>NZ_CAJZAG010000007.1 GCF_914271485.1 Cupriavidus pampae
CAGGACTCGACCAAGACTGATACGAAACCCTACAATCGACACCGCGCAACTCCCATCCCGCCGAATCGGTCACGATCCCGAAATCGGCGGTCACGTTCGCCGAAATACGCATCGAAGGCTTGACTGATATTGTGCGGGTAATGGCAAGACATTCGGTGGTGGAGCAAAAAACCGATGCCATACAGCAGGCTGCTTCGGTAACTCCGATAGTCCAAGATTCGGGAGTGATCGCAGCTCCGGTCGCTGCCGTAACAAATGCGTCCATCCAGCAGAAAGAATCTATCGATACGTATCCCACGGTCTATTCAGACATCAATGGAAAGTTGAAGATTGTCTCGAAAATTAAAGGCGATACGGTCCGAGTGAAGATGACCAACATTGCTCTGTTGTACTGCTACGGGGCGTATCTCATGGGTGACGATCAAGTTCCTTCGAAGAACATTCGGGATGCTTGTCAGGAGCATGGTCATCTAGATGAGGGGAATTTCGCGAAAATTTTCAACGATAAAACAGTCTTCTTGTCGGACGGCGTCAAAGGTGGTGCCAAACAAATCAAGCTGACTGTCGTTGGTCGTGAAAAGGCTAAGGAGTTGTTGGCTAATGGGTAAGCTTGCCGCTGAGGGGATCTTAACGACTGCTTTTCCAAAGGAGATCGTGACTCATATGCTTCAAGCGTATGACGAGGTCGCCCATAACTATAGGTTGGAGAAGTGGAAGACCAGTGAGTTAGACGCCGGTCATTTTGTTGAGTCGGTACGTCGTTTGATTGAGCAGCAGCTTTTTGGGCAATTTACACCGTTTTCCACGGCCATGGGCTCCTTCAATCAAGGTGTGCTCAACAAATACGAGGGGGCTCAAAGTGGGGGTGACGAGTTCAGAATACTCATCCCTCGGGTGCTTTACGCCATGTACTGCATCAGAAATAAGAGGGGAGTTGGGCATATTGGAATAATATCACCCAATAAACTTGACGCTTCTTTTATATTGAACTCGGCTAAATGGGTGTTGGCCGAACTGGTACGTCTCGCAGGAGGCAATGCGCCCGACGAGGCCTCTAGATTAGTTGATCAGATCCTTGAGCGGCAAGTGGACTTGATTTGGGACGATGGCGAAAGCTTCATGGTCCTCAATTCGAAATTGAGGGCTCCTCAGAAAGTCTTGCTTGTTCTGTATAAGCAAGATCGATTGGGGATCGAGTCTCTCAGGGAAAAGATTCAATATAGTAACAAATCTGCATTTAAGAAAATTGTGCAATCTCTGCAGAGATCCAAACACATCGACATTACGATTGATGGACTTTGTAAATTGTCTCCGTTAGGGGTTGCAGAAGCTGAGGCGATAATCGAAGGACATTGAATGTCTTGGTGGCGGGCTGTGCGATAGCGACCTTTTGAGATGCTGGTACTCATTTTCGGGTCTTGCGCACCTTTCCGGCTCTAGGTTGAAGATCGGCTTTAATTTTTGAACCGAAGATTTAAAGTACCCCCGGTGCGGCACAAGGGGCACTATCTTGAAAATTAGAGCTAAAGCCTTGCTGACGTTGTGTTGTTGGGCTCTCTCTCTGTGCGGTCCTCCAGCCCAACTGTGCGCCGAAGCCTTCGGTTCGGTGTGCCGTTTCAGGCGCGGGTAGCGGAACTTCTGACGATGTCCAAGTAGTAGCTGCGCGGATCATCTTCGTAAGATCTAAAGCCGCGTTGGGCGAGCCAAACACGCAGACGAGGATTCACCACCTCCTCGCATTCGATACGGCTGTATGAGAGTCCATCAACGCCGCAAACGAGATCGTTAATCATGGCCGTGAAGAACCCCCGCCCTCGGTTCTTCAGTTCGGATACGTGAATATTCGCCAAACATATGGTCGGTTGCCTTGGATGGCCATGATTTCGATTTTCCGGCGGCAATCCGATTCGCGTGTAGCACACGAAAAGCCTACTTTCGTACCACGAGGACATCCACTGCCACCGCGCGTCGTTCATTGCCTCCATTTCCAACTGACGGGCCCAATCAAAGAAAGCTTCGATGTGCTTCTTGTTTCGTTCTGCGTCATGATTCAAAGTCACGATCGCCTCCAACAGAAAACGGTCTCGATCTGCCATCGGTCCAAACAATCGGTCCTCAGGCTCCCCCATTGAGGGTGGGTGTCACAGATGGTCGGAAGGCGGCCTAAGGCGTACCACAAACAGGCCTCATGTAGTACCACATTTGCCTCGGTGCTAATTAGTGATCATCGTTGTGGCGACTCTGAAACCCGCATAAAATAAGGCCTTCAGCGTCATCACCCAACCTCGGTTCGAATCCCTAAATCCCTGTCGGCGGGACCATCACCTTCGTGGCATGACGACGTCATCGTTGGCTACCGACCCCGCGCCGATTCGCGCGTTACCGCACGTATTCCCCCGATTCCACACCCCGTGTTTGCGGCCGTCCATCTGACGACCGGCTATGATGTCGGCTTCACGCGCACGCGACGGTTGAGTCCGCGTCGTGCGTCTGACTGAATTTTTCGGCACCTATGCACCTACTGAAGACGATTCATCGCAGGCTGCCTGCACTCGCCGGCATGCTGGCCGCGCAGGCCATGGCGGTCGCGCCCGATCCCGGGCTGGCCGACACGTCGGGCTGCACGGCGATGCTCGACATCGTGCAGGAGAGCCTGCGCAGCGAGATCGAGGTCGTCTGCAATGAGCCCAACAAGGCCGGCTGCGAGGCCAAGAACGGGCAGATTCGCGTCATTCTCGACATCGTCGAGCATCGCCGCCAGCGCGGCGCCGACGAGTGCGACACCATCGCCCAGGTCAACCGCCTGCTGCGCACGCTGCCACCGCGCGGCTGATCCTGCGCCGCCCGTACCGCTTACGATCCCTCTGCACTACTGGCCGTTGGGCCGCCACCGTACGTCCGCCACGCCCCGCCTCAGTGCGAAAACTTCGAGAACAGCTGAATCACCGCCACCCCGGCAATAATCAGCCCGATCCCCAGGCAAGCCGCCAGATCCGGCACCTGCCGATATAGCACGGCGGCAATCAGCGTCACCAGCACAATGCCGGCCCCGCTCCAGATGGCATACGCCACCCCCACCGGCACGGTCTTCATCACCTGCATCAGCAGCCAGAACGCCGCCACATAGCCAGCGACCACCAGCACACTGGGCCACAAGCGCGTGAAATTTTCCGCAGCCTTGAGGCAGCTGGTAGCGATAACTTCGGCCACGATGGCCAGCGCTAGTAGTACACAACCGTTATTCATGGCGATAAAAGAGGCTAAAAAGACGCATGTAGGCCCTATTATGAGGGTCAGCCGCACCAACCCGGCGCAAAGTCCCCCCTGAAAGCCCGGAAACGTACGCCCGACAAGGGTTTTCGGCGTGCGGGTTACCCTCCCTTGCGGTGGTTGTGCCCCGCGTCGGAGGGGGGTTGAATGCCGGGTAGGCATTCACAGATCAAACGGCTCAACAAACACCCGGCCACGCATGCACGGGTGAGAGGCCGAAGTTAGTCGCGGCGGCACGCTCCGACCATACCGGCACCTATAAAAATCATGCCGGGGCGGGGCGACAGGAATTCAGGGGAGCGGGTATGCGGAACGATATCGATGCGGCCACAATCTGGCCGGCTTCGCGGGCCGTCGGCGTCCGAGTTGACGTCGATGGGAAGAGGGAGGACAGGGCAGCGGACCGGACAGCGGACAGGGTAGACACCGACGCGGCATGCGGCGATGGCATCTGGCAAAACACGATTGCCGCCGCCGATCACGCGCTCGAAGAAGCCAATCGCATCCAGCGTGGCGTTCAGCAAAATCTGAAGCTGATGCAGGAGATGCGCAACCTCCGCGAGGAACTGCGCAAGGCGCACGCAGAGGTAGACCGCTATCGCGGCATGCATGCGCGCGTAGTGGTCAGCATGCGGCAGATCGAAGAAGAGCGCGATGCCGAACTCGCGCGGCTGCAGGCCGACAACGAGATGCTGCTGGTGCGGCATCGCGTCTACAAGCTGCTGGCCGAGCATTACGCCACCGCGGCCTTGGGGTTCGACGCCAAGGTCTTCACCGAGCACCGCGACCGCGTGCTCGAGCACGTGCTGTTCCAACGCCGCAAGGGCACGCCGGTGACGCGCATCACGCGCGCCGATATCTCGTTCCTGCTGCTATAGCCGTATAGCCGGCAGCCAGACTGTCACCTCAGTCCGCGACCTTGTCCGAGGGGAATCGGAACGACTCCATCAACAGATACCCCATCGGAATGTCGAGCGTGACGTTGCGCGGCGGAATGGGCGACAGAAACCACTTGCGATACAGCTGCTGTGTTTCCCCCTCGTGGATCGATGCGACCATCGCGCGATCCACCAGCTTCTTGAACTCCGGGTCGCCCTTGGGCAGCATCAGCGAATACGGCTCGATGGCCAGCATCGAACCGCGTACCGCATAACGGTGACGATCGCCGCCAGCGGCGGCAAGCCCGGCGAGTTGCACGTTGTCGGCAGCCACAGCATTGACGCGATCCGCATCCAGCAGTGACAGCGCCTGGTTGACCTCAGGCGCCTCTACGATGTCGACGCCGATCGCATGGGTCACCGGCAGACTCCGCACGGCTGCGAGGGTAGTGGTGCCCGCAGCCAGTGCAACAGGCTTGCCGCGCAGGTCTTTCCAGTCATTGATGCCAGAGTTCGCCTTGACGAGCATGCGCGTACCCGCGATGAAATGCGGGATCGTGAAGGCCACCTGCTCGCGGCGTTGGCGCGTATTGGTCGTCGTGCCGCATTCCAGGTGAGCGAGTCCGCCCGCAATGGCATTTATGCGTGTGGTTGGGGTGACGGGCACCCATGTGACCCGCAGCGTGGGGACCGCCAGGGCCGTGCGGATTGCCGCCACCACGCGCATGCACAGATCGATCGAATAGCCCGCGGGCTTGCCATTGACGACATACGAGAACGGCACTGCCGATTCGCGGTACGCCAGCCGGACGGTTCCGGCCTGCCGAATCTGCTGTAGCACCGTGCTTGCCACAGCGGGTGCGTCGGCGTCCGGCGCCGTCGATTTCGCAGGTGCCGCTTGTGCGCTCCAGCACATCACGGCAAAGAAGCCGAGGGGATACCAACGGGTCATCGACGCTCCAGACAATGGAAGTTCGGAGCGATTCTTCCATGGCCGCGCGCCGTGACACAACTGTCTCGGAGAAACAGCGACGAAGCGACCCGCTAGTCGGCCACCTTGTCGCTCGGGAACTTGAACGAGTCGCGCAGCAGATAGCTCATCGGAATATCAAGCGTGATGCCATTCGGCGGAATCGCCGTCAGGAACCACTTGCGGTAGAGCCTCTGTGTTTCCTGATCGTAGATCGCGTTGATCATGGCCTTGTCCACGAGCTTCTTGAACTCGACATCGTGCTTCGACAACATGATCGCGTAGGGCTCGATCGTCAGCAGATCTCCCGTGACCGTGTATTGCGCGGGCGCCTTCGCATTGGCACGCAAACCATACAACAGCACGTCGTCCATCACGAACGCATCGGCCCGTCCAGACTCGACCATCGCAAACGCTTCCGCATGGTCCTTCGCTTCTACGATCTTCCAGCCGAGCGCGCCGGATTCATTCATCTTGCGCACCTGCACCAGCGGCGTGGTACCCGTGGTGGAGACCACCGTCTTGCCGCGCAGATCTGCCCACTTGTGAATGCCGCCGTCGGTCTTGACGATCATGCGGCTACCGGCGATGTAATGCGGGATCGTGAACGCCACGACTTCGCGGCGGTCACGGTTGTTCGTCGTCGAGCCACACTCGAGATCAGCCTTGCCCTCGACGATCGCGGGAATGCGGCTGGCCGGCGTCACCGGCACAAACTCGACGCGCAACTGCGGCTGCTTGAGCGCGGTACGCAGCGACTCGGCAATGCGCAGGCAGAGGTCCACCGCATAGCCCATGGGCTTGCCATCGGCGACAAACGAGAATGGCACCGAGCTTTCGCGATGGGCAATCCGCACCGCGCCAGTCACCAGGATGCGTTGCACGACCGAGTTGCCGGGAGGCACGTTGGGCGAGGCAGCGTGCGCGGGCGCAAGCAGTGCCATCGGCAGCGACGCGGCAACAGAGAGAAACAGCGCGGAGAGTCCGCGGCGCGCGCATGCAGGCAACCGGCGCGGCAAGGCCAATGTGTTCATGGATTATTCACCCGTCCGAATAAAGTGAAACAACAAGTGGAACGGCAAGTTGATGCTGGCCACATACGGCCGGATAGTTCCGGCTCTGTTTTGCTGCGTCGTGCTGGTGCTACCTGCTGCGGGTTGCTGCGGGGGATAAAGCGAAAAAACGATGTTGCGGCGAGAGGCTGTCGCTGACCAGGGCGACAGGCTCGAATTGTTCCATGCCGGGGCACTGTGACACAACCGTCGCAAATGAAACGTGCACCGAGGCGTGCCGAGCATGCAACGGTCGGCGCCGGTTCCGGTTGACGGGGGCTTTCCCTTAAGGAGTTGTCCGACTTATTCGCCGGCGCGGCGCTCGGTATCCTTCAGTTGTGCCTTGCGAGCAGGGCACCGAGGAGAGACTCTTGGGCCCGTCATCGAACGGGCCTTTTCTTTTCCCGCACGGCTTTTGCGCAAGGCCGAATGTAAGGCCGAATGTCAGGCCGAATGCAAGGCCGAATGTAAGGCATTTGCTGGCCGCCACCCGCGCTCGTCTACAATCCGGGCCACGCTGTACGCACCGTCAAAATCCATGGCCCTGTTTTCCATTTCCGATGCCCAACTCGCGTTCGGGCACGTCGCGCTGCTCGACCACACCGATTTCTCGCTGGAAGCCGGTGAACGCGTTGGCCTGATCGGCCGCAACGGCAGCGGTAAATCGTCGCTGCTGAAGATCGTCGCCGGGATGTCCGCGCCCGACGATGGGCTGATCGCCCGCCAGAGTGGCATTACCACTGCATATGTGCCTCAAGAGCCTCAATTCGAGCCCGGCGTGACCGTGTTCGAAGCTGTGGCGCTCGGCATGGGTGCCGCGCATTCATTGCTGGTGCGCTACGAAGCCGTGGTGACCAGGCTGGAAGCGCAGCAGGACGAGGCCACGCTGGCTGAACTGCACCGCCTGCAATCCGAACTCGACGCCGCCGATGCGTGGCAACTGCGCACGCGGGTGGAAAGCACGCTTGCTCGCCTTGATCTCGATGCCCACACCCGCGTTGATGCGCTGTCAGGCGGCTTGCAGAAGCGCGTCGCGCTGGCGCAGGGGCTGGTGGCGGAACCTGACATCCTGTTGCTCGACGAGCCGACCAACCACCTCGATGTGACTGCTATCCGCTGGCTCGAGGACCTGTTGCTCGGCTTCCGTGGCAGCGTGCTGCTGATTACCCACGATCGCGCATTCCTCGACCGCGTGGCCACGCGCATCGTCGAACTCGATCGCGGACGCCTGGTGTCGTTCCCCGGCAACTTCGCCGCCTATCAGACGCGCAAGGCCGACCTGCTGGCGGCGGAAGCGGTGGAGCAGGCCAAGTTCGACAAGCTGCTGGCGCAGGAAGAAGTGTGGATTCGCAAGGGCGTGGAAGCGCGCCGCACGCGCAGCGTGGCGCGGATCCAGCGACTGGTGACCATGCGTACCGAACGCGCGGCGCGCCGCGAGGTGCAGGGCAACGTCAAGCTCGAGGTGTCGCAGGCGGATCGCTCGGGCAAGATCGTGGCCGAACTGACCGACGTCTCCAAGGGCTATGGCGACAAGACGGTGGTGCGCGACTTTACCGGCACCATCATGCGCGGCGACAAGGTTGGCCTGATTGGTCCCAACGGCGCGGGCAAGACCACGCTGCTGCGGCTGATCCTCGGTGAACTCGCACCGGATAGCGGCACCGTTCGCAACGGCAGCAATCTGCAGGTGGCGTACTTCGATCAGATGCGCACGCAGCTGGATCTCGAACGCTCGCTGGCCGATACCATCAGTCCCGGCAGCGACTGGGTCGAGGTCAATGGCCAGCGCAAGCACGTGATGAGCTACCTCGGCGATTTCCTGTTCGCACCGGAACGCGCGCGTTCGCCGGTGCGGTCGCTTTCGGGTGGCGAGCGTAATCGTCTGCTGCTGGCACGTTTGTTTGCGCGGCCGGCCAATGTGCTGGTGCTCGACGAACCGACCAACGACCTCGATATCGACACGCTCGAACTGCTGGAGGAACTGCTGCAGGACTACAGCGGCACGGTCTTCCTCGTTTCGCACGATCGCGCGTTTCTGGACAACGTGGTCATGTCGACGATCGCGGCCGAGGGCGATGGCTTCTGGCGCGAGTCAGTAGGTGGCTATTCGGACTGGGAAGCGCAGAGCGCGCGCGCCGCGGCGCTGCAGTCCGCCGCGCGCCAGGCAGAGCAGAAGCTCGCCGAGCCGGTCAAGAGTCAGGCCACGCGCGAGTCGCGCGGCGCCAACCGGACCGTCAAGCTTTCGTACAAGGAACAGCGCGAACTCGATGGTCTGCCCGAGCGCATTGCCGCGCTCGAGGAAGAGCAGAAGACCATCAGTACGCAGCTCGCCGACGGCGCGCTCTACGCATCGGACGCGGCGCGCGCCACGCAACTGGCCACGCGGCACGACGAGATCGAGATGGAACTGCTCGAAGCGCTGGAGCGCTGGGAAGTACTGGAAGCCAAGAACCGCGGCGAAGCGACCTGACGTTAATCGCCTATCCGCACCAAGCCAAAACCATATTGGTCAGATCGACCATAAACGCTGGCCGCAGATAGGCGAGAAAACCCATCGTCAGCACCGCGGCCAGCGCCGTCAGCCCCAGGCCGCGTAGCCAGCGCTCACGTCCGGTATCCGTAGTCATGACATTCACACCGGAATCGGTTGCGGCCGCTCAAGCGCTTGCTCACGAATCGGCAGATTCACCGCCGCGGCCAGCACGCCAAGCGCGATCGCGATCATCCAGACGGTGTTGTAGTTACCGGTCTTGTCGAACAGAAACCCACCCAGCCACGCGCCAAGGAAGCTGCCGATCTGGTGCGAGAAAAACACCACCCCCGACAGCATCGACAGGTACTTGACCCCAAACACCTGTGCGATGATGCCGTTGGTCAACGGCACCGTGGACAGCCACAAGAAGCCCATCAGCGCGGCAAACACCCACGTGCTCGCCGCTGTCAGCGGCAGCAGCAGATACCCCGCGATCACGAACGACCGCGCGATGTAGATAAACGACAGCAGATAGCGCTTGGGCAGGCGCTGCCCCATCGCGCCCGCGGTGTAGGTACCGAACACGTTGAACAACCCGATCAGCGCCAACGCCACGGTAGCAATCTTGGGATCGACGAAACCTTGTTCCTTCAGGTACGGCGCCAGATGCACGCCAATAAAGACCACCTGAAACCCGCATACGAAGTAACCAAGCGTCAGCAGCTGGAAGTTGCGGTTGCCAAACGCCTCGCGTGTGGCTTCCGCAATGGTCTGGTGATGACCGCCGGTGCTGGCCGCCATCTTCGGCTCACGCAGCGAGAAAGCGAGCGGCAACATCAGGCAGGCCATCGCGGCCATCACGAACAGCGCGTTCTGCCAGCCAGTGGTCGAAATCAACGTCTGCTCGACCGGAATCATCAGAAATTGGCCAAATGAGCCCGCCGCGGCGGCAATGCCCATCGCCCACACGCGCTTCTCGGGGCTGGCAATGCGGCCAATCACGCCATACACCACGCTGTACGTGGTGCCCGCCTGCGCAATGCCGATCATGATGCCGGCGCCCGAGGCAAACGCGGTGCCGGAAGTGGCCATCGCCATCACGATCAGCCCGCCCACATACAGCACCACGCCTACCAGCATCACACGCAACGCGCCAAACTTGTCGGCCAGCGCGCCCGCAAACGGCTGGGTCACGCCCCACATCAGGTTCTGCAGCGCCAGCGCGAACGCAAAGGTTTCACGATTCCAGCCATGGGTCTGCGTAATCGGCAGATTAAAAAGGCCAAAACCATGCCGGATGCCCATCGATAGCGTGACGAGCAGGCCGCCGCACACCAATACCGTGGTCAGTGAGAGTTTTCTTTCGGTCATGTCGTGGCTCGCCGTCTCTATTGTTTTGAATGTTCTGTGCGCGCCGAGGGTGCGGCCATGGCGCTGTATAGACCGGAAGAAGTGTACTCCCGCACGATCGTTCGCGGAAAGTGACACCCGAAGTGACGCCAACTCCAGATGCTCTTGAACCGATTGCCCTCGCGGCCATCTATTACAATGCTGCGCATTCCTGCCGCAGCGACGGCCACACCCAATTACTCGAGCGACTCCCGTAGCGACGCCATGGCGAGCAAAACCAGTCAGTACAGCGAATCTTCCATCCGGGTCCTGAAGGGCCTGGAGCCGGTCAAGCAACGGCCCGGCATGTACACCCGTACCGACAACCCCCTGCATATCGTGCAGGAGGTCATCGACAACGCCTCCGACGAAGCGCTCGGCGGCCACGGCACCGAGATCCACGTGACCCTGCACAAGGATGGCAGCGTCAGCGTGGAGGACGACGGCCGCGGCATTCCCGTGGGCATTCACCCCGAAGAGGGCGTGCCCGTGGTCGAGATCGTGTTCACCCGCCTGCATGCGGGCGGCAAGTTCGACAAGGGCAAGGGAGGCGCCTATGCGTTCTCGGGCGGCCTGCACGGCGTGGGCGTGTCCGTGACCAATGCGTTGGCCACCCAGCTCGACGTCGAGGTGTGGCGCGACGGCAGCCATTCCACGCTGACGTTCTCCGGTGGCGATGTCACCAAGGCGCTGCAGACGCGCAAGCTCGAGCGCGGCGAGAAAAAGAACGGCACGCGCGTACAGGTGTGGCCCGACGCCAAATATTTCGATAGCGCGACCATTCCGCAGGCGGAGCTGCAACGCCTGCTGCGTAGCAAGGCCGTGCTGTTGCCGGGCGTCAAGGTGACGCTGGTCATCGAGAAGACCGGCGAATCGCAGACGTGGCAATACGATCAGGGCCTCAAGGGCTATCTGGTGGAAGCACTGGCACAAGGTAGCGGCGCTGAACTCGTGATCCCGATGTTCGAGGGCGAGCATTTCGCCGATCCGGACGCCAATCCCGGCGAAGAAGGCTTTGCCGATGGCGAAGGCGCTTCGTGGGTGGTGGCATGGACCGACGAAGGCGCGCCCGTGCGCGAGTCCTACGTCAACCTGATTCCGACGCCTGCCGGCGGCACGCACGAATCCGGTCTGCGCGAAGGCCTGTTCCAGGCGGTGAAGAGTTTTATCGAGATGCACGCGCTGCAGCCCAAGGGCGTCAAGCTGATGAGCGAAGACGTGTTCGCGCGCGCTTCGTTCGTGCTGTCCGCCAAGGTGCTGGACCCGCAGTTCCAGGGCCAGATCAAGGAGCGCCTGAACAGCCGCGATGCGGTGCGCCTCGTCTCCACATTCAGCAAGCCCGCATTGGAGCTCTGGCTCAACCATCACGTCGATTACGGCAAGAAGCTCGCCGAGCTCGTGATTCGCCAGGCGCAGGCACGCACGCGTGCGGCGCAAAAGGTCGAGAAGAAGAAGGGCTCCGGCGTGGCCGTGCTGCCCGGCAAGCTGACCGATTGCGAGTCGACCGATATCACGCGCAACGAACTGTTCCTGGTCGAGGGCGACTCTGCCGGTGGCTCGGCCAAGATGGGCCGCGACAAGGAATTCCAGGCCATCCTGCCGCTGCGCGGCAAGGTGCTCAACACGTGGGAGACCGAACGCGATCGCCTGTTCGCCAACAACGAGGTGCACGACATCGCGGTGGCGATTGGCGTAGACCCGCATGGCGCGACTGACGAACCCGATCTGTCGAACCTGCGCTACGGCAAGATCTGCATCCTGTCCGATGCGGACGTGGACGGCGCGCATATTCAGGTGCTGCTGCTGACGCTGTTCTTCCGGCATTTCCCGAAGCTCATCGACAACGGCAATGTGTGCGTGGCCCGCCCGCCGCTGTTCCGCGTGGATGCACCCGCGCGCGGCAAGAAGCCCGCGCAGAAGCTCTATGCGCTGGACGAGGGCGAACTCGAAGCGATTCAGGACAAGCTGCTCAAGGACGGCGTCAAGGAAGGCGCATGGCAGATCTCGCGCTTCAAGGGCCTCGGTGAGATGAGCGCCGAGCAGCTGTGGGAAACGACGATGAACCCCGATACGCGCCGGCTGCTGCCGGTGGCGCTCGGCGAATTCGACCTGCCGCAGACCGTGACCATGATGAACATGCTCATGGGCAAGGGCGAGGCATCGCAACGCCGCTCGTGGCTCGAAGAAAAGGGCAACGAGGTCGAGGCGGACATCTAAGGAGACAATGCGCATGGCGAACGGCTCGATCACAACGAAACGTCGACTGGCGGCATCCGTGCTCGCCATCGCCGCGTTGTGCGCGACGTCCGCCGCGCGAGCCGAACTGTACGGCTACGTCGATGGCGACGGCGTCGCGCATTTCTCCGACCAGAAGCTCGACGAACGCTACAAGCTGTTTATGAAGGACGGTGGATCGCTCGACACCGCCAACCTGTCTCGCCCGGGGCTTCGTACCGCCTTGCCCCGGCCGGTCGGTGGCGACCCCGAGGCGAACAAGCTGTACCGCTATGTGCTCAACCACCCGAACCTCAAGGTGGTCGATCCGATGATCGAGCAGATTGCGCTCGCGCAGAACGTCGATCCCGCGCTGGTCAAGGCGGTCATGGCGGTGGAGTCCGGCTTCAATCCAACGGCGGTGTCGCCGAAGGGCGCGATTGGCCTGATGCAGGTGATTCCCGACACGGGCGCGCGCTTTGGCGTCAATGCCGACAAGCGGCGCACGGTCGAGCAGAAGCTGACCGACCCGCGTATGAACATCTCCGCTGGCGTGCGCTATCTAAGCTGGCTCATGCAGTTGTTCCCGAACAATCTGGAACTGGTGCTCGCCGCGTATAACGCGGGCGAGGGCGCGGTGCAGCGCTACAACAACCAGATTCCGCCTTTCCCGGAGACGCGGCAGTACGTGAGTACCGTTCTGGCGTTTTATCAGCTGTATCAGCCTGCCGCCGGCCCGTCGGTGATCCGCACAAGTAGCGGCGAAGGGCCGTCCCGCGTCAGGGTGGTGCTCGGCGGACGCCGCAACATGCCCTAATTTCGGCGATTAAACCCGTCCACTCATTTAGAATCCTGAGCTGACCGGAACTCCGTTCAGCCACGGCGCTCGTGCCGTCTGCCTGCCTACCATGGACGACCAACAAGACATTACGTACCAACCCGATGAGCCGGCCGATTCGCTGACGCTCGCCCGCTACGCGGAACGCGCCTACCTCGACTACGCCGTCAGCGTGGTCAAGGGCCGCGCGCTGCCCGAGGTGACCGACGGCCAGAAGCCCGTGCAACGCCGCATCCTGTTCGCGATGCAGCAGATGGGCCTGCGTGCCGACTCCAAGCCCGTGAAGTCCGCGCGCGTGGTCGGTGAGGTCCTCGGTAAATACCATCCGCACGGTGACCAGTCCGCGTACGACGCGCTGGTGCGTCTGGCGCAGGACTTCTCGCTGCGCTATCCGCTGATCGACGGCCAGGGCAACTTCGGCTCGCGCGATGGCGATGGCGCCGCGGCGATGCGATACACCGAAGCGCGCCTGACGCCGATTGCGCGACTGCTGCTCGACGAGATTGACCTGGGCACGGTGGAGTTCGTCCCGAACTACGACGGCTCCGAGATCGAGCCGAAGGTGCTGCCCGCGCGGTTGCCGATGGTGCTGCTCAATGGCGCGTCCGGTATTGCAGTGGGCATGGCCACCGAGATTCCGCCGCACAATCTGCGCGAAGTCGCCGCGGCGACCGTGGCGATGATCCGCAATCCGAATATCACGCTGGCCGAGTTGCTGACGCTGATGCCGGGTCCGGACTATCCGGGCGGTGGCCAGATCATCTCGCCGGCTTCGGATATCGCGCAGATCTACGAAGGCGGCCGCGGCAGCCTGAAGGTACGCGCGCGCTGGAACATCGAAGAGATGGCGCGCGGACAGTGGCAGATGGTGGTGAATGAACTGCCGCCGAACACGTCGGCGCAGAAGGTGCTCGAGGAAATCGAGGAAATCACCAACCCGAAGATTCGCGCAGGCAAGAAGGCGCTGTCGACCGAGCAGACCCAGCTCAAGACCACGATGCTGAGCGTGCTCGACGCGGTGCGCGACGAGTCCGGCAAGGATGCGCCGGTGCGTCTGGTGTTTGAGCCCAAGAGCAAGAACGTCGAACAGCAGGAATTTATCCAGACGCTGCTTGCGCATACGAGCCTGGAGTCGGGAGCGCCGATCAACCTCGTGATGATCGGCAAGGATGGCCGGCCGCGTCAGAAGGGTTTGGCCGAGATTCTGCGCGAATGGATCGCGTTCCGCTTCGAGACGGTGACCAAGCGCACGCGCTTCCAGCTCACCAAGGTCGAAGACCGCATCCATATCCTCGAAGGCCGGATGCTGGTGCTGCTGAAGATCGACGAGGTGATTCGCATCATCCGCGAGAGCGATGAACCGAAACCCGCGCTGATCGAGGCATTCAATCTGTCCGATCGTCAAGCCGAGGACATTCTTGAAATCCGCCTGCGTCAATTGGCGCGACTCGAAGCGATTCGCATCGAGCAGGAGCTCAAGAAGCTGCGCGACGAACAGGCTGAGCTTGATGTACTGCTGAAGTCCGAGACCATGATGCGCCGTCGCATCATCAAGGAGATCGAGCAGGACGCCAAGCAGTTCAGCCCGGAAGACAAGGATCCGCGTCGCACGCTGATTCACGAAGAGCGCCGCGCCGCTGCCGAGGTTCGCGTGATCGACGAGCCGGTGACGGTGGTGGTATCGGGCAAGGGCTGGGTGCGTACGCGTCAGGGCCATGGCCACGATTCGCAGCAGTTCACGTTCAAGGCGGGCGATACGCTGTATGCGACGTTCGAATGCCGCACGATCGATACGCTGCTGGTCTTCGGCACCAACGGTCGCGTCTACTCGGTCGCGGTCAACGGCCTGCCGGGTGGTCGCGGTGATGGTGTGCCACTGACCACGCTGATCGAGCTTGCCCCGGGTACGCAGATCGCCCACACGTTCGCGGGCAACGCGGAACAACGCATGCTGATGGCCGCGTCGAACGGCAACGGTTTCCTGACCAAGGTTGGCGACATGACGAGCCGACAGAAGGGCGGCAAATCGTTCGTCACGCTCGAAGACGGCGACGTGCTGCTGAAGCCCGAACCCCTCGCCGACGACGCCACGCATGCGGCGTGCGTCTCCGCCAACGGCCGCCTGCTGCTGGTAGCGTTCGAAGAGATCAAGGTCCTCTCTGCCGGCGGCCGCGGCGTAATGCTGATGGAGCTGGAAGACAAGGAACTGTTGCTCCAGGCCATCGCCGTCGGCGCTCCGGGCCTGATCGTCTCAGGCACCGGCCAACGCGGCGGCAAGATGCCCCCGCAGACGCTGAAGGGCAAAACGCTGCTGCCGTTTGTCGGTAAGCGCGCCCGCAAGGGCAAGGCGGTGGAAGCAAAGCTGAAGGATGTACGCATCGAAGCAGTACGGCCAGAACCGACGGTTTGAAGTTGATTTGCTCCCCTCTCCCTTGAGGGAGAGGGGCTGGGGGAGAGGGTGAAAGGTTAATTAACCCATTGTTGTCTCCCCTCTCCCTCGGGGAGAGGGGCCGGGGGTGAGGGCCCACGCATCAAGCTCACCCAACAAAACAAGATGCACCATAGGCTTCATCAAAAGCCAACGAGACACGACGCCATGCCCCCGATCACGCCCACCGAGCCAGATCTGGCTCCGCCCCCCAACGCCCGCACACTGTTCTTCGAATTCGCCCGCATGGGGCTCACCGGCTTTGGCGGCGTCCTCCCCTTCGTAAGACGCGCGGTAGTCGAGCGCAACCGCTGGCTCAACGACAAAGACTTCGTAGAGGTACTAAGCGTAGGCCAGGTACTCCCAGGCCCCAACGTCATCAATGTCTCGCTAATGCTAGGCCTCAGATTCGCTGGCCTACGCGGGGCAGTAGCAGCCTTCACAGGCCTCGTGCTGGTGCCAATGGTGGTGGTACTGAGCGTAATGGTTCTATACCAACACTACCAAGACGTCGAAGCTGTCCGCCGCATGCTCACAGGCATGACCGCTGTTTCAGCAGGCCTCATTCTCTCCACCGGCTGCAAGCTAGCCCAAAGCCAACCTAGAACAATCCGAGCGCTGCTGATCGGCGCCGCAGCATTCGTGACCATTGGCCTGCTACACCTGCCACTGGTCCCCGTCATGGCCGTACTGGTGCCCATTGCGCTGTACCTCGAACACCGCGCCATCAACAAGGAGGCCGCATGAGCACGCCCGAGATCCTCCGCAGCCTGCTAGGCCATTTCGGCATGCTGTCACTACTATCGATCGGTGGCGGCGCAACAACCATCCCCGACATGCACCGGTATCTAGTCGAAGCCAACGGCTGGATGACCGACCAGCAGTTCTCGGCGCTCTACGCGATCTCCCAGGCTTCCCCGGGCCCCAATGTGCTATTCGTAGCCCTATTCGGCTGGCAGGTAGCCGGCCCCCAAGGCACGTTCGCCGCCATGACCGGCATGGTCGGCCCCTCAAGCATCATCGCCCTGGGCTTCGAATACTTCGCCGGCCGCGCCCCCCACGCCCGCTGGCCCAACCTGATCAAGAAAGGCCTATCAGCCCTGACCATCGGCCTCCTGATGTCCACCGGCTGGCTACTGGCCGCGAGCGTAGACCACAGTTGGACGGCGATTGCGGTGACGTTGCTGACGGTATGGCTGATGCTGAAGACGAAGGTGCATCCGCTGGCGCTGGTGGCACTGGGAGCGGGGGCGGGGTTGTTGGGGCTGGTATAGGTCTCGCGAGCCGGGTGCTGGAATGCAAGTGGCCCGCCTGAGCAGGCGGGCCACTTGGTCATGCTGCGTGAACCAGTGCTAGCTGACGATTACAGATACGTCAGCGTAATGGTCGCCGAGCCGTTGATGGCGACGTCCTGGGTCAGTGCGGGCAGTTCGCCGGTCTTGGCGATGGCCGCTTCGACCTTGAACGGTTGCGTGGCAGTCATGAATGCGACGGGAGCGATGGTACCGGTCGTTGCCCACGACATGCCTTGATAGCCATGGGTGTTGACGGCGATGGCGGACGTATAGCCCGCCCAGGTCTTGCCTTGGTCGAAAGAGGCGATCATGCCCACGTTCTTGCCGTCAGCGACGGCTGGCGTCTGGTCCATGGTGATGACGTATGCGCCGATATTCTTGCCACCGACGTTGCCCAGACCGAAATAGGCCTTCGAGGCGTTAGACAGAGCCGCGCCGGCGTTTGCGTTCGCACTGCCTGCGCTATTGTCACCCGTGGTCCACATCACTCGGGTTGCGGACTGGCAGGTGACGGAGAAGGACGAATTCTTGGCGGCCAGTTTGGTCGGTGCCGTATCGCTGAGTGTGTTGGCGGCAATCGTCCCGAGGTCGATCACGCCGCCACCCGAGAAGGTAACGTCGCAGGCGGCAGGCTTGATCGTGCCGGTGACCGTCAGGTTGGCGGAGCCGGCGGCGAAGGCTGCGCTGGAAGCGGCGGCAAACAGGATGGAAGCGAGGGCGGTATTACGAATAGTGGTGTTCATGATATTTCGATGTATCTCAGAGTTTAAAAAGCAGTGTTCGCGCTGGAACGGCATGAAGTCTGCTCGTTGGACGGCTACCTCTGAATCGTAAAAATACTAAAAATGGAAACTGCCCAATAGTTCGTAAAACGACTATGAAATAGGGTGATAAGCAGCGAACATTGTGTCGTCTGTGTATCGTGGCGAGCGGGTGATGTGCCTGTTCTGTCCGGATGTGTGCGATGACTGTTACAAATACTTGATCTCAAAGGTCACCAAACCGTCGAGATGGATGTCCTGAGTGAGGGGCGGCAAGTCCGTTGCCTTGCCGATGGCGAAGTCGAGTTGCCATTGCTGGGTGATGGTCTTGAATGCGCCTGGCGCGGAGGCTGGGCCGCTCGACCAGCCGTGTCCGCGGGTGGCGGGTTGGCTCCAGTCCACTTGCTGGGTCTGATTCCATAAATTTCCGCCATCGGTGGTGTAGAGCGTCGTCGCTACCTGCCCGTCGACCGTCGCGAGTGTCTGCGCGTTGCGCTGGATGGTGTATGCGCCAATATTCTTGCCATCTGCCTTGCCCGCGCCATACCAGACGTAATCCAACGGATAGATCGCGCTTCCTGCCGCGTCGTTGGCCGTTCCCTGGCGACCGTCGATCATGCTCAGTACGAGTTTGGTGGGCGCGTTGCAGTGGATGGTCATCGTGAACAGTTTCGACGCCATGCGAGTTGCGGAGGTTTGGCTGAGTGCCGGGGCATGGATGGTGCCGAAGTCGATAAGGGCGTTATCGGACAATGCTATCGAGCAGGCGGAGGGCTTGATGCTGCCCTTGATCGTCAGGTCGGCGTTGTCCGCGGCGAAGGCGGCGCTCAGGATGGCGGCGAGGGGGAGTGTGGCGAGGGCGGTATTGCGGATAATGAGTTTCATGTGATTCGGCGTGGCTTGTGATGTTCGAGTTGAGACGGCGCAAGTGTTTGCGCAGGCTCGTGATTTCGGAATCGCAAGAAGCCTTAAATCGGTGAAACGGTTGGCGAGTTCGTAGAACTACGAGGCGGAGGAAAACAAGCGGGAGAAAAACAAAAAACCCGCGAAGCTTGCGCTAAGCGGGTTTCTAAATGGCATCTGATGTGCCTGGTACTGCTGAATTCTTTATGGTGCCGAAGAGAGGAATCGAACCCCCGACCTTCTCATTACGAATGAGCTGCTCTACCGACTGAGCTACTTCGGCCCACACCGATGGATTTGCGTCGCATCGGATAAGAGACCGCGATAATAGCAGCGGCTTTGCGTTTTGTGAAGCCCCCGAGCCATTTTTTCTATGCCGCGGAGAACGCTCAATGGCCTGTCATCCCGCTGACACAGTCCTAGGACGTCATACCTTTTCATGATCGCACGATCCCGTGTATATGGCGCCAACGCCGCGCGCCACATGTATGTCTGCAAGAGAAAACGTCTAGGGAATACACCGATGAGAACCACATTGACCGGTTAGAGACGCAGGTTTAGATTGCTCACACGTTGTATGACGACAGATCAATAACACACGTAATAAACATGTCTCTTGCATCGAAAGACCCGCTCGACGGCGTCACCGCGCGTTGCCATCGCATTCTGATGACGGGCGCCGCGGGCAACCTCGGCAAGGTCCTGCGCGACCGGCTCAAGCGTTATGCCGATGTGGTCCGGCTCTCGGACATCGCGGACCTCGGCACCGCGCACGCGCAGGAAGAACTCGTGACGTGCAATCTTGCCGATCCGCAGGCCGTGCATGCACTGGTCGAAGGTGTCGATGCGATCGTGCATCTCGGCGGAGTGTCGGTGGAGCGGCCGTTCGAGGAAATCCTGCCGGCCAATATTCAAGGCACGTACAACATCTATGAAGCCGCGCGTCGCCATGGCGTGAAGCGCGTGGTGTTCGCCAGCTCGAACCACGTCATCGGGTTCTACAAGCAGGGCGATATGCTCGACTCGGACACCGTGCCGCGTCCCGATGGCTACTACGGCATCAGCAAGGCGTTCGGCGAGCAGATGGCGAGCTTCTATTTCGATCGCTACGGTATCGAGACCGTGAGCCTGCGCATCGGCTCGTCGTTCCCGGAAGCGAAGGATCGTCGCATGTTGATCACGTGGCTAGGTTATGACGACCTCGAGCAGCTGATCAAGCGCTCGATATTTGTGCCCGATGTGGGCAACCTTATCGTCTATGGGGCTTCGGCCAATCGCGATCGCTGGTGGGATAACGGCAAGGCTGAGCGTCTTGGTTTCAAGCCCGTCGAGAGCTCCGAGCAGTTCCGCGCCAAGGTCGAATCGGTGCCGCCGTTGCCTGCGGACGATCCCGCTGGCTGGTATCAGGGCGGGGCATTCGTCAAGGCTGGTCCGTTCGGAGACTGAGCGCCATGAACGCGGTGGCGGCCACGATGGGGATCGAACGGATCGGCAATATGCGTTGCGGCGTCGGCGAGAGCCCGGTGTGGCATGGCGGCGAACGCGCGCTGTACTGGACCGATATTCCGAATCGCACGCTGTGGCGGTGGGATCCGTCGAGCGGGCAGTCGAGCTCGTGGCAACTGCCCGAGATGGCAGGCTGCATGGCCATGGCGGCCGATGGTGGATGGCTGCTGGCGATGGAGAGCGGACTGTTTCGCTCGACGGCGTTCGTACCCGGCATGGTTGCGCCGTTGCTGAGGCGCGTGGCCAAGGTCACGCATGCGCGTGAAGGCATGCGTTTCAACGATGGGCGTTGCGATCGGCAGGGGCGGTTCTGGGCCGGCACGATGGTGATGGACATGTCGCGGGCAGCCGACGATGGCCAGCTTTATCGCTATGACTTCAGCGATGGCGTGACACCAGTGCTGTCGTCGCTGATCACGCCCAACGGTCTCGCGTTCAGTCCCGATGGCCGCACGATGTATCTGTCCGATTCCCATCCCACGCGGCAGCTTGTGTGGGCGTTCAACTACGACATCGACACGGGCACACCGTCGAACCAGCGCGTGTTTGTCGATATGACGGCGTTGCCGGGTCGGCCTGATGGCGCCGCCGTTGACGCTGAAGGCTGCTACTGGATCTGCGGCAACGATGCCGGGCAGATTCATCGCTTTACGCCGGCAGGCAAGCTCGATCGCAGCATCGCCGTGCCCGTCGCCAAGCCCGCCATGTGCGCGTTTGGCGGAGAGAAACTCGACACGCTGTATGTCACCTCGATTCGCACCAGCGATGCCGAGGACCCCATGTCCGGTGCTGTCTTTGCGTTGCAGCCGGGCGTGCAGGGCCTGCCGGAGCCCATGCTGAAAGACTGATCCAAACCATCACCATCATCGCGTCATAACTAGAAACGGAGACACCGATGCTTTTCAACCGCTCGTTCCAACGCGCGTGCGTCACGCTTGCCGCCGCCATGCTGCCGCTGCTGGCGGCGCCCGTCGCAACCGTCGCACACGCCGCCGACTTCCGCTCGGCCGATATCCACCCAGAAGACTATCCGACCGTGCTCGCGGTGCGCCATATGGGCGAATTGCTCAAGCAGCGCACCAACGGCCGGCTGTCGATCAAGGTGTACGCGCAGGGCTCGCTCGGCAGCGAGAAGGATGCAATCGAGCAGACCAAGATCGGCGCACTGCAACTGGTGCGCGTGAACGCCGCGGCGATGAACAACATCTGCGAAGCGACCATCGTGCCGACCATGCCGTTCCTGTTCCGCTCGACGGACCATATGCGTCATGTGCTCGATGGCCCGGTCGGTGACGACATCCTGAAGTCGTGCGAGAAAAACGGCTTTATCGGCCTGGCGTGGTACGACAGCGGCTCGCGCTCGCTGTACACCACCAAGCGTCCGATCCGCACGCTGGCCGATGCCAAGGGCATGAAGATTCGTGTGCAGCAGTCCGACCTATGGGTGTCGCTGATGGAAGCGATGCACGCCAATGCCACGCCGATGCCGTGGGGCGAGGTGTACACGGGCCTGAAGACGGGCCTCGTCGATGGCGCCGAGAACAACTGGCCCAGCTATGAAAGCTCGCGCCAGTTCGAGGTGGCCAAGTACTACTCGATGACCGAGCACTCGATGGCGCCCGAGATGCTGCTGTTCTCCAAGCTCGCGTGGGATCGCCTGCCGGCGGCGGATCAGCAGATCGTGCGTCAGGCCGCGAAGGACTCGGTGCCGTATATGCGCAAGCTGTGGGACGAGCGTGAGGAGAAGTCACGCAAGATCGTCGAGGCTGCGGGCGTGCAGATCATCCAGGTGGACAAGGCCTCGTTCCAGGCCGCGATGAAGCCGGTGTACGACCGCTTTATCACGAGCCCGCAGATGAAGGACTACGTGCGCCGCGCGCAGGAAACGAAGTAACGGCGGGCAGGGGAGACCATGATGTCGTCATCGTCCACCCCGGCCAGCGCGGAGGTATCCAATGAGGTATCCAATGAGGTATCTCCCGCGCTGCCGGAAGAGAAACTAAACGCGGCACCGAACCTTTACACGCGCTTCTGCGCCACGCTCGCGCGTGCCTGCATGGCGCTTGGCATCACCGGCCTCGTGCTACTGGTCATCGCGGTGCTGGTGCAGGTGTTCGGCCGCTACGTGCTCAACGACACGCCCACGTGGGCGGAAACCATCGCGATGCTGCTCGTGCTGTACGTGACGATGCTCGGCACCGCGGTGGGCGTGCGCGACGCGGGCCATATCGGGCTCGAATCGCTGCTGGTGCTTGCGCCCGAGCGCATCCGCATCAAGATCGAGCTGCTGATTCACGTGCTGGTCGGCACCTTCGGCGCGGTGATGGCGTGGAACTGCGCGCTGCTGGCGCTTTCCGTCGCTGACTACAAGCTGCCGACGCTCGGTATCTCGGAGGGTTGGCGCTATCTGCCGCCCGTGATCGCGGGCACGCTGATCGTGCTGTTTTCGATCGAACACCTCATCGCGGTGGTCAAGGGGACCGAAGTGGAGCCCGCATGGCACTGATCATTCTTTCCGTCTGCTTCTTCGGGCTGCTGATTCTCGGCGTGCCGGTGGCGTTTGCGATCGGACTCTCAGCAGTGGCGACGATCCTCTACGAGGGGCTGCCACTCGCGGTGGTGTTTCAGCAGATGACGTCGGGCATGAACGCGTTCTCGTTCCTGGCGATTCCGTTCTTTATCTTCGCGGGTGAGTTGATGCTGTACGGCGGTATCGCCGATCGCATCGTCGGCTTTGCCAAATCGCTGGCCGGCCATGTGCGCGGTGGGCTAGGCATGTCGAACGTGGTCGCGTGCACGCTGTTCGGCGGCGTCAGCGGCTCGCCCGTGGCCGACGTATCGGCGATGGGCGCGGTGATGATCCCGATGATGAAGCGCGAGGGCTATCACGCGGACTACGCGGTCAACGTGACCACGCACGCGGCGCTCGTGGGCGCGCTGATGCCGACCAGCCACAACATGATCATCTACACGCTGGCTGCGGGCGGCAAGGTGTCGATTGCCGCGCTGATTCTGGCGGGCGTGGTACCGGCGCTGATCCTGACGCTGTGCAACCTCGCGGCCGCGTACTTCGTGGCGCGTAGCCGTGGCTATCCGGCCGGCACGTTCCCGGGCTGGAAGATGGTCGGCCACTCGCTCGCGGCCGCGCTGCCGGGCCTGTTCGTGGTGGTGCTGATTCTGGTGGGTATTCTGTCGGGCGTGTTCACGGCGACCGAGTCCGCCGCAGTGGCGGTGCTCTACGCGCTGACGCTGACGGTGGTGGTGTATCGCTCGCTGACCAGGGAGCAGTTTATTCGCGCGGCGGCCAAGGCGGTGAAGACGACGGGTGTGGTGCTGCTGCTGATCGGCATCTCGGGCACGTTCGGCTATCTGATCAGCCTGTATGGCGTGGCCGAACTCACAGGCCAGTTCCTCAGTTCGCTGTCGACCAGCCCGTGGATGATCTTCCTGATGGTCAACGTGCTGCTGTTCGTGCTCGGCACATTCCTCGACATGGCCGCGACGATCCTGATCTGCACGCCGATCTTCCTGCCGATCTGCCAGCACTACGGCATGGGACCGGTGCAGTTCGGCATGTTGATGCTGATCAATTGCGCGCTGGGGTTGAATACGCCACCGGTGGGGACCACGCAGTTTGTGGGATGCGCGATCGGGGGCGTGTCGGTAGGGCAGGTCATGAAGACCATCTGGCCGTTCTACGGCGCCTTGCTGGCCGCGTTGCTGATGGTGACCTACGTGCCGGCGTTTTCGATGTGGCTGCCGGATCTGCTGCTCAAATAACGCTGGGCGGAAAGACAACGCCCCGCTTCGCGCTGCCGCGAGCGGGGCGTTTGTTATGGCGCCAACCGGTCAGGCCTTGCCCTCGGCTTCCCTGTGGTAACGCGTCACGAGCTCGACTTCATTCTTCGACCCTAGGATCACCGACACGCGCTGGTGCAGCTTGGTCGGTTCCACATCGAGAATGCGATCATGCCCATTGGTGGCCGCGCCGCCGGCCTGCTCGACCAGCATCGCCATCGGGTTGGCCTCATACATCAGGCGCAGCTTGCCCGGCTTGTCCGGATCGCGCTTGTCCCACGGATACAGGAAGATGCCGCCGCGCGTGAGAATGCGGTGCACGTCCGCGACCATCGAAGCAATCCAGCGCATGTTGAAGTTCTTGCCGCGCGGACCATCCTCGCCAGCCAGGCATTCGTCGATGTACTGGCGCACGGGCGGGGCCCAGTGGCGCATGTTGGACATGTTGATCGCGAATTCCTTGGTGTCCTCCGGAATCTGCACGTCCTGCTGCGTCAGCACGAAGCTGCCGGCTTCCCGATCGAGCGTGAACATGTGCACGCCGTTGCCGACCGTCAGCACCAGCGTGGTCTGCGGGCCGTACACCGCGTAACCGGCCGCCACCTGTTGCGTGCCCGGCTGCATAAAGTCCGCCTCGGTCACTGTCTGGCCCGGCTTGGGCATATGCAGCACCGAGAAGATCGTGCCGATCGACACGTTCACGTCGATGTTCGACGAGCCGTCGAGCGGATCGAACAGCAGCAGGTATTCGCCCTTGGGATAGCGGTTCGGGATCTCGTAGAACGAGTCCATTTCCTCGGACGCCATGGCGGCCAGATGGCCACCCCATTCGTTGGCGTCGAGCAGCACCTCGTTGGCGATCACGTCGAGCTTCTGCTGCGTTTCGCCCTGCACGTTGCCGGTGCCGGCCGAGCCGAGGATGCCCGCGAGCGCGCCCTTGCTGACGTTGTTCGAGATGGCCTTGCAGGCGCGCGCGACCACTTCGATCAGCAGCCGCAGCTCGGGCTGGATCGTGTTGTGCTTGCGCTGCTCCTCGACCAGATATCGGGTGAGACTGATGCGTGTCATGGTGGGGTTCTCCTTGGATCGGCGCCATTCTACCGTGGCGCCGCTTCCGGCTAGGCTAAGTTCGATCGAGGGCGGCCTCAGGCCGACAGCGATTTACCCACGATTTCGCGCACATCGCGCGACAGCGTCGAGGATGCCGCCACGCGTTCCAGCGCCGCGCGCATGCGGTCGCGCAGCGGCAGCGCGTACTTCTGCCAGCGGTCCATCACACGCGCCAGCCGCGCTGCCACCTGCGGATTGATCGCATCGAGCGCCAGCACCTGGTCGGCCCAGAATTCGTAGCCGGAACCGTCCTCGGCGTGGAATTGCGCGGGGTTGCCCGAGCAGAAGCTGAAGATCAGCGAACGCGCGCGGTTCGGGTTGCGCAGCGTGAACGCGGGATGGTCCATCAGATGGCGCACCACCTCGATCGTGCGCTTGCCCGCGCGCGGGCCCACCTCGCCGCGTTGCATGCCCTGCAGCGAGAACCACTTGTCGATGACGAGCGGATCGTTCTCGAAACGCTGGTAGAAGTCGGTCAGCGCATGTTCACGCCCCGGCGCGAAGCTATTGACCAGTGCCGCCAGCGCGGCATAGCGGTCGGTCATATTGTCGGCCTGCTGGTAGTGGCGATCCGCCAGTGCCTGCATGTCGGCTTCGCCGGTGTCGGCCAGATAAGCGAGTGCGAGGTTACGCAATGCGCGGCGGGCCGCGGCCTCCGCGTCGGGCGAGTACGGGCCCGGCGTCGCGTTGGACTCGTACGCGGCCAGCCACTCGGCCTTGAGCGCGCGGGCCAGGCCTTCGCGCAGGAACAGCCGTGCGCGATGGATCGCGGCCGGGTCGGCCACGCCCATGCGTTCGGCCAGATAGCCCTCGGCCGGCAGCATCAGTGCCTGCTCGCGGAAGGCGGGGTTCAGCGTGCTGTCGGTCAGTACCACGCGGAATGCGTCGACGAGCGCCTTGCTGAGTTTCAGTTCGCGGCCGGCCTGGGCTTCGCCCACGAGTTCCAGCAGCACGCGCGTGGCCAGACGCTGGCCCGCTTCCCAGCGGTTGAACGGGTCGCTGTCGTGTTCGAGCAGGAACGTCAGTTCGGCGTCGGCGTATTCATAGTCAACGATCACCGGGGCCGAGAAATTGCGCAGCAGCGACGGCGTTGGAGCATCACCGGGGTGCAGTCCAACCGGTAGCCCAACAAAGCGGAAGGTCTGCTCGGCCTGCGTGAAGTCGAGCACGCGCGTGGTATCGCCAGCGGCCGCTTCGCTTTCGAGTTGCAGCGGCAGGTCTTCGCCGTCCTTGCCGATCAGGCCGATGGCGAACGGGATATGGAACGGTTGTTTGGCGGGCGTGCCGTCGCGGGTCTCGATGCCCACCTTCGGGCAACGCTGCGCGAGCGTGACATCGAGCGTACCGGCGGCGGCGTTCCACGCGGTGCGCACGGTGACCACCGGCGTGCCGGCCTGGCTGTACCATAGGCCGAACTGCGTAAGGTCGCGGCCGTTGGCCTCGGCCATCGCGCGGCGGAAGTCGTCGCAGGTCACGGCCTGGCCGTCATGGCGCTGGAAATACAGGTCCATGCCCTTGCGGAAGCCATCGCGGCCGAGCAGCGTCTGATACATGCGCACGACCTCGGCGCCTTTCTCGTAGACCGTGACCGTGTAGAAGTTGTTGATCTCCTCGTAGCTGTCCGGGCGCACCGGATGCGCCATCGGACCCGCGTCCTCGGGGAACTGCACCTGACGCAGCACGCGCACGTCCTCGATGCGCTTGACCGCGCGGCCGGACTCGGAGCCCATCATGTCGGCCGAGAATTCCTGATCGCGGAACACGGTCAGGCCTTCCTTCAGCGACAGCTGAAACCAGTCGCGGCATGTGACGCGGTTGCCGGTCCAGTTGTGGAAGTACTCGTGGCCGACCACCGACTCGATGTTGGCGAAGTCGACGTCGGTCGCGGTCTGCGCGTTGGCCAGCACGTACTTGGTGTTGAAGATGTTCAGGCCCTTGTTCTCCATCGCGCCCATGTTGAAGTCGCCCACGGCGACGATCATGAAGCGGTCGAGGTCGAGTTCCAGCCCGAAGCGGCGCTCATCCCAATGGATCGAGTTGATCAGCGAGTCCATCGCATGGCGTGTCTTGCCGATGTCCTGCGCTTCCACCCACACCTGCAGCAGCTTCTCCTTGCCGGAGGCGGACTGGATGCGTTCCTCGATGCATTCGAGTTTGCCGGCCACGAGTGCGAAGAGATAAGACGGCTTGCGGAACGGATCTTCCCAGACCGCCTCGTGGCGGCCATCGGGCAAGCCGCGCTCGCTCAGCAGGTTGCCGTTGGAGAGCAGGACCGGATACGCGGTGCGGTCCGCGCGCAGCGTGACGCGGTAGGTCGTCATCACGTCGGGGCGGTCGAGGAAGTACGTAATGCGGCGGAAGCCTTCGGCCTCGCACTGCGTGAAGAAATTGCCGTTGGACACGTACAGGCCGGACAGCGTGGTGTTGGCGGCCGGGTTGCAGGCGGTGGTGATCTCGAGCGTGCCTTGCGCGGGCAGGCCGGTCAGCGTCAGCGTGCCGGTGGCGGTGCTCACGCCGGCAAACGGCTGGCCATCGAGGCGCACGCCGATCAGTTCGAGTTCCTCGCCGACCATCACCAGCGCGGCATCGGCGGCGGCGCCAGGTGCGCGCTGGAAGCCCAGCGTGCTCGTGACGACCGTGCGCTGCGGGTCGAGTTCGAGCACCAGATCGACATGATCGATCACGAACGCGGGCGGAGTATAGTCCTTGCGATAGACGGTAACGGGCGTATCGGTGCGGAGCATGGGGAAATCCTGTGTTCGGGAAATCGTTGGGGTGTACCGAGTGGGGCGACGGCGGGCATGGTGCAGCGCCGAAGCCCTCATTGTAGCCAACGGGGTGGAACGAGGTCGGCCAGGGAACGCGGCATCACGCGACGGGTCTCACTGGCGTGGCGGGATACTAAAAAGAAGGCGGGAAGGATCGAACATGCGGCAAGACATTTCCAATCGGCAGGCGGGACGAACGCGCTGGACCCTCGCGCTCGCGCTTTTGGCGGCGCTATGGCTCTCGGGCTGCGCCAGCACGATCACCACCGAGGTCACGGCGTTCCGCCAGCCCGAATGGCAGAACGACGCGCCGCGCACCTACGCGTTCGAACACACGCCGCAGCAGGACGCGCAGCTCGAGCGTGCCACGTACGAGCAATGGCTCGCGGCCGCGCTCGGCGGCGTGGGATTCGAACAATCCCCGGCGGCTCAGGCAAGGTATCTGGTTACCATGGACTATGACGCGGTGCCGGGCATGGTGCGCGTGGCGGAAACCGTCTATCCCGACCCGTGGTACGGCCCATGGGGACCGTACTGGGGACCTTATGGCGGTTATGGCTACGGCGGCTGGTATCGACCCTACGGCCCGTGGGGTTGGGGCGGCCCGGGCTACTGGCCGCCGCAGACGATCGTGCGCGATGTACCGGTGACCTTCGCGAGCCTGCGCGTGTTCTTCAAGGATGCGAAGTCGGGCAAGCGCGTCTATCAGGTGACCGCGCGCAATACCACCGAGGGTGGCAGCCTCGCGGGCGTGATGCCGTACATGATCCGTAGCGCGTTCGCCGATTTCCCAGCCGAGAGTGGCCGGCCGCGTCGCGTGACCTTAGAGGTGGAAAAGGCCAAACCGTAAGGCAGGTAGTACCGAAACTGAAGAGAAAGTTGGTACACCGCGCATGCGCGCTGGGCTAGAATGGCTGCTCGAATTTTCCGGCCAATGCCGCCGGAGCCTGTCACGCATCCGCGGGCGCGGACCGGACGGACCCCGGGGCATGGCCTCTTCCCGGACGAGCAGAATGACTAGCAAGACTACCGGCGCGGATGCTGCGTCGCAACAAGCCCCCCAGCAAGCCCCCAACAGTCCCGAGGCGCAATTGCGCCTCGCCGCGCTCGAGTATCACCGCAGTCCCACCAAAGGCAAGATCCAGGTCACCGCTACCAAGGCCCTGTCGAACCAGCGCGACCTCTCGCTCGCGTACTCGCCGGGCGTAGCGTATGCCTGCGAGGAGATCGCCAAGGACCCGTCGATGGCCGCCGAGTACACCTCGCGCGCGAACCTCGTGGCGGTGGTGACCAACGGTACCGCAGTGCTGGGTCTGGGCGATATCGGCCCGCTGGCCGGCAAGCCCGTGATGGAAGGCAAGGGCTGCCTGTTCAAGAAATTCGCCGGCATCGACGTGTTCGACATCGAACTCGATGCGCGCGATCCGGACAAGATCGTCGAGATCGTGGCCGCGCTGGAGCCGACGCTCGGCGGCGTGAACCTCGAGGACATCAAGGCGCCCGAATGCTTCTACATCGAGAAGAAGCTGCGCGAGCGCATGAACATTCCCGTCTTCCATGACGATCAGCACGGTACCGCGATCATCTCGGCCGCCGCACTGCTGAACGGCCTGAAGGTCGTGGGCAAGGAAATCGGCAAGGTCAAGCTGGCCGTGTCGGGTGCCGGCGCAGCCGCCATCGCTTGCCTGGACACCATGGTGAGCCTCGGCGTGAAGCGCGAGAACGTCTACGTGGTGGACTCGAAGGGCGTGATCCATGTGGGCCGCGACGCCAACATGGAAGCCAACAAGGCTCGCTACGCGCAGGACACCTCGGCCCGTACGCTGGCCGATATCGTCAAGGACGCCGACGTGTTCCTGGGCTGCTCGACCGCGGGCGTGCTGACGGGCGACATGGTCAAGACGATGGCCGACAAGCCCATCATCCTGGCGCTGGCCAATCCGGAACCGGAAATCCGCCCGGAAGTCGCCAAGGCCGCGCGCCCGGACTGCATCATCGCCACCGGCCGTTCGGACTATCCGAACCAGGTCAACAACGTGCTGTGCTTCCCGTACATCTTCCGTGGCGCGCTCGACTGCGGCGCGACCAAGATCACGGAAGAGATGAAGCTTGCATGCGTGAAGGCGATCGCCGAGCTGGCCGAGGCCGAGCTCAATGACGCCGTGGCCGCTGCCTACGGTGGTGCCGAGCTCAAGTTCGGCCCCGACTACATCATCCCGACGCCGTTCGACCAGCGCCTGATCGAGAAGATCGCGCCGGCCGTAGCCAAGGCCGCGGAGGAATCGGGCGTGGCAACGCGTCCGATCAAGGACTACGAAGCCTATCGCCAGCAACTGACGCACTACGTCTATCACACCGGCCTGATGATGAAGCCGGTGTTCACGGCTGCCAAGGCCGCGCCGAAGCGCGTGGTCTACGCCGAGGGCGAGGAAGAGCGCGTGCTGCGCGCGGTGCAGAGCGTGGTCGATGAAGGCCTCGCGCGTCCGATCCTGATCGGCCGCCCGAACGTGATCCAGATGCGTATCGACAAGGCCGGCCTGCGCCTGCGCGCGGGTGTGGACTTCGAACTCGTGAATCCCGACGACGATCCGCGCTACCGCGCCTACCACGAGGCCTACCACGCGCTGCGTGGCCGCGACGGCGTAACGCCGGACATGGCCAAGGTGGCGCTGCGTCGTTCGAACACGCTGATCGGCACCATGCTGATGCATATGGGCGATGCCGACGCGCTGCTGTGCGGCACGGTGGGTCGCTTCGAGGGTCACCTCGAACACGTGCGCGACGTCATCGGCATGAAGCCCGAGGCCAAGGTGTTCGCGGCCATGAACGCGCTGATGCTCGAGAAGTACACGCTGTTTATCACCGACACGTTCGTCAACGACGATCCGACCGCCGATGAACTCGCGTGCATCACGCAACTGGCTGCCGAGGAGATCGCGCGCTTCGGCCTGCATCCGAAGGTCGCGCTGACGTCGCACTCGATGTTCGGCTCGTCGGAGCGTCCGTCCGCGCGCAAGATGCGTGAGGCGGCCGAGATCCTGGCGAAGGTGGCACCGCAGCTCGAGGTGGAAGGCGAGATGCAGGGCGACGCGGCGCTGGTCGAGGACGTGCGTCGTCACTTCCTGCCGACCACCAAGCTCGCCGGCAGCGCCAACCTGCTGGTCATGCCGACGCTGGACGCGGCCAACATCGCGTTCAACCTGCTCAAGATCACGGGCGGCCAGGGCGTGACGGTGGGTCCGATCCTGCTGGGCGCCGCCAAGCCGGTGCACATCCTGACCCCGCAGGCCACCACGCGCCGTATCGTCAATATGACGGCCGTGGCAGTGGCGGAAGCCGGCGCACTGCGTTAAAGCAATGGCAGCTCTCACGCAGTGAGGGTGCAGCAAAAAGAAAAGCCGGGTCGCAAGACCCGGCTTTTTTCCATTCCCTGTGTGCGCAGCTATTGCAACACGTTGTACTGCTCGCGCATGACCACGATGATCGAACGCGCTGCTGCGAGTTGCTGCGTTACGTCATCGAAGCGGTCCTCACGGAAGTCCACTTCCGCACTCCAGTTGCAACCGGTGTGATCAGGTCGATGCACGCGCATGGCGTGCAACTCCAACTCACCGCACTCTGGATTGCTATCCAGGCACTGGCTCAGGATCGCCATCAATTCCGAACGGGTCTTCGCATAACGCCTCATGAGTCACCTCACTCGTTCCTGTCTCGTGATTCCGGCACAGAGTCCGGAACCCCATTTAAGGACTGCGAGGAGACTGCCGCCAATTGAATCCGCCTATGAAGTCCCTGCTTTCGATCTTGCGCGATTGCTGCGGCGCGGCATCTTAAAATCGTGCAACACGCTCTCTTCTCCCAAAAGAGAAGAGAGCGTCGCGCGTCAGAACTTGTGGCGGATGCCTACGCCAAAACTGTCGCCGTGTTCGACGCCGACAATCTTGTCGTAGAAGTAGGCCGCGTACACATCCGTGCGCTTGGACAGGTTGTAGTCGTACGCCAGCGCGAAGGTATTGCGCTTGAAGTCCGAGATCGCGTTGTCGGTCTTGCCGTAGGCGTACGTGGCCAGCACCGCGCCGGCGCCCACCGGCACCGAGGCGCCGACCTGACCGGTGGTCTTCTTGATATCGCCGCTCGGCACCGCGCCACTGACGCTGGTCTTGATGTACTGGCCCTGCGCGAACAGCTTGACGATCTTGAAGTCGTACGAGAGGCCAGCCTGTACCGCGCTCTGCTTGCTGACGCCGGTCAGCAGCGAGTTGTTACCGGTGGCGATATCGAACGGCGTGTTGTCGAACTTGACCTGCTGGAACGCCAGCGTCGCGGCAAAGTCGCCGCTGAAGTAGGTCACGTTGCCGCCCCACTTGTTCTGGCTGTAATTGCCGGCGTTCTCGCCGAGGCCATAGATGAAGTTGGCGGTCAGGCCACCCCAGGTCGGCGTGGAGTACAGCACCGAATTGTTCCAGCCCGAGTCGCCGATGATGCCCGGATCGTAGACGCCCGGCGCGGACGCCGTGAAGTAGGTGTGGAACACCATCGGCGAGAACACGTACGAGTCGATCAGCGGATTGAACAGAATCGTCGATACGAAATACGGCGTGGTGTTGCGGCCGAGCTTCAGCGTACCGTACGTGTTGTTCTCGAGGCCGACGAACGCGTTACGGCTGAACATCGAGTCACCGTCGAAGCGGCCGACGCGGCCGTTATCGGTCCGGTAGAACGCGTTGAGGTCGAAAATCGCGCGCGTGCCCGCGCCCAGGTCTTCCGAGCCTTTGATGCCCCAGTAGGACGTTTGCATGCCGCCCGAGTTCGCGACGAACGCGCGTTCGCCGGTGCCCGGACTCTTGATGCCGCCGATAAACATATCGGCCTGACCATAAAGCGTGACGCCCGATTGCGCCAGGGTGGCGCCCGAATACAGGACAGCCGCGATCGCCGCCAGCTTGAAAGCCGGCTTGTAATGCTTCGACATGGGTAAAGACCTCCGTGGTTTGATACCGTTCAGAACGTGTTGTGCTGGGTTCGCTGTGGCTGGCCGGCGCGGCGCGCCTCTGATGGGTGCTACCGTCTTTTATCGAATCTCCGGTATGGCGAACGACGTCCTGCTCTCTTCTGATTTCTCTCTTCTTTATCCGCCCGTTTTTTGCTCAGCCGGATACTAAGTCGTCGAGTCGAAACTGCGCAATGCGATGAATCTGATTGATGCAGGTTTGCAACTCGACGTCGGGCGCGTTATCGATGCGCCTTGCAAATTCCGCGATGATGCCGTGGCGATCGTAGCCACGCACCGCGAGGATGAAGGGGAAGCCAAACTTGCGGTTGTAGTCCGCATTGAGCTGTTGCAGCTGCTCGAACTCCGCGGGCGTGCACAGGTGCAGCCCGGCGCCGCTCTGCTCGCGGGTGGACTCGTCGGTCAGCTCGCCGCGCACCGCGGCCTTGCCCGCCAGTTCCGGGTGGGCGCGCACCAGCGTGAGCTGAGCCTCGCGTCCGGCTTGATCGACGGCCTCGCGCAACGCCGCGGCCAGCGCGGCGAGGTTGGCAAACGGCCGTTTGCGCGCGGCGCTCTCCGCGAACCACGGCGAATGCTCGTAGATGCCGCCGAGCACCTCGACAAAGCCGGCCTCCGGCATCGCATTGAGTTGCGCGATCGTGTAGGGGGTACCCGGCGCCGTCATGCCTGGCCTCCGAACGGGTGCGTCTCTACCCAGTGACGCGCGATATCGACGCGGCGGCAGATCCAGACCTTGTCGTGCTCCTGCACGTAATCCAGAAAACGTTGCAGCGCGCGGAAGCGACCCGGCCGGCCGAGCAGGCGGCAGTGCATGCCGACCGACAGCATCTTGGGCCGATCGAGTCCACGCGGATCGCCTTCGGCGTACAGCACGTCGAACGCATCCTTGAGGTACTGGAAGAACTGCTCGCCCGTGTTGAAGCCCTGCGGCGAGGCAAAGCGCATGTCATTGGAGTCGAGCGTGTAGGGCACCACGAGGTGCGGCTTCTTCTCGCCGCCGGTGACTTCCACTTCGGTCCAGAACGGCAGGTCGTCGCCGTAGTAATCGGCGTCGTACAACAGGCCACCGTGCTCGACCACCAGCCGGCGCGTGTTGGGACTGTCGCGGCCCGTGTACCAGCCCAGCGGCATCGATCCGGTCATCTCGCGGATGATCTCCATGCCGATGCGCATATGTTCGCGCTCGGTGGCTTCGTCGATGTTCTGGTAGTGGATCCAGCGCCAGCCGTGGCAGGCAATCTCGTGACCGAGTTCGACGAACGCGCGCGTGACATCGGGATGCCGCTGCAGCGCCATCGACACGCCGAAGATTGTCAGCGGCAGGCCACGGCGCTCGAACTCGCGCAGGATGCGCCAGACCCCCGCGCGCGAGCCATATTCGTAGATGCCCTCCATGCTCAGGTGTCGCGCGGGATAGGCGGCCGCGCCGATGATCTCCGACAGGAATTGCTCGGAGCCGGCATCGCCGTGCAGCACGTTGTTCTCGCCGCCTTCTTCGTAATTGAGCACGAACTGCAGCGCAACGCGTGCGCCGCCGGGCCATCGCGCATGCGGCGGCTCGGCGCCGTAACCGATCAGGTCGCGTGGGTAGTGTTGGGAATCTTGAGGTTGAGTCATGGCTGCTGCGGTGGAGTTGTTCGGTGCCGTTACTCGGTGCCGTGTGAATTGGCGGCGGCGTTGCGCAGCGCTTCTTCCGCGGACTGCACGCCGTTGTAGAACAGGTTCAGCGCCACCGCGACGATCGTGCCGAGCACGATGCCGCTATGCGTGAACGGGTCGGTCCACTTCGGCAGGTACTGGAACAGCGTGGGGGAGAGCGTCGGGATCATGCCGAAGCCGATCGCGATGGCGACGATAAACAGGTTGTGGCGATTGCGGTTGAAGTCGCACGAGCCGAGGATGCGAATGCCGGTTGCCGCGACCATGCCGAACATCACGATGCCGGCGCCACCGAGCACGAACTGCGGCACCGAGGCCACCACGTGCGCCATCTTCGGAAACAGTCCGAACGCGATCAGGATCAGCCCGCCGGCCACGGCCACATAGCGTGAGCGCACACCGGTCACCGTGACCAGCCCCACGTTCTGCGAGAACGACGTGTACGGGAACGTGTTGAACAGACCGCCGACGATGGTGCCGAGGCCGTCGGCGCGCAGACCGTTGGTCAGCTCGCGATTGGTCAGCCGCTTGCCGGTGATATCGGCCAGCGCCAGGAACATGCCGGTGGACTCTACCAACGTGATCAGCATGACGATGCACATCGACAGCACCGCGGTGAGCTGGAACGTCGGCATGCCGAAGTGCAGTGGCGTGATGACCGCTACGTAGCTCGCCTCATGCAGGCCCTCGAACGAGACCTTGCCAAAGGCCATCGCCACCAGCGTGCCGATGATGATGCCGAGCAGCACCGCGCAGTTGGCCACGAGGCCGCGGCCGAATTTGGTCAGCACAAGGATGACCACCAGCACCAGGCCCGCGATGGCCAGACTGCCGAGGTCGCCATAGGCGAGGTTGGGCACATCCTTGACCACGCCGTCGATGACGGCGCGCACCGTAGGCTGTCCGCCACCGGCCCAGTTGATGCCGACGCGCATCAGCGAGATGCCGATCAGCGTGATCACGGTGCCGGTGACTACCGGTGGGAAGAGTCCCAGCATGCGGCCCATCACCGGGGCGATCAGGATACCGAAGATGCCGGACGCGATGACCGCGCCATAGATGCCGAGCAGACCGATCTCGGGGTCGCCGCCGATGGCGATCATCGGTGCCACCGCCGCGAACGTGACGCCCATCATCACTGGCATGCGAATGCCGAAGCGCCAGAAGCCGAGCGCCTGGATCAGCGTGGCGATGCCGGCCGCGAACAGATCGGCGTTGATCAGAAAGGCCAACTGGTCCTTGGGTAGCTTGAGCGCGCCGCCCACGATCAGCGGTACCGCTACGGTCCCGGCATACATCACCAGCACGTGCTGGAGGCCCAGGGCCAGCAGCCGGCCCGATGGCAGGCGTTCGTTGATGCGATCGGCCGGGGCCGAGTCTGTTGCGGATGTCGCGGACGTCATGGGTGTCTCCTTCTCCAATCGTGGGGAATCCGTGCCTCCACGCCCGGGCATCGGCCTTGTGCACGCGCGGCAGCTCTATGGCGCCTGAAGATGCGTGCGGGTTCCGGGTCGTCAAAGAGGCGCGGAGCAAGCCGCGCGCCAGCATCAGTGGGTGTGGCCCCCACCTTGTACGCTGCCCGGTGTGCTGCCCGGGTTGTTGCCTTGTCCAAGCACACTGCGCAAGTCGAAATTGCCGGGTTCATCGGGTTGCACGCGGTCGGCACAGGCGCCAAGGTGGTGCGCCATGCGCGTCTTGGCCAGTGCGGCGTCGCCCGCTTCGAGTGCATCGAGGATGTCGTCGTGTTCGTCGAACGAGCACGCGTTGTGGCCCGGCGCTTCCACGCTGGCGATCATCAGCGTCGTACGCGAGACCAGCCGGCGCATCATCGTCACCAGCAACGCATTGCCGGAAAGCTCGGCCAGCGCGGTATGGAATTCCGCCGACAGGCGGATCCAGCGCGGCCGTTCGTGCGAAAGAAACGCCTGCCGTTCTGTTGCTACCATCCTGCGCAGCGGCGCGATGGTAGCTTTGACGTCGGCGCGGGCCGCCAGCTTGTCGAGCACGGCGCGCTCCAGCATTTGCCGCAGCTCGAACATATCGTGCGCCTCGTCGGTGGACGGGCTCGCAATAAACGCGCCGCGGTTGGGCTCGAGGTCCACCATGCCGTCCGCCGCCAGCCGCGACAGCACCTTGCGCACGGTATGCCGCGCGGTGGCATAGATCTCGCACAGCGAGTGCTCGGTCAGCTTGGTGCGCGGCGGCAACCGGTGTTCCATGATCGCGTCGTAGATCTCGTGGTACATGCGCTCTTCCACCGAGCCCTTGCGGGCGGGTTTGCTGTCGGCGACCGGCAACGGTTCCGTATCGCTGTCGATGGCGGGGGCAATGAGCTTGAGATTCTTGGACATGTCTGCACCCGAGAGAGGAGGTGGGGCGATCGTAGCGAGCGTGTTGCCGGGTCGGACATCGGCGCGCGTGATGATCGGTATTCAGGGTTGATGAGCTAAAAATTGTTGACAATTATTTGGATAGGGACGCACCATTGTCAACAAAACCACCCAAGGTTTTCGACAAATCCGGGTAAGTACGGAGTTGTCATAAGGATGAGCGGGGCGCATCGTCGCCTCGCAACATTCGGTTTGAACTCGTTTTGAAGATTCAGTTTGCGCCGGGATGCGTGACCACACGTACCGAGCGGGCACCCTTCCCACAAGGGGTGCTAGTGAAGGCAGCGGCGCCTATCACAACCCAAACGTCAAGGATGACAAGATGGGACGCCTCACTACGCATGTACTGGACACGGCCGCCGGCATTCCCGGTCACGGCATGTCGATCGCGCTGCATAAAATTGTCAACAATCAGCGCGAGACACTCAAGCGCCTCGTGACCAATCACGATGGTCGCGCCGACGCGCCGCTGCTCGAAGGCGACGCGCTGGTCCCCGGCGTCTACGAACTCGAGTTCGGCGCCGGCGACTACTTTCGCGCTCAGGGCGTCAAGTTGCCCGAGCCCGCCTTTCTCGACGTGGTGACGCTGCGCTTCGGCATTGCCGACGCTGGCGCGCACTACCACGTGCCGTTGCTCGTATCGCCGTGGTCGTACTCGACCTATCGCGGCAGCTGACGCGACCCGCGGGAAGGAGACACATCATGGAAGGCTACATTCTCGACTGGTTCAACATGCTGCTGCGGTGGGCGCACGTGATTACCGCAATCGCGTGGATCGGCTCATCGTTCTATTTCGTCTGGCTCGATAACAGCCTGACCAAGCCGGAGGACCCCGAGCTCAAGCGTCGTGGCGTCGATGGCGAGCTGTGGGCCGTGCACGGCGGCGGCTTCTACAACCCGCAGAAGTACCTCACCGCGCCTAAGCAGTTGCCGGAGAACCTGCACTGGTTCTACTGGGAGTCCTATTCGACGTGGATGACCGGCTTCGCGCTGCTGGTGGTGCTGTACCTGTTCAACGCGAGCACGTTTCTGATCGACAAGAACGTGCTCGACATGTCGCCGGGCGCGGCGGTCGGCTTTGCGGTGTCGTATCTGCTGATCGGCTGGGTGGTGTACGACTGCATCTGCCGTGTGTTCGTCAAGAACGATCGCATGGTCGGCATCATGGTCGCGCTCTACGTCGTGCTGGCCGCGTATGCCGCATGCCATGTGTTCTCGGGTCGCGCGGCATTCTTGCTGACCGGCGCGATGATCGCGACGATCATGAGCGCGAACGTGCTGGTGTGGATCATTCCGGGGCAGCGCAAGGTCGTGGCCGCGCTGCAGGCGGGCCAGCCCGTCGATCCGATCCATGGCAAGCGCGCGAAGCAGCGCAGTGTGCATAACACCTACTTCACGCTGCCGGTGCTGTTCGCGATGCTGTCGAACCACCACAGCATGACGTACACCCACAAGTACAACTGGCTGGTGCTGATTCTCATCATGCTGGCCGGCGTGATGGTGCGGCAGTTCTTTATCCTCAAGCACAAGGGCCGCATCAATATCGCGTGGCCCGCGGCGGGGGTGGCACTGCTGGGTGTGGTGGCGGTGATGATCGCGCCGCAGCCACGTGCAGTGGTGGCGAGCGCGGGCGGTGAAGCCGCCGCCAATGCCGTGAGCTTTCACAAGGTGCAGGAGATCATCAACGCGCGTTGCGTGCAGTGCCACGCGGAGCAGCCGAAGATGATGCCGACTGCCGCGAAGGGCATCAAGCTCGATACGGTCGATGAGATCAAGGGGCACGCGCAACTGATCTACCAGCAGGCGGTGCAGCAGAAGGCCATGCCGCTCGGCAACGTCACGCAGATTACGGACGACGAGCGCGCATTGCTGGGGCAATGGTTCGAGGGTGGCGCCAGAACAACCAACTGAACGTTGGTAGGTCTGGCGTTTGATACGGGCATCGGTGATCGACGGCCCTGGCACACTTGGCCGTCGAGGGTTTGAACGGGGCGTTATGCCCCGTTTTTTTATGGCTGTCTTACGGTATCAGCGGCCGACGTTGAACAGCGCCAGCAGACCAAGCACGAGGAAGATCGCGGCCGCGATCTTGTGCACCAGCGCGATTGGCATCTTGTTGGCGAACTTGTCGCCGAGCAGTACCGCGGGGGCGTTGGCGAGCATCATGCCGAACGTGGTGCCGGCCACCACAGCGATGACTTCCGTGGGGAAGCGCGCGGCCAGCGCAACCGTGGCGATCTGCGTCTTGTCGCCCATTTCCGCAAAGAAGAACGCCACGATGGTGGTGCCGAGAATACCGAGCGCGCCCTTGACCGGCCGCGCTTGCTCGGCGTCATCGAGCTTGTCGGGGATTAGCATCCATGCGGCCATGGCGATAAAGCCGAGGCCGAGGATCCAGCGCAGCAGGTTGGCCCCGAGCACATGCGTGATCCAGCCGCCCAATGCACCGGCAAAGCCGTGATTGACGAGCGTGGCGATGAGGATACCGAGGATGATCGGAACTGGCTTGCGATAGCGTGCGGCCAGAACGAGGGACAGCAATTGAGTCTTGTCGCCCATTTCGGCGAGCGCCACGATGCCCGTGGAGACGAGGAATGATTCCATCTTTTATGTGGGAACAACCCGGGCCGCAATGCATCGCGAGATGCCAATGACACTCGCCTTTCCCGGCCCGGCCAGAAAGGTGAGGTCATCGGTCTCGCCAGGCCCTTCCAGGCTGCGTACGCCATAACTGGAAACCCAGTCAAGTCTGTTGACGTACGCCCTCGTTCATGGAACGAGGCGGCTACTCCCCAATGGAAGCCCGCATTATAACGGTGCACACATGCGCCGTCTACTTTCAGGTCGGAACGGGTGCGTTCTCGCTGGTCTGGCGGCCGCGGAAGTCGGTCCAGCACAGCGCCTTGAAGTCATACAGCTTGCAGCGACGCGCGGTCTTGAAGTACCAGCGCCACGAGAAATTCTCGACGATGATGCGGCCCGGCAGCGCATGCTCGAGCAGCGCCTGGGCGCGCTTGAGCCGATATAGCGGCACGCTCATGTCCACGTGATGCGCCGTGTGCTCCATGATGTGATGGAGCGCAGCGCCAATGCCGTGGCGGAAGCGCAGATGCACGGTGGTCGAGACGAACGGCTGCGCCTTGGCCCACATGGCCTTGGTGTCGTACCAGGCCACACTGGTGTGCGTGTGGTGGACGTAGAGCACGAAGCCGACCGTGAGGTTCCAGACGAGGAACGGCAGCACGAAGCCGGTGGCGATCAGCAGTGTCACGGATTGATCGGTGACCAGTGCCAGTGCTGCGAGCGCGCCGATCCACAGGGCGCCGAACGTGGCCACCAGCACGCAGTCCCACGTGAAGATCGCGCGGCGCGTGGCCATCTGACGCTTGCTCGGGAAGAACATCTTGATCCACCAGATCTCCACAAGGTAGTAGAGGCCGGCACCGAAGCCGTTGCGATAGATGCGTTCCAGCATGCGGCGCCAGCGCGGCAGCGCGCGGAACTCTTCGAGCGAGTAGGGCGCCCACACGAAATCGAAGCCTTTGAGGTTGGTATAGCCGTGGTGCACCACGTTGTGGCCGACTTCCCACAGGCTGTAGGGCGTCAGCGACGGCAGGAAGGTCAGCCGGCCGATCCACTTGTTGAGGCCGCGGCGCGCGGTCAGGCTCTGGTGGCAGGCGTCATGGCCGATGATGAACAGTCGCGCGATCACGAGGCCGGCCAGCACGCCGATGCCCAGCTTGGCCCACCACGGGCTGACCAGCACGAGGGCAGCCATCACGGCGGCGAAGAGCAGGTAGTCGAACGCGAACAGGAACAGCGCGCGCGGCGTGCTGCGTGTGCCGAGCGGAATCAGCCAGCCACGAATGACCTTGCGGCCCGGTAGCGGCGCCTCGGCTGCGATGGGCTCGGGCAGGTCATTCTGCGTCGATGCCTTGCGGGCAGGGGTGGCAAACGCACCGGCGTCAGCCAATGCGTTATCGGAGTGAGCAGTCATGCGGATCTTCCGGTATCAGTCGTAAATGCGCCAGTTGCATGGCGCTTGATTGCCGGAAGAGGCTAACGAGCTTTGGTGACAGTTGTGTTGATGTTCGTCAACACATAGCAGATAAGCGACTTTTTGGTGGTTATGCGGTCGTTATGCGGCGGCCGCCAGGACCGTGCGCTCCCCCACCGCTTGCCCCATCACGTACACGTCCTCGATGACCCGATCGTCGCCGAGCATCGCAAACGCAAACAACTGCTCCTCGAGCGTCTCCGAGCGGCTGCTGCGGCGAGAGATCAGCGGCGTGGCATCGGGGTCCAGCACCACGAAGTCCGCCTCGCAGCCCGCCTCGAAGCTGCCGATCCGGTCCGCCCAACCCAGCGCGTCGGCCGCGGCGCGCGTCGCCAGGTAGAACATGCGCAACGCGGTCAGGTGATAACCACCCATGCGCGCCACCTTGTGCGCGGCGTTCATGGTGCGGAACATCGAGAACGAGGTGCCTCCGCCCACGTCGGTGGCCAGCGTCACGTTGAGCCGGTGCGCATCGGACTGGTGGAAGTCATAGAAGCCACTACCCAGGAACAGGTTCGAGGTCGGGCAGTGCGCCACCGCCGCGCCGCTGTCGGCCAGACGTCGACGATCGTCCGGGTCGAGGTAGATCGCATGGCCATAGAACGCGCCCGGCCGCAGCAGGCCGTAGCGATCGTAGACATCGAGGTAGCTGCGCGCATCGGGAAACAGCTCGGCGACCCATTTCACCTCATCGCGGTTCTCGGCCACATGGGTCTGGATAAACGCGTCGGGGTAGGCGCGCGCCAGTTCGCCGCACGCGGCCAGTTGCGCCTCGGTCGAGGTCGGGGCGAAGCGCGGTGTGATCGCATACGCCAGCCGGCCCTTGTTGTGCCACTTCGACATCAGGTCGGCCGAATCGCGCGCGCCGGTCTCGGCGGTGTCGCGCAGGAACTCCGGGCAGTTGCGGTCCATCATCACCTTGCCGGTGATCATGCGCAGGTTGCGCGCCTCGCTCGCCGCGAACAATGCATCGGCGGAGGTCGCGTGCACGGTGCTCCAGACCAATGCGCTGGTGGTGCCATTGCGCAGCAGCTCGTCGGTGAAGAACTCCGCCACCGCGCGCGCATAGGCGGGCTCGGCAAAGCGGCGCTCTTCGGGAAACGTGTAGGTGTCGAGCCAGTGCAGCAGGCCCGGCGACGGTGACGCGATGATATCGGTCTGCGGATAGTGGATATGCGTGTCGATAAAGCCCGGCACGATCAGCTTGCCGCGATAGTCGATCAGCTCGGCATCGGCCGGAATGCGCGACGACAGATCGTCGTAGGCACCAGCCGCAACGATGCGCCCGCCGCGCACGAGCAACGCCCCGTCCTCCCAATACTCGTAGCCATCGTCATGAAACTGCGGATCGCGCAGGAAATGCAGGATGCGGCCGCGGATGACTCGAGTGGTACCGGCAGGCAATGCGCCCGGGAAGGAGGGGGTTGTCGTCATGATGGAGATCTCGTTACTGCCGGGCCGCCCAGAAGTGGTCGACTTCGGCAAGGTACTCGGCCTTCAGCGCGGGAGGCAGAAAGGCCGCTTCAAAAGAGTTGCGCGCGAGCTTGTGCGCATCGGTGGCGTCAAGCGGCAGCGCGTCGAACGTGGCTTCCCAGTTGGCGTTCATATAGCCGCCGAAGTAGGCCGGATCGTCCGAATGCAGCGTCACGACGACGCCGGCGTCGAGCATGCGCTTGGCCGGATGGTCGCGCAGGTCCGGATAGACCTTGAGCTTGACGTTGGACAGCGGGCACACGGTCAGCGCGATGCGTTCGCGCGCCAGCCGCGCAATCAACGCATCATCGTCGATCGCGCGCACGCCGTGATCGATCCGTTCAGCGTGCAGGATATCGAGCGCGTCCGTTACGTACTGTGCCGGACCTTCCTCGCCCGCATGCGCCACCAGTCGCAGGCCGAGCTCGCGCGCCCGTGCGAACACACGCGCGAACTTCTCGGGCGGGTGTCCCAGCTCGGAGGAGTCGAGGCCCACGCCGACAAAGCGGTCGCGATAGGGCAGTGCCGCCTCGAGCGTGGCAAACGCGTCTTCCTCGGACAGATGGCGCAGGAAGCAGAGGATCATCTTGCTCGAGAAATCGTACTCGGTGCGCGCCTGCGCGAGTGCATCGGCAATGCCGTCGATCACGGTGCCCATGGGCACGCCGCGCGCGGTGTGGGTCTGCGGATCGAAGAAGATCTCGGCGTGGCGCACGTTGTCGGCCACGGCACGCTGGACATAGTCCATCGTCATATCGAAGAAATCTTCCTCGGTCAGCAGCACGCTGGCGCCGGCGTAGTAGATGTCGAGGAACGACTGCAGATCGCTGAACGCGTACGCCTCGCGTAGCGCCTCGACGCTGGGGTAGGGCAGCGTGACCTGGTTGCGCTGGGCCAGCCGGAAGATACGCTCGGGTTCGAGCGTGCCTTCGATATGCACATGCAATTCGGCCTTCGGGGTACGGCGGATCATGTCCGCGAGCGCGGTATCGATGGTCATGGGGGGCCCTCTTCTATGTCTGGTCGGTGTCTGCGCGTCAGGCTTCGTGGGCCAGACGCGCCGGATTACGGCACCACCGCCTCCATGCGGCTGGCGGCCAGCGCGGCCATGCGCTGATCGCGCACTTGCAGCAGCTGGGCGACGATGGCTACCGCAATCATAGCCGGAGCCTTGTCTGTAATGCCGGTGACACCAATCGGACACGTCATTTCGGCAAAGCGCGCGGGGTCCACGCCGTGATCCACAAGCCGATGCTCGAAGCGCGCGCGCTTGGTCTGCGAGCCGATCAATCCGAAGTAGGCAAAGTCCGTTCGCCGCAGGATGCGCTCGCACAATGCGAGGTCGAGCGCATGACTGTGGGTCATGACGAGGAAATAGCTGCCGGCCGGCGCCTGATCGACCACCGCCTCGGGCGTATCACTGGCTTCGGCTTCGACGTTGTCGGGCAGATCGCCCGGAAACAGCGTGTCGCGCTCGTCGACCCAGTGCACGCGGCATGGCAGGTTGGCCAGCGTCTTGATCAGCGCATGGCCGACGTGGCCGGCGCCGAACAGCACGACGTGCAGCGGCTCGGGCACCAGCGTGTCGATCCAGCCCTCGTCGTCGCGTTCCACCATAGGCAGGAGCGCGCGGGTCTCGGCAATGGTGACGGGGCGCGTGGCATCGCGCAGCGACACCTTGCGCGCGAGCGCGCGGCCCGCGGCGAAGGCCTCTTCGACGGCATCGAGCCAGCGCAGGTCGTCGGCGCGCAGCACCTCGAAGGCCAGCCACACCACGCCGCCACAACATTGGCCGAGGGCCGGGCCGAGCGGAATGCGCTCTACTCGACGGGCGGGACGGGCCGGACGGGCCGGGCGGGTCGTGTGGAACGTTGCCAGCATCTCGCGCGCAATGTCCATGCCGCGCCATTCGAGATGCCCGCCACCGATGGTGCCCACCAGATCGTTGGCCGTGACCAGCATACGGACACCGGCCTCGCGCGGCGCGGAGCCGCGCACCTCGGCAATGGTGACCATGACCACGGGCACGCCGGCGCGGATCCAGCGCGCGGCATCGGTAAAGCGGAAGGGCTTGAGCGGAGCGTCCTGCATGGCTGGCTCAGACGGCTTGCGCCGCTGCCTCCGACGTCTGCATCGCCTGTACCGCTTCGACGGCGTCGAGAATTGCCTCGCTGGTGGCGGGCGCGCGCAGCGGCGGATTCACGCGATAGTCGCCCACCGCGGCAATCGCATCGCGAATCGCGAAGAACACCGAGAACGGCAGCAGCAGCGGCGGTTCGCCGACGGCCTTCGAGCGATGAATGCTGTCCTCGACATTGCGGTTCTGGAACAGCCGCACGCGAAAGTCTTCCGGGCAATCGTTGACGGTCGGAATCTTGTACGTGGACGGTGCATGCGTCATGAGCTTGCCGTCCTTGTTCCACCACAGTTCCTCGGTGGTGAGCCAGCCCATGCCTTGAATAAACGCGCCTTCCACCTGACCGATATCGATGGCCGGGTTCAGGGACTTGCCGGCATCGTGCAGCGCATCGGCGCGTAACAGCTTCCATTCGCCGGTGAGCGTATCCACGATGACTTCCGAACAGGCGGCGCCGTACGCGAAGTAGTAGAACGGACGGCCCTGCAGTTTCGACTGGTCCCAGTACAGCTTGGGTGTCGTATAGAACCCATCCGACCACAGTTGCACGCGCGCCACGTAGGCCTCGCGCGCCAGATCGCCAAAGTCCATCCGCAACTCGCCAGCCACCACGAGGTCGTCGCCAAAGCGCACCGTGTCCGGGGCCACGCCTGCCTTGCGCGCGGCAAACGCGGTCAGGCGCTCGCGAATCTGGCGCGCGGCGTCCTGCGCGGCCTTGCCGTTGAGGTCGGCACCGGTGGAGGCCGCAGTGGCGGAGGTGTTGGCCACCTTGCTGGTATCGGTGGCCGTTACGCGCACGCGCTCCATGCGGATGCCGAGTTCGTGCGCGACCACCATCGCGACCTTGGTGTTGAGCCCCTGGCCCATCTCCGTGCCGCCGTGGTTCACAAGCACCGAGCCGTCGTTATAGACGTGCACGAGCGCGCCTGCCTGGTTGAAGTGCGCGACGTTGAACGAGATGCCGAACTTCACCGGCGTGATCGCGATGCCTTTCTTGAGGATCGGGCTGGTCGCATTGAACGCGCGCGTGGCGTCGCGGCGTGCCTGATATTCGCTCGATGCCACGAGCTCGTCGATGAGTTCGTGGATCACGTTGTCTTCAACGGTCTGGCCATACGGCGTGACGTTGCGCTCGGTCTTGCCGTAGAAGTTGGTGCGACGCACGGCCAGCGCGTCCTTGCCGACATTGCGGGCCACGTTGTCGAGGATGTACTCCATCGCGAACGCGCCCTGTGGGCCGCCAAAGCCGCGGAACGCGGTATTGCTCTGCGTGTTGGTGCGGCCGCAGTAACCGTCGATCTGCACGTTCGGCAGCCAGTAGGTGTTGTCGAAATGGCAGATCGCACGCGTCATTACCGGACCCGACAGATCGGCCGAGAAGCCTGCACGCGAGACCATCTCTACCCGCACGCCGTCGAGACGACCTTCGTCGTCATGGCCGACCTCGAAGTCGAACGCAAAGTCATGACGCTTGCCGGTGATCATCATGTCGTCGTCGCGATCGGGGCGCAGCTTGACCGGGCACAACAACTTCCATGCTGCCAGCGCGGCGCAGCACGCGAACATCGCCGATTGCGATTCCTTGCCGCCGAAGCCGCCGCCCATGCGCCGGCATTCCACCACCACCTGATGCGCATGCCAGCCGAGCATATGGGCCACTGCGTGCTGCATCTCGGTCGGATGCTGCGTGGAGCACCATACGTGCATGCCATCGTTTTCGCGTGGCGCCGCGTAGGCGATCTGGCCTTCGAGGTAGAACTGCTCCTGACCGCCGAGGTGGATCTTGCCGGCGTCGCGATGCGTGGCGGCGTCGATCTGCGCGCGCGGCTCGCCGCGCGTGAGGTGCATCGGCGGCAGCACGTAGCTGCCCGCCGCGTGCGCGGCCTCGGGCGACAGGATCGGCGGCAGGTCTTCGTATTCGATTTCGGCGCGGCGCGCGGCACGGCGCGCATCGTCGTGCGAGGCTGCCACCACCACAAAGATCGGCTGGCCGATAAAGTGCACCACATCCTTGGCGAGGATCGGATCGTCGTGAATGATCGGGCCGCAGTCGTTGACGGCGGGAATATCCGCGGCGGTCAGCACGTCCACCACGCCGGGCGCGGCGCGCACCTTGTCCAGCGAGATCGAGCGAATGCGCGCGTGAGCGCGCGTGCTCATGCCGAGCGCGGCGTGCAGCGTGCCGGCCAGTACGGGAATATCGTCGGTGTAGGTGGCGGTGCCCGCCACGTGCAGGTGGGCCGACTCGTGCGGACGGGAGATGCCGACCTGCGGGGAGGACTCCGCGGCCACGCTGGCATCGAGCAGGAAGGGTTCGGTCTGCTTGTTCATATCCGTTTCCTCAGGCGCTGGCCACGGCAACCGCCGCGCGCATGGTCGCAGATTCGCCCGCACCGGCGGCGCGTACATTCAAAGCGGCGGCCGGCAAGGCATCGGCGCGCGTTTCCAGCCAGAAGCGATAGAGCAGGTTGGCGGCGCCGCGCGCGCGATACGACGCGGTAGCGCGCATATCGGAGAGCGGCGCGTAGTCGCGGGCGAGCGCGGCCATGCCGGCACGCGCCGTGGCCTCGGTCCAGGGCTGACCGGTCAGGGCCGCTTCCGTCAGCGCGGCGCGCTTCGGCGTGGCGGCCATGCCGCCGAAGGCGATACGCGCACGCGTCACCACACCATCCTCCACATCGATGCCGAATGCCGCGCACACGGCCGAAATATCCTCGTCGAAACGTTTGGACAGCTTGTACGTGCGGAAATGCCCGGGATTTTGCGGATGTCCTTTAACGGGCACGCGCAACGCGGCGACGAATTCACCGGGCACCATCGCGGTCTTCTGATAGGCGAGGTACAGGTCTTCGAGCGGCAGCGTGCGTCGCTGGTCACCAAGCTGCAGCACGACTTCGGCGCCGAGCGCGATCAGCGCGGGCATCGAGTCACCGATCGGCGAACCGTTGGCGATATTGCCGCCCAGCGTGCCGGCATTGCGGATGGGCAGCGAAGCAAAACGTTTCCACAGTTCCTCGAGTTCGGGGTGCGTCGCGGTGAGGGCGGCGTAGCCGTTCTCCAGCGTGACGCCGGCGCCGATCTCGATCATGCCGTCTCGTTCGTCGATCGTCTGCAGGTCTTCCACCTGCCCCACATACAGCAGGTTGCCGAGTTCGCGGAACTGTTTCGTAACCCACAGACCCACGTCGGTGCTGCCCGCGAGAATGCGGATGCCGGGTTCCTCGGCCTTGATGCGGCCGAACTCGGCGGCGGTGCGCGGTGCGTAGAAATGTTGATCGCGCACGGCGTAGTGGAAGGTCTCGCCACGCTTCAGATTGCGCAACGTCTCGGCGATGCGCGCCGGGTCGAGCTTGCCTGCCCGCGGCACCGGCAGTTGCATCATGCGCTGGCCCGCATCGACGATCGGACGATAGCCGGTGCAGCGGCACAGGTTGCCGGTCAGGGCGTCACAGATATCGGTGCGTGTAGGGGCCGACGTTGCCGCAGTGCCATCGCCGGGGTGGCCGTGCGTATGCTGGTGGTAAAGCGCCCACAGCGACATCACGAAGCCGGGCGTGCAGAAGCCGCATTGGGAGCCGTGACATTCGACCATCGCTTCCTGCACCGGGTGCAGCGCGCCATCGGGCTGGCGCAGGTCCTCGACCGTGATCAGGGCCTTGCCGTCGAGGGTGGGCAGGAACTGGATGCACGCGTTGACGGCCTTGAACGCGATCTCGGGTCCGCCGGCGTTGTGCTGGAGCTCGCCGATCACCACCGTGCACGCGCCGCAGTCGCCTTCGGCGCAGCCCTCCTTGGTGCCCGTGCAGCGTGCGTCTTCGCGCAGGTACTGCAGCACCGTGCGGGTCACGGCGGCGTCGGCCACCTCTCTGACCTGGCCGCGGTGATAGAAGCGGATGGTTTGCGTCTCCATGGTTTTCTCTCTTTCGTGGATGGAGCAAACATAGCACTGGGCTTCCCGATGCAATATTCGGCCCAGCTTATAGCGCTCATCAATGCGTGGGCATTCGGTCCGGGCGCGGGGCGTATCCCGGCAGTCCCGAATTGACCTGACAAGCGGGGCGTACATACACTATGCGCCTCTCCGTTCCCTCACGCCAGCCGTGCGGGACCGCGATGTCATGCGGGTTTGCCCGGTTTTTAGCGCCGCTTTTAGCCCGATTGTCACCTTAGCCCCCACCGCTCATGCACGGACGCGACCACCTCGATACCTACCTGCTGCGGGTGCTGCACACGCTGCTTACCGAGCAGAGCGTGACGCGCACCGCGGTGCGCCTCGGCCAGTCGCAACCCGCCATCAGCAACACGCTCAAGCGGCTGCGCGAGATCACCGGCGACGCCATTCTGGTGCGCGGCAAGACCGGCATGGTGCCGACCGAGCGCGGGCGCGAGCTGCTGGCGCTGGCCGAGCAGAGCCTGGCGGCGATGGATCGCATCGCGCGGCCGCCGCAGCAGTTCGACCCCTCCACCACGGGACGCACGTTCCATCTGGGGGCGCCCGACTATCTCGATGCGTTTTTCCTGCCGAATATCGTCGAGCGCGTGCGGCGGCTGGCACCGGGCGCCAAGCTGTTCGTGCATCCGATGACGCAGGCGAGCGATTTTCTCGATGCGCTGGAGCAGGGGCAACTCGATATCGTGGTGGGCAACTGGCTGTCGCCACCCGAGCATCTGCATATCTCGCCGCTGTTCGACGACGAGGTGGTGTGCATGCTTGGCGCCCAGCACCCGCTCGCGCGCAAGGGGCTGTCGCTCAAGCATTACCTCGAGATGCCGCATCTGGCGCCGGCGCCGTATGCGTCGATGCAACGCAGCATGATCGACCAGGCGCTGGCGGAGCAGGGGCTCAAGCGGAATATTCAGGTGACGCTGCCGTATTTCGGGCTGGTGCCCTATGTCCTGATGAAGACCGACATGGTCTTCACCACTGGCCGTCAGTTCGCGGCGCACTACGCGCAATACCTGCCAATCCGCATGGTGCCGTCACCGGTGCCGTTTCCGCGCATGCGCTTCTACCAGCTCTGGCACGAGCGCAGCCATGCTGCGCCAGACGTGATGTGGCTACGCCGCGCCATCGCCGAGGTGGCGGCGGATCTGCCGCAGTTGCCGAAGCTGGAGCCGATTGCCGAGTAACTGCTCACCCGGCTTCCAGTACACTCGACCCATCTGACCGCCGCGAGGACCCCATGCTGGAAACCGCCGCGCTGGCCGCGGGCATGTCCTGGGCCAGCGGATTGCGTCTGTATCTGGCCGTGCTGACCGCCGGCGTGCTTGCCAAGCTGGGCTGGCTACAGCTGCCCGGCGGGCTCGACGTGCTTGCCTCGTGGTGGGTGATCGGCATCGCCGGCGTGCTGGCCGTGGCCGAGTTCGTCGCCGACAAGGTGCCCGGCTTCGATACGGTGTGGGACAGCATCCAGACCTTTATCCGCATTCCGGCCGGCGCGGTGCTCGCCGCCGCGGCGTTTGGCCACATGGACCCGCAGTGGATCGTCGGCGCCGGCCTGATCGGCGGCACGCTGGCCGGTACCGCCCACGCGGCCAAGGCCGGCACGCGCGCGCTGATCAACGTCTCACCGGAACCTTTTTCCAACTGGCTGGCCTCTTTCACGGAGGACATTACCGCCGCGGGGGGATTGCTGCTGGCATTCTTCCTGCCTGTGGTGTTCTTCGTGCTGCTGGCCGTCTTCCTGATCGTCGCGATCTGGCTGATCCCGAAACTCTGGCGCGGCATGCGCCGCCTGCATGCGAGCCTGCGCGGCCCGCGCGCGCCCGACTGACCCCGACTGACCGATACCGACTGCAACCGATGTCAAACGCTTCTGCTCGTTTCTCCCCGTGGCATCAGGCCCTGCGCATGGCGCGTCGTGACTGGCTGGCCGGCGAACTGACCCTGCTGCTGTTCGCGCTCGTGCTGGCGGTGGCCGCGCTGACCAGTGTCGGCTTTCTGGCCGACCGCATGCGGCTAGGGCTGGAGCGCGACGCGCGCCAGATGATCGCCGCCGACGTGCTGCTGATCTCGGACCAGCCCTTTGTGCCCGCGTTCCTCGAGCGCGCCGCGGCGAGCGGCCTGCAAACGGCGCAGACGGTAACGTTCCCAAGCATGGCCACGGCGCGCCCTGTAGGCAGCACCACCGCCAGCGGCGAAGCCGCAAGCCAGCTTGCCGCGCTCAAGGCGGTCAGCGACGGCTATCCGCTGCGCGGACGCCTTAAGGTCACTACCGCGCCGGACGGCGCCGAGCAGGACGCGCAGGGCATTCCCGCGCCGGGCACCGTGTGGGCGGACGAGGCGCTGCTGACCGCGCTCAACCTGCGCGTGGGTGACAGCCTGCAGCTCGGCAACAAGACCTTCCGCATCGACCGCCTGATCACGCAGGAACTCGACCGCGGCGCGGGCTTCATGAACTTTGCGCCGCGCGTGATGCTGCCGCTTACGGACCTCGACGCCACCGGCCTGATCGGCTGGGGCAGCCGCGTGACCTACCGCCTGCTGGTGGCCGGCCCGGATGCCGCGGGAGCCGCCTATGCCAAATGGGCACAGGCCGAGATCGAGACTCGCCACCTGCGCAATACGCGCGTGGAATCGCTCGAATCGGGCCAGCCGCAGATGCGCCAGACGCTCGACCGCGCTGAACGCTTCCTGTCGCTGGTAGCCGTGCTGTCGGCGATGATCGCCGCCGTGGCGATTGCGATGTCCGCGCGCCGCTACATGCAGCGCCATACCGACGCCTGCGCGGTCTACAAGTGCATGGGGCTCTCGCGCGCGCAGATCCTGACCGCATTCGGCATCGAGTTCCTGCTGCTTGGCGTGGCGGGCGCGGTGCTCGGCGTGCTGCTCGGCTACCTCGCGCATTACGGGCTGCTGCTGTCGCTGGGCGGATTGCTGCAGGTCTCGCTGCCGCAACCGTCTCTGCTGCCCGCGGCGGTGGGTGTGGCCGCCGGCCTCGTGCTGCTGGTGGGCTTCGCACTGCCGCCGCTGCTCGCGCTCACGCGCATCGCGCCGCTGCGTGTGCTTCGTCGCGATATCGGCACGCCGCCGATCTCGGCGTGGATCGCCTATGCGCTCGGCCTGGGCGCATTTATCGCACTGCTGCTGGTGGCGGCGCGCGACCTCAAGCTCGGCATCACCACCGCGGGCGGGTTCGTTGGCGCGGGCGCATTGTTTGCCGTGCTCGCGCTCGGCATGCTGACCGTACTGTCCAGGGCGATGCGCGGCCGCGCGCGTGGCAGCGTGGGCTGGCGCTTCGCGCTGGCCGTGCTCGAACGGCGCCGCTCGGTCACCGCGCTGCAGACCGTCGCGCTGGCCATCGGCCTGATGGCGCTGCTGCTGCTCGGCATGACGCGCAACGACCTGATCGACTCGTGGCGCAATGCCACGCCGGCCGATGCCCCCAATCGTTTCATCATCAACATCCAGCCGGATCAGCGCGATCCGCTGCGCGCGATGCTGGAACGCAATGGCATTGAAGACCTGCTATATCCGATGGTGCGCGGCCGCCTGACGCATATCGACGAACGCCCGATCCGCGCCGATAGCTACCCTGACGGCCGCGCGCGCAATCTGGTCGAACGCGAGTTCAACCTGTCCTATACCGATGCGTTGCCCGCAGGCAACCAGATCGTCGGTGGACAATGGGTGAACGGTGGCGACGCCAAGGCCGGCGCATCGGTGGAGGAGGGCATTGCCAAGACGCTGCATATCAAGCTCGGCGATACGCTGCGCTTCGACATCGCGGGGCAAACCGTCGAGGCCCCGGTCACCTCGCTGCGCAAGCTCGACTGGAGCTCGATGCGTGTCAATTTCTTCGTGATCCTGCCGACCACGCAGATGCGCGACCTGCCGGCGACCTACATCACCGCGTTCCACCTGCCAACCGCCAAGTCCACGCTCGGCAACCAGCTGACCGCGACGTTTCCGAACATCACCGTGGTCAACACCGACCTGATCCTGCGGCAGGTGCAGGACGTGCTCGACCAGGTCATTGCGGCAGTCGAGTTCCTGTTCATCTTTACGCTGCTGGCCGGCGTCACGGTGCTGTATGCGGCACTGTCGGGCGCGCGCGACGAACGCAAGCGCGACGCGGGATTGCTCAAGGCGCTCGGCGCCAGCGCGTCGCTGGTGCGCCAGACGCAATACGCCGAATTCCTTGTGGTGGGCGGGCTGGCGGGTTTTCTTGCGAGCCTCGGCGCGATCGCGGTCGGCTGGGGATTGTCGCAATTCGTGTTCGACTTCCCGTATCGCTTCAATGTCTGGATCGTGCCGGTCGGCGTGGTTTCTGGCATGCTGTGCGCCTTTGCCGGCGGCTGGCTCGGATTGCGCGAGGTGCTGCGGCAGCCCGCACTGGCCACGCTGCGCGATGCCTGACCTGAAATTTTCATGACCGAACAGAACAATACCCCCACCGAAGACACCACCGCCTACGCACTGGTAGGCGGCGAGGCGAAAGTGCGCGAACTCGTCGATCGGTTCTATGACCTCATGGACCTCGAAGACCAGTTCAAGGGCCTGCGCGCATTGCATCCCACCACGCTCGAAGGTTCGCGCGACAAGCTGTTCATGTTCCTCTCGGGCTGGCTCGGCGGCCCGAGTCTCTACATCGAACGCTACGGCCACCCGCGCCTGCGCGCGCGTCACCTGCCATTCGAGATCGGCATCAGCGAGCGCGATCAGTGGATGCGCTGCATGTCGATGGCGATGGAAGACGTTGGCCTGTCCGAGGATCTGCGCCTGCGGCTGATGCAGGCGTTCTTCGAGACCGCGGACTGGATGCGCAACGTCGCGCGCTGATTTGAATCCGCGTCCGATCATGCCGCCTGACGCGCAGCGCCTGCTCGACTTCTGGTTCGATGTGCCGGGCGGCCCTGCGTGGAATACCTATCGCCGCGCATGGTTCAAGAAGGATGCCGCGTTCGACGCGGCCGTGCGCGAAGCGCTGCTGCCCATGTGGCAGGCAGATTGCGGCCCCGACGACTGGTCCGTCACGCCCGAAGGGGCCTGCGCCCGTATCGTGCTGCTCGATCAGATACCTCGCAACGCGTTCCGCGGCGACCCGCGCGCCTTCGCTACCGATGCGGCGGCGCTCGCCCTGACGCGTCGCATGCTCGCGCTAGGCTGGGATCGTCAGCTACCCACGCCGCAGCACCGCATGTTCTGCTACATGCCGCTACAGCACGTGGAGGACCTCGACGCCCAGCACGAGTCCGTACGTCAGCTCCAGGCCCTGCGCGACGAAACCGGGCTGGACACGGTGTACTGGGCCGAAAAGCACCGCGACGTCATCGCGCGCTTCGGCCGCTTTCCTCATCGCAATGCCGTGCTCGGGCGCCTCAGCACCGACGAGGAGATTGCGTTCCTGAAAGAGCCCGGCTCTTCATTCTGAACGGTCCGCTACAGATACGTGACGGTGATCGTCACGGCGTTGTCGCGCGAAGTCGTCATCACCGTCACGTCGTACGCCCGCCGCACGATCCGATCGCTGGCGCGTGCATCGCCCGATTTGGATTCCGGCACAAGCGCTCCCCCGACCGCGCTCAATGCGACGCGCGCACCGGCATCGCACTCGAGCATGACCTGCACGTTGCGGTTGCTTTCGGACGCGTCCGAATTTTTCGCGGCCGGAACCTGCACCGCGCAAGCGGCAGGATGAATCGTGCCCCGGACCCGCAGACTCACCGCATCCTGCGCCAGCGCCGCCACACTGGCGGACGACAGTAATGCGACAGACAAGATTCTCGTAGTTCGCAGCGTCATGATGAAGAAGTGAGTTCCAGTGAAGTGGTCAGAATTTTCTGGGGTGCTCTCAGATATCGAGCACGCAGTATAGGCAGTGAAACAGCCGGCGAAATCACAACGCGCGAAAACGCTTCACTTTCGTAATTCTCCGATGCGGAGGCCGATTTGTATCCGCCCGGTCACCTGAGGATTCTGTTTGCTTATAATTCGAGACCGGCCCCACCGGCCAAATCGTCAGGATCGTCCGCCACCCATGGAAGCCAAGCCCCAGACTGGTCCGCGTCGTACGCGCGACCGCATCCTCGATGTCTCGCTGCGACTATTCAACGAGCTTGGGGAGCCCAACGTCACGACGACGACCATTGCGGAGGCCATGGAGATCAGTCCGGGCAATCTCTACTATCACTTCCGCAACAAGGACGACATCATCAACTCGATCTTCGTGCGCTTCGAGCAGGAGATGGAGCGGCGCCTGAAGATGCCGGCGGACCACAAGGCCACGCTGGGTGAGAGCTGGGGTTACCTGCAGTACATGTCGGAGTTCCTGTGGAACTACCGTTTCCTGTATCGCGACATCAACGATCTGCTGGCGCGCAACCGCATGCTGGAGACGAACTTCAAGCGTATCGTCGATCAGAAGAAGCGCTTCGCGTTCGAGATCTGTCGGCAGTTCCAGGAAGACGGCGATATGGAGGCCACACCAGAGCAAGTGGAGGCCGTGTGTACCAACATGGTCGTGATCGCCACCTACTGGCTGTCGTTCCAGTTCGTGCAGCATCCGCGCCAGTACAACGATGCCGAGCAGATCCGTGGGTATCTGCATGGCTCCAGTTATCACATCTTCTCGATCCTCTCGCCGTACCTGCGTGGCAAGGCGCGCGAGGCGTTCGACCAGCTTGCGCGTGAGTACGCGGAGAGCAAGGCACAGCTCGAGAAAGCACAGGCAGCAAGGGAAGCGAGAAAATGAAAGCGGTTTGCGTCTATTGCGGGTCCAGTCCCGGTTTCCGCGCGGAGTACGCGCAAGGCGCGCGCGAGCTTGGCCGCGCGCTGGTCGAGCGCAACATGTCGCTGGTCTACGGTGGCGGCAAGGTCGGGCTGATGGGCATCGTCGCGGATAGCGTGCTCGAGCACGGCGGTACCGCGATCGGCGTGATTCCCGACGCGCTGATGCAGAAGGAAGTCGGCCATCGTGGCCTGACCGAGCTGCATGTCGTGCGCAATATGCACGAGCGCAAGCAGATGATGGCCGATCGCGCCGATGCGTTCATCGCGATGCCGGGCGGCGTGGGCACGTTCGAAGAACTGTTCGAAACGTTCACGTGGCTGCAACTCGGGTATCACGACAAACCGGTGGGCCTGCTCAATGTCGCTAGTTTCTACGATCGCATGATCGACTTCCTGACCCACGCGGTCGATGAAGGCTTTCTGAAGCGCATCCACGCCGATCTGCTGCATGTGGCCGACACGCCCGACGCGCTACTCGGCAAGCTTGCGGCCGCGCCGCGCGTGGTGGTCGACAAGTGGCAGCAGGGGCGCGAGCAGACCTGAACGGCCCTGGCCGGCGCCCGCCGCCATCAAGGTTCAGACCAGTCGCCTCAAACCAGTCGCCTCAAACCAGTCGCCTCAAACCAGTCGCATCACCCAGTGCCACACGATCGGCCCGCCAATTGCCAGCCACGTGCCGAGGCATAGCACCAGCGCGAGCATCACGGCTGCGCTGCCGAAGTCCTTGGCACGCTTCGACAGGCTGTGCCGCTCGAGTGAGATGCGGTCCACGGCCGCTTCCACGCTCGAGTTGAGCAACTCCACGATCAGCACCAGCGTCAGCGTGCCCAGCAGCAGCACGCGCTCCACCACACTGACCGGCAGCACGAACGCGCACGGCGCGAAGATCACGAACAGCGTCAGTTCCTGGCGGAAGGCGCTTTCCTCGAGCACCGCATACCGCAACCCCGACACCGAATTGATGGCCGCATACCAGGCACGGGTAAGCCCGCGATTGCCCTTGTGCGGATTTTGCTCGATCGAGTAATCACTCTCCGGCTCGGTGGGTAGCGGCAGATGCGGCTTTGACATGGTCGGGCGGAGTGGTGACGTTGTGGGCGCCCGCCACATTGGCGGTCGGCAGGGGACGCAGATGCGCGAGGAACTGCTCGGACGCCGCGCGCCACGAGAAGCGCTCGGCATGCGCGCGCGCGGTGGCGCGGTCGATGCGCAACGCTTCCAGACACGCTTCGCGCAGGTCTTCGTGCATCACGCCGGCGGGGCTGTCGCCGAGCACGTCGATCGGGCCCGTGACCGGATAGGCTGCCACGGGCAGGCCGCTGGCAAGCGCTTCCAGCAGGACCAGACCAAAGGTATCGGTGCGGCTTGGAAACACGAACACATCCGCTGAAGCATAGACCTTGGCGAGCTCGGGCTGCTTCAGCACGCCAAGATAATTCACGTTGGGATAGCGCGACTTCAGGCCGGCCAGCGCCGGGCCATCGCCCACCACCCATTTCGTGCCGGGGAGGTCGAGTTGCAGGAAGACCTCGACGTTCTTCTCCACGGCGACGCGGCCGACGTACAGAAAGATCGGATGCGCGGTGTTGAGGACGTTGGCGCGCTCGGGTGTAAAGACGTCGAGGTCCACGCCGCGCGTCCACAGCACGCCGTTGGTGATGCCATAGCGGCGCAGATCGTCGAGCACGACTGGCGTGGGGGCCATGACCGCGCGTGCCGAGCCGTGGAACCAGTGCAGGAAGCGATAGGTCCAGGCGAGCGGAATCGCAAAGCGCGCCTGCACGTACTCGGGAAAGCGCGTGTGATACGCGGTGGTGAAAGGCAGATCATGGCGCAGCGCATGACGGCGCGCGGCCAGACCGAGGGGGCCTTCCGTGGCGATATGCAGCGCGTCGGGGCGGAACGCCTCGATGCGCTGCCGCACCTTGCCGCCCGGGAACAGCGAGAGGCGGATCTCCGGGTAGGTGGGGCACGGAACGGTCTTGAATTCGAGTGGCGTCAGCAGATCCACCGTATGGCCCATGGCCTCGAGTTCGCGGCGCGTGGACTTGAGCGTGCGAACCACGCCGTTGACCTGGGGTTCCCAGGCGTCGGTGACGATCAGGATTTTCATCGAAGCTCCTCTGTCTCTTGGTGGCGTGTTGCAGTGTCGACCGGGGCAGCGATCGGAAAAAATTCAGCCGGCCACAGCAGTGGCAAATCAGCCGGCCACGGCGGTGGCGGCGGGGGCGCGACGACGCCGGCCGAGGCGCGAGACCGGCGGCGCGGGGGGGTCGAGCAACGTGGTCCAGTAGACGATGCGCAGTTCGCCTTCCATGGTTTCGACCAGCGCCGACAGGCTTTCCACCCAGTCGCCGTCGTTGCAGTAGAGCTGGCCATCCACCTCGCGGATCTCGGCCTTGTGGATATGGCCGCAGACCACGCCATCGCAGCCGCGGCGGCGCGCTTCGTCGACCATCGCGTGCTCGAACGAGTTGATGTAGCTGACCGCGTTCTTCACCTGATGCTTGAGGTATTGCGAGAGCGACCAGTAATCGAAACCGAGCCGCGTGCGCACGCGATTGAAGTGGCGGTTCACCGCGAGAATCAGCGTGTAGAGCGAGTCGCCGAGGTATGCGAGCCAGCGCGCGTGCTGCACCACGCCGTCGAACAGGTCGCCATGCACGACCCACAGGCGGCGGCCGGTGGCCGTGACGTGGATCGCATCCTCGCGCACCACGATATCGCCGAAGGCCATACCGTCGAACTGTCGCGCCACTTCGTCGTGATTGCCAGGCACGAAGATGACCTCGGTACCCTTGCGCGCCTTGCGCAGCAGCTTCTGCACCACGTCGTTGTGGCTCTGCGGCCAGTACCAGCCGCGCTTCAGTTGCCAGCCATCGATGATGTCGCCGACCAGATAGAGCTGGTCCGATTCGTTGTGCTTGAGGAAGTCCAGCAGGTACGTGGCCTGACAACCGGCTGTCCCGAGGTGGATATCCGAGATCCAGATCGCACGGTAGCGATGGGTCGGCGAGCCGGAGGCGGTATCGGGCAGATCGTCATCGGTGTCGTCGCGCCCGGTGCTCACCGCGGGTACCGATGGCGGGTTGGACGAACTGTGTGGCGAATGATGAGGCGGGGAGGATGGGGGCGATGAGGACGGAGGCGCGAATGCCGGCGCGGAGGGCATATATGCCGCCAGTACGGCGGTCAGCGGAAGCGTTGCTTCACCCTTGCCAAGCAGGCGCTGCGCGATGTGCGACAGACACCCACGGACGGATCGGATTGCTTGAACCATGTCGGCCCCGGTATCGGCGATGCGTGCATTGGGCCTGCGCCGCATGACGGTACCGTGACGGAAACATGAATGTCACATGAATGTGTGCCGCTCTTCGGGCGCCAGATCGCGCGTGCGCGCGGTCAGTAGTTCGAGCGCCGCGAGCGTGGCGGCGATCGCATCCGGATGCCGCAGCAGCGAAACATGCCCAATGCCCTGGAGCGGCACATGGCGCGCGCCATCGAGATAGGAGGTGCCAGCCGGGCCGGCAATGGAATCGTGCCAGCTGAAAATCGACACGATGCGCGCGCGCTGCGCGGTGGTTTCCGCGTCGGCGAGCGCGCGCAGCCATGGGCTGAGCCAGCGCATCTGGCGCGCGTTGTGGCCGCTGCCATGGCGCGCGAGCACGCAGCCGTGATGGGGGCTGCCGAGCGTCACGATGCCGCCGCAGGGGGCCTCGGTACCGGTGGTGCGCATCGCCTGCACCTGCGCCGCGCGTGCCGCGAGGCCGCCCATGCTGTGGCACACGAGCAGCGGGGGAGTGCCCGTGCGCGCCGCAATCTCGCGCATGCGTGCGAGCAGCGGCGCCGCGTAGTCGTCGATATCGCCGAGCACCGGCTCGAGGTCGATCGCCTCGCAGCGATGGCCGGCGGCCGCGAGATGCGGCGCCATGTCGAGCCAGACCGCGTGGTTGCAGCCGTAGCCATGCACGAGCAGCACGGTGGGTGCATCCGGGCGCGGCGTGGCCGGGGCCGCGAGCTTCAGCCGGGAGCGGAACGGCTGCAGCCAGTTGAACATGCGGAACACGACGATGCACTCGCCGAGGTAGCAGCGGAGTGCGCGACGAAATCCGAGCGGGGCGGGGCGCATGCCAGCAGGCAACAATGCGAATCGGTCGTGCGGCGGTACACCGACGCCATTGAGCGTGATAGCGAAGGCGAGGGCCACCGAGACACCGAACAGCAGCAGCGCGATCGCCGCGCCAATGACGAGCGCGAGTGGCCACGACCACGCGGCGAACGCCGCAATCGACTTGAGCGCCCACGCCACGCCAACCGCGGCGGTGACCTGCACCGCCACCGCGACACGCCGCAGGGCCGCCGCCGACAGGCTCATTTGCTGCTGGCGGCGTTGGTGGCGCTGGGCGGCCGCAGATCGATCAACCGCGTGCGCGCCAGACGATCGTGCAGGAACTGCCGCCGCGGGTCGAGCCACGCGAGCATGACCCAGATCAGCAATGCACCGACGAGAACGGCGACGAAGGGGCCTTTGACGAGCCCCAGTGCGTGGCCCACGGCCACGGCAGGCGGCAGCCACAACCACGCCAGCAGAAAGCGCAGGACCGCGCGCGGCCAGCGCACGCGGCCACCGTCGAGGGTTTCCAGCCGGATGCGCCAGGTCTGCATGGCAAGCGTCTGGCCATTGCGCTGCCAGAACCAGGCGAAGTACACGCCCATCACCAGGAAGCTCCACACCTGCGCCACGTACATGCTGTTCGCGCCGAGCTGCCGCAGCGCGGGCTGTGCGAGCACGTACACCGCGGTGGAGGCCATCAGCACACCGAACAGCAGCACGCCCTCATAGAGCATGCACGTCAGACGCCGCCGCAGCGTGGGCGCGCGGACCGGATCGGGGGCAGAAACGTAGGCGGTAGTAGTGGCAGACATCGCGCGCGGCCAAAGACCATGGAAACGGCCATTATGCCAAAGCCGCCACAGACGACCGAGCGGGTTTGCCCGCAATGTCGTCTGCGAAAGCGCTATCAGCGATTTTCGGCAGGCGCCGCGATCGGGAAGTCAGTGGAGGCTTCGCCGGTGACCGGCGGTGCCAGCGGCGCCGCGGCGGGCTGCGATGCGGTAGGGAGAGCGGGTGTGGCAGCCACAGGGGCAGAAGCGGCAGAAGCGGCCGCGGAAGCCACGGGTGCCGAAGCGGCTGCGGCGGGCGCGGCCGCCACTGCCGGCACCGATGCCGCCGCCTGCGCGGCAGGCGTACTGGCCGCAGCCTTGCTGGTATGCGGCTGATGCGTGCCACCCGTCGGCACCGTCGGCAGCTTCTTGCCCGAAGGCAGCGCGCTTACGGCACCCGGACGGCGCGGTACCTTCTCGGCAGCCGCGAGGTTTTTCTTCTGTTCTTCAGGCAGCTGCTGATAGCGATTCCACGCTTCGGTCTTCGCCTCGGGCGTCAGCGAGCGCGTGATCTGGTAGTTCTCGCGCGCCAGGCGACGCTGTTGCGGCGTCATCTGGACCCATTCCGCCATGCGCGCCTGCAGGCGTGCCTGCTCGTCGGCCGAATATTTCGGATACTGGTCGGCAATCCGCACCCACTTGTGCCGATTCAGTTCGGGGATCGTGTTCCAGAGCGGTTCGAGCGGCGCGAGAATGCGCTGGTGCGCGGGAGAAAGCTCCCGCCACGTCGGATGCGCATTGATGACCGGACCGGCCTGCGGCACCGAAGCCGCGCCGGTTTGTCCCTGCGCCTGCACCAGCGGCGCCGCGAACAACGCGACCCCGCCCGCCAGCGCAAGTGCGGACAGGCCCAGCCGCGCAGCCCGAGCCCATCCAGGCCGGCCGCTCGAAGCGTCGGAGAGTTCGAACGCGCGCGCCATCCCTATTGCCCGCGCTTGAGGTACACGTGGAACCCCTGGTCGGCGTAGGCAGTCGGCGGCAGATCGTCGAGCAGCATGGCGGCGTCCACATCCGCGAGTTCCTCCACCCGCTTCTGTTTCTGCCACTCGTAGATGCCACTCAGCCCGGCCACGAGCGCGATCAGCAGCCACACCAGCGCAAGGCGGCGCAGCCAGGAGCCAGCGCCATGCGCCGGTCTGTCGTGATCGGTATCTTCGAGGTTGTAGAGCGACGGTACACCGGCGGCCGCCAATTGCGGTACGCGCACCGGTGCTTCGGCCTTTTTGCGGGCAACGGCCATGCGCCGCGCGGCGGAGAGCCGTTCGGCGATGTCGGCCGGCACCGCATCCGCCGATGCGTCGAGCATGGTGCGGATGTCGCGGGCAAGGCGGCGTTCGAGAATTTGTTTGTCGTTTCGGCTCATAGTCGGACCCCACGCGCGCGCAGTGCCTGCGCCAGGGTATGCGTTGCACGGGAACAGTGCGTCTTCACACTACCTTCGGAACAACCCATCGCGGCAGCGGTTTCGGCAACATCCATGTCCTCCCAGTAACGCATCAAAAAGGCTTCGCGTTGACGCGTTGGAAGACGTTGGATCTCCTGTTCGATGATATGCATGACTTGCGCCCGCTCGACCTTGTCGGCGCTGCTCTCCGCGGATTGCGATCCGGCCTGCGCTTCCAGTGTGTCGAGTAAGTCATTATCGTCGCCGTCGCGGTCGTCGCGCAGCGACGAGAACAGCGTGACCCACGTGTTGCGGACCTTCTGGCGGCGGAAATAGTCGTGCACCGTGTTCTGCAGAATTCTCTGGAACAGCGGCGGCAATTCGGCCGCGGACTTGTCGCCGTACTTCTCGGCGAGCTTGATCATCGCGTCCTGCACGATATCGAGTGCGGCCTCATCGTCCCGCACCGCAAACACGGCCTGCTTGAATGCCCGCCGCTCTACGCTGGCGAGAAAATCGGAGAGTTCCTGGTCGGTGGCCATGCAGGCGAATTGCGGACGGAAATTGCGGGATGGACGGCGCCAGATGAAGGGAAGTGCAGCATACGACCTGCGACACCTCGGAATTGTCTGCGATGCTAGCAAAAAACACGCAACTCTGACCACTCCTGTCTTGCGATGCAGACATGCGCTTTCAAGACTGCACGGCGCAAATGGCCGCAAACGGGGTCTCCGCCAGAAGACCGTAGACCGCGCTGGTGCATTGCAGTATCATCCGCGGTTCACACGACATCAGTGGTTGGTCTCATTTGACCGCTTAAAAGGCGGTCTTCCATGCAGACGCGCACCGCTTGAACCCGAGCCACAAGCCCGGCAGAGAGCATCCAAACAATTTTTTGCCGAAAATTGCAAAGGACTGAAATGAATATGCCCAGCGCGGAATTTTCCCACGCAGACAGCAATGCCTCCTCCGCCCCCGAAATGATCGGCGCGGAAATCCTCGTTCATGCACTTGCCGAAGAAGGCGTCGAGTACGTCTGGGGTTACCCCGGCGGCGCAGTGCTCTATATCTACGACGAGCTCCACAAGCAAACCAAATTCGAGCACATCCTGGTGCGCCACGAGCAGGCTGCCGTTCATGCCGCCGATGGCTATGCACGCGCGACCGGCAAGGTTGGCGTAGCGCTGGTGACCTCGGGCCCCGGCGTGACGAACGCCGTGACCGGTATCGCCACTGCTTATCTGGACTCGATCCCGCTGGTAGTGATTACTGGCAACGTGCCCACGCACGCGATCGGCCAGGACGCATTTCAGGAGTGCGACACGGTTGGCATCACACGACCGATCGTCAAGCACAACTTCCTCGTGAAGGATGTGCGCGACCTCGCCGCGACCATCAAGAAGGCGTTCTTTATCGCCGCCACCGGCCGTCCCGGTCCGGTCGTGGTGGATATCCCCAAGGACGTGTCGCGCAACGCATGCCGCTTCGAGTATCCGAAGGCTATCGACATGCGTTCGTACAACCCGGTGAACAAGGGTCACTCGGGCCAGATCCGCAAGGCCGTGACGCTGCTGCAGCAGGCCGAACGTCCGTTCATCTACACGGGCGGCGGCGTGGTACTGGCCAATGCCAGTGAAGAACTGCGTCAGCTGGCGGCTCTCACCGGCCATCCGGTCACCAACACGCTGATGGGTCTGGGCGCGTTCCCGGGCACGAGCAAGCAGTTCGTCGGCATGCTTGGCATGCACGGCACGTATGAAGCCAACATGGCCATGCAGAACTGCGACGTGCTGATCGCGATTGGCGCGCGCTTCGACGACCGCGTGATCGGCAACCCGGCGCACTTCACCGCGCAGGCACGCAAGATCATCCATATCGATATCGACCCGTCGTCGATCTCGAAGCGCGTCAAGGTGGATATCCCCATCGTCGGCAACGTCAAGGATGTGCTGCAGGAACTGATCGCGCAGCTGCAGGCCAGCGACGTGAAGCCCAAGCGCGAGGCGCTCGCCAAGTGGTGGGACCAGATCGAGCAATGGCGTTCGGTGGACTGCCTCAAGTACGACCGCAGCTCCGAGATCATCAAACCACAGTATGTGGTCGAGAAGATCTGGGAACTGACCAAGGGCGATGCGTTCATCTGCTCGGATGTGGGCCAGCATCAGATGTGGGCCGCGCAGTTCTACAAGTTCGACCAGCCGCGCCGCTGGATCAACTCGGGTGGCCTCGGCACGATGGGTGTGGGCCTGCCGTACGCGATGGGCATCAAGAAGGCGTTCCCGGACAAGGAAGTGGTCACCATTACCGGCGAAGGCTCGATCCAGATGTGCATTCAGGAACTGTCGACGTGCAAGCAGTACGACACGCCGGTCAAGATCTGCTCGCTGAACAACGGCTATCTGGGCATGGTGCGTCAATGGCAGGAGATCGAGTACGACAACCGTTACTCGCACTCGTACATGGACGCGCTGCCTGACTTCGTCAAGCTGGCCGAAGCCTATGGTCATATCGGCATGCGCGTGGAGCGCTCGGCCGACGTGGAGCCCGCGCTGCGCGAAGCGTTCCGCCTGAAGGACCGTACCGTGTTCCTGGACTTCCAGACCGATCCGACCGAAAACGTGTGGCCGATGGTTCAGAGTGGCAAGGGTATCTCCGAAATGCTGCTTGGCTCGGAGGACCTGTAATGCGCCATATCATTTCCGTTTTGCTGGAGAACGAACCCGGCGCGCTGTCGCGCGTGGTGGGCCTGTTCTCCGCGCGTGGCTACAACATCGAAACGCTGACGGTGGCACCTACCGAGGATGCATCGCTGTCACGGATGACCATCGTGACCAGTGGGTCGGATGACGTGATCGAACAGATCACGAAGCATCTGAACCGCCTGGTCGAGGTGGTCAAGGTAGTGGACCTGACCGAAGGCGCGCATATCGAGCGCGAGCTGATGCTCGTGAAGGTGCGCGCGGTCGGCAAGGAACGCGAGGAGTTGAAGCGTACCGCGGACATTTTCCGTGGCCGCATCATCGATGTGACCGAGAAAACGTACACCATCGAGCTGACCGGCAACGGCGGCAAGCTGGATGCGTTCCTCGACGCGATCGACCGTACGGCGATCCTGGAGACTGTCCGCACTGGCGGCTCCGGAATCGGTCGTGGCGAGCGCATTCTGAAGGTCTGACCGGCGCCCCCGGCAGCGGCGGCAACCGTCCACGGTGACGGGCCGCCACCCCAATATCCCAGATCAAAGCAATTGAAGGAACCATCATGAAAGTGTTTTACGACAAGGACGCGGACCTCTCCCTGATCAAGGGCAAGAACGTCACCATCATCGGCTACGGCTCGCAAGGCCACGCCCACGCCCAGAACCTGAAGGATTCGGGCGTGAACGTGACGGTGGGTCTGCGCAAGAGCGGCGCGTCGTGGAACAAGGCCGTCAACGCCGGCCTGCAGGTGAAGGAAGTGGCCGAGGCCGTGAAGGGTGCGGACGTGGTCATGATCCTGCTGCCGGACGAGCAGATCGCCGACGTGTACAAGAACGAAGTGCATGACAACATCAAGGAAGGCGCCGCCCTGGCGTTTGCCCACGGCTTCAACGTGCACTACGGCGCCGTGATCCCGCGTGCCGACCTCGACGTGATCATGATCGCGCCGAAGGCCCCGGGCCACACCGTGCGTTCGACGTACGCGCAAGGTGGCGGCGTGCCGCACCTGATCGCCGTGCATCAGAACAAGTCGGGCGCCGCGCGCGACATCGCGCTGTCGTACGCCACTGCCAACGGCGGCGGCCGTGCCGGCATCATCGAGACGAACTTCCGCGAAGAAACCGAAACCGATCTGTTCGGCGAGCAGGCCGTGCTGTGCGGCGGTACCGTCGAGCTGATCAAGGCTGGTTTCGAAACGCTGGTGGAAGCCGGCTACGCGCCGGAAATGGCGTACTTCGAGTGCCTGCACGAACTGAAGCTGATCGTCGACCTGATCTATGAAGGCGGCATCGCCAACATGAACTACTCGATCTCGAACAACGCCGAGTACGGCGAGTACGTCACCGGCCCGCGCGTCGTGACCGAAGAGACCAAGAAGGCCATGAAGCAGTGCCTGACGGACATCCAGACCGGCGAGTACGCCAAGAGCTTCCTGCTCGAGAACAAGGCCGGTGCCCCGACCCTGATCTCGCGCCGTCGCCTGACGTCCGAGCACCAGATCGAGGAAGTCGGCGCGAAGCTGCGCGCGATGATGCCTTGGATCGCCAAGAACAAGCTGGTTGACCAGTCGAAGAACTAAGACGCAGCCGCAAGGCAGCGTGGCCGCGCACGACAGGGCGGCCACACTGTCCTGAAGCCGCCCACCGTACCGCCCACCCCGTCCGGTCCAACCCGGCGGGTGCGATTTTGGCGGTGCCTGGGCGGCTTTTTGTTATCCTGTCGCCGTGAATGAACTTCTGACCATATTTGCATGAACTATCCTCATCCGCTGATCGCCCGTGAAGGCTGGCCATTCCTGGCCGGCGCATTCGTCATCTCGCTGCTGGTGCACGTCAGCGCGGGCTTCTGGTGGGCGCTGCCGCTGTGGATCATCACGCTGTTCGTGCTGCAGTTCTTCCGCGATCCGCCGCGCCCGATTCCGTCGGCGGCGAACGCGATCCTCGCGCCGGCCGATGGCCGCATCGTCGTGGTGGAGAAGACGCAGGACCCGTATGCGGGCCGCGAAGCCCTCAAGATCAGCGTGTTCATGAACGTGTTTAACGTTCACTCGAATCGCTCCTCGCTCGACGGCAAAGTCGAGAAACTCGAATACTTCCCGGGCAAGTTCGTCAACGCGGACCTGGACAAGGCCTCCGTGGAAAACGAGCGCAATGCGCTGGTCATCCGCCGCACGGCCGACGGCCAGATCGTCACGCTGGTACAGGTGGCCGGTCTGGTGGCGCGGCGTATCCTGTGCTACACCAAGGTGGGAGACACGCTTTCGCGCGGCCAGCGTTATGGCTTTATCCGTTTTGGTTCGCGCGTCGACGTGTACCTGCCGGTGGATGCGCGCCCGCGCGTGACGATCGGCGAGAAGGTTTCGGCGTCGTCCACCGTGCTCGCCGAACTCGACGAACTGAAATAAGCCGCCCCCGGGACTGGAGACTGGCATGGGTGCTTTCAATCGCCGCAACAAGCGCGCCAACAATGGCAACGTGACGCATCTGCGTCCGTTCCGCCATAACCAGCTGCGCAACGACAGTACGTACGACAATGGCTTCGACGATGCCGAGGAGCACGACGACGATGTCGAGTACGTGCGTCCGCGGCCCCGCCGCCGCGGCATTTACCTGCTGCCCAACGCGTTCACCACGGCGGCGCTGTTCGCCGGGTTCTTCGCGATCGTGCAGGCCATGAACCAGCGCTTCGACGTCGCGGCCATCGCGATCTTCGCGGCGATGGTGCTCGATGGCATGGACGGCCGCGTGGCACGCATCACCAACACGCAGAGCGCGTTCGGCGAGCAGTACGACTCGCTCTCCGACATGACATCGTTTGGCGTGGCGCCCGCGCTGGTCATGTACGAATGGATCCTGCACGACCTCGGCAAATGGGGCTGGATTGCCGCCTTCGTGTACTGCACGTGCGCGGCACTGCGGCTCGCGCGCTTCAACGCGAATATCGGCGTGGTCGACAAGCGCTTCTTCCAGGGCATGCCGAGCCCGGCCGCGGCCGCGCTGGTGGCGGGCTTCGTCTGGCTCGTGATCGACAACAAGCTGCCGGTCAAGGAACTGTGGATGCCATGGGTGGCGTTCGCGCTCACGCTCTATGCGGGCCTGTCGATGGTCTCCAACGCGCCGTTCTACAGCGGCAAGGCCCTCGACGTGCGCTATCGTGTGCCGTTCGGCATGATGGTGCTGGTGCTCGTGCTGTTCGTGGTGGTGTCGACCGACCCGCCGGTCGCGCTGTTTGGCCTGTTCGTGGCCTATGCGATCTCGGGCTACGTGTTGTGGGCCTGGCGTGCGCTGCACGGTCAGCCCGGCGGCGTGCGCAAGGGCGGCGCTCCGCACTGATGTCTTGCCTCCTCCCGGTGGAGGAGGTTGCAACATTCGTTCTTGATTCACCTTATTTCACGTAGGGAGGATGTCATGGGCATGTTCGACTTCATCAGGGAAGCAGGCGAGAAGCTGTTCGGCAAGGGCGAGGCCAAGGCGGCGCAGGAAGCTGCCAAGGCGGATGCTTCGGCCGAGAAGGTCGAGGCCGCCAATCGCACGGCCGGCGATTCGATCGAGGCGTATATCAAGCAGATGGGCCTCGACGCGACGGGCCTGACTGTGACGGTGGATGGATCGCAGGGCAAGGTGACCGTGTTCGGCGTGGCGCCGGATCAGGCCACGCGCGAGAAGATCGTGCTTTGCTGCGGCAATGTCGAAGGCGTGGATCAGGTCGAGGACAAGATGTCCGTCAGCACCGAGTCCCCCGAATCGCAGTGGCATACGGTGGTGAAGGGCGATACGTTGTGGGCGATTTCGCAGGCGGCCTATGGCAATGGCGCCGAATACAACCGCATCTTCGAGGCCAACAAACCGATGCTGTCGCACCCGGACAAGATCTATCCGGGACAGAAATTGCGCATCCCGCCGAAATAAACGACCCGAGTTGCACGGTTTTGGCAAACCGGCTATAGTCGCCAACATGATTTCGCTGCACTCCCTATTCTCGCTCGCACTACTGGGTAGCCTACTAGGCAGCCCGGTCGGGACGCGCGCGCGCTAAGGGAAGACAGGAAGACGTTTTTTCCCAGCGCGAAATCCACAAGGATTCTTTCACGCCCCGGCCTGCATCGATTGCACGCCGGGGCGTTTTGCATTCTGGCCGGCACAATATAAAAGTCTCAGGAGCTCCACAAAATGTCTGACAAACTCATCATTTTCGACACGACCTTGCGTGACGGCGAACAATCGCCGGGCGCCTCGATGACGCGCGAGGAAAAGATCCGCATCGCGCGCCAGCTGGAGCGCCTGAAGGTCGACGTGATCGAAGCGGGCTTTGCCGCGAGCTCCAATGGCGACTTCGAAGCGATTCGTTCGATCGCCCAGGTGGTGAAGGATTCGACGATCTGCTCGCTGGCCCGCGCCAACGACAAGGACATCGCGCGTGCGGCAGAGGCCCTCAAGCCCGCCAATTCGTTCCGTATCCACACGTTCATCGCCACCTCCGCGCTGCACATGGAGAAGAAGCTGCGCATGACGCCCGATCAGGTCTATGAGCAGGCGCGCCTCGCGGTGCGTTTCGCGCGTCAGTTCACCGATGACATCGAGTTCTCGCCCGAAGATGGCAGCCGTTCGGATATGGACTTCCTGTGCCGTGTGCTCGAAGGCGTGATTGCCGAAGGCGCGACCACCATCAACCTGCCGGATACGGTGGGCTATGCGGTGCCGGAAGGCTACGCAGGTTTGATCCGTTCGGTGCGCGAGCGCATTCCGAACTCGGACAAGGCCGTGTGGTCGGTGCACTGCCATAACGACCTTGGCATGGCCGTGGCGAACTCGCTGGCCGCGGTCAAGCTCGGCGGCGCGCGTCAGGTCGAATGCACGATCAATGGTCTGGGCGAGCGTGCCGGCAACACCAGCCTCGAAGAGGTGGTGATGGCCGTGAAGACGCGCCGCGACTACTTCGACATGGACGTCGGCATCGATACCACGCAGATCGTGCCGGCGTCGAAGCTGGTGTCGCAGATCACGGGTTTCGTGGTGCAGCCGAACAAGGCCGTGGTCGGCGCCAATGCTTTCGCGCACGCGTCGGGCATCCATCAGGATGGGGTGCTCAAGGCGCGCGACACGTACGAGATCATGCGCGCGGAAGACGTGGGTTGGACCGCCAACAAGATCGTGCTGGGCAAGCTGTCGGGCCGCAACGCGTTCAAGCAGCGCCTGCAGGAACTCGGCATCGAGCTCGAGAGCGAGGCCGAAGTCAACGCCGCGTTCGCGCGCTTCAAGGAGCTCGCGGATCAGAAGGCCGAGATCTTCGACGAAGACATCGAGGCGATCGTGTCCGGCGAGGCCAGTGCCGCGGCCAACGAACACTTCCGCTTTATCTCGCTGTCGCAGCGCTCGGAGACGGGCGAGCGTCCGCATGCGCGCGTGGTGTTCAGCATGGACGGCCACGAGCATACCGGCGAGGGTGACGGCAACGGTCCGGTGGATGCCACGCTGCACGCGATTGAAGGCAAGGTCGTCAGCGGCGCCGAGCTCGTGCTGTATTCGGTGAACGCGATCACGACCGGCACGGAAGCGCAGGGCGAAGTGACCGTGCGCCTGTCGAAGGGTGGCCGCATCGTCAACGGCGTGGGCACCGATCCCGATATCGTGGCGGCTTCGGCCAAGGCCTATCTGGCCGCGCTCAACAAGCTGCACGACAAGGCTGTGCAGAAGATCAATCCGCAAATCTGACGGCAGACGCCTGCGGCATTCGGCTGCGCGCTCACGAGGCGCGTACGCGGACATCAAAAAAGCCCGCCATCGCGTATCGCGCGATGGCGGGCTTTTCCATTGCGGCGGCTCAAGCCGGTCGCATCAGTGGCGGTCGGAGCGGTCGCGCAACGGGTCGGGGGTGATCTGCGTCTGGCGCAGCACGCCGCTGTCGTCGAAGTAGAAGTTGAACATCGAGTACCACATCCGGTCCTGGAAGAAGCGGTAGGTCCAGACCTCGCGCTTCATCAGCGGGAAGTATTGGTTGGGCTCGCGCGGCGCGCCGAAGTGCTCGAGCACGTCCTGCTTGGTCCAGACGTTGACCTGCGACTTGTAGAGCTCGGTCGTGGTCAGCATGTTGCGGAAATCGGTCAGGTTGCCGTTGCGGTCGAACGTGGCCGCGTAGGCGTCTTCGCCCATGGGCTGCTTCGAGTAGATCCAGCGCGTGGTGCCGTCCTTGAGCTGGAACATGTCGGTGGGCTGGCCGAACGTGGCCTGCACCGCGCTTTGCGGCTGGCCGATCAGCTTCTGACCGGTTTCGACCGGTGCCAGCACCGTGCATGCGGCAAGCGTGGCAACAAGCGCGACGGCGGCCGACATGTGAAAAAGGCGGTGGCAAAAGCGACGGATGAGGCGCGGAAGGCGAGGGGGGAGGGCGGTCATGGCGGAAAATCTTCAGCGGATACCGCCAGTGTAGTCGGTGCTCAAGACGTTGTGGCGCCGACGTGGCTTTTGGCGCGGCGGGCGGCACGCGAGTAGTACGCATAAGAAGGGCGAAAGTACGTGTTTCGCCGCGCGCGGGAATTCGGCTATAATGCGCGGCTATCGTTTGCCGGGAGTCCGGTGGGCGATGGAGCTGGCACGACGCCGGCGGCGCATTCCGCGCTGCGGCGTTCGCAAGTGAAACAGAAAGGAAATCATCATGGCATTTGCCAACATCGACAAGACTGAAGTCATCAAGCAGTTCGCGCGCGGCGCGACCGACACGGGCAGCCCCGAAGTTCAGGTGGCCCTGCTGACCACCCGCATCAACGAACTGACCCCGCACTTCAAGGCGAACATGAAGGATCACCACAGCCGCCGCGGTCTGCTGCGCATGGTGAGCCGTCGTCGTCGTCTGCTGGACTACCTCAAGGCCACCGATGCCGACCGTTATCGCGCCCTGATCGAAAAGCTGGGTCTGCGTAAGTAAGATCGCAAAAAAGGTCGCGCGGATGGTGACACCAACCCTGCACGCACTTTTGCACGGTTTCGCGTGAGGCCTCGATGCCTGCGTCAGCGTTGCTGAGGCAGGCATTTTGCTTTTCTGGCGGCTGCGTGACTGTCGTACCTGTTTGCACCCGTTGCACCACGTCGTGTAACGGAGTAAGTTGTTTCGCTCTTTAGCTCCGAGACACCGGAGCCGGAACCAAAGAACCGGGGCCTTGTGTCATTCCATCGCGGGTACATCATTGGCGACATTTGCGACCCAGATGTTTGCGACCAAATATGGTGGCGCGATGGAATGGCATAGCACTTCCCTGCGACTGCGGCCGGCGACAATCCGGCAGTACGCCTGCGGCTGTGAACGCAGGCGCGGCGCGTCCATGCATGGGCATGGCGCGTCAGCACGAATCAAGGAACGCTCATGACCATGTTCAATAAGATCGTCAAGGAATTCCAGTGGGGCCAGCATACGGTCCGCATGGAAACCGGCGAAATCGCCCGCCAGGCTGGCGGCGCCGTGATCGTCGATGTGGAAGACACCGTGGTGCTGGCCACCGTCGTGGCCGCCAAGAACCCGAAGCCGGGCCAGGACTTCTTCCCGCTGACCGTCGACTACATCGAGAAGACCTACGCGGCCGGCAAGATCCCCGGTGGCTTCTTCAAGCGTGAAGGCCGTCCGTCGGAGAACGAGACGCTGACCTCGCGCCTGATCGACCGTCCGCTGCGTCCGCTGTTCCCGGAAGGCTTCTACAACGAAGTCCAGGTGGTGATCCACGTGGTCTCGATCAACCCCGAAGTGCCGGCTGACATCCCCGCGCTGATCGGTGCCTCGGCCGCGCTGGCCATCTCGGGCATTCCGTTCAGTGGCCCGGTGGGCGCCGCACGTGTGGGCTACAAGGATGGCCAGTACCTGCTGAACCCGACCCGTTCGCAGATCGCCACGTCGGAACTGGACCTCGTGGTCGCCGGTACCGAGCGCGCTGTGCTGATGGTGGAATCGGAAGCCAAGCAACTGTCGGAAGACGTGATGCTGGGCGCCGTGGTGTACGGTCACGAGCAGATGCAGATCGCGATCAACGCGATTCACGAACTCGTGCGCGAAGGCGGCAAGCCTGAGTGGGACTGGGCACCGGCCGCCAAGAACGAGCCGCTGATCGCCAAGGTGAGCGAGGTCGCTCTGCCGCTGCTGCAGGAAGCGTATCAACTGCGCCAGAAGTCGGCCCGCAGCCAGAAGCTGAAGGAAGTTTTCGCAGCCGTGGATGCCAAGCTGGTTGAAGCTGGCGTGACCGCCGAGAAGGTGGAAGTCGGTAACATCCTGTTCGACCTCGAAGCGAAGATCGTGCGTGGCCAGATCCTGGCCGGCGAGCCGCGTATCGACGGCCGCGACACGCGCACCGTGCGCCCGATCGAGATCCGTTCGTCGGTGCTGCCGCGCGCTCACGGTTCCGCGCTGTTCACGCGTGGTGAAACGCAGGCACTCGTGGTGGCCACGCTGGGCACCAAGAGCGACGAGCAGATCATCGACGCGCTGGCCGGCGAGTACCGCGATCGCTTCATGCTCCACTACAACATGCCTCCGTTCGCCACCGGCGAAACCGGTCGCGTGGGTAGCCCGAAGCGCCGCGAAATCGGTCACGGCCGTCTGGCCAAGCGCGCGCTGATTCCGGTGCTGCCGGCCGACGACGAATTCGCGTACACGATTCGTCTGGTCTCGGAAATCACCGAATCGAACGGTTCGTCGTCGATGGCTTCGGTCTGCGGCGGCTGCCTGGCACTGATGGACGCGGGCGTTCCGGTGAAGGCGCACGTCGCTGGCGTGGCCATGGGCCTGATCCTCGAAGGCAACAAGTTCGCCGTGCTGACCGACATCCTTGGCGATGAAGATCACCTTGGCGACATGGACTTCAAGGTGGCCGGCACGGATTCGGGCATCACCGCGCTGCAGATGGACATCAAGGTCCAGGGCATCACCAAGGAGATCATGCAGGTTGCGCTGGCACAGGCACGCGAAGGCCGCATGACGATCCTGAACGCCATGCAGGGCGCGATGGGCCATGCGCGCACCGAGCTGTCGGAGCACGCACCGCGCATGATCACGATGAAGATCCATCCGGACAAGATCCGCGAAGTGATCGGCAAGGGCGGCTCGACCATCCAGGCGCTGACCAAGGAAACGGGCACGACCATCGACATCCAGGAAGACGGCACGATCACGATCGCGTCGACGTCGACCGATGGCATGGCCGAAGCCAAGCGCCGCATCGAAGGCATTACCGCGGAAGCCGAAGTGGGCAAGATCTACGCCGGTACCGTGCTGAAGCTGCTGGACTTCGGTGCCATCGTGAATATCCTGCCGGGCAAGGACGGTCTGCTGCATATCTCGGAAATCGTCAACGAGCGCGTGAAGGACATCAAGGACTGGCTGAAGGAAGGCCAGCACGTGCGCGTGAAGCTGATTCAGGCCGACGAGAAGGGTCGTCTGCGCCTGTCGCTGAAGGCAGCGCTGGCGGAAGAGGGCGGCAGCATCAGCCCGATCGTGCAACAAGGTGATGCGCCTTCGAGCAATGATCAGCAGTAATCAGTAGTAGCAGGAATAAAAAAGCGGCTGGCGATGTCCAGCCGCTTTTTTGTTTACACTCCGGGACAACAAAATCGAGAGGAGTCCCCGAGATGAAAGCCATCGAGATCCGTGAATACGGTGCCCCCGACGTCCTGCAACTGACCGAGCGTCCCGATCCGGTCGCGAAGGCCGGCGAGGTCCTGATTCGCGTGGCCGCCGCGGGCGTCAATCGTCCCGACGTGTTCCAGCGCACGGGCAACTATCCGGTGCCGCCGGGCGCGTCCGATCTGCCGGGTCTCGAGGTGGCGGGTGTCGTCGTGGGTGGTGATCTTGCCCATGCAGCCAATCGATTCGGTCTCAAGGTTGGCGATCGCGTCTGTGCGCTGGTGCAGGGCGGTGGCTATGCGGAGCTGTGCACCGCGCCGATCGAGCAGGTACTTCCCGTGCCGGCCGGCCTCAGCGATATCGAGGCGGCGGGTTTGCCGGAGACGTTCTTCACCGTGTGGAGCAACGTGTTCGACCGCGGTCTGCTGGGCAAGGGTCCGCGCGGCGCGCAGGAAACGCTGCTGATCCAGGGCGGTTCCAGCGGCATCGGTACTACCGCGATCCAGATCGCCAAGGCGATGGGCTTCAAGGTATTCGTCACGGCGGGCACCGATGACAAGTGCAAGGCCTGCGAGGCGCTCGGCGCCGATCGCGCGATCAACTACAAGACACAGGACTTCGCGGCCGAGGTCAAGGCACTGACCGAGGGCAAGGGCGTTGATGTGATTCTCGACATGGTCGCTGGTTCGTACCTCGCGCGCGAACTGTCGTGCATCGCCGATGACGGCCGCATCGTGATCATCGCGCTGCTGGGCGGTGGCAAGGCGGAGATTCCGCTGAGCGACGTGCTGCGTCGTCGCATCACGATCACCGGTTCCACGCTGCGTCCCCGTCCGCCCGCATTCAAGGGGGCGATTGCCGATGCGCTCCACAAGAACGTGTGGCCGCTGCTCGCCGCCGGCAAGATCAAGCCGGTGATCCACAAGGTGTTCCCGGCCGCGCAGGCTGCCGATGCGCATCGGCTCATGGAATCGAGCGAGCACGTGGGCAAGATCATGCTCACGTGGTAAATGCCGGGGCCGCGCGCTACAATAGCGGGTTTTTGATCGAGAGGGGGCCCCGTGAGACAAAAGCTGGTCATCGGCAACTGGAAGCTGCACGGCAGCCTTGCCGCCAACGCGGCACTGCTGGACGGTATCAAGGCGGCACCGGCACCGGCGCGGGCGCGTCTCGCGGTGTGCGCGCCGTTCCCCTACCTGGCCCAGTGCCAGGCGGTGTTGTCCGGCACGACGATCGGCTGGGGTGCTCAGGATGTGTCCGCGGAAACGCGCGGTGCATTCACGGGTGAAGTGGCTGCGCCGATGCTCGCCGAGTTCGGTTGCGCCTATGTGCTCGTGGGTCACTCGGAGCGCCGCTCGTATCATGGTGAGACCGATGCCATCGTCGCGGCCAAGACGCTGCGCGCGCTGGAATCGGGGCTGACGCCGGTGGTCTGCGTGGGCGAGACGCTCGCGCAGCGCGAGGCGGGCGAGACGGAAGCGGTGGTGGGTCGTCAGTTGGCCGCGGTACTCGATGCGCTCTCTATCGAGCAGCTTGGTCGGATCGTGCTGGCCTATGAGCCCGTCTGGGCCATCGGTACCGGCAAGACCGCGACCAGCGAGCAGGCCCAGGCCGTGCACGCGTATCTGCGCAAGCAGGTAGTTGCGCATGGTGAAGGTTTTGCCGATGTGGCCGCGCGACTGCAGATCCTGTACGGCGGCAGCGTGAAGCCCGATAATGCGGCCGAACTGTTTTCGATGTCCGATATCGACGGAGGCCTGATTGGTGGCGCTTCGTTGAAGGCGGAAGATTTCTTGGCGATCGGCAACGCCTGAGTGCCGAACGCATGGATGGATCAGGCAAGCGAACGAATGTAATCACATGGCAATCTTCAAGACATTGTTAGTACTGGTGCAGGTCCTGTCGGCGCTCGGCGTGATCGGCCTGGTGCTGCTGCAGCATGGCAAGGGCGCGGACGTCGGTGCGGCGTTTGGCTCGGGCGCCTCGGGCAGTCTGTTCGGGGCCACGGGCTCCGCGAACTTCCTGTCGCGTACCACCGCGGTGCTGGCCTCGCTGTTCTTCGTCAGCACGCTGGGTCTGACGCTGCTTGGCAACTACAAGCCGCAGACTTCGCTGGGCGTGATGGGTGCGGGTCCGCAAACGACACCGGCTTCGGCGGTGACGGCTGCTTCCGCACCGGCCGCGGCTTCGGATGCATCGTCCGCGCCCGCAGCCCCCGCTGTTCCGAAATAATTGGCCTGCTCTGGCGAGGATTCCTGATTAAATTTGCAGTTGTGCATTGAACAAATCAGGAATCTTGAGTTAGAATGCAAGGCTTGAAACGATTCCCCAGCGACGGGAACCAAGCGAGAGAAAAACACTCTCGCAAGGGGACCGGAGGGTGTAAAAACCCGGCGCAAGGCAATATTGTTTCTCCCCCAGCCGACGTGGTGAAATTGGTAGACACGCTATCTTGAGGGGGTAGTGGCGAAAGCTGTGCGAGTTCGAGTCTCGCCGTCGGCACCAAAAAACTTGATCGGAGCCCGAAGTGGAAACATGGCTCCGGATGTGTGAAACCGCTTTGTAGAATCTGCGCAACGTACGCGCGGAATCTAAGAGCCCGTGCAACGTACGCGCGGAGTCTCGGCGGGCAAATTTCACAAGAACGTTCTTCAGGAATGTTCTATCCGGACCGATAATCCGCAGGGGGCTCCGGCAGTCCGCAAGGCGGCGCCGTAATCTAGACGGAATGGCGCTTGGGGTGGGCAACAGAACGCCGCTTCAGCTGGTGCTGTTGACAACATTCCAGATAAGGCTGGCCGTACCTTGACTCTCGAAGCCTACTTCCCCGTCCTCATCTTTATCCTCTTTGGCACCGTGCTCGGTCTGGCACTGATGTCCATCGGTCGGATACTCGGTCCCAACAAACCTGATCCCGCGAAGCTGTCGCCGTACGAGTGCGGCTTCGAAGCATTCGAGGATGCGCGCATGAAGTTCGACGTGCGCTACTACCTCATCGCCATCCTGTTCATCCTGTTCGATCTCGAGACGGCCTTCCTGTTTCCGTGGGGCGTTGCCCTCAAGGATATCGGCTGGCCCGGGTTCTTCGCGATGGGCGTGTTTCTGCTGGAATTCATCGTGGGCTTCGTCTACATCTGGAAAAAGGGCGCGCTCGATTGGGAGTGATGTGAAATGGCAATCGAAGGCGTTCTCAACGAAGGCTTTGTCACGACTACCGCTGACAAGCTGATCAATTGGACCCGCACGGGGTCGCTGTGGCCGATGACGTTTGGCCTGGCCTGCTGTGCCGTGGAAATGATGCATGCCGGCGCCGCGCGCTATGACCTCGACCGTTTCGGTGTGGTCTTCCGCCCGTCGCCCCGCCAGTCGGACGTGATGATCGTCGCCGGCACGCTGTGCAACAAGATGGCGCCCGCGCTGCGCAAGGTCTACGACCAGATGGCCGAGCCGCGCTGGGTGATCTCGATGGGCTCGTGCGCCAATGGCGGCGGCTACTACCACTACTCGTATTCGGTGGTGCGTGGTTGTGACCGCATCGTGCCGGTCGACATCTATGTTCCGGGCTGCCCGCCGACGGCGGAAGCGCTGATCTATGGCGTGATTCAGCTCCAGAACAAGATTCGCCGCACCAACACCATCGCGCGCAAGGTCTGATAATGGCGACCCTCGATACTCTCAAGGCAGCGCTCGAAAAGGTTCTCGGCAAGCGTGTGCAATCGCTGACCGAATCGATCGGCGAACTGACGCTGGTCGTGAAGGCCGCGGACTACCTCGAAGTCGCACAACTGCTGCGTGACGATCCTTCGCTGCGTTTCGAGCAGCTGATCGATCTCTGCGGCGTGGATTACTCCGACTACGCCGAGGGCACGTGGGACGGTCTGCGTTTCGCGGCGGTTTCGCACCTGCTGTCCATCACGCATAACTGGCGTCTGCGCGTGCGCGTGTTCGCGCCGGACGACGATCTGCCCGTGGTGGCATCGGTGATCGACGTGTGGAACGCGGCGAACTGGTTCGAGCGCGAAGCGTTCGACTTCTACGGCATCGTGTTCGAAGGCCATCCGGATCTGCGTCGCCTGCTGACCGACTACGGTTTTGTTGGCCACCCGTTCCGCAAGGATTTCCCGGTGTCCGGCTACGTCGAGATGCGCTATGACCCGGAACAGAAACGGGTCATCTATCAGCCGGTGACGATCGAGCCGCGCGAAATCACGCCACGCGTGATTCGCGAGGAAAACTACGGCGGAACGCAGCACTAAATCGCGCCATGGCAGATATCAAGAACTACACCCTCAACTTCGGCCCCCAACACCCTGCAGCCCACGGCGTGCTGCGGCTGGTGCTTGAACTGGACGGCGAAGTGATCCAGCGCGCCGACCCCCACATCGGCCTGCTGCACCGTGCCACCGAGAAGCTGGCGGAACAGAAGACCTGGATTCAGAGCGTGCCGTACATGGATCGTCTCGACTACGTGTCGATGATGGTCAACGAGCATGCCTACGTGATGGCGATCGAGCGCATGCTCGGGATCGAAGTGCCCATCCGCGCGCAGTACATCCGCGTGATGTTCGACGAGATCACCCGTCTGCTGAACCACCTGATGTGGATCGGCGCCCACGCGCTGGACGTCGGCGCGATGGCGGTGTTCCTGTACGCGTTCCGCGAGCGCGAGGACATGTTCGACATGTACGAAGCGGTGTCGGGCGCGCGCATGCACGCGGCCTACTATCGTCCGGGCGGTGTCTATCGCGACCTGCCCGACACGATGCCGCAATACCGTGCGTCGAAGATCCACAACGAGCGCGCCATCAAGGCAATGAACGAAGCGCGTTCGGGCTCGCTGCTGGACTTCATCGAAGACTTCACTAACCGGTTCCCGACCTACGTCGACGAATACGAGACGCTGCTGACCGATAACCGTATCTGGAAGCAGCGCCTGGTGGACGTGGGCGTGGTGAGCCCGGAGCGCGCGCTGCAGATGGGCTTTACCGGTCCGATGCTGCGTGGTTCGGGCATCGAGTGGGATCTGCGCAAGACGCAGCCCTACGAGGTGTACGACAAGGTTGAGTTCGACGTGCCGGTCGGCGTTGGCGGCGACTGCTACGCGCGCTATCTGGTGCGCGTGGAAGAGATGCGCCAGTCGACCCGCATCATCAAGCAATGCGTGGACTGGCTGCGCCGCAACCCGGGTCCGGTGATCACCGAGAACCACAAGGTGGCACCGCCGTCGCGCGTCGAGATGAAGTCGAACATGGAAGAGCTGATTCACCATTTCAAGCTCTTCACCGAAGGTATTCACGTGCCGCCGGGCGAAGCCTACGCAGCCGTGGAACATCCGAAGGGCGAGTTTGGCATTTATGCGATCTCGGACGGCGCGAACAAGCCGTACCGCCTGAAGATTCGCGCGCCCGGTTTTGCTCACCTCGCGGCCCTCGACGAGATGGCCAAGGGGCACATGATTGCGGATGCGGTCACGATCATCGGCACGCAGGACATCGTGTTCGGCGAGATCGACCGCTAAAGATTTGGGCCGTCGCCCGGACGACGATCCGGGCATGACGGCGGCCAACTGGCGGAACAAGGCAGCGACGGCTGCAAACCAGCGAAGGTGCCGCGTGGAATGACACGGGGCGCTCGCCGTTTTACTGCAATGACCATGCTATCAGCAGAAGCTCTCAAGGAAATCGATCGCGCGATCGCGAAGTATCCGACCGACCAGAAACAGTCGGCCGTGATGGCGGCGCTCGCCGTTGCGCAGGGCGAGGTGGGTTGGGTTTCCCCCGAAGTCATGCAGTTCGTCGCGAGCTACCTCGAGATGCCACCCGTGTGGGTGGAAGAGGTGGCGACGTTCTACAACATGTACGACACCAAGCCGGTGGGCAAGTACAAGCTGACGGTCTGCACCAACCTGCCGTGCGCGCTTTCGGGCGGCGAACGCGCGGGCGACTACCTCAAGCAGAAGCTTGGCATCGACTACAACGAAACCACCGCGGACGGCTGCTTCACGCTGAAGGAAGGCGAGTGCATGGGCGCTTGCGGCGACGCACCGGTGGCCATCGTCAACAACACCCGCATGTGCAGCTTCATGAGCAACGACAAGCTCGACGCACTGGTCGACGAACTGCGTGCCGAAGCCGCCGCCAAGGGGGGCAAGTAACATGACTAGTCTGCACGACCGTCATATCAAGCCGCTGATCCTGGCCGGCCTGGACGGCAAGAACTGGCACCTCGAGGATTACGTCGCGCGTGGCGGCTACAAGCAGCTGCGCCGTATCCTGACCGAGAAGATTCCGCCCGAGCAGGTGATTGCCGACGTCAAGGCGTCGGGTCTGCGCGGCCGTGGCGGCGCGGGCTTCCCGACCGGCCTGAAGTGGAGCTTCATGCCGCGTCAGTTCCCGGGACAGAAGTACCTGGTCTGCAATACCGATGAAGGCGAACCTGGCACGTTCAAGGATCGCGACATCATTCGCTACAACCCGCATTCGCTGATCGAAGGCATGGCCATCGGCGCGTACGCGATGGGCATCACCGTGGGGTACAACTATATCCACGGCGAGATCTGGAACGAGTACAAGATCTTCGAGGAAGCACTCGAGGAAGCGCGTGCCGCCGGTTTCCTTGGCGACAACATCCTCGGTTCGGGCTTCAACTTCCAGCTGCATGCGCACCATGGCTATGGCGCGTATATCTGCGGCGAGGAAACTGCACTGCTCGAATCGCTCGAAGGCAAGAAGGGCCAGCCGCGCTTCAAGCCGCCGTTCCCGGCGAGCTTTGGCCTGTATGGCAAGCCGACGACGATCAACAACACCGAGACTTTCGCGGCGGTGCCGTTCCTGCTGGAGATCGGTCCGGAGAACTACCTGAAGATGGGCAAGCCGAACAACGGCGGCTCCAAGATCTTCTCGATCTCCGGCGATATCGAGCGCCCGGGCAATTACGAGATTCCGCTGGGCACGCCGTTCTCGACGCTGCTCGAGCTGGCCGGCGGCATGCGCGGCGGCAAGCGCATCAAGGCCGTGATTCCTGGCGGTTCGTCGGCACCGGTGGTGCCGGGCGACATGATGATGGCAACGGACATGGATTACGACTCGATCGCCAAGGCCGGCTCGATGCTGGGCTCGGGCGCCGTGATCGTCATGGACGAGACGCGCTGCATGGTGCGTTCGCTGCTGCGTCTGTCGTATTTCTACTTTGAAGAATCGTGCGGTCAGTGCACGCCGTGCCGCGAGGGCACCGGCTGGCTCTATCGCATGGTCAATCGCATTGAACACGGAGAAGGCCGCCAGGAAGACCTGGACCTGCTCAATAACGTTGCCGAAAACATCATGGGCCGCACGATTTGCGCGCTCGGCGATGCGGCGGCGATGCCGGTGCGCGGCATGCTCAAGCACTACTGGAAAGAGTTCGAATATCACGTCGAACACAAGCATTGCATGGTCCCGGCCCACCCGGCCCACTCCTAAGCGTGGCAGAACATGGTTGAACTCGAGATCGATGGCAAGAAGGTAGAGGTTGCTGAAGGCAGCCTCGTGATGGAAGCGGCCCGCAAGCTGGGCACTTACATTCCGCACTTCTGCTACCACCGCAAGCTGTCCATCGCGGCGAACTGCCGCATGTGCCTGGTCGAAGTGGAAAAGGCGCCCAAGGCGCTGCCCGCCTGCGCCACGCCGGTGACCCCGGGCATGAAGGTCTACACGAACTCTGAAAAAGCCGTCAAGGCGCAGAAGTCCGTGATGGAATTCCTACTGATCAATCACCCACTCGACTGCCCGATCTGCGATCAGGGCGGCGAATGCCAGCTGCAGGATCTGGCGGTGGGCTACGGTGCATCGGAGTCGCGCTACAAGGAAGAGAAGCGTGTGGTGTTCCACAAGAATGTGGGCCCGCTGATCTCCATGGAAGAGATGACGCGCTGCATTCACTGCACGCGCTGCGTCCGCTTTGGCCAGGAAGTGGCCGGCGTGATGGAGCTCGGCATGCTGAACCGCGGCGAGCATTCGGAAATCACGACGTTCGTCGGTCAGACCGTGGATTCGGAACTGTCCGGCAACATGATCGATCTGTGCCCGGTCGGCGCGCTGACCAGCAAGCCGTTCCGCTACTCGGCCCGTACGTGGGAGCTCGCACGCCGCAAGTCGGTGTCGCCGCACGATGGCCTGGGCGCCAACCTCGTGGTGCAGACCAAGAACCAGCGCGTGATGCGCGTGCTGCCGCTCGAGAACGAAGACGTCAACGAGTGCTGGATCTCGGACAAGGATCGTTTCTCGTACGAAGGCCTGAACAGCCAGGACCGTCTGACCCGTCCGCTGCTGAAGCAGGGCGGTCAATGGATGGAAACCGACTGGCAGACCGCGCTCGAGTACGTGGCCAACGGCCTCGCCAGCATCAAGCGTGACCATGGCGCGGACCAGATCGCCGCGCTGGCCAGCCCGCACAGCACGCTCGAAGAGCTGTACCTGCTGGGCAAGTTCATGCGTGGCATCGGCAGCGACAACGTCGACTTCCGCCTGCGTCAGTCCGATTTCTCGGCCAAGCTCAACGGTACGCCGTGGCTGGGCCTGCCGGTGGCCGACGTATCGGCGCTGCAACGCGTGCTGGTGATCGGTTCCGCGCTGCGCAAGGATCATCCGCTGCTGGCCGCGCGTCTGCGCCAGGCTGGCAAGAAGGGCGCCCGCGTGGCCGTGTTGGGTGCCGGTGGCGAAGACCTGCTGATGCCGCTGGCCGCACGGGTTGACGTGGCGCCGTCGGGCTGGACCGCCGCGCTGGCCGGTATCGCCAATGCGATCGCCGCCGCCAAGGGCGTGGCCGCACCGGCAGGTGTCGCTGGTTTCGATGCCGACGGATCGGCAAACGACGGTGCCAAGAAGATTGCCGACGCGCTGCTGTCCGGCGAACGCCGCGCGGTGTTCCTCGGCAACGAGGCCGTGCGTCACCCGCAGTTCTCGGCGCTGCACGCGCTGGCACAATGGATCGCCACGGAAACGAATGCAACGCTGGGCTTCCTGACCGAAGCGGCCAACACGGTCGGTGGTTATGTGGCCGGCGCGCTGCCGCAACAGGGCGGCGCCAATGCCCAGGCGATGTTCGACACGCCGCGCAAGGCATACGTCGTGCTGAACGCCGAGCCGGAATTCGATACCGCTGATCCGCGCAAGGCTCTGGCCGCGCTGAACAACGCCGGTACCGTGATCGTGCTGTCGGCGTTCCGCTCGGACGCCGCGCTGCAATACGCTGACGTGATCCTGCCGGTGGCACCGTTCACCGAGACCGCTGGCACGTTCGTGAATGCCGAAGGCACGGCTCAGAGCTTCAACGGCGTGGTGCGCGCGCTGGGCGAATCGCGCCCGGCGTGGAAGGTGCTGCGCGTACTCGGCAACATGCTGGACGTGCCGGGCTTTGACTTCGATACGGCCGAAACCGTGCGTGACGAGGTGTTGGCCAAGGCGGTTGCGCCGATGCTGAACAACTCGACCGACGCGCAGATCAAGGTCACGGCCGCCGCGGCTGGCGGCGTCGAGCGTATTGCCGATGTACCGATCTATCACGCCGACCCGATCGTGCGCCGTGCCGATTCGCTGCAGCTGACCGCTGCCGCGCGCCGCGCGCTGCAAGTAGGCCTGTCGTCGGATCTGTTCGACAAGCTGGGCGTGCAGGTGGGCGATCCGGTGCGCGTGACCCAGGACGGTGGCAGCGTGGTGTTGCCCGCCGCGCTGGAAAACACGCTGCCGGCGAACACGGTGCGCGTGTCGGCCGCGACGGTTGCCGCCGCGAGCCTCGGCGCGCTGTTCGGCACGGTCACGGTAGAGAAGGCAATCGATCTGTCCGCGGGCCAGAAGGCCGCGGCGGTCACCGCCTAAGCGAATAAGAAGAGCGAGAACGCAACATGATCGATTGGATTACCTCGCAAGGTCACGCCATCTTCGGCAGCGTCTGGACGCCGCTGTGGATCCTGATCCGCGCCGTGGTCATTGTGGTGCCGCTGCTGCTGTGCGTGGCTTACCTGATTCTGTGGGAACGCAAGCTGATCGGCTGGATGCACGTGCGTCTGGGCCCGAACCGCGTGGGTCCGCTGGGCCTGCTGCAGCCGATTGCCGACGTGCTGAAGCTGCTGCTGAAGGAAGTCATGTTCCCGACGCAGGTCAGCCGTGGCATGTACATCATCGCCCCGCTGATGGTGCTGATGCCGGCCGTGGCGGTGTGGGCGGTGGTGCCGTTCCAGGCCGAAGTGGTGATGGCCAACGTGAATGCCGGCCTGCTGTACGTGATGGCGATCAGCTCGGTTGGCGTCTACGGCGTGATTCTGGCCGGCTGGGCCTCGAACTCGAAGTACGCGTTCATCGGCGCGATGCGCGCCGCCGCGCAGATGGTGTCGTATGAAATCGCGATGGGCTTCGCGCTCGTCACGGTGCTGATGGTGGCCGGCAGCCTGAACCTGTCGGCGATCGTCAACAGCCAGAACACCGGCTACTTCGCCAACATGGGCATCAACATCCTGTCGTGGAACTGGCTGCCGCTGCTGCCGATGTTCGGCGTCTACTTCATCTCGGGCGTGGCCGAAACCAACCGCCACCCGTTCGACGTGGTGGAAGGCGAATCGGAAATCGTGGCCGGTCACATGATCGAGTACTCGGGTATGGCGTTCGCGCTGTTCTTCCTGGCCGAGTACATCAACATGATCGTCATCTCGACGATGACCTCGCTGCTGTTCCTCGGCGGCTGGGCACCCCCGTTCTCGAGCTTCATCACGAACGCCATCCCGGGCTTCTTCTGGCTCGTGTTCAAGGTTTTCCTGCTGTTGTCCGTGTTCATCTGGATTCGCGCTTCGTTCCCGCGCTACCGTTACGACCAGATCATGCGCCTGGGCTGGAAGGTGTTCATTCCGCTGACCGTGGGCTGGCTGATCATCGTGGCGATCTGGATCAAGTCGCCGTGGAACATCTGGCACTGAATTAGGAAGCAATCGTCATGCTGACCACGATCAAGGACTTTTTCGCAAGCCTGCTCCTGAAGGAACTCTTCAAGGGCATGGCACTGACCGGCCGCTATCTCTTCGCGCGCAAGGTTACCGTCCAGTTCCCCGAAGAGAAGACGCCGATCTCGCCGCGTTTCCGTGGCCTGCACGCGCTGCGCCGCTACCCCAATGGGGAAGAGCGCTGCATCGCCTGCAAGCTGTGCGAAGCGGTGTGCCCGGCATTGGCCATCACGATCGAATCGGATGTGCGTAACGACGGCACGCGCCGTACCACGCGCTACGACATCGATCTGACCAAGTGCATTTTCTGCGGCTTCTGCGAAGAGGCGTGCCCGGTGGATGCGGTCGTCGAGACCCACCTGCTCGAGTACCACGGCGAGAAGCGCGGCGACCTGTACTTCACGAAGGACATGCTGCTGGCAGTGGGCGACCGCTACGAGCCGCAGATTGCAGCCGCCAAGGCAGCCGACGCGAAGTATCGCTAAGCACGCGCGGCCAAGCGTCACAAGCCGTATTTAGTCTTACGAATCAGGAGGCCCCGGCAATGTCCGGGGCCGCCAACAGAAGGATGCCGCAGCCAGGCGGGACACCCGTGGGGTGCCCTGTGCGAAGCGCGGCGAAAGAATCCGACACGGACCATGGAACTCACGACCACCATCTTCTATGTCTTTGCCCTGGTGCTGGTGCTCTCCGCACTGAAAGTCATCACGGCCAAGAACCCGGTGCATGCAGCACTGTTCCTCGTACTGTCGTTCTTCACGGCCGCCGCCATCTGGATGCTGCTGAAGGCGGAGTTCCTGGCGATCCTGCTCGTGCTGGTCTACGTGGGCGCCGTGATGGTGCTGTTCCTGTTCGTGGTGATGATGATCGATATCGACATCGAGCACCTGCGACGGGATTTCTGGACGTATGTGCCGATGGCTTCGGTGGTCGGCGCGCTGATCATCGCGGAAATGGCGATCGTGCTGGTGCGCAACTTCGTCGGCACCACCGCGCCGGTGGTGGCGGCGGGCACGCAGGACCCGAACTATTCGAACTCGGCCGCGCTGGGCAAGCTGATCTACACCGACTACATCTACGCGTTCGAAGTGGCCGGCATCATCCTGCTGGTGGCGATCATCGCGGCCGTGGCGCTGACGCTGCGCCGCCGCAAGGATGCCAAGGGCCAGGATATCTCCGCCCAACTGCGCACGCGTCGTGACGATCGCGTCCGCCTGGTGAAGATGCCGGTCCAGAGTGCCCAAGCCCGGGCGGAAGCGGATGCTTCGGCCGCCGCAAACAAGAACTAAGCCCGGAGAATTCGCTGTGCTCTCTCTCGCTCACTTCCTCGTGCTTGGTGCGATTCTGTTCGCGATCAGCATCGTTGGCATTTTCCTGAACCGCAAGAACGTGATCGTGCTGCTGATGGCGATCGAGCTGATGCTGCTTGCGGTGAATATCAACTTCATCGCCTTCTCGCATTACCTGGGCGATCTGGCTGGACAGGTTTTCGTTTTCTTCATCCTTACGGTGGCCGCTGCCGAGTCGGCAATCGGTCTGGCAATTTTGGTCGTGCTGTTCCGTAACCTGGACACGATCAACGTCGACGACATGGATACCCTCAAGGGCTGATCCGTGCCGAACCACGTTACCAACCAAGACCGCTCACCGACCGCACACCAATAAGCGTCCTATGGCAACCACGCTCAACCCTAACCTGCTGCTGGCGATTCCGCTGGCGCCGCTCGTCGGCGCCACGATAGCCGGTCTGTTCGGTACCAAGTTCTTCGGCCTGTTCTCCTCGGATTCGCGTGGGGGCCGCATCGTCGCCCACACCGCGACGATCCTCGGCGTCGCCATCGCCTGCGTGCTCTCGCTGCTGGTGCTGCGCGACGTGATGGACGGCGCGGGCTACAACGCCACCGTGTACGAGTGGATGAACATCGGCGGCCTGAAGCTCGAGGTCGGTTTCCTTGTGGACTCGCTGACCGCGATGATGATGGTGGTCGTCACCTTCGTCTCGCTGATGGTGCATATCTACACCGTCGGCTACATGCAGGGCGACCCCGGCTACAACCGTTTCTTCGCCTACATCTCGCTGTTCACGTTCTCGATGCTGATGCTCGTGATGAGCAACAACTTCCTGCAGCTGTTCTTCGGCTGGGAAGCGGTGGGCCTCGTCTCATATCTGCTGATCGGTTTCTGGTACACGCGTCCGACCGCGATCTTCGCGAACATGAAGGCGTTCCTGGTCAACCGCGTCGGCGACTTCGGCTTTATCCTCGGCATTGGCCTGCTGCTGGCCTACAGCGGCAGCATGAGCTACGCGGACGTGTTCGCGGCGCGCGAAAAGCTGGCGGCCGTGATCTTCCCGGGCACCGACTGGATGATGCTGACCGTGGCCTGCATCTGCCTGTTTATCGGCGCGATGGGCAAGTCGGCGCAGTTCCCGCTGCACGTATGGCTGCCTGACTCGATGGAAGGCCCGACCCCGATCTCGGCACTGATCCACGCGGCCACGATGGTGACCGCGGGTATCTTCATGGTGGCGCGCATGTCGCCGCTGTTCGAGCTGTCGGACACCGCGCTGTCGTTCGTGCTGGTGATCGGCGCGATTACCGCGCTGTTCATGGGCTTCCTGGGCATTATCCAGAACGATATCAAGCGCGTGGTCGCGTACTCGACGCTGTCGCAGCTCGGTTACATGACCGTGGCGCTGGGCGCTTCGGCTTACTCGGTGGCGGTGTTCCACCTGATGACCCACGCGTTCTTCAAGGCACTGCTGTTCCTTGGCGCGGGTTCGGTCATCATCGGCATGCACCACGATCAGGACATCCGCAATATGGGTGGTCTGCGCAAGTACATGCCGATTACCTGGATCACGTCGCTGGTGGGTTCGCTGGCGCTGATCGGTACGCCGTTCTTCTCGGGCTTCTACTCGAAGGACTCGATCATCGAGGCCGTCGCGGAATCGCACATCGCGGGTTCGGGCTTCGCGTACTTCGCGGTGCTGGCCGGTGTGTTCGTTACCGCGTTCTACTCGTTCCGCATGTACTTCCTCGTGTTCCACGGCGAAGAGCGTTTCGGCAAGGCGCATGCACATGATGCGCATGACGATCACGCGCACCATGCTCATGACGATCACTCGCATGACGACGATCATGGCCACGACGAGCATCATGGCCTGGCCCCGGGCCAGAAGCCGCACGAGTCGCCGTGGGTCGTGACGCTGCCGCTGGTGCTGCTGGCAATCCCGTCGGTCATCATCGGCGCCATCGTGATTGAACCGATGCTGTTTGGCGACTTCTTCAAGCACGGTGTGGCGTTCAAGGAAGTGATCTTCGTCGGCGAGAACCATCACGCGATGGAAGAGCTGCGCGAAGCGTTCCACGGCTGGGTGCCGATGGCGCTGCACTCGCTGACGACGCCGGTACTGTGGCTGGCCATCGCCGGTGTGGTGCTGTCGTGGTTCTTCTACATGAAGCGTCCGGATATTCCGGCCGCGCTCCAGCGCCGCTTCTCGGGCCTGTACAAGCTGCTGGACAACAAGTACTACATGGACGCGTTCAACCAGGCAGTGTTCGCGCGTGGTGCGCGCGTGCTGGGTACGGGTCTGTGGAAGGGTGGCGATCAGGGCCTGATCGATGGCCTGCTCGTGAATGGCTCGGCGCGTGTCGTGGCGACGTTCGCCGCGGCCAGCCGATACCTGCAGTCCGGCTACATCTACCACTACGCGTTTGCAATGATCGTCGGCATGCTGGTGCTGCTGACGCTGACGATCACTGGCGTGATCGGCACCAAGTGATAGGCACCGATTAAGGAAAACAAGGAAATGGTTCTGTCTTTCGCTATCTGGCTGCCTATCTTTTTCGGCTTGCTGGTCCTCTTCTTCGGCTCGGACAACAACAAGTGCTTCGTGCGCTGGGTGTCGTTGTTCGGCGCCGTGCTGAGCTTCATCGTCACGCTGCCGCTCGTGTTGCACTTCGAGCCGGGTACCGCCGCGATGCAGTTCGTCGAGCAGTCGATGTGGATCGAGCACTTCAAGATTCAGTACCACCTCGGGGTGGACGGTATCTCGATGTGGTTCGTCGTGCTGACTGCGTTCATCACCGTGATCGTCGTGATCTCCGCCTGGGAAGTGATCACCGAGCGCGTGGCCGAGTACATGGCCGCGTTCATGATCCTGTCGGGCCTGATGATCGGCGTGTTCTCGGCGCTGGACGGCCTGCTGTTCTACGTGTTCTTCGAAGCCACGCTGATCCCGATGTACATCATCATCGGCGTGTGGGGCGGCCCGAACCGTGTGTACGCGGCCTTCAAGTTCTTCCTGTACACGCTGCTCGGTTCGCTGCTGACGCTGGTTGCACTGCTGTACCTCTACACCAAGACCGGTTCGTTCGAGATCCTCGAATGGCATCAGGCCAAGCTGTCGATGCAGGAGCAGATCGCACTGTTCCTCGCATTCTTCATGGCGTTCGCGGTCAAGGTGCCGATGTGGCCGGTGCATACCTGGCTGCCGGATGCCCACGTGGAAGCACCGACCGGCGGTTCCGTGGTGCTGGCGGCGATCATGCTGAAGCTGGGCGCCTACGGTTTCCTGCGGTTCTCGCTGCCGATCGCGCCGGACGCGAGCCACACGCTGGCCCCGTTCATCATCACGATCTCGCTGATCGCGGTGATCTACATCGGCCTCGTGGCACTGGTGCAGGCGGACATGAAGAAGCTGGTGGCGTACTCGTCGATTGCTCACATGGGCTTTGTCACGCTGGGCTTCTTCATCTTCAACGACATCGGCGTCGAGGGCGGCATCATCCAGATGATCTCGCACGGCTTTATCTCGGGTGCGATGTTCCTGTGCATCGGCGTGCTGTATGACCGCGTGCACTCGCGCCAGATTGCCGATTACGGCGGTGTCGTGAACACGATGCCGAAGTTCGCGGCGCTGTCGGTGTTCTTCGCGATGGCCAACTGCGGCCTGCCGGCGACGTCGGGCTTCGTGGGCGAGTTCATGGTCATCCTGGGCGCCGTCAAGTACAACTTCTGGATCGGCCTGCTGGCCGCCACGGCCCTGATTCTGGGCGCGGCGTACTCGCTGTGGATGGTCAAGCGCGTGATCTTTGGCGACATCGTGCATCAGCACGTGCGCGAACTCGTGGACCTGAACAAGCGCGAGTTCTTCATGCTCGGCCTGCTGGCGATCATGACGCTGTACATGGGCCTGTATCCAAAGCCCTTTACCGATGTGATGCACGCCTCGGTGGCGAACCTGCTCACGCACGTCGCGCAGTCCAAGCTGTAAGCGGGGGAGAGAGAAATCAACATGCAAGCGTCTTCTAGCCTGGCCCCCGTGGCGCCAATCATTTTTCTCGCGATCGCGATTGCCGCGGTCAACTGGATCGACCTCGCGCGCGGCCAGGGCCGCCAGAGCGTGGCGTACCCGCTCTCGTTGCTGACCACGCTGGTGCTGACCGTCTGGTTCGGCATCAACGCCAGCCACGGCGAGACGCACTACGCGTTTGCCAATCTGGTCGTGGTCGACCCGATGGCCAACGTGCTGGCAGCTTTCTGCTCGTTAGGTCTGCTGGTCACGCTGATCTACACGCGCCGTTATCTGCAGGACCGCGACATGTTCGCGGGCGAGTTCTACATGCTCGCGCTGTTCACGCTCGGCGGCCAGATCGTGATGATCACCGGCAACAACTTCCTGACCCTGTACCTCGGTCTGGAACTGCTGTCGCTGGCTTCGTACGCGCTGGTGGCACTGCGCCGCGAATCACGCGTGACGTCGGAATCGGCGATGAAGTACTTCGTGCTGGGCGCGCTGGCTTCGGGCTTCCTGCTCTACGGCGTGTCGATGATGTACGGCGCGACCGGTTCGCTGAACCTCGGCGAAGTGTTCCGCGTGGTCGAATCGGGCCGCGTCAACACGACGATGCTCGCGTTCGGCGTGGTATTCATCGTGGCGGGCCTGTCGTTCAAGCTCGGCGCGGCACCGTTCCATATGTGGATTCCGGACATCTACCAGGGTTCGCCGACCGCGGTCACGCTGCTGATCGCCGGTGGTCCGAAGGTGGCGGCGTTCGCGCTGATGGTCCGCGTGCTCGTGGATGGCCTGCTGCCGCTGGCCACCGACTGGCAGGCGATGCTGGTAGTGCTGGCGGTGATTTCGCTGGCCATCGGCAACCTGACCGCGATCGTGCAGACCAACCTCAAGCGGATGCTGGCGTACTCGACCATCTCGCATATGGGCTTCGTGCTGCTGGGCCTGCTGTCGGGCGTGGCGGGCGGCTCGGCTGCCGGCGCGGCCGAGGCCTACAGTGGCGCGATGTTCTACTCGATTACGTACCTGCTGACGACGCTCGGCACGTTCGGCCTGATCCTGCTGCGCACCGGCAAGGGCTTCGAGGCGGAAACGCTCGACGACCTGAAGGGCATGTCGCGCCGCAACCCGTGGTTCGCGTTCCTGATGCTGGTGATGATGTTCTCGCTGGCCGGCATTCCGCCGATGGTGGGTTTCTACGCCAAGCTGGCGGTGCTGGAAGCGGTGGTCAAGTCGGGTATGACGTGGCTGGCCGTGGTGGCCGTGCTGTTCTCGCTGATCGGCGCGTTCTACTACCTGCGTGTGGTCAAGCTGATGTACTTCGATGCGCCGGCCGGCGAAGAGCCGCTGGAAGCGACGGCGGGCCTGCGCGGCGTGCTGAGCATCAATGGCCTGGCCGTGATCCTGCTGGGTCTGTTCCCCGCGGCGCTGATGAACCTGTGCTATCAGGCCATCCGCGCATCGCTGGGTTCGTAACTCGCTGACATCGACAGAAAGGACAGGCCAATCGTGAGTGCATCCGCTGGCGGTTGGTTTGTCATCTTGCTGGCACTGGTCTGTGCCAATCTACCGTTTATCAACCAGCGGCTGTTCGGTGCGATCGCGCTGAAGTGGGCACGCAAGCCGATGTGGCTGCGCGTGATCGAGCTGCTGGTCTGGTACGCCGTGGCGGGTGCCGCGGGCTTTGCCGTCGAGGCGAGCCTGGGCAATTCGTTCCCGCAAGGCTGGCAGTTCTACGCGATTACCGGCTGCATGATGCTGGTCTTCGCGTTTCCCGGCTTTACCTGGCAATACCTGGTCAAACACCGCGCGGCTTGAGCATCAGGTGACATACGGTGCCCGGGCCCGCAACTACCCGGAGCGCGCATGACGAAGAAGATCGACGACCCCACGACCGCATCGGATGATGGGCTGCGGGAACACCCGGTCGCCTCGGCCACCCTTCATCGCGGCAAATTCCTCACGCTCAAGCAGGACATCGTGCGCCTGCCGGACGGCAAGCAGGCCGGCCGCGAGTACGTGCTGCATCCGGGCGCGGTCATGATGATTCCCCTGTTCGACGATGGCACGGTGCTCATGGAGCGCCAGTTCCGCTATCCGATCGGCGAGGTCATGCTCGAATTCCCCGCTGGCAAGCTGGATCCGGAAGAGGGCGCGCAACGCTGCGGCGAGCGCGAGCTGATCGAGGAAACCGGCTATCGCGCGGCGCGCTGGGACTATCTGACGCGCATCCATCCCGTTATCTCGTACTCGACCGAATTTATCGACATCTTCCTCGCACGCGATCTGACCGAGGGCGTGGCCGAACTCGACGATGGCGAGTTTCTGGAAACGTTTATCACGCCGGCCGGGCAGATCATCGACTGGGTGCGGCAGGGGCGCATTACCGACGTCAAGACCATCATCGGCGCGTTCTGGCTGGAGAAGGTGCTGTCGGGAGCATGGCAGCCGGGCGAGCAGACCCTTGCGCCGTTGCCGGGGCGGCCAGCCTGACACCCGGAACCCTGCTAAGCTTGCGTTCCACAAACGGTCGTCGATGACGATAGAAAAAAATTAGCACGACCGTTCACAAATTTTCGATTCACGGCTACTATTGCCCGACGGGCTGGAAAGATCATGAAGGTGCTCGACCTGCGCTGTGCGCAAGACCATCGTTTCGAGGGCTGGTTCGCCTCGGAGGAAGATGCGCAATCGCAGATTGCACGCGATCTGGTCCAGTGCCCGGTCTGTGGCGACCATGCGGTCAGCCGCCTGCCGAGCGCGCCGCGCCTGAATCTGTCGGGCGCGACCGCGCCGACGGGCGGTGGTGGCAACCAGGGCGGCAAGCAGGTTGGCACGCCGGCTGGCAAGCAGAGTGGAGAGGGTGGCGGGGGTTCCGAGGAAGCGCGACAGGCGCTGCAGGCCCTGCAGTCTCACTATCTGAAAGCCGTGCGGCAGGTGCTGGCACAGACCGAGGACGTTGGCGACCGCTTTGCCGAAGAGGCGCGGCGCATGCACTACGACGAGGCGCCGGAACGCGGTATTCGCGGTCAGGCATCCCGGGAGGAAGTGCAGGCGCTGGCTGAAGAGGGCATCGACGCCTTTCCGCTCGTAGTGCCGGATGCTTTGAAGCAGACGGCGCACTGAACGCATCCTGTGTCCTGGCGAATGCAATGAGGCCGGCGCAGCGATGCGCCGGCCTCATTCGTTTACACATTCGCAGAACACGCCGGCCCCGAGCCGGCGCCACAGGAGACAGGCATGGACCTCAACTACACGGCGGCCGACGATGCCTTCCGCGAGGAAGTGCGCGGCTGGCTGGAAGCCACCTTGCCCGCGGACATTCGAGCCAAGGTACTCAATCACCGCCGGCCCAATCGCGACGACTTCGTGCGCTGGCACAAGCTGCTCGCGGGCAGGGGCTGGTCCGCGCCGCACTGGCCGGTCCAGTATGGCGGCACCGGGTGGAACGCGACCCAGCGCCATATCTGGGACGAGGAATGCGCGCGCGTGGGCGCGCCCGGCGTGCTGCCGTTCGGCGTGGCGATGGTCGCACCGGTCATCATGAAGTTCGGCAACGACGCGCAGAAGTCCTACTACCTCCCGCGTATTCTCGATTGCACCGACTGGTGGTGCCAGGGCTATTCCGAGCCGGGCGCCGGCTCCGACCTGGCCTCGCTGAAGACGCGTGCCGAACTGACGTCCGACGGCAGGCATTACATCGTCAACGGCCAGAAGACGTGGACCACGCTGGGGCAGCATGCGGACATGATCTTCTGCCTGGTGCGCACCGATCCCGAGGCCAAGAAACAGGAGGGCATCTCGTTCCTGCTGATCGACATGAAGACGCCGGGCATTACCGTGCGGCCGATCGTCATGCTCGACGAAGAGCGCGAGGTCAACGAGGTGTTCTTCGACAACGTGCAGGTGCCCGTGGAGAATCGCGTCGGCGAGGAGAACCGCGGCTGGACCTACGCCAAATACCTACTTGGCCATGAGCGCACGGGCATTGCGCGCGTGGGCAACTCCAAGCGCGAGCTCGGCTTCCTCAAGCGTCTGGCGCGGCAGCAGCAGAAGAATGGCCGGCCACTGCTTGAAGACCCGGTGTTCGGCGCGAAGGTGGCGGCGCTGGAGATCGAACTGATGGCGCTGGAGATCACGGTGCTGCGCGTGGTGTCGAGCGAGGCGGCGGGCAAGGGCCCGGGGCCCGAGGCGTCGATGCTCAAGATCAAGGGTACCGAGATCCAGCAACTGCTGACCGAGCTGATGGTCGAGGCGGTGGGGCCGTATGCGCAGCCGTTCGACACGGCCTACCTCGAGTGCGAACACGAGCATGCGGTGACCGGCTTCGACGATGCCGCGCCGCTGGCCGCGTACTACTTCAACTACCGCAAGACTTCGATCTACGGCGGTTCCAACGAAATTCAGAAGAACATCATCAGCCAGATGATTCTGGGGCTGTGAGGAGACACGCGATATGGACTTCAACCTGAGCGACGAACAGAAACAGCTGGCCGATGCGGTGCACCGCTTTATCGACCGGAGCTACGACTTCGAATCCCGCCGCGCGGCCTATCGTTCGGAGGCTGGTTTCAGCGACCAGGCCTGGGGCGCGCTGGTCGAGCTGGGCCTGACCGCGCTGCCGGTGCCGGAAGCGCAGGGCGGGTTCTCGGGCACGGCCGTCGACATGATGGTGGTGCAGCAGGAACTGGGGCGCGGGCTCGTGATCGAGCCGTACCTGGCGACCGTGGTCGCCGCGCATGCGCTCAAGCTGGCGGGCGGGCAGGAGGCGCTGCTGGAACAGGTGGCGGGCGGCGAGGCCAGGCTGGCGGTGGCCTTCAACGAGCCCGAGGCGCGCTATGCGCTGAACCACGTGCGCGTGACCGCAAAGGTCAGTGGCGGCGAGGGTCGGCTCGATGGCCGCAAGGTGGTGGTGATCCACGGCGCGCAGGCGGACAAGCTGGTGGTGTCGGCCCGTACCTCGGGTGCCGACGCGGATGAGGCCGGTATCTCGCTGTTCGTGGTCGATCGCCATGCGGCTGGCGTGGCGGTGCGGGACTATCGCACCATCGATAACCTGCGCGCGGCCGATATCACGTTCACCGATGCGCCGGCGACGCTGCTCGGCACGGCGGGGCAGGGCTGGGAGATCCTCGAGGCCACGGCCGACTACGCCGCGGTGTTGCTGTGCGCGGAGGCGGTGGGCATTATCGACGCGCTGAATGCCGCGACGCTCGAGTACGCCAAGACGCGTCAGCAGTTCAATTCGCCGATCGGCCGCTTTCAGGCGCTGCAGCATCGCATGGTCGAGATGTTCATTCATGCCGAACAGGCGCGCTCGATCACGGTGCTGGCCGCGGGACGCTTCGACGAGGCTACGCCGGAGGAACGCCGCCGCTTCGTGTCCGCCGCCAAGGCGCGCGTCGGGCAGGCCGCGCGCGCGGTGGGGCAGGAGGCCGTGCAGATTCATGGCGGCATGGGCGTGACCGACGAACTGCCGGCCGCGCATATGTTCAAGCGACTGACGCTGATCAACACCACGTTCGGTGACGTCGATCATCACGTCGGACGCTTTGCGCGGCAGCCGGGCTTCCAGCAGGCGGCCTGATCGACAACCGGGGGAGAGTCCATGCGTCCGATCTACTTCGAAGACTACGTCGTCGGTAGTGAACACCATCTGGGCAGTTACACCGTCACCGAGGATGAGATCGTCGCGTTCGCACGACAGTATGATCCGCAGCCGTTTCACGTCGATCGCGCGGCGGCGGAACATAGCATCTACGGTGGGTTGATCTCGAGTGGCTGGATGACGTGCGGCATCATGATGCGGCTGCTCGTGCAATACATGCCGCCCGAGACCGCCAGCATGGGCTCGCCCGGTGTCGATGAAATCCGCTGGCTCAAGCCGGTGTTCGCGGGCGACACGCTGAGCGTGGTGCTCGAAGTTCTGGAGGCGCGGCCGTCCTCCTCAAAGCCTGATCGCGGCATCGTCCATACCATCTGGCGCGCCACCAATCAGCGGGGCGAGCCAGTCTGCACCGTCAAGGGCATGGGCATGTACGGCCGCCGGCCGGCCTGAAGCGTTTCATCTTTACTCACCCTCATCTTCACCTTCAACGCGGAGACCCCATGCGTACGATTGCCACGCTGGAAGAACTGGAAAGCCTGCAGGGCCAGGAAGTGGCCGTCAGCGACTGGATCGAGATCACGCAGCATCAGGTCAACCTGTTTGCCGATGCGACCGGCGATCATCAGTGGATTCATGTCGACGTGGAACGCGCAAAGCGCGAGTCGCCGTTTGGCGCGCCGGTGGCGCATGGCTTTCTGACGCTGTCGCTGTTGCCGCAGTTCATGCACAACGCGCTGAAGTTCGAGAACACCAAGGTGGCCGTGAACTATGGGCTCAATCGCGTGCGGTTCACCTCGCCAGTGCCGGTGGGCAGCCGGTTGCGGGCGCGCATCAAGTTGCAGAAGGTGGAGCGGCTCGACCCGTTGCCGAATGCGCCGGAGCTGGTCGGCGGGCAGGCTTACTGGGACGTCACGATCGAGCGCGAAGGTTCGGATCGTCCGGTATGCGTCGCGGAATCGATTACCCGCCGTTATGGTTAACGGCGCGTAGAAGTTAGTGCTGTAGGGCGGGCCGCGGGCCCGCCAAATATGTAGAAAATCGCCACCAGGCGCGCGCTCGGAATCAAAAAGTAAGCGGACCGTAAGGTTTTCGTAATTGTCCGTTTTACAGAACAGTGTTTCCGTACCCCGTGGGTTTACCCTCAAACTTGCGTTGCGGTACAGTCGCGCCCACGATGCTTTACGTATTGCGATCTCTGCTCAAAAAAACGTGCGCGCAGCGCTGGCGCGCCCGGATGGTAACAGCAGACATGGCAAAGACATCGTGAATCGTTGCAGCCCCTCGGGCGCGCAACGGTTCGGGCAGTCCTCCACCTCAGCGCACGCCACCGCCTCTCCGGCGCCACGCGCACGCAGTCGTCAGTCGCTGTCCACGTCCTCCGGTTTTTACCTTGCTCAGCCCGCCTCCTGCCCCGTGCATCAGGCAGTTGAAGCCGCGTGCTCTCAGGCCGTGGCACAACCAGACCGTCGTGACAATGAAAACACCTAGAATGCCGCGCCTGATGCGGTTCCTGCCTTGCCTGGGCCTGCTGTTGCTGGCCGGCTGCAACCTGACGCTGATGGACCCGAAAGGGCAGGTCGGCGTGGACATCAAGGGCATCATCCTGATTGCCACCTGGCTCATGCTGCTGGTGGTGGTGCCCGTGATCATTCTGATCGTGGTCTTTGCCTGGAAGTATCGCGCTAGTAATACTTCGGCAACTTACGATCCCGACTGGTCGCACTCGACCAAGATCGAGGTCGTGGTCTGGTTGATCCCCTGCCTGATCATCATCGCGCTGGGCATCATCACGTGGCGCTCGTCGCACGAGCTCGATCCGTACAAGCCGCTCGAGTCCAACGTCAAGCCGATCACCGTCGAAGCCGTGGCGATGAACTGGAAATGGCTGTTCATTTATCCGGAACTGAAGATCGCGACGGTCAACCAGCTCGCGCTCCCGGTGAACACGCCCGTGAATTTCAAGATCACGTCGGATTCGATCATGAATTCGTTCTTCATCCCCGCGCTGGGCAGCCAGGTGTACGCCATGGCGGGCATGGAGACCAAGCTGCATCTGATCGCCAACGAAGCCGGTACCTATGACGGCATGTCGGCGAACTACAGCGGCGGCGGTTTCTCGGGCATGAAGTTCAAGACCCTCGCCATGTCGAACTATGACTTCGACGCCTGGGTCGCCAAGGTCCGCGCATCGTCGGAGCAGCTCGGCGCGGAAGGTTACAAGGAGCTCGCCAAGCCGAGCGAAGCCGTGGCCGTGACGTACTACGGCAAGGTCGATAACGACCTGTATCACGGCGTCCTGCACCAATACATGGACAAGAGCGGTCGTGCCGTAGCCCGTGAAGGCTTCGACGGCGGCCCTGTCTGCACGTCGCGCAACACGATTGGCGACGAACAGGTGTCCATGACCACGCCGGCCAAGCCGGCCGTGGGCGCGCAATCCTAGGAGCAACGATGTTTGGCAAATTGAGTCTGTCGGCGATTCCGTTTCATGAGCCGATCATCATGGTGACGCTGAGCGCGGTAATGCTCGGCGGTCTGGCGCTTTGTGGCGGCATCACCTATTTCAAGAAATGGAACTACCTGTGGCGCGAGTGGATTACGTCCGTCGACCACAAGAAGATCGGCGTGATGTACTCGCTGGTCGCGCTGATCATGCTGCTGCGCGGCTTTGCCGACGCGCTGATGATGCGTACCCAGCTGGCGGTCGCCACCGGCGGCAACACGGGCTTCCTGCCGCCCGAGCATTACGACCAGATCTTTACCGCCCACGGCGTGATCATGATCTTCTTCGTGGCCATGCCGCTGATGACGGGTCTGATGAACCTCGTGGTGCCGCTGCAGATCGGCGCGCGCGACGTGGCGTTTCCGTTCCTGAACACGCTGTCGTTCTGGCTGTTCGTGGCCGGCGCGCTGCTGGTCAACGTGTCGCTGGGCGTCGGTGAATTCGCGCGCACGGGCTGGCTGGCCTATCCGCCGCTGTCGGGTCTGGACTTCAGCCCGGGCGTGGGGGTGGACTATTACCTGTGGTCGCTGCAGATTTCCGGTCTCGGCACGCTGCTGACCGGCGTCAACTTCCTGGTGACCATCCTGAAGATGCGCGCCCCGGGCATGACGCTGATGCGCATGCCGGTGTTCACGTGGACCGCGCTGTGCACGAATGTGCTGATCGTGGCCGCGTTCCCGGTGCTGACCGTGTCGCTGGCCCTGCTGGGTGCGGACCGTTACCTGGACATGCACTTCTTCACCAATGACGGTGGCGGCAACGCCATGATGTACGTCAACCTGATCTGGATCTGGGGTCACCCCGAGGTCTACATCCTGGTGCTGCCGGCGTTCGGTATCTTCTCGGAGATCATCGCCACGTTCTCGGGCAAGAAGCTGTTCGGCTACAAGTCGATGGTGTACGCGACCAGCGCGATCATGGTGCTGTCGTTCATCGTCTGGCTGCACCACTTCTTCACGATGGGCTCTGGCGCCAACGTGAACGCGTTCTTCGGTATCACGACCATGATCATCTCCATCCCGACCGGGGTGAAGATCTTCAACTGGCTGTTCACGATGTACCGTGGCCGCGTGCAATTCACGTCGCCGGTGCTGTGGACGCTGGGCTTCATGATCACGTTCGTGATCGGTGGCATGACCGGCGTGCTGATGGCCGTGCCGGCCGCCGACTTCGTGCTGCACAACAGCCTGTTCCTGATCGCCCACTTCCACAACGTGATCATCGGCGGCGTGCTGTTCGGCTACCTGGCCGGCATCACCTACTGGTGGCCGAAGGCGTTCGGCTTCAAGCTGAACGAGCGTCTGGGCAAGTGCGCGTTCTGGTGCTGGATCCTCGGTTTCTACTTCGCGTTCATGCCGCTGTACGTGCTGGGCCTGATGGGCATGACCCGTCGTCTGAACCACACCGACAATCCGGCCTGGACGCCGTGGCTGCACCTTGCCGTGGTCGGCGTGGTGTTCGTGGCGCTGGGTATCTTCTTCCAGGTGCTGCAGATCGTGGTGTCGATCCGCGACCGCAAGAAGCTGGCCGACGTGACCGGCGACCCGTGGGGCGGCCGCACGCTCGAGTGGGCTACCTCGTCGCCGCCGCCGTTCTACAACTTCGCGCACACCCCGGTGGTGCGTGACCTGGACGCGTTCGCCGACATGAAGGCGCGTGGCGAGAAGCCGCGTACCGACGGTTACGAGCAGATCCACATGCCGAAGAACACGGGCGCCGGCTTCTACATGGGTGCTTTCAGCCTGGTGCTGGGCTTCGCGCTGACGTGGCATATCTGGTGGCTGGCCATCGCGGGCCTGATCGGCATGGTGGTGTCGTTCATCTTCCGCGCGAACGACGACCATATCGACTATTACGTGCCGGCCGCCGAGGTCGAGCAGATTGAGACGCAACAGCTGCAGCGCGTTGCTTCGGGGGCCTGACACCATGACGACTGAAGTCCTGGACCGTTTTGGGGCGCAAGCCCCCGCGCATGACCATGCGCATGACGACGCGCACGACCATGCGCATCACGACACCGGCGAGAACACGATCTTCGGGTTCTGGCTGTACCTGATGAGCGACTGCATCTTGTTCGCGTGCCTGTTCGCCGCATTCGCCGTGTTGCGCGGCGAAGTGGCGGGTGGCCCGTCGGGCAAGGAGCTGTTCGAGCTCAACTACGTGCTCGTGGAAACCTTCATCCTGCTGTTCTCGTCGATCACCTACGGCATGGCCATGGTGTCGCTGCAGAACAAGCAGAAGAGCCGCGTGATGGGCTGGCTCGCCGTGACGTTCCTGCTGGGCGCGGCGTTCATGGTGATGGAAATCAACGAATTCGCGCATCTGATTCACGAAGGCGCGGGTCCGAATCGTAGCGCGTTCCTGTCGTCGTTCTTCACGCTGGTGGGCACGCACGGCCTGCACGTGGCCAGCGGCATGCTGTGGATGCTCGTGCTGATGTATCAGCTGACGACCAAGGGCATTACCCCGGCCACCACCAAGCGCCTGATGTGCCTGAGCCTGTTCTGGCACTTCCTGGACGTCGTGTGGATCGGCGTCTTCACCGTGGTCTACCTGATGGGAGCAATGTAAATGGCCCAGCATCAATCCAGCCATGCCGCGCATGGCGATTCTCACGGTGCCGCCCACGGCCACGCTTCGGTCAAGTCGTATGTGATCGGCTTCGTGCTGGCGGTGATCCTGACGGTGATTCCGTTCAAGCTCGTGATGGACGGTTCGATGGACCGTGCCACGATGCTGTGGGTCATCCTCGGCATGGGCGTGGTGCAGATCGTCGTCCATCTGAAGTTCTTCCTGCATCTGGACAGCTCGAACGAACAGCGCGGCAACGTGATCGCGTTCCTGTTCACCGTGCTGATCCTGTTCATCGTGCTGGCCGGCTCGCTCTGGATCATGCACAACATGAACGCCAACATGATGCCGATGGCGCATTGACGCGTTAGCGGGCAATCGGAAAAAAAGCCGTTCGGTGCAAGCCGAACGGCTTTTTTCTTTGGTGCGCGCATCGGTCCGATCTGGCCGATTGCTGAAACTGTCTTACTTCGTCACAAATTCGGAGAACGCCTAAAGCCAGCGGCACTGCTTTCCACGACATTTCACGCATGTGTGAAGTTGACATGGGAGTGTGGCTTGAAACCTGTTTATCGTGTCGTTTCGATGATTGCAACGCCGATCGTCTCGGCGCATGCGGCGCCGCTGGTCGGCCTGGATGACGTACGGATCCATACCGCGCCTAACGGCGTGCCCGTCGCGGATATCGCTTCCGCCAACGCGGCGGGTGTCTCGCACAATCGCTATTCTCAGTTCAACGTCGGCCCACGCGGACTAGTGCTCAACAATACCGTGGCGAATTCGGAGACGCCGCTCTCTGAACTGGCCGGATATGTCGCGCCCAATGCCGGCATGACGCACGATGCGAGCGTGATCGTCAACGAGGTGGTATCGGCCCGGCGCAGCGAGCTCGCGGGCTTTACCGAGGTGCTGGGCCGCAAGGCTGATGTCGTGCTGGCCAACCCCAACGGCATTACATGTTCGGGCTGTGGTTTCCTCAATACCGATCGCGTGACGCTTGGCACCGGGACGCCGCATTGGCGTCCCGGCGGTGAGTTCGGTGGCCTCGATGTGAGGCAGGGCACCATCCTGGTGACCGGCGCGGGGCTCGACGGGTCGCGTCAGGCCGTGACGAACCTCGTCGCGCGGAAAGTCCGGGTTCACGGTGAAGTCCAGGCGCAGGCACTGAACCTGATCGCGGGTGCCACGAGGTTCGTGCATGCTACCGCCACGCCATTCCGCGCGTCGGGCGGCTGGATGCATGACGGCCCCGCCATCGACAGTTCGGAGCTTGGAGGCATGTACGCCGACCGCATTCGTCTGATTACGTACGATGACAATCAGGGCGTCCTACTGCGGGGGCCGGTGCGGGCGAGGGAGGTGCTCTCGGCCACGGTGCCACACTCCACGTTCGCCGTGGCCGACCAAGCCGTGGTGGCGGGCGGCAAGGTTGGCATTGCCGCATCGAACATCGCGGTGGAACGCGAAGCGGAGCTGGTATCGCTGGGCGATATGGCCCTCTACGCCAACACGCTGAAACTCGAGTTCGAGCCGGGGATGACCGCGACCAAGGCCGCCCGCGTGCATATTGCCGAGAGCGGCAAGGGCAACGGCCTGTTCAAGCTCCGCGAGCGTTTCGAGAACTGGGGCATCGTGAAGTCGGGCCAGAACCTCACGGTCATCGCACCGCATATCGAGAACACGGTGAAGGGTGTCATGGTGGCGCGGAAGCTGGTTCTGCGCGCGGAGGCTGGCGCATTCGATCTCAGTGCGGCCGGGAACGTCGCTGGCGCTGGCGAGCTGACGAATGAGGGCATGCTGGTTGGCCACGAGGAGCTACGCGGCACGGCGAGCGGACGGCTGCATAACGCGCGATACATGCGCGTCGGCGATGACGGCAAGATGGTGCTGCGCGCGAACACACTGACCAATCACGGTGTGATCGAGGGCGGAACGCTCGACATGACGGCCGCGACGATTCGGAACGAAGTGCCTGGCGGCGATACGCGCAGGTGGACCACCACGCTCTACGAGCTGGCCAAGGATGGCAAGGAATGGTACATCTGGCACGGCAGGACCCGCACCTACCGCTACTATCAGAACTACAAGCACCCGATGTTCCAGTGGCAGGAGCATGCAGCGGGGGTGAGCCCCACGACGCCGAAGATATTGGCCGGCAAGCGGCTCGCGCTGGCATTCACCGATTTCAAGAATCTTGCGGGGACGGTGTGGAGCGGCGGTACGATCGACATGCATGGCTTCACCGTGTCGGGCGATCAGAGCGGCCGGGAGTATCCCCAACTCGGTCTCTACGATGACGTCGGCAATCGGTTCCTGCTCAAGGATGCTCAACTCGTCAACGACAACCTTGCGCTGGAGTCGCGGGATGCTACGCGGCACTACACCGAGACGCGGCGCGATTTCTGGCTTTCGCCCGGTCGCAGCCGGGTCGATTTCGGCTGGACAACGTGTGGCGGCAAGGATGGTCCGCCTGACGCGAACTGCACGTATCGGGGCGAGCGGATAAGCATTCAGAGTTCGCGGTTCGAGAACGTGTACCACTCCGGTTTATTCGCGCGGAAGATCGAGGGGAGCGGCTTCTCGATGATGAACCGCGGCAAGCTGACTCTGACCCTGACCGATCTCATCGATCCCGCGATGGCGAAGCATCCGGGGGGGCACGAAGAGCGCACGCTGGAATTGCAGGAACGCCTGCATCTGGAGCAAGCACGCGGACCGCATGCGATATTCGTGAAGACCACCCGTCCCGACGCCGGATACATCGTCGAGGAGAATCCGCTGTATCTGCTTCGGCCAGAGACGAAGATGGGGGCGGGACCTGACATCCGGGCCGACAGCCAGCCTGACAGCCAGCCTGACAGCCAGCCCGACACTCGGGTCGACATTCCACCCGACATTCCACCCGACATCCCTACCGCCATCTCGCCCGCCATCTCGCCCGCTATTTCGTCCGATACCCGGGTCGATACCTTGGCCAACACCTTGGCCAACACCTTGGCCAGCACCTGGGTGGACACCCAGCACGAAGATCAGCACGCTAGCGATAGCCAGCACGACAGCCCATCCGGCAACTCACTCGACGCCCAGCCCGACACCGTGCCGGACACTCAGCCGGACACTCAGCCGGACACTCAGCCGGGCACCCAGCCCGAGCTCGGCAACGAGGTCAGGCCCCGGACCGGACCGCAGAACAGCATCGAACCCAAGCCGACGCGCGTGTCCGGACCCGAGGCAAGCGGAGGATTGCCAGAGCGCGCCGAGCGCGACAACGCGCTGGTCGACAGCACTTATCTTGCGACGCGTCTCGGTGACGCGGCGAACCCCCGCGAACTGCGGGTCGGCAACGCGGGATACGAGCAGTATCAGGTGCGCCGGCAGATGGCGGAGCTGACTGGCCAGGCGGTGCTGGCACAGTATCGGAACGACAATGATCAGATGCGCGGCTTGATGGATAACGCCGCCCGGGTCGCCAGCAGGCTGGAACTGGTGTACGGCAAAGCGCTGACCGCGCAGCAGGAAGCCGCGCTCGACGGAAACATCGTGTGGATGGTCAGGACCCGCATTGATGGTCAGTCCGCGCTGATGCCCGTGGTCTATCTGTCGCCGCGCATGCGCGCGATCAATCCGAGGACAGCGCGCATCCAGGCGGGCGAGGTTGCGCTGGCCGCCGATGCGGTACACAACGACGGTGGTCTCATCGTCGGGGCGTCGGTCAAACTGACGACGCGGGGGCGCATCGTCAATACCGGCAAGATCGAGGGCGATACGGTAGCGCTGAAAGCGATCCATGGCAGCATTGAAAACAACGCGTTCGACGCGCGCGATGGCGCGGAAAACCGTGGCGAATCGTCGTCCGTGGTGGGTACGATCGTTGCCACGGGCGACCTGTCGCTGACGGCAGCCGTCGACATCAGCGTGGCGGGCGCGAACGTCACGGCGGGTGGTAACGCGATATTGACGGCCGGCCGGCGCCTCCTGTTCGACACGATGGCGCGTAAGCGTACGACGTCGCGCGCGACGGGCTCGAGCGGGACGCTGTGGTCGTCCGCGCGAACGAGCACCGTGAGTGAAACGCGGCACGCGCGGCCGTCGCTGAAGGTTGGGGGCAATCTCCGGGCATCGAGCGGAAGCGCCACCCAATTCGCGGGTGCGCAGCTGACAGTGGGCGGCAATGCCGATCTCCACAGCGAGGGCGATGTCCGGATCATCGGCCGCACAGACACCATCGCCGAGCAGACGACGCAGCATGAGACTGGCTACTTCATCAACAACGCGCTCTATGACACGACGCGCACGGTGACGGAGCGTGTCGCCAGCACGCATGTGCCGAGTGCGATCGAAATCGGAGGTCACGGCACCGTGCATGCGGGCGGCGCGCTCACGCTGTCAGGCGCGCAGGTGAAGACGACTGGCGAGCTCGGGCTGGCGGCCGACAACCTTGACGTACGGGCGGCGCCCATCGTTGCCGCGTCGGCCACGACCACAGAAAGTCAGAGCACGCTTCGCCTCGGCGGCGCGACGCATGCCCAGGCGCGCGCCGGTGCGGGCACCGGAAAGTTCGCCGAGGGCAAGGGCAAGGGCGAGGGCAAGGACGAGTGGCCGGGTGCTAATGCGAACGCCAGTGCGGGCGCCGATGGCACGATCGAACTGTTTCGCGATAGCACGCACAGCACGAGCACGCTGGACGTGTCGCATCAACGATCGGTAGTCGATGCCGGCGGGGCGCTGCATATGCGGAGCGACAAACGCCTGCATGTCGAGGGCGCGCGGATCGGTGCGGGCGGCGACGTCCATGTGCGCGCGCGTCAGATTGCGATGGTGCCGGCGCAGGACCGGTCCGAGACCAGCTGGAGCTCGCGCGAAAGAGGTTTCGGCTATTACGCATCGACGAGCGCTGGTGCGCAGGCCGGTATCGGCGCGGCGTCAGCGGGAGAACAACCGAGTGGGCTGCCCGCCGCGCACATCAATGTGGAAGGCGGCGTGCAGTGGCGCGACGCGCAGGCGAAAAGCGCGACGGGCAGCACGACGGCCGTGATCACGGACATCACGGCAGGTGGCAATCTGGTCCGCCACGCGGACGAGGGGCTGCGCGATATCGGCACGGCGTTGACATCGGGCGGGAACATCTCGCAATCGGCGGGTGGGATTGTCAGCGAGGCAGCGCGCGATACCACGTACCAACGCCGCGATGACAGCGACCATAACGTGCGGCTTGGCGGTTATGGTTCCGCATCGGTGGGCGTGCCTGCGGCGGTGGTCGCCGGACAGTCGGCCGCGCAAACGATGGGCACGGGCGCCGGCGCGGGCGCGGGATTCAAGATCGACTATCGTCAGGCCGATGGCAGCGAGCGCGACACGACAGGGACTGCGGTCGTGTCGTCGATGCGCGCGCAAGGAGACGTGTCGAGCCACTCGACAGGGCAGACCCGAATGGAAGGCACCGCGATCGACGCGCAGGGTGCGATCGATATCCGTGGCGCAGCGGTCAGCCATCTGGCCGCGCATGACACCCGCGCCGGTGCTCGGCACTCCACCAACTCCGGCGGTGCCATCCAGCTCGATCTGGTTGCGTCGGGTGTCGGCGTGTCGGCCGATCACGCGACGGCCAGCGATCGGAAGCGCGATCGTACGGCGGTAGCAGGGACCCTGAATGCGCGCGGCAAAGTCACGGTGCATTCGGCTGACGACCTGACCTTCGAGGGAACCCACATCGAAGGCGCCGAGGCGGATCTGGCGGCAGGCGGAAATCTCGCATTCCGCGCAGCCGAGACCTCGACGGTCGCCAGTGGCGCAACGGTGGCCGGCAATGGTGGCCTCTCGGCCGGCGCCGCGTACTTCGGCATCAGTGCGGGAGTCAACGTGTCGAACCGTTCCGAGCGACATGACATCGCCACCGCGGGCAGCGTGCGGGCACGGGACGGCGCGGTCGCGATCGCAAGCGGCGGCGATGCGCGCTTCGTCGGCACATCGCTGGCCGCGACGACTGCGGTGGAGGTCGCGGCCGGGGGCGCGCTCACGTTCGATGTGACGCGCGAACATACGCGCCGCGACGGCAGCCAGATCAACGCGAGCCTCGATGTCGGTCGCGCGAATGGCACAACGGGCGTCGGCTCGCCGGGGGCCTTCGTGGGGCGCCGCGACTACGCACGCACCGAGGAAAAAGGGTCCCATATCGCCGCGACACGTGTGCGTCTGGCGTCGGCGGGGGATACCCACCTGGCCGATGTTTCCGTCGCGGCCGACACGGTCGATTATCAGACCGGTGGCACGCGCGTGGTCACCCATGCGCGCCCGGTGGAGGTGCGCGAGTCCACCGTCAACATCGGCTTGCCGCCGGTCATTCAACCCGCGCGCGTGGCACGTCCGGGCAGCCGACTGACGGCGCGCCACGGCGAGGCAGGGGACTTGCTATCCGCCGAGGCGAAACGTGCCCCCGCGCGCTTCCGGCCACCGACCGCGCTTGCCGATGGCCGCGTGGGATATCTGCTGTCACCGGACAAGCCGATGTCCGGCAAGGATATCGGCAGCAAGGCGCAGGGGGCGGAAACCGAAGACCGCGCGCGGTCCGTGCACGTCGCCGCGTCGTCGTCAGCGGAGCAGGGGCCGCCGCTCGGCCAGATGCGCGCCGACGCTGCCGCAGCGCCGGCGGGGGCGTTTGACCGCGTGGTGCGCGTCATCGACCGTCAGGGCATGGCCGGTGGTCTGGTGCTCGCGCGTGGTTCATCCACGGCGCGCCTGCAGCCTGCGGAGCAGACCGAGCCGCTGGATCTGCGCGTACAGCGGAACCGTTACGACAATCGTGTCGTATTCACCCTGGGCAACGAACCCGCCGCGCAGCGGGCCACGCAGCATCTCGTGAGCAAGCATCCCGGCACGCTCGCGGTGCGCGTGACGGCGGACGGCCTGATGGAGGATCCGCTGCCGCGGGATGCGCTGCACGGACGCACCAAGTTCACGATGATTGGTCATGGCGATCCGCGCAACGGGACGTTGGGTGGCCTGTCACCGAAGCAAATGGCGATACTGGCGCGCAACGGCATGCGCGGCGCCACCGGCGCGACGCTCGACAAGGTGAATCTGCTCGGGTGCGATAGCGCTTGCCTGCAGATGGACATGGGTACCGCACTCGCACGCCGGCGCTTGCATCCGCGCCTGACGGGCGAGACGGGGCCCGTCAAGGTTCTGGCTAGCGGACATAAGGTCAGGCCAACCGACGCGGCCGATCCCGACGCGCTTGGAAGGCGCCGCGCGGTGTCGCATGATCCGGCAGGGCGTGAGCATCGCGCAGACCGGCAGGGCACGAGCACGAACGCTGGTGCGTCGACCAGTGGCGCAGCTGCCAGTGCCGACCCCTCGCGGTGGCTGTTCGATGCGATGCGGCAGCCGATGACAGCGCAAGCCGCGCAAAACGAACGTGCGGTGGTCAGGCAGAGCGCGGTCGACGATGCCCGGATGCGTGTGGAACAGCGTGTATTCGCCAATCGCGATGTCTATGATCCCGTCGCAATCTTCGCGAAGCTGCCGCAGGCGTACAACGTCGGCCTCGACGGTCCGTCCACGGCCGAGGGGGCGGTGACACGCGATGTGCACGCACTGGCTGCGGCGCTGCACGCGTTGCCGCCGACGCCAGGGGTGTCGTATCTCGGCGCGGCCGCGCGGCCCGGCGCTTATGGCAAGTCGATTGTGCCGGGCCGCCTTGTGACATCGGGGCAGTTCCTGCATACCGACATGGCGCTGCCCGATGCGCGCGAGTCGTTGCGTGCTGCCGCGCCCTTCGGCATGCCGACGCTGTTCCGGATCGAAGGCCGTACCGGCCGCAACACGACGCCGTTCCACGCGGAGCCCAACGCCTCGATGGTCTATCTGCCCGGCACGCGTTTCGAAGTCACGGCGTTCGCGAACGATGGGCATGCGCAGTACGTGCGGCTAAAGGAGTCGTCCGCGGCCGGGGCCGCGCCGGAGACGCGTCACGGCAGGCCACGCATCGCGCGGGACCTGCTGACGGGCGAGCCCCGGCGCGGAGCCGGCATGGCGGACCAAGTGGCGTCCATCGCGCCGGCATTGCACCTCGATCCGCCCCCGCCGTTACCAGATGCGGAGGCGGAACGCCGTGCCGCGTTTTTCGCGCCGCTCAACCGGAGTTTTTCGGCGGCAGAGGCGAGCTACGAGCGCGCGATGATGCTGCCATCGTTACAGCGTGCCACCGCGCCGGTGACTGGCATGCTGCTGGCCGGTGGGCGACGGCCACCGGAGGAGCATGTGCGGGCATTGCGCGATTTCCCGGGCAACTCGTATCGTGGCGGTGCCACCGCGCCGGGGGTGTACGGCGGCCGCATCGTCGAGGGCGATATCGTGCGTTCGTCGGTGCCGCTGATGCAATCCGCATTGCTGTCCGATGCCGATCGCGCTTCGCGCCTTTTCAATCCCACCTATGTGCGCCCCTACGTGTTCGCCGTGGAAGGGCCCGGCGGACGCCAGTTCGAGGTGCCGCGCGCCGACGGTAACCGCTTCGGCGCCGAGATCGTGTTCCCGGCGCGCAGCGAGTTTTCGATCGTGGCGATTCGCGACACGCCCGCCCGGACGCTCGTCTGGGCGCGGCCATATTTCGGTGCATCGTCCCAGCCGATCAAGAACATGCACACCGGTGAGCGCATCGATCCGCCCCAATACGGAGACTAAGGGGTCCGAACGCACGAAAAGAGTGCGTGGTGCCGTGATGGTGGGCGGCACCACGCTGGTGCGAATATGGGCATTTGTCACGTTGGCATCGCGTTTTCATGGTGGCACGCTAGTTGCAGAAGCATCACCCGGGGTGCGTAGTCCCTAACCACACATAAAACTGGGAGCTGCAATGAAACGACGTGACATGCTGAAGCTGTCGGCGGTAGCCGCCGCGGCGATGATCGGTACCAGCCCGCTGATGGCGCAGTCGAAAGATCCGATCAAGGTCGGCATCCTGCATTCGCTGTCGGGCACGATGGCCATTTCCGAGACGTCGCTCAAGGATGTGGCCCTGATGACGATCGACGAGATCAACAAGAGTGGTGGCGTGCTGGGCCGCAAGCTCGAGCCCGTGGTGGTGGATCCGGCATCGAACTGGCCGCTGTTCGCCGAGAAGGCACGTCAGCTGATTACCAACGACAAGGTTGCCGTGACGTTCGGCTGCTGGACGTCGGTGTCGCGCAAGTCGGTGCTGCCGGTCTATGAGGAACTGAACTCGCTGCTGTTCTACCCGGTGCAGTACGAGGGCGAGGAAATGTCGAAGAACGTGTTCTACACGGGCGCCGCGCCGAATCAGCAGGCGATCCCGGCCGTGGAATACCTGATGAGCAAGGAAGGCGGCGGTGCCAAGCGCTACTTCCTGCTGGGCACGGACTACGTATATCCGCGCACGACCAACAAGATCCTGCGCGCGTTCCTGAAGAGCAAGGGCGTGGCCGACAAGGACATCGAGGAGGTCTACACGCCGTTCGGTCATAGCGACTACCAGACCATCGTCGCGAACATCAAGAAATTCTCGCAGGGCGGCAAGACGGCGGTGATCTCGACGATCAACGGCGACTCCAACGTGCCGTTCTACAAGGAACTCGGCAACGCCGGCCTGAAGGCCAAGGACGTGCCGGTGGTGGCATTCTCCGTGGGTGAAGAAGAGCTGCGCGGCATCGACACCAAGCCGCTGGTCGGCCACCTGGCCGCATGGAACTACTTCATGTCGATCAAGAACCCGGAGAACGAGGCGTTCAAGAAGCAATGGGCGGCATGGGTCAAGGCCAACAACCTGCCGGGCGGCGACAAGCGCGTGACCAACGATCCGATGGAAGCCACCTACGTGGGCATCCATATGTGGGCGCAGGCAGTGAAGAAGGCCGGCTCGACCGATCCGGACAAGGTGCGCGCCGCGATGTACGGCCAGACCTTCAAGGCACCGGATGGCTTCACGCTGACGATGGGCGACAACCATCACCTGTACAAGCCCGTGATGATCGGCGAAGTGAAGGGCGACGGTCAGTTCAACGTGGTGTGGAAGACGGCGAAGCCGATCCGCGCGCAGCCGTGGAGCCCGTTTATCGCGGGTAACGAAGGCAAGCCGGACAAGGTGAACTAAGCCACCGGCTTAACCCTGTTGTGACCCCTCTCCTGCGGGAGAGGGGAGCCTCCTCCCGCGGCCACCAAAGCCTAGACGCGACGTCGTTGACGTAAAAAACGCGCTACCTATTCACTCCGCCAGCCCCTCAGTTAGCTCTATGCCTCGACCCTTATTCCGATCATGGCTCCGCGCCATGCTGGCAGCGCTGCTGCTGGCCGCCGCGCCGCTCTGGGCCGCGCCACTGACGCAAGCCGATCTCAAGCCGCTGGCCGCAGACGACTTCGACGCAAAGACCGCCGCCGTGACGGCGCTGACCAAGGCCTCGCCCGAGCAGGCCGCGCCGATCCTCAAGGCCCTGCAGGACGATACGCTGCAATACGCGCCCTCGGTCGGCATGGTGCGCCAGGATGGCGACAAGCTCGTCGATGCGATCAGCGGCCAGGCCGTGACCGTGAAGCCGGACGAGCTGGAATCACTGACGCTCAACAATAGCCTGCGCGCGCTCGTCGATAGCGCCGCCAGCAGCCTGCAACTGCAGTCGCCCGATATCACGGTGCGCACGCAGGCCATCAACACGCTGTTCGATGCGCCCGAGAATGCCTCGCGCGAGGTCGTGGCGGCCGCGCGCAAAGCCGAGGCCGATGCCGGGCTGCGCGCGCGCCTCGACGTGATCTGGGCCAATACGGTGCTCGCCGATGGGGCCGATGCCGCGCGCGACGCACGACTCGAGGCCATCCGCATCCTTGGCCACGACAGCAATCCGCAGAGCCGCCAGAAGCTGGCGCCGCTGATGGAGAAGGACGAGACCGGCAAGTATCGCGAGCCCGATGCCGACGTGCGCCTGGCCGCGCAACAGGCGCTCGACACGCTACGCAGCGACCAGCGCCGTGCCGACCTCGTGGGCAATCTGTTTGCGGGCCTGAGCCTCGGCAGCGTGCTGCTGCTGGCCGCGCTGGGCCTGGCCATCACCTATGGCCTGATCGGCGTCATCAATATGGCGCACGGCGAATTCCTCATGATCGGCGCGTATGCCACATACGTGGTGCAGACGCTGTTCCGCGCCTATGCGCCGAATGCATTTGACTGGTATCTGGTGGCGGCCTTGCCGGCCTCGTTCCTCGCGGCGGCCGTGGTGGGCTTCGCGCTCGAACGTATCGTGCTGCGTCACCTGTACGGCCGTCCGCTGGAAACGCTGCTGGCCACGTTCGGCGTGAGCCTGCTGTTCCAGCAGGCCGTGCGCACGATCTTCGGCGCGCAGAACGTCGAGGTAGCCAACCCGGTATGGATGAGCGGCGGCATGGAATGGCTGCCTGGCCTCGTCATTCCGTACAACCGCGTGATCATCATCCTGTTCGCGCTGGCCGTGGTGGCCATTGCCTGGGGCGTGCTCAATCGCACGCGTCTCGGTCTGTTCGTGCGCGCCACCACGCAGAACCGCACGATGGCGGCCTGCGTCGGCGTGCGTACGTGGAAGGTCGACAGCTACGCGTTCGCGTTCGGCGCGGGCATCGCGGGTCTGGGCGGCTGCGCGCTGTCCCAGATCGGCAACGTCGGTCCGGATCTCGGGCAGGCGTACATCATCGACTCGTTCATGGTGGTCGTGCTCGGCGGCGTGGGCCAGCTGGCCGGCACCATCGTCGGCGCGTTTGGCCTGGGCATCATCAACAAATTCATCGAGCCGTTCTATGGCGCGGTGCTGGCCAAGATCTTCGTCCTGGTGCTGATCGTCCTCTTTATCCAGAAGCGGCCGCAGGGACTTTTCGCGCTCAAAGGGCGCAGCGCGGAGGCATGATGACGAGCTTTCAATCCAAATCCGCGACGGGTGGCGCGCCGTTCCGCTTGTCAGTACCCGAGCGCCAGCCGCTGTTCTCGCGCCGCGTATGGGTCGGCATGGTCCTGCTGACGCTGGTGGTGGCGATCGGCGTGCCGATCTGCGCGTTGCTGGTGCCGGAAGGCCACCCGCTCCATCTGTCGGCTTATGGCCTGACACTGGTTGGCAAGATCATGTGCTTCGCGCTGGCGGCCATCGCGCTCGACCTCGTGTGGGGTTACTGCGGCATCCTGAGCCTCGGCCACGGTCTGTTCTTCGCGCTGGGCGGTTATGCGATGGGCATGTACCTGATGCGTTCGATCGGCCGCGAGGGCGTGTACAAGAGCGATCTGCCCGACTTCATGGTGTTCCTGGACTGGAAAGAGCTGCCGTGGTTCTGGCATGGCACCGAGCATCTGCCGTACGCGTTGCTGCTGGTGATCCTGGTGCCGGGCGTGCTGGCCTGGCTGTTCGGGTTCTTCGCGTTCCGCTCGCGCATCAAGGGCGTGTACCTGTCGATCATCACGCAGGCCATGACGTACGCGGCCATGCTGCTGTTCTTCCGCAATGAGACTGGCTTCGGCGGCAACAACGGCTTTACTGACTTCAAGCGCATCGCGGACTTCGCGATCGCCGCGCCGCAGACGCGCACGGCGCTGTTCGTGCTGACGTTCTTCGCGCTGATCGGCGGTTTTATCGCGTGCCGATACATCGTGACGTCGAAGCTCGGCCGGGTGGTCACGGCGGTGCGCGACGCGGAAATGCGCGTGATGTTCTCTGGCTACAACCCGCTCGGCTACAAGCTGTTCGTGTGGACGTTCTCGGCGGTGCTATGCGGCATCGCGGGCGCGCTGTATGTGCCGCAGGTCGGCATCATCAACCCGGGCGAGATGTCGCCGGCCAATTCGATCGAGATGGCGGTGTGGGTGGCCGTGGGCGGCCGCGGCACGCTGATCGGCCCGATCGTCGGCGCGTTCCTCGTGAATGGCGCCAAGACCATGTTCACGGCGTACTTCGCCGAGTACTGGCTGTTCCTGCTCGGCGCGATGTTCGTGCTGGTGACGCTGTACCTGCCGGATGGCGTGGTGGGCCTGTGGCGCCGGTTGTCCGCGCGCCGCACGGCGAAGGGAAAGATCGAGAACGCGAGCGCACCGGTCGGGAGGGAAGCATGAACGCCGCACTGGATCTCCAACAAGCCGAGAGCGGCGAGACCACGGGGCTCGGGCGCATCGTCGAGCCCGGCGTCATCGATGTCACCCACGGTCCTATCCTCTACGTGGAGGACCTCACCGTGCAGTTCGACGGCTTCCGCGCGCTGAACAAGCTGTCGATCTCGATCGACCATGGCGAGCTGCGCTGCGTGATTGGCCCCAACGGCGCCGGCAAGACCACCATGATGGACGTGATCACCGGCAAGACCGGTCCGCGCAACGCGAACGTAAGCGGGCGCGTGTTCCTGGGCCAGACCATTGACCTGATGCGCATGACGGAGCCGCGCATCGCGCAGGTCGGTATCGGCCGCAAGTTCCAGAAGCCGACGGTGTTCGAGCAGCATCAGGTGTGGGAGAACCTCGAACTGGCGATGAAGGCCGACAAGCGCTGGTGGTCGTCGCTGCGCGCGCGGCTGACCGGCGAGGGGCATCGCCGCATCGAGGAGACGCTGGCACTGACGGGCCTCGAAGATGAAGCCTACCGTCCGGCCGGGTTGCTGTCGCACGGCCAGAAACAGCGACTCGAGATTGGCATGCTGTTGATGCAGCAGCCGCAACTGCTGTTGCTCGACGAACCGGTGGCCGGCATGACCGACGAGGAAACCATGCAGCTCGCGGGTTTGCTCAACAGTCTGCGCGGCAGCTGCTCGATGATGGTGGTGGAGCACGATATGGAGTTCGTGGCCGCGCTCGCGGGCGACACCGGCCGCGTGACCGTGCTGGCCGAAGGCAGCCTGCTGGCCGAGGGCACGCTCGACGCCGTCAAGCGCGACGAACGCGTGATCGAATCCTACCTGGGAAGATAACGATGCTGCAGGTCAATGCACTGAATCAGTTCTATGGCGGCAGCCATATCCTGCGCAACGTGAGTTTCGACGTGCCCGAAGGCAAGCTGACCACGTTGCTCGGCCGCAATGGCGTGGGCAAGAGCACGCTGCTCAAATGCCTGATGGGCGTGGTGCCCACGCGCAGCGGCAGCATCAGCTGGAGCGGCAACGCGCTCGAGAAGAAAGCGCCGTACGAACGCGTGGCCGCGGGCATGGCCTATGTGCCGCAGGGGCGCGAGATTTTTCCGCGTCTGACGGTCGAGGAGAATCTGCTGATCGGTGCCGCCAGCCGCAAGGCGCCGTCGGGCGTGCCCGATCGCATCTACCAGTTGTTTCCGGTGTTGCGCACCATGCGTCAGCGTCGCGGCGGCGATCTGTCGGGCGGGCAGCAGCAACAGCTCGCGATCGGCCGCGCGCTGATGAGCGAACCCAAGCTGCTGATTCTCGACGAGCCGACCGAAGGCATCCAGCCGTCGATCATCCAGGACATCGGCCGCGCGCTGCGGCTGCTGGTGGATGAATACGGCATGACCGTGCTGCTGGTGGAGCAGTACTACGAGTTCGCGCGTCATCTGTCCGATCACTACGTGGTGATGAGCCGCGGCGAGGTGGTGGCGAAAGGTGCCGGCGCGAACATGGAACAGGATGGCGTGCGCGAGCTGATTGCGGTCTGATCGGCACTATCGGTGTCCACTATCGGTTGCGACGACTGCGCGCTATGATGGCCGGCAACGACGGTCGTCATAGCGCTTGCCTGCACTGTCCTTCTTCATGCGTCATCCCGATTTTCCTTCTTCCGCCGTGACGTCCACTGTGACGTCCGCAGTGACGTCCTCATCGGTGCCTGCCACGTGGCAGGCAAACCTGCGCCTGCGATTTTCCGCACGTGCGCATGGAGAGGGCGCGCGCACAGCATTGGTCGAGCGTCGCCACAAGGGCCCGCTGCTGGTGCAGAAGCCGCTCTACCCCGAAGGCGATGCGATCTGCCACGCGGTGGTACTGCATCCGCCTGCCGGCATCGCGGGCGGCGATCAGCTCGAGATCGATATTGCAGTCGAGGCCGGCGCGCACGCCGTGCTCACCACGCCGGGCGCGACCAAGTGGTACAAGTCGCTGGGCCGCGAGGCCAGCCAGCAGGTGCGCATCACCGTCGCCGATGGCGCGCACGTCGATTGGCTGCCGCAGGAGAACATCGTGTTCGACGACGCGCGCGCGCGTATCGCCACCGATGTACGCGTGGCGCGCGGTGGCAGCGCGATCGGCTGGGATGCCGTGGTGCTGGGCCGGCAGGCCTCCGGCGAACGGTGGTCGCAGGGCGCGCTGTGGCTCGACACGCGTGTGGGCGAGCTCGATGGCGCCAGCAAGCCGCTGTGGATCGAACAATCGTACGTCGATGCCGATTGCGCGCTGCGTACCGCATTGCCGGGCATGGACGGTCTGCCGGTGCTCGGCACGTTGTGGGCGATCGGCGAGGGCGCCACGGCTGAACTCGCCGAAGCGCTCGCGGAACGATTGCCCTATCGCGAAGACCTGCGCGCGGGCGTCACCTGCATGACCTCGGCCGACCAACGCATGCTGCTGCTGCGCGTGCTCGGCCAACATATCGAACCCGTACGCCATTTGCTGATCGATTGCTGGACCCAGTTGCGCGCGCCGATCCACGGTGTGCCCGCGCGGCCGCTGCGGCTGTGGGCCACCTGACACCTCAATCCAACGAGACACACGACAAGGAACTCCGACGATGGAACTCACGCCGCGAGAGAAAGACAAGCTGCTGATCTTCACCGCCGCGCTGCTGGCCGAACGCCGCCGCGCGCGTGGCCTCAAGCTCAACTATCCGGAATCGGTGGCGCTGATCACCGCCGCGATCATGGAAGGCGCGCGCGACGGCCGCACGGTGGCCGAGCTTATGCACGAGGGCACCACCGTGCTGTCGCGCGAGGACGTGATGGACGGCGTGGCCGAGCTCATTCCCGAAATCCAGGTTGAAGCGACGTTCCCGGACGGCACCAAGCTCGTCACCGTTCATCACCCGATTGTCTGAACACCCCTCCACGCACCCCTACGCACGCTCCACGCACCCTACACGAGAACGCAGAATGAAGAAAACCGCTCGCACGCTGGCGCTCGGCGCCGCTCTCTCGCTCACGGCCGTCGCCGCCTTTGCCCATCCGGGGCATGAGGCCACCACCGTGCCCGGTAGTTTCTTCGCCGGCCTGCTGCACCCGTTGACCGGTGCCGACCACCTGCTGGCGATGGCATCGGTCGGCGTGTGGAGCGCGCTTGCCACGCGCGGCAGCCATGGGCAACAGCCGACCGCCGCGCAACTGCTGCGCCTGCCGCTCGCGTTCGTGGTGCTGATGCTGGTGGGCGCGGTGCTCGGCCTGACCGGCTTTGCGCTGCCCGCCGTCGAACCGATGATCGCGGCCTCGCTGCTCGTGATCGGTCTGCTGGTCGCACTGCGCGCGCAACTGCCTGCGGTCGCCGGCATGGCGATCGTCGGCGGCTTCGCGCTGTTTCACGGCTATGCACATGGCGCCGAACTGCCGGCCACGGCCGCGGCCTTGCCGACGGTGCTGGCCTACGTGGGCGGTTTTGCGCTGGCAACGATGGGCCTGCACTGCGCGGGCATCGGCATTGGCGCCGTGCTGCGTCGTTATGCGGGTTGGCTCGCGCGTATCGCGGGGGCTGGCGTGGCGCTGTACGGCGTGGGCCTGCTGGTGGCATGACGCCCACATACAAGGAGCATCGCGATGATTCCCGGTGAACTGATGCCGCTCGACGGCGAGATCGAACTCAATGTGGGCCGCGCGACCGTGAGTGTGTCGGTGGCCAATACGGGCGATCGTCCGATTCAGGTCGGCTCGCATTTCCATTTCTACGAGACCAACCCCGCGCTCGCGTTCGACCGCGAGGCCGCGCGCGGCTTCCGGCTCAATATCGCCGCGGGCACCGCGGTGCGCTTCGAGCCGGGACAGAGCCGCACGGTCGAGCTCGTCGCGCTCGATGGCGACCGCATCGTCTACGGTTTCAACGGCAAGATCATGGGAGCGCTGTAATGGTGAAGATCTCCAGGCAGGCCTATGCCGAGATGTTCGGCCCGACCACGGGCGATCGCGTGCGGCTGGCCGATACCGGCCTCGTGATCGAGGTCGAGCGTGACTACACGATCTATGGCGAGGAAGTGAAGTTCGGCGGCGGCAAGGTGATTCGCGATGGCATGGGGCAGAGCCAGCGCATGGCGAAGGACTGCGTCGATACCGTCATCACCAATGCGCTGATCGTCGATCACTGGGGCATCGTCAAGGCCGATATCGGCCTCAAGGGTGGGCGTATCGCCGCGATCGGCAAGGCCGGCAACCCTGATATCCAGCCCGGCGTGACGATCGTGGTCGGTCCCGGTACCGAGGTGATCGCGGGCGAGGGCATGATCGTCACGGCCGGTGGCATCGATTCGCATATCCACTTCATCTGCCCGCAGCAGATCGAGGAAGCGCTGATGAGCGGCGTGACCACGATGATCGGCGGCGGCACCGGCCCGGCCACGGGCACGTTCGCGACCACGGTCACGCCGGGGCCGTGGTACATGGAGCGCATGCTGCAGGCAGCCGACGCATACCCGATGAATATCGGCTTTCTCGGCAAGGGCAATGCCAGCCTGGCCGCGCCGCTGACCGAGCAGGTGGAGGCCGGCGCCATTGGCCTCAAGCTCCATGAGGACTGGGGCACCACGCCGCAGGCGATCGATACCTGCCTGAGCGTGGCCGATGCCACCGACACGCAGGTGGCGATCCATACCGACACGCTCAACGAGGGTGGGTTCGTCGAGGCCACCATCGCCGCGTTCAAGGGCCGCACGATTCATACGTATCACACCGAAGGCGCGGGCGGTGGCCATGCGCCGGACATCATCAAGGTGTGCGGCGAGGCCAATGTGCTGCCGTCGTCGACCAATCCGACGCGGCCGTACACCGTGAATACGCTCGACGAGCACCTCGACATGCTGATGGTGTGCCACCACCTGGATCCGTCGATTGCCGAGGACATCGCGTTCGCGGAATCGCGCATTCGCCGCGAAACCATCGCGGCGGAGGACATCCTGCACGACCTCGGCGCGTTCTCGATGATCTCGAGCGACTCGCAGGCAATGGGCCGCGTGGGCGAGGTGATCATCCGCACCTGGCAGACCGCGCACAAGATGGCGGCGCAGCGCGGCAAGCTGCCCGGCGATCCGCACGATGCGCGCGGTGGTCACGACAATTTCCGGGTGCGCCGCTATATCGCCAAGTACACGATCAACCCGGCGCTGACGCACGGCATCGCCCACGAGGTCGGCTCGATCGAGGTCGGCAAGTGGGCGGACCTCGTGCTGTGGAAGCCCGCGTTCTTCGGCGTCAAGCCGAGTCTGATCCTCAAGGGCGGCATGATCGCCGCGGCCGCGATGGGCGATCCCAATGCATCGATCCCGACGCCGCAGCCCGTGCACTATCGACCGATGTTTGCGTCGGCGGGCGGTGCGTTGCCGCGCTCGTCGCTGACCTTTGTCTCGCAGGCGGCGCTTGCGGCCAACGTCGGCGAGCGTTATGGTCTGGCCAAGACGCTGTCCGCAGTGCGCGGCACGCGCACGGTGTCCAAGCGCGACATGGTGCTCAACGACTGGCAGCCACAGGTGACCGTCGATCCGGAGACTTATCAGGTCGTCGCCGACGGTCAGTTGCTGACGTGCGAGCCCGCGACCGTGCTGCCGATGGCGCAGCGGTATTTTCTGTTCTGAGCGGTTGTATTGTGATCAAGATCGATAAACATTTGCCGTCCCCGCATGGGATTGCTCCGGTGCTGGTCAAGCGCGCGGTCAAACTCGTGCTGCCGTTTGGTGATCGCAGCAAGAGCCGCCTGCGCGCGACGCTCGACAATGGCAACGAGGTGGCGCTGTTCCTGCCGCGCGGTACCGTGCTGCGCGGTGGCGACCTGCTGGTGGCCGAAGACGGCGCCTTCGTCGAGGTCCAGGCGGCCGCCGAGTCGGTGCTGCAGGTGACTGCTGCCGACGCGTTGAGCCTGATGCGCGCGGCTTACCACCTCGGCAATCGCCACACGCCGGTGGAAGTAGGGCGCGACTATCTGCGGCTTGAATACGACCCGGTGCTCGCGGACATGCTCGTGCGTCTGGGCGTGACCATCGCGCGCGCGGAGCTGCCGTTCGAGCCCGAGGCTGGGGCGTATGGCGGCGGCCACAAGCATGGGCACGACGCGACGTTCGCGGAAGACTATGCGGCCGCGCAGGCGGTGTTCCATGAGCATCATGGACACGACCACGGTCATGACCATGATCATGACCATGATCGCGGGCACAGTCACAGTCATGATCATGGCCACAAGCACGGTCCCGACTGCGATCACGATCACGATCATGATCACGACCACGATCATGCGCACGGCCATGGTCACGCTCATCGCCACTGAGTGACCGCCGCGGCATGACCTCATTACCTCAGCTCATCTCGCTGCTGCATCTGGCATCGCCCGCGCTGCCGATTGGCGGCTTCAGCTATTCGCAGGGGCTCGAGGCCGCGATCGATTGCGGCATCGTGCGCGATGCGGCGACGGCCAGCCGCTGGATCCATGACAACCTCACGCACGTGCAGGCCACGTGCGAGGCGCCGGTCTGGCTGCTCCTGCATCGCGCCTGGCAGGCTGGTGATCTGGCCGCCGTGCGCGAATGGAACGACTGGTTCCACGCGACGCGCGAGACCGCCGAGTTGCGTCTGGAAACCGAACAGATGGGCTGGTCGCTTGCAAAGCTGATCGCGCAAATGTCATGGGGTGACGAGGCCATGCGCACCGGGCTGACGTCGCTGGCCCCGGTGTGCCTGCCCACTGCATTCACGGCCGCCTGCGTGGCGCTGCAGATCGATGCGCGCGATGGCCTGGCCGCGTATGCGTTCACGTGGGCCGAGAATCAGGTGGCCGCCGCCCTCAAGGCGGTGCCGCTGGGGCAGGTGGCCGGGCAACATATCCTGCGCTCGCTGCATGGCCCGGTCGGCGAGATGGTCGACGCCGCGCAGCAACGCGCCGACGCCAATCCGCCGCGGCTTTCCACGTTTTCTCCGATGCTGGGGCTGCTGTCCGCGCGACACGAGACGCAATACTCCCGGCTATTCCGTTCCTGAACCGAATCTGATTCAAACCGTACTCATGACCCGTACCAAGAAGAATCCTCCGCTGCGCGTCGGCGTCGGCGGCCCGGTAGGCTCCGGCAAGACCACGCTGCTCGAAATGCTGTGCAAGGCGATGCGCGATCGCTATGACCTGGTCGCCATCACCAACGATATCTACACCAAGGAAGACCAGCGCCTGCTGACGATCTCGGGCGCCTTGCCGGCCGAGCGCATCATGGGCGTGGAGACGGGCGGGTGCCCGCATACGGCGATTCGCGAGGACGCCTCGATCAATCTGGAGGCCGTCGATCGCATGCTGGCGAAGTTTCCCGATGCCGACGTCGTCTTCATCGAGTCGGGCGGAGACAATCTGGCGGCCACGTTCAGCCCGGAGCTGTCCGACCTGACGATCTACGTGATCGACGTGGCCGGCGGCGAGAAGATTCCGCGCAAGGGTGGCCCGGGTATTACCAAGAGCGACCTGCTCGTGGTCAACAAGACCGATCTCGCGCCCTACGTGGGCGCGTCGCTGGAGGTCATGGAGAGCGACACTCGCAAGATGCGCGGCGAGCGTCCGTTCGTGATGGGCAGCGTGAAGTCGGGGCAGGGACTGGACGAAGTGATCGCCTTCATCGAACGCCAGGGCATGCTGGGCGTTTGAATCGTACGTTGTGGCGCCGTTTTCGGTTATCGTCCGCCCGTCGGTGGTCGTCTGCGCGTCAGTTATCGTCCGCCAGACGCCGCGCGTGCTTCTTGGCCAAGGCACGCGCCACCGCCGCCACCACGTCCTGCTCGGTGTTGTCGAGCGCGGCCATATAGCGCAGCGTGGCCTGCACGGCCGGGGACGACTCCGGGTCGAACGGCGAACGCGGTTCGTCGACGTCGGATTCGTCGGTGTGCTTCGAGAAGTCGAGCATCTCCGGCGGCGGCACGCCGAGCGTATCGGCGAGCGTGCAGATGTTGTAGAGCGCGACATTTCGCGTACCGCGCTCGATGCCGCTGAGGTAGGATCGAGCGAGGCCGCTTTCGAGCGAGAGTGCTTCCTGCGACCAGCCGCGTTGCTTGCGCAACCACGTCAAATGTCGGCCGAATAGCTTGAGAGGGTCGCCAGTCATGAGCCGTTGTGGATTTTAAGTCGCTCAGAGACTAAGGGCTTTCGCCGGACTATGCCGACAAACTATAGGTCTCCGTTCTATCGGTGTCAGGCCGCTTTCTGCCGCTAATTTGGGCGATCAGGCCGGCGATCGCCGCCGATTGTCACATACAAGTCGCCCGCGCGTCTTGTCAAATCTGGCATTTTCGCTACCCTTTTTCGCTACCCGCTCTCGCGATCCGCGTCGCACTTCGGCGGCGCTGATATTGCGTGGCACCAAATAGCATCTCGCGCGCCTTGTCGTCCTGCAGCGCGCGGCGCTCGCCAGCCAATACCTCCACACCACGCTGCACGGCGGGCCGGGCGGCGATGGTGTCGAACCAGCGCTTCAGGTGCGGATAGGCATCGATTTCCACCCCCTGGTTTTTCCAGCTGCGCAGCCACGGGAACGTCGCGATATCGGCGATCGAGTAACTGTTGCCTGCGAGCCACGGATGCTGCGACAACTGCTTGTCGATCACGCCGTACAGCCGCTTGGCTTCATTGGTGTAGCGATTGACCGCGTATTCGATCTTCTCGGGTGCGTAGATGCGGAAGTGGTGCGCCTGACCGAGCATCGGTCCCACGCCGCCCATCTGGAACATCAGCCATTGCAGCGCATCATACTTGCCGCGCACGTCCTCGGGCAGGAACTTGCCGGTCTTGCTGGCGAGGTACAGCAGGATGGCGCCCGACTCGAACAGCGAGATCGGTTTGCCGTCCGGACCATCCGGGTCGACGATCGCGGGAATCTTGTTGTTGGGGCTGATCTTGAGGAAGTCGTCGCCGAACTGGTCGCCGGCGCCGATATTGATGGGGTGCACCTTGTACTCGAGGCCGCATTCCTCGAGCATGATGTGGATCTTGTGGCCGTTGGGCGTCGCCCACGTATAAACATCGATCATTCCGTGCTCTCCTCGCTAGCTCAGTGCTGGACTGAAATGGATCGCCGATTAGAGCACGGAAGGAATAAGCCTGTGGCGGGCGGGGTCTTCAGCTGCCGCGCGTCACGGGCATGCGGATACTGTCGGCGCTGACGTCCATGTGCTTGGCCAGCTCAAGCTTGGCAATCGCGTTGCGGTGGACTTCGTCCGGACCGTCGGCAAAGCGCAGCGTGCGTTGATGCGCCCACCAGCTCGCGAGCGGGAAATCGTTCGACACGCCTGCCGCGCCGTGGACCTGCATCGCCCAGTCGATCACGCGCAGCGCGGTGTTCGGCGCCACCACCTTGATCATCGCGATTTCGGCCTTGGCCACCTTGTTGCCCACGGTGTCCATCATGAAAGCCGCCTTGAGCGTCAGCAGACGGGCCATCTCGATATCGCAGCGGGCCTCGGCGATGCGCTCCTGCGTCACGCCCTGGCGCGCGATCTCCTTACCGAACGCCACACGCGACAGCGCGCGCTTGCACAGCAGTTCGAGCGCGCGCTCGGCCACGCCGATGCTGCGCATGCAGTGGTGGATGCGGCCCGGGCCCAGGCGACCCTGCGCGATCTCGAATCCGCGACCCTCGCCGAGCAGCAGATTGCCGGCCGGCACGCGCACGTCCTTGAGCTCGATTTCCATATGGCCGTGCGGCGCGTCGTCGTAGCCGAACACGGGCAGGAAGCGCTTGATGGTGATACCCGCCGTGTCGGCCGGCACCACGATCATCGACTGCTGTTCATGGCGGCCCGCGTCGGGATTGGTCTTGCCCATCACGATGTAGACCTTGCAGCGCGGATCGCCCGCGCCCGACGACCACCACTTGGTGCCGTTGATCACGTAATGGTCGCCATCGCGCTCGATGCTGCAGCGGATGTTGGTAGCGTCGGAGGAGGCAACGTCGGGCTCGGTCATCAGGAACGCGGAGCGAATCTCGCCGCGCAGCAGCGGCTCGAGCCACTGGTCCTTGAGTTCCTCCGAGGCGTAGCGCTCGAACGTCTCCATGTTGCCGGTGTCCGGCGCGGAGCAGTTGAACACTTCGGCCGACCATGGCGCGCGGCCCATGATTTCGCACATCGGCGCGTATTCGAGATTCGACAGTCCCTGCGGCGCGCGCGGCGAGCGCGGCAGGAACAGGTTCCACAGGCCGGCTTCGCGCGCGAGCGGTTTCAGGTCCTCGACCACACGCGTCGGTACCCAGGCGTTGCCGGCTTCGCGGTTGGCCTGGATCTCGGCGTAGAACTTCTTTTCGTTCGGGTAGATATGCGCGTCGAAGAACGCCAGCAGGCGCTCCTGCATCTGCCTGACTTTCGGGGAATAGTCGAAATCCATGGTGTCTCCTGGTCTGCGCTCAGCGATGCTGGCCACTCTACCCGATGCCCAGTAATTAGAGAAATGAATTTACTGGATTTGCCAGTATCAATGGCCTGCATTCCGTGACAGAATGGCCGGCATGCAGCTATCCCGGATCGACCTCAACCTCTTTGTGGTGTTCGACGCCATCTACAGCGAGGGCAGCATTACGGCGGCCGCGCGTCAGCTGAACCTGACGCAGCCGGCGGTGAGTCATGCGCTGGGGCGGTTGCGCGCGGTGTTCGACGATCCGTTGTTCGAGCGGCGCGGGCAGGGCATGGCACCGACCCCGCTCGCGCGCTCGCTCTCGGCCGAGGTGCGGGGCGCGCTGCAGTCGTTTGCGCGCACGCTGCAGGACACGCCGCACTTCGATCCCACTGCGACGGTGCGGCGCTTTACGATTGGCATGCGCGATGCGCTGGAGTCGACGCTGTTGCCACCGCTGATGGCGCGCGTCACCGAACTGGCACCGCAGGTGGAGATCGCCGCGATCCGCTTCGATCGGCGCGAGATGGAGTCGGAATTGCTGGCGGGCACACTCGATGCCGCGATCGATATCCTGCTGCCGGTATCGCCGGCCGTGCATCACTCGGCGTTTATGTCGGACCCGATGGTGGTGCTGGCGCGGCGTGATCATCCACTGGTGAAGAAAGAACTGACGCTGGAGCGCTATCTCGCGGCCGAGCACCTGCACGTATCGTCGCGCCGGCGCGGCGCGGGGCTCGAGGACCAGGCTTTGCACCGCATGGGTTTGACGCGCCGCGTGCGACTGCGTTGCCAACACTACGCGGGCGCGTGCCGCGTGGTCAGTTGCACCGACTTGCTGGCGACGCTGCCGCTGCGCTATGCACGCATCGCCAACGAGCCGTACGCGAACCACATCCTCGCGCTACCGTTCGCAGTGCCCGCACTCGAGCTGCATTTGTACTGGCACGGCGGCGGCGAGAACGATGGCGCGAACCGCTGGCTGCGCGAGCAGTTGCTGGCAGTCATGCAGTCGCTCGGCGGCATGTCGGAGGTGACGCCCGCCAGCGCCTCGCCGGGAGAGCCCGGGCTCGGATGAGCCATCGCGTGCTCATGGTTTGCTTTCGCCTTAGCGAAGAAAAGCGGGCGCAGTGGCCACGCTTATGTGCTGCCGGTTTGCTTTCCTCGCCCTTGAGGGAAAGCCGCCGCACGCCAACGGTTTGCTCCCCTCTCCCTTGAGGGAGAGGGGCGGGGGAGAGGGTGAAAGTTAAATTACCTATTGTTTTCTCCCCTCTCCCTCGGGGAGAGGGGCCGGGGGTGAGGGCGCCCGCGTCTACTCAGCGCTACAGCGTCGTGAACGACCAGCTCAGATTCACCCCTTGCCCACCCAACGTCCCCGTCACCGTCACGTTGTAACGCGTACCGCTAGTCAGTGGTGCCACCGGCGTACACATCGCCAGCCCCCGCGCCGCGCTCGACATGCCTGACGTGCGCGCATCCACCTTCGCGCAACTCACATTGCGCCCCTGCGCATCGGTAATCGTGAACGTATCCGCATTGAACGCCAGCGAGGTATTGATCGCCTGCAGCGTGACCGGATACCCAATGGTCTGCCCCGCATAAGCCGGCGCCGGATTCGGGCTTTCGTTGTTGACCCAGCTGGCCGGCACATCGGTCTGACCGTCGTACGGATACGCGACCATCAGATTGTCCGCGCCACCCTTGCTCGCATCGGCGAGATCGATGGTCTGAAAGTAGCTCGCGGAAGTCCCGCCATTGCTACCAACGCCAACGCTCTCGGCAAAGCCACTGCCGGCCGAGCCATAGCTTCCGAGCAATGCCGCGCGGTGAAACGGCGCGTTGATCAGATCGACGACCAGCGCGTCCTTCGGCGACATCGACAGATTGGCGCCCGCCACCGAAGTCCAGCGATTACCGGTCGCCACCACTTCCGCCGTGGCGTTGGTCGGATACACCGCCTGAATCCGCCCATCGGCGGTGGCACCCGTAAAGCCCGGCGCGCCCGACGTCTCGTCGTGCGTAAGCGTCTGGTTGGCGAGCATATACGCCGTATGGTTCTGCGCGGACGTCCCCAACGCATCGCGCGCCGTCAACGGCGGCAAGCCAACCTGTTCACGGCGATAGTTGGCATAGCAAAGCCCCGCGCTGCGCGCGTCGTCAAGCACGCGATAACCCGCCACGCCAGTGCCGCGCGCGGGCAGCACACCAATGGCGCCAGTCACTGGCGCGGTGGCATTGCCGGTCACGGTGTAGCACGCGCGCGCGGTCGTCGTCGGATTTGTGTTGCCAGGCCCAGCGTTCGAGGCCTGCGAACCGCTGCTGCCGGTGCCCGTGCCGGGGTTGGCGGTGAGCGCAGCAGCCGTCGGCGCGGTGCCGGCGTCGTCACCACCACCGCCGCAGGCGGCCAGCAGAACAGCCGCGCTGACAGCAAGCGGCAGGGCAAGAAGGGTATTGCGTGAAATCGGCGAGGTGGAGCGGCGCATCGAAAATGTATCCCCGGTAAGACAAAAACCGGACGATGGTAGGGGTCGATCGGGCAAGGGTCCAGCCCGCGAACATTTCTTTACGTTGTGATCCGCGCGCGCTGCACGGGCGGCGCGACTATATAAAGCGCTGCGTTGCCGACACGTTTAAATCTGATATTAATAATATTTACATCTAATGATGAAGGTCACCTCGAATGCGAAGAAATGGCCGCTTTGCTATATCCAGCGCGGAGGTGCGGATTTATCCTCTTGCGGGCGGGTGCCAAGGGCGACGTCAATATCGTCTCGGCCACAGACACCTACGAAAACCACACTACCAACAAGTCCAGCAGCGGCAGCATCGGCGTGTCCTACGGCGCGCAGGGCTGGGGTGTCTCGGTATCCGGCCAGATGAGCAAGGGCAATAGCGACACCGTTGGCACCACACAGGTGAACAGCCACGTCACCGGCAGCGAATCGGTGACGATCGTATCCGGCAACGATACGAACATCCTCGGTGGTGTGGTCAGCGGCGGCAAAGTCTCCGCCGACATCGGCGGCAACCTGAACCTCGCGAGCCGCCAGGACACAGAAGAAAGCCACGCCGAACAAAAGAGCGCAGGCGGGGGCCTGAGCATCAGCCAGGGCGGCGGCGCCAGCGGCTCGTTCTCGGCGTCGAAAGGCAAGGCTGACAGCAGCTACGCCAACGTCACCGAGCAGTCCGGCATCCTCGCCGGCGACGGCGGCTTCGACATCAACGTGAAGGGCAACACCGACCTCAAGGGCGCGATCATCGCCAGCACGGCGACCGAAGACAGGAACCAGTTGACGACCGGCACGCTGAGCTGGAGCGACATCGAGAACAAGTCCGACTACAGCAGCACGTCAATGGGCGTCACCGGCGGCCTGACGTTCGGCCAGAAGGTCGAGGACAAGACTAGCGGCCCGACCTCAGGCAAGAACACCGGCGGCGTCAGCCCCATGATCCCGCAACACGAAAGCGGTAGTCAGCACGGTGTGGCGCAGTCAGGCATCGCCGCCGGTACGATCACGATCACCGATCAGGCCAGCCAGAATCAGGACATCGCCGCGCTCAATCGAGACACCGCGAATACCAACACCACGGTCGGTAAGGGCCCCGACCTGAACAACGTTCTGGGCAAGCAGGCCGACATGATGGCGGCGGCGCAGGCGGCCGGGGAGGCGGTGGCCAAATCGATTGGAGAGCTAGCCAATTCGAAGAAAGCCGAAGCAGATAAGGTCCTTGCCAAAGCACAGGAAAGGTTCGATGCCGATCCCTCGGAAGTAAACAAGGCTTCCCGCGATTCTGCCGCATCCGATGTCGCGGGATGGGGTGAAGGAGGGGCATATCGCATTGCACTGCACGCGGCCGGCGGAGCGATGGTCGCAGGACTGGGTGGCGGCAGTGCACTCGCGGGCGGGGCCGGGGCCGGAATTGCTGCGGGGATTGCGCCGCAGCTCAACAGCCTTAGCAATGCCGCTATGGGTATAACGGGCGATGCCGACGTAGATCGGGCGTTGGGTAATACCCTAGCTAATCTTGTGGCCGGGGGGCTAGGAAGCTTGATTGGTGGCGGTTCCGGTGCGGCAACTGCGGCAAACGAAGACCGCTTTAACCGTTCCTCCACATGCCAAGGTACGGAAAAATGCGAGACCGCAGGCGGTGTCCTAGGCCTAATCCAATCCCTGGTACAGGGGCAGGTTGTCATTCACGATGGCCTCGCCGATCTCGGTTATGACGTTAAGAAGGTACTTCAGTATGGGCCACAACCGACTTATATCAATCCGAATGAATTGGACGGTCCCGGTGGTCCCAATACTCCTCCGACGGGCGCAAGCCCAGCATTCCCGCCTGTGCAAGCCTGCGTCTCGGGACCGGGGGGTGCCGGTGTGTGCGTCATTGCGCCACCGTCCCTCGGTTCAGCTAATGGCATCTTTGCTACCAAGGATGGCGGCAAGGCAAACACCGATAACCCGGGAAACGGCTCGGGGGTTGATATGCTTGGCGCGAACGGACCCAAAGTGGCGAGCAAAACGTTATGGAAAGGTGAGGGTAGCGAGAGGATTGACGTGGAAAACCCAAACCCAGGTCAAAGGCCCGGTCAGATTCATTATCAGGACAATGCGGGAACGAAATATCTCTATGATCCCAACACAAATAGTTTTCCGGATGCGCCACGTTCAGTGAACAAACTCCTTGACGACCCTAGGTTTAATGATGCTATTCAGAAAGCAATGACCAAGTATCTCGGAGAGAAAAAATGAAGTTGAACGACAACATGCGTGAAATGTTGGCAAATGAATACGTTGAATCTCATCTGGATGAGAGTCTGGACGTGATTGCACGTAGCGGCTTTGTTGCTGTCGAAGATTGTTATATTCTAAATTTCACGATAGGAAAAATAGGAAATTTTAGTAGGAATGATTTTCCCGACGCCACTGGCTTTGAGTGCTTTGTCAATTCAATTCATGTCGAGGACTTGGTGTCGAATTCACCATTGGCGCAGGCTGTCGAATTTGTGCGAACAATTTTTAATTCGTGGCGGGAATCAGGTGTATTGACAGCTATTATTTCGGCCGACGATCTCAGTGTTGTGACGAAAATTCATCTCAAGCGGCAGGGTCAAAGCTGGTTGAGTGATGACGTTGATGATTACATGGATGCCATCGTATCCGTAGACTCCACGGAAGATTTTCGTGGCGAAATTATGAAAATCGTGGGCGAGTGAAAAAATGAAAGTCTGGGGGTTGATGAGAGAATGACTCCCATTTCGGGTCGGATGTTTATGAGTGGCAAAACTGTCGATTTCGTTGGCTTCATAGGATCTGATGGCAACGTAAACGTAGGTCGTATTGCGGTACGGGGAGTGAAATGAGTTGGAGAGCAATAACGCGTGCGGAAGCATCTCTTCTGAAGTTTCTTTGACTGTTTGCTGTTCACGTTGCCACCGACCGGAATCGTCCTTCGCCCTGGAGGAGTGGATACAACATTTATTGCTGGCCCCGAAGGTTTCGTTAATGTAGCACTTGGACGGTCATAGCACGCTCAAACGGCACGTCGCACACTCACCTCTCGTGTCGAGGGCGTTGCGCCGACGTCACCAAGAAACAGACTTCGTACCGAAATCAGTTCTTGGATGCTGACCTTTCAATACGAAGCAATTTATGCCGCCCGCGATGGTCGTGGGGTTCGCTACTCCGAAGAGCTATAGAGCGTCTGTGACCGGAACGCTTTCGCATCGAGTTGAGGAAGGCCATGGGCGATATCAGAAGGCTACATGAGGCGATGCGCGCTCTCCGGACGTTGCTGACCAAGTACGCTGAGACCAAAGGAGATGCGGAGTATGCAATTAAAAAATGACGTGGATAGCATTAATGCTCTGAACGACGCAGTGAAGGGGTTTTATGAGAGAAATGGTGGAAGAAGTGCGATTCGTTTTCTTCATGGGTATACGGAGGATGGTGGTATTTATACGCATTTCTTGGTGGACAGGAAACATGTCATTCGATATGAAATTGGGAAAGACAGGAAAATTTGGCTGGGAGCTTTGTCATTAGCAATTGGTCCGCATTATTTCGGGCCTGCGGATTTTTGGTCTTATGAAGCCAGCGAGCGTTTCAAAATGGACGCTACTACCGATGCAGTGTTGCATAATCTTGCGTTGCTCGATGAATTCCTCGGCTATCCGGATTCCATGAAGAGTGTCTATGGTTACCGTCCGTAGTTCTGTGAATCTCTCTGCTGTTTGTACGATTGACGCACTCGAATCGCCTCAGTGGCGGCAGCTGCCAAGCAAATGAGGCCAGTGATGCGCGGATGTCGGCAGCAAATGTTTGTGAGAGATGATGTAGTGGAGATGGCCCCAAGTCGGGACGCGCGGTCCGGGAATGCCGATTGGCGCGTGATCATTGCGTCGAGGCATGGGGGTGGAAACAGGGATATGCGGAATCGCCTTCGGACCAAGACATTGGCCGAGGTGTGGGCTCACCGTCCAGACGCCTGCTTGAACTAAGCCGCCACTAGCCGCCCAAGCCGCTACAATCGCCAACATTCTTCCCCCCAGGAGAGCTGGCATGTCCGACGCGTCAAACGAGAGCAAGAACTCCAATAACATCCTCTGGCGCGCGACACTTGCGCTAGCCATCGTCGCGGCGCTTGGCGCCTGCGGTACGACCGACAAAGCTGCCGACGGTAGCGCCGCGCAGACTGCCGCCCCGAGCACCGCGCCAGCCGCAGCTCCCGCAGCTGCGCTGCCGGCCGCGCCCGAGGTCGCTTCGGGCTATCGCCCGGGGATGACCACCACATACGGCCAGCGCCATATGGCCGCAGCGGCCAACCCGTTGGCCACCGAAGCAGGGCGCGAAATCCTGCGTGCCGGCGGCTCCGCGATCGATGCGGCCATCGCGATGCAGGCCGTGCTCACACTGGTCGAACCGCAGGCCACCGGCATCGGCGGCGGCGCGTTCATCATGTATTGGGACGGCAAGCGCGTGCAGGCCTTCGATGGCCGCGAAACCGCGCCAGCCGGCGCCACCGAAAACCTGTTTATGCGCCCCGACGGCAAGCCGATGGAGTTTTCCGAAGGGCAGATCGGCGGCCGCTCGGTCGGCACGCCCGGCGTGCTGCGCGCGCTCGAGATGGCGCACCGCCAGCATGGTCGCCTGCCATGGGCGCGCCTGTTCCAGCGCGCGATCACGCTGGCCGACAGCGGCTTCCCGATGTCGCAACGGCTCTACACGCAGGTGGCCGCGGACAAGTTCATGGGCGGCTCGCCGGAAATGACGGCTTACTTCCTCGATGCCCAAGGCAAGGCCAAGCCGGTTGGCACGATGATCAAGAACCCGCAACTCGCGCAGACACTGCGCGATATCGCGCGGCGCGGGCCGAACGCGCTCTACACCGGCCAGATCGCGCAGGAGATCGTCACCAAGGTCAACGGCCATCCGAATCCGGGCAGCCTCTCGGCCAAGGACCTGATGCAATACAAGGCCGTCGAGCGCAAGCCCGTGTGCACCGACTACAAGCAATGGAAGGTGTGCGGCATGCCGCCGCCGTCGTCGGGCGGCATCGCCATCGCGCAGATCCTCGGCACGCTCGAAGCGCTCGAGAAGCGTGACCCGCGCTATGCGCTCGCGAGCCTCCAGCCGCGTCAGGTCAATACGCCCGCGCTGCTCGAAGCGGACCCGCTCGCGGTGCACGCGATCTCCGAGGCCGATCGCCTGGCCTACGCCGATCGCGGCCTCTACGTGGCCGACGCGGACTTCGTGCCGGTGGATGTGGCCGGCCTCGTCAGCCCGGCCTATCTGGCCGAGCGCGCCGCGCTGATCGGTGACAAGAGCATGGGCAAGGCGCAACCGGGCGTGCCAGCGGGCACCAAAGTGGCGTTCGCACCGGACCGCTCGCCGCCGCGCATCTCCACCTCGCAGATCGTCGCAGTGGACGATCGCGGCGGTGCGATCTCGATGACCACCACGATCGAATCGTATTTCGGTTCGCACATCATGGTGCGCGGCTTTATGCTCAACAACGAGCTGACCGACTTCTCGTTCACGCCGAGCGAAAACGGCAAGCCCGTGGCCAACCGTGTGCAGCCCGGCAAGCGCCCGCGCTCGTCGATGGCACCGACGCTCGTATTCGATCGCCAGAGCGGCCGTCTGGTCGCCACGCTCGGCTCGCCCGGCGGCTCGCAGATCATCGAGTACGTGTCGAAGACGGTCGTCGGCCTGCTCGACTGGAACATGGACGTGCAGAGCGCGGTAGGCATGGGCAACTTCGGCAGCCGCAATGGGCCGACGGAGCTCGAGAAGGGACTGGTGTCGCCGCAGTTGGCCGAAGCACTGCGTCAGCGTGGCCATCAGGTGGCGGAGATCGAGATGACCAGCGGCACGCAGGCCATCATGCGCAAGACGCGTGACGGCAAGCCGGTCTGGGCCGGCGGCGCGGACCCGCGCCGTGAGGGTGTGGCGCTGGCGGATTAAAAACAGAACGGCGCGGGCAGCATCGCTGCCCTCGCCTCAACAGACCCCCCAGACCACAGCCGTCCCGCTATCTTGTTCAGCTACATGCGGCGCGGTTTCGGCTGCCCGTCAGACGACGGTTAAATCAATACGGCAGAGAACAATCGATGCCTCAGGCATGCCGCCCGAGGCCATCAACTTCAGGCATCCAGCTTCACGCCCGAGGACTTCACCACTTCAGCCCAGCGCTTCTCTTCAGTCACAAACCACTTGTTGGTTTCCGGCGGCGTCATCGTCACCACTTCCGCGCCCTGACCCGCGAGCTGCGCGCGAATCTCGGGCGTGCGGATGATGCGGATGAGCTCGGCGCTCAGGCGCGCGACGATCGCATCGGGCATGCCCTTCGGTGCCATCACGCCTTGCCACGTACCCGATTCGAAGTTCGCCACGCCTTGCTCGGCGATGGTCGGCACCTGACCGACCAGCGGCATGCGCGTCTTCTTCGATACGGCCAGCAGCTTGAGCTTGCCAGCCTGCACCTGCGGCAGCGTGGCCAGCATGCCGTTCATCAGCACCTGTGCGGTACCGCCGACGGTATCGGCAATCGCTTGCGCGCCACCCTTGTACGGCACGTATTGCCATGCGGCGCCGGTCGCCTGCTGCACGGCCACACCGGCCAGATGCGGCGCGCTGCCGATGGCCGTCACGGCGAAGTTCAGCGTCTGCTTGTGCGACAGCGCAACCAGTTCCTTGAGGTTGTTGGCCGGCACGCTCGGATGCACGACCAGCAGGTGCGGCGAGTAGGCCAGCATCGCCACGCCCTTGAGGTCCTTGTCCGGGCTGAAGGTCAGCTTGGTGTAGACCGACGGGCTGATGGCCAGTGCACCCACATCGCACAGCAGCAGCGTGTGGTTGTCGGAGCCTTGCTGCGCAACCATCGCGGCGCCGATATTGCCGTTGGCGCCGGGGCGGTTATCCACCACGATCGGCTGGCCAAGCGCTTCGCCGAGTTGCTTGCTGATCAAGCGGGCGATGATGTCGGACGAACCACCGGCGGGGTAGGGCACGACCAGGCGGATCGGGCGGGTCGGCCATTTCTCTTCGGCCCAGGCGGACATCGGGACCATCAGGCCAGAGGTGCCAAGCGTACCCAGGGCGGCGAGGCCCGAAGCCTGGCCGAGGAAGCGGCGGCGTGCGTTCATTGTATGTCTCCAGTAACGCTTATCATCAGTTGTCGTATGACAAGAGTCGTCGTACAACATTGGTCGCGAGTGTAGTCGCGTTTCCGGGGCCGGTCTATTAGGGATTTACGCTTATCCATAAAGCGAAAATGGGCATCCGGGGATGCCCATGCGGCTGATCAGTTGTCTGATGACATTTGCTGGCTACTGCTGCGCCTTCTGCGCGTAGACCCAACCCATCTCCGCCATTGGTCGCGCCCGCTTGCCCGCGTCGGTGGCCTGTGCCGATGACGCCGTGCCATCCACCACCCGCTTCATGATCCCCTGCAGGATCCCGGCAATGCGGAACATGCTGAACGCAAGGTAAAAATTCCAGTCACCGGTAATCGGTCGCCCGGTCCGTTGCTCGTACAGGCGTCGGTATGTCGCTTCGTCGGGAATCCCCAGTCCCGCATGATCGAGCCCCGCAATGCCGCGAAACTGCCCGGGCGCGATATGCCAGCTCATGCAGTGATAGCCGAAATCCGCCATCGGATGCCCCAGCGTGGACAACTCCCAGTCCAGCACCGCCAGCACGCGCGGCTCGGTAGGGTGGAACATCAGGTTGTCGAGCCGGTAGTCGCCATGCACGATGCTCGTGAGCGCATCGGCATCGGCCGGAATATGCGAGGGCAACCACGCCATCAGATTGTCCATCGCGGGAATCGACTCGGTCTCCGACAGCTTGTACTGCTTGGTCCAGCGCTCGATCTGCCGTTGGAAGTAATTGCCGGGCTTGCCGTAATCGGCCAGGCCGATCGCGCGGTAATCCGCGCTATGCAGCGCCGCGATGACGCGGTTCATCTCGTCATAGATCGCGGCCCGCTCGGCGCGCGACATATCGGGTAGCGACTGATCCCACAGCACGCGGCCCGCGACGAACTCCATGATGTAGAACGCGCGGCCGATGACCGATTCGTCCTCGCACAGCGCGAACATGCGTGCCACCGGCACATCGGTGCCGGCCAGCGCCGCCATGACGCGATACTCGCGCTCGATCGCATGTGCCGACGGCAGCAGCTTCTCGCGCGGACCGGGCTTGGCGCGCATCACGTAGGTCTGCCCCGGCGTGAGCAGCTTGAAGGTGGGATTCGACTGCCCGCCCTTGAACTGCTCCACCGTCAGCGGTCCGGCAAAACCTTCCACATGCGTGCGCATCCAGGCCTCGAGCGCATCGACGTCGAAGCGCTGCTGATCGGCCACCGGCCGCGTGCCCTCAAATTGCGAAACGTTGCTGCTCATGGTGTCTCCGTAAGTCTTGTGTTTGTCCCGAGCCGGCCGTTCCCGATTGGGTGATGGCGTTACCGGTACTTCGGCTTGCGCTTCTCGAGAAACGCGCCGATGCCTTCACCCGCGTCGGCGTGATGCAGCGCGGAGACAAAGCTGTCGCGCTCCGCGGTCAGGTGTTCCGTCAACGTGGCGCTGCCGGCATGATTGATCAGCGCCTTGATGCCGCGAATCGCATTCGGCGATTCCTTCGCGAGGCCTTCGGCCAGACGTGTCGCTTCCACGAGCGCCTGCCCCGGCGGTACCACGCGATTGACGATGCCGAACTGCGCCAGCCGCGCGGGATCGATGGGTTTGCCTTCCATCATGAATTCGCTCGCAAGCTGGCGCGGCAGCATGCGCGCCAGCTCGTACGAGCCACCACCATCGGGCGTCAGGCCCACCTTGACGTACGCCATCACGAACTTCGCGTCGCTCGCCGCCACCACGAAATCGCACGCGAGCGCGAGCGAGAAGCCGGCGCCCGCGGCGGGGCCCTCGACCGCGGCAATCACGGGCTTCGGAAACGCATGCAGCGTTTCGATCCAGTGGTTCAGCGTCTCGATGCTCTCCGCCTGCACCGAAGGCGGCTTGGCGCGATTGCCGAGCAGCCGGTTCAGGTTGCCCCCCGCGCAAAACACGCCATCGGCACCGGTAAAGATCACGGCTCGGATCGCGTCGTCGCGCGCGGCCACGTCGAGCGCTTCGTGCGACGCGGCGTAGATGTCCGGATGCAGTGCGTTGCGGGCCTCGGGGTTGGAGATGGTAAGGATCAGCGTCCCATCGACGCGTTCGGAAAGCAGTTGGGCAGTCATGGCAGCCTCTGTACTCGGTGCTGTGAAGGGATGTAAGGGAGGGCGCAAACAAAAAGGGCGCCCCGTGTCTCGTCGGGGCGCCCGGAGATCAGGCTTCTTCGCTCAGCAGCGACAGGCCAAGGCCCGCGCGGCGCCACAGCCACGGGCTCGGGCGATAGCGCATGTCGCCGGTCAGGCGATCGAGGTTGCGCAGCACCTCGACGATCACGTCGGGGCCAATCGCATCGCCGAGCGCCAGCGGACCCTTCGGATACCCGAGGCCCAGGTTCACCGCGAGGTCGATATCGGTCGGCGTGGCAATGCGTTGTTGCGCGATGTCGCTGGCGATATTGACGATGGTGCTGACGATGCGCTGTGCCACAAAGCCAGCCGAATCGCGAATCACGGTTACGGGCACGCCATCGCTGCCGAACAATCCGTGCGCGGCTTCGCGCGCGGCGGCGGTCGTGGCGGGCGTGGTCATCAGCGTGCGGCGCTTGGTCGCTTCGAACGGCAGCAGCGTGTCGATGGCGATGGTGCGGGTGGCATCGAGGCCTTCCATCAGCGCGGCCGAGGTGGCGTCGAGGCCGAGCGGCGTGACGACGATCAGCGCATCGGCGGACGGTGCGTTGCCGGCTTCCGGCGCGATACCCAGCGCGGTCAGCAGCTTCAAGGTCATCGCATGGCCACGCTCGTTCGCGCGGCTGACCCATACGCTAGCGGGGCGCGCCGAGGGCACGGCCACCGCGGCGGGCACCTGCTTCTGCCCGTCCACGTACGCGTAGAAACCGCCGCCCGACTTGCGGCCGAGCAGACCGCCGACCGAACGCAGCGCCGTGATCGGCGACGGACGATAGCGCGGTTCCTGATAGAACTGGTTGTAGATCGACTCCATCACTGGATGCGACACATCGAGTCCGGTCAGATCCATCAGCTCGAACGGGCCCATACGGAAGCCAGCCTGCTCCCGCATGATGTTGTCGATATCGGCAAACGACGCCACGCCTTCCTGCGCGACCTTGAGGCCTTCGATATTCATGCCACGACCGGCATGGTTCACGATAAAGCCTGGCATATCCTTGCAGCGCACCGGCGTGTGGCCCATGCGGCGCGACAGCGTCATCAGCGCATCGCCCACGGCGGGGTCGCCGGACAGGCCGTCGATCACCTCGACCACCTTCATCAGCGGCACCGGATTGAAGAAGTGATAGCCCGTCACGCGGCCGGGATGCTTCGCGCCAACGGCAATCGCGGTAATCGACAGCGACGACGTGTTCGATGCGATGATCGCGTCGGGACGCAGGATGGCCTCGAGCTTCGCCACGAGGTCGCGCTTCACGTCCAGCTTCTCGACGATGGCCTCGAGCACCATGTCGCACGGCGCGAGGTCTTCCAGCGCCGTGCACGGATTGACGCGCGCGAGCGCGGCTTCCGCATCGGTGGCACTGATCTTGCCTTTATCCGCTAATTTGGTGAACGTATCCTGAAGATATTGACGCGCCGCGGCGACGGCCTGCGGGTTGGTGTCGAACAGATTGACGGTCAGGCCGGCCTGCGCGGCAATCTGGGCAATGCCACGGCCCATCGCGCCGGTGCCGACGATGCCGAGTGTATCGATCGAGAAGTTGCTCATGATTCGTCCAGAAAGGTGTGGTTAAATTAGCACGATCGTACGTTTTTTGCACTCGGCGCCGGCCCGTACTTTGGTACGTGGCGTGCGCTGATCGGCCAAAGTGCGTCAGACAGAGCGCGCAGAAGCGCCGCCTATTCACGATAAGGAGAGAGACATGCTCAAGCTATGCGGATTCGCCGCCAGCAACTATTACAACAAGGTCAAGCTGGTGTTGCTGGAAAAGAATTTGCCATTCGAGGAAGAACTGGCATGGGTGGGCGAGACCGACAAGTTGGCCTCGCCGATGGGCAAGGTGCCCTACATGATGACCGATGCGGGACCGCTGTGCGAATCGGAGACGCTCGCGGAGTACATCGAAGCCACCTATCCGCAGCATGCGCTGCTGCCGACCGATTCCTATCAGGCCTGCAAGGTACGCGAGCTCGTGACCTTTATTGAGCTCTATCTGGAACTGACCGCGCGCGAGCTATACCCGGAGGCATTCTTCGGCAACAAGGTCAGCGACAACGTCAAGGCGCGTCAGCAAAAGCTGTTCGAACGCTATGTGCCGGGCTTTGCGGCACTCGCGAAGTTCTCGCCGTATATCGCCGGCGATACGTTCACGCTGGCCGATTGCGCGGCGATCTGCCATCTGCCGCTCGTGTCGTCCGCGACGAAGATCATCTATGGGCGCGACGTGCTGGCGGATCTGCCGGTGAAGGATTATCTGAAGCGCATGGGCGAACGACCCACGGTGCAGAAGGTCATGGCCGATCGCAAGGTCAATGCCGAAGCGATGATGGCCCGCTACGCCTGAGCGGGCCATCATCGTTGTCGCGGAAATCCGTCAGATGCGGGCGAGACGCTCCAGCGCCAGCGCGAGCGTCTCTTCCTTCTTCGCGAAGCAGAACCGCACCACGCCCGACTCGCGCGTCTGCGAGTAGAACGCCGACACCGGAATCGCCGCCACGCCGATCTCGCGCGTGAGCCACATCGAGAAGTCGGCTTCGCTCATATCCGAAATCGCCGAATAGTCCACGCACTGGAAGTACGTGCCATCCGACGGCAGCAGCTTGAAGCGCGTGGTGGCCAGCCCGGTGCGGAAGAAATCGCGCTTGGCCTGATAGAACGCGGCCAGCTCCAGATACGGCTTGGGATCGGCCATATAGTCGGCCAACCCGTGCTGCACCGGCGTGTTCACGGTGAACACGTTGAACTGGTGCACCTTGCGGAATTCCGCGCTGAGCGCCGCCGGCGCGGCCACGAATCCGACCTTCCAGCCCGTCACGTGATAGGTCTTGCCGAAGCTCGACACCACGAAGCTGCGGCGCGCGAGTTCCGGATGGCGCGCGACCGATTCGTGACGCTGGCCGTCGTAGACCATGTGCTCGTACACCTCGTCCGACAGCACGAGGATGTCGGTGCCGGCCAGCAGATCGGCCAGCTGGTTCATGTCCTCGGTACGCCAGATCGTCCCGGTGGGATTGTGCGGCGTGTTGATGAGGATCATGCGTGTGCGCGGCGTGATCGCGGCAGCCAGCTTGTCGAACGGAATGCGGAACGCGGGCGCTTCCAGTTCCACGGGCACCACGGTGCCGCCGGCCAGCTCGATCGACGGGATATAGCTGTCGTAGCACGGCTCCAGCACGATCACCTCGTCGCCCGGATGCACCGCGCAGAGGATCGCGGTGATCAGCGCCTGCGTGGCCCCCGCGGTGATCGTGATCTCGCTGTTGGCGTCGTACGTGCGGCCGTACAGCGTGGCGATCTTGTTCGCAATGGCTTCGCGCAGCTTCGGCACGCCGGCCATCGGCGGATACTGGTTATGGCCCGCGCGCATGGCGCCGGTCACCGCATCGACGATACGCGGATCGCAATCGAAATCGGGAAAGCCCTGGCCCAGGTTGACCGCGTTCTTCTCGGCGGCCAGCGCCGACATCACGGTGAAGATCGTGGTGCCCACATTCGGCAGGCGTGACAGCGGAGGCGTAAGCGGGGCGAGAGTCGAGTCCATATAACCGTGTGGGAGGGGTAGCGATGTGCCCGCCATTCTAGCGGGCTTCGCTGGCGTTGACCTGCTGGGCGGCCTGCCACGCGGCGAGCCACGCGCCAAACGCGGCGGGCGTCAGGATCTCCACGCCGCTCGAGCGGCGCAGGCGGCTCCTGAGCTTGAGCACGGCCTTGTCCTTCGAGACCAGCGCCGCCGCCCGCGCGAAATGCGCGAGTTCGACGAATTTCTGATCGTCGGTATCGCGGCACCGTGCCAGCCGTGCCGCGGCAATCTCGGCGTCATCGGGTACCGGCTCGAGCGTGGCGTAGCGATCGACCTCGGCGAGGGCGGCCGCGTTGTCCACGGCGAATCGCACGAACTGCGGGTACTCCAGCACGCGGCGCAACTCTTCGCGGCAGTCGGCGCGGATCACGGGTGCGATGGTCCCGGCTTCCAGCGCGGCGCGAATCGGCTCCGCGTATGGATCGCGGAACACGAGCAGATCGACCCAGATATTGGAATCGAGGACGACGCGCGGAGGGGTTGGAAGGGCTTTGGCGGTGGGTTCGGTGGGCATTCGCTACAATCGGGTCTTTGTTTCTGCCCGCGATTTTGCCATGCTCATCGTCCTGTCTCCCGCCAAGTCCCTTGACTACGAGACGCCCGCGCCCGTCAAGACCCATACGATGCCGCGTTTTATCGACCGTTCGGCCGCGCTGATCGAGCGCCTGCGCCGTCTGGCGCCGCAGGATGTGTCCGCGCTGATGGACATCTCGGACAAGCTCGCGGTGCTCAATGTCACGCGCTATGCGGACTGGTCGCCAGAGTTCACGGCCGCCAACAGCAAGCAGGCGCTGCTGGCGTTCAATGGCGACGTGTATGACGGCTTCGACGCCAAATCGCTGGCCACCGACGATCTCGTGTTCGCGCAGAAACATGTGCGCATCCTGTCCGGCCTGTACGGCGTGCTGCGTCCGATGGACTGGATGCAGCCCTACCGGCTCGAAATGGGCACGCGCCTCGACACCCCGGCCGGCAAGGACCTCTATGCGTTCTGGGGCGACGATGTGACCAAGCTGCTCAACAAGGACATGTCCGAGCTCAAGCACGAAGGGCCGGCCATGCTGATCAACCTCGCTTCCGAGGAATACTTCAAGGTGGTGCGCCCGAAGGTGCTCAACGCGCGCGTGATCACGCCCGTGTTCGAGGACTGGAAGGGGGGCCGCTACAAGATCATCTCGTTCCATGCCAAGCGCGCGCGCGGCACCATGGCGCGCTACGCGGTGACGCATCGCGTCACCGAGCCCGCCAAGCTGCGGCGTTTCGCGGAAGACGGCTATGCGTTCGACAAAGCCGCCTCCAGCGACGACCGCTGGGTGTTTCGCCGCCGGCTGGAAGACTGAAGGAGACCCCATTCATGACGCCATCCCCACAATCCTCGCTACATATCTCCACATCGTTCGATTCGGGCGCGATCGAGGTGGAATCGCTCGCGCAAGCGGACGATATCCGCCTGCGTATCCGCGCCGACTCCCACGCGGACTTTCGGCAGTGGTTCCACTTCCGCCTGCAGGGCGCGGCCGGGCAGGCCTGCACGCTGCGCTTTCTGAACGCGGGCGAGTGCACCTATCCCGATGGCTGGCGCGACTATCGCGTGGCGGCGTCGTACGACCGCGCGCACTGGTTCCGCGTGCCCACGGAATACGATGGCGCCACCATGACCGCGCAGTTCACGCCCGAACATGACAGCGTCTGGTTTGCCTATTTCGAGCCGTACGCGGAAGAGCGGCATCTGTCGCTGCTGGCCACGTGCCAGCGCTCGCCACTCGCGCGGCTGTCCCATCTGGGCAGCACGGTCGATGGCCGCGATCTCACGTGCGTGACGGTGGGGCAACCGGGGCCGGGCAAGAAGACGATCTGGATGATTGCGCGCCAGCATCCGGGCGAGAGCATGGCCGAGTGGTTCTGCGAGGGCGTGCTGCAGCGCCTGACCGGCACCGGCATGTGGGCGGGCGATCCGATCGCGCGCAGTCTGCTGGATCGCGCGGTGTTCCATATCGTGCCGAACATGAATCCCGACGGCTCGGCGCGCGGCAACCTGCGCACCAATGCGGCGGGCGCCAATCTCAATCGCGAATGGATGTCGCCGTCGGCCGAGACGAGCCCCGAAGTCTTTCACGTGCGTCGCGCGATCGAGGCGACCGGGGTCGACCTGTTCTTCGATATCCACGGTGACGAGGCGTTGCCCTACAACTTCGTCGCGGGCAGCGAGATGCTGCCGGGCTTCACCGAGGTCCAGCGCGCGCAGCAGAATCGCTTTATCGAAGCGTTCAAGCGTGCCACGCCCGATTTCCAGGACAAGTACGGTTACGCCGCGAGCAAGTACAACGCGGACGCGCTCAAGCTCGCCTCGAAGTACATCGGCCACACGTTCGGCTGCCTCGCGCTGACACTCGAGATGCCGTTCAAGGACAACGCCGATCTGCCCGACCCGACGGTCGGCTGGAACGGCGCGCGCAGCGCGCTGCTCGGCACCTCGATGCTGCAGGCGATCCGGGAGTATCTGGGTTAAGGACGTCCGGGCAAAGGACGTCTGAGCTAACGACGTGGATGACCACCCGAGGGTGGTCCATCCCTCATTGCTTCTTCTTCGTTGTCGTCTTCGACGTTGTCTTTGTCGACGATTTCGATGAGGAGGATGCCGTCGCCTTGGCCGTCGAGGACTTGGCGGTGGCCTTGCCCTTCTTCGCCTTGGTACGGCTGGAGCCGGTCGCCACGGCCGGCGCGGCGGCCGGTTCGCTGATGGTGTCGCCGTCGCTGTCCAGCAGCTCGTACGCCAGCATCATGCCGTCGCTATAGCCACAGCGCACCTTCACCGGCTGCCATTGCGCTTCGCCCTGGCGCTTGTGCGCGCTCGCGGTGAACGTGACCACCGAGGTCACCGGTACCGCCTGCTTGCCCGGCGAGAAGCGCCCATTCCATGCCTCCACGGAGGCGGCATTCGCCGCCAGCGCACCAGTCGGAATCTTCAGCGCGTCGAACGTTGGCGAGCGCGGCACGACCCAGCTCGCATGCGCGGCGCAGTCGGCCACATCGGGCGCGGCGTTGTCGGTCTTCATCAATTGCTCGCGCATCTGCGAGCGATACTCGGCCAGGCTGACGCGGCCCTTGTCGGGCAGTGTCACGGTCTTGGTGGGCGGCCGCGTGGCGGAGCCAGAGCGGGCAGACGTGGTGGGCGCGGCGGCGGGAGTCGATGACGAGGCGGGCGGGGCAGGGGGCACCGCGGCACGGGTGGGCGCGGCGCCCGACGTGGACAACCCCGTCGTCGGGCCGGGCGTCGGGGAGCCATCGGGCTCGTCCCCCGGCGTGGTGGCACATCCGGCCAGCACGATTGCCCCGGCCACTGCGGCAGTCAGCATGCGGAGCCGGGTGCCTAGCAGGTGGGTCAGAATTCGGATCACGGAATCTTCTTGCTGGCGTCAGCAAAGGGATTGGCAAAGGATTGCCATGATAGAGGATGCCGCCGCCGGAAAGTTCGTAAATGTTGTTACCCTTCGTTCCCGGATACCCATAGCGGGTGCGATCGTCGCGCATCGGCGTGCATCTTCCGCAAAGGCGTGCGCACGCGCTTACGTGGAAAGGCCGATGACATCGTGCGCTATTAACAGACGGGTCAATTGCGGCGCAAGAGAGAAAAAACCCCGTGAGGCGCGGATGAGACGGTGCTCATCGTGCCTGACGGGGTTTGCCCGGGGTTTGCCCGGGTTTTGCCGTACGGGGCCAGCCGTGGCTGACCGTGCGGAAGCAGGCGTTACGCGGCCTGCGCGAAGCGCGACAACTCGTCCATCAACGCCTCGAGATTGCGCCGCAGCGTGACAAAACCCGCGTTGTGCGCGAGCCCGGCCTCGTCCATATAGAGCTTGCGGTTGACCTCGAGCTGCAGGCTGTGACGGTTCTCCTGCGGCCGTCCCACCACGCGCACGATCTCCACGCCCTTGTACGGGTGGTTGCGCCACACGTCGTAGCCCATGTCCTTGAGCAAGCCTTCCACGCGATCGGTGAATCGCTTGTCGCACGTGGTGCCATCGCGGTCGCCGACCACGAAGTCCGGATGCGCGATGCCGGGATGCTCGGTGGCGTATTGCGCGGCCTGGCTCGGCATCGAGTGGCAGTTGATATGGAACACGTGGCCATGACGGGCCACCGCCCGATCGGACAACTGCTGCAGCTGCGCGTAGTACGGCACGTAGTACTCGCGGATGCGCGCCTGCACTTCGGCTACCGACAGCTTGCGCGCATATAGCGCCTCGCCGGTGTCGAGCACACGCCAGACCAGTCCCTTGCCGAGCCGCGTCTTCGAGGTCTCCTGTTTGGCGTCGGGCCACGGCGCGTCCAGCAGCTTCTCGTCGATCTCCTCGAGGCCGCGATTGGCATCGAGGTAGCTGCGCGGAAAGCCCGCGCACAGCAGCGGAATGCCACGCGCCGGCGCGCCCGCGTAGAGCTCGTCCACGAACGTGTCCTCGGCCTGTCGCAGCAGCGGCAGGGGCAGGGCGGCGTCGTAGCCGAAGTCGGCCGGGTATTGCGTGCAGCTATGCGGCGAGTCCAGGAACAGCGCGCCACTCTCGCCTTCCGGCAGGTGCAGCACGTACGGCTGGTTAGGCAGACTGCCCGATCGGTCGGTATCCGTCATGAGGCATCAATCCAGCGAAATCTTGGCGGCAGCGGCCACGCGCTTGTTCTTGGCCACTTCGCTCGTGATCTGGGCGGCGAAGTGCGCGGGCGTATCGCCCACCGGCGTCGCGCCCAGTTCCTCGAACTTCTGCTTCACGTCCGGCATCGCCAGCACCTTGACGGCCGCGGCATTCAGTCGGGCCTGGATATCCGCGGGCAGCTTGGCCGGCGCGATCAGGCCAAACCATGCCGAGTCGTTGACTTCGGGCAGGCCCAGCTCGGCGAACGTCGGCACGTTCGGCAGTGCCGGCACACGCTTCGGTGCGGCCACCGCGAGCGCGCGCAGCTTGCCGCTCTTGATGAACTGCAGCGACGACGGCAGGTTGTCGAACAGCACCTGCACCTGACCCGCGAGCGCGTCGTTGAGCGCCGGACCCACGCCCTTGTACGGCACGTGCAGCAGTTCGGTCTTGCTGCTCATCTTGAACAGCTCGCCCATCATGTGCGACACGCTGCCGTTACCGGCGGAGCCGTAGGCGATCTTGTTCGGCTCGGACTTGGCCAGCGCGATAAAGGCCTTCATGTCGTTGGCCTTGACGGCCGGGTTCACGCTCATCACATTCGGCACCGAAGCCAGGTTGGTGATGGTCGTGAAGTCCTTGGTGGCGTCGTACGACAGCTTCGGATACACGGCGGGGTTGATGCCGTGCGTGGAAGCGGTGGCGATGCCCAGCGTGTAACCATCGGGCGCGGCCTTGGATAGATACGCGGTACCGATACTGCCGCCGGCGCCGCCGCGGTTATCGACGATCACGGGCTGGCCCAGCTCCTGGCCGAGCTTGTCGGCCACGACGCGCGCGACGATATCGGTGGTGCCACCGGCCGGGAACGGCACGACCAGCGTGATCGGCTTGGTCGGATAGTTGGCTTGGGCAAAAGCGGGCAGGGCCAGGCCGCCAACGGCGGAGGCAGCAGCGGCGACAGCGAGGACGCGAAGCAGGGGACGGCGTTGCATGGAAGCGGTTCCGTTAAGGATTGAGGGTCGACGTGCCTGGGCGCGAACGTCGGGAGTCGGGCTGTGCGGGATATGCGAATTTCGCAATGTCTGTGTTTGCGTGCAATTCTGCTTCGCGCGCACGCGGCATGCAAACGATTTAAAATCCCGGGGTCATTCCAATTGGTATTGAATAGGGGTGTAGCATGCGACGCTTATGTCCGTCGATGACGGAGTTGCAGGCGTTCGAGGCCTCCGCCCGGCACAACAGCTTCACTTTGGCCGCGCGGGAACTCCACGTGACGCAGGGGGCGGTGAGCAAGCAGGTCCGGAGCCTGGAGGCATTCCTCGGGGTCGAGCTGTTCGAGCGCGTGCGCCAGCGGCTGCTGCTGACCAGCGCCGGGGAGCGCTACCTCGAGCGCATTCGTCCGAGCCTCAACGAGATCGAGGCCGCGAGCGTGGAACTGATCGCGCGCAAAGGCCGTGGCGGCATCCTGCATATCGCGAGCATGCCGACGCTCGGCGCCAAATGGTTGATCCCTCGCTTGCCGCAGTTCTTCGCGCGCTTTCCGGAGGTGACCCTCGAATTCGTGCCGCATGCGCAGGGCTACGATTTCTCGGAGCCGGACCTCGATGCGGCGATTCGCTTCGGCGATGGCGTGTGGCCCGGCAGTCTCGCCGACTACATCACGGGGCGTGAAGTGGTGCCGGTGTGTCGCCCGGGCATGCTGGCCGATGCGGACACGCACGCGCCCGCGGCGCTGCTGCAATATCCGCTGCTACACCATACGACCGTGCCCGAGGCATGGCCGGATTGGCTCTCGGAACTTGGTGTCTCGACGCGGCAGGCCTGGAGTGGGGCGCGCTTCGACCAGTTCTCGCTGCTGACGCAGGCCGCGGTATCGGGCCTCGGCATCGCGCTGATTCCGCGCTGCCTGATCGAGGAGGAACTGGCCACGGGGGCGCTGGTGATTGCGCACCCCGCGCAGGTGCTGGCGAAGAAGGGATACTACCTTTGCTATCCGGAGCAGAAGGTCCACATGCCCGCGCTGCAAATCTTCCGCACCTGGCTGATGGAAAGCTGATTACTTCGTCAACACACGCATCGCCTGCTCCAACCCGGCAATCGTCACCGGATACATGCGCGACTTCATGATCTGGCTGATCACCGTGATCGACTGCCGGTACTGCCACAGCCCCTCCGGCTCGGGATTGAGCCAGATGAAATGCGGAAACTGCTCGATCAACCGGTTGAGCCAGACCGCGCCCGCCTCCGGATTGTTGTACTCGACCGACCCGCCCGGCTGCAGGATCTCGTATGGGCTCATGGTCGCATCGCCGACAAAGATCACCTTGTAGTCGGACGAGTACTTGTGGATCAGGTCGTAGGTGGAAACCTTCTCCGCATGCCTGCGCCGGTTGTTCTTCCACACATGGTCGTACACGCAGTTGTGGAAGTAGAAGTATTCGAGGTGCTTGAACTCGGTCTTGGTCGCGGAGAACAGTTCCTCCACGCGCTTGATGTGGTCGTCCATCGAGCCGCCCACGTCCATCAGCATCAGCACCTTGACCTTGTTGTGCCGCTCGGGCCGCAGCTTGATGTCGAGCAACCCGGCATTGGCCGCGGTGGAATGAATCGTGTCGTCGAGGTCGAGCTCGGTGTCAGCCCCGTCGCGCGCGAAACGCCGCAACCGGCGTAACGCCACCTTGATGTTGCGCGTGCCGAGTTCGACCGAGTCGTCATAGTCCTTGTACGCGCGCGCCTCCCACACCTTGAGCGCGGTGCGGTTGCCCTTGGACGGCCCGCCGATGCGAATGCCCTCGGGGTTGTAGCCGCCGTGGCCGAACGGTGACGTGCCACCGGTGCCGATCCACTTGCTGCCGCCCTCGTGCTTCTCCTTCTGCTCGTCGAGCAGCTGCTTCAGCCGCTCCATCAGCTTGTCGAGCCCACCCATCGCCTCGATCTTCGCGCGCTCCTCGGGCGACAGTTCGCGCTCGAGCGTCTTCTGCAGCCAGTCCAGAGGAATGTCGCTCTTCCAGTCGACGAGGTTCTCCACGCCCTTGAAGTAGGCCGCGAAGGTCTGGTCGAACTTGTCGAAGTGCTTCTCGTCCTTGACCAGCGTCATGCGCGACAGGTAGTAGAACTCGTCGATCGATGGCGAGATGACCTGCGCGCGCAGCGCTTCCAGCATGGTCAGGTACTCCTTGACCGAGACCGGCAGCTTGGCGTGGCGCAGCGAGAAGAAGAAGTCGATCAGCATCGTGGGCTCCCGGGGGCGGCTGCGCTGGTTGTGGACGTCCTTAGCGTGGCCGCGCCAGCTGGAACTGCAGATGCGAACGCACCATCGGCCATTCGCTCGCGATGATCGAGAACACCACGGTGTCCCGCAGCGAACCGTCGGGCAGCCGCTGGTGGCTGCGCAGCACGCCATCCTGCTTGGCACCGAGGCGCGCGATCGCGGCCCGGCTCTGGTGGTTCATCCAGTGCGTGCGGAACTCCACCGCGATGCAGTGGCGCTTGTCGAACGCGTAGCCCAGCAGCATCAGCTTGCACTCGGTGTTGAGCGGGCCGCGCTGCACGCGGCGCGCATACCACGTCGAGCCGATTTCCACGCGGCGGTTGTTGGCGTCGATGTTCATGAAGTTGGTCATGCCCACCACATCGCCGGAGTTGTTGCAGCGGACCGCAAACGGTTGCCACAGGTCCTGCTCCTGCAGCGCGAGGCGGCGCTTGATCTCGCTCTCCATCGTGTCGGGCGCCGGCACGGCCGTGTACCAGAGCTTCCACAGTTCGCCATCGGCGACGGCTTCCGCGAGGCCCGGCGCGTGCGCGGTGGTCAGCGGCTCGAGCGTGACGTGGCGGCCGACCAGCGTGGTCGGTTGAACGAAGCGGTTACCGGTCGGGTTGGTCATCGCGGTGGTCATGGGATCAGCGATTGGAGCGGTTCATGAACACCAGGCGCTCGAACAGGTGCACGTCCTGTTCGTTCTTGAGCAGCGCGCCATGCAGCGGCGGGATCGCGGCCTTGCGGTCGGGGCTGCGCAGCGCCTCGGCCGGAATGTCCTCGGCCATCAGCAGCTTGAGCCAATCGATCAGCTCGGACGTCGAAGGCTTCTTCTTGAGCCCCGGCAGATTGCGCATCTCGTAGAACGCGTCGAGCGCGGCGGCCACCAGCTCGCGCTTGATGCCGGGATAGTGCACGTCGACGATGCGCTGCATCGTGTCCGCATCGGGAAACTTGATGTAGTGGAAGAAGCAGCGGCGCAGGAACGCATCCGGCAGCTCCTTCTCGTTGTTCGACGTGATGATCACGAGCGGGCGATGGCGCGCGCGCACGGTCTCGCGCGTCTCGTACACGTAGAACTCCATGCGGTCGAGCTCGCGCAGCAAGTCGTTCGGAAACTCGATGTCGGCCTTGTCGATCTCGTCGATCAGCAGCACCACCTGCTCGTCGGCCTCGAACGCCTGCCACAACACGCCCTTGACGATGTAGTTGCGGATGTCATGCACGCGGTCGTCGCCGAGCTGCGAGTCGCGCAGCCGCGACACCGCGTCGTATTCGTACAGGCCCTGTTGCGCCTTCGTGGTCGACTTGATGTGCCATTGCAACAGCGGCATGCCCAGCGCGGCCGCGACTTCCTCGGCGAGCATGGTCTTGCCGGTGCCCGGTTCGCCCTTGATCAGCAGCGGCCGCTGCAGCGTGCGGGCGGCATTGACGGCGAGCTTGAGGTCGTCGGTGGCAACGTATTGAGCGCTGCCCTCGAAGCGAGTGACATTCGGGGTGGCGTCGGTGGTGCTGGCGTTATCGGACATGAGGGCGGCAACCTGGATGGCGGAGATGGCGAAGTTAACGGCCGGAATTGACGAGTATAAGAGCCTTTCCGGCCCGTGTCCGATGCGCGCCACGCCGGCTGGACTGCCAAGAGCCTGCTGCGGTACAATGCGCCGGTTTGACGCGCGCCGCAGAGCCGTTGCAACACCTCGCCCGGAGACAGCAAAAAATCAGCGAGAGAACAAGTGGGAAACCGCAAGCGGGAAACCCAAGTGGGTAACCGCAAGCGGGAAAACCGCGGGAAAACCAGCGTCGTCAGCGCGTCTGCTCGGTTTAATACTTCCCCCTATCATCAAAGACAATGAAAAAGCTCCTCACGATGGTGGTGTTGGGCGCGGCCGCAACGGCTGCGCAGGCCCAGGAAGTCAAGGGCAATGTGGACGCTGCCAAAGACAAGGTTGCAATGTGCATCGGTTGCCATGGCATTCCCGGTTACCGTGCATCGTTCCCGGAAACTTACGAGGTCCCCATGCTTGGCGGCCAGAGCGCCAAGTACATTGAGAACGCGCTGAAGGGTTACCAGAAGGGCGAGCGCAAGCATCCGACCATGCGTGCAATTGCCGCCTCGCTGACCGAACAGGACATCGCGAATCTGGCTGCGTACTATTCGCAGCAGAACGCCGAGACCAAACCCAACTCCCTGAAGTAAGAGGCGCGAGATCATGACGACGACCAAGACGTTTTCGATCGTGGCCGCGGCCGCGACCTTCATGGCCACGGCATGGCTGCCCGCCACTGCCAGTGCGGCCGATATCGCCGCCGGACGCGCGCTCGTGGAGAAGGGGGGCTGCGTGGCCTGCCACGGCGCGGGGCTCAACAAACCCATCGCACCCGACTATCCGAAGCTCGCCGGCCAGCATGCCGACTATCTGTTCCACGCGATGACGGGCTACCAGACGAGCGGCAACCTGCTCGTGGGCCGTACCAACGCGATCATGGCCGGGCAGATGAATGCGAATCCGGCAGTCACCGGCAAGGACGGCAAGCCGCGTCCGTTCACGCACAAGGAAGTGCGGGACATCGCCGCGTACATCGAATCGCTGCCGGGCGACCTGGTCCTCAAGAAGTAACGACCTTGATTGCCCCTCTCCCGCCGGGAGAGGGGCACCACCTCATCAGTTACCGCTGCCCGTTGCCAGACGACGAGCCTTGACGGCGTTCGCGAGCGTTTCCAGCACGCCCGTCGAATCGTCCCAGCTGATGCAGGCGTCGGTCACGGACTGGCCGTAGCACAGGTTCTCCACTGGCGTGCCCTGGACGTGGTCCTGACGGCCGCCCACGAGGTGCGATTCCACCATCACGCCGATGATGCGCTGGTCGCCACCGGCCACCTGTTGCGCGATATCGCCGCACACCGGAATCTGGTTCTCGTGCTTCTTGCTGCTGTTGGCATGCGAGGCATCGATCATCAGGCGCGCCGCGAGGCCCGCCTTGGAGATCGCATCGCAGGCTTCCTGCACGCTGGCCGCATCGTAGTTCGGCGTCTTGCCGCCGCGCAGGATGATGTGGCAGTCCTCATTGCCCGACGTCGACACGATCGCCGAATGGCCGCCCTTGGTCACCGACAGGAAATGGTGCGGCTGCGACGCGGCCTTGATCGCGTCCACCGCGATCTTGACGTTGCCATCCGTACCGTTCTTGAAGCCCACCGGGCACGACAGGCCAGACGCGAGCTCGCGGTGCACCTGCGACTCCGTGGTACGCGCGCCAATCGCGCCCCAGCTGACGAGGTCCGCGATGTATTGCGGGCTGATCATGTCCAGGTACTCGGTGCCGGTGGGCAGGCCAATCTCGGCGATGTTCAGCAGCACTTCGCGCGCGGTGCGCAGACCATCGTTGATCTTGAAGCTGCCATCCATGTGCGGATCGTTGATCAGGCCCTTCCAGCCCACCGTCGTGCGCGGCTTCTCGAAGTAGACGCGCATCACGATCTCGAGCTCGTTCTTGTAGAGGTCGCGCTGCGCCTTGAGCAGGTGCGCGTATTCGAGTGCCGCGCGCGTGTCGTGGATCGAGCAGGGTCCGATGATGACGATCAGACGGTCGTCCATGCCGTGCAGGATGCGGTGCATCGACTGGCGGGCGTCATAAATCACGTCGGAAGCCGATTCCGACAGCGCAAATTCGCGGATCAGGTGCGCGGGCGGCACGAGTTCCTTGAGTTCGCGAATACGCAGGTCGTCGGTGTTCTTCAGCATGATGGCTCCGGATCGGTCTTGATTGTGGGGTGATGATGTAGCTAAAAAATTGCAGCAATAAAAAAAGCCGCCAGGTTCGCTGGCGGCTTTTTTAGAATTTCGGGTACTTACAGCAGTCCCTCTCCATCCGCCAGCGGTGCGAGATCGCTAAAAAAGTAAAAATAAAACTTGGCGGACATGGCGGAATTCAGTTCGGCTGAGGTCAGCTTGTTTCAGTTTCAGGAAAACGCAATGCTTTTATGTCGCGGCAATCTTTGATGTGGCATGAAATTGCGCGCCAGGTGCGGAACTACCAATCGCAAAACGTGGCGCTTGCGCGACGAAGCATCTTTATATCTCTTTTCGAAAATGTTGGCAAGCGAGCCATGACTATCGCAACGATAGCCGTGGCGCGCCCGCCGCGGGCGTCAGGCCGTGCCGCCCACCGTCATGTTTTCGATGCGCAACGTCGGCTGGCCCACGCCCACGGGCACGCTCTGGCCTTCCTTGCCGCACACGCCAACACCCGAATCCAGGCGCATGTCGTTGCCGATCATCGTCACGTCCTTGAGCGACTCGGGGCCGTTGCCAACCAGCGTCGCGCCCTTCACCGGGTATGTGATCTTGCCGTCCTCGATCATGTACGCCTCGCTGGCCGAGAACACGAACTTGCCGTTGGTGATATCGACCTGACCGCCGCCGAAGTTGACCGCGTACAGGCCGCGCTTGACGCTGGCGATGATCTCGCCGGGATCGCGGTCGCCGTTGAGCATGTACGTGTTGGTCATGCGCGGCATCGGCAGCGCGGCATAGCTCTCGCGGCGCGCGTTGCCGGTCACCGGCATCTTCATCAGGCGCGCGTTCAGCGTGTCCTGGATATAGCCGCGCAGAATGCCGTCCTCGATCAGCGTCGTGCACTGGGTCGGGTTGCCCTCGTCATCGAGGTTCAGCGAGCCGCGACGGTTGGCCAGCGTGCCGTCGTCGACCACGGTCACGCCCTTGGCCGCCACGCGCTCGCCCAGACGACCCGCGAACGCGGACGAGCCCTTGCGGTTGAAATCGCCTTCGAGGCCGTGGCCCACTGCTTCGTGCAGCAGCACGCCAGGCCAGCCCGGTCCGAGCACCACGGTCATCGCGCCAGCCGGGGCAGGGCGCGCTTCGAGGTTGACCAGCGCCGAACTGACGGCCTCGTCCACATACTTGCGCAGCAGTTCGTCGGTGAAATAGCCGTACGCGTAGCGTCCGCCGCCGCCCGACGAGCCGATTTCGCGGCGGCCGTTGTGCTCGGCGATCACGGTCACGGACACGCGCACCAGCGGGCGCACGTCGGCGGCGATCACACCATCGCTGCGCGCCACCAGCACCACGTCGTATTCGCCCGCAAGGCCGGCCATGACCTGCACCACGCGCGGATCCTTCGCGCGCGCCATCTTCTCGATGCGTTCGAGCAATGCCACCTTCTCGGTTGCGCTCATCGAGTCGAGCGGGTCGTTTGGCGTATAGAGGTCGCGTCCGCCTTGCGAAGCCAGCGATTTGGCCACCTTCACGCGGCCGCTGCCGCTCTTGCCGATCGTGCGCGTGGCGGCGGCCGCCTGCGACAGGGCCGCCAGGCTGATGTCGTCCGAATACGCGAAGGCGGTCTTGTCGCCCGACACCGCGCGGACGCCCACGCCCTGGTCGATGCTGAAGCTGCCCGACTTCACGATGCCTTCCTCGAGGCTCCACGCCTCGTTGCGCGTGTACTGGAAGTACAGGTCCGCGTAATCGACCTTGTGCGTGAAGATGTCGGCCAGCACGCGCTGCAGCGTCGCCTCGTCGAGGTTGTACGGCGCCAGCAGGATCTGTTGCGCGGTAGCGAGGTTACGAATTCCGAGATCGCCGGCGTTCATGTTCGTCCTTATGTTTTGACAGCTGCTTCTTGTGGTGTAGGCCGCGCGGCGGGGCAATTCGTCGAATCAAGGCGGCGGCCAATGACTGACATCCTACAGCACGCGGTGACGCAATGCCGGCAGGTTCTGCCGGACCTCGGCCAGACGCGCCGGATCGATGGTGCCGCTCACCACGCCTTCGCCCTCGGGCAGCACGGCGAGCACTTCGCCCCATGGATCGACCAGCATCGAATGGCCCCAGGTGCGCCGGCCGTTCTCGTGCTTGCCGCCCTGCGCGGCCGCCAGCACATAGCACTGGTTTTCGATCGCGCGGGCGCGCAGCAGGATCTCCCAGTGCGCCTGTCCCGTGGTGTATGTGAAGGCGGCAGGCATCAGAATCAAGCTCGTGCCGCCACCTGCCGCCAGGCCGCGATACAGCTCCGGAAAGCGCAGGTCGTAGCAGACCGACATCGCCACGCGGCCGCACGGTGCGTCGAACGACACCGGCGCGGTGCCGGCGAGGATCGTGCGCGACTCGTCATAGCTCTCGGTGCCGCGCGTAAAGCCGAACAGATGGATCTTGTCGTAGCGCGCGACGCGCTGGCCACGTGGGTCGAACGTCAGCGACGTGTTGTAGACGCGGCCATCGTCACCACATTGGAGGGGCAGGGTGCCGCCGACCAGCCAGACGCGATGCCGGCGCGCGGCGTCGGCCAGAAAGCGCTGGATCGGGCCGTCGCCATCCGCCTCGCGGATCGCCACCTTGTCGGTCTCGGTGCGGCCCATGATGCAGAAATACTCGGGCAGCAGCACCAGCTCGGCACCGCCGCGCGCTGCCTCGGCGATCAAGGCGTCGGCGCGTGCGAGGTTGGCATCGACCGATGTGCCCGTGACAGTCTGCACGGCAGCCACCTGAAACGGTACGGCGCGTGGGGTCTCGTCGAGCGTCATGGGCATCCTCCGAATAGATTGAGCGGTTAGCGCGGATAGGCGCCCGAACGGTCCTGCACCGGTGCGCGCGTCTTGGGGTCGTCCACCTTGGTCACCTGCGGATCGGCCCAGGAGCCGGTCACGCGGTAATGCTGCGTAAAGACCTTGGAGAACTCGTCGGCGAACAGCAACTGCGCGGCCAGCGTGCCGATGCCGAGCACCGGGTTGATAAAGGCGGCGGCCACCGACGTGGTGGCCGCGTTGATGCGCGGCACCACTTCCACGTCGAGGTCCTGCGTCTCGCGCAGCAGGTTGGCGGAGCCCGTCATCGCCGCGTTGATCTGATTGCTCTTCATGCGGAACGACTCGATCGTGCCGACGCCGTTTTCGATCGTGCCGTTACCGGTGACGTCGTCGAACACGGTGCCGCGGCTCGTCACGCTGCGGAAGTCGAGCGTGGCAAAGCGCAGCAGGCTCTGCAGGCTCAGCACGCCGAGCAGCCGCGCCGCGCCCGGATCGACGCTGAGGATCTGGCCGTTCTCGAGGTGCAGCGCGAGCTTGCCCGACAGCGTCGGATAGTCGATCGACAGCGGCGAACCCTTCCAGTACACGCGGCCTTCGAGCGAACCGTTGCCGTCGCGCAGCGTGTGCGGCATGCCCATGCGATCGAGCATCGCGCCGGCATCGCGGATCTCGAGCTTGAAATTGAGCAGCGTGCGGCGTGCGCTGGCATCTGGATTCGTGACGGCAGCGGCGTCGCGCAGCCGGCGCGGCAGGCGCCACGAGCCGTTGCCCGTGAACGTGCCACCGGGTTGCTCGATGGTCAGCTTGTCGAGCGTCCACACCGAGTCCGCGCCCTCGATCGCCGTATGCGCGCGCAGTTCCACCTTGCCATAGTCACGGCCATGCAGCACGAACTGGTCGGTGACGAGGTCGATGGCCGGGAGCTCGTCGATATTGCTCGCCATCGTGTCGGTCATATGGCCGTTGTCGCTCGCGTCAGGAATATCGAGCCGCGCCAGGCGGACATTCAGCGCGCCTGTCGGCGAGTTCGCGTCGCGGCGCCACTGCGCGGTACCGTTGATCTGCGTCGACGCGATCTTCATGTTCCAGCCACCACGCGCGCGGTCGGCATCGAACGTGACGTCGTCGAGGTTGCGGCCGAACGCATCCACCGCGCGCGCGCGGACCGTCACGCGCTCGGGCAGGAATGGCGAGCTGCGATCGACGTGGCCGCCCGGGGCCGGGATGTCGCTGCCTTTGCCGCCGTCCTTGCCCGCGCTGGCGTCAAACAGCTTGCGCCACGTGTCGACATCCAGATGGTCGGCGCTGATCGCCGCCGTCACGCCGCTGACCGGTTGCGGCGCGGGCTGCTGCACGCCGATGCCGCCCGCGAGCACTTCCGTCGTTTCACCGCGATGGAGCACGTAGCGCATATTGAGCGCGTTGCCGTACTGGATCACCATCTCGTCGGGGGTGGCGGTATTGCCACGCGAGGTAACCGGCAGGGGGCGCAGGTCGAAGCGCAGCGGTATCTCCTGCGAAGCGGTCTTGCCGAGCGGTGCCGGCAGATCGACCGCCATGCCGTTGAGCTCCGTACCCACCTGCACCTGCAGACGCTTGTCGCGCACGCTGACCACCGCGTTGTACGACGTGCCGCCTTCCAGGCGCGCGCCGAGCGCGGCGAGCGAGGAGGATGCGAGTACCTCGCGGATGCCAGCCGCCGAGGTGTTGCCGGTGACGGTCACGCGCGTGCTGTTGTCGGGTTGCGTGCCACCGCCGAGCCTCGCCTCACCGCCGATAAAGCGCCCACGCATATTGTCGAGCCGGAAGCCGTGCTCGTTGAACGCGATGCTGCCGGTAGCGCCACCGAGTGGCGGCAGCTCGGGCATCAGCACGACGTCGTTGCCCGGAAACCGGAACTGGCCCTCGACCTTCGAGTCCACCGCATGATCCAGCGGCATATCGAGCTTGAGCTTCAGCTCGCCATTGCCCTGGCCGCGCGCCTCGTCGGTCACGCCGCCGATCCAGCCGCGCACCGGGCTGGCCGCGACATAACGCAGGAAGGCGGCAAGCGGGCCCTGGCCCATGCCTTCCACGTGCAGGCGGCCCGTTTCGCTGAGGTCGTCGATCTGGCCGCTGACGTCGTGCAGCGTCACGCCCGCAATGCCTTGCACGGCCGCGCGCTTGACCGTGAACGACATCGTGTTGCGCTGGAACAGCAGGTGGCCGTCGATCTCGCTGAAGTCGGGCCATGCCTTGCCACCAGTCGGTCCCGACTCGTGCGGCGCCACCTGATAGCTCACACGGTGCAGCGGCACGTCCACGCGGAAGTCGCCGGCCTTCTCGAACTGACCCTGAAACGGAAAGTGGAACAGGTCGCCGCGTAACAGGAACTTGACGTCCGCGCCGTCGCCGCCGACCAGCGCCCCGCTCAGATACTGCCGCGTATGCGGCATCGATGCCGGCAGGTAGCGCACCACGCGCGCGGCCTGCACACGTGCCAGCTCGCCGGACAGGTCGGCAATGCCGCTGGCGCCGTCACCGCCCGCGCGCCAGCTGCCGCGCACGGTGCCCGCCAGGTCGGCGTTGGCAAAGCGCAGGCCTTCGGTGCGAATCACGAGCTTGTCCTGCTCGTGCGTCCAGCGCACCTCGCCCGCGAGCTCGTCGAACGGCACGCGCGGCTCCTCGAACAGGCCCGGGAAGATCAGCGTGGCGCCCGCGCTGTCCACGCGCGCGGTGCCCTGACGATCGTCGAAGCTGAAGCTGCCGGACAGCCGCGAGAAACCCGGCGTGCCCACGCGCGGATGGCCGTCGGCCGACATCGCCGGCACCGCGGGCTGGCCGTTCATGGATACGCCGCGCAACGTGCCCTGCACTGTGTAGTGGGGTACGCCGGGGCGGTTGTCGAGCAGGCCCACGCGCTCGCGCACCCACGCCACGTCGAGGTTGTCGATATGGCCCGCCGGCTGCAGCGCGCGCAGCTGACGCAGCATCTCGGTGTCGATCGGCATCGAGGTGGCCAGCGCGCGCAGCGTGTTGAGGTCGAAGGTCGGCGCCTTGAGCGCGAACTTGCGCAGCACGTTCTGGCGATCGCGCGTCCAGTCGATGGTGACCTTGCGCATGCCTTCACGCAGACCCGGGTCGCTCGGGCTGGGCGGGCCGGCGATCGGCTCGGCCTGCCACAGCAGCGTGTCGATCGTCAGCCGGTTGTTGCCGGCGCGGTCGGCGCTGTGGATCAGATAGGCCTGCGCGTTGGCGAGCTTGAGCGGCGCGGGCGCGCCGGTCAGCTGCAGATCCACCGCGCTGGCGCGTAACCGGGTCTGGCTGCGCTGGATATTGCCGCCGCGGAAATCCACGGTGCCGCTGGTGCTGAAGGTGCCGCTATCCACCTTGTCGAAGATCGGCAGGTAGCGCTGCACCACGGGCAATTGCACCTGCGTGAAGTCCCAGTCGGCCTGGCCGTTCCAGTGCATCCAATTGCCGGCGTCGTGCAGGTAGTCGTGGCGGAAGCTGGCCTGGATCACGAGCGGCTGCGGTGCCAGCGCGCCACTGCGCGCCTCCAGCCGCAGCGTGTGATGCCCGCCGTTGCGCAGCGCGCTGAAGTGGATATCGGCCACATCGAGCTGCGGCAGGCCCGCGCGTTCGTCCAGCCAGCGCAGGTTGCCGCTGGTCAGCTCGATGCTGCCCTGGCTCATCAGCCAGTTAAGAAAGCGGTCGTCGCCGGCGGTGCTCGCCTGGGTTTCCACCGGCACTCCGGCCACCAGCAGCATGCCGTCCTTGGTACGGCGGATCAGCACATCGGTACCACTCGCCTTGAGGCTGGCGAACTGCAGGCTCAGGCCCGCCAGCGACTGCCAGGCCAGCGTGCCGTCGAGTGTGCCGGTCTGCAACAGCACGCGCTGCTGGGTGTCCACGGCGCGCACATTGCGCGCCCGGAAGGCCGGATGCCAGCCGTCCCAGAACGTGTCGAGCTCGCCGATGGTGAATTGCGCATGCAGCTCGGTGGAGGCGCGTTGCTCGAGCCATTTGCGGGCTTCGTGGGCCTGCGGCCACAGCACGAAGCGCACCAGCAGGCCGATGGCCAGCGCCAGCACCGCGAGTATCAGCGCCACACGCACGACCATGCGCGCGAGCCAGCGCCAGCACGGATGGTTCACCGCGGTGCGGAAGGCATGCCACAACTGCCGGGGCAGCGCGCCAGCGAACGTGCGCCAGCCGCGCGTATTGGAAGACGTGTGAGGGGTGTTCAAACCGGAAGCGTGAGAAGAGCCGGGGTGTGCGTTGGCGGTGGCGTCGAATACTGTCGGGGACGGCTGGGTGGACGCCAGTAAGGTGGTGGATTCGCTGCCCGCGCGCGCAGGGGTCGCGGAACCGTCGGCGGAGGCGGAAGGGCGGCTGGACATGGGCAGATTATCCGACAATACTAGCCGCTCTCCAAAGGGGTCCCGAACTAAAAGATTACTGAATGACTGCCTCCGATCCGACAGGTTCCTCACCGGTTGCCACACCGAGCTCCGCGAGTGGCACGCCGAGCGCCGCGCCCGGTGCCGCACCGAATGCAGCGCCGAACGCCACCGCATCCGCGGACCCGACCGTCGTCGATCCGACCGCGGCCTCCGGGACTGCGGATCCGGTGGCCGGGAATGACGCCGCCGCCACTTCCGGCGCACTCGGCACCATGACCGACGGTGCCTTCGCGACCATGCCGGCGCAGGATCTGGCCGCCCTCGATAGCAAGGGACACGTATTGTACTCGGCGGCCTATTCGCATTACGCGCGCCGCGTCATGCAGGCGCGCCCCGAGGTGACGGAGGTGGTGACGCAGGCCGCTGGCGTGCCGCTCACGCGCGCCTGGATGGAAGCGCGGCTCGCCGCGCTGCATGAGCCCGGGGCTGACGGGGCGGACGTCGACGCCGCGGCCGGCCGCGCGCTGCGCCGGCTGCGCGCGGAAGTCATGTGCGTGGTGATCGAGCGCGATCTGCGCGGTGCCGCCGCGCTGGGCGAGGTCACCGGCGCGATGACGGATCTGGCCGAACTGGCGATCCAGCACGGCCTGCATGTGCTCGGCAACGATCTGGCCGCGACCTTCGGCCGGCCGACCTGCAGACAGGGCGCCGAGGTGCAGGAACTGGTGGTGGTCGGCATGGGCAAGCTCGGCGGCCGCGAACTCAATGTCTCTTCGGACATCGACCTGATCTTCCTGTATGACGAGGACGGCGAGACGCAGGGGGGCACGCGCAGCCTTTCCAACCATGAATACTTCATCCGGCTGGGCCGGCGCCTGATCAACCTGCTGTCCGAGGTCACGGCTGACGGTTACGTGTTCCGCGTGGACATGCGGCTGCGTCCGAACGGCGATGCGGGGCCCCTGGTGTGCAGCCTCGGCATGCTCGAGGAATATCTGATCGTGCAGGGGCGCGAGTGGGAGCGCTATGCGTGGATCAAGGGCCGGATCGTATCGGCGCAGGACTCGCCGCACGCGCAGCGTACGGCGGCATTGCTGGAGCGGCTGACCACGCCGTTCATCTTCCGGCGCTACCTCGACTACGGCGTGATCGCGGCCATTCGCTCGCTGCATGCGCAGATCCGCGCGGAGGCGGCCAAGCGCAGTGGTGGGCTGGCCGGGCACGGCATGAACCAGCGCTCGTTCAATATCAAGCTCGGTCGCGGCGGCATTCGCGAAATCGAGTTTATGGCACAGGTGTTTCAGCTGATCCGCGGCGGGCAGGATCCCGCGCTGCGCGTGCGGCCGACGCTCGAAGTGCTGTCGGTGGCCGTCGGGCGCAATTTGCTGCCGGCAGGGCAGGCCGAGCAACTGGCCGATGCGTATCGCTTCCTGCGGCAGCTCGAGCATCGGCTGCAGTATCGCGACGATGCGCAGACCCATCACCTGCCGACCACGCCTGAAGAACAGCAGGCTGTGGCGCTGTCGATGGGATGCGCGGACTGGCAGGCGCTGGTCGAGCGCATGTATGCGTTGCAGGAGCCCGTGGCGCAGCAGTTCGAGGCGACCTTCGCCGATCCGTACGCCGAGGGCGATACGCAGCCGGCCGAGGAGTTGTGGCCCGAGCTCGTACGCGAGGAAGTGGCCACGCGCGCCACGCAGGATGGTCCGGACCAGAGCGACGAGACGGATCCCGGCTCTTCGCCATGCCAGCGCCTGCAGGCGGTGGGGTTTCTCGATTGCACGGGTCTCTACGACCGCCTGCGCGCGATTGCCACCTCGGTACGCTACCGCGCGTTGTCGGAAACCAGCCGCGCGCGTTTCGATCAACTCGTGAACCGCGCGCTCGATCTGGCCGCGAAGCAGGACGATGCCGATAGCACGATCGCGCGCTTCCTCGACTTCCTCGATGCGATCAGCCGGCGCGCGTCGTATCTGTCGCTGCTATCCGAATATCCGCAGGCGATGGATCGCGTGGCCCACACGTTGCACGCCTCGCGCTGGGCGGCCGCCTATCTGACGCGGCATCCGCAACTGCTCGACGAACTGCTCGACAGCGATGCGCTGGCCGGCGCGCCGGACTGGCCCGCATTCCGGAGCCGGCTGGGCGAGCGTCTGGCCGCGTCCGATGGGCAGGTGGAAACGCAGATGGACATCCTGCGGCGCGAGCACCATGCGGAGACCTTCCGCGTGCTGCTGCAGGATTTACGCGGCACGCTGACGGTGGAGCAGATCGCGGACCGGCTCTCGGATCTGGCCGATGCGATGCTCGAGGTCACGTTGCAGGCGGTGTGGCGGCAGCTGGCCACGCGTCACATCGAGACGCCACGCTTCGCGGTGATCGCCTATGGCCGCCTCGGTGGCAAGGAGCTCGGCTATTCGTCGGACCTCGATATCGTGTTCCTGTACGACGATCCGCACGATCGCGCGCCCGAGGTGTATGCAGCCTATGCGCGCCGGCTTATCACCTGGCTCACGAGCCATACCGCGGCCGGCATGCTGTTCGATGTGGACACGCGTCTGCGTCCCAATGGCGAGGCGGGGCTGCTGGTCACGAGTTTCGATGCGTTCCGTCGCTATCAATTCCGCGAGGGCGACAACACCGCGTGGGTGTGGGAGCACCAGGCGCTGACGCGCGCGCGCTTCTGCGCTGGCGATGAAGAGATCGGCGCGCGCTTCGAGTCGCTGCGCAAGGACGTGTTGAGCCAGCCGCGCGATGCGGCCACGCTGCGTGCCGATATCGTGGAGATGCGCGGCAAGGTCTCGGAGGGGCATCCGAATCCGACTGGTCTGTTCGACCTCAAGCACGACCGTGGTGGCATGGTCGATATCGAGTTCACGGTGCAGTATCTCGTGCTGCTGCACAGCGGCACGCATGCGGCGCTCACGCGCAACGCGGGCAATATTGCGCTGCTGCGTATCGCGGGCGAACTCGGCCTGATCGATGCCGCATTGGCGGCCGAGGTCGGCAACGCGTATCGCCTGTTCCGCGCCCGCCAGCACCAGATCCGGCTCGACGGCCATGCGCAGGCTCGTGTGCAACCCGCGAGCGTCGCTGGCGAGACGGAAAAGGTGAGGGCGCTGTGGCACGCGGTGTTCGGTGACGCCTGAAAACACGACGTCCGGGCGGCGGGGCGCTGGCACCGGCGCCATGATGGCCACGGTCGCCGGCGTGGCGCTGCTGTCGGCGCTGTTCACATTCGTGCCATGGCTGCACGCGCACGGGCTCTACATGCGCGATGCGGTGCGCGTCGATGGCCAGTGGTGGCGCATCGTCACGGCGATGTGGGTCCATCTGAGCTGGAAGCACTGGCTGGTGGACGTGGCCGCCGCCACCGGCCTGCTGCTGCTGACCGGACGCGAAGCACGCCCGCGCGACATGTTGGCGGTGCTGGTGATCTGCGGCGTGGTCGCGCAAATCGCCATGCTGCGCATCGCGTCGATCGGCTGGTACGGCGGACTGTCGGGCGCGCTGCACGGGCTGGCGCTATGGGGCGGCCTGCGCCTGCTTCAGGCCCCGGGCCTGTCCCGCGTGATCGGCGTGGTGATGTGCGTCGCCGTGCTGGTCAAGGTATGGACCGAACAGTCATGGCTCGCGGCCATCGTGTTCGATCCATCATGGAACTTCGGCATCGTCCGCGCCGCCCACGCGGCGGGCGCCGTCGCGGGCCTTGCATGCTGGGTACTACAGGAGTGGTGGAGCAACCGCCGGCGCTAGTCACCAAAGGCTTACTCCCTCTCCCTCATTGAGGCCACCGCGCGGGGCATCGCATGCTCACGGTTTGCTCCCCTCTCCCTCAGGGAGAGGGGCCGGGGGAGAGGGTGAAACTAGATTGACCTACTGTTTGCTCCCCTCTCCCTCGGGGAGAGGGGCCGGGGGTGAGGGCAGCAACGTTTCAACCGCGCCGCCGCAACCCAAATCCCACCATCCCACCAAACGCCAGCAACACCGCTACCCAAGGTGCCACCGCACCACCACCGCCGCCACCACCACCACCCGAATCGGCAACCGGCTGCGCCGCCGGCGGCGTGGTCACGGCCGACGGCGGCGTCGGTGCCAGCGCCACCGCCGCATCGGCATCCAGCAACCCCGCCCCGCACACCGCCGTCGTCGACCGCGTGCAGAACGTATTCGCCGGGTGTGCCCGCGCGGTGGCTTTCAGCGTGGCGACAATCTGGGCCGGCGTCAGCGATGGGTTGACCGACAGCATCAACGAAATCACCCCCGACACCATCGGCGTGGCAAAGCTCGTCCCTTGCGAGAGATTCACCGTGTAGTTGCCGGCCACCGTCGGGCCATCGTTCGACAGCGTACGGATAAACGACTGCCCGCCGACGCAAGCGCCGTTCTGCACTTTCGAATTGCCGCAGCCACCCCCGGGCGCGCTGATCGCAACCTGCGGCCCGACATTGGCAAAGCTCGCATTCTCGCCATCGTTCGCATGCGCGGTGACCGCGATCACACCGGCGCAGTCGGCCGGCGCTTCCACCGCGCCCGCCACCTGCCCAGGCGCGGCATTGCCAGCCGCAGCCACCACCACCACGCCGCGCGCGGCCAGATCGGTAATCGCCTGCTGCTCGATGGAGCTACAGGTGCCGCCCCCAAGGCTGACGTTGATCACGCGCGCCGGCGTCGGATTGTCCGGCACGCCCGGCACCGACAACCCACCCGCCCAGCGCATGCCATCGACGGTATCGGACAACTGCGCGCCGCAGCGCCCCGATACGCGCACCGGCTGAATCTGCGCATTCCAGTCGACCCCGGCGACATTGATGCCGTTGTTGGTCAGCGCCCCCAGCACCCCGGCCACGCGCGTACCGTGCCAACTGCTGGGTTGCGCCGTGGTGACCGTACCATCGGAGCAGACCGTGCCGGCCGGCTCAAAGTCGCCCGCATCGATCGGATTGGCGTCGCGGCCGTCGCCGTCGTTGGAGACCGACGTCGAACTGATGAAGTCGTAGCCGGGAATGATGCGGCTACCGAGGTCGGGATGCGGCAGATAGCCGGTATCGACCACCGCCACGACAATCGCATTGCTGCCCCGCGTGCGATCCCATGCGCGCGGCAGATTCACGCCCCCAGCCACCTGCTGCGGCGAACCGAGGTAGGTCTGGTTCGTGGCGAAGTCCGGATCGTTCGGCACGGTGTCATGCAGCCGCAGCCAGCGATCGGGCACCGCATCGGCAATGCGCGGATCCTTGCGCAGCCGCGCCGCCACCGCCTCGGGGTCTTCACCCGATGCGTTTGCCACCGACAGCAGTTGCATCGCGCCGCCCATCTTGCGTCGAACCGACAGCGCCACACCTGTGGTGTCCTGGAGCTGCCGCATGCGCTTGTCCGTCTCCGCAGCGTTGTCCGAGGGCGCCTGCCCGTCGCGCCAGCGCACGATGTAGTTGCCGGTATAGCGCGGCGCCGGCTTCAGCCGTACCGTGCTATCGCCCTGGGCGGACACCGGCGTCGCCAGCGCGGCGGCCGCCGCCGCGACCAGCGCCAGTGACATCACGCGGATGCCTGCATGCGAGCGCCATCGATCGAGGCGGGATGCAATGTTTGACCAGGACATTGACTGTGGCGCTGCTACGGGCATCGAGGGCTCCTGAATATTTTCTAGTACAGCAAGTAACAACCTACATGAAAGATTTTCTACGAAGGTGCCGCGCCAAACATCTGTTCGACAAGGCGCCCGACAACACAATTAATTAGGGGGCATGTCACGCGTGTTCGGCATCGTGCGATGCGGCTTGAGCATGCGATCGGGCTCGGCGGTCTCGATGCGCGGCGCGGCGCGTAGCGTCGTCGCCGCCTGCTCGAGCGTGGCATCGGCCGACTTGCTGATGGCCGTCACCAGCCATACGCCGCCCGACATCGGCCGCTTGACCACATACCGGTAAGGCCCGGCAATCCCCGCCAGCAGCTTGCCGGCATCTTCGGACACGATTACCGCGGGTGGCGTGAAGCGAACCATGATGTCGCCAATGGCGCGATCGTCGGTGATGCTGCCCGGCGGTGGCGTGTACGAGCGCGCTTCGGAGGCACATCCCGACATGGCGCCAAAGCCGGCGAAGGCCGCGGCGGCCAGCAACGCGCTCAACGCGTTGCGCGCGGGAGAACGCAGGCCGGCACCCGCCGGCGCGCGACGGCGCGACGGGGCATCCTGCAAGGTGGGGCGGCCAGGCCGCTTGCCAGTGATCATCGTTGCCTAACTCCTGGATCGCGGCGCGGCGCGCCTGTCCGTAACATCAGCCGACCGCACGGCGCGCGCGGCGTCCGTCCTTGTCGGCATCCTTGTTGCTATCTTTGCTGTCCTTGCTGCCCTTCGCGCTCTTGGCGCCCGCGTTGGCGGCATGACCACCACGCGCGTCCTGCGTCGCCGCCTGTGCCACCCCCTGCGCTACCATCTCCTCGGCATGTTGCAGCGTCGTGGCAGTCACGGTGGCGCCCCCGAGCATGCGCGCGGTTTCCGTCACGCGGCCGGCGGTATCGAGCGGCCGGATACGCGAGCGCGTGATGGGCCCATTGACTGGTCCATCCGTCTTGCTGCCCTCCACGGTATCCTTGCTCACCAGTAGATGCGTGCCAGCCTGCGCGGCCACCTGCGGCAGGTGCGTGACGCACAGCACCTGGCGTGCGCGCCCCAGTTCCTGCAGACGCCGTCCCACCACTTCGGCCACCGCGCCGCCAATGCCGGTATCCACCTCGTCGAAGATCAGCGTGGGCGTAGGCGCGGCCTCGCTCGTGATAACCGAAATCGCCAGGCTGATCCGTGCCAGCTCGCCCCCGGAGGCCACGCGGGCCAGCGGGCGCGCGGTCACGCCCGCATGGCCGGCCACGAGAAACTCCACCTGCTCCAGCCCATAACTCTGACCTTCGTCGAGCTTGTGCAGCGCCACCGAAAACGCGCCGCCGGCCATCGACAGGCCCTGCATCGCCTCGGTCACCGCCGCCGACAAGGCCTCCGCGGCACGCGTGCGCGCGGCCGACAAATGCTGGGCGAGCGTCAGGTAGGCCCCGCGCGCGGCAGTCTCGCGCGCGGCGATCTTGTTGATGTCCTGCGCAGCCTGCAGGTCGTCGAGCTGCTGACGACGCGCCAGCAGCTCGTCGGGCAGTTGCTCGGGCGGCAGCCGATACTTGCGCGCGGTGGTGTGAATCGCCTGCATGCGCGCTTCCACGGCCTGCAACCGCTCGGGATCGAGTTCGACGCGATCGACGTAACGCGACAGCGAATGCGCGGCTTCCTCGGCCTGCACCTGCGCGGGTTCCAGCGCGGCCAGCACGTCGTTGAGCGCGGGGTCGAGGTCGGCCAGCTGGCGGACCTTCTGCACGAGGCTATTCAGCGAGGACAGCACCGAACCGTCGGCCTCGTGTAGCGCGTCGAGCGCCGTGCGGCTGCCATCGATCAGGCTGGCCGCATGCGACAGGCGGTTGTACTCGGTCTGGATCTCTTCCCATTCGCCGGGCTGCGGCGCAAGCTTGTCCAGCTCGCCCACCTGCCATTCGAGCCGTTCACGCTCCAGCTGCATCTCGCGCGACTGCTGCTCGACGGCCTCGCGCTGCCGCACGCAGGCGCGCCACGCACGCCAGGCCTCGGCCACCGCGGTGGTCTGCAGGGTCAGACCGGCATGCGCATCGAACAGCAGACGCTGCGCGTCGGGCCGCAGCAGTTGCTGGTGCGCATGCTGTCCGTGGATATCGACGAGCTGGTCGCCCACCTCGCGCAATTGCGTCAGCGTGGCCGCGGCGCCGTTGATAAAGGCCTTGCCGCGCCCGCCAGCATCGACGGTCCGGCGCAGCAGCACCTCGTGATTGCCCTCATCACCACCGAGTTCGCGTTCGGCCAGCCACGCGTCGAGCGTGGCATGCGTGGCGAAGGTCGCGCTGATGCTGGCGCGCGCGGCGCCCTCGCGCACCACGCCGGCGTCGGCGCGTTCACCGAGCACGAGCGCAAGCGCATCGATCAGGATCGACTTGCCGGCACCGGTCTCCCCGGTGAACACCGTGAAGCCGGCGGAGAAGTCGAGGTCGAGCGTATCGACGATGACGAAGTCGCGGATGGACAGGCTGCGCAGCATCGTGAGCGGTGGGCGGGTGGAAGGCGGTGGGGTGGAAGGTGCGGCGTGGTGTGAGCAGGCGGCGGCAAACCGGCGCGGGGCCGGCTCAGAGCCGATTGTCCTCGGTCGGGTATTCGTGCCAATGCAGTTTCTTGCGCAGCGTGGCGTAGTAGTTGTAGCCCACCGGATGCAGCAACCGCACGGTCTTGTCCGAATGGCGCACCACGATGCGGTCGCCGGGCAACAGCGAGGTCAGTGACTGCATGTCGAAGTTCACGCTCGCATCGCGCGCGGTGGCCACCTCGATCGTCACCTCGGCGTCGTGCGGCAGCACGATGGGCCGGTTCGACAGGGCGTGCGGGGCAATTGGCACGAGCACCAGCCCAGAGAGCGTAGGATGCAGGATCGGACCACCGGCGGACAGCGCATAGGCGGTGGAGCCGGTCGGTGTGGACACGATCAGGCCGTCCGAACGCTGGTTGTACATGAAGTGGCCATCCACCGAGACCGCCAGCTCGACCATCCCCGAGATGCCGGAACGGTTGACCACCACGTCATTGAGCGCCAGCGCGGTGAAGATGATCTCTTCGTCGCGGATCACCCGGGACTCCAGCAGCATGCGGGTCTCGGCCTCGTAATGGCCGGCCAGCATGGCCGGCAGGACGCTGGTGACCTTGTCGAGCGGAATATCGGTCATGAAGCCGAGCCGGCCGTGGTTGACGCCGATCAGCGGCACGCCGGCGCCGGCCAGCTGCCGCGCGATACCGAGCAGCGTGCCATCGCCGCCCAGCACCACGGCGACGTCGGCGGTGCGGGCGATCTCCTCGGGCGTCATCGCCGGATAGCCGGTCAGGCCGGTCGCCAGCGAGGTTTCCCGCTCGAACACGACGTCCTGGCCGTTGCGCGACACGCAGGACGCGATCTCCTCCAGCGGGCCTTCGATCCCGGCGGTGGAATGGCGGCCCACAAGGGCGATGGTCTTGAACGGCGCACGCGGCGCGCTGGCTTTGGGGGGTACGGACATGGCGGGATTAGACCATACCGATATGAACGTTGTCAGCAGCCGCCCCGGGGGTTGGCGCAAGGGCCGCCTGAAGCGGGAAAACACGATTAGAATCTGGGCATTATGGACGAACGTTCGAAAACCCTTCTCAAGACGCTGATCGAGCGGTATATCGCCGAGGGCCAGCCCGTGGGCTCGCGTACGCTGTCCCGGTACTCGGGGCTCGACCTGTCGCCGGCGACGATCCGCAATGTCATGTCCGATCTCGAGGAGATGGGCTTTATCGCAAGCCCGCACACCTCGGCCGGCCGCATTCCCACGCCGCGCGGCTACCGGCTGTTCGTCGATTCGATGCTGACGTCGCGTCCGCTGGAGCGGGCGCCCGAACTGGATGCGCAACTGGCGGAGCTGGCCGGGCAGATCCAGGGCCAGCTCTCGGGCCAGCAACTGACGCCGCAGCGGATGATCACCTCCGCCGCGCACACGCTGTCCAACCTGTCCCGCTTCGCGGGCGTGGTCATGACGCCACGGCGCACTCAGTCGTTCAAGCAGGTGGAGTTCATGCGCCTGTCGGAGAAGCGCATCCTGCTGATCATCGTCAGCCCCGAAGGCGACGTGCAGAACCGCATCATCCAGACCGAACGCCCGTATACGCCCGCGCAACTGATCGAGGCCGCCAATTTTTTCAACGCGCACTATGCCGGCATGAGCTTCGACGCCGTGCGCGACCATCTGCGCGTGGAACTGCAGGACCTGCGCCGCGACATGTCGTCGCTGATGCAGGCCGCGGTAGAGGCCGGAAGCAGCGCGATGGCGGAGGAAGACGATCAGGTCTTCATCTCCGGCGAGCGCAAGCTGTTCGAGGTGGAGGACCTTGCCTCGAGCATGGACAAGCTGCGCCGGCTGTTTGACGTGTTCGAGCACAAGACCAATCTGCTGCAGCTGCTGGACGTGTCCAGCCACGCGCAGGGCGTGCAGATCTTTATCGGCGGCGAGAGCCAGCTGGTGCCGATCGAGGACATGGCCGTGATCACCGCGCCGTATGAGGTGGACGGCCAGATCGTCGGCACGCTTGGCGTGATCGGCCCCACGCGCATGGCCTATGAACGCGTCATTCCAATCGTCGATATCACCGCGCGGCTGCTTTCCAGCGCGCTGAGCCAGAACTGAACGCCGCGGCGGGGTCCGCATGCCCCCGCGCCAACGGGAACCCTATGACGTTTGCACCGGAACCGACGTACCAGCACGGGCAGGCACCGCGCACCGCGATCCTGCTGATCAACCTGGGCACCCCCGATGCCCCTACGCCGAAAGCGGTCGGCCGCTATCTGGCGCAGTTCCTCGGCGACCCGCGCGTGGTCGAGATTCCCCGCCTGGCGTGGCTGCCGATCCTCCACGGCCTGATCCTGCCGTTCCGCTCGCGCGCATCGGCCATGAAGTACGAATCGATCTGGCTGCGCGAGGCCCATATGACGGGCTCGCCGTTGCTGGTCCACACCGAACGCCAGGCCCACGCGCTGCAGCAGCTGATGAATCAGCTCGGTCACGATGTCACGGTGGCCTGCGCGATGCGCTATGGCAACCCGTCGATCGGCTCGGTGCTGGAGGCGTTGCGGCGGCAGGGCACCGAACGCATTCTGGTGCTGCCGCTCTATCCCCAGTTTTCCGGCACCACCACGGCGACTGCATTCGACGAGTTGTTCCGCGTGCTGGGCACTTGGCGCAATCAGCCAGAAATCCGGCTGGTCAAGCATTTCCACGATCATCCGGCCTATATCGCGGCGCTACACCAGCAGGTCGGCGCATACTGGGCGCAGCACGGCGCGCCGGACTTCGCGCGCGGCGACAAGCTGATCCTGTCGTTCCACGGACTGCCGCGGCGATTGCTGGAACTCGGCGATCCGTACCATTGCGAGTGCCTGAAGACCGGACGGCTGCTCGGCGAGGCGCTCGGCCTGCAGCCGGGGCAGTATCAGGTCACGTTCCAGTCGCGCTTCGGCAAGGCGGAGTGGCTGCAGCCTTATACGGCGCCGACGTTGACCGAGCTCGGCAAGGTCGGTACCGCGCGGGTCGATGTGTTCTGCCCGGGCTTTCCGGCCGATTGCATCGAAACCCTCGAGGAAATTGCGATGGAAGGGCTGTCGGAGTTTCGCGTGGCGGGCGGTAAGGATTTCCACTTCATTCCGTGCCTGAACGACGCGGAACCGTGGATTGCCGGCCTGGCCGAGCTCGCATTGCAGCATTTGCAGGGCTGGCCGCTGCGCGCGCCGCATCCGCACGAACTCGACGCCCGCCGCACGCGCGCGCAGACCCGTGGCGCGGCGGCCTGAGTGGCAGGTACATAGACATGAACGTGGATTTCGAACCCCATGCGCGGCTGCGCATCGATAAATGGCTTTGGTGCGCGCGCTTCTTCAAGACGCGCTCGCTGGCAGCGGAGGCGGTGGAGCGTGGCCGCGTCGAGGTCAACGGGCAGGCGATCAAGAACTCGCGCGAGGTCAAGCCCGGCGACACCGTCGTCATTGAGGCGTACCAGCAGCGTTGGGAAGTCGTGGTGAAGGGGATTGCCGGGGCGCGAGGTCCGGCTGCGGTGGCGCAGACGCTATACGAGGAAACCGCGGCCAGCACGGCCAAGCGCGAGCAGACGGCCGAACAGCGCCGCTACCAGAACGAGCCGACGGCGCAACTGCAGGGCCGCCCGACCAAACGCGATCGCCGTCGGATGGACGACTTCAAAGCCTGACGATTTCCGGCACTGACGAATGTTGGCACCGAGCCTCATCGGACGTAGTGAACGAGGTAGTGTTTGAAGACGGCTTTGCCGCTCCCATATTCGGTTTCGCGAGGGGTAAAGGCACCGGAGACGCAGATGAACACCGTCATCAGCGCCAGCGCGGCGAGCAGGCAGAACGTCACCACAGGCATCTTGTGCATGACAAACCTTCTGAAGTCGAAATCAGAACGATCCACGCCTACCTCCCATCATCATTTTTGTCATTTTTTCTCCATGAATAGTAGTGTGTGCGCCGCAGCAAGGCAATGACGGCTCAGTGACGAATCCCCTGCGTTTGTAACGGCTTGTTTCGAAGGCTCTGAACCGCCACCCTTGAAAAACCGCCGGTCATCGCCACCTCCGCGCTACACTTGCCGATTCCCAAGGCTTTTCGCTTTTTGCATACAGATCGATCGACATGGACGAACAGAATCAGACGCCATCTCCCACGGCTGCCGCCGACGACGCTCACGCCGTGCCCGGCACCCAGCAATCCGGTGCTGACGACCTGGTCGCGCAATTGACGCAACAGGTCGCCGACCTCGAAGCCAAGGCCAAGGAGCATTACGACATGTTCCTGCGCGCCACCGCGGATGGCGAAAACATTCGCCGCCGCGCCCAGGACGACGTGGCCAAGGCACACAAGTTTGCGATCGAAAACTTCGCGGACAACCTGCTGCCGGTCATGGACAGCCTGGCCGCCGCGCTCGCCGACAACACCAACGACATCGTCAAGCTGCGCGAAGGCGTGGAACTGACGGCCCGTCAACTCGCCAGCGCCTTCGAGCGCGGCAAGATCGTCGAGCTCAACCCGGTAGGCGAGAAGTTCGACCCGCATCGCCACCAGGCCATCTCGATGGTGCCGTCCGAGCAGGAACCCAATACGGTGGTCAACGTACTGCAACGCGGTTACCTGATCGCCGATCGCGTCCTGCGTCCGGCACTCGTGACGGTGTCGGCGCCGCGCTAAGGCTCGCCGGCCCAGTCAGATATCTCGAACGCCCGGAGCCCTTGGCCCGGGCGTTCTGCATTTCAGGAGCCTCTCATGTCCGATCCGACCACAGAATCCGCCGCCCCAAACGTTGACCACCTCGATCACCGTGCTTTCGACGCGTTCGGCATGCGCGAAGTCGATGGCACGACCATCGACGCGGCCATTGCCGATGCGGGTGACGATCTCGTCTGCGTGTTCTTCTGGGGCGTCGATTGCTTTAACTGCGAGATGGCCAAGAAAGCGATGCTGGCCAACCCCGAGCCAATCCGCGCACTCAATGTGCACTGGCTCCACGCCAACGTGTACGCGCATCCGGAACTCGGCCGCCGCTTTGGCCTGCACGGCATTCCGGTCTTCATGTTCTTCCACAAGGGCAAGAAGCTCGGCCGCGCGACGGGCTGGCATGGCCACGGGCAGTTTGCGGCCGCGGTCGGTAACGCACGCCTCAAGGCCAACGGCAAGCCGCTCGCGGGCTAGCGCGACAGCGCGTAGCCAATGCGGAACTGCCACGGCGACTTCTGGTTGTAATCGATCAGCGATTCGCCGTAACCGTAGAACATGCCCGCCATCAGATAGCCCGCAGTGCCGGGCACCAGCCGCGCGAGCGGATATGTCAGTGCCGCATTGACGCTGCCGTACCCCTTGCGCGTGCCCTTGCGTAGCGTAGCGCTCGCCTCCCAGGAATCGGGTTTGCCATACGCGATATTGAGGTCCATGTAGCCGCGATAGTGCGCGATGTCCTCGTTGTCGCTCTTGCCCACGTACCCGTAGATTTTCGGGGCGACCTTCCAGTGCCAGTCGGTCTGGTCGCCAAAGTAGAGCGTCGGGGTCACGAATAGCGTGTTGATACCGCGCGAGCTGTCGCCGCCCAGCCCGTTCGACTCGTGCTCGAAGCCCGTCGCGACAGAGAGCCGGCTGATCACGTTGTTGCGGACGCCGGTATCGGACAGGTAGTAATAAAGGCTCGGCCGGTAGTTGGTGTCGCGGAACGGCCGCGATTCACCGCTCAGGTCCCACAGCGAGAACTGCGTATAGCCGAAATACAGGTTATCGAGCACGGACTTCGAGGCGGGGTCCTTGCCTTCGAAGATCCGGAACTTGAAGCTCAGCTGGAATTTCGCGTTGGCGCCGTCATGGCCGCCGAACATGATGTACATCGGCTCATTGAACGACAGCCGCTGCGCGTCGCGCAGATCGGCCGGCGCCGGACCCGGCTCGGTCGGCACTGTCGCGATGGTTTCGCCGTCGGCCAACTTCGCGGTCGCGGCTGTTGTTGCCGCTGCAGTTGCCGCTGCCGAGCTTGCCGCGGGTGCCGTGCCGTTGGGCGGTGCCGCCGAGGCGACGCCCGGGGTGGCCCCCGAGGACGCCTGCGTCGCCGTGCCGGCACCGGCCTCGGGCGCTCGGTTCAGCGTCACGAGTACCGGCGCCGCGTCGATGCCCGCGACGTCGAGCCGCACCTGCCCGCGCAGCGTTTCCGGCCACGGCGCGGTGTACTGAAACGTTCGGGTCTCGCCATTCTTCAGTTGCACCACCGCCGGCCCCGGCGCCGTGCGCCGCGCATCGATGCGGATCGGCGCGGTCATATCGGCCGAAGCCGTGACCGCCAGTGTGCTGGGCACCTCGAAGCGGCGCGTGGCGGCGTCGCCCACCACCAGCAGTGTGACGGTGAGCGGCCGCGTGCCGTCGATCACACGCGGCGGTTGCAGCAAGGTCACGCCGGCGTGAGCGGCAACGGGAGTCGTCAGCAGGAGAAACGCGAACGCGCCGGCAAGGCCGGCGCGCGAGGGCGCAATGACGGTCATTGGGCGAGGCATTGCACGCCTGTGCGGCGCACAATTTGTCAGATTGGCAATGCCGCAAAGGCTAGCACGTCACCACCGCATCACTTGTCAGTGTTTGTCGGAAACTGACAGGTGAGTTTTCAGGCGCCCGCCCGGCGCCGGACCGAGTCGATATATTGCTGGCCGTCCGGTGGAAGCCCCGTGCGCTGGGCATTCCAGAGCATCTCGCCCAGGCACTCCATCACCTGATGCTGGGCTTCGTGCGGCGAATCCAGCCGGCGCGCAAGTGCCTCGTAGGCCGCGCGAATACCCGGTGGCTGGTCGATCGATACCTGTTCGGAAATCGACAGGTGCATCGACAGATGCAGGAACGGATTGGTCTGGCCGCGCTCGGGCGTGTAGGCCTCGGCAAGCGCGCCTTCGGTATCGGTCAGCAACGACTGGTACTCGGGATGCTCGCCGATCCAATCGACGGCCATCGCCTCGAGCGGCGTCAGGACACTGCCCGCGAGCTGCTTCTGCCATGCATCGCAGAAAAACCGGCGGACTTCTTCTCGTGAGGGATTGAACATGATGGCCGCCATTGTAGAGCAGGGCCGCGCGGCTTGCCGGTGCCGCGTTTCGATCTCTTTACGGTTGCGCCGAGATCATCAAATTAATTGACAGACTTGCACAACGCCATTGTGCGGTGCGGCAGGAGGTGCCGGTAGAATCGCACGGTCTTTTCCTCAAACAAGAGCCGCAACTCATGACTACGATCGCCCCGGCCGTGATGGCCCAGCTGTTCACCGAAGCGCGTACCCACAACGTCTGGCAGGACAAGGGCATCGAAGATGCCGTGCTGCGCCAGATCTACGAAGCGATGAAGTTCGGTCCCACGGCCGCCAACAGCTCGCCCGCGCGCATCGTGTTCGTGAAGTCGGCCGCCGAGAAGGCGCGCCTGGTCGAGTGTGTGTCCGCCGGCAACGCCGAAAAAACGCGCACCGCGCCGGTCACGGCGATCGTCGCATTCGACAACAGCTTCCATGATCAGCTGCCGCGCCTGTTCCCGCACGCCGATGCGCGTTCGTGGTACGCCGGCTCGCCCGAGAAGACTGCGCGCGACGCGCTGATGAACAGCTCGCTGCAAGGCGGTTACTTTATCCTCGCCGCGCGCGCGCTCGGTCTGGACTGCGGTCCGATGGCCGGCTTCGACGCCGCCAAGCTCAACGCCGCGTTCTTCCCCGACGGCAAGTGGTCGGTCAACTTCCTCGTGAACCTCGGCTACGGCATCGGCGAAAAGCTGCACCCGCGCCTGCCGCGCCTCACGTTCGAAGAAGCCTGCCGCATCGTCTGACGGCTACTGCGTCGGCGCTTCCGTCTTCTCGCGGAACTCGCACAACGGCTCGATCGCGCAATGCCAGCACTCTGGCTTGCGCGCCTTGCAGACGTAGCGCCCATGCAGAATCAGCCAATGGTGCGCGTCGTGCAGAAACGCATCGGGCACCACCTTGAGCAGCTTCTGCTCGACCACATCCACGTTCTTGCCCGGTGCGATGCCGGTGCGGTTCGACACGCGGAAGATATGCGTATCCACCGCGATCGTCGGCTGCCCGAATGCGGTGTTCAGCACCACGTTGGCGGTCTTGCGACCCACGCCGGGCAGCGCTTCCAGCGCGGCACGTTCGGGCGGCACCTTGCCGCCATGCTGTTCGACGAGAATCCGGCAGGTCTCGATCACGTGCTTGGCCTTGGTCTTGTACAGGCCGATCGTCTTGATGTAGTCGATCAGCCCGGCCTCGCCCAGCGCCAGCATCTGCTGCGGGGAATGCGCCACCGGAAACAGCTTGCGCGTGGCCTTGTTGACGCCCACGTCGGTCGCCTGCGCGGACAGCAACACCGCGATCAGCAACTCGAATGGCGAGCTGTACTCGAGCTCGGTGGTCGGCGTCGGATTGACTTCGCGCAGCGTCTCGAAAATGGCAAGAATCTTCTTGGCGTTCATGCGATGGCGTGAGTGGCTTGGTTCTGCTGGGTTCAGGTCTTGTCGTTCTTCTTGGTGTCCTGCGCCTGCGCCTGCGCCGCGCGCGCGCGTCGTGCCTCGGCCGCATCGATCTGCGCCTGCACCGCGGGCGACACCTCGTCGGTATTGCGTGGCCGCGTGCCCGCGGCGGCCTGCTTCTGTCGCGCGCGCTCGATCGCGGCTTGAATAATCGCCTGCTTGCGTGCCTGCGCGGCACGCTCTTCCTCGCTCTGCGTGGGCTCCGCGCGCAACGCTTCGAGCTTGGCGGCCGCCTTGGCAGCCAGGCGCGCGTCGTTCTCCTCGACCTCCCGCACCAGCCGAATCTTGCGTGCGTCGTAGCGGGCGTGCGCAACGTCGGCCTGCGCCTGCGACCATGCGGCCCAGCCGGTGCGCTCGTCCGTCACCGGAATCATGTCGATGCAATCGACGGGGCAGGGCGCCACGCAAAGGTCGCAGCCGGTGCACCAGTCGGGCAACACCGTGTGCATCTGCTTGGCCGCGCCGACGATCGCGTCGACCGGACACGCCTGTATGCACAGCGTGCAGCCGATGCACAGGCTCTCGTCGATCCACGCCACCGCGCGCGATTGCTCGATACCGCGCTCCGCGTCGAGTGGCAACGGGGCGGTACCAAGGGCCACCGATAGCCGCGCGATGCCCTCGGCGCCGCCGGGCGGGCAGCGATTGGCCAGCGCCTCGCCGCTGGCCATCGCCTCGGCATACGGACGGCAACCGTCGAACCCGCACTTTGTGCATTGGGTTTGTGGCAGCAGCGCTTCGAGTCGATCGGCGAGGGAGGATGCGGATGGGTTCACAACGGGCAAGGCAATCTTCTGGGGAACATCTTTGGGAACGACATTCTGGGAACGACGGGTGGCGCCGGCCTCTGTGTGCCATGCGCGGCAAGGATTATCCCCGATTTCGTCCGTAGGCAGAATCGGTGAACATGCGCACGTCCCCAGGCGGGGACCGATCAACACCCTATGCCATAATCCGCCGCTATGAATGATCCGGAACGTATCGCCATCGAGCCAAAAACCAAGCGGGATCCCGAAGGAACGCGGCGGCGCATCCTTGCGGCCGCCACCGAGGAATTCGCCAAAGGCGGACTTGCCGGCGCGCGCGTCGACCAGATTGCGCGCCGCGCCGAGACCAACGAGCGCATGCTGTACTACTACTACGGCAGCAAGGAAGGGCTCTTCCTGGCTGTGCTCGAGAAGCAGTACGCCGAATTCCGCGCTGACGAGGAGCGCCTGCACATCGTCGACGAGGACCCGGTCGCGGCCGTGCGCACGCTGGCCCGTTTCGTATGGGACTGGTATTACCAGCATCCGGAGTTCATCCGGCTCGTCAACAGCGAGAACCTGCACGAGGCCCGCCACCTCAAGAAGTCCGCGCAATTGCACCAACTGGTCAACCCGGTGGTGAACGTGCTGGCCGACATCATCCGCCGCGGGCAAAAGCAGGGCGTGTTCCGCGACAATATCGATGTGCCGCAGTTCTACCTGACCATCTCGGCGCTCGGCTACTACGTGCTGTCAAACCGCTACACGATCAGTGCCGTGATCGGCCGCGACGTGGCGTCGCAGGAGGAGCACGAACGATTTGCCGCGCTCCATACCGACATGCTGCTGAGCTACCTCACCAAACAGTAGAAGTCGGCGACGCAAGAAAAAAACGCCCGCGGAAGCGGGCGTTTTTGCATCGACTACCAGCGCTACGTTCAGCGGTGCTTGCGAATGAACTCGCGCAGTTCCGGGTAGATGTTTTCGCGCCAGCGACGGCCCGAGAAGATGCCGTAGTGCCCGCACTTCGGCGCAATCAGATGTTGCTTGCGCGTCTTCGGGATGCCGGCGCACAGATCGTGCGCCGCGGCGGTCTGGCCCATGCCCGAGATATCGTCGAGCTCACCCTCGATCGTCAGCAGCGCGGTGCCCTTGATGTCCTGCGGCCGCACCGGCTCGCCCTCGATCTCCCACGTGCCATTGGCCAGACGAAACTCCTGGAACACCTCGCGAATGGTGTCGAGGTAGTACTCGGCCGCCATGTCCAGCACCGCGTTGTACTCGTCGTAGAACCGCACGTGCGACTCGGCATCGTCGGCATCGCCTTCGACGAGGTTCAGGTAGTAGTCGTAGTGCGACGACAGATGGCGATCCGGGTTCATCGCGACGAAGCCCGCATGCTGCAGGAAGCCCGGATAAACCTTGCGGCCATGGCCCGGATAGTTCGCCGGCACCGTGTAGATGACGTTGTTCTCGAACCATTCGAACGACTTGTTCGTCGCCAGCGAGTTGACCGCGGTCGGGCTCTTGCGTGCGTCGATCGGGCCTCCCATCATCGTCATCGTGCGTGGCGTCTTCTCGCCGGCCGAGGCCATCAGCGAGATCGCGGCCAGCACCGGTACCGTCGGCTGGCACACGGACACCACGTGCAGCTGATCGGCGCCGATATGGCGGATGAATTCCTGGATGTAGCGGATGTAGTCCGAAAGATGGAAGTCGCCTTCCTCGATCGGCACCATGCGCGCATCGACCCAGTCCGTCACGTAGACCTTGTGGTCCTGCAGCAGCGTGCGCACGGTATCGCGCAGCAGCGTCGAATGATGGCCCGACAGCGGCGCGCACACGAGCACGGTCGGCTCGTCCTTGAGCAGCTTGATGGTGTCAGGATCGTCCGCGTATCGCTTGAAGCGCACCAGCTTGCAGAACGGCTTCTCGAACACGGTCTGCTCGACGATCGGGATATCGCGACCGTTGGACTTGACCGACTTGATGTCGAAGGCTGGCTTTTCGTATTCCTTGCCCAGGCGGTAGAGCAGTTCGTAACCGGCGGCCAGACGCGGGGCGCCGGGCACAAGGGAAAGCGGACTGAGGGGGTTCGTGAACGTCTTCGCCGTAGCTTGCGCCCACGCCGTCAGTGGGTTCAGAAGCGAGCGCTGGAACTCGTGCAGTTGATAAAGCATGCCGGATACCTGTACCTGTCGTGCCGTAAGGTTGGCTTTGTGGAGGTGCCAACGATTATGCCCGCAATCAATCGATCGTGCTTTGCAGCATATAACTGGAAGTTACATCGCCATGCGGAAAGCACAATAAGACAAACGCCTTAATTCGCCATGAGGATGTCCTACCGGCATGAAAAAGGCGACCGGAGGTGATCCTCCGGTCGCCTTTTGGCAACACTCGGGCTATTTCTTCGCTATCAGTAGACTGCGGCGATAGCGTTTACCACGGCGTCGATATTGCGGCTGTTCAGCGCGGCCACGCAGATGCGGCCCGTGCCCACGGCGTAGATGCCGTGCTCGGTACGCAGGCGATCGACTTGCGCCGACGACAGGCCCGAGTACGAGAACATGCCGCGCTGCGCCTTCACGAACGAGAAGTCGCCCGGCACGCCCTTGGCGGCCAGCTTGTCCACGAGCGCATTGCGCATCAGCTTGATGCGGTCGCGCATCTCGGCCAGTTCGGCTTCCCACATCGCGCGCAGCTCGGGGCTGTTCAGCACGGTGGCGACCACGGTGCCGCCGTGCGTCGGCGGGTTCGAGTAGTTCGTGCGGATCACGCGCTTGATCTGCGACAGCACGCGCTGCGCTTCTTCCTTGCCCGTGGTCACGATCGACAGCGCGCCCACGCGCTCGCCGTACAGCGAGAAGCTCTTGGAGAACGAGCTCGAAACGAAGAACGGCAGGCCCGACTCGGCGAACAGGCGCACGGCGGCACCGTCGGCGTCGATGTTCTCGGCAAAGCCCTGATAGGCCATGTCGAGGAACGGAATCAGGTTGCGCGACTTCACGAGCTCAACCACCTGCTTCCACTGATCTTCCGACAGATCCACGCCGGTCGGGTTGTGGCAGCACGCGTGCAGCACGACGACGGTGTTGGCCGGGAACGACTTCAGCGATTCCACCATGCCGGCGAAATTCAGGCCGTGGCTCGGGGCGTCGTAGTACGTGTAGTTGATGACCGGGAAACCGGCGGCTTCGAACAGCGCGCGGTGGTTTTCCCAGCTCGGGTCGCTGATGGCGACCTTGGCATCCGGGTACAGGCGCTTGAGGAAGTCGGCGCCGATCTTCAGTGCACCTGTACCGCCAAGTGCCTGTGCCGTCACAACACGGCCTTCGGTAATCAGCGACGATTCCTTGCCGAACAGCAGCGTCTGCACGGCCTGATCGTAGGCGGCGATGCCTTCGATCGGCAGGTAGCCACGCGGGGTGGCGGTGGTCAGGCGGGCCTTTTCGGCCTCCTGCACGGCGCGCAGCAGCGGAATTTTCCCTTCGTCGGTGAAGTACACGCCAACGCCCAGATTCACTTTGGTGGGACGCGTATCGGCATTGAAGGCTTCATTGAGGCCCAGGATCGGGTCGCGCGGGGCCATCTCGACGGCAGAAAACAAACTCATTTGAGATCTCGTGGTCAGCTGTGTAACAAAACGGAGGGCGTAGAATGCTTCGGACTGCGCTGGGTTGGCGGTAGCTTCAGGTACGGTATCCGACCGGACTGAAGCGGACTGCGCAACCCCAAGATTCTAGCGTATTCGCCCGTTTTCCTGAGGTAATTCCCTACTCTATGTCGAATCTCGCCGAAGCCGCCCCGGCCCTGGACGAAAGCAAGTTTGTCTCGTTTCCGGGATCGCCGTTCCAGCTGTACCAGCCGTTCCCGCCCGCAGGCGACCAGCCTGAAGCGATCCGCCAGCTGACGGAGGGGGTGGGCGACGGCCTGTCGTTCCAGACGCTGCTCGGCGTCACGGGCTCCGGCAAGACTTACACCATGGCCAACGTGATCGCGCGCGTGGGTCGGCCGGCCATCGTGTTCGCGCCCAACAAGACGCTGGCGGCGCAGCTGTATTCGGAGTTCCGCGATTTCTTCCCGCGCAACGCGGTCGAGTACTTCGTCAGTTACTACGACTACTACCAGCCCGAGGCCTATGTGCCGCAGCGCGATCTGTTTATCGAGAAGGACTCGTCGATCAACGAGCATATCGAGCAGATGCGGCTGTCGGCGACCAAGAGCCTGCTCGAACGACGCGACACGATCATCGTGGCGACGGTGTCGGCCATCTACGGTATCGGTAATCCGAGCGAATATCACAAGATGATTCTCACGCTGCGGACCGGCGACAAGCTGAGCCAGCGCGACATCATCACGCGCCTGATCGCGATGCAGTACACGCGCAACGAGACCGACTTCCAGCGCGGCACGTTCCGCGTGCGCGGCGACACGCTCGATATCTTCCCGGCCGAGCATGCCGAGATGGCGGTGCGCGTCGAACTGTTCGACGACGAAGTGGACGCGCTGCATTTCTTCGATCCGCTGACGGGCCGGGTGCGCCAGAAGGTGCCACGTTTCACGGTCTATCCATCGAGCCACTACGTGACGCCGCGCGACACGGTGCTGCGCGCGATCGAGGATATCAAGCTGGAGTTGCGCGAGCGGCTGGACTTCTTCTACAAGGAGAACCGACTGGTAGAGGCGCAGCGGCTCGAGCAGCGCACGCGCTTCGACCTCGAAATGCTCGCGGAGCTCGGCTTCTGCAAGGGCATCGAGAACTATTCGCGCCATCTGTCGGGGGCCGCGCCGGGCGAACCGCCGCCGACGCTGGTCGACTACCTGCCGCCTGACGCGCTGATGTTCCTCGATGAGTCGCACGTGCTGATCGGCCAGCTCAACGGCATGTACAACGGTGACCGCGCGCGCAAGACGACGCTCGTCGAGTTCGGCTTCCGCCTGCCGTCCGCGCTCGATAACCGGCCGCTCAAGTTCGATGAGTTCGAGCGCAAGATGCGCCAGGTCACGTTCGTCTCCGCCACGCCCGCGCAGTTCGAGAACGCGCACGCGGACCAGGTGGTGGAGCAGGTGGTGCGTCCCACCGGGCTGGTTGATCCGATCATCCACGTGCGGCCCGCCAGCACGCAGGTGGACGATCTGCTGTCGGAGATCCATATCCGCGTGGAGGCCGGCGAGCGCGTGCTCGTCACCACGCTGACCAAGCGTATGTCGGAGCAGCTCACCGAATTCCTTTCGGAGAACGGCGTCAAGGTGCGCTACCTGCATTCGGACATCGATACCGTGGAGCGTGTGGAGATCATCCGCGACCTGCGGCTCGGGACCTTCGACGTGCTGGTGGGCATTAACCTGCTGCGCGAGGGTCTCGACATTCCCGAGGTGTCGCTGGTGGCGATTCTCGATGCGGACAAGGAAGGCTTTCTGCGTGCCGAGCGTTCGCTGATCCAGACCATCGGCCGCGCCGCGCGTAACGTCAATGGCACGGCCATCCTCTACGGCGATCGCATCACCGATTCGATGCGGCGCGCGATGGACGAGACCGAGCGCCGTCGCGTGAAGCAGCTCGCGTTCAACGAGGCCAACGGCATTACGCCGCGCGGCGTGGTCAAACGCATCAAGGACATTATCGACGGCGTCTACAACCCCGACGAAGTCCGGGCCGAGCTGTCGGCCGCCGCGGAGCGCGCGAAGTACGAGGACATGAGCGAGAAGCAGGTCGCCAAGGAGATCAAGCGTCTGGAAAAACAGATGCTCGACCACGCGAAGAATCTCGAGTTCGAGAAGGCCGCGCAGGTGCGCGACCAACTGGCCAAGCTGCGCGCGCAGGTGTTCGGCGCCAGTGGCGACCATCTGTAGCACACGGGCCACGTCAAACGCGTACGCAAGTGCGCGTCGGCTCCTATAGTGGAGGGCGGAGCCCGATCACGAACCAGGAGCGCGCCATGGTGACAGAGTTTGAGTATGGTGGTTATGCGGTGGTGGCACGGGCAATTCCACATGCCAGCGGCGGTTACGCCGGGGTGGTGCAGATAGCCGATGCGTTCGGCGAGCCGCTCGGTCCGACCTTCGAGACCGAGACCGGTTCCGCGGCAACGCCGGAGGCTGCGCTGGCCCTGGCCGAAGCTACCGCGATGCAGACCATAGACGCCGGCGAGGTGAACTGAGATCCCGGGCCAAGGGACCGCCGGCCAGACAGGAGACAACGTCATGGCCTATCGCAGTGAATGGAAGAAGAGGGTTTTCGAGACGCACGAGGTTCAGGTGCTGGTGAAGCCCCGGTCGCAGACCGAATGGGAGTACACGGTGCGGGTCTGCCGTGCCGGGACCAATATCCGGGCGGCGAGCACGCTGACCGAGACTTCGGCCATCGGCGACCACTTCAGATCGCCCGAAGACGCCGAAACCGCCGGCTTCGCGCGCGGGAAGGTGATCTTCGAAACCATGTAGTCCGGGCGGACGCCGGGCCGCGCGGGGCACGTCTGCAGACTCTGACGGACGAAGGTAAAATGCGCTCGGCTCGGCGGTGCCGCCTCCTTAGCACATTTGGCGGAACCATGTGCCGCACCGGTCAATATGATGCACCGCGGTAGGGTTACTTGACTAAATTAGTCGGGAAAATTTATACTTGACCGAAACGTTCAAGTATTCCAACCCTGAGCATCATGAGACTCACGACAAAAGGCCGTTTCGCGGTGACCGCCATGATCGACCTGGCCATGCGCCAGGACCAGGGGCCCGTCACGCTCGCCGGCATCAGCCAGCGCCAGAAAATCTCCCTGTCCTACCTCGAGCAACTGTTCGGCAAGCTGCGTCGCCACGAAATCGTGGAAAGCGTACGCGGCCCGGGCGGCGGCTACAGCCTGGCCCGCAAGGCCGAGGCCGTGACGGTGGCGGACATCATCATCGCCGTCGATGAGCCGCTGGACGCCACGCAGTGTGGCGGCAAGGGCAATTGCCACGGCGACGAGGGCAGCGGGCGCTGCATGACCCACGAACTGTGGGCGACGCTGAACCAGAAGATGGTGGAGTACCTCGATTCCGTTTCCCTCAAGGATCTGGTCGATCAGCAACGGGCCAAGCAGCCCGCGGTGCTGCACGACATGCGCGAGGATGCGACGGCTCAGCCAGCCGCAGCCGCGCCGCGCGGCAGCAAGGTGGACAAGCAGGAAAAGCCGGCCCGGGCGCGGGTCGTGAACTCGGTCTTCAGTCTGGCGCAGTCCTGACGCTGCATCAGAAGTTGTTATAAACTATCGATAAGCGCAATCGATTAGCAGTCCCTATAAGGCAGTCATAACGATGAGCACCCCACATTTCCCCATCTACATGGATTACTCGGCGACGACGCCGGTAGACCCGCGCGTGGCGGACAAGATGATTCCGTACCTGCGCGAGCAGTTCGGCAATCCGGCGTCGCGTAGCCACGCTTACGGCTGGGATGCCGAGCGCGCGGTGGAAGAAGCCCGTGAGCAGGTGGCCGCGCTGGTTGGCGCCGATCCGCGCGAGATCGTCTGGACCTCGGGCGCTACCGAGTCCAACAACCTTGCGATCAAGGGTGCCGCGAATTTCTACTCGGGCAAGGGCAAGCACATCATCACCGTGAAGACCGAGCACAAGGCCGTGCTGGACACCACGCGTGAACTCGAGCGTCAGGGCTTCGAGGTGACGTACCTCGACGTCAAGGACGACGGCCTGATCGATATGGACGTGCTGAAGGCCGCGCTGCGCCCGGACACGATTCTGGTGTCGGTCATGCTCGTCAACAACGAGATCGGCGTCATTCAGGACATCGAGCAGATCGGCGCGATCTGCCGCGAGAAGGGCATCATCTTCCATTGCGACGCCGCACAGGCGACCGGCAAGGTGACGATCGACCTGAGCAAGCTCAAGGTCGACCTGATGTCGTTCTCGGCGCACAAGACTTACGGCCCGAAGGGCATCGGCGCGTTGTACGTCCGCCGCAAGCCGCGCGTGCGCATCGAAGCGCAGATGCACGGTGGCGGCCACGAGCGCGGTATGCGTTCGGGCACGCTGGCGACGCACCAGATCGTTGGCATGGGCGAAGCGTTCCGCCTGGCGCGCGAGGAAATGGCGACTGAGAACGAGCGTATCCGCATGCTGCGTGATCGCCTGTGGCGCGGTTTCTCGGACATGGAAGAGGTATATCTGAACGGCTCGCTGGAACACCGCGTGCCGCATAACCTCAACGTCAGCTTCAACTTCGTCGAGGGCGAGTCCCTGATCATGGCGATCAAGGACGTGGCGGTCTCGTCGGGTTCGGCTTGCACGTCGGCTTCGCTGGAACCGTCCTACGTGCTGCGCGCGCTGGGCCGCAACGATGAACTGGCGCATAGCTCGATTCGTTTCACGGTGGGCCGTTTCACCACCGAGCAGGAAATCGACTTCACCGTCGAGCTGCTGAAGAGCAAGATCAGCAAGCTCCGTGACCTGTCCCCACTGTGGGAGATGTTCAAGGACGGCGTCGATCTGAATTCGATTCAGTGGGCTGCGCACTAAGCGCCGGACCCTCAGAACGACGACAAGAACAATCCCCATAAAGCGACAAAGCAAGAGGTAGCCAAAATGTCTTATAGCAAAGAGGTTCTCGACCACTACGAAAATCCGCGCAACGTTGGTTCGTTCGACAAGAACGACGACGCTGTGGGCACTGGCATGGTCGGCGCGCCGGCCTGCGGCGACGTGATGAAGCTGCAGATCAAGGTGAATGAGGCAGGCGTGATCGAAGACGCCAAGTTCAAGACCTACGGTTGCGGCTCGGCGATCGCGTCGTCGTCGCTGGTGACCGAGTGGGTCAAGGGCAAGACCGTCGATCAGGCGCTGGAGATCAAGAACACGCAGATCGCCCAGGAACTGGCACTGCCGCCGGTGAAGATCCACTGCTCGATCCTGGCCGAGGACGCCATCAAGGCGGCGGTCGAGGACTACAAGAAGAAGCACGTAGGTGCCGAGCAGCAGGCTGTGGCCTGAGCACGGCAGCCGCCGCGAGATTGAACGAGGGCAACGATGATCACGATGACCGAAAAGGCCGCGAAGCACGTCGCGCGCTATCTGGAACGCCGGGGCAAGGGCGTGGGGCTGCGCCTGGGCGTGAAGACCACCGGCTGCTCGGGCCTGGCGTACAAGCTCGAGTACGTGGATGAGCTGGCGGCGGAAGATGCGGTATTCGAGTCGCACGGCATCAAGGTGATCGTCGATCCGAAGAGCCTGCCGTATATCGACGGCACCGAACTCGATTTCGCGCGTGAAGGGTTGAACGAGGGTTTCCGCTTCAACAATCCGAACGTGAAGGACGAGTGCGGCTGCGGCGAGTCGTTCCGCGTGTAATCGGTATCCGCGCGATGCGCGCCGGTACAGTGGGCGCGCGAGCGGGGACAAAGGAGCGGGCAACCGCTCCTTTTTGTTGGGGAAGCATTTGAAAGAAGACCATTTCACGCTGTTCGGGCTGCCGGCCCGCTTCGACGTGGACGAGGCCGCGCTGGACGCGGCGTATCGCACGGTCCAGTCGCAGGCGCATCCGGATCGCTTTGCCAATGCGGGCGACGCCGAACGGCGCGTGGCCATGCAGTGGGCCGCGCGTGCTAACGAGGCCTATCGCACGCTGCGCCAGCCGCTCAAGCGCGCGATCTATCTGCTGTCCCTGCGTGGCGTCGATATCCAGGCCGAGAGCAATACGGCGATGGCACCGGCCTTCCTGATGCAGCAGATGGAATGGCGCGAGGCGCTGCAGGAAGCGGTGGAGGCGCGTGACGAAGCGCGCCTGGACGCGCTGCTGCGCGAGTTGCGGCAGGAGAAGCGCGACCGCCATGCCGCGCTGGGTGCGCTGCTCGACGGTAGCGACGATGCCGCGGCGGGCACTGCCGCGCGGCAATTGATGTTCATCGAGAAGATCGAGCATGACGCCAGTGAGGCGCTTGACCGTCTGGACGATCGGCTCGAGGGGTAGGGGGCCCTGCGCCAACGCGCACGCCGCCACCATATAAAACGCGAAGAACTACCATGGCACTGCTCCAGATTTCCGAACCCGGCATGTCGCCGGCCCCGCACCAGCGCAGGCTGGCGGTGGGGATCGACCTCGGCACCACGAACTCGCTGGTCGCCGCCGTCCGCCATAGCATTCCCGAGGTGTTACCCGACGAACGCGGCCGTCCGCTGCTGCCATCCGTGGTGCGCTATCTGCCCGACCGCACCGCGCACATCGGCTACCGCGCGCAGGACGAAGCGGTGCGCGACCCGAAGAACACCATCATCTCCGTCAAGCGTTTCATGGGCCGTGGCCTGCGCGACGTGGCCCATATCGAGCACAGCCCGTACGACTTCGTCGATGCGCCCGGCATGGTGCAGATCAAGACGGCCGCGGGCGTGAAGAGCCCCGTCGAAGTATCGGCGGAGATTCTGGCCACGCTGCGCCAGCGCGCAGAGGACTCGCTGGGCGACGATATCGTCGGCGCGGTGATCACGGTGCCGGCGTACTTCGACGACGCCCAGCGTCAGGCGACCAAGGATGCCGCGCAACTGGCCGGACTGGACGTGCTGCGCCTGCTCAACGAGCCGACCGCGGCGGCGATTGCCTATGGCCTCGATAACGCGGCCGAAGGCATCTATGCGGTGTACGACCTCGGCGGCGGCACCTTCGATATCTCGGTGCTCAAGCTCACCAAGGGTGTGTTCGAAGTGATGTCGACCGGCGGCGACTCCGCACTCGGTGGCGACGACTTCGATCAACGCCTGCTGTGCTGGATCGTCGAGCAGGCCGGTCTGCAGCCGCTGTCGGCGGAAGACACGCGCCTGCTGATGGTGCGCTCGCGCGCGGCCAAGGAAGCCCTGTCGGAAGCGGACAGCACCGTGATCGACGCGGTGCTCGCCAGTGGCGAGATCGTGCATCTGACGCTGGATGCCGCCACGTTTATCGAGATCACCGCGCATCTCGTGCAGAAGACGCTGGCGCCCGTGCGCAAGGCACTGCGCGATGCGGGCGTGGGCGCGGAAGACGTGAAGGGCGTGGTGCTGGTGGGCGGTGCCACGCGTATGCCGGCGATCCGCAAGGCTGTCGGCGACCATTTCGGCCAGACGCCGCTGACCAATCTCGATCCCGACAAGGTGGTGGCACTGGGTGCGGCGATGCAGGCCAACCTGCTCGCGGGCAACTCGGCGCCGGGCGAAGACTGGCTGCTGCTCGACGTGATTCCGCTCTCGCTGGGCGTGGAAACGATGGGCGGGCTGGTCGAGAAGATCATTCCGCGCAACAGCACGATTCCGGTCGCGCGCGCGCAGGAGTTCACGACATTCAAGGATGGCCAGACCGCGATGGCGATCCACGTGCTGCAGGGCGAGCGCGAGCTGGCCAGCGACTGCCGTTCGCTCGCGCGTTTCGAGTTACGTGGCATTCCGCCGATGGTGGCTGGCGCCGCGCGTATTCGCGTGACGTATCAGGTCGATGCCGACGGCCTGCTATCGGTGTCGGCACGTGAAATGCTGTCGGGCGTGGAAGCGTCAGTGGCGGTGAAGCCCTCCTACGGACTGGCTGACGACGACATCGCGCGCATGCTGCAGGAAAGCTTCCGCGAGGCCGAGCAGGATATGAAGAGCCGCGCGCTGGCCGAGGAACGCGTGGAAGCCGAGCGGCTTGTGGAAGCGACCACACGCGCGCTGGAAACCGATGGTGTGTTGCTCGACGATGCGGAACGCGCGGCGATCGACACGTTGATCGCCGCAGTGCGCCAGATCGCGCAGGGCGACGACCATCGCGCGATCAAGGCGTCCGTGGATGCGCTGTCGCATGGCACCGACGAGTTTGCCGCGCGCCGCATGGATCGGTCGATCAAGAGCGCGCTGGCGGGCCGCAAGGTCAACGAGATTGGTTGAACGGCGCGGTTGATCGACACGGTTGACCGACGCCCACGACAGGAACACCCCAGGAACACCATGCCTCAGATTATTGTTTTGCCCCACGTCGAATACTGTCCCGAAGGGACCGTGATCGAAACCAAAGCAGGCGTCAGCGTATGCGACGCGCTGCTGGCCCACGGCATCGAGATCGAGCACGCGTGCGAGAAGTCGTGCGCGTGTACCACTTGCCACGTGATCGTGCGCGAGGGTTTCGATTCGCTGAACGAGGCCGAGGAAAAGGAAGAGGATCTGCTCGACAAGGCGTGGGGGCTCGAGCCCAACTCGCGGCTGTCGTGCCAGGCGATCGTCGCGGACGAGGACCTGACCGTCGAGATCCCGAAATACACGATCAACCACGCCAAGGAAGGCCACTGAGGCCCGGAGCACGCTCATGAAATGGACTGACACCTTCGACGTTGCGGCGGCGCTGTACGACAAGTACCCGGACGTCGATCCGACCACGATCCGCTTCACGGACCTGCACAAGTGGGTCATGGACCTCGACGGTTTCGATGACCTGCCTGATCGCTCGGGCGAGAAGATCCTCGAAGCGATCCAGCAGGCGTGGATCGAGGAAGCGGAGTAATCTGCTTCGGCAAGAAAGAAGAAGGGCGCGTCGGCGATGGCTGACGCGCCCTTTGTCTTTGCTGGGCCGGGATGATTAGCCCGTTACCAGCACGCCGCGCTCCATGTGCACGCGCTGACCAATCTGCACGCCGGGCTCCTGCTCGTACGTGAAGGTACGCTCGGTGCCGTCGTCCATTTTCACACGCACGTTGTAGTGGGTGTCTTTGTTGACGTGCTTCTCGACGGTATTGCCCGCGTAGCCACCCGCGGCCGCACCGGCCACGGTGCCGAGGATACGGCCGTTGCCGCGGCCGATCTGGTTGCCCAGCAGGCCGCCCACGACCGCGCCGCCGAGCGCGCCGAGACCACTGGTGTCCTTCTCGGTCTTGATCGGCGTGACGGCGATTACGCGACCGGCGGTATGGCTGGGCTTGGCGGCGGGAGCCTGACGCTCGACCGGCTGGGCCGCTTGTTGTTGCGGCGGAGGCGGTGCGTTGTTGGCGGCCTGCTCATAAGCCGGCGGACGCGTGGTCGACCCCGGTGGCGGCATTTGGGCGTTGGTTTGGGCGTTGGTTTGGGCGTTGTACTGGCTGGTGGCCGGCGCGGTGGCAACCGGTTCGCCACGATCTGCCTTGCTGATCGGCAGCACGCCGGTTACGGCCGCGACGGCGGTCAGGCTGGCGATGACCACTGCCACCGCGGCGGCTGCAATCAGCGGATGAATACGGCGGGAGGAGGGCACATTGGCTTGCATTCTTGTTCTCCAAGGCAACCGGCACTGCCGGATCGATGAAGCTAGTGTGGCGCAATGCAAGCCGAAAAGCCGTTGGATTTTGTAAGTGGTTGTAGGCCGAAAAGCGCTTGTGAATCAAGGGCTTGGCCAGCTTGTCGGCGCGTGTCCGACGAGGGTATGTAACAGAAATGCCCCTCTCCGGACGGAGAGGGGCGGGCGCTGCATCAGTCTTCGCGGCGCAGGTGCGGGAACAGGATGACGTCGCGGATGTTCGGGCTGTCGGTCAGCAGCATCACGAGACGATCGATACCAATACCGCAGCCGCCCGTCGGGGGCATGCCGTATTCGAGCGCGCGAATGTAGTCGGCGTCGAAGTACATCGCTTCTTCATCGCCGGCGTCCTTCTGCTCGACCTGCGCGCGGAAACGCTCGGCCTGATCTTCGGCGTCGTTCAACTCCGAGAAGCCATTGGCGATCTCGCGGCCGGTGATGAACAGCTCGAAACGCTCGGTGATGCCCGGCACCGTGTCCGATGCGCGCGCGAGCGGCGACACCTCGACCGGATAGTCGATGATGAACGTCGGCTCCCACAGCTGGCTTTCGGCGGTTTCCTCGAACAGCACGAGTTGCAGCGTGCCGACCTTGGCGTTCAGGAACTGCGGCGCGCTGGTGTTGACGCCGAACTTCTTGAGTTCGGCGCGCAGGAAGTCCACGTCGGCCAGTTGCGCGTCGGTGTACTGCGGCGCGTATTTCTGGATCGCCTGCGTGATGGTGAGCCGATGGAACGGCTTGGCGAGGTCGAGTTCGCGGCCCTGATAGGTCACGGTGGCGCTGCCGCGCGCATCGATCGCAGCCTGGCGGATCAGGTTTTCGGTGAAGTCCATCAGCCAGCGGTAGTCCGTGTAGGCCGCGTAGAACTCCATCATCGTGAACTCGGGGTTGTGGCGCGGGCTCACCCCTTCGTTACGGAAATTGCGGTTGATCTCGAACACGCGTTCGAAGCCGCCTACGACCAGGCGCTTGAGGTAGAGCTCGGGCGCGATGCGCATGAACATCTGCATGTCCAGCGCGTTGTGGTGCGTGATGAACGGCTTGGCCGCGGCGCCACCCGGAATCGGATGCAGCATCGGCGTTTCCACTTCCATAAAGCCCGCGTCGGCCATATGGCGACGCAGCGAGGAGATGGCGTTGGTGCGCGCGCGGAACGTGGCGCGCGTCTCGGGCGAGACGATCAGATCCACGTAGCGCTGGCGGTATTTCGTTTCCTGATCGGCCAGGCCATGGAACTTGTCCGGCAGCGGACGCAGCGCCTTCGACAGCAGGCGCAGTTCGCGCACCTGTACCGACAGTTCGCCCTTGTTGGTGCGGAACAGTTCGCCGCGCGCGCTCACGATGTCACCGAGGTCCCAGTGCTTGAACGCCGCGTAGACATCCTCGCCGACCTTGTCGCGCGTGATGTAGAACTGGATCTGACCGCTGCCGTCCTGCACGGTGGCAAAGCTGGCCTTGCCCATCACGCGCTTGAGCATCATGCGGCCGGCGATGGCCACTTCGACCGGCGCGGCTTCGAGCGCGGCCTGATCGGTTTCGCCGAACTGCGCGTGCAGTGCGGCAGCCTGGTGCGTCGGGCGGAAATCGTTCGGGAAGGCCACGCCCTGCTGGCGCAGTGCCTGCAGTTTCTCGCGCCGCTCCGCGATGATCTTGTTCTCGTCGACGGCGGGCGTCTCTGAGGCGTTGGCGGGGGCGGCGGGGTTGGCGCGCGTGGGTTCGGTCATGATGGTTCAGTAATTACGAATATCGTCGAGTTCGGTCGTGCCGAAATCGGGGCGGGACAGATAGGCGGCGATGCGCTTGGCCGTCTCGTCGGGCGAGGACAACTTGTCGTTGGACTTGAGGTCGCGGAAGCGCTGCACGTCGGCGAACTCCGCATCGCGGATGGTCGCCTGCATGTCGGTGTCGACCACGCCGGGCGCCAGCGAGACCGCGCGAATGGTGCGCGGGGCGGGGACGTCGCGATACTCGGCGTTGACCGAGCGGATAAACATGTCGAGCGCGGCCTTGCCGGCGCAGTAAGCGCTCCAGCCCGGCACCGGATTGCGCGCGGCGCCCGACGAGATCGCGAGGATCTTGCGCGGGCAGTCGAAGCGCGCGGTGTGTTCGACGAACGCGGCGGTCATCGTCATCGGCGAAGCCAGATTGGTCAGCAGATGCGGAATCAGCGTGTTCTCGTGCAGCTTGGTGATCGGGCCGATCGGCTCCACCACGCCTGCGTTCAGGATCAGCGTGATGCTGGCCGGCGCGTCATCGATGGCGTCCAGCACGCTGCCGAGCCAGCCGGCGGCGGGGCCGGGCTGGGCCAGGTCCTGCAGATGCCACGCGACCGGCACGCCGCTGGCGGCGGCGACCGCCTCCATCTCCGGATTGCGGCTGCGGGACACACAGACCACGCGGTTGCCCGGCACGAGCAATGCGCGCGTGAGGGCCGCGCCGAGCCCGCGCGAGGCGCCGGTCACGATATAAAGGTGTTTGGCTGCGCTCATGACAATCCCCGGATTTCTCGTCGATCGGTGTTGGTAGGTCTTGCTTTTGTGGAGGCCGCCGCACGCATAAGCTCACAGGCTTTCTGGAGAGGACGCGCGCGGCGGTAATACGGATGTTGCTTACAGACCCTGCTTCAGGCTCGCTTCGATAAACGGATCGAGGTCGCCGTCGAGCACCTTCTGGGTGTTCGACATTTCGACGTTCGTGCGCAGGTCCTTGATGCGGCTCTGGTCCAGCACGTACGAACGGATCTGGTGACCCCAGCCCACATCGGTCTTGCCCGCTTCCAGCTTGTCAGCTTCCGCCTGACGCTTGCGCATCTCGTGCTCGTATAAGCGCGACTTCAGCATCGACATGGCCTCGGCACGGTTGCGGTGCTGCGAACGGTCGTTCTGGCACTGCACGACGATGCCGGTCGGGATGTGCGTGATCCGCACGGCCGAATCGGTCTTGTTGATGTGCTGACCGCCCGCGCCCGAAGCGCGATACGTGTCCACACGCAGGTCGGCGGGGTTGACCTCGACCTCGAACGAATCATCGACCTCGGGGTACACGAACACCGACGAGAACGACGTGTGACGGCCGCCCGACGAGTCGAAAGGCGACTTGCGCACCAGACGGTGCACACCGGTTTCGGTGCGCAGGTAGCCGAACGCGTATTCGCCCTCGATCTTGATCGTGGCGCTCTTGATGCCGGCCACGTCGCCCTCGGACTCTTCGAGCACCTCGGCCTTGAAGCCCTTGCGCTCGCAGTACTTGAGGTACTGACGCAGCAGCATCGAAGCCCAGTCGCACGCCTCGGTACCGCCGGCGCCGGCCTGGATGTCGATGAACGCGTTGGCCTGGTCCATCTCGCCCGCGAACATGCGGCGGAATTCCATGTCCGCGACGATCGCTTCGAATCCGGCGACATCGCTCTCGATCGACTCGATCGTCTCGTCGTCGGCTTCCTCGCGCGCGAGTTCGAACAACTCGTCCGCGCCGCTCAGGTCGTCGGTGAGCTTGCTGAGCACGCCAACGACGCCCTCGATCATCTTCTTTTCTTTACCGAGGTCCTGGGCCTTCTTGGGGTTGTTCCAGACGTCGGGGTCTTCCAGCAAGCCGTTGACTTCGTCAAGGCGTCCTACTTTGACATCGTAGTCAAAGATACCCCCGTAGATCTTCCGTTCGCGAACGGAGATCGGAGATGGCACTGGAGATGGCGTTGAGGCGTTCTGCTTCCATGATGTTCCTGCGCGTCCAAAACCGGGAATTATAGCGGATCGCGCGGGGACCGCTGGTTACATCACTTGAGCGAAAATAGCGGCTTACACCCTGTATGGATACCCAGACGCATGACGGTCATTGCATCACCCCGATTGGCTTCCCCTGCATTTGTCACATTGTCTCGCCGGCGCGCGCTGTCGGTGCTCGGCGCCGCCGGCCTTTCGGCCGCGCTGGCGGCCTGCGGCACCACCGGCGGGCCCGCGCCCGACGGCTTCTATCGGGTCGAGCGTGGCGATACGCTGTATTCGATCGCGCGGCGGCATAAGCGCTCGGTGGCCGAACTCACGCGCTGGAACAATCTGTCGAGCGCGGATCAGATCGAGGTGGACCAGCTGATTCGCGTGCGCCCGCCTGCTGGCGCGGCCGCCTCGGCCTCAGGTTCGACGTCCGGAGGGGGCTCCGCACCGGCACCCGCGCGTACCGAGCCAGCGCCGCAGGGCAAGGTGCCGACCACCAGCATCCGGCTGCAATGGCCCGCTGACGGGCGCGTGACGGGGCGCTTTGCGCCGCCGGGCGAGAAGGGCATCCGCATCGCGGTGGCAAGTGGTGGCAAGGTGCGCGCGGCCGCGTCGGGCTGGGCCATCCACGTGGGCGAGATGCGCGGCTACGGCATGCTCGTGATCGTCAAGCACAATGACGACTGGCTGACCGTGTACGGCAATCTCGACAAGCCGACGGTCAAGGAGAACGCGCAGGTGTCCGCCGGGCAGGACATCGGCGTGATGGGCGCGGATGCCGAGCTGCATTTCGAGGTGCGCGGTGGCACGCAGCCGGTGGATCCGCTGCGCTATCTGCCGGCGCGTTGATCGGTCAAGTGCGGGTTATGCCTGCGCGTGTTCAATCACGAGCTGCACGCGCGTGACGCCGTTGAACGTGTTGTTGTCGAGCCGGTAGGCGACGGTGGCGCTCGCGCTGCCGAGCGCTTCGGCGTGATTGAACCAGATCGCGTCGTAGCGCTGGCTGCCGCGGCCGAGCTGGAGCTTCAGGTGCTTGCCTTTGAGGACGCTTTCGCGCAGCACGTCGAACTCGCCGCTGAACGTCGGCGGCGGGAAGCCCTGGCCCCACACGTGTTCCTCGAGCAGCGTCACAAATGCAGGATCGAAACAATCGGCGCCGATATCGCCATCGGTTTCCACCACGCGCGCCAGTTGATCTTCGGTGAGCCATTCGCGGCCGACGGCTTCGAACGCGGCCATGAACGTGTCGAACTGATCGGCGCGTAAGGTCAGGCCCGCGGCCATCGCGTGGCCGCCGAATTTCACCAGCAGGCCAGGGTGTCGCTTGGAGACGAGATCCAGCGCATCGCGCAGATGGAAGCCCGGAATCGAGCGGCCCGAGCCCTTGATATGCAGATCGTCACCGGGCGCGAACGTGATGGTCGGCCGATGGAATTTTTCCTTGAGCCGCGACGCGACGATGCCGATCACACCCTGGTGCCACGTATCGTTGAACACGCTCACGGTAAAGCGCGACGTGGGGTCGATGCCGTCGAGCGGCGTCTCGAGAATACGCAGCGCTTCCACCTGCATGCCCGCTTCGATATCGCGACGCTCGCGGTTCATGCCGTCGAGTTCCTGCGCGATGGCCCAGGCGCGCTCGTGATCGTCGGTCAGCAGGCATTCGATGCCCAGCGACATGTCGGCCAGGCGGCCGGCCGCGTTGAGGCGCGGGCCGAGGCCGAAGCCGAGGTCGAACGTATTGGCGCGCGTGGCGTCGCGCGCGGCGGCACGGAACAGCGCGGCCACGCCCGCATGCATGCGGCCCGCGCGCATCTGGCGCAGGCCTTGTGCGACGAGGATGCGATTGTTGGCGTCGAGCTTGACCACGTCGGCCACGGTGCCGAGCGCCACCAGATCGAGCAGCGTCTGCAGGTTTGGCACCTTGGCGTTGTCATACGCGCCGCGTCGGCGCAGCTCGGCACGCACGGCCAGCAGCACGTAGAACATTACGCCCACGCCGGCGAGGTTCTTGCTCGGGAACTCGCAGCCGGGCTGGTTCGGGTTCACGATCACCGCGGCCTTGGGCAGTTCCGCGCCGGGCAGATGGTGGTCGGTCACCACGACGTCGATGCCGCGCGCATTGGCGGCGGCCACGCCGTCCACGCTGGCGATGCCGTTGTCCACCGTCACGATCACGTCGGGGTGCTTCTGCGCGGCCAGTGCGACGATCTCGGGCGTCAGGCCGTAACCGTATTCGAACCGGTTGGGCACGATGAAGTCGACGCGCGCACCCAGCATGCGCAGCCCGCGCACGCCCACCGCGCACGCGGTGGCGCCATCGCAGTCGTAGTCGGCCACGATCAGCAGCGACTTTTGCGCGGCGATGGCATCGGCGAGGTATTCGGCCGCATGCGCGATGCCTTTCATCGACGCGGGCGGCGTCAGTACGGCCAGCTCGGTGGCGAGTTCATCGGGATGCAGCACGCCGCGCGCGGAGAGGATGCGCGCGAGCGTTGGGTGCAGACCCGACGCGGCAAGCGTTTCGGCGTTGGGGGTGGAGAACTGACGAACGGCGATCCGGGTCATGGGCAGAGGAGAAAAAGTTCGGGTCAGGCCGCCATGGCCAGGTCGGACAGCAGCGTGCGCCAGTTGCCGCGCGCGCCAAGGCCGCGCCAGAATTTACGCAGATCGGCGCGGCGTACCGTGAATTCGGCAAAATGGTTTTCGCCCGAGAGTACCAGCGTCAGGGCCTGCAGGCGGCCATCGGCCAGCGCGTCGAGCGCGGGCGCGAACCATTCGGTGTCGAGCGCGTGCATATGCATCAGCCATTGATGCCAGTCCGCTGCCAGATACGATTCGCTGGCATGTTCGAGCAGTGCCATCACGCTGCCGTTAGCCGGTCCGGCGTCAGCCTGCCCTACGTCGATAAAGCGCGCGGGCAGGGCGGCTGCGCGGCTGCCGCCGGCAAGCGCCAGGCCGGTCAGGAACGTGTCGTTGGCCAGCACCGTGTCGGCCAGCCTGGGCACGGCTTGCATCGCGCCGCCACCGTGGAGCCAGACCGAGTTGACCGGGATCCGGCCTGCGGCCTCGCGCGCCTCGTTGACCGGATGATCGTGCCACGTCATCTGGATTTCGTTCTGCAGGCGGCGCCAGTCGCGCGCGCGGGCGCCGGCCTGCAGCCAGATGTCGATATTGCGGCCGGCGGCGCGTAGCGGCGTGGTGGCTTCCAGCGGGCCGAACGTGGCCTCGGGCAGATACCAGCGGGCGGGCGTCGGGGTTTCCAGCGCGATGCCGGACTCGTTCAGCAGCTCGTCGATCGCGGCGCGCAAGGCGGTGGCCTCGTCGGCGCGCAGGTCGAGCTGGTCCGGATGCACGAGCACCAGATGGTCGCGCGCGGCGTGGATATGCACGGGTTGCAGGCAGGCCCAGGCGCCGTCCGTGGCGATGGAGGGGGGCGCTGCGCCGGCCGCCGCGTCCGATTGCCGCAGGTCGGCCAAACGCATATACGGCGCGGTAGGCACCCGGTCGGTCGGCAATCCGGCGCGGGCCGCGAGCCAGCGCTCCTGCGGCAGGGTCCGTAGCCAGGGATCGTCGTGACGCTCGCGGGGCCCCGGCGCGGCCCGGGTCAGCAACTTTCCGAGCGCGGGAAGCTCCAACTGCCGCAGCAGGGCGTCGGCGACGGCCTCGTCGGCACCGTCGCCACCAGGGCCGGGAGGTACCGAAAAAGGGACAATCAGGGTCAGGTGCGTCATCATAATGGCCAAGATTGTAAACTGCGGGTTGTCCGGGTGGCGTGCGAGACCGTGCAAGCTGCCCCCGGCGACTCTTTCCGAGATTTAACAGGACGACTCTTGAACTTTCCCTACGAGTGGCAAATCGGCTGGCGATACACCCGCGCGAGCAAGCGCGCCAGCCGCAACACGTTCATCTCGTTCATCTCGATGATCTCCATGCTCGGCATCGCGCTCGGCGTGGCCGCGCTGATCGTCGTGCTGTCGGTGATGAACGGCTTCCAGAAGGAAGTGCGCGACCGCATGCTGTCAGTGCTCGCGCATATCGAGGTGATCGGCCCGGGCCCGCTGCCCGACTGGCAGCAGACCGCCGCCGAGGCCTTGCAGAACAAAGAGGTGATCGGTGCCGCGCCATACGTGGCCGCACAGGCCATGCTGACGCGTGAGGATGCCGTGCGCGGCGTGCTGCTGCGGGGCGTGGATCCGACCGAGGAGCCCAAGGTCTCCGATGTGAACAAGCAGTTCACCGCCGGCAACATGAATGCGCTGGTTCCGGGCGGATTCGATATCGCGCTCGGCAGCGAATTGGCTGCGGCGATGGGCGTGCGCGTGGGTGACAAGGTCACGCTGGTGGCGCCGCAGGGCACCATCACGCCGGCCGGCGTGCTGCCGCGCCTCAAGCAGTTCACGGTGATCGGCGTGTTCTCGTCGGGGCATTACGAGTTCGACAGCGCGCTCGCGCTGATCAATATTCATGACGCGGAGACGTTGTTCCGTCAGGCCGGGCCGACAGGGGTGCGGCTCAAGCTGGAGGACATGCAGCGCGCGCCCGAGGTGGCGCGACAGCTTGCCACCACCATGACCGGCAATCTCTATCTGCGCGACTGGTCGCAGCAGAACCGCAACTGGTTCGCGGCGGTGCAGACCGAGAAACGCATGATGTTCATCATCCTGACGCTGATCATCGCGGTGGCCGCATTCAACCTCGTGTCCACGCTGGTGATGACGGTCACCGACAAGCAGCCCGATATCGCGATCCTGCGCACGATGGGCGCGCAGCCGCGTTCGATCATGAAAATCTTTATCGTGCAGGGCATTGCCATCGGCTTTATCGGGACGGTGCTCGGCGTGGCGGGTGGCACGCTGATCGCGACCAATATCGATGTGATCGTGCCCTTTATCGAGCGGGTGCTGCACGTGCAGTTCCTGCCGCGCGACATTTATTTCATCAGCGAATTGCCTTCGGATCCGCGTGTGAACGACATCACGACCATCGGCGTCATCTCTTTCGTGCTGGCGACGCTGGCCACCATCTACCCGAGCTGGCGTGCTGCCCGCGTGAACCCCGCGGAGGCCCTGCGCTATGAGTGAAACCACGTTGCTGCAGGAACCCTCGGCGGTGCCGACAGTGCCGGGATTGGCCGTGCAGGCTGGCACGCCGGTGCTGGTGGCGGAAGGGCTGACCAAGCGGTTCCGCCAGGGCGGGCTCGATGTGGACGTGTTGCGCGGCGTGGATGTGCGCGTGGACGCGGGCGAGAAAGTCGCGATCGTGGGCGCGTCGGGCTCGGGCAAGAGCACGCTGTTGCATGTGCTCGGTGGTCTCGACAATCCCGATTCGGGGCGGGTGGCGCTGCTCGGCAAGCCGTTCACGGCGTTGCGCGAGAAAGAGCGCAACAACGTGCGCAATCGCTCGCTGGGCTTTGTCTACCAGTTCCACCATTTGCTGCCTGAATTTACGGCACTCGACAACGTGGCGATGCCGATGCGCATTCGCGGGCTCAAGGAGCGCGAGGCGCGCGAGGCCGCGCAGGCGATGCTCGATCGCGTTGGGCTGGGCGGGCGCGCCAGGCATCGTCCGGGCGAATTGTCGGGTGGCGAGCGGCAACGTGTGGCGGTGGCGCGCGCGTTGGTGGGGCAACCTGCCTGCGTGCTGGCCGACGAGCCGACCGGTAACCTCGACGACCATACCGCGGGCGGGGTGTATGACCTGATGCTCGAACTGTCGCGCACGCTGGGCACAAGCTTTGTGATCGTCACGCACGATACGGATCTGGCCGGACGTTGCGATCGCGTACTGCGATTGCGCGACGGGCATCTGCATCGCGAGCGCTGAGCCTATCCGCCATGTGGATCGACACGCATTGCCATCTTGACGCGGGCGAGTTCGACGCCGATCGCGGCGCGGTGACCGATGCCGCGGCGCGGGCCGGGGTGTCGGGCATCGTGTTGCCGGCGGTGGCGGTGGCGAACTTCGGCACGGTGCGGGAGATCGCGCATCGCGATGCGCGCTGTGTGTACGCGTTGGGAATTCATCCGCTGTACACGCCGGGCGCGGGGCAGGCCGATCTCGATACGCTGCGGCTGGAAGTGGAAGCGTCGCTCGACGATCCGCGCTTTGTGGCGATTGGCGAGATCGGGCTCGATTTCTTTGTGCCGGGGCTCGATGCCGCGCATCAGACCTGGCTGTACACCGAGCAGCTGAAGATTGCGCGCGAGTTTTCGTTGCCGGTGCTGTTGCATGTGCGGCGCTCGCAGGATCAGGTCTATGCGCAGTTGCGCCGCGTGGGTGTGCGGCAGGGCATTGCGCATGCGTTCAACGGCAGCAACGAGCAGGCGCGGCGGTATGTCGAGCACGGCATGAAGCTCGGTTTCGGCGGCAATATGACGTACGAACGCGCGCGACAGATTCGCCGGCTGGCGGCCGAGGTGCCGCTCGAAGCGATCGTGCTGGAGACCGATGCGCCGGACATTGCACCGTCGTGGTTGTCCGATGGGCAGTTTGGCGAGCAACACAAGGCGCGCAACACGCCGGGCGAGGTGGCCGGCGTGGCGCGCGTGCTGGGCGAGTTGCGCGGCATGCCGCTCGATACATTGGCCCACGCCATGTGGGCCAATTCGGTCGCGGCGATGCCGCGACTTGCCGCGTTCGCGGACACCATGGCGCCGCGCACGGCGTGAGGTGGTGTGGGCGGGCCGTGCCTGGTCCGCTTCAGATCATGTAGAGCGCGCCAAGCGCAACGAGGCACGTCGCTACTGCCGCGTAGTAGGGCAGTCCGTGCGCCAGCGCCTCGCGTCGTGTTGACCCATGCGTCCTCGGCACGCCTCGCTGCAAGGGCGCATTCATTTGGCGTTGCCAACCCGCTTGAGCTTGACCACACGCGAGACCTGACCGAGCGTGAAGCTGCTGTTCACGACATACGGTGCGCAGTCGGGCGGCGTCGTCAGCGAGCCTGCCGCCGTGAAATCGCCGGCGTAGCGATATTTGTCGGTGGCACCCCTGATGAACACGGGCACGGGGTCGGTCTGCGCGGCGAGCGTCCTGCCTGCCGCGCGCGCCGCGGCGCTGCTGCTGCACACGATGGTATCGGGCGCGCCGGGATTGAGGTCCGGGCGCAGGCAGACGGCCACCACCTTGCCGTTCTTGGTGGGCAGGAATGCCTGCTTGCTGCCGCCGCATACCCTATGAATCTGCTCGCGCGTGTAGTCCTTGCCGATTTCAAACATTGTGAATCTCCACAGTGATGCGCGGACCGATTGCCGCGACATCGAGACGCTGACGATAGCGGTTTGCATATAAACGGCGCGGCAAATATGGGGGTGGGTTTGTAAAGGGCGCGATGTCGGAATCAAACCGACACGTTTTCGTAACCGGCCGACACGTTTTTACGTTTCCTTTCGCGCTACAACGCTGCTTTTCCGACCGGGGAGAGGGGCGATGCGCGCTTGCCTGCTGGCGTTCGTGGCCGGTTGCTGGTGGCTGCAGCAGCAGGCGCGCTTGCCGTCGTGGCGTGGTTATGCGGTGGTGCTGGGGTGTCTGCTGGTGGGGCTGCTGGCGCGGCGAGTGTGGCGCGGCTGGGCGGCAGCGCGTTCGCCCTTGCGGTTGTCTTTGCCCTTGCAGGCGAGGTCGCCTTCGGCTTCTGCGTCGGCTTCTGCGTCGGCGTCAGCTTCGCCGTCGGCATCGGCTTCGACGTGGCGTTTGGCGTCGGCCTGGCCTTCTGCGTCAGCATCGCCATTGCAGACGCCGGGCCTGGCCACGCGCCCGTCTCCATTCGCTGTCGTGGTCGCCGTTGTGGTGGCGCTTACGCTCGGCGCAGGGTGGGCCAACTGGCGGGCGTCGTTGCGCATGGCGGACTGGTTGCCAGAGGACGCGGCGGGGCAGAACGTCGTGCTCTCGGGCCACATCGCGGGGTTGCCCGATGTGGCCGCGCATGGGACGCGCTTCCTGTTCGCGCCCGATGCGGCGGCGCGCGCGGAAGGTGTGCCAGCGCGCGTGTTGTTGAGTTGGCGCGATCCGCCCGCCGCGCTTGCGCCGGGGCAACGCTGGCAGCTGAGCGTGCGGTTGAAGCGCCCGCGCGGGCTGGCCAATCCGCACGGCTTTGACTACGCGTATTGGCTGCTCGGTGAAGGCATTGGCGCCACCGGTTACGTGCGCGCGGCGCGGGCCGGGCCGGAGGCTGGCAATGGTGCACGTGTCGCCCGCTGGCGTGCCGCGCTGCGCGCGCGCATGCAGGCGGCCATGCCGGCGGACGCACGCCTTGGGGGCGTGCTGGTGGCGCTGGCGATCGGCGACCAGCGCGGCATCGCGCAAGCGGATTGGGACACTTTTCGGCGCACCGGCATTTCGCATCTGGTGAGCATCTCGGGGCTGCACATCACGATGCTGTCGGGCGCGATAGGAGCGCTCGTGCATGGGCTATGGCGCCATTCGCTGGGGCTTGGGCGTAGGTTGCAGCGGCCATTGCCACTGTGGTGGCCGGCGCGGCAGGCGGCGCTGGTCGCCGCGGTGGCCACCGCGCTTGCCTATGGATTGATCGCAGGCATGCAGATTCCCGCGCTGCGCACGGTGGCAATGCTGAGCGTGGCGGCGGTGGCGCTGTGGAGCGGTCGCGCACCGCCCGCGTCGCTGGTGCTCGCGTGGGCCGCCGCCGTTGCGGTGGCACTGGACCCGTGGGCGGTGATGGCGCCGGGCTTCTGGCTGTCGTTCGGCGCGGTGGCGGTGATCTTTATGGTGGCGGCCCGCGACGAACACATCGCCGCGCGCGCAGAGGCGCGTAAGCGCAAACGAGACGCCGTCTCGCCGGGCGATGCCACGAGTGCTGCCGCGCGCAGTGCTGCAAGCACGGCAGGTGCCGCAGGCATGTCGGACACGGCACGCGAGGCCGGCGCGCCGGCATTGGCAACCAGCCGAGGCCGCGCGTGGCTCGCGCGCATGCGCGCCGTCTGCGCGGATGCCGCGCGCGTGCAGTGGGCCGTGACCATCGGACTGGTGCCGTTTTCGCTGTTGCTGTTCGGGCAGGTATCGGTGGTATCGGCGCTGGCCAACGCGGTGGCGATCCCTGTCGTCAGCTTCGTGGTCACGCCATTGTCGCTGCTTGGCGCGGTGGTGCCATTGCCAGTCGCGCGCATCACGCTCGCGGTAGCGCATCGGGCCATGGCGTGGCTGACCGACGGTTTGGCGTGGCTGGCCCAACCATCATGGGCCGTCTGGGAGGCGGCGCAGGCCGGACCGGTGGCCCTTGCGCTGGCGTTGATCGGCGTGTTCCTGATGCTCGTGCCCGGCGGCGATCGCGTGATGCGCTGCCACGGTGCGCTGCTGATGGTGCCCATGCTCATCGCGAGCGGCATGCCGATTGCGCAGGGCGAGATGCGCGTGACCATCCTCGACGTCGGGCAGGGCACCGCGGTGCTGGTGGAAACGCGCACGCACGCGCTGCTCTACGACACGGGCCCGGCGTACCTGTCGGGCACCAGCGCGGGCGCGCAGGTGGTGGTGCCGTACTTGCGCGCCACTGGTGTGCGGCGGCTCGATCAACTCATGGTCAGCCACGAGGACGCCGATCACGCCGGCGGCGTGCGCGATATCGAAGCCGCGTTGCCAATCGCCGCGCGGTTGACGGCGGCGCCGCCGATGCAGTCATGGATGACACCGCAGCCATGGCAACTGTGCGAGGCAGGCATGTCGTGGGAATGGGACGGTGTACGCTTTGCCGTCGTGCACCCGCTCGCCGGGCAGTCCGGCAACGCGCGTTATGCCAGCAATGCACGCAGCTGCGTGCTGCGCGTGGCCACCGCGCATCGCAGCGTGCTACTGACCGGCGACATCGGTACAGCCGAGGAGCGCGCACTCGCGCGCCGCGACGCGATCGATGCCGACATCCTGATCGTGCCGCATCACGGCAGCGGCACCTCGTCGAGTTCGACATTGCTGCATGCGGTGGCGCCAGAGATTGCGATTTTCCAGCTTGGCCACCGCAACCGCTACGGGCATCCGCGCGCGGACGTGTGGGCGCGTTATGCCGCGCGGGGAATCCACCGCTATCGCACCGACGAAACCGGCGCCATCACGATCGTCACGCAGGGCGACAGCTACGACGTATCGACCTACCGCCAGCGCGTCAGGCGCTACTGGCGCGATGCGCCACCGGCCCCGCGCTGAGCGCGCCGTGCAGGGGTCGCCTTCCCGGACTTGGCGGGTTTCGCCGCAGCAGGCGCATCCGCAAACACCGCCGGCTCCGCCCCCGCAATCCGCCGCTCTCGCAGATGCGCCTTCGCGCGCTGCAGACCCGGCGCCACCGTATCCGCGCGCTGCAGCGCCACGCCCGCAGCCAGCACATCGCCAAGCACAAGGTGGCAAATGCGCGAAGTCATCGGCGTATAGATATCGCTGTCTTCCTCGACATCCGAAAATACGCAAACATCCGACAGCCCCGCAAGCGGCGAGCCGCTATGGGTCAGCGACAACACGCTCGCACCACTGGCACGTGCCAGCGTAGCGGCCGTCAGCATGTCCCACGTGCGCCCGCTGTTCGAAACAAGTACCGCCACATCCCCAGGACGAAGCAGCGCCGCCGACATGCTGAACACATGCGAGTCCGAATACGCCGTGGTCGGAATGCCGAGCCGAAAGAACTTGTGCTGAATGTCGAGCGCAACAATGCCCGAGTTCCCGCAGCCATAGAACTCGATTCGCCGCGCATTGGCCAGCAGCGCAATCGCATGCTCGACCTGATCCGCCGACAGCGCATTACGTACGGTCATTAGCGTGGCAATCGTGCGGTCGAACACCTTGCCCGCGATATCGGCAGGCCGATCGTTGGCCGCCACATCCTGATGCACGAATGGCGTACCACCGCCAACGTTCTGCGCAAACTGCAGCTTGAATTCGCGAAAGCCGTCATAGCCAAGCGCCGCGCAGAATCGCGCGATGGTCGGCTGCGAAACGCCGGCGCGTTCGGCCAGCTCGGGCATGGACAGGCGAATCACGCTCGCGCCGTGGCGGGCAATGTAATCAGCCAGGCGGCGCTCGGAAGGGCGGAGCGTGTCGTAGACGGCAAGAATTCGGTCGCGCATGATCGATATAAGGTTCGTGTAGAGATTCTACACGCGAGGTGGCGCGATTTTCGGCGCCCGTCCACCGGGGCGCACCTAGGGGTTTCCCCAATTTTGGGCCAATTTGCGCACGAAAATGCAGATTCGGCCCGATCGATGGGTTTCGCCGCAACAGCGTGCGTGGATATAATGTAGAAAATCTACAGACCGGAACGTCCATGCCCCACGATTCCAACACCGCGATCGGCGCGAATGTCACGGCCGAGGTTGCCGCCATTACCGAGCGCGTGATAACGCGCAGCCGCGCCAGCCGCGCCGCCTACCTGGCCCGCTGCGAGCGCACCCAGCAGGAACTCGGCCCGCTCCGCGGCATGTCATGCGCGAACCTCGCCCATGGTTACGCGGCGCTGCCCGCCAACGACAAGCTGCGCCTGCGCGTCGACCACGCACCGAATCTCGGCATCGTCACCGCATACAACGACATGCTGTCCGCGCACCAGCCATACGAGCGCTATCCGGCGTTGATCCGCGAAGCCGCGCGCGCGGCCGGCGCAGTGGCGCAGGTGGCGGGCGGCGTGCCCGCGATGTGCGACGGCATTACGCAAGGCAACGCGGGCATGGAGCTATCGCTGTTCTCGCGCGATGCTATCGCGATGGGCACCGCCATCGCGCTCTCGCACAATACGTTCGATGCCGCCGTGCTGCTCGGCGTGTGCGACAAGATCGTGCCGGGCCTGCTGATGGGCGCGCTGCAATTCGGTCATCTGCCCATGGTGTTCGTACCTGCGGGCCCGATGGCCAGCGGCCTGCCCAATAAGGAGAAGGCGCGCGTGCGGCAGCTGTACGCCACCGGGCAGGTCGGCCGCGACGCGCTGCTCGAGGCCGAATCCGCGGCCTATCACGGCGCTGGCACCTGCACGTTCTACGGCACCGCCAACAGCAACCAGTTCCTGATGGAGATCATGGGTCTCCATATGCCGGGCGCGGCGTTTATCCACCCGGACAGCGGCCTGCGCGACGCACTGACCGTGTCCGCCGCCCAGCGCGCGCTGGCGCTGATCGCGCGCGGCAACGAATACACGCCACTCGCACGCATCGTCGATGAACGCGCGATCGTCAATGCGATGATCGGCCTGCTGGCAACTGGCGGCTCCACCAATCACACGATCCACCTCGTGGCCATGGCGCGTTCGGCCGGCATCGTGATCGACTGGAACGATTTCGATCGCCTGTCGCGTATCACGCCGCTACTGGCACGCGTGTATCCGAACGGCTCGGCCGATGTGAACCACTTTCATGCGGCCGGCGGCGTGGCCTACGTCATCGCGCAACTGCTGGATGCGCGGCTGTTGCACGAGGACGTGGAGACCGTGGCCGGCCGCGGCCTCGCGCGCTACGCGCAGGAACCGGTAATGACCGATGGCAAGCTGCACTGGCGCGATGGCCCGGCCACGAGCGGCGACGCTACCGTACTGGCGCCCGCGTCGGCCCCGTTCTCGCCGGAAGGCGGCCTGCGCCTGATGGCTGGCAACCTCGGCCGCGGCGTGATCAAGGTCTCGGCGGTGGCCGAGGAGCATCGCGTGATCGAAGCGCCCGCGCGCGTGTTCGATTCGCAGGAAGCCCTGCAGGCCGCCTTCGAGGCGGACGAGCTCAATCGCGATGTGGTGGCCGTGGTGCGCTTTCAGGGCCCGAACGCCAACGGCATGCCCGAGCTGCATCGCCTCACGCCCGCGCTCGGCGCGTTGCAGGACGCCGGGCATCAGGTCGCGCTGGTAACCGATGGCCGCATGTCGGGAGCTTCGGGCAAGGTGCCCGCGGTCATCCACGTCGGGCCCGAGGCGCTGGCCGGTGGCCCGCTCGCGCGGGTGCGCGATGGCGACCGCATCCGCGTGGACGCTGTGGCCGGCACGCTCGAATATGTGGGCGATGCCGCCGCACAGGCCGCCTTCGCGGCGCGCCCGGCCGCCGTGGCGCCGAACGACGATTTCTCGCGCTTCAGCCTCGGCCGGGGCCTGTTCGGCCTGTTCCGCCGTCATGCGCGCACCGCGGAAGAGGGCGGCAGCGCAATGGACCTGTCCGAAGCCGACGCTGTCCAAACGCCGGCGGTGGTCGCACAATAGGCGCGCACCGGTCCGCGCACAGCCAACATTTTCAAAGCTTTCCCGCTGGCGCAGGCGTCAGCGGGCACCTTCGCGTCCGGCGCCATGTCCGGCATCGCGCCCGGCGCGAAGGCTACCGACAAGGATGGCACGACCATCCGACCATGATCGACGGAGCAGACATGATCTACATCCTGATGGGCGTCTCCGGCAGCGGCAAGAGCACGGTGGGCCAGTTGCTGGCGGATCGCCTGCACTGCGGCTTCCACGACGCCGACGATTTTCACCCTGCCGCCAACAAAGAGAAGATGCATGCCGGCATTCCCCTAACCGACGACGACCGCTGGCCATGGCTGGCGGCGATGCGCGCGGCCATCGACGCGGCCCGGACGGAAAAGCGTCCGCACGTCTTTACCTGTTCCGCACTGCGGCAAGTCTACCGCGATCGCCTGACCCCGCCCGACGGCGGCGTGACGTTTGTCTACATGAAGGGCGACGCCGAGACCATCGGCGGCCGCCTGTCCGTGCGCACGGACCATTTTTTCAACCCGGCGCTGCTGCAAAGCCAGTTCGCGACGCTCGAGGAACCGCGCGACGCGCTCGTGCTCGATATCCGCCGGTCGCCCGAGGAGTTGGTGCAGGACATCCTGGACCGCCACCCGCCCGCCTCCTGCTGACGCTCGCCGGCGCCCCTCGGGAGTGGGGACGGCCGCGCCAGCACCTATCGGGGTGGCAAGCATCTTGCTACATTGTTGCCGTGCCTCGGGAGCGCCCCATCTTGCGGGATTTGCCGAGGCGGATATGCTGAAAGGGCCAATACTCGCAGGCATCGACAACAGGCGGCCACCGGGAGGTTGACAGCACCGGGCGGCCCATCCAACGAGAGGAGCGGCCATCATGGCGGCGCGTTTTTTCGACGAGATGCTGGAGGCCAGGGACGATGGGGGACTCAGCCTCGTCCAGGCAGGAGAGACATTGCCGGCCGGTGCCGTGCGCGCGCACTACCGGAGCTTCACCGACTGGCTGGGACGCCAGCCCGGCGCGGTCATGGACAACAAACGCGCCGAGGCGGACCTGATCTTCCGCCGCGTGGGTATCACCTTCGCGGTCTATGGCGACAAGGACGAGTCCAACAGCGGCACCGAGCGGACCATTCCGTTCGACGTGATTCCGCGCATCTTTCCCGCCAGCGAATGGGCGACCCTCGAGCGAGGCCTGCGGCAGCGCGTGGCCGCGCTGAACCGCTTTATCCATGACATCTATCACGGCCAGGACATCATCCGCGCGGGCGTGATTCCCGCCGACCAGATCTACAACAACGCCCAGTACCGTCCCGAGATGCTCGGCATCGACGTGCCGCGCGATATCTACGCCCACGTGGCGGGGATCGACGTGGTGCGCGCGGGCGAGGGCGAGTTCTACGTGCTGGAGGACAACCTGCGCGTGCCGTCTGGCGTCTCGTACATGCTCGAGAACCGCAAGATGATGATGCGGTTGTTCCCCGACCTGTTCGCGCGCAATCGCGTGGCGCCGGTTGCGCACTATCCCGATCTGCTGCTCGACATGCTGCGCGGCGTGTCGCCGCAGAATATTGCCGACCCCACCGTGGTGGTGCTCACGCCCGGCATGTACAACTCGGCGTATTTCGAACACGCGTTTCTGGCCCAGCAGATGGGTGTGGAACTCGTGGAAGGCAGCGACCTGTTCGTCGAGGACGACCACCTGTACATGCGCACGACGCAGGGGCCGCAGCGCATCGACGTGATCTACCGGCGCGTCGATGACGATTTTCTCGATCCGCTCGCATTCCGTCCGGACTCCGCGCTTGGCGCGGCCGGGTTGCTGTCGGTCTATCGCGCGGGCAACGTCACCATCTCCAACGCGATTGGCACTGGCGTGGCCGACGATAAGTCGATCTACCCGTACGTGCCGGACATGATCCGGTTCTATCTCGGCGAGGAAGCGATCCTCTCCAACGTGCCCACCTATATGTGCCGCCGTCCCGACGACCTGCAATACGTACTCGACCATATGGGCGAGCTCGTGGTCAAGGAAACGCACGGCGCCGGCGGCTACGGCATGCTGGTCGGTCCCGCGGCCACGCGCGCGGAGATCGACCAGTTCCGCGAGGTCGTGCGTGCGCGGCCGGAGCAATACATTGCGCAGCCGACGCTGGCGCTGTCGACGTGCCCGACGTATGTCGAGTCCGGCATCGCGCCGCGCCACATCGACCTGCGACCGTTCGTGCTGTCGGGCAAGGAGGTACGCATGGTGCCGGGCGGACTCACGCGTGTGGCGTTGCGCGAAGGGTCGCTGGTGGTGAATTCCTCGCAGGGGGGCGGCACCAAGGACACATGGGTGCTGGAACGCTAATGAGCCATCCGCCGGGGAGAACATCATGCTGAGCCGTACCGCCGACCACCTGTTCTGGATGGCCCGCTACACCGAGCGCGCGGAGAACACCGCGCGCATGCTGGACGTCAACTACCAGACCTCGCTGCTGCCGCAGTCCGCCGAAGTGGCGGAGCAGGGCTGGTGGGCGATGCTCGATATTTCCGAGCTCACCGATGCGTTCGATCAGAAGTACGGATTGCTGACGCGCGACGACGTCATCGATTTCATGGTGCGCGACATGACCAACCCGTCGTCGATCATGAGCTGCCTGCGCGCGGCGCGCGAGAACGCGCGCGCGGTGCGCGGCTCGCTGACGACCGAGGTGTGGGAAACGATCAACACTACCTGGCTCGACGTGCAGCGCCAGATCGCCGACGGCGAACTGCACGAGGACCCGTCGCGCTTCTTCGAGTGGGTCAAGTTCCGCTCCCATCTGGCGCGCGGCGTGCAGTTCGGCACCATGCTCAAGGACGACGCGTTCCACTTCATGCGGCTGGGCACGTTCCTGGAGCGGGCGGACAACACCGCGCGGATTCTCGACGTCAAGTTCCAGGCATCGGGCAGCGATGACGCGGACCCGAACCGCGAGCAGAACGACTTCTATCACTGGGCCGCGGTGCTGCGCTCGGTGTCGGGCTTCGAGGTCTACCGCAAGATCTATCGCGCGGTGATCACGCCGCAGCGCGTGGCGGAACTGCTGGTCCTGCGGCCCGACATGCCGCGCTCGCTGGTGTCGAGCATGGACGAGGTGGTGTCGATTCTCGCGCTGGTAGCCAACCAGCAATCGTCCGAGACCGAGCGTCAGGCTGGTAAACTCCACGCTGACCTGAAATATGCGCGGATCGACGATATCTTCGCGTGTGGTCTGCACGCCTACCTGACGAGCTTCCTGGAGCGCATCGGCGACCTCGGCAACGGTATCAGCCGGGACTTCCTTGTGCCGCTTGCTGCCTGAGGCCGATCCCATGCCCCCCAAGCGGTGCCCTCCGAGTGCGCGGCGTGCGGCGACACGCCTGCCGCGCACCCTTCTATCGTGAAATACAAGATTCATCACAAGACTGTCTACCGCTACGCGGAACCGGTGCGCCGCAGCGTGCACGAACTGCGGCTGGAGCCGCGTTCGGGCCCGCTGCAGGCGGTGCAGGCCTGGCACGTCTCCGCGCCGGGCAACCTGTCGGAGGCGCGTGACGGCTTCGGCAACATCATTCATAACTTCACGCTGACCGGTCCCGCGAGCCGCATCGAGATCATTGCCACGGGCGAGGTCGAGGTGAACGCCGAGGAGGGTCAGACGGGCTTCTACGACTTGCCGGACGCCGGCGAGGCACGCGTATCGCCGCTGTATTTTGTCGCCCCCACGCCGATGACCGCGGCACCTCCCGAAATGCGCGCGTTTGCGGCGCCATTCCTGGCGGCGGGGCATGAGTTGCCGGCGCTGCTCGCGCTTGCGGACGGCATTGCGGGCCGCGTGCGCTACAAGGCCGATACGACCGACGTAGGGACCTCCGCCGCCGAAGCGTTTCATCTGGGCAGCGGCGTCTGCCAGGATCAGGCGCAGGTGATGGTGGGCGCATGCCGCGCATTCGGCATCCCGGCCCGCTATGTCAGTGGTTACTTCTATGATCCGGCCGCGACCGAGATGGCTAGCCATGCGTGGGCCGATATCTGCCTGGACCCGGACAGCGGGCTCTGGTGCAGTATCGACGTCACGCACCGTTGCGTGACCGATGGGCGTCACATACGCCTTGCCGTGGGGCGTGACTATGCCTCGGCGGCACCAATCCGGGGCGTGCTCGAGGGTGGCACCGGCGAAACCATGGAAGTCACGATCGACATCTCCGCGATGGCGTGAACAGGCGGGCGCCCGGGTCAAACGGGCGCGCACCGTCGCCGGGGCGCTAGAATGCAGGTTTATGCCGCGCGCGGACGCACGCGCGGGCGCCCCCTAAGAAAAAGACCATGACGTATTGCGTAGCCATGCGGCTGGATGCCGGCCTGGTATTCCTTTCCGATTCCCGCACCAATGCCGGTGTGGATGCGATTTCCACCGCACGCAAGATGACCGTGTTCGAGGAACCCGGCGATCGCGTGATGGTGCTGATGACCGCCGGCAACCTGGCCATCAGCCAGTCCGTGCGGCAGTTGCTGGCCGAGGGCCGCGATGAGAAGCGTTCATTGTGGACCGCGCGGGATATGTTCGAGGCCGCGACCATTGTCGGGGACGCGGTGCGCGCCGTGCACAAGCGCGATGCCCACGCGCTGCGCGACGCCGGCATCGAGTTCAACGTCAGCCTGATCTTCGGCGGCCAGATCCGCGGCGAGCGCACGCGCCTGTTCCATATCTACGCCGCCGGCAACTTCGTCGAGTCGACGCCGGAGACGTGCTATTTCCAGATCGGCGAGGCCAAATACGGCAAGCCGATCGTCGACCGCGTCGTGCATCCGTCGCTGCCGCTGGGCGAGGGCGCCAAGTGCGCGCTGATCTCGATGGACTCGACGCTGAAGTCCAATATCTCGGTGGGTCTGCCGCTCGATCTGCTGGTGTACGAGGCCGATTCGCTGCGCGTGACGCGCTTCGTCACCATCGACGAGAAGAACGCGTACTTCCGCATGATCCGCGACACGTGGGGGCAGCGCCTGCGTCAGGTGTTCGGCGAGATCTGCAACCCCGAATGGGATTCCGCCACGCCGGCGGAATTTCCGCTGGCGCGTGACGAGGCGGACCGTTGGGGCCAGCCGGTACGGGCCAAGCGCGAACGCGCGTAACGGCATGCCTGCATGGTGGGGCGCACGGTCGAGCACACCGGGCGCCGCGCAAAATCCGCGGGGCGTCGGCGCGTCCGCTCATGTATAATCCCGATTTCCCCGGCAAGCTCGGTTTATGACCAAATTCGTCTTCGTCACCGGTGGCGTCGTCTCTTCTCTCGGCAAGGGCATCGCTGCTGCTTCGCTCGCGGCCATTCTCGAGTCGCGCGGCCTCAAAGTCACCCTCCTCAAGCTAGATCCTTACATCAACGTCGATCCCGGCACGATGAGCCCCTTCCAGCATGGCGAGGTGTTCGTGACCGAAGATGGCGCTGAAACCGACCTCGATCTAGGCCACTACGAGCGCTTCGTCTCGGCCAAGATGCGCAAGTCGAACAACTTCACGACAGGCCAGATCTACGAGTCGGTGATTCGCAAGGAACGCCGCGGCGAGTACCTCGGCAAGACCGTGCAGGTCATTCCGCATATCACCAACGAGATCCAGGCATTTGTCGAGCGTGGCGCCGCGGCGTCGCACGAAGGCAAGGCCGATGTGGCGCTGGTGGAAATCGGCGGTACGGTTGGTGACATCGAGTCGCTGCCGTTCCTCGAAGCCGCGCGTCAGATGAGCCTGCGTCTTGGCCGCAACCATTGCGCATTCGTGCACCTGACGCTGGTGCCGTTTATCGCCAGTGCGGGCGAGCTCAAGACCAAGCCGACGCAGCACTCGGTGCAGAAGCTGCGCGAAATCGGTATCTCGCCGACGGCGCTGCTGTGCCGTGCCGATCGTCCGATTCCCGACGACGAGCGCGCCAAGATTTCGCTGTTCGCCAACATCCCGCAGGAAGCCGTGATTTCGGTGTGGGATGCCGACAGCATCTACAAGATTCCGCAGATGCTCAACGAGCAGGGCCTCGACCGCCTGATCTGCGAAGAGTTGCGTCTGGACCCCAAGCCGGCGGACCTGTCGATGTGGCAGCGCCTGGTGAACGCGCAGGAAAACCCCGAGCACGAGATTCGCATCGGCATGGTTGGCAAGTACGTCGATCTGACCGAGTCGTACAAGTCGCTGATCGAGGCGCTGCGCCACGCGGGCATGCACACGTCGACGCGCGTGAACATCGAGTACATCGACTCGGAAGAACTCGAGTCGGGTCACCTCGAAGTCCTGCAGCCGCTCGATGCGATTCTGGTACCGGGCGGCTTCGGCAAGCGCGGCACCGAAGGTAAGATCCGCGCGATTCAGTATGCGCGCGAGAACAAGGTGCCGTACCTCGGCATCTGCCTGGGCATGCAGCTCGCCGTTATCGAATATGCGCGTCACGTGGCCGGCATGGGCGACGCGAACTCGACCGAGTTCAACCTCGAGACCGAGCATCCGGTGGTCGCGCTGATTACCGAGTGGCTCGACCGCGAAGGCAAGGTCGAGCAGCGTACGGCCGAGTCCGACCTCGGCGGCACGATGCGCCTGGGCGCGCAGCGCGTGCCCACGAAGGAAGGCACCAAGGCCAACGCGATCTATGGCGCCGAAGTGAACGAGCGCCATCGTCACCGCTATGAAGTCAACAACCACTACGTGCCGCAGCTCGAGAAGTCCGGCCTCGTGATTTCGGCGCGTACGCCGACCGAGAACCTGCCCGAGATGATGGAGCTGCCGGATTCGCTGCATCCGTGGTTCGTGGGCGTGCAGTTCCACCCGGAATTCACGTCGACGCCGCGTGACGGCCATCCGCTGTTCAAGGCCTACGTGCAAGCCGCGCTGGCCAGCCAGCAGCGCAAGGGTGCCTGAGCCAGCGCATCGCAGAGGAGACATCATGAAACTGTGTGGATTCGACGTCGGTCTGAACCATCCGTTCTTCCTGATCGCCGGTCCGTGCGTGATCGAGTCCGAGCAGATGGCACTCGACACGGCAGGCGAGCTGCGCGAGATCACGAAGGCGCTGGGCATTCCGTTCATCTACAAGTCGTCGTTCGACAAGGCCAATCGCTCGTCGGGCAAGACGTTTCGCGGACCGGGCATGGAGCGCGGTCTCGAGATCCTGGCCACGGTGAAGCGCGAGATCGGTGTACCGGTGCTGACGGATATTCACGAGATCGACGAGATCAAGCCCGTCGCCGCCGTGGTGGACGTATTGCAGACGCCCGCGTTCCTGTGCCGCCAGACTGATTTCATCCGTGCCTGCGCGCAGAGCGGCAAGCCGGTGAACATCAAGAAGGGCCAGTTCCTGGCGCCGCACGACATGAAGAACGTCATCGACAAGGCACGGGACGCGGCGCGCGACGCCGGCCTGCCCGATGACGTGTTCATGGCCTGCGAGCGTGGTGTCTCGTTTGGCTACAACAATCTGGTTTCCGACATGCGCTCGCTCGCGATCATGCGCGAGACCGCGGCCCCCGTGGTGTTCGACGCCACGCACTCGGTGCAGTTGCCGGGCGGGCAGGGGACGAGCTCGGGCGGTCAGCGCGAGTTCGTGCCGGTGCTGTCGCGCGCCGCGGTGGCAACTGGCGTGGCAGGTCTGTTCATGGAGACCCATCCGGATCCGAACAAGGCCATGTCCGACGGTCCCAACGCGGTACCGCTGTCGCGCATGAAGGAACTGCTGGCAGTCCTGCGGGACCTCGATGCGCTGGTCAAGCGCGCGGGTTTCCTCGAAGATAATTTCAGCTGGCCTGCCGCCTGCGCGTAAGTCATTGCGCCGTTACCGCCCGCTAATCGCGGGCGGTTTCCTTTGCGGCGCATTTTGCTGCTTACTTTGCGATGAAGTTTGCGATGGACTTTGCGGCGTCATATGCAGTCGGTATGGGTAGCCGGTATAGGCATTCGATACTCATACTTCGTACAGAGTTTGCGGATACTGCATGGCCGCCGCGCGCAACTTGGCCTATGCTTTCCCGGTTTCCCAATCGAGCAGCTTCAAGAATCAACAGTAGAGAGAGGAATTCATGAGTGCAATCGTAGATATCATCGGTCGCGAAGTTCTCGACTCGCGCGGTAATCCCACGGTCGAGTGCGACGTGCTGCTGGAGTCCGGCGTGATGGGCCGTGCCGCAGTGCCGTCGGGCGCATCCACGGGTTCGCGCGAAGCCATCGAGCTGCGTGATGGCGACAAGTCGCGCTATCTGGGCAAGGGCGTGCTGAAGGCCGTTGAACACATCAACACCGAAATCTCCGAAGCGATCATGGGTCTGGATGCCTCCGAGCAGGCGTTCCTCGACCGTACGCTGATCGACCTCGACGGCACCGACAACAAGGGCCGCCTCGGCGCCAACGCCATGCTGGCGGTGTCGATGGCCGTGGCCAAGGCCGCGGCGGAAGAAGCCGGCCTGCCGCTGTATCGCTACTTCGGTGGTTCGGGCGCGATGCAGATGCCGGTGCCGATGATGAACATCGTCAACGGTGGCGCGCACGCCAACAACAGCCTGGATATCCAGGAATTCATGATCATGCCGGTGTCGCAGACGAGCTTCCGCGAAGCGCTGCGTTGCGGCGCGGAAGTCTTCCACGCGCTCAAGAAGATCCTGGCCGACAAGGGCATGTCCACCGCGGTCGGTGATGAAGGCGGCTTCGCGCCGAATTTCTCGTCGAACGAGGAATGCCTGAACACGATCGTGCAGGCCGTCGAGAAGGCTGGCTACAAGGTTGGCGAGGACGTGCTGCTGGCGCTGGACTGCGCCGCGAGCGAGTTCTACCACGAGGCCGAAGACGTGTACCAGCTGGAAGGCGAAGGCCTGAAGCTGAGCTCGACGCAGTTCGCCGACTACCTGGCCAACCTGTGCGACAAGTTCCCGATCGTCTCGATCGAGGACGGCATGGCCGAGGGCGACTGGGATGGCTGGAAGACGCTGACCGACAAGCTCGGCAAGCGTGTGCAACTGGTCGGTGACGATCTGTTCGTGACCAACACGAAGATCCTGAAGGAAGGCATCGAGAAGGGCATCGGCAACTCGATCCTGATCAAGATCAACCAGATCGGCACGCTGACGGAGACGTTTGCCGCGATCGAGATGGCCAAGCGCGCGGGCTACACCGCCGTGATCTCGCACCGTTCGGGCGAGACCGAGGACAGCACGATCGCCGATATCGCCGTGGGCACCAACGCTGGCCAGATCAAGACCGGCTCGCTGTCGCGTTCGGACCGTATCTCCAAGTACAACCAGCTGCTGCGCATCGAGGAAGATCTCGGTGATATCGCCAGCTACCCCGGCAAGAGCGCGTTCTACAACCTGCGCTAAACCTTTCGCGGGTGTCTGCCGTTAAAACGGCGCTATCCTCACTGGATAGCGCCGTTTTTGTTGCTTGTTACGTTGCATTTTGTGTTTTGCTTTGCATTCTCGTGCGGCATGCGCCATGATTGTGCCGACCCGAATTTGACTAGCGCCCCTCTTATCGTCTCAGATGCGCCTGATCTCGCTGTTGCTGTTCATCCTGCTGCTGGCTATCCAGTACCCGCTCTGGCTGGGCAAGGGCGGATGGCTGCGCGTCTGGGATCTGAGCCACCACGTGGACGAGCAGGCGTCGCGCAACCAGTCGCTGAAGTTGCGTAATGCGAAGCTGGAAGGCGAGGTGAAGGACTTGCAGGAAGGCACGGGCGCGATCGAGGAACGCGCGCGCTACGAGCTCGGCATGGTCAGGGAAGGCGAGGTGTTCGTGCAGTTCGTCGCACCGGCGCCGAAGGTCAGCGCCACGCCGCCGCTGCCGCCGCCACCGAATTCGGTCGCGGGCATGGGCGGTCATTGACGCTCACTGGCGAGTCACCACCACCCGTACGGGTAACCGCCCCAGCCACCCCCCCAGTATCCCGGCGAGCCGACGCTGACGCCAGCGCCCCAGCGGCTGCCACCCCCCCAGCCGCCGCCCCATCCACCGTAGGACACATTCCAGCTCGAGTAGGGATACGCGTAGGCATTGGCCCATGCGCGCGCCTGCTGCTGGCTTGCGATGACCGCTGCCTGGTCGCGCAGGATCTGCGCGTTGAGCGCGGTCAGCTGTTGCTTCTGCTCGGGTGTGATCGGCGGGGGCGGCACCGCGTTGGGCGCGAGCCGGGACGTGAACGGCGAACCGTTCGCGTCGCGCGGCAGGTCGGACGCGCAGCCGGTCAGTAACAACGCGGCCAGTGCGACCGGTGCGACCAGCGCGCAGGAAAGGACCTTCCGATCTGGCAATGTACCCATCTCAGTCTCCTCCAGGCGCTGGCCGCACGGTCAGCGGCGTTTAGTGATGTTGATGCGCGCCGTCCCCAGCGCCAGTGGCCACCGGCGCCGTGAACAGTTGCGCGCTGTCCACCGGATCGAACTCATAGCGCTGGCCGCAGAAATCGCAATGGATCTCGACGTGGCCGCGTTCCTCGATAATGCCCTCGATTTCCTCGCGGCCCAGCGATTGCAGCATGCCAGCGACCTTCTCGCGCGAGCATGAGCACTGGAAATGCGGCTGCATCGGCTCGAACACGCGCAGGCCGGTGGCCTCGATGTCTTCCCAGAACAGCTTGCGCAGCAGCGTCTCCGGCGTCTCGCCGAGCAATTCTTCCTGCTTGAGCGTGGCGCCGAGCTGGCATGCGCGATCCCACGTGTCGAGGTCCTGCGCGCGGCCATCCTCGCTCAGCGGTTCGCCGGTTTCGCCAACCTGCGCCGGTGCGCTGCCGTAGCCTTCCAGCGTGCCGCCATACGATGGCAGCTTCTGCAGCAGCATGCCGGCGGCCACCTGATCGTTGGCCGCGAGCCAGAGCCGCGTGTCGAGCTGCTCCGAGGCCTGCATATAGTGCTCGAGCACTTCGCTTACGGAGTTCAGCGGACCGTGCTGGTCCGACAGCGGCACGATACCTTGATACGCCTGCTGGCCCGGCAGCTTGTCCTTCGGGTCGAGCGTGATCGCGAAGCGGCCCTGACCCTTGACGTTGACCATCTGACGCAGCGTGGCGTCGTCGGGGATTTTGCCACCCTCAGCGGCGCCCTCGGCCAGTTTGGCCGTGGCGCGCATCGACAGGTCCGACAGGCATTCGACCACGAGCATGCGCACGGGGCCGTCGCCATGGACCTGCATGACCAGCGCGCCGTTGAACTTGAGGTTGGCGGACAGCAGCGCCGCGGCCGCCATCATCTCGCCCAGCACGTGCCGTACCGCCAGCGGATATTCATGGCGGTTCAGCACTTCCTGCCAGGTCGCTTCCATGCGCACCAGTTCGCCGCGCACGGGGGCTGCGTCGAAGAGGAATTTCTGGAGAATGTCGGGGTTGGTGGTGGCGGTCACTAAACGGTCCTTCTGGTTTGCTTCAATCAATTCAGTCGATGCGCTTCAGTGCAACCTTGTAGGTTGCCTGGCGCTTGGCATAAGTTTCTGCGTTGCGGTACAGGTTGGCCACGTCCTCGTCCGTCAGCTGACGCACGACCTTGGCGGGCGTGCCAATAATCAGCGAGCGGTCCGGAAAGACCTTGCCTTCGGTGACCAGCGCGCCAGCGCCGACCAGGCATTCCTTGCCGATCACGGCGCCGTTCAGCACCACGGCCTGGATGCCGATCAGCGAGCCGTCGCCCACTGTGCAGCCGTGCAGCATGGCCTGATGGCCGACCGATACCTTGTTGCCCAGCGTCATCGGGCGGCCCGGGTCGGTATGCAGTACCGCGCCTTCCTGCAGGTTGGTGTCTTCGCCCACCACGATCGGCTCGTTGTCCCCGCGGATCACCACACCCGGCCATGCGCTTGCGCGGGCCTTGAGCGTCACGTTGCCGATGATCGTTGCTTCCTTCGCCACATAGGCATCGTCGTCGATGATGGGGGTAAGGTCGCCGAGCTGGTAAATCGCCATGGAGTCTCCTGCCTGAGGCATTCGGGATAAGTGGGGATGGCCGCGCGATTTTCAAACCGGCGCGCAAACAGCCACGGATGGGCTGAGGGCAGGCCGGCTGGGCCCCGCTAGAATGGCGGCATTCCGAGATTTTACGCCGATGCCAGTGATCCCACCCGCCTTGCCATCACTTTCCCCGACCGCGCTGTCCGTGCGCCAGCAGGCGCTTGAACTGCTTTGCATGAACGATGCCAGGGCCAAGGCGGCCGCCACGCGCGCGTTGTATGCGGCCATGGGGGACGGGGCGGGTACTGGGGTGGACGCCGCGGTGGACTTGGCTGCATGCATCGTTGCAGATCCTGCCCGCATGCTGCCGGGGCGGCCCGAGCGGCCCGAGCTGGTGCCGCCGCAGCACGTCGAGCGGCGGCGCTCGATCCACACCACGGCCGGGCGCGCGAACCTGATCCATGCGCTGTGCCATATCGAGTTCAATGCGATCAACCTCGCGCTCGATGCGGTGTGGCGGTATGCGGGCATGCCGGCGGCGTTCTATACCGACTGGCTGCGCGTGGCGGACGAAGAGGCGTATCACTTCACGCTGCTGGCCGATCATCTCGAGACGCTGGGCGCGCGATATGGGGACTTCACCGCGCATAACTCGCTCTGGGAAATGTGCGACAAAACCGCGGGCGACGTGCTGGCGCGCATGGCGCTGGTACCGCGCACGCTCGAGGCACGCGGGCTCGATGCCTCGCCGCCCGTGCGGGCCAAGCTGGCCGAGGCGGGGGATCAGGCGGCGGCTGAAATCATCGACGTCATCCTGCGCGACGAGGTGGGCCACGTGGCGATCGGGAACCGCTGGTACCGGTATTTGTGCGAGCAGCGCGGGCTGGATCCGGTGGCGACCTATCCGGTGCTGGCGCGGCAATATGGCGCGCCCAAGCCGCGCGGGCCGTTCAATCTCGATGCGCGACGCGCGGCGGGGTTTGATGACGATGAGCTGGCGTGGCTGGAAGGGGCGGCCGGATAAGCCGCCCGGATAGCCTGCACCGAGCTTACCGCTTGCCCGCGCGTTCTTCCTCCAGCAGTCGCAGCACGCGGCGCTGGATCTTGCCTGTGGTCGTCATCGGCAACTGGTCGATAAACTCGATGGCCTTCGGATACTCGTAAGGGGCGAGCTGCCCGCGCACGTGCTGCTGCAACTCGGCGATCAACGCCGCGTCGCGTTCGGCCGAGCGCTCCACCGACGGCGTCAGCACGATAAACGCCTTTACGATCGCGCCACGTTCCGGGTCGGGCGAGGGCACCACCGCGCAGTTGGACACGGCCGGATGCTTGAGCAGGCAATTCTCGATCTCGCTCGGACCGATGCGATAGCCCGACGACTTGAACACGTCGTCCGCGCGGCCCTGATACCAGAGGTAACCATCGGCATCCATGCGGGCAAGATCACCCGTGCGGCACCAGCGCAGCCCGTCGCGTTCGACGTACTTGTTGAGCGTGGCCGCTTCGTTCTTCCAGTAACCAAGAAAGAACACCGGATCCGGATGCCCGTGAATGTCGGTCGTGCAGACCGCCACCTCGCCATCCACGCCCGGGGCACACGGTGCGCCGTCCTCGTCGATGACCGCCACGCGGTGGCCCGGATAGGGCCGTCCCATCGACCCCGGCCGCGCGGGCCAGCCCAGCCGTTCGCCATCATGCTGCGCGGTGCAGTTGCCGACGATGTAGTTCATCTCGGTCTGCCCGAACATCTCGTTGACGACGATGCCGAGTGCATCGCGGCACCAGCTGAACACGGTCTCGCCGACTGCCTCGCCCGCGCTCATGATCGCGCGCAGGCGCAGGTTGTAGCGCGCCGACGGTTCCGGGCACGCCTTCATCATCTGCTTGAGCGCGGTCGGGAACAGGAACGTGTTGGTGACGCGATAACGTTCGAGCAACTCGAACGCGCGCTCGGCGGTGAAGCGCCCCTGATAGCCCACGATCGGTTTGCCGAAGTAGAGCGCCGGCATCAGCGCATCCCATAGTCCGCCGGTCCAGGCCCAGTCGGCGGGGCTCCAGAACACGTCGTGGTCCTGCGGATACCAGTTCTGCGAACACACAAAGCCGGTCAGGTTGCCGATCAGCGCGCGATGCGGCAGCAGCGCGCCCTTGGGCGGTCCGGTGGTGCCACTCGTATAGATCAGCACCGCGGCATCATCGGCCTTGGTGATCTCGGCCGTGAAGGACGGCAACTGCGCCGCCAGCAGCGTGTCCCAGTCGAGATCGCCGCGACCCTGCGCGTCGCCCACGCCGATCACGGTGGCGAGCGTCGGGCATTCCGGGCGTGCCGCCAGCAGGTTGTCGATCGACGTCTCGTCCACGATGGCCACGCGCGTTTCGCTGTGATCGATGCGGTACGACAGGGCCTCCGGGCCGAACAGCATCGACAGCGGCATTGCCACCGCGCCAAGCTGGTAGACGGCCATGCCCGCGATCACGGTTTCGATGCGCTGCGGCATGACGATCGCCACGCGATCTCCACGACGCACGCCGAGATTGCGCAGCGCGCGCGAAAGCCGGTTGGCTTCGGCCTGCAGGTAGGCATAGGTGTGCGCGCCACGCCGGCCGTCCTCGTGCTCGGTGTACACGGCAATGCGCAGCATCGTGGCGCGATCGCGCGCCCAGCGGCCGAGGCACACCTCGGCCAGATTGAATTCGTCAGGCACGTTCCAGCGGAACGTATCGTGCAGCGCGGGATAGTCGTCGCGGCGGTCCGCGGGCAAGGCGGTCATCCGGGTGTCTCCGTTTGTCGTTCGCGTGTCATGCCCCGATTTGGCTATCTGGCAATGGCTTTGGCCTATCGCATTGGCCTATAATCGGCCGGGCAAAACGAACGATCGTTCTATTATTCTTGTCCCGACGCTTCCGCAGCGGTCGGGCATCGGGGAAACCCCGGGGAGCACCATGACCATCTCGGAAACATCGCGTTCGGAATTTATCACGCTGCGGGGCCTCCGCACCCATGTTCGGCACTGGGGCCGGGATGGCGCGCCAAAGTTATTCATGTTGCATGGGTGGATGGATGTCGCCGCATCGTTCCAGTTTCTCGTCGATGCGCTCTCGCACGAGTGGCATGTCATCGCGATGGATTGGCGCGGCTTTGGCGAAACCGACTGGTCCACCCGCTATCCGGGCACCGAGTCGTATTGGTTCGGCGACTATGTGGCGGACCTCGAGGCGCTGGTCGACCACTATCAGCCGGAAGGGCAGGTCGATTTGCTCGGCCACAGCATGGGCGCGAATCTGGTCTGCATCTACGCGGGCGTGCGGCCGCAGCGCGTGCGCCGCGTGGTGGATCTGGAAGGGTTCGGCATGACGCGCACCCATCCGGAGCAGGCGCCGGGACGGCTGGCCAAATGGCTCGATGAATTGCGCGAGCGGCCGCAACTTCGGACGTATGCCAGCGAGCGTGAAGTGGCCGAGCGCCTGCAGAAGACCAACCCGCGCCTGCGCGACGACCGCGCGGCGTTTCTGGCGGCGCATTGGTCGCGTCAGGACGCGGACGGACAGTGGGCGTTGTTGGCCGATCCTGCCCACAAGATGATCAATCCGCAGCTGTATCGCATCGACGAGATCATGGCGATCTGGGCGCAGGTGACTGCGCCGGTGCTGCACGTGGAAGGGCGCGATTCGCCCACGCTGGCGCGGCTTGCGCACAAGGAACCGATCCCGGAATTCCGCGAACGCTTCCGCGCGTTCCGTGACTTCCGCGAAGCGACCGTCGATGACGCCGGCCATATGATCCATCACGATCAGCCGGAGGAAGTGGCGCGGCTGACCGAGGCCTTCCTGTTGGCCTAGAGGTTGGGTTCAGGCGGGTTCAGGCGCGCAAGCTCACGCGTGCGTGAGCTTCTGCGCGAGCGCCGGGTTGTTGCTGGTGTGCATATGGACCAGCGCTTTGTTGGGATAGGCGTAGTGATAGGCGCGGCGCAATGCGAGCGCGGCCTCGTGGAAGCCCGAGAGGATAAGCTTCTGCTTGTTCGCGTAGTAGGCGATGTCGCCTGCCGCAAAGACGCCGCGGCGCGAACTCTCGTACGTCGTCGTGTCGGGGATGAAGATGCGGCCCGCGCGCATGTCCAGGTCCCACTGCGCGATCGGGCCCGGCTCCGACACCAGACCGTAGAGCGCGATCACGTCGTCGGCCGGGATCTCCTTGTCGCCGTCGCGCGATTTCACCTGTACGGCGGTCAGCGCGCCATCGGCGGTGGCAAGCCCGCCGAGCATGCCCATCACAAAATCCATCTCGCCGGCCTCGACCGCCGCGCGCATCGACGCCACCGTATGATCGGCCGCGCGAAAGCCCTCGCGACGGTGGAGCAGCGTCACGCGTGCCGCCACCTTGCGCAGCGCCAGCGCCCAGTCGAGCGCGGAGTCGCCGCCGCCGGCGACAAGGACTCGCTTGCCGGCAAAGCGCGACAGCTCGCGCACGGCGTAATGCACGTGCTTGCCTTCGAGCGCGACGGCTTCCGGCACCGAGACGCGCTGCGGCGCGAACGCGCCCGCGCCCGCGCACACGAGCACGGCCGCGGCATCGAATCGCTTGCCGCCATCGGTCGTGACCAGCAGACGCGGATGGCCATCGTCATTGGTGATGTCAGTCACGCTGTCGGCGCGCTGCCCAAAGTGCATCGGCGGCGCGAATGGCGCGCATTGTTCCAGCAGGCGATCGACCAGTTCCTGCGCATTGCAGCCCGGAATCGCGGGAATGTCATAAATCGGCTTTTCCGGATATAGCTCCGTGCATTGGCCGCCCGCGCGGTCGAGCACATCGATGATCTCGCACGTCAGCCCCAGCACGCCGGCCTGGAACGCGGCGAACAGGCCTACGGGGCCGGCGCCCACGATCAGCACATCGGTACGGACGGTTTCAGGAGCGGGAGAGGTGGACATGGCAGATATCGGAGGCGGCAACGACGGGAAAGGGCTGAGGCGTGATGACACCCATGGCACCCAGGGCACCCACGGCGGGCATCGCGGCCCCATCTGGCCGCCACTATACCGTGCCGCCCGTCCGCGCCGGCGCACGCCAGCACCGCTGGCAGGGCTATCGTCCGACCATCCCAGTTCAGAGGGGGGCGCGGAAAGTACACGGCCGGGAGTAGAATGACGCCATGCAAAACGCTCATTCGATCAACGCCGACCTGCACTGCCATTCCACCGTTTCCGACGGTACGCTCGCCCCCGCCGAGGTGGCGGCGCGCGCCAGCGCGGGCGGCGTGGCATTCTGGGCGCTGACCGATCACGATGAGCTGGGCGGCCAGGCCGAAGCCCGCGCCGCCGCCGAGGCCCATGGCATGCGCTATGTGCCCGGCGTGGAAATCTCGGTCACATGGGCCGGCCAGACCGTGCATATCGTCGGTCTGCAGATCGACGCCACCCATCCCGACCTGATCGACGGACTCGCGCGCACGCGCGACGGCCGCGCGCGCCGAGCCGCCGACATCAGCGATGCGCTGGGCCGCATCGGCATCGAGGGCGCCTATGCGGGCGCGCTGCGCCATGTGGGCAATCCCGATCTGATCTCGCGCACCCACTTCGCGCGCTGGCTCGTCGACGAAGGCTATTGCGACTCGATCAGCGAGGTGTTCGACAAGTACCTGTCCGAAGGGCGTCCCGGGTTTGTGGGCCATCGCTGGGCCGCGTTGTCCGACGCGGTGGGCTGGATCCTCAAGGCCGGCGGCATCGCCGTGATGGCGCATCCGGGCCGGTATCACTACACGGACACGCAGCACGATGCGCTGTTCGACGAGTTCGTGCAGCTCGGTGGCCGCGCGGTGGAAGTGGTAACCGGCAGCCACACGCCGGACCAGTTCAAGCGCTATGCCGAAGTGGCGCGTCATTACGACCTGCTGGCATCGCGTGGCTCCGACTTCCACGGCCCCGGCGAAGGGCGCGTGGAGATCGGCACGCTGCCACCGCTGCCGCCGTCGGTCACGCCGATCTGGCACAACTGGTAAGCAGTCGATGTCCCCGATTTTCCTATGTCCCAATACTTCGAGGTTCATCCCGACAACCCGCAGTCGCGGCTGATCAAGCAGGCCGCGCAGATCGTACGGCAGGGCGGGCTGATTGCGCTGCCGACCGATTCCAGCTACGCGCTGGCCTGCCAGCTCGACGACAAGGCCGCCGTCGAGCGGCTGCGTCGTTTGCGCGGCATCGACGACAAGCATCACCTGACGCTGATGTGCAGCGATCTGTCGGAGCTCGGCAACTTCGCGCGCGTGGACAACCGCCAGTATCGCTGGCTCAAGGGCGCCACCCCGGGCCCGTACGTGTTCATTCTGGAAGCCACGAAGGAAGTGCCGCGCCGGCTTTCGCATCCGGCGCGCAAGACCATCGGCGTGCGGGTGCCCGACCATGCGATTCCGCTGGCGCTGTTGGCCGAGCTGGGGCAGCCGCTGATCTCCGCGACGCTGCAGTTGCCCGGCGACGAGGTGCCGATGAACGATCCGGCCGAGATCCGCGCGCGGCTGGAGAAGCAGCTCGACCTGGTCATCTGCGGCGGCCCCGCGCCCGCGCAGCCGACCACCGTGATCGACCTGACCGGCGGCGAACCCGAACTGGTGCGCGCGGGACGCGGCGATCTCGCTTATTTCGGGCTCACCGCGGACGCCTGACATGCGCGCGCGGCGGCGCGCTGGGTACAATAGCCGCCATGGATTCCTCTCTCATCCAGACCTTCGCGGTCTACGCCCTGCCTGTCCTGTTCGCCATTACGCTGCACGAGGCTGCCCATGGCTACGTGTCGAAGCATTTTGGCGATAACACCGCCTACGTGCTGGGCCGCGTCAGCCTGAACCCGGTGCGCCATATCGATCCGATCGGGACCATCGCGGTACCGCTGCTGCTGTACTTCCTGACCAAGGGGCAGTTTGTCTTTGGCTATGCCAAGCCGGTGCCGGTGGTGTTCAGCCGCCTGCGCAACCCGCGCTGGCACGGCATGTGGGTGGCGCTGGCGGGGCCGGGCAGCAATCTGCTGCAGGCGTTCGTGTGGGCGCTGGTCGCCATCGGGCTGGCGTGGGCGCGCGTGCAGGAACCGTTCTTCGCCGAGATGGCGCGCGCGGGCGTGCTCGTCAACCTCGTGATGGCGGCCTTCAACCTGTTTCCGATTCCGCCGCTCGACGGTGGCCGGGTGCTGACGGCATTGCTGCCACAGCGCATCGCGCATGCGGTCAGCCGCATCGAGCCGTACGGCATCTTCGTGGTGCTGGCGCTGGTGGCGGCCGGCGTGATCACGCAGGTCTGGATGCGGCCCGTGATCAATCTGCTGGCCACGCTCGTGGAGCTGATGCTGCAACCGTTCCTGATGCTGCTGCAATGAGCGCGCAGCCCTCGTCGTGGGTCACGCGCTGGGCCCATCTGATTCGCCCCGGTGGCCGCGTGCTCGATCTCGCCTGCGGTAGCGGCCGCCACGCCGCGTGGCTGGCGGGGCAGGGCTTCGCGGTGCTCGCGGTCGATCGCGACGCCACAGCCGTGGCCGCGCTGCCGAGCCCGGTTCAGGGCTCGATAACGGGCCGCGTGGCGGATCTGGAGCAGGGCGCATGGCCTTTGGGCGATGTCGCGGCAATGGACGCACTGGTCGTCACCAACTACCTGCATCGGCCGCTGTGGCCGCATCTGCTGGCCACGCTCGCCCCCGGCGGCGTGCTGGTCTACGAGACCTTCGCGGCCGGTAACGAGACCGTTGGCAAGCCCTCCCGGCCCGATTTTCTGCTGCGCCCCGGTGAACTGCTGGACGTGGTCAAAGGGCAATTGCGGGTGATCGGCTACGAGGACGGTGTGCTTGCGGCGCGCTCCCAGGGCGGCTCGCCAGCTTTCGTGCAGCGGATTTGTGCGGTGCGGGAGGCGCCAGTGGCGGCCGATGCACCTCCGGTCCGCTACGGGTTGCCGGAGGCGCCAGCGCCCGCATAATTGTCGGGTCGGCGAGGGCGCCATTGTGGCGTTGCCGGGCGTGTCAGCGCGAACGACGCGCCACACGTTGCTTATTGAAACGTTTTTAGACGTTTTCCCTCATCCAGTGGGTGGTCGGAACCCCGAACGGTTCCGGTACAATCTCGTTTATTCGTATCCCGGATTTCCCGAACTTATGACTCAGATTACCGGCAGCATCGTGGCCATCGTGACCCCGATGCACGAGGATGGCAGCCTGGACTACCCGGCACTGCGCGCCCTGGTGGACTGGCACGTCGCCGAAGGCACCGACGGCATCGTGATCGTCGGCACCACTGGCGAGTCGCCGACCGTCAACGTTGACGAGCACTGCGAGCTGATTCGCGTGGCCGTCGAGCAGTCCAACAAGCGGATCCCGATCATCGCCGGTACTGGTGGCAATTCCACCAAAGAGGCCATCGAGTTGACCGCCTTCGCCAAGAAGGTCGGTGCCGATGCCTCGCTGCAAGTGGTGCCGTACTACAACAAGCCGACGCAGGAAGGTATCTATCGTCATTTCCGCACGATCGCGGAAGCGGTGGATCTGCCGGTGCTGCTGTATAACGTGCCCGGCCGTACGGTTGCGGACATGACCAACGACACCATCCTGCGCGCTGCGCAGGTGCCTGGCATCGTTGGCGTCAAGGAAGCCACCGGCAATATCGATCGTGCCGCGCAGTTGATCAAGGATGCGCCCGCGCATTTCGCGATCTACAGTGGTGACGATCCCACCGCGATCGCGCTGATGCTGCTGGGCGGCAAGGGCAACATCTCGGTGACGGCCAACGTGGCACCGCGCAAGATGCACGAGATGTGCGTGGCCGCGGTGAAGGGCGATGTCGTCACCGCGCGCCGACTGCACATGGAACTGATCGAGCTCAACAAGGCGATGTTCGTCGAGGCGAATCCGATCCCCGTGAAGTGGGCCCTGCAACAGATGGGCCGCATGAAGAGTGGCATCCGTCTGCCGCTGACGCCGCTCTCCGAGAACCAGCACGACTACGTGCGCCGCGCGCTGGCTGCCGCCGGCCTGCTCGGTTGATTTTCCTAACCGTGTCCGGCCCTGGCCGACCTGCCGATATCCCGTTGAATAGGATTGTGTGTCAATGAAACTGAAGCTTAACCGCCGTGGCGCGACGCAAGTCGGTCGCCGCGCCGCAGTGGTCGCGCCTGTGCTGGCCATGACCCTGATTACCGGCTGCAGCAGCATCAACGAGGCGATGCAGCCGGACAAGATCGACTACAAGTCCCAAGGCAAGAAGACCGCGTCGCTCGACGTGCCGCCCGATCTGACCAAGCTCGATGGCGACCGTCGCTACACGGTGCCCGATGCCGCCGGCACGTCCACGCTGTCGACGTACAACCAGGCCAACAAGGTTGCGCGCGAGCAGACCGGTACCGAGAACGTGCTGCCCAGCACGAGCGGCATCCGTATGGAGCGCGATGGCAACCAGCGCTGGCTCGTGATCAGCAACGGCATGCGTGGCGATCAGCTGTGGCAGTCGCTGCGCGGCTTCTGGCAGGAGAACGGCTTCCTGCTGGTGCAGGACTCGCCCGAGACCGGCATCATGGAAACGGACTGGGCCGAGAACCGCGCCAAGATCCCGCAGGATTTCATCCGCAACACGATTGGCAAGGTGTTCGACGGTCTGTACTCGACGTCCGAGCGCGACAAGTTCCGCACGCGCGTCGAGCGTTCGCAGAACGGTCAGCTGGAAGTTTTCATCAGCCACCGTGGCGCGCAGGAGCAACTGACCGGCGTGGAGAAGACCCAGACGGTGTGGACCCCGCGTCCGGCCGATCCGGATCTGGAAGCGGAATTCCTTTCGCGTCTGGCGCAACGCCTGGGCGTGCAGAAGGAAAAGGCCGACCTGATGGTCAAGAATCCGACGCCGGCGGGCAATGCTGCCGCGCAAGCCGCGCCGGTCGTCTCGCCCACGGCAACCGGTATCGGCGCCGTGGCGGCCACCGGTGCTGCCAGCGCGGACGGCGAGAAGTCGTTCCTGGCGCAGGTCAATGGCATGCCCGCGCTGCAACTGCCGGAGCCGTTCGATCGCGCCTGGCGTGCGGTGGGTCTGTCGCTGGACCGTGTGAACTTCACCGTCGAGGATCGTGACCGCGCGCAAGGCCTGTACTACGTGCGCTACGTCGATCCGCGCGCCGAGGCGGACAGCCGCGGCTTCTTCTCGCGCATCTTCTCGAAGGCCAACGACGGCAAGACCGCGAAGAAGTATCGCGTCGCGCTGAAGGGCAACGGCACCGGCACCACGGTAACCGTGCAGAACGATGCGGGGCAGCCGGAGAACACCGACATCGGCAAGCGTATCCTGGCCCTGCTGGACGAACAGCTGCATTGATGACGTTGGACGCCAACGTACACCCCACGGCGCCAGCCGTGGGGGTTGTTCCGCGAGCGCATCGATGATGCGCTTTGCTTTTTTGGGAAGCGGCAGCGAAGGCAATTCGCTGCTGATCGAGTCGTTCGACGGCACGAGCACGACGCGCGTGCTGCTCGACTGCGGCTTTGGCATCCGTGAGACCGCCCGTCGGCTCGAGCGATTGGGCGTCACGCCCGACCAGCTCGACGCTCTGCTTGTGACGCACGAGCATGGCGATCATATCGGCTCCGCCTACTCATTCGCCGCCAAGCATCGGTTACCTGTGCACACGAGTCATGGCACATGGATGGCTACCTCGCATCTACGCGGCGCGGATGTCGCCGATGTGCGCGTGTGCTGTGCCGATCGCGGCTTCGACATCAAGGGTTTGCAGGTGCTGCCGTACACGGTGCCCCATGACGCGCGTGAGCCGTTGCAGTTCGTGCTGTCCGATGGGGATGCGCGGCTTGGCGTGCTGACCGATGCGGGCATGGAGACGCCCTACGTGACGGCAAAGTTGGCCGGGGTGGATGCGCTCGTGCTCGAGTGCAATCACGATCGCGAGATGCTGCGCAATTCCGCGTATCCGTATTCGCTCAAGCGTCGCATTGGCGGAGATTTCGGTCACCTTGCCAACGAGGTGGCAGCTGACATTCTGCGGCGCGTTGCGCATGCGGGACTGCGTCGCGTCGTCGCCGCGCATTTAAGCAAGCAGAACAACACGCCGCTACTCGCCGCAGGTGCGTTGGCGGAGGTGTTGAATGTCGCGCTGGAAGAGATTCTGATTGCGGACCAGGAGCAAGGGCTCGACTGGCAGCCAGTACGTGATTGAAGCGGGTGTGGGTAACAAAAAAGCCGGCGTTAAGCCGGCTTTTTTGTTCGGAACGAACCGATTTACTGCTTAGCTGCGGGAGCCGATGCGTCAGCAGCAGGTGCCGAAGCGTCAGCAGCCGGAGCCGAAGCGTCAGCGGCCGGTGCCATAGCAGCGGGAGCCGAAGCGTCAGCTGCGGGAGCAGCAGCAGCCGGAGCAGCAGTTTCAGCGGCCGGAGCGGCAGCTTCTTCCTTCTTGCCGCAAGCGGCGAGAGCAACAGCGGCCAGCAGGGAAGCGATCAGGAGAGACTTCTTCATTGTTCGTCCTTTAACTTTTATAAACTCAAAAACAGGCGATGAATAATTACCGGTAATTATCGCTCTTCAACTGCAAAATCTTCTTACGCAGCTGCCAGAAGCAAAAGCTAGGGCTGTTCGCAAACGGCATATCTGCAGATATGCAGTCGTACACAGGCCAGCCAGCGGGCGATTATATCCGCGTTTTCCCGGCTTGTGTACTGGCGAAATTTATCAGTTCGCTTTGTTACGCATTATTACACCGCGTCTGGCAATAGCTGCAGCCAACCTTCCATTGTCCAGTCATGAAAGGTTTCCAGCAGGTCCGGTAACGGCGCACACGCAGTCACCTCTTCTGGTGTCAGGCAGCGGTTGTCGGCAAGCCGACGTAGCCATTTGGCCAACGCGGCCGGCGGCTCGTACGCTTCTCCATTGATGAAGAAGTGCGTCTTGTCGTAGAGCGCTATCGATGCAGGAGCAAGGACCACGCCATGCGTTTGCGCGAGCTTCTCGTACTTGCGCGCGGTCAACTCCGCGACCTCCGCGAACTCGACACCAGGCTTCGGTTCCGACAGATGCGTGCCGAGGAATTCGGACACCATGCCCGGTGTCCAGCGCATCGCGGTAAGGCGCTCCGCCACCGCGCGCGTGAGGTTGGCCGGCAGTTGCGCGGGATGGATGGTGGCCCCTTCGCCGGCATCCGCATAGCGGCCCGAGAGGTCCTCGTTGTCTTCCACCGTTTCGGATAGCCACGCGAGGAAGTGACCCGCGAGTTCGCGGAATGCCGGCGCGCGAAAACCGATCGACGCCGTCATGCATTCGCCCTCGGCCACACCGTCGTGCGCGTACTGCGGCGGCAGATAAAGCATGTCGCCTGGCTCGAGCACCCATTCCTCTTCCGCGGTGAATTGCGAAAGGATCTTGAGCGGAAGATTCGGGACCAGATCCAGCTTGGTCTGCGACGAGATGCGCCAGCGGCGCCGGCCCGAGACTTGCAGCAGGAATACGTCGTACGAATCGAAGTGCGGACCGACGCCACCACCGTCGGTGGCGTAGCTGATCATGACGTCGTCGAGGCGTGCGTCGGGAATAAAGCGAAACTGGCTCATCAGCTCCGCGGCGGCGGTGTTGTGGAGGTTCACACCCTGGACCAGCAGCGACCACTGCCGCGTCTTGCGCGAGGGCAGGTTCTCTTCCGCGAACGGACCGTTGTCGAGCTTCCAGCGGTTGCGAAAGTACGACACCATGCGCGACTCGACGTCATCGCGATCGGCCAGCGAAAAAAGCGCTTCGCGCGACACCGGCGGCACGATTCCCGGCACGGCCTGTCGAATCAGTAGCGGTTTGCGGTGCCAGACGTCGCGCATGAAAGTTGCGGGCGTCAAGCCGCCGAGAAGCGTGAGCGGCGCATCGGGATCAATGGGGCCCGCAGGCAATGCCTGCGCGTATAATGCGGAATCGCTCATGGAGTCAAGAATTGAAAATCGCTAAGAACACGGTGGTGTCCGTGGGGTACAAGCTCTCGGACGGGCAGGGCAATCTGATCGAAGAGTCGGATGAGCCGATGGTCTACCTGCACGGCGGCTATGATGGCACGTTCCCCAAGATCGAGGAAGCGCTCGACGGCCACGAAGCAGGTTTCGAAACGGAACTGCAGCTCGAGCCCGAGGATGCGTTCGGTGACTATGATGCGGAGCTCGTGAAGGTGGAGGCGCGCGATCGTTTTCCCGAGCCGCTCGAAGTCGGCATGCAGTTCGAAGGCGTGCCTGAGGACGGCGATGAGGACGACTCCATCATCTACACGGTGACCGATGTCGCCGAAGACAAGATCGTGCTCGACGGCAACCATCCGCTGGCCGGCATGGCACTGCGCTTCTCGCTCAAGGTGTCTGACGTCCGCGAGGCAACCGCCGACGAAATCGAACATGGTCATGCGCATGGCGCGTCGGGCGTTGAAGTCGTCGATGAAGACGAAGACGACGACAACGGCCGTCACACGCTGCACTGAGATCCACTCGGATCGCACCACAAAAAAGCCGGCTGATCGCCGGCTTTTTTGTCGTCCTGATTTGGCCTCGATTCAATCTTTGGGGCCGTCCTGAAGCCGCACTTGGAACACCGAGCGCGTGCCTGGCGTCACCATCAGTTCGGTCCATTGCGTAGGGGTGCCCACCGGTAGCGAGACACGCGTGAAGTTGCCGATGACCTTGCTGGCGTTGTCGCGCAGCGGCTTGTCGACGCTGAAGCCGCCGAGGCTCGCGTGCACGAGCAACACCTGGCCATCGAAGTGCGTGGTCAGTTCGCGTAGCTGTCTCTTGAACTCGACATAGCCGTCGCGCGAACCGTGGCGCAGGAAGCCATCGAAAATCGATGGGCGGCCGCGTTTTTCCCAGCCGTTGTTGAACTGCGGATCGCCGTGAACGATGACGATGACGCCCGCGAGGTTGCGCTGATCGGCTACCGAAAACGCGCGCGCCAGCCATTGGCGGTTGGCCTCGCGGCGATCCTCGAACTCGCTGTTGCGGCCGCCCTCGGTGCGATAGTGGTTGTTGTCGCCGGGTAGATTCAGTCCGACCACGAGCACATTGCCGACGACGAGGCGCGCGTTTTCGCGATAGCTGCGGAACAACGCCTGATCCGACTGGCGTACCACCGGCAACGTGCGTCGGCCCAGGGTGGCGTCGGCCGGGAAGAACAGTTCACGCAGCCGGTTGAGGCGTTCCACCGCATCGAACTGGCCGTTGACCGGCTGCTGGCATTCGGCCCAGTCGGTCTCCCCAGGCACGTAGAGCAGCGGCACCGGCGAGTCGTCAAGCAGGCGTTCGCGCGCGGCGAGCAGGGCGTCTCCGCACGATTCGGTATCGCCCTTGATGCCGCCCGCATGGACCACCAGATCGATCTGACGATTGCCCAGTTGGTTGAGCAGCGTGGTGGTGTCCGTTTCAGCGGCGACCCATTGCGGCACGTCCGCGAGCAGCGCGATGCGCAGCGGTTTGACGGTCGGTGTCGGCGGCGGCGTGACCTTCGAGGTGCTGGCGGCCTGTGCGGGTATCGTCGATGTCAAGAGCGCGAGCGCCAAGGTCAGCGCGAACGGCAGGACGAACCGTGCTGCAGTCATGATCAGGCGTTGCCCTCGGCCAGGGCCTTGAGGCGGTACAGCGCGTCGAGCGCATCGCGTGGGGTCAGACTATCGGGATCGAGGTCGACCAGAGCGCCGAGCGCGGCGGCATGCGACGCCGATACGGCGGTGCCGGCAGTCAGACCTTCATCATCTGCCTCATCATCCGGCGGCGTGGCCGGTGCGGCGAACAGATCGAGTTGCGGCGTCGGCGTAGCGTCCGCCGATTGCTGCTCCAGCCACGCGAGGTGCTTGCGCGCGGCGCGGATGACCGGTTGCGGCACGCCCGCCAGTTGCGCCACCTGCAGGCCATAGCTCTGGCTGGCGGGGCCGTCCTGCACCGCGTGCAGGAACACGATGCCGTCGCCATGCTCCACCGCCGACAGATGCACGTTGGCGGCCTGCGGGAATTCCTGTGGCAGTTGCGTGAGTTCGAAGTAGTGCGTGGCGAACAGCGTGTGGCTGCGGTTGTGCGACAGCAGATAGCGCGCAATGGCCCATGCCAGCGCCAGACCGTCGAACGTTGAGGTGCCGCGGCCGATCTCATCCATCAGCACGAGGCTCGACGGCGTGGCGTGATGCAGGATGCCGGCCGCTTCGGTCATTTCCACCATAAAGGTCGAACGACCGCCGGCCAGATCGTCGGCCGCGCCGATACGCGTGAATATGCGATCGATCGGACCGATGACCGCGCGGCGTGCCGGCACCCAGGCGCCCACGCATGCCAGCAGCACGATCAGCGCGGTCTGGCGCATGAATGTCGACTTACCGCCCATGTTCGGGCCGGTGATCAGCAGCAGTTTGCGGGCTTCGTTCAATTGCGCGTCGTTGGCGATAAACGCGACAGATTCCGCGGCAAGCTGACCTTCGACCACGGGGTGACGGCCCTGCACGATGTCGATCACGTTTTCGCCGACGCGTTCGGGCTGGGTCCAGTCGAGCGTCTGCGCGCGTTCGGCAAGCGCGGCGATCACGTCGAGGCGCGCAAGGGCCACGGCCACGCGCTGCAGGCTACCGATATGCGGCAGCAGTTGCTGGAGCAGCGCGTCGTACAGCAGCTTCTCGCGGGCGAGCGCGCGGTCCTGCGCGGACAGCGCCTTGTCCTCGAACGTCTTCAGTTCCGGCGTGATGTAGCGCTCGGCGTTCTTCAGCGTCTGGCGGCGGCGATAGTCGTCGGGCACCTTGTCGGCCTGGCCGTTGGTGACCTCGATATAGAAGCCGTGCACGCGGTTGTATTCCACGCGCAGATTGGCGATGCCGGTGCGCGCGCGTTCGCGCGTCTCCAGGTCGATGAGGAACTGGCCGCAGTTCTCGGAGATATCGCGCAGCTCGTCGAGGTCCGCATCGTAGCCGCGCGCGATCACGCCGCCATCGCGCACGACGGTAGACGGCTCGTCGGCCACGGCGCGTACGAGCAGGTCCAGGCAATCCTGCGGTACGCCCAGATCGCTCACGGTCTGCGTCAGCAGCGGGGCGTTGTCATCGAGCGTGACGCTGGCTTGCACCTCGGGCAGCGCGCGCAGCGTGTCCCGCAGCGACGACAGGTCGCGTGGGCGCGCGGACAGCAGTGCGAGTCGCGAGGTGATGCGTTCCACGTCGGCCAGCCGGCGCAGCACGATGCGCACACGGTCGGGGCCTTGCGAGATCAGCGCGCCGATTGCCTGCTGACGTGCCTGCGGAATGGCCGCATCGCGTAGCGGATGATGGAGCCAATGGCGCAGCGCGCGGCTGCCCATCGTGGTGGCGCAGGTATCGAGCAGCGAGAACAGCGTCGGCGATTCGCCGCCACGCAGGGTCTCCGTCAGTTCGAGGTTGCGGCGCGTCGCGGTGTCGAGGCCGACGAACTCCGTTTCGCGTTCGACCAGCACGCCTTGTACGTGGCGCAGGGACTGGCCCTGCGTGGTGGCCGCGTAGTTGAGCAGGGCGCCGGCGGCGCCGAGCGCGGCGCCGAGGCCCGCGCAGCCGAACGGTTCGAGGCTTGCCACGCCGATCTGCTCGCGCAGGCGGCGCGTGCCCGCGTCCTGATCAAAATGCCATTCGGGCAGGCGCGTGCGGGCACATGTGAGTGGCGGCAGGTCGATGCCATCGGCGTGCAGCAGTTCGGCCGGACGAATCCGTTCGAGTTCGCGCGCGAGTTGTGCGGCATCGCATTCCATCAGGCGCAGCTCGCCGCTGGCGAGGTTCAGCCATGCCAGACCCGTCTTGCTTACGCCGCGGCGTGTGGTCTGCTGGTGCACGGCCATCAGGAAGGTGTCGACCTTGTCCGGCAGCAGGGCGGCATCGGTCAACGTGCCGGGCGTGACGATGCGCACGACCTTGCGCTCGACCGGACCCTTGCTCGTCGCCGGATCGCCGATCTGCTCGCAGATCGCAACGGATTCGCCGAGCTTCACGAGCTTGGCGAGGTACTGGTCCACCGAGTGGAATGGGATGCCGGCCATGCGGATCGGCACGCCGGCTGACTGCCCGCGCGAGGTCAGCGTGATATCGAGCAGCCGCGCGGCCTTTTCGGCATCGTCGTGAAACAGCTCGTAGAAATCGCCCATCCGATAGAACAGCAGCGTGTCCGGATGATCGGCTTTCAGACCCAGATACTGCAGCATCATGGGCGTGTGCTTCTCGGGCGCCGGTTTGCCCTTTGCCGGCGCTACCTGCCGGCCATCATTCGCCGCGGCTTCCACAGCCCCGTGGCCAGTTTCGCCGGGCGCATCAGCGCGGTCGTCGTTGCGTTGGGATAGGGCTTCAGCAGACATGCATTCCTCTCGGGCAGCGCATGACACGCCGCCTGTCGTTCAGGTTGGGCGGCGGCTCGCACAACGATGTGACGAGCCGCCGACGCAAACGCGCATTTTACTGCGTGCCGCGCCTTGTGCCTTGATCCTGTGCCGGACTTTTGCGAGAGAAACGTTACTCGGGGCGGGTTACTCGGGGCGAGGAGCGGTCAGCTTCTTCGCGCTGGTGAGTACTGCCAGGACTTCCGCGCTGAATACTTCCGGCACTTCGTCGGGAATATTCGGGGAGGTCAGCGCGTTGCGTCCCGCTTCGGCAAGCGCCGTGAGCAGGCCGTCGAGGTCGCGTTTGCTGTCGCGGGCGATCAGGGCGAACGCGAGAGACAGCATCTCCCGGTGCGCCTGAATGATCGCCATATGAGCGGTGGCGTTGTTTTCCATGCTGGGATCTGTCAGATTGCGGCGGGCTTGGTCGGCTTGGCGTTGTCCAGCGAGTACGGCGCCAGCAGGCGGACCATCTGGGCGAAGGCCTTCGGGTTGCCGGCGAGGATTTCGCCTTGTTCGATCTGGCGCGCTTCGCCGGCATAGTTGCCCACGAGGCCGCCTGCTTCGGTGATCAGCAGGTTGCCGGCGGCCATGTCCCACGGCTTGAGGCCGCGTTCGAAGAAGCCGTCCAGACGGCCGCAGGCCACGTAAGCCAGGTCCAGCGCGGCGGCACCGGGGCGGCGCAGGCCTGCGCAGCTGCGCGTCATCAGCGCGAACATTTCGAGGTATTCCTCCATGCCTTCGAGGTCACGGAACGGGAAGCCCGTGCCGATCAGGCAATCGGCCAGCTTGTCGCGGCGGGTCACGCGGATACGGCGGTTGTTCAGGAAGGCGCCGGCGCCCTTGGTCGCGGTGAACAGTTCATCGCGCGTCGGGTCGTAGACCACGGCCTGCACGGGCTGACCCTTGTGCAGTTGGCCGATGGACACCGCATACTGCGGAAAGCCGTGGATGAAGTTGGTGGTGCCGTCGAGCGGGTCGATGACCCAGGTGTATTCGTGGTCGGTCAGCTCGCCTTCGGACCAGGACTGGCCCGACTCTTCCGCTAGAATGGCGTGCTCCGGGTAGGCGGTGCGGATGATCTCGATGATCGCGGCCTCGGCGGCGCGGTCTACCTCGGTCACGAAATCGTTGTGTTGCTTGCGCGTAACGCGGACCAGATCGACGTCGATGGACGCGCGATTGATGATGGAACCCGCCTTGCGGGCCGCCTTGACGGCGATATTGAGCATCGGATGCATAAATCTCTCCTGGCCGGCGCGGATCGCCGCGCTCCGGTTTCATGAGAGAAACGCGGCAGCGGCACGAAAGCAGCACGGCGGCAACACAACGAATTGTCGAAGAACGGAAACGCGGCCATGCGGCCGCGTCGGCAATGAAGGCTGCATTGTATAGGAAGCCAGCCGATGACACACGGGGCAGATGCGCCTCCTTATTTGCCTACATGAACTCAGAAACACAATCCTCGTCCCAATCTGTCCCCGCTTCGGGTGGCGAGCGTGCCGCATCCGACATTTTCGGCCGCGTCCGCTTTGTGCTCGTGGAAACGAGCCATCCCGGCAACGTCGGCTCGGTGGCGCGCGCGATCAAGACGATGGGGTTTGGGGACACGCCGGGCAGCCTGGTACTGGTGTCGCCGCGTGAACCGGATGTGCTGAACCACCCCGATGCGATCGCCATGGCCAGCGGGGCCGACGACGTGCTGGCCCGTGCGCGCATCGTGGATAGCATCGAGCCCGCGCTGGCGGGCGCGGCGCTGACCATCGCCATGACCGCGCGTCAGCGCGAATTCGGGCCGCCGCGGCTGCTGCCGCGCGACGCCGCCATGCAGGCTGGCTCGGTGCTGGGCAGCGCGGCCACGTCCGACGTGGCCTTCGTCTTCGGAAACGAGCGCTATGGCCTGCCCAACGACGTGGTGGAGCGATGCTCGGCGGTCACGCATATTCCCGCCAACCCGGCCTATGCATCGCTGAACCTCGCGCAGGCCGTGCAGCTGATCGCCTACGAGATGCGCCTCGCGCTGCTGGACGCGGCGCCGACCCCGGTTGCAGTGGCGCACGGTGCGCTCAATATCGGCTATGCTGGGGAGCCCGCCACCGCGGAGCAGATCGAATCGATGTTCGATCATCTGCAGACGGGCCTGGTCGCCATCGGCTTTCTCGACCCGGACAACCCGCGCAAGCTGATGCCGCGCCTGCGGCGTCTGCTGGCTCGCAGCGGGCTCGAGCGCGAGGAGGTCAACATCCTGCGCGGCGTCGCCCGACATATGCTGCGGGTTGGAGAGCGGGGTAGTCAGGACGATGCCGGGCAGGACCCACAAGAACAGAACCCACAGCGGAACCAGTAGGGTGGAACAGTAGAGGAGCGACGAGCGTGGCGGAGATTCCGGCGTACTACATGCGAGGCGGCACGAGCAAAGGCATGTTCTTTCTGGCGGACGACCTGCCGAAGGACGCCGAGGCCCGTGATGCGCTGCTGCTGCGCGTGATCGGGTCGCCGGACCCCTATGCCCGCCATGCCGACGGCATGGGCGGCGCCACCGCAAGCACCAGCATGGTGGCACTGGTACGCGCGTCGCGGCGCGACGGTTGCGATATCGAGTTTCACTTTGGCGCGGTGTCCGTGGATACCGCGCGAATCGACTGGACCGCCAACTGCGGCGATCTGGTCGCGGCGGCCGGCCCGTTCGCCATCTGGCGCGGCTTTGTGCCCGCACGCGATGGCGCCGCCACCGTGCGCATCTGGCACGTCAATGCCGGCCAGGCCATCCATTCCCAGGTCCCGTGCCGCAATGGCCATCCGGTGGAGTCGGGCGAGTTCAATGAAGACGGCGTGCCGTTTCCGTGCGCGGAAATCGTGCTCGCCTATCAGGACCCGCCCGAGGTCGTGCACCACAGCGCGCGACGCCTGATGACCGGAATCGTGCACGTGCCGGAGCGATGTTGAGCGCGCATGCGCGAATGTCCCTGACGGCGTCAGGGCCCGGCGTCGGACTGGCAAATCTCTTACACTCCCTGATCCCTCGCTGACCCTGGCCGTCAATCCCCCGGCCAACGATCATGCCGGCGACTGCCCGCATCGGCGCCTTTTTCATATGGCGCCGCCTGCCGCGCGGCGCACGGCCTGGCATCACGACAAGACAAAGATGTTCACTCGCCTGAAGGAAGATATCGATTCGATCATGCTGCGCGACCCTGCCGCGCGCAGCCGCCTGGAGGTGCTGACCTGCTATCCGGGTCTCCATGCCGTGCTGTTTCACCGGGTCGCGCATTGCTGCTGGCGCGCGGGTCTGCATTGGCTGGGCCGCTGGATTTCCCACTGGGCACGCTTTTTCACGGGCATCGAGATTCATCCGGCGGTCCGCATGGGACGTCGCGTGTTTATCGATCACGGCATGGGTGTGGTGATCGGCGAGACCGCCGAGATCGGCGACGATTGCACGATCTATCAGGGCGTGACGCTCGGCGGCACGTCGCTCTACAAGGGCCAGAAGCGTCATCCGACGCTGGGACCCGGCGTGGTGGTCAGCGCGGGCGCGAAGGTGCTCGGGGGCTTCGAGGTGGGCGCCGGAGCGCGCGTGGGATCGAACGCGGTGGTGCTCAAGCCGGTGCCGCCGGGCGCGACCGCGGTGGGAATTCCGGCGCGGATCATCCTGCCCGATGCACCCACGCAGCAGCAGGGCGCCAAGCAGGAGTTCTCGGCCTACGGCATTACGCCCAATGCGGACGATCCGGTGTCGCTGGCGCTCAAGAGCCTGATCGACAATGCCGCGCAACAGGACGATCGCATCAAGGCCGTGCTGGCCGCGCTCGATCGGCTGGGCGAGCACCTCGAGAACACGCCGAACGATCGCTTCGATGCGAGCGAGCTACGCAGCCTGATGAAGTAGGGGTGCAGTAAGGGTGAAGCAGAGGCGCGGGTCAGTCGGCCTGCGTCAGTTCGCTAAAGCCGTTCGCGTCCAGCTGCAGCACTGCGGCGCGCGGGTTGCGCGTGTCGAGGTCCCAGTCGGTGAGGACCCAGCGATCGTTCTCGCCGTGCTGATGATGCGCGGGACGATGCGTATGGCCGTGCACGACCGTGTGCGTGCCGGTGGCGGCGAGTAATGCCTCGACCGCCGCCGGGGTCGCATCGCCATACATGATCTGATGCGTGCGGCCGGCTTCGCTGTCCGCGCGCAGGCGGCGCGCCACCGCTAACCGCATCGCCAGCGGCAGCGCCAGGAACGATCGCTGTACCCAGCGCTTGCGTGTCCACATCCGGAAGCGGTTATAGCGTTCGTCGTCGAGGCACAGCATGTCGCCATGACTCAGCGCCACGCGCTGGCCACCGCAGATGACTACCGTGGGATCAGGCAGCAACGTCGCGCCCGCCGCGTCCGCAAAGCGCTGGCCGAGCAGAAAGTCGCGGTTGCCGTGCATCAGGTAGACGGGTACGCCGCATGCGGACAGACGCCGCAGCAGCTGCGCGACATCGCGCGCGAACGGCCGGTCCAGCGCGTCGTCGCCCACCCAGAATTCAAAGAAATCGCCGAGGATGAACAGTGCGCGCGCATTCGCGGCGGCACGATCGAGCAGGCGCTCGAACGCGGCGCGCGTGCGCCGCATGTTCTCGGTCAGATGAAGATCCGAAACGAACCACGCCGGTGCCGGCACCTCGATCGGTGCGGCCACCGGCGTGAAATCAAGCAGGTCCGATGACGATACTTGCAAGATTGTCAGGAGGCTAGGGCGTCGATTACTCGAGCACCACGGCCTTCTGGATCACGACGTCCTCGAGCGGCACGTCCTGATGGAAGCCCGAGCTGCCCGTACGCACGGCCTTGATCGTATCGACGATGTCGGTGCCTTCGGTCACCTTGCCGAACACGGCGTAGCCGAAACCTTGCGGCGTGGGCGCGGTGAAGTTCAGGAAGTCGTTGTCCACCACGTTGATGAAGAACTGGGCGGTCGCCGAGTGGGGCGCGTTGGTACGTGCCATCGCCACCGTATAGCGCTCGTTCTTGAGGCCGTTGGACGCTTCGTTGTCGATCGGCGCGTCGGTGTCCTTTTGCTTCATGCCCGGCTCGAAACCGCCGCCCTGGACCATGAAGTTCTTGATCACGCGATGGAAGATCGTGTTGTCGTAGTGACCCTTGCGCACGTAGGCGAGGAAGTTCTCCACGCTCTTGGGTGCCTTTTCGTCGTCGAGTTCGATGACGATGTTGCCCTGGTTGGTCTGCAGTTGGACTTTGGTCATGGTATTCCTCTGTTCGTAGTCTCCGGCACGGCCGGCATTACTTGGTGACGATGGTGGCCGATTCGATCACGACCGGCGCGGCCGGGACGTTGCGCATCGAGCCATAGGCCGTGGTCGGCGTGGTCTTGATCTTCTCGATCGTATCCATGCCATCCACCACCTTGCCAAAAACGGCGTACCCGTTGCCGTCGGGCTGCGGGTAGTCGAGGTTCGAATTATCCACCACATTGACGAAGAACTGGGCCGTGGCCGAATTCGGATCCGAAGTCCGCGCCATCGCCACCGTGCCGACCTTGTTCTTCAGGCCGTTCTGGGATTCGAGCGGAATCGGCGCGCGCGTCGGTTTTTCCTTCATGTCGCGGTCGAAGCCGCCTCCCTGCACCATGAAGCCGTTGATCACACGGTGGAAGATGGTGCCGCTATAGAAGCCACTGCGCACGTACTCGAGGAAGTTGGCCACGGTCTTCGGGGCGGCATCGGGATACACCTCGATGGTGAAATTGCCCTTGTTCGTGACGAACTGCACGCGTTCGGTCTTCTGCGTGGCGGCGGCCGGCGCGCCCTGCGCGAACGCGGCAAACGGGGAGAGGGCGACGGCGGCGGCCGCGAGGCCGGCCAAAACGATACGACGGGAAACGCTCATGAACTTGACTCCGATTTAACGATTATCCGACTTGCCGGTGGCCGGTTTCCGGGACGACTTCGAGGGAGACTTGACGGCCGGCGCGGCGGCTGGTGCCGAGGCCGGCGTGGCGGGGGTGGCCGCGGCATCCGTGGCCGAATCCTCACGCACATGCCGCAGTGCATCAGTCGCGCGCGCGTCGCCCGGGTTGCGGCGCAGCGCATCGCGGTAGGCCTGTTCGGCCATGCGGCGGTACACATCGCCAAGATTCGTATAGGCGATCGCGAAGTCGGGGCGGGCCTCGATCGCGAGCTGCAGTTCGGATTCGGCGCGCTTGAGGTCGCCGCGCTTGGCGTACAGCAATGCCAGGTTGTTGTGCGGCTCCGGCAGTTCGGGGAAGTCCTGCGCCATCTCGGCAAACGCGCGCTGCGCTTCGTCCTCGCGGCCGGACTGGGCCAGTGCCCAGGCACGCTGGAAACGTGCCTGCGCGTTGCGCGGATTGGATGCCAGCACGCGGTCGAACGCTTCCACCGCATCGCCGTAGCGCTTCTCGCGCACGGCCTTTTCGGCCGGCACCATGCCGGGGTCCTTCGACTGCGGGCCGGTGGGCTGGGCGGGCGGGGGTGTCAGCGAGAGCGGTCCGTTCTGTGCCATGGCGGGCTGGGCGGCGAAGGCCGCCAGCAGGGCCAGCGTGGCGGCCAGCATCGCCACGGGCGCGCGAGGCAAGCGCCGCGACGAGGGACACGTCGGCAGGCGCGACAACGCGCGCGCCACGGCAGGGTGGCGACCGACGGTCGAGGTAGGCAGAGGCAGGCTCATGTATGTGCGGTCCGTTATACTCCGCGGCATTCTAGCAAAGGGCGGCGGTCCCCCCGTACAAGGCCGTTCCGGTAAGATAGGCGCCTCTACGCAGGTCCCGCGGTTTCACCACCTACTTTCCTTCATGCAGCAACTGAACATCTACAACACGCTCGCGCGTGAGAAGCAGCCTTTCGTGCCAATCGAACCGGGCAAGGTCCGCATGTATGTGTGCGGCATGACCGTTTACGATTACTGTCACGTCGGCCACGCGCGCGTGATGGTGGTGTTCGACATGGTGCATCGCTGGCTGCGCGCCGCGGGGTATGACGTCACGTACGTGCAGAACATCACGGACATCGACGACAAGATCATCCGCCGCGCGGCCGAGAATGGCGAGACCATCGGCCAGCTGACCACGCGTTTCATCCAGTACATGCACGAGGATGCGGCCGCGCTGGGCATCATTCGTCCCGACCACGAGCCGCGCGCCACGGACTACGTGCCGCAGATGCTGAACCTGATCGAGAAGCTCGAGGCCAATGGCCTGGCGTATCAGGCCAGCGACGGCGACGTCAATTATTCGGTGCGCAAGTTCCAGGGCTACGGCAAGTTGTCGGGCAAGTCGCTCGAGGACCTGCGTGCGGGCGAGCGCGTGTCGGCCAACGACGCCAAGCAGGATCCGCTCGACTTCGTGTTGTGGAAATCCGCGAAGGAATCCGAGCCGCCCGAGACCAAGTGGACGTCGAAGTGGGGCACCGGGCGTCCGGGCTGGCACATCGAATGCTCGGCCATGAGCTGCACGCTGCTGGGCGAGCATTTCGACATTCACGGCGGCGGTGCCGATCTGCAGTTCCCGCATCACGAGAACGAGATTGCGCAGTCCGAGGGCGCGAGCGGCAAGCCGTTCGTCAACCTGTGGATGCACAACGGGTTTGTGCGCGTGAACGACGAGAAGATGTCGAAGTCGCTCGGCAATTTCTTCACGATCCGCGAGGTGCTCAAGCAGTACGACGCGGAAGTCGTGCGCTTCTTCATCCTGCGCGCGCACTATCGCAGCCCGCTGAACTACAGCGATGCCCACCTTGACGATGCGCGTGGCGCGCTGACGCGTCTGTACACGGCGCTGAAGGAAACGCAGCCGGGCGGTTGCGCGGTGGATTGGGACGAGCCGCACGCGAAGCGCTTTGCGGACGCGATGAGCGACGACTTCAACACGCCGATCGCGATGTCGGTGCTGTTCGACCTCGCCAGCGAGGTCAATCGTACGGGCTCGACGCTGGCCGCGCGCCAGCTCAAGGCACTGGCCGGCACGCTGGGGCTGCTCGAGCGCGATCCGCATACGTTCCTGCAGGGTGGTCACGTAGCCGACGGCCTGTCGCCGGACGAGATCGAGGCGCGCATCGCCGCGCGCAAGACGGCCAAGGCCGAGCGCAACTTTGCCGAGGCGGACCGCGTGCGCGCGGAACTGCTCGAGGCGGGCGTGGTGCTCGAGGACAAGCCGGGTGGCGTGACCGAGTGGAGGCGTGCTTGAACGCTGCCGCGCGCAAGCCCACGGCAACGGCCAAGTCCGCGAGCAAGGGCGAAGCCAAGGTCGTTGCCAAGACGGCTACCAAGGCAGCCACCAAGGTCGCAGGCAAGGCGCCCGCCAAGTTGCCCGCGAAGGTGCCCGCCAAATTGACCGCCGAGAAGGCGCCAGCCAAGACCGGTGCGGCGGGGAAGGGCGCGCGCGCGTCCAAGCCCGTGTTACCGGAAGCCGAGGGCATGCCCATCCCGGTGGAGACGGTCGTCGATGCGATGCGTCCCGCGTATTGGGATGAAGCCTGCGCGGACCTGATGAAGCGCGACCGCATCCTGCGCAAGATGATTCCGACCTACGGCCCCGCGCACCTGACTTCGCGCGACGATCCGTTCGTCACGCTGGCGCGCTCGGTGGTCGGGCAGCAGATCTCGGTCAAGGCCGCGCAGGCGGTCTGGGATCGCTTGGCCGCGATGTGCCCGCGCCTGACACCGAGCCAGTTCCTCAAGGCCGGCAACGAGCAGCTGGCCAGCTGCGGGTTGTCGCGGCGCAAGGCGGAATACATCATCGATTTGTCAGAACATTTCAAGGCCGGACGCGTCCATGTCAATGAGTGGGCTGCGATGGAGGACGAGGCGGTGATCGCCGAGCTCACCCAGATTCGCGGCATTGGGCGCTGGACCGCGGAAATGTTCCTGATGTTCAACCTGATGCGCCCGAACGTGCTGCCGCTCGACGACGTTGGCCTGATCAATGCGATCTCCGCCAATTACTTCAGTGGCGAGCCGGTAACCCGTAGCGAGGCACGTGAAGTGGCCGCCAACTGGGAGCCGTGGCGCACGGTGGCTACCTGGTATATGTGGCGGAGTCTCGATCCGTTGCCGGTGACGTATTAGACGTTTGGCACAGGGTTGAACCACATATGACGTGGAAATTTTGCCGGAAAGTGTAGAACGTTCAACTTTCGGGGCGGTCGGCCGGGGACTTTTTTCCGGTAGAATGCGCCCCTTCACAGACAGGTCCGCGTTTCTATGAAAACCACCTTCCTGGATTTCGAACAGCCAATCGCCGAGCTCGAGGCAAAAATCGAAGAACTGCGCTTTGTGCAGGACGATTCGGCAGTCGATATTTCCGAAGAGATTTCGCGGCTGGCTGGCAAGAGCCAGCAGCTCACCAAAGATATCTACGCCAACCTGTCGCCCTGGCAGGTTGCGCAAATCGCCCGTCACCCGCAGCGTCCGTACACGCTCGACTATGTGCGGGAGATCTTTACCGATTTTCACGAGCTGCATGGCGACCGCTCGTTTGCGGACGATCTGTCGATCGTGGGCGGCATGGCGCGCTTCAACGGCCAGGCATGCATGGTCATCGGCCACCAGAAGGGCCGTGACACGAAGGAGCGCGCGCTGCGCAACTTCGGCATGTCCAAGCCGGAAGGCTATCGCAAGGCCAAGCGCCTGATGGAACTGGCGGACAAGTTCGGTCTGCCGATCTTCACGTTTGTCGATACGCCGGGCGCGTTCCCGGGCATCGACGCCGAGGAGCGCAACCAGTCGGAAGCGATTGGCCACAACCTGTACGTGATGTCCGGCCTGAAGGTGCCCCTGATCGCGACGATCATCGGCGAAGGCGGTTCGGGTGGTGCGCTGGCGATTGCGGTTGGCGATGTAGTGCAGATGCTCCAGTTCGCGACGTATGCGGTGATTTCGCCGGAAGGCTGCGCATCGATCCTGTGGAAGACCGCCGAGAAGGCACCGGAGGCCGCCGAGGCACTGGGTCTGACCGCGCATCGTCTGAAGGCGCTCGGCCTGATCGACAAGATCGTCAGCGAGCCGCTGGGTGGCGCGCATCGCGATCCGAAGAACATGGCAACGATGCTCAAGCGCTCGCTGGCCGAATCGCTGCGCCAGTTCCAGGGCATGAGCGTGAAGGAACTGCAGGCGCGCCGTCTCGAGCGTCTGCTCGCGTATGGCAAGTTCAAGGAAACCGGCGCGACCGAATGATGGTTGCCCGCCGACGGGGATGAGGGCGGCTACGTTGCCGTTCGCTCGCCTCACCGACAAGGTCGCACAGGCTGTGCAAGCCAGTGCGGCCTTTGTTGTTTCCGCGCCCACGGACGCTTCGATCGTTCACCCGAACGGTGGCGTCATCGCGGTAGCCCTGTCCGGCGGCCGGGACTCCGTGGCGCTGCTGCATGCCGCGCGCGCGGCGGCGGCCACGCTATCGTTGCCGCTGGTCGCGCTGCACGTTCATCACGGTCTGCAGGCACAGGCCGATGCCTGGGAAGCCTTCTGCGTGGAACTGTGCGCAGGCTGGAACGTGGCGCTGCACACCGAGCGCGTGCAGGTGGCGGGGCGGGGTGGCGAGGGCATCGAGGCCGCGGCGCGGCGCGCGCGTTATGACGCGCTCGGCCGCATGTGCCGCGCTGCCAATGCGCGCGTGCTGCTGTTCGCGCATCATCGCGACGACCAGGTGGAGACCGTGTTGCTGCGCCTGTTCCGCGGCGCCGGCGTGGCGGGGCTGGCGGGCATGCCGGCAATGCGCGCGCTCGATGCCGCAGGCGACGTGCAGCTGCTGCGACCGTGGCTCGAGGTGCCGCGCGCCGAGATCGATGCGTATTGCAGCCACCACGCGCTGCGCTGGATCGAAGACCCCTCCAACACCGATACCCGTTTCGCGCGCAACGCCTTGCGTAGTCATCTGCCGGCATTGATGGCCGCGTTTCCCGGCCTGCAGGAGAGCGTCGCGCAGGCCGCCGCGCATGTGGCGCAGGCGGCGGGCATGCTCGACGACGTGACCACGCGCGACCTTGCGGGCATCGTGCGTGCCGCGCGCGATGCCGATACGTTCGCCGAACTCGATCTGCCGGGATTGCGCGCGCTGTCGCCCGCGCGCGGCGATGCGGTGCTGCGTACCTGGTTGCGCGACCTCGGCACGCAGGCCCCGACTACCGCGCGGCTGGCGGCGATGCGCAGGCAGTTGATCGAGCATGACGGGGGCGAACCCGCTATCGCACACGACGGGCTGGTGCTGCGGCGCTTCCGCGACAGCGTGCTCGCGTGCCGCCCGGCACCGTCGGTCCCGCCAGAGCCTTTCGATTTCGTCTGGCAGGACTGGCAGGCCGAGGGGCAGGTGAGGGTGCCGGCGTGGCAGGGGGTGTTCCGGTTCACGCGCGACGACAGCTTTGGCGTGCCCGAGGCGGTGCTGCGCGCGCCCATGCATGTGGCGGTGCGCGCCGGTGGGGAGCGCATCGTGCTGCGGCCGGGCGGGCCCGCGCGCGCGCTCAAGCAGGCTTATCAGGAAGCAGGCGTGCCAGCGTGGCGGCGTGAGTTTTTGCCATTGCTGTGGGCCGGGAGTACGCTCGTGCTGGCGGCCGGGCTTGGGCTGCATCGACGCTGGCCCGACGCTCCTCATGCGCCGCGTTGGCGCGTGGAGTGGGTGCCCGATCGGTTGCCGGCACGGGTCCCTGACCCCACGCAGCGCCCCTGAAATCGCCCCAACGCCACTTCGTTGCACATTGCGATACCGGGCTAGCCTTGCCGGAGCGTCACGGTTCGTGTATTTTCAAGGGCTTTGCACAATCGCTGGCGTCGACAAGAAGATGGCTCTCATCGTTCACAAATACGGCGGCACTTCGATGGGTTCTCCGGAACGCATCAAGAATGTCGCCAAGCGCGTGGCCAAGTGGCACCGCGCAGGTCACCGCGTAGTCGTGGTGCCTTCGGCCATGTCGGGCGAGACCAATCGCCTGCTGGGTCTTGCCAAGGAAATTTCCGCGCAGCCGGATCCGCGTGAGCTGGACATGCTGGCATCGACCGGCGAACAGGCCAGCGTGGCACTGCTCGCGATCGCGCTGCATGGCGAGGGCATCGATGCCGTGAGCTACACCGGCTGGCAGGTTCCTGTTAAGACTGACTCGGCCTATACCAAGGCCCGCATCCAGTCGATCGATGACGAGCGTATCCGCAGCGATGTGGATGCCGGCAAAGTGGTCGTGATCACGGGCTTTCAGGGCATCGACGAAGAGGGCAATATCACGACGCTGGGTCGTGGCGGCTCGGACACGTCGGCTGTGGCCATCGCGGCCGCGATCAAGGCTGAGGAATGCCTGATCTATACCGACGTGGACGGCGTGTACACGACCGATCCGCGCGTGGTCGAGGACGCGCGCCGACTGGATCAGATCACCTTCGAGGAAATGCTGGAAATGGCCAGCCTCGGGTCCAAGGTGCTGCAGATCCGCTCGGTGGAGTTTGCCGGCAAATACCGCGTGAAGACGCGCGTGCTGTCGTCGCTGACCGACCCCATGATTCCGCTCGAGCAGGAAATGCATTCGGGCACGCTGATTACTTTTGAGGAAGAATCTGAAATGGAAGCAGCCGTCATTTCCGGCATCGCATTTGCCCGTGACGAAGCCAAGATCACTGTGTTGGGCGTGCCGGACAAGCCGGGCATCGCGTACCAGATCCTGGGCCCGATCGCCGACGCCAATATCGACGTCGACATGATCATCCAGAACCAGTCCGTGGACGGCAAGACCGACTTCACGTTCACGGTACCGCGCGGTGATTATCAGCGCGCGCTGACGATTCTTAACGACGGCGTGAAGGGCCATATCGGCGCCGGCAACGTGTCGGGCGATCCGAAGGTGTCGAAGGTGTCCGTGGTCGGCGTGGGTATGCGCTCGCACGTGGGCATCGCCAGCAAGATGTTCCGCACGCTGTCGGAAGAGGGCATCAACATCCAGATGATCTCGACGTCGGAGATCAAGATCTCGGTGCTGATCGACGAGAAGTACATGGAGCTCGCCGTGCGCGCGCTGCACAAGGTGTTCGAACTCGATCAGGCGTGATCGGGCTTCGTTGAGAATTTTCTGGCGAGCGGCGGAATGTTGGATATTGTCATCGATTCATCGTTGACCAATTGAACGTCACTCGCTAGAATACGCGCTTCGTTGTGTGGACTCCCTCGCACAACGCAAGTTTGGGAGACGTGGCCGAGAGGTCGAAGGCACTCCCCTGCTAAGGGAGCATCTGGGCCAAAACCTGGATCGAGGGTTCGAATCCCTCCGTCTCCGCCAGTACATCTGTATATGGCGGCAAACCCCGGAAGATCGCGGTCTTCCGGGGTTTTGTTTTTTGGGCGCGGGTTTCCCCGGTACATCACGCCCTCTATCCGGGCAAAGCCGAAATCGTTCGAAGCCTCCGCACCAAACCCTCTCGCTTGAAAGTTACGGCAACACGCCCAGCTTTTCCAACCGATACACGAGCTGTCGGACCGTCAGGCCCAGCAACTGTGCGGCGCGTGACTTGTTGCCGCCGCACTCGATTAGCGCCTGGCGAAGCTGTTGGGCCGAGTGCGATTGCGCGGTGACATAGGGGCGCACTAACGCTGCCGCGAAAGAGGGGAGCGCTTCAGTGAGGGAATGCTGGTCATGGTGCAACGGAGCGCGTGGCGCCATGCCGAGGGGCGTAGTTGTTGTACGGACCGGCGCATCGGGCTTGGGCAGAATGCGCTCGACCTCCGCCTCGTCAACAATCGCGTTCTCCGCGAGCAGTACCAACCGTTCGATCAGGTTCGACAGTTCGCGGATGTTGCCGGGCCAGTCATGGTTCTGCAGCCGGTTGATCGCGGACTGAGTGAGGTTGACGTTGCGCTGGTGGGTCTGGTTGATGTGGTTCAGGAAATGGAGCACCAGCGCGGGAATGTCTTCGCGCCGGTCGGACAGCGCGGGCAGCCGGATCGGAATCACGTTGAGCCGATAATAGAGATCCTGGCGAAACGTGCCGCGCGCGGCTTCTTGTTCGAGGTCGCGGTTGGTGGCAGCGACGAGGCGTACGTCAATGCCAATCTCGCGTTTGCCGCCCAGGCGTGTGATGGTGCCTTCCTGCAGCGTGCGCAGCAGCTTGGTCTGCATCGAAAGCGGCAGCTCGCCGATTTCGTCGAGGAAGATCGTGCCCGTGGTGGCCTGCTCGAACCACCCTGCGCGCGCGGCGTTGGCCCCTGTGAACGCACCGCGCTCGTAGCCGAACAGCTCCGACTCGAACAACGTCTCGGGAATGGCCGCACAGTTGATCTTGATGAAGGGCCGCTCGCGCCTTGGGCTGGCCAAGTGCAACGCGCGTGCGAAAAGCTCCTTGCCAGTACCGGACGCGCCCATTAGCAGCACGCTTGCGGTGGCATCGGACACACGCTCAAGCTCGGAGATTGCTTTCAGCACCGAGGGCGCCGTGCCGACGATGCCATACCGTGCGGCTTCGGTCTGCAGCGCGCGAGACAGCATCTCGTTGCGCTGCTCCAGCACTTTCGTGCGCGCGCGCAGCGTGGCCTGCAACTGCAGCAGTTGTCCGGCAAGCGTCGCCAGAATACGCAGGATCGTCAGGTCGTCGCTGAGCGCGCGATTGCGCATGCGGATGCGATGACAGGCGAGCACGCCGACCGTCTTCTGTTCGATCTTGATCGGCATGGCGATGAACGACACCATGCCTTCGGGCAGATGCGCGCGCTGTACCGCGCGAAACAGGAAGCGCGGTTCCTGGTCGATGTCCTGGACGATGGTCAGTTGCCCCGCCGCCAGTACACGGCCCGTGATGCCTTCGCCGACCTTGTACACGCCCAGCGCTGTCTCCTTGCGCGTGAGGCCGTATGCGAAGCGAATGCTCGCGGTGTCGGTCTCCTCGTCGAGCAGCACCACACGTCCGCGGTTGAGGCCCAGCAGCTCCGACATCAGATGCAGCATCTCGCGCAGGGTCACGTCCGGCGACAGGCTGCGGCCCACCAATGCCATCACCTGTTCCAGCAGCAGCATCTCCTGCTGCCGCCAGTAGCCGAGTCCGGTTTCGGGGTCGGATTCCGGGATCGGGGTCTGTTCCTTCACGGGTTTGCTCCTCGTTCACATCGCGAGGAGTATCGCCCATTGGTCAACAAAATGTCGACATTGTCGACATTTTGTTGGGCGGCAGACGCCCGTCCGTGCCGTTCTAATTTTCAATAAAGTGATTTAAAATCAACGACTTGCGTGCATTTCGATGCGTTGGCACGGCGATTGCGATAAAGGCTGCGCAGGCACGACTGCCTGTCCTGAATCCAACACAAATGGAGCACGCCTTGACCACCGAGACCGTCACCACCTACCTGCGTCCGATCGATCGCGAGGGCCTTCTGAAGTTTGCCGCCTCCGGCCGCGAGAACCCCGAGCGCCGCGGCATCAACAAGGTCCACACCGTCATGAAGGGGCAGTTCCGCTCCTGGAGCTTCACCGGCGATCACAACCCCGTGGTCGTCGACGAGCCGCCGCACCTGTTCGGCGAGAACACCGTGCCCGCACCGGGCGAGATCGCGTTGTCGGGTCTGGGGGGCTGCCTGTGTGTCGGCATTACGGCCGTGGCCACCTATCGCGAAGTCCGTCTGTCGCGCCTCGAAGTGTTCCTCGAAGCCGATATCGGCAACACGGCCGCGTGGGGCGCTGGCGGTGCCGAGCGCGAGGCGAAGGACATGGGTTTCCAGGCGATTCGCGTCAAGGTGTTGATCGAGGGTGACGCCACGCGCGAACAGCTCGACGACATCGTGCAGCACGCCAACTTCCATTCGCCGGTGGCCAACACCATGCGCAATCCCGTGGCGTTCTCCATCGGCCTGGCCGACTGAGGACTGAACCCGCGCGACGCCGCGCATCGCAGGTCAAGCATCACGGGAGAGCCGCCATGACCACCGTTGTAGCCAGTGCACCGATATTCGAGCCATCGTGGACCGACGCCATGGTGATGCAGCACGTCACGTCGATTGCCGACGGACCGCTGGCCGATGCGGCCTACCGCATCGATCACGAAGGGCATTACCCACGCGAGATCATGGCCAGCCTCGGCAAGGCCGGCGCATTCGCCGCGCACCTGTCCGGCAGCGGCGGCCGCTATGGCCTCGCGCTCGATGCCATGCGCGCGATCAGCCGGCGTTGCGGCTCCACTGGGTTTCTTGCGTGGTGTCACGACGTGTGTGGTCTCTATATGGAGGCCTCGGGCAATCCGGCGCTGCAACGGTTGCTGGCCACGCATGCAACGGGTCAGACGCTCGGCGGGACGGCACTGTCCAATCCCATGAAGGCATTCGCGGGCATCGAGAAGATGCTGCTGCGCGCCACGCGTGTCGCGGGGGGCTATCGCGTGAGCGGCGCACTGCCATGGGTCAGCCATATCGCGCCGGGACAGTACTGCGGGGCGATCGCCACCGTGTATCGCGATGACGGCACGGCGTCTCACGACATCATGTTCATGCTCCATTGCACGGGCGCCGTGACGCTGCGCCAGTGTCCCGAGTTCTCCGGGATGGAAGGCACGAGCACATGGGGCGTGCGCGTGGACGACCTGTTCGTCGGCGAGGACCTGCTGATCGCCGATCCGGCGCAGCCGTTCATCGCGCGCATTCGCGCGGCGTTCATCCTGCTGCAGATCGGCATGGCGACGGGCATCGTGCAGGGCAGTATCGACGCGATGCAGGAAGTGGAGCCGTTGCTCGGCCACGTGAACCGCTTCCTCAGCGACCGGCCCGACGAGATGCAGGGCGAGCTCGACGAGCTCGAGCAGCGCGTGGCGCGGCTGGCGGCGAATCCGTTCGATGGCAGCAAGGACTATCTGCTGGACGTGCTGGATGCGCGCGCGCAGGGCGCCGAGCTCGCGTTGCGTGCGTCGCAGTCCGCGCTGCTGCATCAGGGGGCGCGCGGCTACCTCGTGAGCGCGGCCGCGCAACGGCGCATTCGCGAGGCGCATTTCGCGGCGATCGTCACGCCGGCCATCAAGCATCTGCGCTGGGAAATGGCGCGCCTGTCGCGCGAGGAGGTGCCGGCATGAGCGCGATGACGACACCATGGCGCCAGTTCATCTGCCGCGCGTGCGGGCTCATCTATGACGAAGAGAAGGGCGACGCCGACAGCGGCCTCGCGCCTGGCACGCGCTTCGAGGACATTCCCGACGACTGGGAATGCCCGTTGTGCGGCGTCGTCAAGGCCGACTTCGAACCGTATGTCGTCGTCATGATGCCGCCGGCGGCATCGCCCGCGCCGGTGGCCGCGCGTGGCCGCGGCATCGTGGTCGTCGGCGCGGGCATCGCGGGATGGAGCGCGGTGGAAGCGATCCGCCGGCTCGATGCCGATGTCCCCATCACGATGGTGACGTCCTGCGCGGGCGATCGCTATCACAAGCCCGAATTGTCTATCGCGTTGAGCCGTGGCATGGCCCCCGCATCGCTGGTGCGTGAGACGGCCACCGATGCGGCGCGTCGGCTGGGTGTGCGCTTGCTTGCCGAAACCTTCGTCGTCGGCCTCACGCCGGCGACGCATCAGCTACGCACCACGCGCGGCACGCTGCCCTACACGCATCTGGTCATGGCGATGGGCGCGCGACCCGCGATGCCCGCGGTGCTGCCGCCATCGCTGTGCTGGCGCGTCAACGACCTTGCCGGATGGAGCCGCCTGCAGGCGCGCATCGGCGACGGCCGGCGCCGCATCGCCATCGTCGGTGCCGGCATGATCGGCTGCGAACTCGCGGAAGACTTCGCGCGCGCGGGCCACGACGTCACGCTCATCGACGTGCAGCCGCTGCCGCTGGGCAACATGCTGCCGGAAGCCGCGGCGCTGCGGCTACGCGCGGGCCTCGCGCAGATCGGCGTGAAGTTTGCGGGCACTCGCGTGGTGGCCGGCCTCACGCAAACGGCCGACGGCGGCAAGCGTCTGACCCTGAGCGACGGCGCGACGATCGATGCCGACGAGGTTGTCGTGGCGACCGGCCTCGTCACCGACAGCCGCGTGGCACGTGGCGCGGGACTTGCATTCGACAAGGGCATCGTTGTCGACGCGCGGACGCTCGAAACGAGCGCGCGCGATGTCTACGCATTGGGCGATTGCATCAGCCTGGACGGCGCGCCGTGCCGCTTTATCGAGCCGATTGCGCAGCAGGCGGCGGCCATTGCGCATGCGGTGACGGGCCTCGGCGATACACGCTACGAACATCGCCAGCCCGTGGTGCGGCTCAAGACGCGATCCGTACCCATCGTGGTGCGTGGCACGCCCATGCGCGACGGCGAATGGCGCGTGCTCGACGACACGGCCGATTTTCTTCATATGCAGCAGTGGCACGACGGTGTGGCTATCGCGACGCTGCAGGCGGGTACCGCCAGACAGGCCATCGCAGCCTGAGCATTCCCGAGTATTTCCCAAACGACCTATCAACGATTCAGGGGTGCCCGAGATGAACGAACCGACCAAGCGAGGCGATCAGAGCCTGTACCGACCCTACGATGCGGACACGTCGCTGTCCGGCTGCCAGTGCGGCCAGCATCATTCGCAGGCGGCGCACGACCGCGCGAGCGATGCCGAATCGCTCTCGAACGACTTCGTCGAGGCGGCGGCCGTGCGCGCGCTGTTTCCCGAGGACGCGACACGCCGCAACCTGCTGAAGGCCGTCGGCGCCAGCGCCGTCATGGCCGCGGTGGGCTCGCTGCTGCCGATGGGCGACCTGCGCGCGGCCGTGCTGGAGAAGCCGGGCACGCTCGAGAAGAAGTCGCTGAAGGTCGGCTTTATCCCGATCAACTGCGCCACGCCGCTGATCATGGCGTCGCCGATGGGCATGTACGAGGCGCAGGGCCTCGACGTCACGCTGGTCAAGACCGCGGGCTGGGCGCTCGTGCGGGACCAGATGCTCAATCGCGAGCTCGATGCCTCGCACTTCCTCGCGCCGATGCCGCTGGCCATCTCGATGGGCCTCGGCTCGTCCGCCCAGCCGATGCGCGTGGCCACGATCCAGAACATCAACGGCCAGGCCATCACGCTCGCGCTCAAGCACAAGGACAATCGCGATCCGCGCAACTGGAAGGGCTTCAAGTTCGCGATTCCGTTCGAATACTCGATGCACAACTTCCTGCTCCGATACTACCTCGCGGAGCATGGGCTCGACCCGGATCGCGACGTGCAGCTGCGCGTGACGCCGCCGGCGGAGATGATCGCGAACCTGCGCGCGGGCAATATCGATGGCTTCCTCGGGCCGGATCCGTTCAATCAGCGCGCCGTGTACGACCAGATCGGCTTTATCCATATCCTGTCGAAGGAAATCTGGAATGGCCACCCTTGCTGCGCGTTCGGCACGTCGCAGGCCTTTATCGAGCAGAACCCCAATACGTTCGCCGCGCTGTACCGCTCGGTGCTCAATGCGGCCGCCATGGCGCGCAAGCAGGAGAACCGCGCCGAGATCGCCAAGGCCATCGCGCCCGCGAACTACCTGAACCAGCCGGAGACCGTGATCCTGCAGGCGCTGAGTGGGCGCTTTGCCGACGGTCTCGGCAAGGTCCGGAACGAACCCGATCGCGCGGACTTCGACCCGATGCCGTGGTACTCGATGGCGACATGGATGCTCACGCAGATGAAGCGCTGGGGCTACATCAAGGGTGACGTCAACTATCAGCAGATTGCGCAGCAGGTGTTCCTGCTGACCGACGCGCAGAAGCAGATGGCGGCGCTCGGCATGACCGAAGGCGCCAACGCCGGCAAGAACGGCAACCGCCCGATCACGGTCATGGGCAAGGTGTACGACGCCAGCGCGCCGCAGCGCTACGTCGACAGCTTCGACATCAAGCGCGCCTGAGACAGGGGGAGTCATGACGACGCAAGTGAAGATTCGCGCCGCGATCCTGTCGCTGGTCATGCTGTTGCTGCTGCTCGGCATCTGGCAGGTCTCTACGCAACCGAGAAGCGTGGCCGCACCGCATGTCGCGCAGGGCGGCGCCGATGCCGACGCCGCCGAGTATGCGTTGCTGATGGGTCAGGCACCGCCGTCGGGCGCCGCGCAAAGCGCGGGCGAGAAACGCGCGTCCGGCTTCCCGACGCCTGCGCAGTTCGCCACGGTGGCGTTGGGACATCTCAAGAGCCCGTTCTACGATCGCGGTCCCAACGACAAGGGCGTCGGCATCCAGCTCGCTCACTCGCTCGTGCGCGTGGGCCTCGGGTATCTGCTCGCCATGATCGTTGCCATCCCGCTCGGCTTCGTCATCGGCATGTCGCCGCTGCTCTACCGCGCGATCGACCCGTTCGTGCAGGTGCTCAAGCCGATCTCGCCACTCGCATGGATGCCCATCGCGCTGTACACGATCCAGGATTCGACGGTCTCGGGCATCTTCGTGATCTTTATCTGCTCGATCTGGCCGATGCTGATCAACACGGCGTTCGGCGTGGCGGGCGTGCGCAAGGACTGGCTCAACGTGGCCCGCACGCTCGAGGTCACGCCGCTGCGCAAGGCGTTCCGCGTGGTGCTGCCCGCGGCCGCGCCGACCATCATCACGGGCATGCGGATTTCCATGGGCATTGCGTGGTTGGTGATCGTCGCGGCGGAGATGTTGATCGGCGGCAGTGGTATCGGCTACTTCCTGTGGAACGAATGGAACAACCTGTCGCTCTCCAACGTCATCTTCGCGGTGCTCGTGATCGGCGTGGTGGGGATGGTGCTGGATATGCTGTTTGCGCGGCTTCAACTGAAGGTGAGTTATGCGGAATAAGAACGCGGTGTTCCTCTCGGTCCAGGCGCTGAGCAAGCGCTATCGCCCCGACCTGCCGCCGGTGTTCGAGAACGTCGGCTTCGAGATCGAGCGCGGCGAGTTCGTCTGCGTGATCGGCCATTCGGGCTGCGGCAAGAGCACGATCCTCAATGTGCTGGCGGGCCTCGAAGAGGCGAGCGGCGGCTACGTGATCATGGACGGCAAGGAAGTCTCCGGCCCGAGCCTCGATCGCGGTGTCGTGTTCCAGGGGCACGCGCTCATGCCGTGGTTGACGGTGGAGCAGAACATCGCGTTCGCGGTGCGCTCGCGGCATCCGGACTGGTCGCGCCGGCAGATCGCCGAGCATGGCGCGCGCTTTATCGAGATGGTCGGCCTGACGGCCGCCGCGAGGAAGAAGCCGTCGGAACTGTCGGGCGGCATGAAGCAGCGGGTGGGCATTGCGCGCGCGTTCTCGGTGGAGCCGAAGATGCTGCTGCTGGACGAGCCGTTCGGCGCGCTCGATGCGCTCACGCGCGGCGTGATTCAGGACGAGCTGCTCAGGATCTGCGCGGCCACGCACCAGACCGTGTTCATGATCACGCACGACGTGGACGAGGCGATTCTGCTCGCGGACAAGATCTTCCTGATGAGCAACGGTCCCAAGGCGCGCATCGCCGAGATCGTCGTCAACACGCTGCCGCGGGCGCGCACCCGGGAGACGATTCATCACGATCCGCAGTTCTATCGCATTCGCAACCACCTCGTCGATTTTCTCGTTCGTCGTTCCACGACGATCCAGCAACGCTCGGGCGATGTTGCCGAGCTGCCCGTCACGCGTATCGTCCGCCCCGGCCTCGAGACGGGTGACGACACCGCGTTCGTTCTTACCGCTTAACCACAACCTGCCAGGAGGCAACATGATTTCCAGCCGTGAAGAAGTGACCCAGATGATCGTTTCCGCCAAGGTCCGCAAAGGCATCAAGTGGGCGGACGTGGCCGAGCTGACCGGCATGTCGAAGGAATGGACGACGGCGGGCTGCCTCGGCCAGATGACGTTCGACAAGCCGCAGGCCGAGGCCATCGGCAAGCTGTTCGAACTGTCGGACGAGGCCGTGGCATGGCTGCAGGTGGTCCCATACAAGGGTTCGCTGCCCACCGCCGTGCCGACGGATCCGCTGATCTATCGCTGGTACGAACTGGTCAACGTGTATGGCACGACGATCAAGGAACTGATCCACGAGGAGTTCGGCGACGGCATCATGAGCGCGATCGACTTCTCAATGGATATCCAGCGTACGCACGATCCGAAGGGCGATCGCGTGAACGTCGTGCTGTCGGGCAAGTTCCTGCCGTACAAGACGTACTAAGCTGTCCGCATGTCCGCTCTCATCGAACCCTTCTTCGATCCCGTGTCCGCCACGTTCACGTACGTCGTGCGCGCGGAAGGCGACGCGCGCTGCGCGATCATCGACCCCGTGCTCGGCCTCGACGTGCGGCATGGGCGCGTGCTCACGGAGCCGGCCGATCGTGTGGCGGACTATGTGCGCGCGCATGGGCTCGAGGTGCAGTGGCTGCTGGAGACGCACGTGCATGCCGACCACGTGTCGGCCTCCTCGTATCTGAAATCGCAGTTGGGCGGGCGGATCGGTATCAGTGAGCATATCGTGCAGGTACAGCGCGCGTTCGGCGAGACGTTCAATCTCGCTGGAATGCGCAGCCCTGCTGGCGCTGAGTTCGACCGTCTATTCCGCGACAACGAGTCGTTCTCCATCGGGACGTTGCAGGCAAGCACGATGCACCTTCCCGGCCATACACCGGCGGACATGGCATATCGCATTGACGGCGATACAGTGTTCATCGGCGATACGCTGTTCTTTCCCGATGTCGGCACGGCACGTTGCGACTTCCCGGGTGGCGATGCGACCAAACTGTACCGCTCGATCCGGCGTCTGCTCTCGTTGCCGCCGGAAACGCGTCTTTATCTCTGCCACGACTATCCACCGGCGAGTCGTCCGCAGCTCCGGTGGCAAACAGACGTTCTTACTCAGCGTCGCGACAACGTCCACATGCGTGACGAGATGTCGATCGAAGATTTCGTCGCCATGCGCACCACGCGCGATGCTACGCTGGCATTGCCGAACCTCTACTTCCCGGCGGTGCAGATAAATATTCGCGCGGGTCGGATGCCCGAGGCTGAGGATAATGGCACGTCCTATCTGAAGCTACCGCTCGCCGCGCATGAGTGACTAGGAGGAAGGTCCGAAGACGGCGTTGCTGAGTACAGCAGATCGTCGGCATTCGCCTTGCCACGTCTTCGTCCAGGAAGTCACCCACTTCTGGTCCAAACTGTCACCGCAAACTCACCCCCTCGCCCTCCGAGGGGGGGCTCAGCACCATCCCCGCGTCATCCCCTTCAGCGTTTCCCCAATTTCGCGCACGCCGCGCACCAAAATCCGCCATCGCTACCCCCGTCCCAAGGGGAAACCCCAGTTTTATTGCTGGCACGATGTGTGCAACATGTTTGCTAAACAATACTGAGTAATTGCAATGCAATACCAAGCGCGCATCGAAACCAAGCGAGAAGCATGAACATCGACGACTACCAAAATCTGGACGGCCTGGGCATGGCCGAGCTGCTGGAGCAGGGCGAGACCACCTCTGATGCGCTGACGCGTTGCGCGATCGAGCTTGCCGAGGCGTGGAATCCAACCCTGAACGCGATTACCTATCCGCGCTATGAAGAGTCCCTGGCGATTGCCGAGACATGGCAGCCGCGCGGCGCGTTTCGCGGCATTCCATTCCTGCTCAAGGATTCGGGCTTCGCGCATCGGCGCTTTCCGTCGAGTATCGGATCGCGGTTGTTTGATGACACCACCTATCCGTTCGATGCGACGGTGGCCGGCCGCTTCGAAGAAGCCGGACTGATCCCGTTCGCGAGGTCGACGGTGTCCGAGCTGTGCATGGGCGCGTCCACCGAAGCACGACGCAACGGCGCCCCCACACGCAATCCGTGGGATCTCGGCCGTTCGGTGGGCGGTTCCAGCGGTGGCGCCGCGGCCGCCGTGGCCGCGCGCATCGTGCCGGTGGCGCACGGCAGCGACGGCGGCGGTTCGATCCGGATTCCCGCAGCGTGCTGCGGCGTGTATGGCCTCAAGCCATCACGCGGGCGCGTGCCGATGGGTCCCGCGCGTGGCGAAGGGTGGGGTGGCATGGCCTCCGATGGTGTGCTCAGCGTGACTGTGCGCGACACCGCCGCAGCCATGGACCATATCAGCGGATATGAGCCCGGCGCGCCGTACGCGGCGCCACCGCAGACCGAGTCGTATCTGGAGGTGGTCAGGCTCGCGACCCGGCAACTCGATGGCGCAGCCCGCATGCCGCTGCGCATCGGCATCCTGCGCGAAGGCTGGAACGGTATCGGCATCGTCCCCGAATGCGATGCGGCCGTGACCCATACCGCCAGGCTGCTGACTTCGCTTGGTCATGACGTAACGGACGCCAAGCTACCGACGCTCGACTACTCGGGCTTCGTGCTCGCGCACGGCAACATTCTCGCCACCAACGTCGCGCTGGCCGTGGACACGCGCCTCAAGGCCGTCGGCCGCGCCTTGCGCGACGACGATATCGAGCCCGTGCTGGCCAAGGCCTATGTCATTGGCAAGAGCCTCGATGCCGCGACCTACGTGGATGCCGTGCAGCGCCTGCATGCGATCGGCCGCGCGTTCGCCACGACGATGCGTGACTACGACCTGCTGCTCACGCCCACGCTGACCACGCTGCCCGCGGAGCTCGGCTTTCTCGCGCTTGACGTCGACCTGCCGTTCCGCGACTTTCGCGAGCGCGCCGCGCACTACGCGACGTTCCTTGCCGTGATCAATGCGGCCGGCCTGCCCGCCGCGAGCCTGCCGCTGTCGTGGACGGACGCGGGGCTGCCGGTGGCCACGCAGCTGATCGGTCATTTCGGACGCGAGGATATGGTGCTCGCGCTGTCCGCTCAGCTCGAGGCATTGGCACCGTGGTCGCACCGCAAGCCAACGCTCGCCCGGACCTGAACTCCGGTACGCACGCCATCAACGCCCCTATCAAACGTTCGATATCCAAGGAATCCGGCATGAAACTGCTCACTTCCACTTTCTCCCGCTGGCTCGCCCCGCGCGTGGCGCCGCTCGTCATGCCCGTCATGACGGCCGTGGTCACCGCTCTCGCGCCTGCCGCCGCGCACGCTCAGCCGCCCGCCACCGCGCGCATCGTGCTGCACGCACCGTTGCGCGTACTGGATCCGGTGCTGACCAACGCGTACATCACGCGCAATCATGGCTACCTGGTCTACGACACGCTGTTCGCGATGGATGCCGCCGGCAAGCCGCAGCCGCAGATGGTGGAGACATGGAAGGTCTCGGCCGACCAACTGGAGTACTCGTTCACGCTGCGCAAGGGCCTCAAGTTCCATGACGGCTCGGCGGTGACCGCGGACGATGTGGTGGCGTCCCTCAAGCGCTGGGGCGAGCGCGATCCGATGGGGCAGCGCCTGGTGGCGGCAATGGACAAGATGGAAGCCGCCGGCACCGATACCGTGACAATCCGCCTCAAGCGTCCGTTCGGCCTGATGCTCGACGCACTGGCCAAGCCCGGCTCGCCGGTGCCGTTCATCATGCCTAAACGCATTGCGGCCACACTGGCCTCACAGGCAATCACCGAGGTGGTGGGGTCGGGACCGTACAAGTTCGTGCCCGCTGATTTCCAGCCGGGCGTCAAGGCAACGTATGTCAAGTTCACCGACTACGTACCGCGCAAGGAGGCGCCGTCGTCCTTCGCCGGCGCGAAGGTCGCGCTGGTCGATCGCATCGAACTGGTCAATATCTCCGACGCGCAGACCGCCGTCAACGCGCTGCGCAGCGGGGAGGTGGACTTCGTCGAAGACGTGCCACCGGACCTGATGCCGCAACTGGAAGGCGTGAAAGCCGTCGCACTCAAGCCGTACGGCAAGAACAGCAACGCGTTCACGCTGCGCATGAACTGGCACCAGCCGCCATTCAACAACGTCAAGGTGCGCCGCGCCGCGCTGGCCGCGCTCTACGAGGTCGATTACCTCGACGCGCAGATTGGCGATGCCAATGTCTACCAGGTGTGCGGCGCGGTACTGACGTGCGTGTCGCCGTACGCCTCGGAGGATGGCGCAACGCAAACGAAGAAGCCCGATCTCGCGCGCGCCAAGGCGCTGCTGAAGGAGAGCGGTTACGACGGCACCAAGGTCGTGATCCTGCATCCGACCGACCTGCCAATCATCTCGAGCTTTGCCTCGGTCACCGCGCAGACCCTCAAGCAGATCGGCATGAACGTGGAGATCCAGTCGATGGACTGGGCCACGCTTCTCGCGCGCCGCACCAAAAAGGAACCGGTCGCGCAGGGCGGCTGGAGCGTCTTCCATTCGAGCTTCAGCAGCCTGGATCTGCTGAGTCCGATCGTCAATCCGAACCTCGACGGCCGCGGCGAAGCCGGCTACGTCGGCTGGTCGCGCAATGACGAGATGGAGAAGCTGCGCGATCAGTTCGCGCAGGAAAGCGATGTCGCCAAACGGAAGCAGATCGCCACGGCGATCCAGAAGCTCTCGTACGAGCAGGTCTTCTTCGTGCCGCTGGGCGGGTACTCGAAGTACAAGGGCTACAGCAAGCGCCTGGCCAATATGGTCGATGCACCGCTGCCGCTGTTCTGGGCCGGCAAGCCCTGACGTGACGGCAACGCGCAGGCAAGGAGGCAACCCATGCTAGAAATCGTCATCAAGCGGCTGATCTCGACCATCCCGGTGATGCTGACCGTGGCCACGCTCGTATTTCTGCTGCTACGGCTCGCGCCCGGAGATCCGGCGCGCGTGATTGCCGGAGACATGGCCAGCGAAGACACCATCACGCAGATCCGCGGCGAGATGGGGCTCGATCAGTCGGTGGGCACGCAGTACGTCCGCTGGCTCGCCGCATTGGCGCAGGGTGATCTTGGTCACTCGGTACTGTCGAAGCAGCCCGTGTCCACGCTGATCGCCGCGCGGCTCGGTCCGACGTTCTCGCTCGCGGGCGGAGCGATCCTGCTGACCATCGCACTGGCCATTCCGCTCGGCGTGCTGGCCGCGTGGCGGCATCGACGGCTGGCCGATCGCGGCATCATGGCCGGGGCGGTCCTCGCGTTCTCGGTGCCCGCGTTCGTGGTCGGCTATCTGCTGATACTGGTGTTCTCGGTCAAGCTGAACTGGCTACCGGTGCAGGGCTATACGCCGCTGGCCGAGGGCGTCGGCGAGTATCTGTCGCACCTGGTATTGCCGGTGATCACGCTGGCAACGATCTTCGTGGCGCTGATCACGCGCATCACCCGCGCCAGCGTGCTCGACGTGCTCGGCGAAGACTTCGTGCGCACCGCGCGCGCCAAGGGCGTGACCGAGCGCTTCGTACTGTTCCGCCACGCACTGCGTAACGCGGCGATTCCCATCGTCACCGTGGTCGGTGTGGCGTTGACCACGCTGATCAGCGGCGTGGTGGTCACGGAGACGGTATTCAACATCTCGGGCGTTGGGCGGCTCATCGTCGATGCCGTGCTCTCGCGTGACTATCCGGTCGTGCAGGGAACGATTCTGTTCTTCTCGTTCCTGTATGTGTTTATCAACCTGCTGATCGACATCGCCTATGTTGTGCTCGATCCGCGCATCCGCTACTGACGTGGTGGACGGAGTCGAATCATGAGTTTCTCCGCGACCCTCGGAACTGCACGGCGCGCCACGCGTGCCGTGGCGGGCGACCGTGCGATGCTGATCGCGCTGTGCCTGCTGCTGTTGCTCGTGGTGGCATCGATCTGCGCGCCGTACATCGCGCAGCACGATCCGGCCTCGCTGTCGCCGCGCATGCGTCTCAAGCCTGCGTCGGCCGAATACTGGCTCGGCACCGACTCGCTCGGCCGCGATCTGCTGGCCCGCGTGCTCTACGGCGGCCGCCTGTCGATCATGCTGGCGGCGCTGGTCAGCGTGCTCTCGGTGGTGATCGGTCTCGCCATCGGCCTTGCGGCCGGCTTCGTGCGGCGGCTCGATGCCCCGGTGATGCGTCTGATGGACGGCATCATGGCCGTGCCGGGGCTGCTGCTGGCCGTGGCCATGGTGGCGCTCGGCGGCGCCAATATCGTGACGATGGTGCTGGCCATCGCGATTCCGGAGATTCCGCGCATTGCACGGCTGGTGCGCAGCGTGGTGCTGTCGGTGCGCGAAGAGCCGTATGTGGAAGCCTCGGTCGGCGCTGGCACGCCCGCGTTGACCGTGCTGTGGCGCCACATCATGCCGAGCACGATCAATCCGCTCGTGGTGCAGGCCACGTTCGTGTGTGCGGCCGCGATCCTGACCGAGGCGGTGCTGGGCTTCCTCGGCCTGGGCTTTCCGCCAGAGATTCCGAGCCTCGGCACGATCATCGCCGAAGGCCGTCCCTACTTCCAGCGGGCGCCATGGATCGTGCTCTATCCGGGCGTGTTCCTCGCGTTGCTGATTCTGTCCGTCAACGTATTCGGTGACGCGCTGCGCGATCGCCTCGACCCGCGCCTGTCGCGCACGAGAAAGGGCTGATGATGTCGCGATCCACAGATATGACTGCCACCCCTGTGCTGGAAGTCCGCAACCTCACGGTACGTCTGCCCGATGGCGGCGATCGCCGCCATGCGGTGCAGGATGTCTCGCTGGTCGTGCGGCCGCGCGAGACCGTCTGCATCGTCGGCGAGTCCGGTTCGGGCAAATCCGTGACCTCGAGCGCCGTCATGGGCTTGCTGCCGCGCAATGTGCTCACGGTCGAATCCGGCCAGATTCTGCTGGCGGGCCAGGACATCACGCAGGCCACGCCCGCGCAGTTGCAAGTGCTGCGCGGCCATCGCATGGCGATGATCTTTCAGGAGCCGATGACCGCGCTCAATCCTCTGATGCGCATCGGTGACCAGATCGCCGAGGTCTTCACATTCCACGCGAAGCAGATGGATGCGGCCGCGCGCGAGCGCCGCGTGCTGGAGTTGCTGACGGACGTGCATCTGCCGCAGCCGGACACCATCCGCCACGCTTATCCGCATCAGCTCTCGGGCGGGCAGCGCCAGCGCGTGATGATCGCGATGGCGCTTGCGATGGAACCGGGCCTGATCATCGCCGACGAACCGACCACCGCGCTCGACGTTACCTCGCAGGCCCAGGTACTGCGGCTGCTCAAGGAGCTCTCGGACCATCACGACAACGGCGTCTTGTTCATCACGCACGACTTCGACGTGGTGGCGGAGATTGCCGACCGTGTGATCGTGATGCAGTCGGGCCGCATTGTGGAGCAGGGCACGGCCGACGATGTGCTCAACCGCCCGCGGCATCCGTACACGCAACGGCTGCTGGACGCGCGGCCGCGCGGCGACTTCCGCGCACCGGCGCTGCCGGAGTCGGCCGACACCGCGCTTGCCGTGCGCGAGTTGACGATGCGCTTCGAGACGCGTTCGATGTTCCGCTCGCGCCGCCGCAGTGTGCTGGCGCTCGACGCGGTATCGTTGGCGGTCAAGCGTGGCGAGACCCTCGGCATCGTCGGGGAGTCGGGTTCCGGCAAGAGCACGCTGGGCCGTTGTCTGGCACGGTTCAACACGCCGACTGCGGGCGAGATCGAGCTCGACGGTCAGACGCTGTCGTCGATGAACCGTGCCGCCTCGCATGCATGGCGAAAGCGCGTGCAGATGGTGTTCCAGGACCCGTTCCGCTCGTTCAATCCACGCCTGACCATTGGCCGCACGCTGGCCGAGGGGCCCATGAACTTCGGTGCGAGCCTGGCCGACACGCAGGTGCGCATGCGCGAGATGATGCAGCTCGTGAGCATGGATGCCAGCGCGCTCGAGCGCTTTCCGCACGAGTTTTCGGGTGGCCAGCGGCAACGGCTGTCGATCGCGCGTGCACTGATGATGGATCCAGAGATCCTGATCGCCGACGAAGCCGTATCCGCGCTCGACGTCTCGGTGCAGGCGCAGATCCTCGACCTGCTCGAGTCGATTCGCGAACGGCTCGGCCTCAGCATCGTGTTCATCACGCACGACCTGCGGGTGGCGGCGCGGCTGTGCCATCGCATCGTGGTGATGCAGCGCGGCCAGATCGTCGAGACCGGGAGTGCGCAGGACGTGTTCCTGCGGCCGCAGAGCGCGTATACGCGCGAACTGGTTGCCGCGATCCCGGGACAGGCAGGCGAGGGCGGTGGTTCGGCAAGTGGCACCTCGTCGGCAGGCGGCACGTCGCCGGCATTCATGGAGGCTCGTGTCGCATGACTGCCGCGCCCATCCATATCGCCTTTCTGAGCCAGTCCGCGTCGCTCGCCTACTTTCAGCCGATGATGGCAGAGCGCATGCCGCATGCCGAGGTGTCGGTCTGGCCGGATCCCCGTTGCCTCGAGGCCGAGGTCGCGGTGTGCTGGAATCCTCCGCCCGGCATTTATGCACGCATGCCGCGGCTGCGACTGATCCACAGCATCGCTGCCGGCGTCGATAACGTGATCGAGGGGCAGGACACACGTGGCCTGCCAGTCTGTCGCGTGGTCGATCCCGGCCTCGCGCGCGGCATGATCGAGTACGTACGCTGGTCCGTGCTGTACTTTCATCGTCAGTTCGACCGCATGGCCGTGCAGCAGCGCGAGCGCGTATGGAAACGCCTGCCATTGCAGGCCGCTGAGGCATGTCGCGTTGGCGTGATGGGCCTCGGTGAACTCGGCGGCATGGTGGCACGCACGCTGCGTGACGATGGCTATGACGTCGGCGGCTGGTCGCGTTCGCCACGCGAGATCGATGGCGTGACGGCGTGGCATGGCGCCGAAGGGCTTTCCGCCTTCCTCGCGCGTACCGACGTGCTGATCTGTCTGCTGCCGCTGACCGACGCCACACGCGGCATTCTTGGGGCGCGCACGTTTGCGCAGTTGCCGCGCGGCGCGGCGCTCGTGCACTGCGGCCGTGGTGAACATCTCGTTGCCGACGAGCTGATCGCGGCGCTGACGTCCGAGCAATTGCGTGGCGCCGTGCTGGATGTGTTCCCGGTCGAGCCGTTGCCCACCGACAGTCCACTCTGGGGTTGCCCGGGCGTCGTCGTCACGCCGCACATGGCGTCGATGGCCACCTCCACCGAAGTCGTCAGTCAGGTCGCCGCCAATATCACGCGCCTGACGGCCGGCGAGTCGTTACGCAACACCGTAGATCTTGCGCGCGGCTACTGATACGCGCGCGAATTTCCTATCTCCCTGATTCCGGAGTTTCGATGCATCCCGAAGATCCCGCTTTCACCCTGCCCACTGGCGCGCCGGCGTCCGTGGATCCGCAGATTCGTGAGTTCCTGACGAAGATGGCCGCCGATGCGGCCAAGTATCCGCGCCGCGATACCGTGTCGATCGCCGAAGGCCGTCGCATCGGCGAAGCCGTGCGCGCGCCGTGGGCACAAGGCGGCCCCGAGATGGCCAACACGACCGAGCAGTATGTCCCGACGCGGCACGGCCCGGTGCGCGTGCGCATCTACACGCCGCGCCAGCGCGTGATGCCGGGCGCGTTCCTCTACATCCACGGTGGTGGCTTCGTGCTGTTCAGCATCGACACCCATGATCGCGTCATGCGTGAGTACGCCGAGCGCGCGGGAATTGTTGTCATCGGCATCGACTACACGCGCGCGCCGGAAGCCAAGTTTCCGCAGCCGCTCGAGGAATGCGTGGACGTGGTGCGCTGGGTGCATGCCCAGGCCGCGACGCTGGGTATCGATGCGAAGCAGCTGTTCGTTGGCGGCGACTCGGCGGGCGGAAATCTGTCGATGGGCACGTGCCTGACGTTGCGCGATGAAGGCGACGCCGGTCTGCTGCGCGGCGCGGTGCTCAACTACGGGGCCTATAGCAACAACCTGTTCCGCAACTCGGTGGTGCGCTATGGGGCGGGCGACTACGGGCTGTCGCTGCATATGATGATCTGGTTCCGCGGGCTGCATATCGGCAAGGGCGAGGACTTCTACGATCGGCGCTACAACATCCTCGGCGATTCGCTCGAGAATCTGCCACCGCTGTTCATGGTCATCACCGAGTGCGATCCGCTCTATGACGACAACCTGGAACTCGACCGCCGCCTGCGCGCGATCGGGGCCGATGTGGAGTCGAAGGTCTATCCAGGGACGGTGCACAGCTTCCTTGAAGCGGTGTCGATCGCCGACGTCGCGGCGGAAGCGTTCGACGATACCGCCCGCTGGCTCCAGCGCAAGGCCGGATGAGAGGAGGCAGTTCATGTATACGCCACCCGCCTACGCCGAGCAGGACGTCGATGCGCTCCATGCCTTTATGCGCGGCCACAGCTTTGCGTCGCTCATCACGTTCTCCGGTGATCGCGTCAACGTGACGCACCTGCCGTTCCTCCTCGACACCTCGCGTGCGCCCGTGCTGTACACGCATATGGCGCGCGCTAATGCCCAGCTGGCCGATCTGCGCTCGGGTGCCGAGGCGTTGGTTGTGTTTCAGGGGCCGCACGCGTTCATCTCGCCGAGCTGGTACGAGAATCGCCATACGTTTCCCACGTGGAACTACACCGCGGTGCATGCGCGCGGCACGCCCGCCGTGATCGATGAAGCCGACGAGGTGCTTGATCTGCTCGAGCGCACCGTCGCGCGCTACGACACCCCGTTGGGTGGCGCGTGGACGCTCGGTGGCATGCCCGCCGAGACCACGCGCATGCGCATGGGCGCGATCGCGGGCGTGCGGATTCCGATCGCCACGCTGGAAGGCAAGATGAAGCTCAATCAGGACAAGTCGATTGCGGATCGGGTGGGGGTGATCACCGCGCTCGAGGCACTGGGAGAGCCGCAGGGATTGGCCGTGGCCGCGCTGATGCGCGAGCACGCCGACATGCACGGGGCAGTGCCATCGGCCGCGTTGCAAAAGAATCGCACCAATGCGTAATGCCAGGGAGCCAATGTTGAATCTCGATGAAGTGATTGCCACGGCGGCGGCGACGCTGCCCACGGCATCTGCGGGCAGTCCGGAGCCGCAAACCGAAGCCACCGTGCGGCGCGATCTGTCGCTGCTGTACCGGCTAATCGCGCACTTTCGCATGACCGACATCATCGACACGCATATCAGCGCGCGCGTGCCGGGGAGCGAGGATCATTTCCTGATCAATCGCTACGGGGTGCTGTTCCATGAGATGCGGCCAGAAACGCTGGTAAAGATCGACACCGAGGGGCGATCGGTTGAGGCCGGCGACCCTGCGCAGCAGCGCGTGAACGCGGCCGGCTTCACCATCCATTCGGCCGTGCATATGGCGCGGCACGATCTGGCCTGCGTGATCCACACCCATACGGCTGACGGCATCGCGGTGGCGGCGCAGCGCAAAGGCCTGCTGCCGATCTCGCAGCATGCGCTGCGCTTCTACAACCGGCTGGCGTATCACGATTACGAGGGCATCGCGCTCGAACTCGCCGAACGCGAGCGGCTGGTGGCCGACCTCGGCACCCACAAGGCGATGATCCTGCGCAACCATGGCCTGCTGGCCGCAGGCACCACGATTCAGGAAGCGTTCGTCAATATCTATTACCTGGAGCGGGCGTGCCAGGCGCAGATCAAGGCGACGTCAGGCGGTGCCGAACTGGTCTATCCCTCGGCCGAAGTCTGCGAGCGGACCGCGCGTCAGTTCGAGCGTCCGACGGCGCCGGAGTATTGCCAGCGCGTGTGGAACGCTGCCATCCGCTTGCTGTAACGGCGAGGAGCCGGGCTCAGGACAGGCCCGGCTTGCCGCTGAGCGCCTTGGTACCGCTCATCAGCAGCGGCGCGAAGCGGCGGGCGAAGTCGTCGATGCTCCAGTCGGCCAGCGAGCCGGAGATGTCGATCGCAGCGATGGGTCGGCCTTCGTGATCGAGGATCGCACTGGCGAGATTGATCTCGCCAAGCATGCTTTCCTCGGCTGCCACGGCGTAGCCATCGGTGCGGCATTGACGTACCAACGCGCGAATCTGGTCGTGGTCTGTCACGGCCTTGCGCGTGAGCGGCTGCGACGTGCTGCGCGCGAGGATGTCATCGACCTGTTCATCGCTCATGTGCGACATCACCGCGCGGCCACTGGCGGTGTGGATGGTGGCAAGGCGCCGGCCGATCAACGTGGTCGTGTAGGTTTGCCGCTTGGTCTGGCGGCGCAGCGCGAAGATGATCGTGAGGTCGTCGAACAGGCTCAGTTCCACGCGCTCGCCGGATTCCTTCTGCAGATCGACGATCAGTGGCGTGGCGCGCTCGAGTAGCGGTACGCTGCGGAGATAGTCGAAGGTGCGTTCGAGGATCTTCTTTCCCGGCAGGAACGCCTTGCCATTGGCCCCGCGCTCCAGATAGCCGAGGGCGACGAGCGTATGTGCCATGCGCTGGACCGCGCTGCGATCCATGTCGCAGATGCTGGCCAGTTCGTTGAGCGTTAGCGGACCGGGCCGATCGGCAAAGGCCTCGAGCAGGCCCAGGCCCTTGGCGAGGGACTGCACGAATAGCGTGTTGGTGCGTTCGGGGCGTTCACTCATGGCCGAATGAAGTATTGAATATCGAATGCTCGGTATCTTATATCAATACTGCTTCCGCTTCGCCCGCTAATGTAAGCATCGCATCAGTGTGTGGAATGCGGGTGCGATGCTCTCTTCCGGGACGCACGCATATCCAAGCAAAAGGCCGCGTTGCACGGAGGGCGTCATGTAATAGCGGGACAACGGACGCACCATGATGCCTTGCTCGCGCGCACGCGCGGCCACGGCCGCATCGTCCACGCCATCGGGCAGCCGCAGCACAAGATGCAGGCCGGCATTGCTCGCATGCTCGTGCAGGGCATCCGGTCCGAGATATTGCTCGATCAGTCCGGCCAGAATCGCGCGGCGCCGCGCATAGAGCGGCCGCATGCGACGGATGTGGGCGGCGTAGTCGCCAGCCTGCATGAACTCTGCAACGGTGGCTTGCGTCATCAGATGTCCCGCACGGTAGAGCTCCGCGTGCGCGGTCTGGAACGCGGCGGCAATCGGCTTCGGCAGCACCATGTAGCCCATGCGCAGACCCGGATAGAGCGTCTTGCTGAACGTCCCGATATAGATTACGGGCGCATCGGGCTCCAGCCCCTGCAACGAGGGAATCGGCTGGCCCGAGAAGCGGAACTCGCTGTCGTAGTCGTCCTCGACGATCCAGCTACCCTGGCGGCGGGCGAATTCGAGCAACTCGCGCCGGCGTTTCAGGCTCAGTACCGCGCCGAGTGGATATTGATGCGACGGCGTGACAAAGATAAAACGCGGGGCGGGGCGGCGCAGTACGGCGCCGGTATCGGGCAGCGTCATGCCTTCCGCATCCACGGGCCGCGGCACCATGCCGATATCGCTGACCTCCAGCACGCCGCGAATGCCCCAGTAAGCAGGTTCTTCCACCCACGCGGTTTCGCCCGGCGTGCCGAGCATGCGGACCACGAGGTCGATGGCCTGATGAATACCTTCGGTGATCAGCACCTGCGAGGCGTCGCATTGCACGGAGCGGGCCACGCGCAAATGCGCGGCCACGGCTTCACGCAGTGCTGGCAGGCCGCCACCGTGGCTATAGCTGAGCCATTCGGGATGCGGCTGCCGCCAGAGCTTCGCCGCGATCTGCGCATAGCGTCGATGGGGAAAACGGGCGAGATCCGGCACGCCCGGCATGAACGCGCCCCACTGCGTGGAGGACGCCGACGCATTGGCAATCAGCCGCTGGCCGCGTGGCGAGAGCCCCGGCATCGGTACGGCACCCTGGCGCTGAGGGTCGGTGGCTACGATGACCGACGCATTGAGAAAGCGTTCGGGTGCGGTGTCTGCGACGAAGGTGCCGCTGCCCGTGCGCGCGGTGAGGTATCCCTCGGCCATCAGTTGCTCGTACGCGAACATCACCGTATTGCGTGACAAGCCTAGCTCCACGGCCAGATCGCGTTGCGGCGGCATGCGCGTGGCCGGGGCGAGGCTACCCTCCTGAATCGCGCCGCGAATGCAGGCGTACAACGCGCGATTGAGCGGCCGGCTTAGCGAGGCGACGCCATCCGGTCCCATGCGCTGGAGCAGCAGGTCGGCGCAGATCGATTTCAAATTGGCACCAGACAATTTATGAAAGTGGTGCTGGATTGTAGGGCCAAATTGCCTTGGAATGAGGGGGTCCTCAAAACCCTCCTCCCTGCCACCAAGGCCACCAACATGAAAAACCTCGACCTCGATCAACGCCGCTCCCTGGCCACGCCGCGCGGCGTCGGCGTGATGTGCGACTTCTATGCGGATCGCGCGGAGAACGCAACGCTGTGGGACATCGAGGGACGCGCCTATACCGACTTTGCCGCCGGCATCGCGGTGCTGAACACGGGCCACCGCCATCCGCGCGTGATGCAGGCCATCGCGGCGCAGCTCGAGCGCTTTACGCATACGGCGTATCAGATCGTGCCGTATCAGGGCTATGTCTCGCTGGCCGAGCGCATCAACGCGTTGGTGCCGATCAAGGGCGTCAACAAGACCGCGCTGTTCACCACCGGCGCGGAAGCCGTGGAAAACGCGATCAAGATCGCCCGTGCGCATACCGGCCGCCCTGGTGTCATTGCGTTCTCGGGCGCGTTCCACGGACGCACGCTGCTCGGCATGGCGCTGACCGGCAAGGTGGTGCCATACAAGGTCGGCTTTGGTCCGTTCCCGGCGGACGTCTACCATGCACCGTTCCCGAATGCGCTGCGTGGCGTGACCACCGGAAAGGCGTTGGAGGATCTGGAGTCACTGTTCAAGACCGACATCGATCCGTCGCGCGTCGCCGCGATCATTCTCGAGCCCGTGCAGGGCGAGGGTGGCTTCAATCCCGCGCCGGCTGACTTTATGCGCGGCCTGCGCACGGTCTGCGACCGCCACGGCATCGTGCTGATCGCGGACGAGGTTCAGACCGGCTTTGCTCGGACGGGCAAGTTGTTCGCGATGTCGCATTACGACGTCGAGCCCGATCTGATCACGATGGCCAAGAGTCTGGCCGGCGGCATGCCGCTGTCCGCCGTTTGCGGCCGCGCCGAGATCATGGATGCACCGCTGCCCGGGGGCCTCGGTGGCACCTACGCCGGCAATCCGCTCGCGGTGGCTGCCGCGCACGCCGTCATCGACGCCATCACCGAAGAACACCTGTGCGAGCGCGCCGCCGCGTTGGGCGCCCAACTTACCGAACGTCTGCAGTCTGTGCGCGCCCGCTGCCCTGCGTTGGCGGAGATTCGCGGCCTGGGTTCGATGATTGCCGCCGAGTTCACCGACCCAATCACCGGCGCTCCGAGCGCGGAAGCCGCGAGGGACGTGCAGAACCGTGCCCTGGCATCTGGCCTGATCCTGTTGACCTGCGGTGTCTACGGCAACGTGATTCGGTTCCTGTATCCGCTGACGATTCCGCAGGCACAGTTCGATGCGGCGTTGGAGTTGTTGGAGACGGCGTTGGTGGGATAGTGCCCGTCAGTTCCTTCGAAGAAACTTTCTGCGTCTCCGAAAGATTTCACTTCAATCTCTATGGTGGATGACAGAACATCATTTGACCCATGCGCGTCGTTGGGGGGCGTAGCTCGGTCCATGCGCCGACTCCCACGCATGCCAACGACAACTTTCATCGGAGACGCAGCCATGAGGGCAATACTCATCGCGACCGCCTTGGGGAAGCTGCTGATGACGCGACTGTAGGCACCCTCCAGTTCAACGATCGGCGCGCATATGCGAGTCATCCTGAGCCTCCTGCTGACGATGGGCCTGTTCGCTGCATCTGATCCTTCGCGCGCGCAGACTTTTGGCATCGTGGGCACCAACGTGCAGAAGCAGGCTAACGCGGTGCTGACATTGATGTCATTCGCCGTCGTGCCCGATCTGGCATCCAGTGCGCTCTCCATCAGCAACACCAGTACCGACAATCCCGATATCACGCTCTGGCAGCTTGGCGGTGGCTTCACGCTAAGCCAGTCATTTCCGCTATACCTCGAGGGCTCGGTGGCCTACAACCGATACGATCCGACCTTTGTCGCATCGAATGGTCAGGAAACCCGTCGTCTGCCAACCAAGTGGAACACCTTCGCCGGCACCGTCGGAGTTGGCTGGGATTTTCCTTTGACCGAGAGCAAGGAGCTGGTGTTTCGGCCCATCCTCAATGCATCGATCGGACGCGTCGCGAGCGACCTTTCGGTGGCCAAGTTCGCAGTCGAGCAGAAGACCGACCGCGACATCATGTTTCTCGAAGATGGAGCGATGAATGCGTACGGCGTAGGCGGGTCGGTGATGCTCGACTGGGAGAGCCATCGCGGAGACAACGATATCGATCTGGAACTCCGCTATACGAATATTTATTTGCGCAGCTTCGGGACCTCGTACGGTATCGGGGCGTCGTCCGCCGCGCAGACCGCGAGCCTTTATGCGCGCTGGCGCGCACCCACGGGCCTCCGGGCACTCGATCGCCCGGTCCGTTATGTTCTGGAACTCTCCCATTCCCATTACTTCGGAAGTCAGGCCGGAGCGCTGGGCTTCGATTACCTGACCACCGTCGGCACCGGGCTGGAGCTGGACACAAGCGCCCATGAGGTCTTCGTGACGCGAATCCGCGCAGTGGTGCGGTATGTCTTCGGCAACAACGTCTCCGGGGTGTCATTCGGGTTCGCGGCAAGCTTCTAGAACCGGTTCCTTTCGGGCACGCCAGCGCGAAAGCGTGATGATCCGTTGCGAAAGGATTCACTTCGACAAGCGCCGATCGTCCGCCAAGATAAGTCATTCTGGGGGATGCACGTGGCGATCATGAACGACTGTCATGAGCTCGGTCCGCGCTACCGACAACTCGCCGGATGGAAGTTGTGCTCGGCACTATTGGCGGGTGGCGTCGTAGTGTGTTCCCCAGCACATGTGCACGGCGCAGATCCCGCTTCGGCTGTCGAGCCAGCGTCCGAATCAGCGGTCGGAGCGGCGGCTGCGCAACAGAGCTGGATTGACCGCATTCTCGAGAAGCTTGGCGCTTCCAAGGAAGTGGACCTCAGTCATGGAATTGACTGGGGAATCCTGCCGGGACCGTTCTACAACCCGGAAATGGGCTTTGGCATTGGCGCGGCGGCCATCGGCCTTTACCAGCCATCCAATGCCGCCAGGACGACCCAGCTTTCCACGCTGTCCATTCGAGGATTCGGCACAGTCAAAGGCGCCTATGGAATCTCGATCGAGAACAACACATTCTTTGCGGATGACAGCTATCGCTTTCTGGTCGAGGCGGCGCTGATCAATATGCCCACGGCCTATTGGGGCGTGGGATATGACAACGCGATCGACAATGCAAATCGGGAGACATACACGCGCAAGCAGGTGCTGCTGCAACCCAGGATGATGTTTCGTGTGCGACCGAATGTCTATGTGGGCGCCGGGTGGAGCCTGCAATACGACGATGCGGTAAAGCTCGAGCGCGGCGCGGACAGCGCGCTTGCCAGGGACCCGAACGGGCCGCGTGTGCTCAGCTCCGGCGTCAGTGCGCATTTCTCCTACGACACGCGAGACTTCATCCCGAACCCTTACCAGGGCGAGTCGTTGCTGATCAATACCGTGATCTATCGCCGAGGTCTTGGCAGCGACACCGACCTCGAGAATCTGGAGATCACGGCCAACAAGTATTTTCGGGTCCGAGAGCGCGATGTGCTGGCGTTTGATGTCTACGCCAATATGAACTGGGGCGATGTGCCGTGGGACATGATGGCGACGCTGGGTAACAACAAGCGGATGCGCGGGTACTTCCAGGGGCAGTACCGCGACAAGGTCATGGCCGGCGTCCAGGTCGAGTATCGCTGGCATATCGTGGGACGCCAGGGCATGGTGTTCTGGCTTGGCACTGGCGCGATCGCGCCGAATCCCGGGGCGCTTGCATCCGCGCACTGGTTGCCCAATGCGGGTATCGGTTACCGCTTCGAGTTCAAGCCTCGCGTGAATGTCCGCTTTGACGCCGGCGTGGGTAGTCATACGAAAGGGGTGTACTTCCAGATCAACGAGGCATTCTGAGCTACGCGGCAACCTGCTGCTCGGAGCAAGGAGTCGCAATCATGCATATGCGGTCCGTTTGGGTAACGATTGGCGAGCTGTGCATTGCATGGAGCGGGCTGATTGGCGTGGCATCCGCGCAAACCGATACGCCGCAAGAGTCTTCCTTTCCCGATCACAAGCCTCGACTTTCGTTCTTCGATACCGAAGACGGCATGCTCGATACAAGCGATTTTCTTCTACAGCACAAGGGCGCGTTACCTGTGCCGACTGTCATTACAGAGCCGGCTGTCGGCTATGGCTTCGGGCTTGCCCTTGCATTCTTCTCTGAGTCGGACGCTTCGCGGCAGGCAAAGCAATCTGGCACCGGGCCCGCGCCGCCCAATATCACCGCGATCGGGGGTGCCTACACTGACAACGGCACCTGGGCTGCGGGAGCCGCCCACTTCCATACATGGGGTGACGATCGGATTCGGTATCTGGGTGCGATTGCCAAGGTCGATGCCAACCTTGAGTACTTCGGGCAGGCCAACCAGCCCCGTGCCTACCAGCTGAGAGGCTTCGCGCTGATCCAGCAGTTGCTCTTTCGAGTGGCGGACTCGCACTGGTACATCGGACCGCGCTATGTGTATGCCGATATGTCGTCGACCTTCAAATTCGGCGATACCGCGAGGGAACTGGGGCCAATCGAGCAGGACCTTCGCATTGGGAAGGGCGGTGTTGTCATTGACTACGACTCGCGTGACAACATCTTTTTTCCGAACAAGGGCAGCTACGCGGAGGTGGAAGCCCAGTTCGCGCGAAGCGCATTCGGTAGCACGCAGAGCTTCAACATGTACAACGCTCGCGGGTTCACGTGGCTGCCCATCAGTCGCAACTGGATTCTCGGGCTGCGCGCTGATACGAAGTTCTCAACGGGTAACGTCCCGTTCTATGCGCAACCATATGTCGATCTGCGTGGCGTGCAAAAAGGCCGTTATCAAGACCGGAATGCGGTTGTCGCCGAGGCGGAGCTGCGTTGGGACGTGACACCGCGGTGGTCAGTGCTGGCGTTCTCGGGAACGGGGAAGGCATATGGCCGCTGGCATGACTTTTCCGATGCCACGACAGTAATAAGCGTCGGGACGGGATTTCGCTACATGCTTGCGCGCAAGCTGGGACTGTCAATGGGAGTCGATGTCGCCCATAGCAGGGGGCAGAACGCTTTCTACATTCAGGTTGGTAGCGCATGGCGCTAGGGTTTGACAGAACGGCTGAGAGTGACTCAACAAAAAGTTTCATGACGGAGACGGAAATCGTTACTTCGGCATCGCCAGGTGCTGCGATAAAGTCTCCTAGGCATTCTAAAAATCCAATAATGCCAGGGAGATATCAATGAAATTGTGGGGGTTCCGAGCATCAGTTGCCAACTTGCTTCCCACGCGCTCCCGACGACTGGAGGTCACTATGGCCCGCTTGCCTGCCTTGAGTCTGCTCGTAGTCTTGATGGCGGCCTGTAGCAGTACGCCGCCGCCCGCGACGCGTTCGTCGGCGAGCTCGACGACGACACCAGCCGCCACGCCCGCCACCACCACAGCGGCGCCGGACGCAAGGCTGGTGGATCCCGCCGTGATACAGGCACTGAAGGCCATGGGGAGCTACCTCCAGACGCTGAAGCGGTATGCGGTGGCGATCGATCTATCCGGTGAGCGGGTATTGGCTGACGGCGAGAAACTGCAGCACACGGCGACCGCGGACCTTCAGGTCTCGGCGCCCAACAAGCTGCGCGCGCAGATGCGCAGTGCGCGCTCTCAGCGTGATCTGATCTTCGACGGCCGGACCGTCACGCTTTATCAGCCTCAGCAAAAGTACTACTCGCAAGCGGAATTCGCAGAGACCAACGCCGTGCTCGTCGAGCGACTGCGGCAGCGATATGGCGTCGAGATTCCTTCGGCCGATCTCTTTCTATGGGGCACATCGGCGGCACCTCTCGATAACATCCAGTCAGCCATGAACGCCGGGCAGGATTTCGTCGGGGGAACACTGTGCGATCACTATGCGATCCGTCAGGGCGACTTCGACTGGCAGATCTGGATCGCGGCCGGCGACAGGCCTTTGCCCTGCAAACTCGTTATCACCAATCGCGCCGATGAAGCGCGCCCGCAATCCGTCACGCTCTATCGTTGGAACCTGAATCCGAAGTTTGGAAATTCGGTCTTCACGTTCACGCCACCGAAGGGCGCGACGGAAGCGAAATTCGTTCCGCTCAAGACCCAGCAGAGCCAGTAGAGGGAGCACAGCCATGAGATGCACGGTCGGCAAGCTGATGGCAGTGGCCGCAGCGGCGGTATGCCTGGTGGCGATGGGCTTTGCTCCACACGCCGAAGCGCGCCCGGGAGGCGGCGGAGCGCATGCCGGTGGTGGAGGGCAGGCCAGAGGCGGTGGCGCGCATGCCGCGGGCAATCGCGCTGGCGGTGGCAACGTCGGTGCGAACCAGCAGGTGAACAATTCGCGCGCGGATGCGCGTACCCGCGATGTCAGGAGCAATAGCGTCAATAGTGTGAATGCCAGCCGGGACGTCAACATCAGCTCGAATCGCAATGTCAACGTGAACGTGGACAGCCATGGTGGCTGCTGTGGCTGGGACAACGACTATCATCCGGTCGCGACTGCGGCGGCGGTGACCGCGGCGGTGGCGGTAACCTCGGCGGTGGTGGGGTCCATGGTGCGAAGCGTCCCCCCCGGTTGCGCGCCGGTCAACTATGGGGGCATGGTCTATCAGCAGTGCGGGAGCACGTGGTACATGCCGCAGGGTGCGCAGTATGTTGTGGTCAATCCACCGTACTGAGCTCCCTTATGAGCGCGGCGTTTGACTGGTTCCTGCAGGTACTACACAAGCATCCGGAGGTCGCTTTCTTTCTTGTACTCGGCTTGGGGTATGTACTGGGAAAGCTCAGGATTGGCACATTCACGCTCGGGGCAGTGACTGGGACGTTGCTGGCAGGTGTGCTTATCGGTCAGTTCGGGCTGAAGATCTCCGGCGATGTGAAGCAATGCTTCTTCCTGCTTTTCCTGTTCTCCATTGGATTTCGCACCGGGCCACAGTTCTTCCGCGGCTTGCGTAGCGACGGCCTGCAACAGGCGCTATTGGCGGCAATTGTTGCCTCGACTGGACTGGTGGTGGCGTTCCTGGTGAGCAAGTTCTTTGGCTACCAGGCCGGCACCGCGGCAGGCGTCGTGGCGGGGGCACTGACCGAGTCCGCCACCATCGGTACTGCCAGCGATGCCATCTCGCGACTGGCCTTGTCCGAATCCGCTCGACAGATTCTCACCAACCAGATCCCCGTTGCGTTTGCCGTCACCTATCTGGTGGGCGTGATTGGTGCGGCATGGATCCTTAGCCAACTCGCGCCAAAGCTTCTTGGCGTGGACCTACCCGCCGTGTGCCGCGAGCTTGAGAGCAAGATGCAGGGCAACACCACGCACGGCATACCAGGGCGAAGGGAATTCGAGCTTCGCTCGTACGCTATCGAGGAAGGTTCGCCGCTAGTGGGTGCGTCAATTGCAGAGCTGGAAGCCGCTATGAGCGATCAGCGCCTTTTCATCGAACGCATGCGGCGAGACGGCGTTGTGATCACGACCACGCCTGATACCGCGCTGCGCGCGGGAGATGCGATCAGCGTAGCGGGCCGGCGCATGCTACTAGTCGAGCGGATGGAAGGACCGGGCTCGGGCGTGCGTGAAATCGACGACCGCGAACTGTTGGATGTAGAAGCGGAATCGCTGGACGTGGTGATCACATCGAAGGCGATCGACGGCCGCAGGCTTGGGGATCTGGCGCGGGAGCACGGGGCACGCGGCGTATTCGTGATGCGCGTGACCCGTGCCGGCACGCCATTGCTGATCGCGCCCGAGACCGTGCTCAACCGTGGCGACGTGGTGACGCTCGTGGGCAGTGCGTCGAGCGTGGATGCCGCAGTCGGGAAGCTCGGTGTGGCTGATCGCGCTACCAATGCAACTGACATGGTCCTGGTATCGCTGGGTATTGTGGTCGGGGCGTTTGTGGGCGTCCCCGCGTTGATCGTTGGTGGCGTCGAGATCGGCCTGTCTCTGAGCGTCGGGGTGCTGCTCGGCGGGCTGGTATGCGGCTGGCTGCGCTCCGTGCAGCCACGCCTGTTCGGACGCATACCGGGACCGACGCTGTGGGTGTTCGAATCCATCGGATTGACAGGATTTGTTGCCATCGTGGGCCTGAATGCCGGCCCCGACTTCGTCAAGGGGCTCCAGGCTAGCGGGCTTTCCCTTCTGCTTGCGGGTCTGTTGACGGTCGGCATTCCCATGCTCGTAGGTGTATTCGTCGGGCACAAACTTATGAAGATGCATCCAGGTGTCATGCTGGGAGTGTGCGCGGGAGCTTCGACTGCCACGCCGGCGTTGGCGGCCGTGCAGGAGGCCGCGAAAAGCGCTGTACCGACGCTAGGCTATGGCGTGGCTTATGCTGTAGGAAACGTGCTGCTAGCGTTGTGGGGAACCGTAATCGTGGCGTTGATGACTTGATGTTATTCCCCGGAGACATGTCCACCCCCAACTCCTTCTCCACGCCCCCTCAGCAAGCTTTGGCGCAGTTGGCGCCGCGCACGGTTCTGTTGCTAGCTACCGCGGCGGGGCTTTCCGTTGCGTCGCTTTACTACAGCCAGCCGATGCTGGGCCTGCTGACCGATGACCTTGGTGTTTCGGCGACTCAGGTAGGGCTGGTGACCACACTGACGCAGCTGGGTTACGCGGTGGGGATCTTGTTCCTCGCGCCATTGGGAGATCGCTACGATCGGCGGTGGATTATTGCGATCAAGTCGGCGGTGTTGGCGCTGGCGTTGCTGGTTGGGGCGGCGTCGCCTGGGCTTGGGTTGTTGCTGGTGGCCAGTGCCGTGATTGGGATCACCGCCACGCTCGCGCAGGATGTCGTGCCGGCTGCGGCGACGTTGGCGCCTGAGGAGAAGCGGGGGCGGGTAGTGGGGACGGTGATGACCGGCCTGCTGCTGGGCATTCTGCTGTCGCGCGTGGTCAGTGGCGTGGTGGCCGAGCATATTGGCTGGCGCGTGATGTTCGTGATGGCTGCCGCAAGTGTGGCGTTGATTGGCGTGGCGTGCTGGCGTGGGTTGCCCTCGTTCAAGCCGACGACGCAGTTGCCCTATGCGGCGTTGCTGGCCTCGCTGGTGCAGCTCTGGAGCCAGCATGGGGCGGTGCGTCGCGCGATGCTCGCGCAGGGGTTGCTGGCGGTGGGCTTCAGCGCGTTCTGGTCGACGCTGGCCCTCATGCTCTATGACGCGCCATTTCATCTCGGTAGTGCCACGGCGGGAGCGTTCGGGCTCGCCGGCGCGGCGGGAGCGCTGGGCTCACCGTTGGCGGGGCGGATTGCCGATCGGCGTGGGCCCGAGCTGGTGACGCGGCTGAGTACCGCGATCACGGCGGTGTCTTTCGGCGCGATGCTGTGTTCGTTGTGGCTCTCGCCGCATGCGGCGCTGGTGCTGATCGCCGTCTGCGCGATTGGGTTCGATCTCGGTGTCCAGACGACACTTGTCGCGCATCAGACCATTGTCTTCGGCATCGATCCGGGCGCGCGTAGCCGGCTGAATGCCGTGCTGTTCGTAGGCATGTTCACGGGCATGGCGCTCGGATCGGCGCTGGGCAACGCGGCACTCGCGCATTGGGGGTGGGCGGGGGTGTCGGCGCTGGCGGTGATCAGCTCGCTGGCGGCGCTCGTCGTGCGCTTGTGGCCTGTCACGCGATGAAACCACGCGGCAACGCGGGTCATCCGCAAGAGGTAGACTTTCGCATTGATGCTCCACCATGAGGGAGCACAACGAGGAGCTACCGTGAACACCCCTAGTCACAATCGTATTGCGCAACTGTTTGGCATCGATCTGCCCGTGATCCAGGCACCCATGGCGGGCGCGAGCACGCCTGCCATGGCGATTGCCGTGAGCGAGGCGGGCGGGCTTGGTTCGTTGCCGGCGGCGCTGTATTCCGTCGAGGAATTTGCCGCGGCGCTGGCCGAGGTGCGCGCCGGCACGAAGAAGCCCGTGAACGTCAACTTCTTCTCGCATGTGCCGCCCGCTGCGGATCCTGTACAGATGATGAAATGGCGCGCGCTGCTCGCGCCGTACTACGTCGAGCACGGCATCGATACGAGTGGGCCGATTCCAACGGGGAATCGCGCGCCGTTCAACGAGGAGTACTGCGCCGTCGTGGAAGCGTTTCGTCCCGAAGTGGTTAGCTTTCATTTCGGGCTGCCCGAGGAAACACTGCTTGAGCGCGTGCGACGCACGGGCGCCAGGATCATCTCCTCGGCAACCTCGGTGGCGGAGGCGCGTTGCCTCGAGAAGCGTGGCGTGGACGCGATTATCGCGATGGGCTTCGAGGCCGGCGGGCATCGTGGCAATTTCCTGACGGACGATCTCGATATCGCGAGCGCCGTGGGGACGTTTGCGTTGGTGCCGCAGATCGTGGACGCGGTCAGTGTGCCGGTGATTGCCGCGGGCGGTATCGCCGATCAGCGGGGCGTGCGTGCGGCGCTTGCACTGGGGGCGGAGGCGGTGCAGGTTGGCACGGCCTATCTGTTCACGCCCGAGGCCAAGGTCTCGGCCATCCACAGGAAGGCGCTCAAGGAAGCCGCGGATAACGATACCGCGCTGACCAACCTGTTCACGGGCAGGCCCGCGCGTGGCATCTTCAATCGGCTGATGCGCGAGGTGGGTCCGATCTCGACGGTGGCGCCGGCATTCCCGACTTCGGGTGGCGCGCTGATCCCGCTGCGCAAGGCCGCGGAGAACGAGCAGCTGGGCGACTTCACCAATCTCTGGTCGGGGCAGGCCGGTCCGCTCTCGAAGGAAATGAGCAGCGCCGCGCTGACGCGGTATCTTGGCGAAGTGTTCACCGCCACCCGCGAGGCGTGAAGTCGAGTCCGGAGCGCGCTGCGCCTACCGGCCGCCGGTGACGTCGAGGAACGTGCCTGTGATGTACGACGCCTCTTCGCTGGCCAGCCACAGGATGGCGCGCGCGACTTCTTCAGGCTGACCGCCACGCCCCATCGGGATCGCGTCCTTGACGCGATCCACGCGCCCCGGCTCGCCGCCGCTGGCATGCATCTCGGTGTAGATATGCCCAGGGCGCACGCAGTTGACGCGGATGCCATCGCGCGCCACTTCCTTGGCGAAGCCGGTGGTGAAGGTTTCGAGCGCACCTTTTGACGCCGCGTAATCGATGTACTCGTTGGGGCTGCCAAGCCGCGCGGCACCCGATGAGATATTGATCACGGAGCCGCCGCGTCCCTGATAGCGATGCGACATGCGTTTGACCGCCTGCTGCGCGCAGAGAATCGGGCCGAGCGCGTTGACCGCGAAGATGCGCTGCATGCGTTCGAAGCCGAGATCTTCGAGCCGGGACTGCCTTGCGAGGATGGCGGCGTTGTTCACCAGCACGTCGATACGGCCGAACGTCTTATCGATCTTGCCGAACAGCTGCGCCACCTGTTCCGGATCCGCGCTGTCCGCACGCACCGCCAGCGCGCGGCGTCCGCTGGCTTCCACGTCCGCTACGACCGCGAGCGCATCGGATTCGCGCGAGACGTAGGTGATGGCCACGTCGTAGCCGTGCGCGGCCGCGAGGCGCGCAGTGGCTGCGCCGACACCACGGCTGCCGCCGGTGATCAGGATTAATGGGTTTTGTGACGAAGCTTGCGATCCGGTGTTCATGGGTACCTCTCCTTCCGATGATATTTGCTTATACGCCCAGACAAACCGCGCCCACCGTCACCACGCTACAAGCGATCCAGCGCATGGCGCTGACGCTTTCCTTGAGGGCCATACGTCCGATCAGCACGGCGAAGACGACGCTGGTCTCGCGCAGTGCCGAGACACCGCCCATCGAATCCGACTGCAGCGCCCAGATCACGATGCCATAGGCGGCGATCGACAGCATACCGCCGCCGATCGAAGCGCCGACCGACGACAGGTTGGTGCGCACCGGTTTCCAGATGTCAGTGACGCCGCGCGTGGCGATAAACCAGACCGGCATCAGCCAGTAGAACAGGAACATCCACGCGGTGTAAGAGATTGCCTGCCCGGCCGCATGGCGCACGCCGAGGCCATCGATCACGGTGTACAGCGCAATGGTGGCACCGGTGGCCAATGCCATCAGGATGCCGGCGCGCGAGGTGCGGCTGCGCTGCAATGCCAGCGCGATGATGCCGGCGGAAACCAGAAAGATGCCGAATGCATGCAGCAGGTCGATGCGTTCGCCCGCAAACAGCGCCGCGCCGAGTGCCACCAGCAGCGGTGAACTGCCGCGCGCGATCGGGTAGGCCTGGCCGAGATCGCCGCGCTGGTAGGACTGCACGAGCGCGAGGTTGTACGCGATATGCACGAGCCCCGAGGCGATGAGGTACGGCCATGCCGCGGCGTCGGGCAGGGGTACGACGAGCACGACGATCGTCGCAACCATGGCGATCGCCATGCTCATCCACGTCATCGACAGCGCGCGATCGCTGTTGCCGTGCAGCAGGGCGTTCCAGCTCGCGTGCAGCACTGCGGCCAGCAAAACAAGGCCTCCGGTATAGCCAAGCATGGGTGCGTCGATCAATGAGGTTGCGATGCGTGCAGAATATCTATCTTGAATCGGCCGCGCAAACCAGATAAATTGACCTTTTGACATAGAAAATCTAAAGCGATGAAGCCGATGCTGCCTCCTCTCAATGCCTTGCGCGCGTTCGAAGCGGCGGGGCGCCTTGGTAGCTTCAAGGAGGCAGCCACCGAACTGCACGTGACGCAGGGCGCCGTGAGCCAGCAGGTGCGCGCGCTCGAAGCATGGCTCGGCGCGCCGCTGTTCGAGCGGCAGCATCGGAGTGTGGTGCTTACCGCGGCAGCGCGCGCATACCTCGATGACATCGGCCCACTGTTCGCGCATCTGGGGCAATCGACGGCGCGCTACGGCCTGCCACGCGCCGCGCCGCGCGCGCTCTCGATCAATGCATCGGCCACGTTCGCGCTGCGCTGGCTCGTGCCGCGGCTTGCTGTGTTTCGGGCGTTGCATCCCGATGTCGAGATTACGATGGACACGTCGAACGAGCCGGTCGAGAGCCTGCGAGAAGGGTATGACCTGATCGTTCGTGGCGGGCCCGATACGTTCTATGGCTACGTCATGCGACCGTTCCTGACGGAGGAGCGCGTACCTGTATGCAGTCCCGCGTTGAAGCGGCGCGGTCGTCTGCGCGAGCCGGTGGACCTCGAGCGGCACACGCTGCTGCACACCACGAGCCTGCCGCGCCTGTGGCCGGACTGGCTCGCCAAGGCGAATTTGCCCGCGCTGCGGCCGGCGTCGTCGATGACGCTCGACCATTTCTACCTGACGATTCAGGCGGCCATCGATGGCGTAGGGGTGGCGGTGGGACCGACGGCGCTGGTCGCCAGCGATCTGGAATCTGGGCGCTTGATCTTGCCGTTTGCCGGGCCGCGTCTGCCATCGCGTAGCTACTGCACCTATGTGCCCGAGACCCGTGAGGGCGACCCGTTGATCTCGACGTTCCGTGCGTGGCTGGAGCAGGAGGGGGCTAACGCGCGAGCCTACGTACCGAGTCGGTCGAAGCGCGCCACAAGGAAGTCCACGAACAGCCGAATTCGTGACGAGAGTCGGTGACGGTGCGGATACACCGCGTAGATGTCCGCTTCGGGCGTCGCGTACTGGGGCAGCACCTGTACCAGCCTGCCGCTGCGCAGGTAACGCTCGATGTCCCACTCCGCGCGCATCACGATGCCGAGACCGCCGAGCGCCCACGTCACCGCGATCTCGCCATCATTGGTAGTCAGGTTGCCGCGCACGTGAATGGTCTCGGTGCGGGATTTCGCGCCCTTTACCGGCGTCAGGCGCCAGATGCCATAGGCATCGCTACCCTGACGGATGCCGATGCAGTTATGGCGCAGCAGATCGGCCGGTGTGAGCGGCTCACCGTGTTCGCGCAGGTATTTGGGAGCGGCGCAGAGCAGCCGGCGATTTGGCGCGAGCTTGCGCGCGATGATGCGCGCGTCCGGCGGCTCGCCAAAGCGCACACAGACATCGAAGGCATCTTCCGAGAGGGGTGGCGGATCGGCCGACAGCTGCAGTTGCACATCGACGTCGGGATACATCCGGCTGTACTCGGCGATTACCGGTGCCAGATGCATGCGGCCAAAGCCCAGCGTGGCGTTGACGCGCAGCAGGCCGCTTGGGCGTCCCGCCGCGTTCGACAGCAATTGCTGCAGATCGTCGATATCGGCGAGGATGCGCCGCGCGTGTTCGAGCAACACTTCGCCCTCGGGCGTCAGGCTCATGCGTCGGGTGGTGCGGACCACCAGCGGCATGCCGAGCCGCGCTTCCATCTGCGACAGCCGCTTGCTGACGGCCGCGGTGGACACGCCGAGATCGCGTGCCGCGGCACTCAGGCTGCCCGCTGCCACCAGCGCCGAGAAGAAGCCGAGCTCCATCGGCTGAATCGCATTGGCGCTGCCTGACGGCAGGATCATGGCGCGCCATCCCCTTGGTTACCAGCGCGCTCGCCTGCGCGTTTGCCGATCCACCCGAGTACGGTGGCGATGATCTCGGTCGGCTTGCAGGGTTTCTCGAGCACCGCATCGAACAGCTCGGGATGCTCGCGGCCGATATGCGCCTGCGCGGCGGTCAGCAGGATCAACGGGATATGGGCGTGAGTGGCATCGGCGCGTAACGCGCTGGCGAGTTCGAAGCCGGTCATGACCGGCATCATGAAGTCGGTCACCACTACGTCCGGAGATTCGGCCGCGATCACGCGCAGTCCCTCCATGCCGTCGGCCGCCGTGACCACGCGCACGCCCTCGGTGGAGAGCATGAACGCCAGTGCATCGGCATTCATGGTCTCGTCATCGATGACGACTACGGTTGGCATGGGATCAGGTCCGCGCGGAGAATTGCTGGCCGGACTCGAACGTCGCCTGCTGTGCGCCGTACGCATCGGCGGTGATCATCATGCGACTGCGCACATGCAGGCCACCCTGACCGATCTGCACTTCGTGCAGCCCGTTGTCGAACGCACTGTCGCGCATCTTGACGACGCTGATAAAGCGACGCAGTTCGCCGTTGATCGGGGCGTGCCGCAACGACACCAGGTTGTCCATCAGACTCGAGTAGTCGGGCAGCGGATGGGGGCCTAACGGGCCTGAATTGTCGCGGACCTCGAGCGTGCCGATGGTCGTCACGCCGAGTGCGCGCAATTCGTTGCCGAGCGCCGTGTAGAACTCGATCAGCCGGGCCGGATGCACCGCCGCGCGCTCGAAGCCCGAGTTGCCGTCGACGAACAGCCGGTGGATGCCGCGTTCGCGCACGGTGTCGAGCAGTTGGTGGCCGAGCGAGTCGAGCAGGTTCTCGGTCAGCGGATGCCATGCGATATGCACCGCGCCCGACTTCTCCAGCGCCTCCAGCGGAATGCCAAGCGCCTGCGCCTTGGCGCGCAGCCGCTTGGGCGACTCATAGAAGCCGAAGTACAGCGCGGGCGCCTCGGGCGTGGCCTGGCTCAGGAAGTTCAGGCCGAACGTGGTCTTGCCGCTGCCCGCCGGGCCCAGCAGCAGCGAGATCGACGCGGCGGTGAGACCGCCGCCGGCGATCGCCTCGAAGCCGTCGACACCACTGAGCGTCCGTGCATGCACGACCACTTCCTCGTCGGACGGCTTGCTATGCATCGCTTCGAGCCGCGGATAGACGTCGATGCCGTGATTGGAAATCCGGTACTGATGAAAGCCACCGAGTGCCGCGCTACCGCGTGATTTCGATACCCGAATCAGGCGGACGGTGCGGATGCCGACGAGCTCTTCCTTGAGTTGCAGCACGCCATCGACCATGGTGTGCTCGGGGCTGACGTCGTCCACGCGCGCACTGGTCAGGAACAGCACGGTGCAGCCTGTGAAGGCCGCATGGCTCTGGAGTTCGGCGACGAAGGTTTTGACATCGAGCGCGGACTCGGCGCGATCTTTCGCGATCAGCAGGCCATCGAGAATCAGCGTGGTGCATCGCTGGCGCGCGAGTTCGGCGCGCAATGCCTTGACCAGCGCCGGCAACCCTTCATCGCGCAGGACCGTGAACAGGCTGATATAGAAGATGTCTCGGCCGACCACCGCGCTGTCGTAGAAGTCGAACGTCGCGAGCGCCTGGAACAACCGGTCGTGAGACTCGGCCAGCAGTGTCGCGTAGAGGACTCGGCCGCCTTCCTGGACCTGACGAAACGCAAACTGGTTGGCAAGGATGGTCTTGCCCGCGCCGGGGCTGCCCTGCACGATATACGACGCCCCCTGCACCAGGCCGCCGCACAGGATGGTGTCCAGTCCCGAGACACCGCTTTGGACGCGGACGAGTTGGTGGGTCATAGGTCAGTAGGTTGCCGGCAGGTAAAGAGTGCGTTCGGCGAGAAGGGCCGATGGCTCCCGATGCGCGCCATTGTAGACCAGTGGGCGGTGACTGACGATTGACGGGGCATCGGGATGAGTTCCGCGATGCCCCGGAGGACAGCGCGAGCGCGCTAGGGCACGAAGCGTTCGACCGTCGCCACGTCGCCGCCGTTGAAGCCGCCGATCATCAACACGCTGCCATCGGCGAGCACTACCGCCTGTGCGGCGTTGCGGCCCGCAGTCATCGGGCTGCCGGCGGTCCAGGTGTTGGTATCGGGGTTGTAGATCTCGGTCGAGGTCGCGCGCACGCCGCCGCTGAGGGCGCCGCCCGCCACGAGCACGCGACCATCCAGCAGCGCGGTGATGGTGGGAATGATGCGCTGCGCGAGCATCGTGCTCGCCGTCCATGTCGATGTGAGCGGGTTGTAGCGCTGGGCCGTGCCTGCTCGGTCGGTCGATACGAGGATGGTGCCGTCGGACAGGCGTGTGGCAACGGTGAAGTTGCCGGTAATGGGGAAGGACTCCGTGGTCGTGCCACTGCCGTCGATGGCAACGCGCTCGACCGTGTTGACGTAGCTGCCGAGGTTGACGCCGCCGATCATCAGCACGTTGCCGTCGGGCAGCAGTGCCGCGGCATGCTGGGCGCGTGGCGTCGCGAGCGATGAAGTCATTCGGGTCCAGCTGTTGGTCACTGGATCGAACAGGTCCATGCTGCCGAAGAAGGTAAGCGTGCCACCGGGGGCGGTATAGCCCCCGGCAACCAGCACCTTCCCATTCGCCAGCAGCGTGGCGGTATGGTTTGAGCGCTCGTCAGTCATGGTGCCCGCTGCCGTCCATGTGCCGACGACGGGATCGTAGATTTCGGCGCTGGCGACGGCGATACCGTTGGCGAATTCACCGCCGGCGACGAGTACCTTGCCGTTGGGCAGCAATGTTGCCGTGTGCCCGCTGCGCGCCGCGAGCATGGCGCTGGCGGAGGTCCACAGGTTGGCGACTGGATCGTAGATCCATGCGGCGGCGGTATAGCCGCCGGCGCCTAAGCCCCCCGCGACGAGGACGCGACCATCGTTGAGGCGCGTCGCGGTGAAGTAGTGCACCGGCACTGGCATCGGCGCAGGTGTCACCGCGCTCCACGTGCCGCGCGAGGTCACGACGATCCGCACTTGTGCCTGCGCGCTGCCGGCCGTGTTGCTGCCGGTGATCGTGTAGGTGATGGACGTCTGGATCACAGCGGGCGTGCCGGTGATCGCCCCGGTGGTGGTATTGAGGCTCAGGCCTGTGGGAAGCGCGGGCGCTACCGTGAACGATGCGATCGCGCCGCCGGTTGCCACCGGCGTGTTGGGCGTGATTGGCTCGTTGGTGACATAGAGCGCGCTCGCCGTCGCGTAGGAGAGGCTCGCCGGCGCCACCAGGACCGCCTGCACGGTGATCTGCAGCGTCGCGGTGATGGACCCGGCCGCGTTGCTGCCAGTGACCGTGTAGGTGGCGGCAGGCGTGACGGTGGTGGGTGTCCCGCTGATGGCACCCGTCTGCGCGTCGAGCGCGAGGCCCGCCGGCAACGCCGGCGCGATGCTGTACGCGCTGATCGGGCCGCCGCTGCTGGTGGCGGTGTTGGCGGCAATCGCCTGACCGACGGTGTAGGTGACGGTGGCCTCGCGGTAGCTCAATGTGGCCGGGGCTGCCGCGGCGCCGCGCACTTCGATCTGCACGCGCGCGGTGGCGCTGCCGGCCGTGTTCTGCGCGGTCACGGTATAGACGGCCGATGGGCTGACCACCGTCGGCGTGCCGCTGATGACGCCAGTGGCGGCATCGAGCGCGAGGCCGGCTGGCAGCGACGGGCTGACTGTATAGCCGTCGATCGCGCCCCCACTGGCGCTCGGGCGGTTAGCCACGATCGCGGTGCCCACCTGATACGTGGCGGACGTCATGCCGTAGCTCAAGCCGGTGGGCGCCTGCAATGCATCATCGTCGTTGCAGCCGGCGAGCAGCGCGATGATCGAGCACGTCAGCAGCAGGAATAGACGCTGGAGGGTGGAGCGATGACCAGGCATGAGGTTGACCCGTGATTTATTGTGATGTGCGCCAGACTGCGCGTGCGCGATAGTAGCATCAACATCACGCCTCATAACGGTAATTCGCCGCAGAAGCGCACCGCAAACACCCGATTGGGTGGGTTTGTCCGGTCACGATACGGTATGACGCTGGCTTTCCATGTCCCTTATGGGAGACAATCAGCCGCAGGGTGGCTACCCGCCGAGACACAGACGCATCGATAACAAGAACATTCGCAAAGATGACGCTCTATCAGATCAAACCGAAGTTCCAGGCAAGGCTGCGGCCGCTCGTGCAGAAGCTGGCCGCGCGCGGGGTCACCGCCAATCAGGTCACCGTCGCCGCCATGGTGGGATCGATTCTGGTCGGCGGGCTGGTGGGCGCGTTGATCTGGCTGCCGGGCATCTTTCTGCTGATGCCGATCTGGCTATTTATCCGCATGGCGCTGAACGCGATCGACGGCATGCTGGCGCGCGAGCACAACCAGCAAAGCGTGCTCGGTGCCTACCTCAACGAGCTCGGCGACATCGTGTCCGACCTCGCGCTCGTGATTCCCTTCGTACTGCCGTTTGGGACTGGCGTACTGCCGTTCGCGGTGCTGGCCGTGATGGTCGAGTGCGCGGGGCTGATCGGCCCGATGGTCGGTGCCAGCCGCCGCTATGACGGCCCGCTCGGCAAGAGCGACCGCGCGCTGGTGCTTGGCGCGCTGGGCCTGTGGCTAGGCCTCGGTTTTGGCCCCGGTCATGCGGGTGGCTGGATCTGGGGCGTGCTGTGCCTGCTATCCATCGTCACCATCGTGCGGCGCGTGCAGCGTGGCGTGCAGGAAGCCACCGCCGCGCGTGGCGCGGGCATCAAACCTTCCACCAGTGAGTCGTCCAACGAGGAGTGAGTGTCCGTGGCCCCTACGCCCCGCATCCCGATTGAATCGCAGTTCCAGACGCACGATGGTCAGACGCTGTTCTATCGATACTGGCCAGCGGTCGACACCACCTCTTCGAAGCGCGCAGTGCTGCTGTTCCATCGCGGGCACGAGCACTCGGGGCGCGTCGCCCACCTCGTCGATGAATTCGATCTGCCCAACCACGCGTTCTTTGCCTGGGATGCGCGCGGGCATGGTCGCAACCCGGGCGAGCGAGGCTACAGCCCAAGCCTAGCGACCTCGGTGCGCGATATCCAGACCTTTGTCGATCATATCGGCGCGACCTATGGGATCGCGGTAGCGGACGTGGCTGTGGTGGCGCAGAGCGTGGGCGCGGTGCTTGCCGCCACGTGGGTGCATGACTATGCGCCGCCTCTGCGCGCGCTGGTGCTGGCCTCGCCGGCGTTCAAGGTCAAGCTCTACGTGCCGTTCGCGCGGCCGGGGCTGAAGCTGATGCACAAACTGCGCGGCAAGTTCTTCGTCAACAGCTACGTCAAGGCGAAATTCCTGACGCACGATCCTGAGCGCATCGCGAGCTATGACACCGATCCGCTGATCACACGCCCGATCGCGGTGAACATCCTGCTTGATCTCTACGAGGCCGCCGATCGTATCGTGGCCGATGCCGCAGCGATCACGGTGCCGACGCAATTGCTGATTTCGGGCGCGGACTGGGTGGTCCATCGCGGGCCGCAGGATGCTTTTTTCGAGCGGCTGGGCGCGCGCGTCAAGCAGAAGATCGTGCTCGATGGCTTCTATCACGACACGCTGGGCGAGCGCGATCGGGCACGGGCGGTGAGCGCTGCGCGGCAATTTATCGTGCACGAGTTCGAGACACCTTCGGCGCGCGTGTCGCTGCGCCACGCGGATCGCGAAGGCGCGTTCAAGGACGAATCCGATCGGCTCGCGCAACCGCTGGCACCACTGAGCCCGGCGGGGGTGTATTGGGCGATGACGCGCGCGGGGCTGCGCTTTGGCGGCACCTTGTCACAGGGCGTCAGACTCGGGCACGAGACCGGGTTCGACTCCGGCTCGACGCTCGATTACGTCTATCGCAACGAGGCGGCGGGACGGTTGGGCATCGGCAAGGTGATGGATCGCAACTACCTCGATGCGATCGGCTGGCGTGGCATTCGGCAGCGCAAGGTGCATGTTGAGGAGTTGATTGGCGAGGCCATTGCGCGCCTGCATGCGGCGGGCGCACCGGCGCGCATCGTCGATATCGCGGCCGGTCATGGCCGTTACGTGCTGGAGGCGCTGGCGTCGCAGCAGTCGCGGCTCGGTCATCTCGATGGCGCGGCGGTGGAGAGCATCCTGCTGCGCGACTACAGCGAGCTCAACGTCGAGCAGGGTCGCGCGTTGATCCGCGCCAAGGGGCTCGAGCAGATTGCGCGGTTCGTACGCGGCGATGCGTTCGAAGGTGACAGCCTGGCCGGGATCGACCCCGCGCCGACGCTGGCGATCGTGTCGGGGCTCTACGAGTTGTTCGGTGATAACGATATGGTGGCGGGTTCGCTCGATGGACTCGCACGTGCCGTGCGACCGGGTGGGTATCTGGTCTACACGGGCCAGCCGTGGCATCCACAGCTAGAGTTCATTGCGCGCGCGCTGACCAGTCATCGGGCAGGGTCGGCGTGGGTGATGCGCCGGCGCTCGCAGGCCGAGATGGATGAACTCGTGCGCGCGGCGGGCTTCGAGAAAATCGCGCAACGCATCGATCCGTGGGGCATTTTCACGGTCAGCCTGGCGCGGCGCGTAGGAAGTTCAACCCAGGCGGCATGATGGCAAGCGTCCAGCCTGTCGCCACCGCGGACGTGCCCACGCGTCGTCCATGGGGCCTCGCCATCGTGTTGCTGGCCGGGATGGGCGTGCTGTTCTTCGGCTCGTATGGCCTCGCTAACACGCTTGCCAGCATGCGCACCGACGTGCCGTATTTCCACTACGCGTGGGAGCGGCAGATACCGTTCGTACCGTGGACCATCTTGCCGTACTGGTCGATCGATCTGCTGTATGGCATCTCGTTTGCGCTGTGGCGCACGCGCGCGGGCTTGCTCACGCACGTCAAGCGGCTGCTGATGGCGCAGGTGATCTCGGTCGTGTGTTTTATCGCGTTTCCGCTGCGGTTCTCGTTCGAGCGGCCGCCGGCCGATGGCTGGGCCGGACACCTGTTCACGCTGCTCGGTGGTTTCGACAAGCCGTTCAATCAGGCGCCGTCGCTGCATATCAGTCTGCTGGTGGTGCTGTGGGTCGCGTACGCGATGCATGTGCCGGCGCGGTGGCGTTGGGTCTTGCATGGGTGGTTCGCGCTGATCGGCATCTCGGTGCTGACCACGTACCAACACCATCTGATCGATGTGCCGACGGGTTGGCTGGTGGGCTGGCTGTGCGTGTTCGCGTTTCCGCTGGCGCGGGCGGCGGCGCCCGCGCAGCCCGATCCGCGTGCGCGTGCGCTGGCCGGGCGCTACGGCGTTGGCGCGGGCGTGTTCCTGCTGCTGTCGCTCGCGGCATTGCGGTGGTCGGTGACGGCATGGCTGCTGCTGACGTGGGTCGCGCTCGCACTGCTGTGCGTCGCATGGGTCTATCGCAGCGGACGGCCGGAGGGGTTTGGCAAGCGCGATGACGGCGCGTTGCCGATGGCGGCGTGGTGGCTGCTGGCTCCCTATCTGGCCGGCGCATTCCTCAATTCACGCTGGTGGACGCGTGGTCAGTCGCCGGTCGATCATGTTGCCGACAACGTATGGATCGGGCGTCTGCCCAGTGCCCGCGAGATGCGGCAGGCCGATGCCGATGCGTTGCTCGACCTCACGGCCGAATTCCCGCGCCGCGTCGAATCGGACGAGTATTGCTGCGTGCCGGTGCTGGACCTGACGGTGCCGACGCAGCCTCAGTTGCAGCGTGCGGTGCGCCAGATCGATGCGTGGCATCGCGAAGGCCATACCGTGCTGGTGTGCTGCGCACTCGGCTATTCGCGCAGTGCGCTGGTGGTGGCATGCTGGCTGGCGCGGCATCGCAGACTAAGCCCCGCGCAGGCGTTGGTCGCGTTGCGCAAGGCGCGGCCCTCGGTGGTGCTCGGCCCGGACAGCGTGGCGGCATTGGAGGCTTTTGTGGAGCAGCGTCATGGCACCGATTGAAGACGTCGATCGCAACGTCGACCACAACGTCGACCGCAGCGTCGACCACCAGGCGCGCTGGCTCGCGCAGGCCGCAAGCGCATCGCTGCGCGCGGCGGCGCGAGTCAATGTCCTGGGGCTAGTGCTGGCGCTGGTCGATGTCCTGCTGGCCGGCATCATGCTGACTGCGGGTTCGCAATGGTTATGGCTTGGTGCGTTGTGCGGGCTCGCCGCACTGGGACAGCTGGTGCTGTTGATTCGCATCGAGATCGATCGGGGCCTGTTTCTGGCGCTGTCGCGTATGCATGGCAACGACGATCTGCGCGCGATGGATGACGCGATGATTGCGCTCGGATGGATCTCGCCGGCCGAGGCCACCAGTCGTCCGCCACGGCCAATGGCCGATCGCGCGCGCGGAGCCGGGCGCTTTCTCAAGCTTGCGGCCGCGCTGGCCGCATGGCAGTGGCTGGCCGCGATGCTGATCCTGTTTGCGCGGCTGACGTGACTTTCAACCTTATGGACATCCTCCCGGCATGAACTGGATTGCAAGACTCGTGGCGCGCGCGATTATCGGCTTTGCGCGGCTGCTGACCGGCATGCAGGCGCGCTGGAACGGCTGCATGCCGGCGGCCACGCAGCGCGTGTACTTTGCCAACCACAGCAGTCATGGCGACTTCGTGCTGATCTGGGGCAGTCTGCCACCCGACCTGCGGCCCGCGACGCGGCCCGTGGCGGGCGCCGACTACTGGCTCAAGTCGCCACTGCGACGCTTCATCGGGCGGGACGTGTTCCATGCGTTGCTGATCGATCGCACCGGAGGGCGCGATGGCGTGGCCGCCGACCCCGTCACGCAAATGCAGCAGGCACTGGCGGCGGGATCATCGCTGATCATCTTTCCCGAGGGCACGCGCAACACCACCGAGGAGCGGCTGCTGCCGTTCAAAAGCGGCATCTATCACCTGGCGCGCAGTTGCGATGCGCAGAAGGTTGATGCGGCGATCGAGTTCGTGCCGGTGTGGATCGATAACCTGAATCGCGTGATGCCAAAGGGCGAGATCGTGCCCGTGCCGCTGCTATGCACGGTGACATTCGGCACGCCGCTGACACTGGCGGCGGACGAGCCGAAGGACGCATTCCTCGCCCGTTGCCGTAACGGGCTGCTCTCGATTGCCCCCGAGCTGGATGACTGAACGCCATGCATGACACTCAACTGTTGTTCGCCGGCGCGTTCGGCGTGCTGATTTTTGCGTCGCTGGTGACGTCGCTGTTGCGCTGGCGCGTGGCGAAGGGGCAGCCCAACAGCGTGATCGACAACCTCGCATCGCGGGTCTCCGCATGGTGGTGGATGATCGGCATTCTCGGCGTGGTGTTCGCGATGGGACGCGTTGCCATCGTGATCCTGTTCTGGATGCTGTCGTTCTATGCATTGCGCGAGTTTTTAACGATCACCACCACGCGACGCGGCGATCATCGCGCGATCGTGGCGGCGTTCTTCTTCTTTCTGCCATGCCAGTACCTGCTGGTCTACAGCGGCTGGTATGGGCTGTTCTCGATCTTTATCCCGGTCTACGCGTTTCTGTTCCTGCCGATCCTCGCCGCGCTGTCGTCGGAGACCACGCGCTTTCTCGAACGCTGCGCGGGCGTGCAGTGGGCCGTGATGATCTGCGTGTTCTGCATCTCGCATGTGCCCGCGCTGCTGACGTTGCCGATTCCGGGCTTCGAGGAGCGCAACCTGCTGCTGATCGCCTTTCTCGTGATCGTGGTGCAGGGCAGCGATGTGTTGCAGTACGTGTGGGGCAAGCTGATCGGCAAACGCAAGATCGCGCCGAACCTGTCGCCGTCGAAGACCGTGGAAGGGTTTGTCGGCGGTGTGCTGAGCGCGACCGCGCTCGGGGCATCGCTGTGGTGGATCACGCCGTATGGCTCGCCGCTGAAAGCGGGTGCTGTCGCGCTGGTGATTGCGCTGATGGGCTTCTTCGGTGGGTTGGTGATGTCGGCGATCAAGCGCGATCGCGGTATCAAGGACTGGGGCCACATGATCCAGGGGCATGGCGGCATGCTCGATCGGCTGGACTCCGTCGTGTTCGCGGCGCCGGTTTTCTTCCATGTGACGCGGTACTGGTGGGTGCCCTGAAGCCCATTTGTTACCGCCGCGCACAAGTGTTTGTGGAGCGGGGCCGTTCATGAATCTCTTTGACTGACCTAGATTTACGCCATCGACCACGACGGTTCGATTGGCAGCGAGCAAGACGCCAAGGTCAATCCAAATTTGAAGAGGTTCATCATGAGCACAACGCAATCCACGCAAAAAGTCGTCATCATTACCGGCGCCTCGCAAGGCATCGGTGCAGAACTGGTGAAGGGATATCGTCAACGCGGTTATCGCGTGGTCGCCACCGCACGCAGCATCAAGCAGGGCGACGACGCCGATGTCGTGGCAGTGGCAGGCGATATCGCCGATCCGGACACCGCACGCCGCGCCGTGGCCGCCGCCGTAGAGAAGTTCGGCCGCGTGGACGCGCTGGTCAACAACGCCGGCATCTTTATCGCCAAGCCGTTCACGGGCTACACCGCGGAAGACTTTACGACGAAGGTTGGCGTGAACCTGGCTGGCTTCTTCTACATCACGCAACTGGCCATCGCCGAGATGGAAAAGCAGGGCAAGGGCCACGTGGTCAGCATCACCACCAGCCTGACCGATCACGCGATCGACGGTGTGCCTTCGGTGCTTGCATCGCTGACCAAGGGCGGCATCAACTCGGCGACCAAGTCGCTGGCCATCGAGTACGCGAAGCGCAATATCCGCGTGAACGCCGTGTCCCCCGGCATCATCAAGTCGCCGATGCACGCACCGGAAACCCACGCCGCGCTGGGTAGCCTGCACCCGGTTGGCCATATGGGCGAAATGAGCGACATCGTGGAAGCTGTGCTGTTCCTGGAGTCGGCTCCGTTCGTCACGGGCGAGATCCTGCACGTGGACGGCGGCCAAAGCGCCGGCCACTGAGTCGCAAGGTAGTTTTTTTGGGTGTTTCCTAGTTGGTGCTTCAAGCAGCGGCCATGAGTTTTTTCATGGCCGTTTTTTTCAATGCCAGTTCAGCAGCTTGATCCACGCCGCCACCGTCACGCTCGACACGATCGTCGACAACACCACCGCCGATGACACTGCGGCTTCGCCCGCGCGGTAGCGCAGCGCCAGCAGGTACGAATTGATGCCAACCGGCATCGCCGCGAACATGGTGGCCACGCCGGCATAGGCAGGCGGCATCTCGAACACGTGGAACGCGATGACCCACACGAACAGTGGGTGCAGCACGAGCTTGCCGACCGTGATCAGCGCGGCCACGCCGAGTCCGTCGCGCAGGCGGTATTGATGCATCGAGACGCCGAGCGAGAAGAGCGCGCACGTCGATGCGGTGGCGCCGAACGCGTTGACGATGGCCGATACGGTACCGGTCAACGGAATCTGTAACGATCGCAGGACGGCGCCGAGCACCAGTGCGAGCACGATCGGGTTGCGCGCGAGGCGTTTGCCGACGCCCGCGAGGCGCGCGCCGATGGTGCCGCCCGGGGTGTCGCCATCCGCGCGTTCGATCAGCACGGTGGCCGCGGTCATCATGATCGGCAGGTGCACGGCCAGCAGCAGGAACAGCGGCACCTTGCCCGCATCCCCATACACCGCGAGGATGATCGGCACGCCGAAGAACACCGTGTTGGACTGGCTTGAAGCAAAGCCGCCGATCACCGCGGCCTGGCCCGCGGACATGCCGCGCCAGCGCATGAACAGCGTGAGCAATCCCCACACCAGCGCGCAGCCACCAAAGTACGCGACCCAATAGCCAACGTGGATGGCGGCGCCTTCGTTCGGCTGCGCCATGGTCTGCACGATCAGCGCGGGCACCGCCACCGCGAACACATATTCCGACAAGCCTTCGCCGACGCGCTGCGAGATCACGCCCATGGCCGCGAGCGCCCAGCCCGCAAGAACAATGGCGAACATGGGCAGGATCAGCTGGGTAAGGTCCATCGATAAGGCGGCGCGGCGTGCGAAACGAATGAAGTCGTGCATTGTATTGACGTCGCTACATTGTCGCCACCTTTGCCATGTTTGAACCACTTTGGGGCATGCGGCACATTGTGTCGCGCTGATGACGCGGGTGACGATAGCGACACCCCACCAACGACGGATGTGGGCGGAGCGGTTACATGCCGTTATCCGGGGAAAGAGTCGGCGCCATAGCGGGGCGCCAAGAAAGGGAGGAGACGGCACGGTGGGCAGCCGACGGGGCAGCCTGCACAACAAGAGGCCGAGAACATGAGCGATGCAGCATTGCGTCCCGCGACCAGCGGGGCCAGGAAGGCGTTGTTGATTGGCGGCGGGGCGCCGAATTCCACTCTGATTGCCGGCGCATTAGCGGCATTCCTCGATCACGGCATCGAATTCGATGTCATTTCCACAGCGGGCGCCGGGGCCCTGATGGGCCTGCTTTATACCGTGCCACGCGGCGGTGACCGACGCGCGGCGCTGGAACGCTGGATGGAAGCCGGCGTCGCCGACGAGATCTATCGGCATTTCCCGGTCAACTACAAGGTGTTCATGAAGCCGGGCGACACCGCCGATGTCTATCGGCAATGGCTCGCGGCGATGCCATGGACACGCCCGTTCTTCGATGCCTTCGGCGCCGATAGCCACAACGGGATGCAGGCGGACTGGATGCGGCTGATGCTCGCGAGCCTGTCGCCGAGCAGCCTCACGCCGAAAAGCCTGGGCCTGTGCGCGCATCTGCCGTTTGCCGAAGAGGCGATCGACTTCGACGCGCTGCGCGAGGGCAACAGGCACTTCTATATCAATGCGTACAACGTGACGCAGTCGCGCATGGAGATCTGGGGCAAGGACGACATCACGCCCGATCATATCCGCGCGGCCTTCGCGTTTCCGTTTATCTACCCGCCATATCGCATCGGCGACGACGACTACATCGAAGGCGCGGCGATCCAGCCGGTGAACTTCGGTGCGCTGGTGTCCGATAGCGATAACGCGCCGGGCCTGCATCGCGATCTCGACACGCTCGTGATCTTCGACATCCTCGGCTCCGAGAAGCTGATTCGCAAGCCGCGCGGGCTCTATGACGCGTGGGTGCAGTCGATCATCACGCCGCTGGTCGCGCTTGCGCGTCAGGACGTGCGCTTGTTCGAGCTCGAGCACAACCGCGATGCCGTGACCGGTCAGCCGAAGCGCAATCTGCTCAAGGTCGATCTGATGGGGGGCATACCGGCCGAGCACTGGCCGGAGGTCACCGATTGGTCGCGCTCGAACCTGCGCAAGCTGTTCGAGATCGGCCATGCGGCCGGCATGGCCTTCTGCGAAGAGCATGGGGCACTGCTGCGGCAGCCCTCCGCGCAACCCGTTCCCAATGTGCTGCCACGCGCCGACGCCGGCGCCGCAGCGCCGCTACAGACCGCGTGACAGGAGCGCGGCGATACAGCCGCGCCGGCACGCTCAACTTTCCATTACTACTCCAGGATTCCAATGACCATCGTCAAACGTATCGTCCTGACGCTCGTCCTGATCGCGCTTGTGCTGTCGGGCGTCAATGCCTGCGCACTCTGGCAGATTCATCGCTCGCAGGAGCGGCTGTTGTACCTCCAGTCCAAGGTGCTGCCGAGCTTCAAGGACCTCGACGCCGCCAAGGGCGCGGTGGCCGATATGCGCGTGTTTGGCTATCGCCACCTCGTGTTGTCCGACCCGCAGGCCAAGGCGCAGCTCGACAAGGTAATCGAAGGCGCGGTGGGGCGCTTCGATGCGGCCCTGCGTGACTACGAGCAGAACGACATCAAGGATGAGGCCGATCGCAAGATGCTCGAGGCCGATCGCGCGGGCATGCAGGCGTACCGCACGGCGCTGGTGCCGTTCTATGCGGCGTCCAATGCCAACGATATCGAGGCGGCGCGGCAGGTGCTGTCGCCGGGTGGCGCGCTCGACAAGGGCGCGGCGCAACTGCGTCAGGCCATCAACGATCATGTGGACTACAACACGAAGATCGCGGGTATGCAGGTGGCCGACAATACCGAGGCTTACCAGTGGGCGGTGGCCAATGTGGTGGGCGGATCGATCCTGGCGGCGATTGTGGCGTTTGTGTTTGGCGGGCTGCTGTGCCGCGTGGTGCGTCGCGGGCTGGACGGCATGCGGGCGTCGATCGAGCAGGTGAACGATACGCTCGACCTGTCGGTGCGCGCACCGGTGGCGCGGATGGATGAGATTGGCCACGCGGCACATGCTTTCAACGAGCTCATCGGTCGCATTCGCGAGGCAATGACGCTGGTGTTGCAGTCGACGTCGTCGGTCAGCACGGCGTCACGTCAGATCGCTAGCGGCAATGCCGACCTGTCGTCGCGCACGGCGCAGCAGGCGGCCTCGCTCGAGGAAACGGCATCGAGCATGACGGAGCTGACGGTCACGGTGCGTCAGAACGCGGACCATGCGCGCGAGGCCAACACGCTGGCGCTCGAGGCCAATGATGTGGCTGAAGCCGGTGTGACCGTGGTCGATCGCCTCGTGCATACGATGGAAGATCTGCATGGGGGCTCGGCCAAGATTGCCGAGATCACGACGCTGATCGAGGGTATTGCGTTCCAGACCAACATCCTGGCGCTGAACGCGGCGGTGGAAGCCGCGCGCGCGGGCGAGCAGGGACGAGGCTTTGCGGTGGTGGCGGGCGAGGTGCGTAGCCTCGCGCAGCGGTCGTCCGCGGCGGCGAAGGAGATCAAGGGGTTGATCGACGAGTCGGTGTCGTCGGTGCGCGAGGGCTCGGTGCAGGCCACGCAGGCGGGACAGACCATGAACGATGTGAAGCGCGCGATCCGACGGGTGAACGATCTGATTGGCGAGATTGCTTCGGCGTCTGACGAGCAGAGCCGCGGTATCGAGCAGGTGAACGAGGCGATCAATCAGATGGAGGGCATGACGCAGGAGAACGCGGCCCTGGTGGAGGAGGCCGCGGCGGCGTCGCACTCGCTGGAGGAGCAGGCGGCGACGCTGGATGGCGCGGTGTCGGCGTTTCGAGTCGAGGGTGGGGAGGGCTATCGTGCTTCGGCTGCGCCGGAGGCTGGATCTTGGCAGGGGCGGCGGTTGGCGATTGCCTGAGGTTGCTTGAGACGCCGGGGGCCCTCACCCCCGGCCCCTCTCCCCGAGGGAGAGGGGAGACAACAATGGGTGAATTAACCTTTCACCCTCACCCCCGGCCCCTCTCCCTCAAGGGAGAGGGGAGCAAACCGGTAGCGCGCGGGCGCGGCCACTGCGGTCGGCCACCACTGCGTACTCAAGCCGCATGCGCGCGTGGTGCGAAGCGGGCCAGCACATGGCCCGACATGCCCTTGGCCAGTTCCTCTTCGCCGAAGAACACCTTGCCGATGCCTTCCTTGTTGAGCAGCGCGGATTCTTCCTCGCTGTGCGTGCGCAGCACGATCTCGATAGTCGGGTTGAGCGCGCGCGCGATGTTGGCCATCTGACGCACGTCGAGCGGATTGGCCGTGGCCACCACCAGCAGCGCCGCGTTGGCGATATGCGCCTGGATCAGTACCGCCGGGTCCACCGCATCGCCGGACACCGCGGCGATGCCGCGCTTGCGCAGGCTCTCCACCAGTTCACGATTCTGTTCGGCCACCACGTACGGCACCCCGCTCGACTCGAGCGCGGCGGCAATGCGGCGGCCGACGCGGCCGTAGCCGACCAGTACCACCTGACCTTCGAGGTACTTGCGCTCGGTGGTCATCGGCAGTTCCGCATACGGATCCTCACGCTGCTCCAGCTTGCGCGCAAATTCGGAACGGTCGAGAATCCAGCGCCGCAGTGGCTCGATGCAGGCGAACAGCAACGGGTTCAGCGCAATCGAGATCAGGGCGCCAGCCAGCACGAGGCTCATGCCCTCCTGTGGCAGCAGCTTGAGCGACAGCCCCAGCCCGGCCAGGATGAACGAGAACTCACCGATCTGCGCCAGACTCGCCGAGACCGTCAGCGCGGTATTGAGCGGATAGCGGAACGCGAGCACCAGTGCCAGCGCCGCGATCGACTTGCCGAAGATGATGATCAGCACCACGCCGAGCACATGCAGCGGCTCCGCGATCAGGATATGCGGGTCGAACAGCATGCCGACCGAGACGAAGAACAGCACCGAGAACGCGTCGCGCAGTGGCAGCGATTCCTCGGCCGCGCGATGGCTGAACTCGGACTCGCGCATGACCATGCCCGAGAAGAACGCGCCGAGCGCGAACGACACGCTGAACAGCGCGGCCGCGCCGTAGGCGATACCGATCGCCGAAGCGACGACAGACAGCGTGAACAACTCGCGCGAACCCGTGCGTGCCACCTGCCACAACAGCCACGGCAGAATCCGTCGACCGGCCACCAGCATCACCGCGACGAAGGCCGCCACCTGCAGCAGCGTCTTGCCGATCGTGAGCCACAACGCGCCGCCGCTGCCATCGTCGGCCGCGCCGGCGGTGCCCAGCGCGCCCGCCGCGGAGCCGCCCAGCACGCCGGCCAGCGGCGGCAGCAACACCAGCACCAGCACCGTGGCGAGATCTTCCACCACGAGCCAGCCCACCGCGATGCGTCCGTTCATGCTTTCCAGCACGCCGCGCGTCTCCAGCGCCTTGAGCAGTACCACCGTGCTCGCGCAGGACAGCGACAGGCCGAAGATCAGCCCCGCGCCCCAGTCCCAGCCCCACCACCACGCCACGCCCATGCCGAGCACGGTGGCCAGCGCCATCTGCGCCACGGCACCGGGTACGGCAATCCGTTTGACGGCCAGCAGGTCGCGTAACGAAAAATGCAGGCCCACGCCGAACATCAGCAGCATGACGCCGATCTCGGATAGTTGTGAGGCGAGGTTGACGTCGGCGACGAAGCCCGGCGTAGCCGGGCCGATGATGATGCCGGCCAGCAGATAACCGACGAGAGCCGGTACTTTGAGGCGCTCAGCGATGAACCCGAGAATCAGTGCGATACCGAATCCGGCTGCGAGCGTGGTGATCAGGGAGATATTGTGGTCCATTCAGCGGGCATGTTTCGAGCGGGCTGAAAACGGGCGAGGCGCCGGCTTTCATCAGGATTTGAGAAGGGCGTCGCGCTTGGCGGATCGCGTTTGCGCAAGCCACATGGTATCGCATGAATGGCGAAAGCCCGCGATAAGCCGCTCACCGAGGGTTATGGCCGACCGTCCAGGCATGCACCCGACGCAGGCATTCAGCCCTGCCGTGGTGCATATTTCAGGCATCGCTCTTGCAGTGTAACGACTTCCCCTCAAGGTCAAGGAGAAGTAATGAGTTTCGCCAAGCTAGCTAGCCTGATGGTCGCGGCAGGTATCCTGAGCGGCGCCGCACAAGCCGCCGAGCCGCTCACGGGCACGCTGCAGAAGATCAAAGACACGGGTGTCATCACGCTGGGCGTGCGGGATTCGTCCATTCCGTTCAACTACAACCTCGGCGGCGTGCGCCAGGTCGGTTACTCCTACGATATCAACACGAAGATCGTGGAAGCCATCAAGGAGCAACTGAAGCTGCCGACGCTGCAGGTCAAGGAAATCCCGATCACCGCGCAGAACCGCATCACGCTGCTGCAGAACGGGACGATCGACATCGAGTGCGGCTCGACCACCAATAACCTGGACCGCCAGAAGCAGGTGTCGTTCACCAACACCATCTTCATCATCGGCACGCGCATGCTGGTGAACAAGAGCAGCGGCATCAAGGACTGGGCCGACCTCAAGGGCAAGAATGTGGTGACGACCGCTGGCACCACGTCCGAGCGCCTGCTGCGCAAGATGAACGACGAGCAGCAGATGGGCATGAACATCATCAGCACCAAGGACCACGGTCAGTCGTTCCTGACGCTGGAGTCCGGCCGTGCCGTGGCGTTCATGATGGACGATGCGCTGCTGTTCGGGGAGCGCGCCAAGGCCCGCAACATGAACGACTGGATCGTCGTCGGCAAGCCGCAGTCGCGTGAGGCCTATGGCTGCATGCTGCGCAAGGACGATGCGCCGTTCAAGAAGCTGTCGGACAACGTCATCGCGGGCCTGATGAAGGACGGCGAGATCAAGACGATGTACACCAAGTGGTTCCAGGCAGCGGTACCGCCCAAGGGCCTGAACCTGGACTTCCCGCTGTCGGAAGATATGAAGGCACTGTTCAAGACGCCGAACGACAAGGCGCTGGACTGATGTCTTTCAGGCGTTGTTGCCGAATTCGCGCAACAACGCCTCCCGGTCCTGATCGAGCGCCGGCGGGTTGCGCACCCCGCGCAATGCCGGTGACTCGCCCACCTTGACCGGATTGCCCGCCACGCGCAGCGTGCGCGCCGCGCCGATGCCGATATCGAGCAGCATCTCGCGCGCGGCCACATGCGGGTCGTCGAGAATCTGCGGCACGCCGTTGAGCGGGCCATGCGGCACGCCCGCGGCTTCCAGAATCGTTTCCCAGTGCGCGGTAGTGTCCTGCATCAGCCGCTCCTCGAGCACGGCCTTGAGCGCCACGTGATGCTCGTTACGCGCCGGCACGTTGATAAAGCGCGCATCGCGTACCCATGCGGGGCGATCGAGCGCCTCGCACAGCTTGCCGAACAGCGTGTCGTTGCCGACCGCGATCACGATAAAGCCATCGCCAGTGGCAAACATGTCGAATGGCGTGATCGATGGATGCCGCGTGCCGAGCGGCCTGGGCACACTGCCGGTGGCCGAATAACGCGCGATCGGATTTTCCAGTAACGCCACCTGGCAATCGAGCATCGAGATATCGACGCGCTCGCCCACGCCACTCTGCGCGCGCTTGAGCAACGCGGCCTGAATGCCGATGGTCGCGTAGAGCCCCGCGCCGATATCGCCAATCGACACGCCCACGCGCGCGGGATTGCCGCCCGCTTCGCCGGTGACGCTCATCAGCCCGCCCATCGCCTGCACCACCATGTCGTAGGCAGGGCGATTGCGATAGGGACCGGTCTGGCCAAACCCCGAGATCGACGCGAACACCAGCCGCGGATGGCGCGCATGCAGCGCCTCCCACGTATAGCCGAGCCGCGCCATGACGCCCGCGCGGAAGTTCTCCACCAGCACATCGGCGGTCTCGAGCATGCGGTCGAGCACCGCGCGATCCTCGGGGCGCTTGAGGTCGAGCGCGATCGACTGCTTGTTGCGGTTGATCGAGGCGAAGTACGCGGACTCGCCATCGACGAACGGGCCGACCTGGCGCGAGTCGTCACCGCCGTCGGGGTTCTCGATCTTGATCACGCGCGCGCCGAGGTCGGCAAGCATCATCGTGCAGTACGGGCCGGCGAGCACCCGCGTGAGGTCGACGACGGTGATGCCGGCGAGGGGGAGATGCGTGTCCTGCGTCATGAAGCGAGCTCCTGCTCAGTCGATCTTTGCGCCACTGGAAACCGCGAGGTCCACGCCGGTCTTGCCTTCGCGCGCGGCGAACTCGCGGAACTCGGCGACCGACGACGACACCGAGATCTCGTCGCCTTGCGCGAGGAAGCGTTTCTTGAGTTCGGGGTCGGCCATCACCTTTGCGGTGGCCGCGAACAGCCGGTCGATGATCTCGGGCGGCGTCCTGGCGGGGGCAAACAGGCCGTACCAGACCGACAGGTCGTAGCCCTTGAGGCCGCTCTCGTCGATGGTCGGCAGTTGCGGGCTCGAATTCGAACGCTGTACGGACGTCACCGCAAGCGGGATGACCTTGTGCGTGTCGATCATCGGCTTGACCGATGGCGCGGTGCCGAATGTCAGCTGCACGTCGCCGGCCGCCACGGCCTGCGCCGACGGCGCGCCGCCCTTGTACGGCACGTGGGTCATCTGCACGTTGGCCAGCTTGGTGAAGTACACGCCCGCCAGATGCGTGATCACGCCATTGCCGGACGAAGAGTAGTTGAGCTTGCCCGGTTGCGCCTTGGCCTGCGAGATCAGGTCGGTCACGCTCTTGATGCCCGAGTCCTTGTTGACGGCGAGGATCAGCGGCGCGGCCGAGAGTTTGGTGATCGGCACGAAGTCCGATGCCTCGTAACGGATCTTGGGGTACATCACCTTGTCGCCGCCCATCAGGCTGGCGGTGGCGATAAGCAGCGTGTAGCCATCCGGTGCGGACTTGGCGGCGAACTCGGCGGCGATCGTGGTGCCGGCGCCGGGGCGGTTGTCGACGACCACGGGCTGGCCGAGCTCGCGGCTGAGCGCGTCGCCGTAGAGGCGCGCGGAGTTGTCCGCGCCGCCACCGGGCGGGAAGCCGATGACTAGGCGGATCGGCTTGTTCGGATAACCGGTGGCCGCGTTCGGCGTCGCCTGCGCGGAGGCCGTCGCGGGCAGCAGGGCCGACGCCATGCCAAGCGCGGCAAGCGCTGCGATAACGATCCTGGGGTGGTGCAACTGCTGGGTCATGCTTGTCTCCTCCGTAGCTGTCTCGCTACTGTTGGTCATTGCCCGATGGTGGTTGCTGAAATGCCGGTGCTTATTTGCCCGTGTTCATTTGCCGGTGCTCATTTTCCGGTGAACGCTGGCGCGCGTTTCTCCTTCCATGCCGCCGCGCCTTCGCGCAGGTCCTGCGAGGTTTCCGCGCGATGCTGGTCGCGCACCAGCGCTTCCACATCGAGCTGACCGCGCGCAATCGCGTTGAGATGCTGCTTCATGCCAAGCAGGGCGATCGGCGCCATCGACGCAAGCTGCGTGGAAAGCTCGCCCACACGCGCCTGCAACGTATCGGCGGCCACCATCTCGGTGAGAAAGCCGATGCGCAGCATGGTCTGCGCGTCGATGCGATCGGTGGTCAGGAACAGATGCTTGGCCGCGTTGAGGCCGAGCCGGGAGACATAGCGCTCCAGGCCGCCGCGATAGAAATGCAGGCCGAGCCGCGCCGCGGGCATGAACATGTCGCAGTCGGGCACGCCGATGCGGAAGTCGCATGCAAGGCAGAGGTCGGTGGCGCCGCCGTAGACGCCGCCGTGGATCGCGGCGATCGTAATCGGGCGCGCGTGCTCGATCACGTCCATGGTCTCGCCAAAATTCACGGCGCTTTCGTCCGCCTTGCCCCCGAGCGAGCCAATGTCGTAACCGCTGCAGAAGTATTTGCCGGCACCGACGAAGCGCAATACCAATACGTGATCCATCCGATTGACGGCCAGCACATGGTCGCGCAGTGTGCGTACATCTTCCGGCGACAGCCGATTGGCCACTGCGGGACGCTGCAGCGATATCGTGGCGATGCGGCCCTCCACGGAGAGAACCGGTTTGCTATCATCCATTCCGTAATATCTCAGAGTCGAATTGATATATTTGCGAAGCCTATAGATATTTTTATTAAGGACGAACAGGGGTATACCCGTGCAATCGTTACAGGACCGTATTCGCGAAAGCATCATTGCCGCCATTCAGAGCGGCGCGCTGCGTCCCGGCGCACAGATCGACGAGAAGGCGCTGGCCGAACAATTCGACAGTTCGCGTACGCCCGTGCGCGAAGCCTTGCTGATGCTGGCCGCGCAGGGGCTCGTGACCATCGTGCCGCGCGCCGGCATGTTCGTGCATCGGCCGAGCGCGGCCGAGCTGGTGGCCATGTTCGAGACGCTGGCCGAAATGGAGGGCGTGGTCGCGCGGCTGGCCACGCAGCGCATGACCGCGGCGGGCCGGCATGCGCTGGCGCGCGCGCACGAGGAGGCCGGCGCACAGGTCGCGCGCGGCAACACGGCCGCCTATGTCGAGGCCAATCGCCGTTTTCATGAGGTCGTCTATCAGACCGCGGCCAACCCGTACCTGTCCGAGCAGATCATTCAGCTGCGACGGCGGCTCGCGATCTACTGGCAGGGCAAGGGACTGATCAACGACGCGCGCGTGCCGAGTTCGTATCGCGAGCACGGCTATGTGGTCGAGGCCATCCTCGCGGGCCAGGCCGATGCCGCCGCGGATGCGATGCGCACGCACGTGTCGGCGGGCGGCAAGGCGATTGCCGACCTGGTGCTGCTGGCGTGCGCGGCCGAGGCGGAGGTGGAACTGACGGTGCAGCACGATGGCTGAGCGATCGGAACGACCGGAGGGGCGGGAGGGGGGCGAGCGACGGACTGGCACGCAGAGCATCGAGCGCGCGCTCGACATCCTGCGCATCGTCGCGATGGGCGGGCATGCCGGCATGCGGCTCAAGGAGATCGTCGCGGCCGCGGGGCTGGCGGAAGCGACAGTCGTGCGCATCGTGCAGGGGCTGGTGGCCAACGGCATGCTCGCACGCAATGAGCGCTCCAGCCGCATCGTGTTTGGCCAGCTCGCGCAGGAATTCGGCATGCTGACGGCCGGCGAGCCGTCGGTGGATGTCGAGCACTGGCATCCGATCGTGCAGGACCTGGCGGCGATCACCGGCGAGACCATCTATCTGAACCGGCGCAATGGGCACGACTCGGTCTGCATGGACGTGTCGATGGGCGCGCAGCCGGTGCAGGCGCATCCGATCGCCGTCGGCGTGCGGCGGCCGCTCGGCGCGGGCGGAGGGGGGCTGGCGATCCTGATGTCGATGCCGGACGAAGAGGTCGCGCGCAGCCTCGCCCACAATGCGACGCGCTATCCGTACTACGGTCTCGACTCCGCCGGCGTGCACGCGCTGGTGACCAGCGGCCGCGCGCGTGGCTATGCGCTGCTGCAGGGGCTGACGATCCGCGGCGTATCGGTGGTGGGGCTGACGGTGCCGGGGCCGGTGCCCTATCTGTCGTTGTGCGTGTCGGGTCTGAGCTCGCGGTTATCGGGGCCGGTACTCGATGAAACCGCCGCGATGTTGCGCGCGCGGCTGGACCTCGAGGCCCGGCGGATGGGGCTGATCTAGAGGACATTTGAAACTCCACAATGCGGAGTTTCGCCGGGCGGTGATGTGCCGGATACTGTGTCGTGCTTCGATAATCGTTCGAAAGCAAAAACGACATTTCATCCGGGAGACCACATCTTGAAGCCATCACGCTCTCCGCGCCTGATCGCGGCGTTGTTGCTGGCGTGCGCGTCCGCCTTCGCGCATGGCCAGTCGTATCCGACCAAGCCGGTCCGCATCGTCGTGCCGTTCGCGCCCGGCGGCGGCCTGGACAATATGACGCGGCGCGTCGCGCAGAAGCTCACCGAGCAGACCGGCAATACCTTCCTTGTCGAGAACAAGGCCGGCGCGAGCGGCACCATCGGCATCGCGCAAGTGGCCCGCGCCGCGCCGGACGGCACCACGCTGCTGGCCAACGACGGCTCGTACACGATGCTGCCGTATGTGTTCAAGACACTCGCCTGGGACCACGCCAATGACTTTGTGCCGATCACCACGACTTCGGTGTCACCGGCCATCCTCGCGGTGGGCCCGAACACCCGCTTCACTACGGTGGCGGAACTCGTGCGCTATGCCAAGGCGCATCCGGGCGAGGTGACCTACGGCACTGGCGGCGTCGGCAGCTCGCTGCATTTCGCTACCGAGCAGTTCGCGCAGGCGGCCGGCATCACGCTGCGCCATATCCCGTTCAAAGGCGCTGGCGAAGCGATGGCCGCAGTGGCCGGCGGGACCGTCGATATCGCCATGGGTGGCCCATCCTCGGCGCTGACGCTGGCACAGGCCGGCAAGGTGCGGGCGCTCGCGGTCAGCGCCTCACACCGGCTTTCGGTGTTGCCGCAGGTGCCCACGTTCAGCGAGTCCGGCATCGACTACCAGATGAGCTACTGGACTGGCCTGGCCGCACCGAAGGGCACGCCGCCGGAGATCATCACGTTCCTGCAGAAGCAGGTGGCGAAGTCGATGGAAGGCGAGGACGTGCGCGCGTATTACACGTCGATTGGCGCGGACCCGGGCGGTATGCCGAGCGCGGAGTTCGCCACGTTCATGCGCAACGAGGTCGGCCGCTGGAAGTCGGTGGCGGCCGGGGCCGGCATCCAGCCCGAATGAATGATGAGGGATGTGAGCAGTCGATGACGAGCATGCATGCGATGTTCCCGCCGCGCGCGCCCGTGGTGCGCGAGGCGGAGGTGTTCAGCCGGTTGCCGGATCGCTTTCGCCGCGAGACGGTATCCGACTGGGGCCAGATCAACCGACCGGGCCATCAGGTCGATTCCTTCCTCGAAGGCCCTGTGTTCGACCGCGCGGGCAATCTCTACGTCTGCGATATCCCGCATGGCCGCATCTTCCGCATCGCACCGCATGGCGAATGGACGCTGGTCGCACAGTACGACGGCGAGCCCAACGGCCTCAAGTTCCATGACGACGATCATCTGATTGCGGCCGACTATCGCCGTGGGCTGGTGCGCATCGACGTGCGCGACGGCAGCGTGACGCCGCATCTGTCGCGCCGCCACAGCGAAAGCTTCAAGGGCCTCAACGATCTGATCTTCGATCACGCGGGCAACCTGTACTTCACCGATCAGGGGCAATCGGGCATGCACGACCCGGCGGGCCGGCTGTATCGGCTCTCGCGCGATGGCAGGCTCGACGTGCTGGTCGATGGCATCCCGAGCCCGAACGGCGTGTGCCTGTCGCCCGACGAGCGCGTGCTCTATCTGGCGGTGACGCGCGCCAATGCGATCTGGCGCGTGCCGCTGCATGCGGACGGCGGCGTCTCGAAGGTCGGCGTGTTTTTTACGTCTTACGGCCCCGCGGGGCCGGATGGGCTGGCCATGACGGCCGATGGCCTGTTGCTGGCCGCCAATCCGGGGCTGGGCCATGTGTGGGTGCTGAACGCGCGCGCGGAGCCGGTGATGGTGCTGCGCAGCCCGTCCGGCACGTCGGTGACCAATATCGCGTTTGGCGGCGAAGGGCGGCGCACCGTCTATTGCACCGAGTCGTCCACGGGCACCGTGCTATGCGCGACGATCGATCAACCAGGGCTGAGGCTGGCGCAGGCCGGCGACGCCCAGCCATGAGGAACTCGCGATGATGCAAGACCTGCCTACCGTCACCGCACGCCGCGTGCAGATGCGCCTGCGTCTCGAATCGGGCCGCACGCTGTGGGTACCGGGCGCGTACGACGTGCTGAGCGCGCGCATGATCGTCCATGCCGGCTTCGAGGCCGTGGTGGTGAGCGGCTTTGGTGTGTCCGCCTCGATGCTCGGCATGCCCGACACCGAGCTCTACACGATGACCGAGAACCTGTCGGTGGTGCGCGCGGTGTGCAACACGGTGCCGGTGCCCGTCATGGCCGATTGCGATACCGGCTACGGCAATGCGATCAACGTCATGCGCACCGTGCGCGAGTTCGAGGCCGCCGGCGCGGCGTCCATTACGCTCGAGGATCAGATCTCGCCCAAAAAGTGTCCGGCGGTCAGCGATGCCACGTCGCTGCTGTCGCTCGACGAGGCGGTGGGCAAGATTCGCGCGGCGGTGGCCGCGCGCCGCGATCCGTCGATGGCCATTATCGCGCGCACCGATGCGCGCACGCCCGAAGACGCGATCGAGCGCGGCCGGGCCTATGCCGCGGCCGGTGCCGATGTGATCAAGCCCATCAGCAAGTGTTTCGACTCGTTCGAGGGCCTCGTGCAGCTGCGCGACGCTGTGCAGCGGCCACTGGCGATCTCGCTGCTCGGCAAGCTGCAGCGCAATCTGTCCACCGGGCAGATCGAAGAACTCGGTGGCATCTGCACGTTCCCGTTGCTGCCGCTGCTGACCGCGGCCGCGGCGCTGCAGAGCAACCTTGTCGCACTGAGGCAGAGCCTGCGGCCCGACACGGTACCGATTGCGCCGATGCGCGAGATGGACTTCAAGCAATGGATCGGCTTCGAGCACGTGGAGGAGCTTGAACGTCAGTTCCTGCCGCAGACGCGCTGAAGTACCGATACGCGCGGACGATCCAAAAATAAAGAGAGGAGACACATCATGATCACGCGACGCACGTTCTGCGGCGCCTTCGGGACCGTTCTGGGCGCAACACTGGCCGGTGCCGCCTCGCGAGTGCATGCCGTCGAACCGTGGCCGAACCGGCCGCTGCGCATCATCGTGCCGTTCACCGGCGGCAGCGGCGCCGACGCGACCGCGCGCTTCTATGCCGAGAAGATGTCGCCGATGCTGGGTCAGCCCATCATCGTCGAGAACCGTCCCGGCGCGGACGGCGCGATCGGCATCATGGCGGTCAAGGCGTTGCCCGCGGATGGGTACACGATCCTGCAAGGCAGCATCGGCCCGATGACGGTCAATCCGGCGATCAACGCGGACCTTCAGTACGACCCGATGCGCGACTTCGTGCCGCTGACCGGATACGGCCGCAATATGAACGTGATCGTCGTTGCCAACGAGTCGAAGCTGAACAGCTTTGCCGATCTGCTGGCAAGCGCGAAGGCCACGCCGAACGGGCTCAATATGGGCACGTTCTCGCCGACGCTCGCGCTCACGGGCGCGTGGCTGGGCAAGCTCGCGGGTGCAAAGTTCAACAACATTCCGTACAAGGGGCAAGGGCAGGTGATGACCGAGGTCATCGGCAATCAGCTCGACTTCGGCATGGTGGATCTGGGCGGGGCGTCCACGCTGATTCGCACCGGCAAGCTGCGCGCGCTCGCGGTCACCGGCGATGCGCGGCACGCGGACTTCCCGAATATCCCGACGGTCAAGGAGAGCGGCATCGCCGAATTCTCGCAATACAGCTGGAATGCGTTCTACGTGCGCGCCGATACGCCGGCGGCAATTCGCGCGAAGCTCGGCGAGATGATCCGCACCGTGATGACGAGCGACGCGACCATCCGCGCGCTGTATGCGCCCAAAGGCAGCGAAGGCATTCCGCTCACGCCCGCGCAGATGCAGAAGCTGCAGCAGGAAGAGATGGCACGCTTCCGCCGCGTGGCCGCCGACGTCGGCATGGCCCCACGCTGATACGCATCGCCCGAGGAGAATATCGATGTATCCCGCACCGAATCCGCTGCGCGCGAAGCTTGCCGCCGGCGAATGCATCACCGGCCTGTATATCCAGACCGCGAGCCCCGACTGCGTCGAGATTGCCGCGGCGGCTGGCTACGATTACGCGATCATCGATCAGGAGCATGGGCCGTTTGGCTACGGCGAAACCGTGGCGCTGATCCGCGCGGCCGAGGCCAGCGGCATCTGTCCGATCGTGCGGGTGCCCGACCATCGCGCGTCCGAGGCGCGCAAGGCGGTGGAAGCTGGCGCGCTCGGGGTCTATGTGCCCGACGTGCGCACGGCCGAGCAGGCGGCGGAGGCGGTGGCGTCGGTGCGTTTTCGTGTCGATGGGGATGGCGGCATGCGTGGCGCGTGCCCGACGGTGCGGGCCGCGCGGGGGCGCGGTGCCGCGGAGTGGGAGCAGTATGCGGCGTGGTCCAACGAGAATGTCATGGTAACGCTGCTGGTCGAGAGCGAGCAGGCGCTGGCCAATCTTGACGCGATTCTCGCCGTGCCCGGCGTCGACATGGTCGCGCTAGGCCGCTTTGACCTCGCGCATGAGATGGGCCTGCATGGCGATCGCTACGGCAGCGTGATCAGCGATATCTTCGAGACCTTCGTCGCGCGTGCGGAGCAGGCAGGGGTGCCGTACGTGACGCGGCTGCGTCCCGCCGATGCGGCCACGATGCGCGCGGAACGGCAGGCGTGGGTCGCGCGTGGCGCGCGTAATTTCACGATGGGGTCGGACCGCGAGTTTATGGCGAAATCGTTCGCCGCGGCCTTGGCGCCGATGAACGACTAGGGAGTGCGGTCCGCCACGCGGTCCGCCAATATTGCCGCGCGCACGTTCTGCACGTGCGCGACGCCCGCGGCTTCCGCTTCGTCGGGACTGCCCGCAAGCACGGCTGTGGCGATGCGCCGGTAGTCGGCCAGTCGCATCTGCTGCAACGACGCAAGCCGGTGCTGTGCATGCACGATCGGCATATGGATGGTTGGAAACAGGCGGCGCAGCTCCCGGTTGCCGCCCATATCGAGCAGCGTGCGGTAGAAATGCCGGCGCGCGGTCGAGAACGACACCACCGCGCCACGCGCCTCGTCACTGCGAGCGCGCTCCGCCTTTTCCGCATTCACGAGTTCCTGCACTGCCGCGCGCAATGCCTGTGCCTGCGTGCGATCGCCGCTGCCACGCGCGGCGGCACGCGCGAGCAGGCCGGTCATGCGCTCGGCCACGTCCAGCACATCGAGCGTGTCCTGCAGGCTCAGGCGGCGAATCATCGCCCCGCGATGGCGCGGCAGTTCGACGATGCCCTCGGCCGCCAGTCGCTGCAGCGCTTCGCGTACGGAATTGCGGCCCACGCCGAACTCGGTCACGAGGTCGGTTTCCACCAGGCGCTGGCCCGGCACAAAGCTGCCAAGCTCGAGTCCTTTCAGGATGCCGAAGAACACGGTATCGGAAGCACTACGGGAGGCGCTGCGGCCAGCATCGTCCGGCACCTCCGACGGGTCGGTTGCGATGGCCGCGGCAGCGGGCGAAGCGGAGAGGGAGGCGGGAGATCTTGTCACGAGCCGCATTTTAATGGATTGCCCCTGTGTGCGGCGCAGCCGGCGCATGATTTGCGCCCCCGGGAATTCCCGTCGTTGACATAGGATGAAATCGTCCTACAATTTCGTCCTGACATAAAAACGACGGAGACACGCGATGACGGACACGCTACTGGGCCTGCGCGGCAAGCGCGCGCTGGTTACGGGGGCGTCCAGCGGACTGGGCGCGCACTTTGCGCAGCGGCTCGCGGCGCAGGGAGCCGAACTGGTGCTGGCGGCACGGCGCGTGGAAGCGCTGCGGGACGTGGCCCGCCAGTTGGAACCGTATGGGAACGCGCAATGCGTGGCACTGGACGTGACCGATGCGGCCTCGCGCGCGGCCATGGTCGCGGAAGCCGGGCCGATCGATATCCTTATCAACAACGCCGGACTGGTGCGCGAAGGCGCCGCGCTCAAGCACACCGAGGCCGACTGGGACCTCGTGCTCGACACCAACCTCAAGGGCATGTTCTTCGTCGCGCAGGCGCTGGCGGCAGGCATGCGCGAGCGCGGCGGCGGCAGCATCGTCAATATCGCCTCGGTACTGGGTTTGCGCCAGGCCGGCGGGGTGGTGTCGTACGCGGTGTCCAAGGCCGGCGTGGTGCAGCTGACGCAGACGCTCGCGCTCGAATGGGCGCGCCACGGCATTCGGGTCAATGCCATCGCACCGGGCTATATCGATACCGAGCTCAATCGCGATTTCTGGCAGACCGACGCGGGCCGCGCGCTGATCTCGCGCATTCCGCAGCGCCGGCTCGGGCAGCTCGCGGACCTCGACGGGCCGCTGCTGCTGCTCGCTTCCGATGCCTCGCGCTATATGACCGGCGCGGTGATCGCCGTCGATGGCGGGCACCTCGTCAACACATTGTGAAAGATTGAAAGGGAAACCCATGTTTACGCCGTGTCCCACCGATAGAAGCCGCGAGATCGCGGATCGCGTCGAGCGCTTCGTGCGCGACGTGGTTGCGCCGTACGAGCAGGATCCGCGCTGCGCATCGCATGGCCCCTCGGCCGAACTGGTCGAAGAGTTGCGCGTGAAGGCGCGCGCCGCCGGTGTGATGACGCCGCATATCCTGCCCGATGGTTCGCACCTGACGCAGCTGGAGACCGCCGCCGTGCTCAAGCGCTCGGGCCTGTCGCCGCTGGGTCCGGTCGCCGTCAACACCATGGCGCCCGACGAGGGCAACATGTTCCTGATCGGCAAGGTCGGCACGGCCGCGCAGAAGGCGCGCTTCCTGGCCCCGCTGGTCAGCGGCGCGGCACGCTCGGCGTTCTTTATGACCGAGCCGGCGGAAGAGGGCGGGGCAGGTTCCGATCCGTCGATGCTGCAGACCACGGCCGTGCAGGACGGTGACGCGTGGGTGATTCGCGGCCGCAAGAAGTTCATCACCGGTGCGGAGGGGGCGAAGGTCGGCATCGTGATGGCGCGCACGGGCAGTGGCGAGCGTGCGCAGGCCACCATGTTCCTCGTCGATCTGCCGCATCCGGCGATCCGGCTCGAGCGCGTGCTCGATACCATCGACAGCTCGATGCCCGGTGGCCATGCACAGATCCTGATCGACGACCTGCGCGTGCCGGCGGATCAGGTACTGGGCGAGGCGCACGAAGGGTTTCGCTACGCGCAGGTACGCCTGTCGCCCGCGCGGTTGTCGCACTGCATGCGCTGGTTCGGCACCGTGGCGCGCGCGGACGAGATCGCACGCGCGTATGCCACCACGCGCAAGGCATTCGGCAAGCTGCTGATCGACCACGAGGGCGTGGGCTTTATGCTGGCCGAGAACCTGATCGACCTGCAGCAGGCCGCGTTGATGATCGACTGGTGCGCGGGCGTGCTCGACGCGGGGTCGTCGGCCACCACCGAGAGCTCGATGGCCAAGGTGGCGGTGTCCGAAGCGCTGTTCCGCGTCGCCGATCGTTGCGTGCAGATCCTCGGCGGCAATGGCGTGTCGCGCGATACCATCGTGGAGCAGGCGTTCCGCGAGTTGCGCGCGTTCCGCATCTACGACGGCCCGACCGAGGTCCACAAGTGGTCGCTGGCGAAGAAGATCAAGCGCGATACGTTAGGGGGTGCGCATCATGGCTGACGCGCGCGGAGGGAAATCCGCGGGCGCCACCGTGCCCGTACGCGCGCAGCATCGCCTCGACGAGGTCGCGTTGCGTAACTGGATGGAGCAGAACGTAACGGGCTTTGCCGGCCCGATGCAGATCGACCAGTTCAGCGGTGGCCAGTCCAATCCCACGTACCGGCTGCGCACACCTGGGCGGCACTATGTGCTGCGTCGCAAGCCCCCGGGCGAGCTGCTCAAGGGCGCGCATGCGGTGGAGCGCGAGGCGCGCGTGATGGCCGCACTGGGGCAGACGGATTTTCCGGTGCCGGTCGTGCACGGCCTGTGCACCGACGACAGCGTGATCGGTAGCTGGTTCTTCGTGATGGACATGGTCGATGGCCGCATCTTCTGGGATGCGAGCTTTCCCGAGGTGCCGCAAGCCGAGCGGGCCGCGTATATGGACGCGATGAACGCGACGCTGGCCGCGCTGCATGGCATCGATTACGCGGCGATCGGGCTTGGCGACTACGGCCGCCCCGGCGGCTATGTCGTGCGGCAGATCGAGCGCTGGTCGAAGCAGTACCTCGCCGATGAACTCGCGGGGCGTCATCCGGCCATGGACCGGCTGGTTGACTGGCTGCCCGCGCATCTGCCCGCATCGGATGCCACGTCGATCACGCATGGCGACTTCCGCGTGGACAACATGATCTTCCATCCGACCGAGCCGCGCGTGATTGCGGTACTCGACTGGGAGCTGTCCACGCTTGGCGACCCGCTTGCGGACTTCGCGTACCACGCGATGATGTACCGCATGCCGCGCGACATTCTCGGCGGCGTGGCGGGGCTGGACCTTGGCGCTACCGGCCTGCCCGATGAAGCCGCGTACGTGGCCGCATATTGCTCGCGGACCGGGCGCGCGGGCATCGACGATCTCGATTTCTATATCGCCTTCAACATGTTCCGCTTTGCCGCGATCCTGCATGGCATCAAGGGCCGCGCGGCGCGCGGCACCGCCGCCAGCGCCGACGCGCAGGCCATGGGCGAGCGCTTCGCGCGCGTGGCGGAGCTCGCATGGGAGCAGACCGCGAGCATGCGCTAGCGCAGGCAAAGAACCTGTAAAAAAACAAAGGACACAGGAGACAACGTAATGAACAAGATATATGGCTCCGCCGCCGCGGCGCTCGAGGGCGTGGTACGCGACGGACAGACCATCGCGGTGGGCGGCTTCGGCCTGTGCGGGATTCCGGAGGCGCTGATCGACGCGTTGCGCGACAGCGGCGTGCAGCACCTGACCGCGATCTCGAACAACGCGGGCGTGGATGGCTTCGGTCTCGGCAAGCTGCTGGAGACGCGTCAGATCCGCAAGATGATCGCGAGCTACGTCGGCGAGAACAAGGAGTTCGAGCGCCAGTACCTGGCCGGCGAACTCGAACTCGAGTTCACGCCGCAGGGCACGCTGGCCGAAAAGCTGCGCGCGGGCGGCGCGGGCATTCCGGCGTTCTTCACCAAGACCGGGGTCGGCACGATGGTCGCCGAAGGCAAGGAAGTGCGCGAGTTCGACGGCAGCCAGTACGTGATGGAGCGCTCGCTGGTGCCCGACGTGGCGCTGATCAAGGCCGATGTGGCTGACCATGCGGGCAATCTGCGTTTCCGCTACACCGCGCGCAACTTCAATCCGGCCGCGGCCATGGCCGGCAAGCTCTGCATCGTCGAGGTGGAGCATCTGGTGGAGACCGGCGCGATCGCGCCCGACGATATTCATCTGCCGGGCATCTACGTGCACCGTATCGTCGTCAACGCCCATCCCGAGAAACGCATCGAGAAGCGCACCACGCGCGCCGCCTGAGCCGGAGACACCGATATGCCATGGACTCATGAACAGATGGCCGCGCGTGCGGCCGCGGAACTGCAAGACGGCTTTTATGTGAACCTCGGCATTGGCCTGCCGACGCTGGTGGCCAACCATGTGCCGCCCGATATCGACGTCTGGCTGCAGGCCGAGAACGGCATGCTCGGTATCGGCCCGTACCCGACCGAGGACGAGGTCGATGCGGACCTGATCAATGCGGGCAAGCAGACCGTGACGACCGTGCGTGGGACCTCGATCGTCAGCAGCGACCAAGCCTTTGCGATGGTGCGCGGTGGCAAGATCAACCTGAGCATTCTCGGTGCGATGCAGGTGAGCGAGCAGGGTGACCTCGCCAACTGGATGATCCCGGGCAAGATGGTCAAGGGTATGGGCGGCGCGATGGACCTGGTCGCGGGCGTGGCACGCGTCGTCGTGCTGATGGAACATGTAGCGCGGCGGAAGGATGGCGGGTTCGACCTCAAGATCCTGCCGCAATGCACGTTGCCGCTGACAGGGGTGCGCGTCGTGAGCCGCATGATCACGGATCTCGCGGTCATCGATGTCGTGCCAGCCGGACTGCGGGTGGTGGAACTCGCTCCCGATGTCACACCGGGCGTGCTGCAAGAGCTGACCGGCGCCACGCTGATCTTCGACTGAAGTTCGTTCCGACGGAGGCCGCCATGGCGTCACGTCCCTCGCCGGTGCAGCGCGCGCTCTCGGTACTGCGCGCGCTGTCCGACCCCGAAGTCCGCCGCATGAGCGATGTGGCGCGCGCCACCGGACTCGATCCGGCCACCGCGTCACGCATGCTCGACATGCTTGTGCAGGAGGGCTTTGCCACGCGCGATGCGCGGCGCCATTACGGCATCGGCCCCGAGATCTTTCAGCTGGCCGATGTGGCGCAGCGTCGCGTCGATCTGCGCCAGCTCGCGCGGCCCGGGCTACTACGACTGGTGGAAGCGTTCGAGGACACCGCGGTGCTGACCGAGGCCAGCCACGGCGAAGCGGTGTGCTCGGACCTCGAACCGGGCACGCATGCCGTGCATGCGAACTACGTGACGGTGGGCACGCGCCGGCCGCTTGGCGTCGGCGCGGGCAGCCTCGCGGTACTCGCGTGGCTGCCGGCGGTCGAGCGCACGCGGCGCCTGCAACAGACCGCGCGCAAGCTCGTCAACTATCCGCGCCTGACCGCCGCGGCCATCGGCGGCGAGATCGATGCCGCGCACGCGCGCGGGCATGTGATGTTTCTCGACTGGGTCATCGATGGCATGGGCGGCATCGCGGTGCCGATTCTGGACTACGAGGGGCGGCCCATCGGTGCGCTCAGCGTGGCCGCGCTGAGCGCGCGTCTGCGCGCCAACGAAGCCGCGCTCGCGCGCCAGCTCAAACAGGAAGCGCGCGCCATCACCAGCGCGTGGACGCGCGCGGTGATGCCCGCGCGCGAGGCTCAACGCTTTGGTTCAGGCGCGCCGGGGCCGCGCAGCAGCGGCGCCAGCGCCTCGGGAATCTCCACTTCGAAGCGCAGGACCGCGCTGGCGAGCGCCTTGCCGTAGTTGTCGATGGCCAGGCTGCGCGACACACCGCCGCCCAGCGCGCCATCGGCCACGAAGTTCAGCACCTTCAGGCCATCGACCTCATGGCGCGTGACCGCGCCCGTGATCAGCGTGCCGTAGTGCGCCTTGAATGCGGCGGCGGTCAGCTGCGTCTTGAGCAGCGGATAGAACTCGGGCGCGTAGGCAATGACGGCCGTGTTCGAGGTATTGCCTTTGTCGCCGGAGCGGGTATGCGCTACGCGGCGCAGTGGAACACGCATCGGATTCTCCTTTGCCATGATCAGACGAACTGCACATGAGAGGCGATCAGCGTGCGCGGCACCAGTGCCGACCACACGCCGATGATCTCGCGCGTGCGGTCCTGGTGCGGCACGCGCTTGCCTGTGGAAGCGAGGCCGCAGACCGCCATGCTGTCGATCTCGCGCCCCACCTTGGCCGCTTCCGCGCGCGTGCGCGTGCGGGCAGCCACGCGCACGGCGATCTCGTTGGGCTCGCAGGCCGGCGCGGGGGAGGCCGCGCCATGCACGGCATTGACGCCCAGAAAATCGATACGCAGTTCTTCGGCGTCGAGCTTCGCCAGCGCGAAGCGTTCGGTCAGAATGGTCCTGGCCAGTTCGGCCTTGCCGAGGCAACCCGGGCCGGCGTAGAAGAACATATCCTCGCCGATATGGCCCTCGGTGCAGCCGAGCGAGACCTTGAGCGTATCGGTGCGCGGCAGGCCGCTCACATGGCTGATGCGCACGCGATCGGGGCCGACCTGTTCGAGCCGCGCGGTGGAGAAATCCACGATCACATCGGGCGTGATGTAGCGGCGCGGGTCATGCACCTCGTAGAACATCTGCTCCTTGACGGTCTCGAGGTCGATGCGGCCGCCGGTGCCCGCCACCTTGGCAATGACCGCCGTGCCATCGGCCTCTACCTCCGCGATCGGGAAGGCGAGGTTCCACGGTTCGGGCACATCCTTGTAGCCGGGGTCGCCAAAGTAGCCGCCGGTCACCTGCGCGCCGCATTCGAGCAGATGGCCGATCGCGCTGCCGCTGGCCAGTCGCGCCACATCGTCGGGGCTCCAGCCGAAATGATGAATCATCGGCGCGAGAAACAGCGAAGGGTCGGCCACGCGTCCGGTGATCACGATCTGCGCGCCCGCGCGCAGCGCCTCGACAATCGGTGCCGCGCCCTCGTACGGTTCCGCGCTGATCAGCGTGTCCTTGAGCGTGGCCACCGGCTGGCCGCTTTCGAGCAGCGTCAGGTCGAGTTCGCAGATGCTCCTGGTCAGGTCGGTGGTCGTCACCGCGGCGATCTTCACGCCAGGCAGACCCAGTTCCTCGCAGAGTGCCGCCACGCGTTGCGCGGCCGCGAGCGGGTGGATCCATCCCTGATTGCTGACGATGCGCGTGCCGTTGGCGATGCAATGCGGCAGCACCGCGCGCATGCGTTCGTCGAGGTACGTGTCGTAGCCCGCGAACGATGGGTCGCGACGCTTGCGCACCTGCGCGGCGGAGACGGTGGCCTCGGCCATCGTCTCGAAGCACAGGTAGTCGAGCTTGCCGAGGCGCGCGGACAGCTCGGCTGGCTCGACGCGATCGCCCCACCAGCCCGAACCCGAGCCGATGCGCAGTATAGTTGTCTGGGTCATGACGTTTTTGCCTTTGCTTGCTGCGCTTTAACTCATTGCGCCTTGATATTGGCCGTGCGAATCACGCGCGACCACTTCTCGGTGTCGCCGCTGATCTCCCTGGCGAATGCCGCCGACCCTTCACCACCGGGTTCCGCGCCAAGTTGTTCGATACGCAGGCGCACGTCGGGCATCGCCAGTACCTTGTCCACGGCCTGCTGCAATTGCCGCACGCGCTCCGGCGGCGTGCCGGCCGGCGCCAGCAGACCAAACCACGAGTTCACTTCGTAGCCGGGCAGTCCCGACTCGCGCACCGTCGGCACCGACGGCAGCACCGACGCGCGCTTGGTACTGGTCACCGCGAGCGCCTTGACCTTGCCAGCCTGAATCTGTGCCAGCGCGGATGGCAGGTTGTCGAACATCAGGTTGACCTGTCCCGCGAGCAGATCCGTCATGGCCGGCGCCGCGCCCTTGTACGGCACGTGCTGCATGGTCGTGCCGGCCATGATGTTCAGCAGCTCTCCCGACAGATGCGGCGATCCGCCCGTGCTGGTCGAGGCGTAATTGATCTTGCCGGGCTCGCGCTTGGCCAGCGTGATCAGCTCGCCGATCGAATGCGCATTGAGCGTGCTGTTGATCAGTAGCACATTGGGCGAGTTGGCCACCAGCGTGACCGGTGTGAAGTCCTTCGCGCTGTCGTACGGCATGCGTGCGTAGATAAACTGGTTGGTCACCTGTGTGCCGAGCGTGCCCATCAGCAGCGTGTAGCCATCGGGCGCGCTGCGCGCGACCGCTTCCGCGCCGATATTGCCGCCCGCGCCGGGACGGTTGTCGACCACGATCGACTGGCCGAGCACCTCGCCGGTCTTCTGCGCGATGAGCCGCGCCAGGATGTCGGTGGTCCCACCGGGTGTGAATGGCACCACGAGCCGCAGCGGCTTGGACGGAAACGTCTCCGCCGCACGGGCCGGCGTGGCACTCAGCACGAAGGTAGCGCATGCCAGCGCGGCAAAGGGCAGGGCAGTCAGCAGACGCTGACGCGGGAAGGCTTTCATCGGACGGTCTCCTGAGGCGCGCGCGGTGCGTGCCCGCTATGGTTTCGTTTAGGGAAACTCTGTGCGGCACATGGTAGGAAGCCGCCGGAAACACCGTCAATCAAAAGGCCTATATTTTCATTGGATGAAAATCCTGCGACGCCGGCCACCGGGCGCGCCTTTCTCCCGCAAACGCGTCGTATTTGAAAACACCGGTCGGCATCGCTCCCTAGAATTCCCCCCCAAAGGAGGATAGCCCCGCGACTTATCCGCGTGGCGGCGCATGAAATGAAACTGAGCGATCTGTCGACCCCCGAGTTTTTCGAGAATCCGTACGCGCTGTATGAGCAGTTGCGCAACGGCGAGGCTTTGCACTATCTGGCGCCCAATCTGGCCATGACCGCGAGCTTTCCGCTGATCGAGGCGATGTTCACCGACCGCCGGTTCGGCAAGACGTTTCTTGCGGGCGTGCGTGCGCGCTATGGCGAGGAGGGGCTGGAGCAGCCGGTGTTTCAGGGGCTGAGCCGCATGTTCCTGTTTATGAATCCGCCGATGCACACGCGGCTGCGCGCGCTGGCGACCAAGGCCTTCAGCGGTCGCAATATCGAATCGCTGCGCGAGCTCTCGCAGTCGGCGACGGACCAACTAATCGATGCGTTTCCGGCGGAGGGTGAGTTCGACCTGATGAAGGACCTCGCTACGCCGCTGCCAGTGTCGATCATCTGCCGTCTGCTCGACATTCCGGTGGCGGACGGCCTGCGCCTGGGCGCGGCCGCGACCACGGTGACCACCGTGCTCGATGTGGCGCCGCTCGCGCCGGATCGGCTCGCGGATGCCAACGCGGCGGCCGAGGAGCTGGAAGCGTACTTCCGCGACGTGGTGATCCGGCGACGCGAGGCACCGGGCACCGACCTCGTGTCGGCGTTCGTCACGTCCGAGGTCGATGGCGATCGGCTCAGCGATGACGAGGTGATCTCGCAGATCGTGCTGCTGTTCGTGGCCGGCCACGAGACCACGTCGAACATGATCGGCAACGCGCTGCTCGCGCTGTTCCGACATCCGGAGCAGCTCGCCAAGCTCAAGGCCAATCTGTCGCTGATGCCGCAGGCGGTGGCCGAATGCCTGCGTTATGACGCCTCGGTGCAGACCATGACGCGCGCGGCGCTGGAAGACGCCACCATCGACGGCGTCACGATTCCGCGCGGCACCCTCGTGTTCATGATGCTCGGCGCTGCCAACCGCGATCCGGCGCGCTTTGCCAACGCGGACCGCCTCGACATCACGCGTGCCGATGCCGGCAAGCAGATCGCGTTCGGTGGCGGCATCCACTATTGCCTGGGCGTGCGGCTGGCCCAGCTGGAAATGGAGATCGCGCTGACCACGTTGCTGCGCCGCGTGCCGGATCTGGCGCTGAAGGACGTCGTCAATGCGCAGTGGCGTCGGCACAGCAATCTCCGTGGCTTGCAGGCGCTGCCGGCCACCCGCGCTCCGATCACTGCCTGAGCCACTTCGTCTCTTCGTCTCTTCGTCTTTTCGTCTCTTCGTTGCTTGCAGCGGGGCAGCCGTCGTCGGGTCGGTTGCCCCGTTTTGGTGAGTACAGTTAGCGTTAATATATGCCTTAAGAAGCATTTATGAGCGTGCACTGCACAACTGTACTCCTCCGCGCCAGTACAGTCTGTGTGCTCCCCACACCCCTCCCGTCCCATAGGCTACTTCCCGTGACGTGGCGCCGAATCGGGCTCCGCGCGCGAGTTCGAGGAAGTCGCCCCCGTTATGAGCACCACCCCAGAAAAGGGCCATGTGGCCCCGTACACGCACCCGGCCGGCGGCTGGGGTGCCCTGAAATACGTCGCCGTCAATCTGATCAAAGAGAAGGTGGCCGGCGGCAAGTACAAGCTGCTGTTCAAGCAGAACCAGCCGGATGGCTTCGATTGCCCCGGTTGTGCCTGGCCCGACCGCCAGCACGCCTCGACGTTCGAGTTCTGCGAGAACGGCGTCAAGGCGGTGGCCGCGGAGGCGACCAGCAAGCGCGTGACCCCGGCGTTCTTCGCGCAGCATACGGTCACCGAACTGCTCAAGCAGTCGGACTACGAGCTCGAGCAGCATGGCCGGCTCACGCACCCGATGGTCTACGACAAGCAGACCGACAAATACGTCCCGATCGCATGGAACGACGCGTTCCAGTTGATTGCGCATCATCTGAAGAAGCAGCCGAACCCTGACGCCGCCACGTTCTATACGTCGGGCCGCGCCAGCAACGAAGCCGCGTTCCTGTTCCAGTTGTTCGTGCGCATGTACGGCACCAACAATTTCCCGGACTGCTCGAACATGTGCCACGAGGCCACCAGCCGCGGCTTGCCGTTGACGGTAGGCGTGGGCAAGGCCACGGTGCTGCTCGATGACTTCGAGCACGCCGACACGATCATGATCTTCGGGCAGAACCCGGCGACCAATCACCCGCGCATGCTCGGCGAGCTGCGCGAGGCGGCGCGCCGTGGCACCACGATCGTCTCGATCAACCCGCTCAAGGAGCGCGGCCTGCAGCGTTTTGCCAGCCCGCAGCACCCGGCCGAAATGCTCACGGGTTCGAGCACGCAGATCGCCTCGATGTTCGTGACGCCCAAGCTGGCCGGCGACTTCGCGCTGATCAAGGGTCTGGGCAAGCGAGTGATCGAGCTCGACGATGCGGCCATCGCGGCCGGCACGAAACGCGTGATCGATGTGGACTTCATCGAGGCCCATACCTCGGGCTTCGACGCCTTTATCGACGACCTGCGCGCCGAGAGCTGGGCCGATATCGTGGCCGAGTCGGGCGTGTCGCGCGAGGACATCGACGCGTGGACGGATGTGTACGTCAAGGGCGAACGCGTGATCGCGTGCTGGGGCATGGGTATCACCCAACACAAGAACTCGGTCGCCACGATTCAGATGCTGTCCAACGTGATGATGCTGCGCGGCAATATCGGCCGCACCGGCGCGGGCCTGATGCCCGTGCGCGGGCATTCGAACGTGCAGGGCGATCGTACCGTCGGCATCGAGGAGCAGCCGAGCGAGGACTTCCTGAACCGTCTGGGTCAGGTGTTCGACTTCGAGCCGCCGCGTCATCACGGCCAGGATGTGGTGGGTGCGATTCAGGCCATGCTCGACGGTCGCACCAAGGTCTTTATCGGCCTGGGCGGTAACTTCGCGATGGCCACGCCGGATACGCCGCGCACGTGGCAGGCCCTGCGTAACTGCGACCTCGTGGTCAATATCGCGACCAAGCTGAACCGCAGCCATCTGATCATGGACGGCGACGCGCTGGTGCTGCCGACCATGGGCCGTACCGAGATCGACCTGCAGGAAGGCGTGGCGCAGGGCGTGACGGTGGAGGACTCGGTCTGCATGGTCCATATGTCGTACGGCATGAACAAGCCGGCGTCGCCGGACCTGATGTCCGAGACCGCGATCGTGGCCGGCATGGCCGCCGCCACGCTGGGTTCGGCCAAGGTGGACTGGAAGTGGTATGCACGCGACTACAGCCGCATTCGCGACGCCATCGAGAAGGTGATTCCGGGCTTCGAGGACTACAACGAGCGCGTGGCACAGCCGGGCGGCTTCCACCTGACGCCCGCGTCGCGCAACCGCATCTGGCGCACCGATTCGGGCAAGGCCACGTTCCTCGTGCATGCGATCGACAAGGACACCCCGATCAAGCGCGCGCGGGAGAAGTACGGCAAGGACCTGATGGTCATGATGACCACGCGTTCGCACGACCAGTACAACACCACGATCTACGGCCTCGACGACCGTTATCGCGGCGTGTTCGGGCTGCGCCGCGTGGTGTTTATCAACGCCGCCGATCGCGAGCGCCTCGGTTTTGCCGCGGGCGAGCGCGTGGACGTGACGAGCGTGTGGGATGACGGCATCGAGCGTCATGCGCAGGACTTCCTGCTCGTGGACTACGACATTCCGGCGGGCTGCCTGGGCGCGTATTACCCGGAAACCAACCCGCTGGTGCCGCTCGAGAGCATTGGCGACCGCTCGGGCACGCCGACCTCCAAGTCGATCCCGGTGCTGCTGAGCCGCGCGGCGTTGCAGGGCTGACGCGTTTTTAGCGTTTTGATGGCGGCCGCTTGTACGCCCGATGCTGTCATCGGGCGGCGGCCGCGCAACTGTATGCCTCCCGATTCGGCAAGGTCGGATAACATGGCTCCATGCTTTCAGCGTGCGAGAACCTAATGACTCCTGCCGAACCGACCATCCCACCGACTTCCGCCCCCGCCAATTCGGCAACCCCGGCGGCCACCCCGGCCACTTTGGCCGATGTTGCCGCCGATGTTGCCGCCGATGAGCGCGCCGGCTATGTCGCGCGCGAAATCGTCCGCCACAAGGCCGGCGTGGCCACCGAGGCCGTGGACAACGTGGCCGAGGAAGTGCCGGTCGCGCTGGTCTACAACGATATTTCCCATGCCGTGATGATGGCGACGCCGCGCGACCTCGAGGCGTTCGCGATCGGCTTCTCGCTGACCGAAGGCATTGTCGATAGCGTGTCCGAGATCTACGACATCGATGTCGTGGAAGGCTGCGACAGCTACGAAGTGCAGATGCGGATCAGTCAGCGCGCGTTCATGGCGATGAAGGATCATCGGCGGGCCATGGCCGGCCGCACGGGCTGCGGCGTCTGCGGCATCGAGAGCATCGAGCTGCTCGATCTGCAGCCAGTGCCGATTGCCACGCCGCGCGCGCCGCTGGTGCCCACGCGCGACATGATCGAACGCGCCGCCGCGGAACTGCCGGCCTGGCAAACGCTGATGCGCGCCACCGGCGGCGTGCACGCGGCCGCCTGGTGCGGCGCCGATGGCGCGGTGCGTCATGTGTTCGAAGATGTGGGCCGGCACAACGGCCTGGACAAGCTGATCGGCCATCTGGCCAGCGAGCGCGTGCCGCTCGACGATGGCTTCGTGTTTCTGTCGAGCCGCGCCAGCTACGAGCTGGTACGCAAGGCCGCGCGCATGAACATCCAGATGGTGGCCACGATCTCGGCGCCGACCTCGCTGGCGATTCGCATTGCCGAAACCGCCAAGGTGCGGCTGCTGAGCTTCTGCCGCAAGGATGGCTACGTCGAATACACGGGGCGGGGTAGCCAACCCTCTGATCCCGAGTCCGGGCACTGACACAGGAGTCGCACGATGGCCCTCGATCATCGACTTTCGCTGGCCTGCGCGGTGCTGACCGTCAGCGACAAGCGCACGGCTGAGAACGATACCTCCGGCGATCTGCTCGCGCGGCTGCTTGGCGAGGACGGGCACCGCTGCGTGCGGCGCGCGATCGTGGCGGACAACCGCTACCAGATCCGCCGCGTGCTCAGCGACTGGATCGTCGCTGACGACGTGCAGATCATCCTGACCAACGGCGGCACTGGTTTCAACGAGCGCAATTCGCTGCCCGAGGCGGTACAGCCGCTGTTCGATCGCGAGGTCGAAGGGTTTGGCGAACTGTTCCGCTCGCTGTCGTACCAGAGCGTCGGCGGCTCGGCGATCCAGTCGCGCGCGCTGGCCGGCACCGCCAACGGTCGCGTCATTTTCTGCATACCGGGTTCCGAAGACTCCTGCCTGACCGCCTGGAACGGGCTGCTGCGTACGCAGCTGGACAGCCGCACGCGGCCCTGCAACTTTGCGTCCGGCTTCCGCTAGGAGCTTGCGATGCTGAAGTTCGATGACGCCCAGGCCCGTTTTGCCGCGAGCGTGGCACCCGTGTGCGAGTCCGAATCGATCTGGCTGGAGCTCGCGCCCGGCCGCGTGCTTGCCAGCAATCTGGCCTCCCGTTCCGAAGAACCATTGCCCGCCGCGGGCACGCTGCTGCAGCCGGGCCATATCGCCGCGCTGGCCGCGCAGGGATACGTCGAGGTCCCCGTGTTCCGGCTGGTCGAGGTGGCGCTGTTGCGCGTGGACGACGCTCCCACCGACGCGGCACCCGATGCCAATAGCCCGATGCTCGAGGCCCTCGTCCATTCGCTGGGCGCGGTGGTGCGTCGCCGGGGCCATGTGCCGGCGGAGGGCGCGCGCCTGCACGATGCGCTGGTCGATCTGATCGAGGAAGGCGAGTGCGATGTGGTGTTTGTCAGTGGCGCGCCACAGTTATTCGCCGGGGCGCTGGTCGCGGCCGGTGGCGAACTGCTGTGCCGGCAGGTCGACATGAACCCCGGCCGCGCGGTGCTGCTTGGCAAACTGCGGGGCCGGCCGCTGGTCTGCCTGCCCGCCGACGCGGCGGCCGCTTACGTGTCCTTTGTACTGCTGGTCACCCCGATGCTGCGCCGCATGCAGGGGCGGGCGCTGATTTATCCGCCGGTCAGCCGCGTCGAGCCGGATTTTTTCGTGCCGCACCATGGCGAAGGCGACGCGTTCTGGCGTGTCGAGCGCGCCACCGCGGCCGATGGCACCGATTGGGTGCGTGCCGCGGTACGCGCCGATAGCCAGCCCGATGCCTCCGTGGCCACGCTGGGTGACGCATCGGGTCTGGTGCGCATCGCCCCGCATATGTCCGGGAGGACACAAGGCCGCGTTCCGTATTACGATCTCAGCCGTTGGCTTTGCTGAGGGCGCCCCGGGGGGGTGCCGGCTGGCCATCCATTCAGGCGAAAGGCTGACGGGCGGTGAATCTATACGAGAAGCTTGCGACGGATATCGAGGCGCTGGTGCAGCAGGGGGTATTGCTGCCCGGCGAGCGGATTCCGTCGGTACGGCAGGCCAGCCAGCATCACCGGCTCAGCATCACCACCGTGATTCGCGCGTACGTGCTGCTGGAAAGCCGCGGCATTATCGAAAGCCGCCCCCAGTCGGGCTACTTCGTGCGCGCCCGGCGCGAGGAGCCGGTCGTCGAGTTGCGGCCATCGCGGCCTGACCCACGGCCGTCGGCGGTGGATGTCAGCGGCATGGTGCTGTCGACGCTGCGCTCGATCCGCTCCGACGATGCGATCGCGCTCGGGTCGCCGTATCCCGATCCCACGCTGTTTCCATGGCAGCGCATCAACCAGTACGCCAACAATATCGGTCGCCGCTACGCGACATGGAACGTGCTCGACGATCTGCCGCCGGGCCAGCCGCAACTGATTCGCCAGATCACGCGGCGCTATCTCGAGAACGGCTACACCATCGACCCCAACGAACTGATCATCACGATTGGCGCCACCGAGGCGATCAACCTGTGTCTGCAGGCGGTGGCCAAGCCCGGTGACGCGATTGCGGTGGAGTCGCCGACGTATTACGCGATGCTGCATGCGATCGAGCGGCTGGGTATGCGTGCGGTGGAAGTGCCGACCGATCCGGTGGAGGGTATGGACCTGCCGTCGCTGATGCGCCTGATCGAGGAGCGCGGCATCAAGGCGTGCATGGTGATGCCGAACTTCCAGAATCCGCTCGGGTTCCAGATGTCCGACGAGCGCAAGCGGCAGCTGGTGGCCTTGCTGACCGAGAAGGACATTCCGGTCATCGAGAATGATGTGTATGGCGAGCTGTATTACGGCGATGCGCATCCCACCTCGCTGAAGGCGTACGACACCGCTGGCATCGTGCTGCATTGCGCGTCGTTCTCGAAGACGCTGACCAACGCGTGGCGCATCGGCTGGGCGCTGCCGGGGCGGTATCGCGAGACGGTGGAGCGGCTCAAGTTCCTCAACACACTGACCACGCCCGCGATTCCGCAGCTTGCGATTGCCGAGTTTCTGAAGAACGACGGCTATGATTTTCATCTGCGGCGCGTGCGCAAGGCCTACGCGCAGCAGGCCGATATCATGGCTGCCGCCGTGCGACGCTTCTTTCCGCCCGGCACCAGCGTGTCGCGGCCCACTGGCGGTTACGTGATGTGGGTGCAGTTGCCCGAAGGCGTGGATGCCATGGTGCTGTATCACCTGGCATTGGAGCGCAAGATCACGGTGGCGCCGGGACATATGTTCTCGGCTGCGCCGACCTATACGAATTGCATCCGGCTCAATTACAGCGCGGCCTGGACGTCAGAGATCGAGGCGGCCGTCATCACGCTCGGCAAGCTTGTGGCGTCACTGCAGGCACGCACGGGGCCGGTGCAGGAGATGTCCGGATAACGACTAGATGGGAGACAACAACATGGAAGATCAGACCCCTGCGGAAGAAACCGGCGGCGAAGACCTGGATCCGGCGGTCGCCGGCATTCTTCAGGTCCTGTGGACCGCCAGTCAGGAGACCGACGGCAAACGCTGGTCCCTTGCCCGCATCAGCAAGCGTGCCGCGGTCCAGATGAGCGTGCTGCGCCGCGTGCTGACGCAGCTCGAGCAACTGGAGCTGGCGGAAACGACGATGGACGAGGAAGGGCGCGGCACCGCGCACCTGACGGAGGAGGGCGAGGCACTGTGTGCCGAGTTATTCGACGGCCAGGCCTCGCAGCTGACGCGGCATTAGCGCTTAAACCACCTTCCCCGGATTCATCAGGCCACGTGGGTCAAACGTTTGCTTGACTGCCTTCATCAACGCAAGCTCGACCCCACTCTTGTAACGCGCATTCTCCTCAAGCTTGAGCTGTCCCAGCCCATGCTCGGCTGAAATCGACCCCCCAAACCGATGCACGCTATCGTGCACGATGCGATTGACCGTGTCCTGATTCGCCAGAAACGCATCATGATCCCCGCCCTCGGGCGGTGACACGTTGTAATGCAGATTGCCATCGCCAAGATGCCCGAACGTGACCATGCGCGCGCCCGGAAACACCGCCTGCAACAACGCGTCAGTGGTCTCGATAAAGTCCGCCACCTTCGAGATCGGCACCGCGATATCGTGCTTGATGTTCTTCCCTTCCTCCACCTGCGCCAGCGGAATATGCTCGCGCAAATTCCACAAATCACGCGACTGCTGCATCGATTCGGCCACCACGGCATCGAGCACCACACCGGCCTCGAACGCCGCCGTCATCATGGTCTCGAAAATCGCCCGCGCATGCTCCTCGCTCTCGCTGTCCGACAACTCCAGCAACACAAGCTGCGGATACGGTTGCGCGAACGGATAGCGCAACTGCGGATAATGCCGCGTGACCAGCGTCATGCACAGCTCCGACATCAGCTCGAAGCCCGTCAGCATAGACCCCGCATGCGATTGCGCGATGGACAGCAGCGCCAGCGCATCGCGCGGACTCTGTAGCGCGGCCAGCGCGGTCACCCGCGCGCGCGGCGCCGGATAGAGCTTCATCACCGCGGCGGTGATGATCCCAAGCGTGCCCTCGGCACCAATGAACAGATCGCGCAGGTCATACCCGGTGTTGTCCTTGCGCAGACCCCGCAGCCCCTCCCAGACCTCGCCAGTGGCCGTCACCACCTCGAGCCCCAGACACAGCTCACGCGTATTGCCATAGCGCAGCACGCCCGTGCCACCGGCGTTCGTCGACAGATTGCCGCCAATCGTGCAGCTACCCTCGGCGGCAAGACTCAGCGGAAACAACCGATCGTGCTCGCGCGCGGCATCCTGCAACTGCTGCAACACCACGCCTGCTTCCACGGTCACGGTGTTGTTCACCGGATCCACCTGCCGAATCCGATTGAGCCGCTGCAGCGACAGCACCACCACGCCACGCGCGGCCGCCTCGCCTGCCGCGGGCGTGGCCCCGCCGCACAAGCCCGTATTGCCACCCTGCGGCACGATCGCAAAATCATGCGCATGGCAGGCATGCACGATGGCGGCCACTTCCTGCGTGGTGCCGGGACGCAATACGGCCAAGGCATCGCCGGTATAGCGCTGGCGCCAGTCGGTCAGGTAAGAGGCCTTGTCCTCGGTCTCGGTCAGTACATGCTGCGCGCCGATGGCGGCACGGCACAGGTCGAGAAACGAATCGGGTTTCGCGGTGGGCATAAGAACGGTTGTCTCCGGATGGCGCACTCAGCGCGTTTTATTCTTGGTCTGCGCGCGCGAGTGCTGCTTGTAAGGGCGCAAATAAAAGATCGTGCTGAAAAAGAACACCAGCGTCAGGGCCACCTCGACGATCGCCAGCAGCGCCGACGGTCCGCGATCGCTGGTCGCGCGCACCACGCCCTCGGTGAAGTACAGCAGGATCAGCATCGACGACCACTGCAGCGTATAGCGATTGCGCGTAATCACGCCGCGCAGCACCGGCAGCAGAAACACCACCTTGACGATCAGCCACGAGCCACCGGGCCGCAGCGGTGCCAGAAACCATTCCCACGCGATGCATAGCACCATCAGCGCAATCAGGCTGATCAGGCTGGCGCGATGAAGCGCGGTATTGTGAAGCGCGGCGGCGGGGGGCGTCATGCCGCGGCCTCCGCTGCATTGCCCTTCAGCTTCAGCGCGGTCTGCGCGAGACGGCGGCCCATCGCCACCGCCAGCGCCGATTCGTGCTCGGAGATCGGTCCGCGATTGTCGACATGCGCATGATGGCTCGGGCCGTAAGGCGTGCCCCCGGCGGTCGTGGTCATCAGCCCGGGCTCGGAATAGGGGAGCCCCATCACGAGCATGCCGTGGTGGAACAGCGGCAGCATCATCGACAGCAGTGTGGTTTCCTGGCCGCCATGCAGACTGCCGGTGGAGGTAAACACGCAGGCGGGCTTGCCGGCCAGCGCGCCAGACAGCCATTGCGAGACCGTGCCGTCGAGAAAGTACTTCATCGGCGCGGCCATATTGCCGAAGCGGGTCGGGCTGCCCAGCGCCAGGCCCGCGCATTCCTCGAGGTCGCGCAGTTCCGCGTACGGGGCGCCTTCCGCGGGAATATCGGCGGCTGTGGCCTCGCACACGGTGGAGACCGGCGGCACCGTGCGCACGCGCGCCTGCGCGCCGGGCACGCTGTCGATGCCATTGGCGATCAGCTCGGCGAGCTTGCGGGTATTGCCGTGACGGCTGTAGAACAGGACCAGAATGTCTGTCATGAAGGCTCGGCGATCGAGGGGAACCGGACCGTACGGTGACGGCGGTGCCGTGAACAATGCGCGTATTATAGTTGCGTGCTTCTCTCGGGCCACACGCGTCCGAAAGATTGACTGCCAACCCCGCCAACCCCAATACAAGGAAATCGCTCCCGCATGCCCGCTGTACGCATCGCCCGCCTGCGCAGGGAATGGAACCTGCAGAAGGTGCGCGCGCTTTCCCGCTACGCGCTACGCCGCGCCGCCGAGGACCGTCTGCCGCAGGTCTCGGCCAGTCTGACGTTTACCACCGTACTGGCCGTGGTGCCCGTGCTCACGGTCGCGTTCGCGCTGCTCGCGGCGTTTCCGATGTTCCGCGACTTCCGCGGCCAGATCGAGGCCTTCCTGTTCCAGAATCTGATTCCGGGCGGCAATATCAGCGACTCGGTGTCGCGCTATATCGGCCAGTTCGCCAAGAGCGCGCGCGGGTTGACCGCGCTGGGTCTGGTCGGGCTGATGCTTACGTCCGTGCTGACGATGTTGACGGTGGAGGACGCGCTCAACGCGATCTGGCGCGTCAAGCGCCGCCGGCCGTTCGCGCAGCGTGTGCTGGTGTTCTGGGCCGTGCTGACGCTTGGGCCCGTGCTGATTGGCGCGAGCCTGTCGATCAGCTCGTACCTGATCTCGATCTCGGCCGGCTATGTCAGCACGATGCCGTTCGGCGTGGGACTGCTAGTAGGTCTCACACCGGTGCTGCTGTCGGCCGTCGCGTTCGCGTTCCTGTACATGGCGGTGCCCTACGCGTACGTGGAATGGCGCGATGCGATCGCGGCCGGTCTGGTGGCCGCCGTCGCGTTCGAAATCGCCAAACGTGGTTTTGGCTACTTCATTACGCATATCCCGACCTACACCGCGGTGTACGGCACGTTCGCGGTGTTGCCGCTGTTCCTGCTGTGGATGTATGTGAGCTGGCTCGTCACGCTGCTCGGCGCGACCATCGCCGCCAATCTGCCGGTGATCCGGCAGGGCTACTGGCGCCGCCGCTCGTTCGCGGGCAGCGAGTTCTTCGACGCGCTCGGCGTGCTGTACCTGCTGTACCGCGCCCGCGACGAGGTGCCGCGCAGCGTGGGCGAACTCGACATGGGCCGTAAGCTAAGGGTGGAGGCGGACTACCTTGCCAGTCTGCTGGGCAAGCTCAAGGGCCTGCACCTGATCGGCAAGCTCCAGCAGGAACGCGGTCAGGCGCACTGGGCGCTGCTGTGCGATCCCTCGCAGGTAACGCTACGCGTGCTGCACGACCGCCTGGTGCTGAACCTCGCGCGGCTTCCGCGCACCGCGCTGGCGCACCAGATGCAGGGCGTGGACCGCCTGCGCGGCATCCTCGACAACCCCCAGCTGAACCAGCCGCTGGAGGTCGTGTTCCGTCAGCAGGAGGAAGGCAAGCCAGTGCTGGAGGTGGTGCCACCGGGCTGGCACGGCCAGATTTAACTTGCATGAGCGGCTACGCCGCTCGCCCTCACCCCCGGCCCCTCTCCCGCAGGGAGAGGGGAGCAAACAATAGGTAAGTTTGAATTCACCCTCTCCCCCGACCCCTCTCCCTGAGGGAGAGGGGAGAACACCGGGCGCAGACCGCGCGCATACCGCTGGTTCGCTCCCTGAGCTTGGGGGAGAGAGCGGAGCACCGATGGCGCAGGACCGTGGCGCAGACCGCGCCTATGCCGCCGGTTTGCTCCCCTCTCCCTTAGGGGAGAGGGGCCGGGGGAGTGGGGTATCAAATCCCTATTGTTTTGATTTGCTCCCCTCTCCCCCGGGGAGAGGGGCCGGGGGAGAGGGCACTTTCCTTGCAAAGGCCGCCAACGCATCCAGCACCTCATCCGGCCGCTCCCCCATCAACGCATGCCCGCAAGGCACCGTGACCAGCGTCGCGTCGGCCATCCGCGCGGCCAGTGCCTGCGCGGCCTTCGGCGATGTCATCTGATCCTTCGTCCCCGTCACGAACAACGCCGGACACGACACGCCAGCCGCCGCCTCCTCGCCATGCGCATAGGCGTTGCACGCCGTGAAATCGGTATGAAACACATGCGCATCCGGATTGCGCCGCGCCACGCGTTCCATCAGCCGTTGGCTGCCACCATGCATCCACGCCCCGGGCCCGGGCGAAGATGGCTTGTTGGCAAGGCTCGATAACGACCACTGCGTGACCATCGCAATGGCTTCCGGCTCGCGATGTAGCGCGGCGTCGAGCAGCGCCTCGGAAACCTTCATCGGATACGCGGTCGCCAGCAAACCAATCCCACGCACCGCCCCCGCATGCCGCGCCGCGCATTCCAAAGCGATCAGCGACCCCATGCTGTGGCCAAACACCAGCGCCGGCGCAGTGACGCCCGCCGCGGCGACCAGCGCCATGACCCAATCCGCCATCGCCTCGACCGTGGTCAACGGCGCCCCCGCGCTGCGATGATGCCCCGGCAGATCCACCGCAAGCACCGAGAACCCATGATTGGCAAACCAGCGCGTCTGCAACCCCCAGACGCTGTGATCGTTCTGCGCCCCGTGCACGAACACGGCACAGGGCAGGGTGGCGTTGAACGGCTTGCCACCGGTATAGGCATAGGCATTCTGGCCCTGAACGGTGAGTTCCATCAGCGGCCTCCCTTAGCACCCGCGCCCATCGCGCGCTCGGCGGCCTTGAGGCCGCGCTTGAGATCGTCGATCAGATCGTCCGGATCCTCGAGCCCGATCGACAACCGGATCGTCCCTTCGCCAATCCCCGCCGCCTTGAGCGCGGCCGCATCCATGCGGAAGTGTGTGGTGGAAGCAGGATGAATCACCAGCGAACGCGCATCGCCCACATTGGCCAGGTGCGAGAACAACGACAGGCTTTCGATAAACCGCTGCCCCGCCACGCGATCCGCGCGCAGGTTGAAGCTGAACACCGCGCCGCAACCGCGCGGCAGCAATCGCCTGGCCAGCGCATGGTCCGGATGCGACTCCAGCTCCGGATAGGCCACCGCCTCGACCATCGGATGCGCGGCGAGAAACGCCACCACGCGGCGCGTGTTGTCGACATGGCGCGCCATCCGCAGCGGCAGCGTCTCGATGCCCTGCAGCAGCTGCCACGCCGCCATCGGATTCATCGCCGCGCCAAAATCGCGCAGTCCCTCACGCCGCGCGCGCAACAGGAACGGTGCCACCGTGCTCTCCTCGGTGAACACCATATTGTGGAACCCCGCATACGGCTCGGAGAGTTCGGGAAAGCGCCCCGACGCATCAAAGTCGAACGTGCCACCTTCCACCAGCACCCCACCAATCGTCGTGCCATGCCCACCCAGAAACTTGGTCGCCGAGTGATAGACCATGCCGGCACCATGGTCGAACGGACGCAGCAGATAGGGCGTGGTGAACGTGGAGTCCACCAGCAGCGGAATCCGATGATCCTGCCCAAGCTGCGCCACGGTCTCGATATCGAGCACATCCAGCCCCGGGTTGCCGAGCGTCTCGCCAAACAGCAGCCGCGTCTCGGGCCGGATTGCCGCACGCCACGCGTCGATATCGCGCGGATCGACGAACGTGGTCTCGATGCCAAAGCGGCGCATCGTGTAGTGCAACAGGTTGTGCGAGCCGCCATAGAGCGCCGACGACGCCACGATATGCGACCCCGCCCCCATCAGCGTGGCCACCGCCAGATGCAACGCCGCCTGCCCCGAGGCCGTGCCGATCGCCCCCGCGCCGCCCTCGAGCGCGGCCACGCGCTCCTCGAACACCGCCACGGTCGGGTTTGAAATACGCGAATACACGTGTCCCGCGCGCTCCATATTGAACAGCGAGGCCGCGTGCTCGCTGTCGCGAAACACAAACGAGGTGGTCAGATGGATCGGTGTGGCACGGGCCCCGGTGGCGGGGTCCGGCGCGGCGCCAGCATGCAGCGTCAGCGTATCGAAGCGGGTTCCGGACATGGGTGTCTCGCTAGTGGTTGTCTCCGGTGGGCATCCTAGCACCGGCGTACGGCGGCGCCATCGAGGGAAACGCGCACGTCGCACGTGGACGCACATCTGGAAGCGCAGTCTGGAAGGAATGCTCGCTTTACTTGATCGCCCGGTTTGGGCTAGCATCGCCGCATCGGACGGGCCTTTGCCGGCTTTTCCAGTGCATTTGCAAACAAACACGAACAAATCGATACAACGCTGCCTGCCGGCAGCCGCGGAGACCGTCATGAAAGTCAGCGACATCCTTCAGATCAAGGGCAACACCTTGTACACCGTCAATCCGGACACGTCGCTGCTGGAAGCGGTCAACACCATGGCCGAGCACGATATCGGCTCGGTGGTGATCATGGAGTACGGCGAGCTGGTCGGCATGCTGACCTTCCGCGAGATCATCGAGACCCTGGCGAAGAATGACGGCACAGTCGGCACGCACAGCCTGCGCAAGATCATGGACGACGCGCCGCTGACCTGCACGCCCGAGACCGACGTCAATGAAGTGCGCCGCATGATGCTGGAGCGCCACACGCGCTATCTGCCGGTGCTCGACAACCGTACACTGATGGGCGTGATCTCGTTCTATGACGTCGCCAAGGCGGTGGTCGAGGAACAGAGCTTCGAGAACAAGATGCTCAAGGCGTATATTCGCGACTGGCCGGAAGAGCGGCCAGAGGAGCGCTCGGACGAGCGGACCGCGCAGCCTTAAGCCCCCGCCTCGCCCCGCGCCGCGCCGCCAGGGAGGGCGGCGCCCGCGCCCGTCCCCGCGCATCATACGAAGCCATCCAGAAAGCCATCGATGAGCCAACATAGTCAGTTCCGCCTGCTGGGTCTGCGGCGGTTTGCCCCGTTCTTCTGGACGCAGTTCCTCGGGGCGATGAACGACAACGTCTTCAAGGTCGCGTTCACGTCGCTGGTGACGTATCACACCGCGTTGTTCGAGGGCGTCGATGCCCACTCCGCCGCCTTCCTGATTTCCGCGATCTTTATTTTGCCGTTCGTGCTGTTCTCGGCCACAAGCGGGCAGATCGCCGACAAGATCGAGAAATCGCGCCTGATCCGGCTGGTCAAATCGCTCGAGATCGCCATCATGCTGCTCGGCCTGGCCGGGTTCTACTGGCACAGTGCGCCAATCCTCTACACCGGCACGTTCCTGATGGGCCTGCACTCGACGCTGTTCGGGCCGGTCAAGTTCGCGTACCTGCCGCAGCATCTGGACCAGACCGAACTGGTCGGCGGCAACGGGCTCGTGGAAATGGGCACGTTCGTGGCGATCCTGTTCGGCACCATCATCGGCGGCGAGCTCGCCGGTCTGTCGAGCGGTGGCGAGATTGTCGGACCGCTCTACGTCGGCATCGTTTGCGTGATGCTGGCCATTGCCGGCCGCATCGTATCGCGCGGCGTACCGGATTCGCCCGCGCCGCAACCGGACCTGCGCATCAACTGGAACCCGTTCACCGAGACGTGGCGCAACCTGATGCTCGCGCGCGAGCGCCGCGTGGTGTTCCTGAGCCTGCTCGGCATTTCGTGGCTGTGGTTCCTCGGTGCCACCTTCCTGACCTCGTTCTTCAGCTTTGCCAAGGATGTGCTCGGCGGCGATCAGAACGTGGTCACGCTACTGCTTGCGGTGTTCTCGATCGGTATCGGCTTTGGCTCGCTGCTGTGCGAGCGGCTCTCGAGCCGGCATGTGGAAATCGGCCTGGTGCCGTTCGGCTCGATCGGCATGACGGTATTCGCGGTGGATCTGTACCTGGCCACGCATGGGGAAAGCGCGGCCGGCACGCTGACTGGCATTGGCGGTTTTATCGCGGCGCCGGGCCACTGGCGCGTGCTGATCGACCTATTTGGCGTGGCGATGTTCGGCGGCTTCTACAGCGTGCCGCTCTATGCATTGATCCAAAGCCGCTGCGCGCCCACGCACCGCGCGCGCATCATCGCGGCCAACAACATCCTGAACAGCTTCTTCATGATCGCGGCCTCGCTGCTCGGCGTGGTGCTCACGTCCGCGGGCTACACGATTCCGCAGTTGTTTCTCGTGGTCGGCCTGCTCAACGCGGTGGTCGCGATCTACATCTACACGCTGGTGCCGGAATTCCTGCTGCGCTTTATCGCCTGGATTCTGGTGCACACGATCTATCGTCTGCGCCGCATCAATGCCGAGAACATTCCCGACGAAGGTCCCGCGGTGCTCGTATGCAACCACGTGAGCTTTGCCGACGCGGTGGTGCTGATGGCCGCGAGCCCGCGCCCGGTGCGCTTCGTGATGGACCACCGCATCTTCAAGATCCCATTCCTGTCGTGGTTCTTCCGTCAGGCGCGCGCGATTCCGATCGCCCCGGCGCACGAGAACGCGGAGATGCTCAAGCGCGCATACGACGCCGTGGCGGAGGCGCTGGAGGAGGGCGACCTCGTCTGCATCTTCCCGGAAGGCAAGATCACGGCCACCGGCGACCTCAATCCGTTCAAGGGCGGCGTGCAGCAGATCATCCGGCGCACGCCGGTACCGGTGGTGCCGATGGCGCTGCGCGGCCTGTGGGGCAGCTTCTTCTCGCGCAAGGACGGTCCCGCGATGTCGCGGCCGTTCCGGCGCGGTATCCAGAGCAAGCTGGAACTGGTCGTCGGCACGCCGGTGCCGCCCGACGAGGTCACGGCAGAGGGGTTGAGGCAGACCGTGGCGGCGTTGCGCGGCGAATGGCGCTAGTCACACGATCGCCAACCAATGATCCGATAACGCCTCGGCGAGCCAGACCGGGTAGCGAGTCACGAGTAGAGGGGAGAGGGAGAACACCATGATCACGCTCTACACGTTTGGCCCCGCGTTCGGGCTGCCCGATGCCAGCCCGTTCGTCACCAAGGCTGAGCTGCTGCTCAAGCTCTCGGGCCTGCCGTACGAGACCCGGCGCGGCAGCCTGCGGCGCGCGCCCAAGGGCAAGCTGCCGTATCTCGACGACACCGGCCGCATCATCGCGGACTCCACGCTGATCCGGCTGTATCTCGAGAAGACCTATCACATCGACTTCGATGAGGGCCTGGACGCCGCGCAGCGCGGCACCGCCTGGGCTATCGAGAAGCTGATGGAAGACAACCTGTACTGGGTGGTGGCGCGCGTGCGCTGGCTCGATCGCGAGAACTTCGAGCGCGGGCCCGCGCAGTACTTCCGCCGCGTGCCGGCGCCGGTGCGCGGCCTCGTCGAACGGCTGGTGCGGCGCAAGGTCCGGCAGATGCTGTGGAGCCAGGGTGCCGGACGCTATACCGATGACGAACTGGTGGCACTCGCCAACCACAGTGTGGGCGCGATCGCCGATGTCCTTGGCGATCGACGCTATCTGATGGGCGATCGGCCGTGCGGCGCGGACGCCACGTTGTTTGCGTTTGCGGGCGCGTTGATGTCGCCAGTGTTCGAGACGCCGATCCGCACCGCGGCCGAGGCGCGGCCCAATCTGGTGGCCTATATCGCGCGCATGCGGCGCGAGTTCTATCCCGACTTCGCGTTTCCCGCCGCGGCAACTGCAACTGCCACAACTGCCGCCTTGCCCGGTCCCGGTATCGCGGCCGCCTCGGTGGGTAACGCGGGCGCCGATGTCGCGGAGGCCGCCGATGCCGCCGCCACGCCGATCGCCGCGCAAAATAGCCGTACAATGTAGGCCGTTTTTGACTTCTCGGCGGTTTCGATCATGTCCGGCAATACCCTTGGCCTGCTGTTCACTGTCACCACGTTTGGCGAATCGCACGGTCCCGCCATCGGCGCCGTCGTGGACGGCTGCCCGCCGGGCCTGTCGCTGACCGAAGCCGACATCCAGGGCGACCTCGATCGCCGCAAGCCGGGCACCTCGCGCCACGTCACGCAGCGCAAGGAACCGGATCAGGTTGAGATCCTGTCGGGCGTGTTCGAAGGCAAGACCACCGGCACGCCGATCTGCCTGCTGATCCGCAACACCGACCAGCGCAGCAAGGACTACGGCAATATCGTCGAGACCTTCCGTCCCGGCCACGCCGACTACACCTACTGGCAAAAGTACGGCATCCGCGACTATCGCGGCGGCGGCCGTTCGTCGGCACGACTGACCGCGCCCGTGGTGGCCGCGGCGGCCATCGCCAAGAAATGGCTGCGCGAGCAGTACGGCACCGAGATCCGCGGCTATATGTCGGCGCTCGGTGAGGTGGAAGTGCCGTTCCTCGACTGGAAGCATGTGCCGGAGAATCCGTTCTTCGCGCCCAACGACGAGATCGTGCCCGAGCTCGAGACCTACATGGATGCGCTGCGCCATGACGGCGATTCGGTCGGCGCGCGCATCAACGTGGTGGCCAGCGGCGTACCGGTCGGCCTCGGCGAGCCGTTGTTCGACAAGCTCGATGCCGATATCGCGCACGCGATGATGGGGATCAACGCGGTCAAGGGCGTCGAGATCGGCGCGGGCTTCGACAGCGTCGCGCAGCGCGGCACCGTGCATGGCGACGAACTCACGCCCGAAGGCTTCAGTACCAACAACTCCGGTGGCGTGCTCGGCGGTATCTCCACCGGCCAGGACATCACGGTGTCGATTGCGATCAAGCCGACCTCGAGCATTCGTTCGCCGAAGGCGTCGATCGACAAGGCCGGCGCTCCGGCCACGGTCGAGACCTTCGGTCGTCACGATCCGTGCGTGGGCATCCGCGCCACGCCGATCGCTGAAGCCATGCTCGCGCTCGTGCTGATGGATCATGCGCTGCGTCATCGCGCGCAATGCGGCGACGTGCACGTGGACACCCCGCGCATTCCCGCGCAGTCTTGAGCACCGGCGGGAGCGAGCCAGCCGCGCAGACCGGCAATCGGACGGAAGGTCGGACCGGCATCGATACCGCCACCTATCTGCGCTTTGGGCTCTTCTACCTTGGCTACTACGGCTATGTAGGCGTCATCTCGCCCTACATCAGCCTGTATTTTTCCGGACGCGGTTTTTCTCCCGTACAGATCGGCGTGCTGATGGCCTGCTTTCAGGTCAGCCGCATCGTCGGCCCGTATCTGTGGGGCTGGCTGTCCGACGTCATGCACACACGCGTGCGCATCCTGCGGCTGACCTCGGTTTCCGCGCTGCTCGCGTTTCTGATCGTGCCCGGGGTCGAGACCTACGGCGGCATGATGGCGATGATGATCGGCCTCAACCTGATCACCAGCGCGATGTCACCGCTCGGCGATGCGCTAACCATCTCCACGCTGCGCCGCCACGGCGCGTTCGACCACCGCTATGGCCGCGTGCGCATGTTCGGCTCGGCCGGCTTTATCGGCGCGGTACTGCTGGGCGGCGCGCTGTTCGAGCACTACGGCATCCTCGCCTTTCCGTGGCTCGCGAGCGCGATGCTCGGTGTGTTTGCCCTGGTGGTGCTGGGCATGCGCGATGCCAACGACGACGGCCCACGCGTGCGCCCACCACCAGCCTTGCCGCTGCTGCGCCGCCCGGATGTCGCCTGGTTCCTGGCGTCGGCGCTGCTGATGATGTTCGCGCATGCGGCGCTCTACGTGTTCTATTCGCTGTACCTCGAGCAACTCGGCTACAGCAAGCTCGCCATCGGTGTGATGTGGACCATCGGCGTGGTGGCGGAGATCGTGTTCTTCTTCTATCAGGGCCGCCTGTTCTCGCACTTCTCGCTACGCGCGATTCTCGCCGGCACCTTCGTGCTCGCGGCGATACGCTTCGGCCTGACCGGTTATCTGGGGCAATTGGTATGGCTGATGGCCGTGGTGCAGATTCTCCACGCCGCCACCTTTGCCGCGCACCACAGCGCAAGCCTCAAGCGCCTGCAACACTGGTTCGCGGGCCCGCTGCAGGGCAGGGGGCAGGCACTATACACGGGGATTTCGTACGGCGTGGGCGGCACGCTCGGCGGCCTGACCATGGGCTGGACGTGGAAAACGCTGGCCCCCATGCACACCTTCGGCCTGGCGGCCATCGCCGCACTGCTCGGCGCCGGCTGTGCATGGATGAGCTTCCGCAAGGACGACTAAGGTTTTCTCGCCGCTTCGTCAAACCAACCCAGCCACCCGCTCCGCAATCGCCAGCGACGACGTCAGCCCCGGCGACTCGATCCCAAACAGGTTCACCAGCCCCGGTACCCCATGCACCGCGGGGCCATCGATGCGGAAGTCGGCCGCCACCTCCGTAGGGCCGCTGATCTTCGGCCGAATCCCGGCATACCCCGGCTGCAGCGCCCCATCCGCGAGCCCCGGCCAGTAGCGCCGCACCTCGGCATAGAACCCATCCGCATCATGTGGCGGCACGCTGTACTCGATCTCGTCGATCCATCGCACGTTGGGACCAAACCGTGCCTGGCCACCGAGGTCGAGTGTCAGATGCACGCCCAACCCCGCCGCTTCCGGCACCGGATAGATCAACCGCGAAAACGGCGCGCGCCCCGCCAGCGTGAAATAGCACCCTTTGGCGTAAAACTGCGGCGGCACGTGCTCGCGCGGCACGCCCGCGATGCGGCGCGCCAGATCTGGCGCGGTCAACCCCGCCGAATTGATGACCGTACGCGCCAGCAGCGTGGTCGTGCCCTCGCCGCCAACCTCGAGCCGAATCCCCTCCGCGGTCACCGCGCCCGACAACACCGGCGACTGCACCGCCAGCATCGCCCCCGCGCCTTCGGCATCGCCGAGCAACGCCGTCATCAGCCCATGGCTGTCGATAATTCCCGTCGAAGGGGAGAGCAGCGCCGCCTCGCATTCGAGTTGTGGCTCCAGCGCGCGCGCCTCATCGCGTGACAGCAGTTGCAGATCGTGCACGCCGTTCGCCGCCGCCTTGGCACGAATGCCTTCGAGCGTGGCCACCTGCGCGGCACTGGTGGCCACGATCAGCTTGCCGCAGCGCCGATGCTCGACGTGGTGGCTCTCGCAAAAATCGTAGAGCATCGCCTTGCCCCGCACGCAAAGCTCGGCCTTGAGCGAGCCCGCCGGATAGTAGATGCCCGCGTGAATCACCTCGCTATTGCGCGCGCTCGTGATCGTGCCAAACGCGTTCTCGGCCTCGAGCACAATCACCTCGCGCCCCTGCAGCGCCAACGCGCGTGCCACCGCGAGTCCCACCACGCCGGCGCCGATGACGACGCAATCCACCTGTTCCATCTGATGCTCCTTGATAACGATCAGGATAGGGCGAGCCCCATGCGCGACGCGGCAGCGGCCAGATGCGCCTGCGCGGCAGCGCGCGCGGCATCGGCATCGCCCGCCACGATCGCCGCGACCAGCGCCGCGTGCTCGGCATCGGCCGCGCGCGGCGCGCCAGTGCGGGCCGACAGCCGCGCACTGTTTTCCCACGCCCGCTGCCGCGCCAGCAGCAACTGTTGACTCACGAAATCGGTCAGGCCCGTAAAGCACGGGTTATGCGCGGCCGCCGCAATCGCGTGATGAAACGCCACATCGGCCGCCGCCGCGCTCGCGAAGTCCAGCGCATGCGCCTGCATCGCGCCAAGCGCTGCGCGAATCGTCGCGATATCGGCAGCCGTGCGCCGCCGCGCGGCCATCTCCGCGCAGGCCACTTCCACCACGCGCCGCAGTTCGAACAGCTGTTCGAGCGAGGGCCCGCCGTCCGGCGCACTGGCAACCCGCCAGACCTGCCCGCCGGGCGTCTCGGAGACATACGCGCCCGACCCCTTGCGGGTCACAAGCACGCCATCGGCCTTGAGCAAGGCAATCGCTTCGCGCACGATCGGCCGGCTCACGCCAAACGCCTCGGCCAGCCCCGCTTCGGCAGGCAGCCGTGCGCCAGCGGCAAAGCGCCCCGCGGCGATTTCGTCGCGCAGGGTCTGGGCAATGCGGCTTGGCAGCGAGGCCGGGCGGGAAAGCGGTTCCATCGATATGTCAGGCTGTCTGACAGATTTTTGATGTGGCGATTGTGGGCGAGTCGCAACGGCGCGTCAAGCCAAACACCGCGATCCCCCGAAAATGGGGGGTCAAACGGGGGTCAAGGTTGTCTTCAAACGGTCGATAGCAGATAAATACATCAGGCCGGCAGGAAACCGCCGGCCTGCTCGTGACACCTGCGCATGAAGTTGGAGGAAATCGGTCGGATGAGATCGATCTCATTCAGCCTCTCATGGAGACGCCCGCCATGATCCAGCTTTCCCCTCAAGACCTGCCGGTTGGCCAGCCCCTGCCATGGTCGCTGCTCGACGGCGATGGCAACCTGATGCTCGGCAGCGGTTGCGTAATTCCCGACAAGCGCGACCTCGCGCTCGTGTTCCGACACGGTACGGTGTGCCGTCCGGAAGAACAGTCCGAAGCCGAGAACGACCCGATCAGCCCACGCGGCCGCCTGAGCGCGGGCCCGCTCGGTCTGCAGGTCGGCACGCTGCTGCACGTCAAACTGCCGGGCGAGAGCTCGCGCGCGGCAGCCAGCCGGTTGATCGGCTTTATCGATCAGGGCCTGTTCGTGACCTGGCCCAGCCTCGGCGGCCGCGAACTGGGCGTCCAGGCCGGCGAGACGCTGCTGCTGCGCGGCTTCTCGGGGCAGGCGATCCATAGCTTCACCTCGACCATCACGGCGGCATGCCGCAGCCCGTTTCGCTATCTGGTGCTGTCTTCGCCCGCGGAAACCGAACATACGCCGGTGCGTAGCGCCGCGCGCGTCCCGACGCGGCTGGCGGCCTACCTCGTGCCCGATGGCCCCGGCGATGGCGATACGGAAGAATCGATCGACGGTCTCGTCGCCAGCGGCATGGCGCGGCTTGGCCTGCTGTCGGACCTCAGTACCGGTGGCGCGTTGATCCAGACTTCGGCCCCGGGCCTCGCCATCGGCAGCCGCATCCGGCTACGTTTCCGTTTGCGTACCGCCTCGATCGACAGCGACATTACGCTCAACGCGCAGGTGCGTGGCGCGCCGGCAGGCAGCGACGACGCCGAATTCCCGGCATGCGGCGTCGCCTTCGACGCGCTCGGCGAGCGCGAGCTGACATTGCTGCAGTGTTTTATCTACGAGCAGTTGCTGAGCAGCACGCGCATGACGGTGTAGGGCGTGGGATCTTCATAACTCGTCGTGCGCCTCGGGTGTAAAGCCGGCCTCGCGCATCGCTTCCGCCTTGACGCGCAGGCTCATGCCGACCCTGATCGAACGGAAATCGGTCTTCTCTGCCGCAACCGCGCTCATGTGATGGATCGAGGCAATGATGCCGTTGTGCACGGTGTCCTTGCCGAACGGATCAAGCAGCGTCGATGGTGCCTGCATGCTATCCACGATCAGGATGTGGTTGCGCCCGTCGGGATCGCTCTGAATCACGTAGTGCACGATGCTGACCGGCACCGTGTCGACGTATGCCACGGCGGCAAACAGTTGCCGAGAGCCATCCCCTGCCTCCTCACGCATCTCGCGCGCTCGATGCAGCCATCGGTCGAGCATGGCCTCCGGCGTGCACCCCAGGTGCCGCGTCCGGATGCTCCATGACAGCCAATGCATCGCCCCCGCATCTTCGCGAGCCTCGCGCAGCTGTGCCATCCAAGCCTCGAGGATCGGTGAAACGATTTCGCTGGCCGGCCGCGATGGCGCCGCGCCGCCCGAATCGAAACGGAAACGAATGGCATAGCGGAACTGGCGCCGTGCGCGAACATCGGACCGGTGCAGCCCATCGCCATCGCGTATCCACGTGGAGGGCGCCGGCGGCGCGACGATCCACTGTTCCGGCGTCACCTCCCGCGTGCGATAGCCCTCGAGCGGCAGGTAGTACCACGCTGGCGCCAGTTCAGTGGTGGTCGATGCACCTTCGCAGGCGAGCGGCCCCGTTGAAGCGTCCGGCTCGTCCGAAGGCTGGGCCGCCGGCTGGCAGGGCGTATCGAGAAAGTACTGGCTGGCCGTATGCACGTGCGCGCTGCAGGCGGGTGCAGCGGCAAGGACGGAGTCGCCCGTAGCCATGGTGGCGATGAGCCTTGCGACCAGTACTGCGAATCGACTCGATAACGCGGAGTTCGTTGCTGCGGAGTTCGGTACTGAAAATACGCGACGCATCGTGAAGGCATGCCGAAGGAAAACCTCATCCTAGGCATGCCCACGGCACTCGGAAATGGCCGAAGCCCGAAAGCGCGTTACATGTTCACGTAATTCGGACCGCCGCCACCTTCGGGCGTGACCCACACGATGTTCTGCGTCGGGTCCTTGATGTCGCAGGTCTTGCAGTGCACGCAGTTCTGCGCGTTGATCTGCAGACGCTCCTTGCCCTCTGCGTTCTGCACGAACTCATAGACACCGGCCGGGCAGTAGCGCGACTCGGGGCCCGCGTACTTTTCCCAGTTCACGTTCACCGGCACGCTCGCATCCTTGAGCGTCAGGTGCGCGGGCTGGTTTTCCTCGTGGTTCGTGTTGCTGATGAACACCGAGCTCAGGCGATCGAACGTGAGCTTGCCATCGGGCTTCGGGTATTCGATCTTCTCGCACTCGGCCGCCGGCTTCAGGTAGACGTGATCGGGCTTGGTCCGATGGATCGTCCACGGCGGATTGCGGATGCCGAGCTTCGGCAGCAGCCATTGCTCGATACCGGTCATCAGCGTGGCCGTGGTGCGGCCCTTCTTGAACCACTGCTTGAAGTTCTTCGCCTGCAGCAGTTCCTTGTACAGCCAGCTCTGCTCGAACGCCACCGGGTAGGCGCTCAGTTCGTCGTGCTGACGGCCGGCCTGCAGCGCGTCATAGGCGGCGTCGGCGGCCATCATGCCGGTCTTGATCGCGGCATGGCTGCCCTTGATGCGCGAGGCGTTCAGGTAACCGGCCTCGCAGCCGACCAGCGCGCCGCCGGGGAACACCGTCTTGGGCAGCGACAGCAGCCCGCCGGCCGTGATCGCGCGCGCGCCGTAGCCGATGCGCTTGCCGCCTTCGAAGTACTGGCGAATCTCCGGATGGGTCTTGAAGCGCTGAAATTCCTCGAACGGCGACAGCCAGGGGTTGGTGTAGTCGAGGCCGACCACAAAGCCCACTGCAACCTTATTGTCCTCCATGTGATAGAGGAACGAACCACCGTATGTGGCGGGGTCGAGCGGCCAGCCCGCGGTGTGGACCACGAGCCCAGCCTTGTGCTTGGCCGGGTCGATTTCCCACAGCTCCTTGATGCCAATGCCGTAGCTCTGCGGATCTTTGCCCGCGTCGAGCTGGTATTTGGCGATCAGTTGCTTGCCCAGATGGCCGCGCGCGCCTTCCGCGAAGATCGTGTACTTGGCGTGCAGCTCCATGCCGAGCTGGAAGTTCTCGGTGGGCTCGCCTTCCTTGTTGATCCCCATGTTGCCGGTGGCCACGCCCTTGACCGAGCCATCCTCGTTGTAGAGGACCTCGGCGGCCGGAAAGCCCGGGAAGATCTCCACGCCCAGCGCCTCGGCCTGCTGGCCGAGCCAGCGTACGAAGTTCGACAGGCTGATGATGTAGTTGCCGTGGTTATGGAAACACTCGGGCAGCAGTGCGTTCGGGGTGGCCTTGGACGCAGTCTGGTCGAGAAATAGGAACTTGTCCTCGCTCACCGGCTGGTTCAGCGGGGCACCGAGTTCCTTCCAGTTGGGGAATAACTCGCTGAGCGCGCGCGGATCCATGATCGCGCCGGACAGGATATGCGCGCCGGGCTCCGAACCCTTCTCGAGCACGCAAACATTGACGTCACCACCTTTCTCCTGGGCCAGCTGCTTGAGCCGGATCGCCGCGGCCAGGCCGCCGGGGCCCGCGCCAACGATGACGACGTCGTACTCCATGGCTTCGCGGGGGCCGAACTGCTCCAGGAGCTGTTGCTGATCCATTGTCTCTAACCCTCTAGGTTTTTGTGGCGGCGTAGCGGCCGCACGGTTGCAGCACGCAATCTGGGCATGCGAGTCTGCGGTTGTGGGAGATACTGCGGCGAACCGGCGTGACAAGGGCGGCAGAGGCGGGGTCGCGATCACCTTTCGGACGTCACCGCGGACGCAACTACGGACGTAACCACCGATGCAATTACCGGGGGTTATCCGCGTTTTTCCTCTTTCCCTTTGGGGACCAAGTTCTTAGAATCTCCGGCATTGTCCGGGACTCGACACCCTCAGGCAAGACATTTTTTGGAACGACCGTTCTTTTTTTTGGTATGCTGCCTTCCGCTTCAGGCAAGGGGAGGCAGCGGGCGTCCGGCCTGACCGGACGTGCCCCACACCGAGGTAATCATGGGTTTGTCGATCAATCTGGAAGGCAAGGTCGCATTCGTGACCGGCGCGTCGAGCGGGCTCGGCACGCGCTTCGCCACCATACTGGCCGCCGCGGGCGCCAAGGTCGTGCTGGCCTCGCGCCGCGTAGACCGTCTCAAGGAGCTGCGTGCCGCCATCGAGGCCGACGGCGGCAGCGCGCATGTGGTGCGGCTCGATGTCACCGACTTCGACAGCATCCGCGCGGCGGTCGCCCATGCGGAGACCGAGGCTGGCTCCATCGATATCCTGGTCAACAATTCGGGGGTATCCACCACGCAGCGGCTGTCGGACGTCACGCCCGACGACTTCGACTTCGTGTTCGATACGAACACGCGCGGCGCGTTCTTCGTGGCGCAGGAAGTGGCCAAGCGCATGATCGCGCGGGCCAAGGGCGCCGAGAAGCTCGGCAACCCGCTGCCGCAGGCGCGCATCATCAATATCTCGTCGGTGGCCGGGCTCAAGGTGCTGCCGCAGATCGGCGTGTACTGCATGAGCAAGGCGGCCGTGGTGCAGATGACCAAGGCCATGGCGCTCGAGTGGGCGCGGCACGGCATCAACACCAATGCGATGTGCCCGGGCTATATCGAGACCGACATCAACCGGCATCACTGGGACACCGATGCCGGCCAGAAGCTGATTCAGATGCTGCCGCGCAAGCGGCTCGGCACCCCCGAGGATCTCGACGGTCTGCTGTTGCTGCTGGCATCCGACGCCTCGCGCTTTATCAACGGCGCAGTCATGACCGCTGACGACGGAATGGTATAACCGCAGGCTGTCAAACCACCGCCCGGCTGCGCGCCAGAAGCGTGCCCGGGCGTGCTGTCCTTGAACCTCCGGGCTTATCCGGTCCCTCGGGGTGGGCAGTTGTTGGCATAATCGACTGGTTTTTTGCCGTCATAACATCAATAACAAGCATTGCCGCGCGGCGCATGCACACGCACGCGCGGACCGGACCGGAGGCCGGGAAGATGGATCAAGAGGAGCAGGCACGGCGCAACGCCGGGCCGCAACACGCGGTTTCGCAGCACATTATCGATTCGGCCGTAGTGCCGGAGGCCGTTGACGAAGCGAAAGACAAGGATTTCCGCGTATCGCCGCGCATCGAGGACTGGATCGGCGTGGGCGTGATGGTATTGCTGGTCGCCATCACCTTCACCAACGTGATCGTCCGCTACTTCACCGATGAATCGTTCGCCTGGACCGAGGAGTTCTCGGTCTTTCTGATGATCGTGCTCGCGCTCGTGGCCGGCAGTGCCGCGGTGGCGCGCGATCGCAATATCCGCATCGAGTTCTTCTTCGAGCGTGGCAGCGAGGCCCGCCAGCGTCGGCTCGCGATCCTGTCCGCGCTCGGCGTGGCCGTGATGTTCCTCGCGCTGGCCGTGCTCGGCGCGCGCGTGACGTGGGACGAGTACACGTTCGGCGAGACCTCGCCGGGCATCGGCGTACCAAGCTGGTGGTACTCGATCTGGCTGCCGGTGTTCTCGCTGGCCATCGTACTGCGCGCGCTGGGCCTGATGGCGCGCAACGTGCGCGCGCTGCGCCAGCTTCATGCCGAAGGCCGTGAACGGGGAGGGCGCGCGCCATGACCCTCGTCGCCATCGTCCTGTTCGCAGTCTTTATCATCCTCATGCTGCTCGGCGTGCCGATCGGCGTGTCGCTGGGCCTCGGCGGCGTGGCAGCGATCGCCCTGTCCAACCTCGACACGCAGATGTTCGGTCTGCTGGCCGTGCCGCAGAACTTCTACGCGGGCCTGGCCAAGTATCCGCTGCTTGCAATCCCGATGTTCGTGCTGGTCGGCTCGATCTTCGATCGTTCCGGCGTGGCGTCGCGACTCGTGACCTTCGCCATCGCCATCGTCGGCCGTGGGCCCGGCATGCTGCCGCTCGTCGCGATTCTCGTCGCGATGTTCCTCGGCGGCATCTCGGGTTCGGGTCCAGCCAACGCGGCGGCCGTCGGCGGTGTGATGATCGCCGCGATGTCGCGCGCCGGTTATCCGCCCGCGTACAGCGCATCGGTCGTCGGCGCCGCCGCGGCCACCGACATCCTGATCCCGCCGTCGGTCGCGTTCATCATCTACAGCGTGCTGGTGCCGGGTGCCTCGGTGCCCGCACTGTTCGCGGCCGGCATGATCCCGGGCGTGCTCGCCGGCGTAGCGCTGATCGTTCCCGCGGTGTGGCTCGCGCGCAAGCACAAGATGGGCGCGATCGAGGCCGATCTGCCGCGTCCGCCGTTCTGGAAGAGCATGCGCGAAGCCGCATGGGGGCTGGTCGCGCCGTTCCTGATTCTCGGTGGCATGCGCGCGGGCTGGTTCACGCCGACCGAGGCCGCGGTGGTTGCGGTGGTGTACGGTCTGTTCGTCGGCATGGTGATCTACCGCTCGATCGGCATGCGCGATCTGTTCGTGATCTTTCAGGAAGCCGCCGAAACTTCGGCCGTGATCCTGCTCGTGGTCGCGCTCGCCGGCATCTTCGCGTATGCGCTGTCGACGCTTGGCGTGATCGACCCGCTTGCCCACGCCATCGCCAATTCGGGTCTCGGCGAATACGGTGTGCTCGCGCTGATCGTGCTGCTGCTGATGACGGTGGGCATGTTCCTCGACGGCATCTCGATCTTCCTGATCTTCGTGCCGCTGCTGCTGCCTATCGCCAACGCCTTCCACTGGAACCCGGTGTGGTTCGGCGTGGTGCTGACGCTCAAGGTCGCGCTGGGCCAGTTCACGCCGCCGCTCGCGGTCAATCTGATGGTGTCATGCCGGATTGCCCGCGTGCGCATGGAAGAAACCGTGCCCTGGGTGATCTGGCTGCTGGCCGCGATGTTTGTCGCGATGCTGGCGGTGCTGGCCTACCCGCCACTGGCAACGTGGCTGCCGGACTATCTGGGCTATTGAGGCCCCGCTGTTTGAAAACAAATTCCAAGACGTATCGATTCCCAACCAGGAGAGTTGCATGAAACGCCGTGCCCTGATGCTGTCCGTTGCCGCCACGATCGCCGCCGCGGCGCTCGCGCCCGCTGGCGCCATGGCCCAGACCTACAAGTCCGAATACAAGCTGTCGCTCGTGGTCGGCACCGCCTTCCCTTGGGGCAAGGGCGGCGAGATCTGGGCGGACCTCGTGCGCCAGCGCACCAACGGCCGCATCAACATCAAGCTGTACCCGGGTACCTCGCTCGTGGGCGGCGACCAGACGCGCGAGTTCTCGGCGATCCGCCAGGGCGTGATCGACATGGCCGTTGGCTCCACCATCAACTGGTCGCCGCAGGTCAAGGAACTGAACCTGTTCTCGCTGCCGTTCCTGATGCCCGACTACAAGGCGATCGACGCGCTGACGCAGGGTGAAGTGGGCAAGCAGATCTTCACGACGCTCGAGAAGGGCGGCGTGGTGCCGCTGGCCTGGGGCGAGAACGGTTTCCGCGAGGTGTCCAATTCCAAGCACGAGATTCGCAAGCCCGAGGACATGAAGGGCCTGAAGCTGCGTGTGGTGGGCTCGCCGCTGTACATCGAGACCTTCAATGCGCTGGGCGCCAACCCGACGCAGATGAGCTGGGCCGACGCCCAGCCGGCCATGGCCTCGGGCGCTGTGGACGGCCAGGAGAACCCGCAATCGATCTTCGCGGCCGCCAAGCTGTACACGGTGGGCCAGAAGTTCGTCACGACGTGGGGCTACGTGGCCGATCCGCTGGTCTTCGTGGTCAACAAGCAGATCTGGGAAAGCTGGACCCCGGCTGACCGCGAGATCGTCAAGCAGGCCGCCATCGACGCCGGCAAGCAGGAAATCGAACTGGCCCGCAAGGGCCTGTCCGAAGCCGGCGCCCCCGCGTGGAAGGCCATGGAGCAACACGGCGTGAAGGTCACCGACCTGTCCCCGACCGAACGCGACGCCTTCAAGAAGGCCACCGCCAAGGTCTACGACAAGTGGAAGAAGCAGATCGGCGCCGACCTGGTCACCAAGGCCGAACAGTCGATCGCCAAGCGTTGAGCATCGTATAGCCCTGCCACGGCGCCAGGAATCACAATCCTGGCCTCTACGGGAGGCGGAGGGCAAGCGTAGTGGCTACGCAATGCCACCGGTTTACTCTCTCCCCTGACGGGGACAAGTCAGCGCAGCGGCTACGCACGCCAACGGTTCGCTCCCCTCTCCCCGGCGGGGAGAGGGGCCGGGGGAGAGGGGGACCTTACCTATTGTTTTAAGGTTTTCTCCCCTCTCCCTGCGGGAGAGGGGCGGGGGAGAGGGCGAGCGGCGCAGCCGCTCATCGGCTCACGAGACGCTGCACGAGGTCCACCGATGTGTGGGCCCCGTACTTCTTCATCAGCCGCGCACGGTAGATATCCACCGTGCGCGGGCTGATCGCCAGCAGCTTGCCGATCTCCTTGCTGGTCTTGCCCTCCACCAGCTGGGCCGCGATATCGCGTTCGCGCGCGGTCAGCTCGGCCGTGACCGGTCGCTTCTGCGACAGATCCTCAAAGGTCCAGATCCCCGCGCCCAGCGCCTGCCGCCGGTCCAGCGCGCGGCCCGTCACGTGGCACCAGAACAATTCCCCGGTCGCTCGCTTCATGATCCGTTCATCGGAGTACATGCCCCGAGCATTCATGATCGGCACGATGCGCACACCGGTGCGCTCGAACTCGTCAGCCGAGGGGTAGAGCGTCTGGAACGACTGCCCGATCAGCACCGCGCGCGTGGTCCCAAAAATCCGGCACACCTCGTCGTTGCAGTCCTCGATCATGCGCTCGCGCGACAGCACGAGACCGACGGGGGCCAGCTGGAAGGCGGTCTGGTAGTCGATGGCCGGCATCATCCTTAGGCTTGTCCCTTATGTACTTTTACGTAATGGCGTCCGCGCCGTTGCCTGGCGTATGCTGTCGGCCGGATAGCACGACCGGGAAACGCGGTAACAAACGCGGTAAAAACGGCGCCAGAGCGCCCGATTGTACCGTTACAATTTCCCGGCGTGCCTGACCGATCGTCCCGAGGCGGCACGTCTTCCGCGCGGGAATCACCGAGGAACAAGGAGCAAAGCATGAACAAGGTCTACGCCAGCGCCACCGAGGCGCTCGCGGACATCGTCCGTGATGGCCAGACGATCGCCGTGGGCGGTTTCGGGCTGTGCGGCATCCCCGAGGCGCTGATTGCCGCGCTGCGCGACAGCGGTGCCAAGCAGCTCACCTGCATTTCCAACAACGCGGGCGTCGACGGCTTCGGCCTGGGGCAGCTGCTGGCCACGCGTCAGGTCAAGAAGATGATCTCGTCATACGTGGGCGAGAACAAGGAGTTCGAGCGCCAGTATCTGGCCGGCGAACTCGAGCTCGAATTCACGCCGCAAGGCACGCTGGCCGAGAAGCTGCGCGCGGGCGGTTCGGGCATCCCGGCGTTCTTCACCAAGACCGGCGTCGGCACCATCGTGGCCGAGGGCAAGGAAGTCCGTGAATTCAACGGCGAGAAATACGTCATGGAACCGTCACTGACGGCCGACGTCGCGCTGGTCAAGGCCTATAAGGCCGACAAGTCCGGCAACCTCGTGTTCCGTCGCACCGCGCGCAACTTCAACCCGGTCTGCGCAATGGCTGGCAAGATCACCGTGGCCGAAGTCGAGCATATCGTCGAAACCGGCGAAATCGATCCCGACGACGTGCACCTGCCCGGCATCTTCGTGCAACGCCTGGTGCTGAACACCACCCCCGAAAAACGCATCGAGCAGCGCACCGTGCGTGCTAAGTGAGGAGAAGATCATGGCATGGACACGTGACGAAATGGCTGCGCGCGCAGCCCGCGAACTCGAAGACGGTTTTTATGTGAACCTCGGTATCGGTCTGCCGACGCTGGTGGCGAACCACGTGCCGGAAGGCATGGAAGTGTGGCTGCAGTCGGAAAACGGCCTGCTGGGCATCGGCCCGTTCCCGACCGAGGATGAAGTTGACGCCGACATGATCAACGCCGGCAAGCAGACGGTGACGACGCTCAAGGGCTCGTCGATCTTCTCGTCGGCCGATTCGTTCGCGATGATCCGCGGCGGTCATATCAACCTGGCCATTCTCGGCGCGATGCAGGTCAACGAGCGCGGCGATCTGGCCAACTGGATGATCCCGGGCAAGATGGTCAAGGGCATGGGCGGCGCGATGGACCTGGTCGCCGGCGTGGGCCGCGTGGTCGTGCTGATGGAACACACGGCCAAGAAGAAGGACGGCACCGAGGACATCAAGATCCTCAAGGAGTGCAACCTGCCGCTGACCGGCGTGGGCGTGGTCAACCGCATCATCACCGACCTCGGCGTGATCGACATCACTGACGCCGGCCTCAAGCTGGTGGAACTCGCCCCGGGCGTGACCCGCGACGAGATTCAAGAGAAGACCGGCGCGTCGCTGAAGTAAGCACCCCTTGTTTGCTCCCCTCTCCCTGGAGGGAGAGGGGCAGGGGTGAGGGTAGTCTTTACTGCGCCACCCAACCCCCATCCATATTCCAGATCGCGCCCCGCACCTGCCTGGCGGCATCGCTAGCCAAAAACACCGCCAACGCACCCAACTCCTCGGGCGTAACAAACTGCCCCGACGGCTGCTTCTCGATCACGAGCTCGCGCTTGGCCTGCTCGATATCGATCCCTTCCTTCTGCGCGCGCGCTTCCACCTGCTTCTGTACGAGCGGCGTCAACACCCATCCGGGGCAAATCGCATTCGCCGTCACGCCCGTCTGCGCGGTTTCCAGCGCGGTGACCTTCGTGAAACCGACGATGCCATGCTTGGCGGCCACATACGCCGACTTCTGCGCCGACGCCACGAGCCCATGCGTGGAAGCGACATTGATGATGCGCCCCCAGTTCTTCTGCTTCATGCCAGGCAGCACCAGCCGCGTCGTGTGAAACGCCGACGTCAGATTGATCGCAATGATCGCGTCCCAGCGCTCGACCGGAAAGTCTTCGATATTGGAGACGTACTGGATGCCAGCGTTGTTGACGAGAATATCGGCACCACCGAAGTCCGCATCGGCATAGCGGATCATGTCTTCGATCTCGCCAGCCTTGCTCATGTCCGCGCCGTGATACCCGACCTTGATGCCATTGCCAGCCTTGGCGATCGCATCCTTTGCGCCGTCCGCGTCACCAAAGCCGTTGACGATGATGTTGGCGCCCTGCGCGGCAAGCGCCTGCGCGATGCCGAGTCCAATGCCACTGGTCGAGCCGGTTACCAGAGCGGTCTTGCCTTTGAGCATGCATGCCTCCGTCGGAGAAATCTCGAATGATCTCGAATGAAGATCTCGAATGAAATCGGGGCCGGCCCGATCGAGCCCGACCCCGCGGGAATGTGCTGTGGCATTGTACTCGCTGCGGCGTACAATCCTGCTTTGCCCATACCGCCACCGTCCCGCCGTATTTCCCCCGGGAACCGGCTCTAGAAGGGAGTTCCGATGTCGTCGAGTCTGTCCAGTCCGCGCCTTGGTTTCGTCCAATGCATCAGCACCACCGGCCTGCATCGCATGGCCTATCACGAGTGGGGCGACCCCGCGAATCCGCGCGTGCTGATGTGCGTGCACGGCCTGACGCGCACCGGTCGCGACTTCGACACCGTGGCCCGCGCGTTGTCCGGCGACTACCGTGTGATCTGCCCCGACGTGGTCGGCCGCGGCCGCTCGGACTGGCTGGCAGATCCACGCCGCTACGTGTTGCCACAGTACGTGTCCGACATGGTCACGCTGATCGCGCGGCTCAACGTCGAGCACGTCGACTGGTTCGGCACCTCGATGGGCGGCCTGATCGGCATGAGCCTCGCGGGCCTGCCGAAATCGCCGATCCGCAAGTTGTTGCTCAACGACGTGGGCCCGAAGATCGCACCACAGGCACTCGAACGCATCGGCTCGTACCTGGGCCTGCCTGTGCGGTTCAAGACGTTCGAGGAAGGCCTCGCTTATCTGCAGACCATTAGCGCATCGTTCGGTCGTCATACGCCCGACCAATGGCGCGAGCTGAACGGCGCGATCCTCAAGCCGATGCAGACGCCCGAAGGCATGGAGTGGGGCCTGCATTACGATCCCGCGCTCGCGGTGCCGTTCCGCGAGGCCACGCCAGAGATCGCCGCCGCCGGCGAGGCCATGCTGTGGCAACTGTTCGCCGGCATCCAGGGCCCGACGTTGATCGTGCGTGGCGCGCAGTCGGACCTGCTGCTGCGCGAGACCGTCGCCGAGATGACCGCGCGCGGCCAGAACGTGAGTTCGGTGGAGATTGCCGACGTGGGCCACGCGCCGACGTTCGTCGATCCCGCCCAGGTGGCCGTGGCAAAGGCATTCTTCCTCGGCACCTGAGTTTTTTCGTTTTCAATACAGAGATTCATCATGAGCACCAACGCACTGAAGCGCGCCCCCGGGGGCGCGCGCCTCTCCGAATACGCGGTCTTCAACGGCGTGGTCTATCTCGCCGGCCAGGTGCCCGAGGTGGATCCCAAGGCCGACCTGCGTGGCCAGACCCGCGAGGTGCTTGGCCATATCGATCGTCTGCTCGAAGAAGCCGGCAGCGACAAGACGCGCATTCTGTCGTGCCAGATCTTTCTGACCGACGTCACGCGCATCGGCGAGATGAACGAAGTGTGGGACGCGTGGGTCGCGCAGGGCAACACGCCGCCGCGCGCCACCGTGGAAGCGCGTCTGGCGAATCCCGACTATCTGATCGAAGTCGTGGTGACCGCCGCGCTGAACTGAGGCGGAGTGGCTGCAAATGGTGACGTCGACCGACCTGACGAGCCAGACCGCGGGCGTACCCGATGCGCACCTCGTGGAGCGCGCGCTCGCGTACGTACGCGAGGTGGCGGAGCCGGAGGGTAGTCCGCCCGCGCAATTGCCCACTGGCGAGAGCGTGCTGTCGCATGCCGAGGGCATGCTGCGCATTCTCGATGGCCTGCGCGTGGACGATGCCGCGCGCGCGGCCGCCTGCCTGTTTCCGCTGGCGACGTTTGTCGACGGCGCCGAAGCCGAAATCGCACCGCGCTTCGGTGACGAGGTAGCGGGCCTCGTCAAGGGCGTGCGCCAGCTGCTGCGCATCGGCGCCATCGCGGTATCGCAGGCCGATGGCGCGGAGTCGAAGAAAGCCGAGTCAAAGAAAGCGGAGTCAAAGAAGGCGGAGTCGTCGAAGAACGAAGCCGCCGCGCGCCATGAGCAGGTGGAAGCGCTACGCAAGATGCTGCTCGCGTTCGCGCAGGACATCCGCGTGGTGCTTGTGCGGCTGGCCTCGCGACTGCAGACCCTGCGCTGGCTCGCGCAGACCAAGACCATGCCGCTGCCCGGCGTCGCGCGCGAGACGCTCGATATATACGCGCCGTTGGCCAACCGGCTCGGTATCTGGCAGATGAAGTGGGAGCTAGAGGACCTTGCATTCCGCTTCGAGCAACCCGAAACCTACAAGCGCATCGCGCGGCTGCTCGACGAAAAGCGTATCGAGCGCGAAGGCTATATCTCGCAGGCCATCGCGCGACTGCAATCGGAACTCGCCGAGGCCGGCATCCGCGCCGAGGTGAGCGGCCGGCCCAAGCACATCTACAGCATCTGGAAGAAGATGCGCGGCAAGGAACTCGACTTTGCCGACCTGTACGACGTACGCGCATTCCGCGTGATCGTCGACGACATCAAGGACTGCTACACGGTGCTCGGCATTGTGCACCACATCTGGCAGCCAATTCCGCGCGAGTTCGACGACTATATCTCGCGGCCGAAGTCCAACGGCTATCGTTCGCTGCATACGGTGGTGATCGGCGACGACGGGCGCGCGTTCGAAGTCCAGATCCGCACGCAGGAGATGCACCACTTCGCCGAGTACGGCGTGGCCGCGCACTGGCGCTACAAGGAAGCGGGCGCCAAGGGGTATGGTGGCAACTTCGCGGCCAACGAACGCTACGACGAGCGCATTGCGTGGCTGCGACAACTGCTGGCGTGGAAGGACGATGCCGACCATACCGTCGCGCACGAGGACTCGCCGTGGGAGCAGCTCAAGCACGCGGCCATCGATGACCATATCTATGTGCTGACGCCTCAGGCGCGTGTGGTCGCGCTGCCGCAGGGCGCCACGCCGCTGGACTTCGCGTACTACCTGCACAGTGACCTCGGCCATCGCTGCCGCGGCGCGCGTGTCGATGGCGCGATGGTGCCGCTGAACACGCCGCTCAAGAACGGGCAGACTGTGGAGATCGTCGCGCTCAAGCAGGGCGGTCCGTCGCGCGACTGGCTCAATACGGAGCTCGGCTACCTCGCCAGTACGCGGGCGCGCGGGAAGGTGCGCGCGTGGTTCAACGCGCTGGACTCGCAGGAGACCATCGCGCAGGGCCGCGCGATGATCGACAAGACGCTGCAGCGCGAGGGCAAGACCGCGGTCAATCTCGACGACCTCGCCACACGCCTGCAGTTCAAGACGCCCGAGGATCTGTTCGCGGCAGTGGCAAAGGAAGAGTTCAGCCTGCGCCATGTCGAGCAGGCGCTGCGCCATCCGGAAGGCGAGGCCGAACCGCAGTACAGCGAGGAAGAGGCCGTCACCAAGAAGAGCCGTGCGACAAGCGTGGCGCGCGGCGCCAAGAGCGGCGTGCTGGTGGTCGGCGTGGATTCGCTGATGACGCAGATGTCGCGTTGCTGCAAGCCCGCGCCGCCCGACGACATCGTTGGCTTCGTCACGCGCGGCCGCGGCGTGTCGATTCACCGGCGCAACTGCCATACGTTTCTGCAACTGTCGACGCGCGCGCCGGAGCGCGTGATCCACACCGAATGGGGCAAGCGCAGCGATGCGGTGTATCCCGTCGACATCCAGGTGGAAGCGATCGACCGTCAGGGTCTGCTGCGCGATATCTCGGAAGTTCTGTCGCGCGAGAGGATCAACGTGACCGGCGTGAAGACGCTGACGAGCAAGGGTGTCGCGCGCATGCAGTTCACGGCCGAAGTTGCGGAGGCCACGCAGCTGCAACGCGCACTGTCCTTGATAGAAGATGTACAAGGGGTGTTGCAAGCGAAAAGAAAGTGATGCTATACTTGCGTCTTCGCTAGGCTCGTAGCTCAGCTGGTTAGAGCACCACCTTGACATGGTGGGGGTCGTTGGTTCGAGTCCAATCGAGCCTACCAACGCACAAGCAGTACTGAAGTAATTGCAGCATCAATATCGAGGGGCATCATGGTTATGACACCGCGAACTACTACCGCTAATCTGCGACAGTAGTCGAGGTACGCCCTTCGAGCCGGAGCGATCCGGTGAATGAAAGAAAAACGCGGCCTTGGCCGCGTTTTTTTTCGTCTGTCGTTTGCTGGCCGCCTGATAAGCTGCCGGTCTCCACAAGAGCACAAGAGGTGCAAGATGATCGCAATCACGCTGCCGGACGGATCCCGTCGTGAATTTCCCGGCCCCGTCACGGTGGCCGAAGTGGCGCAGAGCATTGGCTCGGGCCTGGCCAAGGCCGCGCTCGCCGGCAAGGTGGATGGCCGGCTCGTCGATACGAGCTTCCGCATCGAGCAGGATGCCGCGCTCGCCATCGTCACGGACAAGGATGCCGATGGCGTCGACGTGATCCGCCACTCGACGGCTCACTTGCTCGCGTACGCGGTCAAGGAGCTCTATCCCGAAGCGCAGGTGACGATCGGTCCCGTGATCGAGAACGGCTTCTACTACGACTTCGCGTACAAGCGTCCCTTCACGCCCGAGGATCTCGTGGCGATCGAGAAGAAGATGACGGAGCTCGCGCGCAAGGACGAAAAGGTCACGCGTGAAGTGCTGAGCCGCGACGACGCGGTGGCGCTGTTCGAGTCGATGGGCGAAAAGTACAAGGCTGAGATCATCGCGTCGATTCCGGCGAGCGACGAGATCGGCCTCTATCGCGAAGGCAACTTCGTCGATCTGTGCCGCGGCCCGCATGTGCCGTCGACGGGCAAGCTCAAGGTCTTCAAGCTGATGAAGGTGGCCGGCGCCTACTGGCGCGGCGATGCCAACAACGAGATGCTCCAGCGCATCTACGGTACGGCCTGGGCGAAGAAGGAAGACCAGGACGCGTACCTGCATATGCTCGAGGAAGCCGAGAAGCGCGATCACCGCAAGCTCGGCAAGCTGCTCGACCTGTTCCATCTGCAGGAAGAAGCGCCGGGCATGGTGTTCTGGCATCCGAAGGGCTGGGCTGTGTGGCAGGCCGTGGAGCAGTACATGCGTGGGCGCCTGACGGAAGGTGGCTACGAGGAAGTGCGCACGCCGCAGGTGATGGACCGTTCGCTGTGGGAGAAGTCGGGGCACTGGCAGAACTACAAGGAGAACATGTTCGTCACGGAGTCGGAGAAGCGCGACTACGCGATCAAGCCGATGAACTGCCCGGGCCATGTGCAAATTTTCAATCACGGTCTGCGTTCGTACCGTGACCTGCCGCTGCGTCTGGCCGAGTTCGGCGCCTGCCATCGCAACGAGCCTTCGGGCGCGCTGCATGGCCTGATGCGCGTGCGCGGCTTCGTGCAGGACGATGCGCATATCTTCTGCACGGAAGCGCAGATCGTGGAAGAGGCGAAGGCGTTCAACGAACTCGCGTTCTCCGTCTACGACGACTTCGGCTTCAAGGATGTGCAGGTGAAGCTGTCGCTGCGTCCGGACCAGCGTGCCGGTTCCGACGAGACGTGGGATCACGCCGAGGAAGGCCTGCGCCTGGCGCTGCGCGCCTGCGGCGTGGAGTGGGAAGAGCTGCCGGGCGAGGGCGCGTTCTATGGCCCGAAGGTCGAATACCACATCAAGGATGCGATCGGCCGCTCGTGGCAGTGCGGCACGCTGCAGCTCGACCTCGTGCTGCCGGAGCGCCTGGATGCCGAGTACGTGTCCGAGGACAACTCGCGCAAGCGCCCGGTAATGCTCCACCGCGCGATCCTGGGTTCGTTCGAGCGTTTCCTCGGCATTCTGCTGGAGAATCACGCCGGAGCGCTGCCCGCTTGGCTTGCGCCGGAGCAGGTCGTGGTGCTGAATATCGCGGATTCTCACGCAGAATATGCCGAAAACGTAGTGCAACTCTTGCAAAAACAAGGGTTTAGGGCCAAGGCGGATTTGCGTAACGAGAAAATTACGTATAAAATCCGCGAGCATTCCCTTCAGAAGATCCCCTACCTGCTGGTGGTGGGTGAAAAGGAGCGGGATGCCAATCAAGTGGCCGTGCGTGCCCGTGGCAATGTGGATCTCGGCGTAATGTCCGTATCCGCATTTGTGGAGCGTCTGCAGCAAGACGTCTCCAGCAAAGCCTGAGGCGACGAGCACGGCTTGTTTTTTTGTCTTCTTGAGGTAACGCAACATCGCTACAGACAAAGGTCACCGCATCAACCGTGAGATCAGCGCACCCGAGCTGCGCCTGGTAGGGGTTGATAACGAACAGCTGGGCATCGTCAAGTTCATGGACGCGCTGCGCATGGCTGAGGACAAGGACTTGGATCTCGTGGAGATCGCTCCTAATGCGGCTCCGCCCGTGGCCCGCATCATGGACTACGGCAAGTTCAAGTACGAAGAAGCCAAGCGCGCGCACGATGCGAAGCTGAAGCAGAAGATCATCCAGGTCAAGGAAGTGAAGTTCCGCCCTGGCACGGATGATGGCGACTACAACGTCAAGCTGCGCAATCTGCGTCGCTTCCTGGAAGAAGGGGATAAGACCAAGATCACGCTGCGTTTCCGCGGTCGTGAGATGGCCCACCAGGAAATCGGCGCGCGCGTGCTGGAACGGTTGAAAGCTGATCTGGAGGAACTTGGCCAGGTCGAACAGATGCCGAAGATGGAAGGTCGCCAGATGGTGATGGTGCTGGCTCCCAAGAAGAAGAAGTAAGCAGTTTTCCTGCGCGAAGCGACGACCGGGATGCACGGCATCCCGGTGTTGTTTTGTGCGGAGCCGTGCGGGGGCCTTCGGGCCGCCGTACAAAAACAAGTGGATGCGGGTCATACAAGTGTTGGCGCCAGCCGGCCACCTGCATGCATGTCATAGAGCTGGAGTTTTTCATGCCTAAGATGAAGACCAAGAAAAGCGCTTCCAAGCGCTTTACGGCGCGCCCGAACGGTTCGTTCAAGCGCGGCCAGGCCTTCAAGCGTCACATCCTGACCAAGAAGACCACCAAGAACAAGCGTCAACTGCGCGGCACCCAGGACGTCCATGAGACGAACCTGAAGTCCGTTCGCGCAATGATGCCGTACGCGTAACCCTAACGATCACGAAAGGAGAGCTTTATGCCTCGAGTAAAACGTGGGGTCACCGCACGGGCCCGTCACAAGAAAGTCATCGACGCAGCCAAGGGTTACCGCGGCCGTCGCAATAACGTCTATCGCATCGCCAAGCAGGCGGTCATGCGTGCTGGCCAGTACGCATACCGCGATCGTCGCAACAAGAAGCGCGTGTTCCGCGCCCTCTGGATTGCACGTATCAACGCTGCCACGCGCGAGCATGGTCTGACCTACAGCGTGTTCATGAACGGCCTGAAGAAGGCTTCGATTGAACTCGACCGCAAGGTGCTGTCGGACATGGCCATTCACGACAAGCCTGCCTTTGCCGCCATCGTCAACCAGGTGAAAGCCTCCGTTGCCTGATGCCGGCTCCGGTGGCGCCGCAAGGCGTCACTGGGCAAGCACCGACCGCAAGGTCACGTAAGAACGGGGCTCCTCACCGAGCCCCGTTTTTATTTCGGCATGTCATTTCGGCGTGTCATTCGGCATGTCGAATGGCGTTTTTCCGAAGACGCTATTCGAGATGCTCTCTCGCACGATGCGGGTCCAACCCGTAGTGCCAACATATTCCACGATTGCCGTCATGTCCCTGGATCTGGATCAAATCGTCGCCGACGCTCAGGCAGCCTTCGCCGCCGCTAACGACAACGCCACGCTGGAAAACGAGAAAGCGCGTTTCCTCGGCAAGACCGGCGCGCTGACCGAACTGCTCAAGGGGCTCGGCAAGCTCGACCCCGAAGCGCGCAAGACCGAAGGCGCGCGCATCAACCAGACCAAGCAGCAGGTGGAAGCCGCGCTGCAGGCGCGGCGCCAGGCGCTGGCCGATGCGCTGATGAACGCGCGCCTCGCCTCCGAGGCCATCGACGTGACATTGCCGGGCCGCGCCGCGTCGCACGGCAGCCTGCATCCGGTCATGCGTACCTGGGAGCGGGTCGAGCAGATTTTCGGCTCGATCGGCTTCGACGTGGCCGATGGTCCCGAGATCGAAACCGACTGGATGAACTTCACCGCGCTGAACAACCCGGACAACCATCCGGCGCGTTCGATGCAGGACACGTTCTACATCGATGGTCGCGACAGCGACGGCAAGCTCCTGCTGCTGCGTACGCATACCAGCCCGATGCAGGTCCGCTACGCGCGCATGCATGTGCAGAAGTACGCGGGCAAGGCGATGCCGCCGATCAAGGTGATCTGCCCCGGTCGCACGTATCGTGTGGACAGCGATGCCACGCACTCGCCGATGTTCAATCAGGTGGAAGGCCTGTGGATCGGCGAGGACATCAGCTTCGCCGACCTGAAGGGCGTGTACACGGACTTCCTGCGCAAGTTCTTCGAGCGCGACGATATTCAGGTGCGCTTCCGTCCGTCGTACTTCCCGTTCACGGAGCCGTCGGCGGAGATCGACATGGCGTTCGGCAACGGCAAGTGGCTCGAGATCTCGGGCTCCGGTCAGGTGCATCCGAACGTGCTGCGCAATATGGGCCTGGACCCGGAGCGCTATGTGGGCTTTGCGTTCGGCTCCGGCATCGAGCGCCTGACCATGCTGCGTTACGGCATCAACGACCTGCGCCTGTTCTTCGAGGGCGACGTGCGTTTCCTGCGTCAGTTCGCCTGACCATTCGTCCGACCAAGCGCCGTTCCACGTCGATCCAGACCTCACAGATACTTACCGATCAGAAGCGCCATGCAATTCTCGGAATCCTGGCTTCGTACCTTCGCCAACCCTGAAAAAACCTCTACCGACGCGCTCTCGCACAAGCTGACGATGGCCGGGCTGGAGGTGGAAGAGGTGGGCCCGGTTGCGCCGCCGTTCAGCAAGATCGTGGTCGCGCATGTGCTGGCCACCGAGCGCCATCCCAATGCCGACCGTCTCAACGTGTGCCAGGTGGATGCCGGCACCGGCGAGACGCTGCAGATCGTCTGTGGCGCGCCCAACGTCAAGCCTGGCATCAAGGTGCCGTGCGCGCTGGTGGGCGCCGTGCTGCCGCCGGCCGAGGCTGGCGCCGCGCCGTTCGAGATCAAGGTGGGCAAGCTGCGTGGCGTGGAAAGCTACGGCATGCTGTGCTCCGCGCGCGAACTCAAGCTGTCGGAAGACCAGGGCGGTCTGCTGGTGTTGCCGGACGATGCGCCGGTGGGGCAGGACATTCGCCAGTACCTCGACCTCGATGACCAGATCTTCACGATCAAGCTGACGCCAAACAAGGCGGACTGCCTGTCGATCCATGGCGTGGCACGCGAGGTGTCGGCGCTGACCGGCGCCACGCTGACGCTGCCCGACATGTCGCCGGTGGCCGTGACCCTCGACGAGCGTCTGGCGGTCAAGGTATCGGCGCCCGATCTGTGCGGCCGTTTCTCGGGCCGCGTGATTCGCGGCGTGAACGCGCATGCGGCCACGCCCGCGTGGATGGTGCAGCGACTCGAGCGTTCGGGTCAGCGCAGCATTTCCGCACTGGTCGATATCTCGAACTACGTGATGCTGGAGCTCGGACGCCCGAGCCACGTGTTCGACCTCGACAAGATTCATGGCGGTCTCGATGTGCGTTGGGGCCGCAAGGGCGAACAGCTCAAGCTGCTCAACGGCAATACGGTCGAGATCGACGAGAACGTGGGCGTGATCGCCGACGACAAGGAGATCGAGAGCCTGGCCGGCATCATGGGCGGCGACAGCACCGCGGTGTCGCTCGACACCACCAACATCTACCTCGAGGCCGCATTCTGGTGGCCCGAGGCGATTCAGGGCCGCGCACGTCGCTACAACTTCTCCACCGACGCGGGTCACCGCTTCGAGCGTGGCGTCGACTATGCGACCACCGTCGAACACATCGAACGCATCTCCGCGCTGATCCTCCAGATCTGCGGTGGCCAGGCCGGTCCGGTCGATGACCAGATCGTGAACGTGCCGGTGCGCAAGCCGGTATCGCTGCGCGTGGCGCGTGCCGAGCGCATTCTCGGTATCGAGCTGTCGGCCGTGGAAATCGCCGATGTGTTCCAGCGTCTGAATCTGCCGTTCACGCGGACGCAGGGCGCCGACGGTGAAGTGTTCGAGGTGACGCCGCCGAGCTATCGCTTCGACATCGAGATCGAGGAAGACCTGATCGAGGAAGTCGCGCGCATCTATGGTTTTGAACGCATTCCCGCGCGCCCGCCGATCGCCGAGAACGAAATGCGTCCGACCAACGAAGGTCGCCGCTCGCAGCACGTCGTGCGTCATGCACTGGCCGCGCGTGACTATCAGGAAGTCGTCAACTTCGCGTTTGTCGAAGAGAAGTGGGAGCGCGACTTCGCTGCCAACGACAATCCGATTCGCCTGCTCAACCCGATCGCGAGCCAATTGGCCGTGATGCGCTCGACGTTGTTCGGCGGGCTGGTGGAAAAGGTGCGATACAACCTCAACCGCAAGGCCGCACGCGTGCGCTTGTTCGAGGTGGGGCGCGTGTTCCACCGCGATCCGAAGGCGGTCGATGGTGGCCTGACCGTGGCTGGCTACGACCAGCCGATGGTGGCCGCGGGCATTGCCTACGGTCCGGCGTTCGAGGAGCAGTGGGGCGTGCCGACGCGCGCGGTGGACTTCTTCGACGTCAAGGGCGACGTGGAAGCGTTGTTCCACCCGCATGTGCCACGCTTCGAGGCGGTCTCGCATCCGGCGCTGCATCCGGGGCGCGCGGCGCGCGTGCTGGTGGGTGGCAAGGCGGTCGGCGTGGTTGGTGAACTGCATCCGCGCTGGTTGCAGGAATATGAATTGACGCAGGCGCCGGTGGTGTTCGAACTGGACCTGCAGGCACTGCGCGATGTGGGGCTGCCCACCTATACCGAGATCTCGCGTTTCCCGGCGGCGGTGCGTGATCTTGCCGTGGTGGTCAAGCAGACGGTACGCGTGCAGGACATGCTCGACGCGATGCGCGAGGCCCTGGATAAGGCCGATCTGGGCCGCTATTGCCAGAGCCTCGTGTTGTTCGACGAGTTCCGTCCAAAGGCGGCTTCGGCGGCCATTGGCGCGGACGAGAAAAGCCTTGCGTTCAGACTAACCTTGCAAGATACTGGGGCGACGCTTCAGGACGAAACCGTCGATCAGGCAGTACGCTGCATGGTCGATGCGCTGGCAGCGGCGTTCGACGCCCGCCTGCGCGGCTGAACTGCTCGATAAGGCTAAACCGCCTGTGAAGGCTGGAGCGCCCGGGCACAGATCCCGGGCGATCGTATAACTCCATGCCCACGAGCGATCTTAGAATCAGCAAAAAGACGACCGAGTGAACGACCGAGACGCGATTTCCATGAATGCAGCAGAACTGGGCGAGGTTGGCGACCGGCACGCTTCCTCTCTCGATGACGCATCGCCGGAAGCCCGCGCGACCGAGGTGCCTACGCTGACCAAGGCCGAGCTCGCAGAGATGCTGTTCGACCAGGTTGGTCTGAACAAACGCGAGTCCAAGGACATGGTCGAAGCCTTCTTCGACGTCATTCGCGAAGCACTGGAGCAGGGCGACAGCGTCAAGCTGTCCGGCTTCGGCAACTTCCAGTTGCGCGACAAGCCCCAGCGTCCAGGCCGCAATCCCAAGACAGGTGAAGTCATTCCGATTACCGCGCGACGCGTGGTGACGTTCCACGCGAGCCAGAAACTCAAAGGCCTCGTCGAGGAACGCGCAGGCGTCGCCGTCGTATCGAACTGATACCGCATGCGAGCGGCTGCGGCCGCGTGCATGACGCTGGTGTTGTCCGTACTGCCCGTGCTATCTCCGCTGTTCCTGCTGTCTTCCACTCCGACGTCAGATCATCCATCGCATGACGGAAAAATCCAGCGAGCGCGTTGCGCTGCCGCCGATTCCTGCAAAACGCTACTTCACGATCGGTGAGGTGAGCGAGCTTTGCGCCGTCAAGCCGCATGTGTTGCGTTACTGGGAGCAGGAGTTCACGCAGCTCAAACCGGTGAAGCGCCGCGGCAATCGTCGCTACTATCAACACCACGAAGTCCTGCTGATCCGCCGCATCCGTGACTTGCTGTACGAGCAGGGCTTCACCATCAATGGCGCCCGCAACCGCCTCGACGAAGTCCGTCATCACGGCGGTGCCGCGACTGCGCCAGACGTCGAAGAGTCCACCAGCATCGCACGCGAGGAAGCGCCGATCCTGACGGTCGACATCAATCAATTACGCGGCGAACTCGTTGAGGTGCAGCATCTGCTCGCACAACTGAAGGAGATCGCGAGGCACGGATAAAACGTGCGCGAGCGACTAGCCATCGGCTAAATCTTGCTGTTATAATCGCGTTCTTTCGGGGCGTAGCGCAGCCTGGTAGCGTACCTGCATGGGGTGCAGGTGGTCGGAGGTTCAAATCCTCTCGCCCCGACCAATATTCATAAGGCCTAGCGGGTTTTGCTCGCTAGGCCTTTTGTCTAACTTGCGTAGTATTGTCTAACTTGAGGGTGGTAGCGCCGAGTTGTCTATCGGTGTCGAGCATCAGCATTCGGCGGACTGCAATACCGGATACGCACTCAGCCATCCTCGAAGCGCAATTTTTCGGGATCGCAATGGCTAACGTCGGCATCTGGCTCTTCAATCTGACTCAATGCGGCTACTATGCAAGTAGAGCGCCGCGCCGCGGCACTCCTCCAGCGTTGAGTTCCATCGGATCCGCATTGAGTGATCTGTCGCGATGGAGTAACGGACGCAGGCTGACTGAAACCTGTCCGTATGACCTGACGGACGGAAGTGACATACCTCTTTCTTATCTGCTGGCATGCGAGCCCGAAGCCGGTGGTGACTACCTGATCGGAATCTGGAATCGTGTTAACGGCGATTCAAACCGTATCGCTTCCATTGGACACGACGACATAGTCGGTGCTGCGCGAACGGAGTACACGGACGTCGACGAGGCTCGGATCCCGGGGTTTGCCACATATTTTTGGGTGATGCCCGCCGAAGCCAAAGTGGCTGCCGTTCGAGTAAAGCATCGTACAAACGGCGTACGCACGCTCGAGCACTACCTGCGAAATTTCCTGAAGTTTGTTAACCCTCAGCATACGGTTCATCGCGACGACGAAGAGCGAGGATTAGTTGTAGTCGGCTATAGAGACAACCCAGAAGCCGAGATCGTGCGACAGCTCTTCGCAAAGTTTGCTCTGGGGACTATCCGAAAAGTAGGGGACCTCGACTTCATTCGGGCGCGTTGCAACGACATTAGAGCTATCGTCTCGAAGACGACAATCACGAGTCGCGAGGACGTGGATCAAGACTTCTGGCAGACCTTATCGAGGCGCGTCGGTTTTGGTGGGCGCGCTATGCTTGAAGAGGTCCCCCTAAAGTTACAACTCCCCATGACGTTCACCGAGGCAGAGCTGAACAACACACTCGCCGATTGGGAGGCGAAGGAAGAGCAGAAGCTTTCGGATTGGGATGATCTGGGCTTCGTCTTCACTGGCGAGTCCTCCCCGCGATGGCTCAGCAAGTCCCATGCTAGGAACAATTTTGACGTAGATGTACAATGGATAGACGAGGAGCAAGTCAATCCGCGTGCACTCTTGCAGCAGCTTCGGCGTTATAGAAACGACGTATTAGCCTTGGGGTGAGACATGAGATGGCTTTGGCTGATTTTGGTTGTTGCGTCAGCGGGAATCGGCTACTTCTCTGGGCAGGAAATTCCATTGGCCTCCCAATGGCCCTATTTTGAGGCGCTCAGAACCACCAGTTCCATCGTATTTGGGGTGATGGGAGCGCTGCTGGCGATCGTTTATCCCGAAGTGGTTAAGCAGGGTTTCCGGGCGGAAGGGCTGGGGCCTGGAGACCCCGGTAACTTGCGCATCGTGGTAGGTGCATTGGCTTACTCCGCGCTCCTGTTGCTAGTGCTCGTGCTGATAGGGCCTGCCTTCGCGTGGATCAGCCAAGCCACAGAAAAGGCATCGTTCCTAGCACAAGTCCAGGGTGTCAGTTTCGGCGTGCTTTGCATGTTGACTATGGGGCAGATCTGGATACTGACAAATGTCCTCCACCCACTTGATTTTCTGGTTACACATCTGGAAATCGGCTCTAAGAAGGAGGCGGCGAAACGCCGAATCCACCAGTTTGGCCCGGGCGACAAGAAAACCGGGCGCTAGCTGCCGTTTCGAGTCTTCTGTACGGGGCTTACCCGCTCAATCTCGCGGGCCTTCGTGTAGTGTGCGGTCATCTCTGCGGTCGTGTGGCCGGCCAGCGCCTGTGCCGCTACCGCACCCTCCAGCCTTCGCTTATCGGTCAGCGCCTTCGCGCGCAGGTCGTGAAAATGCATCCCGACCAGATGCAGCGGATCGAGCTCAATGTTCGCCTTCAAGCATCGCTCTTCATATCGCTGCCGCGCTCGCTGGCAGGCTCGCTTCCACGCTGTCTGAGCTCCGCTGTATGTGAACCTGCCGCCGGCCTGTGTGCAGATCACGGGGCCGATCGCCTTCACCTTGCCGGCCTTTGCTCCCTCCAGCGTCGCCTTGAGCTCCGGCGTCATCATGATCAGCATCCGCACGCCAGAGCTGTTCACCGTCTTTGCCGGATGGAACATGATTCCCTCATCGGAGACTTGCGTCCAGTTCAGCGCGAGCAGATCGCCGATGCGCTGGGCCGTCTGGTAGGCGAGGTCGATCAGCGCCACGATCGGTGGGCCTGACGGCGTAGGCTTGTCGTCATTGCCAAGCAGCGCGGCGGCGCGCACCTCATCGAGTTCCGCATCCGTGATGTAGCGATCGCGCTTTGCTTCTGTGGCGCCCGCCACCTCGCTCACCGGGTTGGAGTTGCGCAGGCCCTTACGCACTGCGTACGTGAACATCACTGACAGCAACGCGCGATACTTGTTGCTGGTGTTAGGCTTCGACTCGAAGTGCTTATCGAGGAAGCGCGCGACGTTCTTCGGCTGCACCTCATCCACACGGAATTTGTCGAACTCCTCTTTGACGAAGGTAGCCATGCGGCGATATTCCTCCTGCGTTTTAGCCGCATAGGTCTTCAGTTTCGCAAGCAGCCACGCGTCCACCAGGCCAGACATCATTTCCTGTTGGGAGTGCTCCACGTCCCGATTGATCGCAGCCAGCTCCGAATAAAGCCGCGTCAGGCCGTCGCTGACCCGGCACAGCTTGTGCCACTTCCGATTTATATCCACGAAGTACCACGCGCCGTTCTTCTCGTAGACGCGCGACGGGAGAGGCGACGCCTTCTTTCGCCGACCGATCATGCCGCCCTCCTGTCTGATGCCAACTCCGGAGGCTTGCGCGGTGCCTTCTGATGCTTCGATGATGCAATGCCCGTCACGTGGTGACGCCACACGCGCACACTGCCGTCAGGACGTCGATCCGCCGGAATACCGGCTTTCTGCAGCGCATCGAGTTGTTCGGCCGCGCGGCGGTATCCGGTTGCCTCGATGATCTCTTGTTTGGTCAGGGTCAAGGATTCCAATTTCTGCTCCCAGGCTCTCCGGGTTGTTTCGATGATTCGTGTTGTGCGGATGTTGTCGTTCATCCGTACAGTGCTTCGAACGCTTCAACGTCGCACTGCGATACCCAAGCCGCGTCGCCGAACTTGTAGGTCGCCGGATACCTCCCGCCGGGGAAGGTGAAGCTCGCCGAGCAATGGCCGGGCTTCGTGTCAAGGCGGTCGCCGTATACGTGGGCATGGATAGCAACCGCTCCCGGATACTTCGCCTCCACGAGCTCAATCAGCGCGGTTTCTGCGGCCCGACGCCCGCGGCGACGAGCGGCATCGATTGCGGCGCATGCGGGGGAGCAGTAGACGAACTGTCCACGTGGCACGGGTTGGGCCTCCGACCATGTGTCGAAGTGCGGATCCGCCTCGACGTCGTCCATGTCTTCATCCACGCGGCAGCTGCAGTGAAAGCACTCGTAGTGCCATCCCTGTGCGATGAGCGCAAGCGGGGGCACCGGTCCTGGCGCGTATTGATCAAGGGCCGGCCGCCGACGGCAATGGTCAACCTCCTCCCATTCGCAATTGCATTCGTTCGCTCCCTCACGGCGCGCGGTCGCCGAATTGGTGGCGAACACGATGGCCCAGTTATCGCCGCCGTCGTACACCTCATAAGCCTTGAGGCCTGTGTTGGTTTACATAGGATCAACTCAAGTTTTGTGCCCAGTGGCCGATAGGCGGCCTATGGGAACCTTGAAAAAACTGCAGGAAGAATTCGGTGTGGTCACGGGGATGGCGCTCAATGACTTAGTGCGAGGCTTCAACAACAAGCTGGCAACCTTCAACGCCATCCGGACCGCGCAAGGAAAGATGACCCTCCAAGAGGATTTGGACGACGGAATCGCGGTTGCCCGACAGATGGTCGCGGACGGCGAAATGTCGCGGGAGGAATATCTCGACCTCATTGGCGAAGAGCCGCCCGATAACACATAGGAAAAAGTCGCGGCAGTCGCCTTGGTGGCAGTGGTTGGTCAGCATGCTAGGATGCCTCGAATAGTGGAGATAGATATGGCGACACTGGACGATGGCGATGTCATTCGAGCCCTAGGGACGGTTGCGTTGCGGTCTGCATACGTCGAAGAGGCCATCGACGACTGTCTAGAGCAATTTATTGGTCGCGGGAAGGCTGAAGAACGTTTGCGAAAGCAGTCAGCTCGGGACAAGGCCAAGGTGCTTCGGCGGCTAATAAATGGAACGCCATTCGACGAGGAGTTGGCGTATTTGCCGGCGTTACTCCACGCGGTCATCGAGACATTAGAAGAGCGGAACACCGTCATCCACGGCCGCATGTATGCTGATCCGTCCGGCGGTATTGTCCGTCGGTCCGCACGGCATGGAGTGCCAGATACCCCCGCGAGTTCGGCCGAGCTATATGGTCTTGCTGATCGACTCGACGAAATGCTGCCGCATCTGCTGCATGCTTCGAAATTCAGGCTCCGTAGGCACCTCGATCGAAGTGCTGGGGAACATCGGGTCACGCTGCCACCCCCATAGTCTTCACGTCGCGCCGCGACCAACTCGCCAACTCCGGCGCGTTCGCGCGCACCAGCGCGGCAGCCATCGGCGGACTCACGCTGTTGCCGCACATGCGAACCTGCGCGTGCTTAGGCATCTTGCGGCCGTTGATGACGGGCGCGATTACATAGCTGCTCGGGAAGCCCTGCGCCGCGTACAGCTCGTGCGGCTCGAGCATGCGCATGCCGATGTCGGCGATGTAGTAGGGCACGCCCTTGACGGTGACCAGCCCGAAGCGATCCGTGCACGGGATCGTGTGCATCGGCTCGCGCAGATCGACGCCATCTTTCTCGTTGCCGTAGTACTTCTGCAGGAAGGCGCGGACCTCACCGATGTGCGTGCCTTGAGCCGAGATCGTGTGCACGGGATCGCCGGTCTCGCTGCCAGTGCACTCACCGCGGAGCTTCACCAGATTGGACGTGACGATGCACGTGTCGGCCTTCGCCGTCAGCGTCTGCGCGGGCTCGTTGACGTCGCGCGGGCGGCTCTGGCCAGCGCGGCCGCCGCAGCCGACGATCTGGGCCGACACGAGGGCGTGGTGGTCGGTGGTCGTGACCGTGCTCGCCGGGTGGGTCAGGGAGACGCCTGGGCCCTCGTAGTTTCCGCCGTAGTGCTTCGCGAGGAACGCGGAGACCAGCGCATGCTTCGCGCCGCCGGCGACGACCGTACCGAGCGGCTTGTCGAGCCCGGGTACGCGCGGTGCCTGGCCCGGGCGCTCTCCGTAGCCTGTCTGCACCAGCGTCACGCTGGCTAGCGCGAAGTGGCCGCCCTTGACTTCGGCGCACTGCGTGCGCAGAGGTTCGTCCGCCAACCATGCGCGCGGGCTGGAAGCGTTCGCGCATTCGGTGATGACCGGCGAGACGACGCCGTAGCCATGCTTCGACGTGATCGTTTGCAAAGGCTCGCTAGTTGGCTGCCCACGGAATTGGTCGCCTCCGTGGTTCACCTTCACGATGAACGGATCTGCTGCCTCGATGACGTATCGCTGCAGCCCGCGCGCGATGCGGCGCAGCGTGGCGTCCGCCAGCGGCTTCGTGCGCTCAAATATGGACGGGCAGGGAATCGACCAGTCGATGCATTCGGCAGCAGTGCGCCACGGCTTCCGCTGCTTCGCCTTAACCGCTTCGGGGGTCGGCGCGCCGTGCGTGGGCTCAGGCCATACGATAGGCTGGCCGTCGCAGCGCGCGATCAGGAACAGCCGCTTGCGGATCGTCGGCGCACCGTAGTCGCATGCGCGCAGTTCCTTCCATTCGACCGCATAGCCCTTCTCGTTGAGCTGGCGCACGAATGAGCGGAACGTGTCGCCCTTGCGCTTCGGGCACGGCGTGCCGTCGTAGAGCACCGGGCCCCACGTACGGAACTCCTCGACGTTCTCGAGGATGATCACGCGCGGCCGCAATAGCGCCGCCCAGCGCATCGCCACCCACGCCAGGCCGCGAATCTTCTTATCGCGCGGTTTTCCGCCCTTAGCCTTGCTGAAGTGCTTGCAGTCGGGGGAGAACCAGGCGAGGCCCACAGGGCGACCGGCAGCCAGCGCGACGGGGTCGACGTCCCACACCGACTCGCAGTGGTGCTGTGTCTGCGGATGGTTCATCGCGTGCATGGCCACGGCCTCGGGATCGTGGTTGATCGCGATGTCTACGTGACGACCGAGCGCGAGTTCGATGCCGCAGCTGGCGCCGCCGCCGCCAGCGAAGTTGTCCACGATGATCTCAGGTGCAATATCGAGGAGAAACTGATCACGTATCATCCTGGAAGACCCTTATTCGAAGAAATCAGATGAGAAGAGAAATCGGAGGAACATCGGTCATCAATGGCGCTTACTGCTACGTGTTCTCTTCGCTGGAGGAGGCGCAAGATTTCTTGGTGTGCCTCGACGACGGTGGCGCGGCAATCAGTTGCGCGCTAAAAATCAAACCGCTCCGCGTTGAACACATTCCACTGGCTCAAAGAGGACCAAAGCCTCGGAACTAATCCTTTTGCCGTCCAATGGCGTCGCGCCCTTTTGGGGCCTGTGTCCACCATTGGGCGGGTTTGCCTCTGCTGCCGTAGTTGAGCGGAGTAAAGACCTGTCCGATCCGGCCCTTGTCGCGAAGGAAACCCCACTCCTTCACATCCTTCGCGGGCACTAGGAACAGCGACCAGACTTCGCGCGGCGTGTTGATTCCGCGCAAGGGGCCTGGAAGCAGGATCACGCGGTGGAATGTGTCGCCGGTGAGAACATTGAGCCAGCGGACCTTGCGTGTGCCGCTGCGCGTCGCCTCGTAGTACCAGCCGAGCAGAATGAAGGAGATGGCCCAGCGCCATGGGTGATCGTGCAGTCCACGGTCAGGATCCGAGCCTACGAAGCGATGCAGATACAGACGGAGGCCGAACATCGCACAGACGAAATAGCGCTCGAGGTAGGGCTGGCCGCGATCGCTGATGATCTTGCAAGGGCGCGTGGCCGAGTATGCGAGGAACAGGCGGCGGATCACGGGGGTGGTGCTGACGAGTTTCATATCGGGCATCGATTTGGTGTTGGCCGCCGACCAGCGATTCATGGCGCGAGCGCCGATTGCTAATGCAGCGAAGTAGGTGGCGACGAAGGGAAGCGCGGCGGCGAAGGCTAGGTGCTGTGACATGGCTCTGGTGCCTGAGTTGATCTAGGCTTTGTACGGCGACCAGCCCAGCGCAGGCTGGCCTGTCGCCTTGCTGATAACGGTGTTGCCGTGCTTGTCGACCTTCGTCGTACGGACCATTACGATCGGCGCGTAGATCTTCGAGGTTGTTCGTGCGACCTCGATCCAATCCCGTGCGAACTGCGGAGCATCAAACGTCGGGCTCACCTGCACCGGCGCGTGATTGGTCAAGATGACCTCCGCCGCGCTACGGACCTTGTCGCGCCACTCTTCCTTGGTTTTGCAACCGACGTCCGCGCCGTTCTTCTCCAGGCGCTTCTCGGCGAGCTTGGCGGCATGCGTGATGGTCATGCCGAAAACACAGAATGCAGACATGTCAGGCTCCGTTGGTCTTCTTCATTTCGGCGTCGAACTGATCGCGCACAACGACTAGGCGCGCAACTGCGTCCTGCGCGGCGACTCCGTAGAAATTGCCAGTACCGAGGACGCCGTCGATCGCGGCGACGACCTCATTTGGGGGCGGCAGGCCGGCGGGCACGGGAGCCTTACCGACGCGACTTGCGCTTTCTGCGGCCGCGCGGTTATTAGCGAGCGTGCGAGAGAGGTGATCGGGCATGTTGTTCATGGCGACATCTCAGTGCACGCGGACGAGGACCGGCGAGCCGTTTTCCCAGCGGCCGGTGACGATGAAGCCCGCCGCGCGCGAGGCGCGGACGAACTCCTCCCAGGTCATGTCATCGTTCATGACAGTCTCCAGATAGGCGAACGGGAGAGGGCGGCACTGTCATCGTTCGCCCAGGCGTAAAGGCCCGAGAGAGCGATCGCGGCGGCGGCGATGCCGATCCAGAAGGCGATGGCGCGGACGAGCTTCACGCGTAGGCCCTCCGATCTTCGCGCTGACGCTCCTGGTGAGCCTTCAGCGCACCCTTGTAGCTGGCTTTGGCTTCCTTCTTGGTCTTGCACCATTCGCCCTCTACGTCGCGGCGATCTCGCCAGCCGTCGCCGACGGTGCGGTACATGCGGTATTGGCAGCCAAAGCGATCGCCGCCACTCCATTGCTGCAGGATGCAGTCGTAGCGCGTACGGGTCTCGAACTTCGGCATGCGGCCGCCGATAAGGAACTCGGCGAAGCTGTCACCGGCGCAACCGTCGGCGCGCAGATATTCCTCGTAGCGCGAGGGCTTCTTCAGCTCGGGCAGGGATGTGATCGCAAGAACACGACCAGCTTCGGTCGTGTAGAAGACGATGTCATCCTCGGGTAGGAACTTCGGTCGATGGCCACGCACCATCAGGCCAGCATCCTCCAGCAATTCCAAGTCCGCCATGTCGTGATGGCCGGGGCCAGCGACGAAGTGGTTACGGTGCGGCTCGCGGTGGCGCTCATTGATGCCGAGCGTATGTTGCAGCAGGTTGATCTGGTAGACGGTGGGATGAGTCATGCCCGATCTCCCGCCGCAGCGCTGGCCTTCTTGATGACAGCCTCGCGTTCGTAGAAGCGCGTGATGCCGTCGCCGTCGACCAAGTCGCCGGCGTTTGCCTCACCCCACGCGAACTTCTGCTCGGTGGTCATGAGGTTCAACGCGTTGTGGATGATTTGGTGCGCGTGGCGCAGTTCGCGCAGGAGCTCGGCGTTGCAGTTGACCGCGGAGGCCTGTCGCTGGGTAGCTTGATCGGCGGTCATGGCTCAGCGCTTCGTCACGAGAGATACGACGAGCACCACGCACAGCGTCCACACCATGATCCCGATAGGTACGAGTTGATCCATTCCCATCTCCTGTTATGCGTTGAAGCGCAGTTGACGGGTTAACTATACATCAATGAATAGAAATATCAATACGCGAATGAATAGTTTCGGCGCTATGTTTCTCCGAGGCGCTTTGCCCTTGCCAATCGGCGTGCGAGATCGGTGAGGTGCTCGACCGAAAGGAGGTCGTCGTCTAGATAGGCGCCGTTGACGAAGGCTTTGTATGTCCCGTCATCTTGGCGGAAGAGGTGGATTGAATCGTCCTGCGCAGCGCGCGGCAGCGCGTTTTGCTTGTCCATCCGCCTCAGCCGGCGCTTGTGCTCGGCGAGGCTAACTACGTTGCTCATGTGACCCCTCATGCGCAGGAATTCTTGTTGTCCTGCAGTTCTGAGGTACTCACTTAACGCGGACGAGGTGGCGTATTAACCCCACGTCCGTTGGATGCAGCGCAATCGGCCGGGGCATATGCAAACACTTCTGCAGCGACGACAAATAAAAAGCCCGCCAAGGCGGGCTTTTGCTGGGTGCGCTCGTGTCAACGGGTTTTTACCCTCTTGTTGCTTTGCGGCACGGGGTCTGGCTCCCCGCCCGAGATTACCTTGCCGCGCTCTCCCGATGCAGTCGTCTCGCTGTTGTGCATAACCCGCGGTTGGAAAAGGGTGTAATCGCCCCGCGCCTTCGCGTCCTGTAGGGCGCCAAGCAGTTGTGACAGTACAGCGCTCGGTAACGTCTTAATCAGCGCCTGCGTAGCCTCGAGTTGGGTGGACCGGACGCGCTCCTCGATCGATTGACTTGCCAGCGCCAGAAAGTCCGCGCTGCTCTTCATCGGGTCGAGATCCAGTTCGGGCGGCACATCGCCAGGTCCCTCTGCTAACCAAGTCGCAGACACGTTCAGCGCGGCAGCGATTTTTTTGATCGTGCCTAACTCGGGTGTATCGGTTTGCCCCTTGAGGATGCGATTGATGGTTGGCTGCGGGACGCCAGTCATTCGGGCGAGGGCGCTTTGGCTCTTCACCTTCCGGGTCTGCATCAAGCGATCAAGGCGGGTAGCGATTGTCATAGCTTCGGATATACGGGCACGAATAAAAGCGGTCAAATTTCTATTCATGCGCGCATTGACAATCTATGCGGCAATGTATAGATTGGGGGCATGGACAAGACGCATCAAGTCAAGCTCGCCGAACTGAAGGCCCACACCGGGATGAGTGAGGTCGCGCTTAGCCGCCACCTGCAAATCTCCCAGCCGACGGTTAATCGGATCCTAAACGGCCAAGGGGACTGCAAAGGCAGCACCCTGGTCGCGATCGACCGGATGCACGCCGAGGTGTTCGGTCGGCCGCTGGCCGCCTGACTAGTTCCCGCTCTGGCCGTCTTCCAATGCTTGTGCGATGCGTTCCAGTCGCGCGAGGAGTTCCCGCGTCGCGCGGATGCAGTCGTGAAGGGCAGGGCGCTGGTCGAGAGGCTGTTTGCGACTGCGGTGGGGTTTGCCTTTGCCAGTTGCGAGCCACTGAGCGGAAACGCCGAGGGCGCGCGCGATGGCTTCGGTGTGGCGGCTACCGGTCGCGTTGCGATTCGGGTCTGCGAGGTACTGGACGGATTGGTACTGAACGCCGATGAGCCGAGCCAGACCGCGCCGGGATGTCGGCGGCTCGGTCTGTTGCATGGCCCAGCGAAGGCGTTCGGCGTACGTGTACATGCGGTTGAGTGTGTCATTGCCTCTGTGCAGATGTGTCTGTGTTTTGCCGGTAGAAGCTTCTGCCGGGTCGGGCGAGCAGCTCGACGAGAACGAGAAGGTCCACGGGGCCAATCCCTGTGATTCGCGGCAACAGCCGCTGCAACACCGAGAAGGAAACGTCATGTCCCGTCGATCCGAGTTTCGCAATGAAGTGAAGACTCGACTCCGAGACCGCGCTTACGACGCGCTACAGCTTTACAAGCAGGTCAACGGTATCGAGAGCGATTCCGCGGCCCTGGCTCGTATTGCTGAGCAGCATCTGTTCGGCGCTGTGGGTACTTTGCCCGTGGCGATCGGTGGCGTCAGTGACGACTTGGGACACTTTGGGACGACGGTGGCGGCATGACGAGCAGCGCAACAGAAGCAAAGGCATTGCTGCCCGCAGACGAAGCGCGGGCGCTGGTTATCAAGGCGGCGGAGCAGGGTGTCACGACGCCTGAATTGCTGGGTTACCACATCCTCCGCAGCGCGTTCGGTGCGCTGCATCCCGAGGTGGTTGCATTCGAACAGCGTCCCAAGTCGGGACAAGTTGGGACGGAAGGGGTGGCGCGATGATGGCGCAGTCGACAGTGCACTTGGGCCCGGCCGCGGCGGCGCCGAACGCGGCGAATCAGGCTAAGCCGCGGTTCATGCGGGTCGGGGCGACCCAACTGCGCACGATCGTGCAGCGTGGTTCGCCAATGTTCAAGGAGGGCGCGTGGCCCAGCCCGGAAGCGTGCTTGCTCGCTGCTGTTGTCGAGCAGTGGCTGTTTGACGTCGTGCAGGAGGCTCGTCGGCAGATGGCGGACGACGCCCACCTGTACGTGTCCGCCCAGGTGCGCACGCTCTACGGCTTCGAGCGCGTGAGCGTACAGGCTGTGGCAAGCGCAATCGGCATCGAGCCCGTCTGGCTGGACCGCATCCTCGACGCGCTCGAGCTGTCGTTTATCCCGATCGCGCAGGAAACCCGCCAATGATGATTCACGAGTTGACCAGCCGGGAAGACGTGCGCGCTCAGGGTGCCGACGCGTTTCGTGCGGGCCTGACGCCCGATGACAACCCGCACTGGCCGCCTGGCACGGACGCGCATCTTGAGTGGCACGCAGGATTCAAGAATGAGAAGTACGGCCAGGGGAAGGTCTCCCGCGGAAGGGCCTCGTGATGTCAGGTCAACTGCTTGTATTCAGAATGGCCACAGCTACCGCAAACGTAGACGCGCCGTTGCACGCCCATGTCGCCGAATGTCGGATCGGCTTCCGTCCTTTCAAGCTTGTACGAGAGTCCGTGGCAACGCGGGCATTCATCGCCTTTGGGCGTCTGAGTCTGCGATTTCTCAAGCATCTCGACCCGCTTCTTCAGCGCCTCCACCTCTTTGACCAGTCCTATTACCTGCTTCCATACGGGAAGCTGTTCGAGCAGTTTCACCAAGTCGGACACGGAAAAGGAAAGCACGATAGCTCCTTGTTTGAGTGGCCAGCACGCGAACGTAGCGCGCCGTGCTGTTTGGGGGATCTGGACCGAGGGCATCTTATCAGGTGCTACGTTGCTCCAATCTTTGTGAGGGATTGACCGATGCAAACGCAAGTCGCACACACCAGTATCCGCACGTATCGCGACATCGAGAAGGACGGCACGCTCAGCCAGCGGCAGCGCCAGATTCTCGCGGTGATGAAGCCGTTTCCAATGGACTACTCGCTGCAGGAGCTGGCACAGCTGACCAAGCTGCCCATCAACGTGGTGAGCGGCCGCGTGAACGAGTTGCGCGAGAAGGCCGGCGAGATCGAGCGCGCGCCTGCACGTCCGTGCACAGTCACCGGCCGCACCATTCGCCCGGTGCGCCGCATCCACCCCCAAAGATTGCTGTTCTGATGGCGTCCACGATCTATCGCAACACGAAGCTGCTCGAGATTGTTCGGGCGCTGCCGTGCCAGCACTGCAACCGCGCCGACGGCACCGTGGTCGCTGCGCACTCCAACCAATTGCGCGACGGCAAGGGCCGCGGCATCAAGGCTCACGACTACCGCATCGCCGCGCTTTGCTTTCGCTGCCACTCCACGCTCGATCAGGGAGCGCAGATGTCGCGCGCTCAGCGCGAGGAAATGTGGGAGGCCGCCCATCGCAGAACGATAGGGCAGTTGTTTGAGCGCGGCCTGTTGCTGGTGGCCGCGCGATGAATCACTTGTTCTTCTTGATCTCTTGCTCGACGCGGGTTCGGACGGGGCCGACCTTCTCCACTGCTTTCTTAACCTCGGCCGGTTTGACGCCCATCTTCTTGGCCACCTGGTCCACTTCCCAAGATTCGTTTTTGTTGACCTTGGAACTATCGCGTCCGTCCTTCTTTTTCAGGTTGTCACCCATTTGGGTCTCCTCATTTTGCCGTCATTGGCGCAGTGAATTTGGCACGTTCATAGACCTTCTTGTTACCCCACGGCTGAGGGGGTGTCGCGTATGAGCACCATCATCATGTCCGCCTGCTGGCCGCTGAATGGGATGTCGATCGCACAGAAGGCGGTCCTCATCTCGCTGGCCGACAACGCCAATGACCAAGGCGTGTGCTGGCCGTCCATTCCGACGATCGCCGCGCGGGTTTGCGCATCCGAGCGCGCGGTCCAGAACGCGATCAAGTGGCTGGAGTCCGCCAAGGTGATCAAGGCGAACCGGAGCAATGGCCGGCACACGAGCTACACCGTAGCCCCCGCAGCATATTCACCCCCGCAGGAAATTCACCCCCGCACCGCGTGCGCCAGCGAAGGAAATGCACCGGCGCAGGATGTTCACCACACCCCCGCAGGAAGTACTGGGGTACCCCCGCAGGAGATGCACCAACCCCCGCACCAGGTGCCGTCTAACCGTAATAAACCACCAAAGGAACCATCAAGGAACCGTCAGGGCGCGCGCGGTGGGAAGTCGAAAACCGGAAAGACTGCGGATGGGTTTGATGACCTGTGGGCGATCTACCCGAAAAAGCAGGCCAAGCAGGATGCGCAGAAGGCGTTCACGAAGCTGGCGCCCGATGCAGAGTTGCTCGCGTTGCTGTTTGGCGCAGTGATGGCGCAGAGCGCGTGGCCGAGCTGGACCAAGGACGGGGGCGAGTACATCCCGAACCTCGCGACCTGGCTCAACGGACGGCGCTGGGAAGACCTGGCCCCGCCGCCTCCCGCCGCGCGCGGTGCGGCGGCTGAGCCCGTGGCCGACTGGTGGACGACCGCAACCGGCATCGAGACGAAGGGCGCGGAGATCTGGCGCGCCCGCAAGGCCGAGGAGCTTTTCCAGCAGTACCGCGTCGGCGTGTTCAAGCACGCAGGGGAGGGGCCGTGGCGTCAGGCGCTGCTCGCGGATCTGCTGCGCACCAAGAGCGCGTCGTACGCATCGGTTCACGAGTACTTCTACGGCCATCCACCGACGGAGGTTCAGGCTTGATCGTTCATCAGTTCGATCGGATACCAGCTGCGGACAACGGCGAATTGGTCGCGCGCGGTGATTTGGGCGCGTATAGCTTCCCCGCGCAGATCGTCCAAATCGCGGTGCGCTCCGTATGCCTCTCGGATTCGCGTGAGCGCATGGACAGAGGCATTGAGATTGGCCATGGCCTCAATCATGTCAGGCGGGATCGACGGGCCAAGCTCTCTTTCAAGATCTGCGAACTCCCGAATGATCTGGGCGCATGCATTTGCCTGGTCAGCAGTGGCGCGGATGAATGTCCACACATCCCTGTGAGTGGCTCGGCGTTTGATCGCGTCGATGGTATCGACAAGCGTAAGGGTCGGGGTGGTCGTGCTCATGGGTGCGCCTCCGCTGCGAATGAGCTTGCATCCTATACACAGGCCAGAGCGGTATGCATACCCCAGATGGGTGTTGCATGAGCGGGTGGGGACGGTGGGGCAATGCGAACGGACGAGGCATGGCGACACGAGTGCGAGGTGCGGTGGCTGGCGGCGCTGCCAGACGACCGGGTGATCGCGTTTCTGACCGTGGTGGAGAAGCGGCGGGGCCGGTCGGTGGCGGAGCAGCTGGCATCGGACATGCGCGCGCACCGGCGCGCAAGCCGAGCAAGTACGGCAACGAGCGGGTGACGTGGAACGGTCAGAAGTTCGATAGCCGCCGCGAGATGGAGCGATACAGCCATCTGCTGATGCTGGAGCGGGCCGGCCGCATCCTGCAACTCGAGCGTCAGGTGGTGTTCATCCTCGCGCCCGCAGTGGTGATCGATGGTCGGAAGCGACCGGCGCTGAGGTACGTGGCTGACTTCCGCTACCTCGAGCTCGGCGCCAAGGTGAAGACCGTTGAGGACGTGAAGGGAAAGATCACCGAGGGGTACCGGATCAAGCGGCATCTGATGGCAGCCATGGGGATAACGATCAAGGAGGTCAAGTGAGGGAAATCAAGCTCAACGAATCCACGGTGGACGAGCAGCGGTTCCGTGCCGTGCTGGACGAGGACCAGATTGAAGCGCTGATCGTTGCTGCCGTTGCAGCAGCGGCGGGCGTGGACCCGAAGGCGAAGAACGTCGTCAAGACTGTCCGGATCAGCAACTCGAACGCCGGAGGGATCAACCCGTCGCACTACCAGGCCGTGTGTGACCTGGTGGTTGATCGCTCCCCGGCACCGCCCGAGAACGGTGCGTCATGACTGGCCCGCAGCCGCTGAGTGCGGATGACCTGTTCCTGACGCAGAAGGCGGCCATGGCGATCGGTCTGGAAACGAGGCGCTACCGCGTCCGCGACTGGGAGGTCATCCATGTGCGCAAGCCGGGCGGCCAGTGGCGGGAGTTCAACCCGCTGCACGACAACAGCGCGACCTTCGAGGTTCTGGTAGGTACATACGGCGCGACGACGCCGGAAGCAGCGCGGCGCCTGGCAGTGGAAGAGGCCTGCCGCATGCTGGATAGGAGAACGTGAGTCATGGAGATGATCTGCGACGTGTTCGCTGGCCTGACGATCCTGATTGTCGTCGGCCCGCTGGTGTGGGGGATGGTGCGATGAATGCGCCCTGGACCGACGAGGACGAGCTGCGGCTCGCCGAGCTTGTGCGCACCGGCATGGCCTGGTGGGAAATTGGCGCGCGGCTGGATAGGACCGGCCCGGCGTGCCAGCAGAAGGCGAGCGAGCTGAACCTCGGCTTGAAGCCGTACACCGGCAATCGCTCGGTGCTGTGGACGGCGATCGTCATTATCTGCTCGGACGGTCGCCCGAGGACCGTGCACGATCTGGTGAGGTTGACCGGCGGCAGCCGACCGGCCATTGACGCGATCATGAAGAAGCGGCGTGCCAGCGGAAATGCGCACGTCGCAGACTGGGCTCGAAGCCTCAAAGGGCCAGCGAAGCCTCTGTGGTTGCCTGAGCCGGGTATCGATGCGCCGAAGCTGCACACGCTCACGAAGGCGGAGCGGCAGCTTGCGCGTATGCATCGGATCAAGCGGGAGGACCCGCTGGGCTACAAGGCGATCCTCGACCGCACGGTGGTGCGCCGCCGCCTGAAGAAGGGCACGGTGACGCAGCAGCATCCGCTGGTGCAGGCGCTGTTCGGCATGGGAGCGCGGCCATGAACGAGCGGATGAAGGGCGGCGCCTTGGCCAAGTTGGCCGGCATGCTCTGCGGCAACCCAGAGTTCTGGCGCATGGTCGCCGCGCGCACCGGCAAGCCGTGCCAGTCGAACGAAGACGCCAAGGCGTACGTGCTGCGCGTATGCGGCATCGAATCGCGCGCGCATCTTGACCACGTGCCGGCGGCCGAAGCCAAGTTTCACGCCGCGGTGCGCCTCCCGTGGACCAGGTGGCAGCAGGGCGCGCGCGGCGCCGCACAGAGATAAGCGATACAACCGGGGGAACAGGAAAATGGATCAGCCACTCTTCGACAGCGCCGACAGCGCGCTCCGCTTTGCGTTTTCCTACTCGAAGCAGCAGTACTCGCCCACGCCGATGGCCCGTCTGATGCGCGGCACGGTGGGCAGCGGCAAGGGGCTCGTTGGCAATGACGGCGCCGCCCAGGCCGGCATGGTGCGCAGTGAGGTCGAGAAGCTCGACGCGCTGCAGCTCGCGATCCTGATCGCTCAGTTCGCGCCAGCGCATCTACCGTGCGACTGCGGTGCGTCGTGCTGCTCGAGGAAGAAGCTCAACCCCGAGTGGAACGCTGCGGTGAATTTCCTGACCGAGCACACCGTGCAGTTATTCGCTGGGTCGCTGTCGCACTACCGGCTGCGCCGAAGCCTGATCGAGCGCTACTTCGGCGCGCGGCGCGATGGTAATGGCAAGAAGCTGTCCGTGGAGCGCTTGTCGGAAGAGTGCGGCGTGCACAGACACACGGCGGCGTCGCACAATGAGCGGCTGACTCGCTATCTGCGTGGCACGAAGGGGATCAATGGCGAGGTGGGCATCCAGGCGCGTGCCATGAGAGTCGTAGACGAGATCCTGCGCGGGCACGGGTTTGTGGGAATAGCTGACGCAGCGTGAGCTCATACGCAGGCAGTCTGCAGTACACTGCCCGCGTCAAACGAAATGGGGACATCGTCGTGCGCATCCTAGGTCTCGCAGCTCTTATTTGCCTGAGTTCAATCTCCTCTATTGCGTCAGCCCAAAATGCCGCGGACTTGGTCGGGACGCTTCGAGTTACATTCCAGCCAATGAGCGCTGGCGGCGTGCTGCAGGGGTGCTCCTACGTTTTCCAAACGGTCGTGCAGGACTATGCATACAAAGGCGGTGAACTGACGCTATTGGACGGTTCAATCACGTACTGGACGAACGACTCTTCGGCCGGGATTGGTTTAAAGCTTGGAGTTGGAAATAACGATGCAAGCGGGAAGATGGTTTTTAACCCGCCCGCAGATGCATTCATCAAGACGGCCCATGGCAGTACAGCCAGGTCAGCCCGCGTACAGAACGCCTCGGAAACGCCGGGCTACACGATGTATTCGATCGGCTTGGACAAGCAAACCTCGGAAGTCCTTAAGGACATGTTAGACGAGGTGCCATTTCAGGTCGGTTTCAATAGAAAGAAGGGTGGGATGGATGTCTACGGTTCAGTCGATCCTCAGGTGGCTGGTTCTGTGAAAGCTGGCAGTGGGCTCCAACGGCGACGCTCGAAGGAGGCGCCACAGGCGTTCCTGAACTGCATGGATGAACTGTTGAACGCGAGCAGGAAGCCGTCTCGATAGGCTGGGTATCAAATCGCACTTGACGCTTCGACATTTTTTGTCGAAAATTCGCGTCAATTCGATACACCGCAGAATTGTCTCCAAAGCCCGCAGAGCGAAAGCCAGCGGGCTTTTTGCATTGGAGCGCGGGATCTACCGATGAAAACTCCAGCCGACTTCCACACCAACGAGTCGTACTGGCAGGAATATGAGTGCCCGAGATGCGGGCAGGATCTCGACATCTACCCGATTCCTTACCGCGGCGACACCATCGGGTGCGGCTGCGGAACCGAGTGGCCGGCGTGGGAGCACCAGCCGAACACGTATATCGTTGATGCTGATGGCTGCATGATCTGCGTCACGCTGCCTTTAACGTCTGTCTCCTCCCGGTAGTACCTCCGGGTTTGGGCGCGCTGCCATGCAGCTTCCGCCCGCTCTTTCTTCGCAGGGCCGTATGCCAGCTACCCCGACCGTGCGCGGCCGACTGCCGATGCTTGGCGGCAGGGTGGCGATGGCTACTGGTCGGGCGCCGACGATGCAACCTGGCTCGTGGCGTACGAACGAGCAGAGCAGCAGTCAGCGCGGCTATGACTATCGATGGCAGAAGGCGCGCGCGGCTTATCTCCGGCTGCACCCGTACTGCATTTACTGCATGCGAGACGCATCAATCCGATCCACGAGTGTTGCCGAAGTCATCGTCGAGTGCGCTGAGCGTGGGCTGCCTGTTCCGTATGGCAACGTGGTCGACCACATTGAGGCGCACCGCGGTGACAAGGCACTGTTCTGGGATGAGTCGAACTGGCAGACGCTTTGCCGCACGCACCACAGCGGGCAAAAACAGAGGGAAGAAGCCGGTTCTGGCTTCTGACTGATCGCGCTAACATAAGCTCCCGATATTCTCCGGAGCGACAGCAATGAAATCATCCTCAGGTGGTGGTAATCCTGATCCATTCATCCATGAAATACCGGAGCCGGTTAGGAGCCAAATGCAGCAGATGCTGCAGGGGCTGAGTGGGATGCTTACCCAGGCCATCATGGATTGGGGCCTGGAAGTGGTTAAGCATGTCGCTATCATTAACGCAGCTGGTCTTGCTGGAGCGACGGCCCTCGCTGCAGCTCCTTCGAAGGCGGAAGCCATAGTTGCGGTCACACCATTTCTGGTCGGTCTTCTCCTCGCTGTCGTAGTGATGGGAGTGATTTTCCTCTTTTCGTTCTTTATCGGTCTTTGGTACCAGCACAGACTGTCGAGATTTATGTTCGGAGTTGGGCGAGCGAGTTCATTGCGCCCTTCAAAGTGGGTGTTTTTTGCGATGGCTATTCAATGGCTCGCCGTCGCGGCTGCGATTGCCGCCTTCACCATCGGGATGGTCCGACTTATCGGCGTCGTGGGTTGATCGGCGCGTAGTGGTGTGGCGGGGGGGGCAGGAAAAGTCCAGCCGGTCCGGCGGGTCTAGACCGCCTGTTCCCTCACGCGCAGAAAATTTCCCGTTGTTTGATTTCCCTCAGTGATGGGTAATCAAAGAATTCAAAGATTCGAATTCAAAGGACACAAAATGCCACGAGGCGGAGCACGGCCCGGGGCGGGCAGGAAACCGAAGAAGGCTGTCGAGGAGGGCGTAAAGCCCGCGAAAATGAAGTCGAAGGCCGGCGGATTCACCGACGCGAGCGGCGTCAAGGTGCCGGGCGCGCCGACGGACTGGCCTTTCGGCACTGAACCGCCGGCTCAGACCACGGCACCCGCGCAACAGGCCCCGTTTGTACCGAGGTCCCCGGAAGAGCTCTCAAAGCTCATGCCGCTCGACTATCTGCTCGAGGTCATGCGGGACGAATTCGAGGAGCGTGGCCGACGAGTTCAGGCCGCGACCATCGCGGCTCCGTATTGCCACGCAAAGAAGGGCGAGAGCGGCAAGAAGGAGCAGAAGGACGAGGCAGCGAAGAAAGTCGCCGGCCGTTTTTCTCCGGCCCCGCCGCCGAAGCTGGTGGTCAACAACTAGGCGTGGAGACGGACAGATGACGAAACCGGGGAGAGATGGTTGGTCCGCCATTCCGCAGACGGATGACCCGCGGGAGTGGTTGCGAGCGGTGATGAACTCGCCCGACATCGAGATGGAGCACCGCATCGAGGCGGCCGCCGCTCTCGCGAATGCAGATGTCGTCGACGACGCGGACGAATAACGGTTTGACGCGAGCGGATTGATGGACTGGACGACTGCATGCCCAGACTGGGAGGATCGCCTCATCTCAGGGCGGTCGATCATCCCGCCGCCCATCTTTCGCGACCAGGCCGAGCAAGCGCTGGCCATCTTCAAAGAGTTGCGCGTCGTGGATCTCCCAGGGAAGCCAACGTTTGGCGAGTGTTGCGACCAATGGGTGTTCCAGTTCGTGGCGGCCATCTTTGGTGCATACGATGCACAGACCGGCAACCAGCTGATCCGTGAGTTCTACCTGCTGATCAGCAAGAAGAACACGAAGTCCACGATCGCCGCCGGCATCATGCTCACGGCCGTGATCCTCTGTTGGAGGCACGAAGAAGAGCATTTGATCCTGGCGCCCACGAAGGAAGTTGCTGATAACAGCTTCAAGCCCGCGGCCGGCATGATTCGCGCGGACGATGAGCTGGCGGCGCTGTTCCATATTCAGGACCACATTCGCACCATCACGCATCGCGTGTCGCGGGCGACACTGAAGGTCGTCGCGGCCGACACGGACACCGTGTCAGGGAAAAAGTCTGGCCGCATCCTCGTCGATGAGCACTGGCTGTTCGGCAAAAAGGGCAACGCCGAAGCGATGTTCATGGAGGCGACGGGCGGCCAGGTATCTCGCAATGAAGGCTGGGTCATCTATCTCACCACGCAGAGCGACGAGCCGCCGGCTGGCGTCTTCAAGGAGAAGCTGAACTATTACCGCGACGTGCGGGATGGAAAGATCCATGACCCCAAGTCACTCGGTGTTCTGTACGAGTTTCCGACGGCGATGGTGAAGTCTCAGGCGTATCTGGATGCCGAGAACTTCCACATCACCAACCCCAATATCGGGCGCTCGGTGAGCGTTGACTGGATAGCGGACCAGTTGCGCAAGGTCGAGCACAAAAAGGACGGTGCATTTCAGCAGTTCCTAGCCAAGCATCTGAACGTCGAGATCGGGCTGAGCCTGCGATCGGACAACTGGGCAGGCGCGCTGTTCTGGGAAGCGCAATCTGTGCCAGGCCTGACGCTATCCGAGTTGCTACGGCGTTGTGAGGTCATCGATGTCGGCATCGACGGTGGCGGTTTGGACGATTTATTGGGTGCCGCCGCCGCGGGCCGAGACCGTGAGACAGGTGATTGGTTGACGTGGTGCCGCGCATGGGCGCATCCGACGGTCCTCGAGCGGCGCAAGAGCGAGGCTTCTCGACTGCGTGACTTGGAACTCGATGGTGATCTGGTCATCGTCGATCGAATTGGCGAAGACGTCGAGCAGCTCGCCCAGATTGTGCTGCAGATTCACGAAGCCGGCCTGCTAGACAAGATCGGCGTCGATCCGAGCGGCATTGGCGCGGTTCTCGACGCGCTGTTGGCCGCCGGGATCCCTGAGAAGAATTCCAACGGCGAAGATATGATCGTCGGCATCTCGCAGGGCTGGAAGCTGGGAGGCACGATCAAGACCACCGAGCGGAAGTTGGCCGAGGGCGCGCTCTGGCATGGAGGTACGGCGCTCATGAGTTGGTGCGTCGGCAATGCCAAGGTGGAACCTCGCGGCAACGCAATCCTGATCACAAAGCAGGCCAGCGGCACGGCCAAGATCGACCCGCTGATGGCGCTGTTCAACGCCGTCGCGCTGCTGTCGCTAAACCCTGAAGGGATGGGCTCCATGGACGACTGGCTGAGCAATCCCATTGTGGCAGGCCACGCATAATGAAATTCAACCTTACGGGCGTCGCACGCGGAGTCCGCGCGGCCATCGACGGCTTCGTTCGGTCGTTCTCCCTGACCGACCACGAACTGTATAACCGCAATGCGGCGTTCGAGGCGGGCGTCGAGGTGACGCCCAAGGCGGTGATGCAGTTGGACGCGGTCTGGAGTTGCGTGCGGCTGATCTCGGAGACGATCGCGACACTGCCGCTCGCCATGTACGAGCGCACGTCGGCGGGCAAGCGCGTGTCGCCGCAGCATCCGCTGCACTTCGTCATCCACGACCAGCCGAACGCGGATTCGACGGCTTCGGTGTTCTGGGAGGCGATGGTGGCCGCAATGCTGCTGCGCGGCGCCGGCAGGGCCGAGAAGCTGTATGTCGGCGAGCAACTCGTCGGCCTGGCTTACCTCGACCCCGACAAGCTCGTCTGCACGCGGGACTTCAACACCGGGCGCAAGAAGTTCACGTACCCCCGCCCGAACGGTACGCTGCGCGAGATTCCGGAGGCCCGCGTCTGGACGATCCCAGGTTTCACCCTCGACGGCACCAATGGTGTGTCGGTAATCGCGTATGGCGCCAAGGTGTTCGGCAACGCGATGGCCGCAGACAAGGCCGCTGCGCAGACGTTCAAGTCGGGATTGCTCCAGACCGTCTACTACAAGATGGCTGCGTTCCTGAATCCGAAGCAGCGCGCGGAGTTCAAGGCGAATCTCCAAGGATCGGTAGAGCGGGGCGAGACGCCGCTGCTGGAAGGCGGAACGGACGTCGAAACTGTCGGCATCAAGCCATCCGACGCGCAACTGCTGGAATCGCGCGGATACTCGGTTGAGGCCATTTGTCGGTGGTTCCGCGTGCCGCCATGGATGGTCGGGCATACCGAGAAGTCCACGAGCTGGGGCACCGGCATCGAGCAACAGATGATCGGCTTCCTGACCTTCACGCTGGCGCCGTGGCTGAAGCGAATCGAGCAGGCGATCAGCAAGGATCTGCTCCGCCCCAGCGAGCGAGCACGCCATTATCCAAAGTTTTCCGTCGAAGGGCTGCTGCGTGCGGACAGCGCCGCGCGCGCTGCCTTCTACGCCGCGATGGTGAACAACGGCATCCTGACGCGCGACGAGGTGCGTGAGCTGGAAGACCGCGAGCCCATGGGAGGGAACGCCGCGGTGCTCACCGTCCAGTCGGCCATGACCACGCTCGATGGGCTCGGTACCACCGACGCCAGCGACGCCAACAATGCGAGGGCGGCCATCCGCGCCTTCCTCGGCTTCGAAGACGACCAGAAAAGGGGTTGATCCCATGAGCAAGAAGACGCTACCGGGGGCGCCGGAGGGACGCCCTTGCGCCGGCATTTCGAGCCAGTTGCAACCGCGTGCGCTCGACCGCTGGCACGCCAATGTGCGCGCGGCATCTGACGATGACGTTGAGCGCACGATCAGCGTCTATGACGTGATCGGCTACGACTACTGGTCGGGCGACGGGGTGACGGCGAAGCGCATTGCCGGCGCGCTGCGTGGCATGGGCGCCGGGCCGGTGACGGTCAACGTCAATTCCCCAGGCGGCGACATGTTCGAAGGCCTCGCGATCTATAACTTGCTCCGCGAGCATGACGGCGAGGTCACGGTCAAGGTGCTCGGCCTGGCCGCGTCCGCCGCGTCGATCATCGCGATGGCCGGCGACACCGTGCAGATCGCACGCGCCGGTTTCCTGATGATCCACAACGCATGGGTGATGGCTATCGGCAACCGGAACGATCTGATCGAGGTCGCCGCGACGCTGCAGCCGTTCGATGATGCGATGGCGAGCATCTACTCCGCGCGCACCGGGCAGGACATCAAGGCAATGGCGAAGCTCATGGACGCCGAGACGTGGATCGGCGGGAAGGCGGCGATCGACGACGGCTTCGCTGACGACTTCCTGCCGTCCGACCAAGTGAAGAAAGGCGAAGGAAAGGCCAGCGCCTCGGCGATCCGCCGAATCGAGGCGGCGCTGCGCTCCAGCGGCATGCCCAAGTCCGAGGCCATGCGTCTCCTCAGCGATTTCAAGTCCAGCTCGGGCGACCCGGCTGGCAGCGGTGAGGGAGATCCCACCGAACGAGTCGAGCCCCGGCCCGATTCCCTCAGTAGTGCCGCGGCATTGGCCGCATCCCTCATCTCAATCAACGCTTGAAAGGCACACCATGTCGCAAATCGAGAAGGACATCGAGACGATCAACGCCAGCCTCACGAAGGTCAGCGATCAAATCAAGACCCAAGCCGAAGCTTTCGTGAAGAACGCGAAGCAGAGCGAGTACGCCGTCGCAAAAGTGGACGAGCTGCTGAACAAGCACGGCGAGCTGCAGAACAGCCTGACCGCGACCCAGCAGGCGCTCGCCAAGCTGGAAGCGAATGGCGCCGGTGGCGACTTGCAGCACCAGACGTTCGGCCAGCAGTTCGTGGGCGGCGAAGACTTCAAGGCTTTCGCCGACAAGGCGACGCCTCGCGGCCGCGTGGACATGACGTTCAAGGCCGCCATCACCAGTCTGACGACCGACGCCGACGGCTCGGCCGGCGACTTGGTGCAGACGACCCGTCTGCCTGGCGTGCTTCCGCTGCCCCAGCGCCGCATGACCGTCCGTGACCTGATCACCCCGGGCACGATGGACGGCAACACGCTGGAGTACGTGAAGGAGACTGGCTTCACGAACAACGCGGGCATGGTCGCGGAAGGCGCGAAGAAGCCCGAGTCGTCGATGAAGTTCGACCTCGTCACCACGTCGGCGAAGGTCATCGCGCACTTCGTCAAGGCATCGCGCCAGATCCTCAGCGACGCGTCGCAACTGGCTAGCATGATCGACGGGCGCCTGCGCTACGGTCTGGCCTTCAAGGAAGAGCAACAGTTGCTGAACGGTGACGGCACGGGCCAGAACCTGCTGGGCATCATCCCGCAGGCGTCGGCCTTCGTGGCGCCGTTCGATCCGGCGGGCACGGAGACGAACATCGACAACATCCGTCTGGCGATGCTGCAGGCGTTCCTCGCCGAATACCCGGCCACGGGGCACGTGATGAACCCGATCGACTGGGCGCGCATCGAGTTGCTGAAGGACACCACCGGCCGCTACATCATCGGCAATCCGCAGGGCAGCATCGGCGCCACTCTGTGGAACTTGCCGGTGGTCGAGACGCAAGCCATTGCCGTGGACAAGTTCCTGACCGGCGCGTTCAAGCTGGGCGCCCAGGTGTTCGACCGCTGGCTGGCTCGCGTCGAGGTTGCCACCGAGAACGAAGACGACTTCGTGAAGAACATGGTGACGATCCTCGCCGAAGAGCGCCTGGCGCTGGCCGTGTACCGGCCCGAGGCGTTCATCTACGGCGACTTCGGCAACGTGACCTGATCGGCAGCAGCCGGTTCGGAGGGCCCGCTCTGGCGGGCTTGTGTCACTTACTGGAGACGATCATGAAGATCAAGTTCAAGGCGACGGACCCACGTGCGGGGACCGTCGTTCAGATGGACAGCAGCCGCGGCCAGCATTTCATCGACACCGGCGCCGCCGTGCTGGTGAAGGAAGACGACCATCGCTCTGCGGTGGCCCGCGCCGAGCTGGACAAGGCGCTGGCCGGCCTACCCGGCGACAACACCGACCCGGACTATGTCGTCGGCGCCATGCGCTCGCACTTCAAGGACGTGTTCACCGACGCCGACGAGGCGAAGGTGCGCGCCTTGGTAAAGGCGCCTGCTGCTGGCGCGCCGGAAGGTCAGACCGCCAGCGAGTCGGCGGCATCGGAGGCGGCGCCTGTCGCGGCTGCCGACGAAAAGCCGGCCGCCGAGGCGAAGACCAAAGCCAAGGCCAAGGGAGCCTGACATGCCGATCCTCGGTCTCGACATTGTGAAGTCGCACTTGCGGGTCACGTGGCAAAACGAGGATCAGCTTATCGGGATCTACCACGCGGCCGCTGAAGGATCCGCCGTCTCGTTCTTGAACCGGAAGGTCTACAACGACGAAACCGAGATGGCAGCCGCGGTCGAGGCCGGTACCGCCGGCGACGATCCGATGGTTGCGAACGCTGAGTTTCATGCCGCAGTGCTGCTCACGGCCGGCCATCTGTACGTCAACCGCGAGCAGGTCGTCCTCGGTGTCACGGCGGTGGATTTGCCGATGGGCGCGCGCGACTTTCTCCAGCCCTACCGCGTGGGGCTGGGCGTATGAGGGCGGGGCAGCGCTCGGCGCTGGTCGAGTTTCAGCGCAATGTCCCGACGCAGGACGATGCGGGACAGCCGATTTCGTCATGGGCGACCGTCGGCGCACCAGTCTGGGCAGATGTGCGACACCGAACCGGCGCTGAGTCCATTCGGGGAGACACCCCGGCGTCGGTTGTGCAGGTCAGCGTTCGCGTCCCATACCCCGTGCTGTCGGAGTTTTCCATAGACAGCAGCATGCGCGTGCTGTGTGACGGGGATGCTTATGAGGTTCAGGCGGTGCTGCCTGACAAACAAAGGAGGCAGCACGTGGACGTGGTGTGCCAGCTCGTGCCGGCTCGCGTGGATTGAAGGATGGACAGCGTCTCGTTCAAGTTTGACGGCGGCTTCGACGATGTGCTCGAGCAACTGGAGGACCGAGTCACCGCGGTCGTCCGACCGATAGCGCGGGCGGGAGCGTTGGTTTTCTACGAAGAGGCGCGTCGCCTTGTGCCGGTCCACCAGGGGGCACCCATCAAGCGCCGCAGCGGCGTGGAGACGAAGCCAGGGCAATTGCGCGACGCTATCTACCACGTCTATTCAGAACGACTGTCCAGCGAGCATTTCGCGGTCTACCAAGTCAGCTGGAATGCGAGAAAGGCGCCTCATGGGCATCTGGTCGAGTACGGGCATTGGCGCGTGAACAAGCTTGTGAAGACCGAGACGGGTTGGGCGGCCACGACGGAGCGCTTGCCGACGCCCGTGCGCGTGCCCGCTGTCTCCTTCATCCGGCGTGCAGGCGACCGCGCAGAGGCGGCGATGGCGGCGATGCAGAAGAGAGCTGCGGAGGTGGTGCCCGAAGTACTGCGGTCAATGAGTAGTGGTGGCGGAGATTACGCATGACGATTGAGGCAGATCTGAGGACCGCGCTCGGTGCCTTGGTGGCTGGCCGCGTCTATCCGGATACCGCGCCAGACGGCGTCGTGCTCCCGTTCATCGTGTACCAGCAGGTCGGCGGCGATGTGGTCGACTTCCTCGCGGGCGCTCCTGACAAGCAAAACGGCCGCTTTCAGATCGAGGTCTGGGGCACAACAAGGGCTCAGGCCAGTGCGCTGATACGTCAAGTCGCGACGATCGTCCCCGAAAATCCAGCGCTGCTCGGTTCCCCACTCGGCGGGGCCTTGTCGAACTATGACGGCGTTCTGAACTGGTACGGAGCGCAGCAGGATTTCTCTCTTTGGTTTTCAGTCTGACGCCCGTTCGGGCGCTTAACCACCGCCCGCAGTAGCGGGCATCTCTTACTACGGAGCCAGCTATGTCGGTACGTCTTCCGAACGGTTCGATTTTCTCCATTGCCTCCGCTGTGGCAGCGGCCACCGCAATGACTGCGTTGAGCAACGCCAATCCGGCTGTGGCCACCGCCCCCGATCACACGCTCGTCAATGGCGACATCGGAATCATCAAGTCGGGCTGGTCGCGGCTCGATGACCGGATCGGGCGCGTCGCCGCCGTGGCCGACGACAATTTTTCGCTCCAAGGCTTCGACACCACCAGCGTCGACACCTTTCCCGCGGGCGGCGGCGTGGGCAGCTTGCAGAAAGTTAGCACCTGGCAGGAGATTAAGCAGGTGCTGACATCGACAAGCCAAGGCGGCGAGCAGCAGTTCTTTACCTACTCGTTCCTCGAGGACACGGGCGACGACAAGCAGATCCCCACCACGCGCAGCGCGCGCTCGATCACCTTGACGATCGCGGATGACCCGACTCTGGCGCACTATGCCCCGCTCAAGGCCGCGGACGAAGACCGCCTGGCGCGTGCGATCCGTTTCCGTCTACCCAACGGGGATGCCATCTACTTCCTGGCCTACGTGTCGATGACCGACATGCCCTCCACCACGAAGAACGAAGCCATGGCCATCACGGTGACGCTCTCGCTGGCAGGGAAGCCCACTCGCTACAATGTGGCAGGTGCCTGATGTTCAAGATCACCCCGAACCCCACGTTCGCCGCCACCGTCGAGATCGCGGTTCCCGGCGAGAAGGCCGCCAAGCTGAAACTCGTCTTCCGCCACAAGACGCGCGATCAGGCGAAGGAGTTCTTCCATCGCGTATCGGAGGAGGCGAAGAATGGCTCTGACGACGGCAGTCCTGCGTCTCGCGAGCGGAAGGTCCTCGAGGAGATCGTCGCCGGTTGGGAGGATGTCGATCAGCCGTTCAGCGGTGATGCGCTCGAGCTGGTGCTCCTGAACTACCACAACGCGTCGTCCGCCATTCTCGATGCGTACATGGAGCAGCTGACCCAGGCGCGCCGGGGAAACTGATTGCGGCGTCCCGCCGGCTGTTCTGGCGGGCGCCGCCGGCTGATGAGCTTGCTGCATTCGGTATGACGGTGTCGGACGTCGCACCGGCGGATGTTGAGGTGTGGCCGGACAACGAGAAGGCGTTGGACGTGTTCGTGCAGATGAGCACCCAGTGGCGGGTGGGGATGAACGGTCCTGTTGGGCTGGACTACAGCGTGCTGCCATTCGTCATGCGAATGCAGCGCGTGCCGCGATCGGAACATCCCGAGGTTTTTGAATCTGTTCGGGTCATGGAGCACGCGGCGATGGATGAAATGAGCGAAGGAGAAGCATGAGCGAGGTAGTCGGAAAGGCCACACTCCAAGCGGATGCCGACGTCTCTGGGCTCAAGGCTGGCTTTGCGGAGGCGAAGAAGTCCGTTCAAGACCTCGAGCAGGCGGCGGCCAAGTCTTCGCAGAACACGTCGCGTGGCGTGCGCGGCATGGGCGAATCTGCCCGGGATGCAGCGGACAAGATGGACGCGGCCTCTCGCCGGTTCCTGCAGTCACTTGAACGACAGGCGGATCGAGCTGGCAAGACCGCTTCCGAGTATGCCGCCCTGCGCGCACAGCAACTTGGTGTCGGCGACGCAGCGGCGCCGTTCATCCAGCGTTTGAAGCAATCCGAGACCGCAGTTGACAGCCTTGGCATGTCCGCGCGCGCGACGGCCGCGGCGCTGCGCGGCGTCCCAGCTCAGTTCACAGACATCGTGACGTCGTTGGCGGGGGGGCAGAGTCCTCTGCTCGTGCTCACGCAGCAGGGCGGACAGCTCAAGGACATGTTTGGGGGCATTGGCCCGGCCGCTCGTGCGCTCGGTGGCTACGTGGCAGGCCTGATCAACCCCTTCACGCTCTCCGCCGCGGCGGCCGGCGCCTTAGCTGTAGCGTTCTATCAGGGTTCGAGGGAGTCGGCGAACTTCGACAAGGCACTGATCAGCACGGGAAACTATGCCGGGAAGACGGCGGCGGAACTGGCAGGGATTGCCCAGCGGATCGGCGACGCCGTGGGTACCCAGGCCGCGGCGGCAGACGCGATCACGCAGATTGCTTCGACCGGTCGAATTGCGGGTGAGCAGTTCGAAGGTCTCGCGCGTGCGGCGCTCGAGTGGAAGAAGGCGACTGGCACCGCTATCGACGACACCATCGCAAAGTACGTCCAACTCGGCGACGAGCCGGTGAAGGCCTCGCTGAAGCTGAACGAGCAGTATCACTATCTCACGTACGCGGTCTTCGAACAGATCAAGGCGCTTGACGAACAGGGCAGGAAGGAAGAGGCCGCCGCGCTTGCACAGCGCGCGTTCAGCGCCGCTCTTGCCGATCGCGCAAAGGAAGTGCAGGCGAACCTCGGTCTGCTGGAGAAAGGGTGGTTTGCCGTCGCATCGTCTGCCAAGGGGGCTTGGGACGCGATGCTTAACATCGGCCGCGAGCGCACCGCCAGCGACAACCTGAACGACCTCTACAAGACGATGGCCGTGCAGGAGAAGGAACTCGCTGAAGCGCGGGCGAAGGGCTACAACACGGTGCAGCTCGAGGCTGCGCTGAGCAGGAACCTTGAGCTCGTGAAGAAGTACAACACTGCGGTGGTCGCCGAGAATGCCAAGGGCGAGGCTGAGGGCAAGGCGCGTCGTGACAACGACGCCAAGCTCGCGGCGCAACAGCGGCTGGATGCTCAGGACAAGGCAACTCGTACCCGAGCTAAGCAGCGCAAAGACGAGATCGAACAGTTGCAGCGTGATTCCCAGACGCTGGGACTTACGGCGGAGGAGTACAACCGCCGCGCGGGGCTGATCAACGACAAGTACAAGGACCCGAAGGAGAAGGCGTTCGCCGAGGACTATGGCACGCGGTACCTCGACCAGTTGCGCCAGGCCGGCGCCGCGTTGAAGGAGCAGCTAGCCGACTCGGACAAATTCACTGCCGCTGAGAAAGCTCGTGCAGAGTTCGAGCAGCAGATCGCCGACATCAAGACCAAGAAGGTGCTCACGGCGGATCAGCGCAGCCTGCTCGCGCGACAGGACGAAATCCGGGCTCAGCTCGAGATGAACGTGGCCGCGAACGCCGAGGTTGAGGCGAAGAAGGCAGCAACGAAAGAGCAGGAGAAGCAGAACCGGTTGCTGCAGGAGGCCCGTACACAGGCCGCCGGCATCGACGTCCGTATCCGTGAAAGCGCTGCCTCTCGATCTGAGCAGTACGACCGGCAGCTCGCGGTGTTCGGCCTCGGTAGCCAGGCGCGGGAGCAACTGGCGTCCACGCAAACCGTCTACCGCGAGTTCGGCCGCATCCGGACGGACTGGATCAAGACGATGTCCGACAAGGGCCTCGTCGGCACAGAGCTTTTCACGGACCAGATCAACCGCATCCGAGACGCGCAGCAGGCGGCGCTTGACCAGGTCGGTGAGTACTACGCTGAGCTGCGAGACAAACAGAGCGACTGGCGTTATGGGGCGCTGGCTGCGATGTCTGACTATCGCGACGCGGCGGCGAACACGGCCGATCAAACCGGCCGTCTGTTTGGCAACGCGTTCCAGGGCCTCGAAGACGCCGTCGTGCAGTTCGCAACTACCGGCAAAGCCAGTTTCGGTGATTTTGCGCGGTCGGTCATCGCGGATCTGGTGCGCATACAGGCGCGGGCCGCGCTGTCGGGATTGGCTCAGATGGGCATCCAGCTTGTAGGCAGCCTGTTCTCGGCTGGGGCCGGCGCGGCGGCGGACGCCGGAAGCGCTTGGAATGCGTTCAGCACGGGCCCCAGCGCCGCGGGCTACGCCTCTACCACGGGAGCTGTTGGTTCAGGCATGTTCAGCGATACCTCGATGCAGTTCGGCGGCTTCCGCGCAGGCGGAGGCGATGTAGAAGCCGGCAAGGCATATGTCGTTGGCGAGAAGCGCCCGGAAGTCTTTGTCCCCGCGCAATCGGGGCGGATCCTGTCAAATACCGGCGGGGCGCCGATATATGTCAGCACTCAGGTCAACGTCAGCGACGGCTCGTCGCAAACGCAGGTCACCGGCGGTGACGCGGAGATGGGGCGCGCGATCGGCGATATGGTGAATGCCAGTATCACCGAACGCTTCAACCGCGAGCAGCGCCAAGGTGGCGTGCTCTGGAAGATGCGAAACGGGCAGGCATAAATGGCGATCGAGACTTTCGCGTGGAAGGCCGCTGGCCCCAGCGTGCAGGGCGACACCACCCTGCGCGTGCGCGCCGCTCAGTTCGGTGATGGGTACAAGCAAGTGGCGGCCGATGGCATCAACAACAAGGTCCAGACCTGGCCGATGAAGTTCGTGGGGACAGAAGCGCGGATCGCGGAAATCATTGCGTTCGTCGATCGACACGCGGGCTTCAGATCGTTCTACTGGACGCCGCCCCTCGGGGTGCAGGGGCTCTACCGGGTGCCCAAGTACACGCCCGCGGTCGAAGCCGGCGGCGTCTACAGCTTCTCGGCAACCTTCGAACAGGCGTTCGCGCCCTGATCCATGTCAAAGCAAACAATCGCGCTTGGAACGCCGCCTACTGGCTCTGACGGCGACACCTCCCGGGTGGCCTTCGGTAAGTCGAACAACAACTTCGATGAGCTGTACAAGCGCGCGCAATCGCAACTCGACAAGAGCATTGCCGGCGCTGCTGGCGTGGTCACTCTGACCGCTCTGGAGGCACTCAACGGCTGCATCAACCTCTCCGGATTGATCACCGGTGACAAGGAAGTGGTGCTGCCTGCCGACGTAACCCAGATGTGGGTAGTGCGCAATAGCACGACGGGAAATTTCCGAGTGCTAGTCCGCAGCGCTAGCGGTATTGGTGTTGTGCTGCAGCAGGGCACTAGTGACATCCTCTTGGCCGATGGCGCAGGAATCCTCAGCGCAACAACTGGCGTTGCGGCCGCAGCGAAGCAGCCCGTGCGTCGAAATCTATTTCGCAACGCCCAGTGGAAGATCAACCAGCGCGGTTATGTTAGCGGCACAGCTACGACCAGCGCACTCCAGAACACATATGACGGGTGGCGCGTCGTTGTGTCAGGACAGGCGGTAATTCTGAATGGCGATACGGCCACGGCGCCGGCAGGGGGCATGGAACAAGTCGTCGAGGCTGCGGACCTTGATGCTGGCTCGTACGTCATGACGTGGGAGGGTTCGGCAGTTGGATTTGTTGGCACCACACAGGTTGTGAGCGGGTCGCCTTTCACGCTGAACGGTGGAGGCAACGTCAACTTCCGATTCGCTAACGGGTTTGTTCGACGCCCTGCGCTGTCACGTGGGACTTCCGCGCTTCCGTTCGAGCCGCGCGAGTTCGCGTCAGACTTGGCCATCTGCAAGCGCTATACCAACCTCCTCTATGACATTGGAGCGACGGTCCCATTCGCCAGCGGCATTGCGGTGGATGTGAATAACGCGGTTGCGTACATCCCCATCCCAGAGATGTACGCAACTCCAACGGGGTTCATATTGTCTGGCAGCGCGATCGCGCAGACCAACGTCGGTGCTATTGGATTGGCACAGGCGACGGGTAGGTCTAAGTCGGTGGCCAGCCTCGTTTTCTCAACGACGGCGACTATGTCCGTTTGGTCGGCTGTTTTCGCGTCCTCTCAGGCCGCCGGCTTCAAGTTTCTACTTGTGGCGGAACCCACATAACTGACCATGTACCAAGAGCACCGATTGAACAGTGGCGAACTCACAAGCGTGACTCGGGTTTCGGATGGCGCGTGCATTCCTCCAGATCCGGAAAGTTCGGACTATGCCCAGTACCTTGCTTGGCTCGCGGAGGGAAATCAACCGCTGCCCGATCCGTTGCAGTCGGACGAAGCCATTCAGGCTCGCCGACTTGCGGCCGCACTCGTGGAACGCTCCCGCCGCATAGCCGAGGCCGATGTCGCCACGCAGGGGATGGCAGACGCCTTCATCGCGGGAATGCTGTCCGCAGAGGAGGCGTCGCGGTTCCGGGCCTACGCCGCTTACAAGTTGGCGCTGGCGAGGGTGGCAGATCAAGCCGGCTGGCCCACTGAACCAGCATGGCCGGAGGCTCCTGCGCAATGACGATTGCAGCTGACATCCAGAAGCTCGAGCCCGGCGAGTTGGTAGAGTTGTTCGAGCTCGATGCGACTGCACAGGGCGGCGACGTCCTGCGCTATCACGCCTATACGCGGGTAGGGCCGATCTGGTGGCAGGGCAACGAATACTCACCCTGGCCGGTGAAGGCTGAGGGCTTCGCGCGGACTGGGGACGGGCAACAGCCCTCGCCGACGCTCTCCGTCGGGAACGTGAATGGCTCGATCTCGGCGCTGTGCATCGCTCTCAATGACTTGGCCGGCGCGCGGCTGACGCGTAGGCAGACGCTCGGGAAGTACCTCGACGCAGCGAACTTCCCCGATGGCAACCCCACCGCGGACCCAGAGGAGGAACTGCCGCCGGAGCTATGGATCGTCGAACAGAAAACGAACGAATCCAACGAAACGGTCACGTTCGAGATGTCCAGTCCCCTGGACTTCGGGGGCGCCCAGTTGCCCCGTCGGCAGATCGTGGCGAACGTTTGCATGTGGCTCACGATCGGCGGTTACCGCGGCCCATACTGCGGCTACACAGGTAACGCGTACTTCGATAAGGACGACAACCCTACGGCGGATCCAGCACGAGATCGCTGCAGCGGCCGCCTCAGCTCGTGCAAGCTCCGATTCGGCGCGAATAACCCGTTGCCATACGGTTCCTTCCCCGCCGCGGATCTGATCAGGACTTGATATGGAAAGCGAGACGCTGAGGGCGATCCGGGAACATGCGACGGCTGACTATCCGCGCGAAGCCTGTGGGTTGATAGTTGTGGTCAAGGGCCGAGAGCGCTACGTTCCGTGCCGGAACGTGGCCGTCGGCAGCGAGCATTTCGTATTGCCGGCGGCAGACTACGCGGCCGCAGAGGATATGGGCGAAGTAATTGCGGTAGTGCATAGCCATCCGGACTTTCCCGCGGAGGCCAGTCAGGCTGACCTGGTCGCATGCGAGGCCTCTGGGTTGCCGTGGCATATCTTGTCCTGGCCGGCGGATGACCTGCGTACGATCGAGCCGAGCGGGTACGAGGCTCCGCTGGTTGGGAGGCGATTCGCGCATGGAGTGCTCGACTGCTACTCGCTCGTACGCGACTGGTACCGGCGCGAGAGGGGTATCGATTTGAAGGACTTCTCGCGGCGCGATGACTGGTGGAAAAGCGGCGAGGACCTCTACATGCAGCACTATGGCGAGGCTGGGTTCGCGGTGGTCTCGCAGGATCTGCCCGAGCAGGTTGGTGACGTGATCCTGATGCAGCTGCGATCGGAGGTGGTCAACCACGCGGGAATCTACATCGGGAACGGCCAGATGCTGCACCACGTGCACGGTCGGCTTTCGACCCGCGACGTGTACGGCGGCTACTGGCAGGAGATTACGCGGTGCGTGTTGAGGTATCGGGGATGAAAGAGAAGATCCGTACGATTCGCCTGTATGGGAGGCTGGGTGCTCGATTTGGACGAGTGCACCGGCTAGCTGTCTCGAGCGCAGCAGAGGCCGTGCGCGCGCTAGGCGTACTCCTTCCGGGCTTCCGCCAGGAGCTTGCCAGCAGCTCTGAACGTGGTGTGGCCTATGCTGTCTTCATCGGCAGGGAGAACATCGGAAAGGATCAGCTCGATCTCCCGCCCGGCCGCGAAGATATTCGCATCGCCCCCGTGCTGCAGGGATCGAAGCGCGCCGGCATATTTCAGATCATCGTCGGTGTCGCTCTGATCGTGGTCGGTGTTATCACCCAGCAATACAACCTCGCGTACATGGGTGGTGCGATGGCGCTTGGCGGCGTCATCCAGATGCTGTCTCCCGTCACGAATACCCTGTCGTCGCGCGATAGCCCCAGCAATGGGGCAAGCTACAACTTCAACGGCCCAATCAACACATCGGCTCAGGGTAATCCGGTGCCGTTGCTCTATGGTCGGATGATCGTCGGCAGCGCGGTCATCTCGGCGGGCATCTACGCTGAAGATCAGGTCTAGCGCCCCTCATTTCTAATCCCACGGCCCTGCGTAAGCGGGGCTTTTTCTTTGGTGCAGCAGATGCGCGACATCATCGGTTATGGCGGTGGCAAGGACGGAGGCGGGGGCAGCACGCCCGTCGAAAGCCCCGACAGCTTGCACTCGATTGCCTACGCGCGCGTATTGGACCTCGTATCTGAGGGCGAGATTAGTGGGCTCGTCAACGGGCTACAAAGCGTCCTGCTAGACGGAACACCGATTCTGAATCCTGATGGATCTCAGAACTTCATGAATGTATCGCTGGCGCATCGGACCGGCACACAGGACCAGGACTACATACCCGGATTCCCTTCGGTCGAAAACGAGCAGGCTGTAGGCGTGACGCTGACGACTGCGAATCCATGGGTCCACGCGATCAACAACAGCCAACTCTCTGCAGTTCGCATCCGGCTGGCCGTGCCCGCCTTGTCGAAGGCGAATACGTCGAACGGGGACATCGGCGGCTATCGCATCGACTATGCGATCGACCTATCCACGGACGGCAGCAGCTACGTCACTGTGGTGAGCGCGGCTTTCGACGGTAAGACGACCAACGAGTACGCGCGCAGCCATCGCGTCGATCTGCCTCCGGCTGCGCAGGGTTGGTCGGTTCGAGTGCGCCGCCTTACCCCCAACGCCAATAGCCAGACGATCGCCGACACCACGATCATCCAATCGATCACCGACGTCATTGATGGAAAGCTCAGGTATCCGAACAGCGCCATCGTTGGCCTGCAGATCGACGCCCGGCAGTTCAATAACATTCCCAGCCGCGCTTTCGACATGCGCGGTCGCATTATTCGAGTTCCGTCGAACTACGACCCGCTGACCCGCAACTACGCGGGTGTGTGGGACGGTACGTTCAAGATGGCGTGGACGGATTGCCCAGCGTGGATTTTCTATGACCTGGCGCTACATCCGCGCTATGGGCTGGGCGATCGAGTGAACGCAGCGATGGTCGATAAGTGGTCGCTGTACCAGATCGCCCAGTACTGCGATGAGTTTGTCGAAGACGGTAGGGGCGGGATGGAGCCGCGCTTCACGTGCAACTGCTACCTCCAGAGCCGCGCAGACGCGTACAAGGTGCTTCAGGACCTTGCCTCCGTGTTCCGTGGCATGTCCTACTGGGCGTCGGGCAATGTGGTGGCGGCTTGCGATATGCCGTCGGACCCCGTCTATACGTTCACTGCGGCGAACGTTATCGACGGGAAGTTCAGCTATCAGGGCAGTGGCCTGAAGGCTCGGAAGACTGTCGCCCTCGTCTCGTGGAACGACCCGGCCGACGCGTATCGCGCGAAGGTCGAGTACGTGTCTGACGACGAAGGCATCGCACTCTATGGTGTCAGGCAGACAGAGGCCACGGCGTTCGGCTGCACATCTCAGGGACAGGCCCAGCGCATGGGCCGGTGGATCCTGCTGACTAGCCGGCTGGAAACCGAGGTCGTGAGTTTCTCTGTCGGATTGGATGCTACCTTGGCTGCCCCTGGGGCGGTGATCAGAGTGGCGGACCCCACGCGCGCGGGACGGCGCCTGGGCGGCCGCATTCGCAGCGCGGCGGGGCGCACGGTGGTGCTCGACAAGGCGGACCAGGTAGCGGCGGGCAATACGCTGACAGTCATTCTGCCCACTGGTGAGGCACAAACGCGCACGATCCAGACCGTTGTCGGCGACACCGTGACCATGACAGCGGATTGGACAGCTGTGCCCGAGCCTGAATCCGTGTGGGCGGTTGAGAGCAGCGAGCTCAAGACCCAGCTCTTCCGCATCCTATCGATCACCGAGAAAGAGGGCATCACACGAGACGTAGCCGCGCTGCGGCATGAGCCTGGGAAATACGGGTTCATTGACAGCGGTACGCGCATTGAGCCTCGACCCGTGACGGTGATCCCGCCATCGGTTCAGCCGCCGCCGGCGGAGGTGCTGATCGGATCTTTTTCGGTCATCGCACAAGGCATCGCGTCGACGACCATGACGATCTCTTGGCCTGCGGTGGCCAGCGCGGTGGCATACGAGGTTGAATGGCGGCGCGACAACAGCGAGTGGGTGCGCGCTGGCAGGACTGGTTCGCTGAGCATCGAGGTGCCGAACATATACGCCGGCACCTATCTCGCTCGCGTGCGCGCCATTAACGCTATCGACGTGCCGTCCATCCCTGCTTACTCGGTGGAGACTGTATTGGCCGGGAAGACCTCTCCTCCGCCGGTCGTGACGTCCCTAGTGGCCACAGGTTTGGTGTTCGCAATCCGGCTGGATTGGGGCTTCCCGAATGACGGGCCCCTTGATGTCGAGCGCACGGAGATCTGGTACAGCCAGACCACCAGCTTGTTCGATGCGATCAAGCTCGCCGACTTCGCGTTTCCGCAGAACACCCACACCCTGATGGGGCTCGCGGCTGGCACGACTTTCTTTTTCTGGGCACGGCTGGTCGACAAGAGCGGAAACATCGGCGCGTGGTACCCAGCGGGCATCGGCGTGCAAGGTCAATCCAGCGCGGACGCCGATGAGATCCTCGAGTACCTGAGCGGGAAGATCGGCAAGACCGAGCTCGCGCAGGGGCTGCTTTCGCAGATTGAATCGGTCGCTCCGCCCTTCGCTGGAAGCACGGAGGAGTTTGCTGGATCGGTACAAATCTTTGCTGGCATCGTTTCGATCCAATCGCTGCAGCAGGAAGCCGACCTCGCACTGGCACAACAGCAGACCACGCTGCAGGCGCAGATCGGGGAAAACACGGCGCTAGTACAGACCACCGCCTCCGCGATGGTCGCGCTCGACGGCAAGATTTCCGCTGCATACACCATCAAGGTGGGGCTGACTCAAGACGGCAAGTACTACGGCGCGGGCATGGCAATCGGCGTGAGCAACGAGTCGGGCGTCGCCCAGTCTCAAATTCTGTTTCAGGCGGATCGCTTCGCGCTGCTCAATGTGGCCAACGGCGTGGTATCGACGCCATTCGTCATCCAAGGCGGGCAGACCTTTATTGCCCAGGCATTGATCGGGTCAGGCTGGATCACGAACGCGATGATTGGTGACTTCATCCAATCGAACAACTATGTCGCCGGCGTGTCGGGGTGGCGCATCGATAAGGCCGGCACGTTTGAAATCAACGGTGTGGCCGGCGGGGGGCGGATGCTCCTGACGTCGCAGTATCTGAAGTTCATCGATCCGAGTGGCATCGCGCGCTTTGAAGCAGGGAACGTCTGATGACGTGGACATGCCGCCTGCGCGACGCAGCAGGGAACGTGCTGTTCGACGGCGCCTATAGGATGGGCCGAACCATTGGATACGTTGATGTTTCGTCAAATGGCTCCATGGTCGTTCCGGCGTGGGCTGAGAACGAGCCGTTCTTCCGGGCGCTACCCATCGGAGGAGGGCCACTCGCCGGCCTTCGTACGCCGCGCATAACGGTATCGGGCACGACGATCACCTGGACATACTCCGGAGCTGGTAACACGGGCAACGGCGTCACGAGAATCTTCTTGGGGGTCAAGTGACGATCATCCGCATTAGGGGCGACTACAACACGATCCAGATTGGCGACGACTATTGCAATCTGGCGTTCATGTCTAAGGGGGTGGTCACCAGCGGTGGCGGATCGTACAGCCTCGCGACGGTGACAGTGACTGGACGCAGTCCGCTGTTATTCCTGAGGCCGACACAAGGTTACTGCTGCGTGCAGAGCGTGACCAATAGCGGCAACACGTGGACGTTCACGATCGGGATGCAGAGTGGGGTCACTCAGTGCGCTTACTACGTCTTCGACACGATCCCCGGGCCCAGTTCGGAACCGTACACGATCCGCCTGCGCAATGCGTTAGGAGAGGTCACCTTCGACGCGGCCTACAAATATCTGCGCGTCCTCGACGCCGTCGCGTTGGCAGACGGCTTCTCTGATACCAACGTCGCCGCCCCGAGCGGATTTACTGTTGCGGCCGCCTTCTCTGACCCGGGCTGGTTCCTGTTGCAGGTCAACCAGCCTGCTGGCGGAGCGCCCCAGTACCCGTGGGCGTACTCGTTTTATATGAACGGTGGCATTTGCCAATGTGCTCGGATTCCTACGGTCTCTTACCAGGTGCCACCGGGATCGATTCAGGTGGGGTCGGGCCAATCTCCCTCATCGGTCATTTTCATTGACGTCACCAACCTGTAGCCCGCATCGCGCGGGCTTTCTTTATTCGGGGAATCCATGGCAGACAACACGACGACGAGCGCGGAGAAAAAGCCGCGATGGATCGATACGACCATCAACCTGCAGGCCCTGATGGGCAGTCTGATAGGTGGTGGTGTGGCGTTGACGGTCGCCTACTTCGGCATCGTCGGCCGAGTGGCCTCGCTCGAGCAAAAGGACAGTGAGCACGAGCGGCACTTCCAACGGGTGGAAACAGACATCAGGCAGACGCGCGACGACACCTCGCAGCAAATGCGCAACATCAGCGCGGACGTAAAAGAGCAACTGAGCGGGGTCAGCAACGACGTGAAGGACATTCGTCGCTACCTCATGGACAACGCCGCCGGTGCGCGGACCGACATCAAGAGGTGGACGCGATGAAGCAGTTCCTCGCCGCCCCGTGGGCGGAGATCAAGGAGTGGTGGTCGCCCAAGATCGGCGTCGTGGGCATTGTGGTGCTTGCCGCGGTGCCGGCTATCTCCGACCAGTGGCCAAACTTTGCGCCCGGTCTGCTGGCACTGTTCCCGAAGCATGGTGCGCAGTGGGTGCCAATCGTCGGTGCGGCACTGGCCGTGCTGGCCCGAGTCATTAGCCAAGCGGCAGTCCTCGAAGCATTCCGCCGCCTGTTCCGCAAGAAAGGGGGCGAAGATGCCTAGCTACGATGCAGTGAAGCTCAAGGCTGAGCTGACGACCGATGAAGGGCGCCGCGAGCGCATCTATACCGACACCGTGGGCAAGATCAGTGGCGGTATCGGCCGAAACCTAACCGACAAGGGGTTCCGCGCCGACGAAATTGACCTCATGTATCGGAATGACGTGGCCGCGGCGGAGGCTTGGCTCGATCGCAATCTGTCGTGGTGGCGCCAGCTGGATGCGGTGCGGCAGCGCGTGATGCTCAACATGGCGTTCAACATGGAGGGCAAGCTGCTGGGATTTCGGAAGTTCCTCGCGGCTGCCAAGGCGGGCGACTATCCAACGGCTTATTCGGAGATGTTGGACAGTCTCTGGGCGAATCAGGTCGGCGCGCGCGCGAAGCGACTCGCCGCGATGATGGCCACCGGAGAAGAAGCATGACTGCGACGATCATTGCGGCGCTGCTGAAATTCGGGCCGTGGCTCCTCGGTGTTGCAGGCGTCGTATTCGCGGCCTTCCGACACCAGCAGGCCAGCACCGCCACGGCGAAAGCCGCTCAGCGCGAGGCCGAGGCCGATGCCAAGGTCGCGCAAATCGAGAGAACCGAAGGGGAGGCGGATGCAACGGCCGCGCGCGCGCAGGTCAATGCCGTCAAGGAGCGAACGAATGTCGAGAACGAGATTGCTGCCGGCCCTGCTGGCGAGTCTGCTGACCGCCTGCGCAACGACTGGTCCCGCGATTGAGCCGCAGCCGCAGATCGTCACGCGCACCCGCGTCATTGACACGGGCTGCCAGACGTTCAAACCAGTCTATATCAGCAAGGCGGATGTCCTGACGAATGAGACGGCCGACGATATTTTGGCTAACAACGTGGCCGGGGAGCGTCAGTGCGGGTGGAAGCCGCGGGGAAAGTAGGCGACCGGCATCTGAAGGCGATAGAAGCGGCCGCGCCATGTTGAATTCCGGATGCGTCGGCCGCCGCCTACTATGACGCCGTGCAAGAAGGGTGGTGGGACGCACCGGAAGACCGTCAAGGCTTGGACGCGCTAGATACCGAACTTATTCACTTCCCGCCGGGCCACTTCTTTTCCAGAAAGGCGGTGAGTTGCTCGCGCAGGATGGGTTTGCGTCCGGGGTAGTCGGCAATCCCTTGAAGGATTACTTCGCGGCTTTGCTGACTGTTGTTGTAGTTGTGCGTCTTGAGGTAGTGGTCGATAAAGTACTCGACTTCCCATTCTTCGGTCGTCGACACAAAAATGCGATCCAGGTGACCCCGGTAGTGTTTGTTGTCCTTCCCCGACCATTCGCCCGTCTTAAGAGCCATCATCAACTCCGATAGATTTGCCGAAATTGGCAACCCTAGAGTACGTGCCAAAGTAAAAATTTCAAGGAATCCCCGGCGTAAACCCTTACGGACATCGAGGGTGACCGAGGGGTGAGACGATGCAGCAGTAGGGACTCGGCGTATTAGGTTAGCGGCCTGACGAAAAGTGCTTTAATATTCACGTACGGGCGAGGGCGCGAGGTGACTTTCGAGTGTTGCACGTGTGTTACGATCGCTCAGCTTCATGCGGTAAATCGCACACTTGAATTCGCCCGAGTCAACTTTATATCTTGCGTGATATAGTGCTCAACCTATACGATGGGGACAACGTACAGGAGGATCTGGACCGCATCAGGCAGGTCTCACTTGCCGATGGGGATCTCTTGGACGTTTTCCTAACGCAGATCGCGGAGAGCCGGGAAGCGATTTGGAGCCTTTCTCAGCGTGCGGGTGAGCATCCCGACCCACTTTTTAGCGTCAAGGTCATCGAGTGCTTTCAGCAGCGAGGGTTCAATGTCTCCCGCATTCGACCGTTAAGGTTGCTATCGCAATATCGAGTAATTGTGGCGTTTGACGCGCAAAACGACGATTTTTACGTGCTTGCGGTGGTCAGGAAAAAGCCTCACGATGCACCCGCAGCAATCGACCCTGATTCCTACGACTATGAGCCAGATCATCCTTTATCGCACCGTGTCTGCGATGAATACGACGACCTCGGCATCCCCCGGATCCGTCTGGGCTGACGAGCATGTCCACGCGACCACGCAGTCGCCGTCCGGTGTGACTGTCCTTGTTAGCCCAGATGTGCCGCATCGCTCGCCCCGCACGGGACGGCTACCGCGGGGGGTGGAAGCGACCCATAGAGAGACACGGGATCGAGATTATCGTGCTCGCATGGAAGGCGCGCGGCGACAACTTGTTAGCGAGGCGTTCGGGCCCGATGTCGATTCAGTTTCGAAACTTCGCTTGGCTCGGGGCCTTTCCCAACAGCAGCTCGCAGCGGCCATGGAAACAAGTCAATCGCATATTGCCAAGATAGAGGCAGGTCAAGTTCGTTTGTACTTCGAAACTGCGAAGCGCTTAGCTAGGGCTCTAAACGTTGGATTGGACCAAATCGAGCCGCTACTGCCAGGCTATACCGCGCCCGCCCTCACTACACGTGGGTCATCGCGATGAGACACGCTTACGGTTTTTTTTGCGACGACATTCGCGCCGAAGTCGGCAATAAGATCTCCTTGATGGGCCTTTATACCGGCGAGATGCATATCTCTCGTCAAGAGACGCCTGGGGGCTTGCCATGGGGGATCCCGAAGCTATGTGTCGCGGCCTATATGGACGTACCTGTGAACGAGCCTATTCGTTCGCTTCAGCTCACGTTGAAACGTGGGGATGAAACGTTGCAAGACATCGTGGTGCCTCCGGCAGAGATCCAGCAAATCATCGCGGCAGCAGTGGCGAAGAACGATCCAGATGATCCGATACGAGTCGTGGTCATAAATATGAACGTGGTTTTAGCTCCGTACATGATCGAAAAGAATCATGTGCTGGACATGCTGGTGATCGCCGACGGTGTCACCTATCGCGCTGCGAAGTTGCGAGTCAAAATAACGGATCCAGCATCTACTGCATCTTCGGGCGCCTAGCGCTCCGCGTCGGTGCACTTGCAATCGGCACTCTGGAGCAACCACATTCCGCTGTATGTTTTTTCAAGGTGGGATGGCGGCACAATCTGACAATCGAAGCCCGAATGAGCGTGTCCGGCTCACCTGATGCGCACGTCGTGCCGGCGGCCGTATCTATTGCCACCTCATCGAAGATGCGATCGCCGGCCGCTCGACGGTGCAGCGTGGCACAGCAGCGGCAGTGGATAGCTAACCTCAGTGCGGTGATCTAATTCAGTTATACGAGTTGCGGGGTTCCGGCGGCACGATCTTGAAATCGATGCGCTGCGTCAGGATCTGAGGGCTACCCGGATTGCAGCGAGCGTTGCGGGCCGCCTCGATCGCGGTATCGTCGAGGTCTTTCATGCCAGAAGACGTGCGCAAGGTCGCGGTACTCACACTGCCATCTTCTGCGACGGCGATCGCCACGACAGCCGTGCCTTTGTAGTGGATCTTCTTGGCGAAGGCTGGGTACTCGATGGCGCCCAAAGTACAGCGCGCCTCAGCGCCGTGAGCGGCGGAAAGACCAAGAGAAGTGCCAATTATGGCGACAAATACCAGACCCGTTTTTTTCATGGTTTTGTCCTTTTGTGTGCATGGAGGATCGGTCAAGCGGGCACAGATGTGCACCCCGACATAGAGGGGTTGAGGCCGCCGAGAAGGGGCCGCGATCTGTCCTATAGGGGTAAGTGCGGCCCTTACGAATCAGGCACTTACAGAGGATGGGTTTGGGATCTAATAGGGAGATTTCACTTCGTCATTCCTTTTAGAATCAAGGTTTTAACGAAGGTGAACGGAGAGGTTAATAGCCTATTAAGTCTTCGCGTGAGTTTCTCGAATGGAGATGGGTGGCCGGCTTCTCGGTTGACTATGCTTGAGGCGCGCAACGTCTGAGGAGATAGCCATGACTGCCGAACACCTAGGGCAGGAACCGTCCGCTCCGGCCAACCCAAACTGGCCAAGCCGGACTGGAAATCCATCGGGAGGAGGTCGGGGTAACAACCCGCCCTCGAAAGGCAAGTAGGCCCCGATCTCGTGGGAATACGGCTCAAGAAGCTCCGAAATTGTTGGATTTTTCGAGCGCCCGATATTCCCACGGATCGCCCGGAAACTGGCTTTGCACAAGGCTTGATGCCTGAGATTGTGATTCTTAGCTTCTGATGCCCCGAGACTGTCTAACTTGCCCATGAAATCTCCCGGAGAGCGGCATGGTTTGGTGCTCAATAATTGAGCAGCAAGTTAGAGGAATCGTCTCAAGTCTTTGATCCTGCTGACAAACATTGAGACATGGGGTGCAGGTGGTCGGAGGTTCAAATCCTCTCGCCCCGACCAGATTAGACCCGCTTGGCGTAAAGCCAAGCGGGTTTTTCATTTGTGTCGCAGGGTAGCGCGCATACCCCGTTTCTTGGATGACATCCAATATCACGCCGCTGGCAGTTGCAGTCGGACCGTGGAGACCGGCACCTCGCGCTGCTTGATGTAGCCCTCTGTCGTCGCCCGATCAGTGTGCGCGCCAGCGATCTGCAGCGCCTCGATGTTGTACCCCGCCTTCTTCGCATCGGTGAGCGCTTTCGCACGGATGTCCTTCACCGTGTACCCCTTCCCATCGAGTTGCGCGCGCGCCATTGCGTCACGCCAGGCATCGCGGCACGCCGCGGCCGTCTTCACCTTGCCGTTACGATCCGTCACCACAAAGTCTTCGGTGAGCGAGCGGATGTTGATGTCTCGTTGCAGTTCCCTGGCGCGCCGCAGCACGTCTTCGATCTCCGGCGTGATCGGCCAGTCCACCGCCTCGCCGCTGCTGTCGGCGGTCTTGCTCGGCACGAAATGGATTACGCACGCAGCGCGATCGACTTGGGACCAGCGCAGTTGCCGGATGTCAGTGGAACGCTGGCACGTGAGATAGCAGAGGTCGACGAATACCTGCATTTCGGGGCCGGTGGGCACCTTCGCCGCGAACGTGCGCCGCGCTCCGCCGACTGACTTCTCGTAGCGGTAGATAGCCAGCGCATCGCGGATCGCGAGGAAGTGCGCATGCGGGATGTACACCTTGCGCGTTTTCGGTTTCTTGAGCGCGACCTCACGGCACGGGTTCAGTGCGACGTAGCGGCGCAGTACCGCCCAGCTGAAGAATTTCGACAGCCATCCCTTCATGGCTGTCTGGGTGGGCAGCTTGTCGGCCCAGTTGCCGATGAGAAATTCCTCGACCGTACCTGGGTCCACCTCCTCGATTGCCTTCAGCTTGAACGCCTTGCGTATGTCCTCACCGCGGCGCCGCCACTCGACGCGATACGAGTCGGCATAGTGCTTGTCGTTCTGGTTCATGTACACCGCGACCAGGCGCGACATGCTGGCCTCATCGGCATCGATCTCGAGCTTCCGCTTTTCCTCGGCGAGTCGCTCGTACATGCGCGTCTGTCCTTCATCCACACGGCAGAGCTTGATCCACTTCTCGTCGGTGTTGCGCACCCAGTGGTAGCTGCCCGAGCGGACATACACGCGGCTTGGCAACCCATCAGCCTTCAGGCGGCGACGTGCATTCATGCCGCCTTCCTGATCGGCACCAGCGGCGTGCGCGCGCTCGTCGCCGCGCCCGGCAGCACGCCGGCGCGCTTGGCCTGCAGCCCTTCGAACGCGGACCAGCTCATGATGATCCGGCCGTCCGCGCGCTGGACCGGCCTGACGCCGAAATGCTGCTCGAACCATCGTATCTGCAGACTGTGCCGCTTCAGGCCGGTGACGTCCTTCAGGTCCTGTTCGCTCAATAATCGGTTGTCCATCTGTAGCTTCCAGAGTCGCCGGGTCGTTTCGATAATGCGTGCAGCTGTTGCAGATAGCGGGCACTTCTTTGAGGTCATCCGAGCTCCTGTTCCACCTGTCGCATCGCGTCGACCTTCGCGAGCGCGTTGCAATGGAGAACGCGGGCGTATTCGACGACGACGTTCTTGTCGATGGCGCCCCAGACTGCGCGCTTCTCAACAGCCCGGAGATAGTTCGAAAGAAGAGGGACGGCGTTCGGGCTTCCTGCGAGTTGGTCGAGGAAGGACTTCTCGGTGTTTGTGCCGTAGTTCGGTTCGGCGGGTGCGCTCATGTCGCGGCTCCATCGTTGTGTTGATGGAGAAATACTAGCCAGGCTATTAATTCAGTTCAATAGCTAGGCTAGTTTGTGTGCCATAGTATGTTTTAATAGCTATGCTATTTCGATAGGCGGCTGCGAAAAAAAACCGCCCAGTGGGGCGGTTCGATGCGTCTTCGCGATGCCTCTAATCGGGCCGCCAGGCCGAGGCCTTCACGATGGCGGCGACGAAATCCATCTGATCAATTTCCTCGACAGGAATCTTGATCGTCTTGTGGCTCTGGTTGACCGACAGCAGGTGCGTGTAGCCATCACGCGTATAGCCGAGGATCTTGATCATCACGCGCCCGTCTTTCGATTTCACCAGCACTTCATCGCCGGCCGTGACCGGATGGCTGGGCTCCACGACGACAAATTCACCGTCCTTGATGCGAGGCTCCATCGAGTCGCCCACGCACCGAAGGCCGTAGGCGTTGGGGTCAGTGCTAACGAAGTGGAGGTAGCCGTCGCCGTGGCCTACGGGGTACTCCAGTTCGCAAAAATGTCCGTTGTCTCCGAGCTGCGCCATCGCTACTACCGGTATTTTCTTGTATGAGTTCTGCGGGATCGGAATCGGGTTCCAGTCGTCGTTGCTGGCAATCTGTGCCTTCTTCGCGCCCTTGCCGACAGCAATCCAGATGGCACTGTAACCCGTCAGCTCCTGTAGCTTCACAGCTATTTCGAGGGGTATGGCTGTCTGCACAAGTACGCGATCGAGGCCGGCCGCGTCTATCCCCAGCTTGTCGACGAGCTCAAGGATGTCGCGACCCTGCAAGGCCTCGATCACGCGCTCGTATGCGGGGAGGAAAGGCTCCGGGACGGGGGTGACCTGGTCGGTCGGCGACTCATTCGTCTTGAGCGACGTGAGATTGAGCGTCTTCGAAATCGACCTCATCTCGTCGGCGAGCCTCGGGCTGAATGCCGCCACGTCAACGCCCAGTCCGCGCGCGAAGCCGGCGGCGGCTTTCAGGTTGAGGGCTCGTCGAGCGTTCAGATACTGCCAAACCATCCCCTGGCTGCCGATCTCGAAGCGGTTGCCGAATTCCTCCTGGCTGATTTTGCCTTTGCGGTCGGCAAACAGCGCCTTGAGGCGGTCGGCGTCCTCAATTTGCCAGGTTTCGAGGGTTTTGGTGGTTCTCATCATGCGCGCGAGTGTAGCGGTGCTATTCATTTCTACAACAAGCATAGCTATTGATTCGTGTAATAGCTATGCTATTATAAATCTCATGAAACTCGCCGAATACCTCGAATCGACCAAGACCAGCCAAGCGGCATTCGCTAAAGGGCTCGGGGTCTCCCAAGGACTCGTCTACCAGTGGATCGCTGGCAAACGGCCGGTTTCGGCCGAGCAGTGTCCGCTGATCGAGCGGCTCACCGATGGTGCGGTCACCTGCGAAGAGCTCAACGATAAAGTCGATTGGGCATTCGTGCGAGGTTCCGGCGATCGCGCCGCGGTGTAGGACCAGGGCGCGGAAGCACCAGCCATGAATTACTACGAGCGCCACATCGGCGATTACATCCGCGACACGGTCAGCCTGACCATGCTCGAGGATGGCGCCTACAACCGCTTGCTTGATCAGTACTACCAGACCGGGCGACCGCTTTCGCTGGACAGGAAGATGGTCTATCGCCTGGCGCGCGCGACGAGCGCCGCCGAGCGCAAGGCCGTTGACTTCGTGCTGGACACCTTCTTTCAGCATACCGAGGAGGGCTACACGCAAAAGCGCGTGCAGGCGGAAATCGAACGGTTTTCACAGAAGCAGCGCAAGGCGAAGGCATCTGCGGAAGCACGCTGGAGCAAATCCAAAGGCAATGCGAACGCATTCGAATTGCATGGCGCGTCGGATATGCGAACGCATAGCGAAGGCAATGCTCACCAGACACCAGACACCAATCACCAGACACCAGTAAAACCTACTACCACCACTGACGTGGTGGTCGCCGACAGCCAGCCGGCTGCCGACCTGATGCACGTCGGCGAACCGGATCAAAGACCGGGCAAGCCAGACTGCCCGCACCAGCAGATCATTGCCCTGTACCACGACATCCTGCCGATGTGCCCGCCCATCCGTGACTGGACGCCCGCGCGTGCTCAAGCCCTGCGCGCCCGTTGGAACGAGAACAAGGACCGGCAGAACCTCGACTACTGGCGGCGCTTCTTCACGTTCGTTGCCGACTCCGACTTCCTCACCGGCAGAACGAGCAGCGCTGGTCGCAAGCCGTTTCGCGCAAGCCTCGAATGGATGTGCAAGGCCGAGAACTTCACGAAAATCCGCGAAGAGCGGTATCACGAGGGAGCCGCGGCATGAACGGCCCTGACGACTTTCCACAGCCGCGCTCGCTGCATAGCGTCGAGGCCGAACAGGCAGTGCTGGGTAGCTTGCTGCTCGAGAACGAGGCGATCGATCGGATCGACGGGCTCGACGCCGCGCACTTCTGGCGCGACGACCACCGCGTGGTCTTCTCCGCGATCATGCGCCTGGTGACGGCCAACAAGCCGGCCGACGTCGTGACCGTGTATGAATTCCTGCAGGCCAATGCTCAGGCAGGGCGTGCAGGCGGCCTGCCGTACCTGAACGCGCTGGCGCAGAACACGCCGTCAGCGGCGAACGTCGCGCGCTATGCCGAGATCGTGCGAGACCGTGCCCTGCTGCGCGAGACTGCGGCGGCTGCGCGCAAGGTGCTCGAGCTGGTCGAAACGCCGAGCGCGATGAAGGGCACCGAGATCGTGGATAAGGCGCAGGGCTTGTTGGCTCAGCTGGCACAGATCGGCGTCAGTCGGGGGCCAAAGATGCTCTACGACCTGATGAATGAGTTCGTCGAACGGGTGGACGAGCGTTACCACAGCCGGATCGAGCCCGGCATCTCGACGGGGATTGCATCGCTCGACCGCGCGCTGAACGGCGGCTTTCACGACGGCAACCTGATCATCATTGCTGGCCGGCCTTCGATGGGGAAGACGGCGTTGACCACGGACATCGGGCTCAACATGGCCAGGGCTGGACGCAGCGTTCTGCTGGACTCAATGGAAATGTCGGATCAGGAGGTCGTCGCGCGGGCGGTCGCAAACCGCGGCGACATTCATCTATCCGCGCTGTTGAATGGTCGCCTCGGGGACAAGGACTGGCCGCGCCTGACTTGCGCGATCCGGCAGATGAACGACATGCGCTTCGCTATCGATGACAGCCCAGCCATGTCGCTGCTCGAGGTGCGCACGAAAGCGAAGGCGCACCAGCGCAAGCACGGGCTCGATGTCCTGATCGTCGACTACCTTGGCTTGATGTCAGGCGGCGAGGAAAAGATACGCACCCAACAGATTGGCGCGTACTCGCGCGGACTGAAGAGCCTGGCCAAGGAACTGAACATTCCGGTCGTGGCGCTGGCCCAGCTCAGCCGAAAGAGCGAGGACCGGCCGGACAAGAAGCCAATCCTGTCCGACCTGCGCGATTCGGGCGACATCGAACAGGACGCGGACGTGGTCATGCTGGTGCACCGGCCCGAGATGTACGACCCGAACAACGACGCGTTGACGGGCTACGCCGAGCTGCTGATCCGGAAGAACCGGAACGGGGCGCTTTGCGATGTGCCGCTGCTATACCGCGGTGCGGTGACGAAATTCGAGGAATGGACGGGTCCGGCGCCGATGATCAGCCACGGTCCAGCCGTCCGCAAGCGCGGCCTCGCCGCGGAACTTTGATTGCAGGCCCACGCGTGTTTTTTGATTGGAGAGGATTAGATGGACAAACCGCTGTTCGCAGACGTCTCACACGCGCTGCACGTTTCCTACCTGGCGCTTGCGATGCCACCGCGGCAGAAGGCGTCGTTCCGCAACATGCTGATCCATCTGATCGAGGGGATCGATGAGCCAACGGCAGCGCAGGAGAAGTGGCTGGCCGAGTTGCGTGGCCCCGCGGGCATGGGCGACTACGACCCGGACCGGCTGACCATGATCGAGATGCGCGCTCAGTACGCGATGATCACCGACGCGGCGAAGACACGGCTGACGTCGCCGGAGTACGCGGCGGTGCTGGCGCGCTACGGCCACGGGCCCGACAAGATGGCCGGATGCCAGCGTCTGGCGGTCTACGCGCGACGCTCGTGCGGGCTGACAGCGCTTGGCCTGCTCACCAGCCTGACGGTCCGGCACCATCTGCCGCGCGCGCAGCGGGATGGGTACGCCCTGCGTGACCTCGCCGACAAGGCGAAGACCAGCACCTACAAGGTCGCTCAGGCAGCGAAGTGGATGGAGAAGAATTTCAGAGCGCTGGAGGCAAAAGCGTTGGAGCGGCTGGAGCCTTCATTTGTGGCTCACGGCCTCGTGCCAGACCGTACAACGTGCGACTCGGCGCAAGCGGTTGTCGCGTAAGGGATCGCGGGAGAAATTCTCTTGCCTTCTTCAAACAAGCGATGTAGATTTAACCCACACTCAGCCAAGCCCCGCCCGGTTCACGCCGCGCGGGGCTTTTTTATTGCCTCGCAGCTTTATCGGAGTAGAGCATGGCCAATACCAGCGCAACCGGCGGGCCGCTGGCACCAGCCGTCGCATCTCCGCCGATCGAAGACGATGCGCTCGACGACTTGCTGCGGGTACTGGTCGCGGGCGTGACAGGGCTCAGCGGCTCGATGGTGCGGTCGCTATGGCAGCCTGCCGACGCGGAGCCCCCAGGGCCAGACACAGACTGGTGCGCGATGGGCATCACTGCCCAGACCAACGACGCGGCGCCGGTGATTCGGCACGATCCGGCCGGAGACGGCAGCGATATCTACATTCGGCATCAGGACCTCGACGTGCTGTGCTCGTTCTACGGGCCCGGCGCGAAGGGTAACGCGCAGCGCCTGGCCGACGGCATGGCCATTCCGCAGAACAGCGAACAGCTAGGCGTGCACGACGCGAAGTTCATCAGCGTTTCGGACATCCGCCCGGCGCAGGACTTCGTCAATCAGCAGGGGGTACGGCGTTACGACATGACGCTGAACCTGCGTCGCAAGATCACCCGGACCTACCCGGTCCTGAACCTGCTCTCCGCAGAAGTGCAGTACACCACCGACTCGGTGCCGCCGGTAGCCGGCACGACCATCATTGACCAGTAGAGGCACAATATGTCCAACGGACTGCCGGTTTCTCGGCTAATCAACGTCGCCATCAATATGTCGCCGCTGGCGGCGCAAGGCGCCAATCTGAATACAGCGCTGCTTCTGGGCGCATCGTCGGCGATCGATGCCAACGAGCGCATGCGCGCGTTTGGCTCCATCGACGAGGTGGCATCCACCTTCGGCACGCTCGCGCCCGAGTATCTGGCGGCGCTGCTGTACTTCCAGCAGACGCCCCAGCCGTCCGAACTGCTTATCGGCCGCTGGGCGAAGACCGCAACGTCTGGCCTGCTGCGTGGCGCGGCACTCTCGACGGCGCAGAAGGACATCAACACGTGGAAGGCCGTCACGGCGGGCTCGTTCAAGGTCACCGTCGATGCGAGCCTGAAGACGCTGTCCACGCTGGATTTCTCCGGCGTGACCAACCTGAACGGCGTGGCCACGATCATCCAGACCGCGCTGGCCGGCGCGACGTGCGTGTGGAACGGTACGCAGTTCGTCATCACGTCGCCTACCACTGGCACCTCGTCGAAGATCAGCTACGCGACGCCCACGGGCACTGGCACCGATATCTCCACGATGCTTGGCATGACCAGCTCGCTGGCGTCCGCGCCGGTTGATGGCATCCTGGCCGAGACGCCCGACGCCTGCGTGGCGCTGTTTCTCGATCGCTTCGCCAACAAGTTCCTCGGCCTCCAGTTCGCGGACAGCAGCCTGACCAACGACCAGCACGTAGCCGTGGCCGACCTCATCGAGGGCGACCAGAAGCACCTGTATGGCGCCACGACGCAGGAGCCGCAGGCGCTCGACAGCACGGCCACCACGGATCTGCTGTCGCGCTTCAAGGCAAAGGCCTACAAGTACTCGTTCGCGCAGTACTCAAGCACGAGCCCGTACGCTGTCGCTTCGCTGTTCGGACGCCTGCTGACGACCGATTTCAACGCCAACAACAGCACCATCACGCTGATGTGGAAGCAGGAACCCGGCATCGTGCCGGAGACCCTGTCGAGCACGCAGGCGAATGTGCTGCAGGACAAGCGCGGCAATGTCTTCGTCGCGTACAACAACGACACCGCGATCGTTCAGTACGGCGTGACGCCGAGCGGCATCTTCATCGACTCGGTCTACAACTCGATCTGGTTCCAGAACCGTATTCAGACCGATGTGTACAACCTGCTGTATCAGAGCCCGACGAAGATCCCGCAGACCGACACCGGCAATGCGCTGATCGCCACCGTGATCGCGAGCGTGTGCGACGCGGCGGTGAATAACGGCTATCTGGCGCCGGGCGTATGGAACTCGGCCGGCTTCGGCGCATTGAAGCAGGGAGATCCGCTGGCCAAGGGCTACTACATCTACGTGCCACCGATCGCATTGCAGTCGCAGGCCGACCGCGAGGCTCGCAAGTCGGTGCCGTTCCAGATCGCCGCCAAAGAGGCCGGCGCCATCCACAGCGTTGACATCCTCGTCAACGTGAACCGCTGATAGGGGAAATCATGTCGGGTACCTATTCCTTCATCGACGTCCAGGCATCCATCACGGGTCCTGGCGGCTCTTTCTCGCTGGGATACGGCGAGGCCACGGCACAGGAGGGCATCACTGTCGCCATGGCGAACGACAAGAATGTGATGACCATCGGCGCGGACGGCGAGGGCATGCATAGCCTGCACGCCGACAACTCCGGCCAGATCACGCTGCGCTACCTCAAGACGGCACCGATCAATCGCACGCTGATGGCGTTGTACAACGGCCAGAAGCTCGACAGCCGGCTGTGGGGCAAGAACGTGATCGTCATCAACCAGTCGGTGGCGGGCGATATCGTCACGGCGGTGCAGTGCGCCTTCAAGAAGTTGCCCGACCTGACGTATGCGCAGGACGGCGGCACGGTCGAGTGGGTGTTCGAGGCGGTGCGCATCGACGAAATGCTGGGGACGTACTAATGGGCCGCGAGATTCAGCTTGGTGGCAGCCAATACTCGATCGGGCGCCTGAGCGCGATGCAGCAGCTGCACGTCTCGCGTCGAGTGGCGCCGATCGTGCCAGCGTTGATTCCGGTCTTTCTGAGCATGCGCGGCAGCGCCACCTTTGGCGAGAACCTGGAAGGCCTTGCCGACGCGTTGCAGCCACTCGCGGATGGGCTGGCTGGTCTGAAGGACGAGGACGCCGAGTATGTGGTCGGCACCTGCCTGTCCGCCGTCCAGCGCCAGCAGCCGACCGGCTGGGCGCGCGTGTGGGCGCTCGAGCAGAAGCGCCTCATGTTCGAAGATATGGACATGGGGGTGATCCTTCCGCTCGTCGTGCAGGTCATCGTGGCGAATCTCGGCCCTTTTATTCAAGGGTTGCTTACCAGCCAAGCGAGCAGCCCAGATCTGGCGACACCAGCTGGGTAAGACACCTGCCGGGCGGCGAGGAATACCTGCTTAGGCCAGTCAAGGCTCAGATGTGCAAGTACGAATCGATGTTCGACGGCACGCTCGGCCTTGCGGACTTCGCGCTGATGAATGACTTCCTGCTGATGGAAGACGACAACCAGGCAGCCGCACGCCGCGCGCTGGATCCGAAGAATGGCCAATAACGACAATATCCGCGAGCTTCTGGTCGGTCTCGGCTTCAAGGTCGATGAGACGGGCTTGAAGAACTTCGACGAAGGGGTCGAGCGGGCCGCGAAGGGCGTCACGCAACTCGTCACGACCATCGGCGCGTCCGCGCGTTCGGTGAGCGCTGGCGTCTCGGCGCTCGCGTCGAAGCTCGAGGAAATCTACTTCGTTGCCCAGCGGACCGGCGCCACGGCGACCAGCCTGAAGGCCTTCGACTTCGCCGCGCGCAACCTTGGCATCTCGTCCGAGACGGCGTTTGGTGCTGTCGAAAGCCTGGCGAAATACCTGCGCAGCAATCCAGCCGGTGAGCGCTACCTCGCCACGCTGGGCGTGCAGACGCGTAATGCGAACGGCGAGCTGCGCGACACTGCGGACATCCTTGCCGATGTTGGCAAGGAACTGGCCAACAAGCCGACCTTGTCGGGCAAGTATGGAGAAGCCCTCGGTATCGACCCGAACCTCCTGCTGGCAATGCGCAGCGGCGAGTTCGCCAGGTTCATGCAGCAGTACCGGGATATGTCCCGGAACAGCGGTCTGGACCAGGCGGCGGAAGACTCGCACCGTTTCATGGTGCAGATGCGCGAGCTCGGCGCGACGTTCGAGAGCTTCGGCATCAAGGTCGAGGGGGCGCTGCTGCGCAAGGTTGGGCCGCTGCTGGAGCAGTTCCAGGGGTGGGTTGACGAGCATGGCGACGAGATCGCCGGGCGGGTCGCGGATATCGCGAGCGCCATCCTGACCGCGGCGGAGACGCTTGGGCCGCCGCTGAGGTGGGTGGCTGACCAGTTCATCGAACTGGACCGGGTCACCGATGGCTGGTCTACGAAAATCCTGCTGCTGGTCAGCGCGTTCGGCGCGCTGGGCGGCTTCAAGATCGTTGGCGGCCTGTGGGACATGGTGAAGGCGGTGCGCGCACTGTTCGCAGCCAATGCTGCCGCGGCGGCCGGTGGCGCAGCGGCTGGTGCGGGCGGCGCGGCTGGGGCGGCAGGTGCTGGGGCGGCAGGTGCGGGGGCGGCAGGTGCTGGTGCGGCAAGTGCCGGTGCGGCAAGGGCTGGTGCAGTGGCTGGCCGGATGTCGCGCTTTCTGCCGTGGCTTGGGCGATTCGCAGGTGCGGCCGGCCTGGGGCTCTACAGCAGCGACCTGAATACGGGCGAGGAAGCGGAACTTGCGCGGCGACGTGCCGCGGCTGGCGCGGAGCAACGGCCCGCCGGCGCATACGGCGCTGCGCAGTGGAATCCGGATCGGCAGGCGAACTTCAAGGCGTGGTCGGGCAAGGACATCCGCGATTCGTCGCTGACGGAACAGTTGCAGTTCGTGCACTACGAGCTGACGCAGGGCGCCGACCAGCGCGCCGGCCAGTTGCTGCGGGCCGCGCAGAACGCCCAGCAAGCTGGAGAGATCGTATCGCGTTACTACGAGCGTCCGGCACAGGCTGATGCCGAAGCCGCACGCCGTGGTGCGTCCGCTGTCTCGCTGCAGCAAGAGACGAACATCAACGTGTACGGTGTCTCCGATCCCGCCGCCGCTGGCCGCGCGGCAGCCGACTCGCAGGCGCAGGTGAATGGCGACATGGTGCGCAACTTTCAGGGAGCAATCGCGTGAGCATTCTCGACATGATCTTCTTGAAGTCGAAACGCATCGACGCCATCGAGATCGGCGTTGAGCTCGAGGAAACACATCTCGACGAGTTGCAGATCACCGAGCACCCTGTGGAGAAGGGCGCGGAGATCAACGATCACGCGTACAAGCGCCAGCCCGAGCTGACACTGAAATGCGGGTGGAGCAATTCACAGATCAAGGCACTGGCCGGAGCGCTGGAATCGATCTTTGAGGGCGGTGCGCTGCCGTCAGCCGACTACGTCAGCACGGTCTATTCCCAGCTGCTGGCGCTGCAGGAGACGCGGCGGCCGTTCGATGTGGTCACGTCCCTCCGCATCTACCGCGACATGTTGTTCAAGTCGCTGTCGGTGACGAAGGACCAGAAGACGGGCGCCGCACTGTACATCACAGCGACGCTGAAGCAGATCCGGATCGTCCAGACGCAGGCGACGACGCTGCCGACGCGGCAGGACCAGGCAGATCCGCAGTCAACCGCCGAGACCCTGACAGCTGGGGTCAAGGCAGCGTTGCCGGCCATCCCGGTGCCCGGCGGCGCGATTCCCTCGGAGCTCTGGTGATGGCGAACTACTTTGAAGTCCCGCTGAGTCCGGAACCGCAACGTTTCACCATCACGCTCGGCGGCGTGGACTATCGACTGACGGTGCAGTATCGGAAGGCTGGTGGCGCCGGCTGGGTGCTCGATATCGCCGACGCGGCGAACCAGCCGCTGGTCAGTGGATTGCCGCTCGTGACCGGCGTGGATCTGCTCGGGCAGTATCGGCACCTGCAGTTCGGCGGCCGGCTCTGGGTGCAAGGCGCGGAGAATCCCGACGATGTGCCGACGTACGACGATCTGGGCATCGGCTCGCACGTGTTCTGGGTGACAGACTGATGGGCGTTCATCAATTTGGCCGAAAGGTCTCGATCCTCGTTGGCCAGGACGGCGGCGCTGCGCTTGAACTGTCCGATCTGCGTGTCGTGTACACCATCAAGCGTGGCGACAATCAGACGCCCAACTCGGCGCGCCTGCGCGTGTTCAACGTCTCGGATGCCACGCGCCATCGCATCGAGCGCGAGTTCGGGCGGATCGTGGTGCAGGCTGGCTACGAGGGGAACTTCGGCATCATCTTCGACGGCACGATCAAGCAGGTTCGACGGGGGCGCGAGAACCAGACGGATACCTATCTGGACATCACCGCGGCAGACGGCGATTCGGCCTATAACTTCGCCGTCGTGAACAACACGCTTTCCGCCGGCTCGACGGCCGCGGATCACGTGCAGGTGTGCACAAGGGCGATGGTGCAGTTTGGCGTAACGCTCGGCTACACACCATTCGGCAACCCGACATCGTCCAAACCGACGGCGGCCGATATTGCCGACCAGCAGGCCAAAGTGGGTGCCGCGCGCAAGCCGCTGGACGCGAAGCAGAGCGAGCAGCTTGCATTGCTTGGCCAAGTCAAAGACTTGCGCGTCCGGGCAGAAGAACTCAGCCAGGCGGGAGATCAAGCTGGTGAGATCGCGCTGCTTCGTCAGGCACAAGGCCTGCTGGGGCAGGTCGATCAGCTCGAGAAAGAGGTGAACAGCCTGTACCTGCCGGCGTGGCAGCGCGAGGACGCGAAGCTGAAGGCGATGCAGGCTTCCGCGGCGCTGCCAGATCCGCCGGTCGCATCCCGACAAGGGTTGCCGCGCGGAAAGGTGATGTTCGGCATGGCTCGCGATTTCATGCGCTGGACCGCGCGAACCGAGCAGACAGTCTGGAGCATCCAGGACGGCAAGGTGATCATGGTGCCGGAGACTTCTTACTTGCCGGGCGAGATTCCGGTGATCACCGCCGAAACGGGCATGATTGGCATGCCCGAGCAGACGCAAAACGGCATCACGATCAAGATGCTGACGAACCCGAGCGTCAAGATCGGACGGCTGATCCGGATCGATAACGCCAGCGTGCAGCGGTATGAGTACAGTCTCAACGTGGGGCAGAAGGAGCAGAACGAGCGGATCCAAAAGCAGGCGAAGCTGCAGGATGACGGCTTCTACTACGTCATGATCGCCGAACACTCTGGCGACACGCGCGGAAAGGAGTACTACACCGATGTGTTCTGCCTGGCGGCAGACGTCACAGTGCTGCCGGACAGCCTTAACGATCGCGGAGAGGTAAAGCCGGAAAACGCGATCAAGCGCTTCGGCTAGCGGCCTTAGGCCGGCAGCACGCTCGGCGCAACTAACAGAATCATCTTCTTCCTAGCGACACCATGGACAGGCGAGAACGGGTCAACGACCCTGAAGTAGCGCTTCGCGAGGCGCTGGACGGGTATCGCGCGGGCATCTGGACAGCGCTGCCGGGCATCGTCCAGTCTTTCCAGAGCGCCCCAGGTCGGTCTCCAACCTGCTCGGTGCAGCCCGCGATCAAGATGCAGGTGCGCCAGCTGGATGGCACGATTGCGAGCGTCGCGCTGCCGTTGCTGGTGGACTGCCCGGTGCAGTTCCCGTCTGGCGGCAATTGCACGCTGACCTTCCCGGTGGCCCCGGGCGATGAATGTCTGGTCGTGTTTGCCAGCCGTTGCATCGACGGCTGGTGGCAGTCGGGTGGCGTGCAGGAGCAGGCGGAACTGCGCATGCACGATCTGTCGGACGGGTTCGTGCTGCTGGGCTTCCGCTCCGTGCCGCGCGCGCTGACGGACGTCAGCACTGCCACGGCGCAGCTGCGCAGCGACGACGGCACGACTTACGTGGATCTGGACCCGGCCGGTCATATCGTCAAGGTCAAAGCTCCCGGGGGCATCGTGTTGGATACGCCAACCGTGACCGTGACAGGCGTGATGGCTGTGCAGAACGCCGGTTCTGCCTCAACCGCCTTCTCCATCAACGGCAACACGCAGTTCACCGGTCAGGTGCGCGCCAATGGCAAGCGCATCGACGACACCCACGCTCACAGCGGCGTGCAGCCGGGCAGCGGCAACAGCGGCCAGGTCATCTGAGGATTCCCAATGCGGTACAGAAAACTTGACGCTGACGGCGATTACGTCTTCGGCGGGCAGCAGGCCGACTTCAACAAGGACGTGCCGGAGGCAGTCGCGCAGGCGGTGCTCACACGGTTGCGGCTTTTCCGCGGCGAATGGTTCCTCGACATCACGGAGGGCACGCCGCTCGACCAGATCATCGGCAAATACACCGCGGGCACCTACGACGCGGCGATTCGCCAGCGGATCCTGGGCACGCAGGGCGTGACCGCGCTGGTGGCCTACTCGAGCGACTTCAATCCCGACACGCGCAAGCTGAGCGTGTCGGCGACCATCACCACCCAGTACGGGAAAGACCCCGTGCAGATCGATGGGACTCTGTAATGGCCATCACGACCACCGCACCGACAATCGATGACAACGGCATCTCGGCGCCGATCTATGCCGACGTCCTCGAATACCTGAAGAGCAAGTACCGCGTCATCTATGGGCCGGATATCTACCTCGAGGACGACAGTCAGGACGGCCAGTTGGTGGGCGTATTCGCCGCGTCCATCAACGATGCCAACGCGACGACGGTAGCGGTCTACCGTTCGTTCAGCCCCGCAACCGCGCAGGGCGACGCGCTGGCCAGCAATGTGAAGATCAACGGCATCGCCAGGAAGGCGGCCTCGTTCTCGACGGCGGACCTGATGATCGTCGGCCAGGCCGGGGCGCCCATCGCGAACGGCATTGCCAAGGACGCGAACAACAACCAGTGGACGCTGCCGGCAAATGTGATCATCCCACCGGGCGGCGCGATCACGGTCACGGCGACGTGCACGGCGCTCGGCGCGATCGCGGCGGCGGCCGGCACGATCAATCAGATCGGAACCCCGACGCGGGGCTGGCAGACGGTGACGAATCCGGCGGCCGCGGCAGTTGGCACACCAGTCGAGTCGAACGCGGCGCTACGCCAACGCCAGACGGTGTCCACGGCGCTGCCGTCGCTGACGGTGCTGGACGGCATCATCGGCGCTGTGTCGAACGTCCCGGGCGTAACGCGTCTGCGCGCGTATGAAAACGACACGGCCACGACGGATGCGAATGGCTTGCCTCCGCACTCGATCTCGCTGGTCGTGGCGGGTGGCGATAACACCGACATTGCCAACGCGATCGCGGTAAAGAAGACGCCGGGCTCGCCTACTTATGGCACGACCGCGGTCGTGGTGCAGGACGTCTATGGGCGCCCGATCACGATCCGCTTCTACCGGCCGTCGAGCGCGGGTGTGACCGTCGCCATTTCGCTCAAGGCGCTGGCCGGCTACACGACCGCCACGGGTGACGCCATCAAGAAGGCGGTGTCCGACTACATCAACGGGGTGGACATCGGCGGCGGGGTTTCCGGCAGCGTCGAGTGGGCGGATGCGATCACCGCGGCGAACGGCGTGGGTGGCGGTACGACGTTCAAGCTGACGGGACTTACGCTGACTGGCCCCGGCGGCGCGGGCCTGCCAGACGTTGCGCTGCTGTTCAACCAGGTGGCGGTGTGCACGCCGGCCGATGTCGTGCTGACGGTGACCTGATATGGCGGACATCTCTCAGTACACCGGCCGGATCACCAGTCAGCACAACCAGAAGCCGAAGTACATGGCGATGGTCGAGGCGCTGACCGGAACGATGGTCGACCAGCAGAACGTGCTGGCGAGCATGCCTGGCAAGTTCGACCTCGACAATGCGGTTGGCGACCAGCTCGACAGCATCGGCATCTGGGTGGGCATCTCGCGGAATGTGCCCATTCCTTTGACGAACGTCTATTTCTCGTTTGACGCGGAAGGGATCGGGTTTGAGCAAGGCAGCTGGAAAGGGCCATTCGACCCGGACACCGGCTTGACGCGGCTGGACGACGCCACCTACAGGCTGGTCCTCCGCGCGAAGATCGGCGCGAACCACTGGGACGGCACGCTCGGCGCGTCGAAGGCGATCCTCGACTCGATCTTCGGTGGCGGCACGTTCGTCTTCATCGAAGACAACCAGGACATGTCCATGACGATCGGCATTGCCGGCGTCATCCCGTCTGCGGTTTTTCTCGCGCTGCTGCGCAATGGACTTATCCCGATCAAGCCCGAGGGTGTGCGGGTCAACATCGTCATCGTGACGACGACGGATGGCAGTCCTATTTTTGGTTTCGACATAAGCAACGACCTCGTCGCCGGTTTCGATACTGGCGCGTGGGGGTCTTCCCTGTAAAGGCACACATGGCAAACGATTTCCTTGTCTTTGGTGGCGCTGGCGGCGCCAACGTCATTAACCAGGCAACCTATGCCGCTCTGGGCGCGCGTATCGCGGGCTTCGCGTCTGGCGTAGCACAGTCGTCCCAGCTCAACAAAGTCTGGCGCCAGTCGAGCATCATGTCCGCGGTGCTGGCGCAGTTCATCTCGGACCGTACAGGGCAGGACGTGCTGGACGATGGCACGATCGCTACGATCCTGGGGAACCTGAAACTGTCTGCCGCGGCTGTGAACGGCGATGTCACGAAGGCGTTCAGCGTGGCGCCGGCGACCATCAGCACGCATGCCCTGCAGCTCGGGCAGGCCATTCAATTATTTGGAGGCTCGGTCACTAACGTCACATCGGGAACGACCACTCTTACGTCGCAGAACGCCGGGCTTGTCCTGGTAAATGCGTCGGGAGGGAATGTGACGATCAACCTCCCGCCGGCGTTCGGGCAGCCCGGCCTGCCCTTCATCTTCATTCGTATCGACAACGTGCCCTCGATCTCGGTGACGGTGAACCGGACAGGCACGGACACGATCGATGGGGTAATACTGACGTCGTTTCAGTTGATTGGGCAATACGACAGGCGTCACATCAAGTCGAGTAGCACTGGCGCCTGGTACACCGTTTCGGCGAGCTATGCTTCAGCTTGCTCGGCGTATCTGAGCACCGCCCAGACTGGGATTGCGGGCGCAACGTTCACGAAAGTCAGCTTACAGTCCAAGCTGGCGGACGGTGGCGGCGAGTTTGATACTTCGACCTTTCGTTTTATCGCCAAGCAAGCCGGCCTCTATCAGATCAACGGCGGGGCCAATATCAATGCCCCAGCTGTCAACAACGGCTACTTCTGCGCCATCTTTCGAAACGGTGTGATGGAGAGGCGCGGCACTTCCGTAATTGGCTATGCCGCGGTGGTTCAGTCGTGCGCTGCGGTTTCCGCAATGATGACGCTCTCCGCCGGCGACATCATCGAGCTCTACGTCTACGGCGACGCCGGCTTTAGCCTGGTCAACGGCCCCTCCGCCACTCGACTTGACATCACGCGAGTTCAATAAGGATCATCCATGAATCTCCTCGATTGCATCCAGTACGCGTTTCCCGATGCTCGTCCGGGTGTTGATTTCACGCTCATCGACCGCCTGGATAGAAATGGACCGCAAATTGCCACTTGGGACTATGCAGGGGCACCGGAGCCGAGCACAGCCCAGTTGCAGGAAGTCGCCGAGGATGCCGCGCGCGAAGCTATCGCTCGAGACGTTCGATTCGACCGCGACAATCTGCTTGCTGCGGATGACTGGCTTGTTCAGCGTCATCGAGACCAAGTCGATGCGGGCAGCCCCACCGCATTGACCGCTCCGCAGTACGCAGATCTGCTGAGATACCGCCAAGCGTTGCGAGACATGCCGACCCAAAGCGGGTTTCCGTCCAACGTCGATTGGCCCTCGCGCCCGATCTAGGCGGCGTTGACTCAACGGCTCGCCCGCTTTGGCGGGCCTTTTTATTTCCGGGGAATCAATGCGACAAGTCACGCCGGCAGAAGGCGCTAGCTATGCGGGTAGCGGGATCTCGATTGCTTCGTCGCTCACCTTGACCGATATCGGCATCATCATCGGTATCGTGACAGCGCTGCTCACGTTCGGGCTGAATGCCTACTTCTTGCGACGCAAGGATCAGCGCGAAGCCGAAGAGCACAGGGCCCGCATGCACGTGCTGGAGGAGCATGACGATGGATAGGCAACGCGTCGCAGTGGCGCTCCTCACGGTATCGACAGCCGGAATCTTGGCTTGGAATGCGCAGGAGAGTTTCACTGATCGCGCGATCGTACCGACCAGGGGTGATAGGCCGACGATTGGCTTCGGGTCCACCCGATACGAAGACGGTACCCAGGTGAAGATGGGCGACACGATCACGCGCGAGCGCGCGGCGATCCTCGCCAAGAATCTGCGGACTACCGACGAAAAGCGATTCGCCGCCACCCTGCCGGGCGTCCACCTCTATCAGGCGGAGTTCGATATCTATATGGACTTCGCCGGGCAGTTCGGTATTGGGACCTGGCGGTCTTCGTCGATGCGCCGAGATCTTCTGGCCGGGAATTTCGCCGGTGCGTGTCAAGCACTGCTCCGCTATAAGTTCTCGGCGGGGTATGACTGCTCAAGACCAGGCAACAGGGTGTGCCGCGGTGTTTGGAGTCGACAGCAGGAACGTCACCGCGGATGTATGGAGGCGCAATGAAGTACGGAAGCCGAAAATTCGTCACGGCATTGCTGGTCGTAGTGTCTGCCGATGTGCTGGTGTGGCTGGGCTCTATCGAAGCGTCAGTATGGGGCGCGACGATTGGCAGTGTTGCTGCGGCCTACATCGCGGGGAATATCGCTGAGAAGATGGTGCGAAAGTGAACTTTCTCGATGCGAGACTCTGGCTAGCCATGGCCGCCGCCGTCCTTATCGCCTATGCGGGCGGAAGGTGGGAGCAGCACAGGATCGATGAGACGGATTTGGCTCTCGAACGGGCAGGGGCCGCGCGCGATGCCGCGCGAGCGCAAGTCAAGGCGGTAGACGACGCCCGCATCGAAGAGCAACGCCGCGTTACGGCTCAAACGGAGGTGACCAATGCAGCAAGGAAAGAAGCCGACGCGGCTTGGGCTGATGCCCGCGCTGCTGATGGCGCTGCTGACCGGCTGCGCGGGCGTATCGCCCAGTTACTCATCGCTGCCCGCGCCGCCCCCAAAGATTCTCCCGCTGCCGGCGGCAGCCCGGCAACCGACGATCCCATCGGAATGCTTGCCGACGTGCTCCAAAGGGCTGACCGTCGAGCGGGAATCCTGGCTGAGTACGCCGACGCCGCTCGCATCGCCGGCCAGGCCTGTGAACGAAGCTACGATTCCCTAATAGAGGTTACCGAAAAGCCCGCGGAGAAAATCACCAATGACGCGCTGCAAGTAGGCGTGGCGGATACCCGCAGAGCAGACATCAAGCCGGGCATTGTCGTGGCATACGGCGTCCAATAACTGCCCCTGCGCAGGCTGGAGATCGGCATGCTGCCGTGCCTATTCTTTGTGCGACTTCTTGGATGAGTTTAGGTCTGATCGTTGTGGAGTAAGGCCAAGCAGCCGAAATCGTGCCCTGCATGGGGTGCAGGTGGTCGGAGGTTTTTCTGTGAGGCAGATGCGATAAGCGGGTTTAGATGACCCTCCGGAATCAATGAAATTTAAAGGCCTGACGATTTAGATCGTCGGGCCTTTTGCTTATCTTGAGCCTTGTTTCATCAACTCGACCGAGATGCATCGCTGCGTGATGCCACGCATTGGAGCACCGGTCAGACTCATCCAATGTTTGCAATCGTCGACGTAGCGTCTGATGTCGTCGCGCCACCGGAACAGGCTGGGGCGAAGACTAAGTTTTGGTACGCGGATGCGCGGTACGGATGGACCTTGTTCAAGGAGGGCCGTCCGAATACTGGTGAGAACTGGGCCGAGCGCCTTGCATGTGAGTTCGCCGTGCAACTCGGGCTGCCGCATGCAGTTTTACGAGTTGGCGCGGTGCGGGCCGTTGCATGGGGTGATCTCGCCGGACTTTGTGCCGGCGGGAGGGATGCTGCTTTCCGGCAACGACTTGCTAATGAAGTCTCGCGGGCTACGGAGCGAGGACCTCGAACCGAAACAGTTGGCACGTCTGCATGGGTTGCGGGGTGTTCTCAGTCATCTTCAACGCCTCTCCGACGACGGACTATGTATGCCTCGTGACTTCGTTCCTTTCGAGGGAATCGAGACACCGCTGGACGTGTTCGTTGGCTATCTCCTGTTCGACGCACGGATTGCGAATCCGGATCGGCATGGTGAGAACTGGGGGATCGTGACCATCACGCCAGCGGAGGATGAGTTTCTCGCCCCTGCCTTCGATCACGGGGCAGCAATGGGCCGGAGCCTGCTGGATGGCGAGCGAGCGGAGCGTCTGCGTACGAAGGATCGTGGGCGCGACGTTGACGCATTCTGCGCAAAGGCTCGCTCTGCGTTCTATCCCATGGAGCTTGGCGAGCGCGTCAAAGCGAAGGGAACGTTCGAAGTGTGTGCGGTGGCCGCGGAGTACGCGCCCCTCGCTATGAAGGCATGGGTGAATAAGCTCAGGGCGATTGAACCGCATCAGATTGACGCGACGATAGCTCGAGTGCCCGACGAGGTGATGTCGCACATCGCGAAGACTTTCACGGCGAAAGTGCTGAAGATCAACAGGGCGAGATTGCTCTCCGTCCCGACTGGAGAACTCAAATGAAAACTGTCTATATTTCCGATCGCACCCGTTATGCCGACCGACCTAACGAACGGATGGTCGTGGCGCGCCTGGACTGGGACGGCGAGCGGTACCTCTTTTCCTACACGCGTGGCGTCAAACGCTCCCATTTTCTCCTGTCTTGGGAATGTCAGGCCAAGCTTTACCACGCGCAAGGATTCAAGTCCCTGCCCCCAGTGCTGTCGATCCGCCGTATGAATCGATCACGGCCCGATCTTCCGCAGTATCTGCGATGGATGGGGCTGGATGCGCCGGACGAGATGGCCGAATTGGCGATCTCCGGTGGGATCAAGGCGACCGATTACATCGAGACGTTGCCGTTGCCCGAGAGAACGCCTGACGGCAGGTATCTGCTCCAGTTTTTCACGCGTGGACTCACCCAAACCAATCGTCCCAGCCTCGACGCCGCGCGCCGCTTGAGTCCGGGCGATCGGCTGCGGCCAGTCATGGACGACTCGACGGGCACCTACGCGCTATTCGCGGAAGCCGGAGGAGATGCTCCTGCGGTCGGCTATCTGCCGCGCCTATTCACCAAGGATGCGGGCCGATTGCTCGAACGCTATGGCCGGGACGTGCAGGTAGAAGTGCAACGCGTCAATCCCGAGGCAGCGTTGAGCATGGTGGTCCTGTGCACGCTGACTTGTCCCTGGCCCGAGGGCTTTGAACCGTTTGATGGCGAAGACGACTTTATCTCGCTTGCGAGGCCCGACGCGGAAGATTGCACCGATGAGCGTTGTGTAGCCTGTCGGATTAACAGGGAGTTGCTTGAGGAGGAGCGCCTCCGCTCAGCGTCTGCAAAGATCGCACAGGCGTGAAGCACATAAAGTCGCCGCCTAATTTGAATCCACCGCCTCGAGTTGCTACCATGAAGATTCGATTCCAGTCATCGGAGGGATTTCATGTCTGACAAGGGCATCGGTATTGCCGGTACGACGTGCATTGCATTCGCCGTTGCGGGGCTTGCGCTCGCGGCGTCGTTCTTCCTCGCGTATTACGCGGTCAATCCGAAGCGCATCACCCAGAGCGGGGGGTGAGCGCCTCAGGCATGGGCCGCCAGTCCTTGCATGACATGCCGTTAGCCGTGCGCGAGGCGTTTGCGGACGCCTGCGCGCGGCATGGTTTTGTCTGGGAGGACTTCGAGGTGAGCGCGGACGCCGATGTGGTCAGCGTCGCGCCCGTGGCTGGCGGAGATTTGCGCGCGTATCCGACAGCGGCCGGCGACGTGCCGTGGACCGTTGCATTCGAGCGCGATCTGGCGCTTGATGTGTTCGGCCCGCCGCTGGCGGATTAGGCAGGCAGGGCACGGTCAGGCCGGCAGCGCACGCAGTGACGAGCCGGCGAGGCTGCGGTGGCCACCGTGGCGCGAGTCTGCGCCGCGCTCTTCCACGCCCACGTTCGCCCCTTCGATCCGGAACACCTCCACCGCGGCCGAGAGCCGATGCGCCTGTTCTTCAAGCGCGCCTGCTGCTGCAGCCGCCTCTTCCACCAACGCGGCGTTCTGCTGCGTGACTTCGTCCATCTGTGCCACTGCCACGTTGACCTGATCGATCCCGCTGCTCTGCTCGGAGGCCGCCGCGGCAATCTCGTTCATGATGTCGCTGACGCGTGCGATGGCCGTGACGATCTCGTTCATCGTCGTGCCCGAACGCGACACCAGATCCGCGCCCGATTCCACGCGCGACGTCGACGCGTCGATCAGCCCCTTGATCTCCTTGGCCGCGCCCGCGCTACGCTGGGCCAGCGAGCGTACTTCCGACGCCACCACCGCGAAGCCACGTCCCTGTTCGCCCGCGCGCGCCGCTTCCACGGCCGCGTTGAGCGCAAGAATGTTGGTCTGGAACGCGATGCTTTCGATCACGCCGACGATCTCGCCGATCTTGCGCGAGTCGCTGACGATGTTGTTCATGGTGCCAACCACTTCCTTGGTCAGGTCGCCGCCCTGGGCGGCCAGTCCCGACGCGCCTTGCGCCAGCTGGCTGGCCTGGCGCGCGTTCTCGGCGGTCTGCTTGACCGTCGAGGTCAGCTCTTCCATGCTCGCCGCGGTTTCCTCGAGCGAGGCGGCCTGTTCTTCGGTACGCTGCGACAGGTCGGTATTGCCCGACGAGATTTCGCGCACGCCGTGGTTGATCGACTCGGTGCCACTGCGCACGGTGCGGACGGTTTCGATCAGCGAGGCCTGCATCTGCTGCAGCGCGGCGCTCAGGCGGCCCATCTCGTTCTTGCTGACCACCGTGACGCGGCCGGTCAGGTCACCGTCGGCAATGCGCTGGAACTGTGCGATGGCGGCGTTCACCGGTACCACGATGGCGCGCATCATCAGCGCGCGGCCGATCCACGCCAGCAGCAGGGCGCCGCCGAGGCCGATGGCGACCGCCCAACTGAGCAGACGGAAGTGCGCCTGCGCATCGTTATAGCGCTGCTCGCCGCGATCGAGATGGCGTTTTTCCAGTGTAAGCATCGCTTTTTCGTAGGCGCTGTAGAGCGGCGGCAGCTTGCGCGCCTGCATTTGCAGGAAGGCTTGGCGGTCGCCGCTCTTCAGGGCGGCCAGTGCGGGATTCACGCCCTCGGACAGGAACTTGTCGCGCTTGTCCTGCATATCCTTGACGAGCTGCTGTTCCTCGGCGTCCGGGCTGGCCAGTCCGACGTAGTGCTCGATCCGTTCGTTGGCGTTCTTGAGGTATTGGTCGAATCGCTTGAGCACCGCGTTGGCGGCTTCCTGGTCGTTGAGTTCGACCAGCGAGGCATAGGTAGCCAGGGCCAGGCGCAGCCGCAGCAGTTGGCCGGCGCTGCCTTCGAGGTCGGCCACGGCCGGTGTGTCCACCGTGTACATCTGCTTGAGGGATTCATTCCCGGCGCGCATGGACAACAGGCCGGCGGCGGCACCGATGACCAGTGCCAGACCGAAAAACGCGATCATCAGGCTCAGCTGGCCTCGGATCGTGAGGTGCTTCCACATTGTCTTCCTCTCCTTTTGGTCGCGGCGCCTCGTTTTGAGGGGACCCAAAGCGGTCAACGGATGTGGCGGGGCGTTTCTGAAGAGAGGGTTTGCACTGGAGAGGGTTTGCACTGAGAGGGGACCCTCACCCCCGGCCCCTCTCCCTGAGGGAGAGGGGAGCAGGCATCGGACGCCGGCTTAGTCTTTCGCTTTCGCCCGCTCGATGGTCATATGCGTCGGCATCATGTTCACCGTGGCGTTGTGCATGACCCACAGCGAGCCAGCCACCACGATCACGATGCCAAACATCGTGCAGAGGAAAATCCCGGTGTTGAAGCGCTGGCCCGGACGTACGCCCAGATGCAGGAAGAACACCAGCTGTACCAGCAGCTGCACGACGCACAGCACGACGATGGCCGCGAGGCCCATGCCCTTGGGTACCACGTCATACATCACGGCGCCGAACGAGGCGAACGTGAGCGCCAGGCACAGGAAGAAGCCGATTACGTAGCCGGTCAGGTTGCCATGCGCGCCCGCATCATGCTGCGCCGGGTGAAGGGTGTGAGTGCTCATACGAACTCCCGCAGATAGACGAAGGTGAACACGCAGATCCAGATCAGGTCCAGAAAGTGCCAGAACAGGCTCAGGCACGCCATGCGTCGGCGCGTCACGGCGTCAAGGCCGAACGTCTTGAGCTGATGGATCATCACGACCAGCCACAGCAGGCCGACGCTCACGTGCAGGCCGTGCGTGCCAACCAGTGCGAAGTAGGCCGACAGCGAGGCGCTGACATTGGGGCCCGCGCCACGGTGAATCAGTTCGGCGAACTCATGGATCTCCATCGCGATAAAGCCCGCGCCGAACAGGAACGTGATGACGAGCCAGACGATCGTGCGCTGCGTGCGGCCCGCGTACAGATTGAGCATCGCCACGCCAAACGTGAAGCTGCTGAACAGCAGCAGCATGGTCTCGCCGAGCACGAACGGCAGCTCGAACAACTGCTGGCCGCTCGGGCCGCCGGCCGTGTTGTTGACGAGCACGCCGAACGTCGCGAATAGCGTCGCGAAGATCAGGCAGTCGCTCATCAGATAGAGCCAGAAACCCAGCGTCAGCGTGGTGCTGCTGTCATGGCTGTGGTCGTGGCCATGGTCATGCGCATGGCTGCCGCCATGACCATGGGAAACGGTAAGGACTTGGCTCATGGTCAGGCGGCCTCTTTCAGTTGTGCATAACGCGCGTTCTCGATGCGCGCGACTTCTTCCGCCGGCACGTAGTAGTCGACGTCACGGTTGTAGCTGCGCGCGATAAACGTGCCGATCACGCCGATCAGGCTGCCAATCGCCACAGCCCACATATGCCACACCAGCGCGAAGCACAGCACCAGGCCAAAGATCGAGACAATGAAGCCGTCACCGGTGTTCTTCGGCATATGGATCGGTTCGTAATGCGCCGGCTGCTTCCAGGCGCGGCCCGCTTCCTTGTCGTCCCAATGCTGCTCGAGCGACGTGATATTCGGCACCACGGCGAAGTTGTAGAACGGCGCCGGCGAGGCGGTCGCCCACTCGAGGCTGCGGCCATCCCACGGATCGCCGGTCAGATCCATGTTCTGCTTGCGATCGCGCACGCTGACGTAGATCTGGATCAGGAACGCGAGGATACCGGCCGCGATCACGAATGCGCCGATCAGCGCCACCACGAGGTACGGATGCCAGTCGACATTGGCGTAATGGTTCATCCGGCGCGTCATGCCCTTGAAACCAAGCACGTAGAGCGGCATGAACGCGAGGTAGAAGCCGACCATCCAGCACCAGAACGAGATCTTGCCCCAGCGCTCGTTGAGCGTGAAGCCGAACACCTTCGGGAACCAGAAAGTAATCGCCGCCAGGCAGCCGAACAGCACGCCGCCGATGATCACGTTGTGGAAGTGGGCGATCAGGAACAGGCTGTTATGCAGCACGAAGTCCGCGCCGGGCACGGCCAGCAGCACGCCGGTCATGCCACCCACCGCGAACGTGACCATAAAGCCGATGGTCCAGAGCGTGGACGAGTGGTAGCGGATACGGCCGCGGTACATCGTGAACAGCCAGTTGAACAGCTTGACGCCGGTCGGAATCGAGATGATCGACGTCATGATGCCGAAGAACGCGTTGACGTTGGCGCCCGAACCCATCGTGAAGAAGTGATGCAGCCAGACGAAGAACGACAGCACGCCGATCGACGATGTGGCGTACACCATCGACGTATAGCCGAACAGCGGCTTGCGCGAGAACGTCGAGATGATTTCCGAGAACGCGCCGAAACACGGCAGGATCAGGATGTACACCTCGGGGTGACCCCAGACCCAGATCAGGTTCACGTACATCATGGCATTGCCACCAAGCTCGTTGGTGAAGAAATGCATGTCGAGGTAGCGGTCCGCCGTCAGCAGCGCGAGCGTGGCGGTGAGCACCGGGAACACGGCGACGATCAGGATATTGGTGATCAGCGCAGTCCAGGTGAACACGGGCATCTTCATCAGGTTGAGACCCGGCGCGCGCATGCGCAGGATCGTCACGATGAAGTTGAGGCCGGTCAGTGTGGTCCCCAGCCCCGATATCTGTAATGACCAGATGTAGTAGTCGACCCCGACCGTTGGACTGTAGCCAAGCTCTGACAATGGTGGATAGGCGACCCAGCCGGTGGCCGCGAAATCACCGACGAACATCGACATCATGACCAGCACCGCGCCCATCGCGGAGAGCCAGAAGCTCAGCGAGTTGACGAACGGGAAGGCGACGTCGCGCGCGCCGATCTGCAGCGGCACGATCACGTTCATCAGGCCCAGGATCAGCGGCGTGGCCACGAAGAAGATCATGATCACACCGTGCGCGGTGAAGATCTGATCATAGTGGTGCGGAGGCAGGTAGCCGGCCGCATCGCCATAGGCGAGGGCCTGCTGCAGGCGCATCATGATCGCGTCGGCAAAGCCGCGCAGCAGCATGACCAGCGCGAGGATGATGTACATCACGCCGATCTTCTTGTGATCGACCGAGGTAATCCATTCGGTCCAGAGATACTTCCACTTGCCGAAATACGTGATCGCGCCGAGCAGCGTGGCGCCGCCAAGCAGCACCACCGCGAGCGTGACCATGATGATCGGCTCGTGATACGGGATGGCTTCTAGATTGAGTTTGCCCAACATGGCTGGTTACTCCGTCACGCTGCCGTTCGCGGCGGCGCGGGGGACAGGATTGGTAATGGCGTTGAAGGCCTGCAGCGCCGCGGGACTGTCGGTGCGGCACACCGGGTCGGTGGCCTTCATGTATTTGTCGACGGTGCCGGCGAACAGCGCGGGCGCGACGCTCGAGTACAGCGTGACCGGATCTTTCGTGCTCGGTTGCTCGAGCGCGCGGTACACGGACGCGGTAAGCGGCGTGGACGAGCGCTTCGCTTCGGCGATCCACGCGTCGAACTCCGCGCGCGAGGTCGCATACGTCTTGAAGTGCATGTCGGAGAAACCCTCGCCGCTATAGGCGGCCGACTGGCCCAGGTAGACGCCCGGCGTATCGGCGATCAGATGCAGTTGTGTCTGCATGCCGGCCATCGCGTAGACCATGCTGCCGAGTTGCGGGATGAAGAACGAATTCATCATCGACTCGGACGTGATCTTGAAATTGATCGGCGTATCGACGGGAATCGCGAGCTGGTTCAGCGAGGCGACGCCGTATTGCGGATAGATGAACAGCCACTTCCAGTTGAGCGCGACGACCTCGACTTCCACGGGCTCCACCTGCGAGTCGAGCGGACGGTAGGGGTCGAGCTTGTGCGTGGAGGTCCAGATCAGAATGCCCAGGAACGCCACGATCACGCATGGGATGGTCCATACGACGATTTCGATCCTCGTCGAGTGCGCCCACTTCGGCGCGTACGTTGCCTTGGTGTTGCTGTCGCGATAGCGCCACGCAAAGACCAGCGTCAGGATGATGACCGGGATGACCACCATCAGCATCAGGAACAGCGAGACCAGAATCAGCGATTTCGCCTGATGGCCGATGTCGCCTTTGGGGGAGAGCAACTCGATGGTGCAGCCGGAGAGCAGCAACAGCGAGCCAGCGGCGAGCGCAAGGCCCGTGGCGCGCCGCCAGCCGGAGCCGGACGGGGGTAGACAAGTACGCATACGAGGGTTTTAATGTATGGATATACGGGACGTCGCAGCGGACAGTAAGGTAAGACAAGCCCCATACATCGAGCCAGATCGGACAAAACTACAACCCATGCGCACAAATATGCCTCCGAACACCTCCATACAAGACGATGGCGCCACCTCGTGGCTGACCGGATTACACGCCGGCGGTGGCGCGCGCTACCTGCAGATTGCGGAGCGCATCGAGCACGCGATTGCTGACGGCACGCTCGTGCCGGGCGATCGGCTGCCGCCGCAGCGACGAATTGCCGCACTGCTCGGCGTGGACCTGACCACGGTCACGCGCGCGCTGTCGGAAGCGCGCCGGCGGCATCTGATCGAGGCACGGGGCGCGCTCGGCACGTTCGTGGCGGCGCCACGCGTGGAACTCGCGCAGCGCGTGGACTTCAGCATGAACGTGCCGCCACCGCCCGACGGTGTGGACTTCGACGACCTGCTGCGGCGCGGCGTGTCGCAGGTGCTGCTGCGCGCCGATGCCAGTCTGTTGATGACGTATCAGCTCGGTGGTGGCAGTCACAGCGATCGCGCGGCCGGGGTGATGTGGCTGGCGCCGATGCTCGGCCCGATCGAGCCCCCGCGGTTGATGGTGTGCCCCGGCGCGCAGGCCGCGCTGGCGGCGCTGATTCTGTCACTGACGCAACCAGGTGACGCCATCGTGACGGAGCCGCTGGCCTATCCGGGCATCCGCCTCGCGGCCGAGCAACTCGGTCGCCGGGTCATTGCGGTGGATGTGGATGCCGATGGCATGCGACCCGATGCGCTGGCCGAGGCCTGCCAGACACACAATGCGCGGCTGGTCTACCTGAATCCGACCACACAGAACCCCACCACGTGGACCATGCCCGAGTCACGCCGTCATGAGATCGTGGCGACGGCCGCGCGTCACGGCGTGCTGATCATCGAAGACGATCCGTACTGGCTGCTGACACCCGATGCGCCGCCGCCGCTCGCGCGACTCGCGCCCGATCGCGTGTGCTACATCTCGACGATGTCGAAGTGCCTGAGCCCCGGGCTGCGCACCGCGTTTGTGGTGCGGCCCGCGAGCGTGGCCGAGGACGCGATTCTTGGAGCGCTACGGGCGTTCGCACTGATGTCGGCGCCGCTCACCACCGCGGTGACCACGCAATGGATTCACGATGGCGCGGCAGAGACGCTGCTCGGTGGCATCCGGCGTGAAGCGGACGCGCGCCAGGCGATTGCGCGCCAACTGCTGTCGAGCGTGGGGCAGGCGCCGCCGAGCGGCATTCACCTGTGGTACACGCTGCCGAGCTACTGGACCTCGCAGGCGCTGGCCAATGCGGCGCGCGCGGAAGAACTGCGCGTCACGCCATCGGAAGCATTCGAGGTAGGTCCACACCGTGTCAACGCCATCCGCATCTCGCTGGGTGGCGCGACGGATCGACTGCTGCTCGCGAGCGGATTGCGTCGGCTGGCCGATCTGCTGGCTCGCAGGCCCGACAGCATTCGTGAAATCGTGGTGTGAAGGAATAAAAAAAGAATCGCGGCAGGCCGTGCGGGCGGGTGAGGGGTGCCCGCAAGAGGGAGCGCAAGACGAGGAGGAGGGAGTCTTGCCAAAAACGGCCTATCACGCCGCGACCTGAAAAAATCGGCGTACATCAAAACAGGGTGAAGCTACGGCGCACCCTTCGCAGGCAATACGCAGGCAATACGCAGGCAATACGCAGGCAATACGCAGGCAATACGCAGGCGAGCAGTACAGTTGCCCGCGTGCATCAGGGATACAGTCCGTTGATACGGGCATCTTCGGCGACAGCGGCGTACCATCGCGACGATGGTTTTACTGCTTGTCGCAACGCTTGCCATTACGCACGTTGCAACCCCAATCGCCGCCATCGCCGCCATCGCCGCCGCCGCCGCAACGCCCGTTGCTACGTGGGTGTGCCGCTCAGCCTACTGTGCAGGCCGGCGTATGTGCCGCGACGATGCGCTCCGCACGCTGCAGATTCTGCGGATAGTCGTTGTCGTTGCCAGCCGGATTGAAGCCGGCCGCTTCGAGATTTGCGAGATCGCGCTCCACACTCGCACGCGTCACCGGGGCATTGCAGGGTTGCGGCGCACTGGCCTTCAGCGCGGCGAGCGTCTGCTCTTGCGCGCGGGTGGCGGCATGCGCGCTCTGCACGTTCAGCGCCGCAAATGCGCTCGCGGCAAGGATCAGTGCCTGGAAGGCGGTGGTCAGATTGAGGCGGCGGGCGCCTTCGGTGCGTGCTTGCATGATGCGTTCTCCGTGGACGTGAAATCGGTCACTGGCGTCGTGCGTCTGACTGTGTGCATGCGGCGTCGAACCATGGGCTCCATCGTAGGAGAGCACGAGCGAAGTCGACGGATACAGTCCGCGACACTGAGGTGCGGCACAGTCGGCGACACAGTTCGCCACCGGCCATTCGCATGTGCCGCGGTTCCGATTTCACGCGCGATTTTCGTTCCGCACGACGCTGACGCTGAGCTTCGTCGCAATCACGGCAACTGTATCCGTCGATTTTCCCGTCGGTCTCTTAATCTTCGCTGCACGGCACGAACGGATGCCGCTGTCCACCGAAGAGAGCCCTGCGATGCACGGAATAACCGCACTAGATCTCGCGCGAATCCAGTTTGGATTCACAGTCTCGTTTCACATCCTGTTTCCCGCGATCACGATTGGCCTGGCCAGTTATCTCGCGGTCCTGGAAGGATTCTGGCTGCGCACGAAGAACCCCGTCTACAAGACCCTGTTCCACTTCTGGGTCAAGATATTCGCCATCAATTTCGGCATGGGCGTGGTGTCCGGCCTCGTGATGGCTTATCAGTTCGGCACCAACTGGAGCTTCTTCTCGGAGTTCGCCGGGGGCGTGACCGGACCGCTGCTGACGTACGAGGTGCTGACCGCGTTCTTCCTCGAAGCGGGCTTTCTTGGCGTGATGCTGTTTGGCTGGAATCGCGTTGGCCCGGGCCTGCATTTCCTGTCAACGATCCTGGTGGCCGTCGGCACACTGATCTCGACGACATGGATCCTCGCGTCCAACAGCTGGATGCAGACGCCACAGGGCTACGAGGTCGTGAATGGCCGCGTGGTGCCGACCGACTGGCTCGCCGTCATCTTCAATCCGTCGTTCCCATACCGTCTGGCGCATATGAGCATCGCCGCGTTCCTGTCCACGGCGCTGTTCGTCGCCGCGGCGGGCGCCTGGCTGCTGCTGCGTGGCAAGTCGGAAGTCGCCTCGCGCAAGATGCTCTCGATGGCGATGTGGATGGTGCTGATCGTCGCGCCGATCCAGGCATTCGTCGGCGATGCGCACGGTCTCAACACGCTCAAGTACCAGCCGGCCAAGATCGCCGCGATGGAAGGGCACTGGGATACCGCGCCCAAGGGCGACAAGGATGGTTTCCCCCTGATCGTGTTCGGCATTCCTGATATGGACAAGGAGGTGACGAAATACGCGATCGAGATCCCGCGCCTCGGCAGCCTGATCCTCACGCACAGCCTCGATGGCCAGATCAAGGGACTGAAGGACTTTCCCAAGGCCGATCGTCCCAACTCGACCGTGATCTTCTTCACCTTCCGCGCGATGGTCGCGCTCGGTGTGCTGATGATCCTGTTCGGCGTGGCCGGTGTGCTGCTGCGCCGCAATGGTGCGCTGTTCCGCAACCGCATCTTCCTTCGCTTTGCCGTGGTGATGGGCCCGACCGGCCTGATCGCGCTGCTGGCCGGCTGGCTGACCACCGAGATCGGGCGGCAGCCGTGGGTGGTCTACGGCCTGCTGCGCACGACCGACGCGGTGTCGCGGCATGACGTGGGGCCGATCGCGGTCTCGCTGGCGGCATTCGTGGTCGTCTACTTCCTGCTGTTTGGCGCGGGCATCCGCTACATGCTGAAGCTCGTGAACAAGGGGCCGGATGGCGGCGCGCACGGCGATGTGACGCCGGGTCATATCCCGGTGCCGCCGCAGCCGGCGCCGATGGGTGGGATGGCTCCCGCGCTGGCCGGGGTCGCCACGACGCGTGCCGCGGGCGGTGGCGCCACCACTGCGCACCTCAGCAACCGATAAACAGATAACAGGGCAAACTGTCATGGGTATCGATCTTCCCCTCATCTGGGCCGCGCTGATCTACTTCGGCGTGATGATGTACGTGATCATGGATGGCTTTGATCTTGGCATCGGCATCATGTTTCCCTTCGTGAAAGACCGCGTCGATCGCGACGTCATGATGAACACCGTCGCGCCGGTCTGGGACGGTAACGAGACGTGGCTCGTGCTCGGCGGGGCCGCGCTGTTCGGCGCGTTCCCGCTCGCCTACGGTGTCGTGCTGAGCGCGCTGTATCTGCCGCTGATGGGCATGCTGCTGGCGCTGATCTTCCGTGGCGTAGCGTTCGAGTTCCGCTTCAAGGCCAGCGATCGCACGCGCCCGCTTTGGGACAAGGCGTTTATCGGCGGCTCCGCGCTGGCCGGCTTCTTTCAGGGCGTGGCGCTGGGGGCCTACATCAACGGTATCCACGTGAGCGGCGGCGACTATGTCGGCGGCGCGTTCGGCTGGTTCGCGCCGTTCCCGCTGTTCACCGGCCTCGGCGTGGTGGTGGCCTATGCCTTCCTCGGCTGCACGTGGCTGATCATGAAGACCGAAGGCCGTCTGCAGGGCCGCATGATCGCCGCGGCCACGCCGCTGACCGCGATGATGCTGATCTTTATCGCGATCACCAGCGTATGGACGCCGTTCTCGCATCCGGAAATCGCCCAGCGCTGGTTCTCGTTGCCGAACCTGTTCTGGTTCGCGCCGGTGCCGCTGCTCGTACTGGCTTCCGCGTTCGGCATCATCCGCCTGCTTGGCGTGCGTCCTAACGCCGGGCCGTTCCTGCTGGCGCTGCTGATGGTGTTCCTGGGCTACACCGGGCTCGCCATCAGCGTGTGGCCGAACATCATTCCGCCCGAGGTTTCCATCTGGCAGGCCGCATCGCCGCCGCAGAGCCAGGGCTTCATCCTGGTGGGCGCGCTGTTCATCGTGCCGATCATCCTGACGTATTCGTCGTGGTCGTACTACGTGTTCCGCGGCAAGGTCAAGGCAGGGGAGGGGTATCACTAATGGATAAGAACGATCGCAAGCTAGGCGTTCAGCTCGGATGGATGGCATTGCTGTGGCTGGGCGGGGTGGGCACGGTCTTCGTGTTCGCGTCGCTGATGCGGATGCTGATGCGACTTGGCGGACTGGTGCCCTGATCGCGTCATGATGGCTCGCATGATCGGCTTCCCCAGCGCACGCGACTGGGTGTTCTCCGCCAAGGTGTTTGTGGCCGCGATGCTCGCGCTGTATATCGCGCTGGCATTCGCGTTGCCGCGTCCGTACTGGGCGATGGCGACGGTGTATCTGGTGTCGCATCCGCTGACCGGCGCCACGCGGTCCAAGGGCGCGTATCGCGTGGTTGGCACGCTGCTCGGCGCGGTGGCGGCGGTGATTCTGGTGCCGCCGCTGGTGGATGCGCCGGCATTGCTGATGGGCGCGATCGCGTTCTGGGTTGGTGCGCTGCTGTACCTGTCGCTGATGGAACGCTCGCCGCGCAGCTATGTATTCCTGCTGGCCGCCTACACGCTGCCGATCGTCGCGCTGCCGTCGGTCAACGATCCGATGCAGATCTTCGACCTCGCGGTGGCGCGTGTGGAAGAGATCTGCATCGGCATCGTCTGCGCGAGCGTCATCGGCTCGCTCGTGTTTCCGGCGCGCGTGGCTTCCGCGCTCAACGCGCAGACCACGGTCTGGCTGGCCGATGCCTCGCGCTGGGCGTCGGCCATGCTCACCGGCGCGCCGGGCGACATGCAGCAGCACGACAGCCGCTACAAGCTGGCGGCGGATATTCGCCAGCTCGACACGCTGATCACGCATCTGCAGTACGACGCCGACACTGCGATGGCGGTGCGCTGCGCGCGCGTACTGCATGCGCGCATGACCATGCTGTTACCGGAACTGTCTGGCCTGGCCAGCGTGCTGCAGGCCCTGCATGGGCATGCGGCGGGCGTGCCCGAGACGCTGGCAACGCGCATGGCGGGGGTGGCCACGTGGATGCGCGGGGAGTCCAGCACAATCGTGGTGCCGGCGCCCGCCAGCGTGGCCGCCAAGTCGCCCGAGCCGGGCTGGCATGCGGACCTCGTGGCCACGGCCGAGCACCATCTGGCCACGCTCTCCGATCTGTGGCACGACTGCCTGGTGCTGCAGCAACACATCAGCGATCGTGCCGTCGACCAGCACATGCCGGAGCTGCGTTACGAAGATCCGCCCAGCGAGCCCGCCTATCACCACGATCACTGGATGCTGCTGGTCTACGCGCTGACCGCCGGCGGCGCGACGTTCGCGGCCGGGTATGCGTGGATTCTGTCGGGCTGGATCGAAGGTGGGGCGCCGGTCGCGCTGGCCGCGCTGACTACCTGCATCTTTGCGACCACCGACGAGCCACAGCGCGTGGCCTGGCGCTTTGTACGCTGGGCCATGGTGTGCCTCGTGGTGTCGTGGTTCTACATCTTCGTGGTGGTGCCGTTCGCGCATGACTTCGCGGGGCTGGCTGGTCTGCTGGCGGTGCCGTTCCTGATTATCGGCGCGCTGATTGCGCGCCCCGGGTTCAATCTGTTCGCGGTGCTGCTATCGGTCAACGCCGCGTCGTTCGCTAACGTGCAGATGCTGTACGACGCCAACTTTGGCAATCTGTTCAACGGCACGCTGGCGACGTTCGGGGCCATGATCTTTGCGCCGCTGTGGGTGGTGACGGTGCGCCCGTTTGGCGCGCACGCGGTGCTGCGGCGGCTGGTGCATGCGAGCTGGAAAGATATCGCGCTCGGCGCCGATCGTCGCGAACTGGAAGAGCATCCGCAATTGCGCGGACGCATGCTCGATCAGTTGCAGCGGCTGGTGCCGCTGCTCGCGGCCAGCAACGACAAGGCGTCGAACCGGGGCTTTGCCGAGTTGCAGGTTGGGTTTGGCACGCTGATGCTGCAGCGGGACTTCGAGACGTTGCCGCCCGCGGCGCAGGGCATGCTCGCGCGCGTGTTGCGTTCGCTCGAATATCACTACCTGCGGCGCGTGCGCGAAGGGGAGCCGTTGCCGCCGCCAAGGCAGCTTGCCATGCGCATCGACCATGCGCTGGAGGCCATCGCTAGCGGAGGAGTAGGCGCGGCATCGCGCGATGCGGTGTCCGCGCTGACGAATATCAGGCTGTCGCTGTTCCCCAATCAGCCCATGTAGATCTGCGCGAGCCCTTCCTTGAGCGCGGTGGCGATCTGGTCGTGGCGACGATCGATATGGCGCGCAAGGATCGGCATGCAGCGGTCCGCATCGCGGGCCTTGAGCCCGAGCAGGATCTCGCGGTGGTCGTTCTGGCTCACGCGGCGATCGCAGCGTTCCATATCGATCCAGCGCACGAAGCGGATGCGCGCGTTGATATTGCGCAGCACGCGCAGCATCTCGAGGTTGCCCGACATCGCCATCAGGCTTTCGTGAAAGATCTCGTCGAGCCTCACGAGTTCTTCCACCGAGCGATCGCCCGGTTCGGGTCCGGTGTTCTCGAGGAACATCAGCAGCGCGTCGATCTCTTCTTCCTTCGCGCGTTCGAGCGACAGCCGCAGCGCTTCGGTCTCCACGATCTTGCGCATCTCGTAGAGCGAGAACACTTCCTGCGCATCGAGGTCGCGGCAGAAAAAGCCCTTGCCCGGAGAAAATCGCAGCAGCCCTTCGGTGGTCAGGCGCGTCAGCGCTTCGCGCAGCGGCGTGCGGCTGACGCCGAGCGCGCTCGCCAGCACGCCTTCATTGAGGCGTTCGCCGGGCTTGAAGTCATAACCGACGCTCATGGCCTTGAGCTTGTCGTAGACCTGCTCGACGATGCTGTCACTTGCTGCTGTTGCCACGGTATTCAGTCCTGTCTTTCTGAGATCTGCGCGAAGGCAGGAATATACCTGAATTCGATGCTGTGCACGGGCGTGTATACACGCCCATGCGGCGTCGCGGGTCAGTCTACGTGCGCGCCCGAATCCTTGACGATTTTCGCCCACGTTTTCATATCGGCCTGCTGCACGCGCTTGAATGCGTCGGGGCCGCCATCCTTGATCGGCTGAATGGCCTGACTAACCAACCATTCCTTGAAACTGTCGGTATTGATGGCCTTGAGCACGGCTTTCGACATGCGGTTCTGAATCTCGGCCGGCAGATTGGCCGGGCCGAGCAGGCCATACCACGTGGTGCTTTCGAAGCCAGGCAGGTTGCACGCTTCGGCGACGGTCGGCACGTCGGGCAGCACGCTGACGCGCTGTGGCGACGTCACCGCGAGCGCGCGGACCTTGCCGGACTGGATCGCCCCGAGACTCGGCGAACTCTGGTTGAAGAAGAAGTCCACCTCGCCCGAGAGCAGGGCGGTCATGGCCGGGCCCTGTCCTTTGTAAGGGATATGCACGTAGCTGGTTTTCGACGCCGTGGCGAACTGCGTACCGGCCAGATGGCCCGATGCGCCGTTGCCGGTGGAGGCGTAGTTGAGCGTGCCCGGCGCCTTCTTCGCGGCATTGAGCAGATCCGCGCAGGTCTTGATCTCGGGATGCTTCTCGGGGTTGATCAGCAGGATATTCGGCAACGTGCCCAATAATGCAATGCGCGAGAAATCATTCACCACATCGAATTGCAATTTCGAATATAGCGCGGGGTTAATCGCGTGCGTGCCGGCGGTGCCCAGCAGGAACGTATAACCATCCGGCTTGGCCTGCGCCACCAGTGCAGACGCGATATTGCCGCCAGCGCCGGGGCGATTATCCGAGATAAACGAGACGCCGAACTCCTTGTTCAATTCGACGCCAAGTTTGCGTGCGTAGAGGTCGGTGGCGGCACCGCCAGGGAAACCGCTGACGATCGAAATCGTGTTGTTTGGCCACGACTTGGTGTCTTGGGCGGAGCTGGTGCCGCTGAACGTGATCAGCGTGGAAGCCAGCAGGGTGGCGGAAAGCAGGACCTTGTGTGACACGACCGGGCGCTTCGTCATGGGGGACGCTCCTAAGCAGGGTGGCTGGGTGACGGGCACTTGCCGGCTCGCTGCCGGTGCTGCACTCCGTCCTGTATACAGACTTTAATTATTGATCTGTATTCTGTAAAGCGTTATGCTGCGTTCACCGCTGTGCCGCTGAAACTTCCCTGTTTTGGTTCGCTCGGCACTGTAATGGCGCAAGCCTGCTCATGTCGCTCATCTATCCGCTTTAACCCTTATTGCAGAGCACAAACAAATGACCTCGACCTCCACTTCCGCAAACTCCACGTCCAATACTGGTGCATGGCGTGCCGTCTTCGTCGATGCCAATCCCACGCTGACGGAAGTGTCTTTGCGCCTGCGTCGTGCCGATGACCTGCCGCTCGAGGTCAATCAGCAACCCGATATCAAGTCGGAAGGGCTGCCGGCCGCGCTTGGTGGCGCGCCGATCGCGATCATCGACCACACGCATCTGCCGACGGAGATCGCGCGGCAGTGCAAGGGCCTGAAGCATGTCGTGTTCCTGGGCACGGGCGCGCGCAGCTATATGCATCCCGAGGAACTCGCCGAGCTCGGCATCACCGTGCATACGATCAAGGGGTACGGCGATACGGCCGTGGCCGAATGCGCGTTTGCGCTAATGTGGGCGGCGGCACGCAACTTCGCGCGCATGGATCGCGAGATGCGCGCGGGCAACTGGCTGCGCTCGGATGCCGTGCAACTGACGGGCAAGACCATTGGACTGGTGGGCTTTGGCGGTATCGCGCAGGAGCTGGCGCGTCTGGCGCGTGGCATGGGCATGCGCGTGCTGGCGTGGAACCGCACGCCGAAGACCGCCGAGGGCGTGGAGTTCGTGGACCTCGATACGCTGTTGAAGCAGAGCGATGTGGTGTCGCTGCATCTGCTGCTCAACGACGAGACGAGCGGCATGATCAATGCGCAACGCATTGCCTCTATGCGCGATGGCGCGATCCTGATCAACACCGCGCGCGGCGCGCTGGTCGATGAGGACGCGATGATTGCGGCGCTGCGCAGCGGCAAGATCTCGCATGCGGGCCTCGATGTGTTCACGGTGGAACCGATGCCGGCCGGCCACGTGCTGACCACGCTGCCGAACGTCACGCTGTCCGCGCACTCGGCGTTTCGCACGCCCGAAGCCAACAACAATCTGATCGAGGCGGCGCTCCAGCATTGCCGTCAGATCGTCGCCACCAACGCCTGAGTGACCGCCATGACTACTAGTGCTTCCATCGTCCGCCTCGACCAGAATCATCGCCGCAGCCGCGCGGTCATCGCCAACGGCATGGTGTTCCTGGCCGGGCAGGTGGCCGACGACAAGGCTGGAGATATCACCGCGCAGGCGCGCGAAGCGCTGGCCAAGGTCGATGCGTTGCTCGCCGAGGCGGGCACCGACAAGCGCCGCGCGCTGACCGCGCAGATCTGGCTGGCCGATATGGCAGACTTCGATGCATTCAACGCGGTCTGGGATGCCTGGGTCGCGCCCGGCGAAACGCCGACGCGGTGCTGCGGCAAGGTGGAGCTCGCCGATCCCGCGTATCGCGTGGAGATCGTCATGTCTGCGTTGTTGGCGTAACCCTGTTGGCGTAACCCTGCTGGCGTGACCCTGCTTAGTCCCTGACTCTAGAAAGGAACCCCATGATTTCCACGACCGATCCCCACCGCAACCGCAAGCCGATCAATATCGGCGAAGAGGAATGGGCGGTGCGCGTACAACTGGCGGCCGCCTATCGGCTGGCCGCCAAGTTCAACCTGACCGATCTGATCTACACGCATATCTCGGTGCGCGTGCCGGGGACGACCGACCAGTTCCTGATCAACCCGCACGGCTGGTTCTTTGACGAGATCACCGCGTCGTGCCTGGTGAAGATCGATACCGAAGGTCGCCCGATCGGCGACAACCGCTTCGAGGTCAACGCGGCCGGTTTCACGATCCACAGCGCGTTGCATCAGAGCCGCCATGATGTGGAATGCGTGGTGCATCTGCACACCGACGCCGGCATGGCGGTGGCCGCGCTCGAGTGCGGGCTGCTGCCGCTGAACCAGATCAGCATGCAGTTCTACAACCGCGTGAACTATCACGACTACGAGGGCATTTCGCTCGACCTCGACGAGCGGACACGTATCGTTGCGTCGATGAAGGACGCCCACTACCTGATCCTGCGCAACCATGGCCTGCTGACCACGGGGCGTTCGGTCGCGGAGGCGTTCACCCGCATGTTCTATCTGAACCGGGCGTGCGAGATTCAGCAGAAGACGCTGTCGATGGGGCAGAAGGTCACGATGCCGTCGCCCGAGGTGTGCGAACACGCGGCAAAGCAGCACGACGACTACGCCTACCTCGACACGGTCCATCTGGACCGCGAGTGGACGGCACTGCTGCGACTGCTGGATCGCGACGGCGGCGATTACCGCTGTTGAGCCGCGGCGGGTGTGTCAACGATCCGCGCGGTATAGCGACCAGACAGTCGCGCTCAATACCAGCGCCGCCACACCCGCCACCATCAGCGCCGCACCAAAACCACTGGCAAACGCCTGACTGGCCAGTGCGGCCGTCGTGGCGCGCGCGGCGGTGTCGAGCGGGGCGATCGCCTGCGCGATGTCGCCTGCCAGCACGCGCGTCATGAAATCCGTGCCCAGCGTATCGCGCCACGAGAAACCCGCGGGCAACGCGGCTTCGAACGCCTGCTGGGTGTGCGACGCCAACACGGCACCGAGCACACCCACCGCGGTCACGATGGCCGAGAACCGCGTGGTCGTGCTGATGCCCGATGCCATCCCGGTCCGGTGCACCGGCACGCAGGCCATGATGGCCTTCTGCGTATCGCCATTCATCACGCCAGCGCCCAGCCCCGTGACGATCATCCCCACCGCCACCAGCCCATAGTGCGCATGCGCGGCGACGGCCGCCACGAGCAGATTGCCGGTGCCGATCAGCAGCAGGCCGGCCACCAGCACGCTGCCACTGCCGTCAAACCGCGCCGACAGCCGCGCACCGACGAATTGACCAAAATAAGGTCCGACAATCATCGCGAGCGCAAACGGCAACATGCCCACACCCGCGTGCACCGCCGACATGCCAAACGCATTCTGCAGATACAGCGGCAGGAAGGTCATCATCACCTGCGCGCACGCGGCATAGCCGAACATGCCCAGCACCGCGCCCACAAAACGCGGCTGCCGGAACAGCGCCAGGTCGATCATTGCGTGCGCGGTGGCCCGTTCATGCAGCACGAACAGCACCAGCAGTACCGCGGCGCCACCGAAGCGCGACCACGTAGCCAGTGATGCCCAGCCATGCGCGGGCACATCGATCAGCGCCCAGATCGCGAGCATCAACGCCACGCCAAACAGCGCGCTGCCCACGACATCGATGCGGGAGCTGGTCGGGTTGCGCGACTCGGTCACGGCGTAGCGCACGCACGCGACCAGCACGAGGCAGATCGGCACATTGATCAGGAAGATCCAGCGCCAGCCCACCCACTGCGTGATGACGCCCCCGACCAGCGGTGCAATGGTAGTGGTGATGCCCATGCACGTTCCCCAGATCGCCCACGCGCGCGTGCGTTCGGCCCCTTCATGGAACGTGTTGGCAATGATGGCCAACGCAGCGGTCAGCAGCATCGCGGCGCCAACGCCCTTGATCGCGCGCGCAACGTTGAGGAACGTGGCAGTCGAGGCCAGCCCGCAGCCAACCGATGCGAGGATAAACACCGCCAGACCGATCAGCATCATGCGCTTGCGACCCAGCCGGTCGGCCAGCCCGCCAGCCGGCAGCAGGCACGACGCGAACGCGACCATATACGCACTGACGACCCATTCGACATCGGCAAAGCTCGCCTGGAACGTGCGCGCGATGGCGGGCAACGAGACGGCCACCACGTTGGTGTCGAGCACGATCAGCGAGCACGTGGCCGACGCGGTGCCGAGAATAAACGCCTTGGTGCCACGGCCCATGGCAGTGGCGGGCGCGGCGGGCCGGCTGAACGGTGACGGCGATTGCGGGGACAGGGGCGTGGACATGGTAGTGCGGAAAGCAGCGAGGGTTGCATCTTAACGACGCGACTATTGCCTGTCATTGCTATACAGTGACAACATCGTTAACGGAATTGGCAACAGCGTGGCATAGCAGGATCATGAAGGAACTCGACATTGCTCATCTGCGCGCCGTGACCGAGGTGGCGCGCCAGCTCCATTTCGGTCATGCGGCGGAAGCGCTCGACCTTGCGCCGCCGATGCTGACGCGGCGTATTCAGGAAGCCGAGCGGCTGCTGGGCGCGCGGCTGTTCCATCGCACCCGCCGCTCGGTGGAACTGACCGCGGCCGGGCAGGCGTTCCTGCCCGAAGCCCTCGCGGTGCTCGAACACCTGGCGCGTGGCATCGAAGTGGCCGCGCGCGCGGAACGCGGCGAAGTGGGGCGGATCGAGGTGGGTTACGTCGGCTCGGCGGCTTATGCCGGCGTGCTGCAGCAGAACATCCGCGGCTTTCGCGATACGCATCCGCTCGTCGATATCCGCATCCATGAAGTGGTCATGGACCGCATCGGCCCAATGCTCGAGGCGGGCGAGATCGACGTGGCGTACTGCCGCCCACCGATGACGCTGCCCGACGGCATGCGCACGCAGACCGTGCATCGCGACGCGTTTCTGCTGGCATTGCCGTCCGATTCGCCGCTCGCTGATGAGGCTGAGATCCAGCCCGCGCAACTACGCGAGGCCACGTTCGTGGTGCCGGAGCAGGAAGCCGGAACGGTGGAGGTGGCGCGGCGCGGGCGCTTTTCGGCGGCCTTCGGCCCGCGCGGCGGCACGCTCGCGGCAGTGCTGGCGCGCGTGGCGCTGGGGAATAGCGTGGCCGTGGTGCCGGGCACGCTCGCGTCCTGTGTGTCGCTACCGGGCGTGGTCTATCGGCCGATCGCGGGCAAGCCGATCGTGTCCGAGGTCGCGCTGGCCTATCGCGCCGGCGAAGTCTCGGCCACCGTGCGCGCGTTCGTGCGGTATGCGATCAGCGACGCGCGGGTGTCTGCGCGATAAAGGCCTGAACGAAGACCTGACACAGCGCCTCCATGCCGCGCGCATCGTCGTTATCGAAGCGGCCGGGCACCGGACTATCCACGTCCCACACGCCGATCAGGGTGCCATCGTCGGTGAACAGCGGCACAACGACCTCCGAGCGCGATGCCGCGTCGCACGCGATATGGCCCGGGAACGCGTGCACATCGGGTACCACCTGCGTGACCCGCGTCTGCGCGGCCGTGCCGCACACACCCCGACCGAGCGCGATGCGCACGCACGCCGGTTTGCCCTGGAACGGGCCCACCACGAGCTCGGTACCGTCGAAGAAGTAGAAGCCGGCCCAGTTGAGATCGCGCAGCGAATGGAACACCAGCGAGGAGAAATTGGCGGCGTTGGCGATGGGATCGCGCTCGTCACCGAGCAGACCGCGCGCCTGCTCCACGAGCTCCGCATAGTGTTCGGTCTTGGATAGGTGCGAGGCGTCGGTGGAGAGCGTGAACATATTGGGCAAGAGGGCAGCAGGGACAAAAAGCGAATCGCGTCATTCTATCGGGCTTCCGATGTCCTCTCTCGCATTGGGGTCGGCCAGCTTTGTGACTAAGCTGATGAGAGATCAACCGAGGATCAACCGAGGGGAGCGATGCAGGCCTGTGACCTTTGCCATCTGCTGGTGGGCGAGCCGGCAAGCGTGCCGCCACACGAGAATCTGCAGGCGTCCGGCATCGGCGCCATGTCCAATCGCTGCAAGGTGGATAGCCGTTGGCGCTGCACGGGCTGCGGCGCGTGGATGTACCAGAGCACCGCGTTAGGGCAGCCGCCCAACATGTGGCGCATGGGCGGTCCCCCGCCAAGGTAGGGGGCACCTCACGCTTACGTAGCATGTGACCAAGGCAACACCCATGTTACGATGCGCGGCGTAATTGGAGTTCATATGTTTGTCTGCCAGAACCAACCTTGCGGTGCCAAATGGGCGCCCACCGAGGTGACGATCAAAAACGAAGGGCAGGGATTTTTGTTCCGCTGCCCACTTTGCGGCGCACGCAATCACTTGCAGGCGCGTCAGCGGCCGGATGGCACTACCGAATACAGGCAAGCGCGACGGGAATCACCACCCGCCGATACCGAACGCCCACGCGGACGACGGTCCTGACCTCGAAACTTGGAGGAAATATGGCGTGACGGCGCCAGATTCCCTCAAGACGGCGGATATGGGACCGATAAGAACATTATGGACATTAGTGATCTTTCCCACGACTCCGCTTCGAATTCCGAAGTCATCGGCTGGTCGGGCGCAACGCCTCAGGTTATCGCGAGGGTGTTGAACGCCGCGCTCGCTGCGCAGGACCTGTCGGGGTTTGCCGCGCTCCTGTCTGATATCGCACGCGATCGCGGCCTCAAAGGCGCACGCGGTACGCATCAGTCGATCTACGACATGCCATATGCGAGTCTGCTGCCGAGGCAGAAGCATATGCTCGCGGATGCGTTCGATCTGTTTATCCGGCTCGGCATCGAATTTCGCGCGCGCGGCGCCGATGAGGACGCCGACGACGCGCTGGGCGAAGACCTCGAACCGTTGCGCGATATCGATGACGAGGACGCGATCGACGACTGAGCGATCGACTTCTAGCGCGCTCGACGACTGAGCGATCACGGACTGCCGTGATGGGGGCTCACCCCCGATCGAGCAGTCCGATCTCCCGTACCGCCACGGATAGCATCGACAACCCAGCCGTCGATGGCGCGCCCGACGCGCGCTGATCGGCCAGCATCTGCGCATAGCGATCGAGCGCCGTCTGCCGTCCCGCGCGCCACGTATCGATCAGCGTGTTCGCATCATCGACCCCCGGCGCGCTCGACAGCACGCTGGTGGCCAACGCGCGTTTGAGTCGCCCAAGATCTTCCAGCGTCGTGGTGCGTGCCAGCAGATCCCAGTGCGTATCGGCCGGCAGGGCCAACGCGCGCTCGCGCAACCAGCCGAAGTTCAGATGCGTATCCAGCGCGAAATACACGCCCGCCACCGCATCCAGACTGCGGTCGCAGTTGGCCGCGACCTCGGCGATATCGAGTGCCGCAGCCGCGGTGTCGCTGGCAGCCACCGCCATCGCGAGCGTCGCGTCGACGCCGGCATCGGTCAGTTCGTGCACGCGCGCATCCAGGGCCGCCGCGGTCTCGGTGGGCAACAGTTGCGGTAGCTGCGGCGTAAGCCAGCGCGCGGCCTCGACGAAGCGCGCGGCGCCAGCCTCCACCGTGCCACCGCCGCGCAGATAGCGCACAAACCAGAGCGACGCGCGTTCCAGCAGCCGGCCCAGCGCGCCGAACATCTGCGCCTGCACCGCATCGTCCACGCGATTGTCGAGCGCATCGATGGCCTGCCACAGCGCGGTCAGCCCAAACACGTCGCGTGCCAGCATGCACGCGCGCACGATCTCGGCCGGCCGGGCATCGGTCTCCTCCATCAGGTGATGCACGAAGGTGGCGCCGATACGATTCACCAGCATATTGGTCAGATGCGTGGCCAGGATCTCGCGGCGCAGCGGATGCCGTTCCATCGCGCCCGCATACCGTTCCCGCAGCGGCAGGGGGAAATAATCGGGCAGCAGATAGGCGACCAATGGGTCGTCAGGCAGGTCCGACACCAGCAGTTCGTCGTAGAGCCACATCTTGCTGTAGGCCAGCAACACCGCGCGCTCGGGCGAGGTGAGGCCGGCCCCGTCGGCCTTGCGTTCGGCGATCGCTTCCTCGGAAGGCAGGAATTCGAGCGGGCGATTAAGCCGGCCCGCGCGTTCGAGCCAGCGTATCAGCCGGGCCTCGGCATCGATCAGCGCGGCCGATTCGCGCCCGGCCACGGACAGCGCCTGCGTTTGGTAGTAGTTGTCCTGCAGCACGAGCAGGCCCACCTCGTCGGTCATCTCGGCCAGCAGCGTGTTGCGCTGCTTCTCCGTCATCTCGCCTTCGCGCACGACAATGCCGAGCAGAATCTTGATGTTGACCTCGTGGTCCGAACAATCGACGCCGGCGGAATTGTCGATCGCATCGGTATTGATGCGGCCACCCTTGCGCGCGAACTCGATGCGCCCCAACTGCGTGAAGCCCAGATTGCCGCCTTCGCCGATGACCTTGCAGCGCAGTTCGCTACCGTTGACGCGCACCGCGTCGTTGGCGCGATCGCCCACCTGCTGATGCGTTTCGTTGGCTGACTTCACATAGGTGCCGATGCCGCCGTTGTAGAGCAGATCGACCGGCGCCATCAGGATCGCGTGAATCAGGTCGGCCGGCGACAACGACGTGGCCTCGATATTCAGCGCCGCGCGTACCTGCGGCGTCAGCGCAATTGACTTGGCCGTGCGCGGATAGATGCCGCCGCCCTCCGAGATCAGCTTGGTATCGTAGTCGGCCCAGCTCGAACGCGGCAGCGCGAACAGCCGCGTGCGCTCGGCCAGCGTGCGAGCGGGGTCCGGATCGGGGTCCAGAAAGATATGGCGATGGTCGAACGCGGCCAGCAGGCGGATACACGGCGAAAGCAGCATGCCATTGCCGAACACGTCGCCCGACATATCGCCGATACCGACCACCGAGAACGGCGTGCGCTGGATATCGATGCCCATCTCGCGGAAGTGCCGCTTGACGGATTCCCACGCCCCACGCGCGGTGATCGCCATCTTCTTGTGGTCGTAACCGACCGAGCCACCCGAGGCGAACGCATCGTCGAGCCAGAACTTGTACTCGCCCGAGATCGCGTTGGCATAGTCGGAGAACGTGGCCGTGCCCTTGTCGGCGGCCACCACGAGGTACGGGTCCGATTCATCGTGCCGCACCACGCTCGGCGGCGGAATCAGTTCTCCCGCCACGAGGTTGTCGGTCAGGTCGAGCAGGCCGCGCAGGAAGGTCTGGTAGCACGCCACGCCCTCGGCGAGGAACGCGTCCCGATCTGTCATCGGCGGCGGGCGCTTGACCACGAAGCCACCCTTGGAGCCGACCGGCACGATCACGGTGTTCTTGACCATCTGCGCCTTCATCAGGCCTAGCACCTCGGTCCGGAAATCTTCGCGGCGGTCGGACCAGCGCAGTCCGCCCCGCGCTACGCGGCCGCCGCGCAGGTGCACGCCTTCCACGCGCGGCGAGTAGACCCAGATCTCGAACATCGGGCGCGGCTCGGGCAGGCCCTGCACCAGCGCCGGATTGAACTTGAACGACAGGTAAGGGCGGGGCGCGCCTTGCGCATCGCGCAGGAAATAGTTGGTGCGCACGGTGGCCATCATCACGTTGAGGAACAGCCGCAGGATGCGGTCCTCGTCGAGATTGGGCACCTGATCGAGCGCCGCGCTGATATCGTCGAGCAGCTTCTGGCAGCGTGCGTCCTGTGCGGGCTCGGGCGCGGTGCCGGGCAGACCGCAGGCGATGGCCGGATCGAAACGCGCCACGAACAGTGCCACCAGCATCGCCGCGATGCGCGGATTGCTGGTCAGCGCGCGCTCGATATAGGCGTTGCTGAAGGTCGAGCCCACCTGCCGCAGGTACTTTGCATAGGCGCGCAGAATCGTCACGTCGCGCGCGCCCAGACCCGCGCGCAGGACCAGCCGGTTGAGATCGTCGTTCTCGATCTCGCCGTTCCAGGCGCGTCCGAACGCATCCTCGAACAGTGGCTTGATGCGCTCGATCTCCACGTCGATCGGCGGGCCGTCATGGTCGTTCGCGATCTCGAGCCCAAAGTCGTGGATCCACACCGGCAGGCCCGCATCGGGCTCGATCAGATAGGGACGCTCTTCATCGACGCGCACGCCAAGGTGCTCGAGCATCGGCAGGCTGTGCGACAGCGCGATGGGCTCACCCGCGCGGAACACCTTGAAGCGGAACGCGCCGGAAGCGGCCTCGATCGGCCGGTACAGATTCATCGCGAGTCCGCTTGGATGCTGGCGCGCGTGCTCCATCAGCTCAATATCGCGCACGGCCGTGCGCGCGGCATAGTCTTCGCGATAGCCGGCGGGGAACGAGTCGCCGTAGCGGCGCAGCAGACTGTTGCCCAGTTCCTCGCCGCGACTCTCGTGCAACGCGCTGGCCAGATCGTCCTGCCAGCGGCGCGTAGCCTGAACGATGCGCTCCTCCAGCTCGCGCGTGTCCACTTCCGGCATGGTGCCGGGCTGGCCGCGCACGGTCAGCTGGATGCGCGCGAGTGGGGACTCCGACAACAGCGGTGTGAACTCGCAACTGGTGCCGTTGAACGCCTTCACCAGCAGCTTCTGGATACGCTGGCGCAGGTCCGTGTTGTATTTGTCGCGCGGCACGAACACCAGGCACGACACGTAGCGGTCGAAGCGGTCGCGCCGCACGAACAGCCGCGTGCGCTGATGTTCCTGCAGGCGCAGGATGCCGAGCGCGATGTCATACAGCTCGTCTTCATCCACCTGGAACAGATCGTCGCGCGGATATTGTTCAAGGATCGTCACCAGCGACTTGTACAGATGCCCCTTGGTCAGGAAGCCCGCGCGCGCGAGGATATTCGCGCATTTGCGGCGCACCAGCGGGATCTCGGCGCTCGACACCATATAGGCGGTCGAGGTATAGAGCCCGACAAAGCGACGCTCGCCGAACAGCTTGCCATTGGCATCGACGAGCTTGATGCCGACGTAGTCCAGATAACCGGGCCGATGCACGGTCGCGCGCGAGTTGGCCTTGGTCAGGAAGATCGGAGATTCGCCTTCGATGATGGCGCGCGCGGCGGCGGGCAGGGGCGTCAGTGCGTCGTCACCGGGCGTACGCAGGGACTCGCGCAGAATGCCGGAGCCGGAGCCATCGACGCCGCGCAGCCAGAACTGGCCGTCCTTCGATACCAGCTCGTAGTCGCGGTGACCGAGAAACGTGAAATGGTCATCGATCATCCATTCGAGAAACGCGCGTGCCTCCAGCGCGACGGGCGTGTTGGCATCGGGGGCACTGGCCATGCGCAGCACGGTCTCGCGCGCGATGCTCTGCATCGCGGGCCAGTCCTCCACCGAGGCGCGCACGTCGCCGAGCACGCGTGCAATGCCCTGCCGCAGCGCTTCCAGCCGCGCTGGGTCGCCGGTACGATCGACCTCGAAGTGAATAAACGATTCGAGCTGGCAGGCCGTCTTGGACTCGTCCTTGCCCTGATTCTTGCCCGGATTTCCCGACGCGTCCGGGCCGCCCAGGCCGATGCTCTCGATCGTCCCGCGCGCATCGCGGCAGACGCGGAAGACCGGATGGATCGCCGAATGGAGCGTGAGCCCGGCGCGATTGATATCCATCGTCACCGAGTCCACGAGGAACGGCATATCGTCGTTCACGATCTCGACGATCGTGTGGTCCGAATGCCAGCCGTGTTCCTCGAGGTTCGGGTTGTAGACGCGCAGCCGCGCGTGGCCGGGCTGGAATTTCTGCGCGGTCTGCCAGTGCGCCATCACGGCGCCATACAGATCCGCTACTTCCCGTGCGAGCAAATCCTCCGCATCGGCCAGGTCATAGTAGTGCCGCAGTAGCGGCGCCACGATGTCGAAGGTCTGTGTCGGCAGTCGATCGCGCGCAAACGCGAGCAGTTCATCCAGCAGGAGTGCGACTTTTTCTTCGTTTTCCGGTGGCATGGCATCCCCTCGGCATGTGCCGACGCATGCTCATACTGTAGGAAAAAATGGCCGCGCCGGCTGACAAAAATTCCGGCTCGCGCGTGTTCGAAAGTTGCTCAGGCCGCGAGCCGACTACGTCGTTCGGCGTGGTTGTGCAAGGTGCCGGTCATGCGCTGCAACAAACCGCCGAGCGCCGCGCGCTCCTCGGTATTGAGGTGTCCCACCGAGACCGAATGCAGCGCCTTGACGGCCTGCGCGGCGCGCTCGAAGCGCGGTCGCGCGGCAGGCGCGATGCACGGGGCGCCGGTCTCCGCGAACTCGATCCAGCCCTCCGCGTGCAGGTCCGCAAGCAGGGCTTCGGTCCGCGCGCTGTCGATGTAGACGGTGCCCTGGAACGGTTGGGCGCGCGTCAGGCGTTCCTGCCCGATTGCACGCAATAACAGCCATTTGGTATAGGTCAGTCCGGAAACGGACAGGGTTTGCTCGAGGGCCGCCTGCCATGCGGTGACCGCATCGACAAGGGCAAGAACCACTGGTTCATTCGTTTCGAGTGCTTTGGGCTGCATTGGCTTGAGTCTCCCGAATGGTCGCCGCCGTGGCACATTAATGGCCGGACAATTGATGGTGCTGGCCGGCCCGGTCGGCACGGGCGCTGTCTGCTCTCTCTTCAGACGGCGTGAATTCCCGATGGCCGCCACAGTATCAGTAATGTCGATACATTTGCATAAAGGCACGGGTAAATCCTAGTCATTCTTTTGGTGCAGGCGGATTGGAAGCCGCCTGACTAAAGGATGAGGTGGCCTCGCGTGTGTGCTCCATCCCGCGCTTTGCGCGCCTTGGTCCGATCCATTCCGGCGGCTTCCACAGATACCGCGCATCGCGCTCGCGCCACGCGTCGGCAAACATCTCGCGCCATTCGTGGAAGGTGAGCGTCAGCGGATTGTGCGTGCGCACCTGCCGCGTGATGCCGTACACCGGCGCCTCTATCTCGGGCACGAAGGTGCCGAACATCCGATCCCATACAGTGAGCACGCCCGCGTAGTTGCGATCGATATACGCGGGGTTCTTCGCATGATGGACACGATGGACCGATGGCGTATTCAAGACCCGCTCCAGCCGCGGCCAGCGCGCGCCGAGCCGCGTATGCACAAAAAACTGGAACGCGAGGTTGAGGCCGACGGCCAGGATCACCCAATCCGGCGTGAAACCCAGGAACGCGAGCGGAATCCAGAACAGCCACATGCCGGAGAGCGGATAGGTCAGACTCTGACGGAATGCCGTCGAGAAGTTCATACCCTCCGACGAATGGTGCGTGACATGCGACGCCCACAGCCAGCGCACGCGATGGCTCGCGCGATGGAACCAGTAGTAGAGAAAGTCCTGCAGCAACAGCAGCAGCGCGAACGACCACCACGTCTCGGGTACCGCGCGCAAGCCATGCGCGTAGCACCAGCTGTAGACGGTCCGGATCATCAGCCACAGAAAGAACGCGTCCGCAGCCTGATGCATCAGCGCGAGCGTGGCGTTGGAGAGCGTATCGCGCCAGCTGTAGATCGAGCGGTCGCGACGCGACCAGTACCAGGCCTCCCAGCCGATCGTCAGCAGGAACACCGGGGCGAAGGCCATCAGGATCAGGCCAGGATCGAACGAGGCGGGGGCAGGCTGCATGGGCGCCAGTGTGCACCGCCTTTATCGGCATGTCATCGGCATGACATGGAGGAAGTCCTCCATACGGAGGCTGGCGTAGAATTCTGCGAACACCTTCACCAGACCATCAAGACGAAAAGAGGGAGCCGAGACATATGACGGAGTTTGTGACCACGACAGTGCAGGGCGGTGTCGGATACCTGACACTGCAAAGGCCTCAGGCCCTCAATGCGCTGTCGCTGGAGATGATTCGCGCGATGACCGAAGCGCTGGACCGATGGGAGGCCGATCCCGAGGTGGCGGCCGTGGTCGTGGCCGGTGCCGGTGGCAAAGCGTTCTGCGCGGGTGGCGATATCCGCTGGTTCCATCGTGCGTATCACGAGAACGATCCGCTGCTGATGCAGTTCTTCGTGGAAGAGTACGCGCTCAATCAGCAGATCCACCGCTACAAGAAGCCCTACATCGCGCTGATGGATGGCGTGGTGATGGGCGGCGGTATGGGCATCTCGCAGGGCGCGCGCCGGCGCATCGTGACCGATCGCACGAAAATGGCGATGCCGGAAACCAATATCGGTCTGTTTCCCGATGTCGGTGGCGGCTGGTTTCTCGCGCGCACGCCGGGACGGCTCGGTGAGTATCTCGGGCTGACGGGGGTGGTGATCCACGCGGCCGACGCGTTGTACGCGGGGCTCGCTGATGTCTATCTGCCCACCAATGCGCTGGCAGAGTTGACGGCCTCGCTCGAGGCGACGTCGTTCACAAGCGGCGATGCCGTGCTGGCCCATATCGACAACTTTGCGCGTTCGCACGCTAACGCGTGCCAGCCGCGCGACAGCCAGCTTGCGAAGCTGTACGATCCGATCGATCGGCTGTTCGCGGGTGCGAGCGTCGAGGCGATTCTGCATGCGGTGAGCGATGCCGGTGGAGATGAAGGAGGCGAAGGGCCCGCCGACTGGGCTGCGCAGACCGCGGCGATGCTGCGTAGTCGTTCGCCGCTGATGCTGTGCGTGACGCTCGAGCAGATTCGCCGCGCGCGCGACATGTCGCTCGAGGATGAACTGCGCATGGAACTCGACATGATGCACGAGGTCTTTGCGCGCGGCGATGGCGTGGAGGGTATCCGCGCGCTCGCCATCGATAAAGATCACAAGCCGCAGTGGAAGCCGTCGCGCCTGGACGATGTGTCCGCCGCGCGCGTGCGGGCATTCTTCGATAGTCCGTGGCGCCGCGAGGATCATCCGCTGGCCGCACTCGGACGCTGATGCCTGAGGCCTGCAAGTCGGGCCTCGTTGGGTCCCCGTTTTCGTATCTCCCGTTTTAGTACCCCCGTCCCGTACTTAACCGTCGAAAGGAATCGTAATGAGCAATCCTCGTGATGTCGCTGTAGTGGTGGGTAGCCTGCGCAAGGAATCCCTGAACCGGAAGATGGCGCACGCGCTGGCCGCGCTTGCGCCGCCGCAACTGAAGCTCGAGATCGTGGAAATCGGTGCCCTGTCGCACTACGACCAGGACGACGATACCGATACGCCGCCGGCCGCCTGGCAGACCTTCCGCGATCGCATTCGCCGCAGCGATGCGGTGCTGTTTATCACGCCCGAGTACAACCGTTCAGTGCCTGGCGTGCTCAAGAACGCGATCGACATCGGCTCGCGTCCGTATGGCAAGAGCGCATGGGATGGCAAGCCGGGCGGCGTGATCAGCGTCTCGCCGGGCGCGATCGGCGGGTTTGGCGCCAATCACCATCTGCGCCAGTCGCTGGTGTTCCTGAACGTGCCGGTGCTGCAGCAGCCGGAGGCTTATATCGGCGGCGCCGCGACGCTGTTCGACGACAAGGGCGGCATCGCCAACGAAAGCACGCGCGGCTTTCTGGAGAAGTACCTGGCGACGTTCGCCACCTGGATCGAACGCAACGCCGTACGCTAATCCGAGTCAGGGTCAGTCCAGTCCTACATGCGGTTGCGGAAGGGACCTGACATCGGCAGGACACGCACTTTTCTATAGTGAAGTCACTGGATTCACGACCGAAAAGGAGCACATCATGCCGTACATCCTCGCTTGGCTGCTTGGCGTTCCCGCCTTCGTTCTGGTACTGATCTGGCTGTTCATGCATTGATCGATACCGCGCTGGACCCCACCCGAAATACTGGGGTGGAGGAGACAGACCCAACGGCGTCCTTCGGGGCGCCGTTGTCTTTTGAGGCTCAGGGACCACCCCACGCGAGGTTCAAGGCGATCGCCTATACTGCTGGGTTTTCCGCAAGATCCTTCGCCTCACCCGCCATGACAGTCAACCCCCGCCGCATCTCGGTCGCGCCCATGATGGCAGACAGAACATCGCGATGTCTGCTACTTGGGTCCACAATCACTTCGTCCCGGCGAGATCCGCTCCTAGTAGACTCCACGAGAAACTCTGACATGTGCGATGTCGATGGCTTGTCGGTCGGAAGACAGACCTAGGCAACTCCAGTGTTGTTCAGCAAATCTCCGAGCGCAGTGAAGTCGCGCCAATGTAATCATGTATCAGACAGATCAAGATCGAATATTTAGAACGGTTGCTGAGGAGTATCTCGCAGCGAATGAGGCGGGATGGACAGCGAAGAATTCGCGACACAATCGCCAGCTTCTTCAAGACCACGTCTACCCTGTCATTGGCTACCGTGTTTTGCTCAGCCTTTCGGAAGCCGAATATCTAGCGATTCTGGAGAGGTTGCTTGAGAAGGGAATGAGCGAGACTGCCCGCCGGCTGCGGACTCGCATCCTGCACATCCTTGAGTTTGCAATCGAAAAGGGCTACGCGACCTCTTCAGATTTGCCATTCCTGGCGCAGGGCTGATGGCCAGTACTACCGTTCTGCCGCATTGGAGCGTCTTTGGTCGCTTAATGACAAAATTTGTCTCGGCGCTCCAATTCAAGTGGTCTTCGTGACACGTTCTGTCAGTTACATATGACACGTTTGGTTACATTCAACCCGGAACCTACGATATCTTGGGCCCCGGCCGGTTGGCACAGGGCTTGCGTTACTGTGCGTGCAGCATGAGCTGTCCAAATTTAAAAAGGGGTCAATTTCCATGAAAAAAGCGCAGACGGGAATCAAACGGGTACAACAAAAGGGCTTCACGCTGATCGAACTGATGATCGTAGTGGCGATCATCGGTATTCTGGCAGCAATCGCCATTCCGCAGTACCAAGCCTATGTTGCTAAGTCGCAGGTCAATCGCGTAATCGGCGAAACGTCGGCCCTGCGCACGGCAGCGGAAACTTGCTTGAACGAAGGCCGAACCGTAGCGGTCAACGCAGCCCCTGGTGCCGCCAACGAATGCAATATGGGGCGTACGTATTCCAGCTTGATGAGCGACGCGAACAACTATCCGGTCGTAGATCTGGCTGCTGATTCGGCTACGATTATCGGCACGCTGGGCAACACGGCAGCTGCATCGGTTACCGGCGCTATTGTCACGTGGACCCGCTCCCCGCAAGGTTCGTGGACTTGCGGTGTAACGGCTTCCGCCGCCAAGGGTTGGGATAACTCGTACGCTCCGTCGAGCTGCCCGGTGGCACCGGGAGCCTAAGGTAAGTAAGCGTAGATAAGAGTAAAAGCCCTGGACTTTCCCTAGGGTTGTAAGAGCAAGAACCTTGGACTTTCCCCAGGGGTGTGAGAGCAAAAAGCCCTGGCCTTTCCCCAGGGCTTTTTCCTTTTTGGGCCGCGTGCTTGCCCTTTGGCGATGGCCGTAGCAGGTGCCATTCTCAGCATCCTGGCCGCTACGTCACTGTTGAGCTTTCAAGTCGTAGCCAGCGCCTGCTTCAGTCGTTGGTAGTCGGCCCGTGCTGCAGTCCGTTGCTTATCGAGGTATTCCGCCACGTCGCGGATGTCGCCCACCAAGTTCCGGCCTTCCTTGCGCATGGGAATCGGAAAGCTCCCGGAAGAGAGACGGTTGTACGCCGTCTGCTTCTGGATACCGATTGCATCGCAGACCTCGTCCAGCGAAAGAAGCATGCGGCCATCAAACTGGGCGGCCAGCAAAATGAGGCTGGATCTCACAACATGCCCTCCGCGCCGTTTGAAATTAGTCGTGACGCAGCTTCCTGTTCCGCGACCGTCTCGGCATAGAAGATTCGGTTGTCCTGCCTGGCAGTCGGCGGGGCCGCCTCGCTTGTGTCCGGGCTTTGGGTGCCGCGCAGCAGTTGAAGGGAGACTCGAGTGCCGGCGCGGAAGTGCTGCGGCACGGCGTGATCGAGGGCGAGCGTGATGTCTCCCGACAAATGACGCAAACGAGTCAGGGTGCCTTGGACTGCTACGGCGCGGCCGGCGCGCGGCATCTGTGGCGCCGGGGGCCGACGGCGAACGTACATTGCACAAGGTCCGTCTTCAGTGTCGTAGATCTCGGTCAGGATCCAGCTCTCGCCGCGTGGGCGAGATGGCGTCCAGTAGCTACAGTCCGTACTGTTGGAATCGAGGTATCGATCAAACGCGGCGTGGTCATCGCTCGCCATGTCGACGAATGCTGCCTCGATGCCGAAAGCCTGCAGGAAGTCATCGATGCCAACATCCTCGTCGAGGGCGGGGAGCGCTGAGTGGATCAGATGGCCCTCTGGATCGCGTGTGATTATGCGGGGCGTGAGCAACTCGTCGGCAAGACCTTCCAAGCTCGGCTGGCACGCCTGGTTGCAGTGATTGACCAAGGCGTCCGCCAGCACGCTCGCACGTGTTCCGCGCCGGTGCAGCATCATCGCGAAATTCGCGACGTCGACGGCGTTGCCCTTCAGCAGCGAGCCAACGAGCAGTGCGGCAAGATACTCAACGGTGCATTGCTCAGCGTCATCCCATCCGCCGCGCCCCTCGGCACGCTTCGCGGAGAGCCGGGCCTTCATGTCATCGGCCATCGCATCGACGTGTAGATCGTCAGTGTGCGGCTGAAACTCGTGAGCGTTGATCTCGTGCAATGAGTCCTCGAGGTCCGTAGCGGCATTGCGCTCGTAGATTTGCAGATCGCCTTTGAGGTCGTGGGACGCCCGACGCTGCTGGCGCGCATTGAGCCAGGAGCGACCGGCGCGGATCAGGTTGGAAACTGCCTCGCTCATGTTGCCGATTGCGGTGTCGGTCTTCGACATGTCAGGCCTCCTCGGTGGCGACGGTTGATTCGGTGGCCAGCAGGTCATCGAGGGACTTGCCGTCTTTCAGGGCTTGCTCGACCCATGCCGGGCGCTTGCCGCGGCCGGCCCACGTGTTGCCGGCAGCATCGGTGTAGCGCACGACCTTTGACTTGACGATGGGCTTGGCCGGGGTGGTTGCGGGGGCGGGGTCACGCGTCGGCGCCGATGATGCGGCAGTCTTTGCCGCGGCTTGCGGGTCACGCAGGATGGTGGGGAGCCAACGGCGGCCAGCGAGGTATTCCTCGGCCGCACCGATCATGGCGTCTTTCTTCATAGTGCCGATGCGTTCGGCCGCCTCGTCGCCCGCGACCTCGCGCACGGCATCCATGCGTCGAGCTTTGGGCGCGCGCTGGCCAGATAGGAACTCGCCGTGGGTTCCCACCAGTCGGCCATGTCGAGATCGACGGGGGCGCCGGGTTCGCGCGTGTGCGTGAATGTCGGATTCTTCGCGAGTGGCCTGCGTGTCGATTCTGTGCGCCACGCAGACGGCCAGCAGGTCCAACTGTTCGACCTGGCTCAGACCCTGCAGCCAGGTAAACAGATCAGTCGGGCTTTTCGCATTGTGGGGTATCGCACATAGGCCAGACGCAGAATGACTACAACGCGCGAGAATACTTTGGGCAGATGACCCTCACCGAGGTGAGCATCTGAATCGTGCTCCTTATCACCCGCCTCCGTTATGTCGGGGTGATGTTTGGGAATGTGCCCAGAGGGAGCCTCCAGCATTACTTCGAGTGCATCCGATTTGCTGATGAGCCTCACGGATGAGCTTTCCATGAGGACGGCTCGCTGATGATGATCTCCTGCACTTTTTGAAGCCTGGAGAATATGGACGAAATCGAAGCAGCTGAAGATCGATCCAAGAAACGAGTGACGACGGTCGCCACGTATGCTCTGGGGGCCGTCTTCGTAATAGTGGCTTGGTTGGCCGGCGAGAACATAGATCAATTTCTCCATTCCCAATTTGTCGGATCAATGAGCCCGGCAACTGCGGGCGCTTTCGTCAAAGCAAGCCGACTGGCAGAGTTCGGTACGGCAATATCGTTAGCGGTGTTTTTTGTCGCGTTCGTAGTTAGCCTCGAACTCAAGGGAAAGTTCGCACGGTTCTACTTGCGCGTGGGAGGACTGCTCATGGTTGTCGAGAGCTTCGTATTGTGGATTCCCGTTATGCGCATGGCAGCGGCTCACGGCTGATTGCACAGGAGTGCAAATGAAACGAGCAATCTTCATGCTGTTGGGAATCTTTCTCAGCCTCGCTGTTGCGTGGGGAGTCTTTATTGTCCTGGACCACCTTCTCCACATCGAGAGGTTGCTTGAGCTTGAAGGTGCCGCATTCCTCGCGGCATTTGAGACGATCGTTGTGGGGAGTGGTTTGGCCTACATCATGTTTGGGAAGGCTCTGATCATCCAAACAAAGATCGAGGAATTGCTCAGAGATGCCTTCTCCGGTGGCGCGCACTCCGACTCATCACACAGTGGCCATGACCTCGCGCCTGTCCTTCGATGGACTTTCATTTTCGCGGGACTTTCGATTGTTCTCTACGCGTTCCTTTTCGCTGTCGAGAGGTTGAGCGAGAAGCTCTGATTGCGGTGTTCGCAACTGCACCAGCCGTTCAAATCGTCGTTCGGTTGATTGCGGGCGGTCGAACGTCTGCACCTCGGTGAACACCACCTCGCCGCCTTGCTTCAGGCGGATCTGAGCCGTGTACCCTATACTTCCGTCCTTTCGCGCGCGTTGCGTGCTCGTGCCCATATCTCGCAGTGCTACACGAGTTTCTGTAGTGCTACATCGCAGCACTTTGCGCGGTGAATGAGTCGATACAGTCAGAATCAGTAGGAAATGACACAACCCCGTAGCATCCCGCAGACCCAAGCCACAGGCGGATTTCCTGACAAATCAACGGGTCGGAGAATATCTGTGGCGCCGATGATGGACTGGACCGATCGCCACTGCCGCACGTTTCACCGAGCGTTAAGCCAGCACATCTGGCTCTATACGGAGATGGTGACCACGGGTGCGCTGCTACATGGTGACGTGGCACGACATCTCGATTTCAATGCCGCGGAGCAACCGGTGGCGCTGCAGCTGGGTGGCAGCGAGCCGGCGGATCTGGCGCAGGCGGCGAAGCTTGGCGAGCAGTGGGGTTATGCGGAGATCAATCTCAACTGCGGTTGCCCGTCGGAGCGCGTGCAACGTGGGGCGTTCGGGGCGTGCCTGATGGCTGAGCCGCAGCTCGTCGCTGATTGCGTCAAGGCGATGCGCGACGCGGTGTCGGTGCCGGTGACCGTCAAGCATCGCATCGGCATCGATACGATCGAGCACTACGGCTTTGTGCGCGACTTCGTCGGTACCATCGCCGAGGCCGGCTGCGAAACCTTTATTGTCCATGCGCGTAACGCCATCCTGAAGGGCCTGAGCCCGAAGGAGAATCGCGAGATCCCGCCGTTGCGTTACGAGGTGGCCTACGAGCTCAAGCGCGAGTTTCCACAACTCGAGATCCTGATCAATGGTGGCATCGTCACGTACGACGAGATCGCGGCGCACCTCGAGCACGTGGATGGCGTGATGATCGGACGCGAGGCCTATCACCAGCCTTACTTCCTGTCCGAGATGGACCAGCGCTTCTATGGCGCCGACACGCCGGTTCGCACGCGTCATGACGTCGAGCTTGCGATGCAGGAGTATGTGGTGGGCGTGGTGGAGCGGGGCGGTTATATGGGTGCCGCCACGCGCCATATGCTTGGCCTGCACCGCGGAATTCATGGTGGGCGCGGCTGGCGTCGGGTGTTGTCGGACGCGCGTCGGATGAACGCGGCGCGCACGCGTCAGGAGATCGTCGCGCTGTTCGAGGAAGCCCGCTCACATCTGCGGCCCGATCTGCGCGAAGCTGCCTGATCCTCTTGATGCGGCCTATCCGGGTGCGCAGCGGGCCCCCAGAAAATCGAAGAAAGATTCTAAATTCGAACGATCGTGCTGGAAACGTATGCGGGGCGGCACTTTGAACATTGCAGCAGCCGCAAAGCCGCACTGGCAAAGGGATTCCCCTAATTCGCCATGACCGTCACAAGTTCTTAAACTGGCTGTGCCCTCGAATACAGGGCTTTCTTCAACTGATTATTGGCCCGCCGCGTGCGGGCTTCTTTTTTTCACGATTTCCCGAGCCGACGGTGCTCACTATCCGTTTACCCGAATGGTGAGGGGCGCCTCTTGCGGCTACATTCACTACGCCTTCAGGGCAATTGAGATCGCTTAAATTCGAGTCCGCTGCGGCGGGCTCTTTTTTTTGCTGTGCTGTCGAACATCCGCGTCTTGCGGCGGCGCGGAGAGCGAGGGTCATCGGTGACGAACGACGGTTGACGAGGCTCCCGTGGAAAAAAGCAGGCGACGCTTCAATGAAGGTCGCCTGACGGGAATGTCGAGGGGGGTCAATGTCCCTCAGCCCGAAGTATCTCGCACGTTGTCACCTCCCTTAAACCCTGCCTTGGTAGGGGCGACGGCGTTAGAATTTTCCGATTTTGCGCGGGTCCTTTTCGGATTGGCCCGCGGGCGTTCGTCACACTGCCGATTGAATCGCGCAATTCCACTGTGCGGTGCAGCAAGCGTGTTACGATCGCGGCCAATGCCGCGTCAGATGGCATATGGGCAGTGGGTGGCTCCTTCGGTTAAGAAGGGTCCGCTCCGATGGAGGAAGAACTTGAAGTGGGTCAACCCATCCTGCATGGGTATGGGAAAACTCGGAAGGGCGTGGGGAAATGGACGGCGACGCATCGTTCGGTATCGTATTCGAAGGCTACCGCCTGATCTGGGTGGCGGAGCAACTCCAGGATGGCAAATGGACCGCGCGCTATTGCTGGCATCGCGGGACGACGGAGGCTGCGGGCAAGGCGCTGCAGCAGGACGTGCTCAACGGCAAGTCCAAACGGCTACTAGGTCTGTTCGAGACCGAGGACGAGACCATCGCTGCCATCAAGGAAGCGGTGATGCTCGAGGCGAAGTGGCAGGGCGGTTGAAGCCATCGTACGAGGCACGAAAAGATCTTCAGATTTTTTTGTGCGGAGTACTAGCCATCGCCCCAAGATCCTTGTAGAATCTCGTTCTTCGTTGATCGCGCATCACCTGATCGACGAAGCAAAAATGCTCGGCAGTAAAAGAGCAAAAATGTTTGGCAGTAAAGCGCCAAGCAAGTTCGACGGTGGCTGTAGCTCAGTTGGTAGAGTCCAGGATTGTGATTCCTGTCGTCGTGGGTTCGAGTCCCATCAGCCACCCCAAAAGATTTCTGCAAAACAGCCGCTTCCGAGCGGCTGTTTTGCTTTCTGCGTTGCGCACCGACGCAGTGTCCTCGCATCGCCAACATCGAAGGGTAGCTACCTGCGCTCCCTAGTCAGCTTCACTGAGGGTCTCCAATTTCATGGTGGGTGGCTCGGTCGGATTCTATCCAGAGCGCGCAAACCAGCGACCCCAGAGGTACGCAGATTCCTGCGAAGTTTCCGATTCAATAGCTGTTCTCTGGATTGACCGGCAAACTTTGCTTGCTCTTGCCCGCAATCAAGTGTTGCCGAATCGTCTGCCAAAGTCCTTCAACAGTGATAAGGCTCCGTGCTGTAATCAGTCGTCGTCGCCACTCGGTCGGCGGCGCGATGCACCCGAGTCTGGGTGCGCGCGTTCTCGCAAACACTGATCGTATAACCAGCACTGAGATGCCAGTCGTCCAACTGCGCCCTGCAACAATTGAAGAGGATCTGTCTCGCGACGTCAGCGCCTTGCTAAGCGAGACGTACCGATATCGCCAGCGTGACGATCCTGCGATCGCTCGTCTCATGTGGCGGGCGGGCAAGCTTCAGAATGCCGATGCCGCTGCCGCGATGCGGCTCAAAACTGTCCTTGAGGTATGTCGCGGTGATTACGATCAAGCGATGTACTGGGTGCGCAATATCGAACGCCTCAAGCGTCATGACGTTCACCTCGCCGCTCTGTGCACAGTGTTGATCAACTTTGGCTACTTTGCCGAATCGCAGGCACACTTTGCCAGGCTCATGGACACAACGGAGAGCGGCGCCATGCATCTTCATCTCGGTGTGCCGAACGGGGCGTTCAAGCGTTATCTCGACTCGCTGGACGCCAGCCGCACGCTCGCGGATATTCACCTATCTAATGAGGCGCAGATTCGCGACGTGGTTTCGATCATGGACGCGAATGGGGATTCCGATGAGGATCTCGGCCGAGTCATGGATATCGCCGGCGGAATTCTGCGTGAGCGAAAGCTTGTCTACATGGGAAATGCTCATCAGCTTCGGCCGGTTGTCGAGCCGGTCGATGGTGGCCATCCATATTTCGGTGCGTATTTCGGCGAACGTGACCGCCGATTTCGGGATCGTGACCGATTCGGCGGGATGGGAGTTGCGCGGTGTCGATTGTAGGGTTTCGTATCAGTCTTGGTCGAGTCCTG
>NZ_CAJZAG010000008.1 GCF_914271485.1 Cupriavidus pampae
CCGTAAGGCTTGATCCTATAACCGGTGTGTCTTGCCCGGTGTATAGCGTTCCGCCAATGTGCCAGGCCACATACAGCACAACCTACCTTTACTACACCCAGATTCGTCGCGCTGACGCGTTCAGCGTGACAACCCCTTATGCCTGGTGACCATAGCGAGTTGGAACCACCCCTTCCCATCCCGAACAGGACCGTGAAACAACTTTGCGCCGATGATAGTGCGGATTACCCGTGTGAAAGTAGGTCATCGCCAGGCTCTTATGCTCAGAACCCCTCAGCGCTTCCCGCTGAGGGGTTTTGTTTTTTTGCAACGCGAATTCGCGTCAGGGTACCGGAGCATTCCTGCGTACCAACCCATCTGATATCTTCGTCCCAAGTTTTCGGTTTTCTGCCGAAAACGAAGCAGTCTGCAACAGCAAAGCCGTGGTGCCAAGTTGGAGCAATGACGTAGGACAGGCGCCGTAGCGGCACAGAAAAGTATTCGGGTTGGGGGAAGTTATGCGGGCCAAGATATTGCGGCCAGTGGTTTGGACTGGTGTGGCCGGCGCACTGCTGCTTGGTGGGTGCGCTTCGACGGTGCATCCGCCTGACGATCCATCCACGCTTGCGGCCGCGTCTGCGGTCGATTGCAAGACGTTTGCGGCCAAAGCGTCCCAGAAAGCCTCCCAAAACGCCTCCATACAGGCGGCTGTAAGCACACTCCCTTCATCCCTCGATCCCCTTGAAATTGCCAATCGCGCCGGCCATCCGGATGCCGATGCTGGTGGTGGGGACAGCGAGGGCGATACCGTCATCACACCGCCGTTGGCAACGCTGCCGCTGTTCTCGACGGCCGCCGACGCCAAACGCATGCCGTCTGGCTGGCAACCCTGGACGGTCAATCGCAACAAGACACCAACCCGCTACGCGCTGACGCAGGTCGACGAGCGCGTGGTGCTGCATGCGGAAGCCGACAGTTCGGCGTCCGGTCTCTACGTGCCGCTCGAGCAGCGCACCGCCGGTGGCATTCGCTGGACGTGGAAGACGCGTGACGTGATCCGTGGCGCGGACAATGGCGAGAAGCAGCGCGAAGATGCGCCGTTGCGTCTGTTCGTCGCGTTTGACGGCGATCATTCGACGCTGTCGCTGCGCGATCAGCTGATGTTCGAGATGGCGCGCATCACGACGGGGCGCGAGATGCCCTATGCCACGCTGATGTATATCTGGGGCGGACGTCGTGCCGAAGGCACGGTGCTGTCCAACCCCCATACCGATCGCGTGCGCATGATCGTCGTCGATTCCGGTTCGCGCCATGCCAATGAATGGCGTTGCCACGAGCGGGATCTGCGCGCCGACTACAAGAAGGCGTTCGGTACCGATCCCGGCAAGGTGATCGCGGTGGGTCTGATGACCGATACCGACAATACCAAGTCGCGCGTCGAGGCCTGGTACGGCGACATCGCGCTGGACTGATGTCGATCGCTTAAATGGAACAGGTCAGCGGTTCGGGCTTGTCCGCGAGGGCGAGCAGCGCGAACGACGCTAGCCAGTGGGTGGCCACGTAGTGGCCGTCCGCGGCCTGCGGCAGCGAGGCCTCGAGGTGTGCCGACCATGCGCGCACCGCCAGCGGTCGCAACGGTTCGGGTAACGCCGGCTCCAGCAGGCGCCAGCACCACGCGCGCGACAGGTTCAGGCCGTCGAGATGCGACAGCTTGGGATCCGAGCGGTCGCTGACCATCACGGGCGTCATCCACGTGGCCAGATCCGCCTGCGTGGGCGCGAACATCTCCCACCATTCATCGAAGTCGCAGCCGTCAAGCACATAGCGCATCAACACCGCTTCGGTCATGCCCCCCGAGAGGAACTCATCGCCGCCCGGTTCGTAGCGCGCCGGATACCGCTGATCGTGGCCGAACCAGCGATGGGCACGACGCACGATCGCGCGCTTCAGCGCGGGATGCGAGTCGGTGTTCGCGTACGACAATGCCATGATCAGCGCGAAGGCGCTGTTGAAGTGCGTGCCCGTACGAATCGGGAAATCCGCGATATCCAGGTAATCGATCAGGCGTTGCGCGAGGTAATCGGCCAGGGGCGCGCACGCTTCGGCCCAGTGCATTGCCTGCGCGTCGGTCGCCGCCAGCGTGTGCAGTTCTGCCTGCAGGCGCAGGACCCATGCCCAGCCGTAGGGACGTTCGAATGTGCGAGCGCCGCTATGCTCGAAGTACGCGAGCTCGATGGCGATGGCGTCCGGGCGCAACTGCGCATCGAGCGTGGCGCGGATCTCGGTGGCGATGTCGAGCGTGGGTCGCAAGGCGAGCACGCGCACCAGCAGCCAGTGCATGTGCACGCTCGAGTGCCAGTCGTAGCTGCCGTAGAACACCGGATGCATCGCGATCGGCTCGGCGATATCGTCGGGGCCGGTCATCAGGTGATCGACCTTGTACGGATAGCGCCGTACGATGTTGTCGAGCGCGACGCGCGCGAAGCGCGCAGCAGTGTCGTCATCCAGCAGCGTAGACGTCATGGGAAATTATGCTCAGGCCGGCGCGAGCCATTTCTCCACGAGCTTGACGAAGAACGTCGAGCCCACGGGCAACAGGTCGTCGTTGAAGTCATAGCTCGGGTTGTGCAGCATGCACGGACCCATGCCATGGCCGGACTCGCGATGCTTGCCTTCGCCATTGCCGATGAACAGATAGCAGCCAGGCTTCTCCTGCAGCATGAACGAGAAGTCTTCGGCGCCCATTGTCGGCTCGTAGTGGCCATCGACATTGTTCGCGCCCACGAGCTCGCTCGCGACGCCGACCGCAAACTCGGTCTCGGCGGGCGTGTTGATGGTCGGCGGATAGTTGCGGTGGAACGTGAATTCGACAGTGCAATCGAAGGCCTGTGCTACGGCGCGCGAGACTTCTTCCATACGGCGCTCGATCAGATCCAGCACTGGCACAGTGAAGGTGCGCACGGTGCCGCCGAGCCATGCTTCGTTCGGTACGATGTTGGTGGCATCGCCCGCGTGGAACTGCGTGACCGAGATCACCGCGGTGTCGATCGGGCGCTTGTTGCGCGTGATGATGCCCTGCAATGCCGAGACGATCTGCGCGCCGGTGAAGACGGGGTCGGCGCCGTTGTGCGGCATTGCCGCGTGCGCGCCCTTGCCGCGCACCACGATCTTGAACTCGTTGCTCGATGCCATGAACGGCCCGGCGGTAGTGCCGAACGAACCGGCCGCCATGCCGGGCCAGTTGTGCATGCCGAAGACCGCGTCGCACGGGAAACGCTCGAACAGCCCGTCCTTGATCATTTCGCGCGCGCCGCCACCGCCTTCTTCGGCCGGCTGGAAGATCAGGTTCACGGTGCCGTCGAACTGGCGATGCTGGGCGAGGTAGCGCGCGGCACCGAGCAGCATCGCGGTGTGGCCGTCGTGGCCGCACGCATGCATCTTGCCCGTGTGCTGCGAGGCGTGGCCGAACGTGTTGGCCTCCTGCAGTGGCAGCGCGTCCATGTCCGCGCGCAGACCGATGGCGCGGTTGCTGTTGCCATTGCGGATGACGCCGACGAGGCCGGTGGTGCCAAGGCCGCGATGTACCTCGATGCCCCACGACTCGAGGCTGCTGGCGACGAGATCGGACGTGCGCTGCTCCTGAAAGCACAGCTCAGGGTGCGCGTGAATGTCTCGTCGGAGCTTCTGTATTTCGGCTTGCGCCTGAAGAATTTCGGGAAGGAGTTTCATGATGCCGGCGGGGGTCGGGCCTTTGCAGGCCATTGGGGACACACCGGGATCATGCCACGAGAGCCACCAAAGCGCCAAAGCATGCACTTTCGATCACGCGGCCAATCACGTGACCAGGCACGCGGATGAGCACAAGGATGGACGCAAGGATGGACGTAACTGCGGCCGCAAGGACAATCGCGCGCGATTGCGGGTGGGTTTTCACGCATGGCGTGGAGGGGTTACTGCTGGAACAGTTCATGCTTGAAGTGCCCGGCCAGCCGCGTGAGATTCCACGATACGTAACGTGCCGCACCAAAACGGCGCGACGCGGCTGAATGATTTCGATGGTCAGTCCATTCAGATTCCAATTAGGGGGATTCGCGCGATGTTCCTTCGTCACGTCAAGGGGGCGGCCGGAAAGGCGGCCCGTCAGCTATGCGGGGCCGCATTGCTCACTGGTGCGCTGGGCCTGATGGCCGCGGCACCGGTTCAGGCAGCGGACCTGAAGATCGCCATGAGTTCGCCGCCGACCTCGATGGATCCGCACTTCTACAACCTGTTCTCGAACATCAACGTCTCGGAGCACGTCTTCGACACGCTGATCAAGCTCGATCCGGACAGCCGCGTGATTCCCGGCCTGGCCGAGTCGTGGAAGCTCCTCAACGACACCACGTGGGAATTCAAGATCCGCAAGGGTGTGAAGTGGCACGACGGTACCGAGTTGACTACCGAGGACGTGGCCTACGCGCTTGATCGTCCCGCGACGATCCAGAACAGTCCCGGCAAGTTCGACGTCTACACGAAGGCCATCGTCAGCAAGAAGGTCATCGACAAGTACACGATCCAGCTGATCACCGCGCAGCCTTATCCGCTGATGCTGAACGACCTGACGTCGGTGTTCATGGTGCAGAAGAAGGCGACGCAGGGCCTCTCGTCGGACGACTTCGCCCAGGGCAAGGGCATGATCGGCACCGGTCCGTTCAAGTTCGTGAGCTACGCGCGCGACGATCGGGTCGAGCTGGTGCGCAACCCGGATTACTGGGGACCGAAGCCCGCGTGGGACAAGGTGACGCTGCGCTTTATCCCGAACCCGGCCACGCGTCTGGCCGCCCTGCTGTCGGGCGACGTGCAGGCGATCGAGAACGTGCCGACGCCGGATCTGCCGAAGGTGCGTCAGGATCCGAAGCTGAACTTCTTCTCGAAGATCTCGCATCGCGTGATCTACCTGTACTTCGATACCAAGCGCGACAATTCGCCGTTCGTCACGACCAAGGACGGTCAGCCGATGGACAAGAACCCGCTGAAGGACGCGCGCGTGCGCATTGCCATCAGCACCGCGATCAATCGCCAGGGTATCAAGGACCGGCTGATGGAAGGCCTGTCGGAGCCGACCAACAACCTCGTGCCGGCGACGCTGTTTGGCTATAACCCGGAGCTCAAGACGCTCAAGTACGATCCGGAAGCGGCCAAGAAGATGCTGGCGGACGCGGGCTATCCGCAGGGCTTTGGCCTGACGCTGCATACGCCGAACAACCGCTACGTGAACGACGAGCGCATTGCGCAGACGATTGCGCAGAACCTGACGCGCATCGGCATCGTGACCAAGGTGGAAGGCTCGCCGATGGCCACGTATGCGTCGAAGGGCGGCAAGCATGAATGGTCGTTCGGCCTGGTCGGCTGGGGTGCGCAGACGGGCGAGGTGAGCTCGCCGCTGCGCGCGCTGCTCGCGTGCCAGGACTCGAAGAAGGGTTTCGGTACGGTGAACTGGGGCGAGTACTGCAATCCGAAGCTGGATACCGTGCTCGAGAAGGCCCTGGCCACCGTGGACGACAACGAGCGCTCGAAGCTGCTGCAGGAAGCGACGGCGATCGGCGTGCTCGACGGCGGTATCATCCCGATCCATCATCAGGTGACGACGTGGGCGACGATCAAGGGCATTTCATACACGCCGCGTACCGACGAACGCACCTATGCGCATAATTTCAAGCCGCAGTGATGGACGTATCGCAGTGAGTCGGCTGTAGTCTGGCAGTCGATTAAGAGTAGATTGACGAAACACGGCCGGCACGCCATGCGGTGTGCCGGCCGACTCGTCTGGCGGTCCGTATGGAGCGCCGGCAAAAGGATAGTGTCCCCAATATGCTGGTCTTCATCATCCGGCGGCTGATGCAGAGCGTTGTCGTGCTGCTGGTCATGTCGCTGCTCGTCTTCCTTGGCGTGTTCGCCATTGGCAATCCGGTCGATATCCTGATCAGCCCGCAGGCGGACCAGGAAGACATCCGGCGCACCATCGAAGCGCTTGGTCTCGACAAGCCGTTGTGGGAGCAATACGGGATCTTTCTGCAGAACGCGCTGCACGGGAATCTGGGCACGTCGTTCGCGCATGGCACCCCCGCGCTCAAGCTGATCTTCGAACGCATGCCGGCGACGATGGAACTCGCAATCTGCGCCATCCTGCTGGCCGTGGTGCTTGGCATTCCGCTCGGCCTGATCGCCGGCCTGCGCCCGAACAGCGTACTGGCCAAGTCGATCATGACGATCTCGATCCTCGGCTTTTCGCTGCCGACGTTCTGGGTTGGGCTGATGCTGATCGTGGTCTTCGCGGTGCAGCTGGGCTGGCTGCCATCGAACGGTCGCGGCGAGACCGTGTCCGTGCTCGGTGTGCCGCTGAGCTTTCTGACGATGGACGGGATTCGCCATCTGATCCTGCCCGCGATCACGTTGTCGCTGCTCAATATCGCGATGGTGATCCGCCTGACGCGCGCCGGTACGCAGGAGGCGATGCTGCAGGACTACGTGAAGTTCGCGCGCGCCAAGGGGCTATCGAACTCGCGCATCGTCGGCGTGCATGTGCTCAAGAACATCATGATTCCGATCGTGACGGTGATCGCGCTGCAGTTCGGCTCGATCATCGCGTTCGCGATCGTCACCGAGTCGATCTACGCGTGGCCCGGCATGGGCAAGCTGATCATCGACTCGATTCAATTGCTGGACCGGCCCGTGATCGTCGCGTACCTGATGGTGGTCGTGACGCTGTTCATCCTGATCAACCTCGTGGTCGACATTGTCTACAGCATGCTCGATCCGCGGGTGCGCATCGCCGACAACAAGGGCTGACGTCATGAGTCTGACTACCGCACCGCAAGAAACCCCGCGCTCGCCGACTCCGGTCGCGGCCGCCAAGCCGCAGCGCGAGCAGACGCCGTGGCGCCGCTTTGTCGCGCAGTTTATCGCCAGCAAGCTGGCCGTGACCGGGCTGATCGTGCTCGTGGTGATTCTGCTGATCGCGCTGTTTGCGCCGCTGCTGTCGCCGCAGAATCCGTATGACCTGTCATCGGTCAATATCCTCGACAACTTCCGCCTGCCCGGCGAGCGCGGCGACGACGGCATGCTGTTCGTGCTCGGTACCGACGAGCAGGGCCGCGACATTCTGTCGGCGGTGATGTACGGGCTGCGCATCAGCATTGCCGTGGGCGTGGTGAGCACCATCATCGCGCTGGTCGTCGGCGCGACACTGGGGCTGCTGGCGGGCTTTCTTGGTGGCCGCATCGAAGCGATCGTGATGCGCGTCGCGGATCTGCAGCTGTCGTTTCCGCCGATCCTGCTCGCGCTGATCCTGCTGGCGCTGCTGGGCCGCGGCATTGGCAATATCGTGATCGCGCTGGTGGCTGTGCAATGGGCGTATTACGCGCGCACCACGCGCAGCGCGGCACTGGTCGAGCGCCGCAAGGAATATATCGAGGCCGCGACATGCCTCGGCCTGCCGACGGGACGCATCATGTTCCGGCACCTGCTGCCGAACTGCCTGCCGCCGCTGATCGTGATCGCGGCGCTGCAGGTGGCTTCGGCGATCACGCTCGAGGCTACGTTGTCGTTCCTCGGGCTTGGCGTGCCGGTCACGGAACCGTCGCTGGGCTCGCTGATCGCCAACGGGCAGCAGTTCCTGCTGTCGGGCAAGTACTGGATCAGCTTTTTCCCCGGCATCGCGCTGGTGACGACGATCGTCGCGATGAATCTCGTCGCCGATCAGTTGCGCGACGTGCTGAATCCGCGTTTGCAGACGCAATGACGCCATGAGGCCATGACGAGGAATACAACGATGAGTCAGCCTACGTTGGTGGTGGAGAATCTGAAGACGCAGTTCGCGACGCGCGCTGGCATTGCGCGTGCTGTCGACGACGTGTCGTTCTCGGTGCGCCGGGGCGAGATCATGGGTCTGGTCGGCGAGTCCGGCTCGGGCAAGTCGATGACCGGCTATTCGATCATGGGATTGATCGATGCGCCGGGCAAGGTCGTCGATGGGCGCATCGCGCTCACGAGCCGCGATGGCGTGACGCGCGACCTGCGCGCGCTGACGCCGGCGCAGCAGCGCGACGTGCGCGGCAACCGCATCGCGATGATCTTCCAGGATCCGATGATGACGCTGAACCCGGTGCTGCGCATCGACACGCAGATGATCGAGGCGGTGCTCGCACACGAGAATGTCAGCAAGGCCGTGGCGCGCGAGCGCGCGCGCAATGCCCTGGCGCGCGTCGGCATTCCTTCGCCGGACGAGCGACTGCAGGCGTATCCGCATCAGTTCTCGGGCGGCATGCGGCAACGCGTGGCGATTGCGATCGCGCTGCTCAACAAGCCGGATCTGATCATCGCGGACGAGCCGACCACCGCGCTCGACGTGACGATTCAGGGCCAGATCCTGTACGAAATGCAGACGCTATGCCGCGAGTCCGGCACCGCGCTGATCTGGATCACGCACGATCTGTCCGTGGTGGCCGGCCTGGCCGACAGCGTATGCGTGATGTACGCGGGCAAGATCGTGGAGTCCGGCAGTGTGCAGCAGGTGCTTGAACATCCCGGACATCCTTATACGCATGGGCTGATCGGCTCGGCGCCGTCGCGCAATCCGCGCGGCACGCCGCTGCGGCAGATTCCCGGCATGACGCCGTCGCTGCTCAACCTGCCCGGTGGCTGCTCGTTCCGCGAGCGCTGCCCGTATGCGACCGATATCTGCAAGACCGAGCCGCCGCTCGCGCAAACGGCCGATGGCCGCGGGCTGCGCTGCTTTCATCCGGTCGCTGCGCAACAGGAGGCCGCATGAATGCACCCGTGATCGATCCCACGCGCGCCTCGGGGGCCCCGGCCGCGCGCGCATCCGCGAGTGTCTCCGATACGGTCGAGGGCACGCCCTCGGCGCCGTTGCTGGAACTACGGAGCGTGTCGAAGCGCTTCGTGAAGTCGCTCGATGTCGCCGCGAAGATCGCCAATGTGCTGGGCGCGCGCATGCGCGAGGAAGTCGTGCACGCGGTGGATCGTGTCGATCTGTCGATCCGCACGGGCGAGGTGGTGGGGCTTGTCGGTGAATCGGGCTGTGGCAAGTCCACGCTCGGCCGCATGGCGGTGGGCCTGCATTCGCTGACCGAGGGCGAGCGCTTCTGGCGCGGTACCGACCTCGACCGCCTGCCGCCCGAGAAGCGCCGCGAGCGGCAGCTGGCGATCCAGATGATCTTTCAGGATCCGTATGCCTCGCTGAACCCGCGCCTGCGCGTGCTCGATATCGTCGGCGAGGCGCCGGTGGTGCACGGTATCGTGCCGAAGGCCGAACAGAAGGCGTATGTCGAAGACATGCTGGTGCGCGTGGGACTCGATCCGACCGTGCTACGGCGTTTTCCGCATCAGTTTTCGGGTGGCCAGCGCGCGCGCGTCGGCATTGCCCGCGCGCTGGCGGTGCGGCCCGAGTTTCTGGTCTGCGATGAATCGGTCGCGGCGCTCGACGTCTCCATTCAGGCGCAGGTGTTGAACCTGTTCATGCAGCTACGCGAAGATCTCGACCTGACGTATCTGTTTATCAGCCACGATCTGGGCGTGGTGAAGCACATCAGCGATCGCGTGGTGATCATGTATCTGGGTCGCGTGGTGGAGTCAGCACCGACCGAGGATGTGTTCGCGTCGCCGAATCATCCCTATACGCAGGCTTTGCTCGCGGAAGCGCCGAAGCTGGAGGTGGGCAAGAAGACGTACGTGGCGATTCGGGGCGAGATCCCGTCGCCGCTGCATCCGCCGACGGGTTGCCATTTCCATCCGCGTTGTCCGCATGCGATGGAACGCTGCCGCAGCGAGCAGCCCGCGTTGAAGGAGATCGCGCCGATGCGGTGGTCGGCGTGCCACCTCAACGATATGGGGTGAGGCGTGAGGAGACCCTCTCCCTGTCGGGAGAGGGTGTTCTGCTTCAGCGAATAACGACGCCGCGCGAATTGATGATCGTCATCTCGACGAACTTCGAACCGACGTGGTTGTCCGGTCCGAACTGGACGATAAAGCCGCCGAGGTCGACGTTGCGCATGCCTTCGACCGTCGTCACGAATTTCTCGCGCGTCAGGTCGCGGCCGGTACGGCGCAGGCCTTCGACGAATGCCTTCGCGGCGATAAAGCCTTCGATACTTGCGTAGTCGAACTCGTTCTGGCGGCCCGCGACCTGCAGCAGACGCAGGTATTCGCGCACTACCGGCAGCGTCGCGTTGCCCGGATGCGGCATCACCTGCGAGATGATCACGCCGCTGCCTTGCGGGCCCACTTCCTTGGCCAGCGCCTGCGTGCCGACGAACGACACGTTATAGAACTGACCGCTATAGCCGCGGCGTAGCGCTTCCTTGACGAAGGAGCCCGCAGTCCGGTACGCGCTGACGAGCACGATCGCGTCCGGCTTCGCCTTCATCGTTTCCTGCATGGCATCGCCGATCTCGACGGTGTTGCGGACCACGCTGGACCGTGCGACCAGTTGCACGCCGCTGTCGCCGGGCAAGGCCCGGATCGCGTGTTCGACGCCTTCGAGGCCCGACTTGCCGTAGGCGTCGTCGTTGAACACCACGGCGACACGCTTGAGACCGGTGGTGCGGATCTGCCGCACGATGGCCTGGGTTTCCTCGTCGTAGCCCGCGCGCACGTGGAACACATAGCGGCTGCGCGGATCGCGCAGCGACTGGGCGCCGGAGAGCGGCGCGAAGAATGGTACGTGTGCCTGATTGGCGAGCGGCACCGCGGCCTGCGACGTCGGCGTACCCACGTAGCCGAACAGCGCAAAGACGCGCGTATCTTCGATCAGTTTCTTCGTGTTCTTGACGGCTTCGTCCGGCTCATAGCCGTCGTCGAGCACCTGCAGGTCGATGCGACGACCGAACACGCCGCCCTGCTGATTGATGTAGTCGAAATAGAGCCGCGCGCCCGCGTTCATCTGCTTGCCGAGCGCGGCAGTCGGGCCGGTCAGCGCGGCGGACTGGCCGATGACGATCGTGTCCGCGGTGACGCCGACTTCGGCGGGCGCGGTGTTGGCCGCGAAGGCGGCGCCAGAGATGCCGCCAATACCTGTTGCGCCGATGGCGGCGCACGCCACCAGCAGGCCGGCGAGCTGCCGGCGCTTGACCCCTGCTTGCAAAACCATTGTGATAGCCCCGTCAATCAAACCATTGTGCGTGCTGCGCTACGCGGCCTCCGGTCTGTCGCCGGTGCATGATTGTTGCGGGCCAGCCCGGCGTTACGCCGGGCCTTCCGGCCCCAAAAGGGGCCGGGAAGCGCCCGGATATCATAATCGAAGACCGGCAATTGCAAGCAAAATATGACGGTTTCGGCTGTTGCGGCGAGGCAGGCGCGCCACACACAAGGCGGCGCGAGACTGGAGAGCAGGTGATCGGGGCGGGGGCTTGGCTGGGCTTGAAGGGGCGGTTAGCGGACGGCCAGTCCGCGCGCATTGAGGATGGCCAGCTCCACGAACTTCGAGCCGAGGTGATCGTCCGGCGAGAACTGGATGTCGTAGCCGCCCAGATCGGTGGCGCGCATGCCTTCCAGCGCGGCGATGAATTTGTCGCGGGTCAGGTCGCGGCCGGCGCGCCGCAGCCCTTCGACGAAGGTCAGCGCGCCGATGAAACCTTCGAGGCTCGCATGGCTGTTGGCATTGGCCTCGCTGGCGGCGTTCAACAGGCGCTTGTAGTCGCGAACGAGCGGAAGCGTGCCGTTGCGCGGGCTCGGCATGACCTGCGAGACCACGACGCCGGCGGCTTGCCCCCCGAGCGCCTTGGCCAGCGAGGTGGTCCCCACCGAGGACAGGCAATAGAACTGGCCTGCGTAGCCCTGTCGCAGCGCCTCGCGGATAAAGGCCGCGGCGGTGCCGTAGGCGCTGATCACCGCGATCGCGTCGGGCTCCTGCGCCAGCACGGCGGTGGTGGCGACACCCACATCGACGGCGTTGCGCTCCACGGCATGCCGGCCGGTGATGTGCAGGTCGGCGGCGGTCCGGGCCTGCACCGCGTTGGCGATGCCTTCGAGACCCTCGCGGCCATAACTATCGTTGTTGTAGACCACGGCCAGGCGCCGCAGCCCCGAAGTAGCAATCTGTCGCACGATCGCCGCGGTTTCCCTGTCATAGCCGGCCCGCACATGGAACACGTGACGGTTGAAGGGACTGCGCAGCGCGCGGGCGCCCGTCATGGGCGCGATGAACGGGATGCGTGCCTGCTGTACCAGCGGTAATACCGCGAGGCTCATGCTGGTGCCCACATAGCCGAACAACGCGAACATGCCGTCGACGAGCAGCGTGCGGGTGTTGCGTTTGGTTTCTTCGGGATCGTAAGCGTCGTCGAGCGCGCGCAACTCGATCTGGCGGCCGAAGATGCCGCCCTGCCGATTGACCTGGTCGAAGCACAACCGGGCGCCGCGATTCAGGTGGATGCCGAGCTCGGCGGCCGGTCCCGTCAGTGGCGCGGACTGGCCGACGAGGATGGTGGTGGCGCTGACGCCGATCTCGGGCTTGGCGTTGGACCTGGTGTCTGGCGTGGAGGGCTGGGACTGCGCGGCATTGGCCCGAAGCGCCCAGAGTGGGGGCAGCGCGCAGGCAAGCTGGCCGCAGAAGCGCCGGCGGTGTTGTTGTGGTCGTGAATCCATATCTAAACGCGTGTGCGCAGGGGGTGGCGGTGAGGACGCAGGAGCGTACGGCGGGCCGCCGACCAGAGGCTGGATTCGAATACAATCCTTAACAAAATTCCGCCGCCCCTCCGTTTCGGGTGCGCGGGCGGTTTGCCGAACCTTTCGCCCCTCGATTCGCCCCTGATTTCGCATTCCCATCCCCATGGCCACCAGCATCGTCCGCGCCGCATGTCCCCACGATTGTCCCGATACCTGTGCGCTGCACGTCACCGTCCAGGACGGCCGCGCGATCAAGGTGGTGGGTGACCCCGATCATCCGGCCACACGTGGCGTGCTGTGCACGAAGGTGTCGCGCTACACCGAGCGGACCTATCACCGGGACCGGCTGCTGACGCCGCTGCGACGCGTCGGCAAGAAGGGAGAAGGGCGCTTCGAGCCCATAAGTTGGGATCAGGCGCTAGCCGAAGTGGCGGAGCGGTTGTCCGCGATCGCGGCGCGCGATCCGCAGGCGATCGTCCCCTACAGCTACGCCGGCACGATGGGCCTGGTGCAAGGTGAGAGCATGGCGGCGCGTTTCTTCCACAAGCTCGGCGCCTCGCTGCTGGATCGGACGATCTGCGCGAATGCCGGTGCCACCGCGCTGCGCTATACGTTTGGCGCGACCGTCGGCATGGACATCGAGTACGTGGCCGATGCGAAGCTCGTGATCATCTGGGGCGGCAATCCGATTGCGTCGAACCTGCATTTCTGGACGCGCGTGCAGGAAGCCAAGCGGCGTGGCGCGACGCTCGTGGCGATCGATCCATACCGATCGCTGACGGCCGAGAAGTGCCATCGCCATATCGCGCCGATGCCGGGCACCGACGGTGCGCTGGCGCTGGCGATCATGCACGTGCTGATTCGCGACGATCTGCTGGACCATGACTACATCGCGCGGCATACGGTGGGCTTCGAGGCCTTGCGCGATCGCGCGGCCGAGTTCTCGCCCGCGCACGCGGCGGCAATCTGCGGCGTATCCGTGGACGATATCGAATGGCTGGCCGGACTCTATGGCCGCACCGCGGTGACGGAGCGCCAGCCGGTGGCGATTCGCCTGAACTACGGCATGCAGCGCGCCCACGGTGGCGGGCAGGCTGTGCGCGCGGTGGCATGCCTGCCGGCGCTGGTCGGCGCGTGGCGCCATGCGGCCGGCGGCATGCAGCTATCGACGTCGGGCTTCTTCCCGATCGACAACATGGCGCTGCAGCGGCCCGACCTGCTGCCGGACTGGCCGCGCGTGCCGCGCACCGTGAACATGAGCACGATCGGCGACGCGCTGCTCGATGACGGTCAGGGTGGTAACGGACCAAAGATCGAGGCGGTGGTGGTCTACAACAGCAATCCGGTAGCCGTGGCGCCGGAGTCGGCAAAGGTGGCGGCCGGCTTCGCGCGCGAAGACCTGTTCACGGTGGTGCTGGAACACTTTCGCACCGACACCGCCGACTATGCCGATATCGTGCTGCCGGCCACGACGCAACTCGAACACCTGGACGTGCACAAGGCCTACGGCCACACGTACTTTCTGGCCAACAACCAGGCCATCGCGCCGCTCGGCGAATCGCTGGCGAACACCGAGATCTTCCGCCGGCTGGCCGCGCGCATGGGCTTTACCGAGCCGTGCTTCCAGGACGACGACGAGACCATCGCCGCGCAGGCGATCGATCGCAGCGACGTGCGCGCGCGGGGCATCGACTGGGACACGCTGAAGGCCGAAGGCTGGCGCAAGCTCAATGTGCCGGCGGCGCCGTTTGCCGACGGCAATTTCCCGTCGGCATCGGGCAAGTGCGAGTTCTACTCGGAGGCGATGCGGCGCGATGGCTTTGATCCGCTGCCTGCCTACGTGCCGCCCTACGAATCGCCGAATACCGCGCCGGAGCTGGCTGCGCGTTATCCGCTCGCGATGATCTCGCCGCCCGCGCGCAACTTCCTCAACAGCTCGTTCGTGAATGTCGACAGCCTGCGTGCCACCGAGGGTGAGCCACATCTGGACATCCACCCGGACGATGCGGCCGCGCGTGGCATTGTGGATGGCACCGTCGTGCGCGCGTTCAACGATCGCGGCACGCTGCGCGCCCGCGCGCGCGTGACCGAGCGCGCGCGGCAGGGCCTGGTGGTGGGCCTGTCGATCTGGTGGAAGAAGCTTGCGCCGGACGGAAAGAATGCCAACGAATTGACCAGCCAGCGGCTGACCGACCTCGGCCGCGCGCCGGTCTTCTACGACTGCCTCGTGGAGGTGGAAGCGGCGGCAGAGACCGAGGGCGTCGCTTCATGAACGGGCGGCCGGGCGCCCAACGTGTGGTGAGTGCGTGCTTCGCACTGGCCGCCGTCGTGCTCCTGGCCGGCTGCGACACGCTGGGCTATTACTACCAGTCGATCGGCGGCCATCTTGGCGTGATGGCGCAGGCGCGGCCGCTCGACGATGCCATCGCCAATGCGAAGGATGCCAACGACGCGCGGCTCGCGCAGCGTCTGGCACTGGCCGGTCGCATCCGCGACTTTGCCTCACGCGAATTGCAGTTGCCCGACAACGGCAGCTACCGCCGCTACGCGAACCTGCATCGGCCGTACGTGGTGTGGAGCGTATTTGCCACGCCCGAACTGTCGATGGATCTGCACAAGTGGTGCTTCCCGATCGTCGGCTGCATTACCTATCGCGGCTACTACGCGCAGGAGGAAGCCGAGCGTTACGCGGCGGGCCTGCGCAAGGAAGGTTACGACGCCTATGTGGCCGGCATTCCCGCGTATTCCACGCTCGGCTATTTCGACGATCCGCTGCTGAACACGTTCGTCTATCTGCCCGAGGGCGAACTCGCGCGGATGATCTTCCACGAACTTGCGCATCAGGTCGTGTACGTGCGCAACGACACCGCGTTCAACGAGTCGTTTGCCACCGCAGTCGAGATGGCCGGGGTGGAACGCTGGCTCGCCGAGGACGCCTCGGCCGACGCGCGCGCGAGCTATCGCAGCTATGACGAACGCAAGGTGCAGTTTCGCTCGATGCTATTGCGGACGCGCGACCAGCTGGTGGCGCTGTATCGCTCGAATGACGACGAGGCTGCCAAACGACGCGGCAAGGCGAAGATCTTTGCCGATCTGCGCGCGGAGTACGAGACGCTCAAGACTTCGTGGGGCGGCTATAGCGGCTACGACCGCTGGTTCGACATGCCGCTGACCAACGCGCAGCTTGCCGCCGTGGCTACCTATCAGCAATGGGTGCCGGCCTTCACCGTGTTGCTGGCGCAGTGCCATGGCGACTGGAAGTGCTTCTACGCGGCGGCCGGGCGGATTGGTGATCTGCCCGCGGATCAACGCGATGCGGCGCTGCGCAAGCTCGCGCCGCCCGCTACCCATGTGGAACCGCTGAAGGCGGATCGCGCGGGACATTGAGCCATCCTGCATCGCCCGGCTCGGAAATGGCCTAGGCGGTTCGCGCCCATGCGAGAATTGCGCACCATGTCGCACGCCCCAAAGAAGACTCACACCGGACCGCGCGCCGCCGAGGCCGTGACGCTCACAGAAGACGGCCCCGCGCGCGCGCACGTCGCCGAGCGGCAGGAGGCCCGGCGCCGCCAGATCCTCGATGCCGCCGCGCAGCTGTTCTACACGAAGGGCTACCCCGGCATGACGATGAACGACCTGTGTCGTGCGCTGGGTGTGACCAAGCCTGCCGTCTACTATTACTTCACCGACAAGTACGAGATTTTCGACATCCTGTGCCGGGAGTCGGCCGAGACCTGCCTGCCCGTGATCCGCGAGACCGCCGACGCGTCGCTGCCCGTGCGCGAGCGCTTGCAGGCCTGTCTGCTGGAACTCGCACGTCGCTGCGTGAGCTGCCATATCGCCGCCACGCTGAGCTTTCGCGACAACCAGTATCTGAAGCCGGACACGGTGGCGTGGCTCGAGCAGATGGCGCGCGATTTCTACAGCGACCTGTACGCGCAGCTGGAGGAGGGCCGCGCGGCCGGCGTGCTGTCGTTCGGCGACGCGCGCGTAACCGCGCATGCCATCGGCAGCGTGATCGGTTTCATGTACACGTGGCACAAGCCTGGCCGCATGGATGGTGAGCTGCTGGCGCGGGAACTGGCCGCGAACATGATGAAGCTGGTGCTGCCGTCGGCCGCTGCGCCGGCATAAGAGAGCTGAGTCGCCGCTAGGGGTAATCCCTCGTCCCGCCCTTTCGGGTGTCGCATAATTCACGATTCAAGCGAATTATGGTGTCGAGGACTTCGTCTAACGTGTTGTCTTAGAAAGGGCGCACGTTTAGGATTCCCCAAAAAAGTGAACGATCATTCAGAAATTCAGGAGACCGGCGTATGGAAAAACTGTGGCTGAAACAATATCCGGCAGGCGTCCCCGCGGAGATCGATGCCAGTCCGTATCGTTCGCTGGCCCAGTTGCTCGAGGAATCGTTCCGTACCCACGCTGACAAGCGCGCGTTCATCTGCATGGACGCGGCCATCACGTATGGCGAACTCGACAGGCTCTCGCAGCAGTTCGGCGCGTGGCTGCAGGCGCGCGGCCTGAAGCCGGGCGCGCGCGTGGCCATCATGATGCCGAACGTGCTGCAGTATCCGGTGGCGCTGGCCGGCGTGCTGCGCGCGGGCTACGTGGTGGTGAACGTCAATCCGCTCTACACGCCGCGTGAACTCGAGCATCAGCTCAAGGACAGCGGCGCCGAGGCGATCGTCATCCTCGAGAATTTTGCGGCGACACTGCAGGCGGTGCTGCCGAACACGCCGGTGCGCCACGTGGTGGTGGCGAGCATGGGTGACATGCTCGGCACGGTAAAGGGCGCGATCGTCAATTTCGTGGTGCGCAACGTCAAGAAGATGGTGCCCGAGTGGCAACTGCCGAACTGCGTGCGCTTCAACGACGTCATCCGCGAGTCGCGCAGCCTGACGCTGGCGCCGACCACGACCGGTCCCGACGACATTGCGTTCCTGCAATACACGGGCGGCACCACGGGCGTGTCCAAGGGCGCCGTGCTGCTGCACCGGAACGTGGTGGCCAACGTGCTGCAGTCCGAGGCATGGATGCAGCCCGCGCTCGACAAGGGCGCGCCGATCGATCAGGTGATCACGATCACGGCGCTGCCGCTGTATCACATCTTCGCGCTGACGGTCTGCTGCCTGCTGGGCATGCGCAATGGTGGCGTGTCGGTGCTGATCCCCAATCCACGCGACATCCCGGGCTTTATCAAGGAACTGCAGAAGTACCGCTTCAATATGTTCCCGGCCGTGAACACGCTGTACAACGCGCTGCTCAATCATCCCGACTTCGACAAGGTCGACTTCTCGGGTTTGCGCGTGGCGAACGGTGGCGGCATGGCGGTGCAGGAGGCGGTGGCGAAGAAATGGCTGTCGCGCACCGGCTGCCCGATCATCGAGGGTTATGGGCTGTCGGAGACGTCGCCGTCGGCCACATGCAATCCCACCGATACCGATGCGTTCTCGGGCACGATCGGGCTGCCGCTGCCTTCGACCGAACTCGCGATCCGCGACGATGATGGCAACGACGTCCCGCTCGGCCAGCCCGGTGAGATCTGCCTGCGCGGCCCGCAGGTGATGGCCGGCTACTGGAATCGTCCTGACGAGACCGCGAAGGTCATGACCCCCGACGGCTTCTTCAAGACCGGCGATATCGGCGTGATGGACGAACGCGGCTACACCAAGATCGTCGATCGCAAGAAGGACATGATTCTGGTGTCTGGCTTCAACGTGTATCCGAACGAGGTGGAAGGCGTGGTCGCCGAATGTCCGGGCGTTCTCGAAGTGGCCGCGGTGGGCGTGCCCGATGTGCACTCGGGCGAGGTGGTGAAGCTGTTTATCGTGCGCAAGGATCCCGCGCTGACCGAAGAGACCGTGGTCGCGTTCTGCCGGGAGCGCCTGACCGGCTACAAGCGTCCCAAGTATGTCGAATTCCGCACCGAATTGCCGAAGACCAACGTCGGCAAGATCCTGCGGCGCGAACTGCGCGACAGCCGTCAGGCGGCCTGAAGCTCAGGCTTAGGGATCAGGCTTCCCGGCGCGGGCCGGGAAGCCTCTCAGCATTCGTTCGACGGGCCCATCTGCGGCTGCGTCGCGCCATCCGCATAGGTCAATCGCACGCAGGTGCCAACCTCGAGTCCCGGCGCCGCGGGCGCATTGACGGCCGCGAGGGTGCCGTCCTGCGCCTGCACCTTGTACTGGAACAGGTCGATCTGCTGCGGCGGAGGCGGGCGGTTGAACAGCCGCGTCAGATCGAACGAGAGTCCGACGCCGCCGCCGCCTCCGCCACTGCCGCCAAAGCCTGCGGCGCCCACCCCGACGCCGGTGCCACCATAGTAGCTGCCGGCCTGCTCCACTTCCACACGCGACAGGTAGGTCTTCTCGGTCACGCGCCCGAGCTTCACGGTGGCGTTGATGGGCGTGACCTGGGGCGGTTGCGGCTGGCTCGCGCAGGCGCTCAGCAGGGCAGCGATGGCAAGCAGCGGAGGAAGGGCGCGAGCGAGGGTCATGATGTGGTCAGGCTGGACTTCAGTAGGCCGAGCAGGCGGAACAGTGCGTCGCGATCGGCGGGGGCGAGGCCGGCAAATAATCGTTCGACCCACGCTTCGTGCGCGCGTGCCATGCGCGAGAATGCCTCGCGGCCTGCCGGCGTCAGCCGTATCAGGTAGGCGCGGCGATCGTTGGGCAAGGCCTCGCGCGTCACGAGGCCTTCCTCCTGCAGTTGATCGGTGATGCCGGTGACATTGCCGCCGGTGACCATCATGCGGCGCGACAGCTCGCCCATCTTGAGGCCTTCCGGATGGCGGTCGAGCTGGGACATCAGATCGAAGCGCGGCAGCGTAACCGCGAAGTCCTGCCGCAGGCGCGAGCGGATATCGGTCTCGACGAGCGTGGTGCAGGTGAGCAGACGCAGCCACAGGCGCAGCGACTCGTGGCCGCTGTCGCCGGCACGGGTCTCGAGATCTAACGGTGGCAGACCGGCATCGCCGGACGTGTCGTCGGCAATGCCGTTGCTGGCGGGTCCGTTGGCAGTAGGCCTGGCGGTGGGCATGGCGGCGCGGCGGGCATTGGTTGATGCCTGAAGTATATGCCCATGCGCACCGCGCCCATGCCCGTCAGTCCACCTTGGCGCCCGAGTCCTTGACCACCTTGGCCCATTTGACGTGCTCGGACTTGATCAGCGCCGCGAATTGCTCGGGCGTGTTGCCGCTGGGGTCCGCGCCCTGCGCGAGCATGCGTTCGCGTACCGCCGGCGTGGCCAGGCTCTTGGCCACTTCCTGCTGGATCTTCTGGATGATCTCGGGCGGGGTGCCGGCCGGGGCCAGCAGGCCGAACCACGAACTGGCCTCGAAGCCGGGCAGCTTGGCAGCCTGCGCGATGGTGGGCAGGTCGGGCAGCGCCGGCGACTGCTTGGCGCTCGTCACGGCGAGTGCCTTGAGCTTGCCGGCCTTGATCAGGGCCATTGACGACGGCAGGTTGTCGAACATCACCTGCATGGTCCCGCCCGCCAGGTCCGCCAGCGCCGGGCCGCTGCCACGGTACGGGAAATGGACCATAAAGGTCTTGGTCTGCGTCTTGAACAGTTCGCCGGCCAGATGGATCGAGGTGCCATTGCCGCTCGAGGCCATATTCAGCTTGCCCGGATTGGCGCGCGCATAGGCGATGAGGTCGTTGACGCTGTTGATGTGGTTCTGCTGCGCGAAGGCCGGATTGACCACCAGCACGTTCGGCACCGACGCCACGAGCGTGATCGGCGCGAAGTCCTTGATCGGATCGAACGGCAGCTTGCCGTACAGCGACTGGTTGATGCCATGGGTGCCAACGGTGCCCATCAGCAGCGTGTAGCCATCGGGCGCGGATTTGGCGACCATATCCGAGCCGATATTGCCGCCAGCGCCGGGGCGATTGTCGACCACGACGGTCCAGCCCGCCAGCTTGGACAGTTCCGCGGACACCGCGCGCGCAAGGATATCGGTGGTGCCGCCGGCGGCGAAAGGCACGATCAGGCGGATGGGCTTGTTCGGGTAGGGGTCGGCGGCGTGCGCGGCAGTGATCGGACCGACGAACGTACCGACCAGCGGCAGCAGGGCGGCGGACAGCAGCTGCGCGAGGGCGCGGCGGCGAGGTTGTTGCATGGCGATGTCTCCAGAATGGGGCCGGGATGGGTCCGGTCTCGCCGCCATTCTAGTTGCATGTCGCGCACATCGTGGATGAGGGAAATCCCACTGTCAGCCGCGGAATTTCCCTCGACCCTTGGGTCAGAACTTGTGGCGGATACCGACGGCCACGCCAATCATGGTGTTCTTGCCCGTTTGCGGGAAGTACCCGTTCGCGAAGCTGACCGCCGAGGTGTCGAAGTTCAGGCCCGAGTTCTTGGAGAAACCCGTGGTCAGGTACACGTCGGTGCGCTTCGAGAAGTTGTAGTCCGCGACGAAGCTGATTTGCCACGGATTGGCCGGGTTGTTCGACGGCGAGGCGATCGTCGGGCGCAGTTGCTTGAGGTCCTGATAGAAATAGGCCAGCGTGAGACCAAGCGGCGCGGTGACCTGGTAGTTCAGGCCCACCCAGTAGTAGTTGTCGCGTTGCAGCTCGCTGCCATCGGGCGCGGTGATGCGGCCCCAGCGGTAACCGGCCATCAGCTTGGCGGGCCCGTATGAATAGCTGCCCGCGGCACCAATCTTGCGCGAGCGGCCCGGGTCGTTGATGGTCGCGGTGGGGCGCCATTCATCGTAGGCAACCGTCAGGCCGAACGGACCCGACAGATACAACAGGCCGGCTCCGCCGCCCGCGTTGTTGTCGAAGTTGCCCGGTTGCTCGCCCGCGCCGCCGTTGGCGAGCGGGTTCAGGCCGATGGCCGCGACGCCCGTGCCGAAACTCCAGTGGGCTTCCGCGGTGAGCGGACCGAACACGGCGGTGTATTTGACGGTGTTGTCGGAGCGGAAGTTGGTACCGAGCTGCGCGACCACCGGCTCGTAGATCGTGGCGTAACCGGTCGGCGAGAAGTTCGCGAACATGTCGAACATCGTCGTGTACTGACGGCCGAACGTCAGGCGACCCACCGAGTCGCTCTGCAGGCCGACGTAGGCCTGCCGGCCGAACAGACGTCCGCCCTGCTGCGATTTGCCGTCATCGAGGCCAAAGCCCGACTCGAGCACGAACAGCGCCTTGAGGCCGCCGCCAAGGTCTTCGGTACCGCGCAGACCCCAGCGCGAGCCGGACAGGCCGCCGCCAGTCTGCAGCCCCACGCGGCTGCCGCCGCCGGGTTGGTTGAAGCCGGGTGCGAGGTGATTGTTGTATTCGATCGGCACATCGACCACGCCGTAGAGGATCACGCTCGTTTGAGCGGCCGCCACGCCGGAGAACGTACTCAAAGCCGCAAGCGCGAGAAGCGATTTCTTCATGCTCGGTTATCTCCATATAAGAATTATTTGGAGCGCGGAAGAATCTCCTCACTGCCTCTCTCTCTCATCCTTTCGCGCTCAACTTCTTTCCGAAGTCGGGAAACACTCTAGCGCACGGAATCATGCATTTGACCCTGAGGTAAACGTCTTGTCTGCTTTTCACAACTAAGGGTTTCTGAGGACCGGAGCTAGCGCTGGCGCGGCTTGGCAGGGCGCGTACATGGAGGGGCAGAGTACAATGCGGGAATTCCCGGACCGGCTGTGGCCTCTTTTTCGTAGGGTTACGATGCCTGCTGGAAACTCCTCATTGCCTATTTTTTTGACAGCTCTGGCGTTGACATACATGGACTCCCTGATTCGAGAATTCGATGTGGCATTGCGTGCGATCGTGGGCGTGACGCGCGCCGGTCGTGAAAATCCCGCGAACCGGCTTGCGCCCGATACCGAACCGCTGTCGGAGGCCGAGCGCGGTCACGTGGCCGGGCTCATGCGAATCAACCATGTGGGAGAGGTCTGCGCGCAGGCCCTGTACCAGGCCCAGAAGCTGACGGCGCATAGCGCGCCGGTGCGCGCGCAGATGGACGAAGCCGCGCGCGAGGAAGAAGACCATCTGGCGTGGTGCGCGGATCGGCTGCGCGAGCTCGGCTCGCGTCCGAGCCTGCTCAACCCGGTGTGGTACGCGGGCGCGTTTGCCATCGGCTGGCTGGCCGGGCGCGCGGGCGACCGCGTGAGCCTCGGCTTCGTCGCCGAGACCGAGCGTCAGGTCGAACATCATCTGACCAGCCACCTCGACAAGCTGCCGCCGGCCGATGGCCGTTCGCGCGCGATCCTCGCGCAGATGCGCGACGACGAGATCCGCCATGGCGATGCCGCGCGCGATGCGGGCGGCGTGCCGCTGCCCGCGCCCATCCGCGCGCTCATGCGTGGTGCATCGCGCGTGATGACCACCACCGCTTACCGAGTCTGATGAGCGTCTGATGGACGTTCGACGCGCGTCCAAGGGGTATCTGCGATCGTCATCGCAGGCACCAGCGGTGCGTGCAATGCGCGCTGACTACGGTGCCTGTGGAAAACCCGCCTGAACCCTTGCGCGAGCGGGGCGTGCGGCAAAACGTTGTATCCTTCGCAACGATGCAAAATCGCAGAAAATTCGCATTTCAGCGCGGTGTCCTCCGGCAGTTCTCAGGTGTTTTCTCCGGTTTACTCCCTAAGACCTTCATTTCATTGATATTTCACTGTCATGGTGCGTGAGGTTGGCGCGCTAAGTCTTTGTTCTGATTACAAAAACCCCTTTCCTCCGCCGATACGCAGCCTTGACCGGCCAAAGTGCTTACTCTAAAGTGGGAAATTGTGTGAGCAAGTGTGTTTTTGTGTGATTTAGGGGTGCATTACTGCCATCATTCCGGGAAGCTTGCGGGTTCGCGCCGCAACGTCCGGCAAGCGATAGCAGGATGCTGCGGTGAAACCGGGGGAGAGATTTGTTCCAGGGAGCTTCGGCGCTCTCGCTGGATGCCAAGGGCCGGATGTCCATTCCGGCGCGGCATCGCGAGGCGCTGCATCAGCAGGCCGAGGGCCGGGTGACGCTGACCAAGCACCCGGACGGCTGCCTGTTGCTGTTTCCCCGACCCGAATGGGAATCCTTCCGTACCCGTATTGCGGCACTGCCGATGGACGCGCACTGGTGGAAGCGCATCTTTCTGGGCAATGCCGCCGACGTGGACATGGACGGCGCCGGCCGTGTGCTGATTGCACCGGAGCTGCGCAGTGCCGCCACGCTCGACAAGGAAGTCATGCTGCTCGGCATGGGCAGTCATTTCGAAATCTGGGATGCCGCGACGTACACCGCCAAGGAACAACAGGCGATGGCGCAGGGCATGCCGGAAGCGTTGAAGCAATTCTCTTTCTGAAGAGGTCATGAGCCCTACCGGAACGCCGGGGACCACCGCCCTGCGCCATCGCACCGTGTTGCTGGACGAAGCCGTCGAGGCGCTCGTCTGGCGGCCCGACGGCGTCTATGTGGACGGCACCTTCGGCCGGGGCGGGCACAGCCGCGCCATTCTCGCGCGGTTGGGACCAGCTGGAGCACTCGTCGCGTTCGACAAGGATCCGGCAGCAATCGCAGAAGCGGGCACCATCCAGGATGCCCGCTTCTCCATTGAGCACGCGAGCTACCGCACGATGGGCGAACGCCTGGCCGAGCGCGCGCCGCTCGCGGGTGTGTTGCTCGACCTGGGCATCAGCTCGCCCCAGATCGACGAGGCGGCGAGGGGGTTTTCCTTTCGTTTCGATGGCCCGCTGGACATGCGCATGGACACCACGCGCGGCATGACCGCGGCCGAATGGCTCGCGCAGGCGGACGAGCACGACATTGCCAGGGTGATACGAGACTATGGGGAAGAACGGTTTGCTGTACAGATTGCAAAGGCGATTGTTGCTCGCCGGAGCGAACCCGGCGATGGGGGACCTCTCGCCACTACTGCCGACCTTGCCGCGCTCGTGGCGAAAACCGTCAAAACACGCGAGAAGGGTCAGGACCCTGCGACCCGCACCTTTCAAGCTCTACGGATTTTCATCAATCAAGAGCTTGAGGACCTCGAAAGAGGGCTGAAGGCAGCGTACGAACTGCTCCAGGACGGAGGCCGTCTCGTGGTGATCAGCTTCCATTCGCTCGAGGATCGCATCGTCAAGCGGTTCATGCAGGCGCACGCGCGTCCGGATATGGACGCCGACCCGGCGCTGCGCCGCGCGCCGCTGCGTGCGGTGGATCTGCCGCAGCCGACGCTGAAGCTGCTTGGCCGCTTCAAGCCGGGCACCGAAGAGGTGGCCGAGAATCCGCGCGCGCGCTCCGCCGTGATGCGCGTGGCCGAGAAGTTGCCGAATGGGGCGGTAGGAGCGATGCCGGCATGAATCGACTGACCTTCTTCCTGCTCGCCGCGCTGGTGTTCTGCGCGCTGTCGCTCGTCGGTGCCCAGCACCAGGCGCGCACGCTGTTCGTCGCACTCGAGCGCGCGCAGGCGGAGGAGAAGCAGCTCGATATCGACTGGTCGCGCCTGCAGTACCAGCAGAGTGCACTTGGCAAGAGCGCGCGTATCGCCGATGCCGCGCGCGCGCAGTTGAAGATGGCCACGGTGATGCCGGGCAAGACCCAGTATCTGGCCGGCGTGGCGTTGCCTGCGTTCGGGGCCGCCGCGAGCGCCCCGGCGGCGGAGGACAGCAAATGAGCCTCGCCCGTCCAGGCCTTGGCGCTCGCACGCGCGCCAGCCAGTCCCGTCAATCCTCCCGGCAGCAGCCGCAGCCGCCCCAGCAGCCGTCGCAGTCACCACGGCCGCGCACGGGCCAGTTCTCGGCCAGTCCGGTGCTGGGTCTGCGGTTGCCGATGTGGCGTTCCAAATTCGTGGTGTTCCTGATGTTCGCGGCGTTCGCGGCGCTGGCCGCGCGCGCGCTGTGGATTCAGGGACCTGGCAATCAGTTCTACGAAGCCGAAGGCAAGAAACGGTTCCAGCGCACGCTGGAGCTGCCCGCCACGCGCGGCAAGATCCTTGACCGCAACGGCCTGGTGTTGGCGACGAGCCTGCCGGTGAAGGCGGTGTGGGCCGTGCCCGAGGACGTGCCGAACGACATCGCGGCTGCGGACAAGCGCCAGCTCGCGAAGCTGCTCGAGATGTCCGAGAAGGACCTGCAGCGCAAGTTCGACGAGGACAAGAGCTTCGTCTACCTCAAGCGTCAGGTGTTGCCCGACGCCGCCGACAAGATCGCCGCCCTCAAGATCGACGGTATCCATCAGACGCGCGAGTACAAGCGCTTCTACCCCGAAGGCGAGGCGATGGCGCACATCGTCGGCTTCAACAACGTCGAGGACAAGGGGCAGGAAGGCGTGGAGCTGGCGCGCGAGGAGATGCTGGCCGGCCGGCCCGGCGCGCGTCAGGTCATCAAGGATCGTCTGGGCCGTGTGGTCGAGGACGTCGGAATCCTCAAGACGCCGCGCGATGGCCGCGACATGCAGTTGTCGATCGACGCGAAGATTCAGTACCTGGCCTTCAACGAGGTCAAGGCCGCCGCCGAGCGCAGCAAGGCCAAGGCCGTGAGCGCGGTGGTGCTTGACGCCCAGACCGGCGAGGTGCTGGCGCTGGCCAACTGGCCGACCTACAACCCGAACGATCGCTCGCGGCTGACCGGCGAGCAGCTGCGCAACCGCGTGCTGACCGATACGTTCGAGCCGGGCTCGATGATGAAGCCGATTACGATCGGGCTCGCGTTGCAGCTCAAGCGTGTGACGCCGTCGACCGTGGTCCAGACCACTGGCAAGTACAACTTCGAAGGCGCGACGATCTCCGATACGCACAACTACGGCGCGCTGACCGTGGGCGGCGTGATCCAGAAGTCGAGCAACATCGGCACGACCAAGATCGCGATGATGCTCAAGCCGCAGGAAATGTGGGACATGTTTACCAGCGTTGGCCTGGGCCAGGCGCCGAAGCTCGGCTTCCCCGGCGCGGTGGCGGGGCGCGTGCGGCCGTTCAAGAGCTGGCGGCCGATCGAGCAGGCCACGATGTCGTACGGCTACGGTCTGTCGGTGTCGCTGTTCCAGATCGCGCACGCCTATACGATCTTCGCGCACGACGGCGAGATCATCCCGGTGTCGATGTTCAAGACCAATGGCCCGGTCACGGGCGAGCGCGTGCTCTCGCCGCAGGTGGCGCGCGATGTGCGTGGCATGCTCGAGACCGTGACCGCGCCCGGTGGTACCGCGCCCGAGGCGCAGGTGATGGGCTACCGCGTGGGCGGCAAGACCGGTACCGCGTACAAGCATGTGGGCCGCGGCTATGACCGCAGCAAGTATCGCGCGTCGTTCATCGGCCTGGCGCCGATGTCGAACCCGCGCGTGATCGTCGCGGTGAGCGTCGATGAGCCGACCTCTGGCAGCCACTACGGTGGCGCGGCGGCGGGGCCGGTGTTCTCGCAGATCATGGGTGGCACGCTGCGCGCGCTGAATGTCCAGCCCGATTCGCCGATCCGCCAGCTCATGGTCAGCGACAAGGTGCAGGAGAGCGAACCGTGGGCCGCGACGCAATGACGGACCATCCGATCCTCCCCGCAGACATTCGACAACAGGCCAGCGACGCGCTGGCCTGGCTGCATGCGCGGGTGCCAGCCGGCGCGCGCCTGACGGGCGACACGCGCCGGCTCGCGCCCAACGACGTGTTCTTCGCGTACGTGCTGGGCAATGCGCGGCTGGCGACCGATGGCCGCCCGCATATCGCCAGCGCGATTGCCGCCGGCGCGTCGGCGGTGGTGTACGAAGCCGACGGTTACGCGTGGAAGGACGGCGATGCTGCTCCGCATCTGGCCGTGACCGGCCTGCACCGTGTGGCGGGCCCGATCGCCGCGGGCTGGTATCGCATCGCCGAGCGCAATCTTGCCGTGACCGGCATCACCGGTACCAATGGCAAGACGTCGTGCGCGCAATGGCTGGCGCGCGTGCTGCAGGCCGCCGGCACGCCGTGCGCGACTATCGGCACGCTGGGCACGGGCTTTCCGGACGCGCTGCATATGACGGGCTTTACCACGCCCGATGCGGTGCAACTGCAGCAGAGCCTGGCCGATCTTAACGACGCCGGCGCGCGCGCGGTGACGATGGAAGTGTCGTCGCACGGGCTCGAGCAGGGCCGCGTGGCTGGCACGCGCTTCGACGTGGCGGTGCTGACCAATCTGACGCAGGACCACCTCGACTATCACGGCACGATGGCCGAATACGAGGCGGCCAAGCAGTTGCTGTTCCGCTGGGAAGGCCTGGGCACGGCGGTGATCAATCGCGATGACGCGATGGGCCAGCGCTTGCTCGCCAGCGACGCGGCGGGAACATCCGCGCCGCGCGTGATCGAATATGGCATCGACGGCGACGCCACCCCGTCGGCCGCGCGCGCCGAATGGCTGCGCGCGACCGGCGTACGTGCCACCGCTACGGGTACGGCATTCCATATAGATGGCAGCTTCGGCAGCGCCGATGTACTGACTCCGCTGATCGGCCAGTTCAATGTGAGCAATCTGCTCGCGGTGCTCGGCGCCGCGCTCGCCAACGGCGTGGCATGGGATGCCGCGCTCGGCGCGTTGCGCGCGCTCACGCCCGTGGATGGCCGCATGGAGCTGTTCGGCGGCCACGAGGCCCCGCTCGCGGTGGTCGACTACGCGCATACACCCGACGCACTGGCCAAGACGCTGGCCGCGCTGCGCCCGGTGGCGGCTGCGCGGCAGGGTCGGCTGTGGTGCGTGTTCGGCTGTGGTGGCGATCGCGACGCGACCAAGCGTCCGCTGATGGGTGAGGTGGTGGAACGCCTGGCCGACGAGGCGGTGCTGACCAGCGACAACCCGCGCAGCGAAGATCCGCAGGCCATCCTCGACGCCATCGCCGATGGCATGCAAGATCGCGCGCGTGCCCGGCAGATCGAGGACCGCGCGGCCGCGATCCTTTACGCAATCAAGCATGCGGCACCAGCCGACGTGGTGCTGGTGGCAGGCAAGGGCCATGAGGCGACGCAGGAGATTCAGGGCCGCAAGCGTCCGTTCTCCGATCGCGAGCACGTGCGCCTGACGCTCGGTACCCGGGGGGTGTCCGCATGACCTCCGAGATGAACAACATGATGACCACGCTGCAACAGGCCGCTGCCTGGATCGACGGCGGACGCGTGCTGGGGGATGCCACGCAGGCGTTCTCGCGCGTGCATACCGACAGCCGCACCGTGGCGCCCGGCGACCTGTTCGTCGCGCTGCGCGGCGAGCGGTTCGATGCGCATGACTTTCTCGCCGACGTGGTGGCGCGCGGCGCCGCCGCGGTATTGGTGAGCCGTGATGTCGATGTGGGCGTGCCCGCCATCGTCGCGCCCGATACGCGCGTGGCGCTGGGCGACCTCGCGGCCGGCTGGCGTCGCACGTTCACGCCGCCGACCGTGGCCGTGACCGGCAGCAACGGCAAGACCACCGTCAAGGAAATGATCGCCGCGATCTTCGCGGCGGCCGTCGGCGAAGCCGATCGCCTCGCCACCGGCGGCAACCTGAACAACGATATCGGCCTGCCGCTGACGGTGCTGCGCCTGCGCGCGCACCACAAGCTGGCCGTGCTCGAGCTCGGCATGAACCATCCGGGCGAGACGATCTATCTGGCGCGCATCGCGCAGCCGACCGTTGCGGTCATTACCAACGCCCAGCGCGAGCACCAGGAGTTTATGGTCAGCGTGGAGGCGGTGGCACAGGAGCATGCGCACGCGATCGCCGCGCTGCCGGCCGATGGTGTCGCGGTGTTCCCGGTCGATGCAGAGAGCGGTGGCGCGCATGCCGACATCTGGCGCAAAAGCGCCGCGGGCCGGCCGGTGCTGACGTTCGGCACCGATGCCGGTGCGGATGTACGCGCGACAGTCACGCTCGATGACGGTGTGCAGGTGCTGCATGTGACCGCACCCGGCAAGACATTCGATGTCCGCCTGCAGGTGCTTGGCACGCACAACGTGCGCAATGCGCTCGCGGCCACGGCCTGTGCGCTGGCCGCCGGTGTCGAGGTGGCCGCGATTCAGGCGGGCCTCGGCGGCTTCACGGCGGTCAAGGGCCGCCTGCAGGTCAAGCACACGCCGGCCGGCGTGGTGGTGATCGACGACACCTATAACGCCAATCCGGATTCGATGCGCGCCGCGATCGACGTGCTGGCCGGGTTTGCCGCGCCGCGCGTGCTGGTGCTCGGCGATATGGGCGAGGTGGGCGATCAGGGCCCCGCGTTCCACACGGAGATCGGTGCCTATGCACGCGAGCGCGGCGTCGATGCCCTGTGGGCCACCGGCGAACTGGCCGTGCATACGGTCAACGCATTCGGTGCGGGCGCCACGCATGTAGAGAGCGCCGAGGCGCTCGCGCAGGTGCTGCTGCAGACGTCAGGCAATGCGACGCAGGACAACAAGGGAGGGACGGTGGCCGATGCGGGCGCCGTGCTGGTGAAGGGATCGCGCTTTATGCGCATGGAACGGATCGTCGATGCGCTGGTCGCATCCACTCCCGTTCAATCACGAAAAGACTAACGATGTTATTGGCTCTGGCCCAGTGGCTGCAAAACGATTACAGCTTCCTGCGGGTCGTCAACTACCTGACGTTTCGCGCGGTGATGGCCAACCTCACCGCGCTGGTGATCGGCCTCGGTTTCGGCCCGTGGGTGATTCGTCGTCTGACCGAACTGAAGATCGGCCAGGCCGTGCGCACGATCGGCCCGCAGACGCACCTGGTCAAGTCGGGTACGCCGACGATGGGTGGCGTGCTGGTGCTGATCTCGATCGGCGTCTCCACGCTGCTGTGGTGCGACTGGGGCAATCGTTTCATCTGGGTGGTGTTGCTGGTCACCATCGGTTACGGCGCGGTGGGCTGGGTCGATGATTACCGCAAGGTGGTGTATCGCGACCCGCGCGGCATGTCGAGCCGCGAAAAGTTTTTCTGGCAGACGCTGATTGGCCTCGTGGCCGCGACCTACCTCGCGTTCTCGGTGTCGGAGGCCAGCAACGTGCGCGTGTGGACGCTGTTCCTTAGCTGGATCGAAGGCGGCTTTCTGGCGGACGTGCCGTACAAGACCAACCTGATTGTGCCCTTCTTCAAGGAGGTCAGCTATCCGCTTGGCGTGGCCGGTTTTATCGTGCTGTCGTACTTCGTGATCGTCGGCTCGAGCAACGCGGTCAACCTGACCGACGGTCTCGACGGCCTGGTGATCATGCCGGTGGTGCTGGTGGGTGGCGGTCTGGGCGTGTTTGCGTATGTGATGGGCAGTTCGGTGTACAGCAAGTACCTGCTGTTCCCGCATATCCCGGGCGCGGGGGAGTTGCTGATCTTCTGCTCGGCGATGGCCGGCGCGGGGCTCGCGTTCCTCTGGTTCAACGCGCACCCGGCCAAGGTTTTCATGGGCGACGTAGGCGCGCTGGCGCTCGGCGGCGCGCTGGGCACGATCGCGATCATCGTGCGGCAGGAGATCGTGTTGTTCGTGATGGGCGGCATCTTTGTGGTGGAAACGCTGTCGGTGATGCTGCAGGTGACGTGGTTCAAGTTCACCAAGCGCCGGTATGGCGAGGGCCGTCGGTTGTTCAAGATGGCGCCGCTGCACCACCACTTCGAGCTGAGCGGCTGGAAGGAGACGCAGGTGACGGTGCGGTTCTGGATCATCACGATGCTGCTGGTGCTTATCGGGCTCTCGTCGCTGAAGCTGCGGTAATCGTTATATCAACTGATCAACTGGATAGAAGGCGGGAATACGAAGTGTTTGGCGCGTTGCAGAAACCTCATGTGCTGGTATTGGGCCTCGGCGAGTCGGGGCTGGCCATGTCACGCTGGTGCGGCCGGAACGGCTGCCGCGTGCGTGTGGCCGACACGCGCGAGGCGCCTGCCAACCTGACCGCGCTGCGGGCCGATGTGAGCAATGCCGCCTTTGTCGGCGGGGCTTTCACCGAGTCGCTGCTCGACGACGTGGCACTGGTGGCGATCAGCCCGGGCCTCTCGCCGAACGAGCCAGCCACCCGTGCGCTGCTGGACGCCGCGCAGGCACGTGGCATTCCCGTGTGGGGCGAGATCGAACTGTTCGCGCAGGCACTCGGTTATCTCGAAGGCGTGTCTGGCTACGCGCCGAGCGTGCTGGCGATTACCGGCACCAACGGCAAGACCACAACGACCGCGCTGACCGGCCGTCTGGTCGAGCGCGCGGGCAAGACCGTGGCGGTGGCAGGCAATATCAGCCCGTCCGCGCTGGACAAGCTGTCGGCGTGCATCGACAGCGCGACGCTGCCCGACGTGTGGGTGCTGGAGCTGTCGAGCTTCCAGCTGGAATACATGTTCTCGCTGGCGCCGCATGCGGCGACGGTGCTCAACGTCACGCAGGATCACCTCGACTGGCACGGCACCATGGAAGCGTACGCGGCCGCCAAGGCGCGCGTGTTCGGGCCGGCGGACAAGGGTTGCGTGCAGGTGCTCAACCGCAACGACCGCCTGACCATGGACATGGCGCGCTCGGGTCGTGATTCGGGTCGCGATTCAGGCCGCGATTCCGGTCGTACGCCGGTGACGTTCGGCACCGATCTGCCGGAACACGCGGGTAGCTATGGCGTGCTGCGCGAGGGCGGCATGCCGTGGCTCGTGCTGGCGGAGCCCGATAGCGAGGCCGAAGGCGAGCAGAAGCCACGTCGCCGCAAGGCGGCCGGTGCCGTCGAGGAAGCCGTGCCGGTGCGCCACAAGCGCCTGATGCCGGCGGACGCGCTGCATATCCGCGGGCTGCACAACGCGACCAATGCGATGGCCGCGCTGGCGCTGTGCCGCGCGATCGATCTGCCGCTGTCGGCGTTGCTGCACGGCCTGCGTGAGTATCGCGGCGAGCCGCATCGCGTGGAATGGGTGGCAACGATCGACGAGGTCGAGTACTTCGACGACAGCAAGGGCACCAATGTCGGTGCCACGGTGGCGGCGCTCAACGGGCTGGACAAGCGCGTGGTGCTGATCGCGGGCGGCGAGGGCAAGGGGCAGGATTTCTCGCCGCTGGCGGCGCCGGTGGCGCAGTACGCGCGCGCGGTGGTGCTGATCGGCAAGGACGCGGGCGAGCTGCGCGCGGCGCTGGAGGCTACGGGGGCGAACCTGCTCGATGCGGAATCGCTCGAGGCCGCCGTGATGCAGGCGGCCGGGCTGGCGCACGGGGGGGACGTGGTACTGCTGTCGCCGGCCTGCGCGAGTCTCGATATGTTCCGCAATTACGTGCATCGCGCCGAGGTGTTCCGCGGCGCGGTGGAAGAACTGGCACTGTCCCGGGGGATCCTGCCATGAACGACGCACAGGTCAAGCGCAGCGGTTTCATCGGCGCCACCATCGGCAACGCGTGGGGTGGCCTGCGCGATGCCGTCTCGGGGGTCAAGCCGACACGTTCCCGCATGATGGAGTACGACCAGCCCCTGCTGTGGGTGTCGATCGTGCTGCTCGCGTTCGGCCTGGTGATGGTCTATTCGGCCTCGATCGCGCTGCCTGACTCGCCGCGCTACGCCAACTACCGCGAAAGCCATTTCCTGTGGCGGCACGCGTTTGCGCTGTTTATCGGGCTGTCCACGGCGCTGATCGCGTTCCAGATCCCGGTCAAGGTGTGGGACCGCTACGCACCCAAGCTGTTCGTGATCGCGCTGCTGCTGCTGATCGTGGTGCTGGTCCCGTTCGTGGGCAAGGGCGTCAACGGCGCGCGGCGCTGGATTCCGCTCGGCGTGATGAATTTCCAGCCGTCGGAGCTGATGAAGCTCGCGGTGGTGCTGTACGCGGCCAACTACACGGTGCGCAAGCAGGAGTGGATGCAGACCGTGTCCAAGGGCTTCCTGCCGATGGGCGTGGCGGTGGTGGTGGTGGGCATGCTGCTGCTGCTCGAGCCCGACATGGGTGCGTTTCTCGTGATCGCCGCGGTGGCCATGGGCATCCTGTTCCTCGGTGGCATCAACGGCAAGCTGTTCGCGGGCCTGGTCGGGGTGGCGGTGGGCGCGTTCGCGCTGCTGATTACCGCGTCGCCATGGCGGCGCGAGCGGATCTTCGCGTATCTGAATCCGTGGGAAGAGAGCAACGCGCTGGGCAAGGCGTATCAGCTCACGCACTCGCTGATCGCATTCGGCCGCGGTGAATGGACTGGCGTGGGATTGGGCGGCAGCATCGAGAAGCTGCACTACCTTCCGGAAGCGCATACCGACTTTATCCTCGCGGTGATCGGCGAGGAATTCGGCTTTATCGGCGTGCTGGTGGTGATTGTGCTGTTCTACTGGCTCGTGCGCCGCGCGTTCGGCATCGGCCGCACCGCGCTGCAGCTGGATCGCACGTTCGCGGGGCTGGTGGCGAAGGGCATCGGCGTATGGATCGGGTGGCAGACCTTTATCAACATGGGCGTGAACCTCGGGTTGTTGCCGACCAAGGGGCTGACGTTGCCGCTGGTGAGCTACGGCGGCTCCGGCATCCTGATGAACTGTGTTGCGTTGGCGATTCTGCTTCGTATCGACTACGAGAATCGCGTTCTGATGCGTGGGGGGAAGGTATGACCGCACGCACGCTGCTCGTGATGGCTGGCGGCACCGGGGGACATGTGTTCCCGGGGCTGGCGGTCGCGCGGGCGTTGCGCGACGAAGGCTGGCGCGTGGTCTGGCTCGGCAATCGCACGGGCATGGAAGCGACGCTGGTGCCGAAGCATGACATTCCGATGGAATTCATCCAGTTCGGCGGTCTGCGCGGCAAGGGTCTCGTGACCAAGCTGCTGCTGCCGCTGAATCTGCTGCGCGCGTTCTGGCAGAGCATCGGCGCGCTGCGCCGCGTGCGGCCCGACGTGGTACTCGGCATGGGGGGCTACATCACGTTCCCGGCCGGGATGATGGCGTCGCTGCTGGGGCGTCCGCTCGTGCTGCACGAGCAGAACTCCATCGCGGGCCTGACCAACAAGGTACTGGCGAAGGTGGCGGACCGCGTGTTGTGCGCGTTCCCCGATGCGCTGCCGAACAGCGAATGGACCGGCAACCCGGTGCGCGAAGAGGTGACGCAACTGGCCCCGCCGGAGCAGCGCTATGACGGCCGCACCGGCCCGCTGCGCGTGCTCGTGGTGGGCGGCAGCCTGGGCGCGGCCGCGCTCAACGACGTGGTGCCGAAGGCCATCGCGCTGTTGCCGGAGTCGGCACAGCCGGTGGTGCGGCATCAGGCCGGCGCCAAGCAGATCGATCAGCTGCGCGCGAACTACGCCGCCGCCGGTGTGGCGGGCGAGTGCGTGGCGTTTATCGACGACATGGCCGCGGCATATGCCGAGGCCGATCTGGTCATCTGCCGCGCGGGCGCGATGACGGTTTCGGAAGTGGCGGCCGCCGGTGTGGCCGCGCTGTTCGTGCCGTTCCCGCACGCGGTGGACGACCACCAGACCACCAATGGCGCATTCCTGTCGAAACAGGGAGCGGCGCTGCTGGTGCCACAACATGAACTGACCGCGCAGGGGCTGGCACAGACGCTGGCCACCCTGTCGCGGCCGCAATTGAAAGACATGGCGCGCGCGGCGCGCGGCCTGGCCAAACCTGAAGCAACCCGGCGCGTCGCCGAGATCTGCGATCAGATGGCGGGCGCATGACAGAACGGAATCGATGAAGCATATCGTCAAAAACATCCACTTCGTAGGCATCGGCGGCGCCGGCATGAGCGGCATCGCGGAGGTCCTGTTGAACCTGGGCTACAAGGTGTCGGGGTCGGACGTGGGCAGCAATGCGGCCACGAAGCGGCTGGCCTCGCTCGGCGCGCGCGTGACCCACGGGCACGACGCCGCCAATGTGGCGGGCGCCAACGCGGTGGTCGTATCGACCGCCGTCACCAACGACAACCCCGAGGTGCTGGCCGCGCGCGCGCAGCGCATCCCGGTGGTGCCGCGCGCGGTCATGCTGGCCGAACTGATGCGGCTCAAGCAGGGCGTGGCGATTGCCGGCACGCACGGCAAGACCACCACCACGAGCCTGGTGGCTTCGGTGCTGGCCGAGGGCGGACTCGATCCGACCTTCGTGATCGGTGGCCGCCTGAACTCCGCGGGCGCCAACGCGCGCCTGGGTACCGGCGACTTTATCGTGGCGGAAGCCGATGAATCGGACGCGTCGTTCCTGAACCTGTTCCCGGTGATGGAAGTGATCACGAACATCGACGCGGACCACATGGAGACGTACGGGCACGACTTCTCGCGGCTCAAGCAGGCGTTTATCGAGTTCACGCAGCGCCTGCCGTTCTACGGCATCGCGGTGCTGTGCGTGGATGACCCGAACGTGCGCGAGATTCTGCCGTTCGTGTCCAAGCCCGTGGTGCGTTACGGCTTTGCCGAGGATGCGCAGGTGCGCGCGGTCAATCCGCGCGCGGTCGATGGCCAGATGCATTTCACGGTGCTGCGCCAGCTCAACGGCCACGCCGAGCCGCCGCTCGACGTGGTGCTGAATCTGCCGGGGCTGCACAACATCCAGAACGCGCTGGCCGCGATCGCCATTGCGACCGAGCTCGAAGTCCCCGATGCCGCGATCGTCAAGGCGCTGCGCGAATTTCACGGCGTGGGCCGTCGCTTCCAGCGCTACGGCGAGGTGGCTACGCCCGATGGCACCGGCACCTTCACGCTGGTCGACGACTATGGTCACCATCCGGTGGAAATGGCCGCGACGCTGGCCGCGGCACGCGGCGCGTTCCCGGACCGCCGGCTCGTGCTGGCCTTCCAGCCGCACCGCTTTACCCGCACGCGCGACTGCTTCGAGGATTTCATCAAGGTGCTGGGCACCGTTGACGCGCTGCTGCTGGCCGAGGTCTACGCGGCCGGCGAGCAGCCGATCATCGCCGCCGACGGCCGCGCGTTGACGCGTGCGCTGCGCGTGGCCAACAAGGTGGAGCCGGTGTTCGTGGAACAGATCGACGAGATGGCGCAGGCCATCCTGACCGCGGTACGCCCCGGCGACGTGGTGGTGACGATGGGTGCCGGGTCGATCGGCGGCGTTCCGGGACAACTCGTGTCCCACCAGCAACAGGCAGGAGGCCAGGCATGAGCTTCGTCGCCAACCCCAATATCGATCCGAAATCGCTCGGCAAGGTCGGCGTGCTGTTCGGCGGCCGTTCCGCCGAGCGCGAAATCTCGCTGCTGTCGGGCAACGGCGTGCTGGCCGCGCTGCTGGCGCGCGGTGTGGACGCGCATGGCTTCGACCCCGCGTTGCGCCCGCTGACGGACCTGGTCGCCGAGAAGTTCGACCGCGTCTTCATTGCGCTGCATGGCCGCTACGGCGAGGACGGCACCATGCAGGGGCTGCTCGAGCAGTTCGGCATTCCGTACACCGGCAGCGGTGTGCTCGCGTCCGCGCTGGCCATGGACAAGCAGGCCACCAAGCGGCTCTGGATCACGCACGACCTGCCGACGCCGCGCTTCGCGATGCTGCGGGCCGATACCGATTTCGCGGCCGTGGTGCTCGACCTCGGCCTGCCGCTGATCGTCAAGCCCGCGCGTGAAGGCTCCTCGATCGGCCTGACCAAGGTCACCGCCGCGGACCAGATGCAGGCCGCTTTCGAGAAGGCGGCCGCGCTCGATCTCGACGTGATTGCCGAGTCGTTCATCGACGGCGACGAGCTGACTTGCCCCGTGGTGGGGGAGGGCGCCAGCGCCGAAGCGCTGCCAGTTATCAAGATTGTCGCGCCCGAGTCGAACTACGACTATCAAAATAAGTACTTTACTGACGTTACCCAATACTTGTGCCCGTCAGGTTTGCCTCCCGCCATCGAGGGCGAGGTGCGCAAGCTGGTGGTCGACGCGTTCCGCGTGCTCGGCTGCCGGGGATGGGCGCGTGCCGACGTCATGCTCACGCGCGACGGCAAGCCCTACCTGCTTGAAATGAATACCTCGCCCGGCATGACCGGTCACTCGCTGGTGCCGATGTCCGCGCGCGCGGCCGGTATCAGCTACGAGGATTTCGTGCTGCAGGTCGTGGCGCAGGCCACGCTGGAGCTGCACCCCAACGAACACTGGAAGCCCGAGTAACGCCAGAAATCGACAACTGAAATAGACGACCGAGATCAACCAAGACATGTGGCACAACGCACGCGCACTCAACCTCATCGCTTCCGCGCTCTACGCGCTGGTGGCGGTGATGGCGCTCGCGGCCGGCCTGTTGTGGCTGGCCCAGCGGCCGGTGTTCGCCATCACTCATGTCGATCTGTCGTCGATGGACGGCGCCACGCTGCGCCACGTGAACGGACCGAGCGTGCGCGCCAACGCGCTGGGCAAGCTGTCGGGCAATTTCTTCACGCTCGACCTCAATGCCGCGCGCCAGGTGTTCGAGTCGGTGCCATGGGTACGCCGCGCAAGCGTGCGCCGCGAATGGCCCAACGGGCTGGCCGTGGAAGTGGAAGAGCACGAGGCGCTCGGCACGTGGGGCGGCGCGGACACCGGCCGCCTGATCAATACGTATGGCGAGGTGTTCGTCGCCAATACCGCCGAGGCGGAAGAAGATGCCCAGTTGCTGGCGCTCGACGGGCCGCCGGACAGCCAGGGCGATGTGGTGGAAAAGCTGGAGGTCATGCGCGAATGGTTCAAGCCGTTGAAGGCCGAGCCGCTGGCGGTGGCGCTGTCGTCGCGCTATGCGTGGCGCGCGCGGCTGTCCAACGGCATGGTCGTCGAGCTGGGCCGCGAGCAGACCGAGGAGGACCGGGCGGCGATGGAAGCCCGGGTCAAGCGGTTCGTGACGGCGTGGCCGCAGGTGACTGAACAGTGGGGCCGGCAGATCGAGTACGCGGATCTGCGCTACCCCAACGGCTTTGCGATTCGTGCGGCCAATGTGCGCTTCCTGACCGATGCGCAGGCCGCGGCAGCGGCCAAGGCGGCGGCCACCGCGGCAACGCGCGCGGCGGCAGGTAATGGTCCCAATAACAATCCGACGCGACTCAAGAGCAAGAACGCGGAGAAAACTCGATGAGCAAGGAATACAAGGACCTTCTGGTTGGTCTGGACATCGGCACCTCGAAGGTGGCGGCGGTGGTCGCGGAATTGCGCCCCGACGGCAGCTACGAAGTGATCGGGATGGGCCAATCCGAGTCCAAGGGGCTCAAGAAGGGGGTCGTGGTCAATATCGAGGCCACCGTGCAGTCGATCCAGCGCGCGCTTGAAGAAGCCGAGCTGATGGCCGACTGCAAGATCTCGGAAGTCTTCACCGGCATCGCGGGCAGCCACATTCGCAGCTTCAATTCGAGCGGAATGGTCGCGATCAAGGACAAGGAGGTCACGCAGACCGATGTGGCGCGCGTGATCGAGACCGCCAAGGCGGTCAATATCCCGACCGATCAGCAGATCCTGCACATCCTCACGCAGGAATTCATCATCGATGGCCAGGAGGACGTGCGCGAGCCGATCGGCATGAGCGGCATCCGCCTCGAGGTGAAGGTGCATATCGTCACGGGCGCGGTCAGCGCGGCGCAGAACATCGTCAAGTGCGTGCGCCGCTGCGGCCTGGAAGTGCACGACCTGATCCTGCAGCCGCTGGCCTCGAGCCTCGCGGTGCTGACCGAGGACGAGAAGGAGCTCGGCGTGGTGCTGGTCGATATCGGCGGCGGCACAACCGATATCGCGATTTTCAGCGAAGGCGCGATCCGTCATACCGCGGTGATTCCGATCGCCGGCGACCAGATCACCAACGACATCGCCATGGCGTTGCGCACGCCGACGCCCGATGCCGAAGACATCAAGATCCAGTACGGCATCGCCAAGCAGGCGATTGCCGATCCGGACGACATGATCGAAGTGCCCGGCGTGGGCGATCGCGGCACCCGCACGCTGTCGCGCCAGGCTCTGGCCGCGGTGATCGAGCCGCGCATCGAAGAACTGTATTCGCTCGTGCATCAGGTGGTGCGCGAGTCGGGCTATGAGGAACTGCTGTCGTCGGGCGTGGTCATCACTGGCGGCACCGCGATGATGCCGGGCATGGTGGAACTGGGCGAAGACATCTTCCTGAAGCCGGTGCGCGTGGGCGTGCCCGAGTATCGCGGCAACCTGCACGAGGTGGTGAAGAGCCCGCGCTACTCGACGGTGATGGGCCTGCTGCTGGAAGGCCGCGTGCAGCGCATGCGGGGCCGCAAGGTGGCCGTGCAGAGCGGTTCGGTGAAGCAGGTGTGGACACGTATGAAGGAATGGTTCGTCGGCAATTTCTGACGAGCGGTTTTTTTTGATTTTTCTCTTTTCTGTTTTTTTGTTCAGAAACCAAGGGTTGCGGCGGGGAGGCTGCAGCGTTTGGGGACTGATTCTTCTCGGAGGCAGTGATGGACTTTGACATGATCGAATCGGAGTTGCAGGACGGCACCATCATCAAAGTGGTCGGTGTGGGTGGCGCGGGCGGTAACGCTGTGCAGCACATGATCAGCCGCGGTGTGCAGGGTGTGGAATTCATCTGCATGAATACCGACGCGCAGGCGCTGAAGCGTTCCACCGCCTCGCGGGTGCTGCAACTGGGCAACACGGGTCTGGGCGCTGGTGCCAAGCCGGAGGTTGGTCGCAACTGCGCGGATCAGGCGCGTGAGCAGATCGCCGACTCGCTGCGCGGCGCGCACATGGTCTTTATCACTGCCGGCATGGGCGGCGGTACCGGTACGGGTGCCGCGCCGATCGTGGCGCAGGTTGCCAAGGAAATGGGCATCCTGACCGTGGGCGTGGTCAGCAAGCCGTTCGAGTTCGAAGGCGCGCGCCGTGCCAAGGTCGCCGAGCATGGCTCGAGCGAGCTCGAGTCGTCGGTGGACTCGCTGATCGTTGTACTCAACGAGAAGCTGTTCGAAGTGATGGGCGACGACGCCGAGATGGACAAGTGCTTCCAGTGCGCGGATGACGTGCTGCACAACGCCGTGGCCGGCATCGCCGAGATCATCAATGTCGATGGTCTGGTGAACGTCGACTTCGAGGACGTGAAAACCGTCATGGGCGAGCAGGGCAAGGCCATGATGGGCACGGCCACCGTGTCCGGCGTGGACCGTGCGCGCCTGGCGGCCGAACAAGCCGTGGCAAGTCCGCTGCTGGAAGGCGTGGACCTGTCCGGCGCGCGTGGCGTGCTGGTGAACATCACGGCCAGCCGTTCGCTGAAGCTGTCGGAAACCAAGGAAGTCATGAACACCATCCGCAGCTATGCCGCGGAAGATGCGACCGTGATCTTCGGTACGGTGTACGACGACTCGATGAGCGATGCGCTGCGCGTGACCGTGGTGGCGACAGGCCTGGGCCGTTCGGCCAAGAAGCAACAGCCGATGACGCTGCTGCGTACGGGTACCGACAACAACCCGGTGCAGATGATGGCTGGCATGGTGGCGGCACCGAGCCATGCCTCGCCGGATTACAGCGGCCTGGATACGCCGGCGGTATGGCGTTCGTCGCGCGAATCGGCGTCGGCACACGTGGCCGCGCTGCAGGAGAAGGGCGTCGATACGTACGACATTCCCGCATTCCTGCGCAAGCAGGCGGACTGAGTTGAGTCCGGCGGTGCCGCGCAGCGGCCGCGCCAGACAGAACGCGCCGCGCCCCACGCGCGTGGCATGAGCGCTCCCCATCCGCTCGTGCCACGCGGGGCCTGACTCGTCCTGACTGTGCCGGCCGTCACGCGACGCCGTGCAGGAAAGCCTCCGTCCGCATCCCGTTGCCGGAACAGGCGTGCCAGCGGCCGCCTCCCCGGACTGTTTCTCGCCCTTCCGGTGGCGGGATGCTGCCGTCCGCCCCGAGGTCTGACCGACCCCGGGGCGGACGGCTTTTCTGAAAACGTGTTTCAATTGCGACCCGCAGTGCCCTCTTGCGTGACTGCGGCTTGGTCACGGCTGCATCCGCCCCTATGATGCAGGCAGGCTTCAACCGAAAGGACCCCCCGCATGATCGCCGTTGGTAATCGCGTGCCCGACGCCACGCTCTATGAGTTTTTCGAAGTCGAGACCGGTGGCTGCGCGCTCGGTCCCAATGCGTTCCCGGTTGCGGAGCTGGTCAAGGGCCGCAAGGTGGTGGTGTTTGGTCTGCCCGGCGCGTTCACGCCGACCTGCTCGGCCAAGCATGTGCCAGGCTACGTCGCGCTGGCCGATCAGCTGCAAGCCGCCGGCGTGGACGAGATCTGGTGCCATTCGGTCAACGACGCGTTCGTGATGGGTGCATGGGGCCGTGAGCAGCAGGCTGGCGGCAAGGTCCGTATGATGGCCGACGGTGCCGCGGAGTGGGCACGCGCGCTCGGCCTCGACCAGGATCTGAGCGGCCGTGGCCTCGGTGTGCGCGCCAAGCGCTACGCCATGGTCATCGACGACGGCGTGGTGACGCACCTCGCCATCGAAGGTCCGGGCGAATTCAAGGTCAGTAGTGCCGAAGCCGTCCTCGCGGCGTTGCGCGGCTGATACGACCCACCGCCAAATTGTGATTTACTCGCAATATATGACCGTTGCGCTAACACCCCGAAACAAAGTGGTGCAGCGCGGGATACAAGGCGGTGGTAGTATTGCGTTATTGAAAAATAACGCCAATAGCTTTAGGCAATAGTTGAGGCTGGCATGCTCAAACAGCGCACCATCAAATCTCTGGTGAAGACCGTCGGAATCGGGTTGCACTCCGGCCGCAAGGTGACCTTGTCCCTGCGTCCCGCACCCGCCGACGCCGGCATCATCTTCACCCGCGTCGATCTGCCCGAGCCGGTCGAGATTCCCGTGGCCGCCTCGGCCATCGGTGATACACGTCTGGCGTCCGTGCTGCAGAAGAACGGCGCGCGCGTCTCGACGGTCGAGCACCTGATGTCCGCCTGCGCGGGCCTCGGTATCGACAATCTCTACGTCGATGTGGATGCCGAGGAAATTCCGATCATGGACGGCAGTGCGGCGTCCTTCGTATTCCTGCTGCAGTCGGCGGGCATCGAGGAACAGTCGGCCGCCAAGCGTTTCATCCGCGTGAAGAAAGCGGTGGAAGTGCGCGAAGGCGACAAGCTCGCGCGGCTGGAGCCGTTCTTCGGTTTCAAGCTCGCGTTCACGATCGATTTTCGTCATCCCGCGGTGGACAAGACCGGTCAGACGTTCTCGATCGACTTTGCCGACACCAGCTACGTGCGCGAAATCGCGCGCGCCCGCACGTTCGGCTTTGCGCACGAAGTGGAAGCGCTGCGCGAGATGGGCCTGGCGCGTGGCGGCAGCCTCGACAACGCGATCGTGCTCGACGAGCACCGCATGCTGAACAACGAGGAACTGCGTTACGGCGACGAGTTCGTGCGCCACAAGATTCTCGATGCGATCGGCGACCTCTATGTGGTCGGCCATCCGCTGATCGGCGCCTACGTCGCGCACAAGTCCGGCCATGGTCTCAACAACCAGTTGCTGCGCGCGCTGCTGGCGGACCAGGAAGCGTACGAAATCGTGACGTTCGACAAGGTGGAGGACGCACCGGTCGCGTTCCTGCCGCAGATCCAGCCGGCCTTCGCCTGAAGGCGGTCGCGCACGAAAAAAGCTCCCGCAAGGGAGCTTTTTTTTTCGTGCCTTGTTTCGCTTTGTATCGCCCATGCGAATCGCGGCAATGCGGGCTTTTGCTAGCAATGCGATCGGTGGCGGCTGTCAAGCTGGTGCGATCACGCCCTTCAGCGCTGCCACAGGAATCGCATGTACGCCCACCTCAACGACACCACCCTCTTCTACGACATCGACGGCGCGGAGTTTGACCCCGGCCATGGCGAACTGCTGCGCAAGCCGGTGCTCGTGGTGCTCCACGGCGGGCTGGGCTTCGATCACGCCTACCTGAAGCCGGGCCTCGGCCCGCTGCGCGATCACGCGCAATTGCTCTACGTCGATCTGCGCGGGCAGGGCCGTTCAGGCCGGCCGCCGCTGGAGAGCTGCACGCTCGAGCAGATGGCCGACGATGTGGCCGCGTTGTGCGCGTCGCTTGGCCTGCCGCGCGTTCAGGTGTTCGGGCACTCGGCCGGTGGTTTCGTCGCAATGCACCTCGCGCTGCGCCATCCAACGCTGGTTGCGGGACTGATCCTGTGTGGCAGTTCACCGACCGTGCAGCCGATCATGGACGAGGAAGGCACCGAGCCCGCGCCATCGCTGGCATCGCGCGCGGGGCCGGAGACGCTCGCGGTGGCGGGCCGCGTGTTCGGCGGTGATATCACTGACGAGAGCGTGGCCGATTTCTTCCGCGAGGTTGGGCCGTTCTACGCCGCGCCCAGCCACATGCACGTACCGCCGCGGCTGACGGCGCTGAGCATCATGACGGTCGGGATGATGCGTCATTTCATGACGGCGATTGCGCCCGGTTACGATCTGCGGCCGCGCCTGGCCGAGATCGCGGCGCCGACGCTGGTGGTGGTGGGGCGGGAAGACTGGGTATGTCCGCCGCGCGCCAGCCGTGCCATCGCACGTGGCATTCCGGGGGCGAGGCTGATCGTGCTCGGCGAAGCGGGGCACTTCACGTTCTCGGAGACGCCGGCGGCGTTCCTCGATGCGGTGGTCAGCTTCCTGCCGCCGGCCGCATCAGACCCGGCGGCCTGACGACTGCATGACGGCTACTGCCTAACGGCGGCCGTGGCGGGACAGCAGCGCATCGACGGCGGCCTTCAGCGGGGAGTCGGGCAGACTGCGCGACAGTTCGTCCATGCTGGTCAGGCCGAGCGGCGTCATGTCGCGCTGGCGCTGGCGTACCACCGGCCCGGTGTCCCAGTCGCTCCGGCCGGCCTCCGGTTGAACCCTTACCCGGATTGCGGTAACCTGCGAGCCCCGCTGCTGCAGCCTGGAAAGCAACGTTGGCGCCACCTGGCGCACGCGCGCCGCGGCCGCCCCGTTGGCGGCCAATAGCAGCAAGGTGTGCTCCGTCTGCGGTCCACGGTTGTCCTGCTTGATGCCGGCGACCGAGATGCCCGTTCGCAGTCCCTGCAGGCCTTGGGGCAGCAGCGACAGAACTTCCGCTTCCAGAGACGCCAGATCCCGCGCCGTCCGCATCAGGGACGACACCGGACCGGATTTTTCCAGCCAGTCGTTGAGCGGCTTGGCGGCCTGCGTCTGGAGCGCGTGGTGTGTGAACATTCGCATGCCGTGAATTCTAGCGTGCAATCCCGCGCCCATGAGAGTGCGGGAGGTACGCGACATCCGCGCGGGCATCATGCCCGGTAGGCGGACCTTGGTCGGAAGGGGTATGTCATGCAGATCATCATGGTTCATCCGCGCGGTACACGCGTGGTGCGGTTCGAACTCACGCGGTTGCGCGCCGTGCTGGCGCTCACATTGATGTGCGCGCTGGTCGCGGCGGCAGCGTCGGGCCTGACGTGGCAGTTCGCCAGCCGTGGGGCCGGCGCCGCCGCGGTAGCGCGCGACAACGACTACCTGCGCGAGAATCTGGCGGTCATGGCCACGCGCGTGGGCGAATTGCAGGCGCGCATGGTGCGCCTCGACGCGCTCGGCGAGCGCGTCTCGGGCCTGGCGGGCATCTCGCCGCAGGACTTCGACTTCCGTCATGTACCGCCGCGTGGCGGCCCGGAACGCCATGCCAGGTCGGCGGCGGCGGAACTCACGCTGCCCGATCTCGATACCGCGCTGAAACAGCTGGGCGAGGACGCCGACCACCGGGCCGACTATTTCAACGTCATCGAAACCACGCTGCAGGACCGCCAGTTGAGCGACCGGCGCCTGCCGCGCGTGATGCCGGTGGCCACCGGCTACAACGCCTCGAGCTTCGGCGCCCGCATCGACCCGTTCTCGGGACGGCGCGTGCAGCATGACGGCGTCGACTTCGCGGCACCCGGCGGCACGCCGATCGTGGCGGCCGCGGGCGGCGTGGTGGTGGCGCAGGAATGGCACCACGAGTACGGCAACATGATCGACATCGACCATGGCAATGGCCTCAAGACGCGCTACGCGCACGTTTCGCGCTCGCTGGTCAAGGTTGGCGACCTCGTGCGTGCGGGCCAGAACATCGCCCAGGTGGGCAGCACGGGCCGTTCGACGGGCTCACACCTGCACTTCGAAGTCCATGTCAACGGCCAGGCGCGCAACCCGGCGGGTTTTCTGATGTCGGCGACGGCGCCCACGCCGACCGACCGCGCGGCCATTCGCTGAGTAATGAACCCGGCTCCCGGGGTTGCGTCAAACCGGGGTGACCAGGGCCGGGTCGCGAGTCGAGAGGGGGTGGCGCGGACGCAAGCCGCCCCACGGGCGCGTGATAAACTCGGCGTTTTGCGCCAGTTTTTTCAGCGCCAACGTTTCCAATGTCTCGCGCCGCTGATCGATACAGAGTCATACGCATCCGACTCTGTGTCCAACCAGCGCGCAGGTGAAAGCACTCGATGATCACGGGCCTTCTCAAGAAAGTCTTCGGCAGCCGCAACGAACGGCTGATCAAACAATATCGCCGCACGGTCTTGCAGATCAATGCGCTCGAGCCGAAGTTCGAAAAGCTTTCGGACGACGAGCTGCGCGGCATGACCGAGACCTTCCGCCAGCGCCACGCCGGTGGCGAAGCGCTGGAGGCATTGCTGCCCGAAGCGTTCGCGGTGTGCCGCGAGGCCAGCAAGCGCGTCATGAAGATGCGGCACTTCGACGTCCAGATGATCGGCGGCATGGTGCTCAACGACAACAAGATCGCCGAAATGCGCACCGGCGAAGGCAAGACGCTGACCGCGACGCTGGCGGTGTACCTGAACGCCATCTCGGGCAAGGGCGTGCACGTCGTGACGGTGAACGACTACCTCGCGCAGCGCGATGCCGAGTGGATGGGCCGTCTGTACAACTTCCTGGGCCTGTCGGTGGGTGTGAACCTGTCGCAGATGCCGCATGATCTGAAGCAGGCCGCCTACGCGTCGGATATCACGTACGGTACCAACAACGAGTTCGGCTTCGACTACCTGCGCGACAACATGGTCTACGACCCGTCGCAGCGCGTGCAGCGTCCGCTCAACTATGCGATCGTCGATGAGGTGGACTCGATCCTGATCGACGAGGCGCGTACGCCGCTGATCATTTCGGGCCAGGCCGAGAACCAGACCGACCTGTACCAGCGCATGAACGGCATTCCGAAGCTGCTCGAGCGCCAGATCGGCGAAGAGAAGGCGGACGGCACCGGCGTGGAGAAGCCCGGCGACTACTACGTCGACGAGAAGGGCCATCAGGTCTACCTGACCGAGGCCGGCCATGAAAAGGCCGAGCAGATCCTCGCGCAGCAAGGTTTGATCGCCGAGGGCGAATCGCTGTACGCGCCGCAGAACATCACGCTGATGCACCACCTGTACGCCGCACTGCGCGCGGCCAGCCTGTTCCATCGCGACCAGCACTACGTGGTGCAGAACGACGAAGTGATCATCGTCGACGAATTCACGGGTCGCCTGATGACGGGCCGCCGCTGGTCCGATGGCCTGCACCAGGCCGTGGAAGCGAAGGAGGGCGTGACGGTTCAGCAGGAAAATCAGACGCTGGCGACCATCACGTTCCAGAACTACTTCCGCATGTACACGAAGCTGGCCGGCATGACCGGTACGGCCGACACGGAAGCGTACGAATTCCAGGAAATCTACGGCCTCGAAGTCGTGGTGATCCCGACCAACCGCCAGGCTCAGCGCAACGATCTGCAGGATCAGATCTACAAGACGTCGAAGGAACGCTACGACGCCGTGGTGCGCGATATCCGCGACTGCTACGAGCGTGGCCAGCCGGTGCTGGTGGGCACGACCTCGATCGAGACCTCGGAGTACCTGTCCGATCTGCTGAACAAGGAAAAGCTGCCGCACCAGGTGCTCAACGCCAAGCAGCACGAGCGCGAGGCGGAGATCGTCGCGCAGGCCGGTCGTCCGAAGATGGTCACGATCGCGACCAACATGGCCGGTCGTGGTACCGACATCGTGCTCGGCGGCAACGTCGAGAAGCAGGCGGGCTTCATCGAGGCGGATGCCAGTCTGTCCGACGAAGAGAAGGCCGTGCGCATCGCGCAGCTCAAGGACGAATGGCAGTCGCTGCATGACGCCGTGAAGGCCTCCGGCGGCCTGCATATCGTCGGTACCGAGCGTCACGAGTCGCGCCGGATCGACAATCAGCTGCGTGGCCGCGCGGGCCGCCAGGGTGACCCGGGGTCGTCGCGCTTCTACCTGTCGCTCGACGATCAGCTGCTGCGTATCTTCGCGGGTGACCGTGTGCGCGCGATCATGGAACGTCTGAAGATGCCCGAGGGCGAGCCGATCGAAGCCGGCATCGTCACGCGCTCGATCGAATCGGCGCAGCGCAAGGTGGAAGGCCGCAACTTCGATATCCGCAAGCAGCTGCTGCAGTATGACGATGTGGCCAACGACCAGCGCAAGGAAATCTACAAGCTGCGCAACGACGTGCTCGAAGCGAAGGACGTTGGCGACATGGTCGGCAACCTCCGCGAGAGCGAGCTCGTGGAGATGTTCCGCGAGCACGTGCCGGCCGAGTCGATGGAAGAACAGTGGGACGTGGCGGGCCTCGAGCAGCGCCTGCGCGACGACTGGAGCCTGCCGGTGCCGCTGGCCGCGACCATCGAGGCCGCGCAGAGCATCGAGGATGAAGAACTGCTCAACATGATCATGACCGCGGCGCGCGAGCAGTACGAGGCCAAGGTGAATCAGGTGGGCCGCGAATCGTTTGCCGGCTTCGAGCGCTCGGTCATGCTGCAGAGTATCGACACGCACTGGCGCGAGCATCTGGCCGCGCTCGATCACCTGCGTCAGGGCATTCACCTGCGCGGCTATGCGCAGAAGGATCCGAAGCAGGAGTACAAGCGCGAGTCGTTCGAACTGTTCGCGCGCCTGCTGGACGTGATTCGCGCCGAAGTGACGCGCGTGATCTTCAACGTGCAGATTCAGTCGCCGGAGCAGCTCGAGCAGGCGTCCGAGCAGATCGAGGAAAACCTCGCTCACCTCGAGAACCTGCAGTTCAAGCATGACGAGTTCGCCGAAGGTGGCGAGCCCGTGGAAGACGCGTCGCTGGCGCGCCGCGGCACCGCGATGGCTGCCTCGGCCGCCATGGGCGGCGAGGTGGAGCTCGCGGGCATGCCGAAGGTCGGCCGCAACGACCCGTGCCCGTGTGGCTCGGGCAAGAAATTCAAGCAGTGCCACGGCCGTCTGAGCTGATCGCGCGCTGACCGCCGGTCGTCTCAAGTATCACGTTCATGCCCGCGCCATGCGGGCATGTTCATCAGTAGCACCAGAAAACGCATCAGAACACATTCGCAGAGGTATCGCTCATGGCCGTCAACCTTCCGCTGCCGCAGGCAGAACACCTGAAATCCGTGGCCGGCGTCGAGCTTGGCTGGGCCGAGGCGGGCATCCGCAAGGCCAACCGCAAGGACGTGCTCGTGGTCCGCGTGGCCGACGGCAGCACGGTGGCCGGCGTGTTCACGCAGAACCGTTTCTGCGCGGCGCCCGTGCAGGTGTGCCGTGAACATCTGGCCGCGGGGGCGGGCATTCGCGCGCTCGTGGTGAACACTGGCAATGCCAATGCGGGCACTGGCGAACCGGGCCTCGTGGCCGCGCGCGCCACGTGCGACGCGGTGGCGGCGCAGCTCGGCATCGCGGCCAATCAGGTGCTGCCGTTCTCGACCGGCGTCATCCTCGAGCCGTTGCCCGTGGATCGCCTGACCGCCGGCCTGCCCGCGGCCATCGCCAATGCGAAGCCCGACAACTGGCTGGCCGCCGCCGAGTCGATCATGACCACCGACACGCAGCCGAAGGCGGCCTCGCGCACGGTGCAGATCGACGGCAAGACGGTCACGCTGAGCGGCATCAGCAAGGGTGCAGGCATGATTCGCCCGAATATGGCGACGATGCTTGGGTTTATCGCGACCGACGCGGGCGTGGCGCAGCCGGTGCTGCAGCAGCTCGTGTCGCATGCGGCGGACCACTCGTTCAACAGCATCACGATCGATGGCGATACTTCGACCAACGACTCGTTCGTGCTGATCGCCACGGGCAAGTCCGGCATCACCATCGATCGGGCCGACGGCCCCGCGTTTGCCGCGCTGAAGGAAGCGGTGACCTCGCTGGCGCAGGAACTCGCGCAGATGATCGTGCGTGATGGCGAGGGCGCGACCAAGCTGATGACGATTCGCGTCGAGGGCGGCAACAGCGTGGCCGAGTGCCGCCAGATCGCCTATGCCATCGCCCATTCGCCGCTGGTGAAGACCGCGTTCTACGCATCGGACCCCAATCTTGGCCGCATCCTGGCCGCCGTTGGCTATGCCGGCGTCGACGATCTCGATGTGAACCGCGTCAACCTGTGGCTCGACGACGTCTGGGTCGCGCGCGACGGTGGCCGCAATCCCGAGTACCGCGAAGAAGACGGCCAGCGCGTGATGAAGCAGGCCGAGATCACCGTGCGCGTCGCGCTCGGCCGCGGCAATGCCGAAGCCACGGTGTGGACGTGCGACCTGTCGCACGACTACGTGTCCATCAACGCCGACTATCGTTCGTAATCCAATCAAGCTGCAGGACTCGCCCCATCATGTCTGACCTTGCCAATCGCCTTGACGCTTTTCTCGCCCGACTCGAACAATGGTTGCCGCCGCAGCTGACTGACGCGGACTGGCAGGAGGCGGTAGCGTTTCGCTGGCGCAAGCGACAGAGCCTGTTCGGCAATATCGGTTATCTGCAGGCGATCAGGCAGCTGCCGCCGATTCATCTGGACGACCTCAAGAACATCGAGCGCCAGAAAGATGCGATCGTCGCCAATACGCGCCAGTTCGTGAACCGCCTGCCGGCGAACAACGTGCTGCTGACGGGCGCGCGCGGCACCGGCAAGTCGTCGCTGATCAAGGCGTGCCTCAACGCGTTTGTGAAAGACGGACTGCGACTGGTCGAGGTAGACAAGGATGACCTGGGCGACCTCGGCGATATCGTCGAACAGCTGTCGCAGCGTCCCGAGCGTTTCGCGATCTTCTGCGACGACCTGTCGTTCGAGGATGGCGAGTCCGGCTACAAGTCGCTGAAGTCCGCGCTCGACGGCTCGGTGGCCGCGCAATCGGACAACGTGTTGATCTACGCCACGTCGAACCGCCGCCATCTGTTGCCCGAGTACATGAAGGACAACGAGACCTATCGTCATACCGACGACGGCGAGATCCATCCCGGCGAAGTGGTCGAGGAGAAGATTTCCCTGTCGGAGCGATTCGGTCTTTGGCTGTCGTTCTATCCGCCCAAGCAGGACGAGTATCTGGCCATCGTCGGCCACTGGCTGTCGCACTTCGGCTGCACCGAGGAAGACATTGCCGCCGCGCGCGGCGACGCGCTGGTGTGGGCGCTCGAGCGCGGTTCGCGTTCCGGCCGTGTCGCGTGGCAGTTCGCGCGCGACTGGGGCGGCAAGCACGGCAAGCCGTACGCATGAGCGATGCAATGAACGGCACTCAGCGTGATACCGGCCTCGACGCCAACGGACAACCGCGCAAGGTGACCGAGGTCGCGGTCGGCGTGCTGGTGCAGGCCGACGGACGCTTTTTGCTGGCTCAGCGTCCGGCTGGCAAGCCGTACGAAGGCTACTGGGAGTTTCCGGGCGGCAAGCTGGAGCCGGGCGAGTCGGTGGAGGCGGCGCTAGCGCGCGAACTGCATGAAGAGCTCGGCCTCGATGTGACACGCAGCGAGCGCTGGCATGTGCTCGAGCACGACTACCCGCACGCGTATGTGCGGCTATATTTCTGTAAGGTCACGGCATGGCGGGGGGAGCCCGTCGGTCGTGAAGGCCAGGCGTTTGCATGGCAGACGGTCCCGGTGGAAGTGGAGCCGCTGTTGCCGGCCACCATCCCGGTCGTCGCGTGGCTCTCGGAGGAAGCGCAGCAGCAATAGGGACGCGCCGGGCAGAGCGCGGGTTTGTTGGCTAGTTCATCCACTACCGGAGTGTCCGCATGCAACGTGCAGAACGCGTCGCCGACTCTGTTTCCCTGCCCGAACTGACCTTGCGCGGCGTTATCCTCGGCGCGCTCATCACGGTGGTCTTCACGGCCTCCAACATCTACCTCGGCCTCAAGGTCGGCCTGACCTTCTCCTCCGCGATTCCCGCCGCCGTCATCTCGATGGCGGTGCTGCGATTGTTCCCGGGGGCCAATATCCTCGAGAACAACATGGTGCAGACGCAGGCTTCGGCCGCGGGCACGCTGTCCTCGATCATCTTCATCCTGCCCGGACTCGTCATGCTTGGCCACTGGCAGGGCTTTCCGTTCTGGCAAACGATGGCGATCTGCGCGGCGGGCGGCATGCTCGGCGTCATCTTCAGCATTCCGCTACGCCATGCGATGGTCGTGAACAGCGACCTGCCATATCCCGAAGGCGTGGCGGCAGCGGAGATCCTGCGCGTCGGTAGCGCTTCGCAGGAGGCAGGGGGAAAAGCTTCGACCGGACTCGCGGACCTCGTGGCCGGCGGGCTTGCGGCCGGCCTCTTCAGTTTTGCCGCGAGCGGGCTGCGCGTGCTCGCCGAGGGCGCCAACGCGTGGCTGGCCGCGGGGGCGTCGGTGGTGCGCCTGTCGATGGGGTTCTCGCTCGCCCTCGTGGGCGCCGGCTATCTGGTCGGCATCGTTGGCGGGCTGGCGATGCTGCTCGGTCTGATTCTCACGTGGGGCATCGCGGTGCCATGGCTGACCGCCATCACGCCGATGCCGGTCGATGCCACGCTGGCGAGCTTCGGCACGAAGATCTGGAGCACGCAGGCACGCTTTATCGGCGCCGGCACGATTGCGATCGCTGCCATCTGGACGCTGGCCACGCTGTTCAAGCCAATGGTGGAGGGCGTACGTGCTTCGATGGGGGCATCGTTTGGCGCCCTGCGTACCGCGGGCCAACAAGATGGGCAGGGCGGCATCCCGCGTATCCAGCGCGATCTGCCCGCGCGCTGGATCGGCGTGCTGACGCTCGTGATGATCGCGGTGCTGGCCATCACGTTCGGCTACTTCCTGGCCCCGGCACCGCTGGCCACCGGGCCCGCCTGGCGACTGGTCGCCTGCGCGGTGCTGTTCGCGTTCGTGTTCGGCTTTCTGGTCGCGGCCGCATGCGGCTACATGGCGGGACTGGTTGGATCGTCGGCCAGTCCGATCTCGGGCATCGGCATCATCGCGGTGATCCTGGTCTCGCTGCTGATTCTCGGTGTGGGCACGCTCGATGGTTTGCTTGGCACGCCGGAGGGCGGCAGGTTCGCGATTGCGCTGGCCATCTTCACCACCTCCGCGGTGGTCGCGGTGGCATCGATCTCCAACGACAACCTGCAGGATCTGAAGACCGGCTGGCTGGTCGGGGCCACGCCGTGGCGCCAGCAGGTGGCGCTGCTGATCGGCTGCGTGGTCGGCGCCGCGGTCATTCCGCCGGTGCTCGAACTGCTGTATCACGCGTACGGCTTCGCGGGCGCGTTGCCGCGCGCGGACATGGATCCCAATCAGGCGCTCGCGGCACCGCAGGCCACGCTGATGACGGCGATCGCCACCGGCATTTTTACCCATCAACTCAACTGGACCATGATCCTGATCGGCGTCGCGCTGGGCGTGGTGCTGATCGCGATCGACGAGATGCTGCGCCGCCGGGGCGGCGTGGCGCGCCTGCCCGTGCTGGCGGTCGGCATCGGTATCTATCTGCCGCCGACCATCAGTTCGGCGCTCGTGGTTGGCGCGGTGCTGTCATGGTGGCTGATGCGTGCCGAGCGTCGCCGTGTGCAGGCACGAGGCGACGATGTGCAGCTGGCGCTCGAGCATGCGGAACGCCGTGGCACGCTGCTCGCGTCGGGGCTGATCGTGGGGGAGAGTCTGGTGGGCGTGGCGCTGGCCGCGGTCATCGGCCTGTCGGGCCACGAAGCGCCGCTCGCGCTCGTCGGCGAGGGCTTTGCGACGATGGCCCAGTGGCTGGGCCTCGCGGTATTCGTGCTCGTGTGCGTGGCGTTCTGCCGCCGCGTATTGACGGCGGCGGGGGCGGCCGTTCAGTCGTCCTGATCTTCGGGCAGATCCGGTGACGGTGTTTCGCCGGGCTTGCCGCCGATCACGTACTTCTCGGCGGCCCAGGCGCCCAGATCGATCTGCTTGCAGCGATTCGAGCAGAACGGCCGGAATTTGTTCTCGGGCACCCATTCGACATCGGTACCGCAGGTAGGACATTTGACAACGGCAGGCATCAGCGTTCTTGAGTCTGCAACTTCAGAAATTGCACAGCTTGAGCAGGAACGGGATATCGGCATCGACCGAGCGCGGTCGCATGTCGCCGTCCTGCTGGGTAAAGCGAACCCACAGCATGTACTTGTTGGCGCTCATCTCCGGAATGAAGGCGAGCAGCGATTCGTCGAGATACACCTGCATCAACTGATAGCTTCGACCCGACAGCATCTGCTGATAGCTGCCACCGGTGGCGATGACCTTGCCGCTCTGCCCCGATTCGCGCAGCAGGCGCAGCACGATCGACGCGCCCATGCGCAGCGAGGCGAGAGGGCGCGCCCACTTCAGGACATCGGCGCGGCGATCCTCGGCCGGGCGATGCTGCCATGCATAGTAGGCGGGCAGGTCGAACTCGCAGGTGCCGCCCGGAATGATCGCGCGGCTGCGGATGCTGGTCAGCCATTCGTTGTCGGTCAGCAACTGGCCGGCCTTGCCGAAGGTCTGATTGAGCGCGGTAATGCCCTGTTCGATCTCGGAAATCACGGTCACGAGCGCGTCCTGATCGATCTGCGGGTTCGCGCGCAGCGGCGCCAGCGCCTGACGCTGCCGCTCGAGTTCCTTGATCAGGTCAGTCTTGAGGTCGGCCCGGCCCGCCACGTCGATGATCTCGAACAGTGTCGTGATGGCAACGTGGTGCTGCAGGGCATGTTCCTGCGCGAGGAAATAATCCAGCCGATCGAACAGGTCTTCCAGCCGCAGAAGCGTCCTGATTCGCTCGTTGAAAGGATATTCGTACAGGATCAAGTGGTAGTCCGTGCTGCACGCCGCTAGTGGATAGCGGCGATGGTCTGGCCAGATACGGCAGTTGCGGCAGTTGTGTCCCGCGTCGTTTGCGGGCGCTTGCACCGACTTTCGGAGATCTTTCGAAGATCCGAAGTTCGGCGATTTGCGATTTTTTCCGCTTGTTTTCAGCGCATTCTATGCGAGTCGGGGCGCAAGAACAAACTCATTTGATGGGAACTTTCTTCGAAATTGCCCTCAGGCGCCCAATGTCCGATACAAGGCATCGAGACGCTCGACCTGCGGCGGCAATGCTTCGGTGCCACCATCGTTGTCGATCACGTCATCCGCGCAGGCCAGGCGGGCCGCGCGCGTGGCCTGCCGGCGCATGATGGCCTCTACCTGCTCGCGCGAAAAACCATTGCGAGCCATCACGCGCGCGATCTGGGTCTCCTCGCGACAGTCGACCACAAGCACCCGGCCCACGCGCTCGCGCCAGGTGCCGGACTCCACCAGCAGCGGTACCACGTAGATCAGATACGGATGGGCGCCCGCGCTGCGAATGGCGTCCGCGCGGGCCACCGTCAGCGAACGGATCAGCGGATGCGTGATGGCTTCGAGCGTGTGTTTGGCTGACGGGTCCGAGAACACGCGCGCACGCATCGCGTCGCGGTCCATGGCCCCGTCCGGGCGCAGACAGTCGGCGCCGAACGCGGATACCAGCGCGGGAATGGCGGCACCGCCCGGTGCCGTGATCTCGTGCGCGAGCAGATCGGTGTCGATCAGTGCCGCGCCGCGCTCGGCAAACAGGTCGGCCACTCGGGTCTTGCCGGAGCCGATGCCACCGGTCAGTCCGATTTCAAGCATGCGTGTCGCGGGAGGGAAGTCGTCGATGCCGCAACAATACAGCAACTGCAGGGCTCCCTCGCCCTTTGGGAGAGGGGAGAGAGGGGAGCAGGGCGCGCTAGCGAATACCCAGTCCCAGCGGCAGCAGGTCCGCACCGAAGAACAGCACGAGCAGGCCGGCGCCGGCGATGAACGGGCCAAACGGGAACGGCGTCTCGCGACCCTGTCGGCGCGCGACGAGCATCGCGATGCCGAAGACCGCGCCGACCATCGAGGACAGCAGTACCAGCGCGGGCAGGGCCTGCCAGCCGAACCAGGCGCCGAGCGCGCCCATCAGCTTGAAGTCGCCATAGCCCATGCCTTCCTTGCCGCGCACGAGCTTGAACAGCCAGTACGCGGACCACAGCACGAGGTAGCCGGCGGCTGCACCGATCACGGCATCGGCCAACGGCACGAACACGCCCTGCAGATTCAGCAGCAGGCCCAGCCACAGCAGCGGCAGCGTGATCTGGTCGGGCAGCAGCTGGGTGTCGGCATCGATCATCGTGAGCGCGACCAGCGCCCACACCATCACGATGGCCGCCAGCGCCTGCACGGTCGGGCCGTAGTGCCACATCGCCAGCGCGCTCAGCACCGCGGTAGTCAGCTCCACCAGCGGGTAGCGCACGCTGATCGGCTTGCGGCATGCCGCGCAGCGGCCGCGCAGGAACAGATAGCTGACGACGGGGATGTTCTCCCATGCAGCGATCTGGTGCCCGCAGTGCGGACACGCCGAGCGCGGCACCATGAGGTTGTAGCGGCCCGGATGCGGCAATGGCTCGCCGCGCAACTCGGCGATGTAGTTCGCCTCGTCGTACTCCATCATGCGCGGGATCCGGTGGATCACCACGTTCAGGAAGCTGCCAACCATCAGGCCGATCAGTCCGGCCGCGAAGACGAGAAAGGCCGGCGGCAGCGCCGCCAGCACCGATACCTGCAGCATGCGTTACACCACCTGTCCCAGCTTGAAGATCGGCAGATACATCGCCACGACCATGCCGCCGATCAGCACGCCGAGGATCACGATGATCAGTGGCTCGATCAGGCTCGAGATGGCCGCCACCGCGTCATCGACTTCCGCTTCGTAGAACTCGGCGACCTTCAGCAGCATATTGTCGAGCGCGCCCGACTCTTCGCCGATCTGCGTCATCTGCAGCACCATGTTGTCGAACACGTGCGTGGCCTGCATCGCGTTGGTCAGGCTGGTACCGATGCGCACGGACTGTTCGATCTCGCGCGTGGCGTCGTAATACAGCCAGTTGCCGGCGGCGCCCGCGACCGATTCCATCGACTCGACGAGCGGCGTACCGGCCGCGAACATCGTTGCCAGCGTACGCGTCCAGCGCGCGATCACGGCCTTGCGGAACAGGCTGCCGAAAATCGGCAGTTTCAGCAGCACGCGATCGTGGAAGCGCTGCACTTTCTCCGATTTGCTGCGCGCCCGGATATACCCCATGATCCCCAGGATTGGCGCAAAGACGATGATGTACCAGTTGGAGACGAAGAAGTCAGAGAGACCGATGACGACCAGCGTCGGGGCCGGCAGCGCCGCGCCAAAGCTCGAGAATACGCCCTTGAAGGCCGGAATCACGAAAAGCATCAGGATCACGGTGACCGCGAACGCCACCGTCAGCACCGCGATCGGATAGATCATCGCGGACTTGATCTGGCTCTTCAGCGCGATCGACTTTTCCATGTACAACGACAGCCGCTCGAGCAGCGCATCGAGAATACCGCCCTGTTCACCGGCGTCGATCAGGTTGCAATACAGCGTGTCGAAGTACTTCGGATGCCGGCGGAACGCCGTGGCCATGCTGCTGCCGGACTCGATGTCGAAGCGAATCTCGGACAGCAATTGCGTGAAGTTCGGATTGGCGTGGCCACGCGCGATGATGTCGATCGACTGCAGCAGCGGAATACCCGCCTTGAGCATCGTCGACAGCTGGCGCGTGAAATACGCGATGTCCTTCTCGGTGATCTTGCGCCCGCGCGCGGCCTTGCGCTTCTTGAGCTTGACGACCGTCAGGCCCTGCTTGCGCAGCGTGGCGGTGACCTCCGCCGCGCTCTCCGCGCGTTGCTCGCCGGTGAAGGTCTTGCCCTTGCGGTCCTTGCCTTCCCACTCGAAGATGTACTGCGTGGGCGCTTTTCGCCCTTTTGTAGCGCGGGACGGCGCCGAAGCCGTCCGAGCGCCCGCCGCTGGTGCGCGCGTCGCCATGTTGTGACCCCCGACAAAGATTTAGATTTCTTATTACGAATTGGTGGTTGCCAGCACTTCTTCGAGTGACGTGACTCCCTGCTTGACCTTGAGCAGGCCAGCCTCCCGCAACGATAGCACGCCGTCGCGCCGCGCCTGTTCCGCGATCTGCAACGCCGTGCCGTGCGTCAGAATGATCTGCTGCATGGCTTCCGTGATCGGCATCACCTGATAGATGCCGCACCGGCCCTTGTACCCGCTGCCGTTGCAGCGTTCGCAGCCGACCGGATGATAGGGCTGCCAGGTGCCGTCGATATCCGACTCCTGAAAGCCCGCGTCGAGCAGCACGTCGCGGGACAGTTCGCCCACACGCTTGCACGTGCAAAGCTTGCGCGCGAGACGCTGCGCGGTAATCATCAGTACGCTCGAGGCGATATTGAATGGCGCCACGCCCATATTCATCAGTCGCGTGAGCGTGGTGGGCGCGTCGTTGGTATGCAGCGTGGACAGGACCAGGTGGCCCGTCTGCGCGGCCTTGATCGAGATGTCCGCGGTTTCGAGGTCGCGGATTTCGCCGACCATGATGATGTCCGGATCCTGCCGCAGGAACGATTTGAGCGCGGCCGCGAAGGTCAGGCCCGCCTTGTCGTTGACGTTGACCTGATTGATACCGGGCAACTGGATTTCCGCGGGATCCTCGGCGGTCGAGATATTGATGTCGCCCTGGTTCAGCAGGTTCAGGAACGTATAGAGCGACACGGTCTTGCCGCTGCCGGTCGGGCCGGTCACGAGCACCATGCCGTACGGGCGCTTGATCACCTCGAGCAGCGCTGCCTTCTGCGCCGGCTCGTAGCCAAGCTGATCGATGTCGAGCTTGTCCGACGAGGATTCGAGAATCCGCATCACGATCTTCTCGCCGAACAGCGTCGGCAGCGTCGATACGCGGAAGTCGATCGCCTTCTCGATCGTCTCCTTGCCGTCCTTGTCCTTGGGCAGGGTGAGCAGCAGCTTCATGCGGCCGTCCTGCGGCACGCGCTTCTCCGAGATGTCCAGGCGCGACAGCACCTTGATACGCGTCGCCACCTTGTCGCGGATATCGAGCGGTGGCCGCGCGACTTCCTGCAGCACGCCGTCCACGCGGAAGCGTACCCGGTAGAAGAACTCGAACGGCTCGAAGTGAAGGTCCGACGCGCCGCGCTGGAACGCTTCCGTGAGCAGCTTCTGCAGGAAGCGTACCACCGGTGCGTCGTCGATTTCGTTGCCGGGCCCCTTGCGCGCGCCCGCCGCGGCCGCCACCGGATCGTAGTCGATCATCTTGGTCGGCGTCGCGCCCGTTCCGGTGGGCGAGATGTTCTTCATCGTGCCGAGCGCTTCGCTGGCCGTGCGGAAGTGCCTCACCAGCTTGTCGTGCTCGACCACCACCGTTTCCACGGGCAGGTTGAACTTCTGCTTGATGGCATCGACGCCGGCCTGGTTGGCCGGGTCCGACATCGCCACGATCAGGCGATTCTCCCGCCGGCCCAGCGGCAGCAGTCGGTGCGCATGGAATTCGCGATTGCCCGCGAGCGCGGGTGGCACGCGCGCGAGGTTGTACTGCGCGAGATCCAGTAGCGGCAACTGATACTTGTCCGCGGCGAAGATCGCGATGTCGTGCGCGCTCATCGTGCCGCTGGCAATGATCTCGTCGATCAGCAGCGACTTCTTCTCTCGTGCCGTCTGTTCCAGCTGGGCAAGCAACGCGGGCGCGATCCGCCGGCTCTGCGCCAATGCGAGGCCTAGTGTCATGGCAATACGATGCGTATGAGCGCGCTGCCCCAGGGTCTTCCCATGCAAAGCGTCTTGCTATGCAAAGGCCAGGGTCAAGGGTCAGGCACGCGTTGTTGACTGCGGCGGGAGCAGGGGGCGAACTTCCCGGGTTCGGGGCAGTTTGCCGCTGGGGTCACTTTTTGTAAAGCGAGCGGAGGCGGGGTGTTGGCGTTTGCGCGACAGTCCGCAACCCTACTGGAGCAGGGATGTGACAGAGGGTGTGACCGCGGTTGTCAAAACCGTCGATACAAAGCAAAAAAGCCGCACATTGCTGTGCGGCTTTTTCAGGAATCTGGTCGGGGTGAGAGGATTCGAACCTCCGGCCTCTACGTCCCGAACGTAGCGCTCTACCAGGCTAAGCTACACCCCGATTTCGTTTTTACTTCTGTCTGCTTTTTCTTTTATCGCCGCGTCATCAAGATTGACGTTGCAGCGAGAAAGCACACAAGTCTATCAGCGTTTCCTTCAGTTGGGAAGGGGGAAATTGCATTGCCGCCCTCTCCGCCGCTTCCGCTTCGCGTTGCGCGGCGGCGTACGTCACGTCGAGCGCGCCGCTTGCATGAATCGCCGCAAACACCGCGTCAAAGTGTTCGGTGCCGCCCTGCACGATCGCGTCGCGCGCGAGCTCGCGTTGTTGCTCGGTGCCGTGCTCGAGCAGATGCAGCAACGGTAGCGTGGGCTTGCCCTCGCGCAGATCATCGCCGGCGTTCTTGCCCATCTGCTCCGCGCTAGCGGTGTAGTCGAGCATGTCGTCGATAAGCTGGAACGCGGTGCCGATGCGGCGGCCGTATTCGGCAGCGGCCTCTTCCATGGCGGCGTCCGCGCCCGCGAGCACCGCGCCTAGTTGGGCGGAAGCTTCGAACAGCTTGGCCGTCTTGTAGCGGATGACCTGCAGGTACCGTTCGACGGTCACCTCGGGGTCGTGCATGTTGAGCAGTTGCAGCACTTCGCCTTCCGCGATCACGTTGGTCGCGTTGGAGAGGATCTCCATGATGCGCATGCTGCCGGCGTCGACCATCATCTGGAATGCGCGCGAGTAGAGGAAGTCTCCGACCAGCACGCTCGCGGCATTGCCGAACACCGCATTGGCGGTCTCGCGGCCGCGGCGCAGTTCCGACTCGTCCACCACGTCGTCATGCAGCAGCGTGGCGGTGTGAATGAATTCGACCACGGCCGCCATTTCGTGATGGCGATGGCCATCGTAGCCAAACGCGCGCGCGGACAGCAGCAGGATCACGGGGCGCAGGCGCTTGCCGCCCGCGCCGATGATGTATTCGCCGATCTGCTCGATCAGCGGCACTTCCGATGCCAGTCTATGGCGAATGACAGCGTCAACGGCGCGCATGTCGGCAGCGACCGGGGCAAGCAAGGCAGTGGCGGAAGACTGGGACAAGATGATCACCGTTACGCAAAACCGGTGGATTATATGCGAAGCATGTGAGGGAATGGCTGCCGAGCAGCGCGGGTTCTATAATGCGCGCATGGACAAGACCCGCACATCTCGCCGGCACTCGCGACGCACCGTCTGGTGGATCGCCTTTGCCGCGCTGGCCGGTTTTCTGCTGGCTGACCTGACCTGACTGGTTTGCCGCATGGGGCGTCCGGCAAGTGCCTGAGCCGCCGCTGGCGGGCCCGGTAGGCTATCTATTTGTTTTCGTTGCGCTTTTCCGCAAGCTGGTATAGACTTGCCGGTTCCTTCGGTCTGTCTGGGCTGTTCGGCTTGGTCGGATGAGGGTTCGTGCACAAAGGATCGTCGCACGTTCGTAGCACAAAACTTGGCGTAAGAAGCGGCGCCAGCCCGTGGTTGTTTCCGGGCAGCATTTCTCGCTTCATTCACATCGAGAGGTTCGACAATGTACGCGGTCGTAAAAACCGGCGGCAAGCAATACAAAGTTGCTGCTGGCGAAAAACTTAAAGTAGAACAGATACCGGCAGACATTGGCGCAGAAATCACGCTGGACCAAGTGCTCGCAGTGGGCGCTGGCGACCAAATCAAGTTTGGTACGCCGCTGGTTAGCGGGGCTTCCGTCAAAGCTACCGTGATCTCCCAAGGTCGTCACGACAAAGTGAAGATCTTCAAGATGCGCCGTCGCAAGCACTACCAGAAGCGTCAGGGCCATCGTCAGAATTACACCGAGCTGCGCATCGACACGATCGTTGCCTGAGCGATATTCGGCCTAGACAGGAGTAAGACATGGCACAGAAAAAAGGCGGCGGTTCTACACGGAACGGCCGCGATTCAGAATCGAAGCGACTGGGCGTGAAGGTTTACGGTGGCCAGGCCATCAACGCCGGCGGCATCATCGTTCGTCAACGCGGTACGCGCGTGCATGCTGGCGAAAACGTCGGCATCGGCAAGGACCACACGCTGTTCGCGCTGGTTGACGGTCACGTGCAGTTCGCCGTCAAGGGCGCTGCCAAGAAGCAGCAAGTCAGCGTCGTTCCGGCGGCCTGATACAGCCTTTGCAGCACGAAGGCCCCGCAACGCTTGCGGGGCTTTTTCATTTCTGGCGACAATGTTGAGGCCGCCAGCCCGAGCCCACACGGAAAATCATCATGAAGTTCATCGACGAAGCCCGAATCGAAGCGATTGCCGGCAATGGCGGCAACGGGAGCGCGTCGTTCCGGCGCGAGAAGTTTGTGCCGTTTGGTGGCCCCGATGGCGGTGACGGCGGCCGAGGCGGCAGCGTATTCGCGCAGGCCGACCGCAACATCAACACGCTGATCGATTTTCGCTACGCGAAGAAGCACGTCGCGCGCAACGGCGAAAACGGCCGCGGTGCCGATTGCTACGGCGCGGCAGGCGAGGACGTGACCCTGCGCATGCCCGTGGGCACGCAGATCGTCGACATGGACACCGGCGAGACCATTGCCGATCTGACCGAGCACGGTCAGATCGTGTGCCTGGCCGAAGGCGGCATGGGTGGCTGGGGCAATCTGCACTTCAAGTCGAGTACCAACCGCGCGCCGCGCCAGCAGGTGGACGGCAAGCCCGGCGAGCGCCGCATGGTCAAGCTCGAGCTCAAGGTACTCGCGGATGTGGGTCTGCTCGGCATGCCCAACGCCGGCAAGTCGACGTTTATCTCGCATATCTCGAACGCGCGGCCCAAGGTCGCCGATTATCCGTTCACCACGCTCCACCCGAACCTCGGCGTGGTGCGTGTCGACCACGAGAAGTCGTTCGTGGTGGCCGATATCCCGGGGCTGATCGAGGGTGCCGCCGAAGGCGCGGGCCTCGGCCACCAGTTCCTGCGCCATCTGCAGCGTACCGGCCTGTTGCTGCATATCGTCGATCTCGCACCGTTCGACGATAACGTCGATCCCGTGGCCGAGGCCCGCGCGATCGTCAACGAACTCAAGAAGTACGACGAGGAACTGTACGAGAAGCCGCGCTGGCTCGTGCTGAACAAGCTCGACATGGTGCCGGAAGACGAGCGCGCCACGCGGGTCAAGGACTTCGTCAAGCGCTACAAGTGGAAGGGACCCGTATTCCAGATCTCCGCGCTGGCCGGTGACGGCTGCCGCGAACTGATCTACGCGATCAAGGACCATCTGGAGGCCATCAAGGCCGCGGAAGCCGCGGCGCTGGCCGAGCCGGATATCCGGCTTGACGATCGCCTGCACAACGTGGACCGCGGCGACGACGAATCCTGATCGCTTCCTGATCCCCATCTCTTTCGGTATCCCCACCATGCAATCGGTCATCGCGCAGGCAAAACGAATCGTCGTCAAGGTGGGATCAAGCCTTGTCACCAACGATGGCAAGGGGCTAGATCACGATGCCATCGCGCGCTGGGCCGCGCAGATCGCCAAGCTGCGCGCGGCGGGCAAGGAAGTGGTGCTGGTCAGCTCCGGTGCCATCGCCGAGGGCATGCAGCGCCTGGGCTGGACGCGCCGCCCGCGCGAGATTCACGAGCTGCAGGCGGCCGCGGCGGTCGGACAGATGGGCCTTGCGCAAGTCTACGAAACCCAGTTCGGCCGCTACGGCATTCGCACCGCGCAGGTGCTGCTGACTCACGCCGACCTGGCCGATCGCGAACGCTACCTCAATGCCCGCTCGACGCTGCTGACACTGCTGGCGCTGGGAGTGGTGCCGATCATCAACGAGAACGACACGGTGGTCACCGATGAAATCAAGTTCGGCGACAACGACACGCTCGGCGCGCTCGTGACGAACCTGATCGAAGGCCACGCGCTCGTGATTCTGACCGACCAGCGCGGTCTCTACACGGCCGATCCGCGCAAGGATCCGAACGCCGAGTTCGTGCATGAGGCACTGGCTGGCACACTCGAACTCGAGGCGATGGCTGGTGGCGCGGGCAGCTCCATAGGCCGGGGCGGCATGCTGACCAAGATCCTCGCTGCCAAGCGCGCGGCCAAGTCGGGCGCGCATACGACCATTGCATCGGGCCGGGAAGCCAACGTGCTCGAACGTCTGGCCGAAGGCGAGGCCATCGGCACGCAACTGTTGGCGCCGACCGGCCGCCTGACCGCGCGCAAGCAATGGATGGCCGACCACCTGCAGCTGCGCGGGCGCGTGATCATCGACGCCGGCGCGGTGGAAAAGCTGACGGGCGGCGGCAAGTCGCTGCTACCGATCGGTGTGGTGGACGTGCAGGGGGAATTCGCGCGCGGGGAAGTGATTGCGTGCGTAGATCCGGCAGGCCTCGAGGTCGCGCGCGGCATTACCAACTATTCGAGCGCCGAAGCCCGCCTGATCGCGCGCAAGCCGTCGTCGGAAATCGAAAGCGTGCTCGGCCATCTGAACGAGCCCGAACTCATTCACCGCGACAATCTGGTGCTGGTGTAACGCCACGGCAGGGCGACCCTCACCCCCGGTTCTCTCCCAGTGGGAGAGGAACCGGCGGGGCGGTGCTTACGGGCTGCGGCGGAAAGTCGGCGCGTAGGCGCGCAGGTCGCGTATCAGCTTCTCCGGCTTGCCGGCCACGGTGCGCCCGTCGCAGAAATAGTCCGTCGCCAGCGTCGATGCGTAGCTGTTGCGCTGCCGCGTCATCATCCGCTGCCAGTCGTCCATGCCGCGATTCGAGACCCAGTCCTTGCTGCCAGTCGGCATCGTCGCGTAGACCTTGCGCTCGAACGCGTCGCAGCGCATGCCTTCGTAGCTGACGTTGCGCGCACCGGACTTGCTCGTGATCACCACCGTATAGCGCACGACGTTGTCGGCGCCCACGCTGACGGACTTGGCATCGACGGCAAAGTCGAAGTTGCCCGAGTCGTTGACCGAGAACGGAATCAGATCGGCGTCCTGCGGCGGGGCCGGCAGCACCGTTTCGCCTTCCGAGAACGGTCGATCCTCGAATGGATTCAGAAAGCCCGACGACTGGTCGCCCTCCGACGGCTTGCTATTGGTCTTGCAACCACCCAGCATGAGGCAGGCTGCAACAAGCAGCAGCCCGGCGCGAGCGGCCGGGCCGGTAATGCGTTTCATCAGGACTCCGTTTGATCAGTGGGCGCCGGACTGGCCGGCGCTGTGGGTTCGGCCGACGCGGCCACAGATTGGGATGGCGCGGCCCCGCACGGTTCACCGCACGGCTCAATGTGCGAATCATCGTGCGAGTCATGATGCGAAACCATCGCCGAGCGCTGACCACCGTAACGGCCGGGGCCGCCATGGTGATTGCCGTGGTGGTTACCGTACGGGCTCAGCGGCACGCGGCTGCGATGCAGGAAGCGCGACAACTCGGTCAGCGCCAACTGATAGACGTCGCGCTTGAACTCGATGACGGCTTCCAGCGGCACCCAGTACTGACTCCACCGCCACGCATCGAACTCGGGATGGTCGGAGGCACGCAACTGGATGTCGCAGTCGCGACAGACCATGCGCAGCAGGAACCAGATCTGTTTCTGGCCCCTGTAGTGGCCGCGGATTTCGCGGCGAATGAACTTGTCCGGCACCTCATAACGCAGCCAGTCGCGCGTGCGACCGACAATCCTGACGTGCTCCGGAAGCAGGCCGACTTCTTCTTGCAGTTCGCGGTACATGGCCTGTTCCGGCGTTTCGCCGTACTTGATGCCACCTTGCGGAAACTGCCAGGAATGTTCGCCGATTCGCTTACCCCAGAAGACCTCGTTACGTGCGTTGATGAGGATGATGCCGACGTTCGGGCGAAAGCCTTCACGATCGAGCATGACTGCACCTCGAATCCTTTAGAATTACGTCGATTATAAAGGAAGCGCGCGGGTCGGCCCGACGAGGGGGATGCTGGTTTTCCCCGAGCGGCAAGGGCAGCTTGAGGCGCGTCTTGCCCACCCGTATTCGCCCACCGAATCGAACTTACGCAGAGATCGCAGAGAAATCAACGGATGAAAGCCTCGCAATTCTTCATTTCCACGCTCAAGGAAGCGCCCGCCGACGCGGAGATCGTGTCGCACAAACTGATGATGCGTGCCGGCATGATCAAGAAGCTCGGCGCCGGCATCTACAACTACATGCCAGTGGGCCTGCGCGTGATCCGCAAGGTGGAGAACATCGTGCGCGAGGAGATGAACCGCGCCGGCGCGGTGGAACTGTCGATGCCGGTGATCCAGCCGGCCGAGCTGTGGCAGGAAACCGGCCGCTGGGACAAGATGGGCCCCGAGCTGCTGCGCCTGAAGGACCGCCACGAACGTGATTTCGCCGTGCAGCCGACCTCGGAAGAGGTGGTGACCGATATCGCGCGCAGTGAAATCCGCAGCTACAAGCAGCTGCCGGTCAATTTCTATCAGATTCAGACCAAATTCCGCGACGAGCGCCGTCCGCGCTTCGGCATCATGCGCGGCCGCGAATTCACGATGAAGGACGCCTATTCGTTCGACCGCGACATCGACGGCCTGAAGGTGTCGTATCAAGCGATGTACGACGCTTACGTGCGCATTTTCGAGCGTTTTGGTCTCGAGTTCCGCGCGGTGGCGGCCGACAACGGTGCGATCGGCGGCTCGGGTTCGCATGAATTCCACGTGATCGCGGATACCGGCGAAGACGCGATCGTCTACTGCCCGACCTCGGATTACGCGGCCAACATGGAAGCGGCGGAAGCACTGCCGCTGGCGGCGAGCCGTGCCGCACCCGCCGAGGCGCTGGTCAAGGCCTCGACGCCGGGCAAGGCCAAGTGCGAGCACGTGGCCGAGTACCTCGGACTGCCGCTCGAGCGCACCATCAAGTCGATCGTGCTGGCCAAGGATGCGGCCGAAGGTACCAATACCGGCGCCGAGATCTGGCTGCTGCTGTTGCGTGGCGACCACGAACTGAACGAGGTCAAGGCGTCGAAGGTGCCCGGCCTGCTCGACTTCCGCTTTGCGACCGAAGCCGAGATCGTCGAGACGTTCGGCACGCCGCCCGGCTATCTGGGCCCGGTCGGCACGAAGAAGCCGGTCAAGGTCGTGGCCGATCGCACGGTCGCGAATATGAGCGATTTCTGCGTGGGCGCGAACGAGCGCGACTATCACCTGACCGGCGTGAACTGGGGCCGTGACCTGCCCGAGCCGCTGGTGGCCGATATCCGCAACGTGGTGGCTGGCGACGCCTCGCCTGACGGCAAGGGCGTGCTCGAGATCTGCCGAGGCATCGAAGTGGGCCACGTGTTCATGCTCGGCACGCGCTATTCGGAGTCGATGAACGCGACGTTCCTGGACCAGAATGGCAAGACGCAGCCGATGCAGATGGGCTGCTACGGCATCGGCGTGACGCGGATCCTAGGCGCCGCGATCGAACAGAACTTCGACGAGCGCGGCATCATCTGGCCGGCCGCGATCGCACCGTTCGCGGTGGTGATCTGCCCGATGGGCTACGACCGTTCGGAAGCGGTGAAGGCCGAAGCCGACCGCATTCATGCGGAACTGCTGGCGGCTGGCGTGGACGTGATCCTCGACGATCGCGGCGAGCGCCCCGGCGTGATGTTCGCCGACTGGGAGCTGATCGGCGTGCCGCACCGCGTGGTGGTGGGCGACCGAGGCCTGAAGGAAGGCAACGTCGAATACCAGGGTCGCCGCGATGCCGAGGCGACGCACGTTGCCGCAGCGGATGTGGTGGCGCACGTGCGCGGCAAGCTGGCAAACTGAGCATCATGCACCCAAGGCCGCAACGTCCCGCCATGCCTGACCGTCCGCCCCGTCCGCGCCACCCGCTGCGTCAGTGGTTGCTGACCGGCGGTCTGATGCTGACCCTGGCGGCAGGCACCGCGCATGCCGGCGCGCAAAAGGAAGAGGCGCTTGCCGATTCCGTGCGCGGCGCGCTGGCGGCGGCCATTGCCGACAACCGGCCGGTGCGGCCGGCCTTTGCGAGCGGCACCGAGCGGCTCGGCTATCTGAAATGGCTCGGCGAGATGTCGCGCCGGCTCGAGAGCAAGATTCCCGAGGCGCAGGTGCGCGTCGAGCTGATCGAGACCGTGTATTACGAAGCCAAGCGCGCGGGGCTCGAGCCCGCGCTCGTGCTGGGTCTCGTCCAGGTCGAAAGCGGATTCCGCAAATATGCGATCAGTTCTGTCAGCGCACGCGGGCTGATGCAGGTGATGCCGTTCTGGGTGCGCACCATTGGCGACGGCGATACGCGCAAGCTGTTCCATTTGCAGAGCAACCTGCGCTATGGCTGCACGATCCTGCGGCATTACCTCGATCGCGAGGACGGCGACCTGTTCCTCGCGCTCGGCCGTTACAACGGCAGCCGCGGCCGCCCCGAATATCCGAACGCGGTGCTGGCAGCATGGAAGCGCTGGCAGTATTCTGAAGCGACGGTGACCATGGCGGGCGACCCGGAACCCGCAGCGCCCGCGCGGCGCGCCTTGCCGCCGGAAGCGCCGGCGCGTAATCCGTTCTCGCCGCAACGGATCACCAATCCGTCTTAGTGACGCGGACCAGCACACCAACAAGCAGGCAGACAAGCACGCGATCATGACCATCGAGACGAAGGGCGGCTATTGCTCCTCCTCGCCCGAGCTGGAGCGCTGGCTGGCGCGCCATATCGAACAGGGGTTCACCGCCGAGGCACTGGTTCGTTCCATGCTGCGCTCGGGCTACGAGGCATCGTTTGCACGCGATACGGTCGCTGCGGCATTGGGCCTGCCGATGCCGCCGACCGCGACGCCGCCGATGAGCGCGCACAATGCCGCGCCGAGTACCTCGCGGGCGGCGACGAGCTCCGCGAGTTCATCCGCACTGCATGCATCGCAGTTGCTGCAGTCGCCGTCATCTCAAGCGTCGGCACAGACCGAGAACGCGCAGCCGGGTGGCAATGTGTTCCGGCACCTCGGTCACTCGATTCCGATTCTGTTCGCGCTGGAAGCACCGCGCGTGCTGCTGCTGCAGAACCTGCTGACCGACGCCGAGTGCGATGCGCTGGTCGCGTTGTCGCGCGGACGCCTCGAGCGCTCGCCCGTGGTCAATCCCGATACCGGTGACGAGAATCTGATCGATGCGCGCACGAGCATGGGCGCGATGTTCCAGGTAGGCGAACATGCGCTGATCGAACGCATCGAGGCCCGCATCGCCGTAGTGACCGGGTTGCCGGTCGAACATGGTGAAGGATTGCAGATTCTGAACTACAAGCCGGGCGGCGAGTATCAGCCGCACTTCGACTACTTCAATCCGCAGCGTCCGGGCGAGGCGCGTCAGTTGCGCGTTGGCGGCCAGCGCGTGGCGACGCTCGTGATCTACCTCAACAGTCCGCCAGCGGGCGGGGCCACGGCGTTCCCGAAGCTCGGGCTCGAAGTGGCGCCGGTCAAGGGCAATGCGGTGTTCTTCAGCTACCAGTTGCCGGATGGCGGTCTCGACGATCGCACGCTGCATGCGGGCCTGCCGGTGGAAGCCGGCGAGAAGTGGATCGCCACCAAATGGCTGCGCGAGCATCCGTACCGCAGTTCGATCTGACCCGTACCGGCACCTTTTAGTTAAACCGTACCGGTACTGTATAGGCCTCGACGCCTGGACTTGGGTATTCCATCCTCATTGCCTCTGGAATCCCATGGCCCTCGAGCACCTTGTTGCCGGCTCCGGCATGTTCGCCGCGTTCTGCGCGTTCGCTCTCGTTTCCTCGATCACCCCCGGGCCCAACAACACCATGGTGCTGGCGTCGGGCGTGAACTTTGGGTTTGCGCGTACCGTGCCGCATCTGCTCGGTATCAGCATCGGCTTTTCGCTGATGGTCGCGCTGGTGGGGCTCGGGCTGGGCTCGATCTTTACGGCGTTGCCGTGGACCTGGCACGTGCTGCGCGCGGTGGCGGCCGTGTATCTGGTGTGGCTGGCGTGGAAGCTCGCGACATCCGGCGGCATGCAGGATCGCGAAGTCGCGCGCCCGATGACCTTCCTGCGCGCGGCCGCATTCCAGTGGGTAAATCCGAAGGCGTGGGTGATGGCGGTGGGCGCGTGCAGCACCTATGTGCTGCACGGCAATGTCTGGCTCAACGTGCTGCTGATGGCCGCTGTCTTCGCGGTGATCAACCTGCCCAGCGTGGCGATGTGGGCGGTATTCGGCTCGGCGCTGCGCCGCTGGCTGGCCTCGCCGCGCGTGCTGCGCGTCTTCAACGTGACCATGGCGCTGTTGCTGCTGGCGTCACTGTGGCCGATTTTAGGCGGCCACCACGCCTGACTTCAGAGTAGCGCGCGGATGGTGCCGAGATTGCGCCAGTAGCCCTTGGCATCCATACCGCAGCCGAAGACATAGCGGTCCGGCACCTTGAAGCCACAGAAATCCGGATGCATCGGCTTCAGCTTGGTCAGCGTCTTCTCGCACAGCACGGCCGCGTGGAATTCCTTTGCGCCCATATCCATGATGCGTTCGCGGATGGCGGCCATGGTCTCGCCCTCGTCGAGGATGTCGTCGAGCACGAGCACCACGCGATCCTTGACCGATTCCCTCGGCGCCACGCGCCACTGCATCTCGCCACCCACCGTCTTGTTGTTGTAGCGCGAGAGGTGGATATAGTCGAATTCCAGCGGGAACTGCAGCTTGGGCAGCAACATGCCCGTGAAGACGACCGCGCCGCCCATCACGGACAGCACCAGCGGAAACTCGTTACCCATGCTGGCGGTGATCTCGGCCGCCATGCGGTCCAGCGATTCCTGGACTTCCGCGGCGCTGACGATTTCCTCGGAGCTGGCCCACAGTTCGCGAGCCTGTTCTGCGGTCAACATGGTGTGTGTCCTTTGTGCGGATGGAGATAGGGAAGAAGCGGTTGGCGCGGCAGCTCGGCGATCAGCGATTGAACAGGCCCTTCATGCCGCCCTTCATCGCACCCATCTGGCGCATCATCTTCATCATGCCGCCGCCCTTGAGCTTCTTCATCATGCCCTGCATCTGGTCGAACTGGTTCAGCAGGCGGTTGACTTCCTGCACCGGCACGCCGGCGCCCGCCGCGATGCGGCGCTTGCGGCTGGCCTTGATCAGTTCCGGCTTGGCGCGCTCGGTCGGCGTCATGCTGTTGATGATGCCTTCCATGCGGCGCACCTGCTTCTCGGCCTGATCCATATTGGCGCCCTGGGCCTGCTGCGCAAACTGCGCGGGCAGCTTGTCCACGAGGCTGCCGATGCCGCCCATCTTCTTCATCTGGCCGATCTGAGCCTTGAAGTCTTCAAGGTCGAATCCACCGGTCTTCTTGATCTTCTTGGCGAGCTTCTCGGCGGCGTCCATATCGACGCCGCGCTGCGCTTCCTCGACCAGCGCGAGGATGTCGCCCATGCCGAGGATCCGCTGCGCCATGCGGTCCGGATAGAACGGCTCCAGACCATCGAGCTTTTCGCCGACGCCGACAAACTTGATCGGACGACCGGTCACATGGCGTACCGATAGCGCGGCACCGCCGCGCGCATCGCCGTCGAGCTTGGTCAGCACCACGCCGGTCAGCGGCAGCGTGTCGTTGAAGGCCTTGGCGGTGTTGACCGCATCCTGACCGAGCATCGCGTCCACCACGAACAGCGTTTCGGCGGGCTTGAGTTCAGCGTGCAGCGCGGCGATTTCCTTCATCATCGCCTCGTCGATACCGAGCCGGCCGGCCGTATCGACGATCAGCACGTCGTGATAATGCTTGCGGGCCCAGTCCATGGCCGCGCGCGCGATATCGACGGGCTTCTGGTCGGGCTGCGACGGGAAGAAGTCCGCGCCGACCTGCTCCGACACGGTTTTCAGCTGGGCGATAGCGGCGGGGCGGTACACGTCGCACGAGACCGTCAGCACCTTCTTCTTCTTTGTCTCCTTGAGCCACTTGGAGAGCTTGCCGACGGTAGTCGTCTTGCCGGCGCCCTGCAGGCCGGCCATCAGGATGATCGCGGGCGGCTGGACGTTGAGGTTGAGCTCGCCGGCCTTGTTTCCGGCGGTAACGGCTTCTTCGCCGCCAATGACCGCCGTCAGCTCGCGCTGGACCACGCCGACCAGCGCCTGGCCAGGGGTCAGGCTGGAGACCACGTCTTCGCCGAGCGCCTTTTCTTTGACGCGGGCAATGAATTCGCGCACGACCGGCAGCGCGACGTCGGCCTCGAGCATGGCAAGGCGCACTTCGCGCAGCATCTCGGCGGTATTGGCCTCGGTCAGTCGGGCCTCGCCGCGCATGGTCTTGACGACCCGCGCCAGGCGTTGAGTGAGGTTGTCCAGCATGGCAGAAAGGGGGAAGTTCCGGCTAGTGTGAGGCGCCTGTGCGACGTTCGTCCACGGCAGTCGCAGGGGCATGCACCTGGGAAAGCCGCCAACAAGGGCACTAAGGTAAACTGCGCAAATGGTCATTGTACTGTATGCCCTGACGGCACTTCTCTATTGCGCGCTGGCGTTCCACGGCTGGTCGACGCGTCATCCCCGGCTGGCGGCCGCGGGCGGCGTGCCGCTGGGCCAGCCCGGCGCGGCTTCCGCGACCCTGCCGTCTCCTGGCGGGCTGGGCACGCCGCTCGCCGGACCGTCCGGCGGGGCCCGGTCGGACAGCCAGCCGGCCTGGTGGCACGTGCTGATGCTGGCGGCGCTGGCCAGCCATGGCCTGCTGCTGCATGAGACGATTTTCCCGGCCGACCGCATGGTGTTCGGCTTCGCGTTCGCGCTGTCGGCCATGCTCTGGCTCGGCATCGGCATTTACTGGATCGAGAGCTTTTTCTTTTCGCTGGCCGGGCTCGGGCTGATTGTGGAGCCGGTGGCGCTGATCGCGAGCCTGATGCCGCTGGCGTTTCCAGGCGCGCAGATCCTTGGCTACGCCGCGCGGCCGCTGTTCAAGCTGCATTTCATCATTGCCAACGTGGCATATGGGCTGTTCACGCTGGCGGCGTTTCACGCGTTCCTGATGCTGCTGGCCGAGCGCCGGCTGCACGGTTTCCAGGGCTCGCCCACCCATGTTGGCGGGAATGAGCGCGTGCAGGGACAGTGGCTCGGCCGCTGGCTCGATCTGCTGCCGCCGTTGCTGACGCTCGAGAAGCTGCTGTTCCGGCTGATCGGCGCGGGCTTTCTGCTGCTGACGTTGACGATTGCCTCGGGCTTCCTGTTCTCCGAGGAGTTGTTTGGCCGCGCGTTTCGCATCGACCACAAGACCGTGTTCGCGATCATTTCGTGGGCGATGTTCGGCGGCATCCTGATCGGCCGTCATTTCCGCGGCTGGCGCGGGCGCACCGCGCTGCGCTGGGTTATCGCGTCGTTTGGCATCCTGCTGCTGGCGTACGTCGGCAGCCGCTTCGTACTCGAAGTCATCCTGCATCGCCTCACCTGAGCGGCGCCTCATGGCAAGAATCCTGATCCTGCTGGCCATCGTGCTTGGCATTCTCTGGTGGCTGCGCGACCGCGCGGGGACGCGCCAGACGCGCTCGCGCGCGCAACCCGACCCACGGTCGGACTCGCGGCCCGATGCGGCCGCGCGCGGCCATGACCGGCCGCGCGGCGCGGACGACGAGATGGAGCCGATGGTCCAGTGCGCCCACTGCGGCGTGCACCTGCCGCGTGGCGAGGCGATCGGCTGGCAGGGGTTGCATTACTGCCGCCGCAGCCATCTGCCCGAACCCACCGAACCCGGCGGGCGCGCATGAGCAAGCCGCCCGAGGCACGGCCGTCGAAGGCCGCAACGGTCGGCCAGGGAGCGCCCGGCGGAACACAGCAGGGCGCGGCGAATGCCTCCGCGAAGGTGGCGCCCGGTGGGGCGACAAACAGGCCGACAAACAGGCCGACCAGCGGGGCGACTAGCAGGGCCACCAACGGGGCCACCACCGGGGCCACCACCGGGGCCACCACCGGGGCCACCACCGGTTCACCGAAGGCCTCACCGAAAGTCATACCGAAGTCCTCATCGAAGGCCCCGCCAAAGGCGCGGCCTGAGGCGCGAGCCAAGGGCTCGTCGCTGCGCGGCGGCAGCGTGCTGCGGCAGTTGTGGCAGCAACCCGAGCCGCCCGAGTTCCATTGGCGCCTGCTGCGCTATTTCTGCTGGACGCGGCTTGCGGTGGCGTTGCTGCTGCTGGGCTACGCGTGGCTGCCGCTCGATCGCAACGCGCGCGTGCTGGCCGCCGCCGAAGGGAGCATGCGGCTGAACAATGCGATGCCGGCGATCGTGCCCTACCTGGTCGTCGGCATCTTGCTGGCCGGGGCGGCGTTCTGGCGTCGGCGGTTCCAGTTACGCGTGCGCGTCGAGGTGTTGCTGGACCTGCTGATGCTGGCCGCGGTTTTCCTCGTGCTGACCAAGGGCAGCCACGGCGAGGGCGTGGCGATGATCTTCCTGCTGCCCGCGCTCGAGGCGGGCGCACTGACGAGCCTGCCATTCGCGCTGTTCACGGCGGCGATGTCGGCGCTGGTCGTGATGAGCGAGCCGTTCGTCCATACGCTGCTGTCGCGCCAGGCGGACGCGGACCTGCTTGGCTCCGGACTGTTCAGCCTGGTGTTCATGATCGCCGCGTTCGTGATGCACATGCTGGCCAACCGGCAGATCGCGCAGGAGCAGCTGGCGCTCGCGCGCGAGCACGAATTGCGCATGCAGCAGCTGGTCAACCGGCTGCTCGTCAACGACATGCAGGATGGCGTGATGCTGGTGCGCGCCAATGGCGCCGTGGTGGCCGCCAATCCGGCCGCGGTGGTGCTGCTGGGTGTGCAGCCGCACGAGCGGCTGCGCGAAGGCCAGGTGCGGGCGGGCGAGCGCGATGGCGCGCTGTTCGACCTTCGTCGCATTCCGCGGCTGCAGCCGCTGATGGAGATGCTGCGCGACTGGCTGCGCACGAAGGACGACGTACCGCGCATCCTGCAATTGCTGCCGCTGCCGTCGCAGCCATCGGCGGGCGGACCGATGTTCCATACCCGCCTGCGTCTGCGTTTCGTGTTGCCGGGACTGGCGGGTGTGCGCTCGACGCTGTCGCACGCGTACACGGTGCCGTCCACGCTCGATACAGAGGGATGGAACGATCTGTCGCCCGAGACCGCGGCGCGCATGCGGCTGGCGATCGCGCAGAACGAGGCGATGGCCTGGAGCGCGGAGGACGAGGCATTGCTACGCAGCGAGATGCGGGACACGCTGCTGGTGCATATCGAAAGCTGGGAGCGCATTGCCGAGCAGGTCCAGCAGGAGAAGCTCGCGGCGATGGGCCGGCTGGTGGCGAGCGTGGCGCACCAGATTCGCAATCCGCTGGCGGCCATCAGCCAGGCCAACGAGCTGCTGGCCGATTCGGTAAGGGCCGATTCCGTGCGGCGCGCGGGCGAGGGCGTGCATGAGGGCATGCGGGACGGACGGGATGAGCGGGACGGCGGCAGAACCGAAGGCGGCGACGTCGATGCGCGCCTGCTGCGCATCATCAGCGATAACGTGCGCCGGCTGGATCAGGTGGTGTCCGACGTGCTGCAGCTGTCGCGGCGGCCACGCACGGGACACAGTGCGGTGAAGCTGGCGCAGGCGCTGCCGGAGATCGTCGATCGCTGGCGCCTGGAAATGCGTTCGCGCGCGGGCACGCGGGCGGACGGAACGCGCGCCGACATCAACGCGAATGCCATCCGCATCACGGTGGATCTGGCGCAGCCGGTGATCTTCGACGCCTCGCAATTGCAGCAGGTGCTGGGCAATCTGCTCGACAACGCCTGGCGTTACGGCAGCCGCCTGCCCGGCTCGATCCGGTTGCTGGCGCATGCGTTGGATCAGCACCACGCCGAGCTGATTGTCTGGAACGATGGCGCGGAGGTTTCGCGCGAACATCAGCGCAGCCTGTTCGAGCCGTTCTTCACCAGCAACGCACAGGGGACGGGGCTCGGGCTGTTCATGGCGCGCGAGCTGTGCGGGGCCAACGATGCGCAGGTGCGTTACGGCACCATCATGCTCGAGACGTTGCTGGAGCGCACGGGGGTGCTTGCACCGGGCGGTCGCGATACACTCCCGGCCAAAGCATTTGTGCTGACGATGCGCATCGATACCCCCGACGATACCCATAATGTGGCTGCCGGTAACTGAGTACCGGCGACCGGGCCCGTCGGGCCGATAGAACCACGATCCCCTTCCTACCTTCATGCCTGTCCGACCGCCTGCCCTCGATCCGATTCTCGTTATCGACGACGAGGCCGACCTGCGCGAGCTGCTCGAGATCTCGCTGCGCCGGATGGGGCATGACGTAGTAATGGCTGGCTCTCTCGCAGAGGCGCGCCAGAGGCTGGCCGAGCGTCGCTACAGCCTGGTGCTGACCGATATGCGCCTGGGCGATGGACTCGGTATCGACATCGTGCGGCAGCTGTCCGCCTCGCCCGAGCGCGTGCCGGTGGCGGTGATCACCGCGTATGGCAGCGCCGACAACGCGGTGGATGCGCTCAAAGCTGGCGCGTTCGACTACATCGCCAAGCCGGTCTCGCTTGACCAGCTGCGTACGCTGATTCTCAATGCGCTTGGCCGCAAGCAGAGCGATGGCGGTCACAGTGCGACCTCGGAGACGTCGGAAGCGAGTGAGCTGGCCGAACGCATGATGGGGTTGCTGCCCGGCCTGTCGGCGGCGATGCAGGAAGTGCGGCGCTCGCTGTCGCGGCTGGCCCGCAGCATGGCGCCGGTGGTGATCAGCGGGGAGTCCGGCAGCGGCAAGGAGCGCGCGGCGCGGGCGATCCACGCGGTAAGCGCGCGGGCCGCGCATCCGTTCGTTGCGGTCAACTGCGGTGCGATTCCCGAATCTCTGATGGAATCGGAATTCTTCGGCCACGTGAAGGGCGCGTTCACGGGCGCCGATGCCGAGCGCGGCGGCTTCTTCCAGGCCGCCAATGGCGGCACGCTGTTGCTGGACGAGGTGGCGGACCTGCCGCTGGCGATGCAGGTCAAGCTGCTGCGCGCGCTGCAGGAACGGCGCGTGCGCAAGATCGGCGCGAGCAAGGAAGATGTGGTGGACGTGCGCGTCATGTGCGCGAGCCACAAGGACCTGGCGGCGATGGTCGCGGCCGGTTCGTTCCGGCAGGATTTGTATTACCGGTTGAACGTGCTGGAGCTGCGCATGCCGACGCTGCGCGAGCGCGCCGAGGACGTGCCGGTGCTGGCGCGCGCGATTCTCGAGCATCTGGCGGTGCGCTATGGCGATGCGCATCCGCGCCGGCTGGCGCGCGCGGCGCTGGCGCGGCTGGCGGCGTATCCGTTCCCCGGCAACGTGCGCGAGCTCGAGAATCTGCTCGAGCGCGCCTACGCGTTTGCGGAGGGCGAGGAGATCGACGTGGCGGACCTGGGGCCGTTGGAAGCGGGGATGGAGCGCGCCACGATGCTGCAGCCGCCGCCGATGCCGCCGGTGGTGTCGAACGCGTACCCGGTGTGGGGCACCATGCCGGGATGGACGGCTGCGCCCACTGGCGCGCTGCCACCATCCATGCCACCGATGGCGCCCGTGCCCAGTTTTCCCGAGTTCGCAACGGAAGCCGAGCCGGCGCCCGTGGCGGACGATCCGCTCGCAGCGGCACTGGGCGATATCAGCTTCCCGATCGATCTGCCCGCACGGCTCGAGGCCATCGAGCGCGAGCTGATCCTGCGGGCGTTGCGGCAGACCGGTTTCAATCGCACCGCGGCGGCGCCGCTGCTCGGCCTCAATTTCCGGCAGCTGCGCTATCGCATCCAGCAACTGGAGATCCGCGACGAGCGCGAGGGGCGCGATGGACGCGACGACAATAGCGATGCCAATGCCGAGACGCTGCCCGAGGGGGAGGGGCGCGATGGCTGAGGTGTCTGGCGCGGACTTCATGCCGAGCGTGGACGGGTGGGTGCCCGCCGCGCGGCATGTGCCGTCGCCGAATTTCGACGCGCGGCCGGCGGATCTGCCGACCGATCTCGTCGTGATCCACAACATCAGTCTGCCGCCGGGCCAGTTCGGTACCGGCGACATCGAGGCGTTCTTCCAGAACCGGCTCGACGTCACGCGCGACCCGTTCTTCGAACAGATTCGTGACGTTCAGGTGTCGGCGCACTTCCTGATCGCGCGCGATGGCGAGCTTGTGCAGTTTGTCGCCTGCACGCAACGCGCGTGGCACGCGGGGCAGTCCGCCTTCTGTGGTCGCCAGCGTTGCAATGATTTCTCGATCGGTATCGAGATCGAGGGCACCGACGAGGTGCCGTTCACCGCGGCCCAGTATGAAACGGCCGCGGCGCTCGTCCGGGCCCTGCAACTGGCTTATCCGATTACGGCGCTGGCCGGACATAGCGATATTGCCCCCGGCCGCAAGACTGACCCCGGTCCGCACTTCGATTGGAATCGGCTGGCGAAGCTTGCCGATCTGCCGGCGGGCATGCTGCCGTACCAGCCATAGGGCGCGGAACTTACTTGCTCCGCTTCGTAGCATCCTCGGTTCCTGTGCGCAAATCGCGTGCGTAATGCCCCGTTCCGGGTAGGCCTATCGTCGCCTTTTCGCCATAGAAAAATATTTAAAAATTGTGTGCGGCAGCGGACGATAAGCCCGCATCCCTTGGCGTATCGCGGCTGGCGGGAATGTGGCGCTGCCGCATCCGGAGAACAGAGGGGTAAATGGCCTTTGTCAAGACTGTTCATCTGCGGGCGATTCACTATACTTAGCCCAGTTTTTCGAGGCGACCACAATATCTAGTGGTCCCCTCCAGGTACCGACCCTAATGTATGGCCCGCGGCGCACCAGAGATGTGCTGCCAGTGCCTCAGCAGCGGAAGGGTCGGGGCAATACCAGAGTCCCTAGCAGAATGATCGCCAGTGCAGTTGGGTTCTCGCCCGGCAAAGCCGGAACCGAGAGTGTCTTCTGAAGCGCATTTTGCTAGGGACTTTGTCACTTCCAAATACACAAGGGGAAACGACCTCATGCAAACGGCCCAGAACGAACTCGCCACTGGCGTATCGAGCGTTGTCGGCGCAGCCGGCACGTCGCAGTCCAACTCCGCCGCTGCGGGTACGGGTTACCAGGACTACAAGATCATTCGCCGCAATGGCGCCGTCGTGGCGTTCGAGCCGAGCAAGATTTCCGTCGCCGTGACCAAGGCCTTCCTGGCCGTCAACGGCGGTACCGGTGCTGCCTCCGCGCGTGTGCGCGAGCTCACCGAGCAGCTGACCCAGTCCGTGGTGCGCGCGCTGCTGCGCAGCCGCCCGAACGGCGGCACGTTCCATATCGAGGACGTGCAGGACCACGTGGAACTGGCGCTGATGCGCTCGGGCGAACATGAAGTGGCCCGTGCCTACGTGCTGTATCGCGAGAAGCGTTCGCAGGAACGCGCGCAGGCCAACGCGCAGGCCGTGGCCCGCGTGCAGGAAGCTGGCGGCGTGGCCGTCAACGTGACCGACGGTGGCGTCGTGCGCGTGCTGGATCTGGCGGCGCTGCACGAGATGATCGACACCGCCTGCAGCGGTCTGGGCGAGAGCGTGAGCGCCGAGCCGATCCTGAAGGAAACGCTCAAGAACCTGTATGACGGCGTGCCGCTGACGCAGGTCTACGACTCGGCGATTCTCGCCGCGCGTACGCTGATCGAAAAGGACCCGGCCTACAGCCAGGTGACCGCGCGCATCCTGCTGCATACGATTCGCAAGGAAATCCTCGGTACCGAAGTGACGCAGGCCGAGATGTCGGTGCGTTACGCCGAATACTTCCCGAAGTTCATCGCGCGCGGTATCGAGGCCGAGCTGCTCGACGAGAAGCTGGCCACGTATGACCTGACCCGCCTGGGCGCCGCGCTGGACGCTTCGCGCGACTTCCAGTTCAACTACCTCGGCCTGCAGACGCTGTACGACCGCTACTTCCTGCACGTGGAGGAAGCGCGCATCGAGATGCCGCAGGCCTTCTTCATGCGTGTGGCCATGGGCCTGGCGCTTGAAGAGAAGGACCGTGAAGCGCGCGCGATCGAGTTCTATCAACTGCTGTCGTCGTTCGACTTCATGTCGTCCACGCCGACGCTGTTCAACTCGGGTACGCGCCGTTCGCAGCTGTCCTCGTGCTACCTGACCACGGTGTCGGACGACCTCGAAGGCATCTACGAAGCGCTCAAGGAAAATGCGCTGCTGTCGAAGTTCGCGGGCGGTCTGGGCAACGACTGGACCAACGTGCGCGCGCTGGGCTCGCATATCAAGGGCACCAACGGCAAGAGCCAGGGCGTGGTGCCGTTCCTGAAGGTGGTCAACGACACGGCCGTGGCCGTGAACCAGGGCGGCAAGCGCAAGGGCGCGGTGTGCGCGTACCTGGAGACGTGGCACCTGGACATCGAGGAATTCCTCGAGCTGCGCAAGAACACCGGTGACGATCGTCGCCGCACGCACGACATGAACACGGCCAACTGGATTCCGGACCTGTTCATGAAGCGCGTGATGGAAGGCGGCGACTGGACGCTGTTCTCGCCGGCCACCTGCCCGGACCTGCATGACAAGGTGGGCAAGGCGTTCGAGACGGCCTACCTCGGCTACGAAGCCAAGGCCGCCAGCGGCGAGATCAAGCTGTTCAAGAAGCTTCCGGCGCAGCAACTGTGGCGCAAGATGCTGGGCATGCTGTTCGAGACCGGCCATCCGTGGATCACGTTCAAGGATCCGTGCAACATCCGCAGCCCGCAGCAGCACGTGGGCGTGGTGCACAGCTCCAACCTCTGCACCGAGATCACGCTCAACACGAACGACAGCGAGATCGCCGTCTGCAACCTGGGCTCGGTCAATCTGGTCGCGCACCTGAAGCAACAGGCTGACGGTTCGTACGTGCTCGATCACGACAAGCTGCAGAAGACGGTTCGTACCGCGATGCGCATGCTCGACAACGTGATCGACATCAACTACTACGCGGTGGACAAGGCGCGCAATTCCAACCTGCGTCACCGTCCGGTTGGCATGGGCATCATGGGCTTCCAGGACTGCCTGCACGTGCAGCGCGTGGCCTACGCCAGCGACGCCGCGGTGAAGTTTGCCGATACGTCGATGGAAGCGGTGTGCTACTACGCGTACCAGGCTTCGACCGAACTGGCTGAAGAGCGCGGCCGCTACAGCACCTACACGGGTTCGCTGTGGGATCGTGGCATCCTGCCGCAGGACTCGCTGAAGCTGCTGGCCGACGAGCGTGGTGGTTACCTCGATGTGGACCTGTCCTCGACGATGGACTGGGACGCGCTGCGCGCACGCATCAAGCAGCACGGCATGCGTAACTCGAACTGCATCGCGATTGCACCGACCGCGACGATCTCGAACATCATCGGCGTGTCGGCCTGTATCGAGCCGACGTTCCAGAACCTGTACGTGAAGTCGAACCTGTCGGGCGAGTTCACGGTGGTCAACGATTACCTGGTTCGCGACCTGAAGGCCCGCGGCCTGTGGGACGAGGTGATGGTTGCCGACCTCAAGTACTTCGATGGCTCGCTGGCCCGCATCGACCGCATTCCGCAGGATCTGCGCGAGATCTATGCCACCGCGTTCGAAGTGGAACCGTCGTGGCTCGTGGAAGCCGCCAGCCGTCGTCAGAAGTGGATCGATCAGGCGCAGTCGCTGAACATCTACATGGCCGGCGCGTCGGGCAAGAAGCTGGACGACACCTACAAGCTGGCGTGGGTGCGCGGTCTCAAGACCACGTACTACCTGCGCACCATGGCTGCCACGCACGTGGAGAAGTCCACTGTGTCGCGCGGTTCGCTGAACTCGGTGTCTTCGGGCGCCGAGACCAGCGGCGCCTCCGCACTGGAAAAGGCGGCCGCCGCGGCGCCTGCCATGCCGGAAGCCGAAGGCGCGGTCTGCACGATGCGTCCGGGCGACGCAGGCTTTGACGAGTGCGAAGCCTGCCAGTAAAGGCCACCATGCGAGGCCGGTTTGCGAATCGGCCTCGCACATTCAGAACTATCGGAGAACAACTATGCTGAGCTGGGACGACGACGTTCAAGCCACGCCTCAAGCTGCGCCGCAGCCTGCCCTGCAACCTGCATTGCAGCCTACCTCGCGCACGACCGCGGACGAGCAGGGCGTATTGCCGCCGGCCGCTACGCAGCCGACCGGTATCCTCGGTAATCTGCCGGCATCGGGCGATCAGGCCTCGCGCCGTGTGAACGCCGCTGACAAGCGCGTGATCAACGGTTCCACCGACGTCAACCAGCTGGTGCCGTTCAAGTACAAGTGGGCGTGGGAGAAGTACCTCGCCGGCTGCGCGAACCACTGGATGCCGCAGGAAATCAACATGTCGCGGGACATCGCGCTGTGGAAGGATCCGAACGGGCTGACCGAGGACGAGCGCCGCATCATCAAGCGCAACCTGGGCTTCTTCGTGACGGCCGACTCGCTGGCCGCCAACAACATCGTGCTGGGCACGTACCGCCAGATCACGGCGCCCGAGTGCCGCCAGTACCTGCTGCGTCAGGCCTTCGAAGAGGCCATCCACACGCACGCTTACCAGTACATCGTGGAGTCGCTTGGCCTCAATGAAGCCGAGATCTTCAACGCATATCACGAAGTTGCGTCGATCCGCGCCAAGGACGAGTTCCTGATTCCGTTCATCGACACGCTGACCGATCCGTCGTTCAAGACCGGCACGCCCGAGAACGACCAGAAGCTGCTGAAGTCGCTGATCGTGTTCGCGTGCATCATGGAAGGCCTGTTCTTCTACGTGGGCTTCACGCAGATTCTGGCCATGGGTCGTCAGAACAAGATGACCGGCGCTGCGGAGCAGTACCAGTACATCCTGCGCGACGAGTCGCTGCACTGCAATTTCGGTATCGACCTGATCAACCAGATCAAGCTCGAGAACCCGCACCTGTGGACCGCCGAGTTCAAGGCCGAGATCACCGAGCTGTTCAAGGAAGCGGTGGACCTCGAGTACCGCTACGCCGAGGACACCATGCCGCGCGGCGTGCTGGGCCTGAATGCGCCGATGTTCAAGTCGTACCTGCGCTTCATCTGCAACCGCCGCTGCCAGCAGATCGGCCTCGAGCAGCTGTTCCCGAACGAGGAAAACCCGTTCCCGTGGATGAGCGAGATGATCGACCTGAAGAAGGAACGCAACTTCTTCGAAACCCGCGTGATCGAGTATCAGACGGGTGGGGCTTTATCGTGGGATTGAGGTGATTGTTGCCGGTTTTCCCGAGAGGAAAGCGCGGCTTCGGATCATAAGACAGGCGACGCGGAAGGCGTCGCCTGTTTTTTTCTGAGGTTGAAAGATGCACTGTCAGCGAATTGACCGTGCCGTTGGCGGTTGTCCGGATTGGTCTCGGGCACATGTTCGGCAGTAGCGCGTATCTCGCGTTTATATGATGGAGCTGTACATTCATACAGTGATAGCCTTGCGACTCATTGCGCAGAAGGGCGCGCAAATAGCAGCGGGCCTCGGCTAATGTTCAGATGTCGAACCTGTGTAGATGCCCGTTGAGCCCGTCATAGGAGCATCATTTGACCAAGCAGGACTATTCACCCCTCTGGCCGCCAGGACGTCACAAGGTAACGCTGGATCAGTTTCGCGTAACGGCGATTGAGCGTTTTCCGTTTGATGTCCGGCGGCAGGAGTTGTACTCGAAGCTTGAAGCGTGGGTCCATCGTCTTCGCGAGCTTGGTGTCAAAGGGGTCGTCTGGATCGATGGTTCCATCACGACAGAGAAATCGGCGCCGAGCGATATCGATTGCATCTTGTGGAATCCGAAGACGGTCGAGCCGCTGAGTGCCGATGTTGAGGCAGCTTTGGCCCCTCTTGTGGATAAGGCCAACGTCGATAAAGAGTTCAGCTTGGATTTCTATCTGGAGGGACCCTGGAGCGGAGATCGCTTCACGCGTGAAGCGTACTGGTCAGGGGTATTTGGTTTCTGCCATGACAGAGTTACGGCGAAGGGCTTCGTGGAGATCGCACTGTGAGCACGAAATTTCTCGAGCAGCACGCGAAGACGCTGGCGGCGTTTGCGAAGGAGACTGCAGATGCTTCTTCGGAATCGCCCGACGATTTTTGGCTCCGCGCTGCGGTCAAGGTTCAGCACGAGGCAGCGGCAAAGGCTGCTCGCGAACTGGCTCTTGCTCGTGCCGATGAGGCGGGGGAACTGATTGGCTTGCGATTCATCGGTCCTCGAGCTGATGGGTCCATACCCCTTGATGCGTTCGTGAAGATCATGGAGCCGCTTACGTATGCCTGGAAGGCTGCGGCTCACAGGCTGCGGTACGGCCGTGATGACTTGCGCGTCGCCACGGAAATTTCTGACCTACTGGATCTCCGGTTAGCAGGGTTGGCTTATGGATCTACGCGGGTATTTGTCACGGGGAATGGAGCCGCAGATCTCACTGGCGAGAGCTTGCTCCAAGCCACGCTGGTGCATGTCTTCAAGCTTCTAACCGCTACGCGGGACGACTTCCATGATGCCGCTGACTCCATTGGCGGCAAGGCTGCATCCAGCCTTGCGGAAGCGCTCAAGGCCATCGACGCGGCCGGTTTTTCGGCAGAGCTTACTTGGCAATCCCCATCTTGTCGTTGGCGATGGGATGGCAAGCGCGACGAGATCGTACGTTTCCGAAATTGGGTCGAGTCGATGACGGATCCCGAAGAGTACGAAGAGGAGGTAGCTGGAATTGTCGCAGCGATCAAAGACACTGGACGGTTTGAGTTGCGCACCGAGGATGGCAAGATCGTCGTTCGCTATCCCCTTGCGTTGACCACTGAAGTGCAAAAGCTCACCATTGCCAAACCAGCTCGCGTCGCAGTGATTACTGCCAAGTACAGAGATTCAGTAGCGAAGCGGGACATTTACACGAGGCACTTGAAGTACGTGCTTTGATCTCAGCTTCCCTGTCATCACGGATGGGGCGTCAATGCTGATCTCCGCATTTGCCATCTGATCTTCTAGATCGGCCGCCCCGCTTAAACTCATCGTAGGTTCACGAAATTGCTTGCGGCTTTGGTCCGAAGGTTACGATGGGGCTGCGAAGAGCGTACTTTTCAAGTCACGGGTGCCCCCGGTGTGACCTCTGCGCAAGCATGCCCCCGGGGGACGTTCTCTTCTACGCAGCTACCCCGCACTTGAGACGATCGGGCAAATCGTCGAGACGGATCGGCAAGGGCGGCCGCCGATGCACTCCTAGACTGAAGTCACTGATCGCAGTGATCGCGAAACCAAAACGCGAGGCGCGATCTGCAGGTACCCAACGACTTCAGGAGCCCATCATGAGCAACAACACCCTTAACGCCGGCGCACGTTTGCGCGTTCTTGCCGCTGCGGTTGCCTTGGCCGCTGCCTCGTTCTCCGTTAGTGCGCATGCCGCCGATACGGCCGCCGCTCGCGACGCGACGGCGCCGGTCACGCATGCCAGCCTGATGAATGAACTCAGCGAGTTACGCGCGGTGGGCTACGACCTGCAAGACGACAGCTTCCCCGAGTCGCTGCAGCGCGCGGAGCGCAAGCTGGAGTCGAAGCGCCGCGCCGAGCAACAGGCCACGCAGTTGTCGCCGCAGGCAGGGTCGGCAAGCTGATTGCTCGATGGATATGAGACGACTCTGAAAATGGCGGGGTGGTTGCGACGAATCAACCTCACGCAAACTTCCCCGTCAGTCCCCCATCCACCACCAGTTCCGTGCCGGTGACATAGGCTGCCGCGTCGGAGGCCAGGAAGGCGCAGGCGTTGGCGATGTCCCACGCGGTGCCCATGCGGCCCAGCGGGACTTGTTTGGCGCGCGCGGCGCGGGCTTCGTCGAGGCTGGTTTCTGAGAACATTTTGGCGACCGTGTTGGCGATGCGCGGGGTGTCGATCAAGCCGGGGACCACGGTGTTGGCGCGTATGCCATTGGCCGCGTATTGCTGGGCGAGCATGCGGGTGAACTGGATCACCGCGGCTTTGGTGACGCAGTACGACAGGTGCGGATAGCCGAGGTAACGCAGGCCGGCGACCGACGAGATCGTGATGATGGAACCGCGGCCCTGTTCGATCATGTCGGGCAGGACCTGGCGTGAGGCCAGCAGCAGACTGCGGACGTTGACCGATTGGGCGAGGTCGAAGTCCTCCAGCTTTGTGTCGAGCGGGCCGCCCGTTTTGCCGATGCCCACGTTGCGGTGGAGCACGTCGATGACGCCGAAGCGGGCTTTGGCTTCGGCGAACATGCGGACCACGTCGTCCTCATTGGCGATGTCACCCACGAAGGTGTCGACAGTGCCGCCTTCGCTGCGGATGATCTGCGTGGTCTCCTCCGCGGAGGTGCGATCGCGGTCGGCGACGCAGACGCGTGCACCAAGGCGGGCATAGGTGACACACGCCGCGCGGCCGATGCTCCAGCCGGGGCCGGCCGAGCCGCCGCCGGCGACGAACACTGTGCGATCGGACAGGCCTAGTGACAATGCGGCAGTCGTGGTCATCAGTCGTGTTCCTTGCCACCCTCGCCAACATACGGAATCGCATGCTCGACCGTGTCCCAGATAAATCGGCCGGACGGGCTTTGCTGTTCCTCGACGATATGCGCGACCAGCCCCGCGGCGCGCGAGATCACCGCGAAGCCGCGCATGACGGCGGTCGGCACGCCAATCTCGCCGAGCAGTGCGGCCACCGCGCCCGTGGCGTTGATCGTGATCGGGCGCCCAGCCACTTCATCAACCGCGGTGGACAGACGCTCGAGTGCGCGAATGTGTTTGCCATCGAGTTCAGTCTCGGCGCGGCCGAGCTCTAGCAGTTTGTACGCACGCGGATCGACGGGCTTGTGCAGATGGTGTCCAAAGCCCGGAACCGGGCTTTTCAGCGCCTTGTAGTGTCGCGCGATCGCCAGTGCTTCCGCATCGGGATCATCAGCGGCAAGAATACGGTCCAGCAGTTGCGAGCAGTTCTCCATCGTACCGACGAATGAACTCCCCACCGCCAGCAGGCCCGCGGAGACCGCACCCTGCAGATTCTCCGGTGCGCTCATGTAGATCAGCCGCGTGGCAATCGCGCTCGGCGTCAGGCCATGCTCCATCAGCACGATCAGCACGACGTCGGTGATGCGCATATCGACCGCGCGCGGTTCGCGGCCGAGGATCTGCATCAGCATGACTTCGGTGAAGGTTTTCTTGCCCATCAGATCTTCGACCAGATCGGCATCGCGGTAATGCAGGCTCGTCAGCGTATGTGTGCAGAGGCGGGTAACGGGGGTGTCATTGGCAGCCATGTCGGTCTCCTTCAGGATGCAGTCTGTGCCAGCGCGAGGTCGCGCACGGAAGTCTTGAGTACCTTGCCGACGGTCGAGCGCGGCAGGCTGGCAAGGAAGTGGATGCGCTTGGGCGTCTGCACCGGCCCGAGCCGTGCGCGCACATGGGCGATCAACTCGTCTTCGGTCGCGGCGCAGCCATCACGCAATTGCACGGCAGCCTGCACGGCCTCGCCCCACTTGTCGTCGGGAATGCCAAACACCGCGCTCTCGTGTACGGCGGGGTGCTGTCCCAGTGCATTCTCGACATCGATCGGATAGACATTGAACCCACCCGTGATCACGACATCGCGGAGCCGATCTTTCAGATACAGGAAGCCGCGCTCGTCGATCAACCCACGGTCGCCGGTATGTAGCCAACCATCGACGATGGTCTTTGCCGTCAGCTCGGGCAGACGCCAGTAGCCCGTCATCACCAGGTCTCCCCGCGCCACCACTTCGCCCACCTCACCAGTCGGCAACAACGTGCCCTCGGGCGACATGATCGCGACCTCGCTGAACCAAGTGGTACGCCCAACCGCTGCGAGGTTGGCGGGATCCTCGAAGTCTTCAGGCCGCATCACGGTCAGCAGTTGCGGCGCCTCGGTCTGGCCATAGGTCGTGGCCATCACCGGCCCGAAGAACTCGCGCGCGACGCGCAGCTTCTCGGCAGGCATCGGCGCGCCGCCATAGATCAGCCGACGCAGATATGGATAGTCGGCACGCGAGGCACCCGGCAACGCCATCAGCATGTAGATCAGGGTGGGCGGCATGAAGGCGATGGAGCCGCCGCGCTCGCGGAACGCGGTACGCACGGCTTCCGCGCCGCTACCGTCCATGATCACGTGACAGCCGCCCTGCGCGAGGATCGGCACGACGTACGTGGATGTGCCATGTGTGACCGGCGCCGCCACGACGTATCGATCGTGCTCGTCGAAGCCCCAGACGTGGATCTGGTTGACGATATTGGCCACCCACGCGCGATACGGCTGCATGACGCCCTTGGGCGCACCCGTGGTGCCGCCCGTGAACTTGATGGCCTGCGTGTCATCGCGCCCCAGCGAGAGCACGGGACGCGCTGCGCCCGCATGCCGCAGAATCTCCGCATCGAGCGCGTGCGTGGCAATACGCTCCCCCGGCGCGCCGTCCAGCAGCGCCGCACAGTCGGCATCGAACACGAGGATCGACGGCTCGGTGGCATCGACGATGCGCCGAATCTCGAACGGCGTGCTCTTCGGATTGAGCGGCACCCAGATCTTGCCGCTGGCGAGCACGGCCAGCAGCACCGTCAGATGCGCGGCGGAGTTGCCCGCGCAGATGCCCACGCGGCTCTGCGGCGCGGGATCATGCGCCTGCAGCGCGGTGGCCAGCGCCGCTACGCGTTCCGCCAGCACGCGATAGGTCACGGTGCCGTCCGGCGCATCGATGGCGATGTTGCCAGGCCAGCGATCGGCCGCGCGCCAGAAGAAATCAATCGGAAACATAAAGGGTCCTCAGTTGACGCGCGCGCCCGACTCCTGCACGACGTCGTGCCAGCGCTTGATTTCGGAGAGCGCGAATGCGCGGCACTGCTCGGGCGTGCCGGGTTCCGGCGTGGCCACGAGTTCCTGCATGCGTTGCCGCACCTCGGGGTTGGCAAGCGCTTTGTTGAGCGCGGTATTGATCTTGTCGACGATCGGCCGCGGCGTACCAGCCGGCGCGGCAATCGCGAACCACGACTGCACATCGAAGCCGGGAAAGCCGGACTCGGAAACGGTCGGGACATCGGGCAGCAGCGGCGAACGTTTCGCACTGGTAATGGCGATCGCGCGCAGGCGCCCGGCCTTGACATGCGGCATCGCGGACGGGGTGTTGTCGAACATCGACTGCACCTGACCGCCAAGCAGATCGGTCACGGCCGGCGCGCTGCCGCGATACGGCACGTGCAGCATGTTGCTGCCACTGCGCATGCGGAAGATCTCGCCGGACAGGTGAATCGACGAGCCCGACCCCGACGAGGCAAAGGTGACGCCGTTCGGCGATTCCTTCGCAAAGCGGATGTAGTCGGCCACGGTATTGACCGGCAGCTTGGGATTCACCACCAGCAGGTTCGGGATCTTGGCGATCATGCCGGCAAGCTCGAAGTCCTTGACCGGGTCGTAGGTCAGCTTGTCGTAAAGCGTGGCGTTGATGGTGTTGGCGATGGTGTAGACATAGAGCGTGTAGCCATCGGGCGCGGACCTCGCCACGACCTCGGCGCCGACATTGCTGTTGGCGCCCGCGCGGTTGTCGATGACGACCGGTTGGCCGAGGTTGTCGCCGAGCTTGACGGCGACCAATCGAGCCAGCACATCGGTGGCACCGCCGGCCGCATAGCCGACCACGAGCCGGACCGGCTTGGTGGGCCACGCGGACGCCTGCGCGTGGGCGGCCCTCGGGGTAACGAGCAACGTGGTAGCGGCCAGCGCGCAGGCCACGACGGGCAGCAGCGCCAGCAGGCGCCGCCGTGTGGTGCCTGCGAGCGTAGAGCGCGTCGGGTACGCCTGGGCAGAGGCGGCGGATAAGGCTGACGTAGTTAACGAAAGCGTCCGGCCGGATGGGATGGTCATGGTTGTCTCCTGGATGGTCACCAATCGCGCGCGTCCGTCTCTGGTTTCTGTGCCGCCCGGTGTGGCTGCGGCATACTGCGGACTGCATCGTCGACGTGGAAATTCTTTCCCATGCCTGCTCGTGTTGCCACCAGAAACGTCCGCCAGGCGGACGCTCCATCGAATGTCAAAGATAGCGCGGATACCGTGCCGGAGGACGGCGCGCGGGCTTTGCGCCGCGGGTTGATGCTGCTGGACGCGATTCTCGCGGGTAGCCGGGAAGGGTTGCGCGTGGTCGATCTGTGCCGCATCGCGGGCCTCGAACGGCCCACGGTCTATCGCTTGCTCGCCACGCTGATCGAGACCGGCTACGTGGCGCAGCGCGGTCGCTTTCGTTATGTCACGGGGCCGCGGCTGGCCGCGATGCCACAGCGGCAGGCCTCGACCGCCGTGGCCGAACGCATTCGCCCGGTGTTGTCACGCGTCAGCCAGGCCTGCGGCGATGCGGCATTCGCGATCGTGCGCGATGGCCCGCTCTCGCACTGCGTGGCGCGGCACGTCGGCACGCACCCGGTGCAGGTACTGGTGATCCAGGTAGGGACGCGACAGCCACTGGGTGTGGGCGCGGCGGGACTGGCGCTGCTATCGGCGCTGCCCGATGCCACGGTGGGCGAGATCATCGCGGCCAATGCCGATGGGCTCGGCCACTACAACGGGATGACCCCCGATCGGCTGCGCATTCTGGTGCGGTCCACACGGGAGCGCGGCTGGTCGGTCATCGGCAATCATGCGACGCGCAACGTGCTGGCGGTGGGGATGGCGGTGCCCAATGCCGATGGCGAACCCGTGGCCGGCATCAGCGTGGCAACCACGCTCGCGCGCATGCCGCGCGAGCGTCAGCAACTGATCGCGCGTGTCATGCGCGAGTCCGTGGCCGCGCTGCTGCCTGACGGCCTGTAGCGCGCGGTTTGCGTTTGGGCTTGACCGCGCCGGCGCGCAGCGGCAGTTCGGGTCGGCCGATCTCGCTTTGCAGGAAGTCGATGAACACGCGCAGCTTCATCGGCATCGCGGTGCGGTTGTAGTAGTAGAGATAGAGCGCCGCGGGCGAGGTCCACCCGGGCAGCACTTCGACGAGGCGACCCTCGGCGAGCGCCGGCGCCGCGGACTCGCTGGCGAGATACGCAAAGCCGTAGCCTTCGCACGCCGCGCGCAGCAGCAGATTGGTGTCGTTCGACGAGACGCGGCCGGTGACCGCAAGGCGCACACGCTTGCCGTTGTCCTCGAACTCCCATTTGTAGAGCGCGCCGCTGTCCGCGCTGCGATAGTTGATGCACTCGTGCTTGAGCAGATCGCGCGGATGCCGCGGCATGCCGCGCGTGGCCACATAGTCGGGCGCGGCCACCACCACGAACGGCACCGAGGCGATCAGCGGAATCGCGACCATGTCGTCGCCCAGTACGTTGTCGAAGCGGATGCCGGCGTCGAAGCCCTTGGTGACGATATCGACAAGGCTGTTATCGACCGCTACGTCGAGGCTGATATTCGGATGGGCGTCGAGAAAGCGCCGCAGCAGCGGCTCGATGATCAGGCGGCTCGCGGTGGAAGGGATATTGAGCCGCAGCGTGCCCATCGACACGTTCGACGCCACCGAGACGTCATGCATCGCCAGCTGCAGTTCCTCGAGCAGCGGCGCCACGCGGTCCATAAAGGCGCTGCCGGCCTCGGTCAGGCTGACGCTGCGTGTGGTGCGGTTGAACAGACGTGCGCCGAGCTGCGCCTCCAGCGTGCGCACGGCATAGCTCGCGGCCGATACGGAGATGCCCGAAGCATCGGCCGCGGCGGTGAAACTCTGGGTCTCCGCCACGCGCATGAACAGGCGTAGCGATTGAAAATCCGGCTCGCTCATTGTGAAAATCCGTTGCAAGAAGCTTGCCGATTATCATCCTTTTCAACAGAAAGCGTGCGATCCGGATTCGATTCTCTTTTGACGTTCAGCCGTCCTTGCCGTCGGCGCGTGGTCGCAACAGCCACGGTGTGTACCTGACGAGGTACAGCACGAAGGCGGCGACCCAGAGCAGACCCGCACCGCCGATCGCATACGCCTTGAGCGCGGGCAGCGCGATCGGCACCACCACACGGACCAGCGCGGCCAGCGCGATGCACGCGTAGGCCACGTGCTCCATGCGGCCGGTCTCGAGCGGGCGGCCGGTGTGGCCCAGCGCGGTGCGCGTGATCATGGCGAGGATCGCGCAGGCGATGGCGCCAACCGTCAGCGCATGGAGCGCGGTCGAGCCATCGAGCCAGCCGGCGGCCGCCCCCGCGATCAACGCGAAGCCGAGCGCCAGGAATGCATAGGCGACGTGGAGCATGGCGACGATCGGCTTGCGCAACGTGCGCAGCGGCGCCCAGCCCGCGAGCCGGATCCCGTGCGCGAGCGCGGCACCGGACGCCAGCGGCAGAGTCAGCCACACGGGCGCATGCGCGCTGTGTGCGGCGATGGCCAGCAGGGTCAGCACGACCACCGCGCGCTCGACCGACGCATGCCGGCGAATGGTCACGCCCGGGAGCGCATTGGCGGTGAACATCGGGATCACGCGGCCGCCGATCACCGTCACGAAGATCGCCACGATCCCGGTTGCCGCTTCCGTGAGCCGCAGTGCGATGCCGATATCACCCGTCAGCACGGCCGCGTGGAAGGCGACGTTAAGCGCGCCCATCACGCCGAGCGCGATTGCCAGGCCGTAGTTGCGTTGGTTGCTGGCACGCCGCAATACGATGAAGAAGCTGAGCGCACACGCCGGGAGGAATGCGCTATCGACCACCACCGCAAGCCACGCGGGGCCACCCCACATGAGCACGCGCGCCAGTACCCAGAGGCCCGCAAGTGCGCCTAGCCAGATCCCTTGCGGGGTTTGCTGGCCGGTCCACGCCTTTCCCGCGGTGAACAGGAAACCCACCACGACCGCGGCGGCGAAGCCGAACACCATCTCGTGCGCGTGCCAGACCATCGCGCCGGTCCAGGGCTGCGCGGCCGGTTGCCACCACCCGAGGTACATCAGCACCCACGCCGCGATGGCGAGCGCGCCGAAGGCCGCCGCCAGCAGATAGAACGGCCGGAAGCCGAGCGCCAGCGCGGGATGACCTCGATAGCGCGGGTGTTTGCGCGAGGGGGAGGGTAGCGGGATCGAGATCGACATGGCGCATGACTGGCGGATGGGTATGTCTTCGATTCTAGTAAAGATATATTTTTAATGCAACTTAAGTGAGAAATTCGGCGATTTGCGCTGGGTTTTTGGTACGCCGAGGCATCACAGAAGCTTCAAAAACAACGTGCGATTTTCAGAATCGGCTCACACACACGGCCCTCATCTGTTCCTACGATCGAGCTTTCGATCCATTCGATTCATTCGCTCGGAGTACGCAGGATGCTAGCCGCCGTTCTTCATCAGTTGGGGGAGGTTCCCCGCCTCGATGCCTTTGCCGAGCCCGTGCCCGGCGCGGGCGAAGTGCTCGTGCGGGTGGCCGCCGCCATGATCAAGCCATTGGACCTGGCCATCGCGCGCGGGCACCATTACCGCAGCCCGCTCGTGCTGCCCGCAGTGTGCGGCACCGATGGCGTGGGCTATCTCGATACCGGCGAGCGCGTGTACTTTACCGGCGTGCGGGCGCCCTACGGCGCGCTGGCGACCTTCGCGCCCGCGCAATGCGTGGCCATGATTCCGGACGAGGTGGACAACCTGACCGCTGCAGTGCTCGTCGATCGCGCGCTGATGGCGTGGCTGCCATTGCAATGGCGCGCGCGGGTTCAGCCCGGCGAGACCGTGCTGGTGGTGGGCGCCACCGGACTGTTGGGCCGCATGACGGTGCAGGCCGCGCGGCTGCTGGGTGCCGCGCGCGTGATCGTCGCCGGGCGCAAGCCCAGCGATATGGCGGAAATGGGCGCCGATGCGATGATCGATCTGCGGCTGCCACCGACGCACCTGCACGAGGCGTTCGGCGTCCATGCCGCGGGCGGCATCGATGTGGTGATCGACTTTATCTGGGGCCCGATCTCGGAGGTGCTGATCGCCGCGTTGACGATGACATCGGTGCCCGGCGAGCGGGGCGTGCGCATCGTCTCGACGGGGGAACCGAGGGAAGACCCGATCGCACTGACGGGCGCGCATCTGCGCGATGCACCGGTCCTGCTGATGGGCAATGGCCCGGGCCACCGTCCGTCCTCGCGCGAACTCGAGGCGATGATCGAGGAGATCCTCGGGCATGCGGCAACCGGCGCGTTGCGCGCCGATGCGGAAATGCTGCTGCTGAGCGATATCGAACGCGCGTGGGAACGCGCGCGAACACGCGAGCGGCCCGTGGTGGTGCGGGTGGGGTAGTGCGGGTTGGGGCCGGGCGGTTACGGCGGAGTGGGCGGACGGGTGGGGCAAGACCCCACCCGCTTACAGGCTCGCAGACGATCAGGCCGCCTTACGCTCCTCAACTTGCCGCTCGCCGCCGAGTGCATCGGTGATGTCGGCCAGCAGTTGCGCGAGCTCGCCCGCCATCAGCGCGAAATCGGCATCGAAGCGCTCGTCCTCGTCACGCATGCTGCCGTCCGCCCCGCCGTTGGCCTGCTCCTTGATCACGTCGAGCGGCGCCACGCGCTTGATCGCGAGCGATTCGGTCATCACGAACGACACGCGATCGTTCCACGTCATGGCCAGACGCGTGCAGCGCTTGCCCGCGGCGATATGGCGCTGCAGATCCTCGGGGTCGAGCGGATGGCGCACGTAACGCACGGTGGCCTTGCTTTCGGCGCTCGACTGCAGCTCGATTTCCTGATCGATGCTAAAGCCCGCCGGCGCGGTGTCGCTGGAGAGCCATTCGGTCATCGCGGCCACCGGCGACTGATTCACGTGCAGGCCCACCAGCGGCAGCGGCTCGATCGCCTTGAACAGCATGCCGCGCACTTCGTCGGCCTTGGCGGTACCGGCGGCATCAATGGCCAGCCACCCATTGACCGGGTCGATCCACACGCGCGTGTCGCGGCGAATGCTGAAGGCGCGCGGCAGCAGTTCGTCGGTGACCTGCTCCTTGAGCTCGCGCATTTGCTTGCGGCCAGGCTTGAAGCCCTGCTGTTCCTCGAGCTCGACAGCGCGCGCCTTGGTGACCTGATTGACCACGGTGGCGGGCAGCAGCTTCTTTTCGGTGCGCAGTACCAGCAGCATCTGCTTGCCGACGCAATGGACCAGCGGTCCGTTATCCCGAGGCGCGGCCCAGCCCTGCGTCTGGGGTTCGAGGCTGGTACCGGGGAAGAACGCGTGACGGGCGAGGCAGGTTTCCACCTCTTCCGCGCTCAGCGTCCACGGGGCGGAGAAGCGGTGCAGCTGAAGATTCTTGAACCACATGGGAATTCGGTGCCCCTCTGGCGAAACGAGAAAGGGTCGAATTCTATCTTGCCCGGGGCGGCGAACGCGCGACGCGCAAAAAAAACGGGACGCCGGAGCGTCCCATCTTGCCGCATTGGCTTGCGCCGTCGCGGGTCAGGCCGGTCAGATGTCGAGCTTCGAGATCTTCGTGCCTTCGACGCTCAGGCCGGCCATCAGGCCCGCATTGGTCAGCGCGAAACCGACGATCGGCTGCTGGGCCGTGTTGGTGTCGAGTTGGCCATTGGCACCGATGGTCGCCAGCGCGACGGTGGCGTCCGCGCCCACGGTCCAGCCACTGCTGTTGACGAACTTCTGGTACGCATCCTGCGTCATGAACATCAGAATGAAGGCCTTCGATTGCGCGCCGATCTGCCAGCCGAGCGAGCCCGAAATCGCGCGATAGTAGCCACGGTTGGCGCCGCCAGAGCGCAGGACGCCGTCGCCATATTCGCCGCCGACCACGAAGCCTGCGGACAGCAGCTTCGGAAACACGAGAATGCCGCGCGAGCGGTTGGCAAGCTCTTGCGAGCCGCGCACGGAGCTATACAGCCGGTTCAGCGTATCGGTGGCGCCTGCGTCGATTTCACGCCGTTTGGCGGCCTTGTCAGATGTCGCATCGGGACCGGTAGTGGTACAGCCGGCGAGCGACAGCGCGCCGAGGGACAGACCCGTGACGCCCACAAGGCCGGCGCTGCCGGCAGACAGGAAGGTTCTACGTTTCATTGGGTTCCTCCAGAGGGGTATCGTGTGTTGCAACCGCCTCTACAGCATAGGCGTACGATGCACATTCGCCAATGCGATGTTGTCTGACATGGACGGTGCATCCATCTGACAAGGTCGGACATACTTTCTTGCAATTACTTGCAAAAAAACCGACGCGCATTTGAAACAATGCAGCCATCGCTATTCCAACCCGAGACGCCCCCATGATCCACTCGAACCGTTCCCTACATTCCTCCGCCGCGCTCGCGTTGCTGGCCGCCGCGGCGGTGCTGTCGCTGGCCGCATGCTCGTCTTCGAAGCAGGCCGGCGAGACCGCGCAGACGGCGAGCGCCGAGTCGACCGCGTCCGCGCCCGGCCCGACCACCACGTCCGGCGCCGATGCGGCATGGCTGAAGCAGCGCGCCCAATACATGGATTGCGTGCAGGACCGCGCGAAGGCCAACCTGACCGCGAAGGGCACCTCGAAGGATGTCGCCGCCAGCGCGATCGAGGCCTGCAAGTCGCAACTCTCGACGATGCACGATGCGTTCCAGGACTACCTGTCGGCGCAGATGTCGTCGTCGCATGGCAAGTCCAGCGCGCGGCAAGCTGCCGATCGCGTGACCAACGACACGCGCGAGAAGGCGCGCACGTATCTGACGCAGTACGTCGAACGTCAGCGTTACGAGGCGGGTCAGCGTTAAGCAGCTTGGCGCCAGGAAGGTCAGGGCTGGACCGGCGCGCGTCTGACTACAGCATCGCCAGGGGCTGTGGCCCACGTGGCGGGGCAAAGATGCCGTCGAGTTCGGTCAGTTGCGCGGGTGTGAATACGAGGTCCAGCGCGCCAAGGTTTTCGCGCAACCGCGCGCGCTGCCCGGTCTTCGGGATCGCAATGATGTCGTCGAACTGAAGCAGCCAGCCGAGCGCCGCCTGCGCCGGCGTCATGCCGTGGCGTTCCGCGAACGCGCGCAACGCTGGTTGCCGCAGCAGGCGCGACTGCTCGATCGGCGAATAGGCCATTACCGGCACGCCGTGCTCGCGCAGCCACGGCAGCAGATCGTACTCGATACCGCGCCGGCTCAGGTTATAGAGCAGCTGGTTGGCCGCTACCTCATTGCCACCCGGCACCTCCCACAGTTCTTCCATATCGGCGAGGTCGAGGTTGCTCACGCCGAAATGCCGGATCTTGCCCGCCTGCCGCAGGCGCCGGAAGGCCTCGATAGTTTCTTCGAACGGTACGCCGCCGCGCCAGTGCAGCAGGTAGAGGTCGATACGGTCGGTGCCAAGCCGGCGCAGGCTGCGTTCGCATGCAGCCATCGCGCCCTCCAGGCTTGCGTTGTGCGGAAAGACCTTGCTGACGAGAAACACGTCGTCGCGGCGGCCCTGGATGGCTTCGCCGATCAGCGATTCCGACGCGCCTTCGCCGTACATCTCGGCGGTATCGATCAGCCGCAGGCCGAGGTCGAGCCCGAGCCGCAGCGTGGCGATCTCCTCGGCGCGGGTCTGCGCGCTGTCACCGATATTCCAGGTACCCATGCCGAGCGCCGGCACCTGTTCGCCGCCAGGCAACATGACTTGCTTCATGCCCGACCTCCCTCGTCTATTCGATCAGATCCGTGATCAAACCAGTCCGGTCGTGTAGTACACGGTGATCACGAAGAACACCGCCAGCGTCTTGATGACCGTTACCGCGAATATATCGCGATAGGACTCGCGGTGCGTCAGGCCGGTCACGGCTAGCAGCGTGATGACGGCGCCGTTGTGAGGCAGCGTGTCCATGCCGCCGCTGGCCATCGACACCACGCGATGCAGGACTTCGAGCGGGATATGCGCGGCCTGTGCGCCCTGGATGAACGAGTCCGACATCGCCGCCAGCGCGATGCTCATGCCGCCCGATGCCGAGCCGGTGATGCCGGCCAGCGTGCTCACCGATACCGCCGCGTTGACGAGCGGATTCGGAATGCTGCGCAGGGCGTCGCTGACTACGAGGAAGCCCGGCAGTGCCGCAATGACGCCGCCGAAGCCGTACTCGGAGGCGGTGTTCAGCGAGGCCAGCAGCGCGCCGCCGACCGCGGCCTTGGTGCCGTCCGCGAAGCGGGTGCGCACGGCACCGAACGCGGTAACCAGCACCACGACGATGCCCAGCAGTAGCGCACCCTCAACCGCCCAGATCGCGGTCACGCTGGCGATCTTGGTTTCAACGGGATGCGGCAGCCCCGGCAGCGACACGCTGCTCGATGCGCCGTACCAGAGCGGAATCATGCGCGTGAGCCAGAAGTTGGCCACGCCGACCACCACGAGCGGCAGCAGGGCGAGCAACGGCGGCGGCAGCTTGCCGCCTTCGCGGTGCTGCGGCTCGTTCAGCAGGTTGGTGCCGTAACCCTCGCCGCGCGCCATGGCGGTACGGCGACGCCATTCGAGGTAGGACAGGCCCACCACGATGATGAACAGCGAACCCGCCACGCCGAGAATCGGTGCGGCCCACGAGGTGGTCTTGAAGAACGTGGTCGGGATGATGTTCTGGATCTGCGGCGTGCCGGGCAGCGAGTCCATCGTGAACGAGAACGCGCCCAGCGCGATGGCGCCCGGCATCAGCCGCTTGGGGATATTGCTCTGACGGTAGAGCTCGGCCGCGAACGGATAGACCGCGAACACGACCACGAACAGCGACACGCCGCCGTACGTCAGTAGTGCGCAGACGGCAACAATCACCGCGTTGGCGCGCGAGCGTCCGATGTAGCGAATCGCCGCCGCCACGATCGACTCGGAAAAGCCCGACAGTTCCACGACCTTGCCGAACACCGCGCCAAGCAGGAACACCGGGAAATACAGTTTGATAAAGCCGACCATCTTCTCCATGAAGATGCCCGAGAACACGGGTGCCACCGCCGACGGTTCGGTCAGCAGCACGGCGCCGAGTGCCGCGATGGGCGCGAACAGGATCACGCTGTAGCCGCGATAGGCGGCGAACATCAGGAAGGCGAGGGCCGCCAACACGATGAGGAACGACATGGGATCTCCATTATTGCGAATTGCAAGCGGGGCACTTTGCCACAGCTGGCGTGACTGCGTCCGGCCAAGGCGCGTACGGCGCGCGTGACAAACTGTGATGACGCGCGCGAGCGGATCTTCAAAAGCAAGCGACCCGCTCGAGGCGGGTCGCATCATATCTCTCAGGCAGCAGGAGTGCGGGTTTGCCCGCATCCCGCGCAACACTTATTGATCGCGCTCCCAGGTCTGGGTGCGGCCGATCAGGCTGATGCCGATGAAGCCGCGCACGTTGAGCTTCTTGCCGTCATCGGCGAGCGACATCTTGCACTTGTAGAGCTTGCCCGTTTCCGGGTCGAGGATCTCGCCACCGGTCCAGTCGTTGTCGCCGGTCTTGCGCAGGCCCGTCAGCAGCGTCATGCCCATGATGGGCTGGTCCTTGCGCGAGTCGGTGCACTTGTCGCAGACCTTCACCTTGGTGTCGTGGGTCTCCACGAGACTGCGCACGAGCTTGCCGCTGTACAGGCCATCCTTCTCGGTGATCTCGATCAGGCCGCGCGGCTTGCCGGTGGCGTCGTCGATGGTCTTCCACATGCCGACGGGTGTCGCCTGCGCGAACGCGGCGGCGCTGCCGGCGAACGCGAGCATGAACAGGCTCGCGCGCAGAAGGGCTCGGGGGGTCAGGATGCGCATTGCCATCTCCTTTGGTTAACTGGCGACGCCAATCTACTGGCGCGCGCCGATCCCTGCAATCACCAACGCCAGTTTGCGTACGCACCAGCACGCCAGCGTGCGAAGTCCGCAGACGTAGCGAGCATGCGGGAAGTGCCGTTTTTTGTCATGCAGCAAATCCAAAGCCGAATTTTTCCTCTAACGCACGCTCGTCGTTCCCTTGCATCGTCACCGTCTTCGTCGCGACCTCGCGTCGGAGACGGTGGGCCGATCGGTCGCGTCGAGGTGTCGATGCCTCGCCGACACCGATCGGAGTCTGACCTCGCAAATGCGAGCGTCGGGTATTCCGCGACGTTGGTCGAGGTCCATCGACACACGCCAACATGCGTTCCGACACACCATCCGACACGCGTTCGAGCGACGATGTTGGTATCGAGTTGTGACAAACCGTTGCGTTGGCGCATCACTCAGTGACCTCGCACACGCGAGCGATCGCACGCGTGTGTTGCGCGCGTCGGACGCGCGCGCACGGTTTGCATCGGCACGTGTGTCGCAGCGTGCGAGTCGTCGCGCGCGACGCGCGAGACCACCGACGATGCCGACGCATCGCGTGGGTCGTGCGTGCAAGCGCGGCGCGCGCGACGCCGCATCGCGTTTTCCGCAAACGTACTGTTCATGCGGGTTTCCGGTGAATGCGCGGGATCATCGAGAGTGCCGATCGCGCGCCGCGAGAGCGATGCGCAGGGTGTCGCGCGTGGGCGTCGCGCAGCGTGTCGCGCGCGTTGGCCGCATGCAAAAACGCGCGGCAACAAGAACCGAAATCTTGCGACGAAAGGAACTTCGACACAGCGATGGAAGTCGAGAGCAACAGGTGAGTCGACGATGTTCGATGCATCGAGACCTGCGTGAGCTAGTTGGAGTCGTTCGCACGCGCAAGTTTTTTTGCACTTTTTTCTTAACATCATCGAACAAACGAATTATGATTCGCCTTGACAAGCGTCTCACTTCATTGCAGCGAGCATCGAGGCAGAAGCAACAAGCAACAAGTAAAGATGATCGATGCCTCGAACGCGCTCGGAAGAGCGAGCATGAAGACCTTCGATGCAGTGTGAGATCGGAGCAATGCAGCGAAGCAATGCAGTCGATGCAGTGAACGAGTAGTCGAGACGCAGGCAGTTGAGCGGGTAGCCAAGGAGCACCAGAACTTTGACGCAGAACAAGCCGAGCTGGCTTTCAAAAACGCGTGCAGTGTCCTGTAGCCCAGTAACGGGATGGGCGAGCTACCCCCTGATGATTGCCATCCGCCGTGCGCGAGGCCTTGCCCGCACCGCGGTGTCACTGACAGATATCTCCTCTTACCGGACCGCGCGCCAAAGAGATGCGCGAAGCGGCCCGATCGAATTTTCCAGGGCGCGGCTCGCCTGGGAAACCCGCGCGAAGACTGCCACTGCGGTCTTCGGCGACCTTCCCGCCAGCCGTTTTCGCACCGCGTGTCGCGGTGCCCCTGCCACCGAATTCATTAGCGTGCGGTCAGCTTATAGCCGTGCGCCGATGAATCGCTCGCTCGACTGGGGTTGTGTTGTTTCGCACCTCGGGTCGGTCGGGTCGCCAACTTAGGTCATTCGATATTCACGTTAGTGAAGGAGTTATCCATGGCAACTGCTGCAAAGAAAAAGCCGGCGGCTAAGAAGGCCGCCAAGCCGGCCGCCAAGAAGGCCGCCGTGAAGAAGGTCGCCGCCAAGAAGGCCGCTCCGGCCAAGAAGGCCGTAGCCAAGAAGGTAGCAACCAAGAAGGTCGCGGCAAAGAAGGTCGCAACCAAGAAGGTAGCTGCGAAGAAGGTTGCAACGAAGAAGGTTGCAGCTAAGAAGGTCGCAACCAAGAAGGTAGCAGCGAAGAAGGTTGCAACCAAGAAGGTTGCCGCCAAGAAGGCGCCCGCAGCCAAGAAGGCCGCGGTCAAGAAGGTTGCCGCCAAGAAGGTAGCGACCAAGAAGGTTGCAGCCAAGAAGGCCGCACCGGCCAAGAAGGCTGCCGCCAAGAAGACCGCTGCCGCCAAGAAGCCGGCTGCGAAAAAGGCTGCTGCCAAGCCTGCCGCCAAGAAGCCTGCTGCGAAGAAGGCTGCCGCCAAGAAGGCTGCCCCTGCCGCAAAGCCTGCCGCTGCGCCTGCTGTTGCTCCCGCAGTCGTCGCCAAGACCGCGCTGAATCCGGCAGCGGCCTGGCCGTTCCCGACGGGCAACCGTCCGTAATCGTTTCGCCTCGCGCGAACGATCACGACAGGGAAGTCGCGGCGCACGCTCAGTGCGTTGCAATGACCGGATACTCTGTATCCGGTCAGCATGACGGAAGTCCTGCAGACCCGCCGAAGCGCTTGCCCGGCGGGTTTTTTCTTTGGTGCCGTCCCCTCGCGTATGCCCTGGTGTATGCCCTCGTGTATGCCAAAGAAAAAACGCCGTGGCCTTGCGGCTCACGGCGTTCCTGTCGAGTGCGGAGACTCAGTGCGTGACGCGGGTAGTGCCCCCCGAAGACAGCAGGCGCACGCGCTCACCGGGGCGGAATACCTCGTCCGCTTCCTGCGTGACCGCACGCATCTCGCCGTTGTCGAGCCGGACCGTGATCTCGAGACCGCGGCGTTGCTGCAACTTGTTCTCGGCAGCGCTGCCGGCAATGCCACCGATGACCGCGCCGAGCAAGCCTGCCGCCACCGCGCCACCACCGCCACCGATCGTGCTGCCGGCGGCGACACCACCGAGCACGCCGCCCGCAACCGTCCCGGCACCGCTCTGCTGGCCCTGGATCAGTACTTCGCGCACGCCTTCGACCACGCCATAGCGAACCGTCTGCTCGCGCCCCGCCTGATCGCTCGTATAGACGCTGTTGGAGTTCGACCAGCTCGCGCAACCGGAGACCAGCGCCGCCGCCAGCGTGGCGGCCATCGCGAGACGTCCACCGCGCGTCGTGTGATGAGTGAAATGGTTCATGGTAGTTCCCGTAAAACCGTCCCAGTAAAACAACCCCATAAATCAGGTCGCGAGCTCGCCGAGTTTATTACTCAGTTGTACCGCTCAGTTGTGGCCCTCAGTTGTACCGATAACCGAATGCCGACTGGAAGCGGTTGCCGATTTCTTCGCGCGACAGCCAGTGGTTCTGCGGACCCTGTTGCGCGATCTTGAGCGCGCCCATCAGCGACGCCAGGCGACCGGTGGTCTCCCAGTCCAGGCCGTTCTCGATACCGTACAGCAGGCCGCCACGGAAGGCGTCGCCGCAGCCCGTCGGATCGACCACGCGCTCGGCCGGCACCGCCGGAATCGCGAACTGCTTGCCATCGGCAAATACGCTGGCGCCGCGCTCGCCGTGCGTGACGATGAACGCGCGCACCTTGGCCGCGACTTCGGCGCTGGTCCACGCCGTGCGCGACAGCAGTACCTGCGCTTCGTAGTCATTGACCGTCACGTAACTGGCGAGTTCAATGAACTGCCGCAGGTCCTCGCCGTTGAACAGCGGCATGGCCTGACCCAGATCGAAGATGAACGGGATATTGGCTTCGGCGAACTGGCGCGCGTGGTGCAGCATGCCTTCGCGGCTGTCCGGCGCAACGATGCCGATGGCCGGACGCTTGCCACCGGTGAGGGCGTCGTGCACGCTCGACAGCGACGACTCGCTCATCGCGCCTGGGTGGAACGCGGTGATCTGGTTGTTGTCCAGGTCGGTCGTGATCATCGCCTGCGCGGTGAACAGTTCGGGCAGCGTGCGCACGAAATCCGTGCCGATGCCGAGGTCGCGCAGGTACTGGAGATAGGGTCCGGCATCCTGGCCGACGGTCGCCATCACGATCGGATCGCCACCAAGCATCTTGAGCGTGTAGGCGATGTTGCCCGCGCACCCGCCGTACTCGCGCCGCATGCCGGGCACCAGAAACGAGACGTTCAGCATGTGAATCTGATCCGGCAGGATGTGTTCGCGGAAACGACCGTCGAACGTCATGATGGTGTCGTAGGCAACGGAGCCGCAAATCAGGCTGGCCATTCTTTCTCCAGAATTGCCCGGCGAGGCCGGGCGGTCAATGTTATGAAAAGTACGATTACTTGAGGGCGGCGAGAGCGGCGTCGTAGTTCGGCTCTTCCTTGATCTCGGACACGAGCTGGCTGTACGTGACGGTGTTGTTCTCGTCGAGCACCACCACCGCGCGCGCGGTCACGCCGGCCAGCGGACCGGTCTTGATGTCCACGCCGTACTGCGACTTGAAGTCGGCGCCGCGCATCAGCGAGAGCGTCACCACGTTGGCCAGGCCTTCGGTGGTGCAGAAGCGGCTCATCGCAAACGGCAGGTCGGCCGAGATGGTCAGCACCACGGTGTTGTCGAGGCTGCTCGCAGCGGTGTTGAACTTGCGCGCCGAGGTCTGGCACGTAGGCGTGTCGAGGCTCGGCACGATGTTCAGAACCTTGCGCTTGCCGGCGAAGTCGGCAAGCGTGACGTCCTTGAGATCCTTGCCGACGAGGCGGAAGTCGGCCGCCTTGTCGCCGGCTTGCGGAAACTTGCCTGCGACTTCGATCGGGTTGCCGCCGAGGGTGACGTTGCTCATCGTTTGCTCCTGGTCTGATGTTGGAATCGGGTGGGAATACGGGAACAGATGCGCGCCTGCAGCGGATGTTGCCGCACGCGTGCGCGCCGGTTCGTCGCCGGCATGCGCGGGCACCCGCGCGGGCTCACATTGGAGCCTGCCGGATACCGCGGACAATCTTAGGGGTAGAAAATCAGCACGCGATAGTTGGCAGCCGCCTGCTGTGTCCGGAATCGTACCCGAACCGGCAGCTCGGTGCCCGCGCGCAGGCCGCTGGTGGCGAATCCGCGCTGGGCCGGCTCCAGATACTCGGCCGGTTGCAGCACGCGGCGCAGCAGCAGCTGATCCTGCAGATCCGTCATAACGAGTTCGATCGCGGGCAATGCGGTGGTCGCGCGGCCCTGATTGCGCATCGTGACGGCAAGCAGATAGACGTCGGTGGCCTCATCCTGCTTCTGCAGCTGCGAGCTGTCGATGCGCAGGGCGTCGAGGTCACGCCAGGGCGGGATGACGCAATGCAGCGGTGCGCACGCGGCTTCGAGCAATGGCCGCAGCGTGGGGAACGTGCCGGCCAGCTGGCTGCGTGCGAGGTAGGTGGCTTCGAGCAATGCGCCTACCGCGAGCACGATGATGGCCACGCGCGCAAGCACGCGCTTGTTCGTGGGCACCGTGACCTTGTGTTCACGCTGCCGCTGCTGGCCGCGGGTATGGCGCAGGAAGTCGGGCGCGAAGCCCGGCATGCGCACGCCGTCGCCGTCGCGGTGCGTGGCCTGTTCCGCGTCGCCGCTTGCATCGGCGTCGTCACCGTTCGAATCGCCAGGCCGTTTGCCGTGCTGTGCGTCCGCGTACGGCGCCTCGTCATTGCCACGCCCGGCGTCGTCTTCGGTGTGGCGGCGGCCGAGCCAGTGCTGTGCGGTGGACTGTCGCGCGGCGCTGCCAGCGGCCGCGAATCCCGTGAAGTCGGTGGCGTCGGTGCCCTCCGAGGTGGCGGAAGGACGGTTACCGTCCTCCCCGCGCGCCTCGGCGGTCTCCGTGCGCAGGAAGCCGCTTGCGCTCGGGATGACGGGTGCCGCGAACGGGTCGTCGGTCGTGGTCGGTAGTGGGGCGTTGGGCGCGGCGCCCGAGGTGGCGCCCGGGGTGGCGACGGCGCGCGCGCTGTAAGCGCCCGATGCCGGAATGCCTGCCGCCTGCGCCTGCGCCTGCGCGCGCGGAGGCGATTTTGCGTCATCCAATGCATCGCCAAACGCGCCGCGATCGAGCGTGGGCCACGGCTCGGGCGCTAAGGTCGCTTCCGTCGGCTCCGGCGGTTCCGTCCGCTCCGGCTCTGCCTCGGCTTGTAGTTCAAGCTCGGCGCCTAATGTAGGCTCGGGCTCGACCACCGCATCCGTTGGGTGTTCCGCGGGGGACGCCGCAGCCGGCTCGGCCATCAGCGCCGCCGTGGGCGCGTCGTCCGATCCGACGACGTCCGCGGCAACTTCCGGCGCGACGCCATGCGCGGCAGCCTGCGGCTCGTCGTAGCCCGCAAGCGTCTCGGACTCGGCCATCATCATCGTGGGCGAGTCGAGCGCGGGGACCTCATAACCGGGGTCGTAGCCGGGGTCGAACGGTTGCTGCGCTTCCTGCGCGTGCGCATCGGCCTGTCGTTGCGCGGCGTGCGCGAGCGCGGCCTCAATCGTCGGTGCGGTGGACGCCGGTGGCGCGGGTGAGGCGGACGGTGCGGTGACAGAAGTCGAGGGTGTCGGCGCCGGCGAGGATGGCGTCGCGGGCACCTCGATCAGGTGCTCGCGCGCATCAAAGACAGTTTCGCACTGGCCGCAGCGAACCAGCCCCTGGCGCAGACGCAACTGGTCCGCGACAAGCCGGAATGCCGTACGGCAAGCCGGGCAGCGCGTGACGAGCTTGGCGGCGGCCATGGCTGGGCCTCAGGATTGTGCGGAAACGTTGGTCACAGGGCGGGTGCCATGCAGGCAGACCCAGCCTTCCTCGCTGCGCCAGACCGACATCGGCAGCCATCGCGCATAGGCGGCGGCCACTTCTTCGGCCTGCCGCTCGAGCACGCCCGACAGCACGAGGCGGCCGCCCGGGCGCACGCGCGCACTGAGCATTGCCGCCATCAGCTTGAGCGGATTGGAAAGGATGTTGGCCACCACGAGGTCGTACGTCGCCTCGGAGACCGATTCCGGTAGCGCGAAGACGGCTTCCACGCGGTTGCGCTCGGCGTTGTAGCGCGAGGCCTCCACCGCGTTGGGATCGATGTCGATGCCGAGCGTATCGCCGGCACCAAGCTTCTTTGCCACGATCGCGAGAATGCCGGAACCGCAGCCATAGTCGAGCACGGTTTCGCCGCGCTGCACATGCTGCTCGAGCCACTGCATACAGAGGCGGGTGGTGGGATGACTGCCGGTGCCGAACGCCAGGCCCGGATCGAGCTCCAGCACCACGGCATCGGGTTCGGGCGCTTCGTGCCAGGACGGCACCACCCATAATTTTTCGCCGACGCGAATCGGCTCGAACTGCGATTGGGTCAGGCGCACCCAATCCTGATCCTCGACCGCGCGCAGCGTATGCGCGGGCACGGGATCCACGCCCAGCGCGTTGGCGGCCGCAGCCAATGCGAGGACCGGATCGACATCGTCGCCAAACAGCGCGACCACGCGCGACCGGTCCCACGCGAGTTGCGTGGGCTCCAGCCCCGGTTCGCCGAACAGCGGCTTTTCATCGGGCGTGTCGGCATCGGCGTCTTCCACCGACACCGACAGCGCGCCCAGATCGAACAGGGCGTCGGACCAGGCTTCCGCCGAATCCTGCGCAACCTCGATCACACATTCCTGAAAAGCCACGGCTCTCCCTTGTTGCGATGTCAGGCTTTTTCGCCCTTGGCCACGGCCTTCTGGGCCAGGCGATGTTCCAGATAATGGATGCTGGTGCCGCCTTCGACGAAGTTGGCGTCCAGCATCAGTTCACGGTGCAGCGGCACGTTGGTCTGAATGCCGTCCACGACCATTTCCGACAGCGCGATGCGCATCCGGGCAATGGCCTGCTCCCGCGTGGCGCCATACGTGATGATCTTGCCGATCATCGAATCGTAGTTGGGCGGCACGAAGTAGCCATCATACGCGTGCGAGTCGACGCGCACACCGGGGCCGCCGGGCATATGCCAGGCGGTGATGCGTCCCGGCGACGGCGTGAACTTGAACGGGTCCTCGGCGTTGATGCGGCACTCGATCGCATGGCCGCGCAGCTGCACGTCCTTCTGGCGCACGCGCAGCTTCTCGCCGAACGCGATGCGGATCTGTTCCTGCACGATGTCGATGCCGGTGATCAGCTCCGTGACCGGATGCTCCACCTGCACACGCGTGTTCATTTCGATGAAATAGAACTCGTTGTTCTCGTACAGGAACTCGAACGTGCCAGCGCCACGATAGCCGATCTTCTTGCAGGCCTCGGCGCAGCGATCGCCGATGCGCTCGATCAAACGGCGCGGGATGTGCGGTGCCGGCGCTTCCTCGATGACCTTCTGGTGGCGGCGCTGCATCGAGCAGTCACGCTCGCCGAGCCAGATCGCCTGCCGGTGCTCGTCGGCCAGGATCTGGATCTCGACGTGGCGCGGGTTCTCGAGGAACTTCTCCATGTACACCTCGGGGTTGCCGAACGCGCGTCCGGCTTCCTCGCGGGTCATGTTGACCGCATTGATCAGCGCGGCCTCGGTGTGCACCACGCGCATGCCGCGGCCACCGCCACCGCCAGCCGCCTTGATGATCACCGGATAGCCCACGCGACGCGCGGTCGCAAGGATCTCCTTGGGATCGTCGGCCGGCAGTGCGCCGTCGGAACCCGGCACGCACGGCACGCCGGACTTGATCATGGCCTGCTTGGCCGAGACCTTGTCGCCCATCAGGCGAATGCTCTCGGAGGTCGGGCCGATGAACACGAAGCCCGACTTCTCGACGCGTTCGGCAAAGTCCGCATTCTCGGACAGGAAGCCGTAACCCGGGTGGATGGCCTGGGCGTCCGTGACTTCCGCCGCCGAGATGATGGCGGGCATGTTCAGGTACGACAGTGGCGAAGGTGCCGGGCCAATACAGACAGCCTCGTCGGCAAGCTTGACGTACTTGGCTTCCTTGTCGGCTTCCGAGTACACCACCACGGTCTTGATGCCCAGCTCGCGGCAGGCGCGCTGGATACGAAGCGCGATTTCACCGCGATTCGCGATCAGAATTTTTTCAAACATGGTCTCTCTCTGCGAGAACAGAAGCGAACCCGCGCATGGCCGGGGGCGGCACGGGGAGGGCTCGCGGCCGGCGGCGCCGGCCCGAAGCGCATCAGCCGATGACGAACAGCGGCTGGCCGTATTCGACGGCCTGGCCGTTCTCGACCAGGATTTCCTTGATCACGCCGGCCTTGTCGCACTCGATTTCATTGAGCAGCTTCATGGCCTCGATGATGCAGACGGTCTGGCCTTCCTTGACCGCGTCGCCAACATTGACGAACGCCGAGGCGCCCGGCGACGGCGCGCGGTAGAACGTGCCTACCATGGGCGACGTGACGATGTGGCCAGCCGGCAGTTGCGGCGCGGCGGGAGCGACGTCGGCGACCGGAGCGGCCTGCGTGGCGCCGCCCTGGGCAACCGGCAGTGCCTGCATTTGCGGCATGGCCATCGGCGCCACGATCTGGGGCGGTGCCTTCACGATGCGCACCTTGCCCTCGCCTTCGGTCACTTCCAGCTCCGAGATGCCGGATTCGGCCACCAGGTCGATCAGCGTCTTAAGCTTGCGCAAGTCCATCTTCTTGTCCTCCAGAATCGGGTTGTCCGGTCGCCATCGCGCGCAGTACGCGCCCATGGCGGCGGGGAATCGTTCATGACAAAGGCGCCTGGCGGTCGCCATGGCGCCTTGTCGTCAAATGAGTCGTCGCGGGCTAGCCGTTCGGCTCGACCGCTTCCTGTGCAAGCACGTATTCGAGCGCCAGCAGGTAACCCTGCCAGCCCAGTCCGCAGATCACCCCGACCGCCTGATCGGAGAAATAGGAGTGATGACGGAACGGCTCGCGTCGATGCACGTTCGAGAGGTGAACCTCGACGAACGGAATCGCCACCCCGGCCAGCGCGTCGCGCAGTGCCACGCTGGTATGCGTGAACGCGGCCGGGTTGATGATGATGAAATCGACGCCTTCGGTGCGGGCCGCATGAATGCGATCCACCAGCGCGCCCTCATGATTGGACTGGAACGTCTGCAGTGCCAGGCCAGTGTCAGTGGCGCGCTTGACCAGCGCTTCGTCGATATCGGCCAGCGTCGTGTGCCCGTACGTATCCGGCTCGCGCGTTCCCAGCAAATTCAGGTTCGGCCCATGCAGGACCAGCACCTTGGGGTAGCGGGCAGAGCGGCTAGCGGAACGGTTTGCGGACACGGGTTGCGTCACAGTACCTCGACCAGATCAACGAAATTGCGCGGAGATTACCGTAGCTTAGAGGGATTTGTCTAGCGGGGGATACAGCCGCCAGTGCGATGCAGCACGTCTTTTTGACCACTTTCGGTCATTTTGCGTCCCCGGCGGCGCTTGCAGGCACGTTTCGCGGCATATTCGACGGGGATCGACGCCGGTTACACGAAATTAACGGCGAAACGGCCGGCGCGCGTCAGCCTTGGGTTAGCTTTTCGGCAGCACCGCGCGCAATTCCTCCATATGCACGCGCCCCAGTTTGGAGAATTTGACCGCGCCGTCGGGAGCGATCACGAGCGTAAAGGGCAGGCCGCCCTGCGCGTTGCCGAGGCTGCGCGCCAGTTCGGTGCCCTGGAAGCCAGCGACTGCGAGCGGATAGGCCACCGGCACCTTCTGGAGGAATTGTTCGATGTTCTTCGCCGAATCGATGCCGATGCCGACAAATTCAACATTGCGCGGCGTGTATTCCTTATGCAGCGCGGTGAGTTCGGGCATTTCCTCGACGCAGGGGCCGCACCAGGGCGCCCAGAAATTGACGACCAGCGTCTTGCCGCGCAGCTTGCCCAGATCGACATCGCCACCGCCCGGCGCAGGCAATTTCGCCTGATAGAGGGCCTCGACCGCGCCATCGGCGGCAGGCTTGGGTGAGAACACCGAATGACTCGCCAGCGCGCCGGCCACGGCGGCAATCACGGCGAGGACGATCCACAACCAGAGGCGGCTGCGGCGGGGTGCGGTGGAAGCAGAAGTCGTCATGTTGGCAGCCGTTGGACGGCACTCACTATATATAGAAGGTTTCGGGACGGGGCGGGGTCAGGAGGCAAGGGCGCGGGTCAGGGGCGGTTGGCGCCGTTATCGTCCCCGCTGTCGTGACTGTCCGCCTGCAGCAGCGCCAGCACCACGGTCAGATCGGCGCGTGCCACGCGGCCGCTCGCATCGGCGCGTAGCGCGCCGCGTTCGTCATCGGCATCGTAGAGCGCGATATGCAGACCGACCGGCGCGCCCAGCTCCGCGCGCACCTCGCCCGCCAGCAGGCGGGCCTCGCGCTGCGCGGGCCACTGGCCCCGCCAGAGAAAGCTCAGTGTCTCCACGTCGGCGCGGCCGCCGAAGTGGCGCGACTCGCTGGTGTCGAAGTCGACCCCCGCGTTGAGCAGGTGGAGCGCGACGTCTTTGGGGCTATCGCAGAAGCATTGCAGATAGATATCGGAATGTTCGGTCGCGGTGCCGTTGAGCACCGCGCCGACCAGATAAGGCCGGAATGGGGCCAGGTCCGTCATCGCCAGCACCGCGACGCGGCGCATCAGCGCGAGAATGCGCGGCTGGCTCTCGCCGTGGAATAACGCCTGGTAGGCGCGCACCTCGGCCTCGATGGTCTCGTTATCGGGCAGCCACTCCCCGGCGACGCGCACGTCGCCCAGTAACTGGCGCGCGGCCTTGCGCTTGGCGGTGGCGTAGTCGGCGCCATCCTCGGCGATCATGCGCGCGGCGGCCTGCGCGATTTCCTCGCGCAGACGGGTGGGATCGGAAGGGACACGTCGGGACATGCCGAAATGATACCGGACCCGTCCCGTGGCCGCGTCTGCTACCAAGCGTCGCACGCGGACGGTCAAAACTGGAGCGAGCGCGGGTCGGTGGCCGCGGGCGGGCGCACCCCCTCGGGTACAATCATCCGCTCCCCGCCCGGGAGAGCCGCTGGCCCCCGGGCCCCAGTTTTCGCGCACGATGAGTTGCGCAGGATTTCCCCGACGCACCATGCATATTCACATTCTCGGCATCTGCGGCACGTTCATGGGTGGCCTCGCGGTGCTGGCCCGTCAGGCGGGCCATCGCGTCACCGGCTGCGACGCCAACGTCTATCCGCCCATGAGCACACAGCTCGAGGCACAGGGCATCGAGCTGATCGAAGGGTTCGACCCGTCGCAGCTGTCGCTCGAACCCGACCTGTTCGTCATCGGCAACGTGGTCTCGCGCGGCAATCCGCTCATGGAAGCGATCCTCGACCGCAACCTGCCTTACACGTCGGGTCCGCAATGGCTGGGCGAGCATGTGCTCGCGGGCAAGTGGGTGCTCGCGGTGGCCGGCACGCACGGCAAGACTACGACCACCTCGATGCTCGCGTGGATTCTCGAGGATGCCGGCTACGAGCCGGGCTTCCTCGTGGGTGGCGTGCCGCAGAACTTCGGCATTTCCGCGCGTCTGACGGAATCCGACTTCTTCGTGATCGAGGCCGACGAATATGACACCGCGTTCTTCGACAAGCGCAGCAAGTTCGTGCACTACCGCCCGCGCACGGCGATCCTGAACAACCTCGAATACGATCACGCCGACATCTTCCCCGATCTGGCCGCCATCGAGACGCAGTTCCATCACCTCGTGCGGACCGTGCCACGGCAGGGCCGCCTGCTGGTCAACGGCAACGAGCCGAGCCTCGCGCGCGTGCTCGAGCGCGGCTGCTGGAGCGAACTGGAACAGTTCGGCATGGGCAACTGGCGCGAGGGCAATGCCGCCACGCCGGTGCCCGCGGGCAAGGACGGCTTCGACGTCTGGTTCGACGACAAGGGTCAGGAAACGCCGCAGGGCACCGTGATCTGGGATCTGCAGGGCACGCACAACCGCATGAACGCGCTCGCCGCCATTGCCGCCGCGCGCCATGTGGGCGTGCCGCCGGCCCGCGCGATCGAGTCGCTGGGCCGCTTTGCCAACGTCAAGCGCCGCATGGAAGTGCGCGGCGTGGCCAACGGCGTGACGGTGTACGACGATTTCGCGCACCATCCCACCGCGATCCAGACCACGCTCGACGGCCTGCGTCGGCGTGTGGGCGAGGCGCGCATCCTGGCGGTGCTCGAGCCGCGCTCCAACACGATGAAGCTCGGCGTGATGAAGGCCCAGCTACCGGCCAGCCTCGAAGGCGCCGACCTCGTGTTCGGTTACGGCGCGCCCGGCGGCAAGGATGCGCTCGGCTGGGATCTGGCCGAATCGCTCGCCCCGCTCGGCGACAAGGCCGAAGCATTTCAGGACATCGGCACGCTGGTCGCCGCGGTGCGCGCGGCCGCGCGGCCCGGTGACCACGTGCTGGTGATGAGCAACGGCGGTTTCGGCGACGTCCATCGCAAGCTGCTCGACGCGCTCGCGGCCTGACGGGAGTCGCGCAATGCTGCTGTATCTGCACGGCTTTCGCTCTTCGCCGCAATCGTTCAAGGCGCGTCTGGTCCAGGACCGCATGCGTGCGTGGGGTGTGGGCAAGGCATACGCGTGCCCGATGCTCGATGTGTCGCCCGCCGCCGCGATCGCGCGGGCCGAAGCGGCCATCGCGGGGGCGCGCGCGGCCGGCGATGTCGACATCGCCATCGTCGGGTCGTCGCTGGGAGGGTTCTATGCGCGCTGGCTGGGCGAACGCCACGGCTGCCGCACGGTGCTGCTCAATCCGGCCATCCACCCGTGGACCGACCTCGAGAAGTATCTCGGCGACCAGCCGCTATGGCACGGCGGCGGCTCGGTCCGGGTCGAGCGTCATCATCTGCAGGAATTGCTCGACCTGCGCGTTGACGCGATCACCGACCCCGCGCGCTATTACCTGATGGCCGCGACCGGCGACGAAGTGCTCGATTACCGCGAGATGGTGGCGGCCTATCCCGGCGCGCATCTCCGCGTGATCGAGGGCAGCGACCACGGCATCAGCGAATTCGCCGACTATGTCGACGATGTGCTGGCTTTCTGCGGCTACCGCCCTGACGCACAGATGCCTACCGCCTCCGGCGTGCCGGCGGCATGACGGGCCCGTTGCACCGTCACGCGCGCCATGGCGGCGGCGCGTGGCAGGCCCATCTGCCGTACGACGCCAATATCTCCGCGAACCTGCGCCGCTGGGTGACCGGAGACGCGGGCTCGCTGACCGCGAGGCTGATCTCGGCGTCGTCGCGCTTTCGCGTATCGCGCCTCGCGCAACGGCTTGCCATGCCTTATGCCGACGAATGGCAGACGCTTGGCTTGCCAGCCCCGGTACCGGTGCTCACGCGCGAGGTCATGCTGATCTGTGACGAAGTCACGGCCATTTACGCGCATACCGTGGTGATGGCACGGCATGCGCGTCGCGACTGGCCGTTTCTGCGCGGGCTGGGCGAGCGCCCGCTGGGCGGCAGGCTGTTCGTCGATCCGCGCGTGTCGCGCACGCCGTTCGAGTTCGCGCGGCTGCGCCCGGACCATCCGATGCGGGTGGCGATGCGGCGCGTGCTGCCGGACCTTGCGCGCATGCCGATGCTGCCGGCGCGACGCTCGGTGTTCCATCGCGACGGCGGCGCCATGCTTGTCACCGAAGTTTTCCTGCCCGATCTGCAGTCGCGGCCGGCGCCCGTGCGCCGGCCCTGACAGGCTTTGACCGACGTCGACTGAATCCAAACGGGGCACCGTTGCGGGGCCGTAGTGACGGTGGTGGAGTATCATGCCCGCTCCCCTCCTCATTGCGCCCGGTGCCGTGTCCCGGCATTTCTGAAAGTACCGATCCATGCAGTTGCTGTTCGAAGAAGGCGGCGAAATTCGCGCCGGCACCGTGCTCGCCCAGCAGGGCGAGGCCTACCAGGTCGAGCTGCCCGCGGGCAAGCGCACCAAGGTCAAGTCGCGCGACGTGCTGTTGCAGTTTGCCCAGCCATCGGCGATCGAGATGGTGCGGCAGACCGGCGACCTGGCGGCCGAGATCGATCTCGACTTCCTGTGGGAGTGCGCGCCCGCCGAGGAATTCGGCTTTGCCGACCTCGCCAGCGAGTATTACGGCGCCGGCGCGGATGTCGTCAGGCAGGCCGCGCTCGCCATCGCGTTGCACGGCAGCCCGGTGTATTTCCGCCGCAAGGGACGCGGGCGCTATCAGCGCGCGCCTGAAGATCAACTCAAGGCCGCGCTGGCCGCGCTCGAGCGCAAGAAGCAGCAGGCGCTGGTGCAGGCCGAGTACGAGGCCCAGCTCAAGGCCCTGACGCTGCCCGATGCGTTCCGCGGCAAGGTGCTGCCGCTGCTGTTCCGGCCCGACAAGAACAGCCTCGAATACAAGGCGATGGATGCCGCGTGCACGGCGCTCGGCATGTCGCCGATGCGGCTGATGGTCGCCGTGGGCGGCATTGCGAGCCCGCGCGCGCTGCACGAGGCGAAGTTTCTGGCCGAATGCTTCCCCAAGGGCATTGGCTTCCCTGATGTGACGGTGCCCGAGCCGTCCGGCGACCTGCCGCTGGCCGATGTGCAGGCGTTCTCGATCGACGACGTCACCACGACCGAGATCGACGATGCGCTGTCGGTCACCACGCTGCCCGATGGCAAGCTGCGCGTGGGCGTGCATATCGCCGCGCCGGGCCTCGGCATCCAGCGTGGCGATGCGCTAGACGCGATCGCGCGTCAGCGTCTTTCCACGGTGTACTTCCCCGGTGACAAGATCACGATGCTGCCGGACGCGGTGGTCGAGCGCTACACGCTGCAGGAAGGGCGCACCTGCCCCGCCGTGTCGCTGTATGTCACGGTGGACATGCAGGGTGGAGATGGCGGCGCGCCGCTGATCATTGGCAGCGAGACGCGCGCCGAGCGCGTGCCGATTGCCGCCAACCTGCGTCATAACCTGCTCGAGGATGTCGTGACCGAAGCCGCGCTGGCCGCGGGCACCGGCGACTATCCGTTCCGCGAGGCGCTCACGCATCTGTATCACTTTGCCGGCCATCTGCACGACGAGCGCCAGAAGGCGCGCCTTGCCAGTGGCCTGCGGCCCGAATCGCACAATCGCGCCGACTACAGCTTCTACATCGACACACTCGACGATGGCAGTGAGCTGGTGCGCATCGAGCAGCGCAAGCGCGGTTCGCCGCTCGACAAGATCGTGGCCGAGCTGATGATCCTGGCCAACAGCACGTGGGGCAAGCTGCTGGCCGACCACGGGGTGCCCGGCATCTATCGCACGCAAAAGGCGTGGGGCATGCATCGCACGCGCATGCAGACCTATCCGGCGCCGCACGAGGGGCTGGGCGTGGCGCAGTACGCGTGGAGCACGTCCCCCTTGCGTCGCTATGTCGATCTGGTCAATCAGTGGCAGATCATCGCGGTGGCGCAGCATGGCGTGACCGCCAAGCTGGTGGCGGCGTTCAAGCCGAAGGATGCCGATCTGCTGGCGGCGGTGGCGGACTTCGAGGGCACTTACGCGGCCTATGCCGACCATCAGTCGACGATGGAGCGGTACTGGTGTCTCCGTTGGCTCGCGCAGGAGACGCGCGACCGCATGCTGGCCTCGGTACTCAAGGAGGGAGCGGTGCGCTTTGCAGAGATTCCGCTGGTGACACGCGTGCCGGAACTCGCGCAGGCGCAGCGCGGCACGCAGGTCATGCTGGAAATTGCAACGACCGACGAGATTTCCCTCGACGTGTCGTGCCGCGTGCTGGAAGTCTACGCCGGCGACGCGGTGCCCGAGGACGATCTGGGGGCGGACGAGGGGATGGAGGAAGCGGCAGAGGCGTCGGCGGAAGATGCCGCCGAGATCGCCGCGCAGGAGGCCGCGGAGGCGGCCGCGGAGGGCGCTGGGCAGGAAGTGCCGGACGAGGCAGCTGCGGATAGTGACGCAGATAGTGACGCGGATAGTGACGCGGATGGCGAAACCCAAGCGTCGGCGGCGCGCGACACCCCCCCTTCGCCAGCGCCCTGATCGCTTCGGAAATGCGGTTGGCTCCCTTACAATCCAGTCTGCCCGCCAACCGCATGACCAACCGATCGTAACCGAACGTGAACGCCACCCTAGCCGCTCCGGGACCCTCGCGCCCTCCGCGCCACCCGCGCCAATGGTGGCAATCCAGCAGCACGCTGGTCAAGGCACTGGTGGTGTCGTTGCTGATCCATGCCGTGCTGCTGATGGTGCGGATTGCCGCGCCTGAAGTCTTCGAGATCAAGCGTTCGGATCCGATGCTCGATGTGGTGCTGGTCAACTCCAAATCAGCCGACAAGCCGCGCAATCCGACCGTGCTGGCGCAGGCCAACCTCGACGGCGGTGGCGACCACGACGTGCAGCGCGCGACCACGCCGCTGCCCGCGCAAACCGAATCCAAGGACGGCGATCTGGTGCGACAGGTGCAGCGCCGCGTCGAGCAGCTCGAGCAGGAACAGCAGCGTCTGATGACGCAGTCGCGCGAGCCGGCGCCGTCGGTGCGCAGCCAGCCCGTCAAGCCCGGCGAACAGCGTGTGGACCCGCTGCAGCGCGGCCAGGACGAGCGCACGAGCGTCGATGAAATGGCCAAGCTCGAAGCCGAAATCGGCAAGAACCTCGAGCACTACGCCAAGCGCCCGAAGCGCATGCAACTGACCGCGACGAGCGCGCAGGGCGTGGATTACGCACAATATTACGATCGTCTGCGGCGCAAGATCGAAGCCCGCGGCACGAGCGATTTCCCGCAACGCAACGGCAAGCCGCTCTATGGCCAGCTGATTCTCGTGATCAACGTCAATCGCACCGGCAAGCTCGGCTACAACCGCGATGGCTACAACGTCGAGTCGATCGACGTGGCCAAGAGCTCGGGCGATGCGGCGCTGGATCGCCAGGCCGTGGCGATCGTGCGCGCCGCCGCGCCGTTTGGTCAGTTCTCTCCGGAAATGCAGGCTCGCCAGGACATCCTCGAGGTCATTTCCACGTTCAAGTTTTCGCGCAGCGGACTCGATGTCCGGCTGCAACCGCGCTGATGACAGATTCCCAAGACCAGGCCAGAACGCAAGCCGATCGCTACGTCGTAATTGGCAATCCGGTGGCGCATAGCCGCTCGCCGGCCATTCATGCCGCGTTCGCGCGCCAGACCGGCGAAGCCGTGCAGTACGAGCGCCTGCTGGCACCTCTCGACGGGTTTGCCGACACGGTGCGCAAGTTCTTTGCCGATGGCGGTTACGGCTGCAACGTGACCACGCCGTTCAAGATCGAGGCGCACGATATGGCCGATCGCCTGACCGATCGTGCGGAAGCCGCTGGCGCGGTGAACACGATGTGGATCGAGGACGGACTGATTCATGGCGACAACACCGATGGTATCGGCCTGGTGCGCGATATCCAGGACAACCTCGACACGCTGCTCGAAGGCCGCCGCATCCTGCTGCTGGGCGCCGGTGGCGCGGCCATGGGCGCGATGCTGCCGCTGATCGAATGCCGTCCCGACCGGATCATCGTGGCCAACCGCACGGCCGCGCGCGCGAGCGACATGCTCGAGGCATTCGCGGAGGCGGGCAATCAGTACAACGTTGAACTCTGGGGCGGTGGCCTCGATGCGCTGGACGGCCTGTCCGAAGACGAGGCCTGCGACGTGGTGATCAACGCCTCGGCCAGCAGTCTGCAGGGCGAGGTGCCGCCGGTGCCCGAGTTTCTGCTCGGCCCGGATGTGCTGGCCTACGACATGATGTACGGCGCAGCGCCGACCGTGTTTCTCGCCTACGCGGCGCAATGCGGCGCACGCACCAGCGATGGTCTCGGCATGCTCGTCGAGCAGGCGGCCGAGGCGTTCTACAACTGGCGCGGCGTGCGGCCAAAGACCGCGCCGGTGCTGACCGAACTGCGCGCGAGTCTGCTGGCGGAAGCGCAGCGCTAAAGCCGCCCCATGCGCTGGCTCGGGTACGTGTGCGGATGCCTCGTCGCGGGCGTGCTCGCGATGCAGCTGTACTTCTTCCTGCAGATCGCCAGCTGGCAGTACGTCAATCCGTCGTCATCGTCGTTTATGCGCGCCGAGCACTGGCGCCTGTGCGGCTTCAACTTCTGGAGTTGCTCGCTGGACCATCAATGGGTCCGCTATGACGATATCTCGCGCAATCTCAAGCGCGCGGTGATCGCGAGCGAGGACGCGGACTTCGTCAATCACCCCGGTTACGAACTGGACGCGATGCTCGATGCGTGGGAGCGCAACAAGCAGCGCGGCCATATCGTGCGCGGCGGTTCCACCATCACGCAGCAGCTCGCCAAGAACCTGTTCCTGTCGTCGGAGCAGAACTATCTGCGCAAGGGGCAGGAGCTCGCCATCTCGTGGATGCTCGAGTTCTGGCTCGACAAGCAGCGCATCTTCGAGATCTACCTGAATTCGGTGGAGTGGGGCGAGGGGGTGTTCGGTGCGGAAGCGGCCGCGCATCATTACTTCAACACGAGCGCGGGCAAGCTCGGCGTGGGCCAGGCCGCGCGCCTTGCGGCCGCGCTGCCGGCACCGAAGTGCTTCGACAAGAAGACGTATTGCGCCAATGTACGCGTGAATTTCCGCGTCAAGGCCGGCATCATCGCGCGCCGCATGGGCGCGGCAGCTCTGCCCGATTAATTAGGGCGGCGCTGTCAAAACGAAGCGAAGCGGTCCTGGCTAGGCGCGCGGCCGCAGACAGTACAAGTGGTACGGCAAGGCCGCGCAACGACGCCAGGATCGTTTTGACAGGGCCGCTTAGCCTAACCAGCCTTTGCGACGGAAGTAGATGAGCGGGACGGCTGCCGATACCGCCATCAACCCGATCGCCCACGGATAGCCCGCGGCCCAGTCGAGCTCCGGCATGATCTTGAAGTTCATGCCGTAGATGCTGGCGATCAGCGTGGGCGGCATCAGCGCCACCGACACCACCGAGAACAGTTTGATGATCTTGTTCTGGTTGATGTTGATGAAACCGACGGTCGCATCCATCAGGAAGTTGATCTTGTCGAACAGGAACGCGGTGTGGTTCTCGATGGAATCGATATCGCGCAGGATCTGGCGCGCTTCGTCCTGCTGCTCGGCCGACAGCATCTGACTGCGCATCAGGAAGGACACCGCGCGACGCGTGTCCATCACGTTGCGGCGAATGCGGCCGTTCAAGTCTTCCTCGCGCGCGATCATCTCGAGCACGTCCGCGGCGGCGGCATCGGTCACGTTCTCCGCCAGCACGCGGCGGCTCGCTTCCTCCAGCCGTTCGTAGATCTCCTCGATCGAATCCGCCGAGTATTCGGCGTCGGTCGCGTAGAGATCCATCAACACGTCCTTGGCATTGCGCACCGAGCCCGGTCGCATGCGCGCGCGCAGCCGCACCAGGCGGAATACGGGCAGGTCTTCGTCGTGAATCGAGAATACGACGTCGCGCGTGAGCACGAACGCCACGCGCACGTTGCGCGAGGTGCCTTCCTCATCGAGCAGGAAGTCTGTGCGGATATGGATGTTCTCGTCTTCGCCCTCGAAATAGCGGGCGGATGCCTCGAGGTCGCCGAGGTCTTCTAACTCGGGCAGGACCACGCCATAGGCTTCCTTGATCCACGCGAGTTCCTCGTCGTCGGGGCTGACGACGTCGATCCAGATGGGCTTGTGCTGCAACAGCTCGTTGCGCTCGTCGACCTGCTCCTGGGCAAGCCGTCCCTTCTGCAGGACGAACAGGTTGATCATCCGTGATTCCTTGTGACTGATGACGCCGTGTCGACGCTGTCTCGACGCTGATTCGATACTCGATCGCTACCTAGTCGGGAAATGGGTTTCCCGGGATTCTGATGGCCGCGAGTTTAGCCCAACGCGGGGGGGCTTGTTAAGCGAAATCTGGCTGAAATTTGGGGTCAACGGTGGCGCCGCAACGACGGTCCGAGCATCACGCTGGACAGCGCCGCGAACATCAGCACGATGGCTGCGTAGTCCTGCCAGTGTGGGCGCTCGCCCAGCATCAGCATGCCCGAGAACACGCCGACCACCGGGATGAACATGATCGACAGGCTCGACACCACCGGCGGCAGGCTGCGGGCGAGTGCGAACCAGACCAGATGGCAATAGGCGAACACCACCACCGCGTTGTAGCCGATGGCGGTCCATTCGATCGCATTGGGCATGCGCCAGCCCGACTCCAGCAGCAGCGAGCCGAACCCGAGAAAAGGCAGTGCGATGACCAGCATCCAGAACGTCAGTGTGCCGATCGGCACGTCGAGCTGCGTGCGTTTCATCAGCTGCGTACCGTAGCCCCAGCCGGCCGCGGCCGCGAGCATCAGCAGCGTGCCGGAGGGGCTGCCGGTGAGCGCGGCCAGCTCGCCCGACAGCAGCAGGATCGTGCCGGTGAACGCGCAGCCGATGCCAATCCATGCGGACAGCGCGATGCGCTCGCGGAATAGCAGCAGGCCCCAGATGACGGCCCAGATCGGCATCGTGTAGCCGAGGATCGCGGCGCGGCCCGAGGACAGCATCTTGACCGCGCAGATCGCCAGCAGATGCCACACCACCATGTTCGGGATCGCGAGCTTGACCACGGTTGGCCACGCCGCGCGCGGCACTGCCAGCGACTCGCCGCGCAGGCGCAGCGCCAGGCCCAGTGCCACCACGCCGCCGGCCATACACAGAAAGCGAAAGCCGAGCGCGGGAAAGTGGGCCACGCCGATCTTCATGACCGGCCAGTTGACGCCCCAGGCAAGGGTAAGGATGACGAGCAGGATAAGACCGCGGCGGTCCAGAGTCATGGGAGGTGGGCGCCTGGCGACGGCATGCTGCCGCGTTGGCGCTGTCTTGTTATTGGAGTGGAGGTCGACGGGATGACGTTACCGACGTACGCAGTGAAATACGCGGAAAGAGGCCAACCTTAGCATGCGGCGTTAGAATTGGCGGCAACGACCTTAGCGTCATCCTGATACCGAGTCTCCCATGACCTTCACCGAGCAGCTGTCCGCCGCATGGCAGCGCAACGATTCCCTGCTGTGCGTCGGGCTGGACCCCGACCCCGCCAAGCTGCCGATGTCACTGACCGGCGCGGGCGGCGCGATCTTTTCGTTCTGCCGTGAAATCGTCGATGCCACGGCCGACCTCGTCTGTGCGTACAAACCGCAGATCGCGTACTTCCACTCGCAGCGGGCGGAAGATCAGCTCGAGCAGCTGATCGAATATATCCACGACGCGCATCCGGGCATTCCGGTGGTGCTCGACGCCAAGCGCGGTGATATCGGCTCCACGGCCGAGCATTACGCGATCGAGGCGTTCGAACGTTACAACGCGGACGCGGTGACCGTGAGCCCGTATATGGGCTTCGATTCGATGGAACCGTACCTCGCGTACCCGGGGCGCGGCGTGATCGTGCTGTGCCGCACCTCGAACGCGGGCGGCTCGGACGTGCAGTTTCTGCCGGTGGATGGCAAGCCCGTGTATCAGGTGGTGGCCGAGTCCGCGCGTGAGCGCTGGAATACCAACGGCCAGATGGGCCTGGTGGTGGGCGCGACGTTCCCGGCCGAGATCGCGCGCGTGCGGCAGATCGTTGGCGACATGCCACTGCTGATTCCCGGCATCGGCGCGCAGGGCGGCGATATCGAAGCCACGGTCAAGGCAGGCCGCACCGCCGACGGCACCGGCATGATGATCAATTCCTCGCGCGCCATCCTGTACGCCAGCCGCGACAAGGACTTCGCCGAGGCCGCCCGCAAGGTCGCGACGCAGACCCGCGACACCATCAACCGCTACCGCCACGGTTGATCGGGTTTCGCCCTCTCCTTTGGGGAGAGGGCACCCTCAAGCTTCGTTCCGAATCAATTCCAGCAATCCCCGCAATGCATGCTCCGCCGCCTGGCGGCGAATCTGCGCGCGGTCGCCGCGGAAGCGCTGCGTCTGCGTCAGCGTGGTAATTCGATTGCTCCAGCCGAAACAGACCATGCCGACCGGCTTCTCGGCGGTGCCACCGCCGGGTCCGGCCACGCCGGTGATCGACAGCGATACCTGCGCGCGGCTATTGAGCAAGGCTCCCTCGGCCATCGCGTGCGCCACCTCCTCGCTGACCGCGCCATGATCGCGAATCAGCTTGGCGGGCACGCCGATCATGGTGGTCTTGGCTTCGTTCGAATAGGTGACAAAGCCGCGCTCGAACCAGCCTGACGAGCCGGCAATATCGGTGATGGCGGCCGACACCAGGCCACCCGTGCAGGATTCGGCCGTGGTTAGCATCAGCGAGCGCTCGGAGAGCGCCACACCGATCTGGACGGCAAGTTGGTCGAGCAGGCGACTGACGGACATGATCGTGGATTCGGCAGGAGATGGGCGGTGCGTTGCGTAACGGGGAAGCGCGCTCAGAACGAACGCCACAGCGCGAACACCAGCAGGGTGTAGAACGCGGCGAACACATCGTCAAACATCACGCCAAACGAACCCAGCAGGCCCGGCCCCTTCAGCGTACGGTCGTAGTAACGGATGGGCGCGGGTTTGGCGATATCGAACAGCCGGAACCATAGGAACGCCGCGAACTGGCCCCAGAACCCCGTGGGCATCACGAACAGCAGCACGATCCAGAAGGCGACAATTTCGTCCCACACCATGCTGCCATGGTCGAACACGCCCATGTCGCGCGCGGTGCGCGCGCACGCCCACAGCCCGACCAGAAACCCGCCGCCGATGATCCAGAACCACGTAGTGGGCTCGATCCACAGCGAAATGACGACAAACGAGAGCCAGCCGTAGAGCGTGCCGACGGTGCCGGGGCCGACCGGCGACAGGCCGGAGCCGAATCCGTACGCGATCAGGCGGGCCGGGTGGCCGAACATGAAGCGTGCCGTCGGGCGGATCACGCGCACGGTCTGGCCGGCATCGAGCGTGATGGGGTCGGCCGGATTGGCGGCGGCGCCGGGTGCGGCACCGGGGGGATAGGCGGACATCGGATGAGAATCGGCTCGGAGTTTATGTTCTTGTCAGGCAGCCCACACTTCACGAAAAAACGGGGCCACACATGGCGGCATCATGACACGGCTTGTGTCACCCCGTCATGCAGTAACGCCCGATCGGCCAATGCGTGGACGCGCGGGAGGGGGAGCCCAGGGCGAAACTCGGGGCGAAGATCAGAGCGAAGGTCAGGGAGACGCGAAGTGGTCGAACCCGGCACCGTCGAAGCGGCACGGGTTGCCCTCCCGGTCGACCAGACGCAGCCCCGCTTCCGAAGTGATCGCGCCGACACGTGTGAGCGGCAGGCCAAGCCGCGCGCTGATCTCGGCAAGGGCCTCGCGCGCGGTCGCCGGTGCCGTGAAGCACAGCTCGTAGTCGTCGCCGCCAGTCAGCGTGCACAGACGCTGGCAGTCCTCGGGCTGGTTGGCGAGGATGGTTGAACGCGGCAGGGCATCGACGTCGAGCCAGGCGCCCACAGCCGAGCGCTCGAGAATATGACCGAGGTCGCCCAGCAGCCCGTCCGAGACGTCCAGCGCCGCATGGGCGACGCCGCGCAGCGCCAGGCCGAGCGCGACGCGCGGCGTGGGCGTGTCCATGCGCGGCCGCACCGCGCTGAAATCGGGTTCGGGCAGCAGCCATTCCCCACGGAAATCGCCGAGCGCGAGCCGTGCATCGCCAAGCGTGCCGGACACCCAGATATCGTCACCGGGGCGTGCGGCATCGCGTCGCAGCGCCTGGCGCGGCGGCACGTCGCCAAACACCGTTAGCGATAGCGTCAGCGGTCCGCGCGTGGTATCGCCGCCAATCAATTCGCAACCGTGCGCGTCGGCCAGTTCCAGCATGCCGGCCGCCAGTTCGGCGAGCCAGGGCGCTTCGGCCGTCGGCAGGGCCAGCGCCAGCGTGAACGCGCGCGGCTCGGCGCCCATCGCGGCCAGATCCGACAGATTGACCGCCAGCGCCTTGTGGCCGAGCGAGCGGGGCGGCACGTCCGGAAAGAAATGACGCCCCGAAACGAGCATATCCGTGCTGATCGCGAGCTGATGGCCGGGGCGGCCCTCGATCAGCGCGCAGTCGTCACCAACCCCAAGCGCGGCCTTGCGGACCGGACGGGTGAAATACCGGCGGATCAGGTCGAACTCGGATAAAACAGGGGAGGAGGCCGAGGACACCGGCGGGGAGGCGGGCTGCGAGGGAGGGGGCATCGGCGGGCGAGCGTGGCAAATCAGGGGCCGTGGAGAATACGGCTGGTCAAGCCCATCGGCATGCGGCATATTGTACCGAAACGCAAAGCTGCCCCGCGCAAAACGCTTATTGTGAAATAATATTTCACAATATAAAATGCGGGGCTCTTATACAGAGAGACAGCGGGTACGGAGCCGGCCCGCTTCGGTCCCCGTCACATTCACGTGCGGCTCCACCGATCGGAAGATGCGCAGATGACAAGTCCTCAGCAGTCCCCGTCCCAAGACGACCTGAAACAACAGCAGCGTGAGGCGCTGCGCAAGGCCGCACTCGAATATCACGAGTTTCCGACGCCGGGCAAGATTTCCGTAACACCGACCAAGCCGCTTTCGAACCAGCGCGACCTTGCGCTTGCGTATTCGCCGGGCGTCGCCGCCGCGTGCGAGGAGATCGTTGCCGATCCCGCCAACTCGTTCCGCTACACCGCGCGTGGCAACCTCGTGGCCGTGATCACCAACGGCACCGCGGTGCTGGGCCTCGGCGACATCGGCGCCGCCGCCTCCAAGCCGGTGATGGAAGGCAAGGCCGGCCTGTTCAAGAAGTTTGCCGGTATCGACGTGTTCGATATCGAGATCAACGAGAAGGACCCCGAGAAGCTCGTCGATATCATCGCCTCGCTCGAGCCGACGTTCGGCGGTATCAACCTCGAGGACATCAAGGCGCCCGAGTGCTTCTACGTGGAGCGCACGCTGCGCGACCGCATGAAGATTCCGGTCTTCCATGATGACCAGCACGGCACCGCGATCGTGGTGGGTGCAGCCGTGATCAACGGCCTCAAGGTGGTGGGCAAGGACATCTCCAAGGTCAAGCTGGTGGCCTCGGGCGCCGGTGCGGCCGCGCTGGCCTGCCTGGACCTGCTGGTGGACATGGGCCTGAAGCTCGAGAACATCTGGGTGACCGATATTGCCGGCGTGGTCTACGAAGGCCGTACCGAATTGATGGATCCGGAAAAGTCCCGCTTCGCGCAGCGCACCGACAAGCGCAAGCTGGCCGAGGTCATCGAGGGCGCCGACATCTTCCTGGGCCTGTCCGCCGCTGGCGTGCTCAAGCCGGAGATGGTCAAGGGCATGGCCAAGGATCCGCTGGTGCTGGCACTGGCCAACCCGAATCCGGAAATCATGCCGGAGCTGGCCAAGGAAGTCCGTCCGGACGCGATCATCGCGACGGGCCGCACCGACTACCCGAACCAGGTCAACAACGTCCTCTGCTTCCCGTTCATCTTCCGTGGCGCGCTGGACTGCGGCGCCACCACGATCACGCGTGAAATGGAAATCGCCGCGGCCAATGCCGTTGCCGAACTCGCGCGCCAGGAGCAGAGCGATGTCGTGGCTACCGCCTACGGCATCCAGGACCTGTCGTTCGGTCCCGAATACCTGATCCCGAAGCCGTTCGACCCGCGCCTGATCGTCACGATCGCGCCGGCCGTGGCCGAGGCCGCCGCCAAGGGTGGCGTGGCCGCGCGTCCGATCGAGGACATGGACGCCTACAAGCTGCAGCTGCAGCAGTTCGTGTACCACTCGGGTACGCTGATGAAGCCGATCTACGCGGCCGCGCGCAAGGTGGAGATGGAGCGCAAGCGCATCGTCTTCGCCGAGGGCGAGGAAGAGCGCGTGCTGCGCGCGGTGCAGGTGATCGTCGACGAAAAGCTGGCCAACCCGATCCTGATCGGCCGCCCGGCCGTGCTCACGCACCGCATCGAACGCTTCGGCCTGCGCCTGCGCATGGGCGTGGATTTCACGGTGGTCAACCCCGAGCACGACGAACGTTTCCGCGACTACTCGGAGACGTACTACAAGATGATGGCGCGCGAAGGCATCACGCCGCAGTACGCCAAGCTTGAAATGCGCCGCCGCACCACGCTGATCGGCGCGATGCTGATCAAGAAGGGCGAAGCCGACGGCATGATCTGCGGCACCGTGAGCAACACGGCCGCGCATCTGCGCTACATCGATCAGGTACTGGGCGGCACGCACTGCGTGTACGCGGCAATGAACGGGCTGGTGCTGCCGGGACGTCAGATCTTCCTGGCGGACACGCACGTCAACATCGACCCGACCGCCGCGCAACTCGCCGAGATCACGATCATGGCTGCCGAGGAGCTCAAGCGTTTCGGTATCGAGCCCAAGGTCGCGCTGCTGTCGCATTCGAACTTCGGTTCGTCGGACTCGCCGTCGGCCATCAAGATGCGCGAAACGCTCAAGCTCCTGCGCGACCGCGCGCCGGATCTGGAAGTGGATGGCGAAATGCACGGCGACAGCGCGCTCGACCAGAAGCTGCGCGACTCGCTGGTGCCGGATGGCGCGCTGAACGGCGAAGCCAACCTGCTGGTGTGCCCGAATATCGACGCGGCCAACATCTCGTACAACCTGCTCAAGGTTGCCGCGGGCAACAACGTGGCGATTGGTCCGATCCTGCTGGGTGTGAACGGTCCGGTACATATCCTGACGCCGTCCGCCACGGTGCGCCGTATCGTCAACATGACGGCGCTTGTGGTCGTCGATGCGGTCGCCAAGCGCTAAGCACGCGTTTCATCACAGCCGTATGAAAAAGCCGGGTTCGCCCGGCTTTTTTCTTGGTGCAATGGTTGCAATGTAAGTGTGTGCACACATATCAATAACATGTTGAAACAATTGAGGAATTCCGGCGCTGCTGCCCGCAGGGATTGATTAATCGGCGGCAGGCGCGTAACCTTACGCCTTTGAATGCTGGCGGAGTCCACACGATGGCGAGAAGGCTGACCCACGTATTGTCAGGGTGGGCCCTGAGCGCTGTGATGTGTTTCAACGTCGGTGTCACGTTGGCATTGGCGCCGCAGGGCGCGATGGCAAGGCAGTCGCAGTCGGATGTGGCTGGCATGGCGGGAACCATCGCCGTGCAGCAATTGCCCAATGAAGCGCAGCGAACGCTGGAGCGTATCGAGTCCGGCGGACCGTTTCCGTATGACAAGGATGGATCGCGGTTCGGCAATTACGAACGCATCCTGCCCCAGCAATCGCGCGGCTATTACCGCGAATACACAGTCAAGAGCAACAGCCGGAATCGTGGAGCCAGGCGGATCGTATGCGGAGGTGATCAACGCGCCGCCAACGACTGCTATTACACGGAAGACCACTACAACAGTTTCAAACGGATAACCAAATGACGACTGACATTTTCGGATTGGGCGACGCCCTTGCCGCCCGCGAAGAGCGCGGCGCCGGAGATGGCTGGCATCGGGCCCAGCATCAGGCCCAGAACCTCTACGACAATGTGCTGATGATGCCCCGACAAGAGCTCACGCACGGACTACCGCCCGCATGCGCGCCGATCGTGGTGCCCGGGTCCGAAGACGGCACCAACGAGTCAGCCATGAACCTGTTCAAGACGGTGCGCCCGAACATCGTCCAGTCGATCCGCGCTTACCGCGTTGCCGAACTGGCCCATGCGGCCGCGGCACTCGATCAGCATTTCCTCTACGCGAACTGTGCAAACTGCCAGAGCAAAGCGGAGATTCTGGACACGATCGCCACCGAATTCCTGTTCCCGAAGCATTTCGGCAAGAACTTCGACGCGCTGTCGGATTGCCTCACCGACATGATTCACAAGTCCGGGCCGCAGCCTGGCTTCGTGATCGTGCTGGAAGGCCTGCCGATCGCGCAGAAGTTCGACAAGGAAGCGCGCGAGGTACTGCTCGACGTATTCCGCGACGCGGCCGAGTTCTGGTCCGAGCGCAAGGTGCAGTTCCGCGTGTTCTACTCGTTCGCGTGATGGCCTGCGCCATGAAAAACGCCCGCTGCTAGCGGGCGTTTTGCTTTGTGGCGCGTGATGGGGTCAGGCGTCAGGCACGCGGCCGTCGGGTGTGAGCCGATCGATCAGTTCGGGCAGGCCCGCGCTGAGGCTCGCGGCCACATCCTCGTGCGACATACCGGTGGTCTCGGCCAGCGACTGCAGCGCGCCACTGTCGCCTAGCGCGTTCGACAGCTCGGTCGGGCTGATGGCCTCGTTGCTCCCGGTGCCGATCCACGAATCCACCTGCTGGCCGAGGCCGGCCTGCGCGAGCACATTGCGCAATGCGCCGATGCCGCCCGCCGCGGCGCCCATGGCTTGCGCACTGCCAGCGGCTTCGCCCTGACCGCCCAACAGTCCACCGAGCAGCGAACCGAGATCGAGGCCGCCGGGCGCGGGCGCGCTGCCGCCACCGAGCATGCCTCCCAATACTCCGCCCAGTCCACCGCCGAGTCCTCCCAGTCCGCCTGGAGCGCCCGCCGCGCCGGCATCCACCGCATTCGGGTCGCCGCCGCCCTTGTGGCGCATGGCCATCATCGCCAGCAGCCCGAGCGCCATCATGATCTTGGGATCGAGCCCGCCCGCCCCCTGTCCCTGACCGTCGCCCTTCTGTGCGCCTCCCAGTTGCCCCAGCACGCCACCGAGTACGCTATCGAGTAATCCCATGATCGACTCCTTGCAGGTGAGTAACGAACGTAGCCGTCAGAATCCGCCCAGCACGGCGTTCAATGTTGCCAGGCAGGCCAGCCCGGCGGTTTCGGTGCGCAGGATGCGGGGTCCCAGTGACACCGCGGTGAAGCCCGCGCGCAGTGCCATGTCTTCCTCCTCGGGAGAGAGCCCTCCCTCGGGGCCAATCAACAGCGTCACGCCGCCGGCCAGCCAGGCGTCCCGCTCCGCCGCCGCGAGCGCGGGCAACGAGGCGGTGGCGCGTGGCGACATCAGCAGGCGCGCACCGGAAGCGGGCGTTGCCGCCAGCCATGCTTCCACGGTAGCTACCGGCGCGAGCGTCGGCAAGCGATTGCGTCCGCATTGTTCGCACGCGGCGGCGGTCAGCGCCTGCCAGTGGGCCTCTCGCTTGACCGCACGCTCGCCCTGCAGCCGCACGACCGAACGCTGCGCCTGCAGCGGCTGGATCGCCGAGACGCCGAGTTCCACGGCTTTCTCGATCAGCCAGTCCATCTTGTCGCCACCGGCCAGGCCCTGCGCCAGCGTGACGCGGAAGGGCAGTTCGGCCTCGGCGGCGTCATGGGCGCCGATCTGCACCACGGCGCGGCGCTTGCCGAGGTCGACCAGCGTGGCCGCGTGGCTGCCGCCGCGGCCATCGAACAAGGTCAGGGCGTCGCCGTGCTCGAGGCGCAGCACCTGCACGTGACGCACCACGGCGTCGGGCAATTCCAGTGTGGCGTCGGCGGCGAGCGCCGCATCGACGTAGAAACGGGGAGGCATCAGGGGGTGTCAGATTGTGCGAGGTGTTTGCCGAAGCCCCATCGGTAGCCATCGGGATCTTCGACCATGCAGTAGCGGTCGCCCCAGAACTGGTCCGCGGGCGGCATCACACTGATCGCGCCGGCGGCGGTCGCGCGCGCGAACATCGCATCGACGTCCTCGCAATACACGTAGAACGTCTGCGACGCTTCCACGCCGAGCGAGCGCGGCGTGCGCGCGGTGCTGCCCCAGGCGCCCTCGGGCGCGAACATCACCACGAGGCTGCCCTGGTAGTGCATCTCCGCATGGGTCGGCACGCCGTTCTCGTCGAGCACGTTATGGGCCGTGAAGCCGAACGCGCGGCTGTAAAAATCGAGGGCGGCACGTCCGCTGGCGACCGTCAGGTAAGGGGTGAGCCAGGGCGTGTTGGGCGGTCTGCTCATGATGGTCTCCGCAATGGTCTCGGCGCTTGTCGATGAATTGTCGGTAAAGGGGCAGGCACATGTTACGCGGGCGCGCCGCCGCTGTCGAAAGCCACTTGCAGGTGACAATGCGGCACTTGGCGCGACGTCGCCGACGGACGCGTCCGGAAACCGCCCGGAACCGTGACCGGGCGGTCTGGCATGAGGCGACCTTCTGCTAAAATTGCGGTTTTCCCGCCGCCAGGTTTCCGCCCGCATGTCTGCCCTCGCACATCCCGCCACAAGTCCCTATGCTTCCCAGCCCGCACAGCTGATGGCCAACGCGATTCGCGTGCTCGCCATGGATGCCGTGCAGCAGGCCAATTCCGGCCACCCCGGCATGCCGATGGGCATGGCAGACATCGCCGTGGCGCTCTGGAGCCGCCACCTGAAGCATAATCCGGCGAATCCGCACTGGGCCGATCGCGACCGCTTCGTGCTGTCCAACGGCCACGGCTCGATGTTGCTCTACGCGCTGCTGCACCTGACCGGCTACGACCTGCCCGTCAGCGAGCTGAAGAATTTCCGCCAGCTGCACAGCAAGACCGCCGGCCACCCCGAGTACGGCATCACCCCGGGCGTCGAGACCACCACCGGTCCGCTCGGCCAGGGCATTACCAATGCGGTCGGCATGGCGCTGGCCGAACGTCTGCTGGCGGAAGAATTCAACCGCCCGGGCTTCGACCTCGTCAATCACCACACCTACACGTTCCTCGGCGACGGCTGCCTGATGGAAGGCATCAGCCACGAGGCCTGCTCGCTGGCCGGCACGCTGAAGCTCAACAAGCTGGTCGCGCTGTGGGATGACAACGGCATCTCGATCGACGGCGACGTCGTGCACTGGTTTGCCGACGATACGGCCAAGCGCTTCGAGGCCTATGGCTGGAACGTGATCCGCGCGGTGGATGGCCATGACGCCGCCGCAGTCGATGCGGCCATCGCGCAGGCCAAGGTCAGCGACAAGCCGACCCTGATCTGCTGCCGTACCGTGATCGGCAAGGGCTCGCCGAACAAGGCCGGCGGCCATGACGTGCATGGCGCGCCGCTCGGCGGCCAGGAAATCCTGGCCACGCGCGAAGCGCTGGGCTGGACCCACGCCCCGTTCGAGCTGCCTGCGGAGGTCTACACGGCCTGGGACGCCAAGGCGACCGGCAGCGCGCTGGAAAAGGCCTGGAACGCGCTGTTCGACGCCTACGCCGAAGTGCATCCGTACGAAGCCGGTGAATTCCGCCGTCGCATGCGCGGTGAATTGCCGCAGAGCTTCGACGCCGCTGTGGACGCGTTCATCGCCAAGTGCGAAGAGAAGGCGGAAACCATCGCCACACGCAAGTCGAGCCAGAACACGATCGAAGCATTCGGCCCGGTGTTGCCCGAGTTCCTCGGCGGCTCGGCCGACCTGACCGGTTCCAACCTGACCAACTGGTCGGGCAGCAAGGCCGTGCGTGCCGATGCCTGGGGCAATCACATCAACTACGGTGTGCGTGAGTTCGGCATGAGCGCGATCATGAACGGCGTGGCGCTGCACGGGGGCTACATCCCCTACGGCGCGACCTTCCTGACGTTCTCGGACTACAGCCGCAACGCGCTGCGCATGGCCGCGCTGATGAAGATCCGCACGCTGTTCGTGTTCACGCACGACTCGATCGGCCTTGGCGAAGACGGTCCGACCCACCAGTCGGTCGAGCAGGTGGCCAGCCTGCGCCTGATCCCGAACATGGACGTCTGGCGTACCGCCGACACCACGGAAACCGCGGTGGCATGGGCGCAGTCGATTCGCCGCGAGAATGGCCCGAGCTGCCTGATCTTCAGCCGCCAGAATCTGCCGTTCCAGAAGCGTGACGACACCACGCGCGCCAATATCGCGCGCGGCGGCTACGTGCTGCGCGATGGCAGCAACCCGCGTACCAAGCGCCCGGACGCCGTGATCATGGCCACCGGTTCGGAAGTCGGCCTCGCGGTCGGTGCGGCCGAGCAATTGGCCATCGACGGCATTCACGTGCGCGTGGTGTCGGTGCCCGCCACCACGGTGTTCGACAAGCAGGATGCCGCGTACAAGGCGAGCGTGCTGCCGGCTGGCGTGCCGCGCATCGCGGTGGAAGCGGGCGTGACCGACTTCTGGTGGAAGTACCAGGTCCAGGCCGTGGTTGGTATCGACACCTTCGGCGAGTCGGCTCCGGCCGGCGTGCTGTTCAAGCATTTCGGTTTCACCGTGGAGAACGTCGCCGATACGGTGCGCGCCACGCTGGCCCAGTAAGCTTTCATCGAGTCAACAGGAGATAGACATGACCATCAAGATCGGCATCAACGGCTTTGGCCGTATCGGACGCATGGTGTTCCGCGCCGCCGTCGCCAACTTCAAGGACGTCGAAGTCGTCGGCATCAACGACCTGCTGGAGCCGGACTACCTGGCCTACATGCTGAAGTACGACTCGGTGCACGGCCGCTTCGACGGTGAGGTGTCGGTGGATGGCAACACGCTGGTCGTCAACGGCAAGAAGATCCGCCTGACCGCCGTGAAGGATCCGTCCGAGCTGAAGTGGGGCGAGATCGGTGCCGATGTGGTGGTCGAGTCGACCGGCATCTTCCTGACCAAGGAAGGCGCGCAGAAGCACATCGACGCTGGTGCGAAGAAGGTGATCATGTCGGCGCCGTCGAAGGACGACACCCCGATGTTCGTGTACGGCGTGAACCATGAGTCGTACGCCGGCGAGGCGATCGTCTCGAACGCCAGCTGCACCACCAACTGCCTGGCGCCGATCGCCAAGGTGCTGAACGACAAGTGGGGCATCAAGCGTGGCCTGATGACCACTGTGCACGCCACCACCGCCACGCAGAAGACCGTGGACGGCCCGTCGAACAAGGACTGGCGCGGTGGCCGCGGCATTCTGGAAAACATCATCCCGTCGTCGACGGGCGCGGCCAAGGCCGTGGGCAAGGTGATCCCGGTGCTGAACAAGAAGCTGACCGGTATGTCGTTCCGCGTGCCGACCTCGGACGTGTCGGTGGTTGACCTGACCGTCGAGCTGGAAAAGCCGGCCACGTACGAAGAAATCTGCGCCGAGATGAAGTCGCAGAGCACGGGCGCGCTGAAGGGCGTGCTGGGTTACACCGAGGACAAGGTCGTGGCGACCGACTTCCGCGGCGACGCCCGTACGTCGATCTTCGACGCCGAAGCCGGCATCGCGCTGGATTCGACGTTCATCAAGGTCGTGAGCTGGTACGACAACGAGTGGGGCTACTCGAACAAGGTGCTCGAGATGGCTCGCGTGGTGGCGAAGTAATCCTCGTCACACCGATGAAAAAGGCGCGGAGTGTTCCGCGCCTTTTTTTATTTCAGAGGCCGCGTGGCGTCAGCGGTCTGGCGTCCACCGCATCGCCATCGACGATAAAGTGGCCGCCCGCCACGTGGTGAATCGTCCTGAGGGCATCCTGTCCCGCGAAGTGCCAGCGGCCCGCGCTGAATACGCGTGTATCGGCATGGGCGGCAATCACCTCGCCGAGGAACAGGTCGTAGGTCTGCTGAATCGCCGCCTCCGGCAGCAACCGGCATTCGAGCCATGCCGCGCAGCCTTCCAGCAATGGCGCTTCGATCACATCCCCCTGAAACGTCTGCAAGCCGTAGGCGGCGAACTTGTCGGTCTTCTGCTCGGCGAAGGCCTGGCCCGAGCTGGAACCGAGCGCTTCCGTCAGGTCGACCTGCGCCACCGTGGGCACTTGCAGCGCAAAGGTGCCGCTGGCTTCGAGCAGCTGACGCGTCCACGTGGACTTGTCGAGCACCACGGCAACCTTGGGCGGCGCGAAATCGAGGGGCATGGCCCACGCGGCAGCCATGATATTGCGCTGGCCGCCATGGGCCGCGCTGACCAGCACGGTCGGGCCGTGATTGAGTAGCCGGTATGCCTTGGCGAGTTCGACAGGAGCGCGGAAGCTGGACATGGAGAAGCGCGGCGGGGCCGGAATGAGTCGAGATTAGGGCATCTACTATAGCCAGAAGGCAAAAACCGCGTCATAAAGTCAGAGTTCGACATAATCTGTCTCGAACGAGTCAAAGACCGATCAAAATGCGTGTCTGTAGAGTGCGAGAAATGCCGAATTTGCTTTCCGAGGCAGTTTTTTCCTCTTACACTAGAAGAATCTGTTGACATCTGATGTGCAGCCAGAGCAAGTGGTGGGGCCATCGACGCAAGTAAAAAGAAGCAAAAACTGACCGGGCCTGATCATGGTGAACGTTGATACCAAGCTGCTCGTGATCTTCACCGAGCTGCTAAGCAAACGAAACGCCACTTATGTGGCGGAAAAAATGCACATGACCGCACCGGCCGTGTCGCATTCGCTTGGCCGTCTGCGCGAGATCTTCGATGATCCACTCTTTATCCGCGTACCGCACGGCCTGACGCCGACCCCGCGCGCGCTCGAACTCGGTCCCAAGATCCGCGACATGCTCGATCTGTGGTCGTCGATCAATGAAGGCGACGCTGACAATTTCGACCCCGCCGTGGCCACCGGCACGCTGAGCATCGGCTTTGCCGCCGAACTCGGTGACACGGTGTTCAACCGCTTCGTGTTGCGCATCAAGCAACTGGCGCCCGATCTGCATATCCGCCTCGTGGAATCCCATTCGTGGGAGGCCGACGTGGCATCGATGCGCGCGAATGAACTCGACGTCGCGTTCTCGCCGTTCCCGACCCGCCATCCCGAGATCGTCGAGGAAATGGTGACGTCGCTGAACCTGTGGGTATGCGCGCGCAAGAATCATCCGCTGCTGAAGTCCGAATGCACGCTCGAACAGTACCTCGATTGCAGCCATATCTTCATGGCGCATTCGGGCGGCTCGGGCCGGCCGGCACCGGCGCTGATCCCGCTCGACTACGCGCTGCAGCAGCGTGGGCTCAAGCGCAATGCCACGCTTACGGTTCACTCGTGGCGTGCGCAGGCCGAACTTGCGGCGCAGACCGATATGATCTTCACGGTCAACGCGCTGACCAAGGACATGGCGTGCGAAACCTATGGCCTCAAGGCGTATCCGCTGCCGTCTGAACTCAACACGATGCTGGGCCTGAACATGTTCTGGCACCGCAGCCGTAATACGCATCCCATGCTGGTATGGGCGCGCGGTCTGTTCCGTCAGGTCGTTGCCGAGTTCGTGGGGCTGCCGCAGGTATCGCGCGCGCAGCGTGCCGTGCTCGAGCAGGATATCCCGCAGGACATCGCGCAGGAGCCGTAAGCGCTTGAATCGCGGCCTCCACGCGGTGACGCGACCATAAAAAAACCGGCGCCTGGCGCCGGTTTTTCGTTGCATGGGCGTCCGGTCATGGCCGGCGCCGCCGCTTATCGTCTGGGTCTGTGGGGACACTCGTTTTTCGTGCAGTTGCCATAGAGCGACAACGCATGTTCCTGCAACGCGAAGCCGCGCTCGCGCGCAATGCTTTGCTGACGCTTTTCGATCTCGCCGTCGAAGAATTCCTCGACGCGACCGCAATCGAGGCACACGAGGTGATCGTGATGCTTCCCTTCGTTGAGTTCAAAGATGGCCTTGCCCGATTCGAAGTTATTGCGCGACAGCAAGCCGGCTTGTTCGAACTGGGTCAGGACGCGATAGACCGTGGCAAGGCCGATATCCATATGCTCATTGAGCAGGATGCGGTAAACGTCTTCCGCGCTCAGATGGCGTTGTTCGCTGGTCTGGAAGATTTCAAGAATCTTCAGGCGGGGGACGGTCGCCTTGAGGCCTATATTTTTGAGGTCCGCCGGACTCGGCATGGGCGTGACTCCCTAGAGTACAATGTCTGGATAGTTGAATCATAAGGGTTTTGGCGACAAAAGTCGCCTCGGTGCCCAGACCGCCACCGGTCATGGCGCGCCGTGCCGGGCCCGCCGCATCCGCTGGCCGCGTTGAACTTGCGTTGAATGCTTCTCAAGTTCAATGCTGACGCAGCGGAGCGACGCGCGCTCAGGTCACACGGCCCACCCCCTCCTTTTTTGAAGCGAGAGACATGCGTGCAAACCGTTCGACCGCCATGCGCCCGACGCTGGTGACTTCTCTGCTGGCCGCCACCGTGCTGGTCGGTGCCTGCTCGGCTTACGACAGCACCTCGCGCAAGGTGGCCAACGCCATCACGCCGTACCGTATCAATATCGTGCAAGGCAACTTCGTGTCTCGCGAAGCCGCCTCGCAATTGCGGGAAGGCATGACGCGCGATCAGGTGCGCTTCCTGCTCGGCACACCGTTGCTGACCGACGTGTTCCACGCCAATCGCTGGGATTACGTGTTCTCGTTCCGCCGCGGCAGCACGCCGGTCGTGCAGCAGCGCCGCTACACGGTGTTCTTCCAGGACGACAAGCTCGTGAAGTTCAGTGGCGACGAATTGCCGTCCGAGTACGAGCTGATTGCTGAAATCGACGGCTTCAAGGCTGTGCAGAAGAACCAGTCCGTCGGCAAGATTCTGACCGGCACGAATACCGACGCGCCGGTGGCGCCGAAGGTGGCGCCGTCGGCTTCCTCGGATGATACGAGCGCGCCGACCACGGCCCCGGCAGACGCCTCGGCGCCCGCCGCCGCGCCGGCAGCGCCCGCTGCCGCGTCGCCGCAGCCTTCCGATGTTCCGGCCGCCGCCGATTCCGGCGGGGTCGTCAAACCGGTGAACTGAGGCCCGGACGCTGCGGCGTCACCTGCCTGCGTTACCTGAAAGTTGTCCAAGGCCGGTCCGCACGGACCGGCTCATCCCGCCCCCACTGACTGATACCGCCATGAACATCGCCATCGCAGGCGCTTCCGGCCGCATGGGCCGCATGCTGATTGAACATGTCCTCGATACCGAGGGCGTCACGCTGTCGGGTGCGCTCGATGTGCCGGGCTCCGCGGCACTCGGCCAGGATGCCGGGCTGTTGCTCGGCCGCCAGACCGGCGTGCTCCTGACCTCGGATCTCGAAGCCGGCCTCAAGGGCGCTGACTGCCTGATCGACTTTACGCGGCCCGCGGGCACGCTCGCGCATCTGGAAGTCGCGCGCCGCCTCGGGGTGAAGATGGTGATCGGCACCACCGGCTTCGATGCCGCGGGCAAGGCCGCGCTGGCGGAAGCGGCCAAAGACGTGGGCATCGTGTTCGCGTCCAATATGAGCGTGGGCGTCAACGTCACGTTCAAGCTGCTCGAAGCCGCGGCCAAGCTGCTGTCCACGGGGTATGACATCGAAATCATCGAGGCCCACCATCGCCACAAGGTGGATGCGCCGTCCGGTACCGCGCTAAGCATGGGCGAGGTCATCGCCGACGCGCTCGGCCGCGATCTGTCGAAGTGCGCGGTGTACGCGCGCGAAGGCCACACCGGCGAGCGCGATCCGCAGTCGATCGGCTTTGCCACCGTGCGCGGCGGTGATATCGTCGGCGACCACACGGTGATGTTCGCGGGCATCGGCGAGCGCATCGAGATCAGCCACAAGTCGTCGAGCCGCCGTTCGTATGCCGATGGCGCCGTGCGCGCGGCACGCTTCCTGGCGGACAAGCCGAACGGGCTGTACGACATGCAGGATGTGCTTGGGCTGAAATAAGCGCCTCAAACGTATAATCGTCGTTTTCGCGCACCACCGGGCGCGGCATCTCTGAATCCCCCTGAACATGCAAGACAAATACCTTCCGTCCGCCGTTGAACAAGCCGCCCAGCAGCACTGGCAGGCCACCGATGCCTATCGGGTGTCGGAACACGCGACGGGCCCCGACGGCAAGGAGCGCACCAAGTTCTACGCCTGCTCGATGCTGCCGTACCCGTCGGGCAAGCTGCATATGGGCCATGTGCGCAACTACACGATCAACGACGTGATGGCGCGCTATCTGCGCATGAACGGCCATAACGTGCTGATGCCGATGGGCTGGGATGCGTTCGGCATGCCCGCCGAGAACGCCGCGCTCAACAACGGCGTGGCGCCGGCCGCCTGGACCTACGACAACATCGCTTACATGAAGAAGCAGATGCAGTCGATGGGCCTCGCGATCGACTGGTCGCGCGAGGTGGCTACCTGCAGCCCGGACTACTACCGCTGGAACCAGTGGCTGTTCCTCAAGATGCTGGAGCGCGGCATCGCGTATCGCAAGACCGGGACCGTGAACTGGGATCCGGTGGATCAGACCGTGCTGGCCAACGAGCAGGTGATCGACGGCCGTGGCTGGCGTTCGGGCGCGGTGGTCGAGAAGCGCGAGATCCCGATGTACTACCTGCGCATCACCGAGTATGCCGAGGAACTGCTCGGCGACCTCGAGGGCCTGGGCTGGCCCGAGCGCGTCAAGGTGATGCAGCAGAACTGGATCGGCAAGAGCGTGGGCGTGCGTTTCGCGTTCCCGCACCAGATCAAGGGTGCCGATGGCCAGCCGATTCAGGATGGCAAGCTGTACGTGTTCACCACGCGTGCCGACACGATCATGGGCGTGACGTTCTGCGCGGTGGCCGCGGAGCATCCGCTGGCCGCGCACGCCGCCGCGACCAACCCGGCGCTGGCCGCATTCATCGACGAATGCAAGCATGGCTCGGTCATGGAAGCCGATATGGCGACCATGGAGAAGAAGGGCATGCCCACCGGTCTGAAGGTCACGCATCCGCTGACCGGCGACGAAGTGGAGGTGTGGGTCGGCAACTACGTGCTGATGAGCTACGGCGACGGTGCCGTGATGGGCGTGCCCGCGCACGACGAGCGCGACTTCGCGTTCGCGCGCAAGTACGACCTGCCGATCCGTCAGGTGGTGGACGTCAAGGGCCAGGCATACTCGAACGAGGCATGGCAGGAGTGGTACGGCGACAAGGAGCACGGTACCTGCATCCATAGCGGCAAGTACGATGGCCTCGGCTATCAGGCCGCGGTGGAGGCGATTGCAGCGGACATCGGTGCACTGGGCCTTGGCGAGAAAAAGATCACCTGGCGCCTGCGCGACTGGGGCATCTCGCGCCAGCGCTACTGGGGCACGCCGATTCCGCTGATCCATTGCGACAGCTGCGGCGTGGTGCCGGTGCCCGAGAAGGATCTGCCGGTGGTGCTGCCCGAGGATCTCGTGCCGGACGGCACCGGCAATCCGCTGGCCAAGGATCAGCGCTTCCTCGCATGCACGTGCCCGTCGTGCGGGAAGCCCGCGCGCCGCGAGACCGATACGATGGACACGTTCATCGACTCGTGCTGGTACTACATGCGCTATACGTGCCCGGATGCCACGACCATGGTTGATGGCCGCAACGACTACTGGATGCCGATGGACCAGTACATCGGCGGCATCGAGCACGCGATTCTGCACCTGTTGTACGCACGCTTCTGGACCAAGGTCATGCGCGACCTCGGCCTGGTCAAGTTCGACGAGCCGTTCACGAACCTGCTCACGCAGGGCATGGTGCTCAACGAGACGTACTACCGCGAGGACGCGAGCGGCAAGAAGAGCTGGTACAACCCGGCCGACGTGGATGTGAAGCTCGACGACCGCGGCCGTCCGCTGGGCGCCACGCTCAAGGCCGATGGCCAGCCGGTGGTGATCGGTGGCGTGGAGAAGATGTCGAAGTCGAAGAACAACGGCATCGACCCGCAGGCGCTGATCGACCAGTACGGCGCCGATACCGCGCGTCTGTTCGTGATGTTCGCCGCGCCGCCCGAGCAACAGCTCGAGTGGAGCGGTTCGGGCGTGGAGGGCGCGTCGCGCTTCCTGCGTCGCGTATGGGCGTATGGTCATGCCAACGCCGAGGCGATTGGCGCCGCGGGTGCCACCGCGCCGGTGGCCGAAGACGCCGAGCTGCGCCGCGAGATCCATACCGTGCTCAAGCAGGCCAACTACGACTACCAGCGCATTCAGTACAACACGGTCGTGTCCGCGACCATGAAGATGCTGAACGCGCTCGAGGACGCCAAGGGCGCCTCGCCGGCCGCGCGCCGCGAGGGCTTCGGCATCCTGCTGCGCGTGCTGTACCCGGTGGTGCCGCATGTCGCGCACGCGCTGTGGCAGGAGCTGGGCTATGCGCGCGACGCGGGCGAACTGCTCGATGCCGCCTGGCCGCAGGTCGATGACGCCGCGCTCGTGCGTAGCGAGATCGATCTCGTGCTGCAGATCAACGGCAAGGTGCGCGGCAGCCTGACGGTGTCGGCCGACGCCGATCGCGCCACCATCGAGGCCACGGCCGCCGCCAGCGAGATCGTTGCCAAGTTTGCCGCGGGTGCCACGCCGAAGAAGATCGTGGTGGTGCCGGGCCGGCTCGTCAACGTGGTGCTGTAACCGCGACCATAGGAATCCGCCAAGCCATGACTCGACCGAACCTGCGCCGCCGCGCTTTTCTTGCCACATCGGTTGCTACCTCGGTCGCCACGCTGGCTGCCGGCCTGCTCGCGGGCTGCGGCTTTCAGTTGCGTGGCACTGCGGACTTCGCGTTCAAGAAACTGTACGTCGGTATTCCTCCGAACTCGCCGATGGGCGCCGATCTGCGCCGCAATATCCTGGGCGGTTCCGACACGGTGATCGTGGAGGATCCGAAGCAGGCCGATGCGCTGCTCGACGTGCTGTCCGACACGCGTGGCCGCTCGATCCTGTCGATCACGACCGAGGGTGTGGTGCGCGAATACCGGCTGAGCCAGCGCTTCAGCTTCCGCGTGCGCGACCAGAAGGGCAAGGAGCTGATTCCGCCGTCAACGATCCTGCTGACGCGCGACATCACGTACAACGAATCCGCGGTGCTGGCGAAGGATTACGAAGAGCAGCAGCTCTATCGCGACATGCAGCGCGATATCGTGCAGCAGCTGATGCGGCGTCTGGCCGCGGTCAAGACGGTCTGACGCCACGGCGATGCAGCTTCGGCTCGATGGCCTCGACGCGCACCTGAAGCAGGCCCAGTCCAAGGGCCTGGCGCCGCTGTACGTGTTGCACGGCGACGAGCATCTGCTCGTGCTGGAAGCCGTGGACCGGCTGCGCCGCGCCGCGCGCGACGCCGGTTTCTCGGAGCGTGACGTGCTGGTGGCCGAACGCGGTTTCCACTGGAGCCAGCTGGTCGAGGCGCAGCAGTCGATGTCACTGTTCGGCGATCGCAAGATCGTCGAGGTGCGGATTCCGTCCGGCAAGCCCGGCAAAGATGGTGGCGAGGCGTTGCGCGCGGTGGCTGCCCAGCCATCGCCCGACGTGCTGATGCTGATCACGCTGCCGCGGGTCGACTTCGCGTCTTCCAAGTCCGCGTGGTTCCAGGCGCTCGAGAGTGCCGGCGTGTCGATCAAGGTCGATACGATCGACCGCACGCGCCTGCCGGCGTGGGTCGGCGAACGGCTTGCGCTGCAGCAGCAGCGGGTCGAGGGTGGCGAGCCCGGCCGGCGCGCGCTGCAGTTCATCGCCGACAAGGTGGAAGGCAACCTGCTGGCGGCACATCAGGAAATTCAGAAGCTGGGCCTGCTGTATCCGCCCGGCGAGCTCACGTTTGACCAGGTACACGACGCGGTGCTCAATGTGGCCCGTTACGACGTGTTCAAGCTATCCGAGGCCATGCTCGCGGGCGATGTGCCGCGGCTCGTGCGCATGCTCGAAGGGTTGCGCGGCGAGGGCGAGGCCACGGTGCTGGTGCTGTGGGCGCTGACCGAGGAAATTCGCGTATTATCCAAGGTCCGGCAAGGGGTAGCGGCCGGTAAGCCGGCTCCGGTGCTGATGCGCGAACTGCGCGTCTGGGGCCCGCGCGAGCGGCTGGTGCCGCAGGCCGCGCAGCGGTTGTCGATGCCACAGCTCGAGGCCGCGCTGGCGCTGGCTGCGCGGCTCGACCGGCAGGTCAAAGGGTTGTCGGACCTGCCACCGGGCGCGTCGGCGAGCTTGCCGGCAGAGCCATGGGATGGCCTGCAGCAGCTTGCGCTGATGATCGCGCGCTGAGGTGGCGTACTGAAGTTCCCGCGCTAGCGGTTGCCCCTGGTTTTTGCGCCCTGTTTTAGCGCCCCGTTTTTATGCGCCCCGCTTTGATGCGCATTCGTTTGCCGCACCCCACAAGACTGCACGACTGCCGGGACAGAACCCGGCCAAGATCATGACCGAGTTCGATCTCAATCAATACATGGACCGCGTGGGCCAGCAGGCCCGCGCCGCTTCGCGCGCGATGGCGCGCGCCTCCACCGCCGACAAGAATCGCGCGCTGCTGACCATCGCCACGGCGATCCGGCGCGATGCCGACCAGCTCAAGGCCGTCAATGCGCGCGATGTCGAACGCGCGCGTGCCAACGGTCAGGACGCCGCGTTCATCGACCGACTGACGCTGTCCGACAAGGCCATCGCCACGATGGCGGCGGGGCTCGAACAGATTGCCGCGCTGGCGGACCCGATTGGCGAGATCACGAACATGAAGTTCCGCCCGACCGGGATCCAGGTCGGTCAGATGCGCGTGCCGCTGGGTGTGATCGGCATCATCTACGAGTCGCGGCCGAACGTGACCATCGACGCGGCGGCGCTGTGCCTGAAGTCGGGCAATGCGACCATCCTGCGCGGTGGATCGGAAGCGATTGAATCGAATACCGCGCTGGCGGCGCTGGTGGCCGAGGGCCTGTCGGCTGCGGGGTTGCCCGCGCAGGCGGTACAGGTGATCGAGACCACCGACCGTGCCGCGGTCGGTCGCCTCATCACCATGACCGAGTACGTCGACGTGATCGTGCCGCGCGGCGGCAAGAGCCTGATCGCGCGGCTGATGGAAGAGGCGCGGGTGCCGATGATCAAGCATCTGGACGGCATCTGTCACGTCTACGTCGATCGCGACGCCGACCTCGACAAGGCCGTGCGCGTGTGCGACAACGCCAAGACCCAGCGCTACGCGCCGTGCAACACGATGGAAACGCTGCTGGTGGCGCGCGATATCGCCGCCGCCGTGCTGCCGCCGCTGTGCCGTATCTACCAGCAGAAGGGCGTGGAGCTGCGCGTGTGCGCGGACACGCGCGCAACGCTCGAAGCGGCCGGCATTCAGGGGCTCGTCGATGCCACCGAGGAGGACTGGCGCCTCGAGTATCTGGCGCCGGTGCTGGCGATCCGTACCGTGGACGGTCTGGACGAAGCCATCGCGCATATCAACACATACGGCTCCGCGCATACCGATTCGATCGTCACCGAGAACTACACCACCGGCATGCGCTTCCTGCGCGAGGTGGACTCCGCGAGCGTGATGATCAACGCGTCGACGCGCTTTGCCGACGGCTTTGAATACGGCCTGGGCGCGGAAATCGGCATCTCCAACGACAAGCTGCATGCGCGCGGTCCGGTCGGGCTCGAAGGGCTGACGTCGCTCAAATACGTGGTGTTTGGCCACGGCGAGATTCGCACCTGACGCGACAACAGTCCGTCACAACCACTCCTCACAATAACGCCGTCCTCCTCATGCTCTGGATCAAGTCGCTCCACATCGTCTTCGTGATCTCGTGGTTCGCGGGTTTGTTCTACCTGCCGCGAATCTTCGTCAATCTGGCGATGGAAACCGATGCCGCCGCCTCGCAGCGGCTGCTGCTGATGGCGCGCAAGCTGTTCCGCTTCATGACGATACTCGCGGTGCCGGCGGTGGTGTTCGGGCTGTGGCTGTTTCTGGGCTACGGCATTGGACGCGGCGCGGGGCAGGGTTGGATGCACGCGAAGCTCGCGCTGGTGCTGGTGCTGATCGGCTATCACCATGGCTGCGGCGTGCTGCTGCGCAAGTTCGAGGCGGGTCGCAACACGCGCTCGCACAAGTTTTATCGCTGGTTCAATGAATTGCCGGTGCTGGTACTGCTGGCAATCGTGATCCTGGTCGTGGTCAAGCCGTTCTGAACCGAGGACAAGATGAGCAAGCAGGTCGAGTATTTCATGGCGCCGCAATCCCCGTTCGTGTACCTGGGGCATGCGCGCTTCGTCGAGATCGCCACGCGGCACAAGGCGCAAGTCGTGCTCAAGCCGTTCGATCTGGGCAAGCTGTTCTCGGTTTCGGGCGGATTGCCGCTGGCGCAGCGGCCGCCGCAGCGCCAGGCCTACCGTCTGGTCGAGTTGCAGCGCTGGGCCGAGTTTCTCGGCATGCCGATGCACCTGCATCCGACGTACTTTCCCGTGTCCGGTGATCCGGCCGCGAAGCTGATCATCGCCGCGCAGCTGGCGCATGGCACCGCGCGCGCGCTGGTGCTGGCGGGTGCGTATTGCAGCGCGGTGTGGGCGGAGCAGCGCAATATCGCCGATCCGGCCACGCTGGTGCAGATCGCCGACGAGCACGAGTTCGATGGCGCGAACCTGCTCAAGGCCAGCGAGGCGCAGGCTGTGCAGGCCGCCTATGCGCAGAACACGCAGGACGCGATCTCTGCCGGTGCCTTTGGCACTCCGTGGTTCATGCTCGACGGTCAGCCCTACTGGGGGCAGGATCGCCTCGAATTCCTCGACCGCGCGCTGGCCGCCGGCTGAGGGATTGACTACAGTCTTATGGTGTACCGTCCGCCAAGGCGGACGTTTTTTTTGAGTCACTGATATCCATGAACGAACGGTCCATGAACGAACGGTCGCAGACCGAAAGCTTCTTCGCTCCCTGCCCGCGCGGTCTGGAAGCCGCACTGGCCGAGGAGCTGCGCGAGATCGCGCTGCTGCCGGCCGTGGCCGCCACGGCCCCCTTCACCGTCCACAAGGAAATGCCGGGTGGGGTGCCGTTCTCGGGCCCACTGGCGGCTGCCTATGCGGTGAACCTGCACTCGCGCATCGCCAGCCGCGTGCTGCTACGCGTGGCGCAGAAGCGCTATCGCCATGAGGACGATGTCTACGCGCTGGCGCGTGCGCAGCGCTGGGAGAACTGGTTCTCGCCCGACGAGTCGCTGCGCGTGGATATCACCGCGCACAAGTCGCCGTTGCAGAGCCTGAATTTCGTCGGTCTGCGCGTCAAGGACGGCATTTGCGACGCGATGCGCGAGCGGTTGGGCGCGCGGCCGAGCGTCGATACCGCGAGCCCCGACGTACGCGTGTACGCGCACCTGACCGAGTTCGACTGCACGATCTACCTCGACACCACCGGCGAGCCGCTGTTCAAGCGTGGCTGGCGCATGGAGAAGGGCGAGGCGCCGCTCAAGGAGAATCTGGCTGCGGGCATCCTGCGGCTGGCCGGCTGGGTGCCGGGACAGACCGCGCGCCCGTTCTACGATCCGATGTGCGGCAGCGGTACGTTCCTGGTGGAGGCCGCGCAGGTAGCGCTCGGTGTGGCGCCGGGCGCGGCCCGCACGTTCGCGTTCGAATGGCTCCGGGGCGCCGATACCAAGGCGTGGCAGGCGCTGCGTGCAGACGCTCAGCACGCGCGGGAAAAGGCGCAGCAGATCGATCCCGCCACGCTGCGGGTGGTCGGCTCCGATATTTCGTCAGGCATGCTGGACATGGCGCAGGCCAACTGGGAACGGGCAGGCCTGCCCGGCGACGCACAGCTCAAGCAGGTGGATGCGCGCTTCGTGCAGCCGCCGTTCACCGATGCCGGCATGTTGCTGATGAACCCGCCTTACGGCGAGCGGATCGCCGTGCGTGGCGAGCGGCGCCAGCCGGTGGACGAGGCCCCGCGCGACGAGGCCGAGGAAGCGGCCGCGAACCAGTTCGCGAGCGCGTTTGCCACGACGCTCAAGCAGTCTTTCGCGGGATGGCAGGCGTGGGTGTTCACGGGCGACATGACGATGCCCAAGCGCATGCGCCTCAAGGAGTCGCGCCGCACGCCGCTGTTCAACGGCAATATCGAATGCCGGCTGTTCCGTTTCGATATGGTACGGGGTGGCAATCGCGTTGCCACGGACGAGAAGCCGCAGCAGGACTGAGCGGAAAGCGGGAAAGCGGGAAAACAGGGGAGGGGCCGGTCAGGCCTTGCGGTGCGTCAGCGCTTCCGGGTTGCGTGCGAACTCGGCAAGGAAGCTCTGCAGGCTGACCACCGGCTCCTGCAGCAGATGGCGCGGCAGGTCGAATAGCGCGTAGAAATATTCCTCGCGGCCTTCGCAGCGTTCCGCGGGCAGGCAATACTGTTCCCAGTCGACGCAGGCGGGCGTGTACATGCCGTTGCCGGGCCAGAAGAACGGCACGATGCGGCCTTCGCGCAGGCCTTCGATCAGCGCGGCCGGCGCTTCGTAGGCTTCGGCCGACTCCACCTGGTTCATGAGCCCGGCGCGGGTCTCGATGACCATCAGCGTGGCATGGCCCTGCGCGGTCAGCAGCAAAATTCCCACCGGATTCGGATACAGGTAGTACTCGACGAAGTTGTAGCGGGCCACGGTCTGCCGCAGGCGCTCGGCCATGACGGGATCCGACAGGAACGAGTACGAATGCCGCGTAAGCAGGTCGCGCAGCGTGCGTGACAGCGTGGCGAAGTATTGCTGTTGCAGCGCCTCGATTTCCTGACCCAGACGCGCCACCATGTTCGGGTCGTGCTTCTTGACGTAGCGATCGATCAAACCGTTGTTGAAGCCCTGGATCGCGATGCTTTCATCGGCCGTGCCGGTCAGCAGGATGGTCTTGCACGGCAGGTCCTGCAGTGCCTGGCAGAACTCGAGCCCGTCCATCTGCGGCATCGAGTAGTCGACCACGATCACGCCCGGCTGCAGGAAGCGATGCACGTCGTGGATCTGACGATGGATGCGATCGACATCGAGCTGCACGGTGCGACGCTCGCTGAGGAACGTCAGGTCGTCATGGGTGACACGCACCGGCAGGAAACCCGGGTAACGCGTGTCGTACGACTCGCGAATCCACGCCAGTGCCTCGCGCGGATCGGTAAAGCTGACCACCGCACGCGAGGCATCCATCTGGAAGGCCAGACTTTCGATAAACGACTTGCTGTCGTCCACGAGCACGGTCAGGACTGGGTGATGGAAGACCGACAGGTTTCTGTCGTGCGGGTTGAAAGTCATGGTGCGATCGTTAATGCGATGGTTCGTCTGGGCGGCGAAGGACTGGAGAGAAACGCAAGCCAGTATAGCGCGCCAGCGAAGCCGTGCAAGCCGCACCCCCCAAAGCAAGCGGCCGGCGTTGTCAGCCGGCCGCATGAGTTCGATATCGTTGATTTCAGGTCTTCACAACGCTTTATTCTGAAGCCCTGCCGATGGGGTTACCCGCGCGGTTACTCCACCGCCTTGACCATGTCCTCGACCACCTTCTTGGCGTCGCCAAACACCATCATGGTCTTGTCCATGTAGAACAGTTCGTTGTCCAGACCGGCATAGCCGGCGGCCATCGAGCGCTTGTTCACGATGATGGTCTTGGCCTTGTAGGCCTCGAGAATCGGCATGCCGGCGATCGGCGATTTCGGGTCGGTCTTGGCAGCCGGGTTGACCACGTCGTTGGCACCGAGGACCAGCACCACGTCGGCCTGCGCGAACTCGCCGTTGATGTCCTCCATCTCGAACACCTGGTCGTACGGCACCTCGGCTTCGGCCAGCAGCACGTTCATGTGGCCCGGCATGCGGCCCGCCACAGGATGGATCGCGTACTTCACCGTGACGCCCTTTTCGGTGAGCTTCGAGGTCAGTTCCTTGAGCGCATGCTGCGCGCGCGCGACGGCCAGGCCGTAGCCCGGCACGATGATCACGGTCTCGGCATTGCCCATCAGGAACGACGCGTCGTCGGCCGAGCCGGACTTGACCGGACGCTGTTCCTGCTTGCCCGCGCTCGCGCCACCAGCTTCGCCGCCGAAGCCGCCGAGAATCACGTTGAAGAACGAGCGGTTCATCGCCTTGCACATGATGTACGAGAGGATCGCACCGGACGAACCGACCAGCGAGCCCGCGATGATCAGCATCGGGTTGTTCAGCGAGAAGCCGATGCCCGCCGCCGCCCAGCCCGAGTACGAGTTCAGCATCGACACCACCACGGGCATGTCCGCGCCGCCGATCGGGATGATGATCAGCACGCCGAGCACGAAGGCGATGGCCAGCATGATCAGGAACGGCAGCCAGTCCTGCGACATGAAGAAGATGATGCCGAAGCCGACCATCGCGATGGCCAGCAGCAGGTTCAGCCAGTGCTGGCCCGGAAACACCACCGGCGCGCCCTGGAACAGGCGGAACTTGTAGCGCCCCGCGAGTTTGCCGAAGGCGATGACCGAGCCGGAGAACGTGATCGCGCCGACGAAGCAGCCGATGAACAGTTCGACGCGGTTGCCCGTGGGGATCAGATGCGAACCCGGTGCCGTGATGCCGAACGCGGCGGGTTCCGCCACGGCCGCCACCGCGATGAACACGGCGGCAAGACCGATCAGCGAGTGCATGGCGGCTACCAGCTCGGGCATCTTGGTCATCTCGACCTTGCGCGCCACATAGGCGCCAATGCCGCCGCCGACGATCAGCGCCGCGAAGATCAGGCCGATGCCGGTGCCCACCGAATGCTGCGCGGCGCCGGCCGCGAGGAATTCGTTCTTGAGCTTGATGATCAGCACCAGCGTGGTCACGGCCGCGATGGCCATGCCGGTCATGCCGAACGCGTTGCCGCGCCGCGCGGTGCCGGGCGACGACAGGCCCTTGAGCGCCTGGATAAAGCAGACCGATGCCACGAGGTACAGCAGCGTGACGAGGTTCATGCTGACGAGTACGGTCATTGCGCACCCTCCTTGGCAGCCTTGGCCTTCGGTTCCTTCTTCTTGAACATCTCCAGCATGCGCTGGGTCACGAGGAAGCCGCCGAACACGTTGACCGCCGCGAGCGCCACCGCGAGCGTGCCCATGACGCGGCCCACGCCCCCTTCGGTAAGGCCGGCCGCAAGCATCGCGCCAACGATGATGATGGCCGAGATTGCATTGGTCACGGCCATCAGCGGCGTATGCAGCGCGGGCGTGACGGTCCACACCACGTGGTACCCCACGTAGATCGCCAGCACGAAGATGATCAGATTGATCACCGTATGGTTCACCATCTCCATCGACTTCTCCCTCCGTTTGCTTGATCTTGAGTATTCGGATAACCGGGTCGACTTCCGCTGCATCAAAGCGCTTGCGGCGGGGTGCCCCTGGCTCGGGACGCCCCGCCGGCGCAGGTCAGACCTGCTTGATTTCCTTGATGCCGTTCTTCTCGTTCACGAGGATGACCTTCGGTTTGTACACGCGGATCTCCTCGTCGGTCATCGGCGCATAGGTGCAGATGATCAGATGGTCGCCAAGGTGCGCGCGGCGGGCCGCGGCGCCATTGAGCGAGATCTCGCCGGTACCGCGCGCGCCCTTGATGATGTATGTCGAGAAGCGCTCGCCGTTGTTCACGTTGTACAGCTCGATCTTCTCGAATTCCTTCATGTCGGCGGCTTCGAGCAGATCTTCGTCGATTCCGCACGAGCCCTCGTAGTTGAGGTCCGCCTGCGTCACGGTGACGCGGTGGAGCTTGGCGCGGAGCATGATGCGTTGCATGGGTGATACGTCCTTCAGGAGTGAGACATGCGGCGCCGGTCCATGCCGGCGCCGTCGGTGGGTAAAGCGGGGTAAAGCAGGTCAGGCAGCCTGTCGGACGAGCTGGCCGTCGCGGCACATCAGGCAGGCCGCGACGATATCGTCCTCGAGGTTCAGCGTGTAGCGGCCTTCCTTGTCGATGACGAGCTTGAGGAAGTCGAGCACGTTGCGCGCGTAGAGCGCGGAAGCGTCGGCGGCGACCATGCTGGCGAGGTTGGTATGGCCGATCAGGGTCACGCCGTGGCGTTCCACCACTTCGTCGGCCACGGTCAGCGGGCAGTTGCCGCCCTGCGCGGCGGCCAGATCCACCACCACCGAGCCGGGCTTCATCTGCTTGACGGTTTCTTCCTGCAGCAGCACCGGCGCCTTGCGGCCCGGGATCAGCGCGGTGGTGATCACGATATCGGCCTGGCGCGCGCGCTCGTGCACGAGCTCGGCCTGACGGCGCATCCAGTCGGCCGGCATCGGGCGCGCATAGCCGCCCACGCCCTGCGCGATCTCGCGCTCCTCGTCGGTCACGAACGGCACGTCGAGGAACTTGGCACCCAGCGATTCGATCTGCTCCTTCACGGCGGGCCGTACGTCGGAAGCCTCGATCACCGCGCCGAGGCGCTTGGCCGTGGCGATGGCCTGCAGGCCCGCGACGCCGGCGCCGAGAATCAGCACGCGCGCCGCCTTGACGGTACCGGCGGCGGTCATCAGCATCGGCATGAAGCGCTGATAGTGGTGCGCGCCGACCAGCACGGCCTTGTAGCCCGCGATATTGGCCTGCGACGACAGTACGTCCATGCTCTGCGCACGCGTGGTGCGCGGCGCGGCCTCGAGCGCGAATGCGGTGATCGAGGCGGCCGTCATGCGCGCGTTGTTTTCGATATCGAACGGATTGAGCATGCCGATGAGCACCGTGCCGGGCTTCATCTGCGCGCGCTCGGCATCATCCGGTGCACGTACCTTGAGCACGATCTCCGCGCCGTACGCTTCGGCTGCCGAGCCGATGCGCGCGCCCACCGCCTCGTACGCGGCATCGGGCTGGCTCGCCCTGACGCCCGCGCCGGACTGCACCGTGACCTGGTGCCCCTGCGCGACGTACTTCTTGACGGTTTCCGGGGTGGCGGCGACGCGAGTTTCGCCTGCCCGCGTTTCCAGCGGGATGCCGATGTGCATCGTCAATTTCTCCTTTTGGTGGCGTCATGACCGTTCCGACCGAAGTCAGGCCGATCCATGGACGGGCAGACGTCCGAGCCCGTGAGATATCAATCCGATACCGCAGTTTTTGCGCAGCTTACCCGAATATGCACGGGGATGGTGGCTGACCGGTCGGAAAATTGCTCGGATACCCACCACTCATTTTCTCTTCGCATGAAACCGGCAATTTGATGCTGAGCCACTCATCGGGTGGTCGCCTTTTGACACCGATTTGATACCTCGCTCCGTATCGTGGCGGGCACGCCGCCCTGGCGGTCCACGCCATCCCGGCGCGGCGCGGGGCGGACGCACTGTTCAACTCGCTTTTTCAACCTTCATGCGTCTTCTCTCCGCTGTATCCTCCACCCTTATCCCTACCACCTTCGCCGTAGCCGCATGCCTCGCCATGCCGTCCGCGTTCGCGCAGGAAGCATCGGCCGCGCCTGCCGCGCCCGCTGCGGATAGCGCCACCGCCGGCGAGGTCTCGCCGCACACGTTCACGGCCAACGTGACGCTGGCCAGCGAATACCGCTATCGCGGTCTCATGCAGACCAATCGCCGTCCCGCAGTGCAGGGCGGTTTCGACTACGCGCATGCGAGCGGCTTCTACCTCGGCAACTGGAACTCGAACATCAGCTGGCTTTCCGACAGCAACTCGCAGGTGTCGGCGCCGATCGAGATGGACTTCTACGGCGGCTTCAAGAATAGCGTGAACATCGCCGGCGCCGATATCGCGTACGACGTGGGCGTGCTCGAGTACTACTACCCGGGCGACTATCCGTCGGGCTTTACGCGCCCGTACACCACCGAGGTGTATGCGAGCGTTGGCTACGGTCCGGTGTCGCTCAAGTACTCGCACGCGCTGACGAACCTGTTCGGTTTTGCCGACAGCAAGAACAGCTATTACGTCGACCTGTCCGCCAACGTGCCGCTCAATGTGTGGGACCTCACGTTCAACGCGCACGTCGGCTATCAGAAGGTGCAGAACGTTACCGATGCGTCGTACACCGACTGGAAGGTCGGCGTGACGAAGGACTTCGGCAAGGGGCTGGCGGTGTCGGTGGCTTATATCGACACCAACGCGGCACGCGGTGTCTACACCAACTCGCATGGTCGCTACATGGGGCGCGCCACGGCGTTCGCGTCGATCACCAAGACGTTTTGACGCGTTTTTGATAGCGGCCTGCCCCATTGCTGCATCAAATTGAGATGCGCGTCCCTAGCATGGAAGCATGTTCAACAGATGACCCGCCGCAGCGCGGGTCAACGTCCATGCGACAGACCAGCCTTGCCATTGCCTTCGCTTCCGTGCCGCGACGCCGGCCGGCAACCGCCCCGCGCGCCACGCGCACCGAAGGTGATGGTCAAAGGATCCGCATTCGTCTTGCGGTGGCTTCGGCTCAGGTGTTCGCGCTGCGGCAGACGCTGCATCGCGCGATTGGTGAACTGGCACGCGTCTACGTCGTGGAGGTCGATCATCGCCACGAAGAGACCACGCTGCATGTGGAAGTGGAGCGCGGTGGCCGCGATGCCGCGATGCACGCGATCATGGCCGCTTTGCCGGCCGCCGAATTCGGTGTGACTACTCTGCTTGGAAGCGATCATGCCGCACACTGATGGCCCGCGCGGCGGCCTCTGGCTGCCGATGATCACGCCGATGCGCGACGGCGAACTCGACCTCGACTGCGCGCAGCGGCTTGCCGCGTGGTATGCCGCGGAGGGCCTCGATGGCCTGATCGTGCTCGGCACGACGGGGGAGGGCGGCCTGCTCGACGACGCCGAACGTCTGGCGCTGACCGCGGCGGTGTGCGAGGCCGTGGATGGCGCGATACCCGTGATGGCGGGCGTGGGCGCCGTCGATACGCGCGCGGTGTGCGAACAGGTGCGCCGCCTCGAGCGATTTGCGCGGTTCGCCGATCTCGCTGGCTACCTGGTGCCCCCGCCATATTATTTGCGCGTGTCCGACGAAGGCATCGCCTGGCACGTGCGCCGCGTGGCCAGCCAGACCGCGCGCTCGCTGATGCTCTACAACGTTCCCAAGCGGACCGGCGCGTCGATTTCGCCCGCGCTGGCACTGCGGCTGGCCGCGCATGGCCAGGTGCGCGCGATCAAGGAGTGCGATCCGGCCGGTATGCGGGTGCTGGCGAATCATGCGGGTATCGATGTTTATTGCGGCGAGGATGCCGCGATGCTCGACCACCTGCTGGCGGGCGGTGTCGGTGTGGTGCCGGCCGCCGCGCACGTGCGCCCGGATCTGTTCGTGCAACTGCTGCGACTCGCGCGGGCCGGGGACGCAGCCGGTGCGCGCGCGCTGTTTGCGCGGCTCCTGCCGCTGATCGAGCTGTTGTTCTCGGCGCCCAATCCGGCACCGGTCAAGGCCGCGCTGGCGCTGGGCAACCATGCGCGCGACGAGGTGCGGCTGCCGCTGACGCCCGTCGATGCGGGTCTGGTACGGCGTCTGGAAGCCGTGCTGGCGCAACTGCCGCCACGGCTGGCCCTGCACGCGCACGCGGCCTGACGCGGCAGAATGGTCCCCCGATGAGGCGACCCGGTGCACGATCGACCGGCAGCCGGTAAAATGCCGGATTGCTTAAAAATTGTGCATCATGTCACGTGACTGGAACGCCAGTGTCACGGTTGCCGCGGTTATCGAGCGCGGCGGCCGCTTCCTGCTGGTCGAGGAAGAAACGCCCGCGGGCCTGCGGCTCAACCAGCCCGCCGGCCATCTCGAGGCGGGCGAGAGCCTGATCAACGCCGTCATCCGCGAAACCCTCGAGGAAACCGCGCATACGTTCGAGCCGCGCGCGCTGGTCGGCTGCTATATGAGCCGGGGTTTGTCGTCGCGCGACCAGGGCGATACCACCTATATCCGTTTCGCGTTCACGGGCGACCTTGGGTCGCTCGACGCTGGCCGTCAGCTCGATACGGGCATCGTGCGCACGGTGTGGATGAGCCTCGAAGAGTTGCGCGGCTGCCGCGAACGGCATCGCACGCCACTGTTGCTGGCCTGCGTGGAAGATTACGTCGCCGGCAAGCGCTTCGCGCTCGACGTGCTCTATACCCATTCGACCGCGGTGGCGTCGGAGGACGCGTCATGAGCGGGGCCTCCAAAGGCCGCGTCGTGGTCGGCATGTCCGGCGGGGTCGACTCGTCGGTTACCGCGTGGCTGCTCAAGCAGCAGGGGTACGAAGTCATCGGCCTGTTCATGAAGAACTGGGAGGACGATGACGACAGCGAATATTGCTCCACGCGCCAGGACTGGCTCGACGTGGCGTCGGTCGCGGACGTTATCGGCGTGGACGTGGAAGCGGTGAACTTTGCCGCCGAGTACAAGGATCGTGTGTTCGCGGATTTCCTGCGCGAATACTCGGCCGGACGTACGCCGAACCCTGACGTGCTGTGCAACGCCGAGATCAAGTTCAAGGCGTTCCTCGACCATGCGATGTCGCTGGGCGCGGAGCAGATCGCTACTGGCCACTATGCGCGCGTGCGTCAGGCCGCGAACGGCCGCTTCGAACTGCTGAAGGCGTTCGACCATACCAAGGACCAGAGTTACTTCCTGCACCGGTTGAATCAGGCGCAGCTGTCGCGCACGTTGTTTCCGCTGGGCGAGATCCCAAAAACGCAGGTGCGCGAGATCGCGGCGGAGATCGGGCTGCCCAATGCGAAGAAGAAGGATTCGACCGGCATCTGCTTTATCGGCGAACGGCCATTCCGTGAATTCCTGAATCGCTATCTGCCGACCAGGCCGGGTCCGATGAAGACCGACGACGGCAAGGTGGTGGGCGAGCATATCGGGCTGGCGTTCTACACGCTGGGCCAGCGCAAGGGCATTGGCCTTGGTGGCAGCCGCGAGGGCAGCGGCGACGCATGGTACGTCGCGCGCAAGGATATGGCGAACAACACGCTGTATGTGGTGCAGGGCCACGATCATCCGTGGCTGCTAAGCGCGCGGCTCGATGCGGCGGACCTGTCATGGGTCGCGGGCGAGGCGCCGGAGACTGGTCTGGCGATTGCCGCCAAGACGCGCTACCGGCAGAGCGATGCGCCCTGCACGGTAGCGGAGGCGAGCGGCGAGGCATTGCAGCTCGCGTTTGCCGAGGCCCAGTGGGCGGTGACGCCCGGACAATCCGCCGTCCTTTACGACGGTGAGGTCTGTCTGGGCGGCGGCATTATCCAATAGCCAATTACGGCGTCGGCGGCTGCGTATCGAGGAACGACTGACGCTTCTCGATTTTCTCCTGAAACACGGCCAGCGTAGGATGCCGTTCGCGCCAGGGGATCTCGGGAAAGCGGAAGTCCAGATAGCCGAGCGCGCAGCCCATGGCCACATCGGCCAGCGAGTAGTGGATGCCGGTGCACCACGGCCGGTCGCCGAGGCCGCTGGCCATGGCGACCAGTGCCGCGTCGATCTTGCCACGCTGGCGCGCGACCCACGTATCGCTGCGTTGTGCCTCGCTGCGCTGCGTGCTTTCCACGCGCACCAGCAGCGCGGCGTCGAGCACGCCATCGGCCAGCGCTTCCCAGCAACGGACCTCGAGCCGCTCGCGGCTCCCTTGCGGAATCAGGCGGCTGACCGGCGACAGCGTGTCCGCATACTCGACGATCACGCGCGAATCGAATACTGCGCCACCATCTTCCATGATCAGGCACGGCACCTTGCCGAGCGGATTGAACTGGCCGATGTTGGTGTGCGGCGACCAGACATCCTCCTCGATCATCTGGTAGTCGATCTTCTTCTCAGCCAGCACCACGCGCACCTTGCGCGCGTAGGGACTGGTCCGGGATGCGTACAGCTTCATGTTCTCCCCTTGAGCTTGTTATGAAGTGCATCGGCGCTCTGGAGATGCACTTCATAACAGGCTACCGGAGCGGCGTGCGCGAGTATACCCGCGCACGCCCCGAAATGACGCGCCATTGCGGCCTTGCGCACGCATGCGCGCACGACTGTTGTGCGGCCATCGCACAGCGCGGGGCACGATGGTAAAATCCCGCCTTGCGCGATGCCGGCCGGCCCCTCGCGAGGCCCCGAAAGCGGTGTCTCATGGGGCGTATTGGTCGCTTTCTCCTGCCGTCGCCTCATATTTCGCCCCCCATTTCGCTCACCTTTCCCCGGTTGCCAGCATGTCCACGTCTACCCTTTCGCCGCTCACGGCCCTGTCCCCGATCGATGGCCGCTACGCCTCCAAGGCCGATGCGCTGCGCGAATGGCTGTCCGAAGCGGCCTTCATGCGCAACCGTGTCAAGGTCGAGGTGCACTGGCTGATCGCCCTGTCGCAGGCGGGCCTGCCCGATGTGCCGAAGTTCTCGGCGGCATCAGAAGCCAAGCTGCTTGCGCTGGTGGAGAACTTCACCGAAGCCGATGCGGGCCGCATCAAGGACATCGAGGCGGTGACCAACCACGACGTCAAGGCCGTGGAATACTGGCTCAAGGAACAGGTCAAGGGCAACGCCGAACTCGAGGCCGCCAGCGAATTCATCCACTTCGCCTGCACCTCGGAAGACATCAACAACACCTCGCACGGCATGATGTTGAAGGGCGCGCGCGAGGCGGTGGTGGTGCCCACGCTGCGCCGCGTGCATGCGCGCCTGGTGGAACTGGCCAAGCTCAACGCCGCCCAGCCGATGCTGTCGCGCACGCACGGTCAGCCCGCGAGCCCGACCACGCTCGGCAAGGAAATGGCCAACGTGGCGGCGCGTCTCGAGCGCGCGATCGTGCGCATCGAGCGCGTGGAACTGCTGGGCAAGATGAACGGCGCGGTGGGTAACTACAACGCGCACCTGTCGGCGTATCCGACGTTCGACTGGGAGTCGTTCTCGAAGAACGTGATCGAATCGCGCCTGGGCCTGTCGTTCAACCCGTACACGATCCAGATCGAGCCGCACGACTACATGGCCGAGCTGTTCGATGCCGTGGCGCGTGCCAACACGATCCTGCTGGACCTCGATCGCGACGTGTGGGGCTATATCTCGCTGGGCTATTTCAAGCAGAAGACCAAGGCTGGCGAAATCGGTTCGTCGACGATGCCGCACAAGGTCAACCCGATCGACTTCGAGAACTCCGAAGGCAACCTGGGTCTGGCCAACGCGGTGCTGCGCCATCTGTCCGAAAAGCTGCCCGTGTCGCGCTGGCAGCGTGACCTGACCGATTCGACCGTGCTGCGCAATATCGGCGTGGCGTTCGGCTACAGCCTGCTGGCCTACGAGGCCTGCCTGCGCGGTCTGGGCAAGCTCGAGACCAATCCCGAGCGTCTCAACGAAGATCTCGACAACTGCTGGGAAGTGCTGGCCGAGCCGGTGCAGACCGTGATGCGTCGTTTTGGCGTGCCGAATCCGTACGAGCAACTGAAGGAGCTCACGCGCGGCAAGGGCATCTCGCGCGAAGCACTGCAGACGTTCGTCGCGGGCCTCGCGATTCCCGACGATGCCAAGCAACTGCTGCTGGACATGACGCCGGGCAGCTACATCGGCAAGGCCGTCGAGCTGGCCAACAAGATCTGAATGATCTGATTTAACGCGGCAGCCATGCCGCGTCATCGCCGCCCAGCGTTGGCGTTGGGCGGCTCCAGCGCGGCGGGGTTTCCGACAGCCCCAGCGCCGGCCCGAGCGTCCGCAAGGTGCCGTTCGGGCCCGTCTCTTCCACATGCCATGCCCGCAAGGCCTCGTCGTCGAGACGACCGGTGGCATGCGCGAATCCCTCTGTCATTCCCTGGCGCTGTATCAGCATCGCCGCTCCCGCGAGCGCCGTGTGCACGCGATAGCCGCCGCCTTCGCGCGCGCGACGGGCGAGGGCGAGCAGCGTGCCGTACGCGGCGAGGTAGCCCGTGGTGTAGTCGCACACCGGGGCAAAGACCAGCTTCGGCTGTCCCGCGCCAATCGCGTTGCCCTGCGCCTCGCACACCCCCGTCACCGCCTGCGCCACCTGCTCCCAACCCGCGCGTTCGGCCCATGGGCCGCCTGAGCCGAAACAACTGACCGAGACGTGCACCAGCGACGGCTGCAGCGCGCGCAGCGTCGCGTCGTCGAAGCCCAGCGACGCGAGCGCGCCCGGGCGATAGCCGTCGACGAGCACGTCGGCTTCGGCGATCAACGCGCGCATGCGTTGCGCGTCATCGTCGCGGCGCAGATCGAGGAAGCAGCTGCGCTTGCCGTGGCTGGTATCGCGTACGTGTTCGGGTGTCTGCGGCAGATGCGGCGCGGTCACCATTAACACATCGGCACCGAGTTCGGCGAGGGTGCGGCCCGCGATCGGGCCGGCGAGGATACGTGTGAGGTCGAGCACGCGAATGCCCGCCAGTGGTTGCGTGGCATCGCGCGTCCGGGTGGACGTCCAGACGGGCGCGGGCGCAACGCCGATGCGATCGACTTCGACCACGGGCCGGCTTGCGAGATATTGCCCCTGCGGATGCGCGAGCCATTCGTCGCGCGTGCGGATGGTGCCACCACACGCGCGTGCGGCGGCGATCGCGTCTTCGAGCGCATCGGCATCCCAGCGCGCCACGGCGGCGCGCACCGCGTCGGGAGTGCTGTCGCACTGGAGCACCTCGAGCACGCGCCGCGACAGATGCGGCAGGTTCAGGTGCGGCAGGAACCAGCGGCCGTCGCGCGTGGGCCACGGCTGCGTGACCGTGAGCATGTGGGCCATGGTCTGCGGGATCGGCACATGCGTGAACGTGCCATCGGCATTTGGTGCCTGGGTGTAGTCGACCGTGCGCACGGTTGCCGCCGCATGACGGACGTCGATCGTGACCGACTGGCGACGACCCGTGCGCGCGGCCCAGATATCGTTGGCGGCGACACCCACCGCGGCCAGCACCGCCGCTGTGGTTTCGCCAACGCGGAAGGGGGTGGGATGGAACGGATCGCGACCGAGGATCGAGACCTCGTCCGCGTCCGGCGCTGTGCCGCCGCGCAGTGCCATCAGTTCCGCAAACGCTGGGATCCTCGTCATTGGTCGAGTGCCTGAGTCGGGTACTAAGTGTGGGAGAACAGCTGTGCGCCTGCGGCGGGTAGATCGGCGACGAGCACCGTGCCGCTGCCCGATTCGGTCAGCACGAGTTGATTGGTGCCGGGGCGAAACGCGATATTGGTCACCGTGCCACCATGAAGGCCAATGGGACTGCGGACGAAGTGCGTACACCACCCCTGCGCGTCGAGCACGAACGCACCGCCGAGGCTGGCATGGGCCACCACGAGGCGCCCGTCGACATCCATCGCGAGGCCGTCGGGTCCGCTGTTGCCGAAGAAGGTCTGAAACGCGCCAGCCTTCGAAACCGAGCCATCGGGCAGCAGCGGCATGCGCCAGACCGAATTGGCGCGCGTGGCGGCCACGTAGAGGAAGCGTTGCGACGGATCGAGTGCGATGCCATTGGGGCTCGGCACGTTCGACAGCAGCAGGTCCAGTTGCCCCGATGGCCGCAGACGATACACGCGGCCCGTGGGATCGTGCAGGCCGGTCTGCCCCTGATCCGTAAAGTACAGATTGCCCTCCGCGTCGAACGTCAGATCGTTGAGCCCGCGAAAGCTTTCCGAGTTGCGATGGCCACGTACAACCTCGACATCGCCATGAATCGGCTCCACGCGCAGCAGGCCGCAACGATAGTCCGCCACCCACAGGCTGCCGTCGCGATGCATCGCGATGCCGTTGGGCCAGCCCGCGGTTTCGGCAAACACTTCCCAGCGCAGATCGGGCGAGATGCGGAAGATGCGTCCGTGCGGAATGTCGGTGACGAACAGATTGCCGGCACGATCGAAGGTCGGTCCCTCCAGAAAGCTGTCGACGATCTGGCCGGGTTTGTTGGCATCGGCCCACTCGCTGCGACGCGCGATGCGCAACGCGTCCGGCAGGCGCGTGAGCACGCGCGCTTCAATGATCTGCGGCGGCGTAAAGTTGACGTTCCACATCTGACAGGTACTCCTTCAATCGGCCTTGACTTTGTTCGGCCCCGGCTTCAATCGGCCTTGATATTCGCGGCCTTGATGACCGCGCCCCAGCGCTGAATCTCGTCGTTGAGCAGCTTTGTCGCCTGCGCGGGCGTACTGCCCACCGGATCGAGCCCCTGGTCCTGCAGGCTCTTGCGGACCTCCGGCGTGTTGACGGTCTCCACCATTTCCTTGTTGAGCTTGTCGATGACCGGCTGCGGCGTGCCCGCGGGCACCGAGAAGCCGACCCAGAATTTCATGACCATCTTCGGCATGCCGACCTCGGGCGCGGCCGGCACGTCGGGCAGCACCGGCGAGCGTGTGTCATTGGCCAGCATCAGCGCGCGCACCTTGCCGCTCTTGATATAGGCCAGTGCCGTCGGCAGCGAGGTGATCAGCGCCTGCACCTGTCCGCCGAGCAGATCCTGCATCGCCGCGCCCGCGCCGCGGTACGGCACGTGGACGAGGTTGGTGCCGGCCAGGCTGTTGAACAGCGCACCGCCAAGATGGGTGTTGGTGCCGTTGCCGCCCGAGCCGTAGTAGTACTTGCCCGGATTGGCCTTGGCCAGCGCGATGAATTCCTGCACGGTCTTTGCCGGCACGCTCGGATGGACCACGAGCACATGCGGCATCGCTGCGGCCACCGTCACCATCTGGAAGCTCTTGTACGGATCGAACGGCAGCTTCGGCAGCAGCGTGGCTGCGATCGCGTACGACATCTCGGTGGTAAGCAGCGTGTAGCCATCCGCATTGGCGCGCGCCGCGGTGCCCCACCCGATCACGCCGCCACCGCCGGTGCGGTTGTCGACGAGCGCGCTGGTGCCGCGCGCGCTCATGCCGGTGGCGACGAGCCGCGCGACGAGGTCGGTGGAGCCGCCCACCGAGAACGGCACGATGATCGAGATGGGCTTCGACGGAAACGCGTCCGCGGCCCGCGCGGCGGGCGTCACCATCGTGGCCGTCACGGCCGAAACGGTCAGCAGGGTGCAGGTACGGATAAAACTGCGGCGTGTCATGGGGTCTCCTGATTCATGGTCGTGCGTGCGCAGGCTCTGTGGCATGTCGCGAGGTGTGGCAACAAGGTGTGGACGAGGTGCGCGTGGCGCGCTAGGTGCCCTGGCCGCGATGGCGGCCGGCCGTGGCGAAATGCGCGAGGCCCGCCGCGGCGGCGGAAGTGCGTTCGCGAATGCGCGCGTTGACGGTCTGGCCATAGTCCATGGCCTCGCGCCAGCGCGTGATTTCGGCCGGAATTTTCTCGAGCGCGGCCTTGGTTTCGGCGAGCGCGGCGGCGTCGAAGCCGGCAAGGCGCACCGCGAGTTCGGCCGCACGTGCATCGAGCCTGGCCGGTGCCACGACCTCGTTGACGAGCCCCCAGTCGGCGGCCGTTGCGGCATCGATACGTTCGGTGGTCAGCAGCAGCCATGCCGCGCGCTTGCGCGTGAGCAGCAGTTGCGACGTTGGGCCCGCCATGCTCGCGTAGTTGGCAAAGCCGATCTCCGGGCAACCGAGCGCGGCCTCGGACGACGCGATGGCCAGGTCGCAGCTGTTGACGAGCGTGACACCGCCGCCGAGCGCAAGACCGTTGACGGCCGCGATGAAAATGGCCGGATGCGCGCGCATGGCGAGGTTCAGCTCGATGGCCTCCTGCCCCGCGACATCGGGGGCTCCGGCCGCGCGCTCGGCCTCGCGTTCGCGCAGGTCCAGCCCCGCGCAGAAGCTGGCGCCGGTGCCGGTCAGCACGATCGCGCGAATTTCGGCGTGAGGCTCGGCGTGAGGTTTGGCCAGTTCGGCGAACGCAGTGGCCAGCGCATGCCGCGTGGCGCGATCGAGCGCGTTGCGTCGCGCCTCACGATCGATGCGAATCTCGGCCCAGCCGGCGTGGCGGGTCACCCGGACGGTCTCGTCCATCGTGCGTCTCCTGCGAAGGTCTCTTTCGTCGATGTTCTATTAGTCGGAACGACGTTCGAACTATGATCCGACTCGCTCGGACATGTGTCAAGACGGGTCTGTGCCGATGACACCGCAAGGTGGAGGTGATGGGTGGCGGCTGCGACATGCGGTCACATCAAATGATTTGAACAACTTAATGAAGTTCAGACTTTCAAGGTGCACGCCTGTCCCCCAATAATGCGAGAATCGCTGGCACCACTGGTGGCCACGTACAACGAACAAGACCCCCGCCAGCCGAAAGGGATGCATTCATGAATTCGACGAAGGTGCTACACACGACCGCGGCCACAACGCCCGTTACCGGCTATACGGCGACGGCGATCGGGCTCCACTGGCTGATCGCGCTCGGCATCTTCACGGCCTTCGGTCTCGGCCTGTACATGACGAGCATTCACGGCTTCACGCCGACCAAGCTCAAGCTGTTCTCGTGGCACAAGTGGCTCGGCGTGACGATCTTCGCGGTGGCCGTGCTGCGCGTGCTCTGGCGCGCGACCCACGCCGCGCCGCCGGTCGCGCCGGGCACGCCCGCGTGGCAGGCACGGGCCGCGGCGGGCGCGCACCATCTGCTCTACGTGCTGATTCTGGTGGTGCCGATCACGGGCTATCTGTACAGCTGCGCCGCGGGCGTGCCGGTGGTCTATCTGGGCTTGTGGAAGCTGCCGATGCTGATCGAGCCCGGCGACACCGCCAAGGCCGTACTGCAGGCCACCCATATCTGGCTCAACTACACGATGGCGGCGATCGTCGTGGTGCATGCACTGGCCGCGATCAAGCATCAGGTCATCGATCGCGACGGCACGCTGGCACGCATGCTGCCATTTTTGCGCTGATCTCCGCGTTGAATTTCCATTTTCCGATAGCGTTACTTCTAGCAAGGAGTTGCAGATGACAAGCATCATTCATCGCGGCATGCGTCCGCTCGTCACCGGCGTGGCCACTCTGGCCGCGGTCGCCTCGCTCGCCTCGGTCGCGCAACTCGCATGGGCCCAGGTGGATACGTCCAAGAGCGCCGTGACCGCGACCGCGCGCCAGATTGGCGTGCCGATGGAAGGCAAGTTCAAGAAATTCGACGCCACGGTCGATTTCGATCCCGCCAAGCTGGCGACGTCATCGGCGAAGATCGATATCGACGTGTCGAGCTTCGAGATCGGCGACGCCGAGACCAGCAAGGAGGTCAAGGGAGCCGAGTGGTTCAACGCCGCGAAGTATCCGAAGGCCACGTTCCAGTCGACGAGCATCAAGAGCACCGGCGCGGGCAAGGTCGACGTGGCCGGCAAGCTGACCATCAAGGGCAAGACCGTGGACGTGGTGGTACCGGCGACCTATCGCCAGGATGCCGCCGGGCAAGTGTTCGATGGCGTGCTGCCGATCAAGCGCACCGCCTTCAACATCGGCGAGGGCGAGTGGAAGGACACCTCGGTCGTCGCCGACGATGTACAAATCAAGTTCCATATCGTGACGGCGACAAAGAAGGGCTGAAAGCCTGCCGCCGATTTTTCTATCAACTCAATCCGAGAAACCTATATGCAAATGCGTTCCCTGACCGCCGCGCTCGTTGCCGTTGCTGCCGCTTCGGCAACCTTCACCGCCGCCGCCGCGCCGTCCACCTACAACCTCGATCCCACGCACACGTACCCGAGCTTCGAGACCGATCACCTCGGTGGCCTGTCGGTGTGGCGCGGCAAGTTCGACAAGTCGAGCGGCGTGGTCACGCTGGACCGCGCGGCCAAGGCCGGCACCGTTGACGTCAAGATCGATGCCGCGTCGGTGGACTTCGGCAACTCGAAGCTCAACGACCACGTGAAGGGCCCCGAGATGTTCGACGTGCAGGCGCACCCGGACGCGACCTATAAGGGCAAGTTCACCAAGTTCAAGGGTGACGTGCCCACCGAGATCGATGGCGTGCTGACGCTGCGCGGTGTGTCCAAGCCCGTGAAGCTCGAGATTCGCGAGTTCAAGTGCATCGAGCATCCGATGCTCAAGCGCGAAGTGTGCGGCGCCGATGCGGCCGGCACGTTCAATCGCGCGGACTTCGGCGTGGACTACGGCGCGAAGTACGGCTTCAAGCAGGACGTCAAGCTGGCGATCCAGGTCGAAGGCGTGAAGGCCGACTAAAGGCCGACGCAAGGCCGATTCAAGGCCGATTCAAGGCTGATCCCGCGCGGCCCTCCGCGCGGGCTACCGGGTCTCTCCCCGCAATGGGGAAAGACCCCGATCGACGGCGTTTCGCCTTCGATTCATTTGAATGCCCCGCTCCGGTGCCTGCCACCGCCCCTCGGGCATACCCCACCAATTACGACATCTACGCGGTTGTACGACGGACGACTGCCACAGTACAATGGGTCGCCGCAGTCGCACCACTCCGGGAATCACATCATGCGTGACTTCCCTGTTCGCATCCCAACCGCATCCTTAAACGGGCACGCGCATACGACATGAGTCTTGGCTGCATTCCCTGATCCCGGTCACCCGCCGCGAGACCTCTTGCCCGAGCTGTACCCGGTCTGCCGTTCACGGCGCCCTGGCGCGCAGCGTTTTTCGGATTTCCCTGGCGCGACACCGTGTACTCCAAAACGCAAATCGATCCGGTAGTTAGTTTCCGCAACTCGCAGGGCGAGCAGGTGCGCGGAACGATCATCAATCTCCAGAGAAAGTCTCTGGTGATGGAAATCTATAACCCGTACTCGATCGTTCAGGTCAGCGAGGTGCTCAGCGAGCTCACCGTTCGCATGGGCACGAAGAATGCGTACCTCGGCAAGGCGGTGGTCATGAGTCTCGTGAATACGGGCCTGACCGCTGTGGTGTCGCTGACGCTGATCGACGAGTGGCGCGAACTCACCGACGTCAACAACGAGCCGAAGTCCGTGGCCCGCGAGGCCGAGATGTTCGTGCAGGACTGGGACACGCGTTTCAATATCCGACGCGATTATCAGATCGTGGTCAATGAGATGCGCGCGTACCTCTCCGAAGTCTCGCGCTGGGTGGAGCAGGTCGATCTGACCGAGTCCCTGCCCAAGACCGACGGACGCCTGCGCGAGGACGTGTTCTATGAACTCGCCACGCCGCTGATGACCAAGGTCAAGACCTACCTCGACTGGCTCGAGGGCGAGGCGCAGCGCGTGGACCCCGAGATCGCGCCGGTGCACCGCACCTACGCACAGGCCGCGCTGCATCCGCTCTTGCTGCGCGCACCGTTCGTGTATCGCACTTTCACCAAGCCGCTCGGTTACGCGGGCGACTATGAAATGGTGAACCAGATCCTCAGCGATCCGCAGCAGGGCCCGACCACGTACTTCCAGATCGTCAATACGGCGTTCCTGAAAGCGGCGGTGGCCACTGCGCACCGCAACCGCATCGACCTGCTGGTGGACTTCCTCACGCGGCAGGCCGAGCGCGCGCGCGCCGCGGGCCGGCCGTTCCGTGTGTTGAATGTCGGCTGCGGTCCCGCGTTCGAGATCCAGCGCTTCGTGCGCGAGTATCCGAATCCGGAACTGCTGATCTTCCAGCTCGTGGACTTCAGCGCGGAAACGCTCGAGTACACGAAAAGCTCGATCGAGCGTTCGGCCGCGTCGGCGGGCCGCAAGGCGTCGGTGGAGATGGTCCACCAGTCGGTGCATGAATTGCTCAAGCGCCGTATCGCGCCCGACGAGCCGGACTGGCGCGCGTTCGAGGCGGTCTACTGCGCGGGCCTGTTCGACTATCTGTCCGACAAGGTCTGCGCGCGGTTGCTCACGTATTTCGCGTCGCGCACCAAGCAGGGTGGCGAGATGCTGGTGACCAACGTCCATTCCGACAATCCCGAGAAGTTCGGCATGGAACATTTGCTCGAGTGGTATCTGATCTATCGCAATGAGGCCGGCATGGCTTCGCTGTTGCCGGAGAACTCGCATGCACACCGATTCTATGTCGATGAAACCGGGGTCAATGTCTTCGCCGAAGCCACTATCCAGTGACAGCGAGGTAGAGCTTCCCGTCCCGAACATGAGTGCCAATCAACTGTACGCCGGATATCAATCCGAGCTGGCGGAGTTCCGTCTCGCGTTCTCGCGAGGCGGCGCCTACACGGCCATCGCGCTCGTGATGTTCGGCGTCGGGCTCGACTACGGCCAGTATCCGGAGCAGCAACTGCCATTCGCCATCGCGCGTGTGGTGGTCTCGCTGATGATCGCCGGCGTGGTCTTCGCGCTGTACCGCGAGGCCGGCCGACGCTTTGCGCCGTGGCTCACGCTGACGTGGCTGCTGCTGCCGCAGATCATGATCGCGTGGATGATCTCGCAGACCGAGGGCGTGCAGTCGCCTTATTACGTGGGCCTGAACCTCGCGATCTTCGCGTCGGGCATCGCGTTGCCATTCGGGCTGTGGCAGAACGTGGTGTTCGGCATTCTGTCGTATCTGCTGTACGCGGCGGCCTGCTTTATCCATCCGGGCGGCATCGAGCCGGCGGGCACCTTCATCGTCAATTCGCTATTCCTGTTGTTCGCGGCGGCCGCGAGCGGCGTGTACACGTTCTTCAACGAGCGCGCGCGCTTCATGCTGTTCCGCCTGAAGGCCGAGGTGGCCGAGAAGAACGTGGAGCTCGAGGACATCAACCGCCAGCTCGTCGATATCAAGGGCCAGATGCTCCAGCAGGAGAAGATGGCCGCCATCGGTACGCTCGCGGCGGGCCTGCTCCACGAGGTGAACAATCCGGTCAACTTCTGCCTGATGGCGATCGAGGTTGCCATGGAGGAGCCGGTCACGAAGAAGGAGCCCATGCTCGAGGAATGCCTGGTCGATGCCAAGCAGGGCATGCAGCGCATCCAGCATATCGTCTCCGATCTGAAGACGTTCGCGTACCGCAAGCCAGGGGCCGAGGTCGAGGGCACGCCGTTCCTGTTCGAGAAGGCGCTCGACTCGTCGATCCGGCTGACCGCGCACGAACTGCGCGGCGTCAAGATGACGCGCGAGATGCCCGACGACACGCTCGTGTTCGGCGACGAGGCCGCCATCATCGGCGTGCTGATCAACCTGTTCTCGAACGCCGCGCTGGCCATGCGCAAGGTCAACACGCAGGGGCCGGCGATCCATACCACCGTGCGATGGCTCGATGGACGCCTGCATGTGCGCGTGCAGGACAACGGCCCCGGCATCGCGCCCGAGCATCTGGCGCGCGTGTTCGAACCGTTCTTCACCACGCGCGAAGTGGGGCAGGGCCTGGGCCTCGGCCTGTCGATCAGCTATGCCGTGGTCGAGCGCCATGGCGGCGTGCTGTTCGCCGAGAGCGAGGTCGGCCAGTGGGCGGCGTTCGCTTTCGACCTGCCGCGGGCGGAGTGAGGTTGTCATGAGCGATATCAGTCAGGCCCGGCCGACCGTGCTCTACGTCGATGACGAGCAGATGGCGTGCAAGTATTTCGCGCGTGCCGTCGGCGGCGAATACGACGTGCTGCTGGCCACGAGCGCGGACGAAGCCACCGAGATCCTGCGCGCGCAGTCGGCGCGCATCTCGGTGCTGGTCACCGACTTCCGCATGCCGGGCCGCGATGGCGGCTCGCTGCTGCGGCAGGTGGCGCTGGACTACCCGCAGATCGTGCGCATTCTCGTGACCGCGTATGCGGACAAGGACATGCTGCTCGAGACCGTCAATAACGGCGAGGTGTTCCGCATTCTCGAGAAGCCGATCGCGGTGGCTGGCGTGCGCGAGGTCCTGCGCCTGGCCGGCGAGCGGCATCGCGAGCGTCTGGCGCGTCAGCAGCGGCTGATGGCGATCGACGAGACGCTGGCATTCCTCGCGCATGAACTCAACACGCCGTTGGCCGCGATTGCCAACTTCGCGCGCGGCATCGAGGCGCGCGTGAGCGGCGACGATGCGCCACAGCGGCTGGGCGAGATCGGCCAGGCCGCCGGCAAGATGCACGACAACGCGCAGTATTGCCTGGCGGTGCTGTCGTCGTTCCTGCAATCGGTGCGCAACAGCGCGGGCATGGCGGGTACGCCCGGCACACGATCGACGACGCCGGGCGAGCCGGTTTCGGCGGGTGCGCTGGTGTCGTCGCTGCTGGACACCTATCCATTCGCGGATGCCCAGCGCGACTGGGTTCAGGTGGAAGTACACGGCGATTTCCCGGTGCCGACGCTACCCAACTGCGTCGCACTGGTGTTGTCGTCGGTCATGAGCAATGGGTTGCGCGCGCTGGCCGATGTCCGTGGCCCGGTGCTGCGCTTCGTGGTCGTGGCGGGCGAGCATCCCGAGATTCGCATCTCCGACAACGGGCCCGGCATTCCGCCCGAAGTCATGGAGCGGCTGCTCGTCGACCCGGTCACCACGCACGCAGGTGCCGGTGGCAGCGGGCTTGGCATGATCTTCTGTAACCGCGTCATGCAGTCATTCGGTGGCGGTATCCGGATTGCTTCGGCATCCGGCGCCGGCACGACCGTGACGCTGGATTTTCCCAATTTCAAGAATCGTATGCACAGGAGTGATCGATGAGCGAACTGAATACAACGCAGGCGCCCCCCGCGATTCTGTTCGTGGACGACGAGGCGACCGCCGTCAAATATTTCCAGCGTGCCATCGGGCAGCTGGCGCCCGTGGTCACGGGCGGATCGGTCGAAGAGGGCAAGGCGATGCTCGATGCGCACGGTGCCAGCCTCGCGGTGCTGGTGTCGGATCAGCGCATGCCCGGCGAGTACGGCAACGAACTGTTGCGCTACGCGCGCGAGCACTACCCGCATATCGTGCGCATCCTGACCACAGCGTACTCGGAGCTCGACCAGACCGTCGAGGCCGTGAACCAGGGTCAGATCCATCGCTATATCAAGAAGCCATGGGACATCACGGCGCTGCGCATGGAGCTCAAGCAGGCGCTGGAGCTGTCCGGCCTGCGGCGCGAGCGTGACCAGCTCGTGCGCGAGAAGCTGTCGGTGATGCAGAAGCAGACCGTGGCGGCGCGCATCGGCATGGTGCAGGCGCTGACCGTGAGCCTGATCGGCCCGGGCCGCTTCCAGCCCGTGGAGACCTATCTGGCCGGTGCCGACCTTGCGGGTGCGCGGAGTCCGGAACCGGACTGGAATCGCATGGACTACGCCGATCTGGTCGGCGCGGAGAGCCAGCGTAGCGGCGCCTTCGGCCACGCGGTGAGCGCGCGGCTGGCGGAACTGCGTACGCGTCTTGCGGGACGGAATGCCGCAGAAGCGACCGCGGTGCTGGCGGAAGTCGTGGGCGATGGCACGTTGCGCCGTGATGGTGATGCGGCCACGTGGACCACGCCGGCCCTGCTGTCCGAGTTTATCGAGAAGCCGGTCGACGAGGCGGTGTCACCCGCGCATGCAAGCTGGCTGGCGGCGCTGTTGTGGCTCGAGGAAGCAGGCGGTGCGCTGCAACTGGTGCGAGAAGGGGAAGCGATCACCGCGCGAGCGGGCACGCGCAACGAGTCGTTCGCCAACGATCGCCTCGCGGTGTGGATCGAGAAGTTCTCGGAGACGGTGTAAGTCTCCTCTCGTCTCTCGCAGAAAACAAAAACGCCCGGCGCTGCACTGCACGCCGGGCGTTTTTGTTGATGCGTTCCGACTGACTAAGCCTGTGCGCCGAAATTCGGATCGTTGCGGTCCGTGTTCTCGCCGCCTTTCTTCTCGCCCTTGACCAGGTCCTCGCGCTTGACGCCGAGCCACATCGCCAGCGCCGCGGCCACAAACACCGACGAGTAGATACCGAACAGGATACCGACCGTCAGCGCGAGCGCGAAGTAGTGCAGCGTGGGGCCGCCGAAGAAGAACATCGACAGCACCATCATTTCGGTCGAGCCGTGGGTGATGATGGTCCGCGAGATCGTGCTCGTGATCGCGTTGTCGATGATCTCGTGCGTGGTCATCTTGCGGTATTTGCGGAAGTTCTCGCGAATCCGGTCAAAGATCACCACCGACTCGTTCACCGAGTAGCCCAGCACCGCGAGAATCGCCGCCAGCACCGACAGCGAGAATTCCCACTGGAAGAGCGCGAAGAAGCCCAGGATGATCACCACGTCGTGCAGGTTCGCGATAATGCCCGCCACCGCGAACTTCCACTCGAAGCGGAACGACAGGTAGATCACGATGCCGATCACCACGCACAGCAGCGCCAGCAGGCCATCGGTGGCGAGCTCCTTGCCCACCTGCGGTCCGACGAACTCGACGCGTTGCAGCTTGACGTCCGGCGTGGCGGCCTGCAGCGAGGTCATGACCTGCTGGCTCTGCACCGCCGAGGTGACCGGCTTGCCCTGCGCGTCCTTCTGCAGCGGCAGGCGGATCATCACGTCGCGCGAGGTGCCGAAGTTCTGCACCTGCACGTCGGTGTAGCCGAGCTTGCCGACCTGACCGCGGATCTGCTCGAGGTTGGCCGCCTGCTGGTAGTTGACCTCCATCACGGTACCGCCCGTGAATTCGATCGACAGGTGCAGGCCCTTGTGCCAGAGGAAGAAGACGGCGACGGCGAACGTCAGGAAGGACACCACGTTGAAGACCAACGCGTGCTTCATGAACGGAATGTCGCGCTTGATGCGGAAAAATTCCATGATGTTTCCTCAGTGTCCGCCGCTTACTTCACGACGGGCGGCTTGGCGGCGGGCGCCTCGGTACCCGGCTTCCAGATCTGACCGATCGACACGCTCTGCAGCTTCTTCTTGCGGCCGTACCAGAGGTTCACGAGACCGCGGTTGAAGAAGACCGCCGAGAACATCGACGTGAGAATGCCCAGGCAGTGCACGACCGCGAAGCCCCGCACCGGGCCGGAGCCGAATGCAAGCAGTGCCAGGCCGGCGATCAGCGTGGTGACGTTCGAGTCGAGAATCGTGGCCCACGCGCGGTCGAAACCGATCGCGATGGCCATCTGCGGCGAAGCCCCTGCGCGCAGTTCCTCTCGGATCCGCTCGTTGATCAGCACGTTCGCATCGATTGCCATACCGAGCACCAGCGCAATAGCGGCAATGCCGGGCAGCGTCAGCGTGGCCTGCAGCATCGACAGCACCGCGATCAGCAGCAGCAGGTTGACGGCCAGCGCGGCTACCGAGAACACGCCGAACAGCATGTAGTACAGCACCATGAATACGGCCATCGCACTGAAGCCATAGGCCACCGAGTCGAAGCCCTTCTGGATGTTGTCGGCACCGAGCGACGGGCCGATCGTGCGTTCCTCGATGATGTCCATCGGCGCGGCCAGCGAACCGGCGCGCAGCAGCAGCGCGAGGTCGTTCGCGGCTTCGGTCGAGTACGAGCCGGTGATCTGGAAGCTCGAACCCAGTTCGGACTGGATCGTTGCCACCGTCAGCACTTCGCCCTTACCCTTTTCGAACAGCACGATGCCCATCGGCTTGCCGATGTTCTCGCGCGACACGTCGCGCAGCACGCGGCCACCCTGGGCGTCCAGCTTGATGTTGACCGACGGACGCTGGTTCTGGTCGAAGCCCGCCGACGCGCTTTCGATGCGGTCGCCGGTGAAGATCACCTGCTTGCGGAGGATGACCGGCGCGCCGTTACCCTGTGTGAACAGTTCGTCGCCGAACGGCACCGGGTCGCCCGCGCGCGGGTTGCGCGGCGCGTCCGGATCGGCCAGGCGCGCCTCGAGCGTTGCGGTACGGCCAATGATGTCCTTGGCCTTGGCGGTGTCCTGCACGCCAGGCAGCTGCACGACGATACGGTCCGAGCCTTGCTGCTGGATGACCGGCTCGGCCACGCCGAGTTCGTTCACGCGGTTGTGCAGCGTGGTGATGTTCTGCTTGACCGCGGCGTCCTGCACCGCGCGGCGCGCGGCATCCGTGAACGTGCCAACGATGTTCGTGCCATCGGTCGAGAACGCGAGCTCGCGCAGGTTGTCGGCCAGCAGCGTGCGCGCGCGATCGGAGTCGGCGGCGTTGCTGAAGCGCACGGTCAGCTTTTCGCCATCGCGCTCGATGCCGCCGTGGCGGATGTTCTTGTCGCGCAGCAGCGTGCGCGCATCGCCGGCCAGGCTGTCGAGCTTCTTGTCGACGGCGCCCTTCATGTCCACCTGCAGCAGGAAGTGCACGCCACCGCGCAGATCCAGACCCAGATACATCGGCAGCGCATGCAACGAAGTCAGCCATTGGGGCGAGCCCGACAGCAGGTTCAGCGCGACCACGTACGTCGGATCGTTGCCGTCCGGGTTCAGCGCGTGCGACAGCACATCCTTGGCCTTCAGCTGATCGTCGGTCGTGCGAAAGCGCGCCTTGATCGAGCCGGACTGGCCGGAGACGTCGAAGAACACGCCGTCAGGCTGAAGCTGGTTCTGCGCCAGCACGTCCTCCACGCGTTTCTGCGTCGCCAGGTCGACTTTGACCGTGGCCTTGCCCGAGGACACCTGGACCGCGGGGGCTTCACCGAAGAAATTCGGCAGCGTGTAGATGATGCCGATGGCGAGCGCCACCAGAATCACGATGTATTTCCAAAGCGGATAACGATTCATCTTTGGCCAGTCGTTGCGGCCGGGCCCGCCGGGTCGCCGCTGGAAGCGGCTCGGCGTGGCCGGACCGGTTGGCAAACAGCCGCCTGGCAGTCAGGGCGGGGCCTCGCGGACCCGTCTGGCTGGTACAGGCGGCTGCGGGGGCGTGCCTATGACATCGAGATGTCAGCGCACGCCGGATTGCGATTTGCCGGGGAAGACGCGTCGATCAGAGCGACTTCAGCGAACCCTTGGGCAGCACCGTGGTGACGGCGTTCTTCTGGACCGTGATCTCGGTACCTTCCGAGATTTCCAGCGTCACATACTGTTCGTTCACCTTGGTGACGCGGCCGAGGATGCCACCAGCCGTCACGACTTCGTCGTTCTTCGCCAGGGCTTCCAGCATCGCCTTGGACTCTTTCTGACGCTTCATTTGCGGGCGGATCATGATGAACCACAGCACTGCGAACATCAGGATGATCGGCAGGAAGCTCATAAGGCCACCTGCCGCACCGCCGACACTGGCGGTCTGGGCAAAAGCGTTCGAAATCAGCACGTTACTTCTCCGTCACAAATTACAATTCAGGGAATCGGGCATTCTATCACCCGGCCATGTCCCGCCAGTGCATTCTAGGGCGATTTGCGGGTTTGTTCGGGGGCGAATGTAGCAACCGATGCGGCGACCTCTCCTGCGACCCTCGGCCCCCTGGTGTCTCTACTGCGCGCCCCGTGCCCGATCTTCGGCAAAGCGGCGGCGGAATGGTTCAAAACGGTGAGCCTCGATGGCCTCGCGCATCTCGCGCATCAGCTCCAGGTAGTAGTAGAGATTGTGGATCGTGTTCAGCCGCGCGCCGAGGATTTCCCCGGTGCGGTGCAAGTGGTGCAGGTAGGCGCGCGAGAAGTTGCGGCAGGTGTAGCAGCCGCATTGCTCGTCCAGCGGGCGCGGGTCGGCGCGATGCACCGCGTTGCGGATCTTGACGTCGCCGAAGCGCGTGAACAGCCAGCCGTTGCGTGCGTTGCGGGTGGGCATCACGCAGTCGAACATATCGACGCCGGCCGCCACGCCCGCCACCAGATCCTCGGGTGTGCCCACGCCCATCAGGTAGTGGGGCTTGTTGGCGGGCAGGCGCGGGCCAACGTGCGCGAGCACGCGCATCATGTCCTCCTTGGGCTCGCCCACCGACAGGCCGCCGATGGCGTAGCCGTGGAAGTCGAGTTCGCTGAGGCCTGCCAGTGATTCGTCGCGCAGATCCTCGAACATGCCGCCCTGGACGATGCCGAACAGCGCATTGGGGTTGCCCCCCTGCTCGAACTCGTCACGCGAGCGCTTGCCCCAGCGCAGGCTCATGCGCATCGAGCGCGCGGCCTCCTCGTGCGTGGCGGGGCGGCCATCGATCTCGTACGGCGTGCACTCGTCGAACTGCATCACGATGTCCGAGTTCAGCGCGCGCTGGATCTGCATCGAGATCTCCGGCGACAGGAACAGCTTGTCGCCATTGATCGGCGAGGCGAACGTGACGCCGTCCTCGGTGATCTTGCGCAGCTCGCCGAGCGAGAACACCTGGAAGCCGCCGGAGTCGGTCAGAATCGGCTTGTCCCAGCCCATGAAGCGGTGCAGGCCGTCATGCGCGCCAACCACGTCGAGCCCCGGGCGCAGCCACAGGTGGAACGTGTTGCCGAGGACGATCTGCGCGCCGATCTCGTTGAGTTCGAGCGGCGACATCGCTTTGACCGAGCCGTAGGTGCCCACGGGCATGAAGATCGGCGTCTCGACGACGCCGTGGTTCAGGGTGACGCGGCCGCGCCGCGCGGCGCCGTCGGTCGTGATCAGTTCGAAGTTGAGCATGATATGTCTTACGAGATTCAGTTCCGGTCCTGACGGGTCAGCAGCATCGCGTCACCGTAGCTGAAGAAGCGGTAGCGTGCCTCCACCGCGTGACGATAGGCGGCGCGGATCGCCTCCACCCCGGCCAGCGCCGAGACCAGCATCAGCAGTGTCGACTTCGGCAGGTGGAAGTTGGTGATCAGCGCATCGATCAGGCGAAAGCGGTAGCCCGGCGTGATGAAGATGTCGGTATCGCCGCTGCCGGCCGCGAGCGCGCCGTCTTCGCCCGCGGCGGACTCGAGCGCGCGCAGCGAGGTGGTGCCCACCGCGATCACGCGGCCACCGTGCGCGCGGGTATCGCGCACGGCCTGGGCCAGTTCCTCGGAGATCGCATACCACTCCGAATGCATGTGATGCTCGGCGATGTTTTCGGTACGCACGGGCTGGAACGTGCCCGCGCCCACATGCAGCGTGAGGAACGCGCGGCGCACGCCGTGCGCGTCAAGCCGGGCGAACAGCGCGTCGTCGAAATGCAGCCCCGCGGTCGGCGCGGCCACCGCGCCGGGGTTGCGCGCGTAGACGGTCTGGTAACGCGACTCGTCGTAGGCATCCGGGTCGTGCGTGATGTACGGCGGCAGCGGCAGGCGCCCGTAACGTTCGATCAGGTCAAGCGCGGGCGCCGGAAAGCGCAGCGTGAAGAATTGATCCACGCGCGGCCCCACGGTGACCGAGAAGGCGCCGTCGGCCAGATGCAGCAAGCTGCCTTCGGGCGGGGTCTTGGACGCGCGCACCTGCGCCAGCACCGTGTCGGTGTCGAGCACGCGCTCCACCAGCACTTCGACCTTGCCGCCGCTGGGCTTGAGGCCGAAGAAGCGGGCCTTAATCACGCGCGTGTCGTTGAACACGAGCAGATCGTTCGGGCGCAGGTAATCGACGATGTCGCTGAACGCGCGATCGACCATCCGCACCGCCTCGGCAAGGTCTTCCGGGGCGGTGCGCTCGACCACAAGCAGCCGGCTGGCGCTACGGTCGGGCAGGGCGGACTGCGCGATCAGTTCGGGCGGCAGCGGGAAATCGAAGTCGGAAAGCGTCAGCGCGGACGTGGGCATGGCAGGCAAAACTACGGAATGAGGACGGAATGACGACGGAGTGCCGCGAGCGGCATGGGTACAATCGGCGGGTCCGACATTGTACATACCCCTCGAATTTACTTACCCTCGCACCCTCGATGCCAGCAGGTAACGCGACCGACGCCACCGAACCAACGCAGGAAGAGCGACCGAAGCCCAGGACCGCCAGCGCCAAGCCGTCCACGGCCGCCGCGCGCCTGGCCAAGCTCGGGCTGCGCCGCAGCGTGGACCTTGTGCTGCATCTGCCGATGCGCTACGAGGACGAGACCTCGATCCTGACGATTCGCGACGCCATCGCGCGCGCGGGCGCGGGCATGGCGGCGCAGGTGGAAGGGGACGTCATCTCCAACGAGGTCACGTTTCGGCCGCGCCGGCAGCTCGTGGTCAAGATTGCCGACGAGACCGGCGAACTCACGCTACGCTTCCTCAATTTCTACGGCAGCCAGACCACGCAGATGGCGGAAGGCGTACGGCTGCGCGTGCGCGGCGACGTGCGCGGGGGCTTCTTCGGCGCCGAGATGGTGCACCCGACCGTGCGGCCCGTGGCCGAGGGCGAGGGCCTGCCGGACCGGCTGACCCCGGTCTATCCCGCCACGGCCGGCATTTCGCAGGCCTATCTGCGCAAGGCCATCGGCGGGGCGCTGCAGCGCACACCCATGCCCGAGACGCTGCCGCAGCCGCTGCTGCGCGGCCCGCTGGCCAAGCTGCGGCTCACGCCGCTGGCCGACTGCCTGCGGCTGCTGCACAACCCGCCGCCGCAGGAGAGCGAGGCCGCGCTGGCGGATCGTTCGCACCCGGCCTGGCAGCGCATCAAGTTCGACGAGTTACTGGCCCAGCAGATTTCGCTGCGCCGCTCGCAGGCCGCGCGCCGCGAGAAGAGCGCGCCGTCGATGCCGCGCCGCGCCGACGGTTTGCTCAAGCGCTTTATCGCCGCCTTGCCGTTCGGGCTGACCGGCGCGCAGCAGCGCGTGGTCGAGGAAATCGCCGCAGATATGACGCTCCCGCATCCGATGCACCGGCTGTTGCAGGGCGATGTCGGCAGCGGCAAGACCGTGGTGGCGGCACTGGCCGCCTGTCAGGCGATCGACGCGGGGTATCAGGCCGCGTTGATGGCGCCCACGGAAATCCTCGCCGAACAGCACTACCGCAAGCTCTCGGCTTGGCTTGAACCGCTCGGCGTGCCGGTGGTCTGGCTCGCCGGCAGCCTCAAAGCGCGCGCGAAACGCGAGGCCGCGGCGCGCGTGGAATCGGGCGACGCGCAGCTCGTGATCGGTACCCACGCGCTGATCCAGGACACCGTGCGCTTTGCCCGGCTCGGGTTATCGGTCGTCGACGAGCAGCATCGCTTTGGCGTGGCACAGCGGCTCGCGCTGCGCGGCAAGGCTGAAGGGGAAAATGAAGGTGAAGGTACCGTCGCCGATGCACGCGTGCCGCACCAGCTCATGATGTCCGCCACGCCGATTCCGCGCACGCTGGCAATGACGTACTACGCCGACCTCGATGTCTCGGTGATCGACGAACTGCCGCCGGGCCGCACGCCGATCGTCACGCGGCTGGTCAACGACGCGCGTCGCGACGAAGTCATCGAGCGCGTGCATCATGCCGCGGCAGAGGGGCGTCAGGTCTACTGGGTCTGTCCGCTGATCGAGGAAAGCGAGGCGCTGCAGCTGCAGACCGCGGTGGAAACCTTTGAGACGCTGGTGGCCGCGCTGCCGGATCTGCGCGTGGGGCTGGTGCACGGCCGCCTGCCGCCGGCTGAAAAAGCCGCCGTGATGGACGATTTCACGGCAGGGCGGCTGCAGGTGCTGGTGGCCACCACCGTGATCGAGGTGGGCGTGGACGTGCCCAATGCCTCGCTGATGGTCATCGAACACGCCGAACGCTTTGGCCTGGCGCAGCTGCATCAATTGCGCGGCCGCGTCGGCCGGGGCACGGCGGAGTCGGTGTGCCTGCTGATGTACCAGGCACCGCTGTCGCCGACCGCGCGCGAACGGCTGGCGACCATGCGTGAAACCACGGACGGCTTCGAGATCGCGCGGCGCGACCTGCAGATCCGCGGCCCGGGCGAGTTCCTGGGCGCGCGCCAGTCAGGCGAGGCGATGCTGCGGTTTGCCGATCTGGAAACCGACGCGTGGCTCGTGGAGTACGCGCAGGAAGCCGCCGAGTTGATGCTGGCGCACTATCCGGAGGCGGTCGAGGCGCATCTGTTGCGCTGGCTCGGCGGCCGCGAACATTTCCTGAAAGCCTGATTTTGTGGCGCGCGAGGGACTTTCTCGCGCGGCTCTGACAGCGACGGCAATAGAAGCTAAAATCTATCGCCTAACCGAACCTGATAAGTCATGACGCTCACCGAACTCAAGTACATCGTCGCCGTTGCTCGCGAACGCCACTTTGGCCGCGCGGCGGAGGCGTGCTTCGTGTCGCAGCCGACGCTCTCGGTCGCCATCAAGAAGCTCGAGGACGAGCTGAACGTGCAGATTTTCGAGCGCGGCACCTCGGAAGTCTCGGTGACGGCCATCGGCGAGCAGATCGTGGCCCAGGCGCAGCGCGTGCTGGAGCAGACCATGGCCATCCGCGAGATCGCCAAGCAGGGGAAGGACCCGCTGGCGGGGCCGCTGCGGGTCGGGGTGATCTATACGATCGGCCCATATCTGCTGCCGTCGCTGGTCAAGCAGATGATCGAGACGGTTCCGCAGATGCCGCTGATGCTGCAGGAAAACTACACCAACAAGCTGATCGAGCTGCTCAAGCAGGGCGAGATCGACTGCGCGATCATGGCCGAACCGTTCCCCGATTCGGGCCTGACGGTGCGCCCGCTCTACGACGAGCCCTTCGTCGTGGCGGTGCCGCGCGGCCATGAACTGGCCCTGCAGAGCGCGGTGGACCCCGACGAACTCAAGCAACAGACCATGCTGCTGCTCGGCAGTGGCCATTGCTTCCGCGACCATGTGCTAAACGTCTGCCCGGAACTGTCGCGCTTCTCGCAGGCGGCGGATGGCATCCAGAAGACCTTCGAGGGCTCGTCGCTGGAAACCATCCGCCATATGGTCGCGAGCGGCGTGGGGATCACGGTGCTGCCGCGTACCTCGGTCCCCGACCTCAAGCCGCGCAACGATCTGCTGGCCTACGTGCCGTTCGCCGATCCGGTGCCGGACCGCCGTGTGGTACTGGCGTGGCGCAAGAGCTTCACGCGCCTGCCGGCCATGGAAGCGCTGGCCACCGCCGTGGCCGCGTGCGATCTCGCCGGTATCAGCCGGATCTCCGGCAGCTCGCTGCCGGAAGCCGTGGCTGCCTGAAGGCATAGTTAGCCGCTATTCGATAGTTAGAAACAAACAAATTCTGATTATCGATAGTGATGGGTACACTTCCCTCATCGTATTCAGGGAGTCCCATCATGGCCATGCTCGAAAATTTCATCGAAGACTACGCAACACTCCGTCACCAGGCCGATGCCGAGCCACGCGCACAGGAAGCGGCGCGTCTGCGCCACAAGCTCTGGCGCAAGGAAATCGGCATGGCTGTCGTCGCGCTGGGCGCGATGGCGATGTTCGTCGACGCCGCCCGTGCCTTCGCGACAGTCGTGGGGTAGTAGTACCCGGGGATAGTGGTGCCTGTGCAACATCCGGTGCGATAATGGCTCAACCCCTCGCGGGTAATTTCCTCGTGGCATGACTCGCATTACCGGAACGGAGCTGACCTACCATGGCAAAGAAGAACGAGATGAGCGTGAACATCGGTATTACCGACAAGGACCGCAAGAAGATTGCTGAAGGCCTGTCGAAGCTGCTCGCGGACACGTACACGCTTTACCTCAAGACCCACAATTTTCACTGGAACGTGACGGGTCCGATGTTCAACACGCTGCATCTGATGTTCGAGACGCAGTACACCGAACTGGCGCTGGCCGTTGATGCGATCGCCGAACGGATTCGCGCGCTCGGTTACCCCGCACCGGGTACGTACAAGGAGTACGCCAAGCTGTCCTCGATTCCCGAGGAAGAAGGCGTGCCCGAGGCCACCGATATGATTCGCAAGCTGGTCGAAGGCCAGGAAGCCGTGGTACGCACCGCGCGCTCGCTGTTCCCGGTGATCGACGCCGCTGGCGACGAGCCGTCGGCGGACCTGCTTACGCAACGCATGCAGACGCACGAGAAGACCGCGTGGATGCTGCGCGCGATGCTGGCCTAATCTCGCTGGCCTGACCTGCACGCGCTACTCGGGCGCGGTGTCATGAAACGCGCCCCGGCTTACAATGCCGGGGCGCGTTTTTTGTTTCCGCCTTCGAGAATCACATGTCCCAGCCCGCCGCCGCCCCCCATCAGCCCAGCCGCCTGGCGCTCTATGCCCGGCTGATCCGCATCGACAAGCCCATCGGCACGCTTCTGCTGCTGTGGCCGACGCTGTGGGCGCTGTGGATGGCCTCGGATGGCGTGCCCGACATGGGCATCTTCGCGATCTTCTTTATCGGCACGTTCCTGATGCGCTCGGCGGGCTGCGCAATGAACGACTGGGCCGATCGCGACTTCGACAAACACGTCAAGCGCACGAAGGAACGTCCACTGACGGCCGGTTATATCGCGGGATGGGAAGCGCTGGCGATTGCCGCGGCCCTTGCGCTCGTGGCGTTCGCGCTGATCCAGCCGCTCAACGCGCTGACCAAATGGCTGTCGGTGATCGCGGTGGTGCTGGCCGGCAGCTATCCGTTCTTCAAGCGTTTCTTCGCGATTCCGCAGGCGTACCTTGGCATTGCGTTTGGGTTTGGCATGCCGATGGCGTATGCGGCCGTACAAGGTTCGGTGCCGCCGGTGGCGTGGGTGATGCTCGCCGCCAATGCGTTCTGGTCGGTGGCTTACGACACCGCCTATGCGATGGTCGATCGCGACGATGACCTGCTGATCGGCATCAAGACGTCGGCCATCACGTTCGGCCGCTTCGACGTGGCGGCGATCATGTTCTGCTACGCCGTGTTCCTGGTCACGATGGCGTGGGTCGGCGTGCAGCTGTCACTGGGCTGGCCGTACCAGCTTGGCGTGGTGGCCGCGGTCGGCTGCGCGATCTATCACTACACGCTGATCCGTGGGCGTGATCGCATGCAGTGCATGACCGCGTTCCGCCATAACAACTGGCTCGGTGCCTGCCTTTTCGCCGGCACCGCGCTAGCTTATTTACTGAAATAAGCCCTGAAATAACGCGGTTTATTCCTTCCCGCGTCGTTTATTCGTTACCGAATTCAGCGCCCCCGAATTCCGCTCCCATTTCCTTGCCACGCGCGGCAGCCGCGTGCATCGCGCGCACGAACGCGTCGGCGATGCCGCCCGCATCCATCGTCGTCAGCGCCGCGTAGGTGGTGCCACCCTTCGACGTCACGCGCTCGCGCAGCGTGGCCACCGGATCAGTGGACTGGTCCGCGAGCGTCGCGGCGCCGCGGAAAGTTTCCACCGCCAGCTTGCGACCCTGTTCCGCAGTGAGGCCCAACTCCGTGGCCGCGCGTTCCATCGCTTCGATGAAATAGAACACATACGCCGGTCCGCTGCCCGAGATCGCCGTCACGGCATCGATCTGGTCGTCACCTTCGACCCACACGCACTGGCCCACGGCCTCGGACACCGCGGTCGCGATCGCGCGGTCCTGCGCGGACAGCCCCGCCACCGCGGCCAGACCGGTCATGCCCATGCCCGCGAGCGCCGGAGTATTCGGCATCGCGCGCACCAGCCGCGCATGGCCGCCGAACCAGCGCTGCATGTCCTGCAGGCGGATGCCCGCCGCCACGCTGATCACGAGACCGCCACCGCCTGGACGCGCGGCCATCTGCGGCGCCAGTTGCGCCGCGGCTTCGCGGAACTGCTGCGGCTTGATCGCCAGCACCAGCACGTCGCTGCCACCGAAGGCCGCGTCGGGTGCTTCCAGCGTCTGCACGCCAAACACGCGCGCCAGCCGCTCGCGCGCTTCGGCAAACGGATCGACCACGCGGATCGACGCGGCCGGCACGCCGCGTGCGATCAGTCCGCCGATCAGCGCGGACGCCATGTTGCCGCCACCGAGGAAGCCGAAAGTAAGGGTATCGAGCATGTTGTCTGGTCCGGAAGAAATGTGTCGGGGGTTCTGTGTCAGTCCTTCGGCGCGCGCGCGCCGAAGATGGCGGTGCCGATGCGCACCATTGTGGCGCCTTCGGCGATGGCCGCGTCCATATCGCCGGACATGCCCATCGAGAGTGTGTCCACGTCGAGCCCGGCCTCGCGCAGCGTGGCCAGCAGCGCGCGCATGGCCGCGAACGGGCGGCGTTGTGCAACCGGGTCGTCGTCGGCCTCGGGGATCGCCATCAGCCCGCGCAGCCGTAGCCGCGGTAGCGCGGCGATGTCCCGCGCGAGCGCCAGCACCTCGCCGGGCGCCACGCCGCTCTTGCTGTCCTCACCGCTGATATTCACCTGCAGGCAGACCTGCAGCGGCGGCAGGCCGTCGGGGCGCTGGTCGGACAGCCGCTGCGCGATCTTGAGCCGGTCGATCGCATGCACCCAATCGAATTGCTCGGCCACCGGGCGCGTCTTGTTACTTTGCAAAGGCCCAATGAAATGCCACTGCAATTTTTTGCGTAACTCCCCCAGCGCGCCGATCTTGTCGATCCCCTCCTGCACGTAGTTCTCGCCAAAGGCGGTCTGGCCGGCCTCGAACGCGGCCCGCACGGCGATGGGGGAAACGGTCTTGGAAACGGCCAGCAGCATGACCGAAGAAGGGTCTCTGCCAGCCTGTTGTGTGGCCGCCGCGATGCGTTTTGTCACGGCTTGCAAGTTGGCGGCGATTACAGACATAATCCGGCGAACATACCAAAGTAGTACACAACAACAAGTAGTAATTTTTGGGTGGGGTCATTATAGATGGACATCGCGCAGCTATTGGCTTTCGCCGTCAAGAACAAGGCGTCCGATCTCCACCTCTCGGCAGACATGCCGCCGATGGTGCGTATTCACGGCGATATGCGCCGTATCAACGTTGCGTCAATGGGGCACAAGGATGTCCACGCCATGGTGTACGACATCATGAGCGACTCGCAACGCAAGTCCTATGAAGAACGGCTCGAGATCGACTTCTCGTTCGAGATCGGCGGTCTCTCGCGTTTCCGCGTCAACGCGTACAACACGCAGCGCGGCGCGGCGGCGGTCTTCCGTACCATTCCCTCGAAGGTGCTCACGCTCGACGACCTGCACACGCCCGCGGTGTTCGCGGACCTGTGCATGAAGCCGCGCGGCCTCGTGCTCGTGACCGGGCCGACCGGCTCGGGCAAATCGACCACGCTCGCGGCGATGGTCGATCACCGCAACGACAACGACATGGGCCACATCCTCACGGTTGAGGACCCGATCGAATTCGTGCACACCTCGAAGAAGAGCCTGATCAACCAGCGCGAACTCGGTCCGCATACGCACTCGTTCGCCAACGCGTTGCGCTCCGCGCTGCGTGAAGATCCGGACGTGGTGCTGGTCGGCGAATTGCGCGACCTTGAAACCATTCGCCTGGCGCTGACCGCGGCGGAAACGGGCCACCTGGTCTTTGCCACGCTGCACACGAGTTCGGCCGCCAAGACCATCGACCGGGTCGTGGATGTGTTTCCGCCCGAAGAGAAGGACATGGTTCGCACGATGTTGTCGGAATCGCTCGAGGCCGTGATCTCGCAGACGCTGCTGAAGACACGCGACGGCAATGGCCGTACTGCCGCGCACGAGATCATGATCGCGACGCCCGCGATTCGCCACCTGATTCGCGAGAACAAGATCGCGCAGATGTATTCGATGATGCAGACCAGCAGCGGCATGGGCATGCAGACGCTCGACCAGTGCCTGTCGGACCTGATCAAGCGCGGCATGATCAACTACAACGACGCGCGGGCGATTGCCAAGAATCCCGACGCCTTCATGGGCTGAGGAGCGCAACGTCATGCTCGATCGCGATTCCGCTTCGAAATACATCAACGACCTGCTGGAACTGATGGTCAACAACCGCGGGTCGGACTTGTTCATCACGTCCGACTTTCCGCCCGCCATCAAGGTCGATGGCAAGATCACCCCGGTGTCCCAGCAGCCGCTGAACCCGACCCAGGCACTGGGGCTCGTGCGTTCGATCATGAACGAACGGCAGGTGCAGGATTTCGACACGTCGAGCGAGTGCAACTTTGCTATCACCGCGCCCAATGCGGGCCGGTTCCGCGTGTCGGCATTCGTGCAGCAGGGCAAGGCCGGCATGGTGGTGCGGACCATCAATACGCGCATTCCGTCGGTGGAAGATCTGGACCTGCCCGCGTCGCTGCACGAGATCGTGATGTCCAAGCGCGGACTCGTGATCGTGACCGGCGCCACGGGCTCGGGCAAGTCGACGTCGCTCGCGGCCATGCTCGACCACCGCAACGCGCATTCGTACGGCCATATCATCACGATCGAAGATCCGATCGAGTACGTGCACGCGCACCAGAACTGCATCGTCACGCAGCGCGAGGTCGGCATCGATACCGAGTCGTGGCACGTGGCGCTGAAGAACACGCTGCGCCAGGCGCCCGACGTCATCCTGATCGGCGAAATCCGCGATCGCGAGACGATGGAGTACGCGATGCAGTACGCCGAGACGGGCCACCTGTGCCTGGCCACGCTGCACGCGAACAACGCCAACCAGGCGATTGACCGCATCGTCAACTTCTTCCCCGAGGAGAAGCGTCAGCAGCTGCTGATCGACCTGTCGCTGAACCTCAAGGCGATGATCTCGCAGCGCCTGCTGCCGCGCGCGGGTCAGAAGGGCCGCGTGCCCGCGGTCGAGATCATGATCGGCACGCCGATGGTGGCGGACCTGATCTTCAAGGGCGACATCCACGAGCTCAAGGAAGTCATCAAGAAATCGCGCGAGCAGGGCATGATCTCGTTCGATCAGGCACTGTTCGAACTCTACGAGGCGGAAAAGATCGCCTACGAGGACGCGCTCAAGAACGCGGATTCGCTCAACGATCTGCGGCTCATGATCAAGCTTCACAGCAAGCGGCATCGCGATACCGATATCGCCGCGGGCACCGAGCACCTGAACGTGATCTGACGCGGCAGTATTCCGTGCCGGTGTGATGCGTTATGCTGGCGGCTCCTTATCAAGGAGTCCGCTCATGAGCAACGATATTCGTAACGTCTATCAATTCGAAGCGAATGCCCTGACGGGCGCGCCGGTATCGCTGTCCGATTACCGTGGCAAGGTACTGCTGATCGTCAATACCGCCAGCGAGTGCGGATTCACGCCGCAATACACGGGCCTGCAGACGCTGCATGACGTCTACGGCGAGCGTGGCTTCGAGGTGCTGGGCTTCCCGTGCAACCAGTTCGGCAAGCAGGAGCCCGGCGACGCCGCGCAGATCGGCGCATTCTGCGAATCGCGCTTCCAGGTCACGTTCCCGCTGTTCGCGAAGATCGACGTCAACGGTGCCGACGCGCATCCGCTCTACCGCTGGCTGACTGCCGAGAAACCGGGGGTGCTCGGCACGCAGGCCATCAAGTGGAACTTCACCAAGTTCCTGCTGCGCCGCGATGGCACCGTCTTCAAGCGCTACGCCCCGACCACCAAGCCGGACGAGATCCGCGCCGACATCGAGACCTTGCTGGCCGATCCCGGCGCCTGAACGCGTGAAGCGTTACCCCAGCATCCGATCCACCAGCTCCACCCAGTGCATCACCGGCGTATCGGTGCCGCTTTGCAGGTGCGTGATGCAGCCGATGTTGGCGGAAACAATGGTCTCGGGCGAGGTCGCCTGCAATTTGTTCAGCTTGTCGTCGCGCAGGCGATAGGACAGCTCGGGTTGCAGCACCGAATAAGTACCGGCCGAGCCGCAACACAGATGGCTGTCGGCACACAGCTTGACTTCGATGCCGAGCCCCGTCAGCAGGCCCTCCACCTTGCCGCGAATCTGCTGGCCATGCTGCAGCGTGCACGGCGGGTGCCATGCGATACGGCGATTGCTGCGCGGCACCGCGCCAGCCAGCCGGTGCAATTCGTCGGAAAACGCGGGCAGGATCTCGGAGATGTCGCGTGTGAGTTCGGACACGCGCGCCGCGCGCTCGGCATAGGCGGGATCGTCGCGCAGCAGATGGCCATAGTCCTTGACCATGGCACCACACCCCGAGGCATTCATCACGATCGCTTCGGCACCGGCCTGAATGTACGGCCACCATGCGTCGATATTGGCGCGCATGTTGTCGAGCCCGCCCGCGTGATCGCCGGTATGGAAGCGGATGGCTCCGCAGCAACCGGCTTCACGCGCCACCAGCGTCTGCACGCCAAGGCGGTCCAGCACGCGCGCCGTCGCGGGATTGATATTGGGTGACATCGTGGGCTGCACGCAGCCCTCCAGCAGCAGCATCTTGCGCGCATGCGTGGTGGACGGCCACTTGCCGGGCGCGGCCATCTTCGCCGCCGACGGTACCTTGTTGCGCAGCGTCTGCGGCAGCAGCGGTCGCACGAGTTGGCCCATGCGCAGGGCGGGTCCGAACAACGCGGGACGCGTCAGGCTTTCGCGCAGCGCCCACCGCTTGAACCGTTCCTGCGCGGGACGCTCGATGCCGGCGTCGGCCAGCACGTCATCGACGACCTTGCGGCCGATATCGACCAGACGGCCGTAGCGCACGCCCGACGGACACGTGGATTCGCAATTGCGGCAGGTCAGGCAGCGATCGAGGTGCAGCCGCGTGGATTCGGTCACGGGGTGACCTTCCAGCATCTGCTTCATCAGATAGATACGGCCGCGCGGTCCGTCGAGTTCATCGCCGAGCAACTGGTAGGTCGGGCAGGTGGCCGTGCAGAAACCGCAGTGCACGCATTTGCCGACGATCGATTTGGCTTCCTCGCCCTCGGGCGTATTGCGCAGGAATTCGGCCAGGGTGGTTTGCATGGTGGGGACCTTGGCGTAGCGGTTCAGAGACCGGGATACATGCGTTGCGGATTGAAGATGCCGGCCGGGTCGAACGTGGCCTTGAGCCGTTGATGAATGGCCATCAGTGGTGAGGCAAGCGGCGTGAACACGCCTACGTTCTTGTCGCCGTTACGGAATAGCGTGGCATGGCCGCCCACCGCCTGCGCGGCCGCGCGGACGGTCTGGGCCGCGTTGTCGTCATCCCCCGCAGGCGCGAGCCACCAGCGTTGCCCGCCGCCCCATTCAACGAGCTGGGCGCCCGGCAGCGGCAGCACCGGCGCCGTGGTCGGCGTGGCGATGCGCCACAGCGCGGTACCGTCCTGCACCGGCGCAAAAAACGGGTGCGATTGCTCGCGCAGGCTGTGCCACAGCGCCACCGCTTCCGCTTCGTGCACGCGTTCGCCGCCCAGTTTCTCGCAGGCGGAGCGGATTGCGGCGGTGGCGCCTGACAGTCGCACGGACAGCACGCCGTCATGCCAGACCGAAGCCGCCACCGGCAGCGGCTGGCCGCCCCATGTATTCAGGCGTTCGAGCGCCTCCTGCTGCGACACCTCGAAACGCAGCGTGGCATCGCCGAACGGCACCGGCATGACCTTGAGCGACACTTCGAGAATGATGCCGAGCGTGCCCAGCGACCCCGCGAGCAGGCGCGAGACGTCGTAGCCGGCCACGTTCTTCATGACCTGACCACCGAAGTTCATCACCTCGCCGTGGCCATCCATCAATTGTGCGCCCAGCACGAAGTCGCGCAGCGCGCCCGCCGATTGCCGGCGCGGACCCGAAAGGCCCGCCGCCACCGCGCCACCAAATGTCGCGCGGCCCGGCGCGCAGAAGTGGGGCGGCTCGAACGCGAGCATCTGGCGGCAGTCCGCGAGCGCCGCTTCGATTTCGGTCAGCGGCGTGCCGCAACGCGCGGTAATCACGAGTTCGGCTGGATCGTAGTCAACGATGCCTGTGTAGGCCGTGGTGTCGAGCACGTTGCCCACGAGGGCCTGGCCGTAGAAATCCTTGCTGCCGCCGCCTCGCAGGCGCAGCGGCGTGCGCGCATCGGCGGCGGCGCGGATGGCGCCGCGAAAGTCGTCGAGAATCGCTTGCATGTCGGTGGGGGTGTCTCTGGTCGTTGTTATGGTCGTTGCTGTGGATGTCGGCAGCGACTCAGAATCGCGGCAGGTCCGGGTGCGGCAGCAGGCCACGCCGTACGTGCATCTTTCCGTACTCGGCGCAACGCGCCAGCGTGGGAATCGCCTTGTCGGGATTGAGCAGGCGCGCCGGATCGAAGGCCGCCTTCACGCCGAAAAACGCCTCGCGCTCCGACGGCGAGAACTGCACGCACATCGAGTTGAGCTTTTCCACACCCACGCCGTGCTCGCCGGTGACCGTGCCGCCAAGCTCGACGCACGACTCGAGGATGTCCGCGCCGAACAGTTCCGCGCGGTGCCACTCGTCCTGGTCCTCGCCGTTGAACAGGATCAGCGGATGCATATTGCCGTCGCCGGCGTGGAACACGTTGATGCAGCGCAGCCCGTACTTGAGCTCCATCTGCTCGATGCGCTTGAGCAGCGTGCCGATATGCTTGCGCGGAATCGTGCCGTCCATGCAGTAGTAGTCGGGCGAGATGCGGCCCGCGGCCGGAAACGCATTCTTGCGGCCGCTCCAGAAACGCAGTCGTTCGGCTTCGCTTTGCGACACCGTAATGCGCGTCGCGCCGGAGGCACGCAGCACCTCGCTCATGCGTTCGATTTCTTCAGCCACTTCCTCGGGCGTGCCATCGGACTCGCACAGCAGGATCGCGGCGGCCTCGACGTCGTAGCCCGCGTGCACGAATTCCTCCACAGCCGCAGTGGCCGGGCGATCCATCATCTCGAGGCCGGCCGGGATGATGCCGGCGGCAATCACGTCGGCGACGGCATTGCCGCCTTTCTCGACGTCATCGAAGCTCGCCATGATCACCTGCGCGAGTTGTGGCTTGGGGATCAGCCGTACCGTGACTTCGGTCACCACCGCGAGCATGCCTTCGGAGCCGATCACCGCGGCCAGCAGGTCCAGCCCCGGCGCATCGGGCGCTTCGGAGCCGAACACCACGACGTCGCCTTCCATCGTCACGCCGCGCACGCGCAGCACGTTGTGCACCGTCAGGCCGTACTTGAGGCAATGGACGCCGCCCGAGTTCTCGCTGACATTGCCACCGATCGAACAGGCGATCTGCGACGACGGGTCGGGTGCGTAATAGAGGTTGTACGGTGCGGCGGCTTCGGAGATCGCGAGGTTGCGCACGCCGGGCTGGACCACGGCCGTGCGCGAGCGCGGATCGAGTTCGACGATGCGCTTGAACTTGGCGAGCGACAGCACGAGGCCCCCCGCGATCGGCATCGCGCCGCCGGACAGGCTCGTGCCCGAGCCGCGCGGTACCACGGGCACGCCGAGCGTATGGCACAGGCGCAGCACTTCGCAGACCTGGTCCTCGGTATCGGGCAGCACCACGGCATCGGGAACCTGGCGATAGGCCGCGAGCCCGTCGCATTCGTACGGGACGGTGTCTTCGGACTTCCACAGGATCGCGGCGTCGGGCAGGATGCGCGCGAGGCCGGCGAGCAACGCCGCGCGGCGTTGTTCCGCGGAGGCATCGGGCGCGGCCGGGGCGAGAGATTGAGCGTCTTGCGGGGCATTCATGGCAACTCCTGTGGCGACCTTCTGGCGCGCCAAGACGGGCCGGCCGAGTGCGCTGACTATAGCGCAGGGCCCCTGCCGCGGGCGCGTTTGCCCACGTGAATTCGGCGTGGCAGACCGATCAAAACTGCTCATGCCACGCCGGAGCGGGCTCCGGTATGCGTCTCTCCAGCTTAGTCGCCAGCGCCCCGGAGAGCGCGAAGAGCGGTTACCACTCGAGGCCCAGCAGCCAGTCCACGAAGTAGCGTGCCTCGGGCTTCAGCGGGGCCTGTTCGCGCTCGACGATGTAGTAACCGTGCGGCGACACGGATTCGATATCGAGCAGCTTGACCATCTGTCCGGCCGCCAGCCACTGGCGCGCCATGCGCTGGCGCACGAGCGCCACGCCCTGATTGGACGCGATCGCCTCCAGCAGCAGGCCGATGTCGTTGAACTGCGGGCCGACCTGCGGCTCTGGCCAGTCGAGGCCGGCGGTTTCGAACCACGGCCGCCACGGCTCCAGCGGGCTGCGCAGCAGCACGAGGTTGTGCAGGTCCGCGGGCTTGGTGATCGAGCGCCCGTTGATGCGGTCGTAATACTCGCGCCCGCATGCGGGGAACACGTTCTCCACCAGCAGCTTGGTCGTGCGCAGGTCGGGGTAGCGGCCGGTGCCGTAGCGCACCTCCACGTCGGTGTCCTCGGCCTTGACGTCGAGGAACGGAATCGCCAGATGCAGCTCGAGGTCGATATGCGGATAGAGCGCGCCGAACTCGGGCAGGCGCGGCACCAGATGCTGACGCCCGAACGTGGGCGGAATGGCCACGCGCAGGCGCGTGCGCAGCTTGTTGTACTCGGGCCGCGCGAGTTCGTTGAGCGACTTGAGCGCGTCCTGCACGTTGCGCTGGTAGCGCGCGCCGGCCGCGGTCAGCCGCAGCGCCGCGTTGGAGCGCACGAACAGGTCTTCGCCCCACAGCTCCTCGAGATTCTTGATGCGGTGCGACACGGCGCTCGGCGTCACCGAGAGCTCCTCGGCCGCGCGCGCGAAGCTGCCCAGACGCGCGGCCGCCTCGAAGGCGATCAGCAGGTGCAGCGGCGGGACGCGATGGAAGACGGAGGCCATGCTAGCGCGCCGCGCTGAAGATCTTGCCGGGGTTGAGGATGTGGTTCGGGTCGAGCGCATCCTTGATCGCGCGCATGACGTCGAGTGCATCCTCGCCATGTTCCTGCACGAGGAACGCTTTCTTGTGCAGCCCCACACCGTGCTCGCCGGTGCAGGTACCGCCCATGGCCAGCGCGCGCTCGACGATGCGGCGGTTGATGGACTCGGCCTCGGCCATCTCCTCGGGTTTGGCGGGATCGACGAGGATGGCCACGTGGAAGTTGCCGTCGCCGACATGGCCGACGATCGGGCACGGCAGGGCGGAGGCGTTGAGGTCCTGCTCGGTCTCGGTCACGCATTCGGCCAGGCGCGAGATCGGCACACACACGTCGGTGGTCACCGATTTGCAGCCGGGCTTCAGCTGCAGCATCGCGAAGAACGCGGTGTGGCGCGCATTCCAGAGCCGGCTGCGATCTTCGGGGCGCGTGGCCCACTCGAAGCCCTGGCCGCCGTGCTCGGCGACAATCTGCTGCACGGTCTCGGCCTGCTCGCGCACGCTGGCCTCGGTACCGTGGAATTCGAAGAACAGATGCGGCGTCTCGGCCATGGTCATGGCGTCGTGCCGGTTGATCGCGCGAATGGCGAGGGCATCGACAAACTCGACGCGCGCCACCGGCACGCCCAGCTGAATGGTCTCGATGGTCGCGCGCACCGCGTCGCCCATGCTCGGGAACGCGCACACCGCCGCGGAGATCGCCTCGGGCTGCGGATACAGGCGCACCGTTACCTCGGTGATGATGCCGAGCGTGCCTTCGCTACCGACGAACAGGCGGGTCAGGTCATAGCCAGCGGACGATTTGCGCGCCTGCGTGCCGGTGCGGATCACGCGGCCGTCGGCGGTAACCACCGTTAGCGCCAGCACGTTCTCGCGCATCGTGCCGTAGCGCACCGCGTTGGTCCCCGACGCGCGCGTGGCGCACATGCCGCCGATCGACGCATCGGCACCCGGATCGATCGGGAAGAACAATCCGGTGTCCTTGATCTCCTGATTCAGCTGCTTGCGCAGCACGCCGGTCTGCACGGTGGCGCTCAGGTCTTCGGCATGGACCGCGAGCACGCGGTTCATCTGTGACAGGTCCAGGCTGATGCCACCGGCCACGGCCAGCAGATGGCCCTCGAGCGACGAACCCGCGCCATAGGGGATCAGCGGCACCGCGTGCGCGTTGCACAGGCGCGCGACCTCCGCCACCTCTTCGGTGGTATGGACGAACACCACGGCGTCGGGCGGCTCGGGCGGAAACGGCGACTCGTCGCGACCGTGATGCTCGCGCACGCCGGCCGACGTGGTGAAGCGGTCGCCGAAACGCGCGGCCAGCGTCTGCGCGACGATCTCCGGCAGCGGTCGGCGCGCGAGCGCGGCGGCAGGGGTGGGGTGATTCATGACGAGCGTCTCCGGCGGGCTTCTTGGAATGCCGTCATTCTACGCCCGCCGCCGCGCGCGGCTTCCTGCCATGCCCATGCGGCGCCATAATGCGCATCGAACTACAAGGAGACCGCATGGGCAACCGCCTGTCGAAGATCGCGACGCGTACCGGGGACGCCGGCACCACCGGGCTGGGCGACGGCAGCCGCACCGGCAAGAACAGCCTGCGCATCGCCGCCATCGGCGACGTGGACGAACTCAACTCGCATATCGGCGTGCTGCTGACCGAGCCCGGGGTACCGGCCGATGTGCGCGATGCACTGCTCGCGGTGCAGCACGATCTGTTCGACCTGGGCGGCGAACTGTCGATTCCAGGCTACACCCTGCTCAAGTCCGAGCAGGTCGCGCAACTCGACACGTGGCTGGAACATTACAATGGCGCGCTGCCGCGCCTGGCGGAGTTCATCCTGCCAGGCGGCGCGCGCGCCGCGGCAAGCGCCCACGTCTGCCGTACCGTGTGCCGGCGCGCCGAGCGCGCGCTGGTGGCACTCGGCGCGACCGAGGCGCTCAACGAAGCGCCGCGCCAGTATCTGAACCGGTTGTCCGATCTGCTGTTCGTGCTGGCACGCGTGCTGAACCGCGCGGCGGGCGGCACGGATGTTTTGTGGCAGCGAGAGCGAAAAAGTTGATAATACGGCGCATTTTGGCAATTGCCGGCGGGGCGGGGCACGGGAAGTGATGAAACGGCATTAACCGAGAAAATTACTCGGAAATGTCGGTTTGGCCCTTGAAATGCCCCCGGACGGCCACATTTCGCACTCAGGTTGAATTGCAGCCCCCCACTGAGCGCGGGGCTCAATAGGAGAGAACAGAATGGGTAAGATCATCGGTATCGACTTGGGTACCACCAATAGCTGCGTTTCGGTGCTTGAGGGCAACACCCCCAAGGTCATCGAGAATTCCGAAGGCGCGCGTACCACGCCTTCGATCATCGCTTACATCGAAGACGGCGAAATCCTGGTCGGCGCGCCGGCCAAGCGTCAGGCCGTGACCAATCCGCGCAACACGCTGTATGCCGTGAAACGCCTGATTGGCCGCAAGTTCGAAGAGAAGGAAGTCCAGAAGGACATCGGCCTGATGCCGTACGCCATCGTCAAGGCCGACAACGGCGACGCATGGGTCGGCGTGCGCGACCAGAAGCTGGCGCCGCCGCAGGTGTCGGCTGAAGTGCTGCGCAAGATGAAGAAGACCGCCGAGGACTACCTGGGCGAGCCGGTAACCGAGGCGGTGATCACGGTGCCTGCGTACTTCAACGATTCGCAGCGCCAGGCCACCAAGGATGCCGGCCGTATCGCCGGTCTCGACGTCAAGCGCATCATCAACGAGCCGACCGCGGCCGCGCTGGCGTTCGGCATGGACAAGAACGAGAAGGGCGACCGCAAGATCGCCGTGTATGACCTCGGCGGCGGCACGTTCGACATCTCGATCATCGAGATCGCCGACGTGGACGGCGAGAAGCAGTTCGAAGTGCTGTCGACCAACGGCGACACGTTCCTCGGCGGTGAAGACTTCGACCAACGCCTGATCGACTACATCATCGGCGAGTTCAAGAAGGAACAAGGCGTCGATCTGTCGAAGGACGTGCTCGCGCTGCAACGCCTGAAGGAAGCCGCCGAAAAGGCCAAGATCGAACTGTCGAGCACGCAGCAGACCGAAATCAATCTGCCGTACATCACGGCCGATGCCTCGGGTCCGAAGCACTTGAACCTGAAGATCACGCGCGCCAAGTTCGAAGCGCTGGTCGAGGAACTGGTTGCCCGTACGATCGAGCCGTGCCGTATTGCGATCAAGGACGCTGGCGTGCGCGTGGGCGATATCGACGACGTGATCCTGGTCGGCGGCATGACCCGCATGCCCAAGGTGCAGGAACAGGTCAAGGAGTTCTTCGGCAAGGAAGCGCGCAAGGACGTGAACCCCGATGAAGCCGTGGCCGTCGGTGCCGCGATTCAGGGTGCCGTGCTGTCGGGCGACCGCAAGGACGTGCTGCTGCTGGACGTGTCGCCGCTGTCGCTGGGTATCGAAACGCTTGGTGGCGTGATGACCAAGATGATCACCAAGAACACGACCATCCCGACCAAGCACGCGCAGGTGTTCTCGACCGCCGACGACAACCAGCCCGCGGTGACCATCAAGGTCTACCAGGGCGAGCGTGAAATGGCGACCGGCAACAAGCTGCTGGGCGAGTTCAACCTCGAGGGCATTCCGCCGGCAGCGCGCGGCACGCCGCAGATCGAGGTGTCGTTCGACATCGACGCGAACGGCATCCTGCATGTGGGCGCCAAGGACAAGGCGACCGGCAAGGAAAACCGAATCACCATCAAGGCGAATTCGGGACTGTCGGAAGACGAGATCCAGCGCATGGTGAAGGACGCCGAGGCCAACGCCGAGGAAGACAAGAAGGCGCGCGAGCTGGCCGATGCCCGCAATCAGGCCGATGGCCTGGTGCACTCGACCCGCAAGGCGCTGACCGAGCATGGCGACAAGCTCGAGGCCGGCGAGAAGGAAAAGATCGAGACCGCGATCCGCGAACTCGAAGAAGCGGCTCGTGGCGGCGACAAGGCGGAAATCGACACCAAGGTGACGGCGCTGTCTGAAGCGGCCCAGAAGCTTGGCGAGAAGGTCTACGCCGAGATGCAGGCCCAGGCTGGCGAAGCAGGTGCCGCCGGGGCAGCAGGCGCGGCCGGTGCCGCGGGCGCGCAGCAGCAAGCGCATCCGCAGGACGACAATGTCGTGGACGCCGAATTCAAGGAAGTCAACGACAAGAAGTAAGCGGGAACGGGCGGCGGCGCGGGTGATGCCGGCGCCGCCCCCGACCCGACGCCGGGCGACGGAGATCCGAAGTTCGCGGTGAAAACCGCACTCGGATGCCGCGCTCGGCTTTTTTGCTTATTTATCAGGTAAGAGCCACCATGGCAAAACGTGATTACTACGAAGTGCTCGGGGTAGGCAAGAACGCGAGCGATGAAGAGATCAAGAAGGCTTATCGCAAGCTCGCGATGAAGTATCACCCGGACCGCAATCCGGACAGCAAGGACTCCGAAGACAAATTCAAGGAGGCCAAAGAGGCCTACGAGATGCTGTCTGACGCGGACAAGAAGGCCGCATACGACCAGTATGGCCACGCGGGCGTGGACCCCAATATGGCCGGCGGCTTCGGCGGCCAGCAGGGTTACGGAGGCTTTGCCGAGGCGTTCGGCGATATCTTTGGCGACATCTTCGGTCAGCAGGCTGCCGGCGGCGCGCGTCGCGGCAACGGACCGCAGGTGTATCGCGGCACCGATCTGCGCTACAGCATGGAGATCTCGCTCGAGCAGGCCGCGCATGGTCACGAGGCGCAGATCCGCGTCCCGCACTGGGACGAGTGCGAGCACTGCCACGGCAACGGCGCGGAACCGGGTTCGTCGGTCGAGACCTGCCCGACCTGCAACGGCATCGGCCAGGTGCGCGTGTCGCAGGGCTTCTTCACGATGCAGCAGACCTGCCCGAAGTGCCACGGCAGCGGCAAGTTCATCCCGAAGCCGTGTACCAAGTGCCACGGCCAGGGCAAGCTGAAGTCGCAGAAGACGCTCGAGGTCAAGATTCCGGCCGGCATCGACGAAGGCATGCGCATCCGTTCGTCGGGCAACGGCGAGCCGGGCATCAACGGTGGCCCGCCGGGCGATCTGTACGTCGAAGTCCATATCAAGCCGCACCCGGTGTTCGAGCGTGACGGTGATGACCTGCACTGCCAGATGCCAATCTCGTTTGCCACCGCGGCACTGGGCGGCGATATCGAGGTGCCGACCCTAAGCGGCCGCGCGACGTTCCCGGTGCCCGAAGGCACGCAGGCGGGCAAGACGTTCCGGCTACGCAGCAAGGGCATCAAGGGCGTGCGTTCGGGCTACCCCGGTGACCTCTACGTCCATGTGGTCGTCGAAACGCCGGTCAAGCTGACCGAGTCGCAAAAGGAACTGCTGCGCCAGTTCGATCGCTCGGTTCACGAGGGCGGTTCGCGCCATAGCCCGCAGGAGCAATCGTGGCTGGACAAAGTGAAGAGCTTCTTTAGCTGATCGAAGGCCGGACATTGTCCGGCCTTTTTCGTATGGGGGGCGATGCGCGATAATGTTTCGTCATCGCGCATTGCCTTTGCCCCCTTTGTCTTCCTCGCTCCCGCCCCCTTCCCGTTTCCCGTTCGTACTGCTCGACGATGCCACCGCGCCCGCAGGGGATGCGGTGTCGCGTCTCTACACGGACTTCGTACGCGAGGACGTCGTGGCGTGTGGTGGCGACGTGCACGCGCTCGATGCGCTGCTGAGCGCGGGATGGGCCGAAGGCCTGCATGCGACGTTGTTCGCACCGTATGAGTTCGGTGGCGCGCTTGTCGACGCGCCCGTACATGTCGGCAACGCGCTGCCGTTCCACGACGGCGCGCTGCGCGTGCAGTGGTTCCGTACGCTGCGGCGGATGTCGGCGCGGGATGTCGGCGCATGGCTGGCGGCGACGGCCAGCGCCGCCCCCGCCGGCGTGCTCGACGTGCATAGCGACACGCCATGGCTGACCTACGCCGATGGCATCGCGCGCATCCACGATTGGATCGCGTCCGGCGACACCTATCAGGTCAATTTCACACAGCGTCTGCGCATCTCGATGTTCGGCGATCCCGTGACGCTGCACGCCGCGTTGCGTGCCGCGCAGCCGGTGCCATACGGTGTGCTCGCGCATCTGCCCGGCGACCGGTGGGTGTCGTCGTTGTCGCCCGAACTGTTCGTCGTGCACGATGGTGGTGGTCAGCTGCTCGCGCGCCCGATGAAAGGGACTGCTCCGCGCAGTGGCGATGCCGAACGCGACGCGCAAGCTGCGCGGACGTTGGCCGCGGATCCGAAGAACCGGGCCGAGAACGTGATGATCGTCGATCTGCTGCGCAACGATCTGGGCCGCATCGCGGTGCCGGGCAGCGTCAGGGTGCCCGAGCTGTTCGCGGTGACACCGTTCGGTCGCGTGCTGCAAATGACGTCGACGGTCACAGCCGAGGCGCGCGCTGGCACGCGCTTCAGCGATCTGATGGCGGCGCTGTTCCCCTGCGGCTCGATCACTGGTGCGCCGAAGCGGCGAACCATGGAGATCATCGCCGCGCTCGAATCGTCGCCGCGCGGTCTGTACACCGGTGCGATCGGCTGGCTCGACGCCGACGGTGCTTTTGCGATGTCGGTGGCGATCCGCACCCTCGTGCTCGGCGCGATGGGCGCGGATGGCCTGCGTGCGGGAGAGATGGGCGTCGGCGGCGGCATCGTGCACGACAGCGTGGCCAGCGACGAATACCTCGAATGCGAGTGGAAAGCGCGCTTCCTGACCGCGCACGATCCCGGCTTCACGCTGTTCGAAACCATGCATGCGCGCGATGGTGTGTGTCTGGCGCAGGAACGGCATCTCGCGCGCCTTGCGCAATCGGCGGCGGCATTCGGCTTTACGTTCGATGCGGCCGCGGCGACTGCAGCGGTGGAGGCCGAGGCTGCGCGGCTCGGCAAGGGCGACTGGCGTTTGCGTGTGAGTGTGAACAAGGCCGGTGTGCTCGCGTTTGCCAGCGGGGCACTCGTGCCACTGACGCAGCCAGTGTCGATCGATTGCGCGCCCGAGCCATTGCCAGACGCCGATCCGCTACGCCGCTACAAGACCAGCGCGCGCGCGGTCTATGACGCCGGCTGGCAGGCCGCCGAACGCCACGGCGCGTTCGACCGCCTGTTCTTCAACACGCGCGACGAGTTGCTCGAAGGCGGGCGTAGTTCAGTGTTCGTGAAGATCGACGGCGAATGGCTGACGCCACCGCTCTCGGCGGACATCCTGCCGGGCGTGATGCGCGCGCACATGCTCGCGCATGGCGACCCACTACTCGATGGCCCCGTGCGCGAGGCCACCATCACGCGCGCGATGCTCGCGCGTGCGCAGCAGCTAGTGGTGTGCAATGCGCTGCGCGGCGCGATGGCCGCTGTGCTGGCGTAGGGTTTAGGTTTGCTCCCCTCTCCCTCGGGGAGAGGGGCTGGGGGTGAGGGCACACGCCTTAAGCCGAGAACGTATGCTCCGGCGCCGGAAAACTCCCATCCTTCACAGCCGCCACATACGCCCGCACCGCGCCTTCGATCGAGGTCTGACCCTCCATGAAGTTGCGCACGAACTTCGCCTTGCGGCCCGGATAGACGTTGATCATGTCCTGCAGCACCAGCACCTGGCCCGTGCAATCGACCCCTGCGCCGATGCCGATGGTCGGCACCTTGAGCAGCGACGTCACGATGGCCGCGAGCGCGGCAGGCACCGCTTCCATCAGCACGATCTGCGCGCCGGCTTCCTGCAGCGCCACCGCGTCGCGCTTCAACTGCGCCGCGCTCTCGTCGGTCTTGCCTTGCACCTTGAAGCCACCGAGCGCATGCACCGATTGCGGCGTGAGCCCGATATGCGCGCACACCGGAATGCTGCGCTCGACGAGAAAACGAACCGTTGGCGCCAGCCATTCGCCGCCTTCGATCTTGACCATCTGCGCGCCCGCGCGCATCAGCTCCACCGCGCTCGCGTACGCGGCCTCCGGCGTGGCATAGGTGCCGAACGGCAGATCGGACATCAGCAGCGCGGTCTGGTTGGCGCGCGCCACGCATTCGGTGTGATACACCATGTGCGCCAGCGTGACGGGTAGCGTGGTCTGCTGGCCCTGTATCACGTTGCCGAGCGAGTCACCGACCAGTATCACCTCCACGCCGCAGTAATCGAGCAGCGCGGCAAAGCTCGAGTCGTACGCGGTCAGCATGACGATCTTTTCGCCGGCATCGCGCATCGCCTGCAGCTTGGGAATCGTGACGGTCTTGCGGGAGGGGTCGAGGAGGTAGCTCATGGGAATCCGTATTGTTATCGCGCCGCGAAATTCAGGAAGGCCCTGCGGCCCCGCATGGTTTCGATGCGCGACACTAGTGTACGGAAATCGTCGTCATTGTCCACCGGGTTGAAATGCGCGGTATCGACGATCATCACCGGCGCCTCATCATAGCGATGGAACAGTTCGCCATACGCATCGACGAGCCGCTGCAGATACGCTTCATCGACATGCGACTCGCCCGGCAGCCCGCGCCGCGCAATGCGCTCGCGTAGCAGCGATGGCGTGGCCTGCAGCATGATCACGAGGTCCGCCCGCTGCGCGCGCGGTGTCATGCGCGCGGCCAGCGCGTCGTAGAGCGCCAGTTCGTCGGCCTCGAGCGTCAGCGCCGCGTACAGGCGATCGCGCTCGTACAGGAAGTTCGTGACCATGCGTTGCGTGGCCAGCAGCGCCGCGTGCCAGTGTTCGAGCTGCTGCACGCGTGCGTTGAGGCACGACAGCTGCATCGGCAGCGCATAACGCTGCGGCTCGCGATAGAAACGTTCGAGAAAGGGACTGCGCCGTGCGCCGTCTGGCAGCTCGTTGGCCGCCAGCGCGCGTGCCAGCCGTTGCGCCAGCGCGCTTTTGCCGGAACCGACGGGACCTTCGATGACGATGCGGCGGAGATGATCGAGCATGAGGCGGCGCGCGTGATCGGCGATATCAGCTACATCAGCAGGAGGCCCGCGCGGCGGGCCGGCTCGGGGTGCGGCTCGGAGCGCAGTTCAGGGCGCGGAGGATGCTTGCTGCGCGAGCCGCGAACACTTGCATGAGGAAAACTTCTCGATGCGCTGGTCTTTGACGCTTGGCAGATGATCGGCCGCGCGGCCGCGGCCCGGAATCACGAGCTCTGGGTCGAGTTCAAGCAGCGGTACCAGCACGAACGCGCGCTCCGTAATGCGCGGATGCGGCACGGTGAGCGGCTCGCTGTCGATGATCTCGGTGCCGTACAGCAGCAGATCGAGATCGAGCGTGCGCGGCGCGTTGCGAAAGGGCCGCTCGCGTCCGAACTGGTCTTCGATGTGATGGCAGATGCGGAGCAACTGCGGCGCCGTGAAAGGTGTTTCCACCTTCACCACGGCGTTGAAATAGTCGTCACCGCCGGCATCCACCGGCGCGGTACGATAAAACGAGGATTTCGCCGCGACCGTGACCCCGATCTGCTGGGCCAAGCACACGATGGCGTCCTTCAATGCCTGGCGGGCATCGCCAACATTGGCGCCGATGCCGATATAGGCAAGTGTCATTTATGAGTCCTCCGGCTGGATGCGGCCGGACCCTTCTGCTGCGGCCTGACCCCCATCCGCCGCGTCCGTGTCGCTCCGGGAGGAAACTGTATCCGATTTCCGCGGGCTCCGCCGACGGCGCTTTTTCTTGACGCCGTCCTTCGGACCTTCGCCCTCCGGCTGCGCGTTGCGCGACGGGCGCGCCGACGCAATCAGATCCTCGCGCTGGTCGGGCGACGAGTTCTGGAAATCGGTCCACCATTGGCCGAGTTCCGCGGGTTGCTCGCCGGATTCGCAGCGCAGCAGCAGGAAGTCGAAACCGGCGCGGAAGCGCGGCGACTCGAGCAGACGATGCGGCATGCGGCCCACACGTTTCTCGAAGCGCGGCTGCATGCCCCAGATGTCTCGCATATCCGTCACGAAACGGCGCTGAATCGCGAGCTGGCCAGTCTGCTTCTCGAGCACCATGTCCATCGCGGTGTTGAGCGCGGCGATCGGATGCTCGCCTTCCTCGCGCTGACGCTCCCAGCGCTGCAGCACGTGGTGCCACAACAGCGACGCGAACAGGAAGCCCGGCGATACCGGCTTGCCAGCCTGCACACGGCGGTCGGTATTGTCGAGCGCGAGCTGCACGAAGCGCTGCCCCATCGGCTGTTCGATGGCCACGTCGAGCAGCGGCAGCAGGCCCTTGTGCAGGCCCGCCTTGCGCAGCTCCTGCAGCGAGGCCCACGCGTGGCCCGACATCAGCAGCTTGAGCATCTCGTCGAACAGACGCGCGCTCGGCACGTTGTGGATCAGCGAGGCCAGGCCCGCGATCGGCTCGCGCGTATGTTCGTCGATGGTAAAACCGGTCTTGGCCGCAAAACGCACCACACGCAGCATGCGCACCGGATCTTCGCGATAGCGCGTGACCGGATCGCCGATCATGCGCAGCGTGCGCGCGCGAATGTCCTCCATGCCGTGATGGTAGTCATGCACGGTCTGCGCGGCCGGATCGTAATACATCGCGTTGATCGTGAAGTCGCGGCGCTCCGCGTCCTCGGCCTGCGAACCCCACACGTTGTCGCGCAGCACGCGGCCCGAGGCGTCGATCGCATGCGTCTTGGTATCGAGCTCGGCGCGCTTGAGGCGGCGTCCTTCAGGCAGCGTCTCGCTGGCCACCGCGTCGACCAGCGCGCGGAACGTCGACACCTCGATGATCTCCTGCTCGCGGCCGCCGTAGAACGTCACGTGCACGATCTGGAAGCGCCGGCCGATGATGCGCGAGCGGCGGAACAGCGCCTGCACCTGATCGGGCGTGGCGTTGGTCGCGACGTCGAAGTCCTTCGGCTTGATGCCAACCAGCAGGTCGCGTACGGCGCCGCCGACGATAAAGGCCTGGTAGCCAGCCTGTTGCAGCGTCGACGTAACCTTGACCGCGTTGCGCGAGATCAGCGTGGGATCGATCTTGTGTTCGTCCACGCCGACGATGCGCGCCGTATGCGCGCGGCCGAGCAGGCGTTGTTTGGGCCCGGGCTTGCCCAGCAGCCGGTTGATGAGCTTCTTGATCACGTCAGAACAGGTCCATGATGCGCCAGCCGGCTGCGGCGGCGTGGTGGCGCAGGCGATCGTCGGGGTTGGCCGCGATCGGATCGCTGACCTTCTCGAGCAACGGCAGGTCGTTGGCGGAGTCGCTGTAGAACGTCGTGGTGCCGAAGTCCTCCCAGCGCGCGCCCAGGCCTTTCAGCCACGTTTCCACCCGCGTGATCTTGCCTTCGCGGAAGCTCGGCACGCCGGCCACTTCGCCGGTGAACGCGCTGTCGGCACGGCCGTCAGCCGTGGCGGGCTCGGTGGCGATCAGGTGCTTGATGCCGAAAGCCGCGGTGATCGGTGCGGTGACGAAGCTGTTGGTCGCGGTGACCACGGCGCACAGGTCGCCGGCTTCGAGGTGCTTGTACACGAGCGCGCGGGCCTGCGGCGTGATGACGGGGTCGATGACCTCGCGCATGAAACGGCCACGCCATTCTTCCAGGCGGTCGCGCGGATTGGCCGCCAGCGGCGCAAGCGCGAAGCGCAGGAACGCCTGGATATCGAGCGTGCCGGCCTTGTATTGCGCATAGAACTCGTCGTTCTTGCGGCGATAGGATTCCTCATCGACCACGCCCATGCGGACGAGGAAGCGGCCCCATTCGTGGTCGCTATCGGTCGGGATCAGGGTGTGGTCGAGGTCAAACAATGCCAGATTCATGGGCGGCGATTTTACCTTAAGGTGCATGAGGCGGTCGGCCGCTGGCTCTGCGAAGCAGGCGGGCGGACCCTCGGGGGGGCGGCCGGGGGGCGCGACGGGCGGATAACAGGCGCGGCGTCACTCCCGCAGTTCGGCAAACATCTCGCGCAGCAGCGGCAGCGTGACCGCGCGCTTGCGCTCGAGAGAATAAGTATCCAGAGCATCCAGCAGCGCCATCAGGCTCGGCATGTCGCGATAGTGCCGCGTGACGAGCCAGTGCGGGATTTCCGGGGACAACTGCAGGCCGCGCTCGCGCGCGGCTTGAATCAATGCGGCCATCTTGTCCTGATCCGACAGCGAAGCCACCTGATAGACCAGCCCCCAGCCGAGCCGGGTGCGGAGATCTTCACGTACGGGCATCACCCGGGGCGCGGCACCGCCCGCCACCACCAGCGCGGTACGAACGTGAGCACGCACTTCGTTGTAAAGCGAGAACACCGCGATCTGGCGGGCCTCGTCGAGCAATTCCACGTCGTCCACCGTGTAGAGCTGGCACGACGGGTCGAAAATGAAATCCGCGAGCGCGTGATGCGGGCTCAGGTAACGGCAGTTCAGCCCGGTATGGAAACCGGCGTCGCACAGCGCGTGCAACAGATGCGTGCGGCCCGAGCCGACCTCGCCCCACAGGTAGATCAGGCGATCGACGGCATGCTCGCTCGCCACGGCGCCCGACAGCTCGCGCAGGCGCTGCACTGGCTCGCGGTTCGATGCCACGACGAAATTCTCGAACGTGGACGGTGGCGGGTTGCCGAGTTCGAGCGATAGCTGCTTGGGACGCGATGACATGACGATTGAAGAGCTCGGTTTCGACTCAGGTGCGGCTCGGATATAGCTCAATGGCAGTTGAATTGTCGCTCAGTTGCAGCGCGGAGGGCGTTCATTGGGTGAGGCATTTGGGTGACGCAATCGGGGGGCACGCGGGAATAGTGGAAGCCGGGTGCCGGTATCCGTTAAAATCGCGATTCTACTGGACTCTTGCCTGCATTCCGCGTCACATGCGACCGGGCAGGGCGGTCCGAACCACCTCTTCCAAGTCAAGCAGGACTCCTATGAGCGCATCTTCGCCCACCGGCCAGGCAGGCCTTTCCTACCGCGACGCCGGTGTTGACATCGATGCCGGCGACGCGCTGGTCGACCGGATCAAGCCGTTTGCCAAGCGCACGATGCGCGAAGGCGTGATGGCTGGCATCGGCGGTTTCGGCGCGCTGTTCGAGCTGTCGAAGAAATTCCAGGAGCCGGTGCTGGTCTCCGGTACCGACGGCGTGGGCACCAAGCTCAAGCTCGCGTTCCAGCTGAACCGCCACGACACCGTGGGCCAGGATCTGGTGGCCATGAGCGTCAACGACATCCTCGTGCAGGGTGCCGAGCCGCTGTTCTTCCTCGACTACTTCGCCTGCGGCAAGCTCGATGTGGATACCGCCGCAACGGTGATCCAGGGCATCGCGCACGGTTGCGAACTGTCCGGCTGCGCGCTGATCGGCGGCGAGACCGCCGAAATGCCGAGCATGTACCCGGACGGCGAGTACGACCTGGCCGGTTTTGCGGTTGGCGCGGTGGAAAAGCGCAAGATCATCGATGGCACCACGATTACCCCGGGCGACGTCGTGCTGGGCCTGGCTTCGTCGGGCGCGCATTCCAACGGTTACTCGCTCGTGCGCAAGATCATCGATGTCGCGCGTCCGGACCTGAACGCCGATTTCCATGGTCAGCGCCTGCAGGACGCCATCATGGCGCCGACGCGCATCTACGTGAAGCCGCTGCTGTCGCTGATCGAGACGCTGCCGGTCAAGGGCATGGCCCACATCACCGGTGGTGGCCTGACCGAGAACGTGCCGCGCGTGCTGGCCGACAACCTGACCGCCGTGATCCAGAAGGACGCATGGACGCTGCCGCCGCTGTTCCAATGGCTGCAGGCGCAGGGCAATGTGGCCGACGCCGAAATGCACCGCGTGTTCAACTGCGGTATCGGCATGGTCGTGATCGTCGCGAAGGCGGATGCCGATCGCGCGATCCGTCATCTGCAGGCAGCGGGCGAGGCCGTGTACCAGATCGGCGAAATCCGCGAGCGCGCCGAAGGTCAGGCGCAGACCGTGGTGGTCTGATTGTCTGGTCGTTCGCAGCGATAAAAAAGCCGGCGCAAGCCGGCTTTTCTTATTTCGACCCCAATCGCGTGAGCGCGTCGCCGGTCACGCGGCAAATGCGCCAGTCCGGCATCACGTCGGCACCCATGGCCTCGTAGAAGTCGATCGACGGCTGGTTCCAGTCCAGCACCGACCATTCGAAACGACCGCAGCCACGCTCGAGCGCGAGTGCCGCCAGATGGCGCAGCAACGCCTTGCCGATGCCGTGGCCCCGCCAGGCGGGCTCGACGAACAAATCTTCGAGATAGAGACCGGGCTTGGCAAGGAACGTCGAAAAGTTGTGAAAGTACAACGCGAACCCTACCGCCTGGCCACCTTCCACTTCGGCTATCACCGCTTCGGCTTGCGGCCGCGCGCCGAACAGCGCGGCTTCGAGCTTCGCCGGCGTGGCTTCCACGAGGTGCGTGAGCTTCTCGTACTCGGCCAGCGCGACGATCAGGCGCAACAGCGTCGCGCTGTCGGCGGCCGTGGCGGGGCGCAGTGTGAAGGCGGTGCGGGCGTGGTCAGGCATGGGTGTGAAAGTGTCGTCAAATGTCGTGTAGGGGGAAGTCAGGCGAACGCAAGCGCCGCCACCTGCTGCACGTAATCGTCGGCGAGGCAATCGACGGTCAGCCGCTCTGGCGTGCTGCGCAGCCACGTGATCTGCCGCTTGCAGAGTTGTCGCGTGGCGACGATACCGCGCTCGCGCATGGTGGGGTAGTCGCAGGCGCCATCGAGGTATTCCCATGCCTGCCGATAGCCCACGCAGCGAATCGACGGCAGGCCCGGATGCAGATCGCCACGCGCGCGCAGCTGCTTCACCTCGTCGAGCAGACCTTGCGCGAGCATTGCATCGAAGCGCGTCTCGATGCGCGCATGCAGTACGGCGCGATCAGACGGCTCGAGCGCGATCACACGGAAGCGCGCATCGGCGCTGCCGGTGAACGTGCGCGCGGCGGCCTCGCGCGCGAGCAATGCCGACATCGGCTGCCCGGTCAGGCGATGAATCTCGAGCGCGCGCTGAATGCGCTGGGCATCGTTGGGTGCGAGGCGCGCGGCGGTCACGGGATCTACCTGCGCGAGCATCGCGTGCAGTGCGGGCCAGCCGCGCTCGGCCGCCAGCGCATCGAGTTCGGCACGCACTGCGGTATCGGCCTGGGGCAGATCGTTGAGGCCCTGCGTGAGCGCCTTGTAGTACAGCATCGTGCCGCCCACGATCAGCGGCATGCGGCCGCGCGCGCGAATCGCCTCGATCAGCCGTTCGGCATCCGCGACGAACTGCGCCGCGGAATAACTGTCGGCGGGATCCACGATATCGATCAGGTGGTGCGGTACCGCGTTCAGTTCCGCGCGCGAGGGTTTGGCGGTGCCGATATCCATTTCGCGATAGACCAGCGCGGAGTCGAGGCTGATGATCTCGATCGGCGCGCGCTCGGCCAGCGCGAGCGCGGCGGCGGTCTTGCCCGATGCGGTCGGACCCAGCAGACAGACGATCGGGGGCGTGATGGTGTGGCTCACTGCGGCGACGCTCACTGGCCGCGCAGGAATAACCGATCGAGTTCCGCGACCGATAACTGGACCCAGGTCGGCCGGCCGTGATTGCACTGGTCGGCGCGTTCGGTCTGCTCCATCTCGCGTAGTAACGCGTTCATTTCCTCGACCGTCAGCCGGCGGTTGGCGCGCACCGCGCTATGGCACGCGAGCGTCGCGAGCAGCTCGTTCTGGCGCTCGATCAGCACGCGCGAACCGCCGTACGAATGCAGGTCGCGCAGCACATCGCGGGCGAGCGCTTCGGTGTCGGCCTGCTTGAGCAGCGCGGGAATCGCGCGCACCGCGAGCGTGGTCGGCGAGACCGGCGCGATGTCGAAACCGAGCTGTCGCAGAGTGTCCTGATGCTCCTCGGCGGCACCGATCTCCACCGCGCTCGCGGGCAGCGTCACCGGAATCAGCAGCGGCTGCACCGCCAGCTCACGCGCGTCGAGCGCGGTCTTGATCTGCTCGTAAAGAATGCGTTCGTGCGCGGCGTGCATATCGACGAGCACGAGTCCACGCGCGTTCTGTGCGAGCACGTAGATGCCGTGTAATTGCGCAATCGCGTAGCCGAGCGGATGTTCATCGTCGCCGGCGCCGTCCGCGGTATCGAGGCTGGGGCGTACGAAACGCTGCGCGTCGAGCAGCCCAGGTGGATCGTCGGCCCGCGCGGCCTGCGCATCGGCCAGCCACGCGGGCGGTTGCGATGCGGGGACGTATCCCGGTGCGGTAGCGGGCGAGTAGGAGGCACCAGCGCCACCCTCGAACCCGTGGCCACGCGCGCCACCGGTCGCGTCGCGCATCATCCCGAGGTAGGCCTGACGCGGCTGCGCGATGCCCAGCTCGGTCTGACGACCCGCCGAGTAGTTGATCCATTGCGGGGCCGCCCCGGCGCCCGCACCTCCGCCCGGCAGCCCGCGTGCCGTGGCGAGCGGGTTGGCGCCACCGGCGTCGAGGCCCGCGTCGGTATGCAGGCTGTCGCCCTGTTCGCCTGCCTGCCGCGCCAGGCAGCGCTGCACGGCGTGATAGACGAACTGGTGCACCGCGCGCGACTCGCGGAAGCGCACCTCGATCTTCGACGGATGCACGTTGACGTCGACCATCTCGGGCGGCAGATCCAGGCACAGCACGTACGACGGAAAGCGGTCGCCGTGCAGCACGTCCTGATAGGCACTGCGCACCGCGTGATTCAGCAGCTTGTCGCGCACAAAGCGGCCGTTGACGAAGAAGTACTGCTGATCCGGCCGCCCGCGCGACGCCGTGGGCAGGCCCGCAAAGCCATATAGATGCAGCGTGCTCGCTTCTTCATCGAGCGGCAGCCGCGCGCGCGCAAAGTCGTCGCCGAGTACCTGCGCCGTCCGCGTGGCCACATCGCCGGCATTCCAGTGCTCGAGCGGCTTGCCGTTGTGGTGGACTGAAATCGTGACATCGGGCCGCGCCAGCGCCGCGCGCCGCACCATCTCCAGGCAATGTCCGAGCTCGGTTTGTTCCGATTTGAGGAACTTTCTGCGCGCTGGCGTGTTGAAGTACAGGTGCTGCACGTCGACCATCGTGCCGACACCGCCCGAGGCAGGCTGCAACTCGCCCGAATCGGCCGCGACCTGCGAGGCATGCGCCGCGTCCGCGGTACGGCTGGTCAGTACGAGGTGGGAGACGGATGCGATCGAGGCCAGCGCTTCGCCGCGAAAGCCAAGCGTGAGCACGGCCTCGAGTTCGTCGAGCGAAGCGATCTTGCTGGTGGCATGGCGCATCAACGCCACGGGCAGTTCGTCGGCCGGAATGCCGTAGCCGTTGTCGGTAATCACGATGCGACGGACGCCGCCTTCCTCGAGGCGGATGCCGAGTTGCGTGGTACCGGCATCGAGCGCATTCTCAAGCAGTTCCTTGACCACCGAGGCCGGCCGTTCCACCACCTCGCCGGCGGCGATCTGGCTGATCAATTGATCCGGTAAGGGTCTAATAGGCCGATTCTGGCGGATGGGTCGCAGGGGCTGGGCGGTACGGGAGGCGTCGGCAGGCATGCGGCCAATTATACGTGCGCGAGCGAACATTTTCGGCACGCGGGGCAGGGCGTGGCGCGACCACAAGTGCGCGAGGCGCCCGGCCGCTCTTGTATCATGGGGACCTTCTTTTCGGAGTGAGACTGATTTGGATACCGTACTGCAACTGCTCGACATGGTGCTCCACGTCGATAAATTCCTGGGCCAGTTCGTCCAGGATTACGGCGTCTGGGTGTATGGCATCCTGTTCGCGATCGTGTTCGCCGAAACCGGCCTCGTCGTGCTGCCGTTCCTGCCCGGCGACTCGCTGCTGTTCATTGCGGGCGCAATGTGCGCGACCGGCGCGATGAACGAGTGGATGCTGTCGGGGCTGCTGCTGGTGGCCGCCATCACCGGCAACACCGTCAACTACATGGTCGGTAGCTGGATCGGACCCAAGGTGTTCGAGCACCAGTGGCGCTTCCTCGACCAGAAATCGCTGCGCCGTACGCACGATTTCTACGAGCGCCATGGCGGCAAGACGCTCGTGATGGCCCGCTTCATCCCGATCGTGCGCACGTTTGCGCCGTTCGTGGCGGGGGTTTCGCAGATGACGTTCGCGCGCTTCCAGCTGTTCAATGTGCTGGGCGCGTTGCTGTGGGTGGTGGGGCTGGTGTTCGCGGGATACTTCTTCGGCAACCTGCCGTTCGTCAAGCAGTACCTGAACGTGATCGTACTGGCCGGTATCGGCGCGGCGGTGGTGCCCCTGGTGCTGGGCGGCATCTGGCGTCTGGTGCGCGGCGGCAAGCGCGCTTCGGTCGACCCACACTAAGCTCGACACCACCAACGAGAACGGGGCCCCTGGGCCCCGTTTTCAATTGAGGCTGCGGCTCATCATGCGCAGCGCCGGCATGCGATCGCGGATCTGCGTGGTGTCGGCCGCGTCGGGCCGGGCCTGCACATAGGCTTCCAGATCTTCCAGCGCGGGCCGGAAACACTCCAGGTTCGCATACGCGAGACCGCGGTCGCGCACTTCCTCGATCGAGTTCGGCAGCAGGATCACCAGACGGTTCTGCACCGCCAGCAGCCGCTGCCAACGCGACTCCTGCAGATAGATGGCCTTCAGATTGCGCAGCATGCGCGCGATGATCTCGCGGTGACTCGCCACCTGCAGGAACAATCCGAGCGGCACCTGATTGGAGTCGCCGACGCCTTCGCGCTCGAGGTACGGATCGAGCATCTCCTGCAACTGTTCCTTCGATAACGTATCGCCGGTCAGCGGGTCCAGTACCACCTCGCCGGCCGGAATTGTCATGCGCACGAGGAAATGGTTGGGAAACGACACGCCTTTGAGCGGCAGGCCGATCTGCTGCCCCAGCTCCATGAACAGCACCGCGAGCGAGATCGGAATCCCGCGTCGCTGCTTCATGACGACGTTGAGGTACGAATTGTCGGGATCATAGTAGTCGTTGGCGTTGGCGCCAAAACCGAGATCGCGATAGAAGAAATGATTGAGCAGGCGCAGGCGCTGAATCGCCGGCGTGCCTTCGGCGATGCGCCGTTTGAGCCGCACCGCGAGCATGTCCAGCGCGGCAAGTTCCGACTGCAGGTCCAGATCGGGATACGCATCCTGGGCGATGGAGAGCGCGGTTTCGGTCAGCGGGATGCCATGCTCGTCCGCCACGAGACTGGCGAAGTAATCCAGGACTTTCGTGGATGTCATTGCGGGTTCCTGATGGCGGCGTCTGATGCGTCGCGGCGTGTTTCCAATATAGCTACCCCAATGTCCCCCTAGCCGGTACGTCCTACCGGTACGACCTATCCGGTTCGTCCTACCCGGCCCTCCGCCGAAATGCGGAGTACCTCAGCCCCATGAGCCACAGTGTACCGAAGTAGACCACCGCCGCAAGTACCAGGCTCGACGCCATCAGCGCGATGCGCAAGCCGGGCGTTGCGCCCAGGGCGATCCAATCGAACGTGCGGGTAAACCACAGCAGCATGCCCGCGAGGATCAGCACTGCGGCCAGCAGTTGCGCCAGGAAGATGCCCCAGCCCGGCGCGGGCCGGTAGAACCCGCGTCGGCGCAGCCCGAGGAACAGCAGCAGTGCATTGACGGTGGCGCCGAAGCTGATGGAAAGCGCCAGCCCCGCATGGCCGAAGCGCGGCACGAAAAACGCGTTGGAGACCTGCGTGATCACCAGCACCAGCAGTGCGATCTTGACCGGCGTGCGAATGTCCTGACGCGCATAGAAGCCCGGCGTGAGGATCTTGATCAGAATCAGCGCGAGCAGTCCGGTGCCATAGGCCACCAACGCCTGCCGCGTCATCTCCACCGCGTGCGCGTCGAAGCGGCCGTAGTGGAAGAGCACCGCCGTCAGCGGCGTGCCGAACACGAACAGGCCCACGGCGCACGGTACCGCGAGCAGGAACGTCAGGCGCAGGCCCCAGTCGAGCAGGCCGGAATACTCCTCGCGATTGTCTTCCGCGCTGGCGCGCGACAGGCTCGGCAGCAGAATGGTGCCGAGTGCCACGCCCAGCAGCGCGGTCGGAAACTCCATCAATCGGTCCGCATAGGTCAGGTATGACACGCTGCCCGCGGCCAGGTGCGTGGCGATATTGGTATTGATGATCAGGCTGATCTGGGCCACCGACACCGCCAGCAGCGCCGGCAGCATCTGCCTGATCACGCGCCGCACGCCTTCGTCGGACCAGGCCGCGCGCACATTGAACGACACCCGCGGCATCACGCCAAGGCGGCGCAGCGCGGGAATCTGGATCGCCAGCTGCAGCACACCGCCCGCGAGCACGCCCCACGCCTGCGCGTAGATCGGCTGGGCCATATGCGGCCCCACGAACAGCGCCGCGCCGATCAGGCACAGATTCAGCAGCACCGGCGTGAACGCGGGCACGCCGAAGTTGCGCCATGTATTGAGGATGCCCGAGGCCAGCGCGACCAGCGAGATCAGGCCGATATACGGAAACATCACGCGCGTCATGAACACCGCGGCGTCATAGGTCTCGCTCTGGCCGCGGAAGCCCGTGGCCACCGCGGTCAGCACCAGCGGGGCGCCGATCACTCCGAGCGCCGAAACGGCCACCAGCACCCAGGTCATGACGGTGGACACCGCATCGATCAGTGCGCGCGTGTCGTCGAGCCCGCGTCGGCCGTTGTACTCGTTGAGGATCGGCACGAACGCCTGCGAGAATGCACCCTCGGCGAACACGCGGCGCAGCAGGTTGGGGATGCGGAAGGCGACGTTGAACGCATCGGTCATGTCCGAGGCGCCGAATGTGCGGGCAATCAGGATTTCGCGCATCAGGCCGGTGATGCGCGAGAGCATCGTCAGGCTGCTGATGGTGGCGAGCGCTTTGAGCAGGTTCAAGATGGATCGGGAAGTGCGTGGACGGGCGCCAGTCTGACGCCCGGCGCGCCGCAAAGTTGCCACCGCGCCACGGTATCAGGCGAGATGTGATGCAATCGATGCAACGGACTGGATGTGGCGCCTATTATACGGACGGCGTTGCGCGCCACCGTCGGACCGCGTTCCGCCACGCCCAACTTCTGCCTTGCCTCCGTGTCTCCCCTGTGTGTATAATCGCCGATTCGCAAGGACAGTCGCGTTCCGGATTCGTCTGCTAGGTCACCCTCCGAGAAAATCCCGGGGGCGCCCCGAGCATCCCGGGTCGCACGATGTAACTTAACGGTTGCGTCCCAGGCGTCCCAAAAAAAGTTATTCGCGTTGCCCCGGGGCACGCATTCTGAATTCAGGAAAAGAGATCAAATGGCAAATTCCGCACAAGCCCGCAAGCGCGCGCGTCAGGCCGTCGCTCAGAACGCCCATAACTCCAGCCTGCGCTCGCGTCTGCGCACCGCCGTCAAGGCCGTTCGCAAGGCGATCGACGCCGGCGACAAGGCTGCCGCTGCTGAAATCTTCAAGCAGTCGCAACACGTGATCGACAGCATTGCTGACAAGAAGATCGTGCACAAGAACAAGGCTGCACGTCACAAGTCGCGTCTGTCGGCTGCTATCAAGGCCATGGCTGTCTGATAGCTGTCCTCGTCAGGGCTTCCCCGGGAGCCCGGCAAGAAAAAAGCTCGTCGCATGACGAGCTTTTTTGTTTTCTACGCGCCCTTTTTTGGTTCGGGTGCTTGGTCTGGGTGCCTGCCCTCAATCGATCGAGCAGGCCTCCACGAGCTGCAGGTCGTTGTCGCGCGCGAAGTTCAGCACGAAGTCCAGCGCCTTGGGCTCGATGTCGCGCAGTCGCACATCCACCACCACGTTCTTGACCCCACCGATGATCACTGGCCGCACATACGGCGAGTAGGTGTAGCGGGGGTCGCCGGAGTCGCCCTCGGGCCGGAACTGCGCCATCACGCCGCACAGCCGCTCTGCCCAGTCGCTCGGACGGAAAGTCTTACCTTGCGTGGTAATGCCTTGGATGAAATATTCGCGAACGTTGGAATTCATGGGACTTGCGGGGTCGATGTCTGCGAGGCACTTTTGGTGCCGGGGCGGGCGGTGGCACTGTATGCCAAGCCCCGCGTGAATCAGCGAGTATTATATCTTATATAAGAGTTGCGCATAAGTGCCTCCCGTCGCGAGAGCGGCTGTGGGCGCCCCATTGGGGCCTACCTGCATGACGCCATTGTGACCCTGACATGGGGTGACTCCGGGCTCGCCAAAGCCTGAATAATCCCTTATGATTCTTGCAGTTAAATTGCGCAAGCGACGGAAAAGGCGGCTCTCCGACGGGCCGCCTTAATTGTTTTATGAGCTCAACCTCGATCAAGCATTACCTGCAGTTCAACGACCTCTCCGCCGAGGAGTACGAGTACCTGCTGGACCGCGCGCAGATCCTCAAGGCGAAGTTCAAGAACTACGAGACCTGGCACCCGCTGCACGATCGCACGCTGGCCATGATCTTCGAAAAGAATTCCACGCGCACGCGTCTGTCGTTCGAGGCTGGCATCCACCAGCTGGGCGGCCACGCGGTGTTTCTCAACACGCGCGATTCGCAGCTGGGACGCGGCGAGCCGATCGAGGATGCGGCACAGGTGATCTCCCGCATGGTGGACATCATCATGATCCGCACCTTCGGTCAGGAGATCCTTGAGCGCTTCGCCGCGCATTCGCGTGTGCCGGTGATCAACGGACTCACCAACGAATACCACCCGTGCCAGGTGCTGGCGGACGTCTTCACGTACATCGAGCAGCGCGGCAGCATTCGCGGCAAGGTCGTGGCGTGGATCGGCGATGCCAACAACATGGCCTACACATGGATCCAGGCCGCCGAGCGGCTCGGCTTCACGTTCCATTTCTCGGCGCCGCCTGGCTATCAGCTCGATCCGGCCATGGTGCCGGCCTCCGCGGCCAGCCTCGTGAAGGTGTTTGCCGATCCGCTGGCCGCCTGCGACGGCGCGCATCTGGTGACCACCGACGTGTGGACCAGCATGGGCTTCGAGGCCGAGAACGACGCGCGCAAGCGTGCGTTCAAGGACTGGATGGTCACCACCGCGATGATGGATCGCTCCGCGCCCGACGCGCTGTTCATGCACTGCCTGCCCGCGCACCGCGGCGAGGAAGTGGAGGCCGCGGTCATCGATGGCCCGCGCAGCGTCGTGTGGGAGGAAGCCGAGAACCGTCTGCACGTGCAGAAGGCGCTCATGGAGTATCTGCTCTGCGGCAAGTACTAAGCGCTTCAAACCAGAAAACAGGAATTGGTAAATGAGTGAAAGCCAGGCTCAGTTCGACAACAAGTTTGATAACGTAAGCGTAGTCAAGAAGGCCAATCTGTATTTCGATGGCAAGTGCGTGAGCCACACGGTGGTGTTTCCCGATGGCACGCGCAAGACGCTGGGCGTGATTTTCCCGTCGGCACTGACGTTCGGTACGGGCGCGCCCGAGATCATGGAGATCAACGGTGGATCGTGTCGCGTGCGTCTGCAGGGCGCCAGCGAATGGCAGACCTACAGCGCTGGTCAGCAGTTCAGCGTGCCGGGTGACAGCAAGTTCGACATCGAGGTCACCGAGACCCTCGATTACGTCTGCCATTTCGGTTGACCGCCTGCAACTGACCTCTGCGGCTAACCGCCGGCAGCCGGTCAGATGATGACCGGCTCCGGCTCGATGCGGACGCCGAAGCGTTCCTGCACGGTGTCCGCGATGCGGTGCGCGAGCGCGAGCAGATCGCGCGCGCTACCGCCGCCGTGGTGCACGAGCACCAGCGCCTGCTTTGCATAGACGCCCACGGGACCGTCGCTCACCCCTTTGAATCCGCATTGATCGATCAGCCATCCGGCCGCCAGCTTGTAGCGGCCGTCGGACTGGCGATAGCTGACCAGCGATGGATTGGCGGCAACCAGCGCGTCGCGCTGCGTCGCGTCGACGATCGGATTCTTGAAGAAGCTGCCCGCATTGCCGATCACGGCCGGATCGGGCAGCTTGCGCGAGCGAATGGCCACCACCGCGTCGCGGATCCGCGCGGCATCCGGTTGGTCCAGACCCTCAAGTTCCCGCGCGAGTTCGGTATATCCGAGCGCGGGCTGCCATGGCCGTGGCAGGCACAAGGTCACTGCGGTGATGATGTAACGGTCGCGGCCGGCATGCTTGAATACACTGTCGCGGTAGCCGAACGCGCATTGCGCGGCATCCAGTTCCACGAACGTCCTGGTCTGCCGGTCATAAGCGCGCACGCTCGCCAGGCGCTCGCAGAGCTCCACGCCGTAGGCACCGATGTTCTGGATGGGCGCGGCGCCGACGGTACCGGGAATCAGTGCAAGGTTTTCGAGGCCCGGCAGGCCATCGGCGATCGTGCGGCCAACCAGCCCGTGCCAGTTCTCGCCGGCGCCGGCGGTAACATGCACGCTGCCATCGGTACCCGCGCTTTCGGTCACGTGGTAGCCCGGAATCTCGATCAGCAGCACGAGGGCGTCGAGGTCGCCCGACAGCACCACGTTGCTGCCGCCGCCGAGCACGACCACCGGCAGGCCTTGCGCGCGCGGGTCGTCGAGAGCTTCAACGAGGTCTTTTTCGCTGCGCACGGACACCGCCAGACGCGCGCGGACATCGAATCCGAATGTGTTGTGGCGGCGCAGGGGATAAAATTCTCGGAAATCTGCCATGCAATTGACCAGTCGTGGTGGGCAGGATTATACGTAACCGGTCGAGCGTGCCGGCGGGCGCGCGACACCCAGGAGAAAGAAGATGCCGTCGTTCGACGTAGTATGTGAAGCAAACATGGTGGAAGTGAAGAACGCCGTGGAGCAATCCAACAAGGAAATCTTCACGCGTTTCGACTTCAAGGGCTCCGATTCGCGCATCGAGCAGAAGGAGGGCGAACTGACCGCCTTTGCCGATGACGACTTCAAGCTCAGCCAGGTCAAGGATGTGATGATCAACAAGATGGCCAAGCGCAATGTGGACGTGCGCTTCCTCGACTACGGCAAGATCGAGAAGATCAGCGGTGACAAGGTCAAGCAGGTCATCACGATCAAGAAGGGCGTGACCGGCGACCTCGCCAAGCAGATCGTCCGCATGATCAAGGACAGCAAGATCAAGGTGCAGGCGAGCATCCAGGGCGATGCCGTGCGCGTGTCGGGCACCAAGCGCGATGACCTGCAATCGGTGATCGCGCTGTTGCGCAAGGATGTATCCGACGCTCCGCTGGACTTCAACAACTTCCGCGACTGAGCCTCGCGTGCGGGCTCAGTGCGTTCTTACTGCGGCTGCTTCGGTGCGGGCAGCCCGCCAATCTTCGCGCCGGACTTGATGCCCTTCTGCGCGAACCAGCCCTTGTTCATCTCCAGCGCATAGCGCACGGCCGCGCGCGGGCAGTGATTGTCCTCGGTCTGCGGTGCCATGTCCTCGATGTTCACGATGCTGCCGTCGTCGGCCAGAAAGGCGATCGACAGCGGCAGGTTCGTGTTCTTCATCCAGAAGCAATGTCCGGCCTTCTCGTCGAACACGAACAGCATGCCGGCATTCGCGGGCATATTCTGGCGATACATGAGTCCGCGCTCGCGCGAGGCTGGATTGTCGGCCACTTCCGCATGAATGGCGTACATGCCCGCGTTCAGATTGATCGTGGGCAGCGCGCTCTGGGCGTGCGCAAGGGGTACAAAGGCGGGGGCAAAGGCGGTCAGCGCGAAAGCACAGGCGGCCAGCGAAGTCTTGAGCACGGAATGCATGGCGGGAACGTTGGAGTGGTTCGACGGCAGACCGTGAGCATAGCGCAGCACGGGCGCGCTGGGGTGGCGAGAACGGTTGCCATCACCGCGGGCCATCATGGCGGGCAACAAAAAGGCAGGCTGCCGGAGCGAGCCTGCCTTCGGATCGCGCGGGCGCTGCAGCACCCGTGCGAATGCCTGATGCGAAGATTTACTGCGCGGCCGGTGCCGAGGCAGCCTTCTTCGCAGCGTGCTTCTTGTGCGATGCCTTCTTCTTGGCGGTCTTCGAGGCAGCGGCCGGTGCGGCGGCGTCGGCAGCAGGCGCCGAAGCTTGTGCGAAAGCGCCGGTGGCGAACAGGCCGACAACCAGGGCAGCGATCAGTTTTTTCATGTGCGGAATCCTCGAATTTTGAGTGCAGTCTGGGAAAAATCGACGCGCAATTTGACGTGTCAGCCACAGAAACGACACCGTCTCGTACCGGGTTGACCACAGGAATGTACCTATTTGTAACGCCGTCTTACGGCTGTCTTTGAGTCAGCCTTTGCTCCCACCTTTGCTGTCGGGGTGGGGCGCGCTGGCAGGCCGATGGCTGCGGCCTCGACCGCGCAGGACTGCCCCGGCAGCAGGCCGAGCTCGGTCAGCCGCAGCGCGCCGATGGCCACGCGCACGAGCCGCAGCGTCGGAAATCCCACTGCTGCCGTCATACGCCGGACCTGGCGATTCTTGCCTTCGCGGATCTCGAGTTCGACCCACGTGGTCGGAATGGCGGCGCGAAAACGGATCGGCGGTTCGCGCGTCCATAGCCAGTCCGGCTCTTCCACGACCCGCGCGCGCGCCGGGCGCGTGACAAAATCGCCAAGGTCCACGCCACGCCGCAGCCGGGCGAGCGCGGCGTCGTCAGGCACGCCCTCCACCTGCGCCAGATAGATCTTGGCGAGCTTGTGTTCGGGATCGGCGATGCGGGCCTGCAGCGCGCCGTCGTCGGTCAGCAGAAGCAGCCCCTCGCTGTCGGCATCGAGCCGGCCGGCGGGATAGACATCGGGCACGTGCACGCAATCGGCCAGCGTGGGCCGCGAAGGGTGCGGCGAAAACTGGCTCATGGTGTTGAACGGCTTGTTGAGGGCAATCAGCGTCATGGGCGCAGATTATGCCCGTGCTTGAGCCAGTCACGGCCCGATCGCAGCGGAGCAATATGGCGGCATGGCGCGGTTTGCTGCAAAATGCCTCGCGACGCGAATGAGGAGACGCTTATGTACCAGCACATCAAGATTCCCGCAGGCGAGAAGATCACGGTCAACGAAGACGGTTCGCTGAACGTGCCGGACCAGCCGATCATCCCGTACATCGAGGGCGACGGTACCGGCATCGATATCACGCCGGTCATGCTGCGCGTCGTCGATGCGGCCGTGGCCAAGAGCTACGGCGACAAGCGTCGCATTGCGTGGATGGAGATCTATGCCGGCGCCAAATCGACGCGCGTGTACGGCCCCGACGTGTGGCTGCCCGATGAAACGCTGGATGCCGTCCGGGAGTACGTGGTCGCCATCAAGGGACCGCTGACCACGCCGGTCGGTGGCGGCATCCGCTCGCTCAACGTCACGCTGCGCCAGCAGCTGGACCTGTACGTGTGCCTGCGTCCGGTGCGTTATTTCAAGGGTGTGCCATCGCCGGTACGCGAGCCGGAGAAGACGAACATGGTGATCTTCCGCGAGAACTCGGAAGACATTTATGCGGGTCTGGAATGGGCGGCGGAAAGTGCGAATGCGAAAAAACTGATCGCGTTCCTGCAGAACGAGATGGGCGTGCACAAGATCCGCTTTCCCGAGAGTTCGGGCATCGGCATCAAGCCGGTGTCGCGCGAAGGCACGCAGCGGCTCGTGCGCAAGGCCATCCAGTACGCGATCGACCACGACCGGCCGTCGGTCACGCTCGTGCACAAGGGCAACATCATGAAGTTCACCGAGGGCGCGTTCCGCGACTGGGGCTACGAACTCGCGCAGCAGGAATTCGGTGCCGAACTCGTCGATGGCGGGCCATGGTGCAGGCTGCGCAACCCGAAGACGGGCCGCAACATCGTGATCAAGGACACCATCGCCGACGCGTTCCTGCAACAGATCCTGCTACGCCCGGCCGAATACTCGGTCATCGCCACGCTCAACCTCAATGGCGACTATATCTCCGACGCGCTGGCCGCGCAGGTGGGCGGGGTCGGCATCGCGCCCGGCGCGAACATGTCGGACTCGGTGGCGATGTTCGAAGCCACGCACGGCACCGCGCCTAAGTATGCGGGCAAGGACTACGTGAATCCGGGCTCGGAAATCCTGTCGGCCGAAATGATGCTGCGGCATATGGGCTGGACCGAAGCCGCGGACCTGATCATCGCATCGATGGAACGCGCGATTCTGTCGAAGAAGGTGACCTACGACTTCGCGCGCCAGCTCGAAGGCGCGACGCAGGTCTCGTGCTCCGGCTTTGGCCAGGTGATGATCGACAACATGTAGCCAGGGTCAGCCCTCGACCTTGCGATCGTTCAGTTTCTGAACTGGCCGCGCGTTCATGGGATAGAGCCGGCGGAAAGTGTCGAGTTGCGCGGGCGAGATCCGCACGGGCTGCTTGAGCACGCGCCATTGCACGCCTTCGCTGCAGGGCGGGGTGGTCAGCGAACCGGTGAACGCGTAATACGCGCGCTCGGCCGGCAGGAACGCGCTGGCGTCGAGTGCGTGCGCCAGCTTCACTGACTTGCCCACGCGCTTCGGCATCGCCGCGAAGATTGGGGCCAGCGCCGCGTTGTCTTCCCCCTCCTCGAACATGACTGCGACCACCGCGAGATTGCCGGCGCCGTCGCGATGCACGAGGTGCGCCGCCATCGGATAGACCTTGCCAGCGAAGCGCTCTTCGCTGGGTGTATGGAAGTGAATGTTCGCCAGCTGGTAGGCGATGGCATCCACGCGGATGCTGCCGCCGTCCCGCACATCGAACTCGACGGTATGGCCGTTATTGACGACCGATGCGGCGCCCGCGGTATAGGCGAAGTCGACCGGCACCGGCTTGCCCGTGCTGGTGTCGCGAATATCGATCGGCGATTGCGCATGGCCGAGCTTGCAGGTGGCGTAGGCCGGGTCGAGCTCGGCCCAGTGCTCGGGCCCGGTCTTGCCGGCATAGCTCCAGTGAGCCGGGCCAGCGTGCTCGCGGCCTTGGGTGGTGCCGAACCAGGCGGCGGTGCCGAGCAGGGCGAGGGAAAGAATGGTGCGTTTGATCATGACAATGCAAATTGGGAAAAATCCGACGCACACTGTCGTGGAACGCGCGTCCTCCCACCTTGCTTCGGCGCAAGAGCCTGTCATCTTTAGGAAAAATGCTATCTAAAGCGCTGTGCCAGACAAACAAAAAGCCCGGAGATCTCCGGGCTTTTTGCTGGACGCGGGGTCTGATCCCGTTCCGGTAGCGTACCGCTCCCTCGCATCCAGGGGACCGTCGAGCTCTATGGCCGGTACGGTCGGCGCACGATTTACACGCCGTCCTGAATGTTCGTGGCCTGCTTGCCCTTGGGGCCCTGGACCACTTCAAACGAGACGCGCTGGCCTTCCTTCAGCGTTTTGAAACCTGCCATCTGGATGGCCGAAAAGTGCGCAAACAGTTCTTCTTCGCCGTCGTCCGGCTTGATGAACCCAAAGCCTTTGGCGTCATTGAACCATTTGACGATACCGCTTGCCATAAACTCCCCCAACGAAATAACAGTTTCAAGCGGGGGACAAGGTTCGGACGCAAGCCTCCCGCTCACGGATCCATCCTAGGACGACCTTGTATGCTTTGGCTCGCCGGCCGTGCCTGGATGTGCGATCGATTTTTCTGGCAAACCAAAAGGCTGTCAAGCTGGCAGATTCCCCACTGGGCGTAGGGTGTGGCGGGATTGAAACGGCTGGCAATGGTACCTTGGAGGCCGTGCACCGGCGCGCGTCAGGCACGCCGGTTGTGCGAGCTTCGCCGGTGCGAGGCTGCACCAGCAACGTGCGTGGCGTGCGACTTACCGTGCGCTGTCACACGCAGGATCGCGGTTAAGATTTTTCGCAGTAGCCGGGTCTTGAATCCGGCGGCTTTTCCCCAAATTGCAGACTTGTGAGTAAGGGTTAGAATAAGGCCATGGTTACACGGCTGGCGAATACCCCACAACGCGAAGCAGGCACCGTCATCGAACGGCGAGAGCAGCAGCTCAAGCCCCCGGCGATGTACAAGGTGGTCCTGCTCAATGACGACTACACTCCTATGGAGTTCGTCGTGATGATCCTGCAGCAGTATTTCAGCAGGGACCGGGAGACGGCGACGCAGATCATGCTCACCGTCCACCGGGAAGGCAAGGGTGTCTGCGGCATCTACACGAGAGATATCGCGGCGACCAAGGTGGAATTAGTGTCAACCCATGCGCGGCAGGCGGGGCATCCCCTGCAGTGCGTGATGGAGGAAGCATGATTGCGCAAGAATTGGAAGTAAGCCTGCATATGGCTTTCGTCGAGGCCCGCCAGGCCCGCCACGAGTTCATTACCGTGGAACACCTGCTGCTGGCGCTGCTCGACAATCCCACGGCAGCCGAGGTGTTGCGCGCGTGCGCGGCCAACATCGAGGACTTGCGCACAAGCCTGAAGAATTTCATCGCCGACAACACACCGGTGGTGCCAGGCAGCGATGAGGTCGACACGCAGCCGACGCTGGGTTTCCAGCGCGTGATCCAGCGCGCGATCATGCACGTCCAGTCAACTTCCAACGGCAAGAAGGAAGTGACAGGTGCCAACGTGCTCGTGGCGATCTTCGGCGAGAAGGACTCCCACGCGGTGTACTACCTGCAGCAGCAGGGCGTTACGCGCCTGGACGTGGTCAACTTTATCAGCCACGGGATCCGCAAGGACCAGGCCGAGCCGGCCAAGCACGGTGAAGGCAATCCCGAAGGCGAGGGCGGTGACGGCAAGGAAAGCCCGCTCGAGCAGTACACGCAGAATCTGAACACGCTGGCCAAGGCCGGCAAGATCGATCCGTTGATCGGCCGCGAGAGCGAAGTGGAGCGCGTGGTGCAGGTCCTGTGCCGCCGCCGCAAGAACAATCCGTTGCTCGTGGGCGAAGCCGGCGTGGGCAAGACCGCGATCGCGGAAGGGCTCGCATGGCGCATCACCAAGAACGAAGTGCCCGACATCCTCGAGAAGGCGGTCGTGTACTCGCTCGACATGGGCGCGCTGCTGGCCGGTACCAAGTACCGCGGCGATTTCGAGCAACGTCTCAAGGGCGTGCTGAAGTCGCTCAAGGACAATCCGAACGCGATCCTGTTTATCGATGAAATCCACACGCTGATCGGCGCGGGCGCCGCGTCGGGCGGCACGCTGGACGCGAGCAACCTGCTCAAGCCGGCGCTGTCGTCGGGCCAGCTCAAGTGCATCGGCGCCACCACGTTCACTGAATATCGCGGCATCTTCGAGAAGGATGCGGCGCTGTCACGCCGGTTCCAGAAGATCGACGTGGTCGAACCCACGGTCGATCAGACGGTGCAGATCCTGCGCGGTCTGAAGTCGCGCTTCGAAGAGCACCACGGCGTGAAGTACGCGGCGTCGGCGCTGACGGCCGCGGCAGAGTTGTCGGCACGGTTTATCACCGACCGTCATCTGCCGGATAAGGCGATCGATGTGATCGATGAGGCGGGTGCCGCACAACGCATCCTGCCCAAGTCGAAGCAGAAGAAGACTATCGGCAAGGGCGAGATCGAGGACATCGTCTCGCGCATCGCACGCATCCCGCCGCAAAGCGTGAACCAGGACGACCGCAGCAAGCTGCAGACGCTCGAGCGTGACCTGAAGTCGGTGGTGTTCGGTCAGGACCCGGCGATCGAAGCACTGGCATCGGCCATCAAGATGTCGCGTGCGGGTCTGGGCAAGACGGACAAGCCGATCGGTTCGTTCCTGTTCTCGGGTCCGACCGGCGTCGGCAAGACGGAAGTGGCCAAGCAGCTCGCGTTCATCATGGGCATCGAGTTGCTGCGCTTCGACATGTCGGAATACATGGAGCGCCATGCGGTAAGCCGCCTGATCGGCGCGCCGCCGGGATATGTCGGGTTTGATCAAGGTGGTTTATTGACCGAAGCCGTGACGAAGAAGCCGCATTGCGTGTTGCTGCTCGATGAAATCGAGAAGGCGCATCCGGATATCTTCAATATTCTGCTGCAGGTCATGGACCACGGTTCGCTGACCGACAACAACGGCCGTCGGGCGGATTTCCGCAACGTGATCATCATCATGACCACGAATGCGGGCGCCGAGACCATGAACCGGGCGACGATCGGTTTCACGACCGCGCGCGAGCAGGGCGACGAGATGGCCGACATCAAGCGCATGTTCACGCCGGAGTTCCGCAACCGTCTGGATGCGACCATCAGCTTCCGTTCGCTGGACGAGGAAATCATCCTGCGTGTCGTGGACAAGTTCCTGATGCAGCTGGAAGAGCAGTTGCACGAGAAGAAGGTGGAAGCCAGCTTCACCGAGCGACTGCGCAAGTTCCTCGCGAAGAAGGGCTTCGATCCGCTGATGGGCGCGCGACCGATGCAACGTCTGATCCAGGACATGATCCGCAAGGGGCTGGCCGACGAGTTGCTGTTTGGCCGACTGGTAAGCGGCGGCAAGGTCGCGGTGGATCTGGACGAGCAGGATCAGATCAAGCTGACCTTCTCCGAGGCCGATCCGGAACCGCCCGAGGCGCCGGAAAGCGAGCAACGCGCGGAGGCCTGAAAACAGGGATTGTTCCGCGTTGCCCGGCATAGTGGGCGATAGACGGGCATTTTGTCTGCAGAATGTACATTCCTCGGGCAAAATACAGGGCGGCAGCTTTGCCGCCCTTTTTTCTTTTTGCCTTGTTGCGATCGCAGGATCGCACTGTCCGAGTTTCCGATGTCCTCTCCCGAACGCACGCGGCTGCGCCGCCTGCTGTTGAAGTCCCTGCCTCTCGGTACCTCGTCGATCGCGCTCGGTTCCCTGTCGTCCGTCGCGTCGCTTGCCCATGCGGAAAGCCCGGCCAATAGCCGCCCTATCTCGATGGTGCTGCCTTTCCCGCCCGGTGGCAGCGTGGATATCGTGGCGCGCCAGTTGCAGCCCGGACTCAAGACCGCACTCGGCCAGACCGTGGTGGTCGACAACAAGCCCGGCGCGGGCGGCTTGATCGCAAGCAACACTGTGGCCAGAGCCCGTCCTGACGGCAATACGCTGCTGATGGCGTTCGATACGCATGCGATCAATCCTTTTGCGTACAAGAACCTGCCGTACGATACCTTCAAGGACTTCACGCCAATCTCGCAGTTGGTGCGTTTTCCGCTGGTGATCGCGGCAAATCCGGCACTGATGGCGTCAAATGTGCGTGAACTGGTGGATATGGCCCGTGCGCGTCCCGATGGTGTGCGTTATGCATCATCCGGCATTGGCAGCCTGAATCAGTTGGCGGCGGAAGCGCTGGCAACTGAAGCGGGCGTTCATTTCCTGCATGTGCCTTACAAGGGCGGTGGCCCGGCAGTGCAGGCCGTGCTCGCGGGTGAAGTCGATGTGTTCTTCAGCAGCTACGCCGCGGTGCAGGCCCATGTGGCCGCCAAGACCATCAAGGTGCTCGGCGTCACGGGTACCTCGCGCCTGAAGCAATTGCCGCAGGTGCCGACCGTCGCGGAGCAGGGTTACAAGGGCTTCGAGGCTTATTCCTGGATCGGTGTGTTCGGCCCGGCCAATCTGCCGTCCGACACGGTGATGCGCCTGCACGATGCGCTCGCCAGTTCGATCCGTCAGCCGCGTGTGGTCGAGGCACTGCAGGCGCAGGGTTTCGAGATCGCGGTCGGTACGCCGGCCGAGCTCGGCAATCTGGTGCGCCACGAGCACGACAAGTGGCAGGCGGTCGCCCGCAAGGCCAACATTCAGTTCGATTGATTTCCCCATGACCCGCGCCGCTGCCCGACTCTCGGAACCGTACGATCACGCCGTCATCATCTGCCAGGACCTCGATGCGGCAGTCGACAACTGGAAGCGACTCGGCTTCACGCTGACGCCGCGCGGCTATCACACGCTGGGGTCGCAGAACCACTGCATCATGCTCGCGCGTGACTACCTCGAGTTACTGCACGTGACCGCGCCGACGCCGAGCCGGCAGTACTACTGGGACGCGCAGCAGCGCGGCGGCGGGTGCGCGGCCACGTCATGCAAGAGCCGCGATGCCTTCGCCACGGCCGCGCGGCTACGCGAAGCCGGCATCGAGCGCTCCGAGCCGATCGAGTTCTCGCGGCCGGTACGCCTCGATGACGGTAGCGAGCATGCGGCCACGTTTCGCGTAACGGCGGTCGATGGCGCGCCCGGCGCGCGCTATTTCGTCTGCGAGCACCGTACGCCCGAGTTGCTGTGGCGTCCGGAGTGGATGGCGCACGCCAATGGCGCCACCGCGATCGCGGCGATGTATCTCGTCGTGCCGGCGGAGCAGGTCGAAGCGGCAGGACAGACCTATGCGCGGATGACTGAAGGTGAGATGTCACCGCTGCGGAACGGTGCGGTGCGGGTAGCGATCGACGATGCGGAGCTGGTGGTGACGTCAGCAGCCGCGCTGGCGGCGCAGACTGGCACCGCCGAGATCGTGCGCGAGGAACCCGGCTATGCCGCGATCCGGCTGCGCACGGCCGATCTGGCGGTGGCGCGCGCGCACTGGCGCACCGCGGGTGTTGAAGCACGCGACCTCGGGCCGCGCGATACGCTGATTCCGGCCCACGCCGCGAACGGCGTGGCAATGCTCTTCACGCAGGCCTGATCAACCAGCCTTGGCGTGAGATACGCCGGTCGAGCCGAAGCCGCCCGCGCCGCGGGCGCTGTCTTCCGAGAACTCGGTCACCGTGGTGAACACCGGACGTAGCACCGGCACGAACATCATCTGCGCGATGCGCTCGCCGGGCTGGATCACGATCGGCTCGGTGCCGGGCGCATTGCGATTCCACACGCTCACCATGATCTGCCCCTGGTAATCGGCGTCGATCACGCCGATCGAGTTGCCGAGCACGAGGCCCTTCTTGTGGCCGAGACCCGAGCGCGGCACGATGGTCGCGGCCATGTACGGGTTGCCCATATGCACGGCGATGCCGGCCGGGATCAGTTGCGCGGGCGTGCCCGCTTCGATCGTGACCGGGGCGTCCACGCAGGCGTGCAGGTCGATGGCGGCAGCCATATCGCTCTGGTAGGCCGGCAGGCCCCAGTCGTTCAGGCGAGCGTCGAGAACCTTGATTTCGACGGATGGGTTCAGTGCAGCGGTCATGATTTCCGAATCAAAAAGCGAAAAGGTGCGATTGCAGGGGCGATGGTAGCGCAGTCGCGGCGGCCACTGCCTATGCGTCGAGCTCGAACGCTTCCGCGAGCAACTGATAGGTACGCTGGCGTGCCGCATAGCTTGCGGTGACGCTGAGCACGACCAGCTCGTCGGCGGCAAAACGCTCGCGCAACGCCAGCATCTGCTCGGTGACGACCTCGGGCGTACCGCAGATCGTGCGCGGACGTTCACGCTCGATGATCATGCGGTCGCGCTCGGTGGGCGAAAAATCCTGTGCCTGTGCCAGCGAGGGGATCGGCGCGTTGATACCGTAGGCCATCTGCACGCGGCGGATATCGACCGCGCGCATGAGTTGGTCTGCCTCGGTCTGCGTGTCGGCGCAGATCACGAATACGGCCGCGGCGCTGTACGGAGTCTGCTCGTAGCCCGGCTCGAAGGTCTCGCGATACTGGCGTGCCACCGCGTGCCCATAGTGGGCGTTGATGAAGTGCGCGAACGCAAAGCGCACGCCAAGCTTCGCGGCGAGCGCGCCGCCGAAATCGCTCGAGCCGAGCACCCAGATTTCGGGGCGCGTATCGATGGCCGGCTGTAGCAGCACGCCATCGGCGATATGGCCGGGCGGCACCTCGCCGCTCAGCAGCCACGCCAGGTCCTGCACCTGCTCCGCAAACTGGTCGCCACGGTTGTAGTCGCCCATCGCCACCGCCTGCGCGGTGCGCATGTCGCCGCCGGGTGCGCGGCCCACGCCGAGGTCGATCCGGTTCGGAAACAGACCTTCGAGCATGCGGAATTGCTCGGCGACCTTGAACGGGCTGTAGTAGGGCAGCATGACGCCGCCCGAACCGAGCCGGATGCGTCGCGTCACGCTGCCCAGGCGCGCGAGCATGACTTCGGGCGCGGGATTACACACGCCTTGCAGGCCATGATGTTCCGCGCACCAGTAACGCGTATAGCCGAGGTCATCGGCCATCTGCGCGAGATCCACGGTGGCGGCCAGCGCGTCGCGCGCGGTGTGGCCGGCGATTACCGGGCTTTGATCGAGGACGGACAGCCGCATACGCGGCTTGTCGTTCTGGGTAGCGGTCATGCGGGGTCCCGGAGTGAGCGGTATCAGGGCAGCTGGCGCGGCAGCCGATCGGCGATTGCGCTCACGAGCTGGCGTGCAAGCGCGAGCTTGTCCGCACGCGGCAGGCGCGTCATGCCATTGGCATCGAACAGCACGATCTCGTTATCGTCCATGCCGAACGTGTGATGGCCGATGTTGCCGACCAGCAGTGGCACGCCCTTGCGGCGGCGTTTTTCCTCGCCGTACTGCGCAAGGTTTTCGCTCTCAGCCGCAAAGCCGACGCAGAACGGCGCGTTGGCACGCGCGGCGACGGTGGCGAGAATATCGGGGTTCTGCACGAACTGCAGCGTGGGCGTGTCGGTATCGTTAGCCTTCTTGAGCTTCTGGTCCGAGACCGACGCGGGGCGCCAGTCCGCGACGGCGGCCACCGCGACAAACACGTCGATATCGCGCAATTGCGCGAGTACCGCGTCATGCATCTGTTGGGCGCTGCGCACATCGGTCCGCGCCACGCCACGTGGCGTCGGCAGCGCGGTGGGCCCGGCCACGAGTAGCACCTCGGCGCCCGCTTCGCGCGCGGCGCGCGCAATCGAGAAGCCCATCTTGCCCGAAGACAGATTGGTGATGCCGCGCACCGGATCGATCGCTTCAAACGTCGGCCCCGCCGTGATCAGCATGCGTTTGCCGACGAGCGTCTTGGGCTGGAAGAACGCGATCAGGTCTTCCACGATCTCTACGGGCTCGAGCATGCGGCCATCGCCGATCTCGCCGCAGGCCTGGTCGCCACTGCCGGGACCGAGGATCGTCACGCCGTCCGCGCGCAGTTGCGCCGCGTTGCGCTGTGTGGCGGGTGCCGCCCACATCTGGCGGTTCATCGCCGGCGCCAGCAGCAGCGGGCAATCGCGCGCGATGCACAGCGTGGTCAGCAGATCGTCGCAAAGGCCATGCGCGAGGCGCGCCATGAGGTCCGTGGACGCGGGCGCGATCAGGATGGCATCGGCCTCGCGGGAGAGGTCGATATGCGCCATGTTGTTATCGACGCGCGCATCCCATTGGGACACGTAGACCGGGCGCCCGGACAGCGCCTGCATGGTGACCGGCGTGATGAAGTGCGTTGCCGCCTCGGTCATCGCCACCTGCACGGTGGCGCCGGCCTTGGTCAGCAGACGGACTACCTCGGCCGACTTGTAGCAGGCGATGCCGCCGGACAGGCCGAGGACGATGTGCTTGCCGCGCAGATCCATGGAGAAGCTCTGTGGGAACGAAGATGGCGCATCATACCGCCGCCGTGCGCCACGTGCCGGACCCTCATTGGAGCGATCCGGCGGTGGCCGCGCTCAATGGCGGCGCTCAGTGGCGGCGCTCGGTGGCGTCGTTCAGTGACGTCTGACCCGACGCAGCTCATCGACGATTAGCAGCACCGCGCCAACCGTGATGGCGCAGTCCGCGACGTTGAACGCCGGAAAGTGCGTATTGCGCAGGTGAAAGTCGAGAAAGTCGATCACGTGGCCATGCACGACACGATCGATCACGTTGCCGATGGCGCCGCCGAGGATCATCGAGATCGCCAGGCAGAACATCTTCTGACCGTTATGGCGATACAGCAACCACACGATGAAGCCGGCCACCACCACCGCCAGTGCTGTGAAAAACCAGCGCTGCCAGCCGCCCGCATCCGCAAGGAAGCTGAACGCCGCGCCCTTGTTCCACACCAGCACGAGGTTGAAGAAGCTGGTGACCGGACGCGACTCGCCGTAGACGAATGAACGACTGATCAGGATCTTGAAGAACTGGTCGAGAATGATCACCAGCACTGCAAAGGCCATCCACAGCAGCGGCGTGGTGCTGCTGCCGCGTGCGGCCTTGCCGTTGCCATTGCGCCCGGAAGGACGCGAAGGACGCGCGCGCGACGAGGACGAAGACGTTGCCATCAGGCGTGACTCCTGTGTTCACCGGCGCCGAACAGGTTGCTGTCGCAGCGGCCGCAGAGGGTGGGATGCGCGGGATCGTGACCGACGTCGGCACGATAGTGCCAGCAGCGCTCGCACTTGGCGTGCGCGGACGGCGTGACCGTGACCAGCAGGTCGCCACCATCCGGCGCGGGCGTGACCTTGGCCGCGGACGTCAGCAGTACGAAGCGCAGGTCGTCGGCGAGGCTCTGCAGCGCGGCCAGTACTGGGCCGCCCGCGGCGATCGTGACTTCCGCCTGCAGCGACGAACCGATCTCGCCCTCGACGCGCACGGCCTCGAGCTGCTTGGTCACCTCGGCGCGCACCGCGCGGATCTCGTGCCATTTCTGCAGCAGGTCGTCCGCGTCGTCAACGGTCGGCACCGCGTAGTACGTGCTCGTGAAGATCGTGTCCGTGTGCTCGGTGCCGTGGGCGAAGATCTGCCAGGCTTCCTCGGCAGTGAACGACAGGAACGGTGCCATCCAGTGCAGCATCGCCTGCGTGATGTGATACAGCGCGTTCTGCGCGGCACGGCGTGCCTGCGAGTTCGGCGCGGTCGTGTACAGGCGATCCTTGAGCACGTCGAGGTAGAAGCCGCCGAGGTCTTCGGAGCAGAACGTCTGCAGCTTGGCCACCACCGGGTGGAACTCGTAGCCTTCGTAGTGCGACAGCACTTCCTTCTGCAGGCGCTCGGTCAGCGCCACGGCGTAGCGGTCGATCTCGAGCCATTCCGACGGCGGCAGCGCATGCTGCGCGTGGTCGTAGTCGGTCAGGTTCGACAGCAGGAAGCGCAGCGTGTTGCGGATGCGGCGATAGCCCTCGACCACGCGCTTCAGGATCTCGTCGGAGATCGACAGCTCGCCCGAGTAATCGGTGGAGGCCACCCACAGGCGGATGATCTCGGCACCCATCTTGTTGGCGATGTCCTGCGGCGACACCGTGTTGCCAACCGACTTCGACATCTTGCGGCCTTCACCATCGACGGTGAAGCCGTGCGTGAGCAGCGCCTTGTAGGGCGGCTTGCCGTACAGCATCGAGGCGGTCAGCAGCGACGAGTGGAACCAGCCGCGATGCTGGTCCGAGCCCTCGAGGTACAGGTCCGCGAGGCGGCCATCCGGCTCGTCAGCGGAGGGATCGTAGAGGTCGTCACGATGCGAGCCGCGGATCACGGTCCAGTGCGTGGTGCCCGAGTCGAACCACACGTCGAGCGTGTCGCGATTCTTCTCGTAGAACGCGGCCTCGTCGCCGAGCAGTTCCTTCGGATCGAGCGTCTGCCAGGCTTCGATACCGTGCTGGGCCACGCGCTTCGCGACTTCTTCCAGCAGCTCGGGCGTGCGCGGATGCAGGGCACCGGTCTCCTTGTGCAGGAAGAATGCCATCGGCACACCCCACTGGCGCTGACGCGAGAGGGTCCAGTCCGGGCGATGCGCGATCATGTTGTGCAGGCGCTGCTTGCCCCACGCCGGGTAGAACTCGGTGGCCTCGATGCCCGCCAGCGCGGTCTCGCGCAGCGTCGGGCCATCGTTGGTGGGGACCACGTCCATGCCCGCGAACCACTGCGACGTGGCGCGGTAGATGATCGGCGTCTTGTGACGCCAGCAGTGCATGTAGCTGTGCTCGTACTTGTGCGAGTTGAACAGGTTGCCCGACTGCTTCAGTACCTCGACGATCTTCGGATTGGCGTCCCAGATCATCATGCCGCCGAACAGCGGCAGCGTGCTGGCGTAGACGCCATCGCCCATCACGGGGCTGATGATGTCGGCGTCGGGCATGCCATGCGCCTTGCAGGACTGGAAATCTTCCACGCCATACGCGGGCGCCGAATGCACGATGCCCGAGCCGGTGTCGATGGTCACGTAGTCGCCGAGGTAGATCGGCGACAGGCGGTCGTAGCCGGCATCCATCTTCGCGAGCGGATGATGGAAGCGGATTTCCGACAGTGCCTCGCCGCGCGCGGTGGCGACGACGGTGCCTTCGAGGCCGTAGGTCTTGAGCTGTTCCTCGACGCGCTCGGTGGCCAGGATCAGGTAGCCGCGCGGCGTATCGACCAGCGCGTACTCAACCTCGGGATGCACGTTGAGCGCCTGGTTCGACGGGATCGTCCAGGGCGTGGTGGTCCAGATCACGATCCAGCCCGGCTTCGCCTGCAACTGGGCCAGGGGCACATGGAAGGCGTGCGCGAGCTTGTCGGTATCGGCGAACGGGAAGCCGACGTCGATCGACAGGTCGACCTTGTCCTTGTACTCGACTTCGGCCTCGGCCAGCGCGGAGCCGCAGTCGAAGCACCAGTTCACGGGCTTGAGGCCGCGGAACACGTAGCCTTTCTCCATGATCTTGCCGAGCGCGCGCAGTTCATCCGCCTCGTTGCTGAAGTTCATGGTCAGGTACGGATGCGCCCAGTCCCCGAGCACGCCGAGGCGCTCGAAGTCCTTCATCTGGCGCGCGATCTGCTCGGTGGCGTAGGCGCGCGCCTTGGCCTGGACTTCCTGCACTGGCAGGCCCTTGCCGAACTGCTTTTCGATCTGGATCTCGATCGGCATGCCATGGCAGTCCCAGCCCGGCACGTACACGGCGTCCAGGCCCGTCAGGCCGCGCGCTTTCACGATCATGTCCTTCAGGACCTTGTTGACCGCGTGGCCGATGTGGATGTCACCGTTCGCATACGGCGGGCCGTCGTGCAGCACGAACTTCTTCGCGCCCTTGCGGGCCGCGCGAATCTTCTTGTAGAGCTGCTTGTCCTGCCATTGCTTGACCCACAGCGGCTCGCGCTTGGGCAGGTCGCCGCGCATGGGGAACGATGTTTCCAGCAGGTTGACCGGATACTTGCTTTTCTCGGGCTTGGCGCGTTTGTCGTCGGACATGTCTTGATTCTCGGCAATACAGCAGGGCGCGGCGGAAGGTCGATCGCCGCGCGATCATTCGGGTAACTGACGGGTAAGGCAGGGGGTGGCGGGCCACCGACGCCGCAGTGCGGCATCGGCTCCGCTACCTAATTCGATCGGTCGCCGACGTGGCATCGGGCGCGGTCAGGCCGAAAAACGCACGGGCGTCGGCACTGTCCTTGGCGATGGCGGCGGTCAGCTCGTCCAGACTGTCGAAGCGCGCTTCGTCGCGCAGCTTCTTCATGAACTCCACGCGCACGAGCTTGCCGTAGAGATTGGCATTGAAGTCGAACAGATGCACCTCCAGCAGCACGCGGCCGGCGTCTTCGATGGTCGGACGCACGCCGATGCTGGCCACGCCCGGCAATGGCCGCTCCGCGAGGCCGTGCACCTGCACCACGAAGATGCCGTTGACGGCCGGACGCTTGTGCGAGATGCGCAGGTTGAGCGTGGGAAAACCGAGGTCGCGGCCCAGCTTGCGGCCATGGATCACGTGGCCGCTGATTGCGTAGCCATGGCCCAGCAGTCGCCGCGCGTGTTCGAGATCGCCATCCTCGAGCGCCTGGCGCACCGCCGAACTCGAGATCCGCACGCCGCCTTCCGACACCGAGCCCATTTGCTCGACATCGAAGCCGTACTGCTGACCCGCGTCGCGCAGAAAGTCCACGTCGCCGGCGCGGCGCGCGCCAAAACGAAAATCGTCGCCCACCAACACCCAGCGCGTATGCAGGCCATGCCAGAGCACGTTCTCGACGAACGCCTGCGGCGACTGGCTGGCGAAGTGGGCATTGAAGTGCTCTACCACCACGCGATCCACGCCGTTGGCGCGCAGCGCGTCGAGCTTGTCGCGCAGCAGCGCGATGCGCTTGGGCGCACGATCCGGCGTGAAGAACTCGCGCGGATGCGGCTCGAAGGTCATCACGCACAGTGGCAGGCCCCGCGCGTCGGCGGCCGCACGGGCGCGCGCGAGCAGCGACTGGTGGCCGCGGTGCACACCGTCGAAATTGCCGATGGTGAGCGCGCAGGGCGCCCGGCTTTCGGCGTTGGGCAGGCCGCGGAAGACTTTCACGAGGACGGCGGAAAAGCGATTCGGGGGAGGGTAGGGACAGGTCATTGCTGACCCATCCCCCCCTAAGAACCGTACGTGCGAGTTTCCCCGCATACGGCTCAAGCCTTTACAAAGCCCGGTCAAACGACCGGGGCCGGTTTCATTACGAACAAACCATGATTATGCACTTGGACATGACAGCTTGGATGCAACAGCACTCGATTCCCTAGGACGTCCGAGCCACCGCGAACGCGGTGTTCGATGTGGTGGTCGTGCCACCCCGTTTCTTTGGTCATCTTGCACTGACACAACGCGCACAAGCCCTGCTGAGACATGTACAGCTTCACCCATTGCTTCCGATGCGACATGCTGTTCTGCATGCGCTCTTGGCGTAGGGCTTCCCCATACATCTCGTCGGCGGGGTCAAAGGGGTGGTAATCCCCCTTGATCTTCTTGTGGCGCTGGATGGCGGTTGCGGGTAACGAGTACAACTCCATCCAATCCCGACTGCCGTCGTCTTTCTTCGCTGCGGCCCTGAACACCCAAGTCCGATCCCCAACGGTCGCGAAGTACTTCTGTCGCAACCAGTCAGCTTTCTTCTTCGGGTGACGCCGTTTCGCCCATCGCCATAGGGCACGGAATACGTCGTGCTCCAAACGAGTGAACGTTGCCTTGGCTACTACCGGGCTGTGATACTGCGCCCACCCCCGTAGCATCGGGTTCAGCAAGCGAATTAGCTCCGTCTGCTTTACCGTCTTGTTGGTGCTGATGACCTCTTTCACTTTGCGGTAGAACGTCTGCACATTCTTCCGGCTCGGCTTGATGAGCAGCGTTCCCGAGTACTTCCGGAAATTCCACCCCAAGAAGTCAAAGCCTTGGTCGATGCGAACGATCCGCGTTTTCTCCTCGGATAGCGTCAGTCCCCGATTTGCAAGGAACTGCTCCACCCATGGTCGCACCTCGGTCTCTAACAACTCCGGCGTATTGCCGGTGATCACGAAGTCGTCCGCGTATCGCACTACGTTGACTTTTAGCTTCTTCGAGTTGGCGACTCCTAGCTTTGTCCCGAGGAACTTGACTAGTTGTTTTTCCAACCCATTCAGCGCCACATTGGCCAATGTGGGGGAAATAATGCCCCCCTGTGGCGTTCCGGCGTCGGTCGCCTGAAACTGACCTTGAAAAACCACGCCAGCTTTCAACCACTTCCGAAGGATCGACGTGTCCATGCGGACATTGCGCTCCAGCCAGTCGTGACTGATATGGTCAAAGCATCCTTTGATATCCGCTTCCAAGATCCATTGGGCCGAAGCCTTTTTGGACAGGTTGAGGAATAGCTGGGACATGGCGTCCGCGGTAGAGCGATTGAGTCGAAACCCATAAGAGTTCGGATCGCTTGTTCCCTCGGATACCGGTTCCAGCGCCAACAGGTGTAAGGCCTGCATGGCTCGGTCCAGCATGGTCGGAATGCCTAGTGGGCGTTCCTTCCCGTTGGCCTTGGGGATAAAGACCCGCCGCAATGGCAGGGGCCGATATCCACGGCGCTTTAACCGCTCAATGGCTGCCCATCGAGCTTCAGGCGAGTCCCACAGTTCACGATCGACGCCTGCCGTTCGCTTACCTTGGTTCTCCGTCACTCGCCGCACCGCCGATGCCTTGGCGGAGAACGAGCGGGTCAGAGACCGTTGCAAGGCTTTCACCCTGCGCCAGTCCCCTTCCTTTGTTGCCTTCGCAATTCTGATCTGCATCGCCCGGACGTTCCGTTCCACTTGGCGCCATCGAATGGCATCCCAGCTTGGCGGTGCGCCGGAGAGCGCAGAATCATTGTTGCCAATAATTGCTTCCATGCTGCTCTCCTATCGTTGAAGTTCCCCAACAATCAGAAGGTCAACATGCCCCTCGCGGGGCACATTGGCCCCCGAGGGGAAAAATTTCGATTCGAACTCAGTCAGCCGTCTTGCGACGAAAGACCGGTTGGAAGTCTGCCCGCTTTCGCGTGGGATGATGTTTCAACCCCTATCCGGACCATTACAGCCCGGCCTTCGCTTTTTCCAACTTCCTATACCCGCATCACCAACAGCGTTCCTTGCGGTTCGCCTGCCGGGGCCAATTGCGCCCTGGCGGTAATACGGGCTTAACGCGTTCCCTGGTCGTTACACGACTGGGTTAGGGTCCGCCTCTCCGCCGGTGGTCCGTTGACGACGTATCCCGAGTTTCCAGCGAGATATCCGACCACACACCGATTTGGTTGATGCCTGTCAGCAGCTTTGGCACCTCAATGCTTACGACGTTTATCAGCAGTTCACTTACGTTACCCATACCAGCCAGCCTAGCTCCTTGACCCCATTGCTGCTCGGAGTCTCTACGCCGTACCTCACGATAGCGGCGCACCCTTGCGGGGGCTACGTTGTCAGGAGAGCTTCACACCCCACCGTTACCAGTGACGCATGTCTCCTTAGGCTACTGCTAGTCGCATAGCAGGTTCACTATCAGGTCGTCTTGCGACGGCCCCGACCGAACCATAACGTCCAGAGCCTCAATGCGCTCCGTCTTACAAAACTCCCCATTTGGAGAGCTCAATGCCGCGCACACCTCCGCCTTGTGGGCAGAAGTATCCGCCCCTGAGGCGTGGTCCTTGCAGCGATCAATTGCTGTAGTCGGATCGGGATCCAACTCGTACCACTTGCAGAGAGAACCTTGGGTTTCCCGTCGGTCCTTACATTGTCGATGCGGCTAGGCCGCTGCCGGTAGCGCCGGCGTCGCACGAAAACGGGCATTATAAGGCGAATGGCCCGGTCTGCCCCATTTGGTGGCAGTGCGGCATCCCGTCAAGGGGCCGAACCAGCGGGCAAGCGATGCGCCTGCCCCACAACGCTGGCGTGCGCGCATCGATTGTGCCGCTTCAGGCTGCCGAAACATGGCGCGGCGCGGCAAAAGGCGGCATGATATGCGCCACTCGGAATACCAATCGCGCGACACATGCAATGACCGGCGCACCTTGCCGATCCTGTCGATTCTGGCAGTTTCGCGGGGTCGGGCCGCACCGCGGTGTCAGCGTCAGAAGTCAGGGTCAACTCTTGAACGCGCTGCTCAACAAGTTCCTGCCCCCGCCCGGGCCGCCGCTCGACACCGAGACGCGCGCCAAATTGCTGGCCACGGTCCATCGTGTCTCCCCCACGGGCATTGGCGCGTCGCTGATCCTGCCGGGTCTGACCGCGGCAGCTTTCTGGCACGAAGCCCAGCACGCGGCGCTGCTCGCGTGGTGTGGGGTCATGCTGGGCCTGACGGCCACGGTCTGCTGGTTCTACTTCGGCTACAAGCGCGATGGCGGTCGCATGAGCCGCTCCGCCCATACGCGCAAGTGGTGGAACAACATGCGCGTGTACTCGTTCGTCACGGGCGTGACGTGGGGCAGCTCGGCGCTGCTGCATCTCTATACGGACTCGAGCGTGTTCTCCGCGGTGCTGTATCTGCTGACGCTCGGCGTGCTGGCCGGCGGCGCCACATCGCAGTCGCCGGTGCCGTCGAACCTCGTATTTGCGGGTATCCCGATTCTGGTGCCAAACGTATTGCTCGCCGATTTCGCGTTTCCCGGTCATGGCGGCTACGTGCAGGTGTTGCTGATCGTCTATTCGCTGATGCTGGCGCGCCACGCGCTGAACCTGCAGCACACGCTTGTGCGCGCGATCCAGCTCGAGGGCGGCAGCCGCCGGCTGGCCAAGCAGTTCCAGGAAGAGAAGGAGCGCGCGCTCCATGCAAGCGAGGAGAAGTCGCGCTTCCTCGCCGCGGCCAGCCACGACCTGCGGCAGCCGGTGCATGCGCTCGTGATGCTCGTGGAAGCGTTGCGTGTGCGCAACCAGTCCAGCGCGTTGCATCCGCTCGTGGAGCAGGTGGCGGCCGGCACGCAGACCATCGACCTGCTGTTCCGCTCGCTGCTCGACCTGTCCAAGCTGGAAGGGCGCAAGGTGTTGCCGACGCTGGAACCGTGCGACCTCAACGGGCTGATTCACGACGTGATGAGCCAGTTCGCCGCGGATGCGCGCGAGAGCGGGTTGTCGCTGAATCCGCGCGTGCCCGCCGAGATCTACGCGATGGCCGAGCCGGTACTGCTGCGGCGTGCATTGTTCAACCTCGTGCAGAACGCGCTGCGTTACACCAAACGGGGCGGCATTCTGGTCACGGCGCGGCAGCGTCGCAAGCATATTCGCCTCGAGGTATGGGACACCGGCGCGGGCATTACGCCAGAGCATCTGCCGGATATCTTCTCGCCGTACTACCAGGTGCATAACCCGCAGCGCGATCCCTCGCAGGGGCTGGGCCTTGGGCTCGCGATCTTCAAGGAGTGCGTGCGGCTGATGCGCGGGACCTATGGCGTGCGCTCGGTGCCCGGCAAGGGTTCGGTGTTCTGGTTCGCGCTGGCGCCCGCACCGGCCGAGTCGATCGCGAGTATCCGCGCCATGCGTGCCAACGCGCTGGCGGAAGAGTCCAGGCCGGAGCCGATGCGCGGCACCGTGCTGGTGGTCGACGACGACAACCAGATCCGCAAGGCATGGATCGCGCTGATGGAAGCGTGGGGCATTCGCGTGGCCTGCGCCGCGCACGGAGCCGAGGCCGATGGGCTGTTCCGCAAGGGTCTCAAGCCGGACATCATCTTCTGCGATCTGCGGCTGCCCGGTAGCGAGAACGGACTCGACCTGCTCGAGCGCTGGCAGACCACGCAACCGCAGGCGCGTAGCGCGCTGCTGACGGGCGATCTGAAATCCGACGCGCTGGTCGCGGCGGAAGAGGCGGGGTATTTCGTGCTGCCGAAACCGGTGGATCCGGCGGCATTGCGCATGCTGCTGCGCCGCTGGCTGCAACCGGCTTGATGTAAGCCGGACCAGCGCGCTGAAAAAAAGGCCGTCGCAATAAAAAGGCCGTCGCAACAGCGCGGCGGTTTCTTCCTGATTTCTTCCTGATTTCTGCCTGACTGCGCGAAGTTACTGGCGCAGGCGGAAACGTTCCATGCGCGACATCACCTGCATGCGTGTGCGTACGCCCAGTCGCTGCAGGATCGCGGACACATGTTCCTTGACGGTGTTTTCGGTCAGTCCGAGCTTGCGCGCGATGACCTTGTTCGGCAGTCCTTCCAGCACGAGCGCAAGTACGGATCCCTGACGCGGGGTCAGCCCCAGCTCCGCTGGCGTGACCGGAATGCCGTGCGCGGGCCCGAATTGCTGCGAGCGACCGCTGAGGGCTTCATCGGTCGGAAAGCTCGTATCGCCAGCCAGCACCTTGCGCACCGCTGCGGTGAACGCGTTGGCATCGAGGTGCTTGCCGACGAAGCCGCACGCGGAGAGCGCACGGGCGCGCCCGACGATCTCGGGCGTAGCCTCGGCCGACATGAAAATGAAGCGCGCACCAGGAATCACGGTCTTGAACGTCTGCATGGCATCGAAGCCAGTGCCGTCGTTCAGCCAGATATCGAGCAGTACGATATCCGGCCGTAATCCTTGTTGCAGCGAATTGAGGGCTTCCTTGGCACTACCGGCCGCGTGAACGGCAACGTCCGGCATGACTTCCGCAAGAAACGCGGTCGTGCCTGATAGGGCCATAGGATGATCATCGACCACCAACAGAGTCGGTGCAGTGTTCGACATGCGTATTCCCGTCTAATTTCCCAGCTCGTCCTTGTTGTCACCTCGCCTCGCCGAAGTGGGCGGGGGGCGCGTGGACGTAACGGCCACTCTAACAGAGCGAGTGAGGCGTCACAATCCATCAATCGCAGGTATTTTCAGCAAGCTCGCCTTCGGAAATTGCCTATGCAGGCAAATTTCCCGTGAATTAAGCACCTAATACGCTCGCTTTGCGAGAGTTTAGGCATTCGCTTGGTAGAATTGCGCGATGAAAAATATTGTGATCCTGATCTCGGGGCGTGGCACAAACATGGAAGCCATCGTCCGCGCATGCGAATCCGAGCGCTGGCCGGCTCGTGTGTCGGCTATTCTGTCGAACCGCGCCGATGCGGCGGGACTGCAGTTCGCCGCCGAGCATGGTATCCCCACGATCGTTATCGACCATCAGCATTATCCCGACCGTACCGCATTCGATACGGCCATGCGCGACGCAATCGACGCATGTCAGCCGGATCTGGTAGTACTGGCGGGATTCATGCGTATCCTTACGCCGGCCTTCGTCGACCATTACGCGGGCCGCATGCTCAATATTCATCCGTCGCTGCTGCCCAGTTTTCCGGGGCTCAAGACACATCGGCAGGCGCTCGATGCGGGCGTCAAGCTGCATGGCGCGACGGTTCATTTTGTCACCCCTGAACTCGATCATGGTCCGATCGTGATGCAGGGGGCACTCGACGTTCTGCCTGGCGACACTCCGGAGTCCCTGGCCGAACGTCTGCTCGACTGCGAGCACATCATCTATCCGCGCGCCGTACGCTGGTTCATCGAGAACCGGCTGCGCGTGCAGGACGGCATCGTTCACGTTCACCCGGCCGAACCGCAGTGGTTCCTGGCCCTTTCAGCCAACGCCGGCGTGGCAGGTATCTCATCATGACAACCAGTCGTAATCACGCAACACCCGATCAAAATCGCCAGCGCAATCGCAGCAAGGGCAAGTCGAGTCCTATTCGACAATCCGCGCAGGCCGGCAAGGCGATCTCGCCACGCACCGGCACCGACGGCGCGTTCGCGCGCACCGGTAGCGGTCTGCAGGCGTTCCATCTGCAACATATCGATCGTCTGCTTTACAAGGTGCTGCTGTTCGCGCGTCCGTCCGACGCGGTGGTCAGCCACTATTTCCGCGAGCACAGCAAGCTTGGTCATCGCGAGCGCGGCATCATCGCCGAGGCGGTCTTCGCGGTGCTGCGCCGTCGCGTCGAGTTTGGCCAGTTCGCCGAAAGCGGCACCGGCGCGGCCACGCGCCGGCTGGGCCTGCTCGGTCTGGCCGCGACGCTGGGCCGCGACGCGCTCACGCCGTTCCTGCATCCCGACGAAGCCGAGTGGCTCGACCGTCTGACCACGATCGAGCGCGCCAGCCTGGCGCCGCGCGTGCGCGCCAACCTGCCGGAGTGGCTGTACGACGATCTGGTCGCGCGTCACGGCGAGGCCTTCACGGCAGCGCTCGGCGATGCGTGGCTGCGTCCCGCGCCGCTGGACCTGCGCGCCAACGTCATCAAGATGACGCGCGAGCAGGCCATCGAGGAACTCGAGACTGCGGGCATCGGCGCCACGCCGACGCCGATGGCACCGGCGGGCATCCGCCTGGCGGGCAAGCCCGCGCTGAACCAGTTGCCGTTGTTCATCAACGGCGGCGTGGAAGTGCAGGACGAGGGTAGCCAACTGCTGTGCAATCTGGTGGCGCCACGTCGCGGCGAGATGGTGGTGGACTTCTGCGCGGGCGCTGGCGGCAAGACGCTCGCACTGGGCGCGGCCATGCGTTCGACGGGCCGTTTGTACGCGTTCGACGTGTCCGAGAAGCGCCTGGCCAACCTGAAGCCGCGCCTTGCGCGCAGCGGTTTGTCCAACGTGCATCCGGTATTGATCGACTCCGAGCGCGATGCCAAGGTCAAGCGCCTGGCCGGCAAGATCGATCGCGTGCTGGTGGACGCGCCGTGCAGCGGGCTGGGGACGCTGCGCCGCAACCCGGACCTCAAGTGGCGCCAGACGCCCGAGTCCGTGCTGGAACTGACCGAGAAGCAGGCCGCGATCCTCGACTCGGCGGCACGTTTGCTCAAGGGTGGTGGACGCATCGTGTATGCGACGTGCAGCGTGCTGGAGGCGGAAAATGAAGCTATCGTGCGCGATTTCCTCGCCAAGCACGAGAATTTCCGCCTGATCCCCGTGCAAGAGGTACTCGCCGAGCAAAAGATCGAAGTACCCTCGTTGTCGGCAGATAGCGGCATGTTGGCGTTGTTTCCGCATATCCATCAAACCGACGGCTTCTTCGCCGCCGTGCTCGAGCGGACGCGCTAATGGCGGAGGCAGCAAGCGCGGCGGGTGCCACGCCGCAGTTTGGCAGAATGCTGGACGACCTGATCCGCGATTCCGGCGGACAGGCGTTCTTCTGGCAGATCGCGGTGCTGGCGGGTTGCCTCGTGGTGGCGTGGTTCCTGGCACGCCACGTCGTCAAGCGGATGGACGCGCGCTACGCCACGTCCAGCTTTGCCCTGCGTTTCGCGGCCGCCAGCCTCGAGCGCGCGATGTTCCCGCTGTTCGGCTGGCTACTGGTGATGGGAGCGCGTTTCGCGCTGGCCCCGTTTGCATCGGTCAGCGTACTGCGGCTCGCGCTGGTGCCCTTGTTCGGCATCACCTTCCTGTACTTCGCGTTCTACATCCTGCGGCGCGTGCTGTCCGGCGACGGACAGCTGCAGGGCATGCTCGTGCTGGTGGAGAAGGTACTGACCACGCTGGTGTGGCTCGGCATGGGCCTGTACGTGCTTGGTCTGCTGTGGGACGTCATCGCGTGGATGCAGGGCGTGCGGTTCTCGGTGGGCGGCAAGCAGGACGTGAGTCTTGCCAGCACGTTGCTGGGGGCGCTCTGGATACTGCTGACCGTGCTGGTCGCGATGTGGTTCGGCTCGTGGCTCGAGGACCGGCTGATGCGCGCGCCGCGTCTCGACACCAACCTCAAGGTGGTGCTCACGCGTATTACCAAGGCGCTGCTGCTGCTGGTGTCCCTGCTGCTGAGTCTGTCGCTGGTCGGCATCGACCTGACCGTGTTGTCGGTGTTCGGCGGCGCGCTCGGCGTCGGCCTGGGGCTGGGTTTGCAGAAGATCGCGAGCAATTACATCTCCGGCTTCATCATCCTGCTCGACCGGTCGGTCAAGCTTGGCGACCAGATCACCGTGGACAAGTACACGGGCATCGTGGCGCAGATCCGCACGCGTTACACGGTGGTGCGCAATGGCGATGGCGAGACGCTGGTGCCGAATGAGCAACTTGTGGCGCAGGCGGTCCAGAATCATTCGTTCTCGAACACCAATGTGCGCGTGGCAACGCGCGTGCAGGCCGACTATGCCGCCGACCCCGACACGGTGATTGCGCTGCTGGAAGCCTGCGTCGCCGATCTGCCACGTGTGCTGCCCGACCCGAAGCCCACCGGCTTCCTCGTTTCGTTCGCCGAGAGCGGGATCGAGTATGAAATTGCCGTCAACATCGCCGATCCGGAGAAGGGGAAGCTCGGCGTGCAATCGGCGATGAACCGCGCTATTTGGCGTACGTTCCGTGCACACAACATCTCGATCCCCTATCCGCAACGCGAAGTTCGGGCGTTGCCGGGGTCACTTCCGGAACCAACGCCGGATGGGGATCTCCAAATCGGGGAAATAGCGGATGTCCCGCGTGCGCCGATCCGGTAGAATGGGGGGTTGTCGCGGGTAAACATCGCCGCCACATCCTCGTTAGACCTACGTCATACAGCCGCCAGATTGCAGCGGCTCGTACCGCGAACCGCCCGGGCCCCGAAAATTGCACCAGGCGCGTCGAGAAAGCTATCGCAATCACTGCCTCTGGCAGATTTTTTGCGCAGACTTTGCTGCGCGCCTGAAGTGGCTGGCACGCCGTGCCGTGCCGCAAGACCTGATTATTCGACGGAGAACAGTTTGTTCGACACAATTCTTGACTGGGCCGCCAATGGCCTTGCCAACTGGTCCTGGTGGGAGATCGTGATCTTCACCCTCGTGGTGACGCACATCACCATCGCGGGCGTCACCATCTTCCTGCACCGCTGCATGGCGCACCGGTCGCTGGACCTGCATCCGATTGCTCAGCATTTCTTCCGGTTCTGGCTGTGGCTGACCACCGGCATGGTGACCAAGGAATGGACTGCCATTCACCGCAAGCACCACGCCAAGTGCGAGACCGAAGACGATCCGCATAGCCCGCAGACGCGCGGTATCCGCAAGGTGCTGATGGAAGGCGCCGAGCTCTATCGCGAAGAAGCCAAGAACAAGGAAACCATTGCCAAGTTCGGTCACGGCACGCCTGACGACTGGGTCGAGCGTAACGTGTACTCGCGCTTTGGCTGGCAGGGCGTCGGCCTGATGCTGATCATCGACGTTGCGCTGTTCGGCGTGGTCGGCATGAGCGTGTGGGCGGTGCAGATGCTGTGGATCCCGATCCATGCAGCCGGCATCATCAACGGTCTCGGCCACTGGTGGGGCTATCGCAATTACGATTGCGAGGACGCTTCGACCAACGTGTCGCCGTGGGGCATCATCATCGGTGGTGAGGAACTGCACAACAATCACCACACGTACCCGACGTCGGCCAAGTTCTCGATCAAGTGGTACGAGTTCGATGTGGGCTGGTGGTATATCCGCGGCATGCAGGCAGTGGGCCTGGCGAAGGTCAAGAAGATCCCGCCCAAGGCGCGCTTCGGCGATGCTCGTCCGGTCGACCACAACACGCTCGAGGCAATCATCGCCAATCGCTATGACGTGATGGCGCGTTATGCCAAGACCGTCAAGGGCGCGTTCCGTCAGGAGCTGGACAAGCTGAAGGAAGGCCGCGTGGCCGAGTACAGCAACCTGAAGCCCGCGCGCAAGTGGTTCCACCGCGAGGAAGGCAAGCTGGCCGCTACGCAGCGTCAGCATCTGGCCAGCATCGTCGAGCAGAACAAGGCACTGCACACGTTCGTGGAAATGCGTCGCGAACTGGGCGTAATCTGGGGCCGCTCGAACATGACGCGCGAGCAGTTGCTGCAGGCACTGCAGGCCTGGTGCCACCGCGCCGAAGCCAGCGGCATCGAGGCACTTCAGGACTTCTCGCTGCGCCTGCGCCGATACGCCTGATACAATCGGCAGCACCCAAAATGAAGCCCCGCACCTCGCGGGGCTTTTCTTTTGGTTAAACTCTCGCCATGCAATGACAGAGGGTGCCGCACGCACGGCATCATGGCGGATGCGCCGCGATGGGTGCCCCCGCAAGGGTGCACCAGAAAGGGTGCGCCAAGGAGTGCCACAAGACATGACCCCACAAACGATCAAGACCGTCGAGTTCGAAAAGCCGAACCTGACGAATGCCGACATGGACGCCGGCACCAGCTGCGTCGCGCATGCCTGGGCCAAGGTGCCGCCAGTGCTGTCGCAAGACGAGCGCGCCGAGCTGAAGGACCGCATCCGCCGCCTGTTGAAAGAGCGCAATGCGGTACTGGTGGCGCACTATTACGTCGATGCCGATCTGCAGGATCTGGCCGAGGAAACGGGCGGCTGCGTCTCCGATTCGCTCGAGATGGCCCGCTTCGGGCGCGACCATTCCGCCACCACACTGGTGGTGGCCGGTGTGCGCTTCATGGGCGAGACCGCCAAGATCCTGAGTCCCGAGAAGACCATCCTGATGCCGGACCTCGATGCGACCTGCTCGCTCGACCTCGGCTGCCCCGCGGATGACTTTGCGGCGTTCTGCGATGCGCATCCGGACCGCACGGTGGTGGTCTATGCCAACACCAGTGCGGCCGTGAAAGCGCGCGCGGACTGGATGGTGACGTCGAGCATCGGCCTCAAGATCGTCGAGCATCTGCATGCGCGCGGCGAGAAGATCCTGTGGGCGCCGGACAAGCATCTGGGTGGGTTCATCCAGAAGCAGACCGGCGCGGACATGCTGCTGTGGCAGGGCTCGTGCCTTGTGCACGACGAATTCAAGGGTATCGAGCTGGATCTGCTGCGCAAGGAGCATCCGCACGCGAAGATCCTTGTTCACCCCGAGTCGCCGGCCAACGTGGTGGAGCTTGCCGACGTGGTGGGCTCGACCACGCAGTTGATCACCGCGGCGCAACAGCTCGACGCGACGGAATTCATTGTGGCGACCGACAACGGCATTCTGCACAAGATGCGCATGGCGGCGCCGGGTAAGCGCTTTATCGAAGCGCCGACGGCCGGCAATAGCGCGACCTGCAAGAGCTGCGCGCATTGCCCGTGGATGGCGATGAACGCGCTCTCGAACCTCGCTGAGGTGCTCGAGAGCGGTCGCAACGAGATTCATGTCGATCCCGAGATCGGCCGCCAGGCCTACACGTGCATCGACCGCATGCTCGATTTCGCGGCGAAGCAGAAGGCGAACGTGCGGCCGTCGTCCGACTTGGCCAGCGAGTCGAAATTGTTCCAGGGAGTGGGTCCGGCATGAGCGTCAATCCAGTATTCGACAGCTACGGCCCGGCCCTGCGTGCTGCGCTCGAGGCCAGCGTGCGCGCGGCCATTGCCGAGGATGTGGGCAGTGGCGACCTGACCGGCCTGCTGGTGCCGGCCGAGAAGACCGCGCACGCGCGCGTGATCGTGCGCGAATCCGCGGTGCTGTGCGGACGGCCCTGGTTCGAGGCCTGCATGAAGGCCGTGGACGAGCGGCTCACGGTGCGTTGGCTCAAGGAGGAGGGCGCGCGCATGGCCCCCGACGACGTGGTGTGCGAGATCACCGGTCCGGCGCGTGCATTGCTGACGGCCGAACGGCCTTCGCTGAATTTTCTGCAGTTGCTGTCGGGAGTGGCGTCGGCCACGCGGCGTTACGCGGACCTGATCGCCGACACGCGCGCGCGCGTGCTGGACACGCGCAAGACGCTGCCGGGGCTGCGCCTGGCGCAGAAATACGCGGTGAAGATCGGTGGCGGCGAGAACCAGCGCCTGGCGCTCTACGACGGCATCCTGATCAAGGAGAACCACATTGCGGCGGCGGGCAGTATTACCGCTGCGATGCAGGCTGCTCTGGCGCTCGGCACCGATGCCACCGTGCAGATCGAGGTCGAGTCGATCGCGGAACTCGAAGAAGCACTGGCAGCCGGTGCCACCTCGGTGCTGATCGACAACTTCACGACCGAAATGATGCACGAGGCGGTGCGCGTCAATGGCGGCCGTGCGCTGCTGGAGGTGTCGGGCAATGTGAACGCCGACACCATCCGCAAGTTCGCCGAGACCGGTGTCGACCGTATCTCGGTCGGCGCGCTGACCAAGGACGTCCGCGCGACCGACTACTCGCTGCGCATTATCGGTTGAGTTTCTGCTTGCCGTTGCGGTGCGCTTCCGCGCGGCCCGTCAGCGGTTGCAGGACGGTCGGCAGTGCCTTGGGCAACGTTTCGGGATAGTCGCGGCTGAAATGAAGGCCGCGGCTCTCGTGACGTGAATAGGCGCTATCAACGATCAACGACGCGACTTCCACGAGGTTGCGCAGCTCGAGCAGATCGCGCGTGACGCGGAAGTTCGCGTAATACTCGGCAATCTCCTCGCGCAACAGACCGATGCGGTGCTGCGCGCGCTCGAGGCGCTTGTCCGTGCGCACGATCCCCACGTAGTTCCACATCATGCGCCGCAACTCATCCCAGTTGTGGGACACCACGACTTCTTCGTCGGCGTCGGAGACGCGGCTCTCGTCCCATGCGGGCAACGAAATATCGGGAGCGCCGGCCTTGTCCTGCGACGCGATGTCCGTCGCGGCCGCGCGACCGATCACGATGCATTCGAGCAGGGAGTTCGAGGCCAGTCGGTTGGCGCCATGCAGGCCGGTACACGCCGATTCGCCCACTGCATAGAGGTTCGACAGGTCGGTGCGGCCCGAGGTATCGGTCACCACGCCACCGCACGTGTAGTGCGCGGCCGGCACCACGGGAATCGGCTCGCGGGTGATATCGATGCCGAGCTCGAGGCAGCGCGCATAAATCGTCGGGAAGTGTTCCTTCAGGAATTCCGGCGGCTGATGCGTGATATCGAGGTAGACGCAATCGAGGCCGCGCTTCTTCATCTCGAAGTCGATCGCGCGCGCCACCACGTCGCGCGGCGCGAGTTCTTCGCGCGTGTCGTGCTCGGGCATGAAGCGTGTGCCGTCGGGCAGCTTCAGCAGACCGCCTTCACCGCGCACCGCCTCGGAGATCAGGAAGGATTTCGCGTACGGGTGATAGAGGCAGGTCGGATGGAACTGGATGAATTCCATGTTGGCCACGCGGCAGCCAGCGCGCCATGCCATCGCGATGCCGTCACCGGTCGCGGTGTCCGGGTTGGTCGTGTACAGGTAGACCTTGCCGGCGCCACCGGCCGCGAGCACCGTGTGCGTGGCGGTGATGGTGCGCACTTCACCCGTGGCGTCGTCGAGCACATACAGGCCATAGCATTTGTTGCCGGCCAGCCCGAGTTTTTCCGCGGTGATCAGATCGATCGCGAACTGATCCTCGATGATCGTGATGTTTGGATGCCGCCGCGCCTGCTCCGCGAGCGTGGTGACCACGGCGTGGCCCGTCGCATCGGCGGCGTGGATGATGCGGCGATGGCTATGTCCGCCTTCGCGCGTGAGGTGAAAACCAAGCTCCGCCTGATCGTCGCGCGTGAACGGCACGCCGCGGTCGATCAGCCACTGGATCGATTCGCGGCCATGCTCCACGATGAAGCGCGTTGCACCTTCATCGCACAGGCCCGCACCGGCGACCAGCGTGTCCTGCGTGTGTTCGTCGTAGCTGTCGCCCGAATCGAGCACGGCGGCAATGCCGCCCTGTGCCCAATCGCTGGCGCCCTGGGTCATCGCGCGCTTGGTGAGCATCGCCACCCGGTGAGTCTCGGCCAATTGCAGGGCGACGGTCAGACCGGCCAGTCCGCTCCCGACGATCGCGACGTCGTAGTTCATGATGCAGAAATCGCGCGGGGGCGCGTGGCATGAGGGAAAGCTCGCAAGTGTACACCCACGCGCCACGCCCGGTGCCAGGGTGCCACGCGCGCAAGACCCGATGCGGATGCGGGGGGCAGAAAACAAAAAACCCCGCACGAAGCGGGGTTCCTTGTGTCAACGCAGGATCAATTACTTGATCTTGGTTTCCTTGTACGACACGTGCTTGCGGGCGACGGGATCGAACTTCATGATCTCCATCTTTTCCGGCATAGTGCGCTTGTTCTTGGTCGTCGTGTAGAAATGACCCGTACCTGCGGTCGATTCCAACTTGATCTTGTCGCGTCCGCCTTTGCTGGCCATGTGGACTCCTAATTAGACTTCGCCACGTGCGCGCAGGTCTGCGAGCACGGAGTCGATGCCTTTCTTGTCAATCAGGCGCAGACCGGCGTTCGAGACGCGCAGGCTCACCCAGCGGTTTTCCGATTCAACAAAGATGCGGCGATTCTGCAGGTTGGGCAGAAAACGGCGCTTGGTCTTGTTGTTTGCGTGGGAAACGTTGTTGCCGACCATCGGCGCTTTCCCGGTCACTTGACAGACGCGTGCCATGAAGCACTCCTAAATCTTATTCGTGGACAATGTTCGCAACAGATCAACAAAAGGCGCTCGGCCCGGACTGCAGCGGTTGGACTTCAGCAAAACGAGCATTATAGACCCGAAGCGCAACCGGAATCAACGACTACCGCGCTTTTCCGTCAGGGAGTGTGGCGTCGTGTCTCTGGCATCACGTCCGGACACGGCAACAGGTCATGCTCGGCAAACGAGTAGGTCTCGCTGCCCGCCACGATGTAATGGTCGAGCAGGTCGATGTCCAGTGTACCCAGCGCGCGGACCAGCCGGCGCGTGGTGGTGACGTCGCTGCGGCTGGGCGCGGCAACGCCGCCCGGATGGTTGTGGGCGACGATGACACTGGCGGCATTGTGGATAAGTGCCTCACGCGCAACCTCGCGAGGATAGATGCTAGCCTGTCTCAGGGAGCCCCGGAACAGCTCGGCGCTGGCTATCAGTCCGTGATGTGTGTCGAGATAGAGACAGTAGAACGCTTCGTAGGGCAGTTGGGCAAGGGTCAGGCGCAGATAATCGCGCACCGCGCGGGAGGTGCCCAGGGTCCGCGGCGTACGGAGCGATTCGGCCAGCGCGCGACGCGCGAGTTCGGGCACGACCTGCAATTGCGCGTATTTGGCGTCGCCCATGCCCTTGAACGCGGCCAGGCGCTGCGCGTCGGCCGCGAACAGCTGCGTCAGCGAGCCGAAGCTGCCGATCAGTTCGCGAGAGAGGTCGAGCGCGGTCTTGCCGGCCGCGCCGACGCGCAGGAACACGGCGAGCAATTCGGCGTCAGATAGCGTGGCCGCGCCTGCCTGCAGCAGCTTTTCGCGCGGGCGCTCGCAGGCGGGCCAGTCGGTAATTGGCATGATCAGATTCCTTGCTCGATCGCCGACAGATGGTGCGTGTCGGCGTCAGTTGATCCAGTCGCATACAATACGGGTTGTTGACCGGTTGATCACCCATGAATTTGCAAACTTTTGCGTCGGAAGCGGCAGGCCGCAAGACCGTCCAGACGGACTCCTTCCTGACCCTGCACTACAGTGTTTCCCTTGAAAACGGTACCGAAGTGGTAAGCACCTTCGAAGAGAAGCCTGCCACGTTGCTGCTCGGACAAGGCCAGTTGGCGCCGATGCTGGAGCAGGCGCTGCTCGGCATGCCCGAGGGCGAGCGCATGACGTACCGGCTTGCACCGGAACACGCGTTCGGTCCGCGCAATCCGGAACTGCTGCAGTGGGTCTCGCTGGCGACGCTGCGCGAGAACAGCTCGTTCGAGGAAGACTACTCGCCGGGCGACCTCGTGGAGTTCAATGCGCCGAGCGGTGGCAACTACGCCGGCGTACTCAAGGAGTTCGGCGAGACCGCCGCGCTGTTCGACTTCAATCACCCGCTGGCCGGACAGACGATTCTGTTCGACGTTCAGCTGATCGGAATTCTCTGATGTCCACCGTTGCGGAAGCTCCCATGCTCGACAATCAGCCTGCCCTCGATGCGGAGATCCTGCTCGCGCAGCCGCGCGGTTTCTGCGCCGGCGTCGATCGTGCCATCGAGATCGTCGAGCGCGCGCTCGAGCGATTCGGTTCGCCCATCTACGTGCGCCACGAGATCGTGCACAACGCCTACGTCGTAGAGAATCTGCGGCAGAAGGGCGCCGTTTTCGTCGACGAGCTCGACGAGGTGCCACAAGGCTCGACGGTCATCTTCAGTGCGCATGGCGTATCCAAGGAAGTGCGTGCCGATGCGGTAGAGCGCGGTCTGACCGTGTTCGATGCCACGTGCCCGCTCGTGACCAAGGTTCACGTGGAAGTCGGCAAGATGCGCGCCGAGGGCTGCGAGATCATCATGATCGGCCACCGCGGTCATCCCGAGGTGGAAGGCACGATGGGGCAGTCGGAACGCGGCATGCTGCTGGTCGAGTCGGTGGAGGATGTACAGCGCCTGGAGGTCAAGGATCCGACCCAGCTGGCGTACGTTACGCAGACCACGCTGTCGGTCGATGAGACCGCCGAGATCGTGCGCGCGCTGAAAGAGCGTTTCCCCGAGATCCGCGAGCCGAAGAAGCAAGACATCTGCTATGCCACGCAGAACCGCCAGGATGCTGTGAAGTTCATGGTGCCGCAGGTGGAAGTGGTGATCGTAGTGGGCAGCCCCAACAGCTCGAACTCCAACCGTCTGCGCGAACTGGCCGATCGGCTGGGTGTGCCGGCGTACATGGTCGACGATCCGTCCCAGCTGCAGCCTGAGTGGGTGGCCGGCAAACGCCGCATCGGCCTGACCGCGGGCGCGTCCGCACCGGAAGCGCTGGCACAGGCCATCGTCGAGCGTCTGCGCGCGCTCGGTGCGCGCTCGGTGCGCGCGCTGGATGGTGTGGAGGAGAACATGTCCTTCCCGCTACCACGAGGACTGGCGAGCGTCTCGGTTTAAGACGTCGTTTGAAACTTAAAAAACGGCACCGTTATGGTGCCGTTTTTTTTCGTCCTGGTTTTCTATTGACCGTGTTCCGATGTGTGGACAGCCAAACAATATCGGGGTAATCCCTTAATCACGGGTTTTCCCTATTATGGTGCGGCTGGACATTATGCACATTGGAGAGGCATTGCTAATTTAGAAATAAATGCCTATTTAAAACGTGTCTATTATGCGCGGCGCGGCACGCGGCTTTAATGCCACTTTGTGCGGTGTGGGCACGATTCTTGATAGCTAAGCGACGGGTCCGTCAGGTGGGCTTAGATTGCCCCAATTTGTGCATTGGGGAAATTCCCTAGCGCATTTGGAGGCAAAACGGTTCAGGTTGTTGCGTCGCATATTGCATCCGCAAAAAAAGGGGATACAATGCGCGGCGTTTCAAATTGAAACTAAACAAAGGCTGTACGGGGGAGCGTTCGGGAGGGTCCAGGTTCTCCCCTGTTTTGTGAATCCTAGGAGATCACTCATGCAATTCACGTTTGCCAAGATTCTGCCGATCGCGGCTGCAGTGGCGCTGGTCGCAGCCTGCGGCAAGAAAGAAGAGAAGCCGGCCGATACGGCCGCATCGGCACCTGCGGCGGCCACGGCACCTGCAGCAGGTGGCGGTGAAGTCGTCGTCAAGATCGGCCATGCGGCTCCGCTGACCGGCGGCATTGCCCACCTTGGCAAGGACAACGAAAACGGCGCGCGCCTGGCCGTCGAGGAAGCCAACAAGGCCGGCCTCGAAATCGGCGGCAAGAAGATCAAGCTGGAACTGGTGGGCGAAGACGACGCCGCCGATCCGAAGACCGGTACCGCCGTGGCCCAGAAGCTGGTGGACGCCAAGGTCGTGGCCGTGGTCGGTCACCTGAACTCGGGTGTGTCGATTCCCGCTTCGAAGATCTACAGCGATGCTGGCATTACGCAGATCTCGCCGTCGTCGACGAACCCCGACTACACGAAGCAGGGCTTCAAGACCACGTATCGCGTGGTGGCTACGGATGCCCAGCAGGGTCCGGCACTGGCCAACTACGCCGCCAAGACCCTGCAAGCCAAGAGCGTGGCCATCGTTGACGATGCCACCGCCTACGGCAAGGGTCTGGCCGACGAGTTCGAGAAGACCGCGAAGGCTTCGGGCGTGAACGTCGTGGCCCGTGAAGCCACGAACGACAAGGCCACCGACTTCAAGGCGATTCTGACCAAGATCAAGGGCAAGAAGCCGGACGTGATCATGTACGGCGGCATGGACGCCACCGGTGGTCCGTTCGCCAAGCAAGCCAAGGAACTCGGCATCGCCGCCAAGATCGTTGGCGGCGACGGCGTGTGTACCGACAAGGTGGCCGAACTGGCTGGCGATGCGGTGCAGAACCTGATCTGTTCGGAAGCAGGTCTGGCCCTGTCGAAGATGGAAGCCGGCGCCGATTTCGAGAAGCGCTACCAGGCTCGTTTCAATGCACCGGTGCAGATCTACGCACCGTTCACGTATGACGCCGTTGGCGTGATCGTGGACGCGATGAAGCGCGCGAACTCGACCGACACGGCTGCCATCCTGGCCGAAATGCCCAAGACGAACTACAAGGGCGTGATCGGCAACATCGCCTTCGACGAGAAGGGCGACATGAAGGAAGGCACCATCACGCTGTACGAGTACAAGGACAAGAAGAAGTCCGTCCTCGACGTTGTGAAGATGTAATACCGGGCTTATCGGCCCAGACGAACGGCACCGTGAGTACCTTGCGGTGCCGTTCTTTTTAGTCCGTCGTACGCGATTGGCATCCTTACAAGGATGGGAGCGGACGGGCAGCACACCCGCCTATATTTACAACACCACACCCATCATCGACGACCTCCTCGTCCGTGGCGCGCACACCATGCGCAGCGGACCGGAGTTGAAGCAGGAGTTTTCATGGATATCTTTATCCAGCAGATCGTGAACGGTCTGGTGCTCGGCAGCATTTATGCGCTGATCGCACTGGGCTACACCATGGTCTACGGCATTCTGGGCATCATCAATTTCGCGCACGGCGACGTGCTGATGATTGGCGCGCTAACCGCGCTCTCCGCCATCCTGGGGCTGCAGAAATTTGCGCCTGGACTGCCCGAATGGCTGACACTGGTGATCGCCACCCTGATCGCCATGCCGGTGTGCGCGGTACTCGCGTTCGCCATCGAACGAATCGCGTACAGGCCCTTGCGCAATGCGCCACGCCTGGCGCCGCTGATCACCGCGATCGGCGTCTCGATCATCCTGCAAACCATGGGGATGCTGATCTGGTCGCGTAACCCGCTGACCTTCCCGCAGCTCCTGCCTTCCGAGCCGATCGACATCGGTTCTACCGGCGCCACGATCACCGGCAAGGAAATGGTGATCATCGGCATGGCCGTGATGGTCATGTCCGGCCTGCTCGCACTCGTCAACCGCACCAAGCTCGGCCGCGCGATGCGCGCCACCGCCGAGAATCAGAAGGTGGCGGGCCTGATGGGCGTGAACCCCAATTTCGTGATCTCGGCCACGTTCATGATCGGCGCCACGCTGGCGGCGCTCGCGGGCGTGATGATGGCTACCAACTACGGCAACGCGCACTTCTACATGGGCTTTATCCCAGGCCTGAAGGCGTTCACGGCGGCCGTGCTCGGCGGTATCGGCAACCTGGCGGGCGCCATGGTTGGCGGCATGCTGCTGGGTCTGATCGAAGCGCTTGGCGCCGGCTACATCGGCGACCTGACCAATGGTGTGTTCGGCTCGAACTACCAGGACGTCTTTGCGTTCATCGTGCTGATTATCGTGCTCGTGTTCCGTCCGTCCGGCATCATGGGCGAACGTGTCGCGGACCGTGCCTGAGGAGAGCGAATCCATGAATACCCCGATTCCATCCACGGTCGTCGCCGCGCCGTCGAAAGTTCCGGCAAAGACGCTGGCCGCACTGCTCGGCTTCCTGGTGATCGCCCTGTGCGCGCCGTTCTTCGTGCAGACGTTCGGCGGCAACTACTGGGTGCGCGTGCTCGACTTCGCGCTGCTCTACATCATGCTGGCGCTGGGCCTGAACATCGTGGTCGGCTTTGCCGGCCTGCTGGATCTTGGCTACATCGCGTTCTACGCGGTGGGCGCCTATTGCATGGCGCTGCTCGGCTCGCCGCACCTGTCGAACCAGTTCGAAGCCATTCAGGCGTTGTTCCCCACCGGCATCCATCTGACGATGTGGCTGGTGTTACCGATCGCGATCGCGGTCGCGGCGACGTTCGGCGTCTTGCTGGGCGCCCCGACGCTGAAGCTGCGTGGCGACTACCTGGCCATCGTGACACTGGGCTTCGGCGAGATCATCCGCATCTTCATGAACAACCTGGATCGTCCGGTCAACATCACCAACGGCCCCAAGGGGATCACGGCGGTGGATCCGGTACACATCTTCGGCTTCGACTTCTCGAAATCTCACGAGATCTTCGGGATGAAGTTCACGCCGGTGTTCATGTACTACTACCTGCTGGTGTTCCTGGTCATCGTGATCGTGTTCATCTGCCTGCGTCTGCAGAACTCGCGTATCGGCCGCGCCTGGGTGGCGATTCGTGAAGACGAGATCGCGGCCAAGGCGATGGGCATCAACACGCGCAACATGAAGCTGCTGGCGTTCGCCATGGGCGCATCGTTCGGCGGCGCCTCGGGCGCGGTGTTCGGCGCGTTCCAGGGCTTTGTGTCGCCGGAGTCGTTCACGCTGTGGGAGTCGATCTACATCCTCGCGATCGTCGTGCTCGGCGGCATGGGCCATATCCCGGGCGTGATTCTGGGCGGCATCCTGCTGGTGGGCTTCCAGGAACTGCTGCGCGTGGTGGCGGAACCGATGCAGACCGGCTTGTTCGGCCACGTGATCGTGGATGCGGAAGTGCTGCGCCAGCTGCTGTTCGGTCTGGCTCTGGTGGGCGTGATGCTGTATCGCCCGGCGGGCATCTGGCCGTCGCCGCGCAAGGAAGACCGCCCCGTGGTACGCCGCGCCGGCAGCGTCGGCCGTTTCTGAACGCAGGAGGAACAGTGATGAGCGAGAACAATTTCCTCCTGTCGGTACAGGGGGTCAACAAGCGATTCGGCGGCCTGCAGGCGCTGTCCGACGTGGGCCTGCAGATCAAGCCGGGCGAGATCTATGGCCTGATCGGTCCGAACGGCGCGGGCAAGACCACGTTCTTCAACGTGATTACCGGCCTTTACACGCCCGATTCGGGTGAGTTCGTGCTGGGCGGCGAGCCGTACCAGCCGACCGCCGTGCATCAGGTGGCCAAGGCCGGCATCGCGCGCACGTTCCAGAACATTCGCCTGTTCGGCGACATGACCGCGCTCGAGAACGTGATGGTCGGCCGCCACGTGCGGACCAAGGCCGGTATCTTCGGCGCCGTGCTGCGTCCGCCTTCGGTGCGGCGCGAGGAAGAGGGCATCGAGGACATGGCGCACGATCTGCTCGACTACGTGGGCATCGGCAAGTACGCGAATTTCACCTCGCGCAATCTGTCGTATGGTCACCAGCGCCGACTGGAGATCGCGCGCGCGCTGGCCACCGAGCCGAAGCTGCTGGCGCTGGACGAACCGGCCGCCGGCATGAACGCGACGGAGAAGGTGGAGCTGCGCGGGCTGCTCGACAAGATTCGCAGCGATGGCAAGACCATCCTGCTGATCGAGCACGATGTGAAGCTCGTGATGGGGCTGTGCAATCGCCTGACCGTGCTGGACTACGGCAAGGTCATCGCGCAGGGCCTGCCGCACGAAGTGCAGAACAACCCCGCGGTGATCGAGGCTTACCTCGGCGCCTCGGCGCACTGACCGGCACACGCGGAGGCGAATCGAGATGAAACAGACAGTACTGAAGATTTCCGGCCTGAAAGTGGCCTACGGTGGCATCCAGGCCGTCAAGGGCGTGGATCTCGAGATCCAGGACGGCGAGCTGGTCACGCTGATCGGCGCCAACGGTGCCGGCAAGACCACCACCATGAAGGCCATCACCGGTCTGCAGGGATGGGCGGGCGGCGACGTCGAGTACATGGGTAAATCCATCAAGGGTGTGCCCAGCTACGCGCTGCTCAAGCAGGGGCTGGCGATGGTGCCGGAAGGCCGCGGCGTGTTCGCGCGCATGACGATCACCGAGAACCTGCAGATGGGGGCGTACACGCGCAACGACGAGGCTGGCATCAAGGCCGACGTCGATCGCATGTTCGAGACGTTCCCGCGCCTGAAGGAACGTGCCAACCAGCTGGCCGGCACGATGTCCGGTGGCGAGCAGCAGATGCTGGCGATGGCGCGCGCGCTGATGAGCCAGCCCAAGCTGCTGCTGCTCGACGAACCGTCGATGGGTCTCTCGCCGATCATGGTCGAAAAGATCTTCGAGGTTGTGCGGACGGTGTCAGGGCAGGGCGTGACGATTCTGCTCGTGGAGCAGAACGCGCGTCTGGCGCTGCAGGCCGCGCACCGTGGCTACGTGATGGAGTCGGGCCTGGTCACGATGAGTGGCGATGCCAGGCAGATGCTGGACGATCCGAAGGTGCGTGCCGCCTATTTGGGTGAATAACCCCGTGGGTGAATAACCCCGTGGGTGAATAACCCCGTGGGCGAATAACCCCGTGGGTGAGTAACCCGTAGGCGAATCGCGAAGATGTACCGAAGCCCCGCACTACGCGGGGCTTTTTTTTGACCTCGATCAGATGGGCCACGCCAGCGAGATGGGAGACTTCGGCCAGCACAACGGGGGAGGCATCATCATGGGATTTCGCCATCGTTACGCGCTGGTTGTCACGGTTCTGGCGGGCCTCGCGGCTGTCCCCGTCTCCGCGGCGCCGCCGATCACCTCTACTCCACTCGTTGCGGCGCAGATGACCTACTGGCGCGGCACCAATCGCGAATGTTCTGGCACGCTCGTCACGCCGCGTGTGATGGTCACCGCGGGTCGGTGCGTCCCGCGTGGCAAGGAACACCGCAGCTTCTACCTGCGCGCGGGCGGCGTGCTCGCAAAAGGCAGGAGCGTCTCGCTTCCGGGTCGCACCGGGCCGATCGGCGACTTCGGCATCGTCATGCTCGAGCATCCTTATCCGGGGGCGTCGGAAGAGACCGTGGCAAGCATTCCGAGCTATCGGCAGGAATATGCGGCGCTGGTCGATGGCAATGCCGACCTGACTCATGGCACGCGGCTGGTGGCCTACGTCAACGATCGCGGGCACCCGCTGGCCAGCGCCTTGCCGCGGCGGCTACCGTATTACTTGTCCTACGATCACCCGACCGGCGATGGCCACACGGCCGCGCGATCGCTCATGTATCGGTCGTTCGCGGGCTATCGCGCGCGTGAACCGGAACGCCTCGATGCTGGTAGTCCGCATCCGCTGCTGAGCGGCGCGGTACTGCGCCTTGCCGGCGCGCGCGGATACACCGATGCGGATCTGGATGACGCATTGCTACTGACGGCGGGGCTTGCGACCGACCGCGCGCAACACGTCGGTTCACCGATCCGCGAGGGCGATATGGGAGGCGGAGTTTTTTATCTCGACGGCGCGGGCCGGGAATGGCTCGTGGGCAGTGTGTTGGGACCCGAGACGCATGTCAGGCTGAGCCTGTACTGGCCATGGGTGTTCGATACGCTGATGCGTTTCGGCATGCGCGCGGACGCCGTCAAGCTCGCGCGCAAGGTACTCGGTACCGCGGCGTGGGATCCGAAAACCATGCAAGGCGTGATCGGCGAGATCTATGTCCATGACAACCCGGTCAACGGCGCCGTCGAATTCTTCCGGCGTCTCGCCACGGGCAAATACGATCCGCTGCCACAGGACCGGCACGATAGCCTGTGCTGGGAGTATCTGGGCACCCGGCTGCCCGATGCGCAACAGGCCACGACGCGTTTTTATCGTCTGGATACCCAGCGTCTGGCGGCTGTCGGCGACATCTACGTCGTGACCGACTGGTACACGCAGGAGGCGGCGTACTACCAGCGCAGGGACGCGGGTGGGGAGGACGTGGGCCAGGACCATCCCATCGAGAAAGCCGACAGTCCGTCCTGGCGCTATCTTGGCAGCGACTTGCCGGCGCGGCAGATGAAGGGCGCGCCGGCGGAGTCGCGCAAGGTCAGGCCAGCTTCTTCAGCAGCGTGCGCAGCATGCCGATCATCTGATCGATCTCGGCACGCGTCACGTTGAGCGCGGGCATGAAGCGCAGCAGGTTCGGGCGCGGCGAATTCAGCAGCAGGCCTTCCGGACCCATGTCGCGCGCTTCCTCCACGAGCTGCGGACCGATGTCCTTGCCGAGCTTCAGTGCGCGCAGCAGGCCGTCACCGCGCTCGCCCTCGAGGCCGAACTCGGCGGTCAGGGCCAGCAGTTGCTCGCGCAGGTAGTCGGCCTTGGCGCGCACGTCCTCGAGGAAGCCCGGGGCCACCAGTTGCTCGATGACCGCGGCACCCACCGCGGTCATCAGCGGGTTGCCGTTGTAGGTGCCACCCTGGTCGCCGGCCTCGAAGCTCGCCACGTCGGCCTTGCACAGCAGCGCGGCCAGCGGCACGCCACCACCGATGCCCTTGCCGAGCGTCATGATGTCCGGCTCCACGCCGGACAGCTCGTACGCGAACAGCGTGCCGCAGCGGCCGCAACCGGTCTGCACTTCATCGACGATGAACAGCAGGTTGTGCTTGTCGGCCAGCGCGCGCAGGCCTTTCATGAACTCGCGCGTGGCGGGAATCACGCCGCCTTCGCCCTGCACCGGCTCTAGCATGATGCCGACGGTCTTGTCGTTGATAAGCGCTTCCACCGACGCCAGGTCGTTGAGTTCCGCCTTGGGGAAGCCCGGTACCTGCGGCGCGAAGATCGTGTCCCAGCCGGCCTTGCCCGACGCGCTCATGGTAGCGAGCGTGCGGCCGTGGAAGCTGTGGTTCATCGTGATGATTTCGTAGGCGCCGTTCTTGTGCTTGCGGCCCCACTTGCGCGCGAGCTTGATCGCGCCTTCATTGGCCTCGGCGCCGCTGTTCGCGAAGAACACCTTGTCGAAGCAGCTGTGGTCGGTCAGCAGGCCGGCCAGCTTCAGCATCGGCTCGTTGTAGAACGCGGGGCTCGGGTTCAGGAGCTTGCGCGCCTGCTTTTCCAGCGCGGCGATCATCACGTCGTCCGAATGGCCCAGGCTGTTGACCGCCCAGCCCTGCACGAAATCGAGATAGCGCTTGCCGTTGTGATCCGTCAGCCACGACCCCTTGCCTTCGGTGAAGACCAGCTCGGGACGGTTGGTGATGTACATCAGGGATTGGACGGGATACTCAGCAAATGCCATGGCGGACTCCTGGGGTCGGCATGAAACGATGGACGAAGCTACAAGGTGCAAAGCTAAAAAACAAAAAGCCACGGGGGCTGCCCGTGGCTCGTTGACCTGAACAAACGTTGTCGACGATCAGCCGCGTGGCACCCCGGAGAGGGGCAACGTACGGAATTGGCGTCGGTTGCGTTGTTGGTTCATGGCGGCCAATATAAGGCGCATGTGCCCCGGTGTCAAAACGAAATTTGTCAGACTCCGGTGGCATTGTTGTGTCGGCGGAACGGCTTACACGTGCAGATCGGCCTCGGACGTGAACGAGTCGGCGAAGAACGCATCCTCGTGCAGCGCGCACTGCGCCGTGAAGTCTTGCCGCGCGGCGTTGACCATCACCGGCGCGCCGCAGGCATAGACCTCGTGGCCGGACAGATCCGGATGGTCGGCGATCACAGCCTGGTGCACGAAGCCTGTGCGGCCGGTCCACTGATCCTCGTCGGCCGCGTTGGACACGACTGGTACGTACCGGAAGTTCGGCAGATCGCGCGCCCACTGCTCGCACAGCGCGTGCATGTAGAGGTCGCGCGGACGGCGTCCACCCCAGTACAGCGTCATCGGGCGCTCGATGCCGGTGTACGCGGCATGCTCGACGATGGCCTTGATCGGCGCGAAGCCGGTGCCCGAGGCGAGCAAGATGATCGGCTTGTCCGAATCCTCGCGCAGGAAGAAGCTGCCGAGCGGGCCCTCGAAACGCAGGATGTCGCGCTCCTTCATCGCGGGCGCGCCTTCCTTGGCGCCGAACACGTAATCGGTGAACACGCCGCCGGGCATATGGCGGATATGCAGTTCGATCGGGCCTTCCTCGTGCGGCGCGGTGGCGATGGAATAGCTGCGGCGCTTGCCGTCGCGCAGCAGGAATTCGACATACTGGCCAGCCAGGAACTGCATGCGCTCGGTGGCGGGCAACTGCAGACGGATCGACATGACGTCGTCGGTCAGACGCTCGATCCCCTGCACGCGGCAGGGCACCTTCTTGATGGGGATGTCGCCGGCGCCGTGCACCTCGCGGCATTCGATCGTGATGTCGGAGGTGGCGGTCACGCAGCAGAACAGCGCGCGGCCCTCGGTCTTTTCCTGTGCCGTCAGGGCCGACGCGGCATGATCGCCCTGCACGAACGTGCCATCGACCACGCGGCCCTTGCACGAGCCGCATGCACCGTTCTTGCAGCCGTACGGCATGCCGATGCTGTGGCGGAGGGCGCCGCCGAGGATGGTTTCGTCAGCAGCCACTTCAAACTTGTGGCCACTGGGCATGACGGTAACTTGATAAGCCATAATCGGGTCTATGAGCCAAACTCTGTCGCCGCTTGCGGCAACATCCTCTTTGTTGTCTTCTTCCTTGCCGTCCGGTCCGGCACAGTCGCGCCGCCTCGGTCGTCCGCGCCTGCTCATTGTCGGGTGCGGGGACGTGGGCACGCGCTGTCTGCGCATTCTGGCGACACGCATGCGCGTGTTCGCGGTGACATCGCAGCCGGGGCGGCGGGAAACCTTGCGCGCCGCTGGCGCCGTGCCGTTGTTAGCCGATCTCGATCGGCCGGCCACGCTTGCACGCCTGCGCGGACTGGCGGGCCGCGTGCTCGACCTTGCGCCGCCACCGGGACAGGGAGAGGGCGATCCACGCACACGTGCGCTGCTGGCCGCTTTGCGCCGCGGGATGTGGCGGAATGCAGCAAACAGTGCGCGCGCCACGCGCGCCAATGTCGCGCGACATCGTGCGAACGAGCCCGTCATTCTACCCGAGCGAGGCTGGCATCGCGCGTCCGTGCCGCGCACCCCGCACCTCTCGCATCTGGCACCGATGTCGTCCGGCGTCTTCGTCTACGCCAGTACCACCGGCGTCTATGGCGACCGCGGCGGCGCGCGCGTGCAGGAGTTCCATGCCGTGCGTCCGCAGACCGCGCGCGCCCGGCGGCGCGTGGCGGCCGAAGGCAGCGTGCGCGCGTTTGGCCGCGATGCAGGCTGGCGCGCGAGCATCGTGCGGATTCCGGGCATCTACGCCGAGGATCGGCTGCCGCTCGCGCGGCTGCACAAGCGCACGCCGGCGCTGGCGTCGCAGGACGATGTCTACACGAGCCATATCCACGCCGACGACCTCGCGCGCACGATGATCGCCGCGTTATGGCGCGGCCGGCCGCAGCGCGTGGTGCATGCGAGCGACGATACCGAACTGCGCATGGCCGACTACTTCGACCTGGTGGCGGATCGGCGCGGGCTGCCGCGCCCGCCGCGCATCACGCGCCAGGACGCGCGCGAGGTCATCGACCCCACGCTGCTGAGCTTTATGAGCGAGTCGCGCCGGCTCGACAACCACCGGCTCAAACGCGAGCTGCGCGTGCGGCTGCGCTTCCCGACCGTACGGTCGTTCTTCGACGGCTGAGGCCCTGCTTAACCGCTCTGGGTGGATGAGGCGGTGGCACGGCGCTTGCATGGCCATCTGCTGTCTATACAGGATGTGGCATTCCGCCGCTTTGTGGTGCGTCAATGCCGACGAACTGGGTTGGATCGGTGCAAACCCTTCATTGACTTGTATAGACAGGTACCGCTAGATTTCCATCACCCGTCTAACAAGGAGCCGAGAGCATGACCCGAGCAATGCTTGCCGTATTGGGAGCGACCGTATTGGGAGCCACCCTCTGCGTGGCGGGTGCCGCGCACGCCCAGAACGTGCCGGTGACGCTCGGCATGAGCGGGTGGACCGGGTTCGCGCCGCTGACGCTGGCGGACAAGGCCGGCATCTTCAAGAAGAACGGCGTGGACGTCGACATCAAGATGATTCCGCAGAAGGATCGTCATCTTGCGCTCGCTTCGGGGGCCATCCAGTGTGCGGCGACAACCGTCGAGACGCACGTCGCGTGGAATGCCAACGGCGTGCCGATCACGCAGATCGTGCAGCTCGATAAATCGTACGGTGCGGACGGCCTGGCCGTGCGCGGCGACGTCAAGTCATTCGCTGACCTCAAGGGCAAGACCGTGGGCGTGGACGCCCCCGGTACCGCGCCGTATTTCGGCCTGGCGTGGATGCTCAAGAAGAACGGCATGACGCTCAAGGACGTCAAGACCACCACGCTGTCGCCGCAGGCGGCCGCGCAGGCCTTCGTGGCGGGGCAGAACGATGCGGCGATGACGTACGAACCGTATCTGTCGACGGTACGCGCCAATCCCGATAAGGGCCGCATTCTGGCGACCACGCTCGACTATCCGATGGTCACCGACACGCTGGGCTGCGCGCCCAAATGGCTCAAGGAGAATCCGAAAGCCGCGCAGGCGCTGGTGGACAGCTACTTCGAGGCGATCGACATGATCCGCCGCGACCCGGCCAAGTCCAACGAGATCATGGGCGGCGCGGTCAAGCAGACCGGCGAGCAGTTCGCCAAATCGTCCGCATACCTGCGCTGGCAGGACAAGGAAGCCAACCGCGCGTTCTTCGCGGGGGAGCTGGCGAGCTTCAGCAAGGAGTCGGCGGCGCTGCTGCTCGAGATCGGCGTGATCCGGCAAGTGCCGGACGTGACCACGCTGTATGACGCGCGCTTCCTCAAATAAGCCGCCGCGCATGGAAACGTCCACTACGCATTCCTCCGCGCCACCCGCGGCGCTGGCCTCGCCTGCGACGTCCGCGATGTCCATCGGGCGCTGTCATCCGTGGCGACTGCCGCTCGAGCCGGTGTCTCCCCGCGCGCGCTGGCTGCTGGGGCTGTCGTTCTTCGTGCTGTTCTTCGCGGTGTGGGCGCTGGTGACGTTCGGCGGGCTGGTGCCGAAGACCTTCCTTGCCGACCCGCTGACGATGGCGCGCGAGGGCGTGACGCTGTTCACGCAGTATGGCTTTCTCGGCGATATCGGCATGACGGTCTGGCGCGTGATCGGCGGCTTCGTGCTGGCGGCCGTGTTCGCGGTGCCGCTTGGCATCGCGATGGGCGCCTACAAGGCGGCCGAGGCGTTCTTCGAGCCGTTCGTTTCGTTTTGCCGCTACCTGCCCGCGTCGGCCTTCATTCCACTGCTGATCCTGTGGGCTGGCATCGGCGAGACGCAGAAGCTGCTGGTGATCTTTATCGGCTCGTTCTTCCAGATCGTGCTGATGGTCGCGGTGACCGTCGGCGGCGCGCGGCGCGACCTCGTCGAGGCTGCTTACACGCTGGGCGCCACGCCGCGCGGGATCGTGCGCCGCGTGCTGATTCCCGGCGCGGCGCCCGAGATCGCCGAGATCCTGCGACTGGTGCTGGGCTGGGCATGGACCTACGTGATCGTGGCCGAGCTGATTGGGTCGTCCTCGGGCATCGGCCATATGATCACCGACAGCCAGGCGTTGCTGAACACCGGTCAGATCATCTTCGGCATCATCGTGATCGGCTGCATCGGCCTGGTGTCCGACCTCGTCTTCAAGCTGGCCAACCGCCGGCTGTTCCCCTGGAGCGCGATCCGATGAGTGCGTTGTCGATCCAACAGGTTTCCCGCACGTTCACGAGCCCCAACGGTGGCGAAACGCAGGCCTTGCAGCCCGTGGATTTCGAGGTGCGTGACAACGACTTCGTGACGATCCTCGGCCCCTCCGGCTGCGGCAAGTCGACGTTGCTGCGTATCGTTGCCGGGCTCGATCGGCCGACGGGCGGGCGCGTGCTGCTCGACGGCCAGCCCGTGGTTGGGCCGGGCGCGGACCGCGGCATGGTGTTCCAGTCGTACACGTTGTTTCCCTGGCTGACGATCGAGCAGAACGTTCGCTTTGGCCTGCGCGAGCGCGGCATGAGCGTGGCCGAGCAGCGGGAACGCAGCGATTTCTTTATCGCGCGCGTGGGGCTGCGCGGCTTCGAGCGGCATTTTCCGAAGCAGCTGTCGGGAGGCATGCAGCAGCGCACCGCGATCGCCCGTGCGCTGGCCAACGATCCGAAGATCCTGCTGCTGGACGAGCCGTTCGGTGCGCTCGACAACCAGACGCGCGTGCTGATGCAGGAGTTGCTGCTCGGGATCTGGGAGTCCGCGCGCAAGACGGTATTATTCGTCACGCATGATATCGACGAGGCCATCTTTATGGCCAACCGCGTGGCGGTGTTTTCCGCGCGCCCGGGTCGCATCAAATGCGAGATCGCGGTGGATTTTCCCCATCCGCGCCATTACACGATCAAGACTTCGTCCGAATTTTCCGCCTTGAAGGCAAGGCTGACGGAGGAGATCCGGGAAGAGATACGCGCCGAGGCGACGACCGCCGACGCGCACTGAATACCATGAATCACGCCGCCAGCCCGACGTCGCCGTCCTCCCCGTTCGGTACGCCCAACGCACCCGCCGCGCTTTATCAGCAGGTGAAGGACTACATTGCCCGGGAGATCCAGAGCGGCGCATGGCGCCCCGGCGATCGCGTACCGTCCGAGCAGGAGCTGGTGACACGGTTCTCGGTGTCGCGCATGACCGTCAACCGTGCGTTACGCGAATTAGCGGAGCAGGGGCGGGTGGTGCGCGTGGCCGGCGTGGGCACGTTCGTGGCGGAGCACAAGCCCCAGTCGACGCTGCTTTCCGTGGTCAATCTGCAGGATGAGATTCGCATGCGTGGGCACGACTATGCCTGCGACGTGATTCTGGTGGAGCGGGTGGCCGCGTCGATCGAGGTGGCCGCCGCGCTGGACCTGCGCACGGGCGAGTCGGTGTTCCATTCGGTATGCGTGCATCGCGAAGATGGCGTGCCGATTCAGCTCGAGGACCGCTACGTGAATCCGCGCGTGGCACCCGATTTCATTTCCCAGGATTTCCGCAATACGCAGCCCGGGGAATACCTGCTGCGCAATGTGCCTTACGACCAGGTGGAACACGTGGTCGATGCGATCTCGGCGACGCCTGAGCAGGCCGCGCAGCTCGAGATGCCGGTGACGCAGCCGTGCCTGCTGCTGACGCGCCGCACGTGGACCGCCGGTACGCCTGTGACGTTTGTGCGCTGCCTGCATCCCGGCAACCGTTACCGGCTCGGCAGCCGCTTTCGGGCGGACGGCAACCCTGCATTCGGCTAGCAACGTTAACAACGCTGACAACGCTCACAACGTTTAGCAACTTCGTATTCCCATCGCGCCCATTTTTGGCTAAGCTGTATAGACAGGCTTATACAAGAGGTTATAAAGAGACATGACAACCACTTCTAACGTACGCGCGGATGCCCGGCCCCTGCTCGTGCTGACCCCCGGCGAGGTGACGCTGGCCGATCTGCGCCGCATCTATCGCGGCGAAGTGCGCGTGGCCATGGACGATGCGGCCTGGGCTGGCGTCAGGGCGGCGCAGGCAACCGTCCAGGACATCATCGACGCCGATGCGGTGGTGTATGGCATCAACACCGGCTTCGGCAAGCTCGCGCAGTCGCGCATCCCGCATGACAAGCTGGCCCAGCTGCAACGCAACCTGGTGCTGTCGCACAGCGTGGGCACCGGTCCCGATCTGGCCGCGGACACCGTGCGCCTGATCCTCGCGATCAAGGCGATCAGCCTCGCGCGCGGTCATTCGGGCGTGCGGCCGGAAATCATCGAAGCGCTGCTTGTGCTGGCGAACCGCGATGTCACGCCGTGCATTCCGGCCAAGGGGTCGGTGGGTGCGTCGGGCGACCTCGCGCCGTTGGCGCATCTGTCCTGCACGCTGATCGGTGTGGGTGAGGTGATGCTGGATGGTCGGCGCGTGCCGGCGCACGACGGGCTCGCGCATGCCGGGCTCGACGTGTTCACGCTGGGGCCCAAGGAAGGACTGGCGCTGCTCAATGGCACGCAGGTCTCCACCGCGTTGGCGCTGGCGGGATTGTTTGCCGCCGAAGATGCGTTTGCCGCCGGCATCGTCGCGGGCGCGCTCTCGCTCGAGGCGATCAAGGGGTCGGTCAAGCCGTTCGACGCGCGCATCCACGCCGCGCGCGGGCAGACCGGGCAGATTGCCGTAGCCACTGCGGTGCGGGCGATGCTCGACGGCAGCGAGATCGTCGATTCGCACAAGGCGTGCGGCCGCGTGCAGGATCCCTACTCGATCCGCTGCCAGCCGCAGGTGATGGGCGCATGCCTCGACAATCTCGCGCATGCGGCACGCGTGTTGCGCATCGAGGCCAACGCTGCCTCCGACAATCCGCTCGTGTTTGCCGAGTCCGGCGATGTGGTCTCGGGCGGTAATTTCCATGCGGAGCCAGTGGCGTTTGCCGCCGACATCATCGCGCTGGCGATCGCCGAGATTGGCGCGATCTCCGAGCGGCGTCTCGCGTTGCTGCTCGATACCGGATTGTCCGGGCTGCCACCGTTCCTCGTGCGCGATGGCGGCCTGAACTCGGGCTTCATGATCGCGCAGGTCACCGCGGCGGCGCTGGCCTCCGAGAACAAGGCGCTGTCGCACCCGTCGAGCGTGGATAGCCTACCGACTTCGGCCAATCAGGAAGACCACGTGTCGATGGCCACGTACGGCGCGCGCCGGCTGGGCGAAATGGCGGCCAACACGGCCGTGATCGTCGGCATCGAGGCGATGGCCGCCGCGCAGGGCATTGAGTTCCATCGGCCGATGAAATCGTCGCCGCTGGTGGAGAGCGAACTCGCGCGCATTCGCGCGCGCGTCTCATTCGTCGAAGCCGATCGGTATCTCGCACCCGATATCGAGGCCATGAAGCAATGGGTGCAGCAGGGCGATGCCGGCGCCGGCTGGCCCGCGGCGGTGCGCGACATGCTGCCGACCAACGTCTGAACCACGGCTGAACCACGCCACCGTTACCTACAGGATTCCCCGACCATGAACGCCAACGAACATCAATTCGCGCCTTCGTCATCGCCTTCGCCATCCTCTTCATCCGCCCCGGCGCGCGGCCAGCGCGAGGTGCGCGCCCCGCACGGCAACACGCTCCATTGCAAGAACTGGCTGATCGAAGCCGCGTACCGCATGATCCAGAACAACCTCGACCCGGACGTGGCCGAGCGTCCGCAGGACCTCGTGGTGTACGGCGGCATAGGCAAGGCCGCGCGCAACTGGGAATGCTTCGACGCGATCCTCGACAGCCTGCGCCGTCTGGGCGAGGACGAGTCGCTGCTGGTGCAGTCCGGCAAACCGGTCGGCATCTTCCGCACGCACGCCGATGCGCCGCGTGTGTTGATCGCGAATTCGAATCTTGTGCCGCACTGGGCCACGTGGGACAAGTTCAACGAGCTCGATCGCGCGGGGCTGATGATGTACGGGCAGATGACCGCGGGCTCGTGGATCTACATCGGCACGCAGGGCATCGTGCAGGGCACGTTCGAGACATTTGTGGAAGCCGGCAATCAGCACTACGGCGGTGATCTGTCCGGCAAGTGGATCCTGACCGCGGGCCTTGGCGGCATGGGCGGCGCGCAGCCGCTGGCGGGCGTGCTGGCCGGCGCTTGCGTGCTGGCGATCGAATGCCAGGAGTCGCGCATCGACTTCCGCATACGCACGCGCTATCTGGACAAGAAGGCCACCACGATCGACGAGGCGCTGGCGATGATCGCCGACGCGACGAAGAACAAGCAGGCCATCTCGGTGGGTTTATTAGGCAATGCTGCCGAGATCGTGCCCGAACTCGTGCGCCGCGCGCAGGCCGGCGGCATGCGGCCGGATATGGTCACGGATCAGACCTCGGCGCACGACATCGTCAACGGTTACCTGCCCGAGGGCTGGACGGTCGAGCAATGGGAGGACGCGCGCCAGCGCTATCCGAAGTCTGTGGAGGTGGCCGCGCGCGCGTCGATCGTCAAGCATGTGCGGGCGATGCTCGCGTTCCAGCAGATGGGTGTGCCGACGCTCGACTATGGCAACAATATCCGGCAGGTCGCGTTTGACGAGGGCGTGGCCAATGCGTTCGATTTCCCGGGGTTTGTGCCCGCGTATATCCGACCGCTGTTCTGCCGCGGCAAGGGGCCGTTCCGCTGGGTCGCGTTGTCCGGCGATCCCGAGGACATCTACAAGACCGACGCCAAGATGAAGGAGCTGTTCCCCGACGACAAGCCGCTGCATCGCTGGCTCGATATGGCGCGCGATCGTATCGCGTTCCAGGGCCTGCCGTCGCGCATCTGCTGGGTCGGTCTCGACGAACGGCATCGCGCGGGTCTGGCGTTCAACGAAATGGTGAAGTCGGGCGAGCTCAAGGCGCCGATCGTGATCGGGCGCGATCACCTCGATTGCGGGTCCGTCGCGTCGCCGAACCGCGAGACCGAGGCGATGCGCGACGGCTCCGATGCGGTGTCCGACTGGCCGCTGCTCAACGCGCTGCTGAACACGGCCGGTGGCGCCACGTGGGTCAGCCTGCATCACGGTGGTGGCGTGGGCATGGGCTTCTCGCAGCATGCGGGTGTGGTCATCGTGTGCGACGGCACCGATGCGGCCGCGAAGCGCATCGAGCGCGTGTTGTGGAACGATCCGGCCACTGGCGTGATGCGCCATGCCGATGCGGGGTATGAAACCGCGATCGACTGTGCGCACGAGAAGGGCCTCGATCTGCCGATGGTGAAGCGCGCATGAGCGTACGGCGATTCTCGCTCGACGGCATTGCGCCGACGCCATGGAAGAACGGCGGAGGCCAAACGCGCGAGATTGCCGCGTGGCCGCCAGGTGCATCCATGGAGACGTTCGACTGGCGTATCAGCGTGGCCGATATTGCCGCCGATGGTCCGTTCTCGGCGTTTGTGGGGATCGACCGGCAGATCGCGCTGCTCGAGGGTGCGGGCGTAGTGTTGCAGGCCCGCGATGGGACGTTCCGGCACCGGCTCGATCGGCTTGGCGAGCCGTTTCCGTTCACGGGCGATATCGCCGTGGACGCGACGCTGATCGATGGCCCGACGCGCGACTTCAATGTGATGACGCGGCGTGGACGTTGCCGTGCGGTGGTCGAGGCGCTGAGGTCGCCGATCCGGATCGACGGTGACGACGCTATGCTGATGTTCGTCGTCGCGGGCCGCTGGCACGATGCCGACGGCCACCCGCTCGCGGCCGGCGACGGTATGCTGTGGACTGCCGCGTCGATGCGGCGCACGACATTGACGCCCGCGGACACCACAGCACTGTGCCTGCGCGTCACGCTGCATGGGGAGCCGATATGACGACTACCAAGCTTGCAACCGCCGCCGACGGTATCTGGCACAACTGCCATCTGCTGCCCGACGGGGATCCCGCCAACGCGATCCACGATGGCGCGCTCGTGGTGGAAGATGGCCGCATGGTGTGGGTCGGTGCGCACGCGGCCTTGCCAGCAACGTACCAGGAAACACATCTGCCGCGCCACGATGGCCAGGGCGCGTGGATCACCCCCGGGCTTGTCGATTGCCATACGCATCTGGTCTACGGCGGCCAGCGTGCCGACGAATTCGCGATGCGGTTGGCCGGTGCCAGCTACGAGGACATCGCGCGCGCGGGCGGCGGTATCGTTTCCACGGTGCGCGCCACGCGCGAGGCCAGCGAGCAGGCGCTCTTCGAACAGGCCGCGGTGCGTCTGCAGCCGCTGCTCGCGGAGGGCGTTACCGCGATCGAGATCAAGTCCGGCTACGGTCTGTCGCTCGATGCCGAGCGTCGGCAGCTGCGCGTGGCGCGGCGGCTGGGCGAAGCCTATGGTGTGGCCGTGCACACGACCTTCCTCGGTGCGCACGCCTTGCCGCCCGAGTATGCGGGCCGTGCCGACGACTATATCGCGCTGGTCTGCGACACCATGCTCCCCGCGCTAGCGGAGGAGGGGCTGGTCGATGCCGTCGATGCCTTCTGCGAATCGATCGGCTTTTCGACTGCGCAAACCACGCGCGTGTTCGAAGCCGCGGCGCGATATGGACTGCCCGTCAAGCTTCACGCCGAGCAGTTGAGTAACCTCGGTGGTGCGGCGCTGGCCGCGCATTATCGCGCGCTGTCGGCCGATCATCTTGAGCATCTCGACGAGGCCGGCGTCGCGGCAATGGCTGCGGCAGGGACGGTAGCGGTGCTGTTGCCGGGCGCCTACTATTTTCTGCGCGACACGCATCTGCCGCCCATCGCGCTGCTGCGCGAACACGGCGTGCCGATTGCGATCGCGACCGATCACAATCCGGGTACATCGCCGACCACGTCGCTGCTGCTGATGCTGAATATGGCCGCGACGCTGTTCCGGATGACGGTACCCGAAGTGCTGACCGGTGTGACCGTACACGCGGCACGCGCGCTCGGCGCGACGGACCGTCATGGCTTGCTGGCGGCCGGGCGTGATGCGAATTTCGTGTTGTGGCGCGTGGCGTCGCCGGCCGAGCTGGTGTACTGGTTCGGCCGCAATTCGGCGGCGGTGGTGGTGCGGCAGGGTCATGTCTATCCGGGAGCCGAGGCATGAGTTCGAACCTCACCCGACTGTTTGCACGGGAAGCGCTATTGCCCGACGGGTGGGCCAGCGATGTGCTGCTGAGCTGGGATGCGCAGGGCCGGCTGACCGAAGTCTTGCCGGATGCGAAACCCACACCCGAGGTCGAGCAGGCCGTGGGGCCTGTGGTACCGGGCATGCCGAACCTGCATTCACATGCATTCCAGCGCGGCTTCGCGGGGCTGACGGAAGTGCGCGGTGTGTCCGATGGGGATGATCCCGCCGGTGGCGATTCGTTCTGGAGCTGGCGCACGCTGATGTATCGCTTCGCGCTACGGCTCTCGCCGGATACGCTCGAAGCGATTGCCACGCAGTTGTATGTGGAAATGCTGCGCGCGGGCTATACCAGCGTATGCGAGTTTCATTACGTGCATCACGAACCGGACGGCAAGCCATACGCCGATGGTGCCGAGATGTCGTTGCGCCTGCTGCGTGCCGCGCAGCGCGTGGGCATCGGCATGACATTGCTGCCCGTGCTGTACCAGACGGCCGGCTTTGGCGGCAAGCCCGCGCAACAGGATCAGCGCCGCTTCCTGCATCGCACCGACGCGATGCTGAGCCTGCTGCAACGTCTGGCTCCCGCCTGCGCGGCGCATGGCGCGCGGCTCGGCCTGGCGCCGCATTCGCTACGCGCGGTGCCACCTGAGAGCCTTCACGACGCGGTAGCGGGCCTCCACGCGATGGACCGCGATGCGCCCGTGCATATCCATATCGCGGAGCAACAGCGCGAAGTCGATGACTGCCTCGCGTGGACCGGTACGCGGCCCGTGGCATGGCTGCTCGACCATGCCGAGGTCGATGCGCGCTGGTGCCTGGTGCATGCCACGCATATGGACTGGGACGAACGCCGACGACTGGCGCAGAGTGGCGCGGTGGCCGGGATCTGCCCGACCACTGAAGCCAATCTCGGCGATGGCGTGTTCGAGGCCGCGCCTTACTTCGCGCAGCACGGCGCATGGGGCATCGGCTCCGACAGCCATGCGAGCGTGAGCGTGGCGGAGGAACTGCGCACCTTCGAGTATGGGCAGCGACTCGGCCTGCAGCGCCGCAATGTGCTCGCCTCCGACGCGCAGCCGCATGTGGCGGATCGGCTCTGGCTCGATGCGACGCAGGGCGGCGCGCGTGCCGCGCGTCGTGCGGTGGCCGGGCTCGCGGTCGGCCAGCAGGCCGATTTCATCGTGCTCGATGGTGCCAGCGTAGCGCTGGCAGGCCTCGATGGCGCGCAGGCGCTGGCCGTGCATGTGTTCGCCAGTCACGGTCATGAGACACTAGCGGAGGTTCGCACCGCTGGCGTCTGCCGTGTGCGGTATGGCGAGCACCCGCTACAGGCGGAAGCTGGCCAGCTGTTCACGACCGCGCGCGCGCGTTTGCTGACCGATTGATTTCGTTACCCGCCCCCACGCCCAGATTCACGACAAGATGTCCTTCACCACCGATACTCCCGCTTTCACCCTGCATCGCGGCACGCGTCCGCTGCTGGTGTCGATGCCGCACGTCGGCACCTACCTGCCTGCTTCGGTTGCCTCGCGCCTGACCGACGAGGCGCGCACCGTCCCCGACACCGACTGGCACATGGACCGGTTGTACGATTTCGCGCGCGAGCTTGGCGCATCGATTCTGATGGCCACGCACTCGCGTTATGTCATCGATCTGAACCGCCCGCCCGACAACGCGAACCTGTACCCCGGTCAGGACACCACGGGTCTGTGCCCGGTGGATAGCTTCGACAAGACCGCGATCTATGCGGATGGCACCAATGGCCCCGACGACGCCGAGATCGCGGTACGGCGCGATCGGATCTGGCATCCGTATCACACGGCCTTGCAGCAGGAGCTCGCGCGGCTGCGCGCCGAGCACGGCACCATTGGCCTGTGGGACGCGCATTCGATCCGGTCGGTGCTGCCGCGCTTCTTCGAGGGCAAGCTGACGGACTTCAATCTGGGCTCGGCCAACGGGACCAGCAGCGATGCAGGGCTCGCGGCGCGCATGCTGGAGATTGCTAACCTTGTGCCGGGTCACACGGCCGTGCTCAATGGGCGCTTCAAGGGTGGGTATATCACGCGGCAGTATGGCAACCCTGCAGATGGCGTGCACGCGATTCAGCTGGAGCTGACGCAGAGCGCGTACATGATCGAGAGCTATCCGTTCGACTACGACGAGTCGCGCGCCGCGCGCGTGCAGCCGGCGATTCGGAAGATGCTGGAGACGATGTTGCAGTTCGTGGAGTCGAAGGTTTAAAGAGGTTTGCGCCCCTCCCTCAAGGAATCTCAAGGAGAGGAGCGCGCTTCTTATTTCTTCACCACGTTCTTGTTCGCCTTGTTGCCGGTCGCCTGGTTGTACTTCTCCACGTACTCCTCGAACAGCTTGCGAATCGAGCGGCCGATCTTCACGTAGTCGGACTCGTTGAGATTGGCCAGCGACACGCGCCCCGATGGATGCCGCGTGCCGAAGCCACGCCCCGGCAGCAGCACCACGCCTGCCTCCTCCGCGAGCCGGAATAGCAGTTCCACTGGCTCCTGCGAACTCAGCACCCATTTGACGAAGTCCGGCCCGATCGCCTTGCCGCCGAGCTGTTCGATATCGAGCAGCGTGTAGTAGTCGACGACATTCGGATCGCCTTCCTCCGGCGCGATGCCGATCTCGCGGAACAGCGCGGCCTTGCGCTTGCGGATCAGCCGCTTCATCGCCTGCTTGTACGCATCGGGCGTGTCCATGAGCGAGAACAGCGAGAACAGCACCATCTGCACCTGCTGCGGCGTCGACAGGCCGGCGGTGTGATTGAGCGCGACGGTGCGGCTGTCGGCCACCACGCGATCGATGAACTTGAGATCGTCCGGCGTGGTCGTGATCGAGTTGTATCGCTTGTGCAGCGACTTGCGTTGCGCTTCGGGCAGGGCCTTGAGTTGCTCGTCGAACACGTTGTCGCGATGCGTGGCAATGACGCCGAGCCGCCAGCCGGTGGCACCGAAGTACTTCGAGAACGAATACACGAGGATGGTGTTGCGCGGGCATAGCGCGAACAGCGACGTGAAGTCGTCGGCGAACGTGCCGTACACATCGTCGGTCAGGATGATCAGATCGGGACGTTCCTCGACGATCGAGGCCAGATACTCGAGGCTCTCGTCGCTCATGCGCACGGAGGGTGGATTGCTCGGATTGACGAGGAAGAAGGCCTTGACCTTGGGGTCGCGCAGCTTATCCAGCTCCTTGTTCGAATACTGCCAGCGCGCATCGGCGTCGGCATTGATGTTCAGTTCCACGAGCTGGTAATCATTGAGCTCCGGGATCTCGATGTAGGGCGTGAAGATTGGCATGCCCAGTGCGATGGTGTCGCCGGCCTTGAGCAGGTGGTTCTCGCGCATCGAGTTGAACAGGTAGGTCATCGCGGCCGTGCCGCCTTCCACCGCGAACAGGTCGAACTCGCCGATAAACGGATGATTGCCGATCATCTCCTTGCGGATGTACTGACCGACGATGACCTCGGAGAGCCGCAGCATGCGGTCGGGTACCGGGTAGTTGCACGCGAGAATGCCTTCGCACATCTCGTACAGGAAATCGCCGGCGTTCAGGCCAAGTTGATCGCGTACGTATGACACCGCGCCTGCCAGGACCGGGCGTGCTGGCACATTCGCGCGCGAACAGATCGAAGCGTTCCTCGATGCCTTCGCGGCGCGGAAAGCCGCCGACGCCCTCAGGCATATACGAGAACGAGCGCTCGGACTCGCGCATCGCGAACTGGCCCAGTTGCCAGAAGCCGTGCCGCGGCACGGTGGCAAGAAAGTTCGGATTGCCGCGGCCCGCGTTCAGCATCAGGCAGTCGCTGCGGCTGCTGGCAAGCTTGATCAGTTCGTCCTTGAGTTCGAATGGCGAGAGACTGGCCAGCTTGGCCAGATCGGGTTTGCTCATGGCTACGCTCCTCTGTGAATGATGTCGCTGCGTGCTAGACGAGACCCACGACCAGAGGGCCGAGCAGGGTCAGCAATACGTTGGCAATGGCATAGGTGATGGCGAACGGCACCGTCGGCACGGGGCTTTCGGCCTTGTCGAGAATGCCGCCGAATGCCGGGTTGGCGCTGCGCGAGCCGGACAGTGCGCCGGCCAGAATTGCCGCGTTGTCGTAACGCAGCACATAGCGGCCGAACAGCATCGTCAGGAACAACGGCAGCAGCGTGACGACGGCGCCGAGAAGGAAGATCGTCAATCCGCTTTGCTTCAACGTGGACACGGCTTGCAGGCCCGAGTTGATGCCGACGATCGCGACGAATGCGGCGAGGCCGAAGTCCTTCAGCAACTGGCATGCGGCGGTCGGCATCGCGCCGTACATAGGGTGCTTGGAGCGGGCCCAGCCGAACACCAGACCGGACAGCAGCGCGCCGCCGCCCGAGCCGAGCGTGAGCGGGATCGAGCCGATGCGTACCACGAGCAGGCCGATCAGCAGCCCGACCAGCACGCCGGCGCCAAAGTAGACGAAGTCGGTCTTCTCGCTGGGCTGCAGCTCGTAACCCGCACGTTGCGCGGCGCGCTTGGTATCGGCGGGGGTGCCGTAGAACGTGATGATGTCGCCGTGCTGCAGATGCACGTCGGGCAGCAATGGCAGCGGGTGCTCGGCGCGCTCGATGCGTTCGAGGTACACGCCATGGCGCATCTCGCGGCTGACATTGGCGATGATCTCGCCGAGCGTCTTGTCGTTCATGCCCTTCGCCGTGAGCACCGCGCGCCGCGTCTGCATGACCACGCCCATGCCTTCCGCATCGGCCACTTCCTCGCCGATAACGAGCGCGGTGGGTACCATGGCGTCGCGGCGTCCCACCATCAGCACGAGATCGCCGGCCTGTAGCACCGTGTCCTGCGTGACATCCAACGCCTTGCCCGCGCGCTGGATTTTCTCGACGGTGACCAGATCGTCGCCGCCGGTTTCGATCTGCGACACGGTCTTGCCCGCGGCGCCGGTCACGCGGAACAGCCGTCCCACCAGACGGGGCAGGGCGCCGGCCTGACCGGGTCCGAACTGCGGCAGACCACCGTGCATGGCGGCCTCGACCTTCTTCGAATCGGTCTTGAGATCCGATCCCATGAAGCGTGGCAGGATGTTCACGCAGACGATGATCGCGCCGAGCGAGCCGAACACATACGTCACCGCGTAGCCGATTGCGACATTGGCCTGCAGCGTCTTGACCTCCTCCGGTGGCAGGCCGAGCTTGGTGATCGCATCGCCGGCGGTGCCGATGATGGCCGACTGCGTCATGCCGCCGGCCGCGAGCCCCGCCGCCAGCCCCTTGTCGAGGTGGAACAGCTTGGCCAGCACGACCACGGTCACGAGCCCGGCCACGGCCATAAACACCGCCATCGCAATCTCGCGCATCGAGCTGCGGTTCAGCGAGTTGAAGAATTGCGGGCCGCTTTCATAGCCCACCGCGTAGATGAACACCGCGAACATCACGGCCTTGACGCCGTTGTCGAGCTCCACGCCGACCTGACTGATGACGACAGCGGCCAGCAGCGAGCCCGCTACGCCGCCGAGCTGGAACTTGCCGAACGTGATCTTGCCGATCGCGTAGCCGACTGCCAGCGACAGAAATAGTGCGGATTCCGGGGATTTCTGGAAGATGTTGTGCAGCCATTCCATGAAGACCTCCTCTTGCCTGTGATGCGATCGGCGTGGGCCGAACGACGGTGCAAACCGGGGAGCGAGCGCGTGATTCTCTGCGTCGTCGGAAATCGCATCGGTGATCGTGATTGCGAATCACGGGTGTGCTGTTGCCTGCGGCGCGTCCACCTAGTCGAGGAGCCATGCCACGATCAGCGTGCAGCGGGTACCGTCAGGAACGGTGTAGGGGATTATCCGCGCGGCACTTCGCGTCGCGAATTGAAACGTTTCGTAGGCGATCTAAGCGGCGTCAACAATCCGTGGCTCGTAGCCGTGGCGCGCGAGGTGGCGGGGATGCAAGGCGCGCGGAAGGTTTGCCGGGTGGCAACGCGCGGAAGTCGGTGGTGAGGGGGCAGTGGGAGCAGCGACCTCCCAGAATACGGGGCCGCGCGCAGCGGGCGCGGCCCTTGGCAGAGCGGTTACTTGCCGCTGTTGAGCCGATCCTGAATATGCTGGGCGCGTGCGGCGGAGCCCGGGTGCGAACTCAGCAAACTCGAGTTGCCGCCATCGAGCTTCGCCAGCTTCTGGAACGCGGTGACGAGCGCCTGACGGTTCTGCCCGTTCTTCGTGAGCAGATCGTACGAGTAATCGTCCGCGGCGCTTTCCTGACGCTGCGAGAACTGCGCGTTGATAAACGTCTCGCCCAGCTCGCCAACCTGCGACGATGACAGCGCCGTCAGCGTGGTGCTGCCCAGCGAGCCAAGCAGCCCGCGCGCGGCCGCGGTGGAGTACGCAACCTGCATCGCGGCCTTGGTATGACCGAGCGCCACGTGACCGATCTCGTGACCGAGTACGCCGCGCACCTCGTCATCGGTCATCAGGTCCATCAACCCGCTGTAGACACGCACGCAACCATTGGCCATGGCCCAGGCATTGACGTCCTTGGTCATGTAGACCTTGGCATCGAGCGGCAGACCCGTGTTCTTGAGCCCATTCATGATGGTGGTCAGTCGTTTGGCATAGGTGCTGTCCGCGGGCGCAATGGTGTTCTTCTTGTCCATCTCTGCGCAGGACTGATCGGAGAGCTGCTTGACGTTGGCGTCAGACAGTGACGCCGCCGAAAACAGACTACCTCCGGCCTGCGTCAGGCCATCGTAATTGGTGCCGGCACACCCGGCCATCAGGAGCGCGCAGCCAAAGGCCGCCGCCGTCGCGGAGATGCGAGTCATGGTGCGAGTCATGGTCGTTCCCTGAAGTTCGTGTTGTCGTACGGCGGCTTGTACCCAGCCGCAACGAGCAGGATAGACCGCGGAAACAGGACAGGGAAGTGGGCGAAGTCTTACAAACGGGCGTGCAGTTTCAGAGTCGTCTCATTGGAAAGGGCGAGGCATCCGCGCAAGCTGCCGGTACGGGAACCGGAGAAACTGATGAGGATGACAAGGCAAAAGGTGCGAAAGAAGTACGCGGCGTCGGTGCCGCTTGATAAAGCAACCGTGGAAGCGCTAGCGCAGGATCCAGGGCTAGCGGCGGAATTCCTCAAGGCTGCGCTCGAGGAACTCGACGCCCCCGATACAGCGCCAGTGGGTCTGCTTGCGCTTGAGGACCTAGCGATGGCGTATGGGAGCCCACAAGGCACTCACGCCGTCCTGCAAGATCTCGGCTTTGACGACGCGGAAGAACTGTCGGCGAAGAGCGTACTTGCGCGCAACCTCAACAACCTGCTCGTTGATCGAAGGCTGGGCCACTCGGAGACGGTGGCGATTACCGGCATGACGCCGTCCGAGTTGGCACAGGTACGCCGCTACAAACTCCGGAACATCGGCCTGGAGCATCTGATCTGGGCGGTGGCATCTATGGCGTGCACCGGGAAGGCTCGATTGCCAGAGCCCGAGCATGACGTTGGTGACACCGCGCAGAACTGCGAGATCCAGTCATGAAACTTGAACGATTGCATCTGAAGAGCTTCCGGTGTTTTGACGAGCTTACTGTGGACTTTGGTGAGCGGTTGACTGTCATCGTCGCAGACAGCGGCGGGGGCAAGACCGCTTTGCTGGATGCGGTTGCGATTGGATTGGGACGGTGTACCACCAAATTGCGGGGACTTACACGCTCCACCATTAAAGAAACGGACTTTCGCATCTCTGAGGACGAGCGTTACGAACCATACGTGATGCTAGCGTGGGAAGCCGAATCACACGATGGACAACCCATCGCTTGGTTGATAGGGCGCAGGCGCGATGTAGCGGTAACCGGCGCCACGATCAGAGAAAGCATGTCCCACGCGCAACTGACCTTGATGCAGCGGGGATTGAAAGCCATCAACGCGTACGTGCTAAGCCTTGTGGATGCGGATAGTAAGCAGTCACCCTATTTTCTTCCTGTTGTCGTGTACTACGTCGCGAATCGCGCTACGCGCGACGAGTTGCGGGATCGCACTGACTTTAAGAAGACCTGCCTCCGCTTCGATGCACTGGCTGGCGCGCTGAACCCAATCTCGCGATTCCGCGCAGCGTTCGAATGGTTCCGCGCCAAGGAGGATGATGAGCGTCGCGAACAGAGATCACGCCAAGACTTCGACTATCGGCACCCAGTGCTCGAGATGGTACGCAACGCACTCGAACGGATTCTCCCCACAGGGTTTCGCAACCCTAGGACAATTCTTAGTCCGCCGCGCTTCGTCATCGACAGGGACATGCCTGACCACAGTACGCAAACGCTTCGCATCAGCCAACTTAGCGATGGCTTCAGGGCGGTGCTGGCCCTGACCATGGACTTAGCGAGCCGAATGTTGCAAGCCAACGGCAATGGCCTGCCCGCGGATATGGAGGGAATCAATCCACTAGATCTGCCTGGGATCGCCCTGATCGACCAAGTCGACCTGCATCTGCACCCCGCCTGGCAACGCCGTATCCTGACCGATTTGATGCGGACGTTCTCACAGACGCAATTCATCGTCAGCACCAACAGCCCGCAAGTCCTCAGCATGGTTAAGCGGGAAGACGTGCGAATCGTATGCAGGGATGCCGAGGGCCGGTCGATTGCGACAAGTCCATTGGCCAAGACCTACGGCGCGCCTAGTGATGACGTCTTGCAGTCGGTCATGCATGTCGATCCACAGCCTCCAGTGACCGAAAAGGAAGGGCTGCAGCAACTCACGGAGTGGGTTGATCAAGGTCGGCATCTGGAAGACCAAGCTGTAGATCTCTTGAAGCGCCTGACAACCACGTTGGGTGAGCAGCATCCCCAACTACTGCGACTTCACCGCAGCATCCGCAGGCAGGAGACATTAGAAAGGTGAAGGCATTTTCTCCCACTGGCCGAAGCGTGCCGAGCTATCGTCCACGGGACCAGAGCGTTCCTGCTTAGTCATCTGTCCGAATTAATGTGCCACAAAAGGCATATTTGGCGCCGTGCGGCAGCAGCACACGAATGAGGCCTATGGCTTTGCGATGTTGTACAAAAGATCGTACAATGCATTCGTGCATGCCCCTCGCTAAACACTTGGAACTGAACTCACTAGGCCGCGAACTATGTTGAACTGACACTACATCCGAGAACCGATCGACTGAATTACTTGCATTGAGGTTTGTATGAACATCCTGACTTTCAGCGAGGCGCGAGCCGGCTTCAAGCAGGCGCTGGATTCGGTTTGCAAAGACCATGAGCCCACTGTCATCACTCGGCAGCGGGGCGAGCATGTCGTGCTGATTTCGCTTGAGGACTACAACAGCATGCAAGAGACACTGCATCTGCTGGGATCCGAAAAGAATGCGGAGCGGTTGCGGGAATCTATCGCTGAGTTTCGAGCTGGCAAGGCCTCCATCAAGCAATTGGTGAGACATGAGCCAGAAACAAAAGGCGAAAAACAAGGCAGCCGCGGAAAGTAGCTGTCGATTTGCATGGTCATCGCATGCGTGGGACGACTACCTGCATTGGCAGAAGATGGACATGCGCATCGTGGAAGAAATAAACGGGCTCCTCGAGGAGATTGCCCGTAACCCATTCACGGGCACCGGCAAGCCGGAGCCGCTGAAAGGGGACTTGACGGGGTTCTGGTCTCGCCGCATCACGAAGGCCGATCGTCTGGTCTACATCGTTCAGGACGGCATCATCTACGTGATGCAGTGCAGGCAGCATTATTGAATGCAGCAAGGCGGACGGTGACCGTCCGCCCTGTCATTGTGGGCACGTATGGTGGTGCGCATACCTGCCGACTTTCGCAGGGGGGCGCTTACTGGTTGTGCGGCGATCAGTTCAAATCCCATTGCCTCCAACCATCGAATGGCCTAACCCAACGGACTTCTCCCCCCCAGGAGACTGACGATGTTCGATCTTTCTAGCGCAGTTGCAAGTGCCAGTGCAGCCTTGGAGCTACTCAAAACTGCGATCAAGGCGCGGGATCAATCGCTGACCGATAGAGCTATCGCGGACATGGTTGATCAGCTGCGTGGAGTCAGCATGGCCGCTTTGACGGCTTCACAAGAGGCGCTGAATAGCGTCAGAGAAGCGCGGGCAGCTGACCAGCGCATCGCGGAGCTTGAGCGCGAGGTCCGAGATTTGAAGTCGCAGGCCGACGAGCGCAACAACTACCACTTGGTCCCTGTGGGAAACAACTCGTTCGCATACACGCTTAAAGAACTGTCCCCCGAAACGCCACAGCGTCACTACGTTTGCCAAGCGTGCATCGATGACCGTGGGAAGAAGGTCGTACTGCAAATGCACGACCGCGTCAGTTTGTCATGCCCCGGATGCAAGGCGGTGGTTCATAGTGACCAGTTGCAGGCGGCGGCAGACGCCGATTACCAGCGTGCGATGGCGCGCCGACAAACCCAAGCGGAGAGCGACTGGTAGGCATTCCATTCGAGACGATGCCTGCATGTCAACGCCGGCATAAAACTGACCCACTTAGGCTGAGATCGCCGAATTAAATCTGACCCACCCGGGCCGCTGGTCGCACCTGACCTGCTTCACGTTTGTCCTTAAGGCGGAAGCTCTCGCCCATGATCTGAACGATATGCGCGTGGTGCAACAGGCGATCCAACATGGCGACGGTCAAGGTCTGATCGTCGGCGAACGCGCCCCACCCGCTGCGTAAAGGCCAGGTTGCCCTCTCTCGCTGGTTTATTCGGAGGTCTTCCCGCATTGTGTCTTGCATGCGCGGCAATGGGAGCGAAAGGGGCATTTCATGTCTGTCACTTGGTCACTGCTGAGGAGCTGAGCCCCAGGTTCTCAAAGGCGATGCTGAGGTCTGCGGTGTGGACGATAGATGCAACTCAGCCAGCTTCATCCGGGATAGTAAGCAGCAAGTCGCTCATGCCTTAGCGGCGATTCCAGAAAATACCTTTGATATCGGTCCGTCCTTGAGAAGCTGTGTCGCAAGCTCAACCACTTTCGGGTCAATCTGGGATGCATCCAGCGCGGCGAACGACGAACTCCTGTCGATGTTCCAATGCTGAAAGACCTCCTTCAGTTCTGACCATCCCGCTTCAGAGCCAAAAACTCGGAGGTAGAACTTGCCGAACTCGATTGCGTGGCGCCGGTCAGCGTTGCGTAGCGATTCGTTCGCGTACGTCTTGCCAAGGGAGAACGCGTATTTTGCCGCTGCTCCCAGTAACGTGATGACGAGGACCGTTCTGATGGCTGAGAACGCAAAATCCACCCAGCCAAGGGACGCTTGCGATGGCAAAGAGTGAGCCGCTCCGAAGATGGAAAATGCGATACCAGCGAGGAGGGCGCTGAAACCTAAGATGTTCCAGCAAGCGCTCCACCGCCCATTGCTTCGCTCAAGCGATGCCAGCCGCGTGAGAGCATCGTCAATGTACTGAGGAGCGCTGTTCTCAATCCTCCGGGAGAAGAGCGCGACGGCTTCTTCCTTTGCAGCTTTCCGCCCCACGAATGCGGAAACTGCGCGCTCAATTTGCGAAACTACATATGGAAGGTCCTGGCCAGTTGCATTGATCGCTAGCACGTCAGCAACGATTGATGGAATCTCGGTCAGGTCAAGCAGCACGGGAATCACAACCATGCGCCCTGATTCTCCTGCATAGGCGCGCGCTGCTCCCAGCTCTGCCATGACGTGAGGCGAGTTTAATGAGCGGGGGGAAAGTAGTACAACGAGGGCCTCGGATTTCTTCAACCCTTCTCCCAGCTTTTCTCTCCATTCATCTCCAGGCGCAAGCGAATCGACATCAACAACGATGTCATGGCCGTTCGCTGTCAATGCTTCGGACAGGTTAAAAGCAAAGTCGCGGTCCTGCTGCGTGTACGAAATAAAGATTCTCGCCATTTGCTAGTTCATCAGGGGCCAAAGCGGGTGTTAAGGATACAACACCCCGGCAGTGCGCCTTTGATTATCAGATTGGGTCATGGTTAGAAAGAGCTGGAACTGTCTGGGGCCTGGAGGTCAGGTGTGTCTGCTACGACATCGCGCAATACATCGTTGGCTTCTACAACCGCGTGCGACTGCAATCCACTCCGGAATATGAATCGCGACAGGAATACGAGGACAAGTTCAAACGACGGACACCCTTAGCACCTGTCCGAGAAAATTTGACCATCGGAGCAGCCTTCTGAAGTAATTCGTCAGTCAACTAAATCAAGTTTCGCCCGAGGGAGGACGCGCGCTGTCAACGGAGGGCGTGGTTGCACAAAATTTCGCCCTTCAGTGCGACGCTTTTAATTGCGTGATCGAGAAGTTGCCTGAACGTATGGCGACCGGATAAGACATTCGCAAGATGTACGCCGTCAAGGAGCATCATCGTCAACTCTTTCCCTTTCGGCAGGGTCGCGAGCACGCCATCAGTGAAACCTTCCATGGAAATGAATAGGCCGCGACCATCCATCTTTCCGGACAGCTTGTAGTGGAAGTGCCCAATCTGCGCCGGATCAGTCTTGGTTGCGGTCCACTTGAGCTCCACAAGGTAGAAGCGTCCCTCATACTTAATAGCGCCGTCAAACTGCTCTCCCTCGATACGGAATGGTTCTTCGACTGGAATTCCACTGATGTTCATTAGCTCGGTGAAGATCTTTTCTAGCTCATAGCCCTTAGCCTGCGGGGCGAGCGAATGAGCGCCAAAAAACCTGTCGCGTAACTTGGTCAGCTTCATATCATAGGTATCTTCTGAGGCGCGTACAGCGGCCTTCCGTACGCTCTGTTTGACCTCCTCTTCGTGATGCTGTTTTGCCAACATCTCTTTCAATCGGAATGAAGCCAATTGGGCTCTTTGGACTTGATGCCCGGAGTCTTGTGCGACAAAGGACTTTTGCTCTATGAGAATGCGCACGAAATTTCGCGAGACTTTGAGCCGCAGGTTGTAGTCGCCATTGCGAAGCTCTTCGTAGAGCGCATCCATTTGTGCACGTTTGGTCAAAAGCTTATCGCTCGAATCCCGGAGTCGCTTGACTCTATCGACGGCAGTACTTGGGACGCCTGAGCTGATCCATGCTTTATGGAGGTCGCCTTTATACCAGTACAGATTTGCCATGCCATCTTTGATGATGACTTCAGTCTCGTCGGTGAATACGTCGAACATGCTAGGGCAATCCTATGAAGTAGTGCGCAGGCATCGAGAAGAGTCGTAAGTATGCACCGGAGTAACTGGCTCGGACACAGGATAGGGAGTGCTACGCGGAGGCAAAGGGAAAATTGAGCGTGGCATGGGTCCGGGCCACCCAGTGGGCTATGGTCCTAAAAGACCAATGAGCAGTAGCCGCAGTGAGGGCTGTATCAAGCTTCCGAACTCAGGGTGGGAGTATTCCGGCGCTATGCCGATTTAGGCCGCTTCTGACTTTGCGTCTAAGATTTGGTGCCCGGGGTCGGACTCGAACCGACACGCCTTGCGGCGGGGGATTTTGAGTCCCCTGCGTCTACCTGTTTCACCACCCGGGCATGGGTGAGGCGGCTGCTGAATGCAGTGCCTGCGATGAATCGGGGATTATGCCGGAAATCGCAGGACGGAACAACTCACTTGCCGCGGCGTGCGTTCGTGGTGCGGTTGCGGTCGTAGAAGCCCGGGGGTTTGCGGGCGATCCAGCGGATAAAGGCGGCGATTACCGGGTGGGCGCGGAGCGCGGTCCAGTCGTGGTACGTGGCGGCGAGTTCGGCTTCGGTGAAGACCGAATGGATCTTCTGGTGGCAGACGCGGTGCATCGGCACCACGTCGCGGCCGCCCTGGCTGCGGGGGATCGGGTGGTGCAGGTCGGTGCTGGTGTCGTCGAGCAGGGTGCGGCCGCATAGCGGGCAGCGCGCGTCGGCCGCCACGGGCGTTGTGGGCGGGCCGAGTTGATCAGGCGCATTGGCGCGGAGCCGGCGTTTGACAACCATGGGCAAGATCCATGGAGAGCGGGTACAAGCGAGAACGTTAGCAGATCGTGTAGCATCACATCGCCTCCACCGCGATCCCAAGCTCAACGGAAACGCCATGTCTGCCCATCCCACCCTGGCCCACCTCGCCCGTCTTGCCGAACTGCCCTCGCAGGATCCCGCCTTTTATGCGCACGCGTACAACAACCGCGCGCTCGTGCCCGATCATCCTGAGCATATGGCCCGGTGGGCCGCGGACTCCGCGCTGGTGCGGGCGCGCGTGACGTTCCGTGAAGGACTGGGCTATGGCGATCCGTCGTCGCCTCAGGCGGAATCCGAGACGCTGGACTACTTCCCTGCGGTGACCAGCATCGACTTTGCGCGGCCGCCGTTGCTGGTGTTTATCCACGGGGGCTACTTCCGCTCGCTCGACAAGAGCGATCACAGCTTTGTCGCCACGCAGTTGCCGCGCAAGGGTGTGTCGGTGGCGGTGGTCAACTATTCGTTATGCCCCGCTGTGAGCGTGGAGACGATCGTGCGGCAGGTGCTGCAGAGCGTAGCCTGGCTGTATCGGCAGGCGGATCTGCTGGGTCACGATCGCGACCGGATTTATATCGCGGGGCATTCGGTGGGCGGCCATCTGGTGGCGATGCTGATGGCCGCGCTGTGGCCGCAGCTTGGAGACGATCTGCCGGCCGATCTGATCAAGGGCGGGGTGTCGATCAGCGGGCTGTACGACCTCGAGCCGCTGCGCCGCGCGGCGTTCCTGCAGACGGATCTGAAATTGAGCGAGGCCGATGTGGCGCGGCTGTCGCCGGCTTACCTGAAGCCAGCGACCAACGCGCCGTTCATCACGGCCGTGGGCGAGATCGAGTCGAGCGAGTTTCACCGTCAGAACGCGCTGATCCGCGCCGCATGGCCGGACAACGTGCGCGAGGACGTGCCGTTGCCGGGGCGCCATCATTTCAACGCGATGGACGACCTCGCGCGCGAGGGCACGCCGTTGCTGCGTGCGATTCTCGCGATGGTTGGCGCTGTATAACTACTTGTCGCTCTCCAACACGCGCAGCAGCGAAGACGTATCGTCCTTGCCCCAGCCGTTGTCGATCAGCTTGTCGAGTTGTGCCGCGGTTGCACGCATGGCGGGCAGCGGCAGCCCGAGTTCCTCGGCGATGCCGTTGGCCAGCCCGAAATCCTTGTAGTGCAGGCGCGCCTCCATGCCCGGCGCAAAGTTGCGCGTCACCATCTTCGGGCCCAGCAGATCGAGCATGCGGCTACCCGCAAAACCACTCGCCATGGCATCGAACACGCGTTGCGTGTCCACGCCCTGCGCGCCCGCAAAGCGCATCGCTTCCGCGATGCCTTCGATATTGACCACCTGCGCGATCTGGTTGCACAGCTTGGCCACCTGGCCAGCGCCATGATCGCCGATGTAGTTGATGTGCTTGCCGAGCACGGCCAGCAGCGGCCGCACGCGTTCCAGCGTCTCCTCGCGGCCGCCGACCATGATGGTCAACGTGGCCGCCTGCGCACCGATGGTGCCGCCTGACACCGGACAGTCAAGCGCCTCGAGGCCGCGCGCGGCCAGCGCCGCTGCAATCTCGCGCGTGACGATCGGCGAGATCGTGCTGTGGTCGATGCAGATCGTGCCCGGCGTGGCGCCATCGGCCACGCCTTGCTTGCCGAGCAATACCTCGCGCACGTCCTCGGAAGAGGTGACGTTGGTGAACACCACTTCCGCGCCGCGCGCGGCCTCGGCGTGGGTGAAGAACGGTTCGGCGCCCAATTGGCGCGCGGTCTCGGCCGCTTCCGGACGGCGCACGGAGGCGCGCACGGTGTGGCCAGCGGCGATCAAATGCCCGACCATCGGCGCGCCCATCGCGCCCAGGCCGATAAATGCAACGGTCGTCATGACGCGCTCTCCTGCCTGGCGCGCAGCTTCCACAGCGACGTCAGCTCGGCTGCACGCGCCGCGTGCAGGGGATCTTCGGCATCCGCCGCCTTGGGGTGACGCGGGCGGATATCCGAGCGGCCCGCCACGGTCAGCCCCGCCGCCTCGATCCAGCCCAGCAGTTCCTCGCGCGTGCGCAGGCCCAGATGCTCGGCAAAATCCGACAGCAGCAGCCAGCCTTCGCCACCTGGCTCCAGATGCTCGGCCAGGCCAGCCAGGAAGCCCCGCAACATGCGGCTCTCGGGGTCGAACACCGCATGCTCGATCGGCGAGCTCGGCCGTGCCGGTACCCACGGCGGATTGCACACCACCAGCGGCGCGCGGCCGGGCGGGAACAGGTCGGCCTCGACCACCTCGACATCCTTGTCATGACCGAGTTGCGCGAGATTGGCGCGCGCACAGCCGAGCGCGCGCGGATCCTGATCGGTCGCGATCACGCGTTTCACACCACGCCGCGCAAGCACCGCGGCAATCACGCCAGTCCCGGTGCCGATATCGAACGCAAGCGATTGCTTCGCCAGCCCCTTCGGCAGCGGCTCCGCCGCAATGAGGTCTAGGTACTCGCCGCGCACGGGCGAGAACACGCCGTACCACGGGTGAATGCGGTCCTGCAGTGCGGGTACCTCGACGCCCTTGCGACGCCATTCATAGGCGCCAATCATGCCCAGCAGTTCGCGCAGCGACGACACATACGGCGCGTCGCTGTCGCCATGGGCCTGCGAGCAAGCCTCGTACACGTCAGGCGCGCGGCGCAGCGGAATCGAATGGTCCGCATCGAACGGAATCAGCAGCATGCCGAGCGTGCGCGCGCGCTGCGATTGCGCCAGCCGATGCAGGTGGAAGGCCTCGGTCACGTTGGCAGGCGCCTTTGCGGCGGCCTTGGCGGGCCGCTTGGGTTTGCGGTCGGTGCGCCGCGCCATCGCCTGCAGCAACTGCCGCGCATTCTGGAAGTCGCCACGCCACAGCAGCGCGGTGCCCTCGCAGGCAAGGCGATAGGCCGTGTCGGCGGTGGTGGTGTCGTCGGCAATGACCACGCGCTTGGGCGCGGGCACTCCGGCTTCGGAGCGCCAGAGCGCGCTGCGCTCGGCGTCGTCCTCGGTCCAGTGGATGGTGGATTCGGTGGAGTTGAGGGTCATACGGAATTAAGACGGGTACCGGTCAAAGTTCATAGGCTTCGTGGTCGCCGGACATCGCCTGCTCCACGAGCTTGCGGTTCAGCATCGGCGAGAAGAGCTCGATGAAGGTATAGACGAAGCTACGCAGGTAGGCACCTTGCTTGACGGCCAGATGGGTCACGTTGGTGCCGAACAGGTGGCCAGCCGGGATGCTGCGCAGGTTGCGGTCGCGTTCGGCATCGAACGCCACGCCCGCGACGATGCCGACGCCGAGGCCGATCTCGACATAGGTCTTGATCACGTCGGCATCCACGGCCTCGAGCACGATGTCCGGCTGCAGCTGGCGCAAGGCAAACGCCTTGTCGATCTTGGGCCGGCCTGCGAAGTTGGGGTCGTAAGTAATCAGCGGGAACGCCATCAGATCCTCGAGCGTCAGGTGCTTGCGCTCGAGCAGCGGATGATCGGGTGGCGTTACCACCACATGCTGCCATTGATAACCGGGCAGCGACACGAGATTCTTGTCCTGCGAGACCCCCTCGGTCGCGATCGCGATGTCGGCCTGGTCGTGCAAGACCATGTCGGCGATCTGCGCCGGATTGCCCTGCTGTATGGAAAGACGCACTTTTGGATAGCGCTTGGTGAACTCCCCAACCACGCGCGGCAATGCATAACGCGCCTGCGTGTGCGTGGTAGCGATCGTAAAGTTGCCCTGATCCTGTGCCGCATAGTCCTTGCCGACACGCTTGAGGCTCTCGACCTCCTGCAGGATCTTCTCCACCGAGGTGAGGATACGGCGCCCGGGCTCGGTCAGGCTGCGAATGCGCTTGCCGTGTCGCGTGAAGATATCGACACCCAGCTCCTCTTCCAGCTCGATAATGGCCTTCGATACGCCGGGTTGTGACGTATAAAGCGCTTTTGCGGCCTCGGTCAGGTTGTAATTCTGACGGACGGCCTCACGGACGAAACGGAACTGGTGCAGATTCATATAACTTGGGTCGTATAAACAAACAACTTCTTATTAGTTTGAGATATGAGGCCAGTTTATTACGATTTGCGAACTTTGTTAATGAATGGCCCAGTGTCTCTTCGCGCGCCGCCCCCGCGGGCGCCCGAGCTACCTGACGACGGGGCCCAGCAGCTGAGCATCGCTCGAATTTACGACGAATACTGAACGGACCCACACCATGTATCAGTACGACCAATATGACCAACGCATCGTCAACGAGCGCGTTGCCCAGTTCCGTGACCAGGTTCAACGCCGTGTTTCGGGCGAGCTGAGCGAGGAAGAATTCCTGCCGCTGCGCTTGCAGAACGGCCTGTACATGCAGCGGCATGCGTACATGCTGCGCGTGGCCATTCCGTACGGCCTGCTGTCGTCGAAGCAGCTGCGCATGCTTGCCCATATCGCGCGCAAGTACGACCGCGGCTACGGCCATTTCTCGACGCGTCAGAACATCCAGTACAACTGGATGGACCTCGAGCGCGTGCCCGACGTGCTGGCCGATCTCGCCAGCGTCGAGATGCACGGCATCCAGACCTCGGGCAACTGCGTGCGCAACATCACGACCGACCACTTTGCCGGCGTGGCGCCGGACGAGTACGTCGATCCGCGCGTGCTGGCCGAACTGCTGCGCCAGTGGAGCACGTTCCAGCCGGAATTCGCGTTCCTGCCGCGCAAGTTCAAGATCGCCATCTCGTCGTCGGCGACCGATCGTGCCGTGATCCAGATGCACGATATCGGCATCGAGGCTTACCGCAATGCCGAAGGCGAGACGCGCATGCGCATCTGGGCCGGTGGCGGCCTGGGCCGCACGCCGATCCTCGGCACCGTGATCAAGGACGACCTGCCGTGGCAGCACGTGCTGTCGTACGTCGAGTCGGCGATTCGCGTGTACAACCGCTATGGCCGTCGCGACAACAAGTACAAGGCGCGTATCAAGATCCTCGTGAAGGCGATCGGCGCGGAGAAATTCGCGCAAGAAGTCGAGGAGGAATGGCAGTTCAGCAAGGACGGTCCAGGCACGGTCACGCAGGCCGAGTTCGACCGCGTGGCGCAGTACTTCACCGCCCCGGCCTACGACAAGCTGCCGGATACCGATGCTTCGTACGAGAAGCACCTGCTCGAGGACAAGGCGTTCGCGCGCTGGGTCAGCCGTAACGTGCATGGCCACAAGGTGACCGGCTACGCGGCCGTGACGCTGTCGACCAAGCCGGGTCCCGCGTCGCCCCCGGGCGACGCCACCGATGTGCAGATGGATGCGGTGGCCGATCTGGCCGACCGCTTTGGTTTTGGCGAACTGCGCGTGGCGCACGAGCAGAACCTGATCCTGCCGGACGTGAAGAAGCGCGATCTGTTCGACCTGTGGCAACTGGCGAAGAAGGCTGGCCTGGCCACCGCGAACATCGGCCTGCTGACCGACATCATCGCGTGCCCGGGCGGCGACTTCTGCTCGCTGGCCAACGCCAAGTCGCTGCCGATCGCGGCCGCGATCCAGGAGCGCTTCGAGGACCTCGACTACGTGTACGACCTCGGCGAAGTCTCGCTGAATATCTCCGGTTGCATCAACGCCTGCGGCCATCACCACGTCGGCAACATCGGCGTGCTCGGCGTCGATAAGGACGGTTCCGAGTGGTATCAGGTGACGTTGGGCGGCGCGCAGGGCAACCACGCCTCGCTGGGCAAGGTCATCGGCCCGTCGTTCAGCGCCGAGGAAATGCCTGACGTCGTCAGCCGCATCATCGACACGTTCGTGGCCAACCGCGTGGAAGACGAGCAGTTCATCCAGACGCTTGCGCGCATCGGTATCGCGCCGTTCAAGGAACGCGTGTACGCCGACAAGCAGCGCGAGCGCGCTGAAGCCTGAAGACCGGAGAAAACGAACATGGCAAAGATCATTCAACTGCAACGCAGCGCCACGGAAGTCCGTCCGGTCATCGTCGAAGACAACTGGACCGTGCTGCGCGCGACCGAAGCCGAACCGCTCGACGATGCGCGCATCGTCGCCGCGGTCAAGAGCACGGACGCGGTGCTGTTCCCGCTGTCGGTGTGGAAGTCGCATGAAGCGCTGCTGGCTGGCCGCGCCCAGGCCATCACCGGCGTGTGGCTGGCCCCGGAAGACGAACCGGCCGATGCCGAGGCACTGTTCAAGCAGGTGTCGGTGATTGCGGTGGACTTCCCGGTGTTCCGCGATGGCCGCGGCTTCTCCACGGCCTATCTGCTGCGCACGCGCTATCACTGGGCGGGGCAGTTGCGCGCGATCGGTGATGTGCTGCGCGACCAGCTCAACTTCATGAAGCGTTGCGGCTTCGATGCGTTCGCGGTGCGCGCGGACAAGAACATCGACGACGCGATCAAGGGCTTTACCGAATTCACCGTGGCCTATCAGGCTTCGGTCGATGAGCCGCTGCCGCTGTTCCGCCGCGCCCGCGCGGAAGTGACGGCGCACGGAGAGGGCGCGTAATGAGCGCCGTGCTGTCCGACATTCCCGTCGTTGATGCCTCGGCAGAGGTGTCGTCCCTGCGCCCCCCAGCGCTGTGGACGATGCCGCTGTACACGGGCTCGATCGAGGCGCTCGAAGTCAAGGAGCGCGCGCTCGCCGAACGGCTTGCAGGCATCGCGTCGCGCTTCTTCCGCGCGCGCTTCGCCACGAGCCTGGCCGCCGAGGACATGGTGCTGACGGACGCCATCCTGCGTGGCGGCGATGCCGTGCGCACCGGCATTCGCGTATTCACGCTCAACACCGGCCGTCTGCACGCCGAAACGCTGGCCGTGCTGGACAAGGTGCACACGCACTACGGCTACGTGATCGAGCAGTTCACGCCTGACGCGGAAGCGATCGAGAACTACGTGAAGCGCCACGGCGAGAACGCGTTCTACGAGAGCGTGGACCTGCGCAAGAGCTGCTGCGGTATTCGCAAGGTGGAGCCGCTCAACCGCGCGCTGTCGCACGCCGATGCGTGGATGACGGGCCAGCGCCGCGAGCAGGCGGTGACGCGCTCGGAGCTGCCATTCGAGGAAGTGGACGACGCGCGTGGCATTCCGAAGTTCAACCCGCTTGCCGACTGGAGCGAGGCCGAGGTCTGGGCCTACCTGACGCGTCACGACGTGCCCGTCAACGCGCTGCATGCCAAGGGGTATCCGAGCATCGGCTGCGAACCGTGTACGCGCGCTACCAAGGCTGGCGAGGATGTACGCGCGGGCCGGTGGTGGTGGGAGTCGAAGGACTCCAAGGAATGCGGTTTGCACGAACAGAACATCAAGCATTAGAACGAGGCCACACGACATGGGCATCATGAACGAAATCCCGGGCACCGAAGTTACCGACAAGGTTGCCGCCGGCGTCGAGCACCTGCTGCAGGTGCAGAACGACCATCTGGACCGACTCGAAGCCGAGTCGATCTACATCATCCGCGAGGTGGTGGCCGAGTGCCGCAACCCCGCGCTGCTGTTCTCGGGCGGCAAGGATTCGATCGTGATGCTGCACCTGGCGCTCAAGGCGTTCCGGCTCGGCGATCGCAAGACCGAACTGCCGTTTCCGCTGGTGCATATCGACACCGGTCACAACTATCCAGAAGTGATCGCATTCCGCGACCAGCGCGTGGCCGAGCTTGGCGCGCGCCTGGTGGTGGGCCATGTGGAAGATTCGATCAAGCGCGGCACCGTGCGTCTGCGCAAGGAAACCGATTCGCGCAACGCGGCGCAGGCCGTGACGCTGCTGGAAACCATCGAGGCGCATAAGTACGACGCGCTGATGGGTGGCGCGCGCCGCGACGAAGAGAAGGCCCGCGCGAAAGAGCGCATCTTCTCGTTCCGCGACGAATTCGGTCAGTGGGATCCGAAGGCGCAACGCCCCGAACTGTGGAGCCTGTACAACGCGCGCATGGCGCAGGGCGAACAGATGCGCGTATTCCCGATCTCGAACTGGACCGAGCTCGACGTGTGGCAGTACATCGCACGCGAGAACCTGGCGCTGCCGCCGATCTATTACGCGCATCAGCGCGAAGTGGTGCGCAAGAACGGTCTGCTCGTGCCGGTGACGCCGATCACGCCGAAGCAGGATGGCGACGAGAGCGAAGTGCTGTCGGTCCGCTTCCGTACCGTGGGCGATATCAGCTGCACGTGCCCGGTGGCAAGCACGGCAGCCTCGCCGGTGGAGATCATCGCGGAGACCGCGGTGACCGAGATCACCGAGCGCGGCGCGACCCGCATGGACGACCAGACCAGCGAAGCTTCCATGGAACGCCGCAAGAAAGAAGGCTACTTCTAATAGCTGCCTTCAGGCGTCCATTGAGCGGTACGGAACAGGATTACACATGAGCACCCAATCGAATCATCAAGGCCTGCTGCGCTTCATCACCGCAGGCTCCGTCGACGATGGCAAGAGCACGCTGATCGGCCGCCTGCTGTATGACAGCAAGGCTGTGCTGTCGGATCAGCTGACCGCGCTGGCCAACGCCAAGAACAAGCGCACCTCGGGCGAGCAGATCGACTTCTCGCTGTTGACCGACGGCCTCGAGGCCGAGCGCGAGCAGGGCATCACGATCGACGTGGCGTACCGCTATTTCTCGACCGCGCGCCGCAAGTTCATCATCGCGGACACGCCGGGTCACGAGCAGTACACGCGCAACATGGTCACCGGCGCTTCGACCGCGCATGCGGCCATCGTGCTGGTCGATGCCACGCGCGTCACGGTCAGGGATGGCCGCGCCGAGCTGCTTGCGCAGACCAAGCGCCATTCCGCGATCCTCAAGCTGCTGGAGATCCAGCACGTGATCGTCGCGATCAACAAGATGGACCTCGTCGAATTCAGCGAACAGCGCTTCGACGAAATTCGCACCGCCTACACCGAGCTGGCCGCGCAACTGGGCCTGAAGGACGTGCAATACGTGCCGGTGTCCGCGCTGCGCGGCGACAACATCGTGCACGCGAGCGAAGCCATGCCGTGGTATCAGGGCGAGCCGCTGCTGCCGCTGCTGGAAGCGCTGCCGGTGCAGGAGTCCGCGCCCGCGGGCGATGCGGCACTGCGTTTCCCGGTGCAGCTGGTGATTCGCCAGGACGGCGCGCAATCGGACGATTTCCGCGGCTACGCGGGCCGCGTGGAAGCGGGTACCGTGCGCGTGGGCCAGAAGCTGCGCGTGCTGCCGGCCAATCGCGATGCCGTGGTGGCCGAGGTGCTGACGCCGAACGGCAGCGCCGATGCCGCCCATGCCGGCGACACGGTGACCGTGCGTCTGGCCGAAGACGTGGATGTGTCGCGTGGTGACATGTTTGTGGCGGCGGACACGGCTGCGGTGGCCGCGAAAAAGCTGACTGCCGACCTGTGCTGGTTCGACGACGAAGCGCTGAACCCGGCGCGCAAATACGTGCTCAAGCACACCACGGCCAGCGTGTTCGCGCGCGTGTCGTCGGTGGATCGCGTGCTCGACGTCCATACGCTGTCGCATGAGACCGGCCGTCATGACATCCGCCTCAACGATATCGGTGCCGTGCAGCTGTCGCTGCAGAAGCCGATCGTGTGCGATGCCTATGGCGACAACCCGGCCACCGGCGCATTCGTGCTGATCGACGAAGCCACCAATCACACGGTGGCGGCGGGTATGATCCGTGCTTATGCCTGACCGGTAAAGGCCGACAGGCCGACAAAGAACAGGCAGTGAACATGAACTCCCCACAAGACAAGGCCAAGCGGCCCAAGGCCGGCAAGGTGTACCTGATTGGTGCGGGCCCCGGCGCGGCAGACCTTATTACGGTGCGTGGTGCACGGTTGTTGGGCGAAGCCGAGGTCGTGCTGCACGATGCGCTGGTCTCGCCAGAGATGCTCGCGTGGTGCCCGCAGGCCGAATTGATCGAAGTGGGGAAGCGCTGCGGTCAGCGTTCCACGGCGCAGTTGTTCATCAACCGCCAGATCGTCGATCTGGCGACCAAGTACGAGCGCGTGGTGCGCCTCAAGGGTGGGGATCCGATGCTGTTCGGCCGCGCCGACGAGGAGCTGCAGGCGCTGGAAGCGGCTGGCATCGAGTACGAGGTGGTGCCTGGCATCACCGCCGCGCTTGCGGCCGCCAGTGCGATTGCGCGTCCGCTGACCAAGCGCGGCGTGTCGCGCAGCGTGGCGTTTGCCACGCAGGCCAAGGCTGCCGACGCGGTCGACGTCGATGCTGACGTGAAGGCCGACACCATCGTCTACTACATGGGACGCGATCAGGCGGCCCGTATCGCCGCCCAGTTGATCGCGCACGGCAAGCCCGCTACTACCCCCGCCTGGGTGGTCGAAGCGGCCACCACGCCCCGTCAGCGCAGCCACCAGTTCACGTTGCGGGAAATGGCCGCCGGCGAAGCCGCGGCATGGATGGACCCGGTCCAGCCGAGCCTGCTGATGATTGGGGAAGCGCTAGGTCAGCGCGCGACCGAAGCGGTACTCGCCGACACTCAGTCCGAAGCCGTCAAGGCAGCCTGAGCCGCGCAATACGCGGCAATCGCATCCAGCACGCTGTCGGACTCACCGACGGCGGTTGCCGTGTCGATGCGCATATCCGGGTACTGCTGACGGCACTGGTCCACGAGGGCCGGGAAATCGCGCCGCAGATGGCCCCCTTGCCCAAAGAACACCGGCACGATCTTCGCGCTCGCGGTGCCTTGCGCCGCGAGTTCGGCCAGTACCTCGGGTAGCGCCGGCGTCATCAACTCCAGAAACGCGAGCCGCACCGCGCTGTGCGGCAACAGCACCGCCAGCTTGTCCCGCAGCCGGTCGAACGGCTCGCGCCAGCGCGCATCGCGCGCGCCGTGCGCGAACAGGATCAGGGCCTGCGCGTTCGACGGTTCGTTGGACGATGGGGTCATATCGCCCTCAATGCCGATCGACCCAGCGCAACGCGGTCAGGCCCACCAGCAGGTAGAGCGTGCCGGGCACCAGCGCCGAAATGATCGGCGGCCACGTGTGCAACAGGCCGACGTGCGAGAACAGCGTATTGGACAGGTGGAACGACAGGCCCAGCATGATGCCGCCGAACACCTTGACGCCCACCGCGCCCGCGCGCGCATGCAGATACGCGAACGGCAGCGCCAGCGCGACCATCACGAAGAGCGTGAGCGGGTAGACCACCTTCTTCCAGAACGCGATCTCGTAGCGCTGCGTGTCCTGCTTGTTGTCGCGCAAATGGCGGATATAGCGGAACAGATCCACCGTGGACATGCGCTCCGGCGTGACCAGCAGCACGGACAGGATCTGCGGCGTCAGTTCGGAATGCATGACCATGTTCGGGAACTTGGCCTGCTCGGCACGGAAGTCGGGCGCCAGCGCGTCGCGTCGCGCGCCTTCCTCGTGCGGCAATTCAATAAAGCGGGTCTCGTTGACCTGATTCAGCTGCCACGACTGGCCACCCTGATAACGGCCTTCCTGCGCCACGCGAATCACGCGCAGCCGGTAGTTGCTGTCGAATTCGTAGATCGTGATGCCGTTGATGCTCTGGTCCGCCTTCAGGCCCTGCACATTGACGAAACGGGTCACTTCGCCGCCGGTATTGCCGGGTGCGTTGTCCTTGTCGCGATCCTTGACCCAGACGCCCGAACGGAAGCCCGACGAGACCGTCGCGCCGATCGCCTGCAGCTTGATCTTCTGCGCATACTGCTCGGCCGCGGGGCCAATGAACTCGCCGAAGATAAAGGTCGTGACCGCCAGCGGAATCGCGAGCTTGAACAGCGAGAACAGCGCGCGCCGCGTATTGAGGCCGGCCACGCGGAAGATCGTGAACTCGGACTGGCTGGCCAGTTGCGAGAACACATAGATCGCGCTGATCAGCACCGCGATCGGCAGCACTTCATACACGCGCGTCGGCGCTTCGAGCATCACGTGGAAGAACGCGATCAGCGACGTGTAATTGCCTTGTACGCTCTCCAGCTCGCTGAGCATGTCGAAGAACACGAACAGCGCGAGCACCGCGAACAGGATGAACGAGAAGACACCGTAGATCAGGCGGGCGAAGTAGCGTTCGTAGACGTACAGCACTCTCATGCGCGTCCTCCGCCCGTCTTGCTGCTGGCGCGGCTACCCAGACCGAACACCGCGCGCCAGCCACCGAGGCTGCGATTCTGACGGTAGCGGAACATCATGAGCGCGCCGACGAATACCGCCACGTGGATCGGCCAAAGCGCGGTCCAGAATGACAGCGAGCCCGAGCGCACCCAGGCCTGCGCGAGGTTGATCATGTTGCTGTAGGTCAGATAGATCAGCACCGCGAAGACCAGCGGCGTGTACCGGCCGAGGCGCGGGTTCACGTACGCGAGCGGAATCGCGATCATCACGAAGTTGAAGGCCAGAATCGGCAGCGAGATGCGCCAGAGCAGCTCACCGAGGTTCTCGCGCGTGGGATTACGCACCAGATCCATCGTGGCACGGCTCTTGGCGGGCACGTCGGCTTCGGTCTCGGGCGGCTTGTTGTCGACCTTGACCGCATAGCGTTCGAATTCGAGGATGCGGTAGTCGAGCTGGCCCGGCGTGCCCGCGTAGCGGCGACCGTTTTCCATCACAACGAGGCGGTCGCCATTGGGCATGGTCTCGAAGTGGCCCTGATGGGATAGCGCCACGCCCACCTTGTTGGCTTCCGCGTTGGCGACGAACACGTTTTGCGCGTTCTTCATCTGCGCGTCGATGCCTTCGATGAACAACACGTAGTTGCCGTTGGCCGGTTCGATGAAACGGCCCGAGGCGATCATCGACAGCACGCCGCGCTGCTGGAAGCGGTCGCGAAACAACGCGCTTTGCTGGTTGGCCCATGGCCACGCGAACATACCCAGCAGCAGGGACATGATGATGAACGGCGTGGCGAACTGCACCACGGGCTTGACGAAGTCCCGCAGCGAGATGCCGGCGGAGAACCACACCACCATCTCCGAATCCTTGTACCAGCGCGTCAGCACGATCAGCGTCGAGATGAACAGCGTGGCGGACAGCAGGATCGAGAGGTAACCAATGGTCGCCAGGCCGATCAGCATCAGCACGTCGTTGGGGCTGGCCTTGCCGTTGGCGGCAAGCCCCAGGATGCGGATGACGAGCGACGTGAGCATGAAGGTCAGCATGACCAGGAACACCGCACCGGCGGTGTACGCGAGCTCGCGTCGCAGAGCTTGTTGAAAGATCATGCGGAGTCGGTTCCGGGCTGCCGGCCGGAGCGGGCGATGTGCCGGGGCGCCGAGGAAGCTGGCAGGACCGCGGGGCTGTCAGCGTGGCGTGTCGGCGGCGGCGAGTCGCGGATGAAAATCGCGGATAATGGGGGCTTTCTTTTCGACGAGCCCCTGGAAGGAAGCGCGATGGAATTTAGCACAAAAGCCCTAGATTGGGCCAAGGCCGGCCAAAATGGTTTCCTGGCGACCAAAACCGACTGCCTCGTGGTCGGTGTATTTGAAGGCCAGAACCTGGCCGGCGTGGCCAAGGCGCTGGATGTAGCCACCAAGGGGCTGGTGACGCGTCTGGTCAAGCAGGGCGACTTCGAAGGCAAGCGCGGGACGCACCTGATGTTGCACGAAGTCCCCGGTATCGGGGCAGCCCGCGTCCTGCTCGTGGGTTTAGGCAAGGAGCCCGACTTTCACGACAAGGCGTTCGCGGAAGCGGTGCGTACCGCGATTCGTGCGCTGTCCGGCACGCGCGCGGCGACCGCACTGTGGGCGCTGGCGCCGCAGAACCCGACCCAACGCGACGTGGCCTGGTCGGTGATTACCACCATCACGCTCGTGCGCGACGCCGGCTACCGCCTGCTGGAGCGCCATCCGGACCTCAAGCGCGCGCCGCGCGGTGCCAATGGCGCCGACCGCCCGTCGCTGCGCAAGATCGTGCTGGCCGTGGACACTGCCGACGCCAAGGCGGCCACCCAGGCCGTGGTGCGCGGTACCGCGATCGCCAATGGCATGGACCTCGCGCGCGATCTCGGCAACCTGCCGTCCAATATCTGCACGCCGACCTATCTGGCCGATGCCGCGCGCGGTATTGCCAAGCGCCACAAGCTCAAGGCCGAGATTCTTGGCCGCAAGCAGATCGAATCGCTCAAGATGGGCGCATTCCTGGCCGTGACCAAGGGCAGCGAGGAGCCGCCCCAGTTCATCGTGCTGCGCTACGACGGCGGCGGTGCCAAGCAGGCGCCGGTGGTACTCGTGGGCAAGGGCATCACGTTCGATACCGGCGGCATTTCGCTGAAGCCGGGCGAAGGCATGGATGAAATGAAGTACGACATGTGCGGCGCCGCGTCCGTGCTGGGCACCATCCAGGCCGTGGCCGAGATGGGCCTGCGCCTGAACGTGATTGCCGTGGTGCCGACCTGCGAGAACATGCCGAGTGGCGTGGCCACCAAGCCGGGCGACGTGGTGACCAGCATGTCCGGCCAGACCATCGAGATCCTGAACACCGACGCCGAAGGCCGCCTGATCCTGTGCGATGCGCTGACCTACGTCGAGCGTTTCAAGCCGGCCGCGGTGGTGGACGTCGCCACGCTGACGGGTGCGTGCATCATCGCGCTCGGGCACGTGAACAGCGGCCTGTACGCGCGCAACGACCTGCTGGCCGACCAGCTGCTCGACGCGGGCAAGAAGTCGATGGACACCGCCTGGCGCCTGCCGCTGGACGACGAGTATCAGGACCAGCTCAAGTCCAATTTCGCCGATATGGCGAACATTGGCGGCCGTCCGGCGGGCAGCGTGACGGCGGCGTGCTTCCTCGCGCGTTACACGGAGAAGTACGACTGGGCTCACCTGGACATCGCGGGTACCGCCTGGAAGAGCGGCGCGGCCAAGGGTGCCACGGGCCGTCCGGTGCCGCTGCTGGCGCGCTTCCTGATGGACCGCGCAGGCTGACGGGCGCGGGAGCGGAGCCAGAACGATGACGCGTATCGACTTCCACAGCAACGTGCCGGACACGCTTGGCTATGTCTGCCGGCTGGTTCGCAAGGCCTATGGCGCCGGGCAGAAGATGGTGGTGCATGGCTCGCCGCAACAGCTGTCGCAGCTGGACCAGCGGCTGTGGACGTTCTCCGCGCTCGACTTCCTGCCGCATTGCGGGCTCGACAGCCCGCAGGCGGCGGTGACGCCGATCGTGCTGGCGGCGACGCTCGAAGGGTTGCCGCACCACCAGATCCTGATCAACCTCGAGGCGGAAGCGCCGGCGGAGTTTGCGCGCTTCGAGCGCATGATCGAAGTGGTCGGCGCCTCGCCGGAAGCGCGCGACGCGGGTCGCGCGCGTTATCGTTTCTATCGCGAGCGTGGCTATCCGCTCTCGCATCACGACATCGGGCAGTCCGCCAAAGGAGAGTCGGCATGAGTGAGCGCCCCACCTCGACGACTTCGCGGGTGATTCCGCGGCTCGGGCCCAACGACAGCATTCCGCTGCTGACGGAGGTCATCGACCTGCCCGCGGGCCATGCGGAAGCGGCCCCGGCGGACGGCGTGATCGACACCGCCGACATGCCTGCCTCCGGCGTGATCACGCAGGTGGGTCACGTGGGCGACGGCAACGATCCAAGGGGCTTGCGGGATGATGTGGTCGAGCTGACGGAAGTGGTCGACCTCGACGACGACGGCAGTCCGCCGATTCTCGACGCTACACCGTATCTATCCGGCGAAGACGACCTGCGCGCGGTGCGCAGCGAGTTGCTGACGCGCGTGATGATGCGGTTCCGCACCGAATGGCCGCAGGTCGTGGAGGCGCATACCGAGGCGACGCTGCAATCGCGGCTGGCGCCGCTGACCGCTCAGCTGGCGGCCGAGCTGACGCAGGCGCTGGAAGCGCGCCTGGTCGAGTGGCTCGATGCCACGCTCGAGGAAATTGAACGTGACCCGGGCGGTATGTAAAAGCGAAGTTCCTCAGGCGCGTGCGGTATCGCGGTTCCCCGCGCGGCGGTACGCCCACACCATCATCACGATGCCACCGAGGATCATCGGCAGGCTCAGCCACTGGCCCATCGAGAAGTTCAGCGCCAGCAGACCCAGGAAGTTATCCGGTTCCCGCGTATATTCGGCGAGGAAGCGGAACGAACCGTAGCCCAGCAGGAACAGGCCCGACACCGCGGCTGTGGGACGCGGCTTGCGCGAGTAGAACCACAGGATGATGAACAACGCCACGCCTTCGCCGGCAAATTGATACAGCTGCGACGGATGGCGCGGAATGTTGTCGCCCGCCTGCGGGAAGATCATGCCCCACGGCAGATCGGTCGGGCGGCCCCACAGTTCACCATTGATGAAATTGCCGATGCGGCCGGCAGCCAGGCCGCACGGAATCAGCGGCGCGATGAAGTCGGTGACCTCGAACCAGCTGCGGTCGCGCAGGCGTGCAAACACCCAGACCGCGATCAGCACGCCCAGGAAGCCGCCATGGAACGCCATGCCGCCTTCCCACACCTTGAAGATCTCGAGCGGATGCGAGAGGTAGTAGGTCGGCTTGTAGAACAGCACGTAGCCAAGCCGCCCGCCGAGGATCACGCCGAGCACGCCGAAGAACAGCAGGTCGTCCAGATCGCGCGTGGTCCAGCCGCGCAGGAAATTATGCGGCTGGCGCACGCGCAGGCGGCCGAACCACAGGAACATGATGAAGCCGGCCAGGTACATGAGACCGTACCAGCGAATGGCCAGCGGTCCCAGGTGGATAGCGACCGGATCGAATTGCGGGTGAACGAGCATGGTTGGGAGAGAGTGAATAAATTTTATGCGCCGGAAGCCTGCATCATGCCCGCCTCGTGCGTCAGTGCCATGGCGCCCGCGATGTCGATAAACGACGTCAGCACCGGCGCCACGCCGGCCGCGCTGTCGCGCCAGATCAGCCCGGTCTCGATATCGGGACCCGCCTCGCGCAACGCGAGATACGAAACCCCGGTCCGCCGCAGGTTGCACAGCGACGCGGGCACGAGCGCCACGCCCATGCCAGCCGACACCAGACTGACGATGGTTTGCATCTGAATGGCTTCCTGCGCGACCGTGGGCGTCAGACCCTCGCGCGCATAGTAGCCCGTAATGATGTCATAAAACGCTGGCGCACTTCTCCGCGGAAAGACGATGAGCGGTTCGTGCGCGGCATCGCGCAGCGCAATCGCGGCTGGCATCGGCGTGCCCGGGGCATGGCCCACCGGTCGCCAGCCATCGGGCACCGCGAGCACAAGCGGCTCGCGCACGAGCGGCAGATACGAGAGCCCATGCGGCATCACGGGCATCTGCGGGCGGATCACGAGCCCCGCATCGATGGTGCCGTCGATCAGCGCGTCGAACTGCACGTCGCTGGTGGCTTCGCGCAGATGGAGCTGCACCTCGGGGTGGCGCGCGCGGAAATGCCGCAGCAGATCGGGCAGGATGCCGTAGTCCGCCGTGCTGACGAACGCGAGCGTGAGCGACCCGATCTCGCCGCGCGCGAAGCGTTGCGCGAGCGCCGGCAGCGCGCCCGCATCGGCCAGCACCCGCCGTACTTCGGGCAGCCATTGCTGCCCCGCGGGCGTCAGGACCACCGAGCGGCGCGTGCGCGCGAACAGCCGCACGCCGATTTCTTCCTCCAGCGCCTGGATCTGCTGGGACAGCGGCGGTTGCGTCATGGCGAGCCGCTGGGCGGCACGGCCGAAATGCAGCTCCTCCGCGACGGTGACGAAATAGCGCAGCTGACGCAGATCCAACGTGGGCTCCTGATATGTTTTTCGACTCAATAAAGGTCAAATAATATATTTGACACTCCAACATGCAAAGCGTCATGCTGTCGTTCACAACAAATGGCAGTCGCGCGGGCTTCGCGTGGCATGCCCGGAAACCCCCTGGAGATCCCCACCATGGCATTCAACAAGCGGTCCCGGCACATCACGCAGGGCGTTGCCCGCTCCCCCAATCGCTCGATGTACTACGCGCTCGGCTACGAGAAGGAAGACTTCGACAAGCCGATGATCGGTATCGCCAACGGGCATTCGACCATCACGCCGTGCAATTCGGGGCTGCAGCGTCTGGCCGACGCGGCCGTCGACGCGGTCCGGGAGGCCGGTGCCAATCCGCAGACCTTCGGCACACCGACGATCTCCGATGGCATGTCGATGGGCACCGAGGGCATGAAGTACTCGCTGATCTCGCGCGAGGTCATCGCCGATTGCATCGAGACCGCGGTGCAGGGTCAGTGGATGGACGGCGTGGTGGTGATCGGCGGCTGCGACAAGAACATGCCCGGCGGGATGATCGCGCTGGCCCGCACCAACGTGCCGGGCATCTACGTGTATGGCGGCACCATCAAGCCCGGCAACTGGAAGGGCAAGGACCTGACCATCGTGTCCGCGTTCGAGGCCGTCGGCGAATTCACGGCCGGCCGCATGAGTGAAGAGGACTTCGAGGGCGTAGAGCGCAATGCGTGCCCGAGCTCGGGCTCGTGCGGCGGCATGTACACGGCCAATACGATGAGCTCGTCGTTCGAAGCGCTCGGCATGTCGCTGATGTATTCGTCGACGATGGCCAATCCGGACGACGAGAAGGTGGTCAGCGCCGCCGAATCGGCACGCGTGCTGTACGAAGCGATCAAGAAGGACATCAAGCCGCGCGACATCATCACCCGCAAGTCGATCGAGAATGCGGTGTCGCTGATCATGGCGACCGGCGGGTCCACCAACGCGGTGCTGCACTATCTGGCGATCGCGCATTCGGCCGAGGTCGAATGGACCATCGACGATTTCGAGCGTATCCGTCGCCAGGTGCCGGTGATCTGCAACCTGAAGCCGTCGGGCCAGTACGTGGCCACCGATCTGCATCGCGCGGGCGGCATTCCGCAGGTGCTCAAGATCCTGCTGAACGCGGGCCTGCTGCATGGCGATTGCCTGACCATCACGGGCCGCACGCTCGCCGAGGAACTGGCGGACGTGCCTGACCAGCCGCGCGCGGATCAGGACGTGATCATGCCGATCGAGAAAGCCCTGTACAAGCAGGGCCACCTCGCGATTCTCAAGGGCAACCTCGCGGAAGAGGGCGCGGTGGCCAAGATCACGGGCCTGAAGAATCCGGTCATCACCGGACCCGCGCGCGTGTTTGACGACGAGCAGAGCGCGATGGACGCGATTCTTGCCGATCGCATCCAGGCCGGCGACGTGCTGGTGCTGCGCTATCTGGGTCCGAAGGGCGGCCCCGGCATGCCGGAGATGCTCGCCCCGACGTCCGCGATCATCGGCAAGGGGCTCGGCGAGTCGGTGGGCTTTATTACCGACGGCCGCTTCTCGGGCGGTACCTGGGGCATGGTGGTGGGTCACGTCGCGCCCGAGGCCTTTGTAGGGGGCACCATCGCGCTGGTGCGGGAAGGCGACTCGATCACGATCGATGCGCATCAACTCAAGCTGGAGCTGAACGTGGACGATGCCGAGCTGGCGCGGCGCCGTGCCGCGTGGACGCCGCCTGAGGCGCGCTATACGCGCGGGGTGCTGGCCAAGTTCTCCAAACTCGCCTCCACCGCGAGCAAGGGTGCCGTGACGGACTGACCCTGCGGCAGGGCGCGGAGGGACGAAAAGGGCTCGTAATATCGAGCCCTTTTTTTGTTTTTCGTAGAAATGCGATTTAGTTGGATGCTGACGTTGCACAGAATGGAGGCATCTCAATCATCCTGCTTTCTTCGCCTCATGTCGCGTGCCTTTTCCATCCTTCTGTCCAGGCGGCCACTTGCCGTGCTTGTCACGGTTCCCGCTTTAGTGGCGATGGCCGCAGGCGTGATCTCCACGAACGCGAACGCCGCCGCTACAGTACCGTTCTCGATTGGCGCCACGCTGGTGCCAGCGTCCTGCGACGTCCTGCTCTCGCAGGATACGCTCGATTTCGGCGAGATTCCCGCGTCCTCGCTGAGTGAAATCGCAGCGACGAAGCTACCGGCTCGCGACGTCACGGTGACCGTCTCGTGCAAGGGCGTGGCCGCCTCGGTGGGACTGGCGATGACGGACAACCGCCAGGGCAGCGAATCGCGCGACACCGGCAATCCCACGCTGTTTGGCGTCGGCATGTACAAAAACAAGGCAGTGGGAAATTTCTCGCTGGCCACCCGCAATGCGGTGGCTGACGGCGTCTCGGCCGATCCGATCGCGCGTGTCGGGGCCGGCGGCTGGAATCGCCTCAGCGGCGACCTGTCGGGGGCGTCGGACTTTCAGTTGTCGTGGGCGCAGAGGGGCACTACCGCACCGGGTACCTACATGACCATGCAGCAAACGTTCGCGGTGACGCTCGAAATTGCCGCGAAGAACAGCCTCCCCTCGCTGAGCGAGGGCGTGCCGATCGATGGCTCGATGACGTTCTCGGTCGTGTATCTGTAAGTCTCTATGGGAGGGTCAGCGTCCCCCGGCCCGAATCGCCTCGATCCGTTCGCGAGTGAGCGGATGCGTGGCGAAGAAATCCTCTCCCCCGTCGTCCTCCCTCGCGTCCTTCCCCGCGTCTTTCGCATCGCGTGCCGCGGTCTTGCCGCCGCGCCGCGCGTGCGCATCTTCCAGTTTCTGCAGAACATCCGCCAGTGCGGACGGGGGCAACCGATTCGCGCGCATCACGTCGATCGCAAACGCATCGGCTTCGCGCTCGTGCTCGCGTGAGTAGCGCATCGCCAGCATCGCGGCGGGAACCCCCGCCAGCACCGTCGAGAAGTCCCCAAGCACATAGGCCGAGGCAGCGCCGATGGCCGAGGCCTGAATGATCTGCTGCAGCCCATGCCGCTGGGCAACGTGCCCGGCCTCGTGGGCGAGCACGCCGATCATGCCGGTGCCAGTACCGATCAGTTTCACCAATTCATCAGTCACGACAATCGTGCCGCCGGGCAGCGCGAGCGCGTTGGGACCGAGACGTTGCCCCGCGCGAAACTGGATATCGTAGCGATGGCCGGGGTCCGCCGGCAGCGAGAGCGAGGCGAAGTTGTCGCGGATGGTTTTCTGCTCGGCGGCCGAAAGTTTGGTTGGCCCCACCAGCCTGGCATCGAGCGTATCCAGCGTCGCGCGGCCGAGCTGCGCCTCGAGCGTGGGCGGAATGGCGTCGGCAATCACGCGCGCGCCCCATGGCAGCACCACGTAATAACAGAACACACACACGGCAATCAGGCCCACTACCGCGATGCCGACTAGTCGCCAGCTGTTCTGCGCGCGCGACACCCATCCTTCGCGATGGCCGGTGGCGGCGAGCAGCGCTTCGAAGGCAGCGTGGTCGGCGATCTCGCAGTAGGCACCATCGGTGAACGTGACCAGTCGCGGCGCACGCCGCGTGCGTTCCGACACGCGTAGCGAGGACAACGGCGCACGCCGCAGTTCCTGCCCGTCCGCGTCACGCAACACCGCTTCACCGCCAGTCACATCGAGCATGACCGCGTGCGCGCGCGACGAGCGTCCGTCGAAGTACGAGGCGGCAACCATGGCAGTCATCGTTCAGAGCGCGATATCGATGTCGTACCAATCGGCGGCGGCATCGCCAAGCGCGTCGACCTGATCGATCTCCGCCGCGATGTAATGATCGAGCGGGCCGGCTGCGAGCAGCGTCATCGATTCCACGCAATAGCGCGTGGTGCGTACGCGCGCGAATGGCAGGAACAGGCCGAGCGTCAGCACGACGAAGATGACGTTGGTCAGCGTAATGAAGAACAGACGGCGGGTGCGCACCTCGCTGCGAAAGCGATGGGGCGCCAGCGCGGTACCGTTCCACACCACGTTCTGCAGACGCGCGCGATAGAGCGGCATCAACAGCGCGACGCTGAGAGCGGCGCCGGCCACGGCTGTGACCAGGATCAGAGCGGGCTTGCCAGTGGCCGTGCCGAGCAGGGCGCCCAGCGCCGCGCCTCCGCCTACCAGCAGTATGGAGATCAGCGAGATCGAGAGATAGACGCGAAAGAACGTGCTGACCGATGCGTCGAACGAGAACGGTGCGGTGCCGAAGCGGGCGTTGCCGTGCTGGAAGCGCTTGAGACGCTGATGCGAGAACGGCGTCAGCAATCCAAACGCAAACCACGCGAGCACTGGCCACAGCAGGAACACCTTGTAGCCTTCGGCGTCGCCGCCGCGAAACGCGAAGCGCAGCCCGCGATAGCTCGAATTGGCCATGCGGAAACGCAGCGACCGCACAAGGAGGTATGGCATGACGGCAGCCGCGATCAGCAGCACCACGATCGGAATGCCCACGCTGATCTCACCCGCAAACTGCAACGCGCCGAACAGCACCAGCACGATGATGCGGCCCTTGAGGATCGCCATCGGTTTCCCGTGGTAGTCGAAGCTCGCGTTATCGACGCGCGTATTGCGATAGAAGTACTGCAGCGTGCGAACCTTGGCCCACGCCGAATAGATGCCGAACGTGACCAGCGTCAGCAGCGTGTTGACGATCCAGATGCGGAAGTATTCCGATCCCGACCCCGTGAACGAGAACGGTAGCGTGCGTGGTGCCGACGATGTTGCCGACGGCTCTGATGCTGCGACCTGTCCCCCGCCCCCGTTGGCGTCGTTTTCCCATTGCATGTCCGACCTCTCCGTTTGTCTGCGTTGTTTCAGCGATGCAACCGATCTGGCCGGCGTCTTTGCGCGCCGGCGAACGCATTGTCGCACCGTGATTGCACCTCTACGTGGCAGAGGGGACACATTTCGATGGATGATGCACGCCGGCAACGTACCGTTGCGCGTTTTCATCGAAGCCCGGCCCGTAACGATCGAGAAACATTCTGTTACAGCCGTCGCAACTTGTAACAAGTTGGCGAGGTCGCCATCAATAAAATCAATGATTTAGATAAGGTGGCACGGTATTCGCTAAGAAGTCTGTTACAACAAAGCGGGAGAATCGGTGCTGGCAGTATCGGCACTTACCGGGGATGGCGTGGGATTGACGCCGGTCGTTCAACTCAATCCACACGTGGCCGGCGCGATGCCGGTTCGTGATGAGAGTCTCGCGGCTTTTTTTCAGGCGCGGGCGATTGTCGTCGGGGAGGACGACGGTCGTCCGCTGCACCTCCTGCATCGATCCCCTGGCTGTTCTGGTTTTCCCTCGTTCGGGTAGACACTGGCTTGTCACCACAATGCGGCCGCCCATAATTATGAATTATTGCGGCGTAGTCGATACTCCATCATGCCGCGTCCCATGGGTTGAGGCGGCATGCGAATCGTCCAGCAGGCGCTGTATCTCGAGGTTGCCGACCGGCTGCACGCGATGATCGACGATCATGCGCTGATGCCTGGCGCGTGGATCGACGAGGCGGTACTGGCCGCATCGCTGGGCATTTCGCGCACGCCATTGCGCGAAGCGTTGAAAGTGCTCGCGGCGGAAGGACTCGTGCGGCTCGAGCCGCGACGTGGCTGCTTCGTCAATGAACTGACCGAGCAGGACCTCGACGAGATCTTTCCGCTGATGGCGCTGCTCGAGGGCCGCTGCGCCTACGAGGCCGCACGCAATGTCACGCCGGACGATGTACGCGCGTTGGAGGCATTGCACGCCGAACTCGCGCGCCATGCGGCCGATGAGCAGATCGACGCGTATTACGAGACCAACTACCAGATTCACGAAGCGATCCAGCGACTGGCCGGCAATCGCTGGCTGTCGGGCGTGGTGAGCGATCTGCGCAAGGTGCTGCGGTTGTCGCGCCACAAGAGCCTGAAGCTCGACGGACGTGTGCACGAGTCGTGCGCCGAGCATCTGTCGGTGTTCTCGGCGCTCAAGGCGCACGATCCGGAGGGCGCCGAGGCGCTGATGAAAACGCACGTGCTGCGCCAGCGCGCGGCACTGCGCACACTCGATGGCGCGGAGCGCGCGGACTTGCATCACGCCGACACCGACCGCGCCGACGCTGACCACTCGAATGTTGTGCGCATGCAGGTTTCCTCGTCCACGCGGGACACGCCATGAACGCCCTCGACACCACCGAACAGAAGGTCAGCGCGCCGCTCGATAACGAGCGTGGCGCCGGTGATACGCTTCTCGCGCGTTTCGGCCGCTGGTGGGGCCGCAAGGGCGAGGCCGACGCCGATGCCACGGGCGAGGGCAAGGCGGTACACAAGGCCGAGGCCAGCGCGGCGCCAGTGTTGTCACCGCGCGTGCAGCGGCGGCAGCGCGAGCAATTGCGACAGTGCTTCGACGCACGGCTGACTGACGGCGCGGCCAACTCCGCCGCGCAGGCGTGGCGGCAGGAGTACGAGGCCGCCAACGAGCCCACGCGTCAGGCCATGCTCGGCGTGCTGGCCGAGGTGGCGGCACCTGCCAGCGAGACGGCCAAGGGTGACAAGGCGGACAAGGCTGCAACGAGCGCGCTGGCCAGCGGCGGTACCGGTGCAAGCGGCGCAAGCGGCGCGAGTCTGTCGCAGGCGCTGTCGAATGCGCGCATTCGATTCTTCAAGCGCCTCGCGGCACTGCACGGCCATCATGGCAATAGTGTGTGCGGACTCCACTTCCTGATTCATCTGCGTGCGGACATGCTGCGCTGGCACAAGCGCGTCTCCGGCTTGCGCGCGCTCGACGAGGACCTCGAGGCGCTGTTTTCGAACTGGTTCGACGTGGGCCTGCTCGAGTTGCAACCGATTACGTGGGATTCGCCGGCCTCGCTGCTGGAGAAACTGATCCGCTACGAAGCCGTGCACGAGATCGCGTCGTGGACCGATCTGCGCAACCGGCTCGATTCCGATCGCCGCTGCTACGCGTTCTTCCACCCGCGCATGCCGCGCGAGCCGTTGATCTTTGTCGAGGTGGCGTTCGTGCCCGACATGTCCGCCAACGTGCAGACGCTGCTCGACGAGGCCGCGCCGCTCGAGGATCTGCGGCGCGTCAAGTGGGCGATCTTTTATTCGATCTCGAACACGCAGCCCGGGCTGCGCGGCGTGAGCTTCGGCAACTTCCTGCTCAAGCGTGTGATCGAGGAATTGCAGCGCGAGTTTCCCAAGCTCAAGCAGTTTGCGACGCTCTCGCCGATTCCGGGATTTGCCGACTGGCTGCGCAAGCAACAGGGCGAGGCGGTTACGACGATGCTCGGCGAGAAGCGCGTGGCGCGCTGGAGCGAACGACATGGCGACGCACCTGCCGACGGTGCCGCGTGGCTCGCGGCGCTGACGCCCGACAGCCAGGATGCCGTGCTGCGCGAGTGCGCGCTCGCACTCGCCGCGCACTACCTCGTGCGCGAACAGAAAGACGGGCTCCCGGCCGATGCGGTCGCTCGCTTTCATCTAGGCAACGGTGCCTGCGTGGAGCGCCTGAACTGGGGCGCGGATCTGTCGCGCAAAGGCCGCACACAGTCGTGCGGCATGATGGTGAACTATCTTTACGTGCCTGACGCGCTGGATGACAATCTGGCACGCCTTGGCGCGGGGAATCCGCGCGTGAGCCGCGCGGTGGGCAAGCTGCTGTGATCGATTGACTTTCCGTTTGAGAGAGAGGGGACAGTGCAATGAATCTTCGCCAGTTCAGTTTTCAGTTGCTAGGGGTCACGGCCATGGTGGCGGGCGCGATGGCAATGAGCGCGGCGCCGGCATTTGCCGACACGTGGCCGAGCAAGCCAATCACGGTGATCGTGCCGTTCCCGGCGGGCGGCGGTACCGATGCGTTCGCCCGACCGCTGACCGCGCAGCTATCGAAGCAGCTCGGCAAGCAGTTCGTGATCGACAACCGCGGCGGTGCCGGCGGCACGGTCGGCGCGAGCATCGCGGCCAAGGCGGCACCCGATGGCTACACGGTGTTTATCGGCGGTGCGCACCACGCGATCGCGCCGTCGTTCTACCCGAAGCTCGATTACGACATCGAGAAGGACTTCATTCCCATCACCGTGATCGCGCAGCCGCCGCAGGTCGTGGTGGTCAATCCGAAGGTGCCGGCCAAGACGCTGCAGGAACTGATCGCCTATGCGAAGGCGAATCCGGGCAAGCTCAACTATGGTTCCGCGGGTAACGGGTCGTCGCACCATCTGGCCGGCGAACTGTTCAAGCTCGAAACCAAAACGTTCATCACGCATATCCCGTACAAGGGCGCGGGCCCGGCACTGTCGGACCTGATCGCGGGGCAGGTCGATATCGTCTTCGACGGTCTGGGCTCATCGGCGCAGCATATCCGCAGTAACCGCATCAATGCGCTCGCGGTAGCGGCCACCAAGCGTTCGCCTTCGTTCCCGAATGTGCCGACCGCGGCCGAGGTGGGTGTGAAGAACTTCGAGGTGTCCACGTGGTACGCGATGTGGGTGCCGAAGAACACGCCGAAGGAGGTGGTCGACAAGCTCTACGCCGAAACGCGCAAGGCGCTCGACTCTCCCGAGATGAAGGCGGTCTGGCTCAACAACGGTTCCGAGATTCCGAACTTCACGCCTGAGCAGTTCGGGCAGTTCCAGCACGCGGAGATCAAGCGCTGGGCGGAAGTGGTGCAGCGCTCGGGCGCCAAGATCGACTGATGAGCGGCACGGTTTCGGTTGCGCGCGACGGCGCGGTCGCCACGGTCACGCTTGCCCACGCGGGCAAGCTCAATGCGATTTCGGTGGCGATGTGGCAGTCGCTCGCGAGCGGCTTTGCCGCGTTGTCCGCCGACACTTCGCTGCGCTGCGTGGTGATACGCGGCGCCGACGGCAACTTTGCCGCGGGCGCCGATATCGCCGAGTTTCCGCAGGTACGGGGCGATGAGGACGCGTTACGTCGTTATCACGTGGAGACGATCGCGCCCGCGCTGGCGGCGATTGCCGGCTGCACGCATCCGACGCTGGCATTGATCGAGGGCGTCTGCGTAGGCGGTGGGCTCGAGATCGCGTGCAATTGCGATCTGCGCATCGCCGCGGACGACAGCCGCTTTGGCGTACCGATCAATCGGCTCGGCTTTCCGATGGCCCCCGGTGAACTGCGCGGGCTGCTGGCACTTGCGGGGCGCGCGGTGACACTCGAGATTCTGCTCGAGGGCCGCGTGTTCGGCGCCGCCGAGGCCGAACGAAAAGGTCTGCTCACGCGCGTGGTACCCCATGCCGCGCTCGAGGAAGAACTCCACGCCACGGTGACCCGGTTATGTGCGGGCGCACCGCTGGCCGCGCGCATCAACAAGACCACGATCGCGCGTCTGGCGCCTGCGCCGGAGCCGCTGTCCGAGGCTGAACTTGACGCGCATTTCGCGTACGGGCGCAGCCGCGATCATGCCGAAGGCGTGGCCGCGTTTCTCGCGCGCCGTCCGCCCGTTTTTACGGGGGAGTGAACACCGCGGAGTAAGATGTCGGCCGGCCACGCGCGCGGCCATGGCGAATCGTCGCTTTCCGGGTGTCCGCATAGGGTCCGCCTGCTTTCCGTTTTTACCGATCCACATTTCATGAACGCCAATCTGTTCGCCCTGTTCGAATCCCGCTTTCCGGCCGACCGCACGGCCTGCTGCATCGAGACCCACGACGAGCTCTATTACACGTGGGATGACCTCGACCGTGCCACGGCCAAGCTGGCCAATCTGCTGGTGGCGTTGAAGCTGCCCGCCGGCGCGCGCGTGGCCGTGCAGGTGGAGAAGTCCCCGGAGGCATTGTTCCTGTATCTGGCCACGCTGCGCGCGGGCTATGTGTACCTGCCGCTGAACACGGCCTATCAGGAAGCGGAGATCGACTACTTCGTCGGCAATGCCGAACCGTCGGTCGTCGTGTGCAGCAGCGCGAATTTCGGCTGGGTGTCGAAGGTGGCGTTCCGTCACGGCACCGCGCATGTGTTCACGCTCGACGACGATCGCTCGGGCTCGCTGCTGGCGCGCGCGGCATCACATCCGGACAAGTTCGAAACCGTGGCGAGTGCGGACGACGACCTCGCGGCGATCCTGTACACCTCGGGCACCACGGGTCGCAGCAAGGGCGCGATGCTTACGCACCGCAACCTCGCTTCCAATGCGTTGACGCTGCATGCGTACTGGGGCTGGCGCAGCGACGATGTGCTGCTGCATATGTTGCCGATCTTCCACGTGCATGGCCTGTTCGTGGCCTCGCATGGCGCGCTGTTGGCCGGCGCGAAGATGATCTGGGCGCCCAAACTCGACATGGCGCAGATTCTGAAATTCCTGCCGCGCTCGACCGTGATGATGGGCGTGCCCACGTACTACGTGCGCATGTTGCAGGAGCCACGCTTCGACGACGACACCTGCCGCCGTATGCGCCTGTTCGTATCCGGTTCGGCGCCGCTGCTGCTGGAGACGTTCGACGCGTTCCGCGAACGCACCGGGCATACGATTCTCGAGCGCTACGGCATGAGCGAGACCGTGATGCTGGTGTCCAATCCCTATGACGAAGCCGTCGGCGAGCGGATTGGCGGCACGGTTGGCACGCCGCTGCCGGGCGTCTCGGTGCGTGTGGTCGATGGCGAAGCCAACGCCTGCGCGGTGGGCGAGATCGGCAATATCGAGGTGAAGGGGCCGAACGTGTTCAAGGGCTACTGGCGCATGCCCGAGAAGACCGCCGAGGAATTCACGGCCGATGGCTGGTTCCGGACTGGCGACGTGGGCCGCTTTGGCGGTGAGATTGTGAGCCATGCCGGTGCGCGCAAGGTGCCGGACAACTACGTCACGATCGTGGGCCGCAGCAAGGACCTGATCATCTCGGGTGGCTACAACGTGTACCCGAAAGAGATCGAGAGCTTTATCGACGAGATGCCGGGCGTGGCGGAGTCCGCCGTGATCGGCGTGCCGCACCAGGAGTTTGGCGAGGCGGTGGTGGCGGTAGTGGTACGCAAGCCGGGCAGCGACTTCGATGAAGCGGCGTTTGGAGCTGCTGGGTTCGAAGCCAAGCTGATTGGTACGCTCAAGACGCGCATCGCCAACTTCAAGGTGCCCAAGCGCGTGCACGTGGTGAACGAGCTGCCGCGCAACACCATGGGCAAGGTCCAGAAGAACGTGCTGCGCCAGCAGTTCGGCGCGCTGTGAGGTGTGTTCCCCTCTCCGGGCGGAGAGGGGAAACTGATGCCTTGCTTACTTCAGCATCTGCACCGAGCCGTTCACGGACACGGTGACCTGCGCCTTGCCACCCTCGACCGGGACCGGCACGGCCGCATCGGCGGACATCGTCTTGGCTGCGTACATGCGCGGCATCGGCGGCATCACGCCACCGCTCTCATTCACCGAGACCTCACGAATCGTGTAGCTGCCGTAGCCGAACAGCTTTGCGGTGTGCTGCGCCTTGTCGCGGAACGAGGTCACGGCTTCTTCCGCGAGCTTGCTTTCAGCCGCCAGGCGTGCCTCGCGCGACAGCGAGAACGCGATGTTCTGCACCTGCATCTGATTGGCGAGATCGCCGGCGAGCTTCGACACCGCCGCGAAGTCGCGCGACTTCAGCACGACCTCCGAACGGCCACGCCACGTGGTGATGCGCCCATTGCGGTCGGTGGTCGGCTGGATCGTGAAGCCGCCCGATTGCGCTTCCACGCCCGATACGCGCTTGGCCTGCGCGAGCACGGCGGCGGTCTTCGACGACAATGCCGACGAGATCGCACCGGGCTCCGCGCCTTCCTGCTCGGCGGCCACCGTGACCTGCACGATATCGGTCGGCACTTCCGTCACGGCCTGGGCGTTCAGCGACAGCACGCCCGAGGGCGGCGGCACTGTTTGCGCGGAGGCACCCGTTGAGGCAAGCGCGGCGGTACCGAGCAGCGTGGCGGCAAGCATGTTCTTCATATTGTTCTCCCGTTCAAATGTGGTGGCATTCAGACGCACCGCCGCGCGCTTCGTTCCGTAGGACGGGACTCGAACGCGGGCGACAGTGTTTCCAGATGTATCACTTCATAAGTTTTTCTGTGATGAAGCGCCATTCGGCCGGTGTCACCGGCGTGATGGACAGACGATTGCCGCGGCGGAGCACGACCATGTCCGCGAGCGCATCGTACTCGCGCAGCGCGGGCAGGGCGATCAGCGGTGTCTTCCTGACGAACTTCACATCGACGAGCGACCAGCGTGGCGCTTCCTGCTTCGAGGCCTTGTCGTAGTAGTCGCTCTTGGGATCGAACTGGGTGGGGTCGGGGTAGGGGGCCGAACTGACTTCGGCCAGTCCCGCGATGCCGGGCTCGGGGCAACTCGAGTGATAGAACAACACGCCGTCGCCGAGGCGCATGACGTCGCGCATAAAGTTACGCGCCTGATAGTTGCGTACGCCGGTCCAGGGCAGCGTGCCCCTGGTGGCAAGATCGTCGATGCTGGCTTCATCGGGCTCGGACTTCATCAGCCAGTATTGGCGGGCGCGAGTGGTCACGGGATGGATGCAAAGAAGAACCCACAAAAGGAAAAAGGCAGTGGTTTGTATAAACCACCGCCTTTTAAGGGGTCCCCGCCTCGGCCGCTAGATCGGCATCCTGAACCCAAGTGAGGTTCAGAGTGGCTGCGGAAGTCGTATTTTGGGTACATCACCCACTCAGGGAGTCCAAGCCAGGCTCAGACTATGAATGCGATGACGCGCTCGCCCACACGACATGATCCCGCACCATGCTATGCATATCGGTTCAAGGAATTATGATCTTCACGAACCAGGCAGGGAAACTGTCAAACGTCTGACTCTCACGTACGGTTGGAGTACCGATGTCAGACGTTTGCCGTTTCTTCAAGGATGGGATGAGAACGGCGGCCGGGCGCGATAACCTGGCCATTTGCTGCTCTGTGCCTTTACGCGGAGACTTGCTTTGCGTGCCCGTCTTTACGTACCTACGGGCGGCGGTGAACAGTGGCTCCACTATACACCGCGCTTCGAGCCATACCAAGTCCGTCATGCCGTATGGTTACATTTTGCGCGACGCTGCACATCCTGCACGCATCCCATCATCAGCGGGATATCGGTATCGCACGGTGAACTTCAAGGCCCTCGCGCAAAAAAATCCGATACCCGTTGTGCCGCAACCGATTCAGCGCGAGTCGGTGCCCACGTGCGCGTATTGTCGCAACGCTTCGTCCGCGCGTTCGTTGAGTTCGCGAATGCGCGCGCGCACCGCGTCCACTGGAATCGAGCCGTCCTCGCTCTGCTTGCGGCGCAGTGCCAGCAGATCCGATGCGATGCTGATGGCGGCCATCACCGCCACGCGTTCGACACCCTTGGCGGCGACGTTGCCCTTGAGCTTGTTCATCTGCGTATCGACGAGCGCTACCGCTTCCAGCAGCGCGGCTTCGTTGTCGGGCGCGATGGCAAACCGATAGGCCTGGCCAGCGATGGTGAGTTCCACTTGCTTGTTGCTCATGCGTGTTCTCCGGGAGCCGATTGCGTGCCAGCGGTGCCTGTGGTGCCAGCCGCGCCGCTCTCGCCGAGCAGATCGAGCTGACGGGCGTCGCTCGCGGTCGGCAGCTTGTCCAGAATCGACTGGATGCGCAGTTGGGCTTCCTCGATCTTGATATTGAGCAGCTCGCGATCGGCGGCCATGGCTTCGCGCTCGCCGCGCAGCTGGCCCGCTTCGTTCTGCAGGCGGTCGATCTCCGCGCGCAGTCGCTGATTCTCCGCCGCCAGCGTATCCGCGTGATGGAGCACGCGCCCGATCTTGGCAGCCAGTTGTTCAAGTTCAGTGAGCATAGTTGCCTGTCCTGGTGTCGCCCTGATGTTGTCGACTGATGTCCGGTTTGAACTCGGGATTTCCGGATTCTAGCCGATGCGTGAATACGTTCCACCCGCGATCCCACACCGATGAGCCGATCTGACTCCCATCGTGCGTCGAAGTTGCATCGGAAGTGAGATCAAAATCGAGCCAATTCGCCTGCAACGGGGTGCATCGTGCCGCATTGACGGCACCTTTGAAACTCCCTACACTCGCGCACGTTCCAGGTGCTCGCCCCGCTGATTCATGCGGCAGGGCAGTTCAACGGGAAACAGGGAGCCAGCGCCGGCAGCCAGCCGGAGCCAGCCAACCTGTGCTGCCCCCGCAACGGTAAGCGACCGCGAACGCAACGTGTGTCGACGACATGTCGATGCCCGAGGCCTCGCAGGGCTGTCCGGAAGCCACTGCATGCATCGCGCATGCGGGAAGGCGGCCGGCCTGATGTCGTCAGCCCGGATACCGGCCTGAACGCGGGCGCGCACGCAAGTGGCGCCACTTCGCCACACGGCCCGCGGGGGAACGGGTCTGGCCGTTCCACATCCCATCCTAGCAATGCGAGTTTCGCTTCAACGGTCGCCGCTGCAACGGCCGACCATGGCGTCGATGCCACCCGTACGTCCATCCACCGCGGCCTGCAGGGGTGCGCTGATCTCTCTTGGCACCGTCAGTGCGCTCGGCGCCCTGGCTCCGGTCGCGCATGCGCAGGAGAGCGGCGTGTCGCGCCAGCTCGACCCGATCGTCGTCACCGCCTCGCGCACCGCGCAGTCCGTCTCGGACGCGCTGCCGCACACCACCGTGGTCACCCAGGAAGATATCGTCAATTCGCAGGCGCCCGATCTGCGCAGCCTGCTGCGTGGCCAGGCTGGCGTCGAGTTCGCGAGCAATGGCGGCATCGGCGCGAACACCACGCTGTTCCTGCGTGGCGCCAATTCGAATCAGGTGCTGATCCTGGTCGACGGCGTGCGCATCGCCGGCGTGAGCGGCGGCACCGCGCAACTGGCCAATATCCTGCCGGACCAGATCGATCATATCGAGATCGTGCGCGGCAACGTGTCGGCGCTGTACGGCTCCGACGCGATCGGCGGCGTGGTGCAGATCTTTACCAAGAGTGGCGTGGGCCAGGCCCCGGCTGCGACGGCATCGGTGGAATACGGCAGCAACAAGACGCGTCAGGCCACGGCTGGCTACGGCGGCCAGATCGGCGACACCTCGTTCAACGTGACGGGCTCGATCCTCAAGACCGACGGCTTTTCGTCGATCAACGCCGACCAGTGGCGTCGCGACAATCCGACCGCGCCGGCCACGCGCGGGCCGAACCCCAACGACAACCCGTACGAGAACAGGAGCGTGTCGGGACAGTTGCGGCACAAGTTCAGCGCGGACTGGGATGCGGGCGTGGCCGCGTATTACTCCAATAGCCAACTGTCGTATGACAGCACGAGTGGCCGGCCGACCGACGACCTGCGTATGGATAGCGAGCTCTACACGGTGTCCGCGTTCGTCAATGGCAGGCTGCTGCCGGACTGGACCACGCACATCAAGGTGGCGCAGAGTCAGGATCGCAGCGAAGGCACCAGGAACGGGTTGTTCGACAGCCTGTTCAACACGCGCACGCGGCAGATCAACTGGCAGAACGAGTACGTGCTGACGGCCGGGCACAAGCTGCTGTTCGGCACCGACTACCTGCAGCAGACACTGGCCTCGAGCTCGTACAGCGCGCCCTCGCGCAACGTGTTCTCGGTGTACGGTGGCTACGAGGGCCGGATCGGGCGCAACCAGCTCCAGCTCAATGTCCGCAACGACCACTATTCGGACTTCGGCAATCAGGCGAGCGGCTTTGCGGGTTACGGCTTCAACGTGACGGACGCGCTCAAGCTGATCGCCAACGTCAGCAACGCGTTCCGCGCGCCGACGTTCAACGAGCTGTATTTCCCGGGCTTCGGCCAGCCGAACCTGAGCCCCGAACGTGCGAAGTCGGCCGAGGTGGGCGTGCAGTACGAGAGCGCGCAGGCCGGTCTGCTGCGCGTGACCGCGTTCGAGACGCGCTACGACAACCTGATCGTCTCCACGGCGGTGGGCGGTGGCCTGTTCCTGGCACAGAACGTCAATAGTGCGAAGGTGCAGGGCGTGGAAGCGTCGTGGCGCGCCTCGGTGTGGGGTACCGACCTCGGCGCGAACGTGACGTTCCAGAATCCGACCGACGAGACCAACCACACGCAGCTGGTGCGCCGCGCGCGTCGGCATGCCTCGTTCGATGTGGGCCGCAATATCGGTCCAGTGCGTCTGGGCGGCGAATGGCTGGTGTCGTCGGCCCGCCTCGACAACGGCTCGCGTACGCTCGGCGGATACGGTATCGTCAACCTCACTGCCCGCTACAACATCACCAAGGAATGGTTCGTCGCCGCTCGCGTGGAAAACCTTTTCGACAAGAACTACCAGCTCGCGTATCCGTACAACACGCAGGGCCGGGCGGGCTATATCACGCTCGGCTGGCGGCAGAAGTGACGGGGCGCGATGGCTGAGTTCCGGCGCGCTCTCGCAATCTGGCTGGCCCTGGCTCTGGCGGGGCTCGCCGTGTTCGCGCTGTCGCTGGCGCTTGGCAGCGTGTCGCTGGATGCCACGCAGCTGTGGGCGGCGCTGAGCGGTGGCGAGCGTGCGGGAGACGCCGGACTGGCCGGCGCGATCGTGCGCGAGCTGCGGCTGCCGCGCGCGATCGCCGCGTTTGCGTGCGGCGGGCTGCTGGCGCTCTCGGGCGCGCTGATGCAGGTGCTGCTGCGCAATCCGCTGGCCGAGCCGTACGTACTCGGCGTTTCCGGGGGCGCGGCCACGGGCGCACTGCTGGCAATGCTGATGACGCTGCCGCTGTGGAGCGTGCAGGCCGGTGCCGCGGGCGGTGCGCTGTGCTCGATGGTGCTGGTGGCCACACTCGCGCGGCGCGATCTGCTGCATCCGCAGGTGCAGGGCGGCCATCACGAGGCGGGCGCGCGACTGTTGCTCACGGGCGTGATCCTCGCTGCGGGCTGGGGTGCGCTGATCACGCTGATTCTTGCCGTGGCACCGGAGTCTCGGCTGCGCGGCATGCTGTTCTGGCTGACCGGTGACCTCGGCGGTACCGCGAGCTATGGCGGCGCGCTGGGCACGCTGATTCTCGCGCTGGTCGTCGTGATGCCGATCGCGCGCTCGCTCAACGTGATGCTGCTCGGCGAGACCGTGGCGCAGGCGCTGGGCGTGCGCGTGGGCCGCGTACGGCTGATCACGTTTCTGGTGGCATCGTTTTCGATTGCCGCGGCGATCACCACCGCGGGCTCGATCGGCTTCGTTGGCCTTGTGGTGCCGCACCTGGTGCGGCTTGCGTGGGGCAACGACCAGCGCTTTCTGCTGCCGGCCGCGGTGCTGCTCGGCGGTACGCTGCTGATGGCGGCGGATCTGGTCGCGCGCACGGTCATCGCGCCGGCCCAGTTGCCGGTGGGCGTGATTACCGCGCTGCTCGGCGTGCCGACGTTCCTTTACCTGCTGCTGCGGAGGCCCCGATGACTGCTGTGTCGGACTGGATGCTGCCGCGCGCGGCATGCCCGCGGTTGGTACTGCACGATATTCGCCTGCGCGCGGGCGAGCGTGTGCTGGTCGATGGCCTGGGTCTGGCGATTGGCGCCGGTGAGCTGTGGGTGGTGGTGGGTCCCAACGGTGTGGGCAAGTCCACGCTGATGGGCGTGCTGGCCGGTCTGCGCGCGCCCGAAGGCGGCGAAGTGCGGCTGGACGATGTGCCGCTCGCACGGATCGCGCCGCCCGCACTGGCGCTGCGACGCGCGTATCTGCCGCAGGCGATCCATGACACGTTCTCGATGTCCGTGACCGATGCGGTGCGGGTGGGCCGCCATCCTCACCTTGCCGGATGGGGCTGGAGCGGACGCGAGGACGACACGATCGTCGCCGACGCGATGGCCGCGCTCGACCTCGATGGTTTTGCCCGGCGCGACGTGATGACGCTGTCCGGCGGCGAGCGGCAGCGTGTGGCGCTCGCCGCCACGCTCGCACAGCAGGCGCCGTTGCTGTTGCTCGACGAACCGGTGGCGCATCTGGACCTGCGCCATCAGATTCTGGTGCTCGATCTGCTGACGCGTCTGGTACGCGCGGGCCGCCATGCGGCGGTGGTGATCGTGCACGACCTCAACCTCGCGCGTCGCTACGCGACCCATGCACTGCTGATGGCCGAAGACGGCCACGCGCTGCACGGGCCTGCCGGCGACGTGCTCACGCCCGAACGATGCTCGCGCGCGCTGCGCACGCCGATCATCAGTGTCAGCGATGGCACGCACTGGGCGTTGATTCCCGATGGAACCCGACATGACGACAACTGAAGAAAACACCGGTACCCCTGCTGACAAGGGTGGCGACGACAGCCGCGACGAGCGGCACAAGGTGCGCATGGAGCGCAAGAAGGACGTGGTCGATCAGAAGATCGCCGCCGCACAGATCGAGCGTGGCGTGATCGTGATCACCACTGGCAATGGCAAGGGCAAGTCGAGCTCGGGCTTTGGCATGGTCGTTCGCGCGATGGGTCACGGCATGAAGACCGCCGTGGTGCAGTTCATCAAGGGGGCGATCCCGAGCGGCGAGGAACAGTTCCTGCGGCGCTTTCCCGATGAGTGCGCGTTCCACGTGATGGGCGAAGGCTATACGTGGGAGACGCAGGATCGCGCGCGCGACGTGGCCAAGGCCGAGGCGGCCTGGGAGCTTGCGCGCGGGCTGCTGTCCGATCCTTCGGTGGCGCTCGTGCTGCTGGACGAACTCAATATCGCGCTGAAGCTGCACTACCTCGACGTGGACCGCGTGATCGCCGATCTGCGCGCGCGCCCGCCGATGCAGCATGTGGTGATCACGGGCCGCGGCGCGCCGCAGGCACTGATCGACGCGGCGGATACCGTCACCGACATGACGCTCGTCAAGCATGCGTTCAAGCAGGGCGTGAAGGCGCAACGCGGCGTCGAGATGTAGAGTCACGGTTTATTGTTGTTGCCCCCGGATTGTTGCCTTATGTCATCGCCTCTCTCCTCTCTGTCTGACTATTCGCTTCCGCTGCCGTCGATCGAGGCACCGGATCCCGCGCTGCGGCCGGTGCTGCAGGCCGCCATCGACGACAAGACCAAACCGCTCGGCGCGCTGGGTCGGCTGGAGTCGCTGGCATTGCGCATCGGCATGGTGCTCGGTACCACTCGGCCCGAGCTGAAGCGGCCCACCGTGATCGTGTTTGCGGGCGACCACGGCGTGGCCGATGCGGGCGTGAGCGCGTATCCGGCCGAGGTCACGGCGCAGATGGTGCTGAATTTCCTGAATGGTGGCGCGGCGATCAATGTGTTCTCACGCCTGCATGGGATGACGCTGGAGGTGGTGGATGCGGGCGTGCGCGCGCCGCTACCGGCCGCGTCGGGGCTCGTGAACTGCCGCATCGCCAATGGCACGCGCAACTTCCTCGAAGGTCCCGCGATGACGGCCGAGCAGACCGTTGCCGCGCTGAACGCGGGCATTGCGCGCGTGCTGCGGCATGCGCAGCAGGGCACCAATGTGATTGGCTTCGGCGAGATGGGCATTGCCAACACGTCCGCGGCGGCATGCGTGATGAGCCGGCTCACGGGCCTGCCGATCGAATCCTGCACGGGGCGTGGTACGGGACTCGACGATGCCGGCCTTGCGCACAAACGCGAGGTCCTGGCCCGTGCGCTGGCGCTGCACGCGGACGCCACCGCGCCGCTCGATGTGCTGGCCGCCTTTGGCGGTTTCGAGATCGCGATGATGACGGGCGCGTTCCTGGCCGCCGCCGCGAGCCGCATGGTGATTCTCGTCGATGGCTTTATCGCGAGCGCGGCGTTGCTGGTGGCCGCGCGCATTGCGCCGGCGGTGCTCGACTACTGCGTGTTCTCGCACTGCTCGCACGAGTCGGGGCATCGCGCGCTGCTGGCGGAGTTTCAAGCCGAGCCGGTGCTGGCGCTCGACCTGCGCCTGGGCGAGGGGACCGGTGCCGCGCTGGCGTGGCCGCTGGTCAATGCGGCCGCGGCGTTCCTGCGCGAGATGGCGACCTTCAGCGGCGCGGGCGTCAGCACCGCGAGCGCATAGAGAGCGGATGCGCGCCGCCGACGAACTCCGCTTCTTTCTGACGGCACTCGGCTACTTTACGCGCGTGCCGCTGCCGGCCGCACTGGCGCGCTGGGTGGGCTTTACGCCCGCGCAATTGAATGCGGCCGCGCGCTACTTTCCGTTGATCGGGCTGCTGGTCGGGGGCGTTGGCGCGCTGGCGACGTGGGGGGCCGCGCATCTGTGGTCGCCACCGGTCGCGGTGTTGATCGGCATGGCGGCCACGCTGCTGCTGACCGGTGCGTTCCACGAGGATGGTCTGGCCGATTGCGTCGATGCATTTGGCGGCGGCTATACGCGCGAGGACGTGCTGCGCATCATGCACGATTCGCGCGTGGGCGCATTCGGGGTGATCGCGGTGGTCGTGGTGCTGCTGCTCAAGTGGCAATTGCTGTTGCAGATCGGCACCACGGGTGGGCTCGCCATACTCGTTGCGACGATCGTCGCCGCGCATGGTGCCAGCCGCGCGATGGCCATCACCTACCTTGCCACGCATGAGTACGTGCGCGACGAGGGCAAGGCGCGGCCCGTGGCGCAGCGGTTGCGTGGCGCGGGGTTGTTGTTTGCGCTGCTGTGCGGAGTGGTGCCGCTGTGCTGGATGTCCTTTGCGCATACGGGTTACGTAGGGGCCGACCTGTCCACGCCTTACGGTTGGGCGGCATTCGCGCTCGTTACCGTGCTGGCGCTGGCACTGCTGCGGCTCGCGCTCGGGGCTTACTTCGTGCGCCGCATTGGTGGCTATACCGGCGATTGTCTTGGCTTTGCGCAGCAGCTCGCGGAACTGCTGGTCTATTTCGTGGCGGCGGCATGGACCTGGTACTGATTCGTCATGCGCGGCCGGTGCTGCCGCCAGCGGACCAGCCGGCGATCTGCTACGGGCGGCTCGATCTGGCGTTGACCGAGCCATGCTCGCCTGCGCCCGCGCAAATGGCCGCGCCACTGCACGCGCACGCACCCGCGCGCATCGTCACGAGTCCGGCGGCGCGGGCGCGGGACACCGCTTCATTGCTGGCGCAGACATTGACGGCGCCGGTACCGTGTCAGATCGAGCCGCGCCTGCAGGAGCTCGACTTTGGTGCGTGGGAGGGGCAGCCCTGGGATGCCATCGCGCGCGCGGATCTCGATGCGTGGGCGGCCGATCTGATGGGCGCGTGCCCACATGGCGGCGAGAGCGCGGCACAGGTGATGGCGCGCGTCAGCGCATGGGCCGGCGATGTGCAAACCTCTGGCGAGGCATGCTGGTGGGTGGTGGCCCACGCCGGGCCGATTCGCATGCTGGCCGCGCATTGGCTGGGCGTGCCGCTCGCGCAGACGCTGCAATGGTCACTCGGGTTCGGCGCGTCCTGTTGTCTGCGGCTGCAAGCGCCCCACGCGCAGCTGGTCTGGTGGAACCGTACCGTCGATTGACGCGCCTTGATGTTGTCTAACGCGGTGGCCTAGCGCGGGCGGCGCGAACGGGCGATTTCGAGATCTTTGCAGATTTCCTCGGCGCCGCGCGCCACGCGCGGGCCCGCGCGATTCACCAGGTCGCCATCGATCGTGAACAGGTTGTTGCGTGCCACGGCCGTGACCTGTTTCCACTTTTCCCACATCGTGAAGTCCGCGAGCGGCCGGTCGGACCGTGTCGCGCCCATGGCCGCGGTGAGCATCACTTCGGGGTTGCCAGCCAGCACCGCTTCGGTGGACACGGTTGGTACCAGCGGCGTTTCGTTGGCGAACAGATTGCGGCCGCCGCACAGCGCGAGCATGTCGCTGATCAGGTGCTGGCCGTTGAGTGTCATCAGCGGTTGCTGCCACACCTGATAGAACACCGTCACCGGCGGGCGCGCGGCGTAGGTCTTGCGCAGCGTGTCGATCTGCTGGCGGAAGTCGGCGGCGGCGCGATTGGCGACCGTGCTGGTGCCCATCAGCGTGCCGAGCTTTTCCAGATTCTCGGGCACCGAGTCGAGCCGGCGCGGTTCGCTGAAGAACAGCGGCATGCCCAGTGCACGCAGCCGGTCGGTTTGTTTTTGCGCGTTGCCGTGGCGCCAGACCACGATCAGATCGGGCTTGAGCGCGGCGATGCGTTCGAGGTCGAGCGCCTTGTTGTCGCCAACGCGCGGCAGGTCGCGCGCTTCGGGCGGATAGTCGCTGTAGCTCACGGTGCCGACGATGCGGTCACCGCCGCCGGCGGCGTACAGCAGCTCGGTCACGTGCGGTGCCAGCGAGACGATGCGGCGCGCCGGCTGCGCAAGGGTGACGGTCTGGCCGGAGTCGTCGACGACGGAGAGCGCAGCGTGCGCGGGCAGGCAGGTGCAGAGCAGGAGAAGGGCGGGAAGGGCGGGTAGGGCGGGTAGGGCTGGTAGGGCGCGGGCGGGCGTCATGGGTCGGCAGCGTGAAAGTAGGAGTTTGAGCCGTTCAGGACGGGTCACGGTAGCGATGGGGCATGGTCGGTGAGTGTCAGCCGCCGAGTGCGAGATCGAGCCGCTGCCACGCGTCGTCGCGATCGGGTGGCAGGCCGAAGCGCAGGCTCGCGGGGCAGTCGCCGGCGGCGTCGAACAGTCGCGTCCATACGCCGGCGTGCGCAAGTGCATCGTGGAGGGCGGGCGCTTCGGCGTCGGGCACCCAGCAGAACAGCGGCTGCATGATCGCGGACAGGCCGTGGCAGCGCAGCAGCATGGCCAGCCGTTCGCCCTGTTGCGTCAGGCGCAGGCGCGTGGCGGACTGCCATGCGGTGTTCATCAGCGCATGGCGCGCAATCACGCGCGCGGGGCCGGAGACGGTCCAGTGGCCGAGCGCCGATTGCAGCGGGTCCAGCACCGTGCGTTCCGCGAGCACGAAGCCGCAGCGCACGCCGGCCAGCCCGTAGAACTTGCCGAGCGAACGCAACACCACGAGCCCCGGCAGATGCGCGCTGGCGGCGAGCGATTGCGTGGGATGGCAGTCGATGAACGCCTCGTCGAGCAATAGCGTGCCGCCACGCGCCGCCAGCCGCGCGTGCCACTGGGCGAGTGTGGCGGCTGGTATCAGGCGTGCGGTGGGATTGTTCGGGTTGACTACGACGAGGTGGTCGAGGGTGTCGATCAGGCCATTGGCGAGCGCGCCACCCCGCGTGCCATGGCCATCGCCATCGCCGTCGGCGTGGGCGAAATCGGCTTCGCCGAGCGGCACCACCGTATGGCCGGCGCGCGCGAACGCGGGGGCGTACTCGCTGTAGCCGAGCGCGGCAATGCCGACGCGGCCGCGTTTGAGCAAGGTCGGCAGCGTGCGGATGGCGGCCTGCGATCCGGCCACGGGCAGCGCCTGCACGGCACCATAGGCCAGCGCCGCCGCTTCCGCGAGACCATCGTCGTCTTGCGGCAGCCGTTGCCAGGCGTCCGCCGGCAACGGCGGCACCGGATAGCCGTCGGGATTGATGCCCGTGGACAGATCGAGCCAGTCGTCGGCACTGCGGCCATAACGGCGCACGGCCGCAAGCAGATCGCCGCCATGACGGATCGCCGGAGGCGGGGGCGTTGTGCGGGTCATGCGATGTCTCCGGGCACGGCGCGCATTGCGCGGCTGCTGCGATGACGATTCGCGGAAGGGGCTGGTGCCGCCGGGTTCATGCCATGCCTCCGCGCATGACCAGCGGCACGCTGGCCACGGCCAGCGCCAGCCATAGCCACAGCGTCCGGCGCACAAGGCGCAGGCACGCGTGCACGTGCTGGGCGCCCGGGGCGGCGCCGAGGCCGAGCGGGGGGCGGGCTTCCCATTCGCCGTGGTAGCGCGCGCCGCCACCGAGGGCCACGCCGACCGCGCCGGCGCCGGCGGCCATCACGGGTCCCGCGTTGGGGCTCGACCATGCGCGCGCCTGCGTGCGCCAGCAGCGCAGCGCGGGCAGCGTGGCGCCGAGCAGCGCGTATGACAGCGCGGTCAGGCGCGCGGGGATCAGATTCAGTCCATCGTCGATGCGCGCGGCGGCCCAGCCGAAATGCAGCAACCGGGGCGTGCGGTAGCCCCACATCGCATCGAGCGTGTTGGCCAGCCGGAACGCGATGACGGCGGGCGCGCCGCCGACCAGAAACCAGAACAGCGCGCCGAAGATCGCATCGTTGCCGTTTTCCAGCGCGGACTCGCAGGCGGCGCGCGCCAGCGCTTCGGCATCGGCATCTTCGGTATCGCGCGAGACGATGCGCGCGGTCAGCGTGCGGGCTGCGGGCAGATCGTTACGTGCGAGGGCATCGGCAATCGGCGCGATATGCTCGATCAGGCTACGCGCGCCCAGCGCGGCGTACAGCGCCACGGCCTGCAGCAGCCACGCGAGCCACGGCGCCAGCGCGGTGACTTCGCGCAGCACGGCCCATGCGATGGCGGCGGGACCGAGCACGAGCACCGTCCATGCGCACAGGCCCACGGCACGTTGCGTCCACTTGGCGCGAGACGGGCGATTGAAACGGCGTTCGCACGCGGCGGCAACGTTGCCGAAGCCAACCAGCGGATGCCAGCGGCGCGGTTCACCGAAGCAGCGATCGAGCAGCACGCCGGCCAGCGCGGCGGCCACGGTGGCCGCCCAGGGCAGCATGACCATGCGGTATCAGCCCTTCACGTTCACCGGGATGCCCGCGACGATCAGGCGCACGCGATCGGCGACGGCGGCGAGCTTCTGGTTGAGGCGGCCGAGTTCGTCGACGTAGAAACGCGTGATCGAGCCGGTCGGCACCACGCCGAAGCCGATCTCGTTGGTGACGAGGATGACGTGGCCGGGGATCGTCGGCAGCGCCGTGAGCAGCGCGTCGATTTCCTCGGTGAACACGGGCGGGGGTGTGATGACCCCGTACTCGGGATACGAGCGGCTCTCGTCGAAGATCAGGTTATTGAGCCACAGCGTGACGCAATCCACGAGAATGCAGCCGCCATGGCGCGCATTGGCATAGAGCGCGTCGGCCAGTTGCAGCGGCTCCTCGACCAGCGCCCAGTCGGCGGGGCGTCGCGCGCGATGCAGCGCGATGCGCAATTCCATTTCCTCGTCGGCGGGATCGGCGTCGTGCCGTGCGGTGGCGATGTACGTCACAGGGCCACCGGTGGCGAGCGTGTAATCGGCCGCGAGCTGCTCCGCGAAATGGCTCTTGCCCGAGCGGGCGCCGCCGATCACGAGCGTGAGCTCGCGCGGCGCCGCGCCGCCGCTGGCTTCCAGCGGCGCCGTCGCAACGACGGGTTCGCTCGCGCCAGCGGCAACTGCGGTGGCGGGCGTGTCAGTGGTGATACCGAGGGCCTTGGTTTCCATCCGGCGTATTGTAGCGGCCGCATCGCGCACTCGCATGCATGGATATTGCAGACGCACGGTGATGGGGTCCGGCTGCACCCTGCGATAATTCGCGCATGACTGCCGCTCACCCCCCCATTTCCCACGCCTTGCCGTACCCCACAGGTGACTTGCATGGCACCCTGATGATTCAGGGCACGACCTCCGACGCCGGTAAAAGCACGGTGGTCGCCGGCCTGTGTCGTGTGCTCGCGCGCGCGGGGGTGGCGGTGGCGCCGTTCAAGCCGCAGAACATGGCGCTCAACAGCGCGGTGACCGTCGACGGCGGCGAAATTGGCCGCGCGCAGGCATTGCAGGCGCAGGCGGCCCGCATCGCGCCCCATACCGACATGAACCCCGTGCTGCTGAAGCCGAGTAGCGACATCGGCGCGCAGGTGATCATCCACGGCCGCGCGCGCATGGACCTCGACGCCCGCGCGTATCACGCCTACAAGCCGCAGGCGATGGCGGCCGTGCTGGAGAGCCATACGCGCCTGCGCGAGGCGTACGGCGTGGTCATGGTCGAAGGCGCTGGCAGTCCCGCCGAGATCAACCTGCGCGCGCGCGACATCGCCAATATGGGCTTTGCCGAGCGCGTCGATTGCCCGGTGGTCATCGTGGCCGATATCGATCGCGGCGGCGTGTTCGCGCATCTGGTCGGCACGCTCGACTGCCTGTCCGAGAGCGAACGCGCGCGCGTCACGGGCTTCATCATCAACCGCTTTCGCGGCGATATCGCGCTGCTGCAGCCGGGGCTCGACTGGCTTACCGAGCGCACCGGCAAACCCGTGTTCGGCGTCCTGCCATACCTGCACGGCCTGCACCTCGACGCCGAAGACGCCGTGGTGGCCACGCAGGGCGCCAAGCATGGCGCGCCGGACACGCTGCTGCGCGTGATCGTGCCGGTGCTGCCACGCATCTCCAACCATACGGACTTCGATGCGTTGCGCGCGCATCCGGGCGTCGATCTGCGCTTTGTCGGACCCGGCATGCCGATTCCGCCGGCGGACCTCGTGATCCTGCCGGGCAGCAAGAGCGTGCGCGCCGATCTGGCATTCCTGCGTGCCAACGGCTGGACCGACGCGCTGGCGCGGCACCTGCGCTACGGAGGCAAGCTGATCGGCATCTGCGGCGGCATGCAGATGCTGGGCCGCCGCGTGCATGACCCCGACGGTCGCGAAGGCCCGGCCGGCACCAGCGACGGGCTCGGTTTTCTCGACTTCGACACCACGCTCGCGCCCGAGAAACAGTTGCGACAAGTGAGCGGCCACCTCGCGTTGGAGGACGGCAGCGCAACCGTGTGCGGCTACGAGATTCACCTCGGCGTGACCGAGGGACCGGCGCTGGCGCGGCCCGCGCTGCGGCTGGACGGCGACCGGGCGGACGGTGCGGTGGGCGAGGACGGTCAGGTGCTGGCCACCTACGTGCACGGCCTGTTCGACGATCCGGCCGCGTGCGGCGCGCTGCTGCGCTGGGCCGGCCTTGGCGGCGCGCAGGGGGTGGACCTCGACGCGCTGCGCGAGGCGTCGATCGACCGGCTGGCGGACAGCATGGCCGCCCATCTGGATCTGCGCGCGATGCTGGCACCCCTGGCACCGTTGGCTGCCGTACCAATGGGGGACGCGAAAAGTGCGCCGTTACCGTTAAAATAGCGCGGCGCCGGCGCCAGTCCGGTGGCAGGGGGCAGCACTCTCGGACGATGGAGGACACATTCATGCCGGTAGTCGTGATCGCCAATCCCAAGGGCGGCGTGGGCAAAACCACGCTGGCCACCAATCTCGCCGGCTACTTCGCGAGTCAGGGACATGCCGTGATGCTCGGCGATACCGATCGCCAGCAGTCGTCGCGCGCATGGCTCGGCCTGCGGCCGGCCGCGGCGGCGCCGATCCGTAGCTGGGACATCGATGGCGACCATATCGCGCGCCCGCCCAAGGGCACCACGCACGTGGTGCTCGACACACCGGCTGGCCTCCATGGCTGGCGCTACACGGACGTCATGAAGCTCGCGCACCGCATCGTGGTGCCATTGCAGCCGTCGATGTTCGACATCCTCGCCACGCAGGACTTTCTCGCCAGGCTCGCCGAAGACCGACGTGTGCGGCATGGCGATGTGGCGGTGGGAGTGATCGGCATGCGCGTGGACGTCCGCACGCGTGCGGCGGAGCAGCTGCAGCGGTTCGTCGAGGGCGTGGGCCTGCCGGTGCTGGGCGTGCTGCGTGACACGCAGAACTACGTCCAGCTGGCCGCGCATGGGCTGACGCTATGGGATGTGGCGCCGTCACGCGTGGCGCGCGATCGCGAGCAATGGCAGCCGATCATGCAGTGGCTTGCCAACGGGCAGTCGTCCGGACCTGCGCGCGAAACACCGCGCGAACCCACGCCCGAGCACGTGCCGGCCGACGCCCAGCGCTAGCCGCGCGCGCGCCCCTTCGAGGACGACAGCAGCCGCGCCAGCAGCGCTTCGGGGTCCTGCCACGTAACGCGCCGCACCGACACCATCAGATCGGTACCCGGAAACGGATCATCGAACGCGGGGGCTTCCTCGCCGCCGAGCGCGCGATAGAACGCGCGTGCCTGCGTATTGCCGTCGAGTACATACAGAAACAGCGGCTTGCCCGGCCATCGATCGATCACGCGGCGCACGCAATGCGCCATCAGCAGCTTGCCGTAGCCACCGCCGTGGTAGGCGGGCATGACGTGCAGATTGTCGACGTAGATGCCGTAGCCGGGTTCCGCCAGCGGCATCAGGCAGCAAAAGCCCGCCGGCTCGCCGTCGATGCGCAGGATGGTGACTTCGATCGGCGCCTCGGCACCGTCATGCATACGCGCGCGCCAGGTGGCAAGCCGCTCCGCGGGCGCGTGCGATTCGAGGTAGGTCAACGGAATCAGACCCGCATAGGCATGGCGCCAGCTGTCGCTATGCAGCCGGGCCAGCAGGTCGGCATCCGCGGGCAGGGCGGGGTCGAGGGTGTAGCGGGGTGACGTGGACATGATATTCGTTCGTGCGCGGCGTCGCGCGGATCATACCGTACTGCTAGAATCGCGAATCCTTCGCATTTGCATTTCCTAGTTTGCGCGCTCTTTTTTACGGACGCCAACGGCAATCGTACGCCCAACCCGGTTTTTACCTACTGCTTTCGCCCCCATGGTCTCCGGCCGCCTGCGCACAGTCTTCATCAAGGTTCACCTTTATATCGGCCTGTCGTTCGGGCTGTTGTTCGTGCTGCTGGGGCTGACCGGCACCGCCATCGCCTGGCGCGATGAACTCGACGCCGCACTGAATCCGGACCTGCTGGTCGCCTCGGCGCCCGCGCGCATTCCGGTCGGTGGCCCCGCCATTGATGCAATCTATCGGAAGTTGACCGCCGATCCGCACTATGGACGGCCCAATGCGTTCATGCTGCCGATGCACGAGGATGGCGTGTTTATCGCGGCTTATCCGATCAAGGGGCCGGACGCGGGGCCTGGCCGCTCGCGGCAGGTCATGATTGATCCCATCACGCTGAACGTGAAGGGCGAACGTCTGTGGGGCGTGCCGGGGCTGTCGCGCGAGCAGTTGCTGCCGACGCTGTTCCACCTGCATCGCTACCTGCTGAGCGGCGAAACCGGCAAGACCATCGTCGGCCTGTGCGGCATGGTGATGCTGATCTCGGTGATCGTCGGTCTGGCGCTGTGGTGGCCCAAGATGAACCGGCGCTCGTGGCTGCAATCGGTACGCATCACGCACGGCGGTTCGTGGTCGCGCTTCAATTTCTCGCTGCACCGTGCCGGCGGCCTGTTTATCGCGCCGGTGATGCTGATGACCGCATTCTCGGGGTGGTATCTGAATCTGCCGAAATGGGTGACGCCAATCATCGCTAGCGTGATGACGGTGTCGCCGCCGCCGAAGCATCAGTCGGCACCGGCCGCGCCCGACGTGGAGATGCTTTCACCCGCGCTGGCCGTGGCGGCCGCGCAGCGTGAGTATCCCGATGCGCTGGTCACGCGCGTAAGCCTGCCGCGCAAGCCCACGGACGCCTACGAGATCCGCCTGCGTCAGGCCGGCGAGATCCGCGAGGATTCGGGCGCGACGCGGCTCTGGCTCGATGCCCACACGGGGCAGCGCATCGCCGCGCGCGACCCCAGGCAGGCCGCGTCCGGCGATACGTTCATCAACTGGCTATTCCCGCTCCACACAGGCGAGGCGTTCGGGTTCTCGGGGCGCGTGTTCATCACGATCTACGGCCTGACGCCGCTAGCGTTCGCGCTGACGGGCATCCTGATCTGGTGGAAGCGCCGCACCGGCCATCGCCGGCACCTCGCGCGCGAGCGCGAGCGGAGCAAGCTGACGCGCGCCTGAGGCGCGCCACACGCAATGCCTGAAGCGCGTCAGATCTCGAGGTTGTCGATCAGGCGCGTGGGACCGAGCTTGGCCGCCGTGAGCACCACGAGCGGTTCGCCCGCGAGGAACTCTTCCTGCGTCGGCGCCTGCAGATTGTGGCGTTTCCGAATGGACACATAGTCGGGCTGCCAGCCGCGATCGGCCAGGCGCTTCACCGCTTCCGCTTCCACGGTCGTCAGCGTCACGCTGCCACCGAGCACGGTGTCGCGGACCTCATGCAGCGTGCGGTAGAGCACCGGTGCCTCGGCGCGTTCGGTCGGCGTCAGGTAGCGATTGCGCGAAGACAGCGCGAGGCCGTCTTCGGCGCGCACGGTCTCCGCCGGCACGATGTCGATCGGCAGCGCGAACTGCTGCACCATGCGGCGCACGATCATGAGCTGCTGATAGTCCTTCTTGCCGAACACCGCCACGCGCGGCTGCGCGCACGAGAACAGCTTCATCACCACGGTGCACACACCCTTGAAGAAACCGGGGCGGAACTCGCCTTCGAGGATATCGCCGATGTCATGCGGCGGATCCACGCGATATTCCTGCGGCACCGGATACATGTCGGACTCGGTCGGCGCGAACAGTACGTACACGCCTTCGCTCTGCAGTTTCTCGATATCGTCCCGCAGCGTGCGCGGATATTTGTCGAAGTCCTCGTTCGGGCCGAACTGCAGGCGGTTGACGAAGATCGATGCGACCACGGGGTCGCCATGCTGGCGCGCCAGTCGCATCAGCGACAGGTGGCCCTCATGGAGGTTGCCCATGGTCGGAACGAACGCCACGCGATTCTGCCCGCGCAGCTGGTCCCGCAGCTCTTGGATGGAGGAAATGACTTTCATGAATGTCGTGTGCTGTCGTGATGGAAGCCGCAGTCCTGCTTACGGGATCGGGCGCGCCGGATTGGTGCATTGCCAGCCGGCTGTCGGCGGATTGTAGAACATGCGGGCAGCCGCCGGGGGAAAGGCGGGCAGGGAGGCAGGCAAAGACGCGGGCGGACAGCGGCCGCTCACATGCGATTTCAGGTCGGCGTGTACGCCAATCGCACATAAATTGGTGCGAATGGCTCAGCCTGCGTGATCTCGACCAGCGACTCGCGCGACAGCTCGAGCATCGCGATGAAGTTCACCACCACCACGGGCACGCCCTTGCCCGAGCGAATCGCTTCGTCGAACAGTTCGGTGAATTCCATAAAGCGCGCATGCTGCAGGCGGCGCAGGATCTGGCTCATATGCTCGCGCACGGACAATTCCTCGCGCGAGATCTTGTGGTGCTGGTTGAGCTTGGCGCGCTTGAGCACATCGGCCCAGGCCGACTGCAAGTCGATCGTCTCGACTTCGGGGAAGCGCGGCGCGAGGCTCTGCTCGATAAACACCTGCGTGCGCAGGAAGTCGCGACCCAGTTGCGGCACATGGTCGAGCCGCTGCGCCGCGAGCTTCATCTGCTCGTACTCGAGCAGGCGGCGCACCAGTTCGGCGCGCGGATCCTCGGCTTCCTCGTCGCTGTCGGCCTTCTTCACCGGCAGCAGCATGCGCGACTTGATCTCGATCAGCATGGCCGCCATCAGCAGATATTCAGCCGCCAGTTCGAGGTTGGTCTTGCGGATTTCTTCGACGTACAGAAGATACTGTCGCGTCACCTGGGCCATCGGAATGTCCAGGACGTTGAAGTTTTGCTTGCGGATCAGGTACAGCAGCAGATCGAGCGGACCCTCGAACGCCTCGAGAAAGATCTCGAGCGCATCGGGCGGGATATACAGATCCTGCGGCAGCTTGAACAGCGGCTCACCGTAGAGGCGCGCGAACGCCAGCCCGTCGACCATGTCGGCGGGGCCGGGTGTGCCGCCGGCACCGGGAGCCACACTGGGTAGCTCCACCGGCAGGATCAGCTTTTCCTGAGACAACTCAGTTGTCGAGCGAGTAGACGTACGGCTTCTGCGCTACGCGCGAGTCGGCGGCGCGCTCGCGCTCTTCCAGGTCGATCGGTGCCTTGTCCCACAGCAGGGAACGGCCTTCACGCTGTTCCGACTCGAGCGCCGGACGCTCCTGCTTGAGGGTCTTGAGGAACTGGGTGATGTCCGATTCGTACATGGCCATGATGAAACCTGTGCCTCGCGGGGCAAGTTGGTGTGGGTGGGGCAGGATTTTACCGTATCGGCGTCGATCGCTGACGAAATTGCTCGGAATCGGCTCGGTCAGTACCTGATCGCCCCGAAAGCCGCCACCATGGCCGATTTGTCGCAGTCGCACGACGCCGGGTGTGGTCAAATAGCGACTTCGCTGGTTCAAAACGACGGATGACGAGAGACCGGGGCCGCTGGGCCGCCACGACCATCCTGCGACGCTCGCCGCCCCCGCCGCCCCCGTCGGATGGCCATGGCCGCGATCGCCCGTGCGCGGCGCTGTCACGCTCTGTCGCGCGCGCGCTCTTGTCGCTCGTCCCGCTCCTGCTCGCGCTGCAAGCGGCGCCGGCCGCGGCGGTGTACAAAGTCGTGGTGGACGCCCCCAAGCCGCTCGAGGACATGCTCAAGGAGCATCTGGACCTCGCACGCTACGCCAGCCGTACCGATCTGTCCGACGACCAGTTCGCCTATATGGTGGAAACCGTCGGCGATCAGGTGCGGCAGTTCGCATCCACCGAGGGCTGGTTCGATCCGACCACCACCGCGCGCGTGGAGGGCGAGGGAAGCGACCGCGTGGTGCACGTGACCGTCGATGCCGGCGCCCGTACACTGATCCGCAGCGTTGACGTGTCGGTGTCCGGCCCCGCCGCGACGCAGGCACCGGAGCAGGTGGCCGAGATGCGTGCCAAGTGGGGCCTGCCGGTGGGCGATCCGTTCCGCCAGGACGATTGGGACAAGGCCAAGGAGAACGCGCTGCTCACGCTGCAGAGCAAGAGCTACTACGGCGCGAAGCTTGCCTCGTCGCGCGCGCGTGTGGAGGCCGACGAGCACGCCGCCGACCTGACCGCGAAGTACGACAGCGGCCCCGCGTATGTGCTCGGGCCGCTGCAGGTCACCGGTACGCGCCGCTATCCCGAGCAGATCATTCGCAACGTGAACCCGCTGTCGGTGGGCGAGCCGTATCGTGTGGAACGCCTGCTCGAACTGCAGCGCGCGATCCAGAACCAGCCGTATTTCTCCAACGCGCAGGTGGAGCTCGAGACGCCGACGGCCGACGCCGCGCACAACGAGACCGTGATCGCGCCGGTGAGCGTGCGCGTGCGGGAGTACCCGGTGAACCGGCTCTCCTCGGGCGTTGGCTACACGACCGACACGGGCGCGCAGGTCGAGGGCCGCTATTCGTACTACAACCTGTTCAATCGCGCGTGGGTGTTCGACTCGCAGTTGCGGATCGAGCAGAAGCGCCAGTATGCGTTCCTCGAGACGGCCATGCCGCCGGACTCGCATACCTACCGCAACAGCCTGTACGGCAGCTACGAGCGCACGATCGATATCGAGAGCACCGACCTGACCAGCTGGCGCACGGGCCTCAAGCGCTCGCGCACACGCGAGAAGTACGACACCACGTTCTCGCTCGATTTCTATTACGACAATCTCGTGCCCTACGGCCAGGACGCGCAGATTTCCAAGGCATTGGTGCCCGCGTTCGCGTGGACGCGCCGCGATGTGGACAACCCCGTGTTTCCGCGGCGCGGAAATGTCATCAACACACAGGTCGGCGTGGCCGCCAAGAACATTCTGTCCGATGCCACGTTCCTGCGGCTCTATGGGCGGATTCGCCAGTACGTGCCGGTGGGCACGCGCGATCTGTTTATCGCGCGGCTCGAACTCGGCGCGGATCTGACCTCGTCCGATCCCGCCAGGATTCCGGCTTCGCTGCGGTTCCGCGCGGGCGGCACCGATTCGATTCGTGGCTATAGCTATCAGTCGATTGGTACCCCGGACGGCGCCAGCATATTGCCGGCACGCTACCTTGGCACCGGCAGCCTCGAATACCAGTACTGGTTCAAGCCCGACTGGGGCGTGGCGGTGTTCTGGGACGTGGGTACCGCGACCAACTCAATCAAAGGCATCACGCTCTACAACGGCGTGGGCGTCGGCGCGCGCTGGCGCAGCCCGGTGGGCCCGCTGCAGCTCGACCTCGGCTACGGCATCCAGCAGAACCAGTTCCGTCCGCATATCTCGCTCGGGGTGGCATTCTGATGACGAGCCGCCACCGCTCCATGACCTCCACTGACAAGGCGCGCGCATGAGCATTCCCGACATGCCGCCCGTGCCGCGTCCCGATCGCGACGCCCCGCCGCCCGCGCACAAGCCGCGGCGCCGGGTGTGGCGCAAGGTGACGCGTGTGCTGGCATGGAGTGGCGTGACGCTGCTTTTGCTGGTGATGGTGCTGATCGGCACCGTCGTGCTCGCGCTGCGCACCGAGGGTGGCACGCGGCAGTTGTGGGCGGTGGCTACGCGACTCTCGGGCGGCCTGCTCGCCGGACAGTTCGAGGGCGGCACTGTGGCCACGGGCCTGCACTTGCGTGACGTGGTGTATGCGAGCGGCGAGGGCGATGCCGCCACGCGCGTGACGATCGATCGCGTGGACGGTGAATGGAGTTTTACGTGGTCGCCGGCGCGCTTGCACGTGCAGTCGCTGCGGCTCGGCCGCGTCGATGCGCGCCTGCCGGCCGCAACGCCCGATCAGGCCGCGACGCCCGCACGCATGCCCGACTCGCTGTCGCTACCGCTGGCGATCGACGTCGATACGCTCACGCTCGAACGGTTGTCGATCCTCGAAGGCAACGCGCCCACGGCGACCCCGCTGGTGTTCTCGGACCTCGCCGCCGCGCTGCATTCGGACGGTACGCGTCATCGCCTTACCGTCGATCGACTGGTCACGCCTTACGGCAAGCTGCAGGCCAACGCGCAACTGGCCGGGCCCAAGCCGTATCCGCTCACGGCGGAGGCGCTGCTCGAAGGGGAATGGCAGAAAGAGTCGTTCGCGCTGTCCGCCACCGCAAGTGGTTCGCTCGATGCGCTGCGCGCGGAGCTGGAGGCCAGCGGCGATCGCATTCGCGGCCGCGCCACGGCTGACCTGACGCCGTTCGGCAGGGTGCCATTCACGCATCTGCTGGTCGATGGCGAACGCATCAATCCGCGGCTGTTCAGCCCCGGCGCGCCGCAGGCCAACCTGACCGTGCATGCCGAGCTGCGGCCTGTGGAAGCGGTGGCGCCGCCCCCCGTGATCGCGCGGCCGCAGCCGGGACAGACCGCCGCCAGCGCGGTGGCGGCGGCCTCGGCGGCTTCCGCGTCCGCACCGGTGCCAACGCCGGCTACACCGGCGCCCGGCGTGGCGCCGCTCGCGGTGGCGGGCGAGCTCACCGTGCGCAATCTCGAACCCGGACCGATCGATAAGGAGCGGCTGCCGGTGGAATCGGTGCACGCGCGCGTGGAAGTCAGCGAAGCCGCGCAGAGCGTGCGTGACCTGCGCATCGCGCTGCTGGGCCGCGGCGAGATTCTGGGCCAGGGCATGTTGCGCGATGGCCGCGGCGGTTTCGACCTCGACGTGCGTCGGCTCGATGTGGCCGCGCTGCACACGGCGCTGGTGCCCACGCGTCTGGCGGGGCCGGTCATCCTGCGACTGGAACCGGGCCGGCAGAGCGTCGCGCTCGACCTCGCCGGCGGCGAGCTCAAGCTGTTTGCCGATGCGCGCGTCGATGAAGACGCGGTGACGCTGACATCTTTACGTGCTGGCATTGGAGCGGGCACGCTGACGGCCGACGGCCGGCTCGCGCTCAAGGAGGAGCAGGCGTTCCACTTCAAGGGCAAGCTCGCCAACTTCGATCCCGCGCGCGTGGCCAAGGTGGCGCCGGGGCGCATCAATGCCGATTTCTCGACCACCGGCACGTTGTCCACGGGTTCGGTGCCGGATCGGCTGCGCGTGGCGGTGGACTTCGGCCTGCGCGAGAGCGAATACGCGGGGCTGCCGATGACCGGCAACGGCAAGGTCCGGTTCGAAGGCGAACGGCTGCTGCCGAGCGAGGCCTCGCTGAGCATGGCCGGCAATCAGGTGGATCTGCGCGGCAGCTTTGGCGCGCGCGGAGACCGGCTCAAGGTCGCGATCGATGCGCCGCAGCTCGAACGCCTGAAGTTCGGTGTGGCGGGCCGCGCGAAGGTCGATGCCGAGGTGACAGGCACGCTGCGGCGGCCCGAGGTGGTTGGCGACTACAGCGCGCAGGGGCTGGTCTTCGGCCCGCACAAGCTTGCCAGCGCAAGCGGCCATGCCGAGCTGCGCGGGGGGCTCGATGGCACGCTGTCCGCGCAACTGACCGCGCGCGACTATCAGGGCCCGGACGCGGTGGTGCGCACGCTCGATGCCAACCTCACCGGCACGCAGGCCAATCACACGTTCGAGGCCAAGGCGGTCGGCACGGTGCGGCGGCGGCAGATCCAGCTGAATCTGGCGGGGCAGGGGGGGTGGCAAGGTCAAGGTAAGAACGGCGGAGGCTGGAACGGCACTATCCGCACCTTCGAGGAACGCGGCGCGGCCAATCTGCGCCTGACCGCGCCGACCACGCTGCTAGTGGCGGATCAGCATATCAAGCTCGGGCCCGCGCGTTTTGCCTTCGATCAGGCCACCATGGCGATCGACGGGCTCGACTGGGATCACGGCCGGATTCGCAGCGCGGGGTCGCTCGATGGCGTGCGCGTCGCGCACGTGCTGGAGTTGGTCGCGCTATTCAGCGGCGAAGCCCCGCCGGTGCGCTCGGACCTCGTGCTCGATGGCAAATGGAATCTGGTACTGGCGGAGACCGCGAGCGGGTTTGCCGAGATCCGGCGGCGTTCGGGCGATGCGTCGATCAACGCGGGGCGCGGCTGGACCGCGCTGGGGCTTGGCGAGACGCAGCTACGTGCTGAAGTCGTGGGGAGTCGCGTGACCTTGCGCGGCGGCACCGCGGCCGAGCGCATCGGGCGCATCGTCGTGGATGCCTCGGCGGGTCTCGTCTCCGAGCAGGGTTTGCAGAACATCGGCCCCACCTCCACGCTGGACGGCACGGTCGCGTTCGATATCCCACGGCTCAAGTCGCTCGAATCGTTCACGGGCCCGCAGTACGCGCTCGAAGGCAAGCTGGCGGCGAACCTCAAGCTGGCGGGAACGGTGGGCAAGCCGCTGCTGACCGGCAATGTCGATGGCAGTGGGATTGGCGTGACGCTGTACGACCTCGGCATTCGCCTGACCGATGGCGTGGTGAAGGTGGTGCTCGACCAGAACACCGTGGAGCTCAAGCAGGTGCAGTTCCGCGGCGGCGACGGCACGCTGGTCGCCACCGGCGCGATCAAGCTCGGCGAGTCGGATCCGAACCTGACCGGCAAGATCGTCGCCGACAAGCTTCAGCTGTTCGCGAGTCCCGAGCGCACGCTGATCGTCTCGGGCGAAGCCGGCATTGCCAACGAGAACCGCCAGTTGACGATTCGCGGCAAGTTCCGCGTGGATCGCGGATTGTTCGATCTGCCGAAGTCCGGCGCGCCGGAACTCGGTGACGACGTGGTGGTGATCCGCCATCGCGACCAGCGCGAACTGCCGACCGCGAATGTGCCGGTACCCGAGGAAGCGCCCACGAGCCGCTTCAGCCCGGTGATCGACATCGCCATCGATCTCGGCAACGACTTCCGCTTCCGCGGTGCCGGCGCGGATCTGCTGCTCGCGGGCCAGCTCGGTATTGCCAGTGCGCCGCTCTCGCCGATGCGCGCCACCGGCACCGTGCGCGTGGTCGATGGCACGTACGAAGCGTTTGGCCGCAAGTTGAATATCGAACGCGGCATCATCAATTTCAATGGGCCGATCAGTAACCCGAACATCAATATCCGCGCGATGCGCCGCAATCAGGAAGTGGAGGCCGGCGTCGAGGTGACCGGCACGGTGCGCATTCCGCGTGTGCGGCTGGTGTCGGAACCCAATGTGCCCGACGAGGACAAGCTCTCGTGGCTGATGTTCGGTTACGGCGCCGAGAGCGCTGGGGCGGGGCAGCAGCGCCAGCTCAGTGGCGGCGCGCTGGGCGGCGCCGCGCTCGGCATGATCGGTGCCCGCGCGGGCAAGGGAATCGTCCAGCATCTCGGCATCGACGAGTTCTCGATCGGGCCAAGTACCGCGGGGCTGAATGACCAGCAGGTGGTCAGCGTGGGCAAGTCGGTGACCGATCAGATCTCGGTCGGCTACGAGCAGAGCCTGACGTCGGCGTCGAACATCGTCAAGCTGACGTGGGCGTTCTCGCGGCGGTGGTCGCTGATTGCCAAGGGCGGGTCGATCAACGGATTGTCGGTGCTGTTCAACCGCCGCTTCAACAACTGGAGTAGCCTGTTCGCTGGCAGTACCAACCGTCGTACGACGGATGTGGATCCCGATCTCCCGCCCGGAACCCAGCCGGCCAACAGCGCGGCCAGCGAGCCGGCCGGCGATCCGATCGAGGCCATCAAGCGTTGATCGACAGGAGCCGAAATGCGAAATTCTGATGCGTCAGTCCGACGCCTTGCCGCCATGGGAATGATTGCTGCCTTGCTTGCGCTGGTCGGTTGCGACCAGCAGAAGGTCGATGAAGCGATGAAGAAAGCGGGCGAGACCGCGCGTGGCGTGTGGAACAGCGTCAAGCCGGACAGTCAGCTGTTCAAGAACATCGAGATTGGCCGCTCGACCGAAGACGATATCCGCCGGCAGGCGGGCAAGCCCGAGATCGTGTGGGAAGAAGCGGATGGCGGGCGTCGGCTCGAATACCCACGCGGGCCAGAGGGCGCCACCACATGGATGGTGACGATCGGCCCTGACAACACCGTGCGCAAGATCGAGCAGGTGCTGACCGCGGAGAACTTCGCGCGCGTGCGGCCCGGCATGAGTCAGGATGGGGTGCGACGGCTGCTTGGCAAGCCGACCAAGGTAGAGGCGTTCGCGCTGAAGCAGGAGGAGGTGTGGGGCTACCGCTGGTACGAGTCCCCCACCGATCGCGCGTTTTTCAACGTGCATTTCAACCCGCAGGGGATGGTGACCACCACCTCGCGCAGCGACGATCCGTCGCGGCGACAAGGTGGCTGAGCGCGCTGCTTAGCGGATGCGCATGCCCGGGACCGCGCCTTCGTGCGGTTCCAGGATCCACAGGCCCGGATTGGCCTTCTCGTCGGCTGCGCTGGCTGCCAGCACCATGCCTTCGGACACGCCGAACTTCATCTTGCGCGGGGCGAGGTTGGCCACCATGACGGTCAGCTTGCCCACCAGTTGCTCCGGCGAGTAAGCCGACTGGATGCCCGAGAACACGTTGCGCGTCTTGCCCTCGCCGAGGTCCAGCGTGAGCTGCAGCAGCTTGTTCGAGCCTTCCACCTTCTGGCAGTCCACGATCTTCGCCACGCGCAGGTCGATCTTCGCGAAATCATCGATCGTGATGGTCTCGGCAATCGGCTCGATGGCCGGCGCGCCCGCGGCGGCACCGGCGTCCGGCGCGGCAGCCTGCAACGAATCGCGATTGGCTTCGAGCAGCGCTTCCACCTGCTTGCCATCGACGCGCGTCATCAGGTGCGAGTACGGCTGCACCGGACGCGTGGCCGACAGCTGCGTGTCGATCGCACGCCAGTCGAGCGGCTCCACATTGAGGAAGCGTTCGACATTGCCAGCCATGGTCGGCAGCACGGGCTTCAGGTACACCGTCAGCAGGCGGAACGCTTCGAGGCAGACCGAGCACACCGCGTGCAGTGCGTCGCGCTTGCTCTCGTCCCGCGCCAGTTCCCACGGCTTCTCGGTATCGACGAACACGTTCACGTTGTCGGTCAGCTCCATCACCAGACGCAGCGCCTTGCTGTATTCGCGTGCCTCGTAGAGCTGCGCGATCTGCGGCGCGGCTTCGCGCAACTGCAGCAGCAGCGGATGCGCGAGCGCGGCTTCATTGACCCTGCCTTCGAAACGCTTGACCAGGAAGCCCGCCGCGCGGCTCGCGATATTGACGTACTTGCCCACCAGGTCGCTGTTCACGCGCGCGATAAAGTCGTCGAGGTTCAGGTCGAGGTCTTCCATGCTCGCGTTGAGCTTGGCGGCGAAGTAATAGCGCAGCCATTCCGGGTTCATGCCCGTGTCGATATAGCTCTGGGCCGTGATGAACGTGCCGCGCGACTTGCTCATCTTGGCGCCGTCAACGGTCAGGAAGCCGTGCGCGAACACATTGGTCGGGGTGCGATGGCCCGAGAAACGCAGCATCGCGGGCCAGAACAGCGTGTGGAAGTACAGAATGTCCTTGCCGATGAAGTGGTACTGCTCGGCGGTCGAGTGCGGGCCCACCCATGCGTCGAAGTCGATGCCACGCTGCTCGCACAGGTTCTTGAAGCTCGCGTAGTAGCCGATCGGCGCGTCGAGCCAAACATAGAAGTACTTGCCAGGCGCGCCCGGAATCTCGAAGCCGAAATACGGTGCGTCGCGCGAGATATCCCAGTCCGACAGCGTGGAGGCCTCGCCGTCGGCACCGAGCCACTCCTGCATCTTGTTGGTGGCCTCGGGCTGCGCGAGGTCCGCCACCCATTCGCGCAGGAACGTCTCGCAGCGCGGGTCGGACAGCTTGAAGAAGTAGTGTGTCGAGGACTTGCGCACGGGCGTGGCGCCCGACACCACCGAATACGGGTTCTTGAGATCGGTCGGCGCATAGGTGGTGCCGCAGACTTCGCACGAGTCGCCGTACTGGTCCTTCGAATGGCACTTCGGGCATTCGCCCTTGATGAAACGGTCCGGCAGGAACATCTCCTTGACCGGGTCGTAGAACTGCTCGACGTCGCGTGCGTCGATCAGGTTCTCGGCCTTCAGCGCCAGGTAGATTTTCTCGCTCAGCACGCGGTTCTCGTCCGAGTCGGTGCTGTAGTAGTTGTCGAACGACACCAGGAAGCTGTCGAAGTCGCGCTTGTGTTCGGTCCAGACGCGGTCGATCAGCTGCTTGGGCGTGATGCCTTCCTTTTCCGCGCGCAGCATGACCGGCGTGCCGTGCGTGTCGTCGGCGCCGACGTAATAGACCTCGTTGCCCATCATGCGCTGGAAGCGGACCCAGATGTCGGTCTGGATGTACTCGACCAGGTGGCCAATGTGAATCTGGCCGTTGGCGTAGGGCAGGGCGGACGTGACGAGGATGCGGCGTGCGGTCATAAAGAGGCCGGTGGTGAAGCAGATGGAAACGGCTATTTTAGCGGATGCGCCGCATCTGGCGCTGCCGGCACGCGCTGCCTGGGGCACCGGAACGCGCAGGGAGGGTCAATGCGCGGGGCAAAAAAAAGCGCCGGTCGATACCGGCGCAGCTTTCCACAACGGAAAAGGAGGAGAAATCAGGTACCGCCCGGGAGGTCAGCCACCTATCGCGAGCCAGCAATCGGCAGCAAGCGGTACCTGAACTCTATGACCCGGTCAGCCCTGAATTGGTTTCAAAAATATTTCGACCCGACGATTCTGGGCGCGTCCGGCCTCGGTGGCGTTGTCCGCCACGGGCTGCGTCTGGCCCCGTCCTTCGGCCGTCAGGCGGTTGCGCGCGACGCCGCGGTCACCCAGATACGCGGCCACGCTCTGCGCGCGGCGTTGCGAGAGCTGCATGTTGTACTGGGCATTGCCGGTGCTGTCCGTGTGGCCCACGACATTGGCCGCTACATCCGGGTGCTGGCCCAGCGTCTGCGACACCTGGTCGAGCACGCTGCGGAACGACGGCTTGATCGAGCTGCTGTCCGTATCGAACGTCACCTGGCTCGGAATATTGACCTTGAGCGAGCCATCGGGCTGCTCGGTGATCTGGGTGCCAGTGCCGGCCGTGTCTTTGTTCAGCTTGCCCCGGATGGCGTTCCAGTTGTAACCGGCGGCGCCGCCCGCGGCAGCACCCACGGCCGCGCCCACGAGCGTGCCGGTAGTGTTGCCGCCAATCAGGTTGCCTAGCCCGGCGCCCACGGCGGCACCCACGCCGCTGCCTACGGCGGTGTGGGTCTGCTGTTCTGTGGCGCAGCCAGCCACCAGCAGAGTGGCGACCAGCGGGACGATGGCGAACTTCGCGTGCATGCTTTCTCCTTAAGAGATTTTTCTCGAATGTAGTACCGACGGCATACCGCATGGTAACGGGGTTTGTACGCGTTCGGATGTCAGTGTTCCGCTTATGACGTGCATATGACCCAGATCCGCCGGCGGGCGAACAGGCGGGGCGATCCGTCGGTGTCAGGCGCACTACAATAGGCATATGCCGCGCCCTGCACAAGCGTGAGAATGTGATAGATGTAAATGTATGTAATCACACACTCACTGTTAAGCTGGCAGCCCTGAACACTTCTGACCCCATACAAGCGGAGACTGTCTTGAGCCTCACCATTGAGCAGGTAACCGAAGCCCTGCGTTCCGTCATCGATCCCAACACCGGCCGCGACCTGGTTTCGTCGCGTTCCGCCCGCAACATTCGCGTGGATGGTGGCGATATTTCCCTCGAAGTGGAGCTTGGTTATCCTGGCAAGAGCCAGATCGAGCCGATTCGCCAGCTCGTGATCGGCGCGCTGCGCAAGTTGCCCGGCGCGGGCAACGTGAGCGTGGCGGTGACCATGAAGATCGTGGCGCACGCGGTGCAGCGTGGCGTCAAGCTGTTGCCCGGCGTGAAGAACGTGATCGCGGTGGCGTCGGGCAAGGGCGGGGTGGGCAAGTCGACCACCGCCGTGAACCTGGCGCTGGCGCTGTCCGCCGAAGGCGCGCGCGTCGGCATGCTCGATGCCGATATCTATGGGCCGAGCCTGCCGATGATGCTGGGCATCAGCGGTCGCCCCGAGTCGACCGACGGCCAGACCATGGCGCCGCTGGAAGGCCATGGCATCCAGGCCAATTCGATCGGTTTCCTGATCGAGCAGGACAACCCGATGGTGTGGCGCGGCCCGATGGTGACCTCGGCGCTGGAACAGTTGCTGCGCCAGACCAACTGGAACGACCTCGATTACCTGATCGTCGATATGCCGCCGGGCACCGGCGATATCCAGCTGACGCTGTCGCAGAAGGTGCCCGTGACCGGCGCCGTGATCGTGACGACGCCGCAGGACATCGCGCTGCTGGACGCCAAGAAGGGCCTGAAGATGTTCGAGAAGGTCGGCATTCCGATCCTCGGCGTGGTCGAGAACATGGCGGTCTACTGCTGCCCGAACTGTGGCCACGTCGAGCACATCTTCGGCGAAGGCGGCGGCGAGCGCATGAGCGCGGAGTACCACGTCGACATGCTCGGCAGCCTGCCGCTGAACCTGTCGATTCGCGAGCAGGCCGACGCGGGCCGGCCGACGGTGGTGGCCGACCCCGACAGCCCGATCGCGGCGATCTATCGCGAGGTGGCGCGCAAGGTGGCGATCAAGGTCGCGGACAAGGCGCGCGACATGACCAACAAGTTCCCGAGTATCGTCGTGCAGAACACCTGATATTCGTGCGACTAGCCACATAGCGTCATGGTTTTGCCCCGGTTTTGCCCTGTTTTAGCCCAGTGCGCGGCGATAGAATCGCGCCCACATTCACCGTAAGGAGGCTTGGCATGAAACGTGTACTTTTCGGTTTGGCAATTGGCGCGGCGGCGGTAGTGGTCGCGGGCTGCGGCAACATGGGTGACAAGAGCACCGCGAGCGCGGAAGCACCGGCGGGCGGCGCGAAGGCCGCGGCGCCACTGGTGGCCAAGAGCGGCACCAACACCGGCGGCCGTGTCACGTTCGACCAGCAGGCCGGCGGCACGCTCGTCACGGTGTCCGTGACCGGCCTCGCGCCGGGCTCCTCGCATGGCTTCCATATCCATGAGAAGGGCGATTGCTCGGCACCGGACGCGATGAGCGCCGGCGGCCATTTCAACCCGACCGGAAAGCCGCATGGCCAGATGTCGAGCGGCGATCATCATGCCGGCGACATGAACAACCTGACCGCCGATGCCAACGGCAACGTGCGCGTGCAGTTCGTGATGAAGGAAGTCACGGTGACGCCGGGCGGGACCAGCGTGATCGGCCGCGCGGTGGTCGTGCACAAGGACCCGGACGATTACCGGACGCAGCCGACCGGCAATTCGGGCGGACGCATCGCCTGCGGCGTGGTCGCGGCATTGTGATTGGCGACTTGAGCCGCGTCGTAAGTCGCTGATATGGTGGCCTTCTCCCGGTGGGGGAGGGCCAGCATCGCCGGTAGTGCCGCGGATGGCTGTACAATCCGGCCTCATCGCGCGGCAGGGGCCGCCAGCCCTCTCTCACTACCTATGAGCATCAAGTCCGACAAGTGGATCCGCCGCATGGCGGAGCAACAAGGCATGATCGAGCCGTTCGAGCCGGGCCAGGTCCGGGAGGAGGACGGCCGCAAGATCGTGTCCTACGGCACCTCGAGCTACGGCTACGATATTCGCTGCGCCGACGAATTCAAGATTTTCACCAATATCAACAGCACCATCGTCGATCCGAAGAATTTTGACGAGAAGTCGTTCGTCGATTTCAAGGGCGATGTCTGCATCATCCCGCCGAACTCGTTCGCGCTGGCCCGCACGATGGAATACTTCCGCATTCCGCGCAGCGTGCTGACCATCTGCCTGGGCAAGAGCACGTACGCGCGCTGCGGCATCATCGTCAACGTGACCCCGTTCGAGCCCGAGTGGGAAGGCTACGTGACGCTGGAATTCTCGAACACCACGCCGCTGCCCGCCAAGATCTATGCGGGCGAGGGCTGCGCGCAGGTGCTGTTCTTCGAGAGTGACGAGATCTGCGAGACCTCGTACCGCGATCGCGGCGGCAAGTACCAGGGTCAGCAAGGTGTCACACTGCCGAAGACCTGATCGCATTACAATGCGGCCCGCGTGGGTCGCGCAGGCCGCCCACGGTCGGCCAGCAGTCCGTCAGTCCGGTAGACGGCCGGGACCTGACGCAAGAGCCACATGTCGCAGCACGGGGGAACTCCCGGCGGCCATGTGGCTCAGTTCTTTCTAAGTCCATTTCTCCTCGAGGACGCCCGATGAAATTCCGCTTTCCCGTCATCATCATCGATGAAGACTTCCGCTCCGAGAACATCTCTGGCTCGGGTATCCGCGCGCTGGCGCAAGCCATCGAGGCTGAAGGCATGGAGGTGATGGGCCTGACCAGCTACGGCGACCTGACGTCGTTCGCGCAGCAGGCCAGCCGGGCGTCGTCATTTATCGTGTCGATCGACGACGACGAGTTCGTGCGCGCCGACGACCAGCCGGAAGCGGCCGCGATCGAGAAGCTGCGCGCGTTCGTCAACGAAGTGCGCCGCCGCAATTCGGACCTGCCGATCTTCCTGTACGGCGAGACCCGCACCTCGCGCCATATCCCGAACGACATCCTGCGCGAACTGCACGGCTTCATCCACATGTTCGAGGACACGCCGGAATTCGTCGCGCGGCACATCATCCGCGAGGCCAAGGTCTATCTGGACTCGCTGGCGCCGCCGTTCTTCAAGGCGCTGATCGATTACGCGCAGGACAGCTCGTATTCGTGGCACTGCCCGGGACACTCGGGCGGCGTGGCGTTCCTGAAGAGCCCGGTGGGGCAGGTGTTCCACCAGTTCTTCGGCGAGAACATGCTGCGCGCCGACGTGTGCAACGCAGTGGACGAGCTGGGCCAGCTGCTCGACCACACGGGACCGGTGGCCGCGTCCGAACGCAATGCCGCGCGCATCTTCGGCTCGGACCACATGTACTTCGTGACCAACGGCACGTCGACCTCGAACAAGATGGTGTGGCACGCCAACGTGGCGCCCGGCGATATCGTCGTGGTGGACCGCAACTGCCACAAGTCGATCCTGCACGCGATCATGATGACCGGCGCGATTCCGGTGTTCCTGATGCCGACGCGCAACCACTACGGCATCATCGGCCCGATTCCGAAGAGCGAGTTCGACCCCGAAACGATCCGCCGCAAGATCGCCAATCACCCGTTCGCGAGCAAGGCCACGAACCAGAAGCCGCGCATCCTGACGCTGACACAGGGCACGTACGACGGCGTGCTGTACAACGCCGAGCAGATCAAGCAAATGCTGACGAGCGAGATCGACACGCTGCACTTCGATGAAGCGTGGCTGCCGCATGCGTCGTTCCACGAGTTCTATCGCAATATGCACGCGATCGGCCGCGACCGGCCGCGCAGCAAGGATGCGCTGGTCTTCGCGACGCAGTCGACGCACAAGCTGCTGGCCGGCCTGTCGCAGGCCTCGCAGATCCTCGTGCAGGACTCCGAGATGCGCAAGCTGGACCGCTATCGGTTCAACGAGGCGTATCTGATGCATACGTCGACGAGCCCGCAGTACTCGATCATCGCCTCGTGCGATGTGGCCGCGGCGATGATGGAAGCGCCGGGCGGTACCGCGCTGGTCGAGGAAAGCATCTACGAAGCGCTCGATTTCCGCCGCGCCATGCGCAAGGTGGAAGCCGACTACGTGGCCGACAACGGCGACTGGTGGTTCAAGGTGTGGGGCCCGGACGCGCTGGCCGAGGACGGCATGGCCGACCGCGAGGAGTGGATCCTCAAGGCCAATGAACGCTGGCACGGCTTTGGCGATCTCGCCGATGGCTTCAACCTGCTCGACCCGATCAAGGCGACCATCATCACGCCGGGGCTCGACGTGGACGGCGAGTTCAGCGAGCGCGGCATTCCCGCGGCGATCGTCACCAAGTACCTGGCCGAGCACGGCATCATCATCGAGAAGACCGGGTTGTACTCGTTCTTCATCATGTTCACGATCGGCATTACCAAGGGCCGCTGGAACTCGCTCGTGACGGAGCTGCAGCAGTTCAAGGACGACTACGACCAGAACCAGCCGCTGTGGCGCGTGCTGCCGGAGTTCGTGGGACGCTACCCGCAGTACGAACGCATGGGCCTGCGCGATCTCTGCGATGCGATCCACAGCGTCTACAAGGCCAACGACGTGGCGCGCGTGACCACCGAGATGTACCTCTCGGACATGGAACCCGCGATGAAGCCGTCCGACGCCTGGGCGATGATGGCGCACCGCGAGATCGAACGCGTGCCTGTGGACGAACTGGAAGGTCGCGTTACCGCGATCCTGCTGACGCCGTATCCGCCGGGCATTCCGCTGCTGATTCCGGGCGAGCGCTTCAACCGCACGATCGTGCAGTACCTGAAATTCGCGCGCGAGTTCAACAAGCTCTTCCCGGGCTTCGAGACCGATATCCACGGCCTGGTGGAAGACGAGATCGATGGCCAGAAGGCGTACTTCGTTGACTGCGTGAAGCAATAACCGCGGCAATAACTGCGGCAATAACCGCGGCAATAACTGCGGCAGTAACCGCGGCAGTAACAGCAGCAAGAGAATCGTCGCGCAAGGCGACGATTCTCATTTTGCGTCGTGCCTGATTTGACGCAAACGTCGGCCAGTTCATCGTTGTCCAGCCCCCGCTCGGGGGCTATTTTTCTTCTTCGTTCAACGCAAGGAGAGTTCCATGGACAAGCAACATTTCAACGTGACCTACCGCGGGCCCGCACTCACCAATGCGGAGATGGACGTGCGCGACCTCGCGCCGGCCCTGCTGGCCTTGAGCGGATTGCTCGAGTCGGCCACGGAGGCGCTCTATCCCGGACGCGCCAGCGCGCAGGTCAAGGTTTGCGGGTTTCGTGACGGCAGCTTCGGTATCGATGTCTCGATCGGCACCTCGATCGTCTCGCGCATGCGCGAGTTCTTTGCCAGCTCGGACGCCTCGGCGCTGGCCAATGCGCTGGCGGTATTGACCGCGCTCGGCTTTATCGCCGAGAAGGGCCGCACCAGCCTGATCGGCACTCTGCGATGGATTCGCAATCGCAAGGTCGAGCGGATGGAGCATGCCGACGGCAAGGCGGTGTTGGAGGTCGACGGCGAGCGTTACGAGATTCCGGAGGATGTCTACCGGCTGATGCAGGACAAGCGGGTGCGCAACTGCCTGCAGAAATTGCTCGACCCGCTTGCGCATCCCGGCATCGAAGTCGTTTCCTTCGGATCCGATGGAAATGTGGCGGCAATCATTACGTCGGATGAAGCAATCTGGTTCACGGGATTGCCGCACGTCGACACGATGATCCGGCAGGAGACGCAGGAAATGACGCTATCGTTTCTGGCCATCAACTTCAGGCCCGAGTTTCACTGGTGGGCGTTCGACGGCCATATGCTTGTGCCCGTGATGATCGAGGATGAGGAGTTCCGCCATCGGGTGGACCACAACCTCATCAGCTTTGCGCGTTGCGATCGGTTCCGCTGCGATGTGCGCGCGACACAGTGGCGGACCGCATTCGGCGTAAAAACCGAATACGAAGTGGTCAAGGTCTGCGCACACATGAGTGCGTCTGGCAGTGCCGACTGGCCTCCGATGGCCTGGCCGGGCAAGGATCTGTTTGGCGATCGGCGCGAGAAAGAGACGTCCACCGAGATGGCATAAAAAACGCCCCGCGATGCGGGGCGTTGGGGGTGCGCGGTAGAACCGTTAGTTTTTCTTCTCGAACTCGAACTGCGGTGCCGCTGGTTCGCTCTCGGTCTGCTGCGGCACGTTGAGGTCCAGCGAGCCTGGTGCGGAGGGTGCCGAAGATGCCGTCGGTGGCGGTACGTTCGCGGCTCCCGGCGCCGAGGGTCCCGATGCCCCCGATGCCCCCGATGCCCCCGAGTCACCACCTCCCCCAAGCGGGATACTGATCTCCGCCGAACTACTGTGTTTCATCGACCCCTTGTCGAGGAACATCGTCACCATGCCCGGCCAGAACATGACCAGCAGCACCATGATCATCTGCAGGCCGACCCAGGGCAGCGCGCCCCAGTAGATATCGGAGCTCTTCACTTCCTTCGGGGCGATGCCGCGCAGATAGAACAGCGCGAAGCCGAACGGCGGGTGCATGAACGAGGTCTGCATGTTCACGCACAGCATCACGCCAAACCAGACCAATGCCGCGGTGGCCGCGGCCTCGGGATTGCCGCCCATCGAGTCGGCGACCACCGGTGCCAGCACCTTGACCGCGACCGGTGCCAGCATCGGCACCACGATAAAGGCGATCTCGAAGAAGTCCAGGAAGAACGCGAGGAAGAAGATAAACAGGTTCACCACGATCAGGAAGCCGATCCAGCCGCCCGGCAGCGAGGTGAACAGATGCTCGACCCACGCGCCGCCATCGACGCCCTGGAACACCACCGAGAAGCAGGTGGAGCCGATCAGGATAAACACCACCATCGCGGTGATGCGCGCGGTGGACTGGTAGGCCTCGACGATCAGCAGGCGCAGGTCGGTCAGCTGACCCGCGCGCAGCAGCAGCCAGATCACCACGAGGTAAGCCACGGCGAGCGGGATGCGGAACGCGTGCGAGCCGAACGCGAAGACGCCAATCGCGGCGGCCACCAGCGTCGCCGCGATGCCGATGCGGTAGACGTTGCGGTCGATGCGGTTGAAGCCCTTGTCGCGGATTACCGCCAGCACCAGCGCGCCGACTGCGCCCATCGCGCCCGACTCGGTCGGGGTGGCGATGCCGAGCATGATCGTGCCGAGCACGAGGAAGATCAGCACCGCGCATGGGATGATGCCGCGCAGGCATTTGACCCACAGCGCCACGCCGCGCAGCGTGCGTGCCTCGGCCGGCACGGGCGGCAGCCAGTCCGGCTTGATACGCGTGAGGACGAACGTGTAGAGCGCGAACAGCGCGATCTGCACGACCGACGGGCCCCAGGCACCGAGGTACATGCTGCCGACGTCGGCGCTGCCCATGGGCGTCTTGAGCTGATCCGCGAGCACCACGAGCACCAGCGACGGCGGCACCAGCTGCGTGATCGTGCCCGACGCGGCCAGCACGCCGGTGGCGTACTTCATGTTGTAGCGGTAGCGCATCATCACGGGCAGCGAGATCATCGCCATCGCGATGACCTGCGCGGCCACGGTGCCGGTAATCGCGCCGAGGATGAAGCCGACGATGATCACCGAGTAGCCGAGGCCGCCGCGCACGGGGCCGAACAACTGGCCCATCGAGTCGAGCATGTCCTCGGCGAGCCCGCATTTCTCGAGGATCGCGCCCATAAAGGTAAAGAACGGGATCGCCAGCAGCAGCTCATTGGCCAGCACGCTGCCGAACACGCGGGTCGGCACGGCCTGCAGGAACTGGATCGGGAAGTAACCCCATTCGATCGCAAGGAAGCCGAACGCCAGACCGACCGCCGATAGCGAGAACGCCACCGGGAAGCCAACCAGCATGAACAGCACCAGGCCGCCGAACATCAGCGGCGGCATGTACTCCAATGGAATCATTGCACGGGCCTCTCGTATTTCGATTCGATGCGCACGAGGCCCTTGAGGGCGGCAAAGCGCTTGATCAGTTCAGAAATGCCTTGCAGCGTGAGGAATGCAAAGCCAAGCGGTACCACGAGCTTGATCGGGTAGCGGGGGAGGCCGCCCGAGTTGCCCGACTGCTCGAGGATCTTCCACGAGGGGAGGAACAGCGAATCCCACGACAGCCACGTGAAGAGGATCGTCGACGGCAGCAGGAACACCACGATGCCGAAGATGTCGATCCAGTGCTGCGCGCGCTCGGACACGTTGCCGTAGATCAGATCCACGCGCACATGCTCGTTGCGCTGGAACGTGTACGACGCGCCGAACATCACCGCGATGGCAAACATGTACCACTGCAGTTCGAGCGGCCAGTTGTCGCTGAGATTAAAGCCGTAGCGGAGCAGGGCGTTGCCTGCGCTGACCAGGCACGACAGCAGGATCATGATGTTTGCAAGTCTGCCTGTGTGCTGGTTCAACCTGTCGATCTGCCGTGACAGACCAAGCAAGTAGTTCATGGGTTGTCTCCCCGTATTTTGCGGCGATTAGTGTATCTGTAACAAAATGCTGCGGCGCTCCGTAGTTGTACCTATCGATGGCGCGCGCGCAACGGCCGCGCATGCAAAAAGCCGCCGGGCTTACGCCACGGCGGCTTTTTGTTGCGCAGGCTTACGTGAAACTTACGCGTCGTTTATGCGCACCCTCAGAGGCTGGCGCGCGCAGCTTTGATGGCGGCTCGGACCTGATCGGGGGCGGTGCCACCGATATGATTGCGCGCTGCGACCGAGCCCTCAAGCGTCAGTACTGCGTGCACGTCTTCACCGATCAGCGAGGCCTTGTCGCCAAGGCCCGAGGCGTCGCGCAGCTCGGCCACCGTGAGGTCGGCCAGGTCGCAGTGGCGCAGGTCGCAGGCGCGCACGGCATGGGCCACGGCCTCGTGCGCGTCGCGGAACGGCAGGCCGCGCTTGACCAGATAGTCGGCGAGGTCCGTCGCGGTGGCGTAGCCCTGCAGCGCCGCGGCGCGCATCGCGTCGGGCTTGACCGTGATGCCAGGCACCATGTCCGCGAAGATACGCAGCGTGTCCACAACCGTATCGACGGTGTCGAACAGCGGCTCCTTGTCTTCCTGGTTGTCCTTGTTGTACGCGAGGGGCTGGCCCTTCATCAGCGTGAGCAGGCCGATCAGATGGCCGTTGACGCGACCGGTCTTGCCGCGCGCGAGTTCGGGCACGTCCGGGTTCTTCTTCTGCGGCATGATCGAGCTGCCCGTGCAGAAGCGGTCCGCGATGTCGATAAAGCCGACGCGCGGGCTCATCCACAGCACCAGTTCCTCGGAGAAGCGCGACACGTGCGTCATCACCAGCGCGGCGGCGGCGCAGAATTCGATGGCGAAGTCACGGTCCGACACGGCGTCCAGCGAGTTGCGGCACACGCCGTCGAAGCCGAGCTGGCTGGCGACGAACTCGCGGTCGATCGGATAGCTGGTGCCGGCCAGTGCCGCGGCGCCGAGCGGCAGGCGGTTGACGCGCTTGCGGCAGTCCACCATGCGCTCGGTATCGCGCGTGAACATTTCCACATAGGCCATCAGATGGTGGCCGAACGTCACGGGCTGGGCCACCTGCAGGTGGGTGAAGCCCGGCAGGATGGTGGCCGCGTTCTGTTCCGCGAGGTCGAGCAGCGCGCCGCGCAGCGCGCCGAGCAGGCCGACGATATTGTCGATCTCGCTACGCAGCCACAGACGGATATCGGTCGCCACCTGGTCGTTACGCGAGCGGCCCGTATGCAGGCGCTTGCCGGCGTCGCCGACCAGTGCGGTCAGGCGGGCCTCGATGTTCAGGTGGACGTCTTCGAGGTCGAGCTTCCATTCGAACGCGCCCGACTCGATCTCGCCACGGACCTGCGTCATGCCACGCTCGATCTCGGCGCGGTCGGCCTCGGCGATGATGCCCTGCTTCGCCAGCATGGCCGCGTGGGCCAGCGAGCCCTGGATATCGAACAGCGCAAGGCGCTTGTCGAAGAAGACCGAAGCGGTATAGCGCTTCACGAGGTCGGACACCGGCTCGGTGAAGCGGGCGGACCAGGCTTCGCCTTTCTTGGCAAGTTGGGAAGTCATGACGGCAGGGCGCAAAAACGGGAAACCGCGATTATATGCCGAGGCGGCGGTTATCCCGTCAGCGATGCTGCGAGAAGTGCCTAACGCAGCGCTTCTACCGTACCACTTTCAAAGTATGTCGTGCCTTCCCGGACGAGCTTGCGCAGACCCCGCAGGGCGGCGAGCGCGTCCACGCAGTCGGAGCAGTCCTCGAGATGATGCTCGAGCCGGACCCCGTCCCCGGCACCGATTTCGCCATCGGCGCAGATCTCCAGCAACTGGCGGGCGTCGTTGCAATTCATGGTGCGTACCTCATGGTGCGGACGTCCGGAGCAGGACGATGGTGGCGGCGAGCTGGCGCCGCGCGCGGGAGAGCGTAGCCTGCACCGCTTCGCGTGACGTGTTGGTGACCGCGGCGATATCGCGGTAGTGCAGCCCTTCGAGCTCGCGCAGGACGATGGCCTCGCGCGCCGCGACGGGCAGCCGCTCCAGCGCCGCCTGGACCAGGTGCACATCGTCCTCGCGTAGCCGCAACATCGGATCGCCGGTGACGGGCGTTTCGATACTCCACGCCTCGACATTCAACGCCTCGACATTCCACGCCTCGATCGCCTGCGCGGCCTGCGGCTGTTGCGCGCACCACGTGGCGTGCACGACCGCCAGCAGCCACGTGCGCGGCCGCTCGCCCTGGAAGCCGGCGATCGCCGCTTCCGCGTGACGCATGGACGCGCGCATCAGCGCGTCGGCATCCGGCGCATTGCCGCATAGCCAGCGCGCGAGATTGTGCGCGGCGTCGGCGTGCGGCAGCACGAGCGCATCGAAGCGACGGCGCTCCTCGCCGGCTGGTGGTGACTGGACTGGCAACTCGAACGACACACGGTTCATGCGATGACCCCCAGGATGACGGCAGGGTCAGTGTATCCGCGGCGCTCCGCGTGCGCTCGACTATCTATGATGCAGGTGCGTCATCAATCATGGTCCGCGAGCACGCGCGGCTCCGGCGTATGCGAGGCCGGTGCCGATGCTGCATTGCGATGGCCACGCGCTTCCGTGCGCGCGGCCTTGCGACGCATGTACCAGTAGTGCGCGCGATCGAGGTACAGGTAAACCACAGGTGTCGTGAACAACGTGAGCAATTGCGAGACCAGCAGACCACCGACCATCGCGTAGCCGAGCGGGCGCCGCAGTTCGGAGCCCGCGCCGTGGCCGAGCATCAGCGGCAGCCCGGCCAGCAGCGCGCACATCGTGGTCATCATGATCGGACGGAAGCGCAGCAGGCACGCCTCGTAGATGGCCTCCTGCGGCGACAGGCCGCGCTCACGCTCCGCCTGCAACGCGAAGTCCACCATCATGATGCCGTTCTTCTTGACGATGCCGATCAGCAGGATCACGCCGATCAGCGCGATGACCGTGAAGTCGTAGCCACCCAGCAGCAGCACGAGGACCGCGCCGACGCCGGCCGACGGCAGCGTCGACAGAATCGTGAGCGGATGGATATAGCTCTCGTAAAGCAGACCCAGCACGATGTACACGGCGATCAGCGCGGCCGCTATCAGATACGGCTGCGATGCCAGCGACGCGCCGAACGCCTGCGCGGTGCCCTGGAACGCGCCGCTGAGCGCGGTGGGCTTGCCCATGCTCGCGAGCGCCTGATTGATCGCGGTCACCGCATCGCCGAGCGAGGTGCCCGCCGACAGGTTGAACGAGATCGTCACCGCCGGGAACTGGCCCTGGTGGCTGATCGACAGATACGAGGTGCGATTGGTGTCGATGCTGACGAACGCGGACAGCGGCACCTGCTGGCCCGTGATCGGCGAGGTGACATAGAGCTTCTCGAACAGCCGCGGATCTTCCTGCAGCTTGGGCGTGGCTTCGAGAATCACGTGATAGCTGTTGATCTGCGTAAAGTACTGCGCCACCTGCCGCTGGCCGATCGCGTCGTACAGCGTGGCGTCGATCAGTGCGGGCGTGATGCCGAAGCTCGACGCGCGCGCGCGGTCGATCGTGATCATCGCGGCGGCCGCGGCGTTCTGCTGGTCGGACGCGACATCGGCGAGTTCGGGCAACTGTCGGAAGCGTTGCAGGATGCGCGGCGCCCAGTCGTTGAGCTCGGACAGGTTGGCGTCGGTCAGCGTGAACTGATACTGCGTGCGCGACAGCCGGCCGCCGACGTTGATGTCCTGGCCCGCCTGCAGGAACAGGTTGGCGCCTTCCACCTTTGCCAGTTGCGGCCGCAGACGCGCGATGACTTCATCGGCGGTGGCCGTGCGGCCCGCGTCTTTCGGCTTGAGCGAGATAAAGAAGTTGCCGGTGTTGACGGTGTTCTGGCCGCCGGTCATGCCGACCGCCTCCACGTCCGGGTCCGCGCGCACCACGTCGGCCAGCGCGACCATGCGCGTGTTCATCGACTTGAACGAGGCGTCCTGCGAGGACTCCGCAAAGCCGAACAGGAAGCCGGTGTCCTGTTGTGGGAAGAAGCCCTTGGGAATGTAGATAAACAGCGCCACCGTGGCGGCCACGGTCAGGATGAACGCGCACAGCGTGATGAACTGGTGCCGCATCACGCGATCGAGCCCGTGGCGGTACGCGTTGAGCATCGCCTCGAAGCCGCGCTCGAACAGTTGAAACATCTTGCTGTGCGTTTCCTGATGGGCGGGGTCGTGCGGCTTGAGAAAGCGCGAGCACAACATCGGCGTGAGGGTCAGCGAGACGATGACCGACACCGCGATCGTCAGCGTGACGGTGACCGCGAACTCGCGGAACAGGCGTCCGACGATGCCGCCCATCAGCAGCAGCGGAATAAACACTGCGACCAGCGAGACCGAGATCGAGATGATGGTGAAGCCGATCTCGGCGGCGCCCTTGAGCGCGGCCTCCATCGGCGCCATGCCTGCCTCGACGTGCCGGTAGATGTTCTCCAGCATCACGATTGCGTCGTCCACCACGAAGCCCACCGCGATGGTCAGTGCCATCAGCGACAGGTTGTCGCGCGAGTAGCCGAGCATGTACATGCCGCCGGCGGTGCCGAGCAGCGCGAGCGGTACCGTCACGCTCGGAATCAGCGTGGCGGGCAGATTGCGCAGGAACATGAAGATGATCATCACGACCAGCACAATGGTCAGCACGAGCGTGAATTCGACGTCCGACTCCGACGCGCGGATGTTCTGCGTGCGGTCCGCGAGGATGTTGACCTGCACGGAGGCGGGAATCGACGCGCGCAATTTCGGCAGCGCGGCCTTGATGGCGTCGACGGTGGCGATCACGTTGGCGCCGGGCTGCTTGGTCACCGCGAGAATGATCGCGCGGCCGTTACGAAGCGTGCTGTCCTCCGTCACGGCCTTGCCCGCGAAGCCCCAGCCCGCGAGCTTGGCGTTCTCGGGGCCGTCGACGGCCACGCCGACATCGCGCACGCGCACCGGGGCGCCATTGCGGTAGGCCAGCACCATGTCGTTCCACGCGGCGGCCTTGGTCAGCTGGTCGTTGGTGTAGACGTTGAAGGATTTGCTTGGGCCATCGGTGCTGCCGGTGGGCGCGTTGACGGTGGTCGAGGCGATGACGCCGCGAATGTCCTCGAGGCTCAGGCCGAGCGCCGAGATCTTGCCGGGGTCCACCTGGATGCGCACAGCCGGCTTTTGCTGACCGCCGATGTTGACGAGGCCCACGCCCGCGATCTGCGAGATCTGTTGCGCAAGGATATTGTCGGCGTAGTCGTTGACCGCGATCAGTGGCAGCGCGTCGGACTGCACCGCCATAACGAGGATCGGCGAGTCGGCCGGGTTGATCTTGCGGAACGAGGGCGGGCTCGGCAGGTTGGTCGGCAGCTGGCCGCCGGCTGCGTTGATGGCGGCCTGCACGTCCACCGCGGCGGCGTCGATGCTACGGTTGAGGTCGAACTGCAGCGTGATCTGCGTGCTGCCCTGCGCGCTCTGCGAGGTCATCTGCGACAGGCCGGCGATCAGCGAGAACTGGCGTTCGAGCGGCTGCGCGACGTTCGACGCCATAGTCTCCGGGTTCGCGCCGGGCAGGCTGGCGCTGACCTGGATGGTCGGGAAGTCGACCTGCGGCAACGGGGCGATGGGCAGCAACGGCCAGGCGGCCACGCCAACCAGCAGCAGTGCCAGCGCCAGCAGCGAGGTGCCGATCGGGCGCTTGATAAATGCGGCGGAAATGCTCATGAGCGGGGTGCGGCGGCAGTGGGTGTGCGGGTGGCGGCGGTGGGTGCCGATTCAACGATCTTTGCGCCGGCGCGCAACTTGTACTGGCCCTCGGCCACTACGCGGTCGCCAGCGGCAACGCCCTTGGCGATCACCGCGCGGTTGCCCTGCAACTCGGCCACCTCGACCGGGCGCATCGATACGGTGTCGTCGGGCTGCACCGCATAGACATACGTGCCGGCGTCGTTGCGCTGGATGGCCGACGACGGCACCGTCACTGCCTGCATGCGCTGGCCAAGCACCAGCCGCGCGTCAACGTACTGGCCCGGCCATAGCGTGTGCTGCGGATTCGGAAAGCGCGCCTTGAGCTGGATCGTGCCGCTGGTGGTATCGATCGTGTTGTTGACGAGAATCAGTTTGCCCTCGCTGAGCCGCTTGCCCGATTCGCGCTCGTTGGCATCCACCAGCAGCGTGGTCTGATCGTCGTGCGTGGCCGCGTGGATGCGTGACACCGCTTCTTCCGGCAGCGTGAATACCACGTCGATCGGATCGATCTGACGGATCACGACAAGGCCCGTGGTGTCGGTCGCGTGCACGATATTGCCGGGATCGACGAGCCGCGCGCCGACGCGGCCCGCCAGCGGCGCGGTGATGGTGGTGAAGTCGAGTTGCACGCGCGCGAGCGCGATCTGCGCGTCGTCGGTATGCACCGAGGCTTCCAGCTGCGCGACCGTGGCGCGTTGCGTATCGAGCGTTTGCTGCGTGGTCGCGTTTTCCTTGATCAGGCCCTGGAAGCGCGTCAGGTCGAGCTTTGCGTTAGCGAGGTTGGCGGCGTCACGCGCGCGTGTGGCCTGGGCCTGCTCCAACTGCGCCTGAAACGTGCGCGGGTCGATGCGCGCGAGCACCTGACCCTGCTTGACATCCTGCCCCTCGACAAAGCCCACGCTCTCCAGCTGACCGTCGATGCGTGGCTTGACGGTAACGGTCTGCATTGCCTGCACGGTGCCGACGCCGACCAGCCCGATATCGACATCCTGCGCCTGCGCGCGCGCCGTGGTCACGCCGATGGGCGGGGTGGGGGCCTTCGTGGCGTGCGGCGCAAGCAGGCGCGATGCGACGTACGCGGCCACCCCGACGATCAGGAGTGTCGCGATCGCGATGCGCGTCAGCGGGCGCTTGTGGGGTCGGGTCGTGGCGGTCATAGGATGGGTCCGGCGGAGAGAGTGTGTGGGGGCGTTACGGGCGGCCTGCCGTCGATATCGCCGCAGTTGGCGCGACTGACGTCGTCATTGGCGGCGGCGCCTTCAATGCATCCGCCTGCCAGCCGCCACCGGTCGCCTTGACGAGCGCTACGCTTGCCGCGAACGCGCGGCCGCGTAGCTGGATCGCCGTGCGTTCATTGGTCAGCGCGAGCTGCTGCGCAGTGATCACGGTCAGGTACTGCGCGGTGCCGGCGCGGTACTGCGCCAGCGACACGCGTTCCGCGCGGCGCGCGGCATCCACCGCGCGGTCTTGCACCACGACTTCGCTATCGAGCACGCGCAACGCGGACAGGCTGTCCTCGACTTCCTGCAGTCCCGACAGCACGGTCTGCCGATAGGCGGCCGCGCTTTCGTCGTAGGCCGCCACCGCCTGATCGTTACGCCCATTACGCAGGCCGCCATCGAAGATGGTCTGCGCAAGGCCCGCGCCCAGCGACCACACGCGGCCCGGTGCGATAAACCAGTTGGCCAGACTCGCGCTGCTGGCGCCGCCCGAGGCGGAAAGTGTCAACTGCGGGTAGTAGGCGGCGCGCGCCACGCCGATCTGCGCGTTGGCGGCGGCCATGCGGCGCTCGGCCGCGGCGATATCGGGGCGGCGCTCGAGCAGCGCGGACGGCAGGCCCGGGGGCAAGGCCAGCAGGCGCATCGGAAATGATGCGCGCCGCGCTTGCGGCGCGCCTGCCGCGTCAGGCGTGTCCGGAACCATCGGCGCCGCCGACGCGATCGGTGCCAGCGCGAACGCGGCGGGCGCGCGACCCGTGAGCACCGCGATCGCATGTTCGAACTGCGTGCGCTGCACGTCGAGGTCGATGCCCTGCGCGCGCGCCGATTCCAGCGTCACCTGCGCCAGCGAGACATCGGCATCCGAGGCCACGCCCGCGCGGAACTGGCTCTGTGTGAGCTTCAGCGACTCCTCGTCGGCGGCGACGGTGCGCGCGAACAGGTCCTTGAGCACATCGGTGATTCGCAGCTGGATATAGTCCTGCGCGACTTCGGCCTGCAGCGCGAGGCGCGCGGCGGCCAGGTCTGCGGCGGTGGCCTGCTCGGTATCGCGCGCGCTTTCCACGGCGCGCCGCACCAGCCCCCACAGGTCGATCTCCCAGCTGGCATCGAGTAGCGCCGCATGGCTGTTGGATACTGCCGGCACACCGTTCGACGACGCGCGGCCACGGCCCGTCGAGACACTCGCATCCAGCGTTGGAAACAGCCCGGCCCGCGCCTGCTGCGTGAGCGCGCGCGCCTGCCGATAGCTGGCCTCGGCCTGCCGCAGTGTCTGATTGAACGACATGGTCGCGTCGATCAGTCCATTCAGGGTCGGGTCGCCGTACGCGATCCACCAGTCCTGGCTGGCATCGATGGTGGCCGGCTGCGCCACCTTCCACTGATCGTCCGGCGGTGGCGTCTCGCGCCAGCCCGCGGGCAGTTGCTGGTCGGTTAGCGTGGGCCGCACGTAGTCGGGCCCGACCGTGCAGCCGGACAGAGCCATCAGGGCAACAATGGCGAGGGCGGCAGCATGTCGTCGAGTACGGCGTCGAGTACGGCGTCGAGTACGGCGCGGGGTACCTGGCGGGGAGGCGGTCATTGGCGGACTCAGTCGGCAAGCGAAAGCGCGACGGTCTGCCTCGGCAGCCGTCGCGAACGAATTCAGCTTAAGTGCCGGTGTGTGTCGGCGTACGCCCGGTCTATTACCGTGCGTTTCAACGCATTACGCGATGTTTCGCGCGTGGTACCAAGTGGTCGACGCTGCGCTCATGGTGGTGCCGCAGTGACCGGTCAGGCGCATCAAGACCGAGGCTGGGCGCGGGCTGCGCGTCGAAAGAGGCATGCCTGACGTGAATTTTTCCCGACATAAGGGAAAACCCGTATCAAGTTCGTGCCTTGAAAAGGAAATACCCCGTCCCTATAATTAGCACTCGTCGGGCATGAGTGCTAACAGTTCTCTCCCGCGGGGTGCGCACAGCGCGCCAACCACTTCCAATGGAAACCTGATGGTCGTCCGGATGTTGTAGAACGGACGGCCATTTGTGAATCAACACTCACTTTTTGTATTAGGAGTCCGTATGAATCTGCGTCCCTTGCACGACCGCGTGATCGTGAAGCGTCTGGACAACGAAACCAAGACCGCGTCCGGCATCGTGATTCCCGACAACGCCGCCGAGAAGCCTGATCAAGGCGAAGTGCTGGCTGTGGGCCCCGGCAAGAAGGATGACAAGGGCAATTCGATTGTCCTCGACGTGAAGGTGGGCGACCGCGTGCTGTTCGGCAAGTATGCCGGCCAAGGCGTGAAGGTGGATGGCCAGGAACTGCTGGTCATGCGCGAAGAAGACATCATGGCCGTGGTGCAGAAGTAATCCGCGTCTAATCCGTACAGCATTCAGGAGAATCAGAACATGGCAGCAAAAGACGTAGTGTTCGGCGACGCCGCCCGTGCCAAGATGGTCGAAGGCGTGAACATTCTCGCCAACGCGGTGAAGGTTACGCTGGGCCCGAAGGGTCGTAACGTGGTGCTGGAGCGCAGCTTCGGCGGCCCGACCGTGACCAAGGACGGTGTGTCCGTGGCCAAGGAAATCGAACTGAAGGACAAGCTGCAGAACATGGGCGCGCAGATGGTCAAGGAAGTGGCTTCCAAGACCAGCGACAACGCCGGTGACGGTACCACCACCGCAACCGTGCTGGCCCAGTCGATCGTGCGCGAAGGCATGAAGTTCGTGGCCGCCGGCATGAACCCGATGGATCTGAAGCGCGGTATCGACAAGGCTGTCGGCTCCGCTGTGGAAGAGCTCAAGAAGCTGAGCAAGCCCACCACGACCAGCAAGGAAATCGCTCAGGTTGGCGCCATCTCGGCCAACAGCGACAACTCGATCGGCGAGCGTATCGCTGAAGCGATGGACAAGGTCGGCAAGGAAGGCGTGATCACCGTGGAAGACGGCAAGTCGCTGGCCGACGAGCTGGAAGTCGTGGAAGGCATGCAGTTCGACCGCGGCTACCTGTCGCCGTACTTCATCAACAACCCGGAAAAGCAGGTTGTTGTGCTGGACTCGCCGTTCGTGCTGCTGTTCGACAAGAAGGTGTCGAACATTCGCGACCTGCTGCCGGTGCTGGAGCAAGTGGCCAAGGCTGGCCGTCCGCTGCTGATCATCGCTGAAGACGTCGAGGGCGAAGCCCTGGCGACCCTGGTGGTGAACAACATCCGTGGCATCCTGAAGACCGCCGCCGTCAAGGCTCCGGGCTTCGGCGACCGCCGCAAGGCCATGCTGGAAGACATCGCCATCCTGACCGGCGGTACCGTGATCGCCGAGGAAATCGGCCTGACGCTCGAGAAGGCTACCCTGCAAGACCTGGGTCAAGCCAAGCGCATCGAGATCGGCAAGGAAAACACCATCATCATCGACGGTGCTGGCGACGCATCGGCCATCGAAGGCCGTGTGAAGCAAATCCGCGCCCAGATCGAAGAAGCGACCTCGGACTACGACCGTGAAAAGCTGCAAGAGCGCGTGGCCAAGCTGGCCGGCGGTGTTGCAGTGATCAAGGTTGGCGCTGCCACCGAAGTCGAAATGAAGGAAAAGAAGGCACGCGTGGAAGACGCGCTGCACGCTACCCGCGCTGCCGTGGAAGAAGGCATCGTCCCGGGCGGCGGCGTGGCACTGCTGCGCGCTCGTGCTGCCATCTCGGGCCTGACGGGCGACAACGCCGATCAGAACGCCGGTATCAAGATCGTGCTGCGCGCGATGGAAGAGCCGCTGCGTCAGATCGTGCTGAACGCCGGTGAAGAAGCCTCGGTCGTGGTGGCCAAGGTCATCGAAGGCAAGGGCAACTACGGCTACAACGCGGCCTCCGGCGAGTACGGCGACCTCGTGGAAATGGGCGTGCTGGACCCGACCAAGGTGACCCGCACCGCGCTGCAGAACGCCGCTTCGGTGGCGTCGCTGATGCTGACGACTGACTGCGCCGTGGCCGAATCGGCCAAGGAAGAGTCGGCTCCGGCAATGCCGGGCGGCATGGGTGGCATGGGCGGCATGGAAGGCATGATGTAATTTGCCTCACCGCTGAGCTTGCTCAGCGTGCTGCACCAAGGAAAACCCCCGCGGGCTTGCGCCCGCGGGGGTTTTTCGTTTTATAGCTGCTGAACCTGAACCGGCGTGCCGGGTTTGCCGTCGGCCTGCGGCGCCACCATCAGGTAGCGGCGCTTCTCGGGGGCGGCGCTATCGGGCGTCACCACCTGGCGGATCGGCCCGATCGAATTGACGATCGCCGAGCCGGCCGGGTTGGTCATAAACGAGGCCAGTGCCTGCACGTTGCCGCTGCCATCCGGATTGTCGGCAAGTGCCAGCACGTACGCGGACTTGGGCTGAAGCCCCGTGACCGAGGCCTGCAGCACCTGCACGAGGCCCTGATCGAACAGCGAGACGCTGGTGGGCGCGGTGGTTGCACCGGCCGGCGCGAGCGTCAGGTGCACAGCTTGTCCTGCAACGCCGAGCGGCTGCAGGTTCTGCGTGCCATCGCCCTCGGGCACCGCGTTAGGGACGTAGGCAATGGCCTGCGGTGCCTGTCCGATCGGCACATTGGCTACCACGCGCTGCGTGGCCGTATCGATCGCGGCCAGCGCGTCGGCATTCTCGAGCCCGACGTAGATGCGCGTGCCATCGGCCGAAGGCCACACGCCGTGCGGCAGCTTGCCGACCGGAATCGTCGCTACCTGCGAGAAGTCGTCGGTGCGGAAGACCTTGACCTCGTTGAGGCCGCCGATGCTGACATACGCGAACGTGCCCTTGGGCGTGCGCGCGAAGTTCACGTGGTTGGTGATCGGACCGGTGTCGATGGTCTTGATGGGCGCGAACGGCGGCTTCGCGTCGAAGACCTGCGTGCGACCCACATCCTTGAGCGTGAACCACACCTGCGTGCCGTCCGGCGAGGCGGCGATATTGGGGCAGAACGGGCTTTCCTGCTTTACCGTGCCAACGATCTTGTGGTCGGCCACGGAGACGACCTTCGTCTCGGGATTGAACGACGAGCAGATATAGCCGTACTTGCCATCAGGCGAGAAGATCTGCATGCCGGGGCCGGCTGGCGTAACGATGCGCGTCTTCTCCTCGAAAGTCTTCGCGTCGAGCACCGCCACGTAGTTCTCGCCCCGCACTGTGACCCAGATCTCCTTGCCGTCGGGCGTGTAGAACGCCTCGTGGGGCGAGCGGCCGACGTACGTGGTGTGCTTGACCGTGTTGGTCTGCGTGTCGATGAACGTGACCGAGTTGGAGCCGATCGACACCACCGCGAGCGTACGGTGGTCGGGCGAGAAGCCCATGCCGTGCACGAGCACCTGCCCGCGATAGAGCGGGCTGAAGTTGCCCGGCGACGGATCGCCAAGGCGGATCACGCCAAGCAGGCGGTTATCGGCCGGGTCGGTGACGGACACCGTGTTCGAGAACTGCTCGGCCGCGTAGACGCGGTCGCGATGGCTGATGGCAATGTCGGCAGCGCTGGCGGCACCCGGGGCCTGGCCAGCGGTGGCGGTCAGCGTGACCGCGGCGAGTGCTGCGGCGAGTGTTGTGCCGAGTGTTGGGCCGAACCGAGCGGTAAGGGGTGTGCGTGTCATGGCAGTGGCGATCGTTAGGTCGAGGGGTTGGGTCAAGGCGTTGAGTGGGAGCCGATGCGTCATTCGTGCTGCGACATATGCATCGCGTGGGAATGCGTGGCAGATGACGCGGGCGCGGACGTTGCCGCGGCGGGCGCGGTGGGAGCGGGGGCCGACGGAGGCGCCGGCTGGCCAAGCGCGAGCTGCATCGCCGCGATTTCCTGTTGCTGATCGACGATGATCTCCTGCGCGATGCGCCGCAATTGTTCGTTCTTGCCATGGCGCAGCACCGCCTGCGCCATCTCGATCGCGCCCTGGTGGTGGGGCGTCATCATGGCGACGAAGTCGCGGTCGATGTCGCCAGTGGGCTGGACGTCCATGTCCTTCATCATCTTCGTCATCGCGGCGTCGTTTTCCGCGAGGAACGCGGCTTCACCGGCAGGTGGGGCGGCATAGGCTGGCAGCACTAGCAATGGCACCAGCAATGGCACCAGCAGCGCCAGCAGAGATCCTGGGAGTCGGGGCATCGGATTTCTCCATCGGGGTTGTTGTCGGGCGGGGTTGTTGCCGGGTATACACAGCAGCCACGCGCTTATTCCGCCACGTATCGAAAATAAAATATGGCAGGCACGGGAATAAACTGGCTGCTACCTGTGTACGCCCCGGGTAAGGGCGGCTCCACGCCGCCGCCCAGAGAAACCGATGGAAACCGATGATGAATATCCGGGATGTCCTGATCGATCATGTGCCGCGGCTGCGTCGCTACGCGCGCGCGCTGATCCGGAACCGGGAGCTGGCGGACGATCTCGTGCAGGACACGCTCGAGCGCGCGCTCGGCCATGCGCATCAATACCGGCCGGGCAGCGATCCGCGCGCATGGCTGTTCGCGATCATGCATAACGTCCACGCCAATCAGGCGCGGCGGGCCTCCGCGCGCGCGCCGCATGTGATGATGGAAGGCGATACGCTTGACGCCGCGATCGATGCGGCAGGCTTCGTGGGCAGTGCGGGGACCACGGATGGGCAGACGCGCGCGCTCGAACTGCGCGACCTCGACGCCGCACTGGCAAGATTGCCGGCCGAGCAGCGCGAGGTGGTGCTGCTGGTCGGTCTGGAGGACATGAGTTATGCCGAAGTGGCGCAGACGCTCGGCATTCCGCTGGGCACCGTGATGTCACGCCTGTCGCGCGGACGGGAACGGCTGCGCATGCTGATGGCGGGCGAAGCTGGCGCCCCGGAGCAGGGCGCGGCCACGAAACTAAGGGTAGTGCGATGAATGACCAACGACCAACGGGCTCGGCCGACGGAGCCATCGGCGAACTCGAACTGCATGCCTATATCGATGGCGAGCTGTCGGCCGAACGGCGCGCGGCCGTGGAGCGCGCGCTCGAGTCTGATGCCGCGCTCGTGGCGCGCGTGGACGACTATCTCGCGCAGAAGCAACTGCTGCATGAGCGCTACGACAGTGTGCTCGACGAGGCGGTGCCGCGCCGATTGTTGCCAGCCGCCAATGCGCACCGGTGGTCGCGCGCGACCACGATGTTCGCGATGGCCGCGATGCTCGCGCTGGGCGTGGGGATCGGCATCGGCATGAACGGAGTCATGGGCGGCGTGACAGGGGGCAAAGGGGGCGGCATGACGGACGGCGGTGCGTCCGCGCGCGGGCTGGTGGCCTCGCAGAGCGCCGACGCCTCGGCGGGGTTTGCGCGCCGCGCCGCGCTCGCGCACGTGGTGTATATGCCCGATATCGTACGACCGACGGCGATGGATGGCGGGCGCGAGCAGGATTTCGTCAACTGGCTGGCGCAGCGGCTCGGGACCGACGTGCACCCGCCCATGCTCACGCGCAGCGGCTTCGAACTCGTCGGTGGGCGGCTGTTGCCCGATGCCAATGGCGACGTCGCCCAGTTCATGTATCGCGACGCGCAGGGGCAGCGCATCACGCTATGCGTGTCGCGGCGCAAGGCCGACAGCACCACCACCGCGTTCCGGCTTTATCAGGATGGCTCGGTCAACGTGTTCTACTGGATCGATGGCGATTTCGGCTACGCGGTCTCGGGCGGCATCGGACGCGACGTGCTGCTGGAGTTGTCGCATGACGTGCACGAGCAACTGGCACAGCGGAAGAGCTGAACACCCCTACAGTTCGACCACGTAATTCCAGTCGAAGCGCGGGTTCTCCATCTCGCCCGTGCGGCGCGAGCGGTAGCCGCGCGGATTGCAGACCACGCGTGCATCATCGACGCGATAGTCGAAGCCAGTATGCGTGTGGCCATGCACCCACAGATCGGTCTGCATGACGAGGTCTGGGCGCCGCGAGACGAAACCGGCCGAGACGATGTCATGCGCATAGCGCGCGTCGAGGCTGCCGAGATCGGGGCCGTGGTGCGTGACGACCACGGTCTTGCCCTCGAACGGCTGGGCCAGCACGGATTCGAGCCACGCGGTGGCGGCCACATGGCGGGCCAGCGCGTCGGCAGGGGTGAATGGGCGGAGCGCGCCATCCTCATCGGTCATACGAATCAGCCGATGGTCCACCATCGTGCTGGCGCATGCCTCCATCGCGCTCTCGACACGCTCGGTGCCATAGAGCCGGTAATCGGTCCACCATGTGGTGCCGATGACGCGCACGCGCGTGCCGTCGCCATCGACGAAATTGGCCACGCCACCATTGAGCACGATCACATGGTTGAACTCGGCCGAGGCATCGGCGAGCATGCGATCGACCAGCGCGAAGTCGCTTTCGTAGTACTCGTGATTGCCGGGCACATAGACCACGGGCGCGTCGAACGTGCGCGCGGCCCAGTCCACGCCTTCGCGGCCGTTGGCGATATCGCCGGCCAGGATCACGAGGTCGGCGTCGCACGCCGGCACTTCAGCCGGCATGTCGTGCTCGAGGTGGAGATCGCTGAGCAGGCGCAGCTTCATGGACAACTCCCGGATGCATGGGTGGACATGCATCCGATTCTCCCACAGCTACTTGGAAATGCGCAGGATCTCCGAGGCGAGTTTGGCGAAGCAGGGCCGGAGATCATTGATGGTGGCCGCGTAACAGTAGATACCGCTGGGTTGCTTGCTGTTGTACTGCGGGGCATCGGCGGTGTTGGCCATATTGCGCAGCAGATCGGCGTCGAAGCCACCGTTGCCGTCGAGCCCGAGCGTGAAGATATACATGCCGGCGTCGCGCATGGACGATGCCATGGCGAGCGGCACGTTGGTCGCCGCGTTGTACACGTTGAGTGCAAGGTTGTTGCCGTTGGTCGCCGATGTCACCGTGTTCGGCTTGCTGCCGACAATCAGGAATTCGGTGTCGCTGGCGTTATGCGCGTTGTAATAGGTTGGCATCTGCGTCGGCGCCTTGTTGCCGCTCAGCGAATCGCAGTTGCCGGTCAGGGTCGTGTTCTGCTTGTCGAACGCGTAATAGCCGGAGGGCGTGGCGGTCGTGGAGGACGCGGTGATGCCGCCCACGCAGGTGCGATTGCCGTTGAGCGGGTACGTGGCCGCGAGCGTATTGGGACGGCCATCGGAGAAGAACACCACCACGCGCAGGCTCGAACGATTGGTCTGCGGGATGCTGTTGAGCTGATCGCGCGCCTGCCAGAGCCCCTCGGCGTAATTGGTATTGCCACCGTTGCTCATATTGGTGATCTTGGTCTGCATCGCCGGCCGATCGAAGCCGCGCTGCGTGGTACGGATGGCCACATCGGTCAGACCGCCTGACGAGAAATGCACAAGCCCCACGCGATCGGTGGTCGGACTGAACTGGTTCAGGAAGCTGTTGGCGTTGGACCGCACCGTGCTCCACACCGGGTTCATCGAGCCCGACGAGTCGATCACGAAGATCATATCGAGATCCTTGCGAATCGAGGTGGACGTGGCCGCTACCGCGACGTTATTGAAGCCAAGCACCTTGAGCAGCGTCAGCGGCATGGTGCTGGTCGCCGACACGGAGATCGTTACCTTGCCCTGCTCGAACTGCACCGATGGCGTATTCAGCGAGGGCGTGCCGCGCAGATAGCCATTGGCGAAGTTCGCATGGAAGAAGTCGGAGGCGGCCTGCTGCGCGGCGGCGGTCTGCTGCGCCTGCGTGGTGCCATTGGTCACCGCGCGCGCGGCGGCCACCGCGGCCGAGTCGACCGCGGCGTTGAGGCGCGCCTTGGTCACGTACGCCATGCCCGCATCGACCGCGAGCCCGACGATGCCGGCCAGCCCGATCATCGTCAGTGCCGCAATGATCGTGATCTGGCCACGTTGACGATAATGTCCTGGGTGCGGATGTCGTGGGGATAGGGTTCTCATGGCGCCTCCCGCCTGATAGCTCAGAACACCGTTGACGAGTAAAGATTGGGGCCTAGCGTCGGCATGCTCAGCGCGCCGATACCGAGCCCCTGGAAGAACATGTTGAAGCTGTAGTACGACTCGACGACCCAGATCACCTGGCCATCGCTCAGCTTGCCGGGCATCGTGTTGGCGGTCGGGGACGACGTGCCGGCCGCGGGCAGTCCGGTGCAACTGCCATCGTTGCCCCAGCGGCTGCAGCCGCCATAGATCTTGCTGGCTGGGGCGGTACCGCCGATGTTCCAGCCGCCGGTCCAGCGGTACTGCTCGATCACGATATTGCGCACCGTGCAGTTGGTGCCGGCCTTGTTGCAGTTTTCGGCATTGCCCATGACCCGGCTTACGTAGATCATGCCGCGCCGGCCCATATCGAGCGGTGGCGTGGTCTGCGCGAGCGAGTTCATGATGACCTGCGGCGTCTGCGGACTGCGCGAGGCCAGGCTGGCGCCTTCGCGCGTGAGGTTGACGAGGATCAGGTTGGCCTGGATCGCGCGCGCGAAGTCGATCAGCGGCAGCGTGAGGAACACGAAGATCGGCAGCAGGATGGCGAATTCGATGACCGCAATGCCGCGTTCAGCATCGCGCCGGGTCCTGCGTTGCAACGTGCGGCGAGGGATGAGGGCGGGACGCATCAGAAGGCCTCGTTGCGCATGGTGGCCGCTACACGAAAGCGGTACTTGCCACCGGTGGAGCTATAGAACGCGGCCACGACGGGCGTGAGCAGCGGCCAGTTGCAGGTGACCTCGATGATCACGATGTCGCCAGCGCCGCCAAACATGCCCGCGCCACTGGCCTGCGAGGTGCCGTTGACCCGCGTGGAGACCTGCGCGTTGGACATATCGAACACGCCGAGCGAACTCTCCTGGATTTTCTCGAGCACGGCGCGATAACGCTGCGGCGCGCTCGTGTTGGGGTCGAGCGCGTTCTGGCCGGTGATGGCGTAGCGCGCGCCCTCGCGCACCGCGTGCTGCATCGTCAGGTTGGCCCACATCATCGCGCTGAAGTCGATGATCGAGAACAGCATCAGGAAGAACAGCGGGGCGACCAGCGCGAACTCCACCGCGCTGGCGCCACGGGTGCGGTGCGCGCGGCGCGGGCCACTTGATTGGGTAGATGAGCGGGTGGACGGGCGAAGCATGCGGGCAGTCATGGTGATACCCCCTTGCGATAAGACAGGACCAGCAGTGACGGGACCAGCGGCTAGCCGCCCTGTCCCATCATGAACGGCATCAACGCGCGATAGAACTGCAGCGCCGGCGAGCCAAGCAGCACGACCATCAGCGACGGAAAGATAAAGAAGATCAGTGGGAACAGCAGCTTGACCGCGATCTTGGCCGCGCATTCCTCGGCGCGCTGACGGCGCCGCGTCCGCAGCGAGTCGGCCTGCACGCGCAACGATTCGGCGATGCTGGTACCGAAGCGGTCGGCCTGCACGAGCATGCTCACCAGCATGTCGACATCCTCGACGTCGGTGCGCAGCGCGAGATTGCGCAGCGCCTTCTCGCGCGAGAGGCCGGCGCGCAGCTCCAGCACCAGCAGTTCGAGTTCCTCGCCCAGTGCGCCGCGCTGCGTGCGCAGTTCCTCCACCACCTTGAGCAGCGCCGCGTCGAGCGCAAGACCCGCTTCCACACATACGGTGATCAGATCGAGCGCGTCGGGGAACGCCTCGAAGATCTCCTGCTTGCGCTGGCGAATGCGGCGGCGCAGGAGGAGATCGGGCAGATAGAAGCCCGCGATCGCCGCCGCGAGCATTGCCACCGGCAGCAGGCGCGGATTGTCCTCGCTGACCACGCCACCGGTGGCCAGGAACACGCCCAGCGGAAAGGCCAGCGCGAGCGCGGTCTTGGCCGCGAAGTAGAGCGGAATCGCGGAGGGGCCGCGCCAGCCCGCGTTCATAAAGCGCGTGCGCAGTACCGAAGCATCCCAGCCATCCTTGGGCACGGCCATCTTGGCCAGCGGCTTCGACGCCAGCGCGAGCCGCCGCAGCCATTCGTCCTGCTGGAGCACCGGGGGCGTACCGTCTTCGCCCGTGGCGCGCGCGGCGTCCTGAATGCGCCTGCGCATCGCATTGGGCTGGATCAGCAGCATCGCCGCTAGCGCGGCGCCGAACGCGAGCACGAAGGTCAGCACCAGCACCGCGATCTGTTCGATTTTCATCTCGCTCTCCCGGCGTTAGACATGGATCCGCACGATGCGGCGCATCCACACGAGCCCCAGCAACATCAGCAGCAGCGCATAGCCGACGATCCACGGACCGGCCGGATCGGTGCGCAATGGCTTGAGAAACGCCGGATTGACGAGGTACATCGCACCCGCGAGCCCGAATGGCAGCAGCGAGAGGATGATCCCGGACAGCCGGCCTTCGGCCGACAGCACGCGCACCTGGCCCATCAGCTTCATGCGTTCGCGGATGATCTGGCTGACGTTGCCGAGGATCTCGGCGAGATTGCCGCCGGACTCGCGCTGGATCAGCACCGCGATGACGAGGTAGCGCAGGTCGGGCAGCGGCGCACGCTCGGCGAGGTTGGTCAGCGAGTCGTGCATCGAGGCGCCGTAGTTAATTTCGTCGAACGTGGTCCTGAACTCGGCACCGAGCGGATCGGACAACTCCGAGCCGGCCATGTCGAGCGCGCTCGAGAACGAATGGCCCGCGCGTAGCGCGCGGCTGATCATGTCGGCGGCTTCAGGCAGTTGCGTTTCGATACGCGCGAGACGGCGCGCGCGGCGACGCTGTACGTGCCAGAACGGCAGCGCGAGCCAGCCGACGCACGCGATAGTCAGCAGCAGTTCGGGCACACCGAGCAGTCGGCCCAGCAGCCACAGCGCGACCGGTGGCAACAGCGTGACGATGGCGAACGTGGAAACGTTCCACGACAGCCCCGACTGCATCAGCATGCGATCGAGCGCGTGGATGCGCGGCATGCGCTTGAGCATCGCCGCGAGGAACGGCGAGCGGCTGAACGCGCGGTCCTTGACGATCGAGCCGCTGGCATCGTCCTGCCATGACGCCTCCGACACCGCGCGCAGACGACGATCGAAACGGCGCGCGGCGGCGCTGTGGCGGCGCATCCACCATTGATAGCCGAGCGCGAGCATCACGACGATGGCGATGAACAGCGATAGCGCGAAGCCGATCAGCGTGTTGTCCATGTCGATCTCCCTATGTCATACATCGAAACGCACCGACGGTTCGTAGAGCCGCTCGGGCACCGACAGTCCGAACGCGGCCAGCCGATCCGAGAAGTGCGGGCGCACACCGGTGGCGCAGAAGTAGCCTTTGACGCGGCCGTCGGCATCGACGCCGGAGCGCTTGAACGTGAAGATCTCCTGCATGTTGACCACGTCGCTCTCCATGCCGGTCACCTCCTGGATGCTCAGCAGCTTGCGGCGGCCGTCGGTCAGGCGCGAGATCTGCAGGATGACCGTGATGGCCGAGGTGATCTGCTGACGCATGGTGCGCGGCGGCAGCGCGAGGCCCGCCATGCTGACCATGTTCTCGAGCCGCGTAAGCGCATCGCGCGGGCTGTTCGCGTGGATCGTGGCGAGCGAGCCTTCGTGGCCGGTGTTCATCGCGTGCAGCATGTCGAGCGCTTCCGCGCCGCGCACTTCGCCGAGGATGATCCGGTCCGGCCGCATCCGCAGCGCGTTGCGCACCAGCGAACGCTGCGTGATCTCGCCGCGGCCCTCGATATTGGGCGGGCGCGTTTCCAGCCGCAGCACGTGGTCCTGACGCAGTTGCAGTTCGGCCGCGTCCTCGATCGTCACCACACGCTCGCTGGCCGGAATAAAGCCCGACAGGATATTGAGCATAGTGGTCTTGCCGCTGCCGGTACCGCCCGAGATCAGGATATTGAGCTTGGCCTTGACCATCGCCTCGATCAGCTGCGCCATCGGTGGCGTGAGGGTCTGCAGCTCGATCAGATCCTTGATCATCAACGGATTGACGGCGAAGCGGCGAATCGAGAGCAGCGGTCCATCGACGGCCGAGGGTGGGATGATCGCGTTGATCCGCGAACCGTCCGGCAGGCGTGCATCGACCATCGGGCTCGATTCGTCGATGCGCCGGCCCACGCGCGAGACCATGCGGTCGATCACCTTCATCAGATGCGCATCGTCGTGGAAGGTGACGTCGGTGAGTTCGAGCTTGCCGCGCCGTTCCACATAGACCTTGCTCGCGGTATTGACGAGAATGTCCGAGATCGTGGGGTCGGCCAGCAGCGGTTCGAGCGGGCCATAGCCGAGCATCTCGTCGCGCACGTCGGACACCAGTCGGCGCCGCTCGGCCTCGTTGATCGGGATATTGCGCTCCTCGATAATCCGTTCGACCAGCACCGCGATCTCGCGGCGCACCTGGTCGGCGGTCAGGCGCTGCAGCTTCTCCAGTTCCACGCGCTCGATGATGGCCGCATGGATCTCGAGCTTCAGTTGCTGATAAGCGGTATTGGCGGTGTTGGTGGTGTGGGTGGTGTGGATAGTGGTATGGGCACCGGGCTGGCTGCCACCGCTGGCACCGCACGCGCCCGGCGTCGCGCGCTCGGCCACATGGTCCGGCACCGCTTCGCCGGCTTTCTCGAACAGTTGGGCGCGCAGGGACATGGCGGATCTCCGTGAATATCTCGGTCAGTCAGGCTTGCTTGCCGAGCGCGAGCGGACGGGCCGGCGCCGAGCGGTGACCCAGCAGCCGCGAGAACAATCCCTCCTCGCGTGCGCCGGTCTGCGGGAACATCTCATCGACCATCTGCGTGAGCGCGCGCGAGATTGCGCTGTGCGGCGCGAGCTGCAGCACGGGCACGCCCTGGTTGGCCGCTTCGCGCGCGGTCTTCGGGTCGGCGGGCAGCGTATGGGCCAGGCGCGCGCCAAGCGTGTCCTCGAGCTGGCGCGCGGTGATTGGCGCGTGGCGGTCGAACTGATTGACGACGATCTGCGTGCGTTCGGCCGGATAGCCGAGCGAGCGGAAGATCTCCATCAGATGACGACCCGCGCGCAGGTAGGGCAACGACAGCTGCGCGACGCAATGAATCGTGTCGCTATGGTCGAGCACCATGATCGACGACGGGTTGATCTCCTGGCCGACGTCGAACACCACCACGTCGTAGGCCGGCCGTGCGAGGTCCAGGATCAGTTCAAGGTGCGCGGCCTTGAGGTCGCCGGCCTTGACCGGATCGCCGGCACCCGCGATCACGTCGAGATTCGGATGCGCATGCGTGATGCAGGCGTCGAGCAGCGCAAGGTCGAGGCGCCCGGCTTGCTGGCAGATATCGGCGAGCGTGGCGGGCGGGGTCTTGTCGGTGACGACGAACGCGGCATCGCCGAACTGCTGCACGAGGTCCACCAGCAGCACGCGCTGGCCGCGCTGCGCGGCAATGGCGTATGCGAAGTTCGCGGCGACGAAGGTCGTGCCCGCGCCGCCCTTGCACGACGAGAACGCGATGGTGCGCGCCTCGGCCTGCGTCGTGGCCGGGGCGCGTCCGGCCACGCGGGCGAGCTCGGCGGTGAACTCGCGCGGATCGAGCGGCCAGCGCAACACGCTGCGCACGCCCAGGCGCATCGCGCGCATCAGCAGGTCCGCGCTGGGTGCCGGCGTGACGAGGATGCAGGGGACGTCGCCCGGTTCCGGGAAGCGCTGGCGCAGCCGTTCGAGCACCTCGGTGTCGAACTCATCCGCCTGCAACACGAGGAAGTCCGAGGCGTGGATCAGTCCGGGCATGGCGAGCGCCTTGGCCGGCTCCACGCACACGAGCTGCGGCTGGCGCTGGATGTCGGCCTGCTGGGCCAGCGCCAGCATCTGACGTGCGCGGGTATCGTCGGCCGACACCAGGATGAGCTTAGCCATTGCGAATCTCCGTTGTGTGCGAATGCAGGGTCCAATGCGGCAGGTGCCGCGATGGACGATCTCAGGGCGAGCCCACGCTGTTGCCGCCGACGCCAATCACGTACGCGCTGGTGTCGGTCGGCGGGTTGCGGAACGACTGGTTGTAGCGATCCATCGCGAACGTGGCGGCGCGGCCATCGACGCCGGTGACCGGGTCGGGGTTGTACGGCGCGTTCGGATTGAGCGTCTGCATCATGCGCGCGGTGCGCACGGCATCACCGAAGTTCGCGTCCCACACGGGCGAGGTGTTCATGCAGCCCGCGAGGCTCAGCGTGGCCAGCGCGGCGAGGACGGTAACGATTGAGCGGTGGTTCATGTCAGTCTCCTTGACGATGACGTTCGCGTTATTGCGTGCCGCCCGCGACCATCGTCGATGGCGAGTTGGGAGGCAGCGCAGCCGTGGGCGTGAAGCCGCCGATTACTGGGGGTGACATCGGGGGTGACACTGGCGCTGACGGCAGCGGTGCCAGCGGCGTCGCCGTGACGGCGGGCTCCGCGACGGTGCTCACCGTGACAGGCGGTGCGATCGAGGTGATGGGCGCTGGTGCGCTGCCCGGCGCCGGCATCGGCGCGGGCATGCCAGTGGTGGGCGCCGCCGTCGGCATCTGCGCGGGCGGAGGCACGACCATCGGCGGCGTGCGCGGATGACCTTCCATATTGCCGTTGATAAAGACCTCGCCCGGCGTGACGGGCCCGAACGAATCGGTCGGCAGCGGATAGTTCGCCGGCAGCGGCTTGACCAGGCGCGGCGTCACCACGAACATGAGCTCGCTGCGGTCCTGCTGGAAGTTCGTGCTGCGGAACAGGTTGCCGAGAATCGGCAGCTCGCCGGCGCCGGGCAATCCCTTGAGGCTGCCAGTCACATTGCTCTTGATCAGGCCTCCGATCGCGAAGCTTTGACCGTCCATCACCTGCAACGTGGTGGACGCGCGGCGCGTGTTGATCAGCGGCAGGATGGTCGAGCCCGACAGGTTCGGCGCGGTCAGCGCCACGCCGGTCGGCGACAGCTCCGAGACCTCCGGTGCCACCTTGAGGTTGATGCGGCCGTTGGCCAGGACCGTGGGCGTGAAGCGCAGGCCTACGCCGAATGTTTCTTCCTGCAGCACGATCGAGGTCACGCCGCCGAACGTCGATTGCGGCACCGGGATAAACACCTTGCCGCCCGCGAGGAAGCTTGCCTCCTGGCCGCTGATCGCCATCAGGTTCGGCTCGGCAAGGATCTTGACGAGGCTGTCGCCTTTCTGTGCATCGATCGCGAACTGGAACGGCAGGTTGTTGTTCTTCGCGCCGGTGATCGCGCCCGCGCCGCCCGAGAGGAAATTCGCGAGCAGGCCGAACTGCCAGCTGCCGAATGCGCCCTGCAGATTCGCGGCGGCGCCGAGCTGATCGATCAGCGTCTTGGACACTTCGGCCACCTTGACCTCGAGCATCACCTGCTGGGGCGCATCGACGGACAGCATGTTGATGATGCGCGGGCTGCGCACGGGCATGCCGCCGTTACTGGTCGCGGCCAGGTTGTTGGCCATCGGCGTCATGACGCCACCCATCGCCATGGTCGGCATCATCGGCATACCTGGCATGCCGGGCGTCGGCGCCGGCGTGCCCATCGCCTGCGGCGGCGCCTGCAGCGGGCTGCGGCTCTGGCGCGTGACGAACGCGTTGGCGATATCCATGATCTGCTGCGCGACGATCGCGTCGGGCACATTGCCGGACAACACCAGGCTGTCCGCCGCCGCCGATACGCGCACGCCGCGTGCCTGCGGCAGCAGCGAATGCAGCGCGGACTGCAGGCCGGCCGGATCGGCGCCAACGGTGACGTCGATCACCGTGCAGCGACCGCTGCGACCCTGCACGATCATATTGGTGGTGCCGACGTCGAGGCCAAGCAGATAGAGCGTCTGCGGCGAGACCAGCATCGCCTGCACCACACTCGGATTGCCGAGCGTGCGTGTGCGCACCGGTTCGGGCAGCGGCAGCATGCGGGATTTGCCGATCGGCACGGTCACCTGTTCGGGCTGGGCGGCGGCGCCCGCGCAATTCGGGCCGCGGCTGATGCTGCCGTCGGCGGGTGCCTGCGGTGCGGCGGCCGCGCCGATGGTCAGCTGGATCGGACCCGTGGCGGCGATGCGCGTCGGCTGGGCTGCGGCTGCGTCCTCCGCGGCCTGCACCTGCTCGCTCGCGAGCCAGACGCTGACGAACGCTAGGCTCGCAAGGGTGGTGGTACGCAGGACCCGGTGCATGCACGGGCGATGTGTCGTCCGTGCGGGCATTTGGCTGGCTTTCATTTGATTTCCCCGGTGGATATGGACACTGTCGTTGGCGTGCTGATTAGAAGCACTCCTGGTTCTGTTGCATGCCGCTGATCACGCCGACGCACTGGCCGGTCAGCTTTTTCTCTGCAATGCGCTGCACGGCCTGCACGACCCGCACGACCGGCGCGGGTGTGGCTGCCTGCAGCACGGGTTCGTTGAGCAAGCTGCGCTTGGTGGCGCCAGCGGTATCGACCGGGCGCGGATCCACCTGGTTGCGCAGCACCAGCGAGAGCGAGCCGACGCTGCGCGCGAGGTCGAGTTTCTCGGCCTCCACCGGCGACACTTCGAGCGTGACCGCGTTGACGACCTTGGGCTTGGTCTCGTCGCGATTGACCTCTTGCGCGACGGCCAGCACGAGGATCTTCTCCAGCACGATCTTCGAGATCGATTGCTCGGGCTGCCCCGCATCGGTCCTGCCGGTGTCCTTCTGCGTATTGACGATGATGTCGACGAAGCTGCCGGGCAGCGCGAAACCGGCCACGCCCACCACATCGTTCACGCGCACGGTGATCGCGCGCTTGCCTTCGGCGATCACCGCCGAGAGGCCGCCCTTGGTCCCCGCGGGTGTGAGCTTCGATTCGAGGATCGGCTCGCCGCGCATCACGCTGGCCTTGGTCACGCGACCGTCGACGGTCGCGATGTCGGTCATGGCCCCGGGCGGCAGACTTTCGCGAGGCCAGTCGACGAGCTTGACGAACTCGGGCGCCAGGCGTTGACCGAGGTTGATGTCGGCGGTGGCCACGGCGACCTTGGTGGTGGTGCCGGCGCTCTGCTGGACCATCCAGCGGGACGCCATCACGACCGCCGCGAGGCCCGCGAGGGCAGCGACCAGCACCATCAGCAGCGTGCGTACGTTTCTCATTTCAAGGTCCCTCCGATCGAATGCGAACGCATGCAGGCGGCCCTGGCGGCTCCGTGCCTGGAGCGCCATCGTCGTGATGCGGGGTAGAAGAAGCGCGGTAGCGGTGCGCTAGCGGAACGTGCAGCCGGTGTGCTGTCGCAGGTGGCGGGCAGCCTGCAGCGGGGCCTCGACCTGCGGTGCGCGGTTGTAGAAGCGCGAAGGGCAGGGGCGCTCCGGGGTGCGGCGCGCGGTGGTGGCTGCCTCGTTGCTGGCGCCCTTGTTGTCGCGATCCTTACGGTCTGACCTGGCCATGATGCTTCTCCCGTTCCTTCACCTGTTTCGATACTTGCTTCGTTTCCTGTCCGCGCGCGGCGTCAGATCACGCCGGTCATCACCAGCAGGACGCCTCCGGCGATTGCCACGGCATAGGGCAGTCGCGCGGTGGTCGTCATGTTCGTGCCGGTGTCTCGGGTGCCGGCGCGCCAGCTGAAGGGCATCCACAACAGCGTGCCCATCACACCGGCCATCGTGCGTCGCACATGGCGGCGCATCACCATCGTCCACACAGCCATCACCCCGCCGCACAGCAGCGTGGCGATCAGAATCTCGAGCGCGGTCTCGGGGCCGACGCATGCGCCCACACAGGCCATCAACTTGGCGTCGCCGGCGCCCACGGCGCTGATGACGTACAACACCAGGAATGGCGCGATGCCGGCGGCGAGACCGGTAAACCAGAGCCATGCCCCCTGGCCCGCCCCGTGCAGCGCGATCTGCAGCAGCAGTGCCGCGATGGCTCCCGTGGCGACGAGCCGATTCGGAATACGGTGACTGCGGATATCGGTCACGGCGGCCGTGCCCACCAGTGCCAGCAGGCAGGTGGCGGTCAGCATGTCGAAGGTGCCCAAGTGTCCCATACCCGCGAGCCCGGTGATCGGCTCAAGCAGGACAGACAGCGCGTTGGCAAGTTCGGCGGCCATGATGCGATCCTTTCAAATGAAGCGCGATGGGAGAGTGGAAGCGCGACGCGGAGCCCGGAAAGTGGCGCGATTTCCCGGGCTGCGCGGCGCGCCGCCAGCTCAGGTCGAGGCTGCCGTCAGCGCCGTCTGGATACGCGTCCAGATCGTCGTGACCGCGGTTTCGATCGCCGGGCCCGCGGCGACCATGCAGAGGGCGACGAATGCGAGCAGCAGCGCGTATTCGATACCAGCGGCGCCGTCTTCCTCACGAGCAAAACGCTTGATGCCTTCGAACATGGTGTTCATGTCCTTCTCCTTCACGTCATGGATGATGAGAAAAAGGTCGCGGACCGATGTCGTTCTCTCCCGGATCGACCCGCGCCTCAAATTGCTGCAACCCGCGTTGACGGTCCCGTTGCCGGGTCCCGCCCCGGCCGGCACTGCAGCGTGCTGGCCGGTTTCCCTCCCCCCGGGCGGGACCTCGACTGCGTCCTTGTTGCCCGTTCCCCGTCCCACTTGTGCTTTCCCGTGGTTGCGGGACATTGAGCGACGAACGTGCCACGGACCTTAAGTGGTTGATTTGTATAGAGGTGGGGTATTGGCAATGCGTCGTTTTCGAGACTGTGTAACTAATTGTTTCTGATTGGTTACTGGCCTCTTGATGCACTTTGGAACGCGGGTTTGCGCGTTATTTCGTCATTTGTGACGAAAAAGCCGTATCAAACGCAGGCAAATGTGACGAATACGATGGGTTGGGGCGGGTTCTGCCCGATCTGAGCCATGCAGGCCAAAACGTTTCAAAATTGAAGCGGCGAAACATGCACGTCATGCGGCTTTGTCGGAAGGGGCGCGCAAAGTCAGCCTTTCGGCGCCTCCGGTCGCACGAGGTCATCGGGCAATCGGATGTCGCCACTGCGGTACTGGCGATCGTTGCCACCCATGGTTGCGCCACAGTCTAGGTGAGCCCCCACTCATCCTTTTTGCCGAGGCGCAACGTGGATGCCAAGTGGGTGCCACATTTGTATCGCCCAGAAGCACGAGGCGAGCGCTCGCTACATTTGCAAATGCACGCGCGGTCAAATGGTTGCATCGATGAAACCTGAGGCCACTCGCGATACAACTTGTTAAGAACGTGAAGCGCCGATTCAGACATATACCGACCGATCGGACCGTGAACTGTTTCAGGGCGGAGACGGCTGTGCAGATTATTCAACCTGTCGCGGTGGGCGATTTTTTGCTGGTCTTGCACCACTTTGGTGAGGACAATGCAGGGCATGACCGCTTCCACCGCTTCCGCCGCCACCTCGAACCATCCCGCTAGCGACCCAGCGCCCGGTGCCACCACGGCACAGCGGCCACAGCCCAGCCCCACGCGCTGGCGCGTGCTGGCCGTGTTCTCGCTCGGGTTTCTCGTCTCCTATGTGTTTCGCGGCGTCAATCTTGGCTTTGCGCCGCATCTCGTACGCGAGCTCGGGCTGAGTGCCGGGGACCTCGGTCTGCTGACGAGCTTCTATTTCCTCGGCTTTGCCTGTGCCCAGCTGCCGGCGGGGCTGATGCTCGACCGCTTCGGGCCGCGCCGCACCGAGGCCGCGCTGCTGCTGCTGGCCGTGGCCGGCTCGCTGGTGTTCGCTTCGGCGCCGGGCATGGTGGGGCTGGCCGCGGGCCGCATGATGATCGGCATTGGCGTGTCGGTCTGCCTCGGTGCCGCCATTCAGGCCTTGTCGATGTGGTTCCCGCTCTCGCGCATGCCGTTGCTCAATGGCGTGGTCATGGCGATCGGCGGTCTCGGCGCGGTGCTGGTGGGCACGCCGCTGGCGTGGCTGCTGTCGTGGACCGACTGGCGCACGCTCAGCGCGGCCATGGGCGTGATCTCGCTCGCCATGGCCGTGCTGCTGTGGTTCGGTGTGCCCGACGTCCCGCGTGTGGGCCGCGAGAGTCTGGCCGAGCAGTTGCGCGGCACACGCACGATTCTGGGCAGCGAACGCTTCTGGCGCGTGGTGCCGCTCACGCTGCTGAATCAGGGTATCTTCCTCGCGGTGCAGACGCTATGGGTCACCGCATTCATGCGCGACGTGCAGGGGTTGGCCGCGGCGGACAGCGCGCGCTACGTGTCGGTGATCGGCATGGCGATGATGGCCGGTTGCGTCGGTGCGGGCTGGGCCGCGCGCCATCTGGAGCGCGCGGGCGTCAGTCTCTACGCGTTTGCCGGCTTTGGCATGATGGGCTTTATCGTGATTCAGGCTTTGCTGATGCTGCGCGTGCCCGTGCCGCTGACGGTGCTGTGGGCCGCGTACGGCGTGTTCGGCTCCAGCGGCATCCTCACCTACGCGGTGCTTGCGCGCCGGTTCGCCGATGCCATGATCGGCCGTGCCACCACCGCGCTCACGCTGACGGTGTTTCTTGCGACGTTTGCCTTCCAGATCGGTATCGGCTTCGTGCTCGACTTCTGGCCCGCTACGGATGGTCACTATCCGATGGCCGCGCACCTGTCGGTATGGACCGGCCTGATCGTGCTGCAGGTACTCGCGGCCGCGTGGTACATGATGGGACGTGCGCGCGGCTGAGCCGCATCACCGCTCACGCCACTCACGCCACTCACGCCGCTCACAACACGAACGGCCGGTCGTCGAGTTCGTTGGGATTGTGGCCACCGTTGGCCGGATAGTGTTCGATCAGCAGCGCGTGGATGCGCGCGATCGCATCGAGCACGGGGCCGACGGACAAGTCCCTGGCCAACCCGCGCGCGAGATCGTCGCAGATCTGCCGCCACGCGGTCTGACTCACGCGCGCATCGATGCCGCGATCGGCGAGCAACTCCACCGCGTGATCGGCCAGATTGATATACAGCAGCACGCCGGAATGATCTTCGGTGTTCCACACCTCGAGCGCGCCGAACAACATGCGTGCGCGTTCGCGTGGCGTGACGCCGGCCCACGCATGACCCACCGGCATGCTGGTCTCGATGGCCACGCGCAGCTCACCGCGATGGTGCTGTTCGCCGGCATGCACGGCCACCTGCAGGCGATGCTGGGCCTCGGGCGGAAACGCCTTGCGCGCCGACCCTTGGCCGGTACCCCAATGCCGCAATGCACGTTTGAGCGATGGCATCGATAGGCCTCCGGTTACCAGTTGCCCGAGGCGCCGCCGCCGTCGAACGTGCCGCCACCCCCGCCGCCAAAGCCACCTCCGCCACCACCGCCGCCAAAATCGCCACCGCCGAAGCCGCCCCCGCCGCGTCCCCAGCGCTGCCCGATCTCATAACCGGCCATGCCGCCGAGCCCACCCGCGGTCGTGGTGGGCCAGCCGCGCCGGCCCGTGACGATCTGCGGGCCGCGCCCGCCGCGCCCGCCGCGCAGTATCGCGGAGATAAAGAAAAACGCGATGATCGCCAGCGGCAACAGCACCGGAAGAAAATCCTGCCATGACGACTGTGCCGTCCGCGCCTTGGCCTGCGGTGCCGCCAACCCTTCCTTGTCGATGGTCGCCTGGATCACCGTGATGCCGGCCGCGAGTCCGCCGTAGAAATCGTTCTGGCGGAAATGCGGGGCCATCACGTCCTGCAGGATGCGCTTGGACATCGCATCGGTCAGCGAGCCCTGCACGCCGCGCCCGACCTCGAGCCGCATGCGGCGCAGATCGGACGGATTGTTCTTGGCGATCAGCACGATCACGCCGTCATCGATACCTTTGCGGCCCGCGCGCCAGGCCTCGGCCACGCGAATGCTGTAGGCGTCGATGGTCTCGGGCGCGGTGGTCGGCACCATCAGCACGAAGATCTGGCTGCCGCGCTGCTGCTCGTACTCGCCCAGTACGTTCTCGAGCGCGCTGCGCTGGTCGGGCGTCAGCGTGCCGGTCAGGTCGGTCACGCGTTGCGCGAGCGGCGGCACGTTGACGAAGCCGTCGGTGGTGCCCTGCGCCTGCACGGGCCGTGCAAGCGCGAGCAGCAGGGTCAGACACAGCAACGTCAGATACCACCCCGCGCGTGCGAAGGGGAGCGGCGACGGGAACATTCGGTGCGCCATGGCGCGTCAGAACTTGACGGCCGGCGGCGTGGAGATCGATTTCTCGTTCTCCACCGTGAACGATGCCTTGACCGGATAGCGGAACACCATCGCGGTCAGGTTGGTCGGGAAGCTGCGCGCGAGCACGTTATACGATTGCACCGCGGCGATATAGCGCTGGCGCGCCACCGTGATGCGATTCTCGGTGCCTTCCAGTTGCGACTGCAGATCGCGGAACCCCGCGTCGGCCTTGAGCTGCGGATAGTTTTCGGACACCGCGATCAGCCGCGACAGCGCGCTCGAGAGCTGGCCCTGCGCCTGCTGGAAGCGCGCGAACGCCTCGGGGTCGTTGAGCGTCTCGGGCGTGACCTGCACGCTGGTGGCCTGCGCGCGCGCCTTGGTCACGGCCTCGAGCGTCTCGCGCTCATGGCTCGCGTAACCCTTGACGGTATTGACCAGATTCGGAATCAGGTCGGCGCGCCGCTGGTACTGGTTGACGACTTCGGCCCAGGCCGCCTTGACGGCCTCGTCCTTCGACTGGAAGTCGTTGTACCCACACGCGGACAACAGGCTGGCGGCGCACAGCAGCGCCAGCCAGCGCAACACATTGAAACGGATAGAGGCAGCACGCATCGATGGCTCCTGAACTCGAGGTTCGACAGAACCCAGTGTAGCGCAGGGGCGACGCGCGGCTACCCCGTCCGGATCAACCGGCGGCGAATGCCTTGGCCGCCGCCGCGAGCGTCGCGTCGATGATCGCGTCGTCATGCTGCGCCGACACAAAGCCGGCTTCGAACGCCGACGGCGCCAGATACACGCCTTCGTTGAGCATCGCGTGGAAGAAGCGGTTGAAGTGGCCGACGTCCGCTTCGGTCACCTCGGCGAAGCTGCGCGGCACCTCATTGCGGAAATAGATGCCGAACATGCCACCGATGGCGTCGGCGGAGAACGGCACGCCGGCGGCGCGCGCCGCGGCGCTCAGGCCCTCGGCGAGCTTGCGCGTCTGCGCGGCCAGGCGATCGTAGAAACCCGGTGCCTGGATCAGTTTCAGCGTGGTCAGGCCCGCGGCCACCGCGAGCGGGTTGCCCGACAGCGTGCCGGCCTGATACACGCCGCCCAGCGGCGCCAGCTTCGCCATGATGTCGCGCCGGCCACCGAACGCCGCCGCCGGCATGCCACCGCCGATCACCTTGCCCAGGCAGGTCATGTCGGGGCGGATGCCGTAGTGCGCCTGCGCGCCGCCGAGCGCCACACGGAAGCCAGTCATCACTTCGTCGAAAATCAGCACGGCGCCGTGCTGGCTGCACAGATTACGCATGGCGCGCAGGAAGTCCTCGTTGGCGCGCACGAGGTTCATATTGCCGGCCACGGGCTCGACGATCACGGCCGCGATCTCGCCCGCGTGGCGCGCAAACGCTTCTTCGAGTTGCTGCACGTCGTTATAGGACAGCACCATCGTGTGGCGCGTCACGTCGGCGGGTACGCCGGCCGAGGAGGGCGCGTTCTGCGTGGTGTCGGCAAACGTCAGCAGGCCGGAGCCGGCCTTCACCAGCAGGCTGTCGGCATGGCCGTGGTAGCAGCCCTCGAACTTGATGATCAGGTCGCGACCCGTGAAGCCGCGCGCCAGGCGCAGCGCGCTCATGGTCGCCTCGGTGCCCGACGAGACCAGGCGTACCTGCTCGATCGACGGCACCAGCTTGCAGATTTCCTCGGCCATCTCGATCTCGCCCTCGGTCGGCGCGCCGAACGAGAAGCTGTGGGCGGCGGTCTGCTGTACTGCCTTGACCACCTCCAGATGCGCGTGGCCGACGATCATCGGTCCCCAGGAGCCGATGTAGTCGATATATCGCTGGCCATCCGCGTCCCACATCCATGCGCCCTCGGCGCGCGTGATGAAGCGCGGCGTGCCGCCCACCGAGCGGAAGGCGCGCACCGGCGAATTGACGCCGCCGGGAATGGTTTGCTGGGCACGATCGAAGAGCTGCTGGTTACGGGTCATAGTTACGGGGATGTCGGCAATGTTTGAATAAAAGACGGCGAACGCACCAGTTTCAATCAATAACTGTCTATAACATGCGTCAACGCGTAGGAACTGGATTGAAACTTGCGGCGCCACGCTGGCGCCTTGGGCATCGATTCGGGTACCATCATGCGCTGGATTTTAATGGAGAGTGGCAAGAGCCTGAATATGGAATACAAGACCTGGATGTGCCTGATCTGCGGCTGGATCTATGACGAGGCCACCGGCGCCCCCGAAGACGGCATCGCGCCGGGTACCCGCTGGGAAGATGTCCCGATGAACTGGACCTGCCCCGAGTGCGGTGCGCGCAAGGAAGATTTCGAGATGGTCGCAATCTGATTGCGGTGTCATCGCGAAGTTTCGTCGCTCTGGCGCGCCGTAGCGCCAAAGCGACAGATCGGCGGGCCGGGGCCGGGGCTCCGGATTGACGGCCCCTCGCCAAGAAGTCACACTCTGCGGCAAAACCGGATAACCGTCCCGACTGACGGGCCGGTGGTACAAAACAGAGGCCCCGAATCGGGCCCGTGAATACAGGGCAGCGCCGTGGATCCGTCCGCGGGCGTTGCCAGCGCCGGCTGGTCGGCTGGCTTTTTTTGACTGGGAAACAGGATATCGGGGGCCGCCGCCGCAGCGCTTGCTGCGTCGTGCGGGTGTTCTCAAGTGAATGCTGGCGCTTGCTCGACTGCAGGCAGCTGGCCGCGGGAACAACATGCGGGTCACGCAAACAGAAGACGTATCGGGTCAGGCGGCCGCACGCCGCAAGGTGCTCGTCATCGACGATTCCAGCACCATCCGCCGCACAGCGGAGATCTTCCTGTCGCAGGCAGGATGTGAGGTCATGCTCGCCGAGGATGGTTTCGACGCGCTCGCCAAGATCGGCGACATGCATCCCGACCTGATCTTCTGCGACATCCTGATGCCGCGCCTCGATGGCTATCAGACCTGCTCCCTCATCAAGAAAAGCCCACGCTTCCACGCGATCCCAGTGATCATGCTGTCCTCGCGGGACGGCGTGTTCGACCGCTCGCGCGGCAGGCTCGTCGGCGCGCACGATCACCTCGCCAAGCCCTTCACCCGCGAAGCCCTTCTGCAGGCCGTCCAGGCCTGCCTGCCGGGCGGCGTACCGGAGGAGGGCTCGGCTGTGGCGGCCTGAAGCGGGCCGCTCAAGCTTTCTAGGATCGATACAAATGACCATCAGCAAAATTCTCATCGTCGATGACTCGCCCACCGAGGCCCTGTTCATGTCCGATCTGCTCGGCAAGAAGGGGTTCAAGGTTTCCGTTGCCGGCAACAGCGACCAGGCCATGGCGCGGCTCGAGGCGGAAGCATTCGACCTGATCTTGATGGACGTGGTGATGCCTGGCCAGAACGGCTACCAGACCACGCGCGCGATCAAGCGAGACGACCGTTTCAAGGACATCCCCGTGATCATGTGCACGAGCAAGGGGCTCGACACCGATCGCATCTGGGGCATGCGTCAGGGCGCGTCGGACTATGTTGTAAAACCCGTTGACGGCGAGGAACTGCTGTCGAAGATCGCCGCGCTGGCCCAGTAACCGAGCGCAGGCGACAGCCGTTGTTGTCGCCACCTTGCCATCCCGGCGGCGCTGTGCCGTTGCAGCCCGCCCTCCGCCTTGGGTAATCCGATCATGAACGCGCCGCGCCAAGACCTCCGAGCCCGCCAGACCAGGTTGCAGGACTATCAGGCCATGCTGGCCCGACGTCTGCGCGAGGCGCGCAGCCTGCCGGCGGTGGACAGCTACCTCGGTGTGCAGATCGGCCAGCGCCACTGGCTGCTGCCGTTGCCCGAAACCGGCGAGGTGCTCGAGATGCGTCCGCCCGCGAGCGTGCCGCTGACGCAGTCGTGGTATCGCGGACTTATCAATGCGCGCGGCAACCTGCTGGGCGTGATCGACTTCGGCATGTTCTGCGGCGAGGCACCGACACCGGTGCAGGCGGGCAGCAAGATCGTGGTGCTGTCGCGTAACGTCGAGCGTGCTTGCGGGATCATCGCCACGCGCGTGGTCGGGCTGCGCCACGCCGGCGATCTGAGCCTGCCGCACGGCGAGGTGCAGGCCTCGGAGTCTGCCTGGGAAGGTGCCAGCTTCGCGGATCGTGACGGGCGCGACTGGCAGGTGCTGGACATTCGCCAGCTGCTGGAAGCCCCGGCGTTCCTGCAGGTGGGCCGCGCGGCAACTTGATATCGGTTTGTTTCGAGGGGAACTCCGTGCTCCGGTCGGGGCGGGGAGGCAGCAGATCAACAGGTCAGTACAAAAAACGACAAGAGGGTTGCTATGGGTATCAAGAAGATCAGCCTGGGACGCCGGGGAGCGGCGGCAGGCGCCGAGGCCGCCAGGGCCATTCCGCCGGGGAGCGTGTTTGCGGGCCGCAAAGCCACGGCCGGCCTGGGACGGACGCCGGTAGAGCAGGTGTCTTCTTGGCTGACGCGCATGCCGTTTGCCGCGCAGCAGCGTGTGCTGACCGGAGGCGTGGTGGTATCGCTGCTGGCCCTGCTGGCCTCGGTGTACCTCGATAACCGTCAGGCAACCAACGGCGCGGCGCAGATCGAAATCGCCGGTAACATGCTGATGCACTCGCAGCGTCTGGGCAAGGCGGTGCCGGTGGCACTGCTGGGCAATGCTCAGGCTTTCACCCAGCTACGCCAGTCGAAGGAAGAACTCGCGGCCGACCTCAAGGCGCTGCAGGACGGCAGCGACGAGCGTCACGTGACCGCCACCACGGGCACCGCGCAACCGCTGCTGGAGCGCGCCATCGACACGTGGAAGCGTTCCGAGAAGAGCGCGGGCGACGTGCTGGCCCAGCAGCCGATTCTGACGCAGATCGGTCAGACGCTGCAGATCTTCAACGCCTCGAACCCCGAACTGCTCGAAGCCGCAGAACAGGTGGCCGCCATCAAGCTGCAGGCAGGCGCCAACGCGCGCGAGGTGGCCGCCTCCGCGCAGCTCGTGATGCTGACGCAGCGTCTGGGTAAGAACCTCAACGAGTTCCTGTCGGGCGAGGGCGTGAATCCGGAAACCGCGTTCCTGCTGGGCAAGGACACCAACACGTTCCGCGAAACGCTGGATGGTCTGCTGAACGGCTCCGAAGCGCTGCGCCTGTCGGCCGCTTCCGACGCCGAGACGCGAACCTACCTGCAGCAACTCTCGCAACGCTTCGACGCGGTGCAGAAGACCACGCAGACCATTCTGCAGAACCTGCCTGGCCTGATCGCGGCCAAGCGCGCGCAGCAGCAGATCTTCAATGACAACGAGGCGCTGCGTGGGGAACTCGGCACGCTGCAGACCGCCTACGCGGAAACGGCGCGGTTCCGTCCGTGGACGCTGGGCGCGACGATCGTGTCGGCCTTGTCGACGCTGGTGTTCCTGGCCGGCCTTGCCGCGCTGTACCTGCGCGACTCGCGCCTGCGCGCGGTGGAAGCCGAATCGCGCGAACGCGAAGCGGAAGCGCGACGCATGGAAGAAAAGCGCACCAACGACGCGACCCAGAAGGCCATTCTGCAACTGATGAACGAGCTGCAGGACATCGCTGACGGTGACTTGACGCGTCAGGCCACGGTGACCGAGGACATCACCGGCGCCATCGCCGACTCGGTGAACTACACGGTGGAAGAACTGCGCGAACTGGTGGGTCGTGTGCAACAGACCGCGGGGGAAGTGCAGAACGCGTCGAGCCAGGTGCAGGAAACCTCGGTGACGCTCGCCGCCACCACGGAAGAACAGTCGCGCCAGATCCGCCAGACCGGCGAGTCGGTGGTGGAGATGGCCGATCGCATTACGCAGGTGTCGCGCGGCGCGGCCGAATCCGCCAACGTGGCACGCGCATCGCTGTCCGCGGCGGAGCAGGGCCAGCAGGCGGTGCAGAACGCGATTGCCGGTATGAACGGCATTCGCGAGCATATTCAGGAAACCTCGAAGCGGATCAAGCGACTGGGCGAATCGTCGCAGGAGATTGGTGAAATCGTCGAGCTGATCTCGGACATTACCGAGCAGACCAACGTGCTGGCACTGAACGCCGCCATCCAGGCCGCCTCGGCCGGTGAAGCGGGCCGCGGCTTCTCGGTGGTGGCGGAAGAAGTGCAGCGCCTGGCGGAACGCTCGGGCGAAGCAACCAAGCAGATCGGCGCGCTGATCCGCACGATTCAGACCGATACGCAGGATGCGGTGCACGCCATGGAGCGCAGCACGCAGGGCGTGGTCGAAGGGGCGCGCCTGTCCGATAACGCCGGTGCCGCACTGGTGGAGATCGGCCGCGTGTCGCGCCAGCTTGCCGAGCTGATCGAACAGATTTCGTCGACCACCTCTCATGAGGCGGACCTGGCCACCAACGTCGCGCGTCACATCGAGGGCATCCTCCAGGTGACCGCGCAGACGACGGCCGGTACGCGCCACACCGCGAGCTCGGTGCGCCAGCTGACGGCACTGACCGAAGAGCTCCGCAACTCCGTGTCGCGGTTCAAGATCGCCTGAGTTTTTACGCCCGGGCACAACCCTAGCCGTCATGTCCCTGAATTCCACCCTCCAGAGCGAGCAGAGCGACCCCAGCGACCAAATTGGCCACAGCGATGTCGCCATGCTTTCCACCTATGCCACCGCGGCTGACGTCGACAACGACGGCGGCGCGGCGGTGGTGGCGCAACGCGACCTGTCGTCCCTCGCATGGCTCGCGCCGAGCCTGCGATCCGCGCTCGACGACGCCGCGAGCGAACTCGGCCACTACATGGACGAGGTGCGGCAGACGCCCGAGGCGCTCGGCGCGCGCGACACCACGTCGCTGCGGCTGGCCGGCCAGCAGCTGCATCAGGCCGCGGGTGCGGTGCATATCGTCGGGCTGCGCGGCGTGGACGTGTATTGCCAGGCCCTGCGCCGGCTGCTCGAGGCGATCGATGCGGGCACCGTCCCGGCGAGCGCGGAAGCGCTGGTGGTATTCCGTCATGGCGTGCAGGCGCTGGCCGAGTATGTGGACGACCTGATGGCCGGCGATGCGGAGGATCCGCTACGGCTGTTCCGTCCGTATGCCGACGCGCTGGCGTTGATGAAGGAAGATCGCATCCATCCGGGCGACCTCTGGGTCGAGGAACTCCAGATGTTGCCGGGCATGGTGCTGCCGACGCGCTCGGCCAACGCCGTCACGCGTGCGCGTCAGCGCTTTGAAGCCGCGCTGTTGCGCGCGCTGCGCCTGCCCACGCCGTGTCAGGACGCTTCGCTGTTACGCGAGACGTGGCTGCCGTTGCAGTCCGCGCTCGACGAAGTGCGCAATCACGAGCAGGACTCCCGTCGCTCGTCCGATCATCCAGACCGTGGGATCTGGCATGTGCTGGCGCTGGTATTCCGTTGCCTCGGCCATGGGCTGCTGCCGTCGGACCTGCTTGCCAAGCGTTTTGCCGCGCGTGCGCATCTGCTGCTGCGCCAGTATCTGCAGGGCCAGATCCGTGTGCCGCAGGCGCTGCTCAACGACGCCATTTTCCTGCTGGTGTCGACGGGTTTGATGCCCGATCCGACGCCGGATGGCAGCACGCCGGCGATGCAGGCCTCGCTCGAAGTGCTGCGCCTCGATATCGCGCGCTGCCTGCAGGCGTTTCGCATCGATGCCGCGCATGCGGCCGCGCGCGCCGACTTCCGGCTGCGCTATTACGGCTGGCTCGATCCGATCGATTCGCAGAACCTGCAGCAGGCGGCTGGCGCCATCGAGCGCGCGGCTGGGGCTGAACAGGCCGACTGGGAGCTTGCGCTGGCCTCGCTGGCGGAAGCCGCGATGCCGCTTGCGCAGCCGGCGCTGCAGCAACTGATCGCGACCGCGGCCGCGCAGGGCGAGGACGCGCGTGCGGCGCGCGCCCGCAATAGAATCGACGAGGACGACCTGTCGGGCCACGCGCTCGGACCGGCGGGCCTGGTACTGTTTCTTTCGCGCGCGCTGGCCATGCCATGGCGCGTGCATGGCAATTCCGGTCATCTCTCCGCGGCCACCTTTGCGACGCGCTGCGAAGCGTTGACCGCCTGCCTCGAAGATGCCGATGCCGTGGCACCCGACTGGCTCGCGGAAATGGTAGAGGTTGCGCATGCGCAGGCATTGCGCGCAGACGCTGTCACCCAGCTTCGCGCGCAGCTCGACAGCGGCGAATCGTGGCTCGATACGTATGACCGCAACGCGGCCAATCCGGCGGGGCCGGGCGCGCCCGCGGTATCCAGCGCGCTCAATGACGCCATCGGCGCGTTCGGCGGGCTGCAGGCGACGCTTGAACGCCTGCAGGGCAGCGTGGCCATGCCGGCAGGGATTGACGCCGAGGCCGACGCCGCGCGCACGGCGATGGGTATCGTGCGCGAGCGCCTGGACGCGCTTGCGGAGCTGGGCGGTGCCACCACTGCGGAAATTCGTCTGGAGCGACTGTCCGCGATTGCGGCGGATCTCGGCGCGGTTCACGCGTTCGTCGATACGCTCGAGTTCGGACGTGGCAAGCGCGATGCCGATCCGCTCGCGGACGTCGAAAGCATGCTGGCCGGCGGCGACGCTGGCTTCGATGGCTCGGCGCATGGCGCGCTGAATCCGCTGGCCGCGGCGCGCGCGGCGGCTGTCGATGCGATTCGCGTCGGTGCCGGCGCGGACTCGACCGAAGTCGCACGGCTGCGCGCGGCACTGCAGGTGGTATCCGATCAGGCCGCGATCGACGACGACGCGGCGCTGCGCAAGCAGGCACACGATGCGACCACGCAACTGCATGCGTGGCTCGCGGGCAGCGAATCGGCCGCCGAGCGGCTGGTCGTGGCGCTCGCCGAAGCGCTGCCGGTTGCTACGCCCGCCGGTGAGGCGAAGGCGATCGCGCCGATGCCGACCGATGCGGCGGCGATCGACGCCGAGCTGCTGGAAATTTTCCTGGCCGAGGCCGAAGAGGTGCTCGGCAATCTCGCGCTCGATCTGCCCGGTGGGGTCGAGGCGTTCCGCAATGCCGACGTGCTGAGCCGCGTGCGCCGCGCGTTCCATACGCTCAAGGGCTCGAGCCGTATGGTCGGGCTGATGCGTTATGGCGAGGCCGCATGGGCGATCGAACAGGTGATGAACCTGTGGATCGCGGAGGCGCGCGAACCGGTGCCGGCGCTGCTGGCCCTGCTCGAGCGCGCGCATGGGCTGCTGCGCGATTGGGCGTTGGCGCTGCAACGCGATCCGGCGTCGCTGCGCGATATCACGTCGCTGATCGAGGATGCGCAGAATCTGCGCGAGCCGCCGCAAGGCGCCTCGCATGCCAGCGCCGCCGAGCCGATGTCGCTCGACGATCTGCTGGCCGCGCATGCGCTGCCGGCGACGACCGGTATCGATCCGCTGGCGAAGGCGAATGAAGTGGTTGCCGAACCCAGCGCGACCATCGTCATTGCGCCGTTCAATGAAGCCGGCGATGCGATCGGTGAGATCGATAGCGAGGCTGATAGTGAGACCGGCAGCGAGACCGGTAGCGAGCCCGGCAGCGACGAGGTTGCAGTCACCGCCACGGCCACCGACGATACCAACGTCCTGCCGTTCCGCCTGCCCGACGCGCTGTCGAACGAGGACGATCACTACAAGGTGATCGGCCCGATCCGCATCGGCCTGGCGCTCTATAACGTCTATCTGCAGGAAGCCGACGATCTGCTGCGCCAGTTCGCCACCGATCTGTCCGAATGGCGCCTGTCCGGCTATCCGTCGCCAAGCGACCTGTCGCTGCGCGTGGCGCACACGCTGCAGGGCAGCGCTTCGACCGTCGGGCTCGAGCCCGTGCGCGAGATTGCCGGCGCGCTCGAGCGCCTGCTGCTGTTGCTCGGCAACCATCCAGTGGTCATGCATCCGGGCGACTTCCGTCTGCTCGAGCAGGCCGTGGAACGTCTGCGCGGCATGCTGCATCAGTTTGCCGCGGGCGTGTGGCCCGATGCGGAGCCCGCGCTGTGCCGCGGTCTCGACGAGTTTGGCGAGCGCGCGCTGGTCAGGCCGCGCGTCAATCTGCCGCCGCCACAGATCAGCACCGGCAACGAAAGCTCGGTCGCGCAGTTGTTCGAGCAACTGCCGCAGGCTTCGGTACTGCCGCTCGTCGGTGAATCTTCGCTGCCCGTCACGGGCCTCGCGCAGACCCATGACGCGCTGCCGGTGGTCGACGTCGCCGCGCCGCATCTGACGCCGGTGACCGAACTGCCGCCGGTACATGACGCGGTGGTGCTTACGCTGCCTACGCCGTTTGGGCGCGCGCCGTTCGCGCGCGACGCGGACGGTGTGGTCGAGGTACACATTCCCGAGCCGGAAGACGATCCGTCGCTCGACGCGGCGCTGCTCGAGCCCGCGCTCGTCGAAATCTTCCTCGAGGAAGCGCATGGCAGTGTGCCGGAGCTCGGCAAGCTGCTGCGCACCTGGGAAGCGTCGCCCGAAGAAACGCAGCATGGTGGTCTGATGCTGCGCGCGCTCCATACGCTCAAGGGCAGTGCGCGCATGGCTGGCGCGATGTCGCTGGGCCAGGCCGCGCACGAGATGGAAGCGCTGGTCGAGACCGCGGTGCGTGGCCAGCGTATCGAACCGGATCTGTTCCGCCGGCTCTACGCCTGGTACGACCGTACGCTCGCGCACGTCGATGCGTTACAGAATGGCCGTCTGCTGCGGGCCGACGATGCGGATGTCGTCAACGGCCTCGTGGATGCGCCGGCGGCCGCGGAGACGCGACCTGCGGATGCCGCAGCCAACGTTGCGGAGGCCGCTACGTCGGCACTGGTGCCGGCCACCACCGTGGCGCCGATCGCCCAGATCACGCAGTTGTCGCAGTCCGCGCAAGTCGATGGCGAGCGTCAGCGCGCGATGGTCCGCGTGCAGGCCCGCGCGCTCGACACGCTGATCAACGATGCGGGCGAAGTGGGTGCCACGCGCGCGCGCCTGGACAGCGAGCTCGATGCACTGCGCTCGTACCTCGGCGAACTGAACGACAACGTCGCGCGTCTGCGTGGCCAGTTACGCGAGATCGAGATTCAGGCGGAAACGCAGCTGGCTTCGCGTATTGCCGACCAGCAGCAGAATCAGGAATTCGACCCGCTCGAGTTCGATCGCTTCACGCGCTTCCAGGAACTCACGCGCATGATGGCGGAGTCCGTGAACGACGTGGCCACGGTCGAGCAGAATCTGCAGCGCGGTTTCGACCGCGCCTCGGGCGACCTCGCGGCGCAGGCACGTCTGACGCGCGGATTGCAGCGCGGCCTGATGCAGGCGCGCATGGTGCAGTTCGATGCGCTGGCGGAGCGTCTGTATCGCGTGGCGCGTCAGGCCGCCGGCGAAACCGGCAAGGAAGTGCGGCTGCTGATCAAGGGCGGTACGGTGGAGATCGATCGTTCGGTGCTGGACCGCATGGCCGGACCAATCGAGCATTTGATCCGCAATGCGGTGGTGCATGGCATCGAAGCCGCCAGCGTGCGGCAGAGCGCGGGCAAGCCCGCGACCGGGTCGCTCTCGCTGGAAGTGCAGCAGGAAGGCAACGAGGTCGTGCTGCATTTCTCGGACGATGGCGGTGGCCTCGATCTCGCGCGCATTCGCAGCCGCGCGGTCGAACGCGAACTGCTGACGCACGACGATGACGCCAGCGACGCGCGGCTGACGGAGATGATCTTCGCGCCGGGCTTCTCGACAGCGGATGCGGTGTCGGAGCTGGCGGGCCGCGGGGTCGGCATGGACGTGGTCCGTGCGGAGACCGTCGCGCTCGGCGGCCGGATCAACCTGAGCACCGAGTCCGGTCGCGGCACGCGCTTCACCGTGCATCTGCCGCTGACCACGGCCATTACGCAGGTGCTGCTGATCTCGGTGGGCAATCGTTTGTACGCGATGCCGAGCGGCATGGTGGATCAGGTACACCAGTTGCGCGCGCAGCCGCTGCTGGAGGCCTACAACGCCGGCAGCTATGCGGCCGCTGGTGGCGATGTGCCGTTTTTCTACTTCGGCACGTTGCTCGAGGAGAGCGCGGCGATTGCATCGGGCCGCAAGTATTCCCCGCTGGTGGTGGTGCGCTCGGGTGCGGATCGCGTCGCGGTGCACGTCGATGAAGTGGTCGGCAACCGCGAAGTGGTGGTCAAGCACATCGGGCCGCATCTGGCGCGTCTGGAAGGCATTGCCGGCGCTACCACGCTGGGCGATGGCGAGATCGTGCTGATCTACAACCCGGTGGTGCTGGCGCAGCGCTTCGTGCGCGAACGCGGCGATCAGGCATCGCCGCTGCCGGCACCGGTCGAGACCATCGGCGCGGTAGCCGAACTCGGCCGCGCGGGCGACGCCACCCCGGTCCCGGGTCTGGCCACACGGCCGACCGTGATGGTGGTGGACGATTCGCTGACCGTACGCAAGGCCAGCCAGCGGCTGCTGTCGCGCGCGGGCTACCAAGTCGTGCTGGCGCGCGATGGGGTGGATGCGCTGCGGCAACTGCAGGAGGTCATGCCGGACGCGATGATGGTCGATATCGAAATGCCGAACATGGACGGCTTCGACCTGACGCGCAACGTGCGCGCGGACGATCGTACGCGGCATATGCCGATCATCATGATCACGTCGCGCACCGCGGAGAAACACCGCAGCTACGCGATGGAGATCGGCGTGGACGTCTACCTCGGCAAGCCGTTCAACGAGGACGAACTGCTGCACACGCTCCACGAGCGCATCGGCGAACGCGCCGCCGGCACCGCCGGCTCGGTCGCCCAGATGCTGGGCGAGTAAGCAGCGTTCTGAGGGCCCTCTCCCACGGGGAGAGGGCCCGTCTTTACCCTCGACTTACCATCTTTGCCGGCACCGACAACACCAGCACCGCCCCCACCACCATCGAAGCCGCCAGCAGATACATCCCCGAATCCGTACTCTGCGTCGCGTCCTTGAGCCACCCGACCGCATAGGGACTGATAAACCCCGCAAGATTCCCCAGCGAGTTGATCAGCGCAATCCCCGCGGCTGCCCCAGTGCCTGCCAGAAACGCCGTCGGCAGACTCCAGAACAACGGCAACGTCGTCAAGATCCCGATCGTCGCAATCGTCAGCGCCACCATCGCCATAGTGGTATCGCCGCGCCAGTGCACCGACAGCACCAGCCCGATCGCCCCCAGCATCGCCGGAATCGCGATATGCCACCGGCGCTCACCGCGCCGATCCGCGCTCGACGCAAACAGCACCATCCCAATCACCGCGCACCCGTAAGGAATCGCCGTCAGCAACCCGATATGCAGCGCACTGCTGACCCCGGTCTGCTTGATGATCGTCGGCAGCCAGAAGCTCACGCCATACAACCCCATCACAAAACTGAAGTAGATCGCCGCCATCAGCCACACACGCGGACTCGACAGCACGCGTGCAATCGGCGGATCTTCCTTGTGCTGATCCTCGGCCGCGATATTGCGCTCGAGCACCGTCTTCTCCTCGGCCGACAGCCATTTCGCATGACTGATGCGATCGTCGAGATACGCCAGCACCCACAGCCCCACCAGAATCGAGGGCACGCCTTCGATCAGAAACATCCACTGCCAGCCGGCCCAGCCGTTATGGCCATCGAACGACTGCATGACCCAGCCGGACAGCGGGCCACCAATCACGCCCGACAACGCAATCGCGGTCATGAAGTACGTGGTCGTGCGACCACGCCGCGCCGCCGGATACCAGTACGTCAGATAAAGAATGATGCCGGGAAAGAACCCCGCCTCGGCCACGCCCAGCAGAAAACGCAGCACGTAGAACATCGTCGGCGTGGTCACGAACATCATCGCCGCGGAGATCAGCCCCCACGTGATCATGATGCGCGCGATCCAGATACGCGCGCCCACGCGATGCAGAATCACGTTGCTCGGCACCTCGAACAGGAAGTAGCCGATAAAGAAAATACCGGCACCCAGCCCGTAGACGGTCTCGCTGAACTTGAGGTCATTGAGCATCTGCAGCTTGGCAAAGCCCACGTTGACGCGATCGAGATACGCCACGACGTAGCAGAGCAGCAGAAACGGCACGAGTCGCCAGCTCACCTTGCGGTAGATGGCATCCTCGGAAGTGGCATTGATGCCAGGATTCACTGTAGCTGCGGTCATTCTGTCTCCTTGTTATGTGGATACCGCGAACAGCTGATGGCTGAGGGCCCTACACGCAAACCTATACGCAACGTCCCCCGTCGACTTCAATACATGTACCGGTGATAAAGGCCGCTTCGTCCGAAGCTAGATACAGACAGGCATTGGCCACATCCGCCGGCGTCGACATGCGCCCCATCGGAATCGTGGCAAGAAATTTGGCGCGGTTTTCGGGCGTGTCCGGCATGCCCATAAACTGTTCGAGCAATGCGGTGGCACCGATAACCGGATTGACGCAATTGACGCGGATATTGTCGGGGCCCAGCTCGGCGGCCATGGCCTTGCTCGCGGTGATCACCGCGCCCTTGCTGCCGTTGTACCAGACCAGCCCGGGCCGCGGCCGAATGCCCGCGGTCGACGCGATATTGACGAACACGCCGCCACCACGCTTGCGGAAGTGGGGAATGAAATGATGCGCGGCCCAGAAGATGCTCTTGACGTTGACCGCGTACACGCGATCGAACTCGTCTTCCGAGATCTCGAGGATCGGCTTGTTGCGATGGGTGGTGCCCGCGTTGTTGACGACGATATGCACGTCACCAAACGCCGCAAGCGTAGCATCGCGCATGGCGGCCACATCGTTGCCACGCGCTACATCGGCAAGCACCGCCTGCGCGCGTCCGCCGCTGTCGCGAATCGCCGCCGCCACACGCTCGGCGGCATCGAGGTTCATATCGGCAACCATCACCGCCGCGCCTTCGCGCGCGAAGGTCTGCGCGATGCCCGCGCCAAAACCGGAGCCGCCGCCCGTGACGACGGCGACCTTGCTGGCAAGTCTCATCTGGTGTCTCCTCATCGGCCCCGTCACGGTCTGGCGCCGTGGATCGTGAGCCCGCTGGTTACCCTTCAGGTCAGTGCGAAAACGGCCCCCGTCCGCGCAGGGCGTTGGCCACCATCATCAGCGCCAGCAGAAACGGCAGCGCAACGTAGAGGCACCAGTGCACGCGGTCGCCCACGGTATCGCCCCATTTGCGCTTGAAGACCTGCAGGCGCGGCATGCCGGACGGATTGGTGGCGCGCTTGTTCCTTACGTGCCAGGCCATCCAGAAAAAGAAGATAGCGAATGCGACCGACAGAAAATTGATGTTACCCATGTTGTATGGCGATGGTTTTCAGTGTGGTGAATCCGTACAGGGCTTCGAAGCCCTTCTCGCGTCCGTAGCCGGACTGGCCGGTGCCGCCGAACGGCAGTTCCACGCCGCCGCCAGCCCCGTAATTGTTGATAAAGACCTGTCCCGCGCGCAGCTTGCGCGCCAGCCGCAATTGCCGGCCGCCATCGCGCGTCCATAACCCGGCCACGAGGCCGTAGCGCGTGCCATTGGCCAGCGCCAGCGCTTCTTCCTCGGTGTCGAACGGCATGGCCGCGAGCAGCGGGCCGAACACTTCTTCCTGCGCGAGCCGATGCGTCGGCGGCACGTCGCGGAACAGCATCGGCACCTGATAGAAGCCGGCCTCGGGCGCTTCCCCGACGATATGGCCCTGCGCCATCACCGCAATGCCGGCATGCTGCGCGTCGGAGACAAAGTCCCACACGCGCTGCTGCTGCTTGCGGCTGATCAGTGGACCACATTCGAGGTCGAGCGCGGAAGGGCCTACGCGCAGCGCTTCGAACACACCGGCCAGCTGGTCGAGCAGCTTCTCGTAGATCGGGCGCTCCACCAGCAGCCGGCTACCGGCCGAGCAGGTCTGGCCCGCATTCTGCACGATGCCGTTGACGATCACCGGCAGCAGCATATCGAGGTCCGCGTCGGCAAACACGATCTGCGGCGACTTGCCGCCAAGCTCGAGCGTCACCGGCACGTGATTCTCGGCCGCCAGTTGCGATACGAGCTTGCCGGTCTCGGGCGAGCCTGTGAATGAAATATGGTTGATGTCCGGATGCCGCGCGAGCGCCGCGCCAGCTTCATGACCATAGCCGGTCACGATATTGAGCGCGCCCTCGGGCAGACCGGCTTCGGCCGCCAGCTCAGCCACGCGCAGCAGCGACAGGCAGGCATCCTCGGCTGGCTTGACCACGCACGCGTTGCCGGCGGCCAGCGCCGCGCCGACGCTGCGGCCAAAGATCTGCAGCGGGTAATTCCACGGAATGATGTGCCCGGTTACGCCATGCGGCTCGCGCACGGTGAACACGGTATAACCAGGCTGATACGGAATGGTCTGGCCATGGAGCTTGTCCACGGCACCGGCGTAGAACTCGAAATAACGCGCCACCGCCCGGGCATCGGCCTGCGCCTGGCGCAGCGGCTTGCCGGTGTCACGCGCCTCGAGCGCGGCCAGCTCGTCCTCATGCGCGAGCAGCGTCAGGGCCACGCGGTTCAGCAGCCGCACCCGCTCGGCGGGCGCCATCGCCCCCCACGCGCCGTCATACGCGCGCCGCGCGGCCAGCACGGCCACGCTGATATCGGTGCCATTGCCACGCGCGATCTCGGCAAACGGCTCCCCGCTGGACGGATCGAATACCTTGATACGCAACCCGGAGTCGGGGGCGATCAGCCGGTTGGCTACGAAATGCTGGGCATGCATGAATGTCTCCAGCTCATAAATTGAGCGAATGCCAATGCGGCATTATCGCGCATTCGGGTATCGCTCCGACGAAGGAGAACGGAGCCGCGCTGGCTGAGTCCAATGCAGACGTCGCAGGCTGGAAGGAAGGCGGTCCTTGCTGCGCAGCGCTGCATGCTGCCGGCGGCGCAATGGTCGCTGGTATCGGCGGCGGCAATGCAATTGCCGCCGCGGTCGGCACTGGCCTCTCGTCGCTCGCAGTCGGAAAGCTTGCGTCCACAGGTCAGTCGGTGGAGAGCAACCGCACTCGCGAAATACGCTATCTTCGCAATGAGTCGGCAAGTGCGGGGCGAGGTGCGAACAATTTGGCCAACTAGTTTGTCAATCTATTGAAGTGCAACAACGGGCAGACTTCGCCATCCGGCGCGAGCCCGCAGGCAGAAATAACAGGTCGAAATAAGCTACCGCCAACTGCGGGCGCGGTGGTGAATGCAACGGCCTCGAGCATTGACAATGGTGGAGGAGAAGGTAAGTCGGATGGCAAGTCCGGCGATGGGCGGACAACATACTGCGACTAATCAATCTTGCAACGAAAATCCTTGGTGAAGGAAACGTAAAGATATTCTCAGGAGGTAAATGATGACGCCAGTATGTCGCGTGGCGATCCCGGAGGGGCTAGAGAAGGCCTTTCCGCTTGTCCGGAAACTGTTCGATGCGCTCGATCTCTCGATCGTAAATCCACACACCGGAAGTATTACAACCTGGACAGAAGAGGGGCTTCAAAAGAGTGTTTCGTCGGCGACTCTGATAGATGATGTCATCTCGGGCGCAATCCGAAATGTCCAATTTTGGAGAACGGCTAGCGACGATGTGTTCGTCTCTTGGAAATTTATTGATGGCGGATGCATGTTCTCGATCTACTTAAACGGAGTGGATCCGGAACTGTGCGGAAAAATAGCGGGAAAAATCGTCGAAATTTCTTTGTCAGAACATAGAATGAAATATGGAGAGGGAACGTTTCTGAGTATTGACTTGGAGTAGATCGCCCAATTGTTACCGTGAGTGCAGAGGGTGAGATGAATTCGAGAGGAAGCCTAGCAAGAAGGTTGACACGACATGCATCGCCGGGCCGCAGGCTTTGCAAGCTCGGAACTGCGGTTCTCGCAGCATGTGCGACCGTCGCGCCATTGCACGCCCAGCGTCTACAGCCGGCCGTCCGCGCGGGACCGCGGGCGGGTGTAGGCAACCTCCAACCAGCTATAATGCCCGCCATCCGACAACACCAGCCATCTGGAGAATCCGCATGAGCTTCAACCTCGTCTCCCCGGGCAAAGACATCCCGAACGATTTCAACGTCATCATTGAAATCTCCGCCCAAAGCGATCCCGTGAAGTACGAGGCCGACAAGGAAACCGGCCTGCTGTTCGTGGATCGTTTCATCGGTACCGGCATGCGTTACCCGGCCAACTACGGCTTTATTCCCCAGACGCTGTCGGGCGACGGCGACCCCGTGGACGTGCTCGTGCTGTCGCCGTTCCCGATCCTGGCCGGCGCGGTGGTGCGCTGCCGTGCGCTCGGCATGCTCAAGATGACCGACGAAGGCGGCGTGGACGCCAAGCTGGTGGCCGTGCCCGTGGACAAGCTGTCCCCGGCCACCGCGTTCATGAAGGGTCTGTCCGATGTGCCGCAGAACCTGCTCGACCAGATCAAGCACTTCTTCGAGCACTACAAGGCACTCGAAGCAGGCAAGTGGGTCAAGGTGGACGGCTGGGCTGGCGTTGAAGAAGCGCACAAGGAAATCGCCGACGGCGTGGCGAACTACAAGAAGTAAGTCGTTCGCACCAATAAAAAACCGCCAGCGATGGCGGTTTTTTTTCGTCGGCGCTTTCGTCGGCGCTTTCGTCCGCTTTTCGTCACCCTTTGGCAAACGGGTTGCGTTCCCCGAGCTCGTCCAGATACGCGTCCATCCCCTCGCGCTCGCGCTCCAGAAACCGTTCCACCGCATCGGCGAACGACGGGTGCGCGAGCCAGTGCGCCGAGCGCGTCGCCACCGGCAGAAAGCCACGCGCCATCTTGTGCTCGCCCTGCGCGCCACCTTCGAACGTACCGATGCCCTCGGCGATGCAGAATTCCAGCGGCTGGTAATACGCGGTCTCGAAATGCAGGCAGGGATGGTGCTCCAGCGCGCCCCAATAGCGGCCGTACAACGTGCTGACGGCCGGATCAGCGTCATACACCACGAGCGACGTCGCGATCGGGTGCCCCTCGCGCTCGGCAATCACCAATAGCAGGTTCTCGGGCATATCCGCCCCAATGCGCCGGAAGAAATCCAGGCTCAGGTACGGCGTGGAATGATGCTCGCGATAGGTCTGGCGATAGCAGCGGTTGAACAGCTTCCACGCCTCGTCATCGATCTCGGCGCCGCGCAGCCAGCGAAACGTAATGCCGGCCTCGGCCACGCGCCGCCGTTCGGCACGAATGTTCTTGCGCTTCTTCTGCGAGAGCGTGGCCAGGAACGCGTCAAAGCTCTCGTAACCAGCATTGGTCCAGTGGAACTGCACGCCATGGCGCATCATCATGCCGGCTTCCTGCAGCAGCGGCTCTTCTTCCGCCGAGGGAAACAGCACGTGCAGCGACGACATGCCGGAGTCCTCGGCCAGCGCGAGCGCCACGCGTACCAGCAGCGCGCGCGCCTCCGCGTTCTCGGCCAGCAGCCGCGCGCCGCGCACGGGCGTGAATGGAATCGCCGACAGCCACTTGGGGTAGTACTCGACGCCGTGGCGCTGATACGCATCGGCCCACGCCCAGTCGAATACATATTCGCCATACGAATGGGCCTTGGCGTAGAGCGGCATGGCCGCGATCAGCCGTTCGTCGCTGCCGCCTTCCGTGCCGGTCCACAACGTCAGGTAGCGCGGCGACCAACCGGTGTCGTCGGCCGCGCTGCCGCTCGTATGCAGCGCGTGCAGGAACGCATGGCGGAGAAAGGGGGTCGGTTCCGGCTGGGCCGCAAGCAGCGCATCCCATTGTGCGGGCGGGATGCGGCTCAGGTCCTCGACAATCTCGGTACGGATATCGGCAGGGCTGTGATCGGACATCGTGTCATGAATTGCCGCGACGGCGGCACCGGACGAGTCTACCGGAATTGGCTTGCCGACGCAGGCAAGTGGCCATCCCTCAACCCGAACCGCCATGCGACGTAGAATGCGTGTATCGAGATTGACCATTGCGCCCAGACAATGCGCCCACAAAGGCAGACATGACGCATCCGTTCTTCAACCTGTATTCCCACGGCTTTGCGCGCGTGGCGGTGGGCGTGCCCGAGTGCCGCGTGGCCGATCCCGCGTACAACGCCGAACAGACCATCGCGCTCGCCCGCGAGGCCGCCGCCAACGGTGCCGCGCTGGTCGCGTTCCCCGAGCTTGGCCTGTCGGCCTATACCTGCGACGACCTGTTTCACCAGCGCGCGCTGCTGCGCGAGTGCGAGCTGGCGCTGCAACAGATCGTCGAAGCGTCGGCGACCATCGCCCCCGCCATCGTGGTCGGCATGCCGCTGCTGGTCGAACATCAGCTCTTCAACTGCGCGGTGGTGGTGGCCGGCGGCGTCATCCGCGGCGTGGTGCCCAAGAGTTATCTGCCCAACTACTGGGAGTTCTACGAAGCCCGCCAGTTCAGCGCCGCCGACAACGCGTCGGTCTCGCGCATCTCGCTGCTCGGCGCCACGGTGCCATTCGGCGCGGGCCTGCTGTTCGAGGTCGAGAACATTCCGTTCTTCCGCTTCCACGTGGAGATCTGCGAGGACGTCTGGGTGCCGGTGCCACCGTCGTCGTTCGCGGCGCTGGCCGGCGCGACCGTGCTTGTGAACCTGTCGGCGTCGAACATCGTCATCGGCAAGTCCGGCTACCGCCATCAGCTCGTCTCGCAACAATCGGCGCGCTGCCTGGCCGCTTATCTGTACACGTCGGCGGGCAAAGGCGAATCGACTACCGACCTCGCGTGGGACGGGCAAGCGCTGATCTACGAGAACGGCGAACTGCTCGGCGAGTCCGAGCGCTTCTCCGACAAGTCGCACCTGCTGTGCGCCGATGTCGACGTGGAGCGTCTGTCGCGCGAACGCATGCATCAGGTCACGTTCGGCCATTCGGTGCGGCGCCATCGCGAGGAAGTCGCGCGCTTCGAGGTGATCGCATTTCGCGTCGAGGTGCCCACCATCGAGGCTCTGCCGCTGACTCGCCATATCGCGCGCTTCCCCTACGTACCGGCCAATCCGCAACAGCGCGACGAACGCTGCATGGAGGTCTACAACATCCAGGTGCAGGCGCTGGTGCAGCGGCTGTCGTCGAGCAAGCTGTCGAAGGTGGTCATCGGTGTTTCGGGTGGACTCGATTCCACGCATGCGCTGCTGGTCTGCGCCAAGGCCATGGATCGCCTTGGCCTGCCGCGCGCGAATATCCTCGCCTACACGATGCCGGGCTTTGCCACCAGCGAACGCACGCTGGCACAGGCCCGCGAACTGATGGCACGCGTCGGCTGCAGCGCGAGCGAGATCGATATCCGCCCGAGCTGCCTCGCCATGCTGAAGGACCTCGATCATCCGTACGCGCGCGGCGAGCCCGTGTATGACGTTACGTTCGAGAACGTGCAGGCCGGCGAGCGCACCAATCACCTGTTCCGACTGGCCAATTTCCACGGCGCGATCGTGATCGGCACCGGCGACCTCAGCGAACTCGCGCTGGGCTGGTGCACCTATGGGGTAGGCGACCACATGTCGCACTACAGCGTCAACGCAAGCGTGCCCAAAACGCTGATCAGCCACCTCGTGCGCTGGGTCGCGGATACCGGTCAGGTGGTGGCGGAAGGCAAGGACGTGCTACTGGCCGTGCTCGACACCGATATCAGCCCGGAGCTGGTGCCGAGCGGCGCGGCGGGGCAGGGTGGCGGCGCCGACAGCGCGCCGGAACAGAAAACCGAGCGGATCATCGGGCCGTACGAGCTGCAGGACTTCCACCTTTACTACACGCTGCGGTTTGGCTTTTCGCCATCGAAGGTCGCGTTCCTGGCCCTGTCGGCCTGGGGCGACCCGGAGCGTGGCGCGTGGCCGAACGGACCGGAAGTCCCCCGCAACGCCTACGAAATCGCGGAAATCAAGCGCATCCTCGCCATCTTTGTCGATCGATTCTTCCGCACGAGCCAGTTCAAGCGGTCGTGCATTCCGAATGCACCGAAAGTGGGCTCGGGCGGCTCGCTGTCGCCTCGCGGCGACTGGCGCGCGCCGAGTGACGCGGAATCAGTGGTCTGGTTACGGGACCTCGCGCGGATTCCAGATTGACGAATTCGCGGTCGGAATCGATAAAAGTGGGCCAGCACACGTATATTTCCGGGTGTCGCTGGCGTCCCCTCTGATCCGGCAGAATCGTTTCGCGCTAAAATCGGTCATCTTTGACCACAACAAGCAGGGGCCGGACATGAAGCAGATTACCGCGATCATCAAACCTTTCAAGCTCGATGAAGTACGCGAAGCGCTGGCCGATGTGGGCGTGACCGGTCTGACGGTCACCGAGGTAAAGGGCTTCGGCCGCCAGAAGGGCCATACCGAACTGTATCGCGGCGCCGAGTATGTCGTGGACTTCCTGCCCAAGATCAAGATCGAGGTCGTGGTGGCTGAGAACCAGCTGGACACCGTGCTCGACTCGATCGTCAAGGCCGCTCACACCGGCAAGATCGGCGACGGCAAGATCTTCGTCACCGAGATCGAACGCGTCATCCGTATTCGCACCGGCGAGCAGGACGAAGCCGCGGTCTGATATTTGTCGACACCGCGCGGCATGTAAAAAAACCGGCCATAAGCCGGTTTTTTTTCGTCTTCGGGGTCGGGCTAACTCGGCAGCTTCCAGCCGAACTGCACCGATACCAGCCGCATGGCCATCGTCACCAGCGCCCCTGTCAGCAGCGCCACCTCCTGGTCCGCGCGTATCCACGTCAGTCCGACGTAGACCCAGCAGCCCACGAACGAGCATGTCGCGTAGGGCGAGCGATCGCGCAGGATCATCGGCACCTCGTTGCACAGCACGTCGCGCACCACGCCGCCGAACACCGCGGAGATGATGCCCATCATGACGGCCACCGTCGGCGTCATCTGTGCAACCAGCGCCAGCGAGGTGCCGGTCACCGAGAACAATCCGAGGCCGATCGCATCGGCCACGAGCATGGCGCGATCGGAGCGCACCGAGCTGACCACGCGAAACACGATGGCGGCGCCGATCGACATCACGAAGATCAGCATCACGTAATACTCGTGTTCGACCCAGTAGAACGGCCGGCGATCGAGCAGCACATCGCGCACGGTGCCGCCGCCGAACGCGGTGGCAAACGCGACGATAAAGGTGCCCACGGCATCGAGCCGCTGCTTGCGCGCATCGACCACGCCGGAAATCGCGAACGCGAGCACGCCAATCACCTCCATCACGTGGAGGATCAGCGGCAGGCGCCCGAACAGCAGATCGAAGGGGAGGTGCAGGTGCATGCGTCAGCCGCGGGGCTGGCGCAACAGGACCATCACCGCGCCGGCGCCGCCCTGGGTTTCGCGCGCCTGCACGAAGGCGATGACCTCCTCCTTCTGCACCAGCCAGCTGCGCACCTTGCCCTTGAGCACCGGCAGCTTGTCCGGCGAGCCATTGCCCTTGCCATGGATCACGCGCACGCAGCGCACGCCGTTGCGGACCGAACGACGGATGAACTCCGCCAGCGCCTCGCGCGCTTCCTCGCGGCGCAGGCCATGCAGATCGATCTTGTCCTGGGGCACCCATTCGCCACGACGGAGCTTGCGCACGACGTCGAGCCCAATCCCGGGCCGGCGGAACGACATTTCTTCCGTATCGAGCAAATTCTCGATATCGAATTCGTCCGATAACGATGCCGCGAGCACGGCCTGATCTTCGCGCTGGGTTTGCACCGGGACCGGTGCGGGATGTTGCGGGGGATGATTGATGCGATTGCGATCGCGCAACTGACTGACGTTGCCGATGCTGGTGCGAAAGACATCGGCCTCTTCACGCGCGCGTTGCGCGGCGGCTTCGGCCGCGACGCGCTCGGCTTCGCGACGCTCGGCATCGGCCTTCAGCGTGTCACGCAGGCCGGAGAGGTTGTCTAACCCGAATCGTCTGGCCGAGTTTTGATTGGATTTTGGGCCGCCTTGCGACATGGAACTTCTCCAAAAGCACGACGCCCGATTATAGCCGCCACTCGCTTCACTCCCCTCACCCTCTGGGAGAGGGGTTGGGGGTGAGGGCAGTGACGCAACAACAATTACTTCAGCGCTTCCACATACCGTTGCGCATCGAGCGCGGCCATGCAGCCGGTGGCCGCGCTGGTAATCGCCTGACGATAGATCTGGTCCTGCACGTCGCCGGCCGCGAACACGCCCGGAATGCTCGTGGCCGTTGCGTCGCCCATCAGGCCGCTCTTGGTCACGATATAGCCGTTCTTCATCTCGAGCTGGTCCACGAACAGGTCGGTGTTCGGCTTGTGGCCGATCGCGATAAACACGCCCGCGAGCTTCACGGCCTCGACCGCGCCGGTCTTCACGTTGCGGATATTGGCGCCGGTCACGCCCGACTCGTCGCCCGTCACTTCATCGAGCGTGCTGTCGAAACGGATCTCGACGCGGCCTTCCTTCACGCGTTGCAGCAGGCGATCGCGCAGGATCGGCTCGGCGCGGAAATCGTCACGGCGATGGATCACGGTGACCTTGCTGGCGATGTGCGACAGATACAGCGCCTCTTCCACGGCGGTATTGCCGCCGCCGACCACCGCCACTTCCTGGTTCTTGTAGAAGAAGCCGTCGCAGGTGGCGCACGCGGACACGCCGCGGCCCATGAACGATTCCTCCGACGGCAGGCCCAGGTACTGGGCCGAGGCGCCGGTGGCGATGATCAGGGAATCGCACGTGTATTCACCGGCGTCGCCGATCAGACGGATCGGGCGCTCGGTCAGCTTGGCCGTGTGGATGTGATCGAAGATGATTTCCGTGTTGAAACGCTCGGCGTGCGCCAGGAAGCGCTGCATCAGTTCCGGACCCTGCACGCCGTTGGCGTCGGCGGGCCAGTTCTCCACGTCGGTCGTAGTCATCAGCTGGCCACCCTGAGCCAGCCCGGTGACGAGAACCGGGTTCAGGTTGGCGCGGGCCGCGTAGACGGCGGCGGTATAACCCGCGGGCCCGGAGCCGAGAATGAGCACTTTTGCGTGTTTGGACATGATGCGTTCCTGTGACTGGCGCGGCTTCCCCACTTTGGAAGCCTCACGCCGGCTTGAATTCGAAGCCGCCATTATAAGTGGTGCGGCATTTGCTCACTGTTGCAAATTCCAATGAGGGCGATAGGCGCCGCCGAGAGTAAAATGGCCGCCATCGTCCACATTAGGCACTCCGTCTCCTGCATGGCCCGAGCTACCACGACAACCCGTACCGACCCGTCCGCGCTGCCTTCCCGCATCGGCAAGCTGCTCGGCGAGGTGCGCTGGTTCCTGCTGCTGGCCGTCACGCTGGGCTTTCTCTGCGTCCTGGCCAGCTACAGCAAGGCGGACCCCGGCTGGTCCCACGCCAATCAGGTGGCCGATATCCACAATCTGGGCGGCCGCGTCGGCGCCTGGCTGGCCGATGTGCTGTTCTTCATCTTCGGTTTTTCCGCATATTGGTGGAGCGTGCTGCTCCTGCGCCGCTGCTGGCGCGGCTGGCGCGCGGTGACCGCCGAGTTTCCCAGCAGTGTCCACCGCGACACGCATGAACGCGACGAGGCCGGCGAAGGCAGCATCACGGTCAGCTGGATCGGCTTCGCGCTGACGCTCGTGTCGAGCATGGGCCTCGAGGCGATTCGCATGTATCCGCTGCGCGCCGCGTTGCCGCGCGCGCCGGGTGGCGTGCTGGGCGACCTGCTCGGCGGCTGGCTGCAACTCGCGCTCGGATTCTCCGGCGCGACGCTGCTGCTGCTGACGTTGTTCGCTATCGGGCTGTCGCTGTTCTTCCATTTCTCGTGGCTCTCAGTGGCCGAACACGTCGGCGGTTTCGTCGAGTCGCTGTTCCTCGGTTTCAAGGCCCGCCGCGAAAGCAAGCAGGACCGCATCATCGGCGAGGCCGCCAAGGTCGAACGCACCGAAACCGTCGAAGTCCAGCGCGTACGGCACGAGGAAGCCGCGCCGGTGCAGATCGTGCGTCCGCAGGCCGTGCCCAAGCACGAGCGAGTGGAGCGCGAAAAGCAACAGCCGCTGTTCGCCGATATCCAGGACTCCGACCTGCCGCCGCTGTCGCTGCTCGATCCGATTCCTTCGCATCAGGAAACCGTGAGCGCCGAAACGCTCGAGTTCACGTCGCGCCTGATCGAGAAGAAGCTCAAGGACTTTGGCGTCGAGGTCAAGGTCGTGGCCGCCTACCCGGGCCCCGTCATCACACGTTACGAAATCGAGCCGGCCACTGGCGTCAAGGGCAGCCAGGTGGTGAACCTGGCACGCGACCTTGCGCGTTCGCTGTCGCTGGTCTCGATCCGGGTCGTGGAAACGATTCCGGGCAAGAACTACATGGGGCTCGAACTGCCGAACCCCAAGCGCCAGACCGTTCGCCTGTCTGAAATTCTCGGTTCGCAAATCTACAACGAAAGTGCCTCGAGCCTGACCATGGCGCTGGGCAAGGACATCGCGGGCAAGCCGATGGTGGCCGACCTCGCGCGCATGCCGCACTGCATGGTCGCGGGTACCACGGGCTCGGGCAAGTCGGTCGGCATCAACGCGATGATCCTGTCGCTGCTCTACAAGGCCAAGGCCGAGAGCGTGCGCCTGATCCTGATCGACCCGAAGATGCTCGAAATGAGCGTCTACGAAGGCATTCCGCATCTGTTGTGCCCGGTGGTGACCGATATGCGCCAGGCCGGCAATGCGCTGAACTGGGCGGTCGGCGAGATGGAGCGCCGCTACAAGCTCATGAGCAAGCTTGGTGTGCGCAACCTCGCGGGCTACAACAAGAAGATCGAGGAAGCGGCCGCGAAGGAAGAGAAGATCCCGAATCCGTTCAGCCTGACGCCGGACGCGCCGGAACCGCTCGAGAAGCTGCCGACGATCGTGATTGTGATCGACGAGCTGGCGGACCTGATGATGGTCGTCGGCAAGAAGGTCGAAGAGCTGATTGCGCGTATCGCGCAGAAGGCACGCGCCGCGGGCCTGCACCTCGTGCTCGCCACACAGCGGCCGTCGGTGGATGTGATTACCGGCCTGATCAAGGCCAACGTGCCGACACGTATCGCGTTCCAGGTCAGCAGCAAGATCGACTCGCGCACGATTCTCGACCAGCAGGGCGCGGAAGCGCTGCTCGGCATGGGTGACATGCTGTACCTCGCTCCGGGGACCGGTTTTCCGGTGCGTGTGCACGGCGCCTTCGTCTCCGACGAGGAAGTGCACCGCGTGGTCAGCCAGCTCAAGGAAGCAGGCGAGCCGAACTATATCGAGGGCATTCTCGAGGGCGGCATCGTCGATGGTGACGGTGGCGGCGACAGCCTTGGCGGTGGTGCCGGCATCGGTGGTGGCGGTGGCGAGGCCGATCCGCTCTACGATCAGGCCGTCGAGGTGGTGCTCAAGAACCGTCGCGCCTCGATCTCGCTGGTGCAGCGTCACCTGCGTATCGGCTACAACCGCGCGGCGCGGCTGCTCGAGGATATGGAGAAGGCCGGCATGGTCTCGGCGATGTCCGGCAATGGTAATCGCGACATCCTCGTGCAAGGCGGCGGGGCCGCCGCGCGCGACGACGAGTAAGCTCCCGGCTAACGTACTGTTACGTCCGTCACAGGCGCGCCGGGAATCCCCCGGCCGCGCCATGCTCTAACTGAGCAAAACCACAGGGAAAGGAACAAAACTCATGCGATTTCGCGTTTTTGCGTCCACCGTTGCGGCCTTTGCCACCATTGCGTTCGCACCGGCGATAAGCACCAATGCCCACGCCGCCGCCGTCGATCAGCTGCAGAGCTTCGTGTCGACGGTAAAGAGCGCGCGTGGCGAGTTCACGCAGAAGCAGGTCAAGGGGCAGGGCGACATCCTCAAGGTGGCTGGAACGTCGAGCGGCACGTTCGCGTTCGCCCGGCCCGGCAAGTTCGTATGGCGCTACACCAAGCCGTACGACCAGTTGCTGCAGGCCGATGGCCAGACGCTCTACATCTTCGACAAGGACCTGAATCAGGTGACCGAGCGCAAGCTCGATGGCGCGCTGGGTTCGAGCCCGGCCGCGATCCTGTTCGGCAGCAACGATTTCGAGAAGAATTTCACGATCGCCAATGGCCCGACGCGGGACGGTGTGGAGTGGCTCGAACTGACGCCGAAGTCCAAGGACACGCAATTCGAACGGATCGGCATCGGCTTCAAGGGCGGTAACCTCGAAGCCATGGAGTTGCGCGACGCGTTCGGCAACACGACGCTGCTCACGTTCACGAACATGCAGAAGAATCCTTCGCTGCCGGCCGATACGTTCCGGTTCGTGGTGCCCAAGGGCGCCGATGTCATGAAGCAATAAGGTCGATCGATGTCCAACGCTCCCATCCCGCACCTGACCCTTGCTCCCCTCCTCGGCGTCGTCGCGCTGTTGTCCGCCTGCGCCGTGCCCGGCAGCGCGCGCCATTTCGATGTCGACGCCTTCCTGCGGGGCTCGGATACGGCCTTGCCCGAGGTCATCGGCAATGCCGACTTCCTGAAGTCCACGCGTGTCTCCGTCACCGAATGCGCGACGTTGTTGCAATCGCCGGCAAGCGGGGCGCTCGAGGACCTGCCGGCCACGGGTCTGCGCCCCGCGTGGCTACTGCATCCGGCGGGCACGCCGGACAAGGTCTGGCTGATCGTCAGCGAAGCTAGTGGTGAACGCAGCTGCCACGGCCCGCTGCCCGCCGATGCGATGAAGACGCTGGCCGAGCGCGCCAAGGGTTGATGACAAATTTGTAATTTGACCCCCTCGATGCGAATGATTATCGTCACTGGCTAACATCCGTTCACGGAGAAGACGATGACGAAGCAAGGGGGAAGGCTGCTGGTACTGGCCGCGCTGCTAGGTTCCGCCGCAGTCGCCGTACCAGCCGGCGCGCAGGAGAAGGTGCTCAACCTGTACACCGCGCGGCACTATCAGACCGACGAGTCGCTGTACAACAACTTCACGCGACAGACCGGCATCAAGATCAATCGCATCGAGGGCCAGGAAGATCCGCTGCTCGAGCGCATCCGGAACGAAGGCGCCAACAGTCCGGCCGACGTGTTTATCACCGTCGATATCGGACGGCTCTGGCGCGCGCAGCAGGCCGGCGTGTTCGCCCCCGTGAAATCGAAGGTGCTCGACTCGCGTATTCCCGCTAACTATCGCGACCCCGCCGGCGACTGGTTTGGGTTTTCGGCACGCGCGCGCGTGATCGCGTACAACAAGGCCGCGGTGAAACCCGGCGACATTACGCGCTACGAAGATCTGGCCGATCCGAAGTGGAAGGGCAAGCTCTGCACGCGTTCGAGCGGTCACGTCTACAACCTGTCGCTCGTATCGAGCCTGATCGCGCACGATGGCGAGGCGAAAACCGAGGGTTGGGCTCGCGGCGTCGCGGCAAACCTGGCACGCGCCCCGAAGGGTGGCGACACCGATCAGCTCAAGGCGGTCGCGGCCGGCGAATGCGATGTGGCCATCGCCAACACCTATTACATCGCGCGCCTGTTGAAATCGACCAAGCCTGAAGACAAGGCCGTGGCCGAGAAGCTCGGCGTGGTGTGGCCGAACCAGTCGAGTCAGGGCGTGCACATGAACGTGTCCGGTGGCGGCATGCTCAAGCACGCGCCGAACAAGGAGGCCGCGGTGAAATTCCTCGAGTACCTTGCCAGCGACGAGGCGCAGACCTACTTTGCCGATGGCAACAACGAATGGCCCGTGGTGCCGAGCGTGAAGATCGCGAACCCGGCGCTCGAGGCGCTTGGCACGTTCAAGGCCGACAAGATCAACGTCGCGGAACTGGGCAAGTACCAGCCCGAGGCGCAGAAGATCGTCGACAAGGCGGGCTTCCGCTAAAGCCCGCCAAGCCCGCCGAGGCTGCCGCCCGCCCTGTTTTTACAGCAGGAAGCGACGATTGTCGTTGGGCGGATAGGTCTTTTCGACCTTGCGGAATTTCAGGCGCGTGCTGCTGCTCAGCTTGCGCTTGGCCATGCGTTTCTGCAGTTGACGATGCACGGCGCCGATATGACCGACCGAGTCCTGCGCGTAGGGCTTGCCGTCGGTGGCGCCGGCGAGTCCGCCGCCCGCGGCCAGCGCGGCATTGGTTTCCGCAGCCGATTTCGCAATCAGCACGTCCAGCACCTGACGCGCACGCACGGCGGCATGCAACATGCCATCGCCGGGGTTGGCGCGGGCGCGTACGGCATCCTGCGGCAATTGCACACCACCGGCCACGCGGCGCAGCGCCGCGCGCAACTCGCCGCCATCGAGCGCGGCTTCCTGGGCGATCCATACGGCGTCATGACGCAGCCAGCCCTCGGGATCCTGCAGGCGTCGTAGCAATGCGGGCATCAGCAGGCGGCCTCCAAATCGGCGTCCGCGGCGGATCGCATGCAGTCCGATGCGCCGCATCTGTGGGTTGTCGCTGTCGATCAGATCCGTGATCACCCGGTCCGCGTCGTCCTGGGATTCCATCAGTTCGGCAAACTGGCCGGCCAGCGAAATCTCTTCCACGTTGCTCAGCTTGTTTTTTGCCGCCAGCCTGGAAGTCTTGAACAACAACATGCGGTAACGCAGCATAAATACCCTCGAACGGAATAGCCGAAAAATACCTGCTCGTGGCCGCGCATGAAGTCATGGGCCATTGGCGGTTGTCGGCAATTTCGAGAAAAACTTTAACCGGGTATTTACCCTAATTTTGCTGTGCTGCGCGCTTCTCCCTGAAGGCGCGCGGGTGAGGGCGGGAGCGCCCGCTCACTCGTGACCCTTGATCGCGCGGGACAGCAGGATGACCGGCAGAATGCCCACCGCGACGATCACCAGCGATGCCGTGGCGGCCTCGGCCAGACGCTCGTCCGCGGCAAGGTTGTAGGCCTGCACGGCCAGCGTGTCGAAGTCGAACGGGCGCATGACGAACGTTGCGGGCAATTCCTTCATGACGTCCACGAACACGATCAGCGCGGCGGTCAGCAGGCTGCCGCGCAGCATCGGCGCATGCACACGGCGCAGCGTGGCGGCGGGCCCATGGCCGAGGCTGCGCGCGGCACTGTCCATCGCGGGGGTAATGCGGGCCAGCCCCGCGTTCACCGACTGCAGCGCCACGCCGAGAAAGCGCACGAGGTACGCATAGACCAGCGCGGTGATGCCGCCCGTCAGCAGCAGGCCGACCGACAGGCCCAGATGCCGTTGCAGCCAGTCCGCCAGCACGTTGTCGAGTCGCGCGACGGGCACCAGCACGCCGATGGCAATCACGGCGCCGGGCAGCGCATAGCCCATGCCGCAGAGCCGCGTGAGCGCCTGCACCAGTCGCGCGCGCAATCCGCCCGGCGCGCCGCGTCCCGCGTAGCCGATGGCGAGGGCCACCGCCACGGCCACCGCCGCCGTGACGCTCGCGAGCGTAAAGCTGTTGCGCACCAGTGCGATAAAACGCGGACCAAATTGCGCATCGCCGTCGACGAAGGCCATCTGGCACAGCATCAGCGCGGGCAGCAGAAAGCCGAGCAGCACCGGCAGTGCGCACAGACCGCATGCGAGCGCGCCACGCCAGCCCGTGAAGGCGCGTGGGGTAGGGCGACGATGGCCCGCGCGCGCATCGTCATGGACGCGCGCGTGGCCCCGGTTCATGCGTTCCAGCGACAGGATCGCGATGACGAACAGCATCAGGCAGGCCGACAGTTGCGCGGCGGCCAGCTTGTCGCCGAGCGAGAACCACGCGCGGAAGATGCCGGTGGAGAAGGTGGGGATGCCGAAGTACGCCACCGTACCGAAGTCCGCGAGTGTTTCCATCAGCGCGAGCACGGTGCCCGCGAAAATGCCGGGCCACGCGAGCGGCAGCGTGACGTGCCACGCCACGCGCCACGGGCCGTGGCCGAGCAGGCGCGCGGCCTCGAGTGCGCTGGCGCCTTGTTGCAGGAACGCGGCGCGCGCGGTCAGGTAGACATACGGGTAGAGCACGAGCGTGAACAGCACGATCGCGCCGCCGAGTGAGCGGATCTCGGGGAACCAGTATTCGCGAGCGCGCCAGCCGGTGATCTCGCGCAGCCATGTCTGCACGGGGCCCGCGAACTGCAGCGCGTCGGTGTACGCGTAGGCGATCACGTAGGCCGGCATGGCCAGCGGCAATACGAGCGCCCATTCCATCAGGCCGCGCCCCGGAAAGCGGCACATCGCGGTGAGCCACGCGGTGGGCACGCCCAGCAGCAGCACGCCCATGGTCACGCCAGCCAGCAGCATGAGCGTATTGCCGATGTACTCGGCGAGGACGGTGTCGACGAGATGCCGCCACGTATCGGTGGCCGGCGCGAACACGCTGGCCGCCACCACGCCGAGCGGAATCACGATCAGCACGGCCATCAGGCAGGCAATGGTCGTCAGCGGCGGCGGTAGGATGCGGCGGTCGAGCAGGAGCATGCGGGTTTGGCGGTCCGTCCAAGTCTGCGCATTCTAGCGTCGTCCGTCTCTATAATCTGCGGCATGCGTACCGATCCAGCCGATTTCACTCCCGCATTGCCAATACCTGCCACGACGCCACCTGTGGTCGAGGTCGATCGTATCATGCACGGTTTCGGCCGGCATACTGTGATCGACGGCCTGTCGTTCTCGCTCGCGCGCGGCACCATCGCGTGCCTGCTCGGCCCGAGCGGCTGCGGCAAGACCACCGTGCTGCGTGCCATCGCGGGATTCGAGCCGTTGCGCGCGGGCCAGATTCGCATCGACGGCCAGGTAGTGTCGTCGGCCAGCGGCGGCCTGCCGCCCGAGCAGCGTCGCATCGGCATGGTGTTTCAGGACTACGCACTATTTCCGCACCTCGATGTCGCTGCCAACGTGGGCTTCGGTCTGATCGGCGAGGACCGCGGTGCCCGCGCGGCACGCGTGCGGGAAATGCTGGCGCTGGTGGGGCTGCACGACGCCGGTGGCCGCTATCCGCACGAGCTCTCGGGCGGCCAGCAACAGCGCGTGGCACTGGCGCGCGCACTGGCTCCGCGGCCCGCGTTGCTGCTGCTCGACGAACCGTTCTCCAATCTCGACGTGGACCTGCGCGAACGGCTCGGGCAGGAGGTTCGCGAGATCCTGCGCACGCAGGGCACCACGGCCATCCTCGTTACGCACGATCAGCACGAGGCCTTCGCGATGGCCGACGAAATCGGCGTGATGCACGGTGGCAAGATCGTGCAGTGGGGCCATGCGCACGGGCTCTACCATCAGCCCGCAACGCGTTTCGTGGCCGGCTTTATCGGACAGGGCGTGCTGCTGCCGGGTCGCGTCCACGCGTCCGATGCGATCGCGCTCTCGATCGGCACGCTGCCATGGCGCAATCCGCTTGCACTGCCCGATGGCGCCGAGGTGGACGTGCTGATCCGCCCCGATGACCTCGTGCACGACGAAGCTGCCGCGCTGCGCGTCCGCATCCTCGACAAGGCGTTCCGCGGCGCGAACATCCTGTATACGCTGCAACTGGACGACGGCAGCCGCGTGCTTGCGCTGGTGCCGTCGCACCACGACCTGCCAGTTGGCGCGACGCTCGGCCTGCGGGTCGAGGCGGACGACGTGGTGGCATTCCCACGATCGTCTACACTGTGACGCACTCATCCAACAAGCAAAACTGACTGTGGCGGACTCGCTGTTTTCCGATACCCCTGATCGCTCCCGGCAACCGCTGGCCGAGCGTCTGCGCCCGCGCACCATCGACGAGGTGATCGGCCAGCAGCACCTGCTCGGCGCGGGCAAGCCGCTGCGCGTCGCGTTCGAATCGGGCGAACCGCATTCGATGATTCTGTGGGGCCCGCCCGGCGTGGGCAAGACCACGCTCGCGCGCCTGATGGCCACCGCGTTTGACGCCGAATTCATCGCACTCTCGGCGGTGTTGTCGGGCGTCAAGGACATCCGCGAGGCGGTCGAACGCGCGGAGCAATACCGCATGCACGGACGCCGCACGCTGGTGTTCGTCGACGAGGTGCACCGCTTCAACAAGAGCCAGCAGGACGCATTCCTGCCGCACGTGGAAAGCGGACTGTTCACGTTTATCGGCGCCACCACCGAGAACCCGTCGTTCGAGGTCAACGGCGCACTGCTGTCGCGCGCGGCCGTCTATGTGCTCAAGAGCCTCGACGAGACCGACCTGACCGCGCTCGTGCATCGTGCCACCGACGAGCTCAATGCTGCCGCGCCGGAAGGCGAGTCTCCACTCGAATGGGACACCGGGGCAAACGAGAGCGGCGGCGACGACAACGCGTTGCAGCTTATTGTGCAGTCCGCCGACGGCGATGGCCGCAAGCTGCTCAACAATATCGAGATCGTTACGCGCGCGGCACGCAACGCCAGACAGTCCCGCATCGATATCGCGTTGCTCGGCAGCGCGCTCGCGGAGAACCTGCGCCGTTTCGACAAGGGCGGCGACGCGTTCTACGACCAGATCAGCGCGTTGCACAAGTCCGTGCGCGGTTCCGACCCCGACGGCACGCTGTACTGGTTCTGCCGCATGCTCGACGGTGGCGCCGATCCGCGCTATCTGGCCCGCCGCATCGTGCGCATGGCATGGGAGGACATCGGCCTGGCCGATCCGCGCGCGGCGCGCATCACGCTCGATGCCGCGGAGACTTACGAACGGCTCGGCTCGCCCGAAGGCGAACTCGCGCTTGCGCAGGCGTTGATCTATCTCGCCGTCGCACCGAAGTCCAATGCGGGCTACAACGCTTACAACGCCGCGCGCGCGTTCGTGAGCAAGGACAAATCGCGGCAGGTGCCGGTGCATCTGCGCAACGCACCGACGCGCCTGATGAAGGAGCTCGGTTACGGCCACGCCTATCGCTACGCGCATGACGAGCCGGAAGCCTATGCGGCCGGCGAGCACTACCTGCCCGACGATCTGGCGGACCAGAACTGGTACCAGCCCACGCCGCGCGGGCTCGAAGGCAAGATCGGCGACAAGCTGCGCCATCTGCGCGACCTCGACGACGCGTGGCACCGCGCGCGCAAAGGGAAGGGCAAGGGCGACGAGTAAGGTGAGGGCGGCCCGGGTATCCGGCCCGCCAGCCGAATAAGCGCATGGAAACCTCGCAGATTCGGCGCCGGCCAGTCACGCCGGTGCAGTAAAATGTCCCGTTTTCCGGCATGTCGCCGGATTCAGCACATCCCAGCAGCACTTCCAAGACCGCAACATGCTCGACATCCAGCTGTTCCGCAAAGACATCGACGCCGTGACGCAACGCCTTGCGTCGCGCGGATTTTCCCTCGACGTGGCGGCGTTCCAGGCACTGGAAGCCGAACGCAAGCAACTGCAGACCCAGACCGAGGACCTGCAGGCGCGCCGCAACAGCCTCTCCAAGCAGATCGGCGTGCTCAAGGGCAAGGGTGAGGACGCCTCGGCCGTGATGGCCGAAGTGGGTGGCATCGGCGACAAGCTGACCGCCTCCGCCGCACGCCTGGCCGAGATCCAGACCCAGTTGCAGGACTTCATGATGTCCATCCCGAACCTGCCGCACGGAAGCGTGCCGGTGGGCAAGGACGAGAGCGACAACGTCGAAGTCCGCCGCGTGGGTACGCCGCGCGAGTTCGACTTCGAGGTGCGCGATCACGTGGACGTCGGCGCCAGGGTCGGCCTCGACTTCGAGACCGCCAGCAAGGTCACCGGCGCGCGCTTCACGATGCTGCGTGGCGGCGTGGCGCGCATGCACCGCGCGCTGGTCCAGCTGATGCTGGACACGCATACGCTCGAGCACGGCTACACCGAAACGTACGTGCCCTACATCGTCAACGCGGCCTCGATGCGCGGCACCGGTCAGTTGCCGAAGTTCGAGGAAGACCTGTTCAAGGTCCCGCGCAAGGTCGGTGGCGAAGGCGAGGACGGCCAGGGCCGCACCGAGAATTTCTATCTGATCCCCACCGCCGAAGTGCCGCTGACGAACATCGTGCGTGACACGATCGTGGCCGGTGACACGCTGCCGCTGCGCTTCGTCGCGCATACGCCGTGCTTCCGCTCGGAAGCGGGCGCGTACGGCAAGGACACGCGCGGCATGATCCGCCAGCATCAGTTCGACAAGGTCGAACTCGTGCACGTGGTGGAGCCCGAGCAGTCGATGGAAACGCTGGAGCAGCTGACCGGCCATGCCGAGGCGATTCTGCGCAAGCTCGAACTGCCGTTCCGCACCATCGTGCTGTGCACCGGCGACATGGGCTTTGGCAGCACCAAGACCTATGACATCGAGGTGTGGATCCCGGCGCAGAACACGTACCGCGAGATCAGCTCGTGCTCGAACATGGGCGACTTCCAGGCACGCCGCATGAGCGCGCGCTACAAGGTGGGTCAAGGCAAGCCGGAACTGCTGCACACGCTCAACGGCTCCGGCCTGGCGGTTGGCCGCACGCTCGTGGCGATCCTCGAGAACTACCAGAACGCCGACGGTTCGGTCACCGTGCCAACCGCGTTGCAGCCGTACATGGGCGGCGTGGCGCGACTGATCCCGGAAGCGTAATCAAAGGCATGCGCGGGGGGTTGCATTCCCCGTAGAGATATCGCTATAATCGCGGTTTCGCTTCAAACGAAACGAAAGCGACCAAGTTACCGGAGAGGTGGCAGAGTGGTCGAATGTACCTGACTCGAAATCAGGCGTACCAGCAATGGTACCGTGGGTTCGAATCCCACCCTCTCCGCCAAAATAAAAAGCTGTGGATTGGCTTCATCGTCTGCAGACTACAAACGTAGTAAAACTCGAACCGACGCCTGTGCAAACAGCCGTCGGTTTTGTTTTTGTGCGTCAATTTTTGTGCGCCGGGTTGTTGTTCTTGCGGGGCCCCGTTTATTCGCCGAACCCTTCCGCCGGCGGCAGCGGGGCAGCCGCATCCGCCTGTAGCCGCGACACCAGCAACTGGTCGATCTTGTGATGATCGATGTCGAGCACCTCGAAGCGGAACCCACCCACTGTGATCGATTCCGACTTCTTCGGGATGCGCTTGAGCGCGTAGATCACCAGTCCCGCCGCCGTATCCACATAGTCTTCGCCCGGCAGCGTGTCGAGTTCGAGCGCCTTCTTCAGGTCGACGATCGGCGTCAGGCCATCGACCAGCCATGACGAATCGTCACGACGCACGATCTGTTCGTCCTCGGACGAGTACAGGATGTCGCCCATCAGCGCGCCGACGATATCGTCGAGCGTGACCACGCCGACCACGAGCCCATACTCGTTCATCACCACTGCGAAGTTCTCGTGCATCTCGCGAAAGCGTGTGAGCGACTCTGACAACGTCAGCGTGTCCGGCACCACCAGCACGTTCTTGTCGTAATGCTGGCCGATATCCGCGAGCACCGCCGCGCTTTCGTTCGCGAGCAGCTGCTGCAGGATGTCCTTCGAATCGATATAGCCCAGCACATCGTCGAGGTCCTGTCCGCATACCGGGTACTGCGCGTGCGGCTGGGTGACCAGCTTGCGGCGGATGCTGTCGGCGGTTTCCGCGAGGGCCAGATACACCACGTCGTCGCGCGGCGTCATGATCGCGGGAATGCCCTTGGAGTCGAGTTCGAACACGTTCTCGATCAGATGCAGCTCGTGCTTGCGCAGCACGCCGGCTTCCGCGCCGGCATCGACCATCGCGGCGATGTCCTCGGTGGTGATCTGATCGACGGGTTTGGTCGGCAGGCCGAATAGTTTCAGGATGGCATCGGCGGCCGCGTTGAAGATCCACACGAGCGGCTTCAGAACCTTGAGCAGCGTGAGGATCGGACCGATCACGGCCACCGCGCACGCTTCCGGGAACGTCATCGCAATACGCTTGGGAATCAGGTCCGCAAACTGGATGAACAGCAGCGTCACGATCAGGAACGAGCCGATATTGGCCGCGCGCTGCGCATGGTCGACGCTCAGATAGGGCAGCAGTGCCTCGTAGGCCAGATCCGAGACATGCTTCTCGCCGAGGATACCGGCCAGGATCGCCACGCTGTTCACGCCGATCTGCACGATCGTGAAGAAGTTGCCCGGCTCCTCCTTGAGCAGCATGACCTTGGTCGCGCGCACGTCACCGCGCTCGGACATGATCTGAAGCTTGGTGCGGCGCGCGGCCGTAAGCGCGATCTCGGAAACCGAGAAGAACGCGCTGATCAGCACGAGCAGAAGGAGGGTCAGGACGAACATGTGATCGATGATGGTGCAGCGGTCAGGGGGCTGTCAATGAGGCCGTCAATGATCAAAGCTGACAACGGGGGTTTCGAGCCGCGATGGCAGCGACGCCGACAACTCCTCGGCCGCCGCGGCAAATTGCACGCGCATGTCATCGACGAGGCTCGACGTCGCGCGATGACTCGCGCGTAGCCATTGCACTTCGAATGGCAACGCTGGCGCAATGTCATGCAGCATCACGCGCGAAGCGTCAGCGCTGAGTGCGGTGAACTGGTCGAGCAGGCTGATGCCGAGGCCCGCATCCACCAGCGACAACGCCAGCGAATAAGTCTGCACCTCGAGTGTGGCATGCGGTTCCAGCGCATGACGCGCAAGCGTCTGCCGCACCAGCAGCCCCAGCGATGTGTTGTCATCGTGCCCGATAAACGCGCGATCCATCAGGCGCCGCATCGGCAGTGTCGCACGACGGCCGCCAGCGCTTTTGCTCATGACGAGCGGTTGGGGGCGCGGCACGGCCAGCAGCATGCGACCCGCCGCCACCGGCTCGCTGGCGATCGCTTCGTGACGCGGTGGCGCATAGGCGAAGCCAACGTCGATCTGGTTCGAAAGCAACGCATCGACGATCTCGTCGGTATGGTGCGTGAGCACCTGGACCTGCGTTTCCGGATGCCGCGCGCAGAAGCGCCGCACGGCGGGCACCAGCAGCGGCGTGGCCAGGCTCGGCGTGGCCGCCACGCGCAGGCGCCCGGCGCCTTTGTGTCGCAGGCTCTCGGACACGCGCCGCACGCGCTCCACCTCGCCATATAGCCTTTCGACATCGCCGTACAACGCCACCGCTTCCGGCGTCGGTTGCAGCCGCCCGCGCACGCGCTCGAACAGACGGAACCCCAGCGAGGCCTCGGCATGCTGCAGCACGCGTGTCACCACGGGTTGGGACACATGGAGCAGGCGCGCGGCTTCGCTGACGGTGCCGGTCAGCATTACGGCGCGAAACACTTCGATCTGGCGCAGGCGCATCGTCGTGGTGCGGTGAATGAACGAAAAAAGGGCGAAAAAAGGGCGAATAAAGGGCGAATAAAGGGCGAAAAAACAGGATGGATGGGCGGGTTTGGTGCGGGAAAACCCCCGTAGCGAGCATCCATAGCCTGAGGACATATTCTTGCACGTATTCGCATTAGGCAAGCGGGGTCGCGTGGCATACGCTCTGGCCCATCGTCTTTTATCGGCAGTCGGCAATGCATGTGGCAATCGTGGGTGCGGGGGTGGTCGGCATGACCACCGCGTGGCGGCTGGCCAGCGAAGGGCACGAGGTAACCGTGCTCGAGCGCCGCGACGGCCCCGGCGAGGAAACGAGCTTCGCCAACGGCGGTCAGCTCAGCTATAGCTACGTCGCGCCGCTGGCCGGGCCCGGCGTGCTGTCGAAGGTGCCGGGCTGGTTGCTGCGGCGCGATTCGCCGATGCGCTTTCGCCCGAGCGCGGACCCCGCGCAATGGCGCTGGCTGCTCGCGTTCGCGCGCGCCTGCAACGCCGGCACCAGCGATGCCACCACGCGCAAGCTGTTGCGCCTGGCGTTTCATTCGCGCGATCTGATGCAGGCGTTTGTGCATGGCGACGAAGCGCGGCACGAGGAGACGCTGGGCCACGTGCCCGGTGGCGGTTTCGATTTTGCGCGGCGCGGCAAACTGATCGTGCATCGCGATGCGGCGGCCTTCGATGCCGCGCGCCGGTTGCTCGACTATCAGGCGAGCCTCGGCTGCGAACAGCTCGCGCTCGATCGCGACGCGTGCGTGGCGCTGGAGCCCGCGCTCGAACGCATTCGCGGCGAGATTGCGGGCGCGATCCACACGCCGAGCGAGGAAGTGGGCGATTGTCATCGCTTCTGCGTGGCGCTGGCCCGATTGCTGCAAGGCAGGCCCGCGGTTCAGCTGCGCTTCGGTACCCGAGTCACTGGCCTGAAGCGCGCAGGCGCCAACGGCAGCACGCGCGTGACGGGCGTGCATACCGCCGATGGTGATATCGATGCGGACGCGGTGGTGGTGGCCGGCGGCATTGGCAGCGTGCCGCTGCTGCGCCCGACGGGTGTGCGGCCGATGCTGTGGCCGCTCAAAGGTTACAGCATCACGGTGCCGATCGCTGACGGTATGCGCGCGCCGCACGTCAGCGTGACGGACTTTGCGAACAAGATCGTCTACGCGCGTATCGGCAATACGCTGCGTGTGGCTGGCATGGCCGATCTCGTGAGGGGCGGTCCAACCATCGACGGCGAACGGGTGGCGGCGCTGGCCGCGCAGACGCACGCAGTGTTTGGTATCGGCGGTGGTATCGAGGCCGGGCAGGACGCGCTGCAACCGTGGGCGGGTCTGCGCCCGGCCACGCCGAGCGGGCTGCCGCTGATCGGTGAATCGCGTGTGCGCGGGCTATGGCTCAACCTGGGCCATGGCGCGCTCGGCTTCACGCTGGCCATGGGTAGCGCGAGCCTGCTGGCCGATGCGATGGCCGGCCGCGAGAGTGCGATGGATGCGCGCGATTTCAGCGCGCTGGCCGCATGACGAATGGATTGATGTGTTGAGGTTTCCGTAGTTGCAGTGCTCACGATGTGCCACTAAACCAAGCCCCTCCAAGGAGCGAAACATGAAGAAACTGTCCACCTCTCATCTGCCGCGCCGCGTGCTGGTCACCGCTGCGCTCCTGCTCGCGTCTGGCACCATCAGTGCCGGCGCGCAGGCCGCCGATGGCGACACGCTGAAGAAGATCAAGGAAACCGGCGTCATCTCGCTGGGCCACCGCGAATCGTCGATCCCATTCTCCTACACCGATGGCAAGGAGGTCATGGGCTATTCGCAGGAGATCATGATGCTGATCGTGGACAAGGTGAAGAGCGACCTGAAGATGCCTAACCTGCAGGTCAAGCTCACGCCGATCACGTCGCAGAACCGCATTCCGTTGGTGCAGAACGGCACCATCGACATCGAATGCGGCAGCACCACCAATAACCTCGAGCGCCAGAAGCAGGTCGCGTTCTCGAACAGCATCTTTATCTACGGCATTCGCATGCTGACCAAGAAGGACTCCGGCGTGAAGTCGCTGGACGACCTCAAGGGCAAGAATGTCGTGACCACCGCCGGCACCACCGGTGAGCGTCTGCTGGTAAAGATGAACGGTGAGAAGAACATGAACATGAACCTGATCAGCACCAAGGATCACGGTCAATCGTTCCTGATTCTCGAAACCGGTCGCGCGGCCGCGTTCGTGATGGACGAGCCGCTACTCTACGGCGAGCGCACCAAGGCCAAGAACGCGAGCGAGTGGGTGGTCGCGGGCGAGCCGCTGCAGGAAGAAAACTACGCGTGCATGTTCCGCAAGGACGATGCCTCGTTCAAGAAGCTCGCGGATGGCGTGATCGCGGACCTGCAGACCAGCGGCCGTGGCGAGAAGCTGTACAACAAATGGTTCACGGCCCCGGTGCCCCCGCGCGGCATCAACCTGAACTACCCGCTGTCGGACGACATGAAGGCCCTGTTCGCCGCGCCGAACGACAAGGCGTTCCAGTAAGCGCAAACCGGCGCAACCGGAGTCCATGTGGTGTGGCGGTTATATAGCCATGATGGATCGTTATTTCGCGTTCGATAGCATTTGCGGTAGTGTTACGTGCGTTATAGGCTCGATGTGATGCCGTAACGCACCATAACGAAGACTGACTACTGGAGAACATATGCGATCGATTCGTACCGGCTTGCGCACGGGTTGGATCTCGTCCCTGCTGGCTGCGGCGCTGCTGGCCGGCGCCGGGCTGACTGCCACGGCCGCCAGCGCCGCGGACCTGCTGGACTCGGTGAAACAGGCCGGTGTGCTGAAAATCGGCATTGAAGGCACGTATCCCCCGTTTGGCTACCGTGGCGCCAAGAACGAGCTTGAAGGGTTTGACGTGGACGTCGCGCGCGCGGTGGCCGCCAAGCTGGGCGTCAAGCCGGAGTTCGTGACCACCGAGTGGAGCGCGATCATTGCGGGCCTGCAGGCTGGCAAGTTCGACATCATCGTCAATCAGGTCTCGGTCACGCCGCAGCGCAAGCAGGCGCTCGATTTCTCCACGCCGTACGTCTACTCGGCCGCGCAGCTGATTCAGCGCAAGGACGACAAGCGCGAGTTCAAGTCGCTCGACGACCTCAAGGGCCACAAGCTCGGCGTCAGCCTGGGCAGCAACTACAACGAACTTGCCAAGTCGGTGCCCGGCATTGACGTAAAGACCTACCCGGGCGCGCCGGAATATCTGCGCGATCTCGCCTCGGAGCGTGTCGATGCGGCGCTCAACGACCGCCTGATGGTCAACTATCTGATCAAGAATGCCAATCTGCCGTTGCGTCCCGGTGCGGTGGTGGCCGGCGCCAGCTCGGAAGTCGCGATCCCGTTCCGCAAGGACAATCCGAAGTTCGCGCAGGCCATCGACAAGGCGCTGGACGATCTGCGCAAGGATGGCACGCTGACGAAGCTGTCCACCAAGTGGTTCGGCTCGGATGTGACGAAGGCGTCGAAGTAAATTTCAAAGATTGGTAGGCCCTCCGACCGCGGCAGCGGGGGAGGGCCTTGTTGCATCCGCGGGTCGAGTATGATCGCGGCCATCGCAAAGTCGTTCGCCCTACGCCCCCATGTCAGCTCTCACGCTAGTCACTGATTCGTTGCCAATCCTGCTACAGGGGGCATTGCTCACGCTCAAGTTCGCGGTGCTGTCGATGATCTTCGGGCTGATCATCGGCGTCGTGGTGGCGCTGATGGGCATCAGCCATTCAAAAGCGTTGAAGGCGGTCTCGCGCACGTACGTCAGCCTCATGCGCGGCACGCCATTGCTCGTGCAGATCTTTGTTGTCTACTACGGGCTGCCAAGCGTCGGTATCGCGCTGGAGCCGACGCCCGCGGGCGTGCTCACGCTGAGCCTCAACGTGGGGGCGTATCTGTCGGAAAGCATGCGCGGCGCGATTCTGGGCATCCCGCGTGGACAGTGGATGGCCGCGTACAGCCTGGGCCTGACGCCCGCGCAGACGCTGCGCTATGTGGTGGGTCCGCAGGCCTTGCGGCTGGCCGTGCCGAGCCTGTCCAACAGCCTGATCAGCCTGATCAAGGACACGTCGCTGGTCTCGGTCATCACCGTCACGGAACTGTTGCGCACCGCGCAGGAAATCATCGCGGCCACGTATCAGCCGCTGCCGCTGTATCTGGCCGTGGCGGCCATCTACTGGGTGCTCAGCACCGGGCTGTCGTTCCTGCAGCGCGGCCTGGAGCGACGCCTGTCGCTACCCGGCCGGCACTGACAGGAACAGGCGCTCAACCCTCGGCGATGCGCTTCTCGATATGGCCGAGCGCTTCCTCGACCTGATCGACGAGGATCAGGCACAGGTCGCCAGGCTGCAGCGCCGCCAGGCCGGTATCGATGGCGAGGAACTCGCCACGGATCTCTTCCACACGCAGTGCGCGTTGCGCGCCCTGCAGGCCCTCGCGCAGCAGCGCTAACACCTCGCCGTCTTCGCGACCGCGCTGGCACTGATCCTGATAGAGCACGACGTTGTCGAACACGCCACCGAGGATCTGCGTCTGACGACGGATATCCTCGTCGCGCCGGTCGCCGGCCCCACTGATCACCACCACGCGGCGCTTGGCGGGAATCGATTCCACCGCGTTGCACAGCGCCTGGATCGCGTCGGGATTGTGACCGTAGTCGGCAATCAGCGTCGCGCCCTTGTAGTCGAACACGTTGAAGCGTCCCGGTGCGGTGGCCGCGTCGTTGACGAACGTGGCCAGGCCGCGGCGAATCACGGCCCAGTCGATGCCGAGCGCCCAGGCGGCCGCGATCGACGACATCGCGTTCTCCACCTGGAAGCCAATGCTGCCGTTGCGCGTGAGCGGAATCTCGGCCAGCGCGATGCGGGTCTGCGTCTCGCCCTCGGTCGCCACAATGTCCGCGCCCTCGACGAACACCACACGGCGGCCCTGCGCGCGATGGAGCGCCATCGTCGGCAGGTTCGGATCGTGCGCGAAGAAGGTGACTGTGCCCGGGCACGCATCGGCCATGCGCGCGACCATCGGATCGGCCGCGTTGAGCACCGCCATGCCATGCGGCGCGACGTTCTGCACGATCACGCTCTTGAGCACGGCAAGATCTTCCACCGTGCTGATATACGACAGGCCCAGGTGATCGCCTTCGCCGACGTTGGTCACCACCGCCACGTCGCAGCGGTCGAACGCCAGACCCTCGCGCAGCAGGCCGCCGCGCGCGGTTTCAAACACGGCCGCGTCCACGTCGGGATGCAGCAGCACGTTGCGCGCGCTGCGCGGACCGCTGCAGTCGCCGGTGTCGATGCGCTCGCCCTGGATATACACGCCATCGGTGCCGGTCATACCCATGCGCAGGCCGCTGGTCGCCAGCAGATGCGTGATCAGCCGGACCGTGGTGGTCTTGCCATTGGTGCCCGATACCGCGATGACCGGAATGCGGCCATCGTCGCCATCGGCGAACATGGTCGAGATAATGGCCTCGCCAACCGCGCGACCCTTGCCATACGACGGCTGCAGGTGCATGCGCAGGCCCGGTGCCGCGTTGACTTCGACGATGCCGCCGGCCTGTTCCTCGAACGGCTTGAGCATGGTCTCGCAGACCGCATCCACGCCGCAGATATCGAGCCCGACCATCTGCGCCGCGGCCACCGCGCGCGCGGCGATGTCCGGATGGACGTCGTCGGTCACGTCGGTCGCGCTGCCACCGGTGGAGAGGTTCGCGTTGTTGCGCAACACCACGCGTGTGCCCTTGGCCGGCACCGATTCCGCGGTCAGGCCCTGCTTGGCGAGCACGGCCAGCGCGATGTCATCGAAACGAATCTTGGTCAGCGACGTCGCATGGCCTTCGCCACGGCGCGGATCGCTGTTCACGGTGTCCACCAGCTGGCGCACCGTGTGCGCGCCGTCACCGATCACCTGCGGCGGATCGCGGCGCGCGGCGGCCACGAGGTGCTTGCCAACCACGAGCAGACGGAAGTCGTGACCGGGGATGTAGCGCTCGACGATCACGTCGGACGAGATATCCGAAGCCACCTCGTACGCGGTCATCACTTCCTCGCGCGTGCGAATGCGCACGGCCACGCCCTTGCCCTGGTTACCGTCGCGCGGCTTGACCACCACCGGTGCGTCGATCTCCTGCGCGGCTACCCAGGCCTCCTCGGCGCTGCGCACCGAACGGCCGCGCGGCACTGGCACGCCGGCGGCGTGCAGCAGGCTCTTGGTCAGTTCCTTGTCCTGCGCGATGGACTCGGCCACGGCGCTGGTCTGATCGGTTTCGGCGGCCTGAATGCGGCGCTGCTTGCTGCCCCAGCCGAACTGGACCATCGAACCCTGCGTCAGGCGGCGGTACGGAATTCCGCGTGCCACCGCCGCGTAGACGATCGAGCCGGTGCTCGGGCCCAGGCGCACGTCTTCATCGAGCTCGCGCAGCCGATGCAGCGCGTCGTCGAGATCGAACGGGGCGTCGTCGCGCGCGGCGATGATCAGTTGCTCGGCCAGCGTGAACGCCAGGCGGCCCACGTCCTCCTCGCTGTATTCCACGACCACCTGATAGGTGCCGGGCTCTACAGTGGGGGAAGCATTGCTGAACGTGACCGGGCAGCCGGCGGCGGCCTGCAGTCGCAGCGCTGCCACTTCGAGCGCGTGCGCCAGCGAGGGCGAACCGGTTTCGTCATCGGGCCGCAGCGGGCCGATGGCGGGGAAGCGCGCGCGCAGGCGGTCTTCGAAGCCCGGCAGTTCGGCCAGCAGGTGCGAGGCGTCCGAGCACGCGACGATCGCTTCGATCGCGGTATGCCGGCACCAGAGATTCGGGCCACGCAGGGCCCGGATGCGAGAAACTTCCATAGAATCGCTTATCCGTTTTACTTTGCGACGAACTTTTGTGGCGCCGCTCAACCGCGGCGGCCGCCACGGCCGAGCCACTGGTGCACGAGCTCCACCGCGGACTCCGTCGACGCTTCGTCGCACTGGAGCACCAGCAGGTCGCCGGCCACGAGTTGCGACAGCGCGGACTCGATCGCCGCGCGGCGGCCACCTTCATCGATGATCTTCGTGACGCGCCGGCCTTCATACAGGCCCTGACGCAGCAACGCGCGCGCCTCGGTATCGGGCAGGTCGCGCCGCACGCTGTGGTCTTCGCACAGGAACACGCGATCGAACGTCTTGCCGATGATTTTGCCCTGACGCACGAGGTCCTCGTCGCGACGCTGCACGCCCGCGCCGAACACGAGCATGCGGCGCTCGGACGGAAAGCGGTCCAGCGCGGCGGCCAGTGCCTCGAGTGCCGGCGCATTGTGCGCATCGTCGACGATCACGGTCGCGCCATTGCGTTCGAACAGCGTGAAGCGGCCCGGCACGTCGACCTGGCCCACATCGAACGTCACCACGCCCGCGCGAATCAGATCGTTCGAGATGCCGAGCGCCCAACCGGTGGCGATCGCGGCCAGCACGTTCTCTACCTGGAACGCCACGCGGCCCGCATACGTCAGCGGAATCGCGCCAACGTCGGTCAGCGCGGTCTCGCTCTGGCCAACGGCCAGCACGACCTTGCCGTCGCGCACGTACACCGCGCGCTTGCCGGCGGCACGATGCGCGGCAATCGCGGGCAGATCCGCGCTGAGGCCGAAGAAGATCACGTCGCCGTCGCACAGTTCGGCCATGTCCGCCACGCGCGGATCGCGCGCGTTCAGCACGGCTACGCCGTCCTTGAGCACCACGTCCACCTGCGTGCGCAACACGCTGACCATGCGGTCGATGTCCTCGACGTAGTAGTCGTCGAGGTGATCGGGCTCGTCGATATTGGTGACCACGCCCACCTGGCAGCGGTCATAGGCGAGGCCTTCGGAGAGAATCGCGCCGCTGTCGTTCTCGAACACCGCGGCTTCCACCGCGCGGTTCATCAGGATGCGCTGTCCGGCTTCCCAGTTCGCGCGATCGCCGCGCTCCACCTGACGGCGGTCGAGGTACAGGCCATCGCTGCAGGCCAGACCCGTGTGCTTGCCCGACAGCTGCAGCAGCCGCGCGACGATGCGCGCGACCACGGTCTTGCCGTTGGTGCCGGTAATGCCGACCACCGGAATGCGGCCGTCATCGACCTGCCCGTCGCGTGTGCGGAACAGGTGATCGACGATCGCCGGGCCCACCGGGCGCGGTGTGCCGTCGGCCGGCTTCAGGTGCATGAGCAGACCGGGGCCCGCGTTGACTTCGACTACCGCGCCGCCCTGTTCGGCGAGCGGTCGCGAGATGTCCTGTGCCACGAGGTCCACGCCAGCGATATCGAGGCCCACCACGCGCGCGGCCAGCGATGCATGCTTGGCCACGCTCGGATGCACGCGGTCGGTCACGTCGAACGCCACGTTGCCGTTGCGCTGGATCAGGATCGTCTTGCCCGCGGGCGCGATCGACTCGCCATCGACGAGGCCCTGACGGCGCAGCTCGAGGCGCGCGGCCGAGTCCAGGCGGACGCGATTCAGCGGATGGTCTTCGGTGCTGCCACGGCGCGGATCGGAATTGATCTGCGCATCGATCAGTTCGTCGATGGTCGAGGTGCCGTCGCCGACCACGCTCGCGGTCTCGCCCATCGCGGCGGCCACGAGGCGGCCGCCGACCACCAGCAGGCGGTGCTCGTTGCCGGGCACGAAGCGCTCGACGATCACGCCGCCGCCTTCATCGATGGCCACCGCGTAGGCGGTTTCCACTTCCTCGCGCGTCATCAGGTTCGTGAACACGCCGCGGCCGTGGTTGCCATCGTACGGCTTGACCACCACCGGCACACCGATATCGGTGGCCGCGTCCCACGCATCCTCGGCGCTCTCGACCATGCGGCCTTCGGGCACCGGCACGCCGCACGACTCGAGCAGACTCTTGGTCAGATCCTTGTCGCGCGAGATGCTTTCGCCGATCGCGCTCGTGCGATCGGTCTCGGCGGTCCAGATGCGACGCTGACGCGCACCGTAACCAAGTTGAACCAGATTGCCGTCGGAGAGTCGGAGGGAAGGGATGTCGCGATCGTCGGCCGCATCGACGATGCAGGCCGTGCTCGGGCCGAGGCAATGTTCCTCGACGAGATCGCGCAGTTTTTCCACCGTGGCGGGCACGTCGAACGGGCGATCCTCGATCGCGGCCATCACGAGGTCACGCGCGGAGAACAGCGCCGCGCGCGTGACTTCTTCATGCCAGGCGCGGACGATCACCTTGTACACGCCGCGCACCGGGGTCTCGCGCGCCTTGCCGAAGCCGCCGGGCATGCCGGCCAGGTTCTGCAGCTCGAGGGTCACGTGCTCGAGGATGTGGCCGGGCCACGTACCTTCCTTGAGCCGCTGCAGGAAGCCGCCGCGTTCGCCGATGCTGCATCGATGCTCGATCAGCGTCGGTAGCCACGTGGACAGCCGCTCGTAGAAGCCCGGAATCTTGTTGGAGGGAAAATCCTCCAGTTCCCCGATATCGACCCATGCCTCGAGCACTGGCCGATATGTCCACATATTCGGGCCGCGCAGCGACATGACATCGAAAATCTCAATGTCCTTCTTTTTCATCGATTTAGCTATTTAAGCTTCAGGCTGTGGGCGGATGCCCACGAATGCAAACCACAACCTTTCAGTAACGTTACAGCGAGAGATGCGTTGACGCTAAGTAGACGCTTAAGACTCGTTGTTGAATCCCTGTTACCGACCCCCTAAAAGCCTTGTGCACTGCACCAGGCCACCCGCTGGTTTGCGTTATGTATACTTGCGGGCAAAATCGCGGGCCGCCAGTCGCCGCCCGCGTCAATTTGTTTCAAGTTATGTCCGACTTTGACGGTTTTTCCATGTCTTTCGGACGATTTTGCGCCTGCTTTTGCGCGAACAACGCGCACCGACAATGACCCAGTCTCCTACGTCCGTCCCCTCTCCCGACCTGCAGAATGTCTGGGAGACCGAGCTCGACGCGACCCCCGGCACGCTGGAATCCGGCGAAACCATCCTGGCCGGGCTGCGGCTGGATCTCGACGAGCGGCTGCATTTTACCCAAGGGTGGCTGATTGTCACCGATCGCCGCGTGATCGCGCGCACGCCCGGTGAAACATCCGTTTCGGCGTGGCCGATCTCCGCCGACCTCACGCTGACCCACGTCGATCATGCCGGCGTCGGCACGCTCGAGCTCGTCAACAGCGCGGGCCGGCTGGCCCGGTGGCGTTATACGCTTGGTTACAATCCCGATGCGCTGCGGCTGGCCGATCAGTTCGAAGCGCGGCGCGACCTGCTTGCCACGGGCCGTGCCCCGGCCGCCAGCGAGGACGATGTGTGCCCCAGCTGCAAGGCGCCGCTGCCGCCGGGCGAAGAAGAATGCCCCCAATGCAGCCGCGACCTCGAGGCGCCGCCCTCCACATGGGCGCTGCTGCGGCTATGGCGCTTCGCGCGCCCGTACCAGTTCGAGCTGCTGGCGGGTTTTCTGCTGACGCTGATCGGCACGGCCGCCACGCTGGTGCCGCCGTACCTGACCATGCCGCTGATGGACAAGGTGCTGATCCCGTTCCAGAACGGCGTGCCGATCGACTACAACCTGGTCTCGATGTACCTGGCCGGCCTGCTCGGCGCCGCGCTCACCGCGTGGGGTCTTGGCTGGGCGCGCACGTACCTGCTGGCGCGCGTGTCGGAGCGCATCGGCGCGGACCTGCGTACCACCACCTACGAGCATCTGCTCAAGCTGTCGCTCGAGTATTTCGGCGGCAAGCGCACCGGCGACCTGATGGCGCGCATCGGCTCCGAGAGCGATCGCATCTGCGTGTTCCTGTCGCTGCATCTGCTCGACTTCGCCACCGATGTGCTGATGATCGTGATGACGGCGATCATCCTGATCTCGATCAATCCTTGGCTCGCGCTGGTCACGCTGGTGCCGCTGCCGTTCATCGCGTGGATGATCCACCTGGTGCGCGATCGCCTGCGTCACGGCTTCGAGAAGATAGACCGCATCTGGTCCGAAATCACCAACGTGCTGGCCGATACGATCCCCGGTATCCGCGTGGTCAAGGCGTTCGCGCAGGAGAAGCGCGAGGTCGAGCGTTTCCGCGAGGCCAACAAGCACAATCTGGCCGTCAACGATCGCGTCAACGCGGTGTGGTCGCTGTTCACGCCGACCGTCACGCTGCTGACCGAAGTGGGTCTGCTCGTGGTGTGGATCTTCGGCATCTGGCAAGTCTCGCGCAGTGCCATCACCGTGGGCGTGCTGGTGGCGTTTCTCACCTATATCAGCCGCTTCTACACGCGCCTCGATTCGATGAGCCGTATCGTCTCGGTCACGCAGAAGGCAGCCGCGGGCGCCAAACGCATCTTCGATATTCTCGACCACGTATCGAGCGTGCCGGAGCCCGCGCGGCCCGCGCATCTGGAGAACGTGAAGGGCGCCATCGAGATGCGCGACCTCGGTTTCCGCTACGGCAATCGCGCGGTGATCCGCGGGCTGGATCTGTCGATCGCACCGGGCGAAATGATCGGCCTCGTGGGCCACAGCGGCTCGGGCAAGAGCACGCTGGTCAATCTGATCTGCCGCTTCTACGATGTGTCCGAAGGCGCGATCCGCGTGGACGGCATCGATATCCGCTCCCTACCGGTGTCCGAGTACCGCCGCCATATCGGCCTCGTGCTGCAGGAGCCATTCCTGTTCTTCGGCACGATCGCCGACAACATCGCGTACGGCAAGCCCAACGCCACGCGCGAGGAAATCGTCGCGGCCGCGCGCGCCGCGCATGCGCACGAGTTCATCCTGCGCCTGCCGCACGGTTACGACTCGCTCGTGGGCGAGCGCGGCCAGGCATTGTCGGGCGGCGAGCGCCAGCGTATCTCGATCGCGCGCGCGCTGTTGATCGACCCGCGCATCCTGATCCTCGACGAGGCGACGTCGTCGGTCGATACCGCAACCGAGAAGGAAATCCAGAAGGCGCTCGACAACCTCGTGCAGGGTCGCACGACCATCGCGATCGCGCACCGGCTGTCGACGCTGCGCAAGGCCGATCGCCTGGTCGTGATGGATCGCGGGCAGATCGTCGAAGTGGGCAGCCACGACGAGCTGATGCCGAAGGAGGGCGCGTACTACAAGCTGTATCAGGCGCAGCTGCGCAATGTGGATGGCGACGACGACGCGATCGGCGGCAGCAGCGAAGGCACGGCGGGCGAGCGTGCGGATGCATCTGAACCGGTCGGTGCGCAATAAAGCAGCCCAATGAAAACTATGCAGAGCAACGACTTCACTCTCACACGTAACCGCTTCGGCCGTTTGGTCATGACACTGGCGGACGGCACGTCGCACGAAGGCGTGGTCCCCGTGCGCGCGTTTCCGATCGCCGCGCCCGACGATGGCGTCGGCATGGTCAGCACCGACGGGCGCGAACTCGCGTGGATTCCGCGGCTCGACACGCTTGCGGCGAACGAGCGCGAACTGATCGAACGCGAACTCGCGAGCCGCGAGTTCATGCCCGAGATTCAGCGCATCGTGGAGGTCTCGACGTATGCCACGCCGAGCATCTGGACCGTGCGCACCGATCGTGGCGAGACGAAGCTGGTGTTGCGCGGCGAGGAGGATATCCGCCGGCTGTCGGGCAGCACGCTGCTGATCTCCGACAATCACGGTATTCACTATCTGATCCGCGATCTGCTCGCGCTCGACAAGGCGAGCCGCAAGATTCTCGATCGCTTCTTGTAAGGGTTCTTGTAAGCCTTCTTGTAAGGCTTAGTGCAGCATGCGCGACGACGAGCCACCACGGTCATCGCCGTCGTCGCCATCCTCATCATCTTCGGCCGCGCCTTCGGCCTCTTCCGCATCCTCGTCCCAATCCTCGTGCAATACGGGGGTGTCCGCCGCGAGATCCCACACCATCGAGTGCACGTGGATCGTGAACCATTGGCGGAACATCGTCAGCGTCAGCTTCGGCGGCCACAGTACGTCGGTGAACCACTCGCCCAGCATCAGTTCGAAAAACGAGCGCCAGCGCGCCTCGACCCATTTGACGGTGGTCTCGGGGTCGTCCGCGAACTCGGGCGGCACGAGGAACACGGTCTCGTCCTGACGCACGGCGTCGAGCGTCAGCGTTTCAATCGGGTCGGGATCGACCGCGAGAATCCAGTCGAGGAACGGCTGCTCGGGCACGAGCATGACGGCGGCGCGATTGATGGAAAAACGAGGATGGTCGTGCATGATCTCAGGCCGCAAGGCGAATTCAGGCGTCTATTGTAGCCGCGCGCCTGCCTCGCGGCGTCCTCGTCATGCGATTGGCGTTCTGTTGTGCAGAGCAAAAGTCATCAATGCCTGTTGCGTGCGCAGAACGGTCGGTAATAGTGCCTTTTGGCTCTTATCGTGCCGCGCATATAATGGCCCGGCGCTTTTTTTCCGGTGGTGAGGGTCGCTGTAACCGGCATCCAGCAAGGACAACCCGCAATGGGGGCCACGCTGGTGCCGGCCCGGAAAGATCGCGCTGGCTGGCGCGGAACAAGCATGCGAACCATCGCACACCGACGCCTCGCCAGGCCACCGGTATGACGTGAATAACAAAAAGCGAGGTCAGAATGAGTTTCAAATTGACGGGTGTCGTGTTGGCATCGGCGTCGGCTCTCCTGCTGTCGGCATGCGCGGACATGCAGATGGGCGCCAAGGATGCCAAGACCGTTGCCACCGGTTCCGCTGCGGGCAGCACCACGCAGAATGCCAACACCGGACTGCAGCGCTGCGACGCGCCGCTCGGCACTGTTTCCATCATCGAAGACACTTCCGCCCCGTGGTACGGCATCCTGACCGGGCAATACAAGCTCGGTAGCACGGTGCCGGTGCTCAAGCTGCTGGTGCAGCAATCCAACTGCTTCGTCGTGGTCGATCGCGGTCGTGGTCTCGACGCCGCGATGTCCGAGCGCGCGCTCAACCAGACCGGTGAGCTGCGCAAGACGTCGAAGATGCAGAAGGGCCAGATGGTTGCCGCGGACTACACGGTGAGCCCGACCATCACGTTCGCCGCCAACGACACCGGTGGTGGTGGCGCTTCGCTGCTGAACTACGTGCCGCACGTGGGCGGCATTCTCGCCGGCGTGGCCGGCAGCATGAAGAGCTCGGAAGCGTCGACGCTGCTGACGCTCGTCGACAACCGTTCGAGCGTGCAACTGGCTGCCGCAGAAGGTTCGGCCAAGAACATCGACTACGGTCTGCTGGCCGTGTTCGCGAGCGACAATTCGCGCGGCCGCGCGGGTGCGTACTCGAACACGCCGCAAGGCAAGGTCGTGGTGGCCGCGTTCACCGACTCGCTCAACAACCTCGTGTCGGCGGTCAAGCAGTACAAGGCCCAGAACGTGAAGGGCGGCCTCGGTGCCGGTGGCCAGCTGAAGGTCAACTGATCTGCTGTATTAACCCTTGCCGTACTCACTGCGGCAAGGGGGCGCACCCTTCCGCGCCCACGCTGACCACCTCCGCGTTTTACAATCACGGCATGCGTCGATTTCTCAAGCCGTGTTTCCGTTCGGCCATGCTGGCCGCACCGCTCCTGCCCCTTCTTCTTCCCGTAGCCGCGTACGCCGATGGCGATGCCAAGGCCGGGGAGCGCGCGTTCACAAGCAAATGCGCCTCCTGCCATCGCGTTGGGCCCAATGCGCGCGGTGGCTTCGGTCCGCAGCTCAATGGCATTGTCGGCCGCCAGGCGGGCACCACCGACTACCGCTACTCCGATGCGATGAAGACCGCCGGCTTTGCCTGGTCGGAGGAACGGCTGCGCGCATTCGTCAAGTCGCCCGGCAAGGTCGTGCCCGGCAACAAGATGCTGTTCTGGGGCATGCGAGACGAGCAGGAAATCAACGACCTGCTCGCCTATTTGCGCACGTTCCCGTAGCCACGCACGTCGCTTAGCCACGCGGCGACAGCAGGTCGGCGAGGTCGATGTTGCGGAACAACTCGGAGCGTACGCGATCGGCCACCGCGTTGACCACTTCCGCGCCATCCTGGGACGGATCCACATGCACGCGGAACGGCCGCTTGCCATGGGGCAGGCCGACCACGCGCACGATCTGACGCGCCACCTCTTCGGGATCGGCATCGGCGGGTTCCAGGCCCGCGAGTCCTTTCAACGCCTGCTCCGCAACGCCGGCATACGGGCCGCGTTCATACGCGGTGGCAATCGCCGTGTCGAACGGTTTGCCGGCATGCGCAAAATGGTTGGTGCCTTGCGTGAAGGCGCCCGGCACCATGATCGTGGTCTCGATGCCCCAGCGCGACAGCTCCGATGCATACGACACCGCCAGCGCATCCATGGCCGCCTTTGCCGCGAAGTAGGGCGCGAGGAACGGTGGCGTACCGCCGCGCGTCGAGGACGAGCCCACCCACACCAGCAACGCCTTGCCCCGCTTGCGCAGGTAGGGCAGCGCCACGCGATTGACGCGATGGGCCCCCAGCACGTTGACGTCGTACTGCTGCATCAGTTGCTCCGGCGTGAAGGCCTCGGCGGGGCCGAACACCATGTGTCCGGCGTTATGCACGATCACATCGAGACCGCCGGCCTCGGCCAGCACGTGATCGATCGCGTTGGCCGCGGACGCTTCGGATTGCACGTCGAGTTCGACGGTGCGCAGGTCGGCGTCGTTGTTGGCCGCCCATTGAGCGACCTCCGCCACGCGGGTCGCATTGCGGCCCGCGGTATCGCGCATCGAGGCATAGACGACATGGCCGGCCTTGGCCAATGCTCTGGCGGTCATCAGCCCGAAACCCGAGGAAGCGCCGGTAACGAGGATGGTATGGGACATGGTGATTCTCCAGTAAGGAACGAGTGAAGTAAGGGGATGCGTTATGTAAGAGGGATGCGTCAAGGCGCGACGGGCGCCGACAGCGGGTTCGCCATCAGGTCGCGATAGAACGACTGGCCGGCGTAGAGGTGACGATCGAAGCGAAATCCGCGCGCGAGCATGTCGTCCATGTCGCGACGCGCGATCTGCATGACGTAGCTGTGTTCGTTGGCCACCAGCTCGAATGGCCGCGCGGCAAGCAGATCCTGATCGAACCATTTGCCCGCATCGGCATGACCGCTGGCGAAGGTCTTGCCGTCGATCCGCAGCGTCCAGCCGCCATCGAGCAGTACCCAGTAGCCGGCACTGTCGTTCAGTCGCTCGCTAGTGGCGATGGTCCCGCCAGTCCGCACTTCCCACTCGCGGGAATGCGCGATGACCCAGCGCAGCTGATCGGTATCGAGCGCGGTAAAGAACGGCGTATGGCGGAGCAGGTGCAAGTAGGTGATGGAGGGCGTCATGGTCTGGTTCTCCTGCGGTTGGCGAAAGACACAAGCAGCCGCCGCGACGATGGCGCCCGTAATGAGCGACGCCAGCGCGGCGCGCCGCGCGGTGCGGTTGGCGATATTCGGGATGGGGCGCATGGTCTCGATTCCTGATGTCGGTGGGCTTGAGAACCATTCTGGACTGTTCAACTGGAAAGATAATCGGTGGTAAATTGCGATAACAATTCCATTTACTTTAACTATCCAGCGCGAAGGCAGCGCCACGTTCCATGGACCGTTTCAAGGAAATGCAGGTGTTTGTCCGCATCGCCGACCGGCACAGCTTCTCGCTGGCCGCCGAGGATCTGCAGATCCCGCGGGCGACGGTGACCAATCTGATCAAGCGGCTGGAGCAACGTATCGGTGTCCGCCTGCTGGAGCGCACCACGCGTCAGGTGCGGCTGACGCACGACGGCGAGGCGTACTACTACCGCTGCGTGCGCCTGCTGACCGACCTCGAGGAAACCGAGAGCGCGTTCCGCGATGCGCCGCCCAAGGGGCTGCTGCGCGTGAACCTGCAGGGCACGCTGGCGCGGCATTTCGTCATGCCCGCGCTGGGCGAATTCATGAATCGGTATCCGGACATCACGCTGCGTGTGAGCGAGGACGATCGCCTCGTCGACCTCGTGCGCGAAGGGATCGACTGCGTGCTGCGTGCCGGGGTATTGCGCGATTCATCGCTGATCGGCCGCCAGGTCGCGCTGATGCCGCAGGTCACGGTGGCCAGCCCCGCCTACCTGAAAGCGCACGGCGTTCCGCAAACGCTCGACGACCTCGCGTCCCATCAGATGGTGAGCTATCTCTCCAGTGCCACGGGCCGCCCCGCCAGTCTCGACTTCACGATCGGCAAGGAAATCGTCGAGCGCCACCTGGACGCCAGAATCGCCGTCACCGGCGCCGACCTCTACACCGGCGCCGCGGTCTCCGGCCTCGGCCTGATCCAGGTGCCGCGCTATCGCATCACGCAGGAACTGGCGGAAGGGCAGCTATGCGAAGTCCTCTCGGCCAACCCGCCACCGCCAATGCCGGTCTCCGTGCTCTACCCCCAGAACCGCCAACTATCCGCCCGTGTCCGCGTGTTTGCCCAATGGCTGGCACAGCGGTTACAGGCGAGGTGAAGAAGGGGCCACTTCGTCCATCCCTCGCAAGTGGGGGCGAAAGTACTCTTAAGTCATTTCTTAAAATGTCGATAATTCCGGCAAAGAACGATTCGCAAAGAAGGTAATTTTTTCAATACTCCTGCGCTTCGTTCTCCAACAAGAGAAAGACGGGAGGGGTTGATGTTGAAGATGACGGGATTCAAGGGTGCGATGCCGCTCGGCATTGCGCTGGCATTGACGGGTTGCGCCACGGTGACGACGCCACCGCAGGTGGTGGAAGCCCAGGCGCCGCGCCAGCAGCAGGTGGCGGCCCAGGAGGCGGCGACCCTGCCGCCGGTACGGCAACTGAAGCGCAAGCTGGCGATTGGCCGGTTCTCCAACGAGACGCGCTACGGTCGCACGTTCCTCACGGATCAGAACCTCGATCCGCTCGGCAAGCAGGCCAGCGATATTCTCGCGAGCCGCCTGGTGGCGTCGAAGCGTTTCCTCGTGTTCGAGCGTCCCGATCTGGCCAAGGTCGCCGCCGAGCAGCAACTGACGGGCGATAGCCAGCTCGTCGGCGTCGATACGCTGATCGTGGGCTCCGTGACCGAATTCGGCCGCGCGACCACCGGCAAGAGCGGCTTCCTGAGCGCGACCAAGATCCAGACTGCGCATGCCAAGGTGGAAGTGCGCCTCGTCGATGTGAAGACCGGCCACGTGTTCTTCTCCGCTAGCGGTGCCGGCGACGCCGAGACCGAATCGGGCCAGGTGGCCGGCTTCGGCAGCAAGGCCGACTACGACGGTACGCTCAACGACAAGGCCATCGCGGCCGCAATCTCCGATGTGCTGGGCCGCCTGATGACCAAGCTCGAAGAGCGCCAGTGGAAGACGGACATCCTCAAGGCCGATGGCAGCACCGTCTACATCTCGGGCGGCAGCCGTCAGGGCATTCGCGCGGGCGACGCGCTGCGTGTGTATGCGCAGGGCGAGCAGGTGAAGAGCGCGCAATCCGGCTTCCAGATCGCGCTGCCCGCGCGTCCGGTGGCGCAACTCAAGGTGGTGTCGTCGTTCGGTGACAGCGAGACCAACGAAGGTTCGGTCGCGGAACTCGTCTCCGGCACGCTGCCGCGCGGCAATACGACCAATCTGTTCGTCGCCGAGTAAGCGATGGAAGCGACGGAAGCGTCAGGCCTACCCACTCAAAATCCGATGAAGACAATCCTTTGCATGGCAGCCGCGATGCTGGCGCTGTACGGCTGCGCGCTACCCACCTCCAGTACACAGAGCGGCCAGGGCCGCCCGACCCTGCGCGTGACCGGCGCACCGCAACAGGCGGTGCTGTTCGTCGACGGCGTGGCCATGGGGCCCGCCGCAAGCTTCGATGGCGTGAATACCGTGGTCAAGATCGAAGAGGGTCCCCACCGCGTGGAAGTGCGCCTCGGTAGCCAGGCGCTGGTAACACGCAGCATTTTCGCCTCGGGCGGCGAGTCCGTGAATATCGAAGTCTCCGCAGGAGGACAACCATGATCAAGCTGCTCAAATCCGGTGCCGCGATGTCGGTCGCCATCGCTGGCGCGCTCGCGCTGAGTGCCTGCGCGCCGCAGACGAAGTACGCCTGGGGCTCGTACGAGCCGGCGCTGTATTCGTACTACAAGACGCCGGGCGCGGCGGACGCGTTCGGCGAACAGCTGAACAAGGTCATCACCACCGCGGAAGCCCATAACGGCAAGGTGCCGCCGGGCATGTACGCCGAGTACGGCAACATCCTGCTCGAGCAGGGCAAGCGCAAGGACGCCATTGTCTTCTTCGAGAAGGAAAAGGCGGCCTGGCCCGAGTCGACAGTGCTGATGACGCGCATGGTTGCGCTCGCCAACACCCAGGACAGCGGCAAGCCGCGTCCCGACGCGCCTGCCAAGCAAGCCAGCGCGACGCAGCCGGCGGCCGACGCCGCCACGACCAAGTAACGGGAGCCAGGACATGATGCGTTCTCTCAAGACTCTCGCCGTGCTCGCGGCCGCCGCTGTCATGGCGGCCTGCGCACCGGTGCCCAAGCATTCCGACTACACCGCGTTCCGCGCCGATCCGCCGCGCTCGATTCTGGTCGTGCCGGTGGTCAACCGCAGCGTGGATGTCGACGCGCCGGACTACTTCCTGTCCACGATCTCGCGTCCGATCGCGGAACGCGGCTACTACGTGTTCCCGGTTCATCTGACCAAGCGTCTGATGGAAGACGAAGGTCTGTCGGATGCGGACCTCGTGCACAGTAACGATCCGACGGTCATCGCGAAGCTGTTCGGCGCGGACGCGGTCATGTACGTCCGCATCGATCGCTGGGACTCGAAGTATCTGGTCATCCAGACCACGACGACGGTCGAGCTCGACTACACGCTCAAGAGCGCGAAGGACGGTTCGACGCTGTGGACGCGTCATCAGACGCTGGCCTATACCCCGCAGAACAATGGGGGCGGCGGTATCGCCGGCCTGATCGCCGCCGCGGTGATCGCCGCGGTGGAAAAAGCCAAGCCCAATTACATCCCGCTCGCGCAGCAGGCCAACGCCGGCGCGGTGAGCCTGAAGGGGCAGGGCCTGCCGGCCGGTCCGTACGACGGTATGTACGGTCAGGACAAGGCGGATTTCTAAGCCGATAAAGCGACAATAAAAAACCCCAGAAACTAATCGTTTCTGGGGTTTTTGTTACTTCGGGTGCTGCTTGATTCTACTGCTTCATTCTATTTTCAGCCTGGGGAAGCTGAAAACAATATCTGGTGGAGCCGGCGGGAATCGAACCCGCGTCCGCAAGCCCTCCACAGAAAGTTCTACATACTTAGTTCTGTCATTTGATTTAACCGGCGCATCGCGGACGAACACGCTCTACGACGGCGATTCACTAAGTTTTCGTCTTTAGGCCCGTGACATTCCCAAAGCTTATCTGACGTAAATGACCTCGCGTAGTCTTGCGACCCTAGCCCGTCAGCGAGCCAGTGCGAGGACGGCGGCCCTTAGGCTGCCAGTGCGTAACGTTCGTCGTTAGCAGTTATTGCATTCCCATTGATTAACGAGGTGACGGGTCCTCGGTATGCCCTCACTGCTTCGCAACCCACGTCGAAACCAGGTCGGCCCCAGTAAAGAAGACGGATTGTACCCGCTTCGGTTCCGTATGTGTGGACATCCCCGGCCGATTCAAGCCCGGAACACCCAACCGGCCTCGATTTCAGGAAAGTGCGAGTACCGAGATCAGCTCGCTCGGATGATGGATCAGATGATCCGCGCCCCAGGTCTCGGGCGGCGCGCCTTCGCCGCAGTAGCGATAGGCGGCGGTCACCGTGATCATGCCAGCGGCCTTGCCGGCCTGGATGTCGCGCAGGTCGTCGCCGACGTACACGCATCGCCGCGGCGTCACGCCACTGACCTCGGCCGCGTGCAGCAGCGGGGCGGGGTGGGGCTTCGCATGCGGTGTGGTATCGCCGCTCACGATGGCCGACGCACGTGGCGTCAGGCCGATCTTCGCGACCAGCGGCACCGTGAAGCGCGCGATCTTGTTGGTGACGATGCCCCAGCGGATGTCGGCGGCCTCGAGGCGCGCCAGCACGTCGCCCATGCCGTCGAACAGCCGCGTATGCACCGCGATGTCCGCTTCGTAATAGTTCAGGAAGGTGTCGCGCAGCGCGGGAAACTCGGGATCTTCGGGGCGCTTGCCGAACGCGGCGCCAATCAGGCCACGTGCGCCATGCGAGGCCACCGGGCGCAGCGTTTCATACGGCACCGGCGGATAGCCGTGCTCGACCACGAGCCGGTTGGCAGCCGCCGCAAGATCCGGCGCGGTGTCGGCCAGCGTGCCATCGAGGTCGAAAAAGACAGCGTCGAACGATCGCATGCGCATCAGCCCTGACGACGGAACGCCATCATGTAGTTCACGTCGGTATCGTTGCCGAGCGCGTACACCTGCGTCAGCGGGTTATAGGTCATGCCGCGCATCTCGACGAGCTCGAGCCCGACGTTGCGGGCAAAGCGCGCGAGTTCGGACGGCGTGATGAACTTGTCATAGTCGTGCGTGCCGCGCGGCAGCATGTTCAGCACGTACTCGGCGCCGAGGATGGCCAGGCCGTACGCCTTCAGGTTGCGGTTGATGGTCGAGAAGAACACATGGCCGCCGGGCTTCACGAGTGTCGCGCACGCGCGCACGATCGATGCCGGATCGGGGACATGCTCGAGCATCTCCATGCAGGTCACCACATCGACGCTGGCGGGGATGCGCGCGGCAAGATCCTCGACGGGAATCTCCTCGTACGTAACCGCCACACCGGACTCCAGGCTGTGGAGGTCGGCCACCTTGAGCGCCTTTGTCGACAGGTCGATGCCACGCACCGTGGCGCCAGTGCGCGCCATGCTCTCCGACAGGATGCCGCCACCGCAGCCTACGTCGATTACCTGTTTGCCGGCCAGACGCGCAATGCCGTCGATCCAGCCCAGGCGCAGGGGGTTCAGTTCATGCAGCGGCTTGAACTCGCTGTTCGGATCCCACCAGCGGTGCGCGAGCTCGCTGAACTTGTCGATCTCCTTCGGATCCGCATTGCGGCCGGAGGCATGAGAGGAGGGGGTAGCGATGGACGAAGGCGACATCGGGTCTGGGAGAAAAGGCGTGCGGCAACTGTACCAAAAAAAAAGCCCAGCTCGCGCTGGGCTTTTCTCGCCCAACTCGCGTTGGGCTTTGTCATCGGAGAAAATCCGATTAACGAGCGCTGCGGGTACCGACCACTTCCACTTCCACGCGGCGGTTCGGTTGCTGGCAGGCGATCTGGGCGGTACGGCTGCCCTTGCACGACTTCGGATCGACCTTCAGCTGACGCTTGCCCTTGCCTTCGGTGTACACGCGGTTGGCTTCCACGCCCTTGCTTACCAGGTAAGCCTTGACGGATTCGGCGCGACGGATCGACAGGCGATCGTTGTAGCGGTCCGAACCGAACGAGTCGGTGTGGCCAACGGCGATGATCACTTCGAGGGTGATGCCTTGCAGCTTCGAGACCAGATCGTCCAGCTTGGCCTTGCCTTCGGGCTTCAGGACAGCCTTGTCGAAGTCGAACAGCGTGTCAGCGGCGAAGGTGACCTTCTCGCTCGACACCACCGGTGCTGCCGGAGCCACCGGAGCGACCGGTGCCGGTGCTGCGGCCGGAGCCAGAGCGCCATCGCACAGGGCGTTTGCCGTAGCCGGGGTCCAGGAGCTGTCGCGCCAGCAGAGCTCGTTCGTGCCGTTCTTCCACACGTACTCGCTCGTACCGTTGCCCCAGTTGTCGTTCACTGCCTTCTTTTCGTAGGGAACGGATTGGGCTTGAGCGGATGCAGCCATTACTGCGGTAGCTGCAACGAGCGCGAGCTTGGCAAATTTTTTCATATTTCTCCTCTCAGGATGAGATCACCGCAGGGTTACTGCGAGCAAATGGACGAAAACAAGACATACATTCTTCGGAGTATAACATTCTCGATGTGGCGGATGCTCCACTTCGAACAACGTCTGGCTCTTCGCTGGGGAATTGTGCCACAAGGCTCGTTTCCTAAGAAGTAAATATATTCGATTCAACCACGGCGTTTTGGGCCTGTGGTGTTTGTGCAACATCACACTTGCGATACCCGCAAACCCTTGTCCCGTCTGGCTTGCCGGCGATGGGGGTGACATGACGAAAGGGTACTGGCGAGGCTACGGAAGGGGGTCGGGAAGGGGTGTTCGCGCGTGATAGAATGGCGCGTTGCCCATCCCTCGTCGGGCCCTCGTAGGCCGGGCGGGAATCGGGCATCTTTCGCTTAAACCTGCCGCATAACCACGCCGCAATGGATCAATTCGCCAAAGAAACTCTTCCGGTATCGCTGGAAGAGGAAATGCGCCGCTCGTACCTGGATTACGCGATGAGCGTTATCGTCGGGCGCGCGTTGCCCGATGTCAGGGACGGCCTGAAACCAGTACACCGACGCGTGCTCTATGCGATGCATGAGCTCAATAACGATTGGAATCGCGCGTATAAGAAGTCCGCGCGTATCGTCGGTGATGTGATCGGTAAGTATCACCCGCACGGCGACACTGCTGTTTATGACACCATTGTCCGTATGGCGCAGAATTTCTCTCTGCGTTACATGCTGGTCGATGGCCAGGGCAATTTCGGTTCGGTCGACGGTGATAACGCCGCGGCCATGCGTTATACGGAAATCCGACTGTCGAAGATCGCGCATGAAATGCTGCTCGATATCGACAAGGAAACCGTGGATTTCGAGCCGAACTATGACGGTTCGGAAAAAGAGCCCGGTATTCTGCCCGCGCGCATTCCGAATTTGCTGATCAATGGTTCGTCGGGTATTGCGGTCGGTATGGCGACCAATATCCCGCCGCATAACCTCAATGAAGTCGTGGATGCCTGTCTGCATCTGCTGCGCAATCCCGCCGCGACGATCGACGAACTGATCGAGATCGTGCCCGCGCCCGATTTTCCGACGGCCGGCATCATCTACGGTATTCAGGGCGTGCGCGAAGGCTATCGCACCGGTCGCGGCCGCGTGGTGATGCGCGCCAAGACACACTTCGAGGACATCGATCGCGGTCAGCGTCAGGCGATCATCGTCGACGAGCTGCCGTATCAGGTGAACAAGCGCACGCTGCTCGAGCGCATTGCCGAACTCGTCACCGAAAAGAAGGTCGAGGGCATCTCCGACATCCGCGACGAGTCCGACAAGTCGGGCATGCGCGTGGTGGTCGAGCTCAAGCGCAACGAAGTGCCGGAGGTGGTGCTCAACAACCTCTATAAGAATACGCAGCTGCAGGACACGTTCGGCATGAACATGGTGGCGCTGGTCGACGGCCAGCCGCGCCTGCTGAACCTGCGCCAGATGCTGGATGCGTTCCTGTCGCATCGCCGCGAGGTGGTGACGCGCCGTACCGTGTTCGAGCTGCGCAAGGCGCGCGAACGCGGTCACGTGCTGGAAGGTCTGGCCGTGGCGCTGGCCAATATCGACGAGTTCATCGCGATCATCAAGGCCGCGCCGACCCCGCCGATCGCCAAGCAGGAGTTGATGGTCAAGTCGTGGGACTCGAGCCTCGTGCGCGAGATGCTGTCGCGCGCCGAAGGCGAGACGGCCGGCGGCCGTGCGTCGTACCGCCCGGACGGTCTGCCCGCGCTGTTCGGCATGCAGTCCGACGGCCTTTATCGTCTTTCCGACGGCCAGGCGCAGGAAATCCTGCAGATGCGCCTGCAACGCCTCACCGGGCTCGAGCAGGACAAGATCGTCCAGGAATATCGCGAAGTGATGGCGGTGATCGCCGATCTGCTCGATATCCTCGCGCGGCCGGAACGTATCACCACGATCATTTCCGACGAGCTGACGGCGATCCGCGCCGAGTTTGGGGACGCACGTCGTTCGGAGATCGAGCTCAACGCAACCGAACTCGATACCGAAGATCTGATCACGCCGCAGGACATGGTGGTGACGCTGTCGCACAGCGGCTACATGAAGAGCCAGCCGATTTCCGAGTATCGCGCGCAGAAGCGCGGCGGTCGCGGCAAGCTCGCGACGGCGACCAAGGAAGACGACTGGATCGACACGCTGTTCGTCGCCAACACGCACGACTACATCCTGTGCTTCTCGAACCGCGGCCGTCTGTATTGGCTCAAGGTGTATGAAGTGCCGCAGGGCACGCGCAATGCGCGTGGCCGCCCGATCGTGAACATGTTCCCGCTCTCCGAGGGCGAGAAGATCAACGTGATCCTGCCGGTACGCCAGTTCGACGCCGAGCACTTCATCTTCATGGCGACCGCGCGCGGCACCGTCAAGAAGACCGCGCTGACCGAGTTCTCGAATCCGCGCAAGGCCGGCATCATCGCGGTCGACCTCGACGAGGGCGACTACCTGATCGGTGCCGCCGTGACCGATGGCCAGCACGACGTGATGCTGTTCTCGGATGCGGGCAAGGCCGTGCGTTTTGACGAAAACGATGTGCGTCCGATGGGTCGTCAGGCGCGTGGCGTGCGCGGCATGAACCTCGACGAAGGCCAGACGGTCATCGCGATGCTCGTGGCGCCCGCCGAGAATGCCGAGGTTGTCGAAGGTGCCGAAGCCACGCCAGGTACGGAAGGCACGCCAGTCGCGAGCGTTGCGACCATTGGCAGCGTGCTGACCGCAACGGAGAACGGCTACGGCAAGCGTACGCCGATCGCCGAGTACACTCGACACGGCCGTGGCACCAAGGGCATGATTGCGATCCAGACCAGCGAGCGCAATGGCCGTGTGGTGGCTGCCGCACTGGTGTCGCCGGAAGACGAGATCATGCTGATCACCACCGGCGGCGTGCTGATTCGCACGCGTGTGGCGGAGATCCGTGAAATGGGTCGCGCCACGCAAGGCGTGACGCTGATCAACGTGGATGAAGGCACGCGCCTGTCCGGCCTCCAGCGCATCGTGGAAAGCGATGCCGACAACGGTGGCGTGGATGACGTTGACGCGGTCGACGGTGGAGTCGAAGGCGGTACCGATGGTGCCGTCGATGGATCAGCCGCCGCCCCCGACGCGAGCGCCGAATCGTAATCAGATGAAACAGTGGACCGGCGGACCGGAACTCACCCCGAGGGCCGCCGGACTAATGGGACATATTTTCCAGGGAGTCATAATGTTCAAAACGTATCGACGTATCGCTGTTCTGGCTGCTTTCGTTCCGACGCTGATGGTTGCGCAAGCGGCCCATGCGCAGGACGCCAGCGGTGCTGGCGCTGACAAGGACAAGACTGCAGCCATCAAGGAACTGCTGACCGTCATGCAAGCCGACCAGGCCGTCAAGGGTCAGGCCGAGAACTGGCAGGCCGGCGCCAAGCAGGAAGCGCCGCTCGTGCTGGAGCAGGTGCTGGTAGAGAACAAGACGCTCGACGACAAGAAGAAGCAGGCTGCCGTCGAGAAGCTGAAGAAGAACGGCGCGGTGCAACGCATGGTTGATGGCGCCGGTTCGCAGTTCTCGACCGACGCGTTCAAGCAGGACGCCCTGAAGGCGCACTACGACGCGTTCGGCAAGTACTACTCGACGCAGGAAATCAAGGATCTGACGACGTTCCTGAAGTCGCCGACCGGCCAGAAGTTCATGGCCAACCAAGGCAAGGCGACGCAGGAAATCTGGGGTTCGATGATGCAGAAGTACGGCCCGCAGGTCGGCAAGTCGATGCGCGACGCCGCCGAGAAGGAAATCACCGCCGCCTCGAAGTAATCGGCTTCGATAGCGGATCGGCATCGGACGCAGTCCAACTGCGTGCGTGTTTGAGGGATAATGGCTGCCTGGTTCCATCCGGCAGCCATTTTTCCTTTCTCCCTCCCATGAACGATCCACAGAATCCCGCCCTTGCCGGCAACGTGCAGCGAGCATTGGCCGAGCGCGTGTACAACTTTTCCCCGGGTCCCGCGGCGCTGCCCGCCGAGGTGCTGCAGCAGGCAGCCGAGGAAATGCTGTCATGGCAGGGCAAGGGCGTGTCGGTCATGGAAATGAGCCACCGCAGCAAGGAATTCGAAAGCATCCACAACGGAGCGCTGTCGGACTTCCGCGAGCTGCTGAACATCCCCGACAATTTCCGGGTGCTGTTTCTGCAGGGCGGGGCGATTGGCGAGAACGCCATCGTGCCACTGAACCTGATCGGTCGCGTCAACGCCGAACAGCCGAAGGTGGACCTCGTCATGACGGGCCTGTGGTCGGTCAAGACGGAACTGGAAGCGCGCCGTTACGGCGCGACGCATATCGCGGCGACCAGCGCGGATCGCAACTATCGCTACATTCCGGACGTGGCGAAGTGGGACCTGTCGGACGATGCGGCGTACCTGCATCTGTGCACGAACGAAACCATCGGCGGCGTGGAGTTTCACGAAATCCCCGATGTCGGCCAGACCGGTACGCACGACAAGGGCCGTATCGTGGTGGCCGATGCGTCGAGCCACATCCTGTCGCGCCCGATCGACTGGTCGCGCGTGCAGGTGGTCTACGGCGGCGCGCAGAAGAACATCGGCCCCGCCGGCGTGACCTTCGTGATCGTGCGCGAGGACCTGCTCGGTTTTGCGCATCGGCACTGCCCTTCCGCATTCGACTGGCGCATCGTTGCCGACAACAATTCGATGTACAACACGCCGCCCACTTACGCGATCTACATCGCGGGGCTTGTGTTCCAATGGCTCAAGCGTCAGGGCGGCGTGGCCGCGATCGAGCGGCAGAACATCGCCAAGGCGACCGCGCTGTACGACTACCTCGACCAGAGCGAGTTCTACCGTAACGATATCGATCCGGCCTGCCGCTCGCGCATGAACGTACCGTTCATCCTGCGCGACGAAGCGCGCAACGAAGCGTTTCTGACCCAGGCGCGCGCGAATGGCCTGGTGCAGCTCAAGGGCCACAAGTCCGTGGGTGGCATGCGCGCGAGCATCTATAACGCGATGCCGCTGGAAGGCGTGACCGCGCTGATCGAATTCATGCGCGAGTTCGAACGCACGTCCGCCTGAGCAAGACGTTCAGGCACGAAGGGCGACCGAATTCCGCCCGATTCATCCCACCGGCCATGCCTTGCGCATGGCCGTCCAGGTTTTCATCATGACAAGCGAAAACAAGCCAGACGCCAACGCACAACCGGGCGGGGCAGGACCGAGCGAGCAGGAACGCGCGCTGTCGGCTGACCTCGCGCCGCTGCGCGGCCAGATCGATGCCGTCGATCGCGAACTGCTTGCGTTGCTCAACCGCCGCGCGCAGCTCGCGCTCGACGTGGGCGAGGTCAAGAAGAAGTACGGCGCGCCGATCTTCCGCCCCGAGCGCGAGTTGCAGGTGGTGCGCAAGGTGCAGGGTGCCAACCCCGGCCCGCTGCTGGGCGAGAGCGTGGGATCGATCTGGCGCGAGATCATGTCCGCCTGCCGCGGCCTTGAAAAGCCGCTGGAGATTGCGTTCCTCGGCCCGGCCGGCACGTTCTCCGAGCAGGCGCTGTACGCGCATTTCGGCCACGAGGTGACCGGCGTGCCGTGCCCGAGCATCGACGAGGTGTTCCGCGCGGTGGAAGCCGGTACGGTCGAGTACGGCGTGGTGCCGGTGGAGAATTCCACCGAGGGCGCGGTGTCGCGCACGCTGGACCTGTTCCTGCAGACCTCGCTCAAGATCAGCGGCGAGATCGCGATCAAGGTGCATCACAACCTGATGGCCTCCACGCCCGATCTGCAGGGCGTGAAGGTGGTTCGCGCGCACCCGCAGGCGCTGGCGCAGTGCCAGCACTGGCTCACCGCGAACTATCCGCACCTCGAGCGCCAGCCGGTGTCGAGCAATGCCGAGGCCGCGCGCATGGCCAGCGAGGATCCGACCGTGGCGGCGATTGCGTCGGAGGCGGCGGCCAATCGCTACCACCTGCATGTGGTGCGCAAGCATATTCAGGACGATCCCAACAACCGCACGCGCTTCGCGGTGATCGGCCGCTACGAGACCGAGCCTTCCGGCAGCGATCAGACATCGCTGATTCTGTCCGTGCCCAACAAGGCCGGCGCGGTATATCAGTTGCTGGCACCGCTCGCGCAGAACGGCGTGTCGATGTGCCGCTTCGAGTCGCGCCCCGCGCGCAGCGGCGCATGGGAGTACTACTTCTACGTCGACGTGGAAGGACACCAGCACGACCCCGATGTGGTGCGCGCGCTCGACGAACTGCGCCGCAATGCCGCGTACCTGAAGGTGCTTGGCTCCTATCCGTCGAGTCGCTAGGAGGCGCAGCATGTCAGTCTTCAACTCTAGCCGTGGCGGACCGAACTCGTGAGCGCACTGCATTTTCCCCGTATTGTCATCGTCGGCGTCGGCCTGATCGGCGGCTCGCTGGCGCTCTCGCTCAGGCGTGCGGGCGTGGTCGGTACCGTGGTCGGCGTTGGCCGTTCCGTGGCTTCGCTCGAGCGGGCGAAGGCACTGGGCGTGATCGACGAGATCGCGACGTCGATCGAAGCGGCCGCGCGCGATGCGAGCCTGATCGTGCTGTGCGCGCCGGTGGCGCAGAACTTCGCGCTGCTGCACGCGCTCGAGCCGCATCTGCAGCCCGGCACTATCGTGACCGATGCGGGCAGCACCAAGTCCGACGTGATCATCGCGGCCAAGACCGCGCTCGGTGACAAGGTCGCGCAGTTTGTGCCCGCGCACCCGATCGCGGGGCGCGAGCTCAGCGGCGTGGAAGCCGCGCTCAACGACCTGTATCTGGATAAGAAGGTCATGCTGTGTCCGCTGCAGGAGAACAGCCGCGCCGACGTGGCTGCGGTGCGTGCGATGTGGGAAGCCACGGGCGCGCACTGTCACGTGATCTCCGCCGTGCAGCACGATGCCGTATTCGCCGCGGTCAGCCATCTGCCGCACGTACTCGCGTTCGCGATGGTGGCGCAGGTGGCCAACGCCGAGGATGCGGCGATGAAGCTCGATTTCGCCGGTGGCGGGTTTCGCGACTTCACGCGCATCGCGGGATCGTCGCCCGAGATGTGGCGCGATATCTGCATCGCCAACAAGGACGCGCTGCTGCGCGAGCTCGATACTTACGAGGCCGTGCTCGGTCATCTGCGCAAGCAGATCCGCGACGGCGATGGCGCGGCGCTCGAGCGTGTGTTCGCGCGCGCCAGCGATGCGCGTCTCAAGTGGGGCGCCCTGCGGGCGTCCGCTCATAACGTCGAACCCTGAGGTTCGTTTATTCAGGCTTGCACACCATGGAACACCTCACGCTTGGTCCCCTGACCCGTGCCGCCGGCACGGTGCGCCTGCCGGGCTCGAAAAGCATCTCCAATCGCGTGCTGCTGCTGGCCGCGCTGGCGACGGGCGAGACGCGCGTACGCGATCTGCTGGACTCCGACGACACGCGCGTCATGCTCGATGCGCTGCGCGTACTGGGCGTGACGTGGCGCCGCGAGGGCGGCGACTGCATCGTGACCGGCGTCGGTGGCGCTTTCCCGAACAAGTCGGCCGACCTGTTCATGGGTAACGCGGGTACCGCCATCCGTCCGCTGACCGCGGCGCTCGCGCTGCAGGGCGGTCATTACAAGCTGAGCGGCGTGCCGCGCATGCACGAGCGGCCGATCGGCGATCTGGTTGATGGGCTGCGCCAGATCGGCGCGGTGGTCGACTACCTCGGCACCGAAGGCTTCCCGCCGCTGGCGATTGGTCCCGCAGCCTTGCGCATCGATGCCCCCATCCGTGTGCGCGGCGATGTCTCGAGCCAGTTCCTGACCGCGCTGCTGATGACGCTGCCGATGGCCTCGGCACCGGGCGGCCACATCGAGATCGAGGTGATTGGCGAACTGATCTCGAAGCCGTATATCGAGATCACGCTGAACCTGCTCGCGCGCTTCGGCATCCATGTCGAGCGGCACGGCTGGGAGCGTTTTGTGCTGCCGGCCAGCGCGCAGTACCGTTCGCCGGGCGAGATCTATGTGGAGGGCGACGCCTCGACCGCGTCGTACTTCCTCGCCGCCGGTGCGATCGGTGGCGGTCCGTTGCGTGTGGAGGGTGTGGGCATTTCGAGCATCCAGGGCGACGTGCGCTTTGCCGACGCGCTGAACCGCATGGGCGCCAATGTGATGGCCGGCGACAACTGGATCGAGGTGCGTGGCACCGAGCGTGACGACGGTCGCCTCAATGGCATCGAGCTCGACTGCAACCACATTCCCGACGCCGCCATGACGCTCGCGGTGGCCGCGCTGTTCGCCGAGGGCACCACCACGCTGACCAATATCGCCAGTTGGCGCGTCAAGGAGACCGACCGCATCGCCGCCATGGCCACCGAGCTGCGCAAGCTCGGCGCCGAAGTGGAGGAGGGCGCCGATTACCTGCGCGTGACGCCGCCGGCCTCCGCCGCGGCATGGCGCACGCCGGCCGACGGCATCGACACCTACGACGACCATCGCGTGGCGATGTGCTTCTCGCTGGCCGCGTTCGGCCCGCTGCCGGTACGGATCAACGATCCGGGCTGCGTGGCGAAAACGTTCCCCGAGTATTTCTCCGTCTTTGCCGACGTGGCACGGTAGGCATACATTGATTGAGTCGGGGCGCATGAAAGGAGCGCCTCGCTCAAGGTGCTAATAACTAATGACTATTATCGACGTCATCACAATAGATGGCCCAACCGCTTCCGGCAAAGGCACGGTAGCGCATAAGGTAGCCGACGCCGTCGGCTTCCACCTGCTCGACAGCGGCGCGCTCTACCGCCTGGTGGCGCTCGCGAGCGACCGCGCCGGCGTGGCGCAGGACGATATCGGCGCGCTGGCGAAGATGGCCACCCGCCTCGATGTGAAGTTCGGCCCGGACCGGGTCTGGCTGTCCGGCGAGGAAGTGAGCCATGCGATCCGCGCCGAGGCGATCGGCAACCGCGCCTCCGCGATTGCCGTCTATCAGCCCGTGCGCGACGCGCTGACCCAGTTGCAGCGCGACTTTCGCAAACTTCCGGGCCTCGTGGCCGACGGTCGGGACATGGGCACGGTGATCTTTCCGGACGCCCGCCTCAAGGTGTTCCTGACGGCAAGTGTCGAGGCGCGCGCCCGGAGGCGCTATAAACAATTGATTGATAAGGGAATTTCTGCTAATATCGAAGACCTTTTGCGTGACCTCGAGGCGCGCGACGCGCGGGATCGTTCCCGTGCCGCCGCGCCACTGCGTCCCGCGGAGGATGCGCGATTGCTCGATACCTCCGATATGACGGTGGAGCAGTCAGTCGCGCAGGTACTGGAATGGTTCGACGCCGCAAGCCGTGCTGTAACGGTTTGACAGGTTGAAAAGCTTTAGCCGGTACTGCTGGTGTCCTTGCTGGGAAGTGTTTCCCTGCAAGGATGTTGATTCACCTGACCCCGCTGCATTTGGCAGACTGTGCGCGATTCACGCGCCGGCCGGTGTACTGCGGATTGAAACCCTACGTTTATGTCCGACCTGCAATCCAACGAATCTTTTGCCGCACTGTTCGAGGAATCGATCGCCCGCTCCAACATGAAGGCGGGCGAAGTGATCTCCGCCGAAGTCGTGCGCATCGACCACAACTTCGTGGTCGTGAACGCCGGCCTCAAGTCCGAGGCGTTTGTGCCGGTGGAGGAGTTCCTGAACGACCAGGGCGAACTCGAAGTGCAGGCCGGCGACTATGTCTCCGTGGCCATCGATGCGCTCGAGAACGGCTATGGCGACACCATTCTGTCCCGCGACAAGGCCAAGCGCCTGGCATCGTGGCTCAACCTCGAGAAGGCGCTGGAAGACGGCGAAATCATCTCGGGTACCGTGACCGGCAAGGTCAAGGGCGGCCTGACCGTGATGGTCAATGGCATCCGTGCATTCCTGCCGGGCTCGCTCGTCGACGTGCGTCCGATCAAGGACACCACGCCGTACGAAGGCAAGACCCTCGAATTCAAGGTTATCAAGCTCGACCGCAAGCGTAACAACGTCGTGCTGTCGCGCCGCGCCGTGGTGGAAGCCACGCTGGGCGAAGAGCGTCAGAAGCTGATGGAAACGCTGAAGGAAGGCGCGATCGTCAACGGTATCGTCAAGAACATCACCGACTACGGCGCGTTCGTGGACCTCGGTGGTATCGACGGCCTGCTGCACATCACCGACCTGGCCTGGCGCCGTGTCCGCCACCCGAGCGAAGTGCTGTCGGTTGGTCAGGAAATCACCGCCAAGATCCTCAAGTTCGACCAAGAGAAGAACCGCGTTTCGCTGGGCGTGAAGCAGCTGGGCGAAGATCCGTGGGTGGGCATCTCGCGTCGTTACCCGCAAGGCACGCGTCTGTTCGGCAAGGTGACCAACCTGACCGACTACGGCGCATTCGTCGAAATCGAAGCGGGTATCGAGGGTCTGGTGCACGTTTCGGAAATGGACTGGACCAACAAGAACGTGGCCCCGTCCAAGGTTGTCCAACTGGGCGACGAAGTCGAAGTCATGGTTCTGGATATCGACGAAGACAAGCGTCGTATCAGCCTGGGCATGAAGCAGTGCAAGGCCAACCCGTGGGACGATTTCAGCCGCAACCACAAGAAGGGCGACAAGCTGGCCGGCCAGATCAAGTCGATCACCGACTTCGGCGTGTTCATCGGTCTGCCTGGCGGCATCGACGGCCTGGTGCACCTGTCGGACCTGTCGTGGCAGGAAACCGGCGAAGAAGCCGTGCGCAAGTACAAGAAGGGCGACGAAGTGGAAGCCGTGGTTCTGGGCATCGACGTCGACAAGGAACGTATCTCGCTGGGCATCAAGCAACTGTCGGGCGATCCGTTCAACAACTTCATCTCGGCCAACGACAAGGGCTCGCTCGTGCAAGGCACGATCAAGACCGTGGACCCGAAGGGCGCCGTGGTGCAGCTGGCTGACGACGTGGAAGGTTACCTGCGCGCTTCGGAAATCTCCGCAGACCGCGTGGAAGACGCCCGCAACGTGCTGAAGGAAGGCGAGCAGATCACCGCTCTGGTTGTGAACGTGGACCGCAAGGCCCGCAACATCAACCTGTCGATCAAGGCCAAGGACAACGTCGAGCAGCAAGAAGCGATGCAAAAGTTCCAGGCTGACACCGGCACGGCTGGCACGACCAACCTCGGCGCACTGCTGAAGGCCAAGCTCGGCCAGGACAACCAGTAATCGCAGGTCCGAACCCCGCGCGGAACCGCCATGACCAAGTCCGAGCTCGTCGAAAAACTGGCTGCCCGCTTTCCGCAGTTATTGCTGCGGGATGCGGACATCTCGGTGAAAACGATTCTCGACGCGATGTCCGAGGCGTTGGCCGATGGCCATCGTATCGAGATTCGCGGATTCGGCAGCTTTGGTCTGAATCGGCGGCCGCCGCGCGTGGGCCGCAACCCCAAGTCCGGCGAACGGGTGCTGGTGCCTGAAAAACGGGTGCCGCACTTCAAGGCGGGCAAGGAGTTACGGGAGCGTGTGGATCGTCCGGTGCCGCCACAGGGTGGCATCGTGAACGGCAAGTCGTTGGGGTCGGTTGGTGGTTCTACCCCCGCGGCAAATGGTGTGACGAACACTGCCGGGTCTTCTTCGGGTCTGCCCTCGGGCTCGCACGACGAGGACAACCAGCTGAACCTGGCGCGGTCCTGACACGCGTCTGCATGCCAGTTGTCTATGAAAAGCGCTCCTTCGGGAGCGTTTTTTCATTGGTGCCGCACTTTCTGGTTCCCCGCCGGTTACCGTTAGCGAGAAGTGATTCCGCTACAATGCCGGGGTTCGCTAACTGCACTGCCAACCGCAAGCTGCCACTGCATGAGACTAGTCGCCTGGATCATTCGTATCGTCCTGTTCGCCCTCCTGTTCGTGCTGGCGCTGCGCAATACCGACGACGCCACGCTTCAGTTGTTCTTTGGCGCGGTATGGCATGCGCCGTTGATCCTGATCCTGCTGGCTGCGTTCGCCCTCGGCATCGTCGCGGGGCTCGCGGCGATCGCGCCGGGGCTCATGCGCCAGCGCATGGAGGTGGCGAGACTGCGCCGCGCGCTGAACGACGCGCGCGCGAAGGCGTCGGCCGGCCCGTCCGGCCCCGGTGGCAATCCGCCCCCGGAGGCGCAGGTACCCCCTTACAACGTTATTGGCCCGAGCGGCCCGAGAGTCTGACCGATGATGTTTGAAACCTGGTGGCTGCTGGCGCTGCCACTTGTCTTCGGCCTGGGATGGATGGCCGCGCGCTTCGACCTGCGTCAGCTGCTGAGCGAGCAGGGCGCGTTGCCGCGCTCCTATTTCAAGGGCCTCAATTTCCTGCTCAACGAGCAGCCGGATCAGGCGATCGACGCGTTTATCGAAGTGGCGCGTCTCGATCCGGAAACCACCGAGCTCCATTTCGCGCTGGGCGCGCTGTTTCGCCGCCGCGGCGAGACCGAGCGCGCGATCCGTGTGCACCAGAATCTGGCCACCCGTCCCGATCTGCCGGAGCCGGAGCGTGAGCACGCACTCTTTGAATTGGGGCAGGACTTCCTGCGCGCCGGTCTGCTCGATCGCGCCGAGGAATCGCTGCGCCGGCTGATGTCGGGCCCATATGCGGCATCGGCCAAGCGTGTGCTGCTGGAATTGTACGAAGTCGAGAAGGAATGGCAGAAGGCCATCGACGCCGCGCGTGAATTGCAGACGCTGGAGCAGAAGGACTATCGCGTGCAGATCGCGCAGTTCTGCTGCGAGCTCGCGCAGGACGCCCTGCAGCGCAAGCGTCCCGAAGATGCGGTGGAATGGTTGAAGAAGGCGACGCAGGAGAATCCCGCGAACGTGCGCGCGCCGATCCTGCTGGGCGATGTGTCGATGGCGGCCGGCGATGCGCGCGGGGCGCTGTCGCACTGGCTCGGCATCGAGCAGCTGGATGCCTCGTATCTGCCGCTGGTGGCCGATCGCGTGGTCAAGGCGTATGCCGCGCTCGACGAACAGGGCCAGGCGCTCGCGTGGCTGCACGAACTGCTGCAGGGCAACCTCGCCGCCGAACTGCTCGATACCGCGTATCGCACCGAGCTCGAGGTGAACGGTCCGGTGGCCGCCGCCACGCTGATGCGCGAGCAGTTGCGCCGTCAGCCGACGTTGCTGGCCCTGACCAAGTATTTCGAGGCACAGGCCGCGCAGAGCGAGGGTGATGCGGGTGAGGCGACCGACGCCGCGCCCGAAGCTCAGGAAACCGCCGCGATCCGCGATCTGCTGCAGGCGCGCACGCGCAATCTCGCACGCTATACCTGCCGTGAATGCGGTTTCCGCGCGCGGCTGTTTTACTGGCAGTGCCCAGGCTGCAATCGCTGGGAAACTTATGCACCACGTCGTACCGAAGCGCTCGGTTGAACGTTACATGCACAACACGACTAGCCTTCTGGAGTCTCTACGATGAAAGTCACAATTATTGGTAGCGGTTACGTCGGTCTGGTGACCGGTGCCTGCCTCGCCGAACTCGGCAACTCGGTGTTCTGCCTCGACGTGGATGAGCGCAAGATCGCGCTGCTCAACAACGGTGGTGTGCCGATCTACGAGCCGGGTCTCAAGGAACTGATCGAGCGCAACCGCGCGGCGGGACGCCTGACGTTCTCGACCGACGTGGCCGCCAGCGTCGAACACGCCGACGTGCAGTTCATCGCCGTGGGCACGCCGCCCGACGAGGACGGCTCGGCCGACCTGCAATACGTGCTGGCCGCGGCGCGCAATATCGGCCGTTACATGACCGGCTTCAAGGTCGTGGTGGACAAGTCGACCGTGCCGGTGGGCACCGGCGATCGCGTCGCCGCCGTGATTCGCGAGGAGTTGGCCGCGCGTGGCCTCGAGGACCTGCAGTACTCGGTGGTGTCGAACCCCGAGTTCCTGAAGGAAGGCGCGGCCGTCGAGGACTTTATGCGGCCGGACCGCATCGTGCTCGGCTGCGACGCCGATGCCGCGGGCCGTCATGCGCAGGCGATCATGCGCCAGCTCTATTCGCCGTTCAACCGCAACCACGAGCGCACGTTCTATATGGACGTGCGGTCGGCCGAGTTCACGAAGTATGCGGCCAACTCGATGCTGGCCACGCGTATCTCGTTTATGAACGAGCTGGCCAACCTCGCGGACGAAGTTGGCGCCGACATCGAACTCGTGCGGCTCGGCATCGGTTCCGATCCGCGCATCGGCTACAGCTTCCTGTATGCGGGCGCCGGTTATGGCGGCTCGTGCTTCCCGAAGGACGTGCAGGCGCTGATGCGTACCGCGTCCTCATACGGCAAGCCGATGCGCGTGCTGGAAGCCGTGGAAGCCGTCAACGACAGCCAGAAGCGCGTGCTGGGCGAGAAGGTGGTGGCGCGGTTTGGCGAGGATCTGAGCGGACGCACGTTCGCGATGTGGGGGCTCGCCTTCAAGCCCAATACCGACGACATGCGCGAAGCGCCGTCGCGCGTGCTGGCGCGGGAGCTGGTGTCGCGCGGCGCGGGGTTGCGCGTGCACGATCCGGTCTCGATGGAAGAGGCACGGCGCGTGCTGGAAGACGATCTGGCCGATATCCCAGGCGGCATGGCGCGCGTACACTTCTGCCAGCAGCAGATGGATGCGCTCGACGGTGCCGACGCACTGGTGATCGTGACCGAATGGAAGGTGTTCCGCAGCCCGGATTTCGCGCAGATCCGGAGCCAGCTCAAGGAGCCGGTCATTTTCGACGGCCGCAATCTTTATGAACCCGATGCCATGGTCCAGGCCGGCATCGAATACCACGCGATCGGGCGTCCGACCCACCAGGCGCGCTGATACGCGAACATCGCATGAGCAGAAGCCAAATCCCGCAGGAACAGATTCAGCAGGCCCAGGTTCTGGTGGTCGGCGACATGATGCTGGACCGTTACTGGTTCGGAAGTGTCGACCGCATCTCGCCCGAGGCGCCGGTGCCGGTGGTGCAGATCAAGCGCAGCGAGGAGCGCCTGGGCGGTGCCGCCAATGTGGCGCGCAACGCGGCCGCTCTCGGCGCGAAGGTGGGCATGCTGGGCGTGATCGGTGACGACGAGCCCGGTCATACGCTCGAGACGCTGCTCGCGGAGAGCCACGTGCAGCCGTATCTCCATCGCGATCCGACGCTGAACACCACGATCAAGCTGCGCGTGGTGGCGCATCAGCAGCAGCTGCTGCGCGTTGATTTCGAGAACGCTCCGGCGACCGAGGTGCTGGCTTCGGTACAGGACCGCTTCCAGGCGCTGGTGAACGACTATCAGGTGCTGGTGCTGTCCGACTACGGCAAGGGCGGCCTCACGCATGTGGGCCGTATGGTCGAGGCTGGCCGGGCGGCCGGGCGCGCGGTGCTGATTGACCCCAAGGGCGACGACTATTCGCGTTATCGCGGCGCCACGCTGATCACGCCGAACCGTGCCGAGATGCGTGCGGTGGTGGGCGCATGGAAGACCGAGGCCGATCTGACCATCCGCGCGCAGAACCTGCGGCGCTCGCTGCAGCTGGAAGCGTTGCTGCTGACGCGTTCGGAGGAGGGCATGACGCTCTACACCGAAGCCGAAGTGCTGCACGTGTCGGCGCAGGCGCGCGAAGTCTATGATGTATCGGGTGCGGGCGATACCGTGATTGCCACGCTGGCCACGATGATCGGCGCGGGCGTGACGCTCAAGGAAGCCGTACAGCATGCCAACCGCGCGGGCGGCATTGTCGTCGGCAAGCTCGGTACCGCGGTTGTCACCTATCCAGAATTGTTTGGCGCGGGCGCGGCCTGAGCCACCAGACCAGTATTCATCATGACCATCATCGTCACCGGTGCCGCCGGCCTGATCGGCAGCAACCTCGTCAAGGGTCTCAACGACCGCGGCGAACATGACATCATCGCCGTGGACAACCTCACGCGCGCGGAGAAGTTCAACAACCTCGTGGACTGCGAGATTGCCGATTACGTGGACAAGCAGGAGTTTCTCGCGCGCTTTGCGCGGGGCGACTTCGGCAAGGTCCGCGCGGTGTTCCATGAGGGCGCGTGCTCCGACACCATGGAGACCGATGGCCGCTACATGATGGAGAACAACTACCGCTACACGCTGGCGCTGATGGAGAGCTGCCTGGAGCAGGCCACGCAGTTCCTGTACGCGTCGTCGGCGGCCACGTACGGTGCCTCGACCACGTTCCGCGAGGATCGCGAGTTCGAGCGGCCGCTGAACGTGTACGGGTATTCGAAGTTCCTGTTCGATCAGGTAGTGCGCCGGCGACTGTCGTCCGCGCGCGCGTCGTCGCTGTCGCAGATTGTGGGCTTCCGCTACTTCAACGTGTACGGTCCGCGCGAGGCGCACAAGGGCCGCATGGCGTCGGTGGCGTTCCACAACTTCAACCAGTTCCGCTCTGAAGGCATCGTGAAGCTGTTCGGCGAGTACGGTGGCTATGGCCCTGGCATGCATAGCCGCGACTTCGTTTCGGTCGAAGATGTGGTGAAGGTCAACCTGTTCTTCCTCGACCATCCGGAGAAGTCGGGCATCTTCAATCTCGGTACGGGCCGGGCACAGCCGTTCAACGACATCGCGCAGACGGTCGTCAATACGCTGCGCGAAGCTGACGACAGGCCGCCTCTGTCGCTCGAGGACATGGTGCAGGAAGGTCTGGTCGAGTACATCAAGTTCCCCGACGCGCTGCGCGGCAAGTACCAATGCTTCACGCAGTCCGACGTGTCGCGCCTGCGCGCGGCCGGCTACGACGCACCGTTCCTGACCGTGCAGGAAGGCGTGGCCCGCTATTGCAAGTGGCTGGTCGAGCGCGCGGCCTGATCGCACTCTCCGGCAATCGCCATCGTCATCGCCATCGATATCGCTATCGTTAGAAGGTTGCCGGTGAATTGACCCACAGCACGCGCGCGATGCCCGTGCCCACGTTGCGATACCCATGCGCGACGTGGCTCGGGAAGTGGAACGCGTCGCCCGCCCCAATCTCGTAAGTCTCGTCGCCGAGCATCAGCTCGAGCGTGCCCTCCAGCACGTAGCCGACTTCTTCTCCCGCATGCACGATCTGCCCGTCGCTCGCCTCGCCGGGCGACACGATATGGATATTGGCCTGCAACAGGCCACCGCGCTGCGGCAGCACGAGCCGCTCCAGCGCGATACCGCCGGCGCGAATCACGTGCCGCTCGCCGGCACGGCGGATCGGGCTGTCGAGCGGTGCCTCCTCGCTGGTGAGCGCGGCGATATTGGTGTCGAGTGCGACCGCGAGCCGATGCAGCATCGCGAGCGACGGCGTGGCGAGCCCGCGCTCGAGTTTCGATAGCAGGCTTTCCGAGCAGTCGGCCTTGCGCGCGATCTGCAGCAACGTAAGGCCGGCCACGAGGCGCGCGTGCTTCAGACGCAGTCCCAGCGTTGTGGTGGGGCCCGGCGTGGTTGCCGCAGCCTGGGCGGGTGGCCGTCGCTTGGCCAAGCCCGTGGCCGCACGTACGTCCTTCACCTGCGCGTCCCGCGCCGGAGCTTTCCTCGTCACGGCCTTCTTTGCTGCTGCCTTCTTCGAGGCCGGTTTGCCTGCCGGCGCAGCGGATGACTTAGCCATTGGCGAGTGCCGTGACGGTATAGGCGAGGGCCTGCGCGCCGAGCAGCAACGCGGGCGCGTCGGTGTACTCGGCCGCGTTGTGGCTGATACCGCCACGACTCGGCACGAAGATCATCGCGGTTGGGCAATGGCCGGCCAGATACATCGCATCGTGGAACGCGCCCGAGGTCAGCCGCACCGGTTGGTCGTGACCCACCTGCCGCAACGCACGTGTGCAGCCGGTTTCGACCAGTGCCCGCATGTCCGCGGGGAAATGCGTGGGCGCCTGGCGGAACAGGCTCTCCACCGTGATGTCATTGCGCGTGGCGCGCAGGCCGCGCACGTCGGCGATGGCCGTCTGCAACGCCAGCTCGAAGCGATCGAGCACCGCCTCGTCCACGCAGCGCGCATCGATCGTGAACGTGACGCTGCCCGGAATCGTATTGACGGAATTGGGTGCCACCAGCCAGCGCCCGAGCGTAAGCCGCAGTTGCGTCGCGGCCTCGGCCGCTGCATACGCATAGAGCCGCTGCGCAAGCGCCACCGCGCTGGCCATCGCATCGGCGCGTTCGTCCATCGGTGTGGTGCCCGCATGCGCCATCTGGCCCATGCAGGTCACGCGGAACCAGCGCACGCTTTGAATACCGGTGACCACGCCGAGCGGCACGTTGGCGCGCTCGAGCACCGGGCCTTGCTCGATATGGAGTTCGACGCAGGATGCCATCGCACGCGCCATCGGCAACTGCGGAACGTCGGGGACCGCGGCGAGCGCGGCATCGAGCGCGTCGCCGAAGCGTACGCCGTCGCCGTCGGTGGCAGTGCGGAATGCCGTGAGGCGCGCGGGCTCGACAAACGCGCTCGATCCCATGCAACCGGGGCCGAAGCGGCTGCCTTCCTCGTTGGTCCACGCCACCACCTCGATGGCCCGTCGCGTGCGGAGCCCTGCGTCGTTGAGCGCGGCGATGACTTCGAGCCCTGCCATCACGCCATAGGCACCATCGAGCTTGCCGCCCACAGGTTGCGTATCGGCGTGGCTGCCAGTGAGCACTGGCGGCAGCGTGTCGTCGAGACCGGCGCGGCGGAAGAACAGGTTGGCGCAGGCGTCGATACCCACCTCGCAGCCGAGCGCGCGGGCGTGCTCGATCAGATGACGGCGCGCTTCGAGGTCGATGGCGGTGAGCGTCTGACGCGAGACACCACCGTCATCACGCGCACCGAACGCGGCGAGGTCGGCGATGGCACGTTGCAGGCGCGTGTCATCGACATGGTCCTGTGCGCGTGCGGCAGATTCGGTGGCGTCGGTTTCGGTGAAGCTTAGGGAATTCAAAGCCAATACTCCGGAAATACACACGTTGTGCGATCGATCATTGTTCGTGCGCGATCGCGCGCTCCAGGGCATAAGCGGCCGACAGCGCGGCAACGTCGCCATACATCGGGCCGATCACGGTCACGCCCACCGGCATGCCAGCCGGGCCGACGCCGGTAGGCACATGCACGCACGGCAGGCCGAGCAGCGTCCACATGCGGTTGAAGAGCGGGTCGCCAGTGGCCTCGAGCCCGGCAGGTGCTTCGCCGGCGGCGCTCGGTGCGACGATCACGTCAACGTTGGCGAAGGTGTCGGCGAGCACGCGGCGCACGTCGGCGGCCAGCCTGCGCGCGGCCACATGACGCGCACCGTCGAGCGCGTTGCCGCTCGCCAGCAACGTTGCAAAGCCCTGGCTGAAGCCATCCGCATGAGTGCGCGCCTCGGGCGCAAACGCGGCGGCGGCCTCGTACGCCATGATATCGATCTGCGCCTGCGTGAGCTCGGCCGTGATCGCCGGCAGTGTCAGGTCGCTGACGGCGGCGCCGGCCTGTGCGAACGCACGGGTCGCGGCATCGAAAGCACCACGGCCACCGGCATCGACGCGATCCCAGTGCGGCGTGCGGAACAGTCCCACGCGCAGAGCCTGCGTGGTCGGCGTGAGTGACAAACGCGCAAGGGCGCTGATAAAAAACGCGGCATCGTCCACACCGCGCGCGAGCACGCCCACGGTATCGAGGCTGGGTGCGAGCGGCTTGATGCCCGCGAGCGGCAGCGTGCCGTGCGTGGGTTTGTAGCCGACCACACCGCAGAACGCGGCGGGGCGAATGATCGAACCCGCCGTCTGCGTGCCGAACGCAAACGGCACCATGCCGGCCGCCACCGCCGCGGCGGAGCCGCTCGACGAGCCACCGGGTGTGTGGGGAGTGTCGCCAGGCGCACGCGGATTGCGCGTGGGTCCGGGTTGATACGTGGCGAACTCGGTGGTCACGGTCTTGCCGAGCACCACCGCGCCGGCATCGCGCGTGGCCGCCACGACCGCTGCATCGGACTGGGGCCGATGGCCGGCGTAGATCGGCGAGCCGTACGCGGTGGGCAGGTCCGCCGTGTCCATCAGGTCCTTCACGCCGATGGGCAGGCCGTGCAGCGCGCCGGTCGCGGGACCGGCATCGAGCTGCCGCGCGGTGACGAGCGCGCGGTCGGCATCGACCACGGTCCACGCATGCACTTCGGGTTCCAGCGCGGCGATGCGGTCGAGGCAGGCGCGCACGAGGTCCTCGGCGCGCAGTTCGCGCCGCGCCAGCCGCATGGCAAGCGTGCGCGCGGGCAATGTCAGCAGGTCATTCATGGCGATCGATCCTTGGCTCTCTATTGGTATCTATCCGACTCGACTACCCAAAATAGGCGGCGCGCACTTCGTCGTTGCGAGACAGCGCCTCGCACGTGTCGTGCGCCACCACGCGGCCTTGCGACAACACATAACCATAGTGGGAGATCGCGAGTGTCTGACGCGCATTCTGCTCGACCAGCAGCACCGTGATGCCAAGCTGATTGATGCGCTCGATCACCTTGAAGTTCTCCTTCACGTACAGCGGCGAGAGGCCGAGCGAAGGCTCGTCGATCACCAGCAGACGGGGCTGCGCCATCAGGCCGCGACCGATCGATACCATCGCCTGCTCGCCGCCGGACATGGTACCCGCGAGCTGCTTCGCACGCTCGCGCAGGCGCGGAAAGATCTCGTACACCTGTTCCAGCCGCTCGCGCACGCGCGGTGCATCCTTCTCCAGGAACGCGCCGAGCGCGAGATTCTCGGCCACCGACATGCGCGGAAACACCTTGCGGCCTTCGGGAATGCACGAGATGCCGCGCGCGATGATGTCGTGCGTGCGGCGTCCGGCCAGATCCTGCCCGTCCCACATCACCTGTCCCGCGCGCGGCGGGGTCAGGCCGAGGATCGCGCGGATCAGCGTGCTCTTGCCGGCGCCGTTGGCGCCGAGGATGCACGTGATCTTGCCCTCGGGCACGTCGATCGACACGTCGTGCAGCACATTGACCTTGTCATAACCCGTGGTCAGGCCACGGACGTTGAGCGTACTCATGCGGCATCCTCTCCGAGGTAGGCGGTCTGCACGGCCGGGTCGGCGGTGATCTGCGCATAGGTGCCCTCGGCGATCTTGCGGCCGTAGTTGAGCACCACGCAGCGATCGGTAATGCGCTCGATCACGTTCATCTCGTGCTCGATCAGCACCACCGTCAGATTGCCGAGTTGCGCGCGCACGTCGAGGATGTCGCGCATCAACGCATGCGTCTCGTCGTGCGTCATGCCGGCCGACGGTTCGTCGAGCAGCAGCAGGCGCGGCTGGCTGATCAGCGCGCGGCACACCTCGATGCGGCGACGATCGATCATGCTGAACGTGTCCACCGGTTCGAACAGACGATCCGCCAGCGGCGGGCTGAAGATCCGCAGCAGCGCCAGCACCTTTTCCACGTACTGGTCGTACTGTGCGCGAAACGCCTTGCGGCGCAGCAGGTTGAACACGAGCCCGTGGTCCATGCGCTGGTAGTCGCCGATGACGATGTTGTCGAACACCGTCAGTGGTAACGACAGCCGCGAGCGCTGGAACGTGCGCGCCACCCCCGCGCGATAGACCTCCTGCGGCGTCTTGCCGATGAGGTTGGTGCCGGCGTACGTGATGGTGCCGCTGGTGGCTTTGTAGAGGCCGGTCAGCACATTGAAGAACGTGGTCTTGCCGGAGCCGTTGGGGCCGAGCAGACCCAGCACTTCGCCAGCGCGAATGGTCATGTTCAGGCCATCGAGCGCGGTCAATCCACCGAAGCGCATGGTGAGGTCGCGGACTTCTGCGAGGGCCTCAGTCATTGTGACTCTCCCTGCGGCGCGCGCGCACCAAAAAACAAACGAGTCCGGCGCGGCAGCAGGCCATCGGGCCGGAACAGCAGAATCGCGATCACGAGCGCCGCGTAGAACAGGAAGCGATACTCCTGGATGAACTGCAGCTTCTCGGGCAATACCAGCACGATGATCGCGGCGGGAATCAGCCCCACCGCATTGCCAAGCCCGCCGAGAATCACGATCGACAGCATCAGCAGCGAATCGGCGAACGTGAAGTTGTTCGGCGCGACAAAGCCGGTGACCATGCCGTACACGCTGCCCGCAATACCGGCGAAGAAGTTGCCGAGCATAAAGGCCACCACCTTCCAGCGCGCGATATGCAGGCCGAAGGTCGCGGCCGCGGTCTCGTCGGTGCGCACCACATCCATGGCCAGGCCGACCCACGACCGCTCGAGCGACTTCACCAGCGCGAACACGCCCGCGCAGATGCCGAGGCTCAGCAGCGCGTAGCTGACGTAGAACGAGGCCTCGACGCCGAACACCGAGAAGCCGTCGTTCCACGCATAACCGAACGTGCTCATGCCGGGCACCTGCATCCCCTGCGGGCCTCCGAGCACATCGTTGACCTCGATGAATGTGCGGAACAGGATGCCGAACGCGATGGTGACGAGCGCCGCGTAGTGTCCGCGCGTGCGTAGCACGGGTGTGATCAGCAGCGATCCCACCAGCGCCGACAGCAGGCCCGAGATCACGATGATCAGCCATTGCGGCAGGCCCGTATGCGTGGCCAGCACCGCGGTGGCATAGCTACCGATGCCGAAGAACGCGGCACCCGCAAAGTTGGCGACGCCCGAGAAGCCGAACTGCAGCGTCAGGCCCAGGCACGCGGTGGTGTAGAGCAGCACCGTGCAGAGCATCAGCAGCGCGAAGTGCGTATCGAAAAACGCGACGATCAGCGCCAGCGTGCCACCGAGTGCCCACAGCGCGGCCACGCCGGGACGCTGCGCGCTGGCCTGTTCGATCGCGGCAATCGCGCCGACGCGGCGTCCCGCGAGCGTGGCCGCTGCCGCGAGCACCAGCAGGACGCCGACCGCGAGCTGCGACTCCGCATGGAGGAACAGCCACAGATAGAGCGTGAGCACGGGGCCGGCGATGGCCAGCACGGTCTTGGAGGAAAGCGAGGATATCCGCATGATGTCAGACCCGTTCACTGGATTTCTCGGCGATCAGGCCGGTGGGCTTCCACGCCATCAGCAGGATGACCGCGGCAAACGCGAACACATCCTTGTAGGCGCTCGGAATGTCGGGCACCAGCGCGGGCAGCAGCGCGCTGCCGACCACCTGCAGCGCCGCGAACAGAAAGCCGCCGATGATCGCGCCGTAGATATTGCCAAGGCCGCCGAGGATGGCCGCGGCAAAGCCGATCACGCCGAGCAGCAGCCCGACGTTGAAGTTGATCTCGTTGTAATAGAGGCCGTTCATCACGCCGGCGAGTGCGGCCATCGCCGAGCCCAGCGCGAAGGTCAGCAGTACCACGGCCTCGAAGTTGATGCCCATCAGCGTGGCGGTTTCGCCGTCCTGCGCCACCGCGCGAATCGCCATGCCGAAGCGCGTGCGGGTGATCAGCAGATGCACGCCGGTGATGATCGCGATACCGGTGCCGAGCAGGATCACGTTGTCCGCGCGCAGCGCAAAGCCACCGAGGTCGAGCGCGGCGGTAGGCAGCAGCGGTGGAAACGGCTTGGGGTTCGAACCATCGGGGTAGAACAGCCGCACGCATTCGCGCAGTACCGTGCCGAGCATCAGCGTGGCGAGCAGCGTATTGAGCGGCGGCGCCTTGCGCAGCGGCAGGATCAGGAAGCGCGCGATCACCGCGCCGAGCAGGCCGGTCACGCAGACCGCGCATACGACCACGGCCAGCAGTTGCAGCCACGGCGCATCGATATGCAGCATCGTCAGGCCGACCGAGGCCGCGAGGCCCGCGAACGCGCCAACCATCAGCGTGTCGCCGTGCGAGAACTTGATGACATCGAGCACGCCGAAGAACAGCGTGAAGCCAACGGCGACCATGGCGTAGATCATGCCAAGCATCAGGCCGTTGAACACGTATTGGGCAATCAGGCTCATCGGAAATCCGGTCACGGAGGGGAAAGGCGTGGCGGCGCGCCAGGGGGCCGGCACCACGACAGACAGGCCCCGCATCAGTCGGCGCGTTCAGGCCCGCCCGCGGCTTAAT
>NZ_CAJZAG010000009.1 GCF_914271485.1 Cupriavidus pampae
GGTTGATGTCATGCGCAACGCCAATCCTGCCTTCCGGTTCGCTCGGTCACGTTGCCGAAATCACCGGTCACGATCCCGAAACGGCCGGTCACGTTCGGCCGAAATACGCACGTCCTTCTTCGACTTCTTCGTTGCTGACCGGGGATCGGCTGAATGCGCTTGTGGACGATGCCAGGGCGCGTGGCCTGACCGTGACGGATAGGCTCGACCGCCTGGCAGTCGAGACGGGGAGCAAGTCTGACGAATAGGAAAAGCATGACTAGAAGGAACTGAATTGCGATTGCCGACAATACTTGAACGTTTTTCGGCGGAGGACCTTGCACGTGGTCGGAAGGTGATCGAACTGAAGCGACACTTCGAGAGCATTGCAAGGCGATGGCACACGCTCAGCCCCGAGGAGCAAGCCCAACTGCGAAAACAGAACGTCGCCCCTCAACAGCTGAGAGATACCAACGCATTTGTGTACGCGTTCGAGCCCGAGTGGTTCATTTTCGCTGCGCTCGGCCTTCAACGATGGCACCACGCCTCGTACGTGGAGACAGACATCAGTGGTATTCGGGTCGTCCCCCCGTGGATTGTGGCCGGAGGCCTGCGCAAAAGAGCGTGGTTCGACCTGGACTTCTCGACGTTCCTGAACCTCGTTCCCAGCTTAGACGCAGCTACTCTGGAGGGAGACGATGGCCACGGTTCGACTACCTCGTGGCTTAAACCGTTTCCGCTGTTGTGGGCTAAGGAAGGGAAGAATCGCATCCAGTGCTATCAGGACACAGAAACAACGCTGCTAACAGATACTCGCACCTGTGATGCCTTGCCGGCCAGTCTACTGCGACTGTATCGCTCAGTGGTCAGCAGTTCCGTCTGGATTTTGCGCTATGTCGGCGGAGACCCGTTTTGGGACCGCAAAGTGGCGGATATGGAAACGGCCATGCGGAGCGGTCGCCCGTTCCGATCTATCCTACCTTTCCCCGAAGTTGGCGTGCCATTGCTCCTGAACTATGGAGTGAAGGTGGATCGCGGGTGGGATCTGCCTTGGCGAATTGGTGAGGCAGCCAAGCAAGAAGAGAGCAGGCGCGTGCGCGCACACGGATGGATTTAGTAGGAGGGCCGGGCTGAGAGAAAGGCGGCGATAGCATACCTCCGCTGGCCGTTTAACCAGACTGTGTTGGGTGCCAGCCGTGACGTAAGCGCGCCCGTAGAGAGCAGGTGGAATGCGACGTTTCGACACATTATTCCGACCTACGCACCGCATTTAACATAAATTGCGTTCTTATCGGCACATGTGCGAAAGCGATGCCGGACCGTGCCGGCCATGATCGCCGAGCGCTGCGGCCTGCTTCGACGGTGGCCTGCATGCGTCCCCTGCACAAGGAGGTTCGCGTCGCGCTCGACGAGACCGGTGCGGCCGGGCAGCGCGGCCCTAGGCAAGCGACGGCGGTGCCGGTATCAGCGGTCGGCACAGGGAAGATGAGAGGGATGGAGGCATTGCTCGCGCAGCAGATGCGCGCGCCAACATGATGCATGCCGATGCTGCCGGCTTGCCGCAGACGATGATCTACTCCGGCGTTCACGAAATTCTCTGCGGCGACGCGATCGACTCCGCCAAACGGGCCCGCGAGGCAGAGGCAGAGGCAAAGGCAAAGGCAAAGACGAGCTACGCGCTCTCGCACACAGTCAGCGAGCTTGCCCTGGTCACCGGCGGATCACGAGGTCTCGGCGCCGCCACCACGGTAGCCCTTGCGGAATAAGGCGCGGATGTTGCGATCCGCTACTTCGCGTCGGCCGCGAAGGCGGAAGCCGTGGTATTCAACCTCAGGGTGAAAGGCGTCCGTGCTATCGCCATTTACGCCGCTCAGGGAGATCCCGCACCTGCCGAACCGCTGATTGCGAAGATCGTCGAGCAGGTCGGCAAGCGGGACAATCTCGTCAACAATGCAGCCATCGCGCTGCAGGACAAGACCATCGATGACCCGGAGATCGACAACGTCGCAATGGATGGGCAGTGGGCGATCAACACGGCGTGATCGCAGCCATCCGCGCGGCGATAAAAATGTTCCCCGAAGAGGGCAGGATCATCTCGGTCGCTCCTGCGTCGGCACGCGCATGCCTTTCCCGGGCTCATTGAGCGCGACCCGCGCGCCCTCGCATCGCATTGAGACCCTGCGCGGCTGACGCTACGTATAAAGCGAGCGAGATTTGAGGAAGTGAGCCACGCCGATTAATGTTCTGCCGTCAGCGGCGAGGGGAGCGGAGCCTAATGGTGGCAGTCCGACAGCAGACGTTTCGAGCGCTATCGCACAGAAACCCATCTTTCGAAAGTCTATTCTTCGCCGCAGGCGGACGCCCAGGAGGAAGGGTTGGATGCTACAGACATCTGGTGCCGGTGCTCATAACGGTTACCCAGTCCCATGTTCCAGGATACGAGATGTTGCATTCTTACTTTTTTGATTCCGCCGCGAGCCACAGTGACAGCCCAGCGTTATGGGTAAAGGACCGTCTATACAGTTACGGCGAGATTGAAACCCGGGCACGTCGTATCTCTGCAGGTCTTACCGCAATTGCGCGGAACAAGGACATTGGACGATGTCTGCTGTTTGGATATCGTAGCGTCGAAGCCTATGCCGGCCTGCTGGGAATTCTCGATGCAGGGATGGCCTATGTGCCTCTCAATCCGAAGATGCCGGCTTCACGTAGGGCGACGATCATCGCGCAGTCTGGTGCGTCGTTGATGCTCGTTGATCGTCGTTGCGCTAGCGGGCTGGAGGAAGTGCTGTCATTGCTTGACGAGCCTCCGCAAATTTTTCTGCTTGACGAGGACGCGCCCGGTTCGCACCTGCCTTCCTTAGCGTCCACCGTGTCTACGCTGCCTGTCGCGCCCTATGTGCGACGGCAAGGTGCCAAGGGCGACGTCGCTTACATACTCTTCACCTCGGGATCGACAGGGACGCCGAAGGGCGTGCCTATTACGCATTCGAATGCCGAGGCGTATATGAAAGGGCAATTGCAACTGCATGAGCGAACGAGCAATGCACGTCATATCCAGCTCTGTGAGTTGAGCTTCGATCCATCCGTGCATGACATGTTCGTATGTTGGGCGAATGGCGGCTGCCTGTACGTGCCAGAAACTGTCGATCCTGTCTATAACGCCGACTTTATTAGGCGTCATGACATTACGCATTGGAGTAGTGTCCCGTCCGTGGTCGGCTTCATGCAGCAAATGCGCAAGCTGACACCGGGTGCCTTCCCGAGTCTTCGAGTCTCGATGTTTGGCGGTGAGCAGCTGCCTCGCTCTCTGGCGTTGGCGTGGACGCGTGCCGCACCGAATAGCAGGCTGTTCAATATGTACGGGCCGACGGAAGGGACCATCGCTTCGACTTGCTTCGAAGTCAGCGCGGAATTTCTCGACAATCCGCAGCACGCGGTCATCCCGCTCGGGGGGGCACTCCCGGGGGTAGAGTTGATAGTCGTTGACGCAGACCTCAGACCTGTCGCCGCCGAGCAGACGGGTGAGTTGCTGATCGCGGGCCCACAGATCGCCGGGGGCTATTTGTCAGCGGACTGCCAATCTGGCAAGGACAGGTTCGTCTCGAAGAGTTATCCGGGCCGTCATGCGCACCGCTGGTATCGGACCGGTGACATCGTGCGAACGACGGAAGAGCATGGGATTGTATTTCACGGGCGCGTGGATACGCAGGTCAAGATTCGAGGTAACCGTGTCGAACTGGAGGAAGTCGAGCATATCGTCCACGCGAGCAGCGGTGCCGCGCTCTGCGCGGTGATTCCATGGCCCCTCGATGAGGTGGGGCGGGCGGCTGGGCTTGTAGCCTTCGTGACAAATCCTCGAGTAGACATCGAGGCGGTCTTACATGCGTGTCGGCAGTGCTTGCCCGACTACGCGGCGCCCCAGCGGGTTGTGTCCCTCGACGCGATGCCGCTTAACGCGAATGGAAAAATTGACAGGAAAGCGCTAGCGGAGCAGTGCGCGCGCACCAAAATTCCTGCCTGAGGTTGACACCATCCCGAGCAGTACTAATCAGCCAACGCTACGTGGGCGTAGATTGGCTATTCCAGTTGGGAGGGAGTCATTGAAAGCCGCTCTGCGTAATATCATCTCGGAAAATGCATGCCTCCATGTCCCGGTCGAAACATTGGCCGATAGCGATAGCTTGTACGACGCTGGCTTGTCCTCCCTCGGTACGGTCCGTGTCCTGTTGGCGGTTGAAGATGCCTTTGGCATAGAAATACCTGGAGAGTTGATATCGTTCGACTTGTTTCGCTGTATCGATTCGCTGGAAAGGTTTCTCGCCCCCCTCATGCCGAACGATTGCCTGGCGGGCGCTGTGTCTCACCGTAAGGAACACCAATGACTGGCAAGCCTACGATGAGACCGGTCACCTTCAGTGGCTGTTTTGGGTGGCTTCATTTACCTGCGGGCGGCCAGGCTGCCACGGGCCTGGTGCTGTGCAACCCGTTCGGCAATGAGGCGCTATCTGTGCACCGCGGATGGCGCGACTTCGCGGAATCGGTAACGGTAGCCTGTGGTATGCCTGTCCTGCGCTTCGATTATCCGGGGACGGGCGACTCCGAGGGCGACGAGGAGGACCCGGAACGCTTTCGCGCATGGGTTGACAGCATCATAGCTGCGGCGGAGTACCTGCGGACCGCTACCGGTGTAACACGGCTCGCGCTCTGCGGCTTACGTCTAGGTGCGACCTTAGCAGTAGTGGCCGCCGAGCAGCTTGCCAATGTCGACAGTGTGATATTGATGGCGCCGGTCATCTCTGGCAAGCGCTACATCCGCGAACTGCGCATGCAGCATCAAAGCTGCCTCAAGGCCTTGGCTGGCCAGGATGCAATGCAGTCGCGGGAGGAAGTGCCGGGAGTGGGCGCGTTAGGGTTCAATCTGTATGCCGACACGCTTGAGCAGCTCGGTTCAATCGACCTCACAGAGCGCCAGCGGTCTCCCGCGCCCCGCGTGCTCTTGCATGATATTTCCGTCAGCGAGTCTGTGGACAGGCTCGTCCAATACTACCGGGGGCACGGTGCGAGCGCAGACGTGCAGATATTTCCAGAATACGATCGTTTTCTCCTGCCGGACCCGACGTTCTGCGTGCCGCCGCGACTGGCCTTCGATAGCGTGCTTGAGTGGCTCGGCTCTCAGCGCGGCACGACGGCGGCGCCTTCCGTCGAAATTCTGCAACCGCCGGCGGATACAAGGATCGACTTCGCGGCGGGTCATGAAGTACCTGTCGTGTTCGGAAACGGACGCTATGTCGGTGTCATTTGCAAACCCCGCAATCCAAACGAGCATGCCCCAGCTGTATTGATCATGAACACAGCGGGCGTTCATCGCGTTGGCTGCGCAAGGCATTCCGTGTTGATGGCTCGGAGGCTTGCGGCACAGGGAATCACCTCATTACGTATGGACTTGGGCGGCGTTGGGGACAGCTTGAATCACGACGATTCGCCGACCATCGAGGCTGTATATGCCCGTCATGCTGTCGCAGACGCGATAGCAGCAGTGGAATGGCTGATCGCGGCTCGACATCCGGGGATTGTCATGTTCGGCGTCTGCGCGGGCGCATACGTCAGCGTTCATACAACGCTAAAGCATCCAAATGTGGTTGGCTGCATGTCTATCAACCTGCCGTTCTTCTTTTGGGGTGCGCCCACGACGAACCCGCGTGCCCCCAGTCAGGTGTACATGCGGTCCGTCTGGAATCCCCATAAATGGCTTCTACTGTTGACTGGCCGCTCGGATCTGCGCAGGATCGCAGTGAGTCTGATACGTCGATGGTACGAGCGCTCTGCTGTCCGCCGACTCCTCGTGGACCTCGAGCGGAGGGACGTACGAACTTCACTGGTGTACGGTCCGCTAGATGCGGGGCTCGACGAACTCCCGAAAGCTAGTTATCTCGGAAAGTTCAAGAACGTCACGGTGACCGTACTGGAGCAGTTGGACCACTCGCTATATTCAAGAACCGCACGCGACGTTGTATCAAACTATGTCGAGGCATTCTTGCATGAGAGGACTTTTTTGGCCGGGCGAGCCAACGTCCCAGGCCACCAAAGCGGCCGCAGGGACTATCGCAACGAGAAGGCCGGCTGGCGGACCACAAGCGCACCTGGCGCCCGTGTAGCAAGGCCGGACTGAGCGGGCGCCGGCGGCATAGGGAAAACAGTCAGGGCCATCTAGCTCTCCTTCAGGAATTCTGTTGCTCGCGTCTCCAAGTCGGCTCCCTAGCATCGTCCAAGACCGACCGCGCATCTGATACGCCGGCATTGGCCTCCACGTCAACGCGCGGCGTGTTCCGCGTCGCAATCCAGTAGAGCATGGAGCTCAACGCCGCAGCAGCCGTGCCCACGATGGCGAGCGCCGTGGCTAGTCCGTTCTGCGGATCAGCCATTCGCTCATTGATCCAGCCCACCGCGAACGGACCCACGCCACCGCTGATGGCATTGGTGAGAAAAACGAGCAACGCGATGGAACGGCCGCGCATCCGGTTGGGAATGGCAATCTGCAGTGGCACCGGCGCGAGCGCCATCACGACGCTGGCGGCGAACGCGCAGACCCCGTACATGGCGAGGGCAAGCATCGCCGAGGGGGCCAGCGGCGCGATGCACGCGGCCGGAACGAGCGCGGTGGCGGCGCACGCGGCGATGCGCAGCACCTTGCGCAGGGCTCCGCGGTCGGTGACCTTTCCCACGAGCAGCGTGGCAGTGATCACGCCCGCCATCCCGCCGAGCATATACATCGGCCCGGCAAGCTTTCCCACTTCGCTCGCACTGAGACCGAACCGTCGAATGACCATCGTGGGAAACCACGCGGCGTGCGAATAGAACAGCAGGATCAGCGCCACATAACCGAAGAAGTAGGGCAGGCAGAAGCGGTTGCGCACGAATAGTTCTCTCAACACCTCACGTAGCGGCGGCGCATCGCCGGCACCTTTCGCATTGCGCGTGCCCTGCCGCGCGGGCTCCTTGATCGTCAGCGCCACGAGCGCGGCAAGCGCGATGCCCGGGAGTCCGACAGTAAAGAACACCATCTGCCAGGGGTGGAGGTCATGCGCGGACAACCACGCTGCCATCGCAGGTTGCTCCATCCATCCGAGCAACGCTCCCCCGCCGAGTAGCGCGACACCGCCCCCTGCATACGGGCCGAGCATGAACGCGCCGCTTGCACGCGCAACTTTGCGAGGGGGGAAGAGGTCGCTGAAGATCGACAACGCGGCAGGACTCAGCGCCGCCTCGGCGATGGCCGTTCCCGCGCGCCAGAGCAGTAGTTCCCAGAACGTCGTGGCGGTGCCGCACATCGCGGTCGAGATGGCCCAGATGGCCACGCAGGCCGCGCTGAGCAGGACGCGATTGGACCGGTCGACAAGCCGCGCCACGAAGACGCCCGCCGTTGCGTAGCACATCGTGAAGGTGATGCCTTGCAGCAGGCCGATCTGCATATCGCTCAGCGAGAGCGACGCCTTGAGCGGCTGAACCAGAATGCTGACCACCTGGCGGTCGATGTATGAAAACGCGAAGCACAGAAAAAACATCCCGACGATGTACGCATGGGACAAAGCGCCATGCGACGTAGCTTCGGTGGAAGGAGTTTGATTGTTCGGCATGTCGTTTGCGGGGGGATGGGTAACGGCAGCGGGATGAATAACGCAATAGGCGGTTGGCTATTGCCAGCGCGCATCGGCCGCCAGCAGGGCAATGCAGTCGCCGGGTTCCACACGTGCAAACGTACGCGCGCAGACCACCATGCCATCGCCGGCGAAATGCAGTTCGCGCGGAGCCTCCCAAGGTGCGTGCGGATCGAAGAGCCGCCCCGCCAGTTGGCCCGCCGCCACGATATCGCCGCGCCGGAAGCAGGGCTCGAACACGCCATGTCGCGGCGCGAAGAGATAGTGACGAGCGCCGTCGACTCGGATCAGCGTGGTGGGGCGCGCCGCCGCCACGGGCCGATCGTCGCGCGTGAGCCCCGTCGCATGAAGGAACCGGCGCAACCCGTCCTCGACGATCTTCACACCGTCGACGCTGCAGGCGGCGCCGCCGCCAAACTCGCCACACAAAAACAGGGTGCCATGGCGCTCCGCCGCCGCGCCATAGGTACGGTCTTCACCAAGCAGATCCATGATCATCGTGTGCGGCGCAGCGAATGCGTCCACCAGTCGGATGTATTCCGAATGTCGTTCCGCATTACCGGGCAGCGCGGCGAGCAGCGTCGGCATATGGTCGAACGATGCGCCACCAGCGTGCAGATCGAACACGATGTCCGCGCGCGGAAACAGCTCAGTATCAACGTAGTGCGCAATCATCGCCGTCAGCGATCCGTTTCGATCGCCGGGGAACATGCGATTCAGATTGCCGCGGTCGATTGGCGAGGTTCGCGAGCCATTGAGGAAGGCGGGGAAGTTCAGCGCGGGGATGACGATCAGGCGGCCATGGATACGCATCGACGGCATGCGTTGGAGCAGTTTCATCAACGCCACCGGCCCCTCGTACTCGTCGCCGTGGTTACCGCCCGTCAGCAGGACCGTGGGACCGTCGCCATGCTTGAGCACGGCAATGGGCGTGGGGATATGGCCGTAGGCCGAGCGATCATGCGAATACGGAATGCGTAACGTGCCCGTCTGGAAGCCCTCGCGGTCATAGTCGATATCCGTGGAAATCAGCGATTTCTGCGATGGCTTGGGGGTGGAGGTGGATGGTTGTGCGTGCATGGGGGATCTCCTTGAAACGGGAACGGGCATGCACAAACTATTGACGATTTGATGAAGGCGGACAATTGCCGTTGATTGCGGCTGCCGATGCCTTTCAGGCATCGCCTCCAACTTTCCCCAACTATTCCGTGCCGGAAATCATCATCGACGAAACTTCACTAGGCTCCGGGGGCGCGCGGTGGCGATACTCATCGTCGTGACACCAAGGATCGAGGAGAGTGAGAGATGAAGCGTCCGACGAAAAACGTCCTGGCCACCGTGGCCACCGTGGCCATCGGCCTGATGGCGCCAGCGCTGTCGGGAATGAGCGTCGCCCATGCCGCGTGGCCAGAGAAGCCTGTCAGGCTGATCGTGCCAACCGCGCCCGGCGGCTCGCCAGACATCGTGGCGAGGCTGTTCGGGGAAGCGCTTTCCCGGCGGCTCGGGCAACCCGTGGTGGTCGAGAATCGGCCGGGAGCAGGCGGCAACATCGGCATCCAGGCGCTGCTGGCCGCACCGGCCGATGGCTATACCGTGGCCTACGGCAACAACGCCACGCTCGCCACGAATCGCTTCCTGTACAGCAAGCTGCCTTACGACCCTGACAAGCTGCTGCCTATCGTCGGGCTCGTGACGACCTTCAGCATTCTCGCTGTCAATCCGTCGCTGCCAGTCAAGTCGGTTCAGGAGCTGGTTAGCTATGCGCGCGCGAATCCCGGCAAGTTGTCGATGGGATCGGCGGGCAACGGCACCACGAGCCATCTGGGCGGGGAATTGTTCAAGGTCATGACGCAGGTCGACGTCACGCATGTCCCGTACAAGGGAAGCACGCCAGCCTTGCAGGACCTCGTCGGCAACAGCGTTCAGCTGATGTTCGATAACGTGCCCTCGATCGGCCCCTATGTGTCGTCGCATCGGGTGCGGGCGCTGGCCGTGACGTCGCGCAATCGCTCGCCCCGTTATCCCGATCTTCCGACGCTGTCGGAAGGGGGGCTCAAGGGCTATGAGGTGACAGCGTGGGCCGGGTTGGTCGCGTCACCGGGCACGCCTCCGGAGGCGGTAGAGCGGCTGAACAAGGAGGTCAACACGATCCTGCGCGATCCGGAATTCCGCGCGCAGCTGGACCGGTTGTCGTTCGAGCCGCTGGGCGGAACCGCGCGCGACTTTCAGGCGCTCATCGCCGCCGAAACGGTGAAATTCGGCGAACTCGTGCGCAAGAGCGGCGCCAAAGTGGATTGAGGCACAGTATGACCATTCAATTCGACACGATCATTCGCAACGGCGACCTCATCGACGGTACGGGCGCGCCGCGGCGATCCGCCGACATTGCAATCCGCGATGGAGAAATCGTCGCGATCGGCGACCTGCGCGATGCACGGGCTGTCACCGATATCGATGCTACCGGGCTGGCCGTAGCGCCCGGCTTCATCGATACGCACACGCACGACGACTTCCTGGTGTTCCAGTCGCCCGAGATGCTGCCGAAGGTAACGCAGGGCGTGACTACAATCATCGCGGGCAATTGCGGCATCAGCCTGTTCCCGCTCGTGACAGAGACGATCCCACCGGCGCCCCTCGATATCCTGCGCGGCGGCTACCGGTTCGAATCCGTGCAGGCCTACCGGGACACGTTCGCCGCGAGTCCCGCAGCGGTCAACGTGGCGGTGCTGGTCGGGCAGTCCACGCTGCGCGCGCGGCATGTCGGCCAATTGGGCGCGGCTGCGAGCGACGCCGAGATCGAACGCATGCGGGAGGATGTGGAAACCGCATTGCAGCAGGGCGCCATCGGCGTGTCGACCGGCACGTTCTATCCGCCATCCGCCGCCGCGCCCGAGGACGAGATCGTGCGCATGTGCGAACCGATGCGGCGGCTCGGCGGGGTACTGGTGTCGCACATGCGGGACGAGAGCGATCGCGTACGCGAGTCGATCGACGAAACGGCGCGTATCGGCAAGGCGCTGGGCGTGTCCACGGTCATCTCGCACCACAAGCTCGTGGGCAAGCAGAATCATGGTCGTAGCCGCGAAACGCTTGCGCAGGTGAACGCGCTTGCGCAGACCATGCCGCTGTGCATGGACTGCTACCCGTACGCGGCCTCGTCGACGATGCTGCGTCCCGAGCGCGTAGACCAGTGCGACCGCATCCTGATCACCTGGTCGGCCACGCACCCCGATGTGGCCGGCCGCTATCTGGAAGAGATTGCCGAGTCATGGGGACGCACGCGCCGCGAGGTGGCGGAGTCGCTGGTGCCCGGTGGCGCGGTGTACTTCATCATGGACGAGGGCGATGTTCGCGACATTCTTGCCTATCCGGACACGATGGTGGGCTCTGACGGCATTCCTTCGGACGAGACGCCACACCCGCGTCTCTGGGGAACGTTTCCGCGCGTGCTCGGTTTGTACTCGCGGGATCTGGGCCTGTTTCCGCTGGAGCGCGCTGTCCACAAGATGACGGGGCTCGCCGCGCTGCGCTTCGGACTGGAACGCCGCGGGGAATTGCGCGTGGGGCACGTGGCTGACATCACCGTGTTCGACCCCGCGACGATCCAGGATCGCGCCACGTTCGACGATCCGGTGCAGCCGTCCGTTGGCGTTACCCATGTGCTCGTCGCCGGCGAGGCGACGTTGCGCGATGGCGCGCCCACGGGGAATCGCCCCGGACGCTTCGTCGGATCGACGCTTGTGAAGAGCGATGCGGTCAAGGCGCCGACAACTCCTCGGAACGTTGTTCGCGCAGCCATGCAATGAATGTATGCATCGCGGGGTGGGTCAGCTTCTCTTCGAGGCAGACGAAGTAGTACGACTTCGGCGACACGTAAGCGGTGGTCGACAGGCGAATCAAGCGTCCCGCGCGAATATCCTCGCCCGTCACGAAGTCGGGCAACAGCGCGACGCCCATGCCGCCCAGCGCAGCCTGCAGGCCCATGGTCAGCAGGCCGTAGCGTGGTCCGTCGCGCTCGGGTTGCCGGATGCCTTGCTGCTTCAGGTAGGAGGGCCAGGCTTCGAGTGCCGCCATCTGATGCAACAGCGGCAGGCGCTTCTTCGTGGCCGTCGCCAGCGTCGCCTCGGCAGGTAGCAACTCCGGCGCGCAGACCGGAAAGAGCTCGAGCGGCATGACCTTCATCGAGTAATGATGCGGCGGCGGGGCAGAGCAGTACATGATCGCGGCATCCTGCTGGGCGTTCTCCAGATCGATGGGTCCGACCTTCGTCGTCACGTTGAGTTGGATCTGCGGCTGTTCTTTTGCGAACCGGAGCAGTCGCGGCAGCAGCCAGATGTTGCCGAGCGATACCGGCACGGAGATATCGAGCCTCCCTCCGGCGGCCCATCCGGATTGCACCTCGCGGGTAGCCTCCTCCAGCATCGCCAACGCCTTGCGCACGGTCTTCAGGTACTCCTCGCCGATTTGTGTGGCGGCCATTGCGCCCTTGCGGCGATTCAGCAATCGCGCGCCGAGGAAGTCCTCGAGCTCCGTGATCTGCTTGCTGACGGCGCCTTGCGTCAGGCAAAGCTCCTCGGACGCGCCCGTCACGCTGCCCAGGCGGGCAGTGGTCTCCAGGGCGACGAGATTGGCCAGCGCGGGCAGGTGGCGTCCAGTAGTGCTTTTCATGGGAGTCGGGTGGCGGCAGTCGCTTTGGCGGGAAGATACAACGTTTCTGCCTGCTTGCACCATGGCGTGACGGTATCATCGCCAGACGATCGCTCCGTTCGGGAACATCATGGAACTTCGGCATCTTCGTTATTTCAGCGCCGTCGCGGAACTGCGCAGCGTGCGCGCTGCATCGGAACAGCTGCACGTGACGCAGCCCGCGATCTCGCGGCAGATCCAGGATCTCGAAGAGTCGATAGGCGCCGCGCTGTTCGAGCGCACCCCACGCGGCCTCAAGCTGACGCCGGCGGGGCAGGCGTACCTCGAGGAGACGCGGGAGATCCTTGCACGCGTCGATGCGGCCAATCGCCTCGCGCGCAGGATCGCGGAAGGCGTGCAGGGCCATCTGCGTATCGGCTTCGTGGAGAACGCGGCCTGGAGTGGCATCGTCTCGGACGCGCTTCATGCGTTCGAACAAGCGGCGCCGGATATCGCCCTCGAGCTCACGCCGATGAACACACCGGAACAGCTGGAGGCGATCTTGGCGGGACGCCTCGATGGAGGCTTCTGCTATCGCTTCGGCACGCTGCCGGAAGGCATCGCGAGCGTTCGCATCCTCGAGCAGAACGTCGTGCTGGCCGTGCCGGCGGCGTGGCCGCTCGCGAGCCTGGACTCCGTCGCCGCAGCCGAGCTGGCGGGGAAACCCTTCATCGCATTTCCACGGCGCGTCTATCCCGCGTATTACGACCATCTGCTATCCACGTGCGCGGCGGCCGGCCTTACGCTCGATATCCGCCAGGAAGCCTCGACGGAGACTGCGATCCTGTCACTCGTGTCGGCGGGCATGGGCGCCGCCATCGTCAACAGCGCCAATCGTGACCGTCCGCCGGCACGCGTGCGCTTCGTGGCGTTGCGTGATCTGTCAGTACCGTTGCCGCTCGAATTCTGCTTTGCCGCTGCGGAGACGAACGCCGCGCTGAAGCGATTCGCCGCGCAGTTCGGCTAGCCTACTAGCCTGTTAGGCATCACCGTCCGGACTGAAAGGCATTGGTAGCGAGCGGCGTCCTGCACGATAGTGAAGGCATGTTTGTCGCTGCCGAGACGCCGCGAGCGTCCATATGTCCATGATGGCCCTTCCACATGTCCACCGAGTGGGCGCCGCAACCATTACCCGCATTGACGAGACGGTCTTTCCGCTGGCCCCTGAACGCCTGTTCCCGGCATGGACCGAGGACCACGGACGCGCGCTGGGGGAGCGCTTCGCCGCCGAAAGCCTCGACCTCACCCTTCGACGCGTACCGCTGAAAACGCACCTGTGGCTCGTCGAGATCGACGGGCACACGATCGTCATCGATACCGGCATCGGGAACGGCAAGTCGCGCCCGTTCAGCGCGCTGTTCGATTGCCTCGACAACCCAGTGCTCGAGCGCCTCGATGCGGCGGGCTTTCGTACGGAGCAGGTCGATTACGTGCTGCTGACTCATCTGCACGTCGACCACGTGGGTTGGAACACGCATCGCCGGGAGGGCAAGTGGGTGCCGCTGTTCGAGCATGCCACGTATGTATTCGGCGAACGTGAGCGCGACTTCTTCGCGACCCCCGAGGGCGTGCCGCGCCGCATGGTGTTCGAGGACAGTGTCGCCCCGGTCATCAGCGCAGGGCAGGCGAGCACGGTGCCCGATGCGGGCGCGGAAATTCTGGACGGGATCCGGTTCATCCCGACGTTCGGTCACAGTGCCGGGCACATGACGATCGAGATCCGCTCGCGCGGCGAAACGGCGCTGTTCTCGGGGGATGTCATGCACAGTGCGGTGCAGGTGCACCATCCTCACTGGAACTCGATGTTCTGCCAGCATCCGGAGCAGGCCCGCGCCTCCCGCCTCGCTTTGCTCGAGCGCGCTGCGGACACGGGAGCCACCGTGTTCGCCGCGCATTTCGCAGAGACGTCGGCCGGCGTCGTCACACGCGCCGGCGACAGATTCGAGTGGACCTACGCGCGGCCCTTGTCGGCCTGAGTCCCGAGTCCCATCTTCTCCAGCGTCAGCGTCTCGTCGGCGCGCCCCCAGCCGCAGTCCGGGACTTCCTCGACGAGCACCATTGAATAGGGGCGGACGCCCTCACCGAAATACTCGACGAACATCGCCGTGGTGCGGTGAAACCGCGGTTTCTCGGCGTTGCGGGTCTGGAGTCACGCAGACCCATCGTGCTCAGCTGCGCCCCGTCCACGCGGTTGACCTGCTGCGGCATGTCGACCGATGGCACCCAGATGAGTGAACCCGAACCCGGCCGAATACTTCAGGCCATAGCCGAGCGCGCGGTCGAAGCCGATGTGCGCGGTCCAGATGATGCCTCCAACAATCGCGGCCGGCATCGACAGGGTAATTCCAGCTGTCAACACCGCCAAGGGACCGAGGAGCGAGTGCGCAAGGTTGTAGACGATCGCGCCCACCCCGGGGCCGGCCAGGTAGCCGAGGAAAGAGAGGTCCGGCACAAAAAAGAGCAGGCCAAACGTCCCCCAACCGACGCCGAACTTTGCATAGGCCAGCAAACTGGCAGCCAGAATGGCCAGCCCTTCGAGACGCAGGAGAACGCGAACGCCGCCCGATACCGCAGTTGTCATGACAAGATCCTCAGGCCACGCAGAGTGCGTGTATGCCGTCAGGTTAGCGCCGAATGAAAATCGCCGTTATCGCACTTGCCATGCAGAAGGCAGCAACGACCGGAAATATCACCGCGGTCGAGCCCGTATGATCCATCAGTCGGCCCATCATCGGTTCGGCGAGCCCTGCGAACAAATAGCTGACGAAGTTGACACAGCCAGTCGCTGTGCCGGCCAGCTTGCGACCGACGATGTCGGGGCACAGCGCCCAAAACGAAGACGCGGGACCGTACACAAAGAAGCCGCAGGCCATGATCGCCACCAACGCCCACGGACTGCCGTGCGGCAACGCGATCATACCCAAAGCAATGACGGTTGCGATGGCCATGTAGCTCACGATCGACAGATAGCGCTTCGAACCAAACAGTGTGTCCGATAGCCAGCCATTGGTAATCGCGCCAATGGCCATCCCGACCGGCAACGCCAGGGTGATCCACATCGGATCGATGCTGTCGGCGTGGGACTTCCACTGCGGACCGAAAAAGTGCACCGGTATCCAGATGAGGAGCGCATAGCGGGCGGCATTCTGAAAGCCGATCGATAGCGCGGTCACATACAGTCGCCAATGAGATAGCACTGCCTTGTAGCGCGCGGCACTGCTGGCATATTCGCGCTCGGCCATCTCGCCCATCCCGCCGGCTGGTTGCTCTGGCGCATGGCCATCACCCGGGCCTTTCAGGCCGAGATCCTCGGGCCGTTCGCGGACAAAAAAGAACATCACCAGTGCGCCCGCTACCATCAGCATTGGCGCATAGCGAAAGATCTCCCGCCAGCCCAGCCCCAGAAGCTGCAGAATGACGATCGGCAAGACATAGGCAATTACCGACGACAGGCTCGACCCGCCGACGTAAAAGGAATAGACGAAGCCTCGCTTGCCGTGGCCCCACCAGTTCGAGATCAGCCGGCTGCCGGGTGCGAATCCCATCGACTGGAAATAACCATTCATCCCCCAGCAGACGATCAGGGACACCAACCCGCTGGCTTCGCTGGTGGCAAGGTTCGCCAGAAACGAGAGCGCGGCCCCAGCCAGCATCATCACACGCCCCCCGAACTTGTCGCCGAGGTTTCCGTTGATCGATTGCCCGAACGCGTAGGCCCACAGCATCGTCGCGCTGACCCATCCGAGCGCGGACTTCGATAGCCCCAGCTCCGCCTGAATGCCCGGTATCGCGAACCCGAACGTCTGACGGCCGGTGTAGTAGAACAGGTAGCAAAACGTCACGCCAAGCAGTGCGCGCCATTGCCACCTGGCGTACAGGCTGGCGCTTGTTGCCGTCTCCTGCGGCATTGCATTGTGCGGCATCACCTCCGGGGGCCGCTCCCGCTGTTGCAACATGTCCATGGTGTTGTCTCCTGCTTATTTTCTTTTGTGAGGGGCGAGCTGTTCCCGCGTCGCACATGGCGACGCTGCGGGAATGCCAACCGTATGGCGGGCGCCGGGGGAATGGCTCGCCTAGTCGGCGTGATTGAGCGCGAGCGAGAGGACGCTGAAATTGCGCAGGCGGGACGCCGGAAGATTCGCCATCCGGCGATTGAAGAGCAGCGGCACCTTTTGCTCCGACAGGCCGCCGTGCGAGCGCAATGGCACATCGAGACCACTGAGGTCATGACGCGCGGGCGTAGTGCCGATGACGGTCAGCCGATCGCTGACCACGACCAGATCGCCGATGCGGTCGGCTGGCAACTCGAAGCGTTCGCACGCGCTGCGCTTGTCCAGCACAAGCTCGATGCCGGGAAGGGCGGCGATCGCCTGATGCACCGTGCGCTGATCGGTGCCAGCTGGCACATACACGGTTGCGTAGGAACCGAGCGCGCCATGGTGGGCCACGTAGGGGTCGGTAATCGGCAGCAGTACGCGCGTGACATCGGCGCCGAACCGGTCGTCCAGCACCTGCTGCAGGTAGAGAATATTGGCCTTGCCGAGTGCGTCGGTCTTGGCGTTCATGCCATGGTCAGCCGTGACACCGATGACCGCCCCGAGCGCTTCGAGGTCGGACAGGTAACCGTCGATCATGGCGTAGAACGCGTTGGCACCGGGCGTGCCCGGTGCGTGCTTGTGCTGAACGTAGTCGGTGGTGGACAGATACATCAGATCGGGCCGGTCGGATTTGAGAAGCGCAACACCGGCGGCAAACACGAACTCCGAAAGGTCCGCGCTGTAGACCGACGGCAGTGGCAGGCCAACCCGGGCCAGCACATCGTCGATGCCATTCTCTTCCAGCGTTGCCTCGTCAGCTTTCTCGGCGGAAAAACAAATGCCCTGGAGGCCATGGCCAAGCAACGCGCGCAGTTTGTCTTTTGCCGTGACGACGGCCACTTTCGCGCCGGCTTGCGCTGCAGCGGCCAGCACAGTAGGCGCGCGAAGATATCGAGCGTCGTTCATCAGGACTTCTTCGCCAGCTTCCGCGTCGTAGAAGAAATTGCCACAGATGCCATGGACCGAGGGCGGCACGCCGGTCACGATCGATAGGTTGTTCGGGTTGGTGAAAGAGGGCACTACGCAATCGCCGGTCAACACCGTTCCGCGCGACGCCAGGCTGGCAAAGAACGGCGCAACACCGGCTCGGACCGCGAGGTTGATGTACTCCTGCTCGCAGCCGTCGATACAGACGATTACGGTGGGACGGGCGGGCAACTGGTAGGTGTGTCCGTTGACTTCGATGCTGGCGCTCATGGGAATCTCGCTTGAGTGTGGAGAAATAAGGCAGATGGCCGAGGGCTTCCGCTTCGAGTCCATGCTATGTTTCCCAATAAACTCACACAAACGAGTTTATTTCCCAATATCTGTCAGGAAAAATCACAGTGCCGCATAAGTTACCGCCGTTGAATGCCTTGCGCATCTTCGAGGTCGCTGTCCGCGCAGGCAGCTATTCCGCCGCTGCGCGCGAGTTGCATCTCACGCATGGCGCGGTCAGCCGGCAGATCGAAATTCTGGAGCAATCGCTAGGGCAACCGCTGTTTATCCGGCAGGGGCAACGCATGGTTCCAACCGTTCATGCGCAGGCGTTCGGCCGCGAGATCAGCGAAGCTTTCGATCACATCAGCGCTGCGTCGGAGCGCTATGGGCGCATTGCGTCGCGCAAGGTGGTGCGCGTCAACGCGCCGGCCACCTTTGCGATGCGCTGGCTGATTCCCCGCCTCGACGATTTTCGGCAGCGGCAACCTGACGTGGATGTGCGGGTATCGACGGCATTCAGCAATGAGGCGGGATTTCCGGGGACTTTCGATGTTGCGATCCGGCGCACGCTGGAGCGTGGTGAACAGTTCGAATGTGTGCCGGTTTTTACCGAGTACCAGACCGTCATCGTCAGCCCCGCGTTGCTTGCTCAGGCGCCCGTGCGCGACGTTTCGGACCTGGCTGACGCGATGCTGCTATACACCGAGACTCGCCCCGGTAGTTGGGAGTCATGGCTGCAACAGGCGGGCCATGCATCGATGCGGCCGGTGCGCACGCTGCGCTTCGATCATTTTTTTGTCACGCTGCAAGCCGTCGTAGACAGTATGGGCTTTGCCATCGGGACGTTCCCCACGCTTGCCGCGGATTTGGTCGCCGGACGAATTGCCACGCCGTTTGGCGACACCCGGGCAGCCGGAAATACCTATCACGCGCTGGTGCCTCGGGATGCGGACAAGCCGCTGCACCTGCGCGCGTTCGTGGAATGGCTTGCCATGCAAGGCAAGGACGAGAATCCCGGCTGAGGAAAACCTGTGAGGCTTGAGTGTGCCGCACCTCTATCAGGCCTTCGTCACAGCCGCATCATGGCTTCGCATCCGATTTTTTCGGAAAGAGAATCTGTTCCTTGATGACGCTGCCTGGCGTCACGCCCTGACCCCACGGTACCTCCCAGCGGGGGCTGTCCGACGCGCCAAGCAGCGATCTCAACTCTTGCATCTTCGCCGGCATGACGGGAGCCAGAAGGTTGGATACGGCATAGAGTCCTTCGAGCAAGGTATAGAGAACCGTGTCGAGCCGTCCCGCCAAGCTGGGGGACTTTGCCAGTGTCCATGGGGCACTACGCGCCGCGTAAGCGTTAAGGTGTTTCACCAGGGACATCACGTGCTTCACAGCGTCGCCGATCTTCATCTCATCGACCAGACTCAACACGAGATCAGGTAGCTCGCCAGCTCGCGCGATAATCTCGTGCTCGGCAGCGTCATAGGCTTGTGCCGCCGGCACCAGGCCATCGCGATACTTTGTCACCATGGCCAACGTACGGGCTGCGAGATTCCCCAGATCGTCGGCCAAGTTGTGGTTCAACCGTTGTTCGATGACCGCATTGCTGATGATGCCATCGAGCCCGAAACTGACCTCGCTGACCAGCGTATAGCGCAATGCATCGACGCCATAGATCTCGGCTGCCTCGAGAGGATCGACGCCATTGCCCAAGGACTTGCTCATCTTGCGGCCATCGGCGCCGAGCAGGTGTCCCGACACGTGCAGACGCTGGTAGGGCTCGATGCCTAACGCATGGGTCATGCTCAGCCAGAAAAGGGTGTGTGTGCGGAGGATGTCTTTGCCGATCACATGCCGCGTGGAGGGCCAATACTCGGTGAACGTCTGCTGATCGGGATAGCCGAGCGGCGACACGTAGCTGAGAAGGGCGTCGAACCACACGTACGTGACGTGTTTATCGTCCCACGGAATTGGGATGCCCCAATCGAGACGCTCGATCGGGCGGGAGATACTCAGGTCGCCAATCGGCTCCTCCAGCAGCTTGAGTATCTCGTTGCGGTAATGCGGTGGGTGGATCAGGTCTGGACTGCCCTCCAGCAGGTTCCTCATCCATTCACGGTGGGCCTCCATGCGGAAGAAGTAATTCGGCTCGCGCCGCGGTACCGGCGGGTCCTTGTCTTCGGGAAGTTTTCCGTCTACCAGTTCCTTGTCGGTGACAAAGCGCTCCTGACCCACCGAGTAGAGGCCTTCGTACTCCGCAAGATAGATGTCCCCGGCCTGATAAAGCTTGGTCAGACAGTCGGACACGACGCGCGCATGCGCGGGCGAGCTCGTGCGAACGAATTGGTCCGGTTCCACCGCCAGACGTCGCCACGCATCTTCGAACGTGCGTGCATGCCGCGCTGCAAACGCGGCGGGGGGCTCGTTGGCCAGCATGGCAGCCTTGGCAATTTTCTCGCCGTGTTCATCGGCGCCAGTGAGGAGGATGACGTCGTCTCCGGCAGCACGACGATAGCGAGCCATGATGTCCGCGTGAATGCTCGCATAAGCATGGCCGAGGTGGGGGCGGTCGTTCACATAGTAGATTGGCGTCGTGATGTATCGGTGGGGCATATCCTCAGCTCCAATAAAAAAGGGACGCCCGCGGCGTCCCTTTTTCTGAAAAACAAAAGCTCTAGCGCCTGGGAGGAGGTCCTTCCAAGGGCATACGCATCGAGCGAAGAGCTTTGTCAGTTCTAACCAGCATTGAATTCAAATCCAGCCAAGAATCGCGGAAGCGATAGGTGGTTTATCGTGCCAGCTAACTTTGTACTTGTCCAGCGTGGCGGCGGCCTAGGCAACCGGCGGCGTCCCTCGCATAGCCCCCGGGGTACCTACTCTTTGACCGCGCCGGTCATCCCGGACACGTAGTACTCCACAAAAAACGAATACACCACCGCCACCGGCAGCGAGCCGAGCAGCGCGCCGGCCATCAGTGCGCCCCAGTGATAGACGTCACCCTCGACCAGTTCCGTGACGATGCCGACCGGTACGGTCTTCACCTCCGATGACGAGATGAAGGTCAGCGCATAGATAAATTCATTCCATGACAGGGTGAACGCAAAAATGCCTGCCGAGATCAGGCCCGGCACTGCCAGCGGAAGGATGATCTTGATCAGAATCTCCCAACGGGTGGCACCGTCGATAAGCGCGCATTCCTCGAGCTCGTAGGGAATTGACCGGAAATAGCCCATCAGCAGCCACGTGCAGAACGGGATCAAGAACGTCGGGTAGGTCAGGATCAGCGCCCAGCGGGTATCGAACAACCCCAGCTGAAACACGATAGAGGCTAGCGGGATGAACAGGATGGACGGTGGAATCAGATAGGCAAGGAAGATCGCGAGTCCCACCTGTTTCGCGCCCTGAAAGCGCAGGCGCTCGATCGAATAGGCTGCCAGCACGCTGGCGGCGAGGGAGGCGAACGTGGACACCGTAGAAATGATTACGGTATTCAGCAGCCAGGCTGGGTATGGCGTGTCGAACAGCAGCTTCTTGAAGTGGGCCAATGTCGGCTTGATCACGATCAGTGGGTTCGCGCTTTGCATCAACAGCTCGCCGTCGGGCTTGAACGCCGTAATGGCCATCCAGTAGAACGGGAACAGCAATACGAAGAGGAAGATGCCGATGGGGATATAAAGCGTGACCCAGCGCCGCGGAATGGACTGTAGATACTCCATCCCCGCCTGTTCGTTTTCGATGGCCGTCGCTTTCACTTGTCACCCCCTTGTTGCCAGGCGCGTCGCTGCAGTCCGAAGTATGAAAACATGATGGCCGCGAGCAGGAACGGCACCATCATCGTGGCCAGTGCCGCGCCTTCACCGAGGGAGCCGCCCGGAATCGCCCGCTGAAAGGATAGCGTCGCCATCAGGTGCGTGGCATTGAGCGGACCACCACGCGTGAGCACATAGATCAGTTGAAAGTCGGTGAAGGTGAACAGCACCGAAAAGGTCATCACCACGGCGATGATTGGCGTAAGTAATGGTAGGGTGATATAGCGGAATTGCTGCCATGGCGTGACCCCATCGATCGACGCGGCCTCGTACAGCGAAGGGGAAATCGTCTGCAGGCCCGCCAGCAGCGAGATGGCGACGAATGGAATGCCGCGCCAGACGTTGGCGGCGATCGTCGAGAATCTGGCCAGCCATGGGTCTCCGAGAAAGTCGATATAGCGGTCAATGAGCCCCAGCCTGACCAGCGTCCAGCTGATCACGGAAAACTGTGCGTCATAGATCCACCAGAAGGCCAGCGCCGACAGCGCCGTCGGCACGATCCACGGCAACAGCACCACCGCGCGAAAAAACGATTTGAATGGCAGGTTTCGATTGAGCAGCAGCGCGAGCCACAGACCGAGCGCGAACTTCAGCACACTGGCAATCAGCGTATAGAAGACGGTGTTGAACAGCGCAAGCTGTGAGATCGAATCGCTGGCAAGGTAGCTGTAGTTTTCGATGCCGATCCACTCGCCGGCGCGGCCGATCTTGGCATCCGTAAAGCCCAGCCACACGCCGAGTCCGAGCGGGTAAGTGAGGAACACCAGCAGCAACAGCGCGGTGGGCAACATGAACAGCAGCCCCAGCGCATGACGGTTGTTTGACAGGCGGGACAGCATGGCTCTCCTTTGGCTGCCGCTGCGACGCGCAGTGCGTCGCAGCGGGTTCCTCCATGACGCGCGTACGGGCTAAGCCTTGTAGTAGCGCGCGGCACGCTGCGCCGCGCGTGCCGCGGCTTCCTTCGGCGTCCTTGAGCCGCTGGCCGCCTCCGCCACCATATCGAGCACGATATAGTCGGCCATCGACGCCGCCGACGCGGTGCCTAGCGGGCCAGCATGCCCGTTGTCGAGCATCAGCGATGCCGCGTCGCGGTAGACCGTGTGCTTGGGATCAGAGGTCCAGATCGGATTCGATTCGTAGGCCTTGAGCGGCTGGCTCACATATCCGATAGCGGCCTCCATCCACGGGTTGTATTGTTCAGGCTCCATCATGAATTGCAGATAGGCCTTGGCGGCGTTCGGGTACTTGCAGTATTTGAACACCATCATCTGGGTGATCTGCATCAACTCGGTCGACTTGCCGCTGGACCCGACCGGAAAATGAGCGTGCTGGATATCACGCGCCATCTCCTGCAACTTCGGCTCCTTCGAATTCTTGGCCGCGTAGTAGACCGAGATGCCGTTGGCGGTCAGGCTGATCTGACCGTCGAGGAAGGCCTTGTTGTTCGACGGGTCCTGCCAGGACAGCGTGCCTGGTACGAACGTCGCGTATAGCTGTTTGGCGTACTCGAGCGCGGCCCAGGTCTCGGGCGAATTGACCACGACCTTGCCCTTGCCGTCGACGAGCATGCCGCCGTGCGACCAAAGAAGCCAGTGCGCCCAGTTGTTGCCATCACCGACGGCTTTGCCGAGTGCGAAGCCGCACGGCGTGCCTTTGGCTTTCAGCGCCTGGCATAGCTTCAGGAAGCCGGCGGTGTCCTTGGGAATCGCCTCGAAGCCCGCGGCCTTTACGTGGCTCTCGCGATAGACCAACGCGTTCCCCACCACGCCGAGCGGCAGCGCGATCCACTTGCCGCTGTGCATGCCGTATTTCCTGCACACGTCGTACCAGCCGCCATGCTTGCCGCCGAGATAGGTTGCCACGTCGCTGACATCGACGAGCTTGTCGGGATATTGCTGTGGATCATCGAACCATCCCAGCACGATATCTGGACCGGTGCCTACGCTGGCGGCCACTGCTGCCTTGGGGCGCACGTCTTCCCAGCCTTCGTTGTCGACGCGTACCTCCACGCCGGTCTGTTCGGTGAATTTCTTCGTATTCGCCATCCACAGATCTTCGTCGCCCTGCACAAACCGCTTCCAGCGCAGGATGCGTAGCTTGGCGTCCGCTTCGGGCTTGTACTGCAATGCGGTGGCGGCTTGCGCGTGGCCGCCCAGTGTCGCGGTGGCCGCCAGCGCCGCGGTGGATACGATGAAGTCGCGCCTTGAGAAGTTACCGGAATTGTTCATTGCTCTTGTCTCCTCTATGTTGACGGGTCATTGTCGAGGCAGCGCCTGTCCCGTCTCCGCATCGAAAAGATGCGTGTGCTTGTGGTCAGGCACCAGATGCAGCGCCTGGCCCGCTTCAAAATCGTGTCGCTCGCGGAACATCGCGATGAGTTCGGTTTCACCAAAGCGCGAATACACCTCGGTATTGGCGCCGGTGGGCTCCACCACTGCGACGCTGGCCGGAATGCCATCGCCCGGCGCGCCACAGCTCAGATGCTCGGGCCGCACGCCATAGATCACCCGCTGGTCGTCAGCGCCGGCACTCGCTGCGAGCCGCGCCGGTGATGGCACCTGCGTGCCGTCGGCGAACTCCACCTTCACCGTGCCGTTCTGGCGGCGTAATACGCCGGGGATGAAGTTCATCGCCGGCGAACCGATAAATCCCGCCACGAACAGATTGTCGGGATGGTCATAGACGGCCAGTGGCCGCCCGCGCTGTTCCACGCGGCCGTCGCGCATCACCACGATCTGGTCCGCGAGGGTCATCGCTTCAATCTGGTCGTGCGTGACATAGACCGATGTGGTGCGCAGCCGCTGGTGCAATTCCTTGATCTCGGCGCGCATCTGCACGCGCAGCTTGGCATCGAGGTTCGACAGCGGCTCGTCGAACAGGAACACCTGCGGATCGCGCACGATCGCGCGTCCCATCGCTACACGCTGGCGTTGGCCGCCGGAGAGCTGGCGCGGATAGCGGTCTAGCAACTGGCCAAGTCCAAGAATGCCGGAGGCCTTGTCCACCTTCTGCTTGATCGTGTCCCTGGGCATGCCGGCCAGCTTCAGCGAGAACGCCATGTTGTCGTAGACGGACATATGCGGGTACAGCGCATAGTTCTGGAACACCATCGCGATGTCGCGCTCCTTTGGCGGGAGGCGGTTGACCACGCGGTTGCCAATGGCGATCTCCCCTGCGGTGATTTCCTCGAGCCCTGCCAGCATGCGGAGCAGCGTGGACTTGCCGCACCCGGATGGGCCCACCAGCACCGTGAACTGTCCGTCCGGAATATCGATGCTCACCCCGCGAATGACCAGCGTGCCGCCGAAGTTCTTCTTCACCTCCCGAATCTGTACCGATGCCATGCGCTCCGCCTCCTTTGTCTCGCGTGGTCTCGCTCTTCTGGACTGGCTAATGATTGTCTTTGGGTACGCCGGCGCCGCTCTTGCCGACCAGGAAGTCCAGGTCGGCGCCTCGGTTGGCCTGCTGCACGTGGTCGAAGTAAAGCCGCGTCCAACCGCGCTCCATCGGCGCCTGCGGCGGTTGCCACGCGGCGCGCCGCCGCGCCAGCTCGTCGTCGCTCACGTGCAGATGGAGCTTGCGAGCTTCGACGTCGAGTTCCACGAGGTCGCCGTCCTCCACCAGCGCCAGCGGCCCACCGGCGGCGGCTTCCGGAGCCACGTGAAGCACCACGGTGCCGTACGCGGTGCCGCTCATGCGCGCGTCGGAGATGCGTACCATGTCGGTAATGCCATTGCGCAGCAGCTTGGGCGGCAGCGGCATGTTGCCGGCCTCGGCCATGCCCGGATAGCCCCGAGGGCCGCAGTTCTTCAGGACCAGCACACAGTGTTCGTCGACGTCGAGCGTTTCGTCGTCGAGCCGCTCATGCATGTGGTCGCTGTTCTCGAACACCACGGCGCGTCCGGTATGCCTGAGCAAGGCGGGCGTTGCGGCCGAAGGCTTGATCACAGCCCCGTCCGGGCAAAGGTTGCCGCGCAGCACGGCAATTCCCGCGTGGGGCTTGAAGGGCGTATCGAAGGCATGGATGACTTCACGGTTCCAGTTCGGCGCGTCCTTGCAGTTTTCCCACAGCGTCCGGCCATTGACCGTCGGCGCATCGCGCGCGAGCAGCGGCCCCATTTCACGGATCACCGCAGGCAGGCCACCCGCATAGTAGAAGTCTTCCATCAGGTGTCGGCCCGACGGCTGAAGATCCAGCAGGCAGGGCAGGGCATGGCCGAGGTGGTCCCAGTCATCGAGGTTCAGCTCCACACCGATGCGCCCGGCGATCGCCAGCAGATGAATGACCGCGTTGGTCGAGCCGCCGATCGCTGCATTGACTTTGATCGCATTCTCGAATGCGGCGCGGGTCAGGATCTTCGACATGACGAGGTTGTCCTTGACCATCTCTACGATGCGTCGTCCCGACGCCCGCGCGAGAATATTGCGGCGCCCGTCTACGGCCGGAATCGCCGCATTGCCTGGCAGGCTCATGCCGAGCGATTCGACCATGCAGGCCATCGTGGAAGCAGTCCCCATGGTCATGCAATGGCCGTGAGACCGGTGCATGCAGCTCTCGGCGTCAAAGAAGTCCTCCTGCGACATGTGTCCCGCGCGGACCTCTTCCGACATCTTCCACACGTCAGTACCGGAGCCCAGTTCCTGCCCGCGGAATTTGCCGCTGAGCATGGGGCCGCCCGAGACACCAATCGTTGGCAGGTCGCATGATGCGGCGCCCATCATCAGCGCCGGCGTGGTCTTGTCGCAGCCCATCAGCAGCACCACGCCGTCGATGGGGTTCCCGCGAATCGATTCCTCGACGTCCATGCTGGCCAGGTTGCGGAACAGCATGGCGGTGGGGCGGAGCAAGGTTTCGCCTAAGGACATCACCGGGAATTCGAGCGGAAATCCGCCGGCCTCCCACACGCCGGTCTTGACCTGTTGAGCGAGCTCCCGGAAATGGGAATTGCAGGGCGTCAGCTCGGAATAGGTATTGCAGATGCCAATAACGGGTCGGCCATCGAACTGGTCATGAGGAATGCCGCGATTCTTCAGCCACGAACGATAGATGAATCCGTCTCGGTCTAACCGACCAAACCAGGCCTGGCTGCGTAGCGCTGGCCAGCTCCGCTTGTCGTCGTTGTCCACTCGGGCCTCCTGCGTTCTGCTTCTTATGGGATGCAGATCCGGATACCCGCGACCACACCGCTGCGCCGCACGCATGCCGAGTCCAAGGCAGTCTAGGTCACGAATTGGTATTACCAATAATGAGTAGTAACCCGTAGTTGCCTCGTTTACTGGCGGCGCGGGCAGTTCATCGACTAGCGCTAAGCCAAAGCACCCCAATGATTTGTCACCCGCATCAGCGAAGCATGTGGCCCCATTTCGCCGAGCTCGGCGGATAGATGTTCAGCCGCAGCGCGCACCGGTGCAGCCAGGTCGCGCAGGCGTGTCATCTTTAGTCGGGTGTCGGGCCCCGATATGCCGATTGCGGCGATGACCGCGCCGGTGCCGTCGAAGATTGGCGCGGCAAGGCCGTTCACGCCCGGGCGCCATTCCCCGCGGTTGATCGCGTAGCCGGCGCGACGCACGCGCTGCATTTCGTGCAGGAAAGCTTCGGGCTCGGTGATCGTGCGCGTCGTGGCGGCACTCAGGTCGTTCGCGATCTCCGCCAGCCATTGCGGATTGCGGAATGCCAGCATCGCCTTACCCGTGGCGACGCAATGTGCCTGCGAGCGGCCGCCGATCTGACTATAGGCACGAATCGGATTGGGGCACTCCACCTTGTGGACGTAGACGACCTCGCGTCCGTCGAGTACCGAAAGGTGGACGGACTCACCCGTGGACTGCATCAGCGCCTCCATCACTGTATCGGCGTGACGTCGCAGATCAAAACTCCATAGCGCCGCGGACCCCAGTTCCCACAGTTTGATGGACACCGTGTAACTCGCTGGCGGCACGCGTACGACGTAACGCTCGTCCACCAACGCCTGCAGCAATCGGTGGGCGCCACTCTTCGGCATGCCCGCAATGACGGCAAGCTCGCTCACGCCGATGGGCTTGCCATGTCGCGCCATGATGTCGAGTAGGTGAAGACCCTTGATCAGCGTGTTGTTCATGGCTGTGAGCATTGAACACCCGGCAAGGCCCGGGCAACCGTTCCAAATTGTAGAACACCCACGTCAAAATAAGGAACGGCTCTAGACTCGGTTGCAACGGCGTACCCCTCACGTCTCACACACGGACGACGAAGACACCACACCATGACCGACATCCGAACCGAAGACCTGCCCCTGCGTGGCATCCGCGTGCTGGAGTTCTGCTCCGTGGCAGCGGGCCCGTTCAGCGCGATGCTGCTGGCCGACATGGGCGCCGACGTGATCAAGATCGAACCGCCCGGTGGCGACGCATTGCGTAGCTGGCCGCCCATCACGGCCGGCTTCAGTGAGAACTTCGCCTCGCTCAATCGAAACAAGCGTTCGGTGGTGCTCGACCTCAAGAACAAGGACGATCTCGACGCCGCGTTGTCGCTGTGTGCACAGGCCGATGTGTTGATTGAAAACAATCGCCCTGGCGTGATGGAACGGCTCGGGCTTGGCTACAAGCAATTGAGCGCGTTGCGACCGCAACTCGTGTACTGCTCGATCTCCGCCTTCGGCCAGAGTGGTCCCCGTGCGGCAGAAGGAGGGTTCGACCTGACCATCCAGGCGGCCGCCGGCGTCATGAGCGTGACTGGCGACTCCGACGCGCCCGTCAAATGCGGCGTGCCGGTTTCCGATTTTGCGTCGGGCCTGTACGGAGCGTTCTCCATTGCCAGCGCATTGCTTCAGGCGCGTGCCCGCGGCCGCGGCATGCACCTCGATGTGCCGATGTTCGGCTGCACGCTTGCCATCGGCGCGCTGCAGACCAGCGAGTATTTCGGCACGGGTCGCAGCCCCGGTAAGCTCGGTTCCGCCCATCCGCGTAATGCGCCGTACCAGGCTTATCGCGCCGCGGACGGTTACTTTGCCATCGCCGCCGGCAATGACAGCCTGTGGCGTGCCGTGCTGCGCGCGGTACAGATGGAGCCGTTTGCCGATGATCCGCGCTTTCTCACGCCAACGTTGCGCGCTCGCCATCAGGTCGAATTGAAGGAGCTTCTCGAAGACGTCTTCGTGCACAAGGACGTCGCGCACTGGATCGATGTGTTCCGTGACGCTGGCGTGCCGCATTCTCGCATCAACGACTATGCGCACGCGTTGGAAGACCCGCAGGTCGATCACATGCGCTGGGTACGCGACCTCGAGTTGCCCGGCGGCACCCGCACGCGCACCTTTGCATCGCCGGTCCGCATCGACGGCAAATCGATTCCGCTACGCACGGCACCGCCATCGCTCGGCGAGCATTCCTCGTCTGCACGCGCATCCTTCGACAACACTGGCACTGATAAACAGGGGTAAACGATGACCTTGGCATCCGCATTGGACAATCAAGCGCTGGCGCGCTTTATCGGCAAGATGGACCAGATCGTGGCGGACGCCCGACAGCCGGAGGAAGAAACGCTCGCGCGCACCGGCGCGGCCTTGCGCGAACTGGTGAGCAGGGACGACTGGCTCGATCCACAGTTCGCCGTGCCGCATCCGCAGTATTACCGCCAGTACCTGCTGCACGCCGATCCGCAAGGTCGCTACAGCGTGGTGAGCTTTGTGTGGGGTCCGGGCCAGAAGACCCCGATCCACGATCATTGCACGTGGGGCGCGATCGGTATGCTGCGCGGCGCGGAAGTCGGGCAGGCCTATACGCCCGGCGATCGCATGGTCGAGAGCGGCGAATCCGAGCGGCTGGAGCCGGGCGACGTGGCGTTCGTCTCGCCCTCGATCGGCGACATCCACGTCGTCCGCAATGCGTACGACGACCGCGTGTCGATCAGCATCCATGTCTATGGCACGGACATCGGCAAGCAGTCTCGGCATGTGTTCGACGCCGACACGGGCGCCGCGAAGAGCTTTATTTCCGGCTACGCCAACGTGGAAACCGCGCCGACATGAACGCATCACTCGTGCTGCAGCGTTGGGATGGTGACCTGTGCCATCTGACCTTGAATCAGCCCGAACAGGGCAATGCGTTGTCCCGCGCGCTGGTTGACGCGCTCGAGGCCGCGCTCGACAACTGCACGCAGCGAGGCGCCACTGCAGTGGTGATCGAGGGAGCAGGGCGGCATTTCTGCACGGGATTCGATCTATCGGGTCTCGAAGACGAAACCGACGACAGCCTGCTTGCGCGCTTCACACGCATTGAACTGATGCTGCAGCGCATCGTTCGCGCACCGTTCCACACGATGGCCGTGGCGCAGGGACGTGTGATGGGCGCCGGTGCGGATCTGTTTGCGGCTTGCACGCGCAGAGTGGCATTGCCCGGTGCGAGCTTCGCGTTTCCCGGCGCCCGAGGCTTCGGTCTCGTGCTCGGCAGCCGCAGGCTGGCTGCGTGTGTGGGCGTGCAGCGCGCGCGCCGCTGGATCGAAAGCGGTTGCACGATCTCGGACACCGAGGCCCTCGCATCCGGGCTGGTTACGGATTGCGTGGCGAACACTGGCGCGATCCCGCCGATCGCGGGGGATCAAACGCCTGACACATTGCTCGCGCGTGCAATCCTTGGCAATGCCGAACTCGACGATGCACGCGATCTTGCCGCGCTGGTGCGCTCGGCAGCGGTAACCGGCCTGCGGCAGCGAGTGGCGGATTACGTGGAGAGACAGAGGCAGGTGCGCAAGACATCAGGCTGAAGAGGCCTTGGACCGAAACTCACGGGCGCTAACGGACAGAGATCCGAACGCGTACCGGTTGGAGGAGATACGATGTACCCCATCATCAAGCGCAGCGCCCATGTTGTCATGCTCGCCGCGGCAAGCATGGTTGCCGCCAACGCCATCGCACAGGGCGACGGCGCCTTTCCGTCGAAGCCGATCCACCTCGTCGTGGGCTATGCGCCCGGTGGCGGCACCGACATCATGGCGCGGCTGATCGGCCAGCGTATCGGCACGGAGTTGGGCCAGCCCGTGGTCGTCGAAAACAAGCCCGGTGCTGGCCAGAACATCGCAGCGAGCTATGTCGCGCGGTCGCCGGCCGACGGCTACACGCTGTTCCTGAGCTCCAACGCGCTCGCCGTGAACATCAGCCTGTATAGCAAGCTCGATTACGACCCGATCAAGAGTTTCGCGCCGATCGCGGTGTTCGGCCAGAGCCCGAATCTCATGGTGGTACCGGCATCGCTGAACGTGAAGTCGGTTAGCGAGTTTGTCGCCTATGCGAAGTCGCACGAAGCGGCGGGCGTGAATTTCTCGTCGTCGGGCGCGGGCAGTTCCCAGCATCTCGGCGGCGAGCTGTTCCGGCAGCAAACCGGCATCAAGGCGAGCCATGTGCCATACAAAGGGTCGGCGCCGTCGATCGTCGCCATTCTCAGCGGCGAAGTGCAATACACGTTTATCAACATTCCGTCGGTGACGGCCGTGAAGTCGAACAATCGCATGCGCGTGCTGGCCATTACGAGCACCAAGCGCTCGCCGGTGATGCCCGACGTGCCGACGATGATCGAGGCCGGCATGCCGAATATGACGATGGCCGCCTGGTATGGCGTACTGGCGCCCGCAGGTACGCCGGCATCTATCGTCAATCGCCTGAATGCGGCGATCAACAAGGCCGTGACCGATCCCGCATTCCGCGAGCGCATGCAGACCGAAGGCGCCGAAACGATGGCGGAATCGCCGGAATACTTCCAGCGATTCCTGGCCAACGACATCGCGCGCTGGCGCGACGTCGTCAAGGCCGGAAACGTAAAAGCCGATTGAACGGGCGCATGACCGCCCACTCCACTTTCTTGCAGGCCCGCTTGCTTCCCTGACCCTCTCTCATCCAACAGGAGAACCGTATGTCCATGTTCATGAACTGGTCCGATCTGCTCAACACGTTGAAGCGCTCGTACAACCGCCTCGGCAATACGAACCCGAAGATGCTCGAAGCTTATCGCAATCTGGCAGCAGCACAGGGCTCGAACGGTGCGCTCGATGCCAAGACGCGCGAACTGATCGCGCTGGCCGTGGCGGTAACGACGCGCTGCGATGGCTGCATCTCGTCGCATGCGGCGGCGGCGGTCAAGGCGGGTGCGACCGACGCGGAAGTCAGCGATGCGCTCGGCACCGCGATCGCACTGAACGCCGGCGCGGCTTACGTCTACTCGCTGCGCGCGATGGAGGCCGTCGGCCAGCTTCGCGAAGCGGCCTGACCGCGGATACGGATTCGATATCGATAAGGAGGAGACACCATGGGAGCGTATGTCATCGACAGCGCGCTGTTCCGTGACCAGTTCAGTACGGCACAGATGCGCGAGATATTCAGCGACGAGCAGACCGTACAGCGATGGCTCGACGTGGAGGCCGCTTTGGCGAAAGTCCAGGCGCGCCTGGGCATCATCCCGCAGGCTGCGGCCGATGAGATTTGCGCCAAGGCGCGCGCGGAACTGATCGACCTGCCCGACTTGAAGCGCGAGATGGACCGCACCAGCCACCCCATCGTGCCGCTGCTGCGCGCGATGAAGAAGGTGTGCTCCGGCGATGCCGCCGAGTACATCCACTGGGGGGCGACGACGCAGGACATTATCGACACGGGCACCATGCTGCAGGTGCGCGATGCGCTGGATATCATCGGCAAGCGCTATGCCGAGATGGAAGGGCACCTCGTGAAGCTGGCGGCAACGCATCGGGACCTCACCATGGTGGCGCGCAGCCATGGGCAGCAGGCGTTGCCGATCACGTTCGGGTTCAAGGTGGCGGTCTGGGTGGAGGAGATCCGTCGCAATCGTGAGCGCTTCGATGCCATGAAGGCGCGCGTGCTCGTGGGGCAGTTCTCGGGCGCCGTCGGTACGCTGGCGGCGTTGGGCGACAAGGGCATTGCCGTGCAGGAGGCGCTGTTCGAAGAACTCGGCCTGGGCTGTCCGCGCATTCATTGGCACGTGTCACGCGACAGCATCGCCGAGCTCGCATGTGTGCTCGCGATCTGCACGGGCACCATCGGCAAGATCGCCCACGAGGTGTACAGCCTGCAAAAGACCGAAACGGCCGAGCTGGAAGAGCCGTTCGCGATGGGCAAGGTCGGCAGCAGCACGATGCCGCACAAGCGTAACCCGCCGACTTGCGAGACCGTGGTGGCGTTGGCGCGCCTCGTGCGTAACACCGCGCCGATGGCGCTCGAGTCGATCATGGCCGAGCATGAGCGCGACAAGATCGTATTGCAGACGGAACGCGAGTTCATCTCGCGGCTCTGCTGCATGTGCGATGCGGCAGCCCTGAAAATGAACTACGTCTGCGCCAACCTGACGGTCCGTCCGGCCAATATGGAGCGGAACCTGTTTATCCAGCGCGGGCTGCTGATGTCGGAAGCGGTCATGATGGGCCTGAGCGACCGGCTCGGCCGCCAGGAGGCGCACGAGATCGTCTACGAGGTCTGCATGGATGTGTTCGAGCGCGGCGGAGATTTCCGTGAGGCGCTGCTAGCCAATCCGAAGGTAGCGGCAGGTATCGATGCCGAGACCATCGACCGCATGCTCGAGCCGCATGGCTACACCGGGATGGCCGGGCTATTCGTGGATCGCGTGGTCGGGAAGGTTGGGGCCGAGTAAAGACTGAGGGGTCAAAAGCTAAAGCGGGTGCGCGAAGATTGTTCGCGCACCCGCTTTTTCCTTGGCGAGATTGTCGTGCAACTAAACCGGTGCGAGGCAGGGGGAGAAGCAGGCCGTGACATCGTCAAGCGCGTCGCACGCCAGCACTGTGCCAATAAGCGCTTCGGCGCGATCGCTGCCCAGCACGGGCGTCAGAAGCGAACGCGCCTTGCTGGCGATGCGGACCTCCTGTCGTGCGAGATCGGTCTTGGCGCGGCTGGCATCAGAATGGCTCGCATATGTACCGCCGTGGGCCAACGTCACCTCTGCGCGCGCGTTGGCACGTGGCATCGCGGCCTCGGCACGCACGACGATGCGGCGGCGTAGCGCGGCGAGCGCGGGGTCATCGAGGGCTGTAGTAAAGCTCCCGGCGTCCACCGTGCTGCGGCCCAACAATGCCAGCGCTGCCATATGAGCCACGCTGAATTTCGCTTCGGACGGCGTGCTCGGATTGGCAATGCAGCAGACATCGAGATATTGCGCTTCGACCGTAATCTCGACCGTGCGGATCTCGTCGGAACTGAACGCGTGATCCTGACGAAGCTGCAGGCAGGCCTCGATGGGCGCCTGCGTGCCATAACAGGACGCGTGGTATTTGTAGACGATGCCATGCACGCGCGGCACCGATGCATCGTGCCAGACGCGGTCGGGTTCCCACTTGCCTGCATACAGCGACGCAAAACCCTGCTCGCGCTCGAGAATGTCCGGCACGGCCGTGAAACCACGCGCCGCCAGCCGGGCGGCACGCAGCCCGACCGCGGCGGCCTGGCCCGCATGCAATGGCTTGCCCATCGTACCGAACAGGGCGCGCATACCACCGGCCTGCGTGCAGGCGACGGCCACCGCATGAGCCGTCCGCTCGGTATCCAGCCGAAGCAGTGCTGCAACAGCGACGGTCGCGCCCAATGCGCCGAGCGTCGCTGTGTTGTGCCAGCCCAGCCGGTAATGATCCTCGCCCATCAATGACGCCACGCGGCTTTGGAACTCGACGCCGGCTGCGAACGCGGCAAGCGCCTCGCGGCCGCTGCATTTGCCTGAGCGCTGGCCAGATTCCGCCTGCGCGAGGATGGCGGGCCACAACGGCACCGAAGGGTGTACACGCGATTGCAGGTGCGCATCGTCGAAGTCGAGAACGTGCGAGGCGGTGCCATTGACCAGCGCGGCTTGCACAGCGCTGCCGCGCGAGCCGTCGAGCAGCGTTGCGCATGGCGTGGCGCCTTCTTCTTGGATTTCCGCCAGCAGGATCTGCACAGGAGGCTCCTGCCACGCAGCGCACGCAACGGCAAACCAGTCGAGCAGGCTATGCCGGCCGATGCGGAAAACGTCCCTAGCCACGTTAGCGGGGAGGGCATCGCCGTGCGCAAGGGCCAGAGCATGCGCCACCAGCTCGCGCGTAAGGCCGTGAGGCAGGGCGGGGGCGGGGCGGGGACTCATTTGACCTCCATCGTCTTGAGCAACGCGTCACTCACGCCGGCGCGATAGCGCGCAATATCGTCAACGATGTACTGGCGAAATTTGTCCATCGGCATATCGACTTCGCGAGCGCCATCCTGGCGGATGACACGGCCGACTTCTTCGTTGGCCAGGCCCTCGGAGACCGCGCGCGAGAGGCGCTGCACGATGGCGTCCGGCGTGCCCGCGGGCGCCACCAGGCCATACCATTGCGTCACAGTGACGTCGATACCGAGTTCGCGGAAGGTTGGCACGTCGGGAAACGCGGGGGTGCGTTGTTCGCCGGTCACCGCCAGCAGCTTCAACTTGCCGCCCTTGACCTGCCCCATGATCGGCGGCGCGGTCGCAAAGAACAGATCGATGTGACCGCCGAGCAGATCAGTGATAGCGGGGCCGGAGCCGCGGTATGGAATTGGTGCGATTTCGATGCCGGCCTTTGTCTTGACCATTTCCATGGTCACGTAGCCGACGCTGCCGGGCCCGGACGAGCCATAGCTGAGCTTGCTCGCTTTCGCGGCGCTCAGGGCCGCCTTGGCGGTTGTGTATCGGTCGGACGAAGCGAACAGCCCGTGCGGCGCCTGGACAAGCATGCCGATGGGTACGAAGTCCTCGGGCACGCGATAGGGCAGTTCCTTGCCACGTATCACGCGCGCCAGCGACATGTTGCTGCTCATCCCCATCAGCAGCGTATAGCCATCCGGCTTGCTGCGCGCCACCTGCTCGGCGGCCATCACGCCACCTGCGCCACCTTTGTTCTCGACGACGACAGGCTGGCCGAGCTTGCGCGACAGCTGGTCGGCAATCAACCGGCCATAGAGGTCACCGCCTCCGCCCGGTGGAAACCCCACCACGAGCTTGATCGGGCGATCCGGATAGTCGGCGTGGGCTAGCGTCGCCATCATCAGGCATAGCAGGCAGCCCAAACAACGCCATGCGCGGCGAAACGCGGCTTGCATCGATCTCATCATCGTCGTCTCCTCTGTATTGATCGTTCGGACCGTCGTAGCGGCCTGAAACAATTCTGGGCGAGGAGAACGGAATCACACGGATGTTCCGCGTTTTGGAACGCAAGCCGAAGCGCACGCTTGCCTTGCGGGCTCAGGCCGCGCTGTTGGCTCGCCGTGCAGCCGCCGCGAACACGCCATCGCCGCCGAACACGAGGGTCGTAAAGCGTTCGCCTATCAGACGATGCGCGTGGCCATCGGGATGCAGCCCATCCGGCATCGGCAACGCTGCATGATCGTCTATGCCGTACAGATCGAGACCATCGAGATAATGAAGATGGGGATCGGACACTGCCCGCTGCCGAACGATGCTTTGTAGTTCCGTGCGGATGGTGGTGAGGGTCAGCTTGCCGTGCCTGACGTCGGCAGGCTCGCCCGTCGCGCGGAAAGAGATCTTGCCGGCGGCGAGCGCCTCCATGTCGAACGCGCCGGGCCCTGGCGTATTCTCGTGGGTGGCGCAATAGAGCGGCGAGACGACCAGTAGCGGCGTGGTGGGGTGCCCCTCGCGGATCGTATCGAGAAAGCCATGCACGGCGGGCGTGAAAGCCCGCAGTCTCATCAGATCGAGATTGACGAGGTTGATGCCGATCTTGATGCTGAGCAGGTCGGCGCGTGTGTCACGCATCGTCCGGGCGGTGAAGGGATCGAGCAGCGAGTTGCCGGCGAGGCCCAGATTGATCAGATCCGTGTCGCTCCGCAGCGCGGCGATGGCGGGCCAGGTCGACGTCGGGCTGTCGGCGTTGGAGCCATGGCTGATCGAGCTGCCATGATGCAGCCATACTGGCCGCGCGTCCGCAACGACGGGTTCGATCGGGGCAGACGCGCGCAACGAGACGAGTTCGGTGACTTCGCCATACGGCAGCCATATCTCGATGTGCTTGTCGTGGTCCGGGAGCGCCGGGAAGGTCAGGGTCGCCGTGGACCCGGCCTGTGCGGAAGCCTCACCGGTTGCCAAATCGATGGTGATGGTGTCCCCACCGTCCGCGCTGCACTGCATGGCGAGCTGGCCATCGACCAGCAGATCGTAGAGGCCGGGCGGCCTGGCCGGAACGCCCGCGTAGTGGCGACGGGTAGGGAACACCGCAAGCTGGATCTCGGTCGCGCGTGTGCGAAACACGAGCCGAACTCCCGCGCCCTGGCTTTCCATCGCGCCAAGCTGCGCATTGGCATACTGGGCAAGCGCCCAGGCGGGCAGGCGGTGCGGCTTTACGCCGCGCGCTGTCTGCTCAAGTTCCGCAGCACCGCGGACGATGTCTTCGGTGATGGGGGCGACGATCCATGCCGTCTGATCTGTTTTCATTGCTGCTGGTGGTGAACGTTACTCGACCTTCTGCTCATTCTCCCAGATGATGGCACGTATGCCGACGGCAGCAAAGGTCATGAGCGCCGCATGCTCGATCTTGACGCAACGATAGACAGCACGGCAGCGACGATCAGACTGCCGCCGACGCATATCATGGCCACGACCAGTGCCCTGGCCAGGGTCAACGGGTCCGGTGAAGTCCCTGCGACACTGAAGAAGACGCCACCGATGACCGCGACACCCAGTGCTGCGCTGATTTGCAATGCCGAATTCGTAATGCCCGCAATCATCCCGGAACCGCTCGCCGGTGCGCGATTGATAATCGAGCGCACCAGCGTCGGCAGTGCCCAGCCCTGACCGAATCCCAGGAGTCCCACGGCCCCGATCAACGGAAGATGAGCCGGCATCTGTCCGGGCGCGCCGGCAACGAGGGCGGCGAGGAGTGCGCAGCCGGCGACCTCGAACATCATGCCGATGGCGGGGACACGGTCGCCAAAGAGCCGGATCGCCATCGGCGTCGTCAGCGGCCCGATAAAGGCGCCGACACCGAACGGCAGAAAGACCAGCCCTGTCTCCAATGGGCTCATCTCAAGCGCCGCCTGAAGGTAGACCGAGAACGTCAGAAAGAAAGCAGAGACAACGTAGAAGAAGAGGACGCCCGTAAGCCCGCTCATCAGGCCGGGCCTCCGGATCAGCTCCACGCTGATCAGGGGCACGCCGCCTCGGCGGGCGTACGCCATTTCATATCGCCAGAAGCCTACCCCAGCGACGGGGCACGCGATCAGCATTGCGCAGGCCCACCACGGCCATCCCAGCTCCCGTCCTTCGATCAAGGGCACGATAAGCAAGCCCAGCGTGAGCGCGCAGAGCAGCACCCCGATTCTGTCTACAGGCGCAGGGCTGTCACCGCGGACGTCGGGTAGCAACGGCAACCCGAAGATCAGGACGGCGATGACTACAGGCAAGTTGATGAGAAAGATGACGCGCCACTCCAGGTGAAAGATGTCCGCGGAGATCAACGCACCCCCGAGCGCCTGCGCGGCTACGGCGGCCAGTCCCACCGCGGCGCCGTAGAGGCCCAAAGCGCGCGCGCGTTCCTTCTCCGGGAACAGCGCGTGAATGGAGGCCAGTCCTTGCGGCGCCATGGCGGCGGCGCTCAAGCCCTGCGCCACACGCCCGAGAATCAGCATGGCGGGTGACGATGCGAGGCCGCAGATCACAGATGTCAGTCCGAAACCCGCGATGCCGATCAGGAAGATCCTCCGCCGGCCGAAGAGATCGCCCAGTCGTCCTCCCGTGATAAGGAAGACCGCGTAGGCCGCGGCGTATCCGGAGATGACGAGTTGCAGCTCTGCTGCGCTCGTGTGGAGGGTGCTTTGGATCGACGGCAGGGCGACGTTCACGATGAAGAAGTCCAGCGGAGGCAGAAATGCCCCCACCAGCAACACCGCGAACGCCGACCATCGACGCGTGGAGGAGGTTGTCAGGGTTGTCGTATGCATGGGTTTCGGCGGCTACGGACCGCGTCAGGCAGGACGGCCGAAGCGTTCCGTTCCCGCGATGGGATGCCAGTTCTGGAGCGGCGTGGCGTAGTGCATGGTGAAGGTGCGCTCCACGAATGCCCAGCGGCCTTCGCGTCGCTGATAGACGTCGCGGTATTGGCCGCTCACCTGGAGCGTGCCCTGATCGACGTCGTAGAAAAGACAGTCCGCCGCCACCAGCCCGTGGCCGTTATCACCGTCCACCGTGATCAGGGCATTCGCCATCCAATGATGCATGTGGGGCATGCGCTTCATGTTGATGCGCGCTTGCGCCAGGATGGCCTCCAGGCCCTCGGAATTGCCGTTCGCGCCCAGGAGCAGTCGCGAGTCGGGATGCCAGAGAGTGGCCAGCAACTCGATGTTCATGGTGTCGAACGCCTCGGCGTAGTTGGCAATCAGCGCATCGATGGCGAAGCGGCTTTCGATGGCGTCAATGCGTGCTTCGAGTTCTTTGGACATTGGCTGTTTCCGTACCGAATGGTACATAAATGGTGAAAAAAATGCGAGGCACATGTGTGTGGTGGCCCCGCGCTGTCCTTGATTTACGTATCGAGTGGTACAAATATAAGGCGGTGAGGAACGCCGTGTCAACCGCTCGTCGCGACTTGCCCGAAAATTGTGTATCGACTAGTATGTATTTTTTTTGGTGCGGAGATGTTTATGGTTCAGCGGGGCCGGCCACGTACGTTCGACCGCGATGCGGCGATCGTTTCGGCGATGCACCTGTTCTGGGAACATGGTTATGAATCGACGTCCTTGTCGCAGCTGAAGGCGGCGATCGGCGGCGGCATTTCGGCGCCCAGCTTCTATGCAGCCTTCGAGTCCAAAGAAGCGCTGTACAAGGAGGCGCTGGAGCGATACATGGAGCTTTATGGCGAGTTGACCCGCAGCCTCCATGACACGTCGCTTCCGCCACGGGAGGGCGTGTACCTGGCGCTGCTCCGATCAGCGAGGATGCAGACTGAGAGCGGCCACCCGAAAGGCTGTATGGTTGCGCTGGGCGTTGTCGGGGCCAGTTCCACTGGCAGCGAAGCCATCACCCAGCTGCTTCGTGACGTGCGTAATCGCACGCGCGCCGGCTTCCGCGCCTGCGTAGCGCGTGGCGTCAAGAGTGGGGAACTGCGCAGCACCACAGATCCGGCATCGCTATCCATCGCGCTCGACTGTTTTTTCCAGGGACTGTCTGTGCTCGCGCGAGATCGCGTCCGACATGCCGTCATCGAGAAGGCCGTGACCGACGCGATGGGGATTTGGGATGCCGCAGTAGACCAGCCAATGCCTAAGTAGAGTTCTTGCTTGTCGTCATCGACGACAGCACGCCATCACGGCGGATCAGCCCGTGAAACAGTGCTGCGGCGAAGTGCAAAAGCAGCACGAGGAACAACGCAAAAGCGCCTACCGTGTGCAGTTGCCGCAGGAATGCGTAAAGCTGCGGGTCGTGCGGCAGGATCGGCGGCAGTTCGGTCGCCCCCCACAGCACGATCGGGAATGCGCCCGCCGACTGCATGCCCCAGCCCATCAGCGGCATGGCGATCATCAGCGCATACAGCAGCAGATGCGAAGCATGCGCGGCGATCCGCTGCGGGGCAGACAGCGAGGCGGGCAGCGGCGGCGGTCGATGCGTCAGGCGGTTGATCACGCGCAGCACGGCCAGCAGGAAGATCGCGATCCCGATCGGGCGGTGCAGCGTCAGCAGCGTGGTGTAACGGCCGGACACCGTCGAGACCATACCGATACCGATGAACAGCATGGCCACGATCAGCACGGCCATGACCCAGTGCAGCAGGCGCGAGATGAAGGAAAAGCCTTGAACCTGGTCGCTCATGATTTGCCTCCGGCATTCACTTCGGTTTCGGTGACAGCGCTAGGCGGCTTGGCCGAGCGCTCGTGCTCGCGCAGCAGGAAGGAGCGCGCATAGGCGGCCGAGCGCGCGGCCGGAATGCCATCGGCCGATACGCTGATGCCTGCCGGCAGCACAGTGGGGTCGAAGGTGATATCGGTGCAGCGCGCACCGGCATTGTCCTCGCTCGCGAGCTTGTCGAGCGTGATGGTGCCGATGTCGACCTGTTTGCGACCTTCAGGCCAAGGCAGATCCGGGCGCACCGGATCGTCCTGATTGCCGATCGTCACGATGACCTTCCACTTGAGCGGCGTGGCCGCATCCGCGATCAGCGCATCGAGCAGATAGTTCTTGTCTGCCTGCTGCGGGCCGACCGGGGCGAACGCCTGTTCGGGGACGACCGACCAACGCACCGGTGCCGAGGCGCCTTCGCGGTCCACGAACAGGAACGTGTTCAGGCCGTTGTAGGTGGTGTTGGCAAAGCCGGACGATTGCTGGCGCTTGGCGACGATGCCCGCCGCCGTGAGGAACTCGGGATGCGCGCCAACGAATGCCTTCATTTTCTCGGGATCGGGCTTGCCGGTCTTCGGATCGGGCACGCGCGTCATCATCTGTGCATAGAACGCGTCCGCGTTGGCGAACGGGAAGACCGGGATATCGATCATCGCCATACGCCATTCCCCACCGCCGTTGGGCTTGATCTGCAGTGCCAGGCTGCGGACAAGCGTCGGGCCGTCGGGCACGTACGGCAAACCGCCCGCAAAGGCGAAGCGGCCTACCACGGGGTAGTGACCGGTTTTCAATAGATCGGCCCGACTGAAGTGCGTGCCGTCGCCGGTGGCATCGAACCAGCCCGTGGCGCAGACGCCCTTGGCATGGTTGCGGCGGAAACCAACGTGTTTGCCACTGGTGGCTTCGAAGCCATCGACCACGCGATGCGGCGAGAGGCGCTCCGGTGTCAGCCATCCGGCCGTGTAGGCAAACGCGCCCGCGAGGCACAGCGTTGCCAGCCCGATCACGCCGAAGCGGATCGCCAGCGCGGCGGGGCCCAGGCTGGGTGGACGCTCCGCAGGGTTCCGCTTGTCTTGGTCCATGGTCACTCCTGCTGAATGGACAGCTTATTTTGTGGGGGTACGATGGAACGTGATTCGATGTGGGAGCGTACGCACCCGCGCGTCGCCAAGTCCTCGCCAAACCTTAAACATTCTGTGAGAACTGACCGACACCATCATCGCAATATAATGTTGGATACTCTTTGAAGAGCATTGCGATGTTTCCAGTATCCATTAAGGGTGTCCTACTTGCCCCATCCGGCGATGTGATTTTGTTGATGAACGAGCGGGACGAGTGGGAACTGCCAGGTGGCAGAGTCGAGGTGGGTGAAGCTTCCGAAGATTGTTTGGCGAGAGAGATTCGCGAGGAGTTGAACCTGCAGGTCAATGTCGGCCGGCTGATCGATTCCTACCTGTTCGAAGTCGTGCCAGAGAAGCACGTTTTTATCACAACGTACGCGTGCGAGATGGCGGGCACATTCTTCCCTTCGCTCAGCCATGAGCACAAATGTCTGGGTTTATTTCACCCTGACGCGCTCCCTCCCAATCTTCCGGATGGCTACAGGAGATCCATTTTGCGCGCCATGAGCATGCGGACGGTTAACGCACGTCCGCATGGAAGCGCCGCGTTTATTCGAGTTTGATGCCGGCTTGCGAGACGATCTCCTTGGCTTTCGTACTGTCGTTTCGCACCAACGCGCCAAATGCCGCGCGAGTTTCCGTGCGCGGTTCCTGGCCCTGGACCACGATGCTGTTACGCACCTCCGGTTCCTGCAACACCTTGTTGATCTCCTTGTTCAGGCGTTCCGCAATTGCCGGCGGCATATTTGGCGGCGCGAATACCCCGTACCACTCGACCTGATGGAAATTCGGGTAGCCGAGTTCGGCCAGTGCCGGCACGTTTGGCAGGACCTGGCTGCGTTTCTGCGATGTCACGGCGAGCGCGCGCACCTTGCCGGACTGGACAAGACTGATGGCCGATGCCACCGAGGTTCCAGCGAGGTCGACATGCCCGCCCATCAGGTCGGCAATGGCGGGCGACGAGCCCTTGTACGGCACGTGTTGAAGCTTGATGCCCGCCGTGTTCTGCAACATCACGCCGGCCACATGCGCGACGCTGCCGGTGCCGGAGGTCGCGAAGGAGACTGGCTTGCCGCTGGCTTTCGCGGCAGCCGCAAGCTCGCCCCAGGTTTTGTACGGCGACGATGCGTTGACGAGCAGCACCATTGGCGCTTCCACCGCAAAGGCGATCGGCGTCAGGTCTTTTACCGGGTCGAACGTCAGCTTCATCAACCAGGGCGCCAGTGCGACGTTGGCGGTCTGGCCAATGACCAGCTCATACCCGTCCGGCTGTGCGCGCGCGGCCTCGGCCAGACCAAGGGTGCCGGCGGCGCCAGGGCGGTTTTCGGGCACCACGCGCCATCCAGTGACTTCGGATAGCCTAACGCTGAGCGTCCGACCGATAAAGTCCGTGCCACCGCCGGGCGTGGACGGAATCACCATTCGGATGGGCTTCGTGGGTTGCCACTCCTGGGCTGCAACGCCGGGAGCAAAGTTGACGAGCATCGCGCCCGCGAGCAAGGCTGGCATCAGGGCATTCTTCATACATTGTCTCCTCGATCGGTGGGGCTTTAGCCCTCGGTGTAGCGAGCTTCCTGCGCGATTGCCTCGTGCAAGCCAACAAAATCGTTGTACTCCTCGAAGGGCGTGAGCATGTGGGCAATGGCGCTGATATCGCCGCCACTGCGCAGGAACGTTTCCATCATGTCTTTCACGGCCTTGTGCATCGCCAGCAGTGGCTCGACGGGACACAGTGCAAACCCAAAGCCGAGTTCCCCAATCTGTTTCAGCGTGAGGCGAGGGCTTTTGCCCGATGTGACCATGTTGAACAACAGCGGCTTGCCAAGCGGCTTGAGCTGGCGGCTGATCTCCTGCATCTGCTCCGTGCTTTCGACCGCATCGGCATAAAGTCCGTCTGCGCCGGCCTCCGCATAGGCGATCAGGCGCGCAATGGCGTCATCCAATCCATTCACTGCGATGGCGTCAGTTCGCCCGACGATGAAGAAATCGGGATCCTGCCGTGCATCGACCATAGCGCGCAGCTTCTGCACCATGTCGTGACGGCTGATGAGTTGCTTGCCCGCGAAGTGCCCACATTTCTTCGGGAGCGCCTGGTCTTCCAGGTGCAGGCAGGAGGCGCCAGCCTCCTCCCACAGGCGAATCGTGCGCTGCACGTCGAGCATGCCGCCATAACCGGTGTCGGCGTCGGCGAAGACGGGGAGGTTGGTGGCGCGGCAAACACGACGGATGTGTTCGAACATATCGCGTTGGGATAGCGCACCCATATCCGGTTCGCCAGCCTCGACGCCGCACGCAACAAAGCCGCTGACAAACAGCGCCTTGGCGCCGGCCGCTTCGGCCAGCTTCGCGGTAATCGCGTCATAGGCACCCATGCAGACAAAGGGGTCGCCGGCCTGAAACAAGGCTCGGAAGCGCTGGTTACGACTCATGGAAGCTCCGGTGTAGGGAAAATGGTAGCGCTATCATAGGTAAGTTTGGTAGCGCTACCATATAAGTGATTTCCCGATAAGGCTTGCTGTTACACTTCGAAATCCGCAAGCGGTCCAGCGTCCACTATCCCCATGTCCGCCCCAGTTGACCCAAAGCAGCCCCAGCCAACGGGGCAACTCTCGATGAAGGAGGTGGCGCGCCTGGCCGGCGTGTCGCCGATGACCGTCTCGCGCGTCCTCAGCGCGCCGCACCTCGTGAAGCCCGAGACCCTCGAGCAGGTGCAGTCCATCATTCGCGCGGTTCGCTATGTACCCAATCGCGTAGCGGGCAGCCTGGCGTCGCGGCGCACCAGCCTGGTGGGCTTGATCATCCCCAGCCTCAGGAACGCGCTGTATGCGGAGACGATCCAGGGGATCTCCGATGTCCTGCAGCGCCATGGCCTGCACCTGATGATTTCGGACAGCGGATATTCGCTGGAGCGCGAGGAGGCGTTGATCTCTGCCTACCTGTCCCAGCGGCCCTGCGGCCTCATCCTGCACAACACCACGCATACGGAAGCGGCCCGCCACCTGCTCCAGGACTCCGGCGTGCCATGTGTGGAAACCGGCAACCTGACGACGCAGCCGATCGATATGGCCGTCAGTTACTCGAATCGGGAAGCGGGGCGGGCCATGGCGGACCACCTGTTATCGCGGGGATATCGCAGGTTTGGTTTTGCCAGTCTTCCCATCAGCGGTAACGAGCGCTTACGCGAGCGGCGCGACGGTTTCTTCGATGGGCTGCGCGCGGCGGGCATCGAGATCGATCCGGCGATGGTGCTGGAAGTGGGCGAGGGCCTGGAAAACGGTAGTCATGCGCTAGCGGAACTCATGCGCCGGGACGCGTCGGTACAGGCCCTGTTCCTGGCCGGCGACGTGCTTGCGGCCGGCGCCATCCTCGAGTGCACGCGCCGTGGTCTGCGCGTGCCGGGCGATATCGCCATAGCGGGGTCTGACGACAACGAACTTATGCAGCAGACGGTGCCACCGATCACCACGGTGCGTTTTCCTCGCTACCGCATCGGCGTCCGTAGTGCGGAGCTGATCGTGTCCCGGCAAGAGGAAGAGCGCTCACAACCGGACACACAATCGGCGACGGAAGACCTGGGTTTCGAGATCGTGCCACGCGGCAGCACATGATGCAAAGCGCATCCGCTACAGGCATCCCAGCGCGCCAACGCTAGCCCCAAACCCTCGTCAGCGCGTCCAGCGCCGCCACGATCAAGGGTTCGTTCTGGCGGGAAGCCTGGCAGACAAACTGCAGCTGGCAGCCGATACGCACACGGTCTGCCACGGCCAGCCCTGAAATCTGGCTCTCGCGTATGGCCGTGGCATCGCGGACGAGGGCAAGTCCGACGCCCGATTTGATCAGATCCAGCATGGACGCCTCCTGATCCACCAGCGCCGTGCGACGGGGCGCCAGTCCCCTTGGATCGAAGACGCGCGCGAGCAAGCGCGAGTGCACAGATTCCGGCGGCGTCGCCAGCCAGGGGAGGTTTGCCAAGGCTTCCCAGTCGGCGCCCGTCACCTGGGAACCCCAGCCCGCAGGCGCGACGACCCGGTATTCGAAGCGGGTCAGCGTGCGGACCATGAGATCCGGCTGCAGCCGTTGCGTGGTTTCCGTATCTGGGCTCAGGTAGAAGCAGACATCCAGGCTGCCCTGCTGCACTTGCGCGAGCACGCTGCCACTCATTCCGTGGCGCAGTTCCGTTTCGATCTGCGGCGCCGATTGAACCAGTTGCCCAAGCCAGTCGCCCAGCCGGGTGAATGACGGCTCCAATATCGTGCCCACGCGAAGCGCGCCCCGCACGGTGCCGTGCAGGCGGTTGACGGCATTAGCGAAGTCCTGGACGGCATTCAAAGTGCGCTCGGCCTGCGGCAGCAGCGCGGCGCCATCGACGCTCAGGACTAGCCCATGAGCGGTACGCTGGAACAGCGTCAGGCCGGTGATTTCGGCTAGCCGCTTGAGCTGGAGGCTGACGGCGGGTTGTGATCGGTGCATCAGCTCGGCCGCCCGCGAAACACTTCCTTCACGCGCCACGGAAACAAACAAGCGAAGCGTCTGCAGGTCGAGATTGGCTGGGTTCATATTTGCGCAATTTATATCTTTGATTGCGGAAACTCAATGGATCCGTCGGGATTCCGAGGACACACTGCGTCCATTCGCCAGTTGAAAGAGCGATTCAAGCTGATTCCGGAGACGCAGCATCGTGCACACCACCGCCACCTCTACCGCCACTTCTGCCGCCACTTCTACCGCCACCACCGCACCCACCTTCGACTACATCGTGATTGGCGCTGGCACCGCTGGTGCTCTGATGGCCAACCGGCTAAGCGCGGACAAGACACGGCGCGTGCTGCTCATCGAAGCCGGCGGCAAGGACAACTATCCGTGGATCCACATCCCGGTCGGTTACCTGTCTTGCATTGGCAACCCACGCACCGACTGGCTCTACAAAACCGAACCCGATCCGGGCCTGAACGGCCGGCAACTGCGCTACCCGCGCGGCAAGACGCTCGGCGGTAGCTCCAGCATCAACGGCATGATCTACATGCGCGGCCAGGCGCGTGACTATGAGCAATGGGCCGAGCTCACCGGCGACGCCACCTGGCGCTGGTCGAACGTGCTGCCGGCGTTCACGCGGCACGAGGATCATTACCTTGGCGACACCGGAGGCAACGAACCGGATTTCGCCGAACACCATGGCCACGGGGGCGAGTGGAGGGTGGAGAAGCAGCGTCTACGCTGGGACATTCTCGACGCCTTCGCCGAAGCCGCTGTCCAGGCTGGCGTGCCGCACACGGCAGACTTCAACCGCGGCAACAACGAGGGTGTCGGGTATTTCCAGGTCAACCAGAAAGCGGGCTGGCGCTGGAATACCGCCAAGGCATTCCTGCGGCCCACTTGCCACGACAGGCCGAACTTCGAACTCTGGACTGGCGCGCAGGTGTCGCGCCTGCTGGTCGAGCGGCAGCCGGATGGGCGCCTGCGGTGTACCGGTGCGCGGGTGTGGGATGGACGGCAGTTCGTCATCGTGCGTGCCGCGCGCGAGGTGCTGCTGTGCGCGGGCAGTATCGGCTCGCCGCAGATATTGCAACTCTCGGGAATTGGCCCTGCCGGACTGCTAGGTGAACACGGCATCGAGGTCCTTGCCGATCTGCCCGGAGTCGGCGAAAACCTGCAAGACCATCTGCAAATTCGAGCGGTCTACAAGATCGAGGGTGCACCCACGCTCAACGTGCTGGCGTCCAGCCTGTGGGGCAAGGCGCGCATTGGCCTGGAGTACCTGCTGTCACGGAGCGGCCCGATGAGCATGGCGCCCTCGCAGCTGGGGGCGTTCACCCGGAGTTCGCAGGAGCACGCCTGGCCGAATATTCAGTTCCATGTCCAGCCGCTTTCGCTGGAGGCCTTCGGCGAACCGCTGCACGCTTTCCCGGCCATCACCGCCAGTGTCTGCAATCTGAATCCCAGCAGCCGGGGCACCGTGCGCATCCGCAGTGCGGATTTCCGGCAGGCGCCGGCGATCGCGCCGAACTATTTATCAACCGCTGGTGACCGACAGGTAGCTGCGGACTCGCTGCGGGTGACGCGGCGCATCGTCGGGCAGCCGGCGCTGGCCCGCTACAAGCCAGAGGAATACAGGCCCGGCCCGCAGTACCAGACCGACGAGGATCTGGCCCGGCTGGCGGGCGATATCGCCACCACGATCTTCCATCCCGTAGGCACAGCGGCAATGGGCGGAGATGGCGACCCCAAGGCCGTGCTCGACAGCCGGATGCGGGTACGCGACGGCCAGGGCAGCCGCATCATCGGGCTGCGCGTGGTCGATGCCAGCGCTATGCCGATGATTACGAGTGGCAACACCAACAGCCCGACCCTGATGATGGCCGAGAAGGCGGCGGAATGGGTGTGTGCGGACGCCGGGCGCGTCTAGCGCGGGCCGCTCAACGCTCGAGAAACAGCCTCAGCTTGTCAGCACGGCTCGGATGCTTCAGCTTGCGCATCGCCTTGGCTTCAATCTGTCGGATCCGCTCGCGCGTCACGTCGAATTGCTTGCCGACTTCTTCCAGCGTGTGCTCGGTGTTGGTATCCAACCCAAACCGCATCCGCACGACCTTGGCTTCGCGCGGCGACAAGTCGCCCAGTGCCGCGTCGATCTGCGCGCGCAGGCCTGACAGAATGGCTGCCTCAGCCGGGGAGCTCGTCGCGCTGTCCTCGATCATGTCGCCGAGCGTTGTGTCACCTTCTTCACCCACTGGGGTCTCCAGCGAGATCGGCTGCTTGGCGATCTTGAGGATGCCGCGCACCTTCTCCTCGGGCAGCTCCATGCGCTCGGCGAGGACCGCTGGATCGGGTTCTTGTCCGGTCTGCTGCAGAATTTCGCGGGAAATCCGGTTCAGCTTGTTGATCGTCTCGATCATATGCACCGGCACGCGAATGGTTCGCGCCTGATCGGCAAGCGCCCGCGTCACGGATTGTCGGACCCACCACGTCGCGTACGTCGAGAATTTCCAACCGCGCCGGTATTCGAACTTGTCCACCGCCTTCATCAGGCCGATGTTGCCCTCCTGGATCAGATCCAGGAACTGCATGCCGCGGTTCACGTACTTCTTGGCGATGGAAATGACCAGCCGCAGGTTGGCTTCGATCATTTCGCCCTTGGCTTGCCGCATCTTGCGCTCGGCGGCACCCATCAGGCGGTTGATCTCCTTGAGCTGCTGGAGCGGTAGTGCGACCTTCGCCTCGATGTCGATGAGCTTCTGCTGACTCGCCTGAATGGCGGGCAGGTGCCGCTCGAGCGCCGGGCCGAACTGCGCTGAAGTGGCAGCCGCACGGAGGGTCCAATCGAGGTCGGTCTCGTGCCCTGGGAAGGACTCGATAAACGCCTCGCGGGGCATGCCGCAGCGCTCGACCGCGATCTCCAGGATGGCGCGCTCGATCGTACGGACTTCCGCTACCTGCTCGTGCACGCTCGCACACAGGCGATCGATCATCTTCGCCGTAAAGCGGATCGGCACGAGTTCGCGCTGGATTTCAGCGCGCACGCTTTCGATCGCTGCGGAACGCGTCTTGCCCGTGGCGGGTACCTTGGGCATCTGTTCGAACAGGGCACGCACGCGCGCAAAAATCACCAGACTGTCGGCGGTGAGCTGTTCCAGACGGGCGGCGTTGGCTTTTTCCGAATCGCCGGCGCCAGCGTCGTCATCGTCCGCGGCATCGTCGCCATCAGACGTATCGGCGTCGGAGTCGTCTGCCTCGGCAACCACGTCTTCGGACGCAAGGGCCGTGTCGCTTGCATCCACGACTTCGCCGTCGATTGCCTCGGTAATGCCGTCGACGAGTTCGTCGATGCGCGCTTCACCGGCAGCGATGCGATCCACATCAGCCAGAATCAGAGACACGACTGACGGGCAGGCGGCGATGGCCTGAATCATGTCGTGCAGGCCACCTTCGATGCGCTTGGCCACCTCGATCTCGCCGGCGCGGGTCAGCAGTTCGCTGGAGCCCATTTCGCGCATATACATCCGAACCGGATCCGTGGTGCGGCCGAACTCGGAGTCGACGGTCGACAGCGCTGCCTCGGCTTCCTCGTCCGCCTGATCGTCGGATGCTGCCGCGGTAGGCGCGGCATCACTCAGCAGCAGCGTCTCTGCGTCCGGCGCCTGCTCGTAGATCGCCACGCCCATGTCGTTAAACGTGCTGACGATGGTGTCCATCGCCGCCGGCGTCACATTATCGGGCAGGTGGTCGTTGATATCCGCGTGGGTGAGGTAACCGCGCTCGCGGCCCAGTACGATCAGCGCACGCATCTGGACCTGGCGATCGGCGTCCTGGCGGGCAATGGATGCCTTGTCCGACAGTGTCCCTACCGCCTGGGTCTTGCCCGTTGGCCGGCGGCGGCTGGGCTTGTCACTGCTCGGAATCGAGCTGGAGGCGTCAAAGTCACGATCGGATTGAGTCAATACATGCTCCTGGGCAGGTGGCCGGCCGTCTTCGCGGTCATGAACGTCGGTCAAGTGAAGTGCAAGCGACATTGCGGGCGGTCGACCGACCGGCACACGTGGTTGCGCCTGGAAGGAAGGCCTTCCGCAACCATCAGTGTGCGCAAAAAATTCGAATCGCGCATGATACTGGTGACGGTGGTGCGGTGCAATAACCGCGGATGGGTCCATTGGCCTGAAGTGGGGTGCAATACCTATTTAAACAAGCCCGGAGACGTCTGTGTTTGAAGGGCGGGGGCTTGTCATGCAACAATGTTGCATCTATGATGTAATGCAACTTAGTTGCATTAAATGCGCGTCGTCGCTCATGACGCCTCATCGACCCCACGTTTCCACACCCATGCTTCCCACCAAGCTACCTGTCACTGTCCTCTCGGGTTTTCTCGGCGCGGGCAAGACTACATTGCTCAATCACATCCTCAATAACCGCGACGGTCTCCGCGTTGCTGTCATCGTCAACGACATGTCCGAAGTGAACATCGACGCTGCACTGGTTCTGGGCGGCGGCGCGAAGCTTTCGCGGACGGAGGAGAAGCTCGTCGAGATGAGCAATGGATGCATTTGCTGCACGCTTAGGGAGGATCTGCTGCTGGAGGTCGATCGGCTGGCCAGGGAGGGGCGGTTTGATCAACTGGTCATCGAATCCACGGGGATTTCGGAGCCGTTGCCCGTTGCGGAAACGTTCACGTTCGAGGGGGAGGATGGCCGCAGCCTCAACGAAGTCGCTCATCTGGACACGATGGTCACCGTGGTCGACGCCTTCAATTTCCTGCGTGACTACGCTTCGCGCGACAGTCTGCAGGCACGTGGCGAGTCGCTGGGCGAGGAGGATGCGCGCACCGTCGTGGATCTGCTGATCAATCAGGTCGAGTTCTGCGATGTCATCGTGCTCAACAAGATCGACCTTATTGGCGAGCAGGACCGCGAGCGCCTGCTGGCGATCCTGCGCACGCTGAATCCTCGGGCGCGCATCGAGATCTCGGAGTTTGGCCGAGTGCCACTCGAGCGGGTCCTGGGCACGGGACTGTTCAACTTCGAGGAGGCATCCAAAGCCCCCGGCTGGCTGCAGGAAATGCGCGGCACCCACGTCCCGGAGACGGAGGAATACGGCATTCGTAGCTTCGTCTACGCAGCCCGCCGTCCGTTCCATCCCCAGCGGTTCGGCGATCTCGTTGCTGCCGAGTGGCCAGGGGTCGTGCGGTCCAAGGGGTTCTTCTGGCTGGCGAGCCATCCAGCGCTCGCGGGAACCTGGTCTCAAGCTGGAGCGGTAGCCCGGCATGGACCGGCGGGCTACTGGTGGGCCGCGGTGCCGCGCGAACAATGGCCAGAAGACCCCGAGTCGATCGCCATGATTCGCACCAAATGGGACGACAGCGTCGGCGATGCCCGCCAGGAAATCGTGCTGATTGGCATGGGCATGGATGAACGAGAACTTCGCAGGAGCCTGGACGCCTGTCTGCTGACCGACCATGAGATGGGGCAAGGCCCTGACCTCTGGGCCACTTGGCACAATCCCTTTTCGGACTGGCCCTGACGCGCCAGCCCGCAAGGAGGTTACTGCGAGGCGCCCGACGCAGGAACGTCTCGCACCACCTCCGTCAGCTTCCCGGAATTTATCTCATAGAAGAACCCGTAAAGCTTGACGTTCTTCGGCACCGCGTTGCTCTCGCGCAGCAGCTTCACGTCATGCCGGATGGAGTCCTCGAAGTGGCCGATCGCAAGGCTGTCGTGATCGAAAATTTCACCGATCTCCGCATGATGATGATCATGGAACTCGCCGATCAGCGTGTCCGGCGTGAACGCCGTCGCGCCGCAGAACGAGTGGTGCACCACCACGACGTTCTGCACGCGGAACAGATAGTCCATCGTCGCTACGGATTGCAGCGCTCCAACGGCTCGGCCGCCGGCGTTGGACACCGCGAACAGCGTGCGCGTATTGCCTACGCGATTGCCGGCCTCATCGAGGATGTTTTCGCCAGGGTAGACCTCGTCGCCGAGATAGTCGGCGACCGCCTGCGGAATTTCCGAGGCGCGCGGGTCGAAGCAGTGGATCACGATCGTCTTCATCGGGATAAACTGGCTGAATCGGCTCGTGCTGTCCGGCGCGAACCACGACTCGTCGAACCACGGTTGCGTCCGGAATTCGTATTCGGTGTACTTCGTCATGCTCTCACTCCACTAGTTTGAAATCGAACGATTGCCCACTGGGCATCAGCTGTCGAACGGCGCATGGTCAAGCAGGTCGCACACGTCGGGGATCTTGCAATCGTGGATATGCCGGCGGCCGATGTCCGCCAGGCCCGTGCCGATGGCCGTGTGAGGCTTCTTCCTAACGACCTCCGCCAGCGCCTCCTGAAACGCCACCTTGAATCCGGCACGCGGATAAAGCTGCAGCACGTCATCGACCAGCGATGGCGCGATCTCGTCGATATGCAGGCCCATCACATCGACATGCGCACCCAGATAGACCAGCGCCACTTCCGGCTCGCGTCGGTCGGCAATCCCCGCGCTGGAGTGCAGGGCAATGCCATCCCATACTAGTTGGGCGCGCGACTCCGGGTAGCCGTTGGCGATAAGAAACTTGCTGGCGGCATCGGCCCCATCGACCTCGAAGCGCTGGTCGGCCATAAATTCCTCGGTCAGGCCAAGGTCATGCAGCAGCGAGGCGAGGTAGACCGCCTCGCGGTCGTAGGAAAGGCCGCGCTTGCGCCCAAGAAGCTCGGCGAACCACCACGTGCGGTGGACATGGTTCAGCATGGCTTTTGGATGCACGCGCTCGACCAGCGAGGCGGCTTTGCGGGTGAGGGTGGAGTCTGGGGCGACGACACCACCGATGGTGATGATTGCGTTCACGTCTGATGCTCGAAACGGGTTGGATGCTCAGAAGTGTAGGCATGCCCGACATGACACAAATGACTGTTTTCAGTCGATTTGTGCCAGAATAAAATGTCCTCGCAAGATCCTGCACCCAATGACGTCCCGAGCACAACGCAGCCGCGCGCGGCCGCTTTCCGAATCCAAGCGCGTAGTCATCCTCGGCCTGCCGCCCGTGGACGCGCTTGACGTGATCGGTCCCGCGGAGGTGTTCGCCAACGCCAACCGCATCCATGGCGGGACGCGGCCGCCGTACGTGCTCGAGCTCGTCTCCGCCAGCGCCGATACACGGCTGGAGAGCGAGACCGGCATTGCGCTGGTCGGGCACCGAACGCTCGATCAGGAGCGCCGGGCGGGCAAGCCTATCGATACATTGATCGTCACCACCGGCTTCAGCGCGATAGGAATTGCCGATCCCGCGGCCATTGCATGGATACAGAAGCGCGCTGCGTCGGTGCGGCGCATGTGTGCCATCTGCGTCGGCGCATTCGCATTGGCGGAAGCCGGTCTGCTGGATGGGCGCCGAGCCACGACGCACTGGCAGGCCACGCAGCAGCTGGCCGAGCGCTATCCCGCGGTAGAGGTGGATCCCACGCCGATCTGGGTCAAGGATGGAAATCTCTATACCTCGGCCGGCGTATCGGCAGGGATCGACCTGGCACTGGCGCTGGTGGGTGAAGATCTCGGCAATGACATCGCGCTGAAGATCGCTCAGGATCTCGTGCTCTACCTGCGCCGCCCCGGCGGGCAGGCCCAGTTCAGCGCCACGCTTCGCTCGCAACACACGCCGGGCTCCAGTCTGGAACGGCTGTGCCGGTGGATCGCGGAGAACCTGAACGCCGACCTGAGCGTGGAAGCGCTCGCCAGCCGCTCGGCCATGAGTGTCAGAACGCTGATCCGCCAGTTCCAGCGAGAGTTGAACACCACGCCGGCAAAGTACGTCGAAGAGGTCCGTATCGAGGCAGTTCGCCGCGCGATCGAAATGGGAGGAAGAACCATCGAGGACATTGCCCGGCGTCATGGCTACCAGAGCGTCGACGTCCTGCGGAAAGCCTTTATCCGGCGGGTGGGAATCAGCCCCAAGGATTACCTGAAGCGCTTCGCAGTCCACCATTAATTTGGATGAGGCAGTGTCAGATTCGGCCCAATGTATGCATCGGGATCGCGACATGCAGGCGGGCCCCGGCATGCCGTAAGCGCGGTATTCACCACGAAATGTGCCAAAAAGTGTGAGAAAACACTCTTTTATCGGCACTCCATGTGTGAACGTTGAAACATTTGAACGTTGCTTCCCTTGTCTGTGTCGCTGACGCAACGCGAATTGCAATGAGAATCGGTCGCATTTATATTCCGCTTCGCCGATCCTCCTTGCCCCCATCAGAACATCATGATTCGCCGCACGCCCGTTGCGACCGCGCTGCTCGCTTTGTTTGCCGCGCCTACTGCTTTCGCTCAACAGGCCCCCACGCCGCCCACCACCGAGGCGACCACCCCATCCCAATCGCAATCGCAATCGCAATCGCAATCGAATACGCCGGTACTGAAAGCCGTGACGGTGCAGGGCGCCGCATCGCGCGACGATTTCAATGCGGGCACCACCTCGCTGTCCAAGCTGCCCGCGGATCTGCGTGACGTGCCGCAATCGATCACGGTCGTGAACAAGGCACTGATGGAATCGCAGGGTGCGACCTCGCTGGTCGACGCGTTGCGCAATGTGCCGGGCATCACCATCGGGGGTGCCGAGGGCGGCCAGATCGGCAATAACATCAACCTGAACGGCTTCTCCGCGCGCACCGATATTTATCTCGATGGTTTCCGCGATCGTGGCCAGTACTATCGCGACACCTTCGCGCTGGATCAGGTGGAAGTGCTGATGGGTCCGTCGTCGATGCTGTTCGGGCGTGGCTCCACCGGTGGCGTGATCAATCAGGTCACCAAGAAGCCAAAGCTGCAGGCCGCCACGGAAGTGTCCGGCTCGGTGACGACGAATGGTCTCGTGCGAGCCACGGCGGACGTGAATACGCCGACCGGCGATACCTCGGCCTTCCGCATCTCCGCGATGGCGCAGGATGGCAAGCCGAGCACGCGCGACGAGATGACCGTGCAGGACTTCGGCATTGCGCCGTCGTGGCGCTATGGCATCGGTACCTCGACCGAAATCACGCTGTCCGCATTGCTCCAGCACAACGAGGACATGCCCGACTATGGCCTGCCCGCGATCAACGGCCACCCGGTCAATGTCGACCGCAACACGTACTACGGGTTCAACAATGACCACACGCGCCAGAACATCGTGTCGCTCAACGGCGGTATCGATCACAAGTTCTCGCCGAACCTGCGCCTGCGCAACTACACCGCGTTCAACTATGTGGAAACCGACGCGCGCGAAACCGCGCCGCAGGCGGTGGGGACGCTCAACGCAGCAGGCGCCTTTACCGCGCTGACCGCATCGAACCTGCCGCTGTCGCAGCTCTTCGTACGCCAGCAGAGCCATGACCGCAGCATCCGCGACTACTCGATCTACAACCAGACCGAGCTGACCGCGAAGTTCGACACCGGTTTCGTCAAGCACACGCTGCTGACCGGCCTGGAATTCGGCCACGACGGTTATAACAACCAGAACTATTATCGCAACGGCATCTGCGGCAGCACGGCGCTGAACCCGGCCGGCGGGACCTCGGGCTACGTCGCTTGCACGCCGGTGGTCAATCCGACTTATCAGGACTCACCGGGCAACGTTCCCACCAGCACCGGCAACCTGCAGGGCGGATCGGCCAACACGGTGGCGGTGTATGCCAACGACTCGATCGAATTCTCGAAGCAGTGGAAGGCGGTGGCCGGCGTACGCTACGACAAGTACATCGCCAGCATCAGCAACTCGATCAACTCCGGCAATACGTCCACCAGTACCGCGCTGGCCAACGCCAACCAGGACATCCACTTCACCAGCGTGCGGGTGGGCGGCATCTGGCAGCCGACCGAGCAACAGTCGTACTACGTTTCCTACGGCACGTCGTTCAATCCGTCGCTGGAGCAGTTGGTTGGCACGGTGGGACAGCAGTCGCTGGACCCCGAGAAGAACAAGGCGTACGAGGCGGGCGGCAAGTGGGATCTGATGAGCGGCAACCTGTCGCTCACCTCGGCGATCTTCCGCATCACCAAGGACAACGCGCGCAGCCAGATCGACGCGACCACGTACGCGCTGACCGGCAAGATTCAGGTGGATGGCTTCCGCGCCGGCGTTACCGGCCGTATCACGCCGAAGTGGCAGGTGTTTGCGGGCTACACGTACCTCGATGCCGAGATCAAGGACGGCATCGCGGCCGGCACGCAGGGCAAGGTGCCGACCAATACGCCGAAACACACCGCTACGGCATGGACTAGCTACTCCGTCCTGCCGAACTGGGAAATCGGCGGCGGGGCGTTCTACATGTCGCAGCGTTTTGCCAACAATACCAACACGACGCAGGTCGGTGGCTTCGTGCGCTGGGACGGCATGGTCGCGTTCCATCAGCCGAAGTACGATGTGCGGCTGAATTTGTTCAACATCTTCGACAAGAAGTATTACGATGCGCTGATCCAGTCGGACGGCGGCCGTTCGGTACCGGGAACGGGCCGTACCGCCATGCTGTCCTTCACGTATCGGATGTAAGCACCGAGCCGGCAGTTGCCGCCGGCACCGGTGGCAACTGTCAGGAAGCGCGCATGCTCATCTCCGTTCCGAAGGTACTCAATGCCGAACAGCTGGCGGTGCTGGTCCAGCAACTCGAACATGCGGGCGATGCATGGGTAGATGGCCGCATCACGGCTGGCTATTCTGGCGCGCCGGTCAAGTTCAACCAGCAGATCGATGAGCGCGCCGAGGTGGCGGCACAGTGCCAGCATCTGATCCTGTCCGCGCTCGAGCGCAATCCGCTGTTTATCAGCGCCGCGCTGCCCAATATCGTCTACCCGCCGATGTTCAATCGCTACAGCGAGGGCATGACGTTCGGCGCGCATGTGGACGGCAGCGTCCGCATTCATCCGCACACCGGCCGCAAGCTGCGCACCGATATCTCGGCCACGCTGTTTCTCTCCGATCCCGCCAGCTACGACGGTGGCGAGCTTCAGGTAGAGGACACCTATGGCCTGCATTCGGTCAAGCTGGCCGCCGGCGATATGGTGGTCTACCCGGCCACCAGCCTGCATCAGGTGGCGCCGATCACGCGCGGCACGCGACTTGCCAGCTTCTTCTGGGTCCAGAGCCTGATCCGCGACGACACGCAGCGCGCGCTGCTGTTCGACATGGACAATGCGATCCAGACCCTCAATCAGACCAACGCCGACGAACGCGCGCGCCGCAGCCTGGTGGGTTGCTATCACAATCTGCTACGGCAATGGAGCGAGACCTGAGGCGACTTGACCGGACCTGACCTCGCACTTGTCGGCGATGCGCTTACTATGGCGAATATCCCCAGGGGAATGACCCATGCCGTCCGAGCAAGCCGATGTCCTGTCCCAAGTCCTCAAGCTGATTCGCCTGCGCGGAGATCGCGTTTTTCACGGCGAGCTGGGTAGCGCCACCGAAGTCTTGTTTCCGCCGGGTCCTGCGACCTTTCTGCATCTGCGTACCGGGGAACTGTCGGTTTCCCAACGTAACGGGCTACCCGTGCTGGTAAGGTCGGGGGACTTCATTCTTCTGCCGCATGCGGACGGACATACCATTCGAAGCGAGCCGGGCAGAAGCACACCTCAACGCTTCGAGCTGCCGGTTGACGCGATCCCGAGCGGAAATGTTCAGCGTTTCAGATGGGGCGGGGAAGATGATATTGCGGGATCCTTTCTCGCAGGCTCGTTCCATTTCGATGGCGCGCCGCTAAGGTCCTTGCTTACCGGGCTTCCGGGGCTGATCCATCTGACTTGCGACAAGGTCAGTGATCCCCCCTGGCTGGCATCCATCTCTCGATTTCTGGAAGTGGAGTCGCAGACCGGTGGCCCGGGGTCGTCGCTGATGATTTCCCGGTTGATCGATCTGCTCGTGGTCCGCACCTTGCGGATGTGGGTCACCCGACAAGGCGATCGCATTGGCTGGCTGTCCGGGCTGAGCGACGAACGTATCGGCCGTGCGTTGACGGCCATGCATCTGGAACCCGAGCGTGCGTGGACCGTTTCGGCGCTTGCCGAGACCGCGATGATGTCGCGATCGATGTTTTCGGATCGCTTTACGGCGGTGGTGGGGCTTTCACCGCTGCGCTATCTCACGCGGTGGCGACTGACGCTCGCGGCCGACTTGCTCCGTGGCGGAAACGTAAAGGTCACCGAGGTCGCCCACGGTGCCGGATATGGCTCGGAGGCTGCATTCAGCCGGGCATTTAAGCAAGAGTTTGGTTATTCACCGAGTGATGCGCATCGCGTCGCGCAGACTGACGTGTTTGTCGCGCGCAGCTCGGAGCATCGCTAACCTCGTGAATACGTCGATCGTACGATAGATCATGTAAACGAGACGCGGAGGTATGGTCGGTTTCAGACCCGTTATTTAGAGTAGACAGCACGGTCTCACCTGTTGTCTCTTCTTAGTCGAGTTGAAACATGACCATATTCGACCGCCTTTCCCAGGCGGGCCTCACATTACCTCCGCCTATCCACCCGCTCGGGTCCTATCGGACCGTCTCCATTTCGGGAAATCAATTATACGTTTCCGGGCTTGGTCCTTTTGAGGACGGCAAGCCAATTGTCGGCATTGTCGGCGGCGATATATCCCTGGAGAAAGCCCGGGACGCCGCGCGTCTGACAATGCTCATGATCCTCGCTTGTATCGATCAGGCATGCGGACTCGACAATATCGAGCGATGCATCCAAATGACGGTCTACATGCGTGCGGAGCAATCCTTCACCCAGCATCCCCAAGTTGCGAATGGCGCCAGCGACGTTCTACTCACGTTATTTGGGCAGGACAAGCTGCCGGCACGCAGCGCGCTGGGCGTATATACGTTGCCAATGGGAATTCCGGTAGAAATCGAAAGTATTTTTGAGTTGAAGCGGTGAATGAAGTCGATCTTTATCTTTTTAGGAACGTCAGTTTTTTAAAATTATGAGATATTTTGTGAACATAGCCATCTCCTCTCTTATTTTTGGTGGACCTGCCATGGCAATAGAAAAATCATCCGGAATGAGCGCCAAGCCAACCATCGCACTGGTTCACGGCGCCTTCGAAGACTCGCACGTCTGGCAAGGGGTCGAGGCAAAGTTGAAGTCCGACGGATATCCGGTGATTGCGGTCGAGCTTCCGGGCCGCCCCGGGGCTCCGATGTCGCCCGCTGACGTGAGCCTGGATCTGTATCGGGACACGATTCTCAAGGCGCTCGCCAAGACCACGCATCCGGCGGTGCTCGTTGGCCATAGCTTTGGCGGGATCACGATCTCGGCGGTTGCCGAAGCCGCGCCGGAGAAGGTCAAGACGTTGGTCTATGTCGCCGCCTACCTGCCGCGTGACGGCGATTCGCTGGTTTCGATGGCCCAGCAGGATCCCGACGCAAAGATCGGCCCGGAATTGCAGATCAAGAAGGAGCAGGGCATCGCCGTGGTGAACTACGCCGCGCGTGCCGACCTGTTCGCCAACGATGGTCCGCCGCAGCTTCGCGCCGCGCTGCCGGACAAGATTCTGGATGAGCCGCTGGCACCGCTGGCGACGCCTGTGCATCTGACGCAGGCGCGCTTCGGTCGAGTCGACAAGGTCTACGTGCACACGAGCAAGGACCAGGTCATCAGCCCGGCGTTTCAGGCTAAGATGGTCGCGGCCACGCCGGTGCGCGCATCCTTTACGCTGCCGACCGGGCACACACCGTTTCTGACGGATCCCGCGGGCCTCGTCAAGGCCATCGAGGCGGCGGCGCACTGATTCGGTTTATTACCGCTTGGGCGCGCCACGGCGCGCCCGAACTCGTTTGGTGGGACGCGATATCCATGAATAAATGGTTGGCTGGCTTTGTGCTCGCGGCAACGTTTGCGACCGGCGCCTTCGCGGCTCCGCCCGGTGCGACCGTTGTTGCCGACGGGCTCGGTTTTCCCGAGGGAACCATCCTGGCGAACAAGGTGCTGTACTTCGTCGACTACCAAGCTTCGACTGTGAACAAGCTTGATGAGAGCAGTCACGCAGTACTCAAAAAACTGCCTGGCTGCGGGGCGAACGGGCTGGTCGTCGTAGGTGGGAATCTATGGGTGGCCTGCTACGACAGCGGGGTGATCGAGCGAATCTCGGCCGATGGTAGCCGCCTGGGAAGCATTGATCATTCCCGCGATGGAGGATCGTTCCATCACCCCAATGATCTGGTTGCGAATCGCCGCGGCGACGTCTATTTCACGGCGTCGGGCGATCTGCCGGGCAGCGGGAAGGTGTTCTTCGTACCGAAGTCCGGCGATATCGCACAAGAAGTCGCGTCGGGCATCAACAACGCCAACGGTATCGCGCTTTCCCCGGACGAAAAGACTTTGTACGTTGGTGAGAGTGGTGCGGACAGAGTCCTCGACTATCAGATCGGCGGCGACGGGACATTGCATAGCGCCCATACATTCGCGCAGCTCGATTCCCTCGCACCGCCCCCGTCCGTGGGGCGTCATACGCCAGACGGCATTCGCGTAGGGCCCGATGGGTCGATCTACATCGCGTTGTTCAATGGCGGCGGAAGTTGGATTCTGAATAGCAAGGGCGCCTTGGTGAAGACGCTCGACGTTCCCGGCGAACACCACTCCAATCTGGCCATTTCCAACGATGGACGCGTGATCTACGTCACATCGATATCGGGCTCATCGGGACGTATCTATCGCTTGTCTCCGTTGCCTAATTAGACGCTTTTTGCTGACCACCAAACGGCTGTGGCTTGAGCGACCTCAGGTACGAGATCAGCGCGCTCATGTCGGTGCTGCTGATATTCTTGTACCAGTCATACGCCATCGGCGGCTTGTAGTGAATGCCGCTGCGGTCGTTGCCGCGAATGGCGGTGGCGATCTGTGCGTCGGTCCAGTTCTTGAGGCCGGTCTCGTCCGGCGTGAGGTTACGCGAGACGCTGGTGCCCCAGGCGCCGTTGAACACCTGTCCGCCCGCGCCGAGGTAGGTCGTGACCAGTTGTCCTTGCTTGCTGCGCGGCGTGTGGCATTCCATGCAATGGCCGATGTCGGCCAGATACTTGCCGTAGCGGATCGAATCCCTGGAGGAGGGCGCGCGGACGTTGCCGACAGGGGGACCGTAATTAGGCGGCAGCGGAATGTGGTACGTCGATGCCTCGACCACATGCTTTACTGCCGGCTGCGCCCTCAGGTCGGCAATGATGGCCGCGAGGTCCGCATCCGAGATGTTCCGATAGAAGCTGATTGGCATGGGCGGACCGATCACGGTACCGTCAGGTCGAACACCCTCGCGAATGGCTTTGCCAATCTGCTCGTCGGTCCATTTACCGATACCGGTTTCGAGGTCGGGCGTGATATTGGGGGCGACCGCGCGAAACGGCGGCTCGTCGAAGACGCGGCCGCCAGCGAGGCTCTTTGAGAAACGCCCCTCGTCCTTGGGGTCGCGTGTGGAGTGACAGTTCGCGCAAGCCACGACGCTCTCCATCAAATACTTGCCGCGTACCAGCAGCGCGCTGTCATCCGCCGAGGCAAGACCGCATCGTGCGATCAGCAGAAGAAAAAACACAATGCGTCGTGCATGCATAGGAAAGTGTGTGCATTCGTCGGACAAGGCTCGAAAGATAGCCGTTATATCGATCGATCACGCCAGCTTATGAACGGATGTTTTCATTGCGAACAGGCGCATTGGCCTAGGGCATCGAGGCCGGGTTGCTAGAATTCGCGATCGATTTACCGACCTGACTGAAATGGCTGGCATGCATACCAAACAAGCGACACTGATCGGGCTCTCCGCCGTGCTCCTCTGGAGCGCGATTGTCGGTCTGATCCGCGGTGTCAGCGAGAGCTTCGGCGCCACCGGCGGAGCGGCCCTGATTTACACGGCCGCCTCGGTGCTGCTCTGGATCTCGGTTGGACCGGTGCGATGGAAGGTATTGCCGCCGTCGTATCGCCTTTGGGGCAGCGTGTTGTTCGTCTCCTACGAACTGTGCCTGTCACTTTCGATTGGCTACGCCAATACGGGGCGACAGGCCATCGAGGTTGGCATGGTCAACTACCTGTGGCCAAGCTTCACGATGCTGGCCGCGATCCTGTTCAACCGGCAGCGGGCCAACTGGCTGATCGTCCCCGGTTTCCTGGTGGCCATTCTCGGTATCGCGTCGGTGCTCGGCGGCGAGCAGGGCCTCGACGTGATCAGCATGGCGGCCAACGTGCGAGACAATCCGCTCAGTTATGGCCTGGCGTTCGCGGGCGCCATCATCTGGGCGGCGTATTGCACGGTCACGGCACGCATCGCGCAGGGCAAGAACGGCGTCACGCTCTTTTTTATCCTCACGGCACTCACGCTGTGGGCGAAGTTCGTTTTCACCGGTGGCGAAGCGATGACCTTCAGCCTCGGCGGCTTGATCTACCTCGCGCTGGCCGCGTGTGCCATGGGCTTCGGCTATGCGGCGTGGAACGTCGGCATCCTGCACGGCAACGTGACGGTGCTCGCCGGCGCGTCGTACTTCATCCCGGTGCTATCGGCCGCGCTGGCGGCCGTACTGCTGCACGCGCCGTTGTCCTTTGCGTTCTGGAAGGGCGCGGCGATGGTGGTCGCGGGTTCCGTCCTCTGCTGGCTTGCAACGCGTGGCAAAGGGAAGCGTGCCGCGCCATCGACCGGGGCGAGCCAGACGACCTAGCGGGTCGCAGGGCGCATACCCCTTGCCTCAGGCGGCGATGCAGGCATCTCTGCGCCAACCTTCCTCGCTGGCGCGAATCACCTCGCCGACCCAGTCCACGAACGCCCGCACCGTGGGGGAAAGATGGCGATTCTTGGGATAGAGCACGGAAAGTGGCACCGCCGGCGAAGGATAGTTGGTCAGCACCGGCTGCAGGCTGCCGCTGAGCAAATGGTGCCGCACCATATAGCTGCCCGCGCGGATCATGCCCAGGCCCTCCAGCGCGCATGCCACATACGCATCGGTGTCGTTGACGATCAGGTGCTCCCGCATTCGGATGCTGCGTTCCTCGCCATCCACCACGTAGTGCCACTCCAGCGTGCGCGCGGTGCGGCTCGATAAATAGCCCACGGCCTGATGCTGCGCCAGATCCTCGAGCGTCTGCGGCGTGCCGTGGTTTGCGAGGTATTCGGGAGACGCGCAGGTGACCCAGTGAAAGGCGCCGACACGCTTGGCCACCAGCGTCGGCGAGTCTTCCGGCGTACCCGCGCGAATCACGCAGTCGATGCCTTCCTGAACCAGCTCGACCGTGCGGTCATTCATCGTCAACGTCAGTTCGACGTCCGGAAAGCGGGACTGGAAATCCTTGATCGCGGGCAGCACCACCAGGCGCGCGAGCGAGAGCGTCATATCGACGCGTAATCGGCCGCGAGGTTGTCCGGCGCTGCCGGGGAAGTTCGACTCGACGGCTTCGATATCCGCCAGCAACTTCCGGCAATGGTCGTAGTAGAGCGTGCCCTCCGCGGTCAGGCTGATATGGCGTGTCGTTCGCTGCAACAGCCGCACGCCAAGGAATGCCTCCAGCTCCTTGACCGCGCGCGTCACCCGTGACGGCGGCAGCGAAAGGCTTTCCGCGGCGCGGCCGAAGCTATGCATTTCGACGACGCGAGCAAAGATCTGCATTGACTGCAGGCGATCCACTACATCACTCCCAGACAGGAAATTTATTGCTTCGGGGGCAATAAGCCGTTGGCGCAACTTGCAACAGGCGCCATTTTATACCGATGGGACGGCAGGTTGATGCGACCATTCTTCTAAATCAGGCAATAAAGTTAGCCAGATTTGGGGCTGGAAGCAGGTGCGGAGCGGGGGCAGACTGCCATCCATTCCATCTTTGCTCCACGACGCATGAACCCCCTCAAGACGCACCACATCGCAGCCGCCGCGGCTGCCATCGCGGTGATCGGCACCGGCAGTGTCCTTTGGAGACATGGCTCCGAAGCCCACGCCACGCCCGCCGCCACGCTCCCCACCGTCAAGTACCAGCCGGCCTTGCAACGGTCGGTGTCGGACTCGCAGGACTACACGGGGCGCCTCGAAGCGGTCGACGTCGTAGACGTCCGTCCGCGGGTGCCCGGCACGCTGCTGACGGTGCATATCAAGGATGGCCAGCATGTCCGCCAGGGCGAGCTGCTGTTCTCGATCGACCCCGCGCCGTTCGAGACTCAGGTGCGTCAGGCGCAGGCCAACGTTGCGGTTGGCGAGGAACGGCAACGACTGGCGATCATCGAGCAGGCCCGCGCAAGGAAGCTGATGGAGTCGAATGCCATCGCGCGCAAGGAGTTCGACGCGCTGGACAACGCCGCGCGTGAGACCGCCGCATCGCTGAAGGGCGCGCAGGCGGCGTTGGCGCATGCGCAGTTGCAGCTTGGCTATACGCAGGTTCGCGCGCCGATTGCCGGGCGCATTTCCCGTGCGGAAATCACCGTGGGCAATGTCGTCGGCGCGGGAGGGGAGGCAGCGCCGCTGACCCGCATCGTCTCCGACGGCAAGCTGTACGCGGCCTTCAACGTGGACGAGCAGAGTTACCTGCGGCTTATTGCGCCGTCGCTGCGGTCCGGCGCGCAACCGGTGGTGAAGGTCGGTCTGGCCAACGATGACGCCTATCCGTACTCGGCCTCGATCGTGGCGCTCGATAACCAGATGGACACGCGCTCGGGCACGGTACGCGTCCGCGCGCGTGTCGACAATGTCAGTCCCGAAATGCTGCCGGGTCTGCAGGCACGCGTGCGTCTGCAGGGCGGCATGCCGTACAACGCGGTGATGGTCAGCGACATCGTCGTCGGCACCGATCAGGACCGGAAGTACGTGCTGGTCGTCAACGCGGAGAACAAGGTCGAGCGGCGTTTCGTCGAGCTCGGCGCGCTGCATGGCAAGGAGCGGGTGCTGCGCACAGGTGTGGCACCGGGCGCGAAGGTCATTGTGGATGGGGCGTTCCGAGCGCCACCGGGCACCGCTGTGACCGCGGTCGCCGCTGATGCGAAGGCGCCCGAGCGTGCCACCGGCGGAGACCGGTCGTGAATATCTCGAAGTTCTTTATCGACCGGCCCATCTTTGCCGGGGTGTTGTCGGCGCTGATCCTCCTTGCGGGGATCGTCTCGGCGCTGCACATGCCGATCTCCGAGTACCCGCAGGTGATACCGCCGTCGGTGGTCGTCCACGCGCAGTATCCGGGCGCCAACGCCAAGACCATCGCGGAAACCGTGGCGGCGCCGCTCGAGCAGTCGGTGAACGGCGTGGAAGACATGCTGTATATGGACTCGAAGGCCAGCGGCGATGGCCATCTGTTCCTCACTGTCACGTTCAAGCTGGGCACCGATCCAGACCGTGCGCAACAGTTCGTGCAGACGCGTGTGTCGCAGGCGTTGCCGCGACTGCCCGAGGACGTCCAGCGGCTGGGGGTCACGGCCATCAAGAGTTCGCCAGTCATTACCATCGCCGTGCACATGGTGTCGCCCAAGGGCACCTACGACAACAACTACATCAGCAACTACGCCATCCTGCACGTGAAGGACCGACTGGCCCGCATCGCGGGAGTAGGGGACGTGGTGCTGTGGGGCCCCGGTGGCTATGCCATGCGCGTCTGGCTGGACCCGGCCGCGTTGACCGAGCGGGGGCTCAGCGCCAGCGATGTCGCCGCCGCTATTCGCCGCCAGAACATTCAGGCCGCGGTGGGCACCATCGGCAGTTCACCAGCGCCGGTCGATGCCGCCTTTCAGCTCAACGTCAATGCCGAAGGCCGTCTCAAAACGCCCGAGGAGTTCAAGGGCATCGTCATCAAGTCCGACGCGCGTGGCGCGATCACGCGGCTGGGTGACGTGGCGCGCGTGGAGCTCGGTGCGGAAGACTACGGCATTCGCGCGACGCTGAACAACCAGCCCGCGATCGCGCTGGCCGTGCAGGAAGCGCCGGGCGCCAACTCGCTGCAGATCTCGCGCGAGGTGCATCAGGCGATGGAGGCGCTCGCCAGGGAATTTCCTGAGGATCTGGTCTATCGCGTCGTCTATGAGCCGAGTCGCGCGGTTCAGTCCGGCATCGATGCGGTCATCGAGACACTGCTGGAGTCCGTGGCGCTGGTGGTGCTGGTGGTGTTCCTGTTCCTCCAGACCTGGCGTGCTTCCATCATTCCGTTGCTGGCGGTGCCGATCTCAATCGTCGGGACGTTCACCTTCCTGCTGCTGGCCGGCTACTCGATCAACACGCTCTCGCTGTTTGGCCTTGTGGTGGCCATCGGCATCGTGGTCGACGATGCGATCGTGGTGGTGGAGAACGTCGAGCGCAATATCGCACGCGGCCTGAGCCCGCGTGAGGCCACGTACCACGCGATGCGCGAAGTGAGCGGACCGATCATTGCCATCGCGCTGACGCTGTCGGCGGTGTTCCTTCCGCTCGCGTTCCTCAGTGGCCTGACTGGCGGCTTCTACAAGCAATTCGCCGTCACCATCGCGATTTCCACGCTGATCTCGGCGGTGAACTCGCTCACGCTGTCGCCGGCGCTATCGGCCTTGCTGCTGAAAGGACATCACGACGCACCCGATGCGGTGACGCGCTTTACGCAGCGTGTGTTCGGCCGTTTCTTCACGCGCTTCAACCGCACCTTCGATCGGGCATCCGAAGGTTATGGCGGCAGCATTGGCGGTTTGCTGAAGCACAAGGGGGCCTTGCTCGTGGTGTATGCGGGCCTGCTTGGGGCCACCTGGTGGCTGACCGACCATGTGCCGGGCGGCTTTGTGCCCGCGCAGGACAAGGAGTACCTCGTGAGTCTGGCGCAATTGCCCGAGGGCGCGACGCTGGACCGCACCGAAGCGACCATGAACCAGATGAACGCCATGGCGCAGAAGCATCCCGCCGTGATGGGTACCTCGAGTTATAGCGGTCTGTCGATCAATGGCGTGACGAAGAGTTCGAGCACCGCACTGAGTTTCGTCTTGCTGAAGCCGTTCAAGGAGCGCGCTGGCATCAGCGCCGATCAGGTCGCGGCCGATCTGACCCGCGAGTACGGCAGCATCGGCCATGCATTCGCCGCGGTGTTTCCGGCACCGCCGGTCTACGGGCTGGGAACGCTGGGCGGCTTCAAGCTACAGATCGAGGACCGCGCGGACCTGGGATACGAGGCGCTCTACACGGCGACGCAGGCCTTTATCAAGAAGGCTTCCGAGGCACCGGAACTCGGCCCGCTGTTCTCGACGTACACGGTCAACGTGCCCCAGCTGAAGGTGGATATCGACCGCGCCAAGGCGCAGCAGCTGGGTGTGGATACGCCGGCGGTGTTCAGCACGTTGCAGGCCTTTCTGGGGTCGTACTACGTGAACGACTTCAACTTCCTCGGGCGTGTATATCAGGTGCGCATGCAGGCGGACGGGAAGTTCCGCGCCAAGCCGGATGATATCGGTCAACTGCATGTTCGCAACGAGTCGGGGCAGATGGTGCCGCTCGCCTCGCTGGCGACGGTCAGCCAGACCTATGGCCCCGATCAGGTGCTTCGCTACAACGGCTTTACCGCCGCCGACGTGACTGGCAGTCCGGCACCCGGCTACTCGTCGGATCAGGCGATGGCGGCCATCCAGCGGATTGCGGACGAAACCTTGCCACCGGGGATGGCCTTCGAGTGGACGGACCTGACTTACCAACAGATCATCGCGGGCAACAGCGCGGTGTGGATTCTGCCGCTGTGCGTGCTGCTGGTGTTCTTTGTGCTGGCTGCCCAGTACGAGAGCCTGACGCTGCCGCTGGCCATCATCCTGATCATCCCCATGAGCATTTTCTCGGCGCTGCTCGGTGTGTGGCTGACCAGGGGCGACAACAATATCTTTACGCAGATTGGACTCATCGTGCTGGTTGGCCTGGCGTCGAAGAATGCCATTCTGATTGTGGAGTTCGCACGCGAGCTGGAGCTGGCGGGAATGTCCACGCTGAAGGCCGTGATCGAAGCCTGTCGCCTGCGGCTGCGGCCCATTCTGATGACGTCGCTTGCGTTCATCATGGGCGTCATTCCTCTGGTCGCGTCGACCGGCGCTGGCGCAGAGATGCGGCAGGCGATGGGCATCTCGGTGTTCTTTGGCATGCTTGGCGTCACGCTCTTTGGCCTGTTCCTGACGCCGCTGTTCTATGTCGTGGTGCGGAAGCTTGGCGGTGGTAAGCCGTTGCACTCGGCCACACATCACGATGCGCCCGCGCTTGCGCCTCATCACCATGAACTGAAGCAGGTGGAGGGGCAGGTATGAAGTCCGCAACGCAAACACGCTTCAAGACTGCCGTGGCCATCGCAGCGGGCGCGCTCGTCCTGTCCGTCCTGTCCGCGTGCTCGCTCGCCCCGGTCGAGCACCGGCCGGGTATCGACGTACCTGCGAAGTATTTGGAGTCCGACAACCGTTTACCCGGCGGGCAGGAACTCGGTCAATGGCAGCCGGCAGAACCATCGGACCATCAGGCGCCGTCTCCATGGTGGCGGGTCTTCGGCGACCCCGTGCTAGTGCGGCTCGAAGAGGAGGCCTTGCAGGCGAATCCCGATGTCTCCATCGCGATGGCGCGGATCAGGCAGGCGAGGGCGCTGACCGCAAGAAGCGAATCGGCGCGTTTCCCCGAAGTTGACGCCGGGTTCGGCCCCAACCGCCAGCGTTCCAGCGGCGCCTCCGACGGGCGCGGGGATGGTTCGCCGGCCACTACGCAAACACTGTGGCGCGCGCAGGTGTCCGTCGCGTACGAAGCCGATATCTTCGGCCGCGTCGCATCGGAGGTCACTGCCGCGCGTGCCGATGCCGCGCAACAGCAGGCGTTGGCGCACCAGATGCTGTTGCTCGTGCAGGCCGACGTGGCCGGCACGTACTTCAGCCTGCGCCAGCTCGAAGGCGAACTGCGCCTGCTGCGCGACACCGTAAAGCTGAGGGAAGACGCGACGGCGCTGCTGGAGCGCAAGCGCGGCGTCGGCGCCGTGGCGCGTCATGTCGTCGATCAGGCCAGAACGGAGCTATTCACGGCGCAGGCCGAGCAACTGGCCGTGGCGCAACAGCACGCGCTGGCCTCGCATGCGTTGGCCATCTTGCTAGGGAAGCCTCCGGCAACGTTCTCGCTCGAGGCGCAGCCCCTGGAGACCGTCACCGTGCAGCTGCCGCCCGGCATGCCCTCGACGCTGCTCGAGCGCCGCCCCGATATCGCGGCCGCGGAGCGTGCCATGGCGGCGGAGAACGCGCGCATCGGCGTGGCCAAGGCAGCGTTCTTTCCGTCGCTGTCGCTGACGGGCTACCTCGGTTACGAGTCCGCGGCGCTCAGGAACCTGACCAACTGGTCGCAGATGACCTTCCTGCTCGGCCCGCTGGTCGGTACGGCGCTGAACATGCCCTTGTTTGACGGAGGACGACGGCAGGCGGACATCGCCCGCGTTCGCGCCGTCTACGAAGAGCGGGTTGCGCAGTATCGCAAGACGGTGCTGCAGGCCTTCCGCGAAGTGGAGGACGCACTGGTCTCCGTGAGAACACTGGACGAGCGCATCGTGCATCAACGCGGCGCGGAAGACGCGTCGGCGAGCGTTGCACAGTCCGCGCAAGCAAGGTTTGACGAGGGCGACGTCGACTACCTCGTGGTGGTCGACGCGGAACGGACGCGGCTGCGCAGTCGCCAGTCGCGGATCCAGTCCGAAGGCGCTCGCGCGCGCGCGACGGTCGACCTGGTGCGCGCGCTCGGCGGCGGCTGGGACGCGCCCGGCGTCGCAATAGCCGGCAATTAATGTCTTTGCTATCAGGAGGTTTTCCTTGTCCGTTTCCGATCTATTCAAACCGCTGACATTGCTGCATGGTCCGGCAATGAAGAATCGCTTCATGCTGGCGCCACTGACCAATCAACAGAGTGATTATGACGGCGCTGCGTCCGAGTACGATCAGGATTGGATCGAGCAGGTGGCACAGGGTGGCTATGCACTGATCCAGACCTGCGCGGCAAACGTCGAGGCCGGTGGCATCGGATTTGCGCGCCAGCTGGGCATCTACAGCGATGCGCATCTGGCCGGCCTGACCAGCATGGCCACGACCATCCGTCGCGGGGGCGGCCTTTCCGCGGTGCAACTGCACCACGCGGGACATCGGGCTCGTCCGGAGGTTGGGGGCATTCCAGCCCCGGCTTCCGACGGAACGCTACCGGGCGTGAAGGCACTGACGACCGAACAGGTCGAGCGCGTTCGCGACAACTTTATCGCTGCCGCCAGGCGGGCGGAACTGGCGGGATTCGATGGCGTGGCGCTCCATGGCGCGTTCGGGTGGATTCTCTCGGAGTTCATGTCGCCGACCTACAACGACCGCACGGACAGGTATGGCGGCAGTGTCGAGAACCGGGCGCGCCTTACGATCGAAGTGATCGAAGGCATCCGCCGGGCCTGTGGTCCCGATTTCCAGATTGGCTGGCGCCTGTCAGTAGAGCGCTATGGACTGCGGCTGGAGGAGCTACGTGACATCGCCGCCGAGATTCTGGAGCGTGAGCTGATCGATTACCTCGATCTGGCCTTGTGGGATTCGGCTCAGATCGTGAAAGAAGGCGCATTCTTCGGCAAGTCCATGCTGAGCGTCTTTACAGACCTGCCTCGGCGCGGCGTACGTGTCGGCACGGCCGGCAGGATCATGAGTGCCCAGCGTGCCGCGCAACTGCTGGATGACGGATGCGATTTTGTGCTGATCGGCCGGGCCGGCATTCTTCAGCGGGATTTTCCGCTGCAGGTGCAGGCCAATCCGTTCTACGACAGTCCGCCGCTTCCCGTCACGGCGGAGTATCTGCGCACGGGGGGATTGAGCGAACGCTTTATCAACCATATGCGGGGCTGGCCAAGCTTTGTTTCTGACTGACAGCGATTGACAGGAGTGTATTCATGACCGACGACGATCCAACTCAGAATTTTCCCTCCGGATACGAAGTTCCCGAGGTTTGGACCTGGGACGAAGACAACGGAGGAGCCGCCTTCGCAAAGATCAATCGCCCGATCGCCAGCGCCACCCATGACAAGGTGCTGCCCGTTGGGAAGCATCCTCTGCAGCTTTACTCGATGGGCACGCCGAACGGCGTGAAGGTTGCGATTCTGCTTGAAGAACTGCTGGCGCTGGGCCACAAGGACGCCGAGTACGACGCGTGGCTGATCGACATCTTCAAGGGCAATCAGTTCGGGTCGGGTTTTGTCGAGCTCAATCCGAACTCGAAGATTCCGGTCCTGTTGGATCGCTCGACGCCTGAGCCGACGCGTGTTTTCGAGAGCGGATCGATCCTGCTCTATCTGGCACGCAAGTTCGACGCCTTTCTGCCGAAGGACCATAAGGGCCATACCGAAGCCATGAACTGGCTGTTCTGGCAGGTCGGGGCAGCGCCGTTTATCGGCGGCGGTTTTGGGCATTTCTACGCCTACGCGCCCATGCGCATCAAATACGCGATCGATCGATTCGCCATGGAGGCCAAGCGCCAATTCGACGTCCTGAACCGGCATCTGGCTCACAACCAGTTTCTGGCAGGCAACGAGTATTCCATTGCCGATATGGCGGCATGGCCGTGGTATGGCGCGCTCATCGGCAACGATATCTATGGCGATGGCGGCAGATTCCTCGCGACCGGTGGCTACGAGCATGTGGTGCGATGGAGCGATGAGATCGCCGCGCGTCCGGCAGTCAAACGCGGCCGCATGGTCAATCGCACGACCGGTGACCCGTCGGAACAAGTCCGCGAACGTCACGATGCGTCCGATTTCGGCATCAGGAGCCAGAACCGGGCCTAGCCGGCGTCTTCCGCGAGACCCTTAAGCCGTCGATAGGCGCCTGGCCCGACGCCATAGACGCGCTTGAAACCGCGGTTGAACGCGGCGTCCGATTGATAGCCCACCGCCTCGCCGATCTCGGCGACGCTCATCTGCGTGCCCAGCAACCACCGGCTGGCCTGCGTCATGCGAATGTGGTTCAGCACATCGCCTGGCGTCGCGCCGGCGACCGCGCGGAACGTTCTCACGAAGGTGGCGCGGGACATGCTGCATCGCTCCGCGAGCGTTTCCAGCGTCCACGCTTCACCCGGTCCATCGAGCATCGCATGCAGGGCATGGTGCAGTCTGGTGTCCGCCGCCAATGCGAAGAGCCCCGAGACCGGTTGCGCCTGCTCGATCCACGCACGAAGCAGCAACAGGAAGAGGGCGGACGCCAGATGCGACACCAGCGCGCTGCTGCCGGGGCGAGCCTCGCTGGTCTCGTCTCGCAAAAGGGTGATCAGTGCCTGCAGGCCCTGAAACTCGGGCCTGCCGGCCGTGCGCACCAGCACGACCTCGGGCATCGCATCCACCAGCGTCTGCGAGCCCGCGATATCGAAATGAAACTGGCCGCACAGGATATCGGTGAGCTGCCCGTCGGCATCGTTCTCGAGCCGCGCGACCAGCGATTCCTTGTACATCGTGTGGGTGCGCGTGGTGCCGTCCGCATCCGGCGTGTACAGCCTGTGCGTGCGCCCATGCGGAAAGACCAGCATGTCGCCCGCTTGCAGTGCGATGGTGTCGTGACCGGCCACGTCGACCAGCGCCCCCCCCTCGACGACCAGATGATAGGGCGCAACCCGCGGCTGGCCGGCAGGATGGACCATTTGCCACGGCGCACGAAAGCGGCAGCGGGTGTCCAGCTCGGTCCTGACCGGGTGCAGGAGCAGGAGTTGGCTGAGCGTATCGTGCGCGTGCAAAGGGTCTCCTTATTCTGTTGTCTGTCGTGCGGCAGCGGGCGCCACAAGCGTGTGCTCGTGGCTGGCTTCGGCTTGCTGACGGGCAGCGTTCGCGTCGGCCGTGCGGACGTGCGGCGTTACCTTGCTGTGCACGGCAAGACTGAAGAGATCCGGGCGCGAATAGTGCCCAACCGTATCGCGGGTGCGCTTGGCGTTCGTCAGTGCCGCGAAATCCAGATCGGCAATCAGGATACCTTCTCCTTCGGTCAAAGGCGGCACGATATGCCGGCCATCCGGACCAATGATCGCCGTCATGCAGCCGCCCGTCAGCACCTTTTCCATGTCGGGAGTGGGTGCGATGCTTGCGCGTTGCTCGTCGGAAAGCCAGGCGGTGGCGTTCACGACAAAGCAACCGCTTTCCAGCGCATGGTTACGGAGCTGGATCTCGGTCTGTTCGCTAAACACCGGGCCGAACACCGAGCCGATAAAGGTGGAGATATGAATCTCCTCGTGCTGTGCGATCAGCGAGAAACGCGCGAGCGGATTGTAATGTTCCCAGCAGGTGAGTGCACCCAGGCGTCCGATGGTGCTGTCCACGGCCTTGATGCTCGTGCCGTCGCCTTCGCCCCATACCAGCCGTTCATGCGGCGCGGGCGAGATCTTGCGGTGCTTCAGGATCAGCGCGCCGTCGATATCGAATACCAACTGCGTGTTGTACACGGAGCCGTGGTCGCGCTCGGTGACGCCCACCGCCACGATGATGCGATGGCGGCGCGCGGCATCGCTGAGCGCCTCGGTGATCGGGCCGGGCACCTGCACGGCGTTCTCATACAGGCGGTTCTGCTCGGCGCCCATTCGCGCGGGCGCCAGCACTACCGAGAAGTATGGGTAGTACGGAATAAACGTTTCCGGGAAGACGACGAGCTGCGCGCCCCTCGAAGCTGCTTCGGCAATGGCGCCGAGGGCGCGTTCGAGCGTGCCGGTGGCGCTGGTCAGATCGGGGGCGTACTGGACGGCGGCAACGCGCACTACCTTGGATGTTGAAGCGGTTTGAGTCATGGCGGGGTGTGTTTCCTTCGGATCGTGGAGTCACGATTCTAGGAACGCCCGATGATTCGGGGAATGCTCGTCCGGTTCACTTTATTGATCTGGCGGCTCAACATCGACTCAATCTATTTTTTATCAAAATCGCATTGGCATATTATTTCAAACCCGAAAATTACATTAACCATAATGATGCCTATATCAATATTCGTCGCGTACTTATAGTCGGAGCCTGATCGAAAACAGGATTTCCGTAATGCAAGTTTCACCGACGCCTATCGACACGCAACGCTACGCCCGCTGCATCGCCAACTCCCGCCGCATCCGCTGGGACATCGACCAGGATGTGATTCGTCAACGCAGGTTCGATCTGGCTCACAAGTTCCTGCCGGAGGGGCTGTCACTTGCCGACGAACTGCCGTTCCTTTTGCCGGACGAGCAACGCTTTCTCAGCCAGATACAGGGCCGCACCTACGCCAATATTTTTCGTCTGGTCGAGCGCTTCGTCGGCGTCAAGATTCTAGATCTCTCGCGTGAACATGCGTTTGGAGATCAGGTCGCAATGGAGGCACTGGTGCGTTTCACCGACGAGGAGTTGAAGCATCAGGAGCTATTCCGCCGCGTCGAACTGCTCGCCGCGGAAGGCATGCCCGAGGGCTATCACTTCGAGCATGATGCCAACGAGGTGGCCGCCTTCGTATTGAGCAAGCGTACGTGGGCCGTCCTCGCGCTCACGTGCCATATCGAATTGGTCTCGCAGGCGCACTATCGCGCCAGCATCGGTACAGCGTCGGGCCTGTCGGATCTGTTCAAGGACATCTTCATGTTCCACTGGCGCGAGGAATCGCAACACGCGATTCTCGACGAGCTCGAATGGGAACGGGAGAACGTCAGGATTACCGACGCGGAGCGTGACGCTGCCGTCGATGACCTGATCGAACTGGTGGGTGCGGTCGACCAGATCCTGCAAAAGCAGGCCGACGCCGATGCCGCGTACTTCATGCGCGTGGTTCGCGGTGACATGCGCGAAGCCAGGCACGCCACCGAGGTGCAGGCGGTGGTGCTCAAGGCTTACCGCTGGACGTACATCGTGTCAGGCCTGCTGGAACCGCGGTTCGCCGGCTTGCTGAACGAGATGACCACCGAAGCGCAGCGCATCCGCGCCGACACGGCGTTGGCACCGTTGATGTACGCGACGCCGGCGTCCGGCGGACCCACGCCGGTCATGGCCGCGTAAGCACGATCGCGCGAGCGGTAGCGATCTCGCCGGTGTCAAGGCATACGACACCGGTGGCGAGCATCTTGTAGATGCGCCACATCGGGATGACATCCACCGCGCCATGGACTGACGCGGAAACAAGTTCGCAGTAGACGGGAGATTGGTTCAGGACGGAGCGGACGATGCGGAGATGAAAACCATTCTTGAGAAGACGAACGAGGCGTTGCTGCTGGCCTGACAATGACATGAAGACACAAAATCGACTATGAAGGGGCGCCACTTTTGCCCAGAGGTCTTTTTTGTGTGAAGCATGTCGTTGTTGCGACCTCGTACATACCGCCTGCGTGTGGGGTTTCGCGCGCAGCGGGGATGTGACCGACGCAAACATCACGACGTGATGTTCGTCGGTTGCGGTGTTTGCCACCGTGGTCAGGAATGCACGAGGTTCCTTGATACCCGGCACATCGTCCGGCTTGCGCAGCAGGCGGAGGAACGTGTCCTGAGCCAGATCGAGCGCTTCCTCACTGCAATCGAGCCGGCGGCGCAACCACTGGCAAAGCCAGTCATGGTTGTCCTCATAAAGCACTCGAATGGTGGTCGACATGGCCGTAAACCCAGGGGCGCGCTACTGAACGGCGAATGATATCGAGAATTGTTCTTATTTTCAACGTGCGCCATCAGGCGTCTGTGCGTTCTGAGCCACGGTTTACGGCCGTCCCAGCCACATTGTGGGTGCCGTCAAATGTCCATACGTTTGCGAATCAAAGTCCGATTCCTATGCTTCGATCCGCGAGCAGGCATCCGCTCGCAATACGTTCTTTAAAGGAGACAAGCGATGAAAGCATTTCAGCTTGGATTGATTGGTGCAGCCATCCTGGCGGCCATTCCATCTTTCGCGTCAGCACAGGGGGACGAGGAATCGAATTTCCGACGAGGGAATTCCACGCAGCTGGCAGCGATGGTCAAGGCGCGGCAATACCTGTTCGGCCCCGAGAACGTCGATGAGCGAACGGGCAAGGTTCGCGACGACAAGGTCATTTTCTCGTGGTTCAGTGTGGCGTCGTTCGCAGTTGCGGCGAAGGGGCGCGTGTTCCTGCTGGACTCTTATATCTATCGGCTTGCGGACAAGCGCGCGTACGTGCCAGTGACCGTGCAGGATCTGGTCGACGTGCGGCCCGAGTTCATCTTCCTCGGGCATGGGCATGGTGACCATGCCGACAACGCGGCGTATATCGCCAAGCTGACCGGTGCCACGATATACGGCGCGGCCGAGCATTGCGATGCCATGCGTGGAGATGCCGTACGGATCTTTGGTGCGGGCACCACCGTGAAATGCGAGTCCATCACGACCGCGGGTTCGGCACCGGGCGCGGAGGTGAAGACGCTGCGGCCGCTGGCGCCGGACCTGTGCATCACGGCGTTCAAGCATGTGCACTCCGCAACGGTGCCGGTCGATCCGTCGCTGCCACCGAATCCGATCAATGCCGTGCGAGATCCTCGAGTAGACACGCTGTTCCCGCCGAATCCGCCGCCGGCGCGCGATACGCGCACAAACGCCGGCGTGGGCGGGCCGATTCCGATCATGTATCAGTTCACCGTTGGCGGATCGGACTTCACGTTCACGTGGCACGACACCGCCGGCCCGCTGAAGGAGCAGGCGCCCGCGCTGCTGCAGTTCTTTACCACGCTGCCGAAGACGGACGTCGAACTTGGCGCGGGGGTCAGCATCGGGGAAGCGAACAACGGCGTGCGCGATATCACGATGTATGTGCAGGCGCTGCAGCCGAAGGTCTTCTTCATGACGCATACCGACAACTTCAATATCGGCGCGTCGATGTTCTATGTGCAGGCCATCCAGCGGCAGTTCGACATTTTCAACATCCCGGCCGCCGATCGCCCGGAAATCCGCGGGCTGCACGATCCGTACGACTATGTGCGGCCGGGCCTGATGACGTTCAATTACCGCGACGACTACTGGCGCGACTCACGCCGCGGCAATCGTCATAGCCGGTATTGCTCGGGTTGAGCCGGCACTAAGCGGAACATAAGCGGCAAACGGAAGGGAGGATGGCCGCGGTGATCCAGTCGAAGGATCACGCGGCCGTTCTAACATTACCCCCGGCGCATTACCCCAGGCACTGGTTGATGGCGGCGGAAGCAGAGCTATCGCTGCCGCGATAACCAATCCACGAGCCCGTGCCCTTGGCCGACTGACGAACGATTGCAGCCTCGCCATTCGGCGGTTGTTGGCCCGGCACGTACACGTCGAAGGCCTGATCGTTGGCCAGCATGTACTGCATCATGACCGTCTGTTGCTTGGCGTTAGCCCATTGCTGCGCGATGCATTGCGTAGCGGCCTTCGGTGGCAGCTTGCTCTCCGAGACGGCTCGCGTCGGCGGATTCGGAGGTGGCGTATAGGGCGACATGGCGCAGCCTGCGAGTGTCGCCACGGCGATAGCGAAGATGATTGGCGTCTTCATGTTATTTCCTCATATCGGATCGCGGGAGGCACCGACGATGCGGTGCGATGTGCACGGAGCGCGGTTGCTGATTCCGTCCCTGTACAAGAAATGAGTCTATGCATCACTACGCGCGTTGCCATCCTTTAATTCACTAACTTCTGCGTAAGTGTTTGTCTGAAATGCGACTTCTCGTCGGTGCGCGCAGCGCCAGGTGTCTCTGTGGTGTCCTTAAGTGGCCGATTTATCCTTCTTGGCGTATTCAAACTCGGGCAACGCCTTGACTGCCGCCTTGGTGGCGCCGGGCAGCACGATCTTGTTGCTCGACAGATCGAACTGATTGACCGGGATGGCCACGTCGTGGCGACCGACGCCGACGAAGCCGCCCGCGCCGATGATTGCAAAAGAGACCGCACGGTTCGGCGCGACGATCAGATCGACGACGTTGCCGACTTTGTCACCCGTTTCGTTATAGACGGGTTTTCCGAGAATCTGCTTCTTCACGCTTGCGCCTTGAATGACGATGCGCAGTTCTTCAACGGAAACGCCAAGCGAAGCCTGGCCCGCAACTTGGGCGTGGACCGGCGCGGCAAGCGCGATCGTGGCGCTGGCGAGGACAAGGGCGAGGGTACGGTTCATCGTGACTCCCATTGGATGGTTTGCGTAAGAGTTATGCCGTAGTAGCTTCCTCGACGCGGTCCTGTACGGAAAAGTCAGCCTGATCTGATTCGCCTGTCAGACGAACGCGGGCAAGCGGGCTCATTGGGTTCTGGCATCCAGCGCGGCGCGGCGGTCGCGCAATGAGCTTTCGTTGCGATGGAACGGGCTTTTCTCCGGCGCCGAGCCGTTTTTCCCGTTCGGCGCCTGGATGGCCTCCTCGGTCGGCTTGTTGACGATCAACGCAAAGGTGCTTGCCACCGTCATCCAGTCGTCGTCGAAATCGCCGTGACGGCGCGCCTCCGAGGTGGGGCCACTTGCCGCACCGTCACCGCCCGGGGCCACCACCAGTTGATTGCGGCCATTGGCCTTGAACAGCCGCAACAACGATTTGTCGAGATAGCGGTGCATGCCGAGGATCGGCTCGCCGTCGCGAAATCCCGGGATTCGCGCCTTGTCTTCGAACGCATTGGACACCAGGTAGAGCAGGGACTTGTTGTAGATTCGCGCGCAGTTGTCGTCCTGCTCGGCCTTGTCGCTGAGCACGAATAGATTGAAACGCCGAATCTGCTTGGTCTGAATCGGCTCCAGATAGTTTTGGTTGAACAGTTCGACGGTGCAGGCTGGCGCCCATAACGTGCACGAGTCGATCAGCAGGCCGTTCTCGAGCAACTGCTTGACCAGTCCGGCGTGCAGGATCGATCCGGCGCTATGGCCGACCAGATGAATCTCCAGACGTTTGCCCAGTGCCTGAGTCTGCTGGGATAGCGTTTTCAGATGTTTGACCACCATTCGCGCCGCGCCTTTGCTGTCCGAAGCGGCGAGGGCGTTTTCCTTCATCTCGCTCCATGACGAGCGGCCCGTCAGCAGCCTTGCCACGGGCTCCAGGGCGTCATCCAGCCGATCGAGCATAAAGTCCTTGGCGGCATCGAGCACGCCCTCTGGACGCCGGCGGCGCATCGCGTCCTGTAGGATATTCGTGATCGTGGTCCAGAAATCTGTGTGCCAGATAAAGGCCAGCGGGTAGACCTGCTGGGGGAGCAGTTTGGGGCGGTAGTCCGCCAGCCTCTGCACCGCGGAGGCTTCGTCGACGAGCCCGCCATGCGCGTACAGCAGAACGCGCACCACGGGCCAGTCGGTCGTCACGCGAGGAATGTCCACGTCGAAGATATGCTGCAAACCTTCGGGGGTTACGCCATAGTCGCCGCCCGGGCTGAGCACGCCATCGTTGCCGACACTGACGATATGCGGGCGTAGATCGGAGTAGGCATAGGCGATGGACTCGCCGGATGACGCCGCGTGGGCCACGGCGGTGGATTCGACCTCGCGCAACGTGACGGGCGCGCCCAGTCTCGCGACCCAGACATCCGTGCCGTTGCGCAGCCAGTCATCGTAGCTCAGGTGTGCAAAGCCGCGTAGGCCCCAGGTCGGCCCCCACGAGTTCTGCAGCCAGAAGCCTTCATCGTCGTACGCGACGATCGCAAAGGCATGCCCGCCGAGCGTCTGATCAGTCAACGCGATGCGCCCATCGGCGCCGATGCTGCGCCAGCCCTGATGCACGACGCAGGTCGCGTAGAGAATGCCGACTTCCGCGATGGCCGCATGCATCGCCACGAGGTCGCGATGATTGACGCGAAAGTAGGCGCCCAGCGGCCGGCGCCGCGCGTCGGACGTACGCTCCGTCGTCAGTCCGTTGCGGTCCTGCGGTTGAGCGGGGTAGAAGTCTTCCTTGCAGACACCGTGCTTGTGCCAGCCTTTCATGGCGCCGCGCGCGCTGGAGCCGGAATAGTCTTCGCCGGGCCATTCGTCGTAACGGCGTGCGAGGTCATAGAACATGCGTGGGCTGACCGGGGTGCAATCGGGGATCACGCGGCGCCGCCGCAGCAGGTAGTTGGCCACCGTGGCGAGCCCGTAGCCTGTGCATGCCCCTTCCTGGCCTTGATCGAGAATCGGGACCTGATAGTCGAGGTAGTCGCCCAACGGGATATGCGTGGGCACCTCGATCAGCGTCGGTTCGAACATGCGATCGCGAAAATCCATGGTGTCGGCGCGCGCGTCGAAGATGCGCTTCAGCGACAGCTTTTTCACCAGACTTGCCGGGGTGGGGAGCTTGTCTTCGGCCTTGATGACCTGCTCGGTGCCACGCGACAGCGCCGCGCGCGGCGCGGGTGTTTCGAGTGTTGCAGCGGCCCGCCGTGCGGCACCCGCGCGGCCCGCGGGGAACGCACTGGCAAGAACCTCCAGCGCTATCCGATGCAGGGCCTCGCGTTCCGCGAGCCCGTTGAGCCCACCGTTGATGCGCTTGGTGATCTTGGTGAAGTCGCCCGCATCGGCCAGTTCATTCAGGCCATTCCGCTGCCAGAACAGCCCCGCGACGCGACAGCCCACCTCGGGCGTAGCCACGCGATCCGGGTCGCCGACGAGGTCCAGCCCGAGCAATTCGCCATAACGCGTGTAATTGGCCCGACCGGTTAGCTGAATCGGCCCGCGCCCCCGAAACAGAAAGCCATCCCCGCGCTGCGTATTGCCAAGCTTCGTCGCCAGATCGCTCGGCGGCTCATAACGCTTCTGCGCAGCGGTCGGGCCCCAGATCTCTTCCATAAACTGGAGCTGCCCAGACTCATGCGCCAGCTGCGCGATAAACGCCGCGGCACGCGGCAGCGTGTTGATGGCGAACTCCACCATGGCGTCGTTCAACGGCTGCACACACTGCGCGAGCCTGGACCCCGACGCATTGCGCATGATCTGCCGCAGCATGTCTCTGGTCACGGTCATGGTGTTTATCCCCCAACGAATCTTTGGAGGATAGTGAAACGAGCGGCTTTGCCGTTTCATCCAGAAGTACTACAGGCGCCTCGAAAATGGCGCTGCCAACGCTTCGCGTAGTAAAAGATTTTGATCGTTGATATAAAGACGTGCGTTGCAGGGGTTTCCATCGATTGAGTTTTTCTCAAGCGGGCTTCACAATCCGCGCCATGGATCGACTGCCTCCGCTTAACGCTATTCGCGCTTTTGAGATCGTGGCGCGCCGGCTCAGTATTACTGTGGCGGCCACCGAACTGCATGTCACCGCAGGGGCGGTGAGTCGGCAAATTCGGACGCTGGAGGACTCGCTTGGGGTGCCACTGTTTGTGCGAGGGCATCGGGAGATCACGCTGACGCGGGAAGGGGAGGAGTATTTCCGCGCCGTGACGAGTTCGATGGATGGGCTGCGCAAGGCGACCAGTCGCTTGATGCAGCGTACGCGTCGAACGCAGCTCAAGGTGCGGGCGTACACGACCTTTGCGATGCGCTGGCTGATTCCGCGGCTGTCCAGTTTTCATGCGGCCAACAAGGGTATCGAGGTGCTGCTGACCGCTTCGCTCGATCCGGTCGACTTCCGGCGCGAAGACATCGATGGCGCGATTCGGCTTGGCGATGGCAAGTGGCAGGGCGCCAATGCCTATCGGCTGGTGTCGAACCTGCTGGTGCCCGTCTGTAGCCCGGCCGTGGCCAAGGGTGTGCGCGGTGTGGCCGATCTGCAGCGGCAGGTGTTGCTGCATTCGATCGCGCGGCCCGATGACTGGGCGTGCTGGCTGACCGCGGCAAAGGCCGACGAGCGGGTCGATTCGCGCAGTGGCATGACGTACCAGAGTTCCGCCATGGCGTATGCGGCCGCACTCGAGGGGCAGGGGTTCGCCATTGCCCAGCGCTTTCTGGTCGAGGATGACCTGGCCTCGGGCAAGCTTGTCACGCCGTTCCGCAAGGTCGTCGATATGGGCGACTTCACCTATTACCTGCTCACACCCGCCGATCGCGCGGAGAGCGCCAGCATGGCCACGTTTCGTAAATGGTTGCTGGCGCAGTTCGAGCAGGAGCCGGTCTAGCAGCGGATCGCATGGCGGCTGGCCATCGCGACAATCTCCTTTTCCTCGAATCCAAAGTCTCGCAGCACTGCCGCGGTATCCTGCCCGCAGGCCGGCGCCGGGCGATGCTGGCGATCGTTGACACTCGCACTGCAAACTGGAAACCCCGGCATGCGAATCGTCCCGAAGACCGGATGGGGCGCTTCCGCAATCATGCGATTCGCCGCCACCTGCGGGTGTGCCGCAACGTCGTGGTACGTGGCCACGCGAGCGCACAGAACGTCAGCGTCCTGCAACAGCGGCAACCACGCCGCCGTGGTGCGCGTAACGAAAACTGCCGTCAACGCCTCGACCATCGCGTCGCGATTCGCCACGCGCAGGGGCGATGTCGCAAAGCGCGGATTGTTGTGCAGTGCCGGCAAACCCAGCGTGTCGCACAGCTTGCGCCACCGGTCCGGCATATAGGCCGCCACCATGATCCAGCCATCCTGCGTGCGAAACGCCTGATTGGGCGCGGAGTAGGGTGCCGCACTGCCGGCCCGTACCGGCAGTTCGCCATCGGCGAGGTATCCCGTCAGTGCCGATTGCTGCAACGCCAGCGCCGCGTTCAACAGGTTCACATCGAGATGCCCGCCCTGGCCATCGCGTTGCCGTTGCGTCAGTTTGGCGAGGATGCCCATCACCGCCACGTAACCCGTCATCACATCGACGACCGGTGATTGCACCTTGCACGGTTCGAGCCCCTCGATGCCGATCAGGCTCATCAGCCCGGAATCGGCCTGCAGGATGCCATCCACGCCGGCGCGATCGGCGTAGGGGCCGGTCTGGCCATAGGCCGAGATCGAGCAGTAGACCAGTGCCGGATGATCGGTAGCCAGTTGCGCGTAGCCGAGCCCAAGCCGAGCCATCACGCCCGGACGCATGCTCTCCACCACGATGTCGGCGCCGGCGATCAGGCGCCGCGCCACGGCCACGCCTTCCGCCGACTTCAGATCCAGCGCCACCCCGGACTTGTTACGGTTAAACGCGTGGAACAGCGTGCTGTCGTCACCGAGCCATCCGGGCCCGAGCCCGCGCCCGAGTTCGCCATCGAGTGGCTCGACCTTGATCACGCGCGCGCCCATGTCCGCCATCAGCATGGTGGAGATCGGCCCGGCCGCGATCTGCGTGAAATCGATCACGGTGAGCCCTTCGAGTGCATTGCCTAACATGATGGGCTCCCGATCACAGCGCGACCTTGATGTTGTTCTCCGAGATCACGCGCTGCCAGCGCTGCAACTCCCCGCCGATATACGTCTTGAGTTCATCGGGCGACGAGCCCTTGACCTCGAACCCCTGATTGCGGAATTGCTCGGCCAGATCGGGCGCCTTCAACGCGGTGAGCAACGCGGCATTAAGCTTGTCCACCACCGCGCGTGGCGTCTTGGCGGGCGCCAGCATGCAGTACCACAGCTCGACGTCATAGCCCTTGAGTCCGGCCTCGGTAAAGGTGGGCAGCTCTGGCATCAGCGACGTCCGCTGCTGCCCCGCGATACCCAGCGCGCGCAGCTTGCCCGTCTTGACGTATTGCGCCGCGGACGCGTACGTGGCGAATGACACCTGCACCTGATTGCCCATCAGGTCGGCAATCGACGGACCGGTGCCCCGATACGGCACATGCAGCAGTTCGGTCTTGTTGAGCCGTGCAAACACCTCGCCGGCCAGATGCTGTGGCGTGCCCGGACCTGGGCTGCTGTAGCTCACCTTGCCCGGATTGGCACGCGTGTAGTCGATAAACTCCTTCAGCGTGCGATAGGGCTGCTCGGGGTTGGCCACCAACACCAGCGGCACGGAGCCGATCTTGCCCACCGGCTCGAAGTCGCGTTCGATATGGAAGGGCACCTTCATGCCGAGATATGGGTTCATGGTGATCTGGCTCGAGGCAATCACCACCGTGTACCCATCGGGCGCGGCATGCGCGACATAATCCGCGCCGAGATTGCCACCGGCACCGGGCTTGTTCTCGATGACGATGGGCTGGCCAAGCTGTTGGCTCATCTTCGGCGCGATCAGGCGCGCGAGGATGTCGTTACCGCCGCCGGGGGCAAACGGCACGACCAGCGTGATCGGCTTGGTGGGGAAGGTGGGCTGCGCCGAGACCAGCGTGCTGGCACAGGCCAGCGTTGCGATGGTGCAGGTGGTCATTGCGCGCATCAGGCGTGGCAGTGCGTTCATGGTTGTCTCCGTTTATTGGTTTGTGGTCGGGCTGATTGAACCGCTATCGCCCCGTAAAGCTTGGCGCGCGCTTCTCCGCGAATGCCTGTCGTCCTTCGATACGATCCGCCGTGTCGTGCAGCGCGCCCCAGTAGAGCTCGGTCATCTCCTGCGCATCGGCATCGCTGAAGTGTGCGGTCTGGCGCGCGAGCTTCCTCACCGCCTGCACCGCCAGCGGCGCGTTGCCGGCCACCTTGTGCGCGAGCGTCATCGCGCGCTCGATCAATCGATCCGGCGCGGTCGTCTCTGAGATCAATCCGATGCGCGCGGCTTCCGCGGCATCGATGCGTTCGCCGGTCAGCACCATCTGCATGGCATACGCGGACGGCACGGCCTTGAGCAGCCGATGCAGGCCAGACACGCCAGGAATCGAACCGACGCGCACCTCGGGCAAGCCGAACGTGGCCTCGGTGGAAGCGATGCGCATATCGCACTGCAACGCTATCTCCAGCCCGGCACCCAGACAATGCCCGTTGACCGCGGCAATCACCGGCTTCCAGCATTGCAGATTGCCGAGATCCATCAGACGCAGGTAGAGCCCGATCTCGGCGGCGGGGGCGGGCGCATGGAACAGTGCCTCGGCATAGGACGCCGTGGAGGTCTGCGCACCCTTGAGATCCGCCCCCGCGCAGAACGCTCGCATGCCGCTGCCGGTCAGCACCGCCACACGCAGATCGGGCCGGTCCCGCACCTCGCACAGGATCTCGCGCAAGGTGTTCAGCGTCGCCACATTGAGCGCGTTGAGCGCTTCAGGACGGTCGATCGTCAGCAGCGCGACGGGTCCATCGATTTGAAGTTGTACGGTCATGGTCGCCCCTACACACTTGGCGACGACAGGCTGCGCCCGCCGCAGACATAGAGCGTTTGCCCGGTCACGTACGACGCTTCGGTACTGGCAAAGAAGCTCACCGCATTGGCGATATCCTCGGCGGTACCGATGCGCTGTACCGGTACCGACTTCTGCAGGCGCGCCTGCACGTCCGGCGCGAACTCGCGGAACAGCGGCGTATCGACGATTCCCGGCGCGATGGCATTGACGGTGATGCCCTTGCTCGCGAACTCGATCGCCAGCGAACGCGTAAGGCTGACCACGCCACCCTTGGCCGACGAGTAGTTGGCCTGCCCGAACCCGCCCAGCCACGCACGCGACGAGATATTGACGATGCGGCCGTAGCCACGCTCGACCATGCCCGGCAACGCGGCGCGGCAGCACAGGAACGGCGCGCGCAGGTTGGTATCGACCACCACGTCCCAATCCTCGTCACGCATTTTGAGGAAGCGCATATCGCGCACCACGCCGGCGTTGTTGACCAGGCAGTCGATGCGGCCCAGCGTGGCCTCGATATGCGCGAACGCGGCATTGACCGCGGTGGAGTCGGTCAGGTCGACCGTGACGCCCATCGCGTGCCGATCCGCGTGGATCAGCCCGGCAACGGCATCGGACAGTGCGGTGGCATCGCGGTCCAGCAGCGCCACGGCCATGCCTTGCGCCGCGAGACGCGTGGCGATACCGAGCCCGATACCGCGTGCCGCGCCGGTGATCACCGCAACCTGGCGGGGGATGGATTCGCTCGTCATTTCACACTCCCAGAATATGCACCGACGAGGCTGCGTGATCCACGCCCGCGATGCCGCCGCCCGTGCATTGCGTGAGTCCGATCCGCGCATCTGCAACCTGCCGGCTGCCGGCGCGGTCCTGCAGGTGCCACATCACCTCGACCATCTGCGCGATGCCGGTGGCGCCCAGCGGATGCCCCTTGGCAAGCAGCCCGCCGCTCGGATTCACGGGCACGCGCCCGCCCAGCCGCGTGGCGCCGGAGCGCAGCAGCGGCACGGCCTCGCCAGGCGCGGCCAGTTGCAGCGCTTCGTAATAGAGCAGCTCGGCAATCGTGAACGCGTCGTGCAGTTCCACCACATTGATATCGCGCGGACTCACGCCAGCCTGTTCGTAGGCCTGCCGCGCGGCACGTGCGGTGATCTCCGCATCGAGGATGTCATCGTCAGCCGCTTCGCGCATGCCCGACACCACGACCGACGACAGCACCTTGACCGCCTTGCGTTGGGTAGGGCGCCTGGTGGTCATGACCACGGCCGCCGCGCCATCAACCTGCGAAGGGCAGCATTGCAACAGCGTCAGCGGATCCGCGATCATGCGCGACGCCAGCACCTCCTCGACGGTGGTCTCGCTGCGTTGCTGCGCATATTCGTTCAGCGAACCGTGATGGCGGTTCTTCACCGCCACCGTGGCCAGATCTTCGCGGCTCGCGTCGCGCTCGTGCAGAAAGCGCGTGCCCCGCATGGCGTAGACCGCTGGCAGCACCATGCCGGCCGTGGCATAGAGGTCGGTCTTGACGTCGTTGCGCTGCATCGGAATCGTGCCGCCGCCGAGCGCGGTGAGCTGCTCGATGCCGAACACCAGCACCGTGGAATACTCTCCGGCCAGCAGCGCATGGCGCGCCAGATGCACGCCGGTCGCGCCGCTGGCACACGCGTTCTCGACGTTGTAGACCGGGATGCCGCGCAGCCCGAGATCGCGCACGATCAGTTGGCCGAGGATCATCCCACCCAGTACGTTGGCGCAATACACGGCCTCGATGTCCTTGAGTTCGACGCCCGCGTCATCGATCGCCTTCAGAATGGCCGATTGCGCCAGTTCGGGGGCCAGCACACCGGGGTGGCGGCCAAACGGCGTCATCGCGCCGCCGGAAATGTAGATGTCTCGCATGATGGTTGTCGCGCCTCAGGCCTTGATTGCGTGAAATACGTAGCCGTAGGTATCGTCGGCCCGCGCTACATACCGGTCGCCGATGGCGGGGCGATCCTGGCCTTGCAGACGACCGAAGATGCGCACCGGACCGTCGAAGTCGACATAGCCCAGCGCATACGGCGGCTGGCCGGTCTTCGGGGCGGGATGGATGACCGTGAAGCTGTAGACGATGCCAACGCCGGACACCGGCACGGTGGCGTGCCGGGCGGCCAGCGGCGAGTGCCCGGGCACGGTGGGGAACACGTACTCGCCAGTGGCGCAATCACGCGACGCCAGCAGGGCGGGGGGATCGTCCGGACTCCAGAGGTTGGGATGAGCGACTGACATGAGCGTCTCCTTTATCGGTCTTGGTAGAGGGCAGCGTGGCTGCGTGGGTTGACTCGATATTGGTGGCCGCAAGGCCTGGCGACAAACGAGATTTCCGCCGGCTTCGCTTGCATTTTTCTCAAGCGAAGGGCGTGCTGACACCTGTCGATCCCCGCTGAAACTCGCATTGACATATGTTGTGGCTCGCATATATATTGGCTTCACGTATTTACCAATAGTTAAATAACGTGACGCCACGGATGCGTCCCGGCTGCTTCTGCCGAAGCGGTCAGAAACATAACGACGAAGGAGACTGCATGACCGAATCGACATTCGAGGGCGGGCGGCGCAGGTTGCTCAAGGCGCTGGCCGCAGGGGGCGTGGTCGGGTTGGGCGAGGCCGCACTGCCATCGCTGGTGCGTGCGCAAGGCACCGACAATATCCGCGTGGGCTTCCCGGTGCCGTTGACCGGCGCGTTTGCCGCCGAGGCACAGGCGGTGGTGCGTGGCGCGGAAGTCGCGATCAAGGAATTCAACGACGCGGGCGGGCTAGGTGGCCGCAAGGCCGAGCTGCTGGTCCGCGACGACAAGCTCAATCCGCAGGAAGCCGCCACGCGCACGATTGAACTGATCGACAAGGACCGCGCCCACTTTATCGTGGGTTCCGTCTCCGCGGCGGTGCAGCTGTCGGTCAACAACGTGACGCGCCAGCGCAAGGTGATCTACAACTCGATCAGCCAGTCCGATGCGATCAACGAGGTCAAGGACTGGAGCCGCTATACGTTCCACGAATGCCTGAACCCCCATATGACGGCCGGCGCGGTCGCGCGTTACACCGTGCCAAAGCTCGGCAAGCGCGTGGTGTTCCTCACCGCCGACTATGCCTATGGCCATGAAATGGTGCGCGGCTTCCAGACCGCGGGCAAGCCGCTAGGATTGGAAGTACTGGCCGATATCCGCCATCCGCTCGGCACCACCGATTTCTCGAGCTACTTCCCGCGCATCCTCGCGCTCAAGCCAGATTTGCTGGTGGTCTGCAACTTCGGCCGCGACCAGCAGATCGCGTTCCGCCAGGCCAACGACTTCGGCGTGAAGAAGCAGATGCGCATGGCGGCACCGCTGCTGATGCACAACGGACGCCTCGTCGATGGTCATAAATCGTACGAAGGCGTGATCGGCGCGACCGGCTATTACTGGGGCCTTGAATCGAACCTGCCGTCGGCCAGGCGCTTCAACGACGTCTTCAAGGCGCAGCACAAGGGCATGTACCCGACCGACTATGCCGGGCTCGGCTACGTCGGCGTGCGCAATGTGCTGGCGGCGGCCAAGGCAGCGGGCACCACCGATACCGAGAAGGTAGTCGACGCGCTGCGCGCGCTGAAGGGCGACTACTACAAGGGGCAGGAGTACTACCGCGCCTGCGACCATCAGGCCGTGCAATCGGTGCTGATCATCGAGTCGAAAGACAAGTCGGCGGCCAGCAACGATCAGGACATCTTCAAGGTGCTGCAGGTGGACAACCTCGACGAGAGCCGTCTGCGCACCTGCTCGGAGCTCGGTCTCCAGGCCTGAGCGTTCATCACGGGCGCGCTAGGGAGTGTCCATGGAAGTGTCTTTCAATCTCATCGCGCAGCAGCTCGTCACCGGCCTTGCGCTGGGCTCGATCTACGTGCTGATTGGCGTGGGCCTGTCGCTGGTGTTCGGCCTGCTGACCGTGGTGAACTTCGCGCACGGCGCGTTCTTTATGGTCGGCGCCTATATCGGCGTGCTGGTCTACGCCAGGACCGGGAATTTCTGGCTGTGCATGCTCGTGGTGCCGATCGCGTCCGCGGCACTCGGCATGCTGGCCGAGCGCTTCCTGATCCGGCCGCTGTATGGCCGTGGCATCGACTACCCGCTGCTGCTGACGTTCGGCCTGGCTTACGTGCTGATGGACCTCGTGCGGATGGGCTTCGGCGTGCAGGGCGAGCAGATGGAAACCCCGGAGCTGCTACAGGGCGCCGTCGATATCGGTATCGGCATGTTCCCGCTCTACCGGCTGTTCCTGATCGGCGTGACGGCGTTCGTGCTGCTTGCGCTCTGGCTGCTGCTCGAGAAAACGCGGTTCGGACTGATCGTCCGCGCCGGCGCGCGCGATCCGCTGGTTCTGCGCACACTCGGCATCAATATGTCGACGATCTGGCTGACGATCTTCGGTGCCGGCACCGCCATCGCGGGGTTGGCCGGTCTATTGGCGGCGCCGATGCGTGGCGTCTCGCCGGAGATGGGCGTGCCGGTACTCGTGGAAGCGTTCGTGATTACCGTGGTAGGCGGCATGGGCTCGCTTGGCGGCGCTGTGGTTGCCGGTCTGCTGGTTGGCGTGGTGGTCAGCTTCACTACGCTGTTTCAACCCGAGTTCGCCGATTTCTCGATGTTTGCGCTGATGGCGATCATGCTGATCGTCAGGCCGAACGGCCTGTTCGGCCGAAAAGGATTGATGGCCTGAAATGGACAAGATCACTTCGCGCTTCATAAATCGGGCGGATGGACGAGCAGGTGCGGTGCCGGCGGATTCGGCACGCGCGTCGCTCATGCAGGCGGTGGCCCGCGCCCCGGTACTGGCTACCGTGGCGGTGCTGGCCGTGCTACCGCTTATCTTTCCGTTCTACTCGCTCGCGACCAATATCATCATCTTTGGGCTGTTCGCGGCCGGCTACAACCTTACGTTCGGCTACACCGGCAAGCTCTCGTTCGGGCACGCCGCGTTCTTCGGCAGCGGCTCTTACGGATGCGGCATCCTGATCGCACAGTACGGCCTCGCCTGGCCGCTCGCGCTGGTGTTCGGCATCGTGCTGGCCGGTGTCTTCGCGCTGGCCATGGGCCTGCTCGCCAGCCGCACGCGCGGCATCTACTTCGCGATGGTCACGCTGGCGCTGGCCCAGTGCGTCTACTACCTGTTCTTTCATGCGTCCTCGCTGACCGGCGGCGACAACGGCCTGCGCGGCGTCAACGTGGAATCGATTCCGCTGGGCTTTACCACGCTCAATCTGCTGGATCCGCTGGTCAAGTACTACTTCACGCTGGTGTTCGTGGCGGCCGCGCTCGCGGTGCTGGCGCGTCTGCTGCAATCGCCGTTCGGCGCGGTACTGGAAGCGCTGCGCGAGAACGAGCATCGCGCGCGTGCCTGCGGCATCGACGTGGAGCGGGTGCGGGTACTGTCGCTGGTGATCTCGGGCATGATCTGCGGCCTCGCCGGCGCGCTGAACGCCATCAATCTCTCCACGGTCTCGATCGACAGCCTGTCGTATCACACCTCGGGGCAGGTCATGATGATCACGCTGCTCGGTGGCATGGGCACGTTCTTCGGGCCGTTTGTCGGCTCGGGCGTGTTCCTCGGCATCGAGCACATCGTCACCAGTTTCACCGAACGCTGGCAGCTGATCGTCGGCCTGGTCTTCATCGTGCTGGTGCTGTTCTTCCCGAAGGGCATCTGGGGCACGGTTCTGGGATGGATCCGCAAATGAGCGCCACGCCAATCCTGCGCACGCGCGGCATTACCAAGCGCTTCGGCAGTTTCACCGCGAACCAGGACATCTCGGTCAGCCTGGAGACCGGCAAGCTGACCGCGATCATCGGCCCCAATGGGGCAGGGAAGTCGACGTTCTTCAATATGATCTCGGGCGGCATCGCGCCCACCGAGGGCGAGATCATGTTCGATGGCAAAAGCCTGATCGGCCTGCGCACGCACGAGTTCGCCAAGGCCGGCATTTCCAAGTCGTTCCAGATCACCAATCTGTTCCCCGCGCTGTCGGTGCTGGAGAACGTGCGCGTGGCGGTGCAGTGCCTGCACCGCACGTTCGATCTGTGGACGCCACGCCATCGTCACGCGGAGTGGAGCGAGAAGGCCGAGGAATTGCTGGAACTGGTCGGCCTGCAGGACAAACGTCATGTACCTGCCGATAGCCTCGCGCATGGCGAGCAGCGCAGCCTCGAGATCGCCGTGGCACTGGCTGGCGATCCGCGTCTGTTGCTGCTCGATGAACCCACCGCCGGCATGAGTCCGGAAGAGACGCGCGCGGTCATGGACCTGATATTGAAGCTGCTCGAATCGCGCACGATCGGGCTGGTCGAGCACAAGATGAAACTCGTCATGGGCGTCAGCGACAGCATCATCGTGCTGCACCAGGGCAGCCTGCTCGTGCAGGGCAAGCCGGACGACATTCGTGCCAACGAGGACGTCAAGCGCGTTTATCTGGGCAAGGGGAACCACTGATGACCACGCAGCCGATTCTCGACGTCACCGGACTGCATGCCTGGTACGGCCGCAGCCATATCCTGCAGGGCGTGGACTTTCATGTGATGCCCGGTGAAGTGGTGGCCCTGATCGGCCGCAATGGCGCCGGCAAGACCACGTCCATGCGCAGCATCATGGGATTGATGCCGCGCACCGCGGGTTCGGTGCGCTTTCAAGGCAACGAGATCCTCCAGGAACCCCCCCACACGCGCTTCCATCATGGTCTTGCCTACGTGTTCGAGGAGCGGCGCATCGTGCCGGGTCTTACCGTCATGGAAAACATCCAGCTGGGCGTGCTGGCGGCGCGCGGCAATCGCGCCGTGCACGCGCAGGATGCGGTCGAGGAAATCGCTGAAACCTTCCCGCGACTGAAGGAGCGCCTGAAGCAGGAGGCCGCGACCATGTCGGGCGGCGAACAGCAGATGCTCGCGATCGCGCGCGCCATGGCCGCCCGGCCGACCATGATCATGCTGGACGAGCCGAGCGAGGGGATCATGCCCAAGCTCGTGGACGAGATGTTCGAGTACTTCGATGCGCTCAAGCGCAAGGGCGTGACGATCCTGCTGGTGGAGCAGAGCGTCGAGCATGCGCTGCAGATTGCGGATCGCGCCTACATCATGGATCAAGGCGAGATCGCGCATACCTCGTCGGCGCGTGCCTTGCTCGACGATGCGGCGATGCAGGAGCGTTACTGTTCGGTGTAAGCCTATTCGGTGTAACGCTCCTGTATGGAGCAGTCAGATCCGCCCGAGCGCGCGCAGGATTTTCTCGGGTGTGATCGGCTGCGAGGTCACCCGCGCGCCGAGCGGTTGCAATGCGTCGTTGATCGCATTCATCACCGCGGCGGGCGCGCCAGCCGTACCCGCTTCACCGGCGCCCTTGGCACCGAGCTGCGAGGTCGCCGTCGGCGTTTCGATATGGGACAGCTCGATATCGGGCATCTCGGCCGCCATCGGCACCAGATAATCCGCCATGCTGCCGTTGCGCAGCGAGCCATCCTCGTCGTACAGGCACTCTTCGAACAGTGCGCCGCCAATTCCCTGCACGATGGCGCCGCGCATCTGCTCGTCCACCAGCAGCGGGTTCAATACGCGGCCGCAATCCTCGACCGCCCAGTGCTTGAGCAGCTTGACGAAGCCGGTCTCGATATCGACCTCGACATACGATGCCTGCACGCCGTTGGTGAATGCGAACGGGTAGCCGGTCTGCGCGTACGAGCGCGTGACCACCAGTTCCGGCAGCGGGCCGCGCGGCAGCGTATCGGGGCGGAAGTAATAGATGCGGCAGACTTCGGCCACCTCCATCACGAACTCGCGCTCGCGCCGCCCGACGATGCGGCCCTCGGACACATCGAGATCGCGTGCATCGCATTGACGGATCGTCGCAGCCAGCCGCAGCAGGTTCTCGCGGAGTGCCAGGCCCGCCTGCAATACCGCTTCGCCGCCAATGCCGGCACCGCGCGAGGCCCACGTACCGCCGCCATAGGGTGTGACCTCGGTATCGCCGGTGACCACCTTGACGCTGTCCATCGGCACGCCCACCGCATCGGCGGTGATCTGCGCGAACACGGTCTCCGTGCCCTGGCCCTGTTCGCCGACGCCAACGAGGCAGGTGACCACGCCGCTCGCATCGAAGCGCACTGTGGCGGTATCCTGCGCCGCGATCCTTGCACCGCCCACGCCATAGAACGCCGCGCCCGGATTGGTCAGCTCGATCAGTACCGCCAGGCCAATGCCGCGATAGATGCCTTGCTCGCGCAACGCTGCCTGCTCGCGGCGCAGGGCAGGGTAGTCCATCATCGTCTCGATGCGGTCCAGACATTGCTCGTGCGATAGCGCTTCCAGCTGGATACCGGATGCACCGTTGCGCGGATAGCCGCGGTCCGGCATCACGTTGCGCCGGCGCATTTCGAGCGGATCGATCCCCAGCCGCTGGGCCGCATGCTCGACGATGGCCTCGGTGACCGCGCACGCGATCGGATGACCCACGCCGCGATACTGGCTGGTCGGGGTCTTGTGCTGAAACAGCACGTCGAGCGTCGCGCGATAGTGGCTGTGCCGGTAAGGCCCGCCAATCAGGTTGATGACCTGATTGCCTTCGATCGCGCTCGTGCGCGGATAAACCGAGTAGGGGCCGATGCCGGTCCGATCGACCACATCGAAACCGATGATCTCGCCGTCATGGTTCAGGGCGATGCGCGCGTCGACATGATGCTCGCGCGCATGAATATCGGTCAGGAACGATTCGAGCCGGTCGGCGACGAACTTGACGGGCCGCCGCAGCATGATGGACAACGCGACGGTGGCGAAGTCTTCCGGATACGAATGCACCTTGATACCGAACGAGCCCCCCACGTCGCGGCAGATCACGCGCACCGCGTGTTCCGGCAGGCCGAAATGGCGTGAATACAGGTCCTGCATCATATGCGGAGCCTGATGGCCTTGATACACCGTGAGCTTGCCGTCGGCGCGGTTGTAGTCCGCAAGGACGGCGCGCGTCTCCATGGTCACGCCGGTATGGCGGCCAAACGTGTAGGTTTCCTCGACGACCAGATCGGCTGCGGCAAACGCTGCGTCGACGCTGCCGGTATCGATTTCGCGATGAAAGCACACGTTGTCGCCGAGCGCCGGATGGATCGGCGGCGCGGTGAGACTCGCGGCCATGCTCGTGACCGTGGGCAGTTTCTCCCACGCGACCACTACCGTCTGCAACGCATCCTCGGCCTGCTGGCGCGTCTCGGCAACCACGGCCAGCACGGCCTCGCCTTGCCAATGTACCTCGTCGATCGCGAGCGGATACTGTGGCGCGGATTTCATACCCTTCAGGTGCGCCAGCGTCGCGACCCATGGCTGGCAGAGCGTGGCAATCTGCGCGCCGTCGACTATCGCCACCACGCCGGGCATGCCGCGCGCGGTGTCCGCATCGATGTGGGTGATGCGCGCATGGGCCATCGGACTGCGCAGAAACACCACGTGTGCGGTGCGTGGCAGCACAACGTCGTCGGTGTACACGCTGCGCCCTTCGAGATGGCGCTTCGCGTTGGGGCGTTTTACGCCCACGCCGATATAACGCTGCTCGACACCCACGCCCTTGGCGACGGCGTCGACTTCATTGAACTCGTTGCGCGAGAAGTCGTTCATGATTGCGGCACCAGGTTTGCACTGCGCCGTTGTTGCAGGACATCGCAGATCGCATCCACGATCGCCTGATAGCCCGTACAGCGGCAGTAGTTGCCGGAGATGTATTCGCGCACCTGCTCGCGTGTGGCATCGGGATGCTCTTCGATCAGCGCCGCCGCGGTCAGCAGCATGCCCGTCGTGCAGAAGCCGCATTGCAGCGCATTGCGCGCGTGAAACGCCTGTTGCAGCTCGCGCAGATCACCGCGGTCGCTGACGTGATCCAGCGTCTCCACTTCATGGCCATGAGCCTGCGCCGCAAGTACCAGACAGCCACGCACGATGTCGCCATCGAGCCGCACGGTACACGCGCCACACACGCCGTGCTCGCAACCCACGCGCGCGCTGCGCAGGCCAAGATCGTCGCGCAGAAAGTCGACCAGATGCGTGCGCGGCTCCACCTGCCGCTCGTGCTCCTGCCCGTTGACGTGCACCATGATGGGCATCGTTTTACGCATGGCGACCTCCGTGATCTGGTGTGGTGCCGGCCGCAGTGGCGACGAGCCGTTGCGCGAGCCGGCTCATCAATACCGACGCGAGGTGCAGCTTGGCTTCGGGGGAGTGGTAGAGGTCGGCTACCGGCGCCAGCTCGGTCGCCAGCGCCAGACGCGCGGCTTCGAGGCGAGCGCCCTCGGGCGGCCCGCCTTCCAGCGCTGCCTCGGCAGCGCGGGCGCGCATTGGGATATTGCCGGTGCCGAGGAACACCAGCCGCGCATCGCGCAGCGTGCTACCTTCCACGCGCGCGCTGGCAGCAAGGCCCACGATCGCGTAGTCGCCATGACGTCGAGTGAGTTCGTCGAAGACATAGCGGCGATCGGGCTCCGGCAGCGGAAACTCGCACGCGGTGATGATCTCGCCGGATGCCAGCGCCGTGGTGTAGAGGTCGAGAAAGAAGTCGGCGGCCGGAATCCTGCGTTCGCCTTGCGGTCCGATTACCACGATGCGCGCATCGAGCGCCACCGCGCAGGCCGGCCATTCCGCCGCCGGATCGGCAAACGCGATCGAACCGCCGAGCGTGCCGCGATTGCGGATGGCACGGTGCGCCACGTGCGGTGCGGCCATGGCCAACAGCGGCACATGCTGGCGCACCACCATCGAGTCTTCGATATCGCCATGGCGGGTGAGGGCGCCGATGCGTACGTAACCGTGCTGCAGCGAGATGCCGCTCAGGCCCGGCACATCGTTGATATCGACGAGCACGCGCGGCTCGGAGAGGCGCATATTGAGTGTGGCCAGCAGCGTCTGCCCGCCGGCCAGGATGCGCGCGTCGTCACCGTGTTGCGCCAGCAGCGACAGCACCTCGGGGACGGAACTCGCGCGCACGAAATCAAAAGGAGGTGCTTTCACGTCGTCACACCGCCCAGTGCATGACCGCGAACGTGAACACCGCGCCCAGGACGAACCAGAATGCACGCTGCAGTTCGCCGCGGAAGCCCGGCGCCAGCGCGTTGCCGGCGGCAGCGGAGTTAGCGGATGTAGAGGCTGTAGGGGTCGATAGCGGGGAAGGGCGCGCGATCTCGGCCGGCCGAACGGTGTCCGATGCGCTCGCCGCTGGCGCGTCGCCGCGCAGGGCCACATCAAACGCCGTAAAGAACTCGTCGGCCATTTTGCGGGCTGATGCATCGATCAAACGCCCACCGATCTGCCCGAGCTTGCCGCCCACGGCGGCCTGCACCGAATAGCGCAGACGCGTATCGGCGCCACTATCGGCCAACTCCACCATCGAACTGCCCTTGGCAAAGCCGGCGGCGCCACCGGCGCCCTCGAACGTGAGCCGGCAGCGGTCGGGCGCCTCGATATCGGACATCAGAATCTTGCCGCCAAAGCGCGCGCGAACCGGCCCCACCTTGATCTGCACACGGGCCTGCGTCTCCGTGTCGGAGACACGGTTCACTTCCTCGCAGCCCGGGATACACCGCGACAGGATCGCCGGGTCGTTGAGCGCTGCCCACACCTTCTGGCGTGGGGCATGGATGATCTGTTCTCCGGCAAGCTCCATCCTGGAATCCTTGTCTCCGTGCGACTTGTCTTGTTTTTGGTTTGTTGATCTTTGATTTCAGTATTTACCTGTTGGTCAATAAAGTCAAGAGCATGCCCCGTGGGATATCATTGCCGCATCTTTTCACGCCAATCCAGCCACCTCCCTATGTCCGACATTTCATCGCCCGTCACCGACGACGACAAGAAGGTGCGGCGTCGACTCAAGCCGGAGGAGCGCGAGCTGCAGATCCTGCAGGGCGCGGTGAAGTTCTTCTCGGAGCGGGGACTGGAAGGGCAGACGCGCGATCTGGCCAAGGAGATCGGCGTTACCCATCCGCTGCTGTACCACTACTTTCCGACCAAGCAGGCGTTGATCGAACGTGTGTACGAGACCGTGTATCTGGGCCGCTGGACCCATGCGTGGGAGGATGGGCTCGACGACAAGTCGCTAGGGCTGCAGGAAAAACTGACGCAGTTCTACCTCGACTACGCCAAGGCAATCCTCACGCCGGAATGGGTACGAATTCTGGTGTTCTCGGGGCTCAGCGACGGCTATATCCCCGATCGCTATCTGGCGTTGCTCAGGGAAAAACTGTTCCCGCGCATCATTCGCGAGACGCGCCGCCATCTGGACTTGTCGGTGCGCGCGAAGATCACCGAGCGTGAAAGCGAGCTCGTGTGGGGCCTGCACGGTGGCATCTTCTATCTGGGCATCCGCTGCTGGGTCTACAAACAGGGCGCGCCCGAAGACTGGGAGCAGGTGATCCGCGACCGCGTACGCGCGTACGTGGTGGCCGCGGAAGACCTGTTCGGCAACGCACGCTAAGGCGCACGTTTGCGGCAGCGAAAACTCAGGGCTGCGCGAGCTTTGCGAAGTCGCGATCGAGCCGGGTCAGCGACCCATCGATACGCGTACGCTTTTCCTGAATCCACGCGGCCTGTTGCGCAAGGGTCTGCTTCGCTTCCTTGAGCATGCGATCCATCTCCGCGGGCTGAGGGCCGCCAACCGTCGCGCGATGGTTCACCACGGCCACCGGATTGAGCGTCTCGCGGAACTCCTGCTCGCTCATCGGCAGCTCGGCCGGGCCCGTGGTCGCTGCGCTCGCGTCGGTATTGAACTCCCTGATCGCCTGCGCGTAGATGCGGCGCGCTTCCGCATACGGGAAATCGCTCGGCCGGATATTGTTGGCCTTCGCATAGTCCACGACTTCCGACGCGAAGTGGTGGCCCACGCGGAACGGCAGCTTGTACTTGCGCATCAACACATCGGCGAGCTCCTGCGAAGCGGTCCAGTCGCTGTTCAGCTCATCGAGCGCGCGATCCGAGTCGATGACCAGTGCCTTGAGAATGCGATCCCAGCCGCGCAGGACCTTGATGGCGCTCTCCACCAGCTCCTTGTTCTGCTTGACCTCCTTGGCGTCGGCCATGCCGGGCGGCAGATTGTGCGCGCGCATGATGGGGCCCATCGCCAGCGTGATGGCGGTGGAGGCATCGGCGCGCGTGCCATTGAGCAGGCCCGGGTTGCGCTTCTGCGGCATCGCGCTCGACACGTAGGTATTGCCATCGCCTTCGCGCAGCAGAATCCACGGCCGTGAGTTCGCGTATTGCGTCATCACGTCCTCGATAAAGCTGCCCGCGTGCAAGGCGATGCTGGTGACAATGGCGCCGGCTTCCACCGGTTGATCCACGGCCGCGATCTGGTGCGCATCGTAGGCGTTGTTCACGATGGTCGCAAAGCCCAGATAGTTGGCCATGCGCGTGCGGTCGAGCGGCCAGCTGGTACCGTTCAGGACCGTCGTACCCATCGGCGATTGATCGATGCGCGCGTAGGCTTCGCGAATGCGCTGCGCATCGCGGTCGAGCGCGGCGGCGAAACCCAGCAGGTAATGGCCGTAGCTGTTGGGCTGGGCCGCGACGCCATTGGTGTAATTCGGCACGATGGTCTTGGCATGCTGCTCCGCGAGTCGCACGACGGTGCTGGCCGTCGTATTCAGTTGGGCGGCGAGCTTGAGCATGTCGTCACGGAGGATCGCCGCGCGGTAGGTCGCATGCATGTCCTGGCTCGAGCGGCCCGCATGCAGCAATGTCACCTCGACGCCAGCGGCCTTGATCAGCAGCGGCTCGAACGTGATAACCGTGGAGGGGCGCTTGCCGCCCGCTTGGTCGCCGTCCTTGAGCACCTTGTCGAGGCCCACGGCAATGCGGCCCGCCATGCGCTTGTCGAGCAGGCCCTGCTCGGAGTTGATGACGGCGGTGGCCTTGTTGATCTCACCGAGCCAGTAGAACTCGTCTCGCTCCCTGGCCTGCTGGGCGTGGGCCGGTACGGCCTGCATCAGCATCAGGGTGGCAATGGCGATAAGTTTTGTCTTGAACATGGGGTGTGCGTGCGCTGGCGGATAGCGTATGACTATATCGCATTCCCATACGGTGACAAATATCGATATGGAGGTTTGCCATACGTTCAGCGTATGGAGCGTCCGCCGTGCTACAATGCGCTTCCTGCATGCATCTTGCAGCAGGGCGCCCGAACACCAACATCAAAATATCGTTCGGGGCTTATTGGCGCTACGCCATCCCAACGCCGCGTGGAAGAGCATTATCGGTAGCAGCAGTGACCGCTGCACCGCTCACCACCCGGCGCTCATCAAGACCGCGCGTGACAGTAGTGAATCCGCGCCGGTCCCAAATCACTTTCAGCCACACAGTCAGGACGGCATCCGTCGAATCGACGATGCGCTCGGCCGTGTGCGAGGACAACATTTGAATCAGAACAACGCTTTTACCGTTTCCATCTACCCCATCCAGCAGGAGCCGGGCGTATGGTTCGCCAACTATACGATCTCCGAGTATCGCAACGGCGCCGAGCGCGTCGTGGCAAACGTCTCGATGCGCCATGCCACCCACGCCAGCGAGGCGGTGGCCAAGAAGGCCGCACGGCACGCCGGCGAACAAGCCGCCGCCAGATTCCGTCTGCGCACCCGATAAATCCATCAGCAGGAAAGCAATGTCGACGATTGAAGAGTGGGAAGAACTGCATCTGACGGCCAAGGGCTGGGTCAATGGCACGTATCGCATCGAGCCGTGGCTCGAGGTGGTTGCACCGAAGCCGGATGAAGCCGTCCTGACGACGCGGCGCCGCGTCACGGCCACGTATGGCGGCAGGTCCGAGGTCGTGGAGGTGCGCTCGCCGCACACCACCGATCTCGACCTGATCGCTTCGCTGCTGCAGAACCATGGAGATGCGGTGTTCCGCATCTGACACGCAGTCATAAAAAAAGGGCACGACTGAGTCGTGCCCTTTTTTATTGCCGCGGCGAGATCAGATCTCGTCGACCTTCTTCGGCTTTTCCGATGCCGACGTCGGCAGCGCGGTGATCTTGCCGGCCTTGGCCAGCTTGACCAGGCCTTCGCCGATCTTGGCCGTGTTGCTCAGTTGCGAGCTCACCGACGATGCCACATCCTTCAGCGCGCCCAGACGGGGGATCAGCATCGGGTTCGACGACACGCCGGACACCAGCGCGGTGCTGCCTTCGGCCAGTTGCTTGTCCTTGAGCACGCCCAGCATGAACGTGAAGGCGGCATTGCCGAACGAGGCCATCTGCGCCTTGTTCATGGTGCTTAGCTTGTCTTCGCCTTCCTTGCTGGCCAATACCTTCTGCACAATCGTTGCTTCGTCGCTCTTGATCTTGTTGAGCTCAGCTTCCTTCTCGGCCGTGTTGGCAATCGCGTTCGCGGTCGCCAGGCGGGCTTCCAGCGCGGCGATGTCTTCCTTGCTGGCCAGCGCCTTGAAGATATGCGACGACGACGTGCTGATCATCAGGTTGGCATCGTTCGCGGTCTGGATGAACGCGTCGATATCGCCAGCGGAAACGGCAGCGGCGGAGCCACCGCCAACGCCCGGGATCGCGGACGTGATATTGCCGAGGCCGAATGCCATCGCGGCCGGGGCCGCAGCGAACAGGGTGCTGCCGACGAGAACGGCCAGTGCTACAGAAGTCTTCTTCACGTTTGACGTTTCCTTTTTCTTCGTCAGTTGGGATTCAACAATTGCTTCATGACGCCATCCAGGCTTGAACGCGTATCGCGATCGAGGTCCATCGCCTGCAAGGCGTTGACATCGTTCGCTTCGGCGACCGCCGGATAGCCATTGGAGACAAAGCCGTGCTCGAGGATGGCCTGTCCCACGACGCTGCCGCCGGCGCGCTGCCGATAGGCCAGCCGGACGTTGTAGCCCTGCGCGCAGAGCCCGTCCTCGCATTTGCGTTCACGCGGATCGACGCGGTACAGCGCTTCCAGGCAGCGGTCGTAGGTACCCGGCCGCAGCGACAGTTCGCGTGCAAAGCCCGATTGGCCGCCCACGCGTCCCTTGACGAGGTCCGCCAGCGCGGGATTGATCATCACCACCTTGGCCGATGCCGCGCCGGCATAAGCGAGCAGATTGAAGCGATCCAGTGCAACGCTGCCGATCTGGCTCTTGTCCGCGGGGCAGAACGCCATCCGCTGTCCACCACCGTTGGCGCCGGCCACGCTATCCACCAGCACCACATCGCCGGCCTCGGGGCGCGGCGGCTTGCCGGCAATGGGCAGCACCGGGGTTGCGGTGACGCGGGACCCGTCGCGCGCGGCGACGGTTGCCTCCCACGTCGGCACCAGTGCCTCTTCGGTCAACGGGCCCGGCTTGCCAATGCCGTGATAGACGCGAATGGTGTCGCCGGCCTGCAGCGCGCCCGCGGCATCATCGATCTGGAAGTTGTCGGCCGCGGCGGCGGTGACCTTCAGCGTCAGCGGCTGGAAGCGGACTTCCTTGCCGAAGCGCTCGGCGAGGTCATTCAGCGCGTTCTTGAGCACCACCTCGCGTCGATCGGCCGCGTTGAAACCAGCCTTGTCGGTGACGGTATCGTCGATGCGCTGCGTCACGTCCGCGGCATAGAGCACACGGCCGTCACGAGACAGCAATTCCGCGAAGGCCCATGCCTGATAGCTCTGCAGCGTCTTGTAGGCAAGATTCGTGGGCAGCGTGTACTGACGCGCGGGCGGCACCACCATGCGGATGAAGTAATCGGGCAGGGCGCGCTTGCCGCTGACCTCGTGCCCGATGCTGGTGTTGCTGTCGATCGACGCCTGCACCTGGCTGAAGTTGCCGTTGAGGGGCAACGTCGCAAAGGGCGCGCCACTGCCGAGCTTGTCCGTGAACAGCTGCGCGCTGACCGCGTCGGACAGGTCGCCGTTGCCATCGCTGACCAGCGCCAGCACGCGCGGCTTTTTGACGTCGGACAGCGCCATCGTGCCGGCGCGACTGAATACCGCGCCATCCTTCGGCGTGCCCAGCACCGGCACCGCCACCGCATAGTCGGCACCGGCATGTTCCACGCGAATCTCGCTGGTCGCGTCGTTCATGACGTCGCCCTTGCCGATACCCGCGCGGTAGCCCTTGTCGAGGATAACGAAACCACGCCAGGTATCGGCCACGCGCGTTTCCACCACGTACGGATTGAACTGGCGCGCGGCAGAAGCCAGCATGGTATCCATCAGCGTCGTAAAGCCGCTGCGATAGGCGTTGGCCACACTGGTGTCGATGGCGGCCTTGCCAAGCGAGCGCGAGACGGTCATGACGTCATAACGCGTCTGGCTGAACGATTGCAGCACCTCGCCGGTCATCGGGTTGCTGAAGTACAGACTCAGCGTGAGCGGCAGATAGATATCCGTGGTGCCATCGGACTTGTCGATCTGGTAGCGCGACGCGCGCGTGACCTGCATCGACAAGGCCAGCGTGCGCAGGCGATTCTTGCTGTCGATGGTTGGCGTCAGCGTCTTGAAATGCGCCTGCGCGCGTTCCTGCAACTGCGTCACGCTCTGCCGCAGATCCAGCGCGGGACGGAATGCGGGGTCGATCTTGCTGCTGCCGTTGCCCGCATCGTCGAAGAAGATGCCGGGGACCACGTAGAGCCCGACGCCAGCGGCAGCCGCGCTCCCGCTGGCGATGATCAAGGCCGCCGCGGCGGCCGTCAGCAATGGGGTACGCATATCAGCGAGCGGCCTTGACCTTGGCGCAACCGTTCATGCAGAGCGTGACGATATTGCCGTCGACCATCGAGTCCAGCCCCGCGAACATCGGGTTGCTGCCCAATGCCATGGCCACAGCCTGATCGAGCGGATCGGTGCCACGATAGGTGGCCACCACCTCGAACTTGTCGGTACCGGCCTGACGTTGCGTGGCCTTGTCCAGGCCCGGCACGTTCTTCAGCGCCTGATTGAACGCGGTGCGATTCATCAGCGTGAGGGCGCCGCCGGTCAGGCGAATCACGTACTCGGCGCCGTACATGGTGCGGCGCTTGACGAAGTCCTGAATCCGCTTGCCCACCTGATTGCCGAGGCTGGCGGCGAGCTTGCCCGCGAGCTTGGCGCGGCAGTCGTCGGAAGAGATGCCGATGGCCGCTTCCGATTGCGTGGCGGAGCCGATGTCCTCACCGGTCTTGGTGGAGAACGTCTTGGTGCTGGCCACGCCCGTGCAGGCGGGCTGTCCCGAGTTGCGGTCCACGCCCACGTCGTAGATCACGGACGAACCGATCATCAGGTAGTCCGCGGTCGCTTCCTGCCGCGCGAACTCGGTGTACTTGGCCAGATCGGCACCGTTCTCGAGCTGGTCGAGCGTAATGGCGCGGTTGCCGAAGTACTTGCTCTTGAACAGCGCGTTGTCGATGACCTTGATATCGAGGTCGTTCAACTGGCCCTTGAGCTCGTTATAGGTGTAGTTCTTCTTGTCCGGCCCGGTGTTCTGCGGCTGGTACTTGACCAGCTTGCGGAAGTACGTGTTGTTGTGGTCCTCGGCACTGACGTCGCGCGCATAGGCCTGCTGCGACGACGATGCCGACGCCACGTTGCTGCTGCTGGCGGCGGCCACCTGACGCGAGGCCGCGCCGGCCGCCTGACGGCTGCTGGCACTGGCTGCGTCATAACGCCCGCTGTCGCGGCCGGCGACCGCGGCCTCGCCGCCATAGCCATCGCGCGCGGCACCGACCACCTGCGTATCGCGGGCCGCGCTCACGCGACCGGCGGCGCTTTCCTTGACCGCGTAGGCGGCTTGTTCCTTCGATGCGTACGCCGAATTGTTGCTGGCGGCGTAGGCGGCCTTGCGCGAGCTCGACGATGCTTCCTTGTCGTTGTAGCTGCTACCTTCCTCGTGGCGGAACTCGGTCAGTTCTTCCAACGGCGCGCGCAGGTTGGTCGGCGTGGTGAAGAACTCGTCCATCATCACGAGAATCGGCTGGCTGCGCGTGGCGGTGGTGTTGAGCGCCAGGCCGAGATCGCTGATCTGCGTGCGCAGTTCCTTGTCATCCATGCGCAGCGTGATGCTGATGCGATACTGTCCATCGACCGCGCTCGGGGCAGGGCTGAAGAACGCTTCCTCGCCGACCTGGACCACCAGATCGTCGAGCTTGGCCTGTACGTCCGGATTCTTGCTGGTGCCGGCACCGACCACCTTGTCCAGCGCGGCGAGCACCGCATTGCGCTTGGCCTGACGCAGCGCCGACGTGCGTACGGAGGCAAGATCGTCCGTAATCGTCGCGCTGCCCACGCCGCGCGCTTCGATATCCATGGCATATGCGATGGGCATGGCCATCGTCAGGGCGAACGCTACCCCAGCCAGTCGAACTGGCTTTTTGTCAGAAATCATTGTGTGCTCTTCAGTGAGTGCGCGGCGTGCGCTATGAATCGATGCCGCGACAGGATGCAAGAGCAACCGTGTCCAGGGCACCGAAAACGTGCATTAATGATACGGATTTCGTGTGATTTATGCGATGCAATTTCGCCCCTACTAGAGAGGGGCGTAGATCCGCGCGCGCGTGCCGATAAATGGACCGATGAGGGCTAGCGCGTTGCGCTCATGCCGTTCACATACACGTCGAACGTGGTCACCACGTTGCTGACCGCCTGATCGAGATCGTCGGCCGATGGGTCGACATCTGGCGTGGGCATCGTTGCTGCCGGCGTGTTCAACGTCGTCGTCAGCCCAATCGCGATTGCATCGTATCGATCGGCACGCTGCCGGTCGCGCGCGCCCGGCTCGCCAACGCGCAATACTTCGATCACCGCGGCGGCGCCGCAGACGATGCGAATCGCGCCAATCAGCTCACGCAACTGCTCCAGATGCTCCGAGCGCCAGCGGCCTTCCATCAGCATGCGTTCGCGCGCGGTTTCCAGGCGCGTACTGGCCAGACCGGCCTCGCTTTGCAGATGATCGAGCGCGGCGGCATCGCCCACACCCAGCCTGCGTACGGCGGCGGCAAACTTCAGGTTGGCGGACAGCGCGGCCGAGAGGGCGCCGATGACGCCGTTGTTGGCGCGCTCCGGCCACAGCAGGAAACTTGCCGCCACGCCGACGCACGCGCCCACGAACTCGTTGATCAGGCGCGCCATGATCAGACCTTCCGCAGGGCGGATAAAGTCAGACAGCAGCATGAACATCGGCGTTAGAAACACGACGAACAGGCCATAGTTCACCAGTCGCAGCGAGACGGTCACCGCGGCCAGCGGCAGGATGGCCAGCGTCATCGCTACCGGGCCGGACAGATGCGTGAGCAGAAACGCCGCGAAGATGCCGCCGATAAAACTGCCGATCGCGCGTTCGAGCACGCGCAGCCACGTGTTGGCCGAGATCGGCTGCGTCACGACAATCGCGGCGATTGCACCCCAGTAGGCGAACGTCACGTTGAGCCACGTGCAGATCAGATAGGCCAGCGTAGACGCGGCGGCCACGCGCAACGCATGACGCCAGACCAGCGTGTCGATATGGAAGGGCGTTGGCGGCGTGGCAGCCGGGGAGGGGAGCGGTGCCGCCGCAAATGCGGGGATATGGGCGGTCAGGCGCATGATGGCGTTCGCGGCGAAAGCCACGGCGCGGGCGACCTGATCCTTGCGACCTGCTGTTTGCCGCAACAGCGCATTGGCTTGCGCGATAGGCACATCGGCCATTGGCCGCTCCTGCTGCGCGAGATCGCCGAGGCTTTGCAGCAGTTGTCGCAAGCCCTGGAGCAGTGGGCGCCAGTCCTCGTGAATCGTGACCGCCGGGTTGCGGCGCGAATGGCCAATGGCGATCAGCGCGGAGAACACCCGGCCTGCCGTGTCGATGCCCGGACCCAGCACCGGGCTCGTCCGCACGTCATGCGCCGCCAGTGCGCGACCGCGTTCGATCGCCATGCGCACACCGCGGCGATACACGGTATCGAATTCGTCCCAGCCGTCCCTGTCCATGCCTGGGCGGGCATCGAGCGTTTCCAGATGGCCCGCCATAGCATCGAGCCGGGTGAAGACCGCGGCGAGCGTGAAGCAGGCCGATTGGCGGAATGGAATCGGCCAGAGCACGATGCAGAACAGCATGGCCCAGAAGGAGCCGAGCAGGAAATAACCGCCTTGCGCCAGCGCGCCTGTCAATGGCTCCGGCGAGGCGATACCGATCACGACCGCCAGCGAGGCAATCAGCCCTGCCTGGGCCGGCCCCGGGCCGAGCGATGGCTTATAGGAGCGTGTAAGCCCACACAGGAAGACGAGCACGAACAGCGTAACGACGCTGGCGGCGTAGCCCCAATGCGCGAGCCAGGCTGAAAGCGGCAGCACCACGACGCCTAACGCCGTAAACACGCCCATGGTTTTGAGCCGCTCGGCCTTGGCGCCCTGTGGATCGCACAGGCAGTTCCAGAACGCGGCCACCGCGCCGAAGGCGATTTCCGGTCGTGCGAGCAACACCGCCGCACAGAGCATCGGAGCCATCGCCAGCGCGGCATGAATCCCTTCCGCGATCGCAATGCGTTCCGGCGTCACGGCAAAAACATGGCCTTCCGACCGCAACGTGCGCCGGCTGACCAGAGAGACAAGCTTGCCGATAAGGGCCATGGGACCTTCGCATGTGGCTGCTACCTCATTCTAGATACCCATGAGATTCCAGCAAGCTCGACTTTGGTCGGGGTCGATACCGTCAGAATCAGCAATAGCCCTTCACCACGACACTGGCATGCCTTGCTTCCTGTGCCTGCATAAAGGCGTGCGCTGCATCGAGCCGTTCCGATCTGAGATAGGCCGCCACCAGTGTGAATGCCACAAGATCACGCTGCGCCCGGCTGCCGCCGATGCAGACGGTCTGCGGCCATGCCTGTTCGAGCGCCTGGATGGCACCCTCCCAGTCTTCGGCGGCGTAGGCGGCGAAGCCATCGGCGATAAGGACGACGACCTCCGTGGCGGGATAGGACATGCCCTCGATCAGGTCGCGAATCTCCGCAAGGCGGCCCTGCAACGCCTCGAAATCGTCAGCGGCGATACAGGCGATCATTGCGTGAACGTCGGCATAGCCGAGACCCGCCTTGGGATAGCAGCGCGCGGCATGTTCCCGTAGCGCCTGCCAGGCATCGATGTCACGCGACCACCCGGCAAGCTCCGCGCGCCAGAGGAATGACACGCTATCCGTGACCACGTTGATGGGCGGTCCCCACGCGCCGCCGGGACGTACGCTGGTGCGAAATACCTGCCAGGCACGTTCGGCCTTGCCCAGGGCCAGCGCGGCGAGCGCAACATGCCAGGACAGATGGCAGTGCGTAAGGCTGCGAGGGTCGTGCTGCGGCATCCACCCCTCGAGAAAATCCAGTATCTGCGCGGTTTCTCCGCGTTCGTACATCACGTGTGCACGGAAGTGTGCGGCGTGGGCATGGCGCGGATTGGCGGCAAACGCGCGATCCAGCAGGCGCCACGCTTCATCTAATCGACCAGTCTCACAAGCCGCGAAACCGAGCATCGCCTCGAACCACCAGTCCTGACCGTAGTCAGGCGCGAGCGAGGACAGGAACGCGTAGAGCGCTTCCTCGTGAGCCGGATCGCCGCTGAAACCATAGAGTCCGAACACGCTCGTGGCCGGCGCCAGCACCATAGCGTCTCTCGGCCAGTCGCGGAGATGATCGTGCATGGCGCGCATCGCTTCGCGTGGCTTGCCCTGGATACCGAGGGCCAGAACGTTGGCGTGACTGCGTTCGCGCGGCGTGGCATCGGCGACCAGACTGACGGCGTCCGCGGCCAGCTCACGCGCGGCTTTCACCTCACCGTCAAGAAAGATGCCGCGCGCGAGGGCGATCTTCGGCAACGCGAACGAAGGGTCGCGATCCACGGCCTCGGCGAGATGCGCGCGATACCCGGCCACGCCGGAAATCACGCTATCGACCCCGGCCACGTAGGCATCGCGAGCAGCGGGCGATGTCGTGGATACCTCCAGCCCGTATCGATCAGTCAGCATATTCGGCTCCTGACACTCAGGCCGCGAATACGGCCGTGCGATTATGAAACTGTAGTTGTCAGCCTATCAACCTGGATCGCTCTACTGATCCGGGCTCGCAGTACTTATATTCGTCGGACTCAATCGGTACATCAAGAAAGGTCCGTTCCCATGTTCAACTTCAACCTCCACGCGCCGACCAAAGTCCTGTTTGGCAAGGATCAGATCGCCGGTATCGCCGCCGAAATTCCCGCGGAAGCGCGTGTGCTCATCACTTACGGCGGCGGCAGCATCAAGCGCAATGGCGTGCTGGATGCCGTACGCAAGGCGTTGGGCGACCGCGTCGTGTTTGAATTCGGTGGTATCGAGCCGAACCCCGATTACGCCACGCTGATGAACGCCGCAAATCTGGGTCTGGAGAAGCAGGTGGACTTTCTGCTTGCGGTCGGCGGCGGATCCGTGGCCGACGGCACCAAGTTCATCGCCGCGGCCATGCGCTTCAAGGGCGACGCGTGGGAGATTCTCGCCAAGCGTAGCGTTGCCGCCAGCCTCGAATCGGCTGTGCCCATCGGCGTGGTGCTGACGCTGCCGGCCACGGGCTCGGAAATGAATGCCGGCGCTGTGATCAGCCGGCGCGAAACCGGCGACAAGCTCGATTTCCACTCGGCGCATGTGTTTCCCCGTTTTGCGGTGCTCGATCCTGTGACCACCTTCACGTTACCGGAGCGGCAGACCATCAACGGTGTCGTCGACGCGTTCGTTCACACGACCGAGCAATACCTGACCTATCCGGTCAACGCCAAAGTGCAGGACCGCATGGCGGAAGGCATCCTGCTCACGCTCATCGAGGATGGTCCGAAGGTACTCGCGCATCCCGAAGACTATGATGCGCGCGCCAACGTGATGTGGGCTGCCACGATGGCGCTCAATGGATTCATCGGCGCCGGTGTGCCGCAGGACTGGGCCACGCATATGGTGGGTCACGAACTGACCGCGATGCATGGTCTGGACCATGCGCAAACGCTCGCCATCGTGCTGCCGTCGATGCTTGCCGCGCGTCGCGAGCAGAAGCGCGAGAAGCTGCTTCAGTATGCCGAGCGCGTATGGAATATCCGCGAGGGCAGTGAAGCGGAGCGGATCGACGCGGCCATCGAAGCCACGCGTGCATTCTTCGAACGCATGGGTGCGTCGACTCGGCTCTCCGGGTATGGCATCGACGCCAGCCGCATCGAGGATATCGTCAGCAAGCTCGAAGAGCACGGCATGACGGCCCTCGGCGAGCATGGTGACATCACGCTCGATATCAGCCGCAAGGTGCTACTGGCTGCGGCCTGACGCATTGGCTGTCTACCGAGCCTGGAGCCGGTCGAGTCTGAGCCTGTGGCGCGCATCGGTCAGTCGCCACAGAGCCAGCCACGCCGCCAGTACCACGGCGAGGATGCTGCCGCCCGAGAGCAGGAACATGAGGAGAATCTGGTAGCGGGCCGCTTCGATCGGGTCCATGCCGGCGAGGATCTGTCCCGTCATGATGCCGGGCAGGGTGATGATGCCCGCGGCTGCCATCGTATTGATGGTGGGCAGCAGGCCGCTCCGGACCGCTTGCCGCAGGATCGGGCGCAATGCGGTCTGACGGTCCGCGCCGAGGGCCAGCCGCGCGTCGATTGCCTGCCGTTGGTGCCAGGCCGTATTGAACGTGGTTTGCAGGGTCAGGCTGGCGGCGTTCATCGCGTTGCCGAGGATGATGCCGGCGAGGGGAATGGCGTGGCGCGCGTCATACCAGGGGGAAGGGCGCAGGGCGGTGACCAGTGCAAGCACGGTGACCACGATGGTGGGGATGCTGACCGAGGCCAGCCCAAGTAGCCATTGCCAGCGCCCGTCCAAACGTCGCTCCTGCCGGCTTCCGGCTTCGCGTGCGGCGGCCAGGATCATCGCGACAACCAATATCAGCGTGAGCCAGGGCGACGCAATCGAGAACGCGATGCGCAGGACGAAACCGACCAGCAACAGCTGTACGACCATGCGAATCGCGGCGACCAGCAGGGTGCGATGAATGCCCAGGGACATCGCCAGCGAGAGCAGGGCGCCAGCGACGATCAGGCCGCTGGCGAGCACGAGGTCGCTGGTGGAAAGCAGAATCGGATTCATGCGACGACGACCTCCAGCCCCGCGGCACAAAGGCGGAGGTGCTTGCCTTGCAAACGCGCGGCTTGCTCTGTGTTGTGGGTGACGACGAGCAGTCCCATGCCAGCCGTCATCCGATCATTCAATATCGCTTCGACGGCAAGCGTTGAGTCGCGATCGAGTCCCGACGTTGGCTCGTCCAGCAGCAGGAAACGTGGGCGAAGGGTAATCGCGCGCAGCAACGCCAGCCGCTGACGCTCGCCGGTCGACAGGTGACTGACCTGAGCATCAAGAATGTCGTCGCGCAGATGTAGCGCCCGCAGGAGCGCTGGCAACGCCAGATTGAGCACGTCGCGGATTTCAAAATGGCTGCGCACATCGTCCGCCCACCAGCCGGACTCGGCGGCCACGTAGACGACCTCCCGCCGCCACGCCGGGCCGCTCAGGCTTTCTCGTGACGTGCTGCCAATCCGGACGTCCCCAGAACTCGGAATCAGATCCGCAATCATGCGCAAGACGAGGCTCTTGCCACTGCCGGAGGCGCCGGACAGAACGGTGCAGCGTCCGGGCGGAACATCAAAGTCGAAAGGACCTCGACCATGACCAGCAAGCTGGCGAATCTGGAGGCAGCCGTCCATGGGTGGCGAAGTGTAGTGGGGTCGCGGACGAGGATACCGACGTTCGCTTAAGCGCGGATTAGTCGGGGGTGGCCATCATTCCGGTGCGCACATCATTTAACATAATAACTGTTGTATCAACATTCGTTTGTTAGGGCCAATTTAGAATGTCCGCACCCCCTTTGAGGCAATTAAAAATGTCGTAACTTGCCCCAAGCGTAGAAGGATTTGCCAGCTGGGCCTCAGTTACCGCCACGATAACGTCACGCCCGGAAGCCGATCCCGGCATATAGTGGAGACGCCATTCACAGCAAGACCTGATGAGGAGTCTCCTATGACTGCGTCTGTCTTCTTTCGCCGCGCCGCATTGCTCGCTTCGGTATCCCTGCTCGTGCTATCGGGCACCGCCAATGCCCAGATCGGCGATATGCTGAAATCATCGCCATTAGGCGGCAGCTCCGGTCAGGGTGCCTCCGGTGGACTCGGCGGGCTTGGTTCGCTCGGCGGGTTGTCGGCGTCGTCGGTCAGTTCCGGCTCGGCTGGCAATGCGGCTGGCGTCATCGAGTTCTGCGTCAAGAACAACTATCTGAACGCCGACTCCGCAACGTCCGCGGTCAAGGACAAGCTGCTTGGCTCAGTCTCGGGCGGCACCAAGGACAGCGGCTACAGCGATGGCTCGCGCGGCGTGCTATCCACGAGCAGTGGCAGCAAGCTCGACCTCAGCGGCGGCGGACTCAAGGCGGAAGTCACCAAGCAGGTCTGCGACAAAATCCTGGCGCAAGGCAAGTCCATGCTTTGAGCAGCGCGCGGTCTCGACCGCGCCTCCGATTGTTTCCCGGCGCGCACCATAGTGTGTTCATTGGCATGCCTACCGAGCGATGACTCGGCTGCCTAAGCTCCTTCTCACAAGACGTTGTGAGAAACAGGAGTCAATCATGTGCCTTTGCCACGGATCACTTTACCCTGAGCACGATCTGGTTCCGTCGCATTACGCGACGCGTATCGGTGACATCGATGTAATGGTCATCAGCGATGGGGCGATACCCGTACCCGCCGACGTTCTGGGTACGAACGTTGACGCGGCCGACCGGGACGCCACGCTGCGCGGCAGATTCCTGCCGGACGTGATCGATTGGGGATTGAATGTCGTCGTGGTGCGTAGCGGCGGCCGGACGATTCTCATCGATGCTGGGATGGGTTCGGAAATGCCGGAATCCAAGCGGACCGGACGGTTGGCCCTGCGATTGCAAAGCGCCGGCATCGATCCTGGGACCATCACCGATGTCATCGCGACCCACATTCACATGGACCATATCGGCGGCCTGCTCGACGAACGGCTGAGAAGCCAGATGCGCCCGGACCTGCGGATCCATGTGTCGCACACCGATGTCGAGTTCTTCGAGTCGCCCGATTTCTCCCACAACACATTCAATGGGATTCAGGACATCATCCGCACCAGCTCCCGCAAGTTTCTGGACGCGTACAAGAACGAGTTGCAGCCGTTCGACAAAGAGTACGAGGTGGCGCCGGGAGTCGTCGCCACACTCACCGGCGGCCACACACCCGGGCACAGCGTGGTCCGCGTGTCGTCCGGCGGTGAGCGGATGACGTTCGCTGGTGACGCATTGGTGCCGGTCGGGATCGAATGCCCTGAATGGCAAAATGCCTTTGATCACGAACCCGAGGAGGCGACTCGCGTCCGCGTTCGCCTCTTGCGCGAAGCTGCGGAGACTGGCGAGCTGTTTCTGGCCAGCCACCTATCGTTCCCGTCGCTCGGGCACGTCGCGGTCGATGGCAAGGCCTTCCGCTATGTGCCAGCCAACTGGGCATATTGAATAAGCAGTACGCGCGCCAGCAGGTTGCTGCTAAGCGCCGCTTCACCATCGATTACGCCCCAGACCGGAGATTTGCCATGAAATATCGCATCGCCGCCCTGCTGTTCGCGGCCCTGCCGCTGCAGGTCGCCCTCGCCCAGGATCATTCGGCGCATCAGTCAGCCGCCGCCCCAGGCACGCTCGCCACGAAGAGCACCGGGGTCAAGGTCACACCTGTGTATCAGCAAGCTATCCCGAACCTGCCGGGCAAGAGCATCAAGGGTGTGCTTGTCGAGTACGAGCCCGGCGCCGTCAACGCCGCGCATACGCATGCCAAGTCGGCGATCATTTATGCGACCGTGCTGGAAGGCTCGGTGTTGAATCAACTCAATGGCGGGCCGCTGCGTACCTTCACCAAGGGGCAGAACTTCACCGAGATGCCGGGCGATCGGCATGATGTCAGCGCCAACGCGAGCAAAACGGAACCGGCGAAGCTGCTCGCGGTGTTCGTGGTGGACACCGATGATGTCGTGCTGACGACGCCGCTGAAGCCATAGGCAGAATCAAAGCACCAGCCCCACCCCGCCGGATGCCCGCTGTATGGCCTGCGGCGATTGGCCGAACGCGCGAAGAAACGCCTGCCGCATGCGTTCACGATCACCGAAACCAGTTTCGCGCGCTATGACTTCGATCGGGTGCCTCGTCGTCTCCATCAGCAACCGCGCGGCCTCGACGCGGAGGCGTTCGATGGCCTTGGCGGGAGACTGGCCGGTTTCTTCACTGAAGACGCGACTGAACTGTCGTGGGCTCAGCCGCGCGACTTCCGCCAGGGACTCGATCGACAGGTCACCGTTCAGGTTCTCCCTCGCATAGGCAAGAACCATCTGCACCCTGTCGGACTTTGCATCCAGTTCAAGAAGCGCCGAGAACTGTGATTGGCCGCCACCGCGCCTCTGATACACCACGAGCTTGCGCGCCACCATACGCGCCGCCTCGAGGCCGAAGTCTTTCTCAACGATGGCCAATGCGAGGTCAACCCCCGCCGTCATTCCCGCCGAGGTCCAGATGTCGCCATCGACCACGAAGATGCGATCTTCGTCGACCTGAACATTGGGGTACTGCTTCCGAAACTCCTGAACATGCAGCCAATGGGTCGTCGCACGCTTGCCGTCGAGCAGACCCGCTGCCGCGAGCACAAATGCGCCGGTACATATCGAGGCCACACGCCGACTCCGGCTCGGTGCAGTCCGAAGGTATTCAAGCAGGCTCTCTGAAGGCAGTTGGCAATCGTTGTCGCCTCCCACGATGAGCGTGTCGTACGTCGAGTCCCGGAGTCGATCCGTGTTGACCGAAAAGCTCTGAGACGTCATCACGGGACCACCCTCTTCCGACACCAGGCGGAACTGATACGCGAGCTCTCCGCGTAAGCGATTGGCATATTCAAAAACGGCCCCAACGGCGAGTCCCAGCGCCTGGAAATTTGGAAAGACGACGAGCCCGACCGTATGCATGACCACTCCGTAAGCATTGACGCATTTCGTTGAATATAGCCGAAAAAGGATAATTCGATGCCGATAAAACGGCCTTCTAGTGTCCTGATTCATTGTATCTATGTCATTGAGGATATCGAAGGTGGAAGCCAGAATTAGTCGCAAGCCTGACACCCGTCAGGTACTCCATCTTCAAGACAATGACCATGACTACTACCAACTCATCCCCCAAAGGCGCGGCTCTGATCACCGGCGCGTCCGCCGGTATCGGCGCCATTTATGCCGACCGTCTCGCCAAGCGCGGTTATGACCTCATTCTGGTCGCCCGCAACGCCGCGCGCCTCAGTGCACTGGCCAACCGCCTGACCATCGAGACCGGACGATCGGTCAGCACCATCGCCGCCGACCTCAACAACAAAGCGGACCTCGCGAAGATCGAGGGCGTCCTGCGTGAGGACAAGAACATCACCATGCTGGTGAACAACGCCGGCGTTGGCTCCGTCGCTTCCGTGCTCGCCGACAACGTCGAGGACATGGATGCGATGATCAGCCTGAACATCACTGCCCTCACCCGCCTGACCTATGCCATCGCGCCGGTATTCGCGGCCAGGGGCTCCGGCACGATCATCAACATCAGTTCGGTCGTGGGTATCGCGGTCGAGATGCTCAATGGCGTCTACAGCGCTTCCAAATCCTACGTGCTCAGCTTTGGCCACACGCTTCAGCGTGATCTGGCGGACAAGGGCGTACGCATCCAGACCGTGCTGCCCGCGGCAACGGCCACCGAGTTCTGGGACGTAGCGGGCTACGCGAAACAGAAAGAAGCCGCCAGCACCATGACCGCCGACGACCTCGTGGATGCCGCACTGGCCGGTCTCGATCAAGGCGAACTCGTCACCATCCCGACGCTGCAGGACGACACGGACTGGGCAACGTGGGAGGCGAGCCGCCGGCTGCTGGCACCAAAGTTTGCCAATGCCAAGGCCGGTCCCCGCTATGCGGTCAAAGCTGATGTAGTCTGAACCCACACTGAAACCACTGCGCGGAGGCGATATGCCGTATCTACAACTCGACGTAAACGAACACTACTCGACTGACCAGAAACGGCTTCTCGCCGCGCGCATGAGCGAATCGTACGCGTCCATGATGTCGGTGGATATCCGGCGAATCTCGGTTGCCATTCGCGAGCTTGGCGAAGGCGGCGTATGGCGCATACCCGAAGTCGGTCAGGAACCGACTCCGGTTGCACTCATGATGCTCGACATTCGGAAAGGCCGGCCGCCGGAGCTTCGTATGGAAGTTGCCAAGGCGCTGTGCGCGCACTGCATCGAGATTCTTGGCCTGCGAGAGGACCGTCTCAACGTCGAGTTCACCCAGCATTCCGGCGACGAGATGTATCACCCCACGCTGGGTGGATATAGCCCGGACTGGCAGCCCGGCGAGCAGTAGACATTGACCGAGGGCGCCCCCCGTGCGCCCTCGCCTCTCACGCGCTCTTCAACGCTTCGACGATTTTGACAGTGTTTTTGAGCTCCCCCAGACCCGTGGCGGAGACGCGTACCACGTCGCCATCCTGCAAGAACCGCGGCGGCGAAAAGCCGATGCCGACGCCGACCGGCGTGCCGGTGGCGATAATGTCTCCCGGCAGCAAGGTCATCACGGCGGACAGCGTCTCGATTAGCTTGGGCACGCTAAAAATAAGATCCGTCAATGGCGCATCCTGTCGCATCTCATCGTTCACCCATGTCCGCAGCCTGATGGCGTCGATCGGCACCTGATCGATCGTCGCTATCCACGGGCCCAGGGGACAGAATGTGTCCAGCGATTTGCCGAGAAACCACTGACCGTGATTGCGTTGCAGATCGCGTGCGGTGACGTCGTTCAGCGCCACGAAACCGAAGACTTGGTCGAGCGCCGATTCTTGCCTGACGTTACGGCACTCCCGGCCAATGACGACGCCGACTTCGCCTTCGTAATCCACGGATGACGTGAGCGCCTCGCTATACACGATCGGGTCGGTGGGACCTGCCAGTGAAGTCGTTGCTTTCGTAAAAAACTGCGGCGCGGATGGAACGGATGCGCCGCCGCTCGTCGCGTTGAAGCCGCTTGCGTCAAACTCTCGCGCATGGTCGACATAGTTCTTTCCGACGGCAAAGACATTGCGAACCAACTCGGAAAATGGGGAAAGAAACGTGATGTCATCGAACCGCACACGCTTCGTCGCGGCGCTCAGCAACTCCGCTTCGCCCATGCGGCGCTCGATGATGGTACGTACGGGATTGAGGTCGTGAGTGAGCAAGCCGTCGATCAGGAGCACTTCGCCCTTATCTGCCTCGACCAGAGCGAGCCTGACGCGCCCCTGGTAAATGACACGCGCTAACTTCACTGGCTTACTCCTTGGGCGCGTACTGCATCTCGCCATTGCCGAACGACCAGTCTTCACGGGCTACGTCGACCAGGCTGATCCAGACATCTTCTTTCCGTATTCCAGTCTTCGCGGCGATGCCTTCCGCTACCGCTTTATAGAACGCCTTTTTCACGTCGATACTGCGGCCGGCGTTCCACGTGACCTGAATAAACACAATGCCCGGCGTGTAAGTGACACCGAGATAGCCATCCGCGGGATAGATCAGTTCGTCCTCTGCATGACGCGTGACGATCTGAAACTTGTCGTTGGCGGGGACGTTTGCGACGCCGGTCATGGCGTCATAGACCACATTGCTGATGGCGCGTACGTTTTCAGCAGAGGCGGTCTTGGCGAGATTGATGCGAACGAGTGGCATGGTGGTTTCAACGCGGATGAATGACCGCTACGCGGCCGGACGATGAAACAGTACGCGCCACCCTATGATTCCTCAAGCGAATGTTTCTCATCTTTAGTATGCTAGCTACGCATACTTTCGATCCCGCTTCCGTTGAAATCCATATGCTTGAAGAACTCAAGGCATTCGTCGCCGTCGTCGATCACACTTCGCTCACTAAAGCAGCGGAAAGGCTTTACCTAACCCAGTCGGCAGTCTCGCGTCGTGTCCAGCAGTTGGAGGAAATGCTTGGAACGACCTTGCTCGACAGATCAACCCGACCGCCAAGCGTTACCGCGGTCGGGCGACGCGTCTACCAATCGGGGGCGACGATTATTCGTGATCTCGACCGTCTCTTGAGCATCCCCAAGGATGACGAGGAGCCGAGTGGTACGTTCCGAATCGGCTTGCCGCAGGTCATTGCGGACGTCGCATTATTCGAGATCGCGTTGCGCCTGAAAACGAGCTTTCCTCGACTTGCGCTCCGGTGTCGCGCCGAATGGAGCACGACCCTGCAACAGGCCGTGTCGAACGGTGATCTCGACGCGGCGATACTGATGCTGCCGACAGGCAGTGTGCCCATTGGCGGCATGGAGGCTAAGCATATCGCCAGGTTCGACGTCCTGATCGTACAGAGCAGAGAAAAACCCCTCGTGCCGAGCCAGGCGAGCATCGCCGAGCTTGCTGAACACGAGTGGGTCTTGAATCCGCAAGGCTGCGGCTATCGAGCCTTGCTTCAACAAGCCATGGAAGCCGTCGGCAAGCAGATGAACCTCGGGATCGACGTGCATGGCACCGCGACACAACTTCGTCTGGTAGCGGCGGGAATGGGGTTAGGCCTGGCGCCTCGAAGCCTGCTGGCGGCCAGCAGCCATTTGTCAGAGCTATCGGTGGTGGATGTCAGCGACTTTTCGCTTGTGTTCGACCTGTGGCTGGCCCACGCAAAAACGCTCGGCAATCTCACCAAAGCCCTCGATGTTCTTCACGATGCGCTCATAGACCCCGTGCAGCCAGCATAGAGCGCATCGCCCCCCATCTGATCAGACCGGCAGTCCCTTGGCGCGCAGCGTCGCATCGAATCGCTCGGGGTCGGCGGTGCCCGTGCGATTGGTCTCGCGGATCTTGGCCTCGCGCTCGAGGTGCGCATGCGTGCGGCGTAGTACGTCTTCGGCCTCCGCTGCGGGCACCGCGATCACGCCATCGGCATCGCCGATGATCAGGTCACCCGGCAGGACCGCCATGCCGGCACAGGAAATCGGTATGTTGATCTCGCCGGGACCGTCCTTGCTTGGGCCACGATGCGTGTGGCCACGCGCGAAAATCGGCATGCCCTCCTCGGCCCATTCGAGCAGGTCGCGCACGGCACCGTCGATGACCAGACCGCCAAGCTGCTTCGCGATGCAGGTGGTGCGCATCAGCCCGCCCACCAGCGCCTGCGTCACGTCAGCGCCGCCGTCGATCACGAGCACATCGCCGGGCTGCACCATCATCAGCGCCTTGTGGATCATCAGGTTGTCACCGGGGCGCACGCGTACGGTAACAGCCGGGCCACACAGCACAGTATCGAGACGCGCGTGGTACTGGCGGAGTCCGTAGGTGCCGACGTTGCGGCTCATCGCGTCGCCGATGGCGGCAACGGGCATGGTGCGGAATGCGTCGACGATGTCGGCAGCGGGACCATCGGCGCGCGGATTGATGCGGTAACCCGCAGGCCACTGAACGGATTGGGTAGTCATGGCAGTTATCTCAACACTTCACAAGCCGCGCGCAGTCGCGCAATACCTGCCTCGAGCTTCTCCATCGAGGTGGCGAACGAAATCCGGAAGAATGGCGACACACCATAGGCGCCGCCCTGCAGCACCGCGAGGTTCTGCGCCTCGAGCAAATACATTACGAAGTCTTCGTCGGTTTCGATCCGCTGCCCCGTGGGCGTGACCTTGCCGATGACTTCCGCGCACGACGGAAACACGTAGAACGCGCCTTCCGGCGAATGGCAGCGGATACCCGGAATGCGGTTGAGCTGACTCACCACGGCGTCGCGACGCGTCTGGAAGATGCGCGTGCGTTCGGCGATAAAGTCCTGCGGGCCGCTGAGCGCTTCCAGCGCCGCAGCCTGGCTGATCGAGGACGGATTGGACGTGCTCTGCGACTGCAGCTTCACCATCGCCTTCACCAGCGCGGCCGGCGCGCCGCCGTAGCCGATGCGCCAGCCGGTCATCGCATACGCCTTGGAGACTCCATTGATGGTCAGCGTGCGTTCCTTGAGCGCGGGTTCCACCTGCGCGATCGTGGCGAACTTGCGGCCGTCGTACAGGATGTGCTCATAGATATCGTCGGTCATCACCCACACGTGCGGATGCCGCATCAGCACCTCTGCCAGCGCCTTCAGTTCATCGTGCGAATAGGCGGCGCCGCTCGGATTGTTCGGCGCGTTAAGCACAAGCCAGCGCGTGCGCGGCGTGATTGCGCGCTCGAGGTCTTCCGGCGCGAGCTTGAAACCGTTCCCGGGCAGGCAGTCGACGAACACAGGCTTGCCTTCGGCCAGTAGCACGATATCCGGATACGACACCCAGTACGGCGTCGGCACGATGACTTCGTCACCCTCTTCCACCGTGCACATGAAAGCGTTGAAGATAATCTGCTTGCCGCCGGTGCCAACGATCAGTTCGTTGGGCGCATAGTCGAGCTGGTTGTCGCGACGAAACTTCTCGGCGATGGCCGCGCGCAATTCAGGCGTGCCACCCACGTCGGTGTACTTGGTCTGCGATCTGGACATCGCCCGCGCGGCCGCTTCGCAGATATGCGCGGGCGTGTCGAAGTCCGGCTCCCCGGAGGTCAGGCCGATGATGTCGCGGCCGGCGGCGCGCAGTTCACGTGCGCGTTGCCCTGCCATGGAACTCGGCGACGGCTTGATGCGGTTCAGGCGTGCTGCAATGAGGCTCATGATGGTCGTCAGGGGTGAGATGTCAGGTAGGTTCGCTGAATTTGCGGTGGCGGCGCAGGTAGGGCACGAGGCCGCCGGCTTCGCGGATGGTCAGCACGATGTCCGGCACGGGCTCGCACGGAATCACGCGGCGCTCGTCGGCACCGACGCGCAACTCCGCGCTCGCGCCGAGCAGGTGGAGCGCCACGGTCTCGCCTTCGCGCACGCTTTCGCACAGGTCTTCGGTCGGGGCGGTGATCAGCAGCAGGCCGTTGTTGACCGCATTGCGCCAGTACGTACGCGCGAAGCTTCTGGCCACCACCACGCGAATGCCGGCGGCCAGCACCGTGGTGACGGCCACTTCCATCGCCGAGCCGCAGCCGAAGTTGTGGCCTGCGACAAGGATGTCGCCGTCCTGCACGGAACCGGCGAAGCCGGGGTCGAGATCCTCGAGCAGGTAGCGGCGCAGCACATCGGGGTCGAGACTGTCTTTCTTGCGGCTCGACGAGATGATGTAGTCGGTATTGATGTCATCGCCGAGCAGACGCGCGCGCCCAGGAATGACCGTGAGGCTGCCGGCGGACGAGGACAGGGAAGAATCCATGATTACTGTTTGGTCTCGCGCGGATCGGTCAAGCGGCCAGTGACGGCCGCGGTGGCGCATGCGCGGGGCGAGGCAAGATAGATCTGCGCCTGGCGATTGCCCATGCGGCCCTTGAAATTGCGATTGGCGGTGGACAGCACGCGTTCTCCGTCGGCCGGCACGCTGCCGCAGGTACCGCAGCATGAGCCGCAACCAGGGGGCTGCAGTTCGGCACCGAGCGTTTGGAATTCGGCGAGCATGCCGGACTCCTCGAGCTCGGCCTGGATGGCCGCGGAGGCCGGCGTGACGATCAGCCGCACACCCGCTGCCACGCCCCCGCCCTGCCGCAGCACGTCGAGCGCCTCGCGGTAGTCCTTGGTACGACCACCGGTGCAGGTGCCGAGGTACACCATGTCGATCTTCGTGTTGCCGGCAGCGTTGATATCGACGACGTTGTCCACGCGATGCGGCAGCGCTACCTGCGGCGCGATGGCGTCGAGGTTGAACGTCAGCGTCCGCACGTAGACCGCATCGGCATCGGCCGCCGCGGGCTCGAACGGTGCATCGGTGCGCGTGGCAAGCCATGCGCCAGTGCAGGTGTCATACGGGAACAGGCCCGCCTTGGCACCCATCTCCACCGACATGTTGGCCAGCACGATGCGATCGTCCATATCCAGCGTGGCCACACCGGGACCGGCGAACTCCAGCGCCAGATAGTTGGCACCCCCCGCGCCGAGCCGGCGCGCCATCGTCAACGCGAGATCCTTGGCCGATGCGTACGGCGGCAGCTTGCCCATCAGCACCACGCGGATCGTTCCCGGCACCTTGAGCCAGATCTGGCCGCATTGCAGGATGCCCGCGAAATCAGACGAACCGATGCCCGAGCCGAACGCGTTGAGCGCGCCATACGACACCGCATGCGAATCGGCGCCCAGCGCAAGCTGGCCCGGCAACACGCGGCCGCGTTCGAGCATCAGCTGGTGGCCGATGCCCTCCCCGACCTCATATACGCATACGCCGTGCGCCTGCGCATAGTCGCGCGCCCGGGCCTGAAGAGCCAGTGCGCGCGCGCCTGAGACTGGGCCGTAATGATCGAGCGCGAAGACGAGGCGGTCGGCATGTGCCGGCGCCGGCAGTGTGCCGTCCTCCTGCATGTCGCGGAAATAGTCGAGCGCCATCGGGATGGACCCGTCGGTACCCATTGCCGCATCGGGTTCGCAGATCGCGAGGTCGCCGGCGTACACGGTCTTGCCGGCGGCGCGCGAGAGCAGCTTCTCGGCGAGGGTCTGGCCACGCATCGAGCCAGGCTGTAAAGCAATAGACATGGGGTGCTCAGCTTGCTCAGTTCAGCTTGATATCGGCGGTCTTGATGACCGCGCCCCACTTGTCATGCTCCACCTGAATCAGCTTCGCAAAGTCTTCCGGCGTGCCGCCCACCGGCTCCACTCCCAGCTGCACGAGCTTGGACTTGACGTCGTCGGACTTGAGGATCTGATCGATGGCGCGATTGAGCTTCATCACAATCGGACGGGGCGTGCCCGCCGGTGCCACCACGCCACTCCACGAGAGCGACTCGTAACCTTTGACGCCCGCTTCGTCGAGCGTCGGGACGTTCGGCAGGCCCGGAATGCGCTTGCGGCTGGTTACCGCCAGCGCGCGCAGCTTGCCTTGCTGGACAAAGCCGATCGACGACGGCGCGTTGTCGAACAGCATCGACACATTGCCGCCGAGCAGATCGGTCAGCGCGGCGGAGCTGCCCTTGTATGGCACATGCAGCAGGTTCAGGCTGGTCATCGACTTGAACAGCTCACCGGAAAGATGCGTCGAGCTGCCGGGGCCCGACGAGGCGAAGCTCAGCGAGCCCGGCTTGCTCTTGGCAAGCGAGACCAGCGACGCAACGTCCTTTACCGGCAGGCCCGGCGCGACCACGAGAATGTTGGCGTTCTCCGTGGCATAGGCCACCGGCACGAAATCCTTCTGCGCGTTGTAGTTGAGCTTGCCGTACAGATGGTCGTTGATCGACAGGATGCCGGTGGCGCCCATCAGCAGCGTATAGCCGTCCGCCGGCGACTTGGCCACCAGCTCGGCGCCGATGTTGCCGCTGGCGCCGGCACGGTTGTCCACCACGAACGGTTGCTTGAACTGGGCCTGCAGCTTTTCGGCGAGGATACGCGCCACCACGTCGGTGGAGCCGCCTGCCGCAAACGGCACGACGATGCGTACCGCCTTGTCGGGATAGGTATCCTCGGGGCCGGCATGCGCGAGGATCGGCAGCGTGGCAAGGAGAACTGCGGCAACACCAGTGAGCGTCTTCATGGGGGTCCTGGACAAGCGGTTGGAATGATTCGGCTTCGCCACGCAGGTATGGGCAGACAGTGGCTGTGGAGCACAGTCTAGAGACGGCCATTTGTCTGGACAAACGAATTTTTCCGACCCACTATTACGAAATTCCGATAAATCCAGACCGGGCACTCCCCCTGCCCCGCTCCGCCGATGCGTCACAACGTCACCCTCAAGCAACTGCGCTGCTTTCTTGCCGTGGCCGAGACCGGCTCGTTCACGGTGGCGGCCGGCCGTCTGTGCATGACCCAATCCGCGCTGACGGCCACCATCCAGCAGATGGAAGAAGCGGTCGGCCTCAGGATGTTCGACCGCACCACGCGTCGCGTGATGCTGACCGACCACGCCGGGCGCTTTATGGCGGAGGCCGAACGCGTGGTGAATGGCTTCGATAGTGCGGTGTCGGATCTGCTGGCGCTGGCTCAGGGTGAGCGCGGCCATATCCGCATCGGGGCGGCCTCGTCGGTCATCAGCCAGTTTCTGGTGCCGGCGCTGCCCCACTTCCGCGAGGCCTATCCCGAAATCACGATCTCGCTGCGCAATCCGGCGGCGCAGCAAACGGAGCGGCTGGTGCTGGAGGGTGAGGTCGACTTCGCCATCGACAGCAAGTACCGCGGTCACGAGGATCTCGACTACACACCGCTGGTGCGCGACTGCTATGGCGTGGTGTGTCATCGCGACTCGCCGGTGGCGGCGCTGGACCGTCCGGTGACGTGGGCCGATCTGACCCGTAGTCACGATGCGCCCACCCATGCCCGCTATGTCGGCTTCTCCGCCGACACGGGCATCGGGCAGTTTCTGCGTACCAACGCCGCGCACTGGCCCGTGCTCGGCGGCGAGCATGACGAAGTGGAGAGCACCACGTATCTGTTCGCGATGCTCGCACGGGGCAACTATTACTCCGTGCTGCCCGCATTGGCCTACGAGCGCAACGAGTTCGCCAGCCTGACCTTTCGCGAACTGCACGAGCCCCGGCTATCACGCGAGCTGTGCGTGATCACGCGGCCATTGCGCTCCCTGTCCCCAAGTGCGCAGCGGCTCCTCGGCATCCTGCGCGCCACGCTGGCCGCGCAGGCGATGCCAAGCGGCGTGTCGCTGCTTGTGGCGGATGAGTGATCACGCTTTATCCGCCAACGCCTTCACCAGCCCGTCGAACACCACTCGCACGCGCTTCGGTACCGGGCCGCGTTGCGGGCGGTAGACGCACAGGTCCCACGGCTCCGGCGCAAACGCCTGCAACACCGGCACCAGCTCGCCAGCGGCAATATGCGTGTCCGCCAGAAAGCCGGCGATCTGACCGAAGGCCAGCCCTGATAACACCGCATCGCGCTCGGCTTCGGAGTCGTTACTGGTAAAGGCGGGCCGCGTCGGCGTGAAGTGCTGACCGCCCTTGAACAACCAGGGCCACGCGCGCCCGGTCGTCACGTCATGCATGATCGTCGTGGGCAGCGACTCCAGATCACGCACTTGCCCGGGCATTCCCACTCTGTCGATCAATGCCGGCGTGCCCACCACGTGGAACGCGTACTTCGCCACCTTGCGTGCGACAAAGCGGCTGTCTCGCAGCAGGCCGAAACGCACGCCGATATCGATGCGCTCGTCGATGACATGCGCGGGCACATCGCTCAGGTTCAGATCTATGCGTAGCCCTGGATGCTGCATGGCGATATCGGCCAGCACCGGCAGCATGCCAATGCGGCCCAACGCCTTGGGCGCGGTCAGGTGCACGACCCCTTCGAATTCAGAGCTTTGCCGGCTACCTTGCGGCGCGAACAGCGTATCGACCTGTCGCAGACTATCCCCGGCCCGACTGGCCAGTTGCTCTCCGAACTCGGTGATGCGGATCTTGCGGGTATTGCGGTGGAACAGCATTTCGCCCTGAAGGCGCTCCAGTTCCTGAATCGCGCGCGTCACCGCCTGCGGCGAAATGCCGAGCTGAATCGCGGCCTGCTTGAAGCTGCCGGTTTCCGCCGCGGCCACGAAGATACGGAGCATTTCGAGTCGATTGAGCATGATGAGATCGATTCCATTTTCTGGAATTATGAAATCTCAACGTTTCCATTTCAAGAAATAGTCGCGCCGCCAATACTAGGCTCCATCGCAACGATGATTCTCGAAGGAGCTGAACATGAGCAACAACATCGCAGGAAAAGTGGTCGTTATCACCGGCGCCAGCAGCGGCCTTGGCGAAGCCACCGCGCGGCATCTGTCCGCGCTCGGCGCGACCGTCGTGCTTGCCGCTCGCCGTGTGGAACGGCTGGCGAGCATCGCCGAGGAAATCCGCGCGGCCGGCGGCAAGGTCGAGGTGGTGCCGACCGATGTCACGAACCAGGCCGATGTGCGCAAGCTGATCGACACCTCCGTGCAGTCCTTCGGCAAGGTCGATGTGCTGATCAACAATGCCGGCCTGATGTCGATTGCCCCGCTGAGCGAGACTAAGGTCGACGAATGGGATCGCATGATCGACATCAATATCAAGGGCGTGCTGTACGGCATCGCCGCGGCGCTACCCGTGTTCCAGAAGCAGGGCCACGGCCACTTCATCAATATCGCCTCGGTGGCCGGCGTCAAGGTCTTCAGCCCGGGTGGCACGGTCTACAGCGGCACCAAGTTCGCGGTGCGCGCGATTTCCGAAGGCCTGCGGCATGAAGTGGGCGCATCGATTCGCACGACCACGATCGAACCCGGCGCGGTGGACTCCGAACTCCAGCATGGCAGCTCCCATGAGGAGAGCGCGAGCTTCGTGAAGGACTTCTACAAGCTCGCGATCCCGTCGGCCACCGTGGCCCGCGCCATTGCCTTTGCCATCGAGCAACCGGCCGATGTCGATATCAACGAGATCGTGCTGCGCCCGACCGCGCAAGAGTTCTAAGCGGGGTTTGCGGCCCCGGGGGAGCTCGCCTTCCCGGGGGCCGGCGTGCAATTGCTAAATCCCGCCCTGCGTCGCTTAACCCCACCGCCCACGTCGGAGCCATTCTGGCTCCTGATGAGGTGAACAGGCAGGCAACGTGAAGAATCCCAATGGGGGGTCATCTCCCGAGCGCTTCGTACGCGCGCGACTCGAACGTCTGATTGGCGCGGTCGAAGTGCTTGGCCTGGTGGTCATCGGACTGGCCACCATCCTGGCGATGTCGCAGGAAGGATGGAAGATCATTGGGCAGGGCGAGGTGTCGATCACCGACCTGCTGCTGATGTTCCTCTATCTGGAGGTGCTTGCCATGGTCGGCAGATACCTCAGGCTCGGCGAATTGCCCGTGCGCTTTCCGCTGTATATCGCGATGGTGTCATTGGCCCGGGATCTGATCCTTCGCTTCAACGAAGCCACCGAATATCACGTGCTGGCACTCTGTGCAGGCATCCTGATGCTGGCATGTGGCGTACTGGTCCTGCGATACAGCCAGACGCGCTTTCCGCTTGCGGACGACAAGGACGCCGGAAGCGCGGACCAGAGCGGGCCTTAGCCAACGCATAAAGCCGCGCCTCCGTCATTTATCGATCGACAAATAAGATCGCCATCAGGTTAACTACTGCCCCGCCGGGGCTTGGCGTTTTTGTTGCACGCCACTATATTTATCACGCGATCACTAATCGATTGATAAATTAAGGAGGCAACCATGGCGATCACCCGACTGGCCCACTATTCGATCCGCACGACCGACCTCGAGCGGTCATGCGCGTTCTACGAGCGCGTGCTTGGATTCCGGCGCGGCTACCGGCCGCCGTTCAATTTTCCCGGCGCGTGGCTCTACCTCGGGGAGGATGAAACAGACTTCGGCACGGTCCACATCATTGGCGTGGACGCCAATGACAGCACGGGATTGGCTGAGTACCTCGGCGACCGTGGCATGCCCGCGTCCGGCACCGGCACGCTCGACCACATTGCGTTCCTCGCCACGGGCGTGGAGAGCATGTGGGCACGCCTGCGGGCGGAAGGCGTCGCGTGGCGCGATCGGACGGTGCCGAGCCTTGGCCTGCATCAGGTCTTTATCGAAGACCCGTCGGGCGTGACGATCGAACTGAATTACCCTGCCGCCGAAGTAGCGGGGCTCACGCCGCCGAATGTCGCTGGAGCCGCAGCATGACCACGACCACCCGACCCACCACTCCCGGTCGCGCAATCGTCGTCGGCGGCTCGCTCGGCGGTCTGTTTGCCGCCAATATGCTGGCGCGCGACGGCTGGGACGTCGAAGTCTTCGAGCGCACGCCCGAGGCCCTGACCGGCCGGGGTGCCGGCATCGTGACCCATCCCGAACTGTTCGAGGCGCTCGCCGCGGCGGGCATCACCGTCGATGACAGCATCGGCGTACAGGTGGATGCGCGCGTCACGCTGTCGCGCGACGGCGCCCTGCTCTCGTCGCGCCAGCTGCCACAAACGCTGACCGCGTGGGGCAAGATGTATGACGTGCTGCGCCGTGGCTACCACGGCGGCTATCGTACCGGCGCCGTGGTTGCACGCGTTGATAGCGATGCCGCGCGCGCCACGGTGACGCTGCAGGACGGCACCCAGCACCACGCCGACATGGTGATCGCCGCCGACGGCTTTCGCTCATGCGTGCGTGCGCAGCTGCTACCCGAGGTCGGGCTTCAATATGCGGGGTATATCGCCTGGCGCGGCCTGGTTGAAGAAGCCCGGCTCTCACCACGCACGCATGCCGATATTTTCGACAAATTCGCGTTCTGCCTGCCGCCGCGCGAGCAGATTCTTGGCTATCCGGTCGCGGGCGAAGGCAACAGCGTCGTGCCGGGCCAAAGACGCTATAACTTCGTGTGGTACCGCGCCACGCGCGAGGCAGACCAATTGCCCGATCTGCTGACCGATGCCACGGGCATTCATTGGGCGCACGGCATTCCGCCGGGCCTGATCCGCCGTGACGTACTCGCCGATATGGAGGACGCGGCCACCGCGTTGCTCGCGCCGCAGTTTGCCGAGGTGGTCGCATGCGCCGCGCAGCCGCTGTTTCAGCCTATCTACGACCTTGCCGTGCCGCGCATGGCCTTTGGCCGCGTGGCGCTGCTCGGCGATGCCGCGTTTGTCGCGCGTCCGCATTGCGGCATGGGCGTGACCAAGGCCGCCGGCGACGCGCTGGCGCTCGTTCATGCCCTGCGCGAAGCCGGCACCGTCGCCGACGGGCTTGCCGTCTATGACGCGGCGCGCGTCCCAAGCGGCCACGCGATCGTCGAACATGCGCGCCATCTTGGCGCCTATATGCAGGCGCAGCTCAAGAGCGATACCGACCGCGAGATGGCGGAGCGCTATCGCACGCCAGAAGCCGTGATGCGCGAGACCGCGATCTCGCGCCGCTTCTGACCCGCCCAGCTTTTGATCCACGTTACATGGACGGAGACAAACCATGACCCATACCGCCCCCACGCTATCGGCGCACGCGTCGCATGCGCGCGATGCCGCGCCGCTCCCGCTGACGCCGCACCCGATGCTCGGCCAGCCCGCGTTCGAACGCCTGCATCGCGCGCGACGCCGCTTCTCGTGGGCACTCACGGCCGCGATGCTGACGATCTACTTCGGCTACATCCTCACCCTCGCCTTCCGTCCCGCGTGGCTGGCGATTCCGGTCGCGCCCGGCCATCCCACCACGATCGGCATCCCGATCGGCTTTGGCATGTTCGTCATCACGTTCGCGCTCGTGGCGCTCTACGTGCACCGCACCAATACCGTATACGACCGCGAGATCGCGGCCATTCGCGCAGGAGCGCAATCATGAACCGCTTCGTCAGACTCGCCGCCGTGCTCGCAGCCGGCGCCGCCGTACCCACGTTCGCGCTCGCCGCCAATGCGCCCGTGGGCCAGGGTCTCAATGGCATCGCCATCGGCATGTTTCTGGTGTTCGTGATCGCCACGCTCGGCATCACGCGCTGGGCCGCGCGTCGCAATCACAGCGTGGCCGATCACTACGCGGCCGGCGGCAAGATCACGGCGATGCAGAACGGCTGGGCGATTGCTGGCGACTATATGTCGGCCGCCTCCCTGCTTGGCATCTCCGCGCTGGTGTTCACCAGCGGCTACGATGGCCTGATCTACTCGATCGGCTTTCTGGCGAGTTGGCCAATCATCCTGTTCCTGATTGCCGAACCGTTACGCAACCTCGGGCGCTACACGCTTGCGGATGTGCTGTCATACCGGTTGCGTCAACGCCCGATCCGCGCGTTCTCCGCCTCCAGTTCGATCGTGATCGTGCTGCTATACCTGGTCTCTCAAATGGTGGGCGCGGGCAAGCTGGTCGAGTTGCTGTTCGGCTTCAGCTACACGTCCGCGGTACTGATCGTCGGCGTGCTGATGGTGGTGTACGTGTTCTTTGGCGGCATGCTCGCCACCACGTGGATCCAGATCATCAAGGCGGTAATGCTGCTGGCCGGCGCCGCGTTTATGGCGTTTATGGTGCTGAGCCGCTTCGGCTTCAGCCTGGACAACCTGTTCTCGCAAGCCATCGCCGCGCATGCCAGGGCGGACGCGATCATGCGGCCCGGTGGTTTGGTCTCCGACCCGGTCTCGGCTGTCTCTCTCGGCCTCGCGCTGATCTTCGGTACCGCCGGCCTGCCCCATATCCTGATGCGCTTCTTTACGGTGCGCGACGTCAAGGCCGCACGCAAGAGCGTGCTGTACGCCACCGGCATCGTCGGCACCGGCTATGCGCTGATTATCGTGATCGGCTTCGGCACGATCGCGCTGGTCGCCAACGATCCGCTGTATCACGATGGGGCGGGCAAGGTGATTGGCGGCGTGAACATGGTCGCAGTGCATCTTGCGCATGCGGTGGGCGGCAATGTGTTCCTCGGCTTTATCTGCGCGGTCGCGTTTTCGACGATCCTCGCCGTGGTCGCGGGACTGACGCTGGCCGGTGCCTCGGCGGTGTCGCACGATCTGTATGCCACCGTGCTGCGCGGCGGTCAGGCGAGCGATCGCGATGAGATGCGGGTATCCCGCATGACCACGCTGGTGCTCGGCGTGCTGTCGATCCTGCTGGGCATCCTGTTCGAAAAGCAGACCATTGCGTTTATCGTGAGCCTGACGTTCTCGATCGCGGCCAGCTCCAATTTCCCGGTGCTGTTGCTGTCGATCTACTGGCGTGGCCTGACGACGCGCGGCGCCGTGGCCGGCGGCACGCTGGGACTGGTCACGGCCGTGGTGCTGACCGTGCTGAGCCCGACCGTCTGGGTGCAGGTGCTGGGCCACGCTTCGGCCATCTATCCGTACGAATATCCGGCGCTGTTCTCGATGGCGGTCGCGTTCATCGGCATCTACGTGTTCTCGGTCACGGATCGCTCGGCGCGTGGCGCATGGGAGCGCCAGGCATTCCAGAACCAGCGCGTGGATTGCGAACTCGGCAAGCTCGTGACCCCGGGCAATGAGGGACTGTAGAATCCGGTCATTCGCTTCCCATCGCCAGAGGTCATACCCCATGGAGTCCAGCAACACGTCCGCCAGCGATGATGGCACCGCCAAGACCACGCGGCGGTTGCTTCCCGAGGAGCGCGAGCAGCAGATCGTGGAAAAGGCGATCGAGCATTTCACGCGCAACGGGTTTGCGGGCAGCACCCGCGAGCTCGCCCGCCAGATCGGCGTGACGCAGCCGCTGCTGTATCGCTACTTCGAGAGCAAGGAGGCGCTGATCGAGCGCGTCTACAACGAGGTGTTCCAGTGGCGTCCGGTGTGGGAGCGGCAGATTGCGGACCGCTCGGTGCCGTTGACCGAGCGGCTCCATGCGTTCTACGTGGACTATTCCACGGTGATCCTGCGCGAGGAATGGATCCGCCTGTTTATCTTCGCGGGGCTGACGCACGAGGGGATCAACAACAAGTATCTGAGCAAGCTGCGCAACAAGGTGTTCCTGCCGGTGCTGGCGGAGGTGCGCGAAGCCTACGATATCGGCGCGCCGCGCAACACTGCGGAGACCGATGCCGAGATCGAGATGATCTGGAGCCTGCACGCCGCCATCTTCTATATCGGCGTACGCAAATGGATCTACGGGCTCAAGGTGCCCACCGATCTGGATGCCGTGATTCGCCAGAAGGTGGACATGTTCCTGCACGGCGCGCCGGCCGCGATGCGCAAGCTGCGCGACAGCGGGAAATAACTCGATGGACAAGCTGCTCGCGCTGAAGATGTTTGTCGAGACCGTCGACGCGAAGGGCTTCTCCGCGGCCGCGCGCCGTCTGCAGCTGGCCACGTCATCGGTCACGCGCGCGCTCGACGGGCTCGAGGACTCGCTCGGGGCGGTGCTGCTCAATCGATCGACGCGTCAGGTCACCGTGACCGAGGCCGGCGCCGCTTATTACCAGCATGCGCGCGATATCCTGGAAGCGGTGGAGGAAGCCGACGCGATGATCGCCGATCGCGGCGACTTGCCCGTGGGTCAGTTGCGCGTGTCGCTGCCGGTGTCGTTTGGCCGCTCCTGCATTGCGCCGCATCTGGGCCCCTGGCTAGCCCTGCATCCGCAACTCGAACTCGAGGTCACGCTGACCGACGATATCGTCGATCTGCTCGCCGAGCGCATCGACGTGTCGGTGCGGTTGGGCAGCGCGGGCGCGTATGACAACGTGGTGGCGCGCGAGATCGGCCGTTTCCGCCGCCGCGTGGTGGCCACGCCCGGCTATCTGGCGCGCCACGGCACGCCGGCGGTGCCGATGGACCTGATCGATCATCGGTGCCTGCGCTTCAGTTACGGGCACCGCGATCAGGTCTGGACCTTCCGACGCAGTGAGGACGACGTGCAAACGGTGCCGATCGGCGGCCATCTGCGCAGCAACAACGCCGACATCCTGCTTGAAGTGCTTCGCGCGGACGGCGGTATTGCGTTGTTACCGGACTGGATTGTCGACGCGGAAATCGCCAGCGGTCGGGTGACGGCATTGTTCGACGACTGGGACACCAACCCGGACCAGACCGTGGCGACCGTTTCCGCGCTGTATCTGCCGAATCAGCGCGGCTCGCGCCGTGTGGCGGCGTTTCTCGCGTTCTTGCAGTCACTGCCGGCGCTTGCCCCGGGTTAGCGCATTGCTCCCCACGCAACGCTGATTTGTCCGGCTTTGCGATTCCCGACGCACAACCTTGCGTCTATGCTGCGGACATACTGTTTTCAGCCCAGCCCCATGTCAACTACCTCCACTACCTCCGGCCACGCCACGGCCTCCGCGGGTATGTCCGCCCCGATGGTCGCGCTGTTCGCGCTCTGCGCGGGCGTGCTCGTCGCCAACCTGTATTACGCGCAGCCGATCATCGAAGCGATCGCGCCGGCCGTCGGCCTCTCGGTGCCCAGCGCGAGCTTTATCGTCTCGCTCACACAGATCGGCTACGCGATCGGCCTGTTCTTTCTGGTGCCGCTTGCCGACCTGCTCGAAAACCGTCGGCTGTTGATGATCAGCGGTATTGCCACCGCAGCCAGCCTGGTGGGCGCGGCAATGTCCGCACATCCAGGCCCATTCCTGCTTGTGTCACTGCTGCTCGGCCTGAGTTCGGTGAGCGTGCAGATCCTGATTCCGCTCGCCGCGCACCTGACGCCGGAAGCGCAGCGCGGCCGTACAGTCGGCACGATCATGGGTGGGCTGCTCACGGGCATTCTGCTGGCGCGTCCGTTGTCGAGCGTGCTGGCGCAATACTTCGGCTGGCGTGCCGTGTTCCTGATCGCTGCGGTCATGACGCTCGTCACGGTGGCGATCATCGTGCTCGCACTGCCGCGCCGCGTACCGGACCATCGCGCGAGCTACTTCCAGCTGATTGCCTCGCTGTGGCACTTGTTCACGCGTTACTCGGTGCTACGCCAACGCGCGTTGTATCAGGCGCTGCTGTTCGCGGCGTTCAGCCTGTTCTGGACTGCCGTGCCGCTGGAATTGATCGCGCACTATGGGCTCTCGCAATCGCAGATCGGCATCTTTGCGCTGGTCGGCGCGCTCGGCGCGGTGGCCGCCCCAATCGCGGGCCGGCTGGCCGATGCGGGGCATACGCGCATCGCCTCGTACGTGGCGATGACGCTCGCCATCGTGAGCTTCCTGCCCGGTCTGGCCGATGGCGCCGTAGGGCTCTACGCGTTGGCACTGACCGGCATCGTGCTCGACTTCGCGGTGCAGATGAATATGGTGCTCGGCCAGCGCGCAATCTACGCGCTCGATCCAGCCAGCCGCGGCCGGCTCAATGCGCTGTACATGACCGCAATCTTCGCCGGTGGCGCCTTCGGTTCAGCGGTGGCCAGCGCGCTCTATGCACGCGCCGGCTGGCACGGGATTGTGGCGACGGGCGGCGGGTTGGCGCTGCTGTGCCTGTTGGCGTTAGTGTCGCGACGCAACTAGCGCGGCGCTATTGCTGTGACATGGCCGCGACGACCTCCTTGGTGCTGACGACCGCATGCGCCAGAAAGGCGTAGTTGACCATCGCGGCTTTGTAGCCGTCGCCCCAGACCGGGTGTCGCGGGCCCGCGGTGGCGTCGGCAACGACCGACACCTCGAACCCTTGCTCGACCAGGTCACGCAGATGGGACTCGACACACATGTTGGCGAGCATTCCGCCAAGCACAATCTTCTGTACGTTGCGTTTGCGAAGCTGCAGCGTCAGGTCGTTCGTCTGTGGACCGAAGACTTTGTGCGGACTCACGACCACCGTCTCGCCGTCATTGATATACGGTTTGAACTCCTCGAGCCAGTCCGCGCCGGATTTCTCGAACCGACTCAGGTCCAGTGCGCCAGCGCGCGAAAACGTGCTGCTGGCGAACTCGGCTGCCTCCAGCGGACCATTGAACTTCCACTTGCTGTCGGTCGGATAGAAGTAATGTGGTGAGATGAAGACCCCGAACTTAGCCGCTTTCGCCGCCTTGAAGATCTCGAGCATGTTTTCGACGGTGCGGTTCTCCGTCACGCTCGCGCCCACAGCGTCCCAGTTCTTCCCCAACGGGCTGAGCACATCGACCTGTGGGTCGATGAATACCACCGCCGTCGTTGCAGGGTCGTATTTCATGATTCAACCTCCTTTTAGAGAATGCACGTCGGCCGCGCGAGCCGGCGATTGCCTGCTGAAGCTGACGAGTTTCATCACCAATGGAAGATAGACGGCGGGGTCGGTCAGCGCCAGATTCTCAGAGAAAGCCGAAATCAAGTGGCCGATCGATCGAAGATGACGACCATCGCGTACGCATACAGGGCTACCGCCACAAACAGCGCCATCCGTACCGCGAAAGCCGTCCAGACATCCTTGCCCAGAACGCTGTCTTCCACGGACTGGCCCAGCAGGATGATGAGCGTCACCATGGTGTTGAGCCAGAACGCCGGGGACTGCCTCCCGACGTGCAGGCCATAGAGCTTGCGCCCGGTCCACAGGCCGAACAGCAGCATCCAGAGGCAGTACATCCACAGGTTGACGAACGCGCCGAGCGCGCACCAGAACAGCATGGCCATGACGCCGCCGAGCAATGTGGAGCCGATCAACTCGCGCGCGGCACTGCGCGCCGTGGTGGTGCAGCTTTGCCGGCCAATGCTGACGGCCTTCATCATCACCGGCAGATAGCCCATGGGATCGGTGAGCGTCAGCAGGAAGGCTGGCATCACCACCAGCGTGGCGCGCAGCGCGAGCCGCGCGGCATCGGTTTTCCGCAGCACGGGCGGAGGCGGCGGAGCAGGCGCGGTCATCGGATCCGGAAAGAGCCAGTGGCAGACCGCCAGCACCGGCATCGCCACCAGCAGGCCCTGTACCAGCGCCGAGATGACCAGTGCGCCGAGCGAGAAATCCACGGTGCTGGCCGCGGAGATCATGGTCAGGCCGGCTGCGAGGAATGTCGCGACGAGGTTGTTGCCGCCAAGCATGGCGCGCCGAAACGCGAGGAAGAGGCATAGCCCCACGATCGCGACACCGCTCAGCGCGAAATAGTGAAGCACGGGCCCAAGCAACAGCCCGATCCCCGTCGTCACCGCTACGACCATGGTCAGGCCGAGCCCCTCCTTGAACGACAGGGGACGGTTGCGCATGACCAGTAGAAACGCCGCAAGTACCGGCGCCATCATCGGAATGGGAAGCGCCATGCCATAGCTAACCGCCACGGACAGCGCCGTGCCAGCTCCCATGCGCAGCGCACGCTGGGGCCGGGGATCGCTCGCGGCAAGGGCCCGCTGTTCAGTAGGCATAGGAGAGCCAACTCATCAGCCAGAGGAACACACGCCCCGCGACATTCAGCGGATTGCCCTCTGATGGAAATGCCATGATTTCCGCCTGCCCGCCAACGCGAATACCTCTTAGCGATGCGAGCTCGCCCGGCGTGAATTCGATGGTGACCGGAAACCGCTGCGCGGGACGCAGCCAGTCCCGGCTGTTCTGCACCGTTGGCAGGCTTCCAGCGGGCGTCGGGGTGCCGACGCTCACGCCGTAGCCCACGCTGCGCACCCTGCCTTCGAAAATCGAGCCGGGAAGCGCGTCCAACACGATCCCCACCGGCGTGCCCGGTCCGACGCGGCCGAGATTGTTCTCCGTCATATCGGCGCTGATCCACACATCGTGGATGGCAATCAACGTCATCACCGGATGACCTGCAGCGGCAAATTGGCCGACATCGATACGCAGATCGGTCACCAGTCCATCCGAGCTAGCGCGTATCGCCGTGTTCGCAAGATCGAGCTCGGCCTTTTCTACCGCTGCCGCGGCGCTACGCAGCTTGGCGTTGTCTTCCTCACCGCCGCCCTGCGTCTCTTTGGCGCGTTCTACCTCGGCCTCCGCGGCGACGACCTGACTGCGCGCCTGCTCGCTGTTGGCCCGTGCCACTTCCAGCCGGCGCAGGGACACCGTACCCTCATCCTCCCGATACAACCGTTCGAGTCGATCCTTGTCCTGATCGGCCTTCAGTGCATTGGCACGCGCCGCGCGCAGCGATGCGCGCGCGGAAGCAATGCCGGCAGTACTGGCGCCGAGCGAGCGCCGCGCGGACTCCAAATCCGCGCGGGCGCGATCGAGTGCAATGCGGTAGTGGCCGGGGTCGACCTCGAACAGCAACGCGCCTTTCTTGACATCCTGATTGTTGCGGACCACCACTCGCGTGACGCGCCCCGACACTTCCGCGGCCACCGGCACGACGAACGCCTGCACCCTCGCCTGCTGGGTATAAGGCGTGAACCGATCCGCGAGCAGATACCAGAGCAGGCTGACGACGATCACTAACAACGTCCAGCGGATGCCCTTTTTCGACGGGTCCGCGGCCAGGGGCGGCGGAGGCACCGGGGGTACCTTAGGCGGCGGATCGGGCGGGCTCGGCGCCTGCTGCGGAGCATCACTCATCGCGATCCCCCTTTGCCGGACGAGTTTGCTCGTCGAGCAGGTTGCCCCAGTTGGTACGCTGCTCCATCTGGCGGCGCGTGGCCGTATCGACGAGCGGCCGATCGCTGTACCACCCACCGCCAAGCGCTTTGTAGAGCGCGATGAGGTTGCTGACTGCATTGCTACGGTTGACCAGATAGGCGTCCTGTTGCGCAAACAATGCCCGCTGGGCATCGAGCACACGCTGGAAGTCGGTGAACCCCTCGCGATACAAGGTGCTCGCGAGCGTGAACGAACGCGCCGCGCTGGCTTGTGCATCGCGCAGGATGACTTCGCGCTCGAGCGCCTTGACGAGCCCGGTGGCGGCATCATCCGCTTCGCGCGCCGCCTGACGGACGGCATCCTCGTACGACACGATCAATTGCTGCAGCCGGGCATCCTCGACGCGCACCGCATTGCGGATGCGGCCATGGTCGAAGACATTCCATCGCAAGCTGGGCCCGCCGAGCATGATGAAACTGTTTGGCGTGCCGGCAAACGACGTCGCCGACCATCCGATGCTGCCGAGCAAACTCAACGATGGGTAGAGATCGGCCATCGCCACGCCGATGCGGGCGGACTGTGCCGCCACCTGAAGTTCGGCCGCGCGGATGTCGGGCCGGCGCAGCAGCAGGTTGGCCGGCACGTCTTGCAGCACGACGCGATCGATCAGCGGGATCACGCCTTCCGTGCCGGGCGGATCCAGATCGTATGGCGCCGCGGGCGAAGGCGGACGCCCCGTCAACGTCGCGATGGCATTGCGCGCCCGGACGATTTGCGCTTCGATTTCGGGAATGCTGCTGGCCGTGCCGAGATACTGCGTGCGCGCCTGCTGCACGTCGAGCTCGTCCGTCTCTCCCCCCTTGAATAGACGCTCGGTAATCTCGTAGCTGCGTCGCTGCAGTTTGGCGTTGTCGCGGGCAATGCGGAGCCTGGCCTCGGCCGTACGCATTGCAAAATAGGTATCGGCTACCTGCGCGCGCACCAGCACCATGGCGTCGTCATGATTGGCCACCGCTGCGAAGTAGGCGGCATCGGCGGATTCGATAGCGCGACTGAAGCGGCCCCAGAAGTCGAGTTCCCAACCGATATCGAAGCCGGCACTGTATTGCCAGAACTGGCTGTTCTCCGGGTTGCGGCCGCCGGCCTGCCTGCGGTCCACGCGCAGGGCGTCGGCACTGACCTGCTGCAACTGCGGATAGCGCCCGCTTTGCGCGATACCGAGTTGCGCGCGGGCTTCCATCACGCGCAAGCCGGCGATCTTCAGACTGGCGTTATGGGCATCGGCATCGGCAATCAGCCGCTCGAGCGTCGGATCGGCGAAGACCTTCCACCACTGCGCCGCGCGCTCGGCGTCGCCCTGCCCGTCCACTCGCGCGCTCAACTGTTCGATGGCCGGGCTGTTCCAGTGTTCGACCCAGTCCTCGTGCGAGGCGTGAAAGTCCGGCCCCAGTCGCGCGCACGCGCTCAGGCAAAGGCTACCTGCCGCCAGCACGCGCCTTGCGCCGGCCGCGATGCGCATCGACCGTGCCTCCTCGCGTCAGGGTTGGAGAGACTGCGAATCGGTCAGGGGTGGAGGGTCTCTCACCCACGCCCAGAACAACTGATAGCCCACTGCCAGCATCACCGGACCAATGAACAACCCAATGATGCCGCCGGACACCATGCCGCCCAGGGCACCAATCAGGATGACCGGCATCGGTACCTCGACGCCCCGCCCTAGCATGATGGGCTTCAGCACGTTGTCGGCCAGTCCGGCGATAAACGTGTAGATGGCGAAGATAACCGTGGCAGTGCCAGCGCCCTCGGTGGCGAACACATAGATGATGACTGGGACCGTGATGATCGTGGCCGGCAATTGCATGATGCCGAGCAGCAGCACGATCAGCGCCAGAATGCCGCCCGCCGGAACGCCCTTGATAACGAAGCCGATACCCACAAGCAGCATCTGGATAAACGCGATGCCCACCACACCGATGGCCACCGCGCGCACGGTGGATGTGCATAAGGCCGTGATACGCGGGCCCTTCTCCGGGCCGGCAATACGAGACAGGATGTCTATCGCACTGCGATGGCCAAGCTCGCCATAAGCCATCACGATACCCGCGATGATCAGCGCGAACAGAAACATCAGCAGGCCCTTGGTCACCATGGCTGCCGCCGCCAGCAAGGTGAGACCCGTCGACTTGATCTCGGGCCCGAATCGTTGCAGGAGACTGGTGATGTCAGTGGCCGCCTGCAGCCAGATGTCGTACAGCGGCTTGCCAATCAGCGGCCATCCCGCCACCGCTTCCGGTGGAGTCGGAAGGTGGAGCTGCCCGCCCTTGACAATGGCCGCCGCCTCTTCGACCGAGTGGATGATGGCGGCGCCCATCAGATAAGTTGGCACCACGATGAGGGCGAGCGCCACGATGACCATCAGCGTCGCGGCGCGGCCATCCTTGCCACCCATTCGATTGCGCAGCCCGACGTGGAGCGGGTAAAGGCTGATGGCAAGAATCACCGACCAGATCATGAGATCGAGGAAGGGATTGAAAACACGGAAGCAAAAATACACAAGGGCCGCAATGAGGCCCGCGCGGATCAACACGTCAAGCATTCCGCGTGACAAAGCTTTTCCTGACGTCGGCGTGGTCAGCATCCCAACCTCCCTCTATGCTGAATACATTATCGATCCGGCATCTCTTTAAAGTGGCGTCCGGCGTCGAAAGCGAAATCTTTCATCACAGAATCGATAATGCTTAATGTCATGAGACGACTGCTTTCCGCTGCCTGGCCGATCGTTGCATCGCTGCTTCTGCTCGGCGGTTGTGCCAGCCGGCCCGTCAATCCGCCCATTCTCCACGCCGATCCCGGGGCCGGATACCGATACTTGACGCGTCCACAGTATTCCGCGGAGAACGAGAACCTCGTGGTCCTGGCTTTCTCCGGTGGCGGCACGCGTGCCGCCACTTTCTCTTATGGCGTTCTCGAATTTCTGCGTAATACCGAAGTTGTTGGCCCAAAGGGCAACAAGTCCCGGTTGCTGGACCATGTCGGGGTGATCACGGGCGTTTCGGGAGGAAGCTTCACCGCACTCGCGTACGGACTGTACGGAGATCGGCTGTTCGACGACTATGAACAGCGATTTCTCAAGCGCAATGTCCAAGGGGCGATTACATCGCGCACGCTGAATCCGGCTTACTGGCCGTCACTGTGGTCGAGTGGGTGGGGCCGCTCTGAGCTTGCGGCGGATCTTTACGACGAGATCCTGTTTGAGGGCGCGACATTCGGCGATTTGAACCGCGGCAATGGCCCATTCATCGTTGCCGCGGCGACGGACATCACCACCGGGGCACGTTTGCCGTTCACGCAGGCGACGTTTGACCTGCTCTGCTCGGACCTCAGCGCCGTGCGCCTGTCCCGCGCCGCAGCCGCATCGTCCGCCGTGCCGGTGGTGCTGACGCCGATCACCCTCAACAACTACGGTGGCACGTGTGGCTACGCCGTGCCTGACTGGATCAAACCGTTTATCGGTAGCGGCGATCCGCCTCGTCCCGCCGCGCGCGTGACGCGTCATCTCAGAGAAGAGGCCGAGCTCGCCGATGGCGTCGACCGACCCTATATTCACACTGTTGACGGCGGGATTTCTGACAATCTGGGCATGCGCAGCGTGCTCGATGCGCTGGAATTGATGGAAGCGCTTCATCTCGCCAACATGCCCTCACCCCTTGACCGGCTCAAAAGAATTGTCGTGTTTGTCGTCAATTCACTGTCGGTGCCGAAAACGGCGTGGGACAAGTCGGAAGCCCCGCCGGGAACCCTGGAGATCCTCGTCAAGGCGACGGGCGTGCCCATCGACCATTACTCGTATGAGGCAACGGAACTGCTGAAGGACATGCAGGCACGGTGGCAATCCATGGCCCGCGTACGGGCTTCGAACGCCTTTTCCGCGAACAAGGACGCCGACGTGGCGACGATGCTGCGCACGCCGGATGCCACGATCTACGCCATCGACGTTTCCTTCGATCAATTGACCGACAAGGAAGAGCTGGCTTACCTGAACGAGCTGCCGACGTCGTTCTCTCTGCCTCCGGAGGCGGTCGACCGCCTGCGCGCCGCAGCCGGGAAGATCGTGCTGAGCTCGCCCGAGTTCCAACGACTTCTGAAAGACGTGGGCGCTCGGATCGTCTCCGACCCGACCGTGACGGAAGAGCGCGCCAAATAGCGCTACGCCGCCCCCCTTTCGACACGCCGTGCGGCAAGATCAGTGCGGGGTCGAGGCATTCCACTTCGCGGGGATGCGAGTGGCCGGGCCGCGCGGGACATCGAACGTCGTCGTGGCGCGATGGCGCACTGCCTCGTACGCGACGCCCTTGAACTCACCCGTTGCCTTTTCCAGCTTCACGACATGCAGGATGTACTGGCCGCGCCAGGGCAATTCGAAATGCACCTTGCCGTCCTTGTCCGCGCTGGCCTCACGGGTCCATGCATTGGCGGCGATGATGCGAACGTCGACGCCCGTGAGGGGCGCACCGCGAAAGACCACCTGAAACTCGCCAGCCTTGCCGGTGGGCAAGATGTCGAGGGTCATGGCTTCCGCGGCGCTGATCGGCACGCTACCGATCAGACGCGCATAGAACATCGGCTTGACGATGCCGAGGCCCGACTTGGTCCAATCCTTGACTTCGTAGCCGGTCTCCGTCGCGATCACGTCGCCGCCGCGCGGCAGCCCTCCCAACGCGAAGCCGCCGGCTTCGCGCCTGGGCTGCACCGTCATCGCCTCGCCCGTTGTCGTTTTGACCCGAATCTCGGGCCCCGGCATCTCATCGAGCCGGCCCGGCGAGCGTTCCCGCAACAGCTCCTCGTATTCGCCGAAATAGAGATGGCCGCCAGATTTGTCCTGCTCCAGCCAGAGATAATGCGCCTGAGCAACAGACGGGGCGACGCTCACGACGAGCGACAGTACGAGCGCCTTCAGAAAAGAATGGGATGTCATGAGGATCCTCAGTTGAAGCGATAACGCGCGGTCACCATGGCGCTACGCTTGTCGCCAGGCAGCGCGCCGGAGAACGTCGGCGAGATGTAGTAGGTCTTGTCGGTCAAGTTGCGCAGGTTGAGCGTGACGTCGAATTTCTTCTGCCGATAATAGATCGCGGCGTCCAGCACCACGTAGGAAGGCACCTGGTACAGATTCAGGGTATCGGCGTAGCTGTCGCCCTTGTACGTCAGGCCCATGCCGACGCCCCATCCATGCAGGCTCTGCTGCTGGAAGTCGTAGGTGGTCCAGATGCGGCCGCCCGTGCGGGACACGCCAGCCGGGCGGGTGCCCGCAATGCTGCGATTGTTCACACCCATGATCGCGTTCGAGGCGAGCGCGTTCGACTCGACTTCCACGTTCTGCAGCACGAAGTTGGCCAGGATCGTCCAGCCCGGAAGCGGCAGCGCCGACAGTTCGAACTCCACCCCGCGGCTCTTGTCGCGGCCATCGGGCGTCGGGCTCAGGGCGCCCGGCAGCGTGATGTAGTAGTTCTTGCGTTCGGTCTCGAACAGCGACACGTTCGTGTTCAGCTTGCCTTCGAAGAAGTCGGCCTTGACGCCAATCTCCTTCTGCAGCGCGCTTTCCGGATCGGCGGACAGCGCCGACGGCTCGGTCGAGACGTTGATGAACTTGCTGCTCGACACACCCGCATAGAACGACAGCGACCGCGTCGGCTGCCAGACGCCGCCCAGCGAGCCGGACGTCAGGTTCGGGGAATTGCCGATCGAGCGAAACGCGCCCCCCTGCGTGCCCACGTCGCTGAACTTGACGTGATCGGTCCGCACGGCGCCGCGGAGCTTGAAGTGTTCGCCAAAGGCCAGCTGATCCTGCAGGTAGACGCCAAAATCCTCCTGCTTCAGTACCCGATTGAACCCTTGCGCGGGCACCGAGGGAATACCGGCCAGGGTCGTCTCCGGCACGACCGGCGCGTTGATATTGAGGATATTCGGCAGGTTATAGCCGGTACGGGCCGTATTGATATGCGTGTCCGAATATTCGAGGCCGAACAGCACGGTGTGGTCGACGGGTCCGGTCCGCGTCTTCCAGACCAGTTCGTTCTGAGCGAGGATGAAGTGCCCGTCGTCCGACTGCGTGCGTGCATTCCGGCCAGTCATCTGGTTCGCCGCATTGCCGCCATTGCCGCCGGCGTTGCGGGTCATGTCGAGCGAGCGCTCGTCATAGATAAACGCCGTGCGCATGGTCAGCGACGGGTCGATGCGCCAGTCGTGGCTGACGGTAACCCGGTCGATCAACTGACGTGTGTCGTTGAACGGGCTGTAGTAGCGGGCATCGCGCGGGGCGCCGGCGATCTTGCCCTGATTGTTGAAAATGATGCCGTAGTTGTCGGGGACGATATTGATGTCCCGATGGTCGTACTTGATCGTCAGCGACTTGTTGGTGTCATACGCCCAGTTGAACGACGGCGAGACCTCTCGGATATCGCGACCCAGCCCGCGGTAGCCGTCGCTCTTCTCGTAGTCGGCAATCAGGCGCGCGTTGACCTCGGACGTAACCGGCCCGCCCACATCGACGTAGGTACCCCAGGTGCCAAAGCTGCCACCGAACGCGCCCACCTCGGCGCTGAACTTGGACAGCGGCGGCTTGGTGGCGATATTGACCGTACCGCCGGGCTGACCCGAACCATAGAGCGCCGAGCCGGGGCCCTTGAGGACCTCGATGCGATCGACGTCGTACATGGTTCGGTAATAGCCATTCTGGCTCGGGCCGTCGGGATAGCCATCCCGCAGAAAGCGCATGGCCAGGCCACGGATCGTGTAGTTGTTGGCAAAGCCATAGCCGCCGGCCAGCTGCGGCTGCACGCCTGCCGAGTTCTGCAGCGCGTAATTCATGTCGATCGCACCCTGCTCCCGCAGGATCTCTTCCGGAATCACGGTGACCGCGGCGGGAATATCCCGCAGCGGGGTGTCCGTCTTCGTGCCGGTGGTTACCACTTCATTCGGATTGCCGGGCAGCGATTTCGCGCCAGACACCGTCACGGCCGGCAGCGCTTGCTCCGATGAATTCGACTGCGCCAGGCCCACCGACGGCATACCTGCAATGATGGAGGAAATCAGGGTGGCAATAATGCGCGGACGAGGGGCGTGAACTGGGCAAGCGGAAGAGGACATGAGTTAAGCCGGTCAGTGAGTCTGAAACCTGAAAACTAATAGGAATCATTCTCGCTAACAATCGGCAAAACTGGATGTCGGGACATTTGCCGGAGCGAAATCAGGCCTATGTCCTGGAAAGTCCTGTGAACTTTTACAACACAGGACATTTGCCACCCAGATGGTGACCATCCTCTCTGAAGGCCCGCCAGGCCTTGGTTTCCGGCTACCGGGACATCTGTCCCGGATGCTCAGCGAACCGCCGGCGCCCCCACCAACAAATCCTCGAGAAAATAGGCTGCCAACTGGTGACGGCCCTCGAGTTTTGCCTTGGCATAAACATTTGTTGCATGCTGACGCACGGTTTTTGACCCGCTTTCGCGCAACCGGGCTATCTCGTCAAGAGATAATCCTTTCACGAGCATCAGCGCGACGTCCTTTTCTGAGGGTGTTAGCTTCCACGCATCGAATTGCTTCTGCATCGATAGCAGAAAGTCCCGGGTCGTCTGCCGCGCATCGTCATTCCGCTCCTGCGACGCGCGCTCGGTGACTTTGGCCGATGACGCGAGCTCATCGAACTCGCGTGCCGCACGACGGCGATCGCGAATGACGAGATAGAGAACGGCCAGAAATGCGACGGTCGCCGCAGCTTCCGTCAACACATGGTACGTCGCGCCATTGGCCACGAGTTGATAGAGATCCCACGCCTGATAGGCGGGAAAAATGGTCAGCAGCAATGGGAGTCTGGCAGTCATAGTGGCGTCATCTTCGTTCGGGTGGGAATGTAACTCATTCTCACTGCGAGGAAAAGACGGCCTGCCTCGATCGCTGCTAACGTCCCAAGCCGCTCACCCCTCCCACTTCGAACTGAGGATGACGCGGCAAAGGTCAACGCGCTCGAACGTGGGGTCCTTGAATGCGAGGAAATCGTCGTTGAAGGTGCCGAAGGTGCTGGCGGGCCGGTGCGCCATGCCTTCGTAGAACGTGTCGATCATGCGCGTGCCGAATGTCCTGCCGCGCGGATAGGCCGATATCACTGCCTCGCGCTGCGCCTGAGTGAAGTCGTCGAAGCCCCGGCCCGCCACGTCCATGCCCGCGCCGCTCTGCACCAGCGCGATCTCGGGGTGCATATGCTCGGGAATGCCAGGGGTCGTGTGTAGCGCGATGGCCAGCCACACACGGTCGACCTCGGCTTCGGCGATGCCGTGGCTGCGCAGGAAATCGCGCGCCGCATTGGCGCCGTCAACCTCAAAGCGGAGCTGGCTGTCCTTGTACTGCGGCGTCAGACCGAGATCGTGAAACATCGCGGCGATGTACAGCAACTCCGGGTCGAACCGCAGGCCGCGGCGCTTGCCCGACATCGCGGCCCAGAGGTATACGCGCACCGAATGCGCGAACAGCATATCGCTTTCGGTATCCCGAATCAGCTCAGTGGCGGCACGCGCAAGCGCGCTCTTGGGAATCGCGTTGGTGACCATGATGACTTCAGGCTAGACACGGGTCGTCCAGCCTAGCACTGACGCCTGGCCTTGCGTTGCGCGATAGCGCGGCAGAATCGGACACATGGCGCAGTTACGGCCGGAATCAGGTTACCTGCAGGTGACGGGCGAGATGATCGATCAATACGCGCACCTTCGATGGCAAGAAACGATTGGGCGGATACAGCAACCAGACCGCCCCATATAGGCATGCGCCTCGAACTCCCAGTCGCCAAGCACCTGAACCAGATCGCCATCGCGCAACGCTTCGGCCACGGCAAAATCGGGCAGACTCGCAATGCCGATAGCATGCCGCGCGGCATCCAGACGCGCGCTCACATCGTTGGCGATATAGCGCCCTCGCACGTCGAGCGATTGCGTCTCCGCGCCACGCCTGAAATTCCAGCGGTTATCGTCAACCGTCTCTCCGAGATACAGGCATTGATGACGCACCAGATCGCGTGGTTCGGCCGGCATGCCGTGCGTGGCGAGATACGCGGGCGACGCGCATAGCAGCCACCGTGCGTTACCCAGTGGTCTAGCCGCGAGCCCCAGTGGCGGCGATCGCGTCAATCGGATCACGAGGTCGACGTCGTCGCGCAGCGGATCCATCTCGCGGTCCGCGAAGATCAGTTGCACGTCGATCTCCGGCCAATCGCGCAGAAACTCAGCGACCAGGGGATGTATCACCGACCGCGCGTACGAGATCGGCGCGCTGAGGCTGACCCGGCCCTGCGGCTGCGTGACCAGATTCCCGGCGATATCGACCGCGCCGGACGCCGCGCCCACCATGTCGCGGCAATGACGATAGACCTGCGCGCCCGAATCGGTGAGTCGGACACTGCGGGTGGAACGTTCCAGTAATCGCGTGCCTAGCGCCTGCTCCAGACGCTTGATCTGCCGGCTGATCGTCGACGGCGTGCTGCCAAGCTGCCGCGCCGCTTCGGAAAAATTGCCCGCATCGACCACGCGCGAGAACACGGCCATATCCGGCAATAACGCAAAAAGCGTAGTGGAGTTCATTGAGAGGCACCCGTATGGCCGTTATTTGTGCATCCGCGACATAAAAGCTGTGCGGCGCGACCGCATTATAGTTTTCAACGCAATGAGCGACCATACGGCTCAATCGAACCCGCGGGAAGCTCACGTGCCAAAACCCACTCACTTGCTCTGGATATCCGATCTGATGCTGCTCGCCGTGGCGATGGTCTGGGGCACCAGTTATGGGGTGGTCAAGATCGCCCTGGAGTTCTATCCCGTACTCGGACTGCTGGCACTGCGCTTTGGCCTGACGTTTATCGTGCTGTCACCCGCATTGCGCGGACTACGTGGCGTCAGCCCCGGCGCACTGGCGGGCGCGTTGGGCTCGAGTGTGCTGCTGCTTGGCATCTTTCTCGCCGAGACCTTCGGCGTCGCGCAGACGCATGCCTCGCATGCCGCGTTCCTTATCAGCCTGTGCATCGTGCTGACACCGCTGGTCGAATGGGTGCTGTTGCGCAGAAGGCCGCTGCCGCTCGAATGGCTGGCCGTGGCGTTGTCGCTGGCGGGTGCCATCATGGTGACCGGAGGCGCGTTCTCACTGACGGGCGGCGACGCGCTGATCCTGCTGGCCGCGCTGTTGCGCGCGCTGATGGTCTGCGTGACCAAACGCGTGATGCGCGATAACAAGCTCACAGCGTTGTCGATCACCGCGATTCAGGCAGGCACGGTCGCGCTCGGCAGCCTTATCGTCGCGCTGCTGATCGCGCCATCATCGTGGTCCGCGCTCCCATCGCTCCCGTCGTTCTCCGCGCACGGCACCTTCTGGTTGAGCGTCGGTTATCTGGTGCTGGCCTGCACGCTGTTTGCATTCTTTGCGCAGAATTTTGCGGTCAAGCGCAGCAGTCCGACGCGCGTGGCGCTGCTGATGGGGAGCGAGCCAGCGTTCGGCGCGCTGTTCGCGTACGCATGGCTGGGCGAGCAACTGTCGATCTGGGCATGGTTAGGCGGTGGCCTGATGGTGTTCGCATCGTTGCTCGCCACCGTCCCGTGGGCGATGCTCAGTGCGCGAGTGCCGCGCCGGCGCCCGGCGTGACCATCTCGGGCAATTCTGCAACGGCTTGTTGCACGATTGCCTATAGGGCCGTAGGACGACGACGGATATCTGTTTCGATCAGGCTGGGAAATCATGAACGGGTGAACGCTGCACCCGTCAGGAGATCCCAATTGATGTTCCATCGCTTTCTTGTCGGCTCCCTGACTTCCGAGGATGTCGAAGCCGTCCATCTGATTCGAGCACTGCCAACGGACTGGGCAATTCTGGTGCGGATCGAGGCCGGCATTCGTACGTTGCGCGAGACGCGCCGGGACATTCCGCCCTATCTGCTGATCCACGATCGCGCGTGGCAGCAGGCGGCGACGCAGCCCGAACTACTGATCAAGGGCGCGAAGAAGTTCTCCTACGATTCGCTAGCCGAGTTTCTCGATCAGCATCTGCACGGCACGTTCCACGAGCATGCGCTGCGCGTGTTGGCAACCGCATGGGGCGCCACCATCGCGGCGCCGCGCATGCCGAGCACGGCGCCACGCGAGCGCAAGCCCAGGAATACCCGCCGACGCGCTTCCGCCGCGGCGGCCGCATCGGCCCCGTCGACGATCACTCCGGCGGCGGCCTAGCCCACGTTCCCGCCGCGAAGTCGATCCCGGTCAAGATCGTCAGGTCTGCACGTACTCCGCCAGATACCGCGCGGTCTGACTTGCCTTGACCTTGACGATCTTCGCCGGCGGGCCGCAGGCGACAATCTTGCCGCCCGCGTCGCCGGCGCCGGGGCCCATGTCGATAATCCAGTCGGCCTGCGCGGCCACGCGCATATCGTGCTCCACCACCACGACCGTGTTGCCCTGCTCCACCAGCCCTTGCAGTTGCACCAGCAATCGGTCGACATCTGAAGGGTGTAGCCCATTGGTCGGCTCGTCGAGCACGTATAGCGTGTCGCCACGGTGCGCGCGTTGCAGCTCGGTGGCGAGCTTGATGCGCTGGGCCTCGCCGCCAGAGAGCTCCGTCGCCGGTTGACCGAGCCGCAGATACCCCAGACCGATATCGCGCAGCACGGTCAGCGACTTCATTGCTTGCGCCTCCCCGGCAAACACATCACACGCGGCATCGACCGTCAGGTCGAGCACCTCGGCAATATTCCGGCCCTGCCATTGCACCTCGAGCGTCTGCGGCTTGTAACGTGTGCCATGGCACGTCGAACATGGCGCATAGACGCTCGGCAGAAATAACAGCTCAACGCTGACAAAGCCCTCGCCTTCGCAGGTCGGGCAGCGCCCCTGCGCCACGTTGAACGAGAAGCGGCCGGGCGTATAGCGCCGCTTGCGCGCCGCGGGCGTATCGGCGAATAGCTTGCGCACGACATCGAACAGCCCGGTATAGGTCGCGAGGTTGGAGCGCGGGGTACGCCCGATCGGCTTCTGATCGACGCGCACCAGACGACGAATGGCGTCCATGCCGCCCGCGATATGGCCATGGGTGGGGGTCTCCGATGCGGGCAGTAGCCCATCGCCGGCGCCCTGCTCATCCTCATCGGCGTCTTCGATTGCCTTGCCAAGATGACGCGCCACCAGTTCGGGCAGCGCCTGGCTGATCAGGCTCGATTTACCGGAACCCGAGAGCCCCGTGACCGCAGTGAAGCAGCCGAGCGGAATCGCCGCGTCGAGCGCGTGCAGGTTATTGCGCGTGACGCCGGTCAACTTGAGCCATGACTGCGCCGCGCGCGGTGCTCGCATGGGCGGCGCTACCTCTGCATCGAACAGATAGCGCGCCGTGCTCGATGCCGCGACGTTGGCCAGCCCCTCGGGCGGACCGCTATACAGCACGCATCCGCCGCCCTCGCCCGCAGCCGGCCCGACGTCGACGATCCAGTCCGCGCTGCGCACGGTCTGCATATCGTGCTCGACCACGAACAGCGAATTGCCGCTGGTCTTGAGCCGCTGCAACGCGCGCAGCAACGCCTCGCCATCGGCCGGGTGCAGGCCCGCCGAGGGCTCGTCGAGTACATACACCACGCCGAACAACTGCGACGACAGTTGCGTCGCCAGCCGCAGGCGCTGCAACTCGCCCGACGACAGCGTCGGCGTGCTGCGGTCGAGCGACAGATAGCCGAGCCCGAGATCGGTCAGCGCGGACAGCCGTTCGAGCAACTCCGCCGCAATGCGCTGCGCGGCCAGACGTCGCTCCTGCTTCTCGTCAACTTTTCCGGCGGCGCTCTGGCCAGCCGCCACCGGCCCCATGATTTCCGCAACGCGGGCCAGCGGCAAATGCGCAAACTCGGCGATATCCAGCCCGGCAAACTTGACCGTCAACGCCGCTTTATTGAGCCGCTTGCCGTGGCACAACGGGCAATCGCTGCCAGCCATGTACCGCGCCACACGCTTTTTCATCAACGCGCTTTGCGTATTGGCGAAGGTCTGCAACACATAGCGGCGCGCGCCGGTGAAGGTGCCCTGATAGCTCGGCTCCATCTTCTGCTTGAGCGCGGCGCGCACTTCCTTGGCCGTAAAGCCCGCATAGACCGGTACGGTTGGCTGCTCGTCGGTAAAAAGTATCCAGTCGCGATCCTTCTTTGGCAGATCACGCCAGGGCTTGTCGATGTCGTAGCCGAGCGTCACCAGGATGTCGCGCAGGTTCTGGCCATGCCATGCCGGCGGCCATGCGGCGACGGCGCGGTCCCGGATCGACAGCGAGTCGTCAGGCACCATCGACTGTTCGGTCACGTCGTAGACGCGGCCCAGGCCATGGCATTGCGGGCAGGCACCTTGCGGCGTGTTCGGGGAGAAATCCTCCGCGTACAGCATCGGCTGCTTTGCGGGATAGGTGCCGGCACGCGAATACAGCATGCGGATCAGGTTGGAGAGCGTGGTGATGCTGCCGACGGTGGAACGCGCATTGGGCGTGCCGCGTTGCTGCTGCAAGGCCACAGCGGGCGGCAGACCTTCGATGGCATCGACATCGGGCACGCCAACCTGATCGATCAGGCGGCGCGCGTAGGGCGCGACGGATTCGAAGTAGCGCCGCTGCGCTTCCGCGTACAACGTGCCAAACGCCAGCGACGACTTGCCCGAACCCGAAACGCCGGTGAACACCACCAGCGCATCGCGCGGGATATCGACGTCGACGTTCTTGAGATTGTGCTCGCGCGCACCGCGTACGCGTACCAACGAAGATTTGCTCATGATTCGGCCTTGGCCTTGCGGGCCTCGATCATCCCCCGGATATTCAGGGCCGCCAACGCAAACTGAAGTGTCACTAGCGCATATGCGGCCGTATGGATCCCCCACATGACCCACATTAGGTTACTTGCAATAAATACCCAGAATCCGATCTTGCGGCGCCGCGGGCTGCGCGAACCCACCAGCCAGGTGGCCAGCACGGTTACGGCCATCGCGGGCCACTGCATTGCATCGAGCCAGTTCACCGCGTCTCCCGTCGCATGTAGAGGAAGTTCAGAGCAATCTCCGTTCCAAGGCTTCCGTTATGTCACCGCTTTCAGCGATACTTCCGCTTTCGCATGAAGAGTACACGCCGGGCAGCAGATGGAAGACAGTGGTTCGAGCTTGCAGCATTCCGGACACATGCCGGCGGACGTCACGCAGACGATCATCAGCCGGGCGCTGCCCTACGCGCCGATTGGTATCTCGCGCGTCCGCAGCACGCGCCGCAATTCGGGACGGACCGACCCCTACGAGCGCGAGCCTTCGTACCTCGTGGTCCTGCAACTGCGCCCGTTCGGCGAGCAGAACCTGTGGGTCGGCGGCCGCACCGCGCCGCATGTTCCCTTTGATCGCGGCTCGCTGGCGATCTACGATCTGGAACGCAACTGGGTGGCCGACCTGATTGGCGAGTACGACTGCATGCAGTTCTACATCCCGCATTCCGCGCTCGACGAGACCGCGAACGATCTGGGCATCCGCACCGTGCAGCGCCTGCACTGCCCGCCCCACCTGGCCGTGCCCGATCCGATGGTTCACCATCTGAGCCAGGCTTTGCTTCCCGCACTCGCGCATCCGGAACAGGCGTCGACCCTGTTCGTCGACCATATGGCGCTGGCATTGCGCGCGCACCTGGTGCAGTCGTATGGCGGCGTCCAAGTCCCCGCGCGGCGCGTTCAGCAAGGGTTGGCGCCATGGCAGGAGCGGCGCGCGAAGGAACTGATCCTGACCCACCTCGATGGCGAGATCTCGCTCGAGACGCTCGCGCGCGAATGCCAGTTGTCGCGCGCGCATTTTGCCAAAGCCTTCCGCGTCTCGATGGGCATGCCACCGCATCGCTGGATGGTGCTGCAGCGGGTGGAACTGGCCAAGCGTTATCTCGTCGGGGGCGCCATGGCGCTCGGGGCTATCGCGCTGGCATGCGGATTTGCCGACCAGAGTCACTTCGCCCGGACGTTTGGACGCGTGGTCGGCATTGCGCCTTCAATCTGGCGGCGACTTAATCACTAAAAAGTCAAAGACAAATAAAGTCGCAAAAACCCTAATTGTTTGAACGGCCCTGTCACGTTGTAACCACGCCCGGCGTTACCGAAACGCCACTAAATATGCCGTTCTCGGCCCATCCCGGCCCGTTTTGTGGACCTTAGCGCATAACACAACGGCGCGATTTGTGATATTTCCACCAGCATTTTTGCCACAGTAACAACATTTTCGGGATTGGCCCGGTGTCGTTTGAGTAAAATGGCGCGCCAAGTTCCCACGAATATCCCTTGTCCCGCCGTTACCCCCCTGCCAATACGCCAACGACGCTGCGTTTTGCCGTGCGCGCATGGTCGGCATGGGCCGGCGGTCTCGATAGCCAGGAAGCGTGGCGCGCGTGGAGCAAAGCTCCGTATTTGCCCCCCGCCGCGCCCCCGGTACCGCCGCTTGCCGAGATGGCCGCGATGCTGCGCAGACGCCTGCCGCCGCTTGGGCGCGTGGCACTCGCACCCGTGTATGCCTGCGAGCGCGACCATGCATCCTCGGCAACCATGCCGGCGGTGTTCAGCTCCCGGCATGGCGATACCGCGCGACTGGTAACGATGCTCGCCGATCTGGCTGCCAGCGAACCGCTATCGCCGACGGCGTTCGGGCTCTCTGTGCACAATGCCATTGGCGCGGTACGTGCGATCGACCTGAGCCATCGCGCGAACCTGCAGGCGTTGTCGGCAGGCCGGGACACGGTGGAGACGGCAGTCCTCGAGGCCTGCAGCCTGCTGGCCGAGGGCGCGCCCGAAGTGCTGCTGGTTTACTACGAGGCGCCGCTGGCCGCGCCATATGCATCGTTCGTGGACGAGCCGGAAGCGATGTACAGTTGGTGCTGGCGCCTCGCCCTGCCCGGCGAGGACGAGCCTTGTTATACGCTGACGCTGGCAGACGAAGACGCCGTGGCGGCAGCCAATAATGTGGCGGAGCTCCCCCATGGGCTCGATGTGCTCCGGTTCGTGCTAACCGGAGAGGAGTCGTTGACCTATCGCGGCGAAGTTGCCGCGTGGCATTGGAAATACCATGGTTGAGCATTGGATGCCGATTGAACGGGCGTGGCGGGTATGTGCCACGGGCCTGTGTTTCTCCGGGTTCGGTCTGGGTGGACTCGTACTGCGGATGCTCGTATTTCCCACGCTCGCACTGCTGCCCTGGCGTGCCGAACAGCGCGCTCGCATCTGCAAGGATGTCGTGCATCACGCGTTCCGGCTGTTCGTCTGGCTGATGTGCGCGTCCGGCGTCATTCGCTACGAAGTGCGCCACGCCGAGCGGCTGCGGCGCAAGGGCCTGCTGATCGTGGCGAACCATCCGTCGCTGGTCGACGTGATACTCATCATCTCCCTGACCCGCCGGGCAGACTGCGTGGTCAAGGCCACGCTGGCGCGCAACCCGTTCACGCGGGGTCCGGTCCGCGCCACCGGCTATGTGTTGAACGACTCCGGCATGGCCATGATGCAGGGCTGCATCGATTCGCTGCGCGCGGGCAACAACCTCGTGATCTTTCCCGAGGGCACGCGCACGCCGGCCAACGGACAGATCAAACTCCAGCGCGGCGCCGCGAATATCGCGGTGCGCGGTGGCTTTGCGCTGACGCCGGTGGTGATCCGCTGCGAAACGCCTTTCCTGCAGAAGGGCGACAAGTGGTATCGCGTACCGCTGCGCCGGCCCCGTTTCGTGATCGATGTGCAGGAAGATCTCGATCCGCTTCAGTTTGTCAGTGCCGGTGCCGATGATGCGATGGCAGTGCGCGCCGTCACGCACGGACTGACAGAATATTTTTCCCGGGAGGTGCGCCATGCAGGCGCTTGAGCAAGAAATCAAGGAACTGATCGTGACATCGCTGGCGCTCGAAGAGGTGGCGCCGGCGGACATCGACACCGATGCCCCGCTGTTTATCGAAGGGCTCGGACTCGATTCGATCGATGCGCTGGAACTGGGACTGGCCCTGCAGAAGCGGTTTGGCGTGACGATGAGCGGCGACAAGGAAGAGGTTCGCGCGCGCTTTGCCAGCGTGGCAGCGCTGGCATCCTTTGTGGCGGCACAACGCGCCGCGGGCGGCGCCGGTAGCGACTCGGTTAGCGACATTCGGGCGGCCTGACCCCGTCCGGCACCATCGATATTATTCAGCTGGCAGGCATGGCCATGACTCACGACGAAATCTTCGCGCGGATCTCCGCTGTTTTGCAGGACTCCTTCGAGATCGACGCAGACCGTATCCGACCCGATGCGCGCCTGTATGAGGACCTCGACATCGACAGCATCGACGCAGTGGACCTGCTGGTGAAGCTGAAGCCGATGCTCGACAAGCCCCTGAAGCCCGAGCAGTTCAAGTCCGTGCGCACCATCCAGGACGTGGTGGAAGCGCTGGCGCTGCTGATCGACTCCGATTCCTCCGCGACGGCCTGATGTCGTGGCGCAAGTTCGGCCTGGTGGCGCTGACGCTGTGCTACCCGGTGGTCGTCTATGTGGGACTGCAGTACTGGCCACCGCGCATCGTGGCCCTGTTTCTGATCGCCCTGCTGGTGCTGCGACTGGCTGCCGGCAAGCAGGCGGGTGCGCGCGCGATGGCGCTGGTCGCCGCAGCCGTGGCGGCCGTGGTGATGGCATCGGGCGATGCGATGCCCCTCAAGCTCTATCCCGTCTTTATCAATGCGCTGATGCTGGGGCTATTCGGCTGGAGCCTGCGCTATCCGCCGACCGTGGTCGAACGCATCGCGCGCATGCGCGAGCCCGATCTGCCTCCCGCCGGCGTGGCCTATACCCGCAAGGTCACGATCGCATGGTGCGTGTTCTTCTGCTGCAACGGCGCCGTGGCGCTGGGCACGGCACTATTTGCCGATGACGCGACGTGGGCCCTCTATAACGGTGCGATCGCCTACGTGCTGATCGGTACGATGTTCGCCGCCGAATGGCTGGTGCGCCGACGTGTGATGGCAGGACATCGCCATGTCTGAGCGAAACGCCGACTGGTATGGCGTGCGCGGCGCGATGGCCGGACTCGCGCGCCGGGCAGCCCACGACGATGCGGAGGCAAGCGCCCTGCTCGCCCGCGCCGCGGCATGGCGCACGGCGTTTGCGGCGGCGCCGGGCCAACGTTGGGCGATCTATGTCGAATCGCCGCGCGAGTTTGCCGCGGCACTGTTTGGCGCCTGGCATGCCGGCAAGCATGTCGTATTGCCCGGCGATCTGCGCACCGATACGCTGGACGCGCTACGCGCGCATACCGACGGCTGGGCCGGAGAGATGACCGGCGGCCTTGTACCGGCCGCCACCGCGCCGGACCCCGACGCGCCGTGGCCGCAGTTGCCCGCCAATGCGCGCATTACCTTGTTTACCTCGGGCTCCACCGGTGCGCCGACGGCGATCGACAAGCGTCTGTCGCAACTCGATGCCGAGACCGCGACGTTGCAGGCGGCATTCGGCGCCCGTGTGGCCGCCGATGTAGTCGCCAATACGCGGTTGCTCACGACGGTCTCGCATCAGCATATCTACGGCCTGCTGTTCTGCGTGTTGTGGCCGCTCGCCGCCGGCCGCTCATTGCCAGCCGGCCGGCTCGCCTTCAATGAAGAACTCGTGTCCGGTTGCGCGGGGCTGCCTGCCGCGTCGGCCGTGCTGATCACGAGCCCCGCGCATCTGCGTCGCCTGCCGGAAGGGCTGGACTGGACCGCAGTGCGTCAGGCACTGAGCGCGGTATTCTCGTCGGGCGGCCCGCTGCCGCCCGCGGCTGCCGACGACGCGCTGCGTCAGCTCGGGCAGTCGCCGATCGAAGTCTTTGGTAGTTCGGAAACCGGCGGCATTGCCTGGCGTCAGCGCGCGTCCGATGGCGAGCGCTGGACACCGCTGCCGGGCGTGACGTGGCGCATCGAGGACCGCTTTCTCGCGGTGCGCTCGCCGCATCTGCCCGATGACGACTGGTATGTGTGCGCCGATCTGGCCCACGCGGATGCGCAGCATGGATTCGTGCTGCAGGGACGCGCCGATCGCGTTGCCAAGATCGAAGAGAAGCGCGTCTCGCTGACCGCGATCGAACAGGCGCTAACGGCATTGCCGTGGGTACTCGAGGCACGGGTGCTGCTGGTGGATCTGGATATCGGTACGCGCGTCGCCGCGGCGCTTGTACTGTCCGAAGCGGGCAACGCGCGGCTTGCCGAAAGCGGGCGCGCTGCGTTTGTCGCGGCGCTCAAGGCGTCGTTGACGGGTAGCGTCGATCCGCTCGCACTGCCGCGCCGCTGGCATCTGGCGCAGGACGCCTTGCCCGTCAACGCGCAGGGCAAGACCACCGAGGCGGCATTGCGCGACCTGTTCCGCCAGACCGTGCCGCGCGCGGTATGGATCGAACGCGGTGAAGGTGGTGAAAAACACAGCGCCGCCGCGATGCTCGATATTCACGAGCATCTCGCCATCTTCGACGGTCATTTTCCCGGTACGCCGATCGTGCCCGGTGTGGCTCAGATCGACTGGGTCATGACGCTGGCACCGCAAGCGCTCCCGATACCGCCGCGCGCGGCGTTCCTGCGTCTGGATGTGCTGAAGTTCCAGGGCATCATCCGCCCGGGCATGCAGGTGCGCATGGATCTCGAATGGCTCGTGGAGAAGCACGCGCTGTCGTTCCGACTGACTTCCGCGGCAGGCCCGCATGCCAGTGGCCGCATTGCGTTTCGGAGCGAGGCATGACTGATATGGCCGAGACCTTCCGCCCCGTGGTGCTGGTGCCGGTGTTCGACCACGAACGCGCCATCGGCGCCATGGTCGACGCCATCCTGAAGCATCCGTTCCCTTGCCTGCTGGTCGATGACGGCAGCAGCGCCACGTGCGCACAGGTGCTGCGCGACCTCGCCGCGCGCGCCGATGGCCGCGTGACACTGCTGCGCCTGCCGCACAACCAGGGCAAGGGTGGCGCCGTGATGGCGGGTTTCGATGCCGCCTGGCAGGCGGGCTACACGCATGCCCTGCAGATCGATGCGGACGGCCAGCACGACGCCGGCTGTATTCCCGCGTTTCTCGAGATGGCACGGCGCAGTCCGGCCGCGATCATCTGCGGCGTGCCGCAATACGATGCTTCGGTGCCGCGCGCGCGGCTGATCGGACGCTATCTGACGCATGTCTGGGTGTGGGTGCATACGCTGTCCTTCGCGATTCGCGATTCGATGTGCGGGCTGCGGGTATATCCGCTTGCTGCGGTGGTCCCGGTCACGCGTGCCACACATATCGGCCGGCGCATGGAGTTCGACACCGAGGTGCTGGTCCATCTGGTCTGGCGTGGTGTGCCGGTACTGAACCTGCCGACGCCGGTCACGTATCCAAGCGACGGTGTGTCGCACTTCCACATGTGGCGCGACAACGTGCGCATCTCGTGGATGCACACACGCCTGTTCTTCGGCATGCTCAGACGACTGCCGACGCTGCTCGGCCGTCGCCTGGCCTGATGTCGACCGCGCAGAAGATCAACGCCATGCGTGCATCCGCTACCCACCCCGCGCCACGCCACTGGAGCCGCATTGGCGAGTCCACGTGCGCCTGGGGCATCTGGTGCCTGTACGCGATACATCGCCTGCTGGGCCGCGCGGCGTTCCGCGTGGTGCTATGGCCCGTGGTCGCCTATTACTGGCTGGCACGCCCCGCGGCACGGCACGCTTCGCTCGATTACCTGCGTCGTCTGCATCGGGCTACGGACAGCACGGGCCATGCGCCCGGCGCAAGGCATACGCTGCGGCATCTCTACGCGTTTGCCGAGACGCTGCTCGACAAGTTGCTGGCCCTCAGCGGCCACTATGCGTTCGACAACGTCACGCGCGAAGGTGTCGACGCGCTGCATCGCCAGCTCGATAGCGGTCGCGGCGGCATTATCGTCACGGCCCATATGGGCTGCCTCGAACTGTGCCGCGTGCTGGCTCATCAGCGCGCGGGGCTGCGCCTGACCGTACTCGTCCACACCGCGCATGCCGAGCGATTCAACCGGCTGATGTCGCGGCTCGATCCGGACGCCGCGCTGCAGCTCTATCAGATCGACGATATTTCCCCCGCCACCGCGCAGGAGCTGGCCGATCGCATCAATGCCGGCGAGTTCGTCGCGATTGCCGGCGATCGGGTGCCGGTGCATGGTGGCCGCACGGTCAGCGTGCCGTTTCTCGGCGCGCCGGCACGTTTCCCGGTGGGACCGTATGTACTGGCCGCGCTGCTGGACTGCCCGCTGTTCGCGATGGGCTGCATTCGTCAGCGCAACGGCCATCTGCTGCGCTTTACCGAACTCGCGCGCGAGGTGAAGCTGCCGCGCGCGCAACGCAACGAAGCGTTGACCGCGTACGCGGGCGCCTTTGCCGCATGGCTCGAAGGCCTGCTGCCGCAATCGCCCTACGACTGGTTCAACTTTTACGACTTCTGGGCCGATCCGGACGCCAACGCTGCAATGACTCGCCATGTCCCAGACGCTTAGCCACGAAATCACCCTGACCCCAGCCTTCCACGACCTCGATCCCATGAACGTGGTGTGGCACGGCAACTACGCGCGCTACGTCGAGCTCGCACGCACCGCGCTGCTGCAAAAGTACGACTACGACTATCCGGCCATGCGCGATTCGGGCTATGCGTGGCCGGTGGTCGACCTGCGCCTGCGCTATGTGCGGCCGGTGGTCTACGGTCAGACCGTGAGCGTGCGCGCCACCATCGTCGAGTGGGAGCATCGGCTCAAGATCGACTATCTGCTGCGCGATGCCACGACCGGCGAGCGGTTGACCAAGGGGTATTCGGTACAGGTGGCCGTGGATATGCAGACGGGCGAGATGTGCTACGAATGCCCGCCGGTGTTGTGGGAACGGCTGGGAGTCAAACCATGACGCGCCGGTCATTCCTGCTGTCCTCGGTTTCCCTCATCGCGCTTGTCGGCATCGGCGCATCGCGCCTTGCGCTGGCGGCGGACAAGAGGGCGGAAAAGCGGACGGACAAAGGTTCGGACAAAGGTTCGGACACGCTGCACGAGATTGCCGCGCGCCTCTCCGACGCGCCCGTCATCCGTGGCCGCTTCGAGCAGCGACGCCAACTGGCCGGCTTTGCCACGCCACTGATCTCGCGCGGCGAATTTCTGCTGGCGCGAGAGCACGGCCTGGCGTGGACGACCAGGGAGCCCGTTGCTTCGAGCCTCGTGGTCACGCCCACGCAACTGGTGGTGCGCGGCGCCGATGGTCAGGTACAGCAACGCATGGGCGCCGACGGCCAGCCCGCAATGCGCATCCTCGGCGAGTCGATGGTGGCGCTGCTGCGCGGCGACTTCTCGTCGCTGCTGCCCCGTTTTTCGGTGGATGCGCGCATGACCGGCAAGGACGGCTGGGCGCTGACGTTGACGCCCACCGACGCCGGCATCCGGCGTGCCTTTGCGCGTATCGATCTGTCGGGCGATCGTTTTGTCCGCAGTATCCGCATGGATGAGGCCGGCGGCGATGTCACGCAGATCCGCTTGATCGACCCGTCGACGTCGCCGCAGTTGTCCGCGGCGGAGGCGCAGCGTTTTGAGTAAGCCGGACCGCCTGTCCCCGCTCGCGCGCGTGCTGGCCATGATCTGGCTGGTGCTCGTGCTGCTGCTCGCCTGGCATCAGGCGGGCTTCTGGCGTGGCAATCGTATCGACACCGACATCATGGCGCTGCTGCCATCGAGCGAACGGACCGCCACGGCCGACCGCGTGCTGCGCCAGCTGGCCGAGGATGTCTCGCGCGAGGTGATGGTGCTGGTCGGTGCGCCGGACTGGCAGGCGGCAAGTACCGCGGCGGATGGAATACAGGCGGTGACGGCCCGGCATCCCGAGTTGCTGAAGCCCGTGGACAAGATCGGCGCGTTCGACTTCGATGCGGCACTGGCGTTCTATCGTCCGTGGCGCGGCAGCATGCTGACCGATGCGCAACGCGCGCAACTGACCCACGCCGACCCCGCCGCGCTCGCGCAACAGGCGCTGGCACGCCTCTATCAAATCTCCTCCGGCTCGGCACTCACCGGCTGGAGCACCGATCCGCTCGGCCTCTGGCAGGACTGGTGGCTCGCGCGCGCGGACGTGACGCGCGTGCGCGAACGCGATGGCCTGGCGTCGTTCTCCGCCGACGGCATGCAGTGGATCCTGCTGACGTATCACATCGGCAAGCCGGCCTTCTCGGTCAGCGGCGATACCGACTACAGCGATCTGCTTACCGCGGCCGAGGCCAGCGCGCGTCGCGCCAATGACAAGGTGCGCGTGGTATCGGCAGGCATTCCGCTCCATGCCGAAGCCGCCGCCGCGCGCGCGAGTGTCGAGATCAATGTGATCGGCCTTGGCTCGCTCGCTGCCGTGTTGCTGCTCGTGTGGCTGGCGTTTCGTTCGCTGCGCCCGATCGTGCTGGTGGCACTGTCGCTGGCCATCGGCACCGCGGCGGCGATCTCCGTCACCGCAGTCGTCTTCGATCGCGTGCACCTGATCACGCTCGTGTTCGGCGCCAGTCTGGTGGGCGTGGCCGAGGACTATGGCATCCACTATTTCGTGACCCGGCAGGCGGACAGCACACGCTCGCCGGCGCATACCATGCGTTTTCTGTTGCCCGGCATGGCGCTGGCATTGTCTACCAGCGTGGTGGCGTATCTGGCGTTGGGCGTGGCACCGTTCCCCGGCCTGCGGCAGATGGCACTGTTCTCCGCGGTGGGACTCGCCGCCGCCTTCCTCACCGTGGTGCTGTGGTTTCCGTTGCTCGACCGCGGCAGCCTGCGTCCGACCCGCATGTCGGCATGGCTGGCACGTGGCCTCGCGCGCTGGCCGCGCGCGCGTCTCGATCGGCCATCGGTGCTGGTCGCGGCGGGGCTGGCCGTGTTTATCGTCGGTGGCTTGCTGCAGGTGCGCGTGGTCGACGATGTGCGCCAGTTGCAGAACTCACCCGCGCCGCTCGTGGAAGCGCAACGCACGGCCGGTCGTTTGCTCGGTAGCCCGAGCCCGACGCAGTTCCTGCTGGTGCGCGGCGACACCCCCGATCAGGTCCTCGCGCGCGAGGAAACGGCCAAGGCCGCGTTGAAGGGATTGATCGCGCAAGGCCGGCTCGATGGCGTGATCGCGCTCTCCGAATGGGTGCCGTCCGCCGCGCGGCAGCGCGCGGATGCGACGCTGACCGCGGGGCTCGAAGATCAGGTGCGCGAGCGGGTGGCCAAGGCCCTGCATGCGACGCGCGCGCCGGTGCCAGTCGGCAACGCCAGCACCGACCACGTCCTGACGTTGTCGACCTGGCTGGCGCAGCCGGTGTCCGCGGCACTGCGGCACCTCTGGCTTGGCCGTGAAGGCGGCCAGTCGGGCCCTTATGCCAGTGTCGTGCTACTGCGTGGCCTCGCCGATCCCGCTGCCGCGCGCGCGGTGCATGCCGCGGTCGCATCGTCCCCGGGCGTCGAATGGGTCGATCGTGTGGAGGATCTCACCGGCCTCCTCCACCACTATCGCGTGCTTATGAGCTGGCTGTTGCTCGCGGGCGCGGTCGCTGTGGCCGCGTTGTTGGCGTGGCGCTATGGCGTCGCATCGTGGCGTGCCCTGGTGCCGACGCTGCTGGCGGGCCTGTGCAGCGTGGCGCTGCTCGGCTGGCTGCATGTGCCGGTGCAACTGTTCCCCGTGCTGGCACTGGCGTTGCTGCTGGGCGTGGGCGTCGACTATGGCATCTTCCTGCTCGAGCATCCCGGCGATGGGGTGTCGTGGAGTGCGATCGTGCTGGGCGCCGCCAGTACCTTGCTTGCGTTTGGCCTGCTGGCGTTGTCCTCCACGCCTGCGCTGCACGCGTTCGGCATCACGATGCTGGCTGGTGTCGGCGCGGTGTGGGTGCTGTCACCGTGGTTTCGTCCATGATGCGCCGCACGCTTTCCGCTCTCGTCATCGCCACAGTCCTCATCGCGGGATGTGCTGCCCCCGCAAAGCGGTCAGAGATGCCCACCACCGCGCACGATACGGTGCTTCTGCGCCTGCCGCCCGCGTCGCTACAGCGAACGCTATCGCTACAGCAATCGATTGAAGTCGACTATGGTGTGGGTGGACGCCGCGAGCATCGCGAACTGCAGGTGCTGCTGGAGGCCGATGCCGCGCATACGCGCCTTGCCGCCATCGGCGGTGGGCAGGTGCTGGCCCGTCTGGACTGGGACGGCAACGATCTGAAGATCACGCGTGCGCCGTGGGCGCCCGATGTGGTGCAACCCGAGCGCATCCTCAGCGATCTGCAGTTGTCGCTGTGGCCGGCCGAGGCGATTCGCCAGGCCTTGCCGCAGGGCTGGCGTCTTGACGATGCGCCCACCAAAAGGCGCCTGCGTCAGGGCGACGAGGTTGTCATGGAAATCCGTTATCCCGACCCTGCTACCACTTTGATCGAGCAACGCCGCGACGGTTATCGCCTGACCATTCGTACGTTGCCCGCTGCCACTACCGGAGCTGGCGACCAATGACCGCATTCCTCAATACCGTTGGCATGACGTGCGCGCTGGGACGCGGGCACGACGCCGTGCGCGCCGCACTGTGGGAAGCCGGTGCCCCCAACGCCGGCGAGGTCACGGACCACTACAGCCCCGGGCGCGACCTTCTGCTCGGCACGGTGCGTGACCTGCCCGAAGACCCCGCGCTCTCGGCAACGCTTCCCGCGCCGCATCGGAGTCGCAATAACCTCGTGCTGCTGGACGCCCTCGCGCAGATTCGCGCCGACGTGGACGCCGCGATCGCCCGTGTGGGTCCCGCGCGCGTGGCGGTGATCATCGGCACCAGTACCTCCGGTATCCACGAGGGCGAACTCGCGATCCGGCATCTGTCGCGCGATGGCGCCCTGCCTCCTTCCTATCACTACGGCCAGCAGGAGCTCGGATCACCGGCACTGTTGCTCGCGCAGGTGCTTGGCACGCGCGGCCCGGCTTATGCCATCTCTACCGCCTGCTCGTCGGGTGCGAAGGCGATGGCAGCGGGTGCCCGGCTTCTGCGCCATGGCCTGGCCGATGTGGTGCTGGCCGGCGGCGTCGATACGTTGTGCGCATTCACCGTGGCGGGCTTCTCGTCGCTCGCGTCAGTCAGCGTCGCGCGCTGCAATCCGCTCTCGGCGAATCGCAATGGCATCAATCTCGGAGAAGGTGCGGCGCTGTTTCTGATGTCGCGCGAAGAAGGCCCGGTGCGCCTTGCCGGCTGGGGGGAATCGACGGATGCCCACCATATGTCCGCGCCCGATCCACGCGGCGAAGGGGCGCGGCTTGCGATGCAGCAGGCCATCGCCACCGCGGGCATCGATGCGCGTGCGCTCGATTACGTGAATCTGCACGGCACCGCCACGCCCGCCAACGACGTTATGGAAGCGCACGCGGTGGCGGACCTGCTCGGCACCGACGTGCCGGTGAGCTCGACCAAACCGCTGACCGGCCACACGCTGGCCGCGGCAGGCGCGATCGAGGCGGCATTGATGTGGCTGACGCTCGCGGACAATCCACAAGGACAATTGCCACCGCACTGGTGGGATGGCGTGGCCGATCCCGCGCTGCCCTCGTTGCATATCGCGGGCCCCGGCAGCGCGCTCGGCCGCGCGCCGAAACTGGTGCTGAGCAACTCGTTCGCATTCGGCGGCAGCAACTGCGCGCTGGTGTTGGGGGCCGCATGACCATGACCTTCGATACGCTGCCGCCGGTGGCGGAAGTCGTACCGCATGGCGGCGCCATGCTGCTGCTGGACGCGTTGGTGCACGCCGATGACGACCATTGCGTCGCCCGCGCGACCGTGCGCGCCACCCAGCTGTTTGTCGACGCGGCGGGCATGCCGGCCTGGGTTGGCATCGAGTACATGGCGCAGACCATCGCGGCATGGGCGGGCGTGCGCAACCGCCGTGACGGTCAGCCACCCGCGGTTGGCTTCCTGCTCGGCTCGCGGCGCTATGAATGCGACCTGTCGCATTTCCCGCTCGACGCGGCTTTGATAATCAGTGTGCGCCCCGAGATGATCGGCGACAACGGGCTCGGCCAGTTCGCCTGCCGCATCGAACTGGACGGCCGCGAAGTGGCGCGCGCCAACGTTTCCGTTTTTCAGCCTGCGGATGCGCAGGTCTATCTGCAAGGACAAGAGGTATGAGCAATCCCACGGTTCTGGTCACGGGATCGTCGCGCGGTATCGGCCGCGCCATCGCCTTGCGCCTGGCGCGCGAAGGCTACGACATGGCGATTCATTGCCGCTCGCGCCGCGACGAAGCCGAGTCGGTGGCCGATGCGGCGCGTGCCTGCGGCCGCCGCGCGCGCGTGTTGTGCTTCGATGTGTCCAAACGCGAGGAAGCGGCCCGCGCGCTGGCAGCCGATATCGAGGCGCATGGCGCCTACTACGGCGTGGTGTGCAATGCCGGCATCGCGCGCGATGCCGCATTCCCCGCGATGACCGGCGAGGAATGGGACGAGGTGGTCCACACCAACCTCGATGCATTCTATAACGTGCTCAATCCCGTGGTCATGCCGATGGTCCAGCGTCGCCAACCGGGCCGCATCGTCACGCTGTCATCGGTGTCCGGGCTCGTCGGCAATCGTGGCCAGACCAATTACAGCGCGGCCAAGGCCGGCATCATCGGTGCCACCAAGGCGCTGGCCATCGAACTGGCCAAGCGCGACATCACCGTGAACTGCGTCGCACCGGGACTGATCGACACCGACATGGTCGAGGCCCACGTGCGCGAGGAAGCGTTGCGGATGATTCCCGCGCGGCGTCTGGGCACGCCCGACGAAGTCGCCGCCACCGTGGCGTTTCTGCTGTCGCGCGACGCGGGCTACATCACGCGTCAGGTGATCTCGGTCAACGGGGGGATGTTCGGATGAAGCGCGTCGTCGTAACAGGTGCCGGCGCCATCTCCGCGCTGGGCAATGACTGGGCTACGGTACGCGCGTCGCTGGCGGCGGGCCGCAATACCGTCGTGCATATGGCCGAGTGGGATGACATCAAAGGCTTGAACACCCGCCTTGGCGCACCGGTGCCACCGCTGGTGCTGCCGCCGCACTTCACGCGCAAGGTCATGCGCGGCATGGGCAAGGTGGCGCTGATGTCCGTGCTGGCCAGCGAGGTGGCGTTGCAGGATGCCGGGCTTACCGGCGATCCGCTGGTATCGGGTGGCAAGCTTGGCATCGCATACGGATCCTCGGCGGGCTCGCCCGAGGCCGTGGCGGATTTCGGTCGCATGCGTAGCGAGCGCACCACCGAGGACATCAGCGCGACCACGTATATCCGCATGATGCCGCACACCACGGCGGTCAATATCGGTGTGTTCTTCGGCATTACGGGCCGCATCGTGACGACGTCGAGCGCCTGCACTTCCGGCAGTCAGGGCATTGGTTATGCGTACGAAGCCATTCGCAGTGGCCGCCAGGTGGCGATGCTCGCGGGTGGCGCCGAAGAACTCGATGCTACCGAGGCGGCCGTGTTCGATACGCTGTTCGCGACCAGCACCCGCAACGATGCCCCGCAGACCACGCCGCGCCCGTTCGACAGCGAGCGTGATGGCCTCGTGCTTGGCGAGGGCGCGGGTACGCTGATACTGGAAGAACTCGAGCATGCGCGTGCGCGTGGCGCGCGCATCCTCGCGGAGATTGTCGGCTTTGGCACCAACAGCGATGGCGCTCACGTGACGCAGCCCAAGGCCGAGACCATGGCCGTGGCCATGCGGCTGGCGCTCGAGGATGCCGCGCTCGCACCCGAGCAGATTGGCTATATCAATGCGCACGGCACCGCCACCGATCACGGCGATATCGCCGAGTCCCATGCCACGCATGCGGTGTTCGGCGATAGCGTGCCGATCAGCTCGCTCAAGAGCTATATCGGCCATACGCTCGGCGCTTGCGGTGCGCTCGAGGCGTGGATGACCATCGAGATGATGCGCGATCGATGGTTCGCGCCCAACCTCAACCTGAGCACGCCGGACCCGCGTTGCGCGGCGCTCGACTACATCGTGGATGCGCCACGAGAGCTGGACGTGGACTACATGATGAGCAACAACTTCGCGTTCGGCGGCATCAACACCTCGCTGATCTTCCGGCGCTGGCACGACGGTGAGCCTGCATGAACACTGCCGGCGCGCGCGCGTGGATACGCCATGGTTGGGTGACGGAGGTCGCCGCGCTGGCGGCGCCCTGCGCCACGTGGATGTCCGATAGCGAGCGCGCACGGCTGGACGCGCTGCCGCTGCCCGCGCGCCGCGCGCAGTTCGTCGCCGGACGCTGGCTGGCGCGCGCGCTATTGGCAGAGGCCATGGGCGGGCAGTGGCATGACTGGAGCCTGAGCGCGGAAGCGGATGCGCCGCCGGTGGTGTCGGGTCCGGTACCGGCCGCGCTGTCGATCTCGCACAGCACCGATCGGGTGGCCTGTGCGGTGGGCACGGTGGCGTTGGGTCTCGATATCGAAGCCTGCCGGCCGCGCAAGGGACTCGATGCGTTGATCGCCGCCGTCACGACGGATGACGAGCGTCGTACCCTCGCCTCGCATCTCGATACGGACGCGCTGACGTGCTTTACGCATGCGTGGACGCTCAAGGAAGCCAGTATCAAGCGCGATGGTGGTGGCCTGTTCCAGACCATGCTGGGCGGCAGCGTGCGGATTGAAGCAGCAACGTCGATGCACGACGCCAACGCCTGCACGTGGCAGCTCGACGATCATGTGCTCGCCCTTTGCATCGACGCGCCCGATGCGCTCTCTCTCAATGGGTTACCGCTGCCACGCTACTGGAAGCTGGTGCCTGCAACGCTTTCCTGCTGACGTATGTCTGATATTCATCGCCCTGCCCCCCACCCGGCCCCCGCCACGCCACTCATGCCGGTCATTTTCGACGGCACGCCGCTGACGATAGAAGCCGTGGTCGCGCTGGCGCGACGCGATGCAACCGCGGTGCTGTCCGACGCGCCCGCGTTTCAGGCGCGCATCACGCGCGGCATGGCCTTCCTCGATCAGTTGCTCGAGGAGGACGGACGCATCTATGGTGTGACCACCGGCTATGGCGACTCATGCGAGATCACGGTGCCGGTGGAGCGCGCATGGGAATTGCCGGTCCATCTGTATACGTTCCACGGCGTGGGACTCGGGCGGTTGCTCGATGCCGATGAAACGCGCGCGGTGCTGGCCGCGCGGCTGGCGTCGCTCTGTCAGGGCTACTCCGCCGTCAGCCCGGCCCTGCTCGCGCAGCTGACCGCTTTCCTCGAGCACGATGTGCTGCCTTGCATTCCGGCCGAAGGGTCGGTCGGCGCCAGCGGCGATCTGACGCCGTTGTCCTATGTGGCCGCCGCGCTGTGTGGCGAGCGCGATGTGGTCTATGGCGGGCGACGTCAGCCAGCCGCCGAGGCGCTCGCCGCAATCGGACGCGCGCCGCTACGGCTGCGCCCGAAAGAAGCACTGGCCATCATGAACGGCACCGCCGTGATGACCGGACTCGCATGCCTGGCCTGGACGCGCGCGGCCAATCTTGCGCGCCTGGCGGCAACGCTGACGGCGGGTGCTGTAGCGGCGGTCGATGGCAACCCGTATCACTATGACGAAGCGCTGTTCCGCGCCAAGCCGCATCCGGGGCAACTGCGCGCCGCCGAGCGGATTCGTCAGCTGCTCGGCGATTCGCGCGCACCGCGACATGCGAGCCGCCTGCAGGATCGCTACTCGCTGCGCTGCGCGCCGCATGTGATTGGCGTACTGGAAGACGCGCTCGACTGGTCGCGCGGCTGGATCGAAACCGAACTCAACAGTGCCAACGACAACCCACTGGTCGATCCGGACGAGAGCCGCCTGCTGCATGGCGGGCATTTCTACGGCGGCCATATCGCGCTGGCCATGGATGCATTGAAGACCGCGGTGGCAAGCGTGGCGGACCTGCTGGACCGTCAGCTCGCGACGCTGGTCGATACGCGCTACAACAACGGGCTGCCGGCCAATCTGTCAGGTGCGACGGGTAGCGAAGCGCCATTGAATCATGGCCTGAAGGCGTTGCAGATCGGCGCCTCGGCATGGACCGCCGAAGCGCTGAAGCAAACCATGCCGGCTACCGCGTTCTCGCGCTCGACGGAATGCCACAACCAGGACAAGGTGAGCATGGGGACGATCGCCAGCCGCGATTGCCTGCGTGTGCTGGAACTGTCGGAACAGGTGGCGGTGGCGATGCTGGTGGCGGTGCGTCAGGGCATTGCCTTGCGCCAGCGCACGGGTCACGTCGTGCCCCAGCCGTTGCAACCGTTCTTCGCCCGGCTCGAGGACGCCATGCCGCTGCTGACGCGCGATCGCGCGCTCGAGCCCGAACTGCGCACGCTGCTGGCGCAGGTGCGTGAGGGTCAGTGGTAGCGATCAGGGCACGTTAGAAAGCCGGCAGGATCGCGCCCTTGAACTGCTTGTCGAGGAAGTCCTTCACTTCCTGCGACTGGTACGCGGCCACCAGCGGCTTGACCCACGGCTTGTCCTTGTCCTGCGCGCGCACGGCAATCAGGTTGGCGTACGGGCCGCGCAGGTCTTCGATCGCGATCGCGTCACGGGTCGGCGACAGGTTGGCCTTCACCGCGTAGTCGGTATTGATCGACGCGGCCGCGAGATCGCCGAGCGAACGCGGCAGGATCGCGGAGTCGAGCTCGACGAACTTGAGCTTCTTCGGATTCGTGGCGATATCCAGCGGCGTGGCGTTCTTGCCCGCTGCGGTCTTGAGCGTGATGAGGCCCTTGGCCTGCAGCAGACGCAGCGCGCGATTGCCATTCGACGGATCGTTCTGGATACCGATCTTGGCGCCTTCCGGCAGATCATTGAGCGACTTGTACCTGGTCGAGTAGAACCCCATCGGCGCCACATAGGTCAGGCCGACGTTGACGATCTTGTAGCGACGCGCCTCGATCTGGCTGTCGAGGAACGGCTGATGCTGGAAGCCATTGGCATCGAGGTCGCCCGCGTCGAGCGCGGCGTTCGGCTGCGCGTAGTCGTTGAATTCGACGATGCGGATGTCCAACCCGTTGCGCTTGGCCACCGTGCGCACGACCTCCCAGATCTGGGCGTCCGGCCCGCTCATCGTGCCGAGACGGATGACCTGATCGGCGGCGAATGCCTGGGCGGTGGTCAGCGCCGCCAGCGCGGTAACAGCGGTGGCGGTGAACAGTTGGAACAACTTACGGCGATGCATGATGGCTCCTGTAGGGCATGTTAGTCCGTGGCCTTCGCGCGGGTGGCGCGAGGCGTCACGGATGGTAAGGACACAGCCGCCAACAGGGAATGAATAAGATCGGCTATCGATATGCGCCAGCCATCGGAAGGACTGTCTAATCCACCGCAGCGGTACGCGCGTCGCGTCGCAGTGCCTGCGGTGACAGGCCGAAGCTGCGCTGAAAGGCCTCGCGCAGGTGACGCCGATCGCGGAAGCCCGTCTCGCGGGCGATGACTTCGAGCGAATGCCGGCCGCGCTCCACCAGATTGCGCGCGGTCTCCAGGCGGATACGTTCGATCGCCTTCGACGGCGACTCGCCGGTCTCCGACTGGAACACACGCTGGAACTGCCGGGTACTCAGATGCGCGGCATGCGCGAGGTCCGCGATGCGCAGCGGGCTGGACAGGTTCTGCCGCACGAACTCGAGCGCGGTCTGCACCTTGTCCGATCTCGGCGCGAGCTTCAGCATTTCCGTGTGTTGCGATTGCCCGCCTGTCCGGCGGTGATGCATCACCAGAACATGGGCGACGCGACTGGCGACCTCGGGCCCCAGGTCCTTCTCGACCATGCCGAGCGCGAGGTCCATCGCGGCGGTCAGGCCAGCAGAGGTCCAGATCGAACCATCGACGATATAGATCCGATCGGCATCCACCTTAGCGAGCGGACAGCGCTGCTTGAGCGCATCGGCGAATGCCCAGTGAGTGGTGACGCGACGGTTATCGAGCAATCCTGCGTCGCCAAGCGCGAATGCGCCTGTGCACAGGCCAACGACGCGACGCGCTCGTGCCGACGCATCATGAATAAAGGCAACTTCGTCCGCGTTGGTGGACCGGCCAGTGGGATCGACCACGCCGCTGATCATCCACGTGTCGGCGTCGTCCACGCTGGCTGGCAGCGACGACACGGACGCGCCCACCGACGAGCGCACTTCGCCGCCCACGATCGAATAGTTGGTGACCTGATAGATCTGTTCGCGCGCGACCACATTGGCAAACTCGAACACTGTCTGCGTGCCCAGGGCCATGACCTGAAAGCCCTGCGTAAGCAAATAACCAATCCGATGCATCGTCCTTCACCGCGCGCTTCATGTCCGAGAAGCGGATTATAAATGTCGCTTTGAATCTCTGCTTTTCATCGATCATGAAACCTCGACATGCCCACAAGGCGTGCAGCGTCAGTTTTCTTGTTGAGGTAGTTACCGATGACAGATCCGATCGATCTTGCCCCTTTTTCCCTTCGCGCGAGGCACCACGAATGAGCAACCGAACTACCTATCGCGCCGCTGTCGTGATCGCCCCCGGCAAACTGAAGATCGTCGAGCGCCCGCTGCCGGAGCCTGCGGATGGACAGGTACGCATTCGTGTGGAAGCCTGTGGTGTCTGCCACTCCGACAGTGCCACGGTCGAGCAGCCGGTACCTGCTGGCGCGCCGCAGCGCGTGCCGGGGCACGAGGTCGTGGGCCGCATCGAGGCCGTCGGCCACGGTGTGGAGGGCTGGCAAATCGGGCAGCGCGTGGGTGTGGGCTTTCTGGCTGGCGAGGATCGCACGTGTCCATCATGCCGTCAGGGCGATATCGTGAACTGCCAGAACCCGGTCATCACCGGCATGACCACCGACGGCGGTTACGCCGAGGTCATGCTGGCAGAAGCGCGCGGGCTGGTGCGTGTGCCGGAGGACTTCGACGCCGCGGAAGCAGCGCCGCTGCTGTGCGCGGGATTGACGACGTTCAACGCGCTACGCAATGCCGGAGCGCGTGCCGGCGATCTCGTGGCGGTGCAGGGTCTTGGCGGCCTCGGTCATCTGGCGGTGCAGTTCGCCAACCGGATGGGCTTTCGTACCGCCGCCATCGCACGCGGTAGCGACAAGGCCGACTTTGCACGGCAACTGGGTGCGCATCACTACATCGATGCCGACGCTGGCAGCGTGGCGCAGGCGCTGCAAGACCTCGGCGGGGCCAAGGTGGTGCTCGGCACCGCGCCGAGCGGCAAAGGCATGTCGGAAGCAGTGCGCGGTCTGGGCGCGCGCGGCAAGCTCGTGGTGATTGCGGTCCCCGGCGATCCGATTTCGTTTCAGGCCACCGACCTCGTGTTCGGCGCACGCTCGGTGACGGGCACACTGACCGGCACCGTGTACGACAACGAGCAGACCCTTGCATTTGCGCGCCTGCAGGACGTACGGCCACTGGTCGAGACATTCGCACTCGAGGAAGCGCAAACCGCATACGACCGCATGATGCGCGCGGACGTGCGCTTTCGCGCCGTACTCGTGATGAACCCGGTCCAATCCTGACGGCATGCCTCGCGCGGGCTCGTAACGAGGCCCGCCAATGCCGTGCGCCAGCGTTCCGCGCACGCACGGCCACTGAAAGTCCATATGTCGGTTAGTGCCGAAGACCTTGTCGCAGAAATTTTCTCGCCCTCGCCCACGTCCATCGCGGAACTTGGCCTGTCGCTCGTGCATGACACCACCGCCCCCTTGACGTCACTCTCGTTGCTGGCCGCAGCCGGCCAGCGCTGGCTCGATGGCAACCCGCCGGCGATTGGCGAGGCCAAGCAATGCCTTGCCGAGATCGCCGCGCACACACGCGCGCTCGGCGAACTGATGCGCACGCTGGCCCGTCTGGCCATGTCGCCTGTACCGCCAACGCAGTTCGATCTGGGCGCGCTACTGGCAGACGTTGTAGGCGAACTGAAGTCGGCACCTGGTCAAGCCTGCGCCCCGCTCTGGCTGGACCTGCCCGACGACCCCATAGAGATCCGCGGCAATGCCTGGCAGTTGCGGCAGGTGTTGTTGCACGGCATGCGCCAGATCGTGCCCAACCTGTTCAGGCAGGACGCCGGCGACGCCGTGCATATCCGGCTTGCCGCCACGGACATGCACGCGATCATCGAGGTTCGCACCGTCGCCCGACGGGGCATCCGCCAGTACGCGGCATCGGCGAAAACCTCGCCCGGTGCGCTCGATATCGCCGTGCTGGACACGGTGATGCGCATCCATGGCGCATCCCTGTGCCGCGGCGAGCCGGGCACCGATCAGGCGCTGCTGACATTTACGTGGAATCGCGGCGCCACCGACGTGGCCGCATCCGTCGCTGCCACCTCGTCCGACCTTGCTCACAATGCACCATCCTCCGGAGGACATCCATGAAAGCCATTGTCTATACACAAGCTGGCCTGCCGATCGGTGATCCGCAGTCGTTGCATGAGATCGACGTGCCTGTGCCGCAGCCTGGGCTGCGCGACCTGCTCGTCAGAATCGACGCCATTGCGGTGAACCCGGTCGACAGCAAGCTGCGGCTGGGCGTGGCGCCCACCGGACCGCGCATTCTCGGTTGGGATGCGGTGGGTATCGTGGAAGCCGTAGGAGCGAACGTGGAATTCTTCCAGGTCGGCGATCCGGTCTGGTATGCAGGCGATATCACGCGCCCTGGCTGCTATGCCGAGTATGGCGTGGTCGACGAGCGCATCGCCGGCCGGCCTCCGAAGTCCTTGCCCGCTGCGAGCGCGGCCGCCCTGCCGCTGACGGCGATCACGGCCTGGGAGTTGCTGTTCGATCGTCTGAGAGTGCCCGAGCACGGCGGACAGGGACAGAGCCTGCTCATCATTGGCGCGGCCGGCGGCGTTGGCTCGATTCTCGTGCAGCTGGCCCGCAAGCTGACGGGACTCACCGTCATCGGCACGGCGTCCCGCGCCGATACGCAGGCGTGGGTGCAATCGCTTGGCGCGCATCACGTCATCGACCATGGCAAGCCGTTGAAGGCACAGCTGACTGAAGCCGGTCTCAATCAAGTGGATCATGTCATCAGCCTGAACCATACCGAGACCTACTTCGAGCAGATCGTCGACCTGCTCAAGCCGCAGGGCCAGCTCGCGTTGATCGATGATCCGGCCCGCCTCGACGCGATGCCATTGAAGCGCAAGTCGATCTCGTTGCACTGGGAGTTCATGTTCACCCGGTCGATGTACCAGGCCAGCGACATGCGCGCCCAGCACGATCTGCTCGATCGCGTGGCCGCGCTGGTCGACGAAGGGATTCTGGTATCGACATCGCGCCAGAATCTGGGGGCGATCAGCGCGGAGAACCTGCGGCACGCGCACGCACTGATCGAAAGCAACAAGACGCTTGGCAAGATCGTGCTGGAAGGCTTCCGGCACTAATCCACGTGGATATTCGCCTGCTTCACGATCTCGCCGTACATGCGCAGATCGGCCTCCACCTGCTTGCGGAACTCGGCGGGCGTATTGCCGGAGGGCACGATGCCCAGCGTGGCCAGACGTTCGCGCGTCTCGGGTTCGCTGACCACGGCATTGAGCGCTTTCTGTAGCTTGTCGATGATCGGGGCGGGAGTCCTGGCCGGCGCGAACAGCCCCGTCCATGAGTTGACCTCGATATTGGCGAGACCGGACTCGTTCATCGTCGGCACGTCCGGCACCGACGGTACGCGCGCGGCCGACGAGACCGCGATGCCCGTGGCCTTGCCGTTTTTGACGAACTGATGCGCACCGGCCACGGCCGTATAGAGCACCGGAAGATTGCCGCCGACGAGGTCGCCCATCGCCTGCCCGCCGCCCTTGTACGGCACGTGCGTCATCTTGATGCCGGTCTTCGCCTTGAGCAGTTCGCCCGCGAGGTGCGGCGTGCTGCCGGTGCCCGCGCTGCCATACGACAGGCCGTCGGGTAGCGTCTTGGAATAGGCGACCAGATCGCGCAGGTTCTTCGCGGGCACGTTCGGGTTGGCGACAAGGATCAGCGCCGCGTCACCGATCTTGCTGATCGGCGCGAAATCCTTGAGCGTGTCGAACGGTACCTTCGCATAGACATGCGGATTGATCACCATGGTGCCGTCGAAGCCGAGCAGCAGCGTGTAGCCATCGGGCTCCGACTGCGCCACCTGCTGCGTGCCGATGTTGCCCGACGCGCCCGGCTTGTTCTCGACCACGACCGACTGGCCGAGGCGTTGCCCCATCCGGTCCGCCACCGCGCGCGCGCTCGTGTCGGCGACCCCACCTGGCGCGAACGGTACGATCAGCCGGATCGGCCGCGTGGGATAGCTCTGCGCGTGCGCGGGCACGCTCGTCGCGAAAGCGGCCGCGAGTGTCGTCAATGCCGCCATTGCCATCATCATCTGACGTCGTTGCATCATGTCTCCCCTTTATTGTTGTAGGCGTACCTTATTCCGGCTGAATGCCGCCGCGCTGGGCCACTGCCGCCCACTTGCGCGTTTCCGCCGTCAGAAACTGGCCGAACTGCGCCGGCGGCGTGAGCACCACGCTCGCGCCCTGATCCTGCATCTGCTTGGCCACCGCCGGGTCCGACGTCACACGGCGCAGATCCGCGTTGATCTGGCTGACGACCTGCGGCGAGAGGCCGGCCGGCCCGAACAGGCCATACCAGTTCAGCGATTCCACGCCGCCAAGCCCGGCTTCCTTGAACGTCATCGCATCGGGGAAGATCGACATGCGCTCGTCCGCCGCCACACCGATCACGCGCAGATTGCCGCCCACCACGTGCGGCATCGCGGTCAGCACGCTGGTAAAGCCCATATCGAGATGGCCACCAATGACGTCGACCATGATCTGGGAGCCACCCTTGTACGGCACCGACACGGTCTGCAACTGACCGATCTGGCGGAACAGCTCGCCGGTCAGGCGCGTCTGCCCTTCCGAATAGCCAACGCCGAGCGGTTGCTTGCGCGCTGCCTGCACGAGGTCTGACAGCGTCTTGTACGGACTCTTCTTCGACACCACGAGCACCATCGGCGAGATGGCCAGCCGCGTAATCGGCGTGAAGGCGGCGTTGGTGTCGTACGGCATGCTCTTCATCAGCACGGGATTGATCGCGTGCGAGCCCACCACCATCATCAGCGTGTAGCCATCGGCGGAGGACTTGGCGACGTGGCTGGTGCCGATCACGCCGTTGGCGCCGGGCCGGTTTTCCACGACCACCGACTGCCCCCATAGCTCGGACAGCTTCTGCGCGACCAGGCGACTGACGATATCGGTGCCGCCACCGGGGGCGTACGGCACGATCAGCGTCACCGGTTTGTCCGGCCATTTGCCGGGCGCGGCGTGTGCAGGCAAGGCGCCGCCGAGCAACGCCAGCGACAATACGAAAAGGGCAATACGAATCCAACTGCGATGCAGCATGTCTGTCTCCGACGTTTTGTATTTGTGTTGGGGTGATTCAGGTACCGCTGGGGTTCAGGTTGCGCGTTATGCCGCCTCCCGCTTGCGTTCCGCTTCCTTCGCGTAGTGTCGGCGCAGCCAGGCAATCGACCTGCCGCCGAGCTGACGTCCGAGTACCGATTCGGCAAACGCCACCGCGTCGAGCAGGCCGGCGAGATCGATGCCGGTGGCAAAGCCGCTGCGCTCGGCCATCAGCACCAGATCCTCGGTAGCAAGATTGCCGGCCGCGCCCGGCGCAAACGGGCAGCCGCCGATGCCGCCGACGCTCGCATCGAAATGCCGCACGCCCGCTTCCAGTGCGGCCCATGCGTTCGCGGCGCCGAGGCCGCGCGTATCGTGGAAATGCACGGCCAGCAGATCCGCGCCCAGCAGCGCCACCAGTTCGTGCATCCGTGTCTTGACCTCGCCGGGTGCCGCGGCACCAATGGTGTCGGCAATCACGATCCGGTCGGCACCGGCATCACGCATACGCGCGGACAGCCGCAGCACGGGCTCGAGCGGCACCTTGCCCTCGAACGGACATTCGAACGCCACGGCCACATACGCGCGCGTGCGTAGCCCCAGGCGACGCGCCTCGAGCAACGTGCGTTCGCTGACGGCGGTGGCCTCGTCGAGGTCCATATTGATATTGCGTTCGTTCATCGTGCGCGTGGCGGACAGCACCACGGCAATCTCCCGCGCGCCCGCTGCATGCGCGCGCTCGAGCCCCTTGAGGTTGGGCACCAGCGCCGAGGTCTGCAACGTGGGCAGCGCCGCGTTCACGCGCTGCACGAGATCGGCCGCGTCGGCCATTTGCGGCACGGCCTTGGGCGAAACAAAGCTGGTGACCTCGACGCTCGGCACACCGGCCGTGGCGAGGCGACGCACGAGCTCGAGCTTGTCGTCGGTGGAAACGTTGACGGCCTGATTCTGCAGACCATCTCGTGGCGAAACATCGGTAATGACGATGCGATCCATGTCGTCCCCTCAGCCGATGGCGCCGTCGGCACGCAGTGCGGCGACCTGACTTGCGTCGTAGCCGAGCAGATCGCGCAGCACGTTATCGGTATGCTCGCCCAGCGACGGCGGACACGTATAGGCCGGCTCTTCGACCGCCGACAGCTTGACCGGATTGCCCGGCATGCCAATGGTCTCGCCGGTCTTCAGCGTGACCTCGCGCACCATGTCGCGCGCGCGCACCTGACGATCGTTGAGCGCCTGCGCAAAGTCGTTGACGGGGCTGCACGGAATGCGCGCCTGACGCAGTTTGTCCAGCCAATAGGCGGATGTTTCCTGCTGCATTTCTTCGGCAATGATGCCGTCGATATGCGCCTTGTCGGCATAGCGGCCCGGCTGCCGCGCGTACTCGGGGCGACGCAGATCCGGATGCTCGAGCACGCTCAGGAAGCGCTCGAAGAACGCATCGCCGATGCACGCGATGACGATATAGCCGTCGCGCGTCGGGTACGTGTTGTACGGCACGTGCACGAAATGGCTGTTGCCGATGCGGTCCGGCACATGGCCCGACATCAGATGCATCGTCGCCATGTAGTTCAGCATCGAAATCTGCGCGTCGAGCATCGAGATATCGACGTGCTGGCCGCGGCCGGTCTGCTCGCGCGCGGTCAGCGCGGCCAGCACGCCGATCGCACCGAAAATGCCGCCGCCCAGATCGCCGATCGGAATGCCGCTTCGCACGGGCGAGCCGTCGCCCATGCCGGTAATCGACATGCCGCCGCCCATGGCCTGCACCACCTGGTCGAACGCGGGATGTTGCGTGTCGGGGCCGGTCTGGCCAAAGCCCGTTACCGAGCACGTGATGATGCGGGGATTGATCTCCGACAGCGTGGCGTAGTCGATACCGAGCCGCGTGGTCACGCCCGCGCTGAAGTTGTCGAACACGACGTCGGCGCGGCGCACCAGATCGAGGAAGACCGCGCGGCCCGCCTCGCTTTTCAGATCCACGCAGACGCTTTCCTTGTTGCGGTTCAGCGTGAGGAAGTACGCGCCCATGCCATCGCGCGCGTAGTCGTTGCTGTCCGCGAGCAGCTTGCGCGTGCCCTCGCCCGCGCCCGGCGGCTCGACCTTGATGGTGCGTGCGCCCAGATCGGCAAGCAGCATGGTTCCGTAGGGGCCGGACAGCATATGGGTCAGGTCCAGTACGGTGATGTGTTCGAGCGCCTGCATCGTCTTCTCCATGTTTGGTCGAGGGCTATAACGCAACCGGCGTGCCATGGCGAAGATCGTTGATTTATAAGGATTTATTTACAACATTGCAGTCATGCTGTGTTGCATGCAACGTTTCATGAAACAATGGCGCAACATCTCTGCGACGCTTCCGCGACATCCAACGCGCCATGACCACCGCCCTTGCCGACCGCCCATTCCGGCCTCGCCTCTGCTTTATCAGCTACCGGCATCTGAGCAATTTCGCGATGAGCGTGCTCGACGAGTACGCGGACCGCGCCGATATCGAGGTGGTCAACGGGTCGTTCGATGCGGCGCTTACGTTCGCGCGCGAACGCATCCGGCTCGGCACGGCCGACGCGTTCATCAGCGCGGGCGCCAATGCCACGATCCTGCGCGGCGCGTTGCGCGTGCCGGTGGCCACGATCAAGCTGAGCGGGTTCGATCTGCTGCTGGCACTGATGAACGCCCGACGCGTCTCCAGTCGCGTGGGCGTGGTGATGTACGGCGCGCCGATTCCGGAGCTCGATGCGATCAAGGACCTGCTCAAGATCGAGGTGGCGCAATACGCGTATCGCACGCCCGACGAGGCGCGGCACTGCTTCGCGCTGCTGGCGCGCGATCGCTACGAGGTGGTGGTGGGGTCGAGCCTGGTGCTCGAGTTCGCCGAGCAGTACGGCATGCAGGGGCATCTGGCGTATTCGCTGGCGGCGGTGCGCCAGGGCATCGAAGATGCGATCGAACTCGCGCGCGCGGCGCGGTTGGAGGCCAGCCGCTATGAACAGCTGAATGGCGTGGTGCATAACCTGCAGGAAGCAGTGCTGGCGGTCGATCGCGAGCATCGAATCGTTGCGCTCAATCCGCCGATGGAAAAGCTGCTGGGGCGGCCACAGGCGCAGTTGCTGCGGCAGTCGCTCGAGACCATCGAACCGGCGCTGTCGCTCGCGCATACGCTCGAGACCGGCGCGCAGGATCGCGCGGCGGTGTTGCGGCTGGCGCAGCGTGACTGGATCGTCAACCGCACGCCGATCCGCGAGCATGGACAGATCGTCGGCGCGGCCATCACGCTCTACGATGCGCGCACGATTCACGATGCCGATGCCAGTCTGCGTAGCCAGCAGCGACATCGCCAGCCCACCGCGCGCCACAACTTCGACAGCCTGATCGGCCGCAGCGAGCCGTTTCGGCGCGCATGCGCCACCGCGCAGCGATTCGCGCGCACGGATATGACGATCCTGCTGTCCGGCGAGAGCGGCGTGGGCAAGGAGTTGTTTGCGCAGGCCATTCACAACGCGAGCGCGCGCGCCGCGCGGCCGTTTGTGGCCCTCAATTGCGCGGCGTTTCCCGAATCGTTGCTCGAGAGCGAGCTGTTTGGCTACGACGAAGGGGCGTTCACGGGCTCGCGGCGCGGCGGCAAGCGCGGGCTGTTCGAGGCTGCCCATACGGGCACGTTGTTTCTCGACGAGATCGGCGACATGCCGGTGTCTTTGCAGACGCGGCTGTTACGCGTGTTGCAGGAACGCGAGATCGTGCGGCTGGGCGGTGCGCTGCCGATTCCGGTCAACGTGCGCGTGATCGCCGCCACCCATCAGCCGTTACGCGCGCTGATCGCCAGCAAGCAATTTCGGCAGGATCTGTATTACCGCATCAATACGCTTCACTTGCCCCTGCCCGCGCTGCGCGAGCGGCCGGAGGACATCGCACCGCTGGCCGAGGCGTTATTGCGGCGCAGCCTCGGGCGGCTCGGCTCGAATCTCGATGCGACGCGCCTGCTTGCGCGCGTATTGCCGCGACTGGAGGCGTTTCCGTGGCCGGGTAATGTGCGCGAGCTCGAGAATATCTGCGACCGCATGGCGGTGTTCTTCTCGCAATGGCGGCATGAGGACGAGGTCGACTTTGCCGAGCTGCGGCACGATTGCGCGGAACTGTATGAGCAAGCCGATGCGCCTGGGCGTGCGCGCACCGAGGTGACGGCGAGCCTGACGCAGGCTCCGATACAACGCGAACATGCACGCGATGTGCTCGACGCCTGCGGCGGCAACCGGCAGGAAGCCGCGCGGCAACTCGGCATCAGCCGCGCCACGCTCTGGCGCTGGCTGCGCGACGACGCCGCCGCGCAACCCTGACCCATCATTACGTGCTTACTGCACCGTGATGCCGACCGACTTCACCAGCTTCTCGATATTCACGCTGTCGTTGCGAATCAGCGTGGCAAACTCCGGCGCATCGGCGTAGTTCACTTCGGTGCCGCTCTCGGTCAGGCGCCGGCGCAGCTCGGGGTCGGCCAGGCTGGTCGCGAGCGCGGTACGAAGCTTCTGCTGAACGTCCTTCGGCGTGGCCTTGAGCACCGTTACGCCGTACCACGGGTACATCTCGAAGCCCGGATATCCCTGCTCGGCGATGGTCGCCAGCGACGGCATCGCCGACGAGCGTTTCGGCGTAGTCACGCCCAGCGCGCGGAACTTGCCACTCTTGATATGCGGCAGGCTCGAGACGATGGTGTCGAAGTACGCATCGACGCTGCCAGCCATCAGCGCGGGAATTGCTTCGGCGGCGCCCTTGAACGGCACGTGGACCATATCGATGCCGGCGGTCTGCTTGAACATCTCGCCGGCCAGATGCGACGTGGTGCCCTGCCCGAACGACGCGTAATTGACCTTGCCCGGATGCGCCTTGGCATAGGCGACAAACTCGGCGAGCGAGTTCACCGGCATCGAACTGTTGACGACGAGCACCAGCGACTGCACACCCACCTCGCCGATCGGCTCGAAATTATCGGGGTTGTACGGCAGCTTGGAGTAGAGGAATCGATTGCTGACCAGCGTGCTGTTGGAACCGAGCAGCACCGTATAACCATCGGCCGGCGCATTCGCGGCGGTCTGCGCGCCAATGATGCCGCCCGCACCAGGACGGTTCTCGATCAGCACCGAGGTCTTGAGCTCCAATGCCATGCGCTCGCCCAGAAAGCGGGCAATGCTGTCGGTACCGCCACCGGCCGGAAACGGCACCACAATCCTCACCGGCCGCGTCGGCCATTTCTCGGGCGCCTGCGCATGCGCGAGCGAGAACAACGAAAGAAGCACTGCACCCACTGCGGAAAGCTGTCTGAGTGTTCGGTTCATTCCACGCACCATAGAGTAGTCGGCGCCAGTCAGTCAGCAACTTGCATGCCATGAAAGATGGACGTGGTTTCCCCGTTAAGGGGCGTTGCATCAACCTTCTCAAGATTTCTCATCGATTCTGATACTTCTCAAAAGTCGTGAGAAGTCCTGAGACAAACCTACTCTCCCACCGACGCCTGTGGCCCGATATGCCTGCCGAAATCGCGCTCCAGCTCTGAGCGCTTCTGCATGCCGCGACTCACCAGCGCGCCCAGACGCTTGCGGCCATCCTCTGACATCACGCCTTTGCGGAACGCGTCAAGCGCAGGTGGGAAGACGCTGTCGTGCGGAAGCGTGACGTCATTGACGAGCGACTTGGCTGCGGCCAGCGCGGTCTTGTCGAAGCTGGCGACGCGCTCGGCGAAGCGTTGCACGAACGCGTCCAGCTCGGCGTCGGGGACGGCGCGGTTGATATAGCCGTAGCGCTCGGCCAGATCGGCATCGAAGTCATCGCCGCCCAGCACAACCTCCAGCGTGCGGCCGCGGCCCATGAGTTCCGCCATGCGGACCATGGGGTTGCCGCCCGGTGGCGCCGAAATGCCGATTTCCGGCTGGCCGAGAATCGCTTTCTCGCGGCTGGCAAAGCGCATGTCGCAGGCCAGCACGAACTCGCTGCCGGCCCCGCGCGCGCGCCCGCGGATGGCGGCGATGGTCACCACCGGCACACGGCTCAGGCGGGCCAGCACGTCGATCCACGGCGCCATGCCGGTCCGCGTCGGCAGCAACCGTGCCGCGCGGGCCGGGTCGCCGAGCACGTCAAAATGCGCGAAAAAGTACTCGGGGTCGGCGCTGTCGAACACGATCGTGCGCACATCGGCGTCACTCTCGAGTTCGGTAACCAGATCGCTCAACTCCGCGATAGTGTCGTAGTCGATCAGGTTGATCGGCGGATTGTCGAAGGTCGCCGTCCACAACGCGGGGCTGTGCTTCGTGATCTTGACTTGCGAATCGCTCATGGCAGGCGTCTCCTTGTTGGCCGGGTAGCTCTATGTATATGCCCAATCCGAAGCGCGCGCTTCCCGAACGAAGCGTCCTTGCGCACGCGCACTGTCACGGGTCTACGCTGCGAGAGCGTCCAAGGCATCGTGCGGCGGACGTCGTGGCGGCCATGGCGCGCCGCTCCCGAACAGCGAGGCCCGCGCATGCCCTTCGGTATCCATCATCCCGTCAGTACATTCTCGCCGGTGGAGGATCTTGGCGATCAGATCGCGCGCCGTCTGCCGGGGCCGCTGAGGGGGGTGGCGCGCAAGCTCGTGCGGAGCTATGCCAACGAGGTCTACAACAGTGCCGGCATCTCGATCGCGAAGCCGGTGCACGTGGTGCAGGTACCCCCGCCGCCGCAGGGCCGGCGGCTGCGCAAGCCGCCGCCGCAGATGACGGGCCAGCGCTTCCATCCCTATGCGCAGGGCATGGCCGCATTCCAGCCATATCAGTCCCCCGCGCCACAACCCCGGCAGAACCCGTGGCAGACGCGCCGCGAGGAGACCTACGATCCGCCGCCGGCCTATGTCAGCGATCCCGCGCGCGACCCCGCACACCACCCGCAGCCGCAATTCGCACCGCCGCCGGGACCGCCGCCACATTGGACGCCACCGACGGCGCCGATGTCGACTTTCCAGCGACCGCCGGCCCCTTCGTACGACACGCGTCCGTGGCATCACCAACCGCCGCCTGTCAACGATCCGATCGGTGCCGAGCTACATGCGCAGCTAAACCGGATCGAAGGCGAATACCACGCGACGATGCGCGAGATCGAGGAAGAGCGGCAGTTCAACCAGGCGCTGGCGAACAGCATGACGGAGGACTACGCTCCCACCGACATGCGAGGCATCGATCCGGCGCTGATCCACGACGAACAGCGCACCATCGCATCCACGCTCAAGGTCTTGCGGGACATCCCGTTTGCCGCGCCAGATGTCCCGCCGTGGCACACCCTTCCTCCGGAAATCAGTAGCGTGTACAAGGACGAACGGGCCTACCTGCTGGAGGCATCGGCTGGCGCGACGCGCACCGACCGGATCCACACCGTCCTGACCGCCGAGGGCATGGCGCTGGTGCCGAACTCCGGCACGACGCAAATGGGCGACAGAGATGCGAAGGTGTCCGACGAGACCAGGTGGGCCACCAACAATTGCCTGTTGATCTCGCTGATGCAGCACGCCACCGGCGACTACGACAGCCAACACGCGCCACTCGTAAACCAGTTTCGCGAGATCCTCGAACAGGACCCCTCGCTGGACATCAAGCCCGGCGACAAGCTGCCGGCCAAGGGCAAGATCGCCAATTCAATCATGGCACTGATCAACGACACACTGGGGCTGGAGCGGCCGCTGCGCATGATCACGGTCTCCGATGCCTCCGGTCACGTCGTGACCGAGGCCACCGGCTCCGAAGCCAAGAACCGGCGCGACGTCATGGTCATCGATATGGGCGGCCATTTCGAGGCTGCGGCCCCCATCGAAGTCATCGAAGCACGACGCAGACACATGGAGCCAACATGAGCCCTCCTCCACTGAATGGCGTGCGCACGCCTGCCACAAGCGTCACGGATCTCAACGATACGCGCGAGATCGGGCCGAACGAGCGCGGCCGAACGCTCGGCCGGTCGCGCTCGCTGGGCGCGCAACCGTTGCGCGAGGGCCTGCCGCCGCTCGAGAGCCGGCGGCGCCGCGAGCGCACGCCCTCGCCCGCGCGCGTGCCCGCGTCCTCATCCGGACCGCTGCCCGAACCCGAACGAGAGGAGCCACCTGAACCGCATCCGCTCTCGATGATGCCGCCGGGCATGGACGGTATGCAATCGGTCGCGGAGGCGCAGATGCGCAGCACATGGATTCAGCAGGCTCAGCAGGTTGCCAACACGACGACGCAGGCGGGCAAAGCGTTGGTCGATCTGACCAAGTCGTAACCGTCACGCGCCGCATTCGGTCTATGATCGCGATCCGACCTCATTCGATGCCGATCGCGAGCGCCCATGCATATCCGCTGGCTGGAAGACTTTATCTGCCTCGCGCAGGCTGGCAGCCTTGCGCGCGCCGCCGAGTTGCGCAACGTGACGCCGCCCGCGTTCGGCAGGCGCATCCAGGCACTCGAAGTCTGGGCCGGCGCGCCGCTGATCGACCGTAGCGCGTATCCGGTACGGCTCACCGCGGAAGGCCGGCAGTTTCTTGAAGCGGCCGAATCGGCCCTGCGCACGCTCGATGAGACGCGCCTGGCGCTGCGCGCCGCGCATCGCGCGGATGCCAGCACGCTGACCATCGCCACCGGCAAGACGCTCGCGCGCTCGATGGTGCCGGCGTGGCTTGCCGGGCTGCGGCAGGCACTGCGCGGCGATCCGGTTGGCGACGGCTTTCGCACGCGCCTGTCGACGCATGCCACGCACGATGCGCTGGAACGCTTTACCGAAGGCCATGCGGATTTCCTGCTGTGCTACAGCCCGCATGATCTGCCCGTCATGCTCGACGATGCCAGCTACACGTTCCATGCCATCGGGGTCGAGCGGCTGGTTTGCGTGGCGGCCGCGGATGCCAACGGACGGCCGACATTTCAGATACCACGCGCGAAAGCCGTCGCGGCCGCGCCCAAGGGTTCCAAGGGCACGGCTGCCACAGCAGCGCGTGGCAAGCCTGCACCGTTCATCGCCTATGCGGAAACGCTGACCATGGGCCGCATGGTCAATCAGGAGATTGCGCGCCGCAAGCTCGCAAACCAGCTCGATACCGTGGCCATCAGCGATTTCGCCGAATCGGTGCATGAGATGGTGCGTCAGCAGATGGGACTGGCCTGGCTGCCCGCGCGGCTGATCGCCGACGACCTGCATGCCGGGCGCCTGGTACGGGCCGATCTGCATGGCGGCAACTCGGCCGATCTTGCGCTCGAGATCCGCCTGTATCGGCCGCGTGCGCCAATGCGGCCGCTGGCCGAAACGTTCTGGCGTGCCGCCACGACGACTTAGTCAGGTCATGCACCATTCCGTCTCATTGCCGAAACGGCAAGTGCCATTGCCAAAGCCGCATCATGCGGGCCGCGCCGCTCACTACCATCGCCGTGCATTGACCACGACATCCCTGCCGGAGAGATCATGAAAACCCTGCTGCGTGCGGCATGTACCGCTACCCTCGTCGCGACCCTGAGCGCAAGCGCGCTTGCCGCGACCGCGACGTATCCCACCAAGCCGATCACGCTCGTGGTTGGTTACACCGCCGGCGGTAGCGTCGACCTCGTGGCGCGCTCCATTGCGCCCGAACTCGGCAAGCGGCTCGGCCAGAGCGTGGTGATCGAGAACCTCGGCGGCGCGGGCGGCACCATTGGCGCGCAGAAGGTCGTCAAGGCGGAGGCCGATGGTTACACGCTACTGCTCGGCTCAGGCAGCGAAGTGTCGATCGCGCGACTGACCAACCCCGCCGTGCGCTACGACGGCGAGAAGGACCTCGCGCCCATCACGTTCGTCGGCACGCAGCCGATGGTGCTGGTGGGCAAGCTGCAACTACCCGCGAAGGATGCGAAAGAGCTCATCGCGCTTGCGCAGAAGCAGCCCGGCCAGTTGTCGTACGCATCGTCGGGTGTTGGCACGCCGCTGAACCTCGCTGGCGAACTGATCAAGCAGCAAGGCGGCGTGAATATCACGCATGTGCCGTACAAGGGCGCGTCGGCGATGTCGACCGATCTGCTCGGTGGCCAGATCGATCTGGCCGTGATGGTGCTGTCGTCCGCACTGCCGCATATCCAGGCCGGTCGCGTGCGTGCCTATGGCGTGACCGAAGCCAAGCGTTCGAGCGTCGCGCCCAATGTGCCGGCGCTGGCGGAAACGCCCGCGCTCAAGGGCGTGGACATGGGTGTATGGTTTGGCCTGATGGCGCCCGCCAGCACGCCGAAGCCGGTGGTCGACCGACTCAACACCGAGATGCAGGCGGTGCTGGCCATGCCTGAGGTGCGTCGCAAGCTCGCGGAAGCCGGCGTCGATGTGACGCCCGGCACGCCGACCGAATTCGCCGCGTTCGTGCGCCGCGAAACGGGCCGCTACCGCACCATCGTGCAGACCGCCAATATCCGCGAATAAGAACGAGACAGGATTCCCCTATGACGTCCACTCCAGCCTTCGAAGCCTATCCGGTAGAAGTTGAGTTTCCCGATATCCGCCCGTATGCGGCTGGCAATGCCGGTATCCCGTACGTGTACACGTTCGACAGCGGTGTGCCCGGGCCGCACGTGATGGTGAACGCGTTGACGCATGGCAACGAGGTGTGCGGCGCGATTACGGTCGCGGGCCTGCTGGCGCATGGCTTGCGGCCGCGCCGCGGGTATCTGACGCTGGCGTTTGCCAATGTTGACGCGTATGCCCGGTTCGATGCCGCGCAGCCGGATGCGTCGCGTTACGTTGATCAGGATTTCAACCGCGTATGGACCTCGGCTGTGCTCGACGACCTGTCGCGCGATTCGTCCGAACTGCGGCGTGCGCGCGCCATGCGGCCGGTGCTCGATACGGTGGATTTGCTGCTGGACCTGCATTCGATGCATGAGAAGAGCCGGCCGCTGATCGTCTCGGGTCCGCTCGACAAGGGCATCGCGCTGGCACGCGCGGTGGGTGCGCCGGCCGATGTGATCGTCGATGAAGGGCATCCGGAAGGCCGCCGCATGCGTGATTATGCGGACTTTGGCGATGCCGCTAGTGCGCGCAATGCAATCCTCGTGGAGTGCGGGCAGCACTGGGAAACCAGCGCCGTCACCGTGGCGCGCGACAGCACCGCGCGCTTCCTGCTTCAGTCGGGCATCGTCGAGGCGTCCGATCTGCCATCGGGCTGGCTGCAGCCGGCCGCACCGGCGCAGCGCGTGATCCGCGTGACCGAACCTGTGGTTGCCACCACCATGGACTTCCGCTTTGCGGGGGCCTACACGGGCCTTGAAACCTTCGCCAAGGCTGGCGAGATCATCGCGTGGCGCGATGGCCAGCCAGTGGTCACGCCTTATGACGATTGCGTACTGGTCATGCCGTCGCTGCGCCAGTTGCGGCCGGGCGTGACGGTGGTGCGGTTAGGGCAGCTGGAGCGCTGAGTCAGGTACCGGCGCATTACGTCCCCGGAATGGTCCACCCAAGCCCCCTCACATTCCGCACCAACGTACTTCCGAACTTGCGTCGGATGCCATAGATGATGGCATCCACCGCATTGCTCTCCACCTCCTCGCCCCACCCGTATAGCCGCTCCTCCAGCTGCGCGCGCGACAAAATCGCGCCGGGCCGTTCGAGCAACGCCAGCACCAGCGCATACTCGCGCGCGCTCAATGCTTCGGCATGCCCGTCGTAGTTCAACTGCCGCAGGTTGATATCGAGCGTCGCCTTGCCATGCGTCATCGTCGATGACGCCGAGCCCGACTTGCGGCGAATCACCGCCCGAATGCGCGCCAGCAACTCGCGTGCCTCGAACGGCTTGATCACGTAATCGTCAGCACCAAAGTCGAGACCATCGATGCGCGTGTCCACGTCGTCACGCGCGGTGATGATCAGCAGCGGCGTCTCGTCGTGCTTGGTGCGCAGCCACTTGAGAATCTCCAGCCCATCTATATCAGGCAGACCAAGGTCAAGCAGGATCGCCGAATAGGAGCCGTCATCGATCGCCGAGCGCGCGAGGTCGCCCGTGCGGGCCCAATCGACGCTGCATTGCGCGTCCTTGAGCGCGCGCACCAGACTCTGCCCGATCTGCGGATCGTCCTCGACCAACAGGATTCTCATGTCGAATGTCCTCGCAATATCGCCAGCGGCAGCACGATGCGCGCCACCAGTCCATGCCCACCATCGGCGCGGCCGGACAGCACCACGCTGCCGCCCAGATTATCGACCACGGTCTGCACGATCGCCAGCCCCAGTCCACTGCCCTCCTCATCCTTCGCGCCCCCGCGATAGAAGCGATCAAACACGCGCTCACGTTCGGACTCCGGAATGCCGGGCCCGTCGTCAGCCACCTCGATCTCCGCATGACCGTCGAGACGACGCACGCTGACGTCCACCCGGCATCCTTCACCCCCGTAGCGAATCGCGTTGTCGATCAGGTTCTTCACGAGCATGCGCAAATCGGTCTCCTGCGCCCGCACGACCGCATCGTCCATCCGCTCCACACCGAGGTCCACGCCGCGATCGAGCGCGAGCGGCAGCAGATCGGTCACCACGTCGGTCACCACCTGTGTGAGCGGAACCTCCGCCGGCGATGCGCGCGCGCCGATCTCCGCGCGCGCCAGGCCAAGCAGCTGCGTCACCAGCGTCGACGTGCGGCGAATCCCCCGCTGCAGTTCGTCGATGCGATCCTCCAGCGCTTCCGGCGGCGCGTGCCGCAGGTTATCGACCTGCAGCTGCAACGCGGTAATCGGCGAGCGCAACTCGTGCGCGGCATCGGCAATAAACGTGCGCTCCGCATCGATCAGCGATGACAAACGCAGCATCATGCGATTGATCGAATCCAGAAATGGCCGCAGTTCTTCGGGCGCGGCATGCGTCTCCACGGGCTGCAGATGGTTGAGGTCGACCTTGGCCACGCGCTCGCCAATCTCGCCCAGTGGCCGCAACGACAGCCGCACGCTCGCGCGCACCACCCACACCAGCAGCGGCAACAGCAGCAGCACCGGAATCAACGCCCACAGCGCCACGCGTGCCGCATTGTCATTGCGCACCGCGCGCTGCTCGGCCATCTGCACATAGGCCGTACCGGCCTGCATCGCGAACACATCCCACAGCCGGCCATTGGCACCATGGACTTCCGAGAAGCCCGGATGCACGCGCGGCACCAGCACGGTCGGATCGCTGGTATGCCCGGGCAACTCACCGTCGCCGGGGCGCCAGGTCTGGATCACGATATGTGGCGTGGGGTGATCGGCTGCAGGGGGCACCGGCATCACCGCCGGCGAAGGCTGCATGGTCGAGCCGGCGTGCGCGAGGTCCGCATTGAACTGGGCCGCGAGCTGCCGCACCACGACCCACGCGCCAAACGCACCGAGCAACCCGATCACCAGCGCCAGGCTACCAAGGGACAGGCTCAGGCGACGATGCAGCGAACGGACGGCGGTCTGACTGGGCATGACGGCTCCGGAATGATGAACGCGCGGGGTAGTGCGACATCGGCAATTTTGGCGTTTCCGTGATCGTCTGCCAACTGGCCTGTACCCGCAACCCGACTTTCTGTCGCCGCGGGCGCTCTCATTTTCGGCTCATTCTGGCGCACCACAATGTAGTCAATACGGTTTTGGCTACTGGCACCGACCCTCCCCGGTCGGTAGCTTCACACCCAGTAGCCAGGGCAGCTCCCCGCTGCCCTTTTTTATGTAGAGTCGCTCAGCTCGCCGAACCCAGCTCGCCCAAAATCGTGGGAATCAGTTCCGCCACGGTCGGGTGGATCGCCATGGTCCGCGCGAGCAGCGCGGATGGCGCGTCCGCGGCCATGATCGACAGGATCGAATGCACCGCTTCGTCCCCGCCGACGCCAAGAATGGCGGCGCCGAGGATGCGATCGGTGTCGGCATCGACGACCACGCGCATCGACCCCTGGCTTTCGCCCCGCTCCACCGTCCGCATCACGCGCGTCATCGGCCGCTTGCCGACCCGCACGCGATGCCCCGCCTGTCGCGCCTGCGCCTCCGTCATGCCCACGCGCCCGAGCGGCGGATCGGTGAACAACCCATAGACGGGAATACGCTCGGTCACCAGCCGATGCTCGCCGTCGAGCAGATTGGCGGCGACGATCTCGAAGTCGTTGTAGGCGGTATGCGTGAAGGCGCCGCGCCCATTGCAATCGCCCAGCGCCCAGATGCCATCCACGCTGGTGCGCAGCGTGTCATCGACCACCACATATCCATGCGCGTCGGTCTTCACCCCGGCCTTGTCGAGGCCGAGGTCGTCGGTATTGGGTCGTCGCCCCACCGCCACCAGCACGTGGCTGCCCACCACCGCTGGCTCGCCGGATTCGCAATCGACGCCGACTTCCACGCCTTCCGCATGCGCTGCCACCGTGATGCAGTTGGCATCGGTGCGAATGTGGATGCCTTCGGCCTCGAGTATCTCGCGCACCTGCGCCGATACTTCCACGTCCTCCCGCGAGATCAGCCGCTCGCCGCGCTCGACCACGGTCACCTGCGCACCAAAGCGGCGGAACACCTGCGCAAACTCGAGCCCCACGTAGCTACCGCCGATCACCACCAGATGCCGCGGCACGATATCCAGCGCGAGCGCTTCGACGTTGGTCAGATGCGGCACCGTGCTCAGTCCGCGAATCGCGTCGGGCACCAGCGCACGCCCACCGACGTTCAGAAAAATCTTGTCGGCGGTCAGCAGCCGGTCGCCCACGCGCACCGTGCGCGCATCCTCGAAGCGCGCATGGCCGCGAATCAGCTGCGCGCGCGCCATGCTTTCGATCCAGCGCGTCACGCCGTTGCGGCTCTTCAGCACGATGCCCTGCGTGCGGGCATGAACCTTCTCCATATCCACGCCGAGCTTGCCTTCCAGCACCACGCCGTATTCGGCAGCCCGTGCGGCCATGCGGGCCGCATAGGCACTGGCCACCATCGCCTTGGTCGGGGTGCAACCGACGTTCACGCAGGTGCCACCCACGTCGCCGCGCTCGATCACGGCCACCGCCATGCCTGCCGCCGATAACCGGTTGGCCAGCGCCGGCGCGGCCTGTCCGGTACCGATCAGGATGGCGTCGAAACGTTCCGGTGCTGTCATTGCGGCTCCTTCAGGGGTCTGATTGTGCGAACGATTATAGGTAGCTGCCGCGTTTTACATCCCCGTGAAAGTGCGCTTTTGTGCCGATTGGCAAGGAGCCAGGGCCGCTGCCACCGCACTGGCCCCCTCGTCTGCAAGATTTTTCAAGCGCTGCTAGTATCCACAGACTTTCATTTTGAAACTATCAACGTCATGACAACCCTGTTCGACCCCATCCAGATCGGTGCCCTGCAACTGCCCAACCGTATCGTCATGGCACCGCTGACGCGCCTGCGCGCGGCCCGGCCCGTGCACGTGCCCAACGCGTTGATGGCGCAGTACTACACTCAGCGCGCCTCGGCTGGCCTGATCGTCTCCGAAGGCGTGCCGGTGTCGCCAGACGCGGTCGGCTACCAGAATGTCCCGGGGCTGTGGGCCGACGAGCAGGTGGAGGGATGGCAAATCGTGACCAAGGCCGTGCATGAGGCCGGCGGCCGCATCGTCGCGCAGCTCTGGCACGTGGGCCGCATTTCGCACCCCGATCTGCTGGATGGCCGCCTGCCGGTGGCGCCGAGCCCGATTGCCGCGCAAGGCAATGTGAGCCTGCTGCGGCCGCAACGCGAATTCGTGGTGCCGCGCGAGCTGAATATCGAGGAAATCCAGGAAGTGGTGGCCGCGTTCGCGCGGGGCGCCGCCAATGCCAAGGCGGCCGGCTTCGACGGCGTGACGATTCACGCCGCCAACGGCTACCTGCTCGATCAGTTCCTGCAGAGCAGCACCAACCAGCGCACCGATGCCTACGGCGGTCCGATCGAGAACCGCGCGCGGCTGCTGCTGGAAGTCACCGATGCGGTGACGGCGGTCTGGGGTCCGGGCCGTGTTGGCGTGCATCTGGCGCCGCGCTCGCCGAGCCATTCGATGGCCGATGCGAACCCGGCGGAGACGTTTGGCTACGTCGCACGCGAACTCGGCAAGCGTGAGATCGGCTTCCTGTTCGTGCGTGAGACGCGCGGCGAAGGCGCGCTGCTGGCCGACCTCAAGCGTCAGTTTGGTGGTGTGGTCATCGCCAACGATGGGTTCGACCTCGACGCGGCACAAGCCGCGCTGGACGACGGCAGCGCCGACGCGGTGTCATTCGGCCGCCTGTTTATCTCGAACCCGGATCTCGTCGAACGGCTGCGTCAGCGCGCACCGCTCAACGAATTGAACGCGGCCACGATCTACGATCCCGAACACGGCAGCGCCACGGGCTATACCGACTACCCGCTGCTGTCCGCGTCCTGATCAGAGCCCCTGATCAATCCTGCTGCCGGGCGCGGCGCGCGGACACCTTGCCGAGCGCCGCCAGGTCCAGATCGCCCTCGCCATGCGCGAGGTTATCCAGCAGGTTGTCGCGCAGCACGCTCGCGAACGGCATCGGCACCTCGCCGGTGCCGGCCGCCTCCAGCGCCAGACGCACGTCCTTGTAGCCAAGCGAGAGCTTGAATCCGGGCGGGTCGAACTGACCGTTGGCCATCGCCATGCCATACCCGCGATAGGCCGGCACCGCGAACACCGTTGACGTGACCATATCGATAAAATCGACGTTCGCCACGTCCTGGCTGCGCGCCAGCGCGGCCGCCTCGCCCATCGACTCGATAGCGCTCGCGAGCATGAAATTGGTCGCCAGCTTTACCACGGCACCCTGCTCGGGCCGGTCACCGAAGCGCCAGGTCTTCTGGCCGAGCACATCGAACAGCGGCTGCAGCCGGTCGAGCAGCGCCGTTTCTCCACCCACCAGAATATTGAGCTTGCCGTCACGCGCCACGTTGACGCGGCCAAGCACCGGCGCCGCCACGTAGCCAACGCCGCGCGCCGCGTGAAACGCGACCATTTCCTGAGTGAAGGCCAGGGACACCGTGGCCATATTGGCGTGGATCGCGCCGGGCGCCAGCGCACCCAGCACCGCGTCGTCGACGACCGCACGCGTGGCGTGATCGTCCGCCAGCATCGTAATCAGGACTTCGGCGCCGCGCGCCGCGTCCACGGCACTGGCGGCCGCATGGCCACCGGCGGCCGCGAGCGCGGCCACGGGTTCCGGTGAACGGTTCCAGCCACGCACGCGGTGGCCCGCCTTGACGAGATTCGCGGCCATGGCCGCGCCCATGGTTCCGAGACCGACAAATGCGACTTCCATCTTGAGGCTCCACTTCGACGATTAACGAAATGCGGAGTATCCTCCCGCACGGAAAATCGTGCTCAGGCCTTGTAGATGGGAATCACCGTGCGGCCGCCGCGCTCGCGCAGCAGCGAACGCAGTTCGCGAATCACCGGAAACACCTCGTTGTTCCGGTCGCCACCCTGCTTGTCGTGAGCTTCCTGCTCCATCTCGACGATGTCGCGGTCTTCCTGAAAGATACGTTCGGTAAACCAGACAAGCAGCGGCCAGGCCAGATCCATCACGAATGGGACTTTCGGCCGGCGAATCGACAGCACGCCAAACGTGCGGTTGGTACGCTGCGCGGCGTCCAGCGGCACGTACGCGATCCACAGATCCATCACGAGCGTGCCGCTCGCGGTGCGGATCTGCAGCGTCTGATACGGATAACCGGTGCGCACGGTCATCACGTCCTTGCCGCCGGTGCCGGTCTCGTTCTTCTTGCCACCACCGAACACCAGCGATTCGCCGATCGGCTGCTTGCCGGCTTCACGCGTAAACACGTAGTCGACTTCGACGAAATCTTCGCCGCGGCGGCGTCCCAGCGAACGCGCGCGCATGTTGCCCATCTGGCGCCGATGCAGAAACTGATGGTTCATGTCCATCAGGTTCTCGTGCATGAACGAGTAGTGGCATTTGACCTCGCGGCCAAGCCGGCGCGTCTTGTACTTCGGGTCGGTGACCGATGCCAGCTCGGGTACCGGCCGGCTGTCGGCCAGTGCCGGGTCGCCCGGGAACACGAAGATCAAGCCACCCTGCTCGCGGCTCGGATAGGCGCGCACGCCATTGGGCAGGCGTTCCTTGCCGAGGTATGGCACATCGATACATTTGCCGCTGCAGTCATAGGTCCAGCCGTGATAGCAGCAGCGCAGCGACTCGCCCTCCACCACGCCGGCGTGCAGCGGCACCTGGCGGTGCGCGCAACGGTCCTCGAGCGCGAACAGCTTGCCGGTTTCGGTGCGGACGAGGACGATCGGGTCGCCGGCGAAATGCACGCCATGGGCGCGCCCCTTCTTCACCTCGTGCGACCAGGCCAGCGGGTACCAATGATCGGGATGGATCGGCACGCGACGCAGGTCGCGCTCCACCTGCTGGGTCGCTTCGTTCTCGACCGGCTGGTCTACGTCGTGCTCGACCTCCGCGGGAGCATCGATGGTACGGTTCTCAAGCAAAGACTCTGCGTACATGCGGGACGACTCCTTGCGTCACTAAGTTGCGCGTCACTAGGGACTATTATTGGAAGGTATTGTTGCCAGGACAGCGTACCGCCAGCACTGGAGTCTACGCGAACGGGATGCCGATCGGGCAAACGGATGTGCAACAGACGCTTGCAAACCGCCCGGCGTCCACCGCGACCGCTCTTGCAGCGCAGCAAGGTCCGCGCCAGCCCGCCGCCCCGAAAATGCGCGGGCGCGCCGGGAACCCGAGTATCCTTGCCGAATCTCCGCACCTCTCCGCCCATGTCCCGCTCCGCTCCGCCCACCGATCGCCAGGCGTCCGCCGCCGGGGTTGCCGAGACTCCGACCGCAGCGTCGGCGCAACAGCAGACCGATGAGCGTTTCCGTACGCTGGTCGAGACGATCAGCGACTACGCCATCTTCACGCTCGACGTCACCGGCCACGTCACGAGCTGGAACGCCGGCGCGGCGCGCATCAAGGGATATGCGGCCCATGAAATCATCGGCAGCCATTTCTCGCGCTTCTACACCGAAGAAGCCAAGGCGCGCGACTGGCCGGGCATGGAGCTGCTGGCGGCCGCCGAACAGGGCCGCTTCGAGGACGAAGGCTGGCGTGTGCGCAAGGACGGCACTCAGTTCTGGGCCAACGTCATCATCACCGCGCTGCGTGACAGCGCCGGCCGCCTGACCGGTTTCGGCAAGATCACGCGCGACATGACCGACCGGCGCCTCGCGGCCGAGGCCCTGCGCCAGAGCGAGGAGACCTTCCGCATGCTGGTGGAGAGCGTCAAGGACTACGCGATCTTTATGCTTGACCCGGACGGTCACGTGATGAGCTGGAACTCGGGCGCCTCCTATATCAAGGGTTATCGGCGCGACGAGATCATCGGCCAGCATTTCTCGCGCTTCTATCCGGCGGACGACGTGCGCGTGGGCAAGCCCGAACTGGAACTCGAGATCGCGCGCCGCGAGGGTCGCGTCGAGGACGAAGGCTGGCGTGTGCGCAAGGACGGCACGCTGTTCTGGGCCAACGTGACCATCACGGCGATCTACGACGACACCAGCACGCTGCGCGGCTTTGCCAAGGTCACGCGCGACATGAGCGAGCGCAAGCGGCTCGAGGAACTCGAGCGTTCCGGCCGGCGCATGAACGAGTTTCTTGCCACGCTCTCGCACGAGTTGCGCAACCCGCTGGCACCGGTGCGCAATGCGCTCACCGTCATGCGGCTGCGCCCGGGCGACCTCACCGCGAACGAGAAAAGCCTGGGCCTGATCGATCGCCAGGTGACACATCTGACGCGGCTCGTCGATGACCTGCTCGACGTTGGCCGCATCGCGTCCGGCAAGATCGACCTGCGGCGCGAGTCCATCGACGCGTGCGAAGTGGTCGCGCTCGGGATCGAGGCCGCGCAGCCCGCGCTCGACGCCAAGTCGCAAACGGTGAGCATCAATGCCGATCCGGGCGCGCTGCCGCTGTTCGTCGACAAGACCCGGGTAGTTCAGGTGATCCAGAACCTACTGTTGAACGCGGCAAAGTTTTCTCCGCCCGCATCGCCGATTGTCATATCGATCCACGCTCAGGGACGCACGCTCGTGATCCAGATCATTGACCGCGGACGCGGTATTTCGCGCGACTCGCTCGACGACATCTTCAACCTGTTCGTGCAGGAGGATCGCCCCGGCAGCAACGCCCAGGGTGGCCTCGGCATCGGGCTGTCGCTGTGCCGCTCGCTGGTCGAGATGCATGGCGGCTCGATTACGGCGATGAGCGAAGGGGCGGGACTTGGCAGCACACTCACGGTGCGGCTGCCGATGGCAAGTTCCGCCGATTCGGCCGAGCGTGCCGACGACAGCGGTGCAACCGGCACCCGCCCGCTGCGCGTGCTGCTGGTCGACGACAACCGCGATGCCGCCGACAGCATGGCGATGCTGCTCGAGATGTCGGGGCACGAAGTGGCCCTCGCCTATGACGGCATGGAAGCCGTGCACGCGGCCGCGCGCATCCGGCCCGACGTGGCGCTGATCGACCTCGCCATGCCGGGCATGGACGGCTTCGCCGTTATACATGCGTTGCGCGACATGCCGGCACTCTCCGAGACGCGCTATATCGCGCTGACCGGTTTCGGCCAGGCTTCCGATCGGCAGCAGACGCAGGATGCCGGATTTCACGCGCATCTGGTCAAGCCCGTCGATCTCGACAAGCTGCTGGCGACGATTGCGGATCTTGGTGCCGCGGCCAAGTAACTTTTACATTGCGCCAGTAGGTTTTTCCCGCTGCCGGTCAAACTTGCACGCCGCCGCGGACTGATGGCGTCACTGGCCACACTCGGCCATCTCCAATCACATAGACACGCTCCGCAGGCGCGGCGCGCACCGTCGCGTGGCCGGTAAACGCCCCGAACGCCGGCAGGATCGCGCCCTGTTCGCCCAGCACGAAACACGGCAGCCGCACCGCGTCGGCGCCGCGGCCGCGCAATTGGAACGCCGGATGCAGGTGGCCCGCCAGCACGTAGCCGAGGTCGGAGCTCCCCGGCGCATGACATAGCGCGAATGGCCCCACTATCCACGGCTCGGGCGTAACCGCGATATGCAGTTCCGGCGGTGGATCGCCCGCGTGCAGATCGTGATTGCCGCGCACCAACGTGATCCGCAACTCGGCTGGCAACGCGCGACGCCAGTCGTGCAGTGCTACGAGCACCGCCGCGGTACGCGCCGCCCGCGCATGCAGAAAATCGCCGAGGATCACCAGTTCGCGCGCGCCATGACGCATGACCAGCGCGCGCAGCCGCGCGAGGTTGCTGGCCGTGGTACCGGGCGGCACCGGCTGGCCCAGCGCGCGGAACGATGCGGCCTTGCCGATATGGACGTCCGCCACCAGCAGCATCTGCCGCGCGGGCCACCAAATGGCGTGCTCCGGCAGCAGCCAGAGCGTTTCGCCGGCCACGTTGGCCGCTACCGCGCCGGCTGCGATAAGTTGGTTGGCGTCGTCGTTCATAGCAGCGGCAACGGTTTGGATGGCTTGCGAGCGCGCCTCGGCTTGCGCGGTGCGGCGCTGCCGGCATGATCGCTCATACCGAAGCGCGCGATCGTGGCCACCTTAGTGGCAACCTCAGTGGCCACCTCATTGGCGTCCCCGGGCGCATCGTCCGCTGGCCCCGCCGCGCGCTCGAGTTCCGCCAGCATGCGCGCGATGCGGTCCGCGAGCTTCTCCGTGCTCAGCTTCTCGCGCAGAAACTCCACCACCAGCGGAAACGCAAACGGCGAGGGACGTTTCAGTACGCGCAGATCCAAGGGCAACGCCGCCAGCCGCGCCAGCGTCGCGCCAAGCCGATGGGCATCCAGCTCCTGCATCAACACCTCACGTTCCGCCTGCCCCAGCAGCAGATTGTCGGGATCGTGCTGACGAAATACCTGATAGAACAGACTCGACGACGCCTGCAACTGCCGCGCGCTGCGCGCCTCGCCCGGATACCCCTGAAAAATCAGCCCCGCCACGCGTGCAATCTCGCGGAAGCGCCGCAGCGACAGTTCTCCCGCATTGAGACTGGCCAGCACATCGGCCGCCAGATCGCGATGGCCCTCCTCGGCCAGCACCTCCGGTAGCCAACGCCCCCAGTCGATCTCCGACGGCGTCAGCAACTCCAGCCCATAGTCGTTGACCGCCACCGAGAATGTCGCCGGCAGCTTCTGCCCGAGCCGCCATGCCAGCAGACTGCCAAGCCCGAGATGCACCGAGCGGCCGGCAAACGGATACAAAAACAGGTGCCACCCCTCGCGCGAATGCAGGGTCTCGGCCAGCAATGCATGGCGCGTCGGCACCGCCGACCAGCGCGCCTGCAGATCGACGATTGGCTCGATCAGCGGCAACTCCGGCGTCGTGCGCGGATCCAGCCGTTTTTGCGCGACGGCCTCGAGCATATCGAGCATGGTTTCCGCCAGTTCCGTCGAGAGCGGCATGCGCCCGCCATTCCAGCGCGGTACCACCGGCTTGCGGCCGCTCGCACGCCTTACGTAGGCCGTCATCTCCTGCACCCGCACAAGTTCAAGCAGCCGGCCGCTAAACAGAAAACAATCACCAGGCGCGAGCCGCGCGATAAAACCTTCTTCCACGGAGCCCAGCGATGCACCGCCCGAGCCCGCACGCGACCAATAGCGGACCTGCATGGTCGCATCGCTGACGATCGTGCCCACGCTCATGCGATGACGTCGCGCAAGGCGCGCGTCGGGCACGCGCCAGATGCCCTCCTCGTCCGGCTGCGCGCGCCGGTAGTCGGGGTAGGCCGTCAGTGTCTTGCCGCCCTGCCGCACGAAGTCCAGGCACCATTGCCACTCGTCATCGCCGAGGTCTCGATAGGCCCATGTGGTCCGCACCTCGCGCAACAATTCGTCGGCACGGAACCCGCCGCCCAGCGCGACCGTCACCAGATGCTGGACCAGTACGTCGAGCGGCTGGTCCGGGGACTCGCGCGCCTCGATGCGGCGCGCCGCCACCGCATGCCGCGCGGCCAGCGACTCGACGAGCTCCAGACTGTGGGTCGGCACCACTGTCACGCGTGACGTGCGGCCGGGTGCGTGGCCGGAGCGGCCGGCACGCTGCAACAGCCGCGCCACGCCCTTGGGCGAGCCCACCTGCAGCACGCGCTCCACGGGCAGAAAGTCCACGCCGAGGTCGAGGCTCGACGTGCAGACCACCGCGCGCAACGCGCCCTGCTTGAGGTTGAGTTCGACCCATTCGCGTGTGGCGCGGTCAAGCGAGCCGTGATGCAGGGCGATCTGCCCCGCCCATTCGGGCCGCGCATCGAGCAGCGCCTGGTACCACAGCTCCGCCTGCGAGCGCGTGTTGAGAAAAACCAGCGTGGTGCTGCTTTCATCGAGCTCGCGCACGACATGCGGCAGCATGGACAGACCCAGATGCCCGGCCCATGGAAAGCGGCCGGCATGGTCTGGCAGCAGCGTGTCGATGGTCAGCGCTTTCGGGGCGTGTCCCTGCACACGCACGCGCTTTGCCGCGGGCACGCCGGCCAGCAACACATCGCTGGCATGCTCGATGTTGCCGAGCGTGGCCGAGAGTCCCCACACACGCAGTTCGGGCTGCCACTGATGCAGGCGCGCAAGCGCGAGCTGCGTTTGCACGCCGCGCTTGTTGCCAATCAGCTCGTGCCATTCATCGACGACCACCAACCGCACGCGCCCGAGCGTCTGCCGCGCATCGGCGCGCGTGAGCATCAACGACAGGCTTTCGGGCGTGGTCACAAGCGCGCTCGGCAGCCGACGCGCCTGCGCGGCGCGCTCGCTGCTGCCGGTGTCGCCGGTGCGCAGCGCGACGGTCCAGTTCACGCCGAGCTCGGCCAGCGGCGCCTGCAGCGCGCGTGTGGTGTCGGCGGCCAATGCCCGCATGGGCGTGAGCCACAGCACCGTAAGCGGCGCGGCCTCCTTTTCGGTAGAGGCGAACGCGAGCAGCGCGCCGAGCCATGCAGCGTAGGTCTTGCCGGTGCCGGTGGTGGCATGCAGCAGGCCGCTTTGTCCGGCGCGCACGGCGTCCCAGACTTCGCGCTGGAACGGGAACGGCGTCCACCCGCGCGACGCGAACCATTCGACCAGGCGCGCTTCCAGCGCGTCCTGCGCGGGCGCGGCGCGGCTCGCACCACTCCTTGCCGCGCTCATGCGGGATCCTCTTGCGGCGTGGCGTCCGTGACACCGACGTCGGACGCGCGCAGCATGTCTTCGAGCGTCGCCAGCGTATCGGCCTCTTCGATCGGCTTGTCGGTGCGCCAGCGCAACATGCGTGGAAAGCGCACCGCAATGCCGCTCTTGTGCCGCGTGCTACGGGCAATGCCTTCAAAGCCGAGCTCGAACACCTGCGTCGGCTCCACGCTGCGCACCGGGCCGAATTTCTCGACCGTGGTACGCCGCACAATCGCGTCGACCTTGCGCATCTCCTCGTCGGTCAGCCCCGAGTAGGCCTTGGCAAACGGCACCAGCGCCCGCTCGGGCATGCCGGGCGGGCCGTTCCACACCGCAAACGTGTAATCCGTATATAGACTCGCGCGCCGACCGTGGCCGCGCTGCGCGTAGATCAGCACCGCGTCCACGGTGTACGGATCGATCTTCCATTTCCACCAGATCCCAACGTCGCGTGTGCGGCCCGCGCCGTACGCGGCATCGGCTGCCTTGAGCATAAAACCTTCCACGCCCATCTCGCGCGAGGCCTCGCGCAGCGACGCGAACGCGGCCCAGCTGTCCGCCTCCACGCGCGGACTCAGCTCCAGCGCGGGATGCACGGTGGCTTCGAGTATGCGTTCAAGTTGCGCGCGACGTTCGGCCTGCGGCCGCGCGCGCCAGTCCTCACCCTGCCATTCGAGCAGGTCGTAGGCCATCAGGATCGCGGGCGCATCGCGCAGCAGTTTCGCGCCAAGCGTCTTGCGGCCAATGCGCTGCTGCAACAGCGCAAACGGCTGTACGCGCCGGTCTTTCCAGATCACGATCTCGCCGTCGAGCACCGTACCGTCGGGCAGCAACGCGGCGGCCTCGGCCAGTTCGGGGAAGCGCTCGGTAATCAGTTCCTCGCCGCGCGACCATAGCCAGGTATCTCCTTGCCTTCGCACCAGCTGCGCGCGAATGCCATCCCATTTCCATTCGACGAGCCACCGCGCGGGGTCGCCGAGCTCCGCGTCGAATGTATCGACGGGCGCCTGCAACGGATGCGCGAGGAAGAACGGATACGGCTGGCCGCCGCGCGTGACGCTGTCATCCTCACCGGTGGAAACCAGCGCCAGAAAGCGTGCCGCATCGGGACGCGCGGACAGATCGGTATAGCCGACCATGCGCTCGGCCACGCGCTTCGGATCGATGTCGGCCACCGCGCCGAGCGCGCGCGTCACCAGCAGCCGCGATACGCCCACGCGGAAACTGCCGGTAATCAGCTTGAACAGCACCAGCCGGCCGCGTGCATCGAGCGGTCGCCACAGTGCGTCGAGCCGCTGCATCACCTCGTCGGGTGGCAGACCGCGCAATGGCAGCACGCGTTGCTCGACCCATTCGGCCAGCCCCGCCTCGTCAGCCTGAATCGGCTCCGGCAGTAGCAGCGCGATGGTTTCGGCGAGATCGCCCACGGCCTGATAGCTTTCCTCGAACAGCCACTCGGGCAATCCCGCGGCGCGCTGCGCAACCTCGCGCAACATCGCCACCGGCACGATCTGACGCGGCTTGCCGCCCGCGAGGAAGAACACCGCCCATGCCGCATCGCGGGGGGGCGCATGACGCAGATACTCGACCAGCGCGGCGAGCTTGGCGTTGCTTGACGTAGTGCCGTCGAGCGCGGCATAGAGATCGGCGAACGCCTTCATGTTGCACGCCCCTCGGGGTCGGTGTCCGCCACCGCCTGTGCGTCGGCATCTTCCTCCTCGCCATAAGCCGTCTCGAACGCCTGTGCGCGCCAGCCCCGCTCCGATAGATACCGCACCATCACCGGCACATTGCCATGCGTCACGATCACACGCTCCGCGCCGGTGGCCGAGATCGCCGACAGCAGCCCGGGCCAGTCCGCATGATCGGACAACGCAAAGCCGCGATCGACCCCACGCCGGCGCCGCGTGCCACGCAGCTGCATCCACCCACTGGCAAACGCATCGGACGCATCGCCAAAGCGCCGCAGCCACGGCGACCCCTGCGCCGATGGCGGCGCCACGATCAGCGCCCGTCGCAGCGCGGGACTACGCGCAGGCAGATCGGTCGCCAGCATAACTGGCGGCAATTCAACGCCCGCCTCACGATATGCCTGATTCAACGACGTCAACGCGCCATGCCCGACGATCGGTCCCGGCAACGCCCCCGACAGCGCCAAAGTCGCACCTGCATGCCGCATCAATCCAGACAGAATGCGCTGCGCCTTGCCAAATGCGTACGCATACACCACGCTCGCGCGCCCCGCAGCGGCATTGACGCACCACCAATCGAAGATCTCGGCCATCAGCGTGGCCTGCGTGGGCCAGCGATAGATCGGCAACCCGAACGTGCTCTCGGTAATAAACGTATCGCACCGCACCGGCTCGAACGGCGCGCATGTGCCATCGTCCTCAACCTTGTAGTCGCCCGAGGCCACCCACACGCGTCCGCCATGCTCGAGACGCACCTGCGCGGAGCCCAGCACGTGTCCAGCCGGATGCAGACTCAGCGTCACGCCGCGATGCACGATGCGCTCGCCATACGGCAACGTGTCGAGCGTGATGCCCGGCAGCCGCGCCAGCAACAAGCCGCGTCCGGGTTCCGCGCACAGGTAATGCCCATGGCCGATGCGCGCATGGTCGGAGTGGGCGTGGGTAATCACCGCGTGCGACACCGGCCGCCACGGGTCGATATAGAAATCGCCCGGCGGGCAATACAGACCCTCGGGCCGCGCCACGATCAGATCTTGCGGATCGATGCTCTGCATAGTGGCCCTCCTTGCAGTGACATTGTGGCGCCGCCCCCTGCCGGGTCCAGACGACACGATCTTTTCGTCGTGTCGGCGCATTCCCACAATATGCCGCGTAAATCACATCGAAGCGAATTACGCCGAAATCGCTTCTGCCGTCAATCAGCCGGAGGCCGATAGTGTGAACTATCAATCCCACCTAGAATGATTTTGCGAATTCCGTGGTCCCGCCCGACGCCCCGCATTCCCGCGGCGTGCGCCGGCCCTGCCCAATTCAGATCCCTACATCCAATGCGACAAGAAAACCAGCGACTCGCCGACCTGCTACGCGACGACCAGGACGCCATCCTCAAGAGCTGGACCGCCGAATATCACGCCAGCGCGGGCGGCCGCGGCATCAGCCAGGCATTGGCCGCCGAACAGGCCGCCATTCTCAAGGGCCTGGAGGCGGGTGTACGCGCCGATGGCAGCGCCGCCGACTTCGACAGCACACGATGGACGGCCTTGCGCGACACGCTCGGCCAGCTATCACAATCGCGCGCCGCGCAAGGCGAAACCGCCGATGTGACCAGCGCCTTCGTGCTGGCCATCAAGCGCCCGATCTTCGATGGACTGCAGCGCCATCGCGGCGATGTGGACGCGCAGATCGAAGTGCTGTGGGCCGCGTCGGCGATCGTCGATCGCATGGCGCAGTGGACCCTGTCTGTCTACCAGCGCACGCGCGAGGACATCATCTCGCGCCAGCAGCATGAACTGCTGGAACTGTCCACGCCGGTCATCAAGCTGTGGGAAGGCGTGCTCGCGGTGCCCGTGATCGGCACGCTCGACAGCAGCCGCGCGCAGATCGTCATGGAGACGTTGCTCGAGCGTCTGGTGGAAACCGGCTCCGAGCTCGCGATTATCGACATCACCGGCGTGCCGACCGTCGACACACTGGTGGCACAGCATCTGATGAAGACTGTCACCGCGATCCGCCTGATGGGCGCGGAATCCATCATCAGCGGTATTCGTCCGCAGATCGCGCAGACCATCGTGCATCTGGGCATCGATCTGCAGGGCATTCAGACCAAGGCCACGCTGGCCGACGCCCTCGCCGACGCGATGCGCCGGACCGGCCATGTGGTCACGCGCCGCACCAGCTAAGCGAGAACCGTCATGGAACGTATTCCAATCCTGCGCATGGGCAAGTTCCTGCTGGTCACGATCCAGATCGACATGCAGGATCAGACCGCGCTGCAGTTGCAGGAAGACCTTGCCGGCAAGATCGAGAAGACCGGCGCGCACGGCGTGCTGATCGACGTCTCCGCGCTCGAGATGGTGGACTCGTTTATCGGCCGCATGCTGGTCAGCATCTCGGGTATCGCACGCATTCTCGGCGCGGATACCGTGGTGGTGGGCATTCAGCCCGCAGTGGCCATCACACTGGTGGAGCTCGGGCTGTCGCTTACCGGTGTGCGCACCGCCCTCAATGTGGAGCGCGGCATGGTCATGCTAGAGGCCGCGCGGGATCAATTGCCATGAGCCTACAACCGAGCGCAACGCTGGCGCCAACGGGCAGCACGCCGCTACGCGACGAGCGCGACATCGTGCAGGCACGCGCGATCGTGCGCACCCTGTCGGTAGGCCTCAAGTTCTCGCTGGTCGAGCAGACCAAGATGATCACCGCCGCCAGCGAGCTCGCGCGCAACACCGTGGTCTACGGGCGCGGTGGCGAGATGCGATGGCTGGTCATCGACGACGTGGGGCGCCGGGGCCTGCGTCTGGATTTCGAGGATAAGGGGCCCGGCATTCCCGATGTCGAGCAGGCGCTGGTCGATGGCTGGACCACCGGCAGTGGGCTAGGCATGGGGCTGTCGGGCAGCAAGCGATTGGTGAATGAGTTCGCCATCCGTACCAACGTTGGCGAGGGAACCTGTGTCAGCATCACTCGGTGGAAATAGCACCCACGGGCCGCATATCGCGATTCCGATGGGAGATCCCAGCCGCGTCGGCGAAGCGCGTCGGTTGGCTGCGGACGTGGCCGCGCGGCTTGGATTCGACGCGATCCAGTCCGGTCGGCTCGCCGTGGTGGTCAACGAACTGGGCAACAACCTGCTGCGCCACGCGGTAGGCGGACGTCTGCTGATTGGCGCGCGCACGATCGGCGACGGCGTGGCCATCGAACTGATTTCGATGGACCAGGGGCCCGGCATCGCCGATATCCAGACCAGCATGCGCGACGGCCATTCCACCGCCGGCAGCGCGGGTCAGGGGCTTGGCGCGATGCAGCGCATGGCCGACGATTTCGATATCCATTCGCGGGCGGGTGAAGGCACCCTGATCCTCGCCCGCTTCTATCGCGAACGCGACAGCCGCGGCGGCGCGCGGCGCCTCCCCGGCTTTGCGGTCGGTGCGATCTGCCTGGCCGCACCGGGCGAGCGCGTCAGCGGCGATGGCTGGAGCGTGTCCATCAATGGCGGCACGGCCGAGGTCATGGTCGCCGACGGCCTGGGTCACGGGCCGGACGCCGCCGCCGCCGCGGATGCCGCACTGCATGCCTTCGACCAACCGCGACCGCCCGGTGCCGACCGCTTTATCGAACATGCGCACAAAGCCCTGCGCGGCACGCGCGGCGCCGCCATCGCGATGGCCCGGCTCGACGCGGAGGCCGGTCGCATCCGATTTGCCGGCGCGGGCAACGTGATCGGGCGTATTCTCTCCGGTGTAACCGATCGCACGCTGCTGACCCAGAACGGCACCGCTGGCGTGCAGTTGCGCACCAACGTGCAGGAGCAGGAGATCGAGTGGCCGGCGCATGCGCTGCTGCTGCTTTTCTCGGACGGCGTGCAGTCGCGCTGGCAGCTCGATGAACCCAGTCTGCTGCAACGGGATCCGGCCCTCGTGGCCGCCTTCGTCATCTGGAAATTCTGCCGCGGCCGCGACGATGCCACCGTGGTGGTAATCCGCCGCGCGGAGACCTGAACATGGCCGAACACGACAACGACGACGTCGCCACTCTCCGAGCTACACTCGAGGCGCGCACGCTGGAACTGGAGTCCTTGCGCGCGGAGCTCGAAGAGACCAATCGCGGTGTACTCGCGCTGTACTCGGAACTCGATGTGCAGGCCGAACAGCTGCGTCAGGCCACCGAGCTCAAGAGCCGGTTCCTGGCCTATATGAGCCACGAGTTTCGCACGCCGATCGTAGCGATCCAGAGCATTACGCGCCTGCTGATCGACCGCGTGGACGGCCCGCTCACCTCGGAGCAGGAACGCCAGGTCACGTTCGTGCGCGATACCGCCGCCGAGTTCGCCGAGATGGTCAACGACCTGCTCGACCTCGCACGGCTGGAAGCAGGCCGCGTGGACGTGTCGCCGGCATGGTTCGATATGGTCGCGCTGTTCGATGCGCTGCGCGGCATGTTCAAGCCGGTGCTGACCAATCCCGAACTGTCGCTGATTTTCGAAGAACCGCACGACATCCCGAAGCTGTTCAGCGACGACCGCAAGGTGTCGCACATCCTGCGCAACTTTATCTCCAACGCGCTCAAGTTCACGCCGGGCGGCGAGGTTCGCGTGTCCGCCCACAGCGACGATCCCGCGACCATCACGTTCTCGGTGCGCGACACCGGCATTGGTATCCCCGCCGAGGCGCACGACGCGGTGTTTCAGGACTTCGTGCAGATCGATTCCCCGCTGCAACGGCGCTATCGTGGCTCGGGCCTCGGGCTGGCGCTCAGCAAGCGGCTGGCCGAAGTGCTGGGTGGCAGCGTCGGCTTCGAAAGCGAAGTCGGCGTCGGCTCGCGTTTCTACGTCACCCTGCCGGTCACATATGGCGCCCCTCCCAATGTCTCGTCTGCTGGCGCCCCGGATAGCAAAGCCGGCAGTACCGTAAATGGAAACGGCCATGGACAATGATCCGGTGCTCCCGCTGACCGCGGGCGGTATGCCACCGCTGGTGCTGGTCGTCGACGACAATCCCGTGACGCGCTATGCCACGGTCCGCACGTTGTCGGCCGCGGGCTTCCGCACCATCGAGGCCGAAAGCGGCCAGGAAGCGCTGCAGCGCGCCGACGTGACGGTCTCCGCGATCGTGCTCGATGTCAACCTGCCTGATATCGATGGCTTCCAGGTTTGCCGCACACTACGCGGCCGGCCGGATACCTCGACCGTGCCCGTGGTGCATCTGTCAGCGACGTACGTGCAGGACTACGACAAGGTGCGCGGCCTCGATGCTGGCGCCAGCGCCTACCTGATCCACCCCGCCGAGCCCGCCGTGCTGGTCGCCACGATCTCGTCGCTGCTGCGCGCGAGCGCCGCGGAACGCTCGATGCGCGAGTCCGAGTCGCGCTTCCGCGCGATCTATCACCAGGCCATCGGCGGCATCTGCACGATCGACCTCGATGGCCGCTTCGTCGATGTCAATCCGGCCATGCAGCGCGTGCTGCGCCGGCCGCCCGAGGAATTGATCGGGCAACCGCTCGCATCGTTCGCGCCGCCAGCCTGGCACGACCGCGTGGAAGAAGCCACCGGCCCCCATGCCATCGACGGCTGGCAAGGCGCGTTCCCGCTGCTCGATGCCGAAGGCGAGCTGACGTTCTTCGAGTGGAGCATCTCGGCGGTACTCGAGACCGGCGTCAAGGTTGCCGTCGCCTCCAATATCACCGATCGCGTCAACCTCGAACAGCAGCGCGAGCAGTTGATCGAACGCGAGCAGGCCGCGCGGGCCGCGGTCGAGCGGCTCAATCGCATGAAGGACGACTTTATCGCGATCCTCTCGCACGAACTGCGCAATCCGCTCAACGTCATCTCGGTGTGGACCCACGTGCTCGGCCGCCATATCGACTCCGACGAAGGCCGCCGCGGACTGGCGGCGGTGGAGCGCAATATCGCCATTCAACGGCGTCTGGTGGCGGATCTCGTCGATGTGTCGATGCTCAACGTCGGCAAGATGAAGCTCGAACGCGAGCGGACCAATCCCGCGGAAGTCGTCCGCAATGCGCTGGAAAGCATGCAAGCCGCCGCGCTGGAACGCCGCGTGACGATCGAGCTCGACTTCTCCCCTAGCCTTGCCACCGAGGCGTGGATCGATGCCGCGCGCTTCCAGCAGATCCTCTGGAACCTGCTGTCCAACGCCATCAAATTCTCGCCCGAGGGCGGCATCGTGCGTATCGTCGCGCGCTCCGATGCCGACGCGCTGCAGATCGCCGTCGTCGATCAGGGTCGCGGCATCTCGGCCGAATTCCTGCCGCTACTGTTCGACCGCTTCACGCAGAGCGATGACACCAATCGCCGCAAGCATGGTGGCCTCGGGCTCGGCCTGGCCATCGTCAAGCATCTGGCCGAAATGCATGGTGGCTCGGTGCTGGCCCGCAGCGCTGGCGAGAATCAGGGCTCGACATTCGAGGTCTCGATCCCGCTCCGGGACACCGCGGCGGACGGCGACGCCGCACGCGGCCAGCCCGCGGTCACGCAGCAGTCGGTCCCGCTCAATGCGCTCGATATCCTCGTGGTCGAGGACGATGCCGATGCCGCCGGGGCGCTATCGGCGATTCTCGCCGGCTACGGTGCACGCGTGCGATGCGCGCGCGACTGCGACGAAGCGCTGGCGCAGATGCAACAGGCCACGCCCGATCTCGTCATCAGTGATATCGGATTACCGGGTCGTGACGGTAACGACCTCATCCGCGATATCCGCATCCGCGAAACCATGGAGTCGCTCGCGCGCGTGCCGGCCATCGCGCTGACCGCCTTCACGCGCCAGCAGGACCGCCGCGTAGCGCTGGAGTCTGGCTTTGACGCGGTTTGCGGCAAACCGCTGCGGTTGCAGGACCTCCTGAACGCGATAGAGGCGACGCTCGGCACTGGCCGTTAATTGCCAATTAACCCGTGGCTGAGCAGAAGACTCCGACTGCTTAAAGAGAAATATCCGAGAAATTGACGTTATTTGAGCGAAATCTGACAACGAATTAGCGTATTTACGCGATAAATTTCGTAGATCTCTTATTTCGCTGCGGTAGCTGGATGGGCACCATTTGTTGGTTCTTAAACGCGAATCATTCGCATGAGCCAACGAAACATGACATCCAGCTTGCCAACCCAACCCGCACAACCCGCGCCAGGCAGCCGCCTGCGCCCACTCGCCGCACTGGCCCGCCTTGCCGTGGTGACCGGCTTCCCGCTATGCGGCACCGCCCTCGCCCAGACACCCGCCGCGCTACCCCATACCGGCACGCTCTCCCCAGTCACCATCACCGGTGCGTCGCTCGCCGCGGCCGACCCCAGAGGCCAGCAACTGGAGAAGCCCTTCGCCAACGGTGCGCTCGGCGCCCGCGCGCAGCTCGACACACCGTATTCGACAACGATCGTCAGCGGTGAAGATCTCGCCGATCGTCAGGTCACCAAGCTCGGCGATATTTTCGCGCTCGATGCCTCGGTCACCGACAACAGCAACGCCAACAGCGCATGGAACGCGTACCTGACCGTGCGCGGCGTGCCGCTCGACTGGCAGCGTTCGTTCAAGATCAACGGCATGCCGTATGTCGGATATGGCAACACGCTGCCCTACGAGCAACTCGAGCAGGTGGAGCTGCTCAAGGGGCCGTCGGCATTCATGTACGGCTTTGCCACGCCGGGTGGCACTCTCAACTACGTCACGAAGAAGCCGCCGGAACAGTTTTTCGCCAGCATCGACCTCGGCTATCGCAGCGGGCATGCGTGGGGCGAGCACATCGATATCGGCGGACGCGCGGGTCGCGACGGCATGTTCGGCTATCGGCTGAACCTCACGCACGAGGAAGGCAAACCCTCCAACGCCGTTGGCCTGAACCGCAACGCGGTGTCGCTCGGCCTCGAGGCGCGCCTCACGCGCGCGCTTACCTGGACGTTCGATGGCATCTATCAGGATCGCAATGCATGGGGGCAGACGCCGACGTTCGCCACCTACGCCATCAAGGGCAAGCAGTTGCCGGGTTTCGTCAGCGGCCGCGCCGGTGTGTTTGCCGGACCGGACCAGCATCTCTACACCAACCTGCAGCTATATACGACCGGTCTGCGCTATGCGCTGAATCCGGACTGGACCGTCAGCGCGCGCTACAGCTTTGCCAAGCAATGGCGCAATCGCAATGAGACCACGTACGTACTGCAGGACGCCGCCGGCAACTACGACGACTATCGCTACTACGGCATTCAGGGCCATCAGTTCAACTATGTCGACGCGATGGTCGAAGGCAAGTTCCGTACGGGCCCATTCGCGCACCAGTTCGTGGCGGGCGTGTCCGGCCAGAAGCAGCTCAACCGCTATAGCCGCGGCACCGGTCGCTGGTTTCTGCTCGGCACCGGCAATATCTTCCAGCCGAGTACCAATGTCTTCTACACGCCCGGCGGCCTCTCGACGTTCCGCGCGAGCGATATCGTGCAGAAGGCCGCCTTTGCCTCCGACACGGTACACCTGACCGAACGCTGGTCGGTCCTGGCCGGCGTGCGCTACACCAACTTCTCGCAGCACAGCTACAACCGCGGCGGCACGGTCAAAAGCGTCTACAGCAAGAGCGGTGTGATCTCCCCCACCGCCGCGCTGATGTTCAAGCCGACCCCGCTCGCCACGCTCTACGCCAGCTACGTCGAATCGCTCGAGCCCGGCACCCAGGTGACGGACCCGAGCCTCGCCAACTTCGGCCAGCAACTCAACCCGGTCCGCAGCAGACAGTACGAGGTCGGCGCCAAGACGGAACAGGGCAACTGGACCGGCACCGCCGCGTTGTTCCGGCTCGAGCGCGGCGCGCAGTACCGCCAGGGCAACTATATGGCGCAGGACGGTCTGGAGGTCTATCAGGGCGTGGAACTCGATGGCTACACGCGCATCGGCCAATGGGACGTCAAGGGCAGCGCGATGGCGCTCCGTACACGCTACGCGCGCGGGGCTCAGAACGACGGCAACCGCGTGGCCGGCGCACCGAGCTTCGTGCTGGCAGGCGCGGTGGGCTATCGCCTGCCATTTGTGCCGGGCCTGCGTATCGGCGTGGATGCCAAGTACACCGGCAGCGTCAAGCTGCGCCCGGCCGGGGATATCGCACTGGGCGGCTATACGGTGTTCAACGCTGGCGCGAGCTACACCACGCGTCTGGCGGGCCGCGACATTACGCTGCGCGCGGTGCTCTCCAACCTGACCAACAAACGCTATTGGGGCTTCCAGTACGCCGATTACATGCAACCGGCCGATCCGCGTGCGATCAGCCTCAATGCAAAAATCTCGTATTGATGCGATCTCGATGATGTGAGGGCCTCTCCGTGAGCGGAGAGGTCTGTCAGACGAATCCGACTGGCAAACCCGACGATCGCTGCCTACATTGATGGCATCGCCACTGCATCGAGGGGCTTGCCATGCTCGGGTTGCCCATCTCTTCTTCCATCCGGCCGCTGGCCTTGTCCCTGCTGCTGCTCGCCACGGCCAACGTGGCGCATGCCGTCACCAAATGCCAGGGTCCGAACGGCATCCTCTACCAGAATGGCAGCTGCCCGGCGGGATACACCAACGTCACCGCCAGCATGCGATCCAATATCACGACGGTGCCACGCCCAACACCCGCCACCCGGCAGCAGGACGCGGTCGTAGCACGCACGGTTGCCGCCGTGGCGCGCGAGCGTGACCAGCAGTGGACGCTCGATCAGCAACGGTATCGCATCGCGCAGAACAACTTCTGGGCCGAGTGTCAGTTGCTCGAGTTCCAGCTGCGCGCCAGTGAACGCGCGATCGTCGAATCTCCCACCTACGAAGGCTCGCGTCGTTACCGCGAAAGTCATCACGCGCTGCGCGCGCAGCAATACGATTTCGGGTGTTACGGATAATTCCGACTCGAACGGGTGGCGATTTTCTTTCAACCCGCTTACAACGGCGTCGAACATTCGCGCGATATTAGTCGCGCTTAGATCGGCTTGTAAAAAGATTCAGACGCCAAGCGTGACAGCGTTCCCTACAATCCGGGTCACATTCCGGCCCGCCCGTATTCAATATCGAATGACTGCGCGGTCGCAACCCTCATACTCATCCGTGAAGACCCATGATGACTCTGACCGCGATCGTTGCGTATATGCTGGCCTGCATCGTTGCATTGGCCTACGGCGCCCGCTGGGTGCTCAAGAATGATCCGCTGCTGCGGCAGCACGTGCTGAAGCCTGGCACGCGTACGCAGGGCGAGGACCGTCGATAGCGTGAGGTAGCGCAAGCGCATCACGCGGTTCGACATCACCGCTTCCCTTGTTAGCCCGGTCTGTGTTTCTGCCGGGCTTTTTTCTTTTCTGGCGAGCCGCTGTCCTACAGGCGCAGGCGTGACGCGCCGACAGCGCGCCGCATCCGGTTGGCTATCGTGTTAGCAGAGGCTTCGTGCCTGTTTGCTTCGACTCTCTAACGCGCCCCCATGTCAGCCGTCGTGCCGCCCGCACCCTCCTCACCTTCGCCTGCGGCGCCCTCGCCGCAGGTGCCGCCCATCGAACCGGTTACGGTTACGGCATCCGGTGACGATGCGCAATTGCCCATCGCACAGCCGTTCATCGCCTCCGAAGACTCTCCGTCGGCACGCGCACTGCGGCGCTCCAGCATTGCACTGGTCATACTGGCCACCCTCGCGTCGCTTTATGCGCTGCACGTGTCGCGCACGTTCCTCGTGCCCGTTGTCATGTCGGTCGTCATCGCCTATCTGCTCGACCCCGCCGTGGAGGCTTTGCAACGGTATCGTGTGCCGCGCAGCATTGGCGCCACACTCGTGCTGTTGGCGGCAGTCACCCTACTGGGGGGCATCGCCTATCTGCTGCAGGGTCAGGTTGAATCGATCGTCGACCGGTTGCCGGCCATCGCCAGCAAGCTGTCACGCTCGCTGGGCGAGTTGATGACCGGCAACGAGTCGATGGTGCAGAAGGTCCGCCGCGCCGCCACCGTGCTCAGCGGCGCGGGGCAGCCGGTGCCGGCACGCGCGCCGCAGGTGGTCGTCGAGCGCTCTAGCGACGGTCTCAGCAATGTGCTGTGGCTGGGGTCGGCGGGCGTCTTCTCGATCGTCGCGCAGGCCACCGCGATTCTGTTCCTGACCTGGTTCCTGCTGCTTGCGGGCGACATGTTCAAGCGCAAGTTCATCAAGATGGCGGGCAAGACCATCAGCCAGAAGAAGATCAGCGTGCATATGCTGGCGGAGATCAACCGCTCGATCCAGCGCTACATGGTGATGCTGGTCGTCACCAATGCGGCGCTCGGCGCCTGCACCTGGCTGCTGCTCAAATGGCTGGGGGTCAACAATGCCGGCACGTGGGCCGTGGCCGCCGCCGCGCTGCATCTGGTGCCGTACTTCGGCGCGGTGCTGATCTCGGCCTGCCTTGGCGTGGCCGCGTTCATGCAGTTCGGCACGATCGGCATGGTGGCCGCCGCTGCGGGCGGTTCGTTGGCTATCGCCACACTGATCGGCTCCGTGGTCACCACCTGGATGACGGGCCGCATGGCGCGTATGAACGCCGTGGCCGTGTTCGTCGCGCTGCTGCTGTTCACGTTCCTCTGGGGCACGTGGGGCATGCTGCTGGCGATTCCGCTTGCCGTTATCGCCAAGGTCATCGCCGATCACGTCGAAGGTCTGGAAGTCCTTGCCGAGTTTCTTGGCGAATAGGCCTGGCGAATAGGTCTGGCGAATAGGTCTGGCGAATCCTCCCTCCTGAGTTTCATCCCGCAAAACTTTGACGCAGCGCAGAATGACCTGCGTCATCGCTTCGCCTATAAAGTGGCAACAATACGCCACGGAAGCCGCCTCGCGAGTTTCACGTGGCGAAATTCCAATAATCGGAGACCTTGCGTGACAACACCCAGCACATCCCTGCAGAAGGCCTGCCGGCTGTTGCGCGCCCTTTCGGATACGCGCCACACCCGCCTGACCGACGTGGCCGCGGCGGCCGGCGTCGACAAGGCGTCGGCGCTGCGCCTGCTCGAGACGCTCGTGGCGGAAGGTCTGGTCGAGCGCGACCCCGACACCAAGGCCTTCTCGCCGGGACCCGAATGGCTGACGCTGCAGTCGGCCGCGCAGCGCCGCTTCGACCTGCGACCCGTGGTGCGGCCAGCGCTGATCCGCCTGGCCAACGCTTTCGAGGACTCGGCGATCCTGTCGGTGCCCAGCGGCTGGGAGTCGGTCTGCATCGAACTGCGCCTGGGCACCTTCCCGATCCGCGCGAATTACCTCGATATCGGCAGCCGCCGCCCGCTTGGCGTCGGCGCCGGCAGCCTGGCGCTGCTGGCTGCCCTGCCCGACAACGAGCTCGAGACCGTACTCGGCTGCATCGCCCCCTCGCTACGCCGCTATCCGCGCCTCAACGCCGACGTGCTGCGCCGCCATGTGGAGGCCACGCGCGAACGCGGCTATGCGGTGCTGCTCGACGTCGTGGTGGAGCGCATGGGCGGCATTGCGATCGCGCTACCCGATGCCAACGGGTATCCGCTCGGCGCCATCAGCATGGCCGCGCTCAACGAACGCATTCTCGAGCGCGAGGCGACCATCGCGCGCGCACTGCACCGCGAGGCCGATGCGATCTGCGCCACGTGGCGCGGCCGCGCGCCCGTCCCGACGAGGACAGCCCCGGCACCCCGCACCGCGGCGACAGACAAGGCGGCATGACGGGGCGCATGAGCGATGCGCACCTGAACCACCACGACACCTGAACCGCCCGCATCTGAACCCAAATCACCGAGGAGGCTTGACCGCATGCGCTGGAAGCAACGTCCGGAAGGTTCCAACTGGGGTGACTTCGGCCCCGACGATCAATTGGGTCGAGTCAATCTGCTAGGGCCCGAGCAGGTGGTCAGGGGTGCGCGCGAGATTCAGGCCGGCCTCAGTTTCTGCCTGTCGCTGCCGCTCGACTATCCGGGCGGCAACAAGCTCAATCCGCGCCGGCATCCGCCCGTGCTGCGGCCCACATATCGCGTGGACCAGCCCGGCGAAGCCATCCCCTACGTGAACTTCCCGCTGGCCAAGGTGAATCCGGCCGCGACCGACGTGATCAGCGACGACCAGGTCCTGCTGTCGTTGCAGTATTCGACGCAATGGGATTCGCTGGCCCACGTCGGCGCGCTGTTCGACGCGGATGGCGACGGCCGCGCCGAACGCGTGTACTACAACGGCTATCGCGCCAACACGGACATCGTGGGCCCGATGGAGTACGCCGAGGACGATCACTTTGCCGCGCACCCGTGCGGGCACGAGCACAGCCACGCCGACGCACTCGGCATCGAGAACTTCGCGGTCAAGGGCATGCAGGGGCGCGGCGTACTGATCGACCTCGCGCACGTGTTCGGCACCGACTTCCGCAATATCGGCTACGACGACCTGATGCGCGCGATGGAGGCCAATCGCGTCGAAGTGGAAGCCGGCGACATGCTGCTGCTGCGCACGGGCTTTGCCGAGGTCGTGCTGTCGATGGCGCGCGACCCCGACGAACAGGTGCTGCATCACAGCTGCTGCGCGCTCGATGGTCGCGATGAACGGCTGCTGCAATGGATTACCGACGCGGGCATCGCCGCGCTTATCGCCGACAACTACGCGGTGGAGCGCTTTCCGGCCCGTCCCGCGCCCGCCGATCAGGCCTATCACCCGCTGCTACCGCTGCACCATCACTGTCTGTTCAAGCTGGGCCTGCCGCTTGGCGAACTCTGGTATCTCAGGGAACTGGCGGACTGGCTGCGCGCGCATCGGCGCACCCGCTTCATGCTGACCGCCCCGCCGCTGCGACTACCCGGCGCGGTGGGCTCGCCGGTCACGCCGATCGCCACGGTGTAGCCCGCTCGGTGTAGCCCGCTCGGTGTAGTCCGATTTCCGCTGTACCTCTCGCAGTGCCAACAACAAGACCTCAGGAGACAACCATGCGTATTCCCTTTGGCCGCCAAGCCAGCGGCGCGCTCGTGCTGATCGGCGCGCTCGCCGCACTCGGCGCGCTGCCGGTCGGCCCCGCCGCCGCGCAGTCCAAACCCGGCATTTCCGACGATGTCGTCAAAATGGGCCTGCTGCTCGATATGAGCGGGCTGTATGCCGATGTAACCGGCCGCGGCAGCGCGGCCGCGGCGCAGATGGCCATCGACGACTTCGGTGGCAAGGTGCTCGGCAAGAAGATCGAGCTCGTGGTCGTCGATCACCAGAACAAGGCCGATATCGCCGCCAACAAGGCGCGTGAATGGTTCGATACCGATCATGTGGACGCGATCCTCGACGTGGCCGCCTCCGCGCCCGCGCTCGCGGTGCTCGACGTGGCCAAGCAGAAGAACCGTATCGTCGTGTTCTCCGGCCCGGGCACCGAACGCATTACCAATGACCTGTGCACGCCGGTCTCGGTCCATTACGCCTATGACACCTACGCGCTGGCCAACAGCACGGCCAAGGCGATGGTCCAGCGCGGCGGCAAGACGTGGTACTTCCTGACGGCCGACTACGCGTTCGGCCACACACTGCAGCAGTCGGCCACCACGGTCGTGCAGGAAGCCGGCGGCACCGTGCTCGGCGCCGCCCGGCATCCGACCGGCGCCAGCGACTTCGCCTCGTACCTGCTGCAGGCGCAGGCCAGCAAGGCCCAGGTCGTGGGCCTTGCCAATGCCGGTGGCGATACCGTCAATGCGATCAAGGCCGCGTCGGAATTCGGCCTCACGCGCAACAACGCGCAGCGCATGGCGGGCCTGCTGCTGTACATCAACGACATCCACGCGATCGGCCTCAAGACCGCGCAGGGCCTCGTGCTGACCGAGGCGTTCTACTGGGACATGAACGACCAGACCCGCGCATGGTCACGCCGCTATTTCGACAAGGTCAAGAAGATGCCCAATATGAGCCAGGCGGGCGTGTATTCGTCGGTGACTCATTACCTCAAGTCGGTGCAGGCCGCCGGCACCGATGAAACGGCAGCAGTGATGAAACAGATGAAGTCGCTGCCGATCAATGACTTCTTCGCCAGGAACGGCCGCATCCGCGAGGACGGCCGCATGATCCACGACATGTACCTGTTCGAGGTCAAGGCGCCGTCCGAGTCCAAGTACCCGTGGGACTACTACAAGGTGCTGGCCACCGTTCCCGGCGACCAGGCCTTTATGCCGGCCTCGAAATCGCAATGTCCCCTGCTGAAAAAATAGACCGATGACACTCAGTTACGTACGCGGCGTGGGCAACACGCCTTTCGGCAGACTCCCCGGCAGCACGCCGCTCACGCTGATGGCCGAGGCCGCCTCCGCCGCGCTGGAGCAGGCCGGCCTGCAACGCGAAGACGTGGATGGCGTGCTGTGCGGCTATGCCACCACGTTGCCGCATCTGATGCTCGCCGATCTGTTCTGCGAGACCGCCTCGCTGTCGCCGGCCTATGCCCACGGCATGGCCGGCGGCGGTGCCACGGGCGGGTTGATGGCGATGCTCGCGCACGACCTCGTGCGCGGCGGCCGCTGTCGCAATGTGCTCGTGGTGGCCGGCGAGAACCGCCTCTCCGGCCAGAGTCGCGACCAGTCGATGCAGACGCTCGCGCAGGTTGGAGAGCCCGCGATCGAGGTGCCCAACGGCGCGTCGGTGCCCGCGTACTACGCGCTGCTGGCCTCGCGCTATCTGCACGAGACCGGGCTCGATGCCGACGCGCTGGCCGAGTTCGCGGTGCTGATGCGCGCGCACGCGGGCGGTCATCCCGACGCCCATCTGCGCGATCCGATGACCCTGGCGGACGCTCTCGCCGCCAAATGGATCGCGGCCCCGCTGCGGCTCTCCGATTGCTGCCCGATCTCCGACGGCGCCGTGGCCGTGGTGGTGTCCGCGGAGCCCGGCGCGGGCGTGCCGGTGCGCATCGCGGGCGCGGGTCAGGCCCATCGGCACCAGCACCTGAGCGCGATAGAGAGCGTGATGGACTCGGGCGCCGCCGATGCCGCCGCACGCGCGTTCGCGGAGGCACGCTGCACAGTGGCCGATATCGATCTGCTGGCGATCTACGACTCGTTCACGATCACGCTCGTGATGCTGCTCGAAGAACTGGGCATCGCCCCGCGCGGCCGCGCCATCGAACGGTTGCGTGCCGGCGACTTCGGCGTCGACGGCGCGTTGCCGCTCAATACGCATGGCGGCCTGCTCGCGTTCGGCCACTCGGGCGTGGCCGGTGGCCTGATGCATCTGGCCGAAGCCAGCCGCCAGCTCGCGGGCCGCGCCGGCGCGCGGCAGATTGCGCCCAAACGACGGGCATTGTTCCACGCGGACGGCGGCGTGCTGTCTTCCCACGTCAGCCTGATTCTGGAGACCGCATGACGCATCCCTACACCGAAGGTCTGGCCGCCGGCGTGGTGCGCTATCAATGCTGCGCGGCGTGCGACGCCTGGCAACCGCTGACGCGGCTGGCGTGTCGCGCCTGCGGCAGCACGGATCTGCACTGGCGCGATGCCAGCGGCCGCGCCACCGTTTTTGCGGTGACCGAGGTCTCGCGCGCGCCGACTGAAGCGTTCCGCGCGCTGGCCCCCTACACGCTCGTGCTCGCCACGCTCGACGAAGGCCCGCGCGTGATGGGCCATGCGGCCCCCGGCGCCCGCATTGGCGACCGCGTGCGCGCGTCGTTCATGGCATTTGGCGACAGCACGCTGCTGCGCTTCGATTGACCCGATATCCGACTTCTCCCGTACATGTCCACTCAGCTCGACTCCCTGCTCTCGCCCGCCTCGATCGCCGTGATCGGCGCTTCAGACAACATCCACAAGATCGGCGGCCGTCCGATCCACTACATGAAGCAACACGGCTACGCGGGCACGATCTATCCGGTCAACCCGCAACGCGAAACGATTCAGGGCATTCCGTCGTTCCCCTCGCTCGACGCGCTACCCGCGGTGCCCGACCTCGCCATCATCGTGATCGGCGGCGACGCCGCGGTGCAGGCGGTGCGTGACTGCGCGCGACTCGGCGTGGCGTCGGCCATCGTTATCGCATCGGGGTTCGGCGAGGCAGGCGAGGAAGGCAAGCGCCAGCAGGACGAGATGGTGCGCATCGCGCGCGCGGCCAACTTGCGTATCGTGGGGCCCAACAGTCAGGGCCTCGCGAACTTTGGCAATGGCGCGGTAGCCAGCTTCTCAACGATGTTTATCGAGGTGCCGCCCAAGGATGGCCCAGTGGCCGTGGTCAGCCAGAGCGGCGGTATGGCGGCGATGGTGTACGGCCTGCTGCGCGGGCAAGGCATCGGCGTGCGACACGTGCATGCCACCGGCAATCAGGCCGACGTCACGGTGAGCGAGTTGGCCCTTGCCGTGGCCCACGATCCCGACGTCAAGCTGCTGCTGCTCTATCTGGAAAGCCTGTCGGACCCCGACATGCTGGCGCAGGCCGCCGCAGTGGCCCGCGCGCGCGGCGTGCCGGTGGTCGCCGTCAAGGCCGGCCGCACCGGCGCGGGCCAGCGCGCAGCCGCTTCCCATACCGGCGCGATGGCCAGTGAGGACCGTGCCGTGGACGCGTTTCTGGCGCGGCACGGCATCTGGCGCGCGGACGACGCGCATGCGCTTGCACGCTGCGCATCGCTGTATCTGCGCGGCTGGCAACCATCGGGACGCAACCTCGTCGTCGTCAGCAATTCGGGCGCGAGCTGCGTGATGGCGGCCGATGCCGCCGACACGCTGAGCCTGCCGATCGCCCCGCTCTCGGACGCGACGCAGACCGCGCTGGCCGCGCGTCTGCCCGGCTTTGCCGCCACCGCCAATCCGGTGGACGTCACCGCCGCGTTGCTGACCAACAGCGCGCTGTTCGGCGACGTACTGCCGGTCGTGGCTGAAGATCCTTCCGCGGATCTGTTCCTGCTCGATATTCCGGTGGCCGGCATGGGCTACGACGTCCCGCGCTTTGCCCGCGACGCCGCGCACTTTGCCGACCATGCTGGCAAGCCGATTGCCGTGGCCGCATGGCAGGAATCGGTCGCCAGCGTATTCCGCGAAGCCGGCGTGCCGACCTTCGAGAATGCGGCTGATGCCCTTGCCGCATTCCATCAACTGGCCGGTCACCAGGCGCTGCTGCGTATCGTGGCCGAGGAACCCCCGCTGCCGGCCGCGGTGGCGACGCACCCGCAAGCTGGCAAGACCCACACGCTATCCGAGGCCGCCAGCCTCGCCCGGCTGGCCGAGGCCGGCGTCAACGTGGTCGAGCACGTACTGTGCCGCACGGCCGACGAAGCGGTGGCCGCATGGCAGAAGATCGGCGCGCCGGTCGCCGTCAAGGCCAGTTCGCCACAGGTACCGCACAAGAGCGAGCACGGTCTGGTCATGCTGCATTGCAACGACGCCGATACCATCCGGCGCGCGTTCGATGGGCAAACCCGCACGTTGGCATCGATGCAGGCGAACTGCGAAGGCGTACTGGTCGCGCGCATGACGCGTGGGCAGCGTGAACTGATGGTCGGCGCGCATTGGGATCCGACCTTCGGCGCAGTGTTGCTTGTAGGCGACGGTGGCAAGTACGTCGAAGTGCTGCGCGACACCGCGCTGCTGCTGGCTCCGGCCACGCCCGCAGCGGTGAAACGGGCGCTGTCGACACTGCGCATCGCGCCGCTGCTGGGCGGCGTGCGCGGGGATCAGCCCATCGATCTGGACGCGTTGTGCACGCTGGCGGCCAGCGTTGGCCGCATGGTTCACGAGGCGCGCGGCGCCATTGCCTCGGTGGATCTCAACCCGGTGATGGCTGGCCCCGAGGGCGCGGTCGTCGTCGATGCGCTGATCGAGGTCGCCACGGGAGACGTCGCAGGGCGTTGAGTCGGCGGCAGGCATATGGGGATGGTGGCAGTCCCGCGCAAGGGCTCCTATTGTTCATGGGCAGGAATACAGTGTCGGCAATACTGGCCTATGACATCAGGAATACATGCCGTTACATTGGGCAGCCCGCGTGCCGCGAGCCCTTCGGATGCGCACGCGCGGCTGCCACAATAAGGACTCATAGAATGAAAGCCCATCATGCCTGCCTGGCGGCACTGTCCATGCTGCCAGCCATCGCTTCCGCCCAGGGGAGCGGGATCACCCTCTATGGTGTCGTCGACGACGGCATCGAATACATCAACCACCTGCCGCGCGCCGGCAACAGCAGCGCCGCCACCGTACGCATGTCGGCCGGCAATCTGTCGACCTCCCGCTGGGGCCTGCGTGGCCGCGAAGAGCTTGGCGACGGCCTGGCCGCGGTGTTCCTGCTCGAGAACGGCTTCGACTCCGACACGGGCGTCGCCAACCAGGGTGGCCGCCTGTTCGGCCGCCAGGCCTACGTCGGCCTGCAGCAACGCTTTGGCACGCTGACGCTGGGACGCCATCAGAATCTGGTCTACGACTTCTCCAATGCGTTCGACCCGATGGCGATCGCCACGCGTTATTCGCTGCTGATGCACGATCGCTGGATGTCGAGCCGCTCCGACAACTCGGTCAAATTCTCGGGCCAGACCGGCAGCATTTACTACGGCCTGCTCTATAGCACCGGCTACGACAGCACGGCGGGTGGAGAAATTCCGGGCGATTACAAGGCTGGTCGCGAGATGAGCGCGTCGGTCGGCTATGCCGCCGGTCCGCTGGCATTGCGCGTCGTCTATGACGACCTTCACGGCAGCACGCTGACCACCGACGACAACCGCGAACGCCGCGCCGCAATCGCCGGCACCTACACGTTCGGCCCAGCCAAGGCGTTCGTGGGCTATCGCTGGTACTACGGCGACTTCACCACCAGCTCGCTGCGCACCAACCTGTACTGGGCCGGCGTGCAATACCAGCTGACCCCGGTCATCGCGGTAACTGGCGTCGCCTATTACACCGACGTGCGCAACAGCGGCGGCGACCCGTACAGCTTTGTGCTGTCCGGCTCGTATGCATTCTCCAAACGCACGGATCTGTACACGGTGTTCGGCTTTACGCGCAATCGCGAGAACTCCAACCTGAGCCTGAGCGGCTTCGGCCCCTCGCTGAACCGGTCCGCGACCACGCTGGTGAACACGACGGAACAGGTTGGCGCAGGCCAGAACCAGTTCGGCGCGGTCATCGGTATCCGCCACCGGTTCTGATCGCTTCGGACGCATCCGATGTGGCAACGCAACATCGGACGCAACATCCGGCCTTGAAATTTCCCGATCACTGTATATATTTACAGTAACTGTATGAATCCACAGTATCGGGAAATTTCCGGAGTCCGTGATGGAACAGCTGATTCGGGTGCAGAACGAATACGACCGTCAGGTATTGGGCTGGCTGCGCGTACGCGTAGGCGACGCGGCGCTGCAAAGCGCCGCGCGCAAAGCGGCCACCGAAGGTGAAAAGCCTTATCTTTCAACAGTTTGCCGCACCCTCGGGTTGCGTCCGCCGACCCGCCGTGCGTTTCGCGACGAAGCCGCGCGGATGCACCGTGCGGTGGGCGAACGCCATCTGGCGAGGATTCGCCAGATTCTGGGAGCCGCCGCCCAAACCAGCACTGTGGGCGCCTCTCACCCCGTGCAGACGCGTAGCGGCATGAATCATCGCCTGCCGTCGCGCCTGCAGGGCTCCCTGTTCTGATATCCGCGTCGAGCGGGTTGGAACTCAGGCCGGCAGGTCGGTCACGCGCATGGCCGGCGTAATCTGCAGCGGATCGGTCACGAGCTCGATCAGCGCCGGTTGATTGGCGGCACGCGCCCTTGCCAGCGCGGCCGGAAAGTCCGCGGTCTTCTCCACCCGCTCCGCCAGCGCGCCGCACGCGCGCGCCATGCCGATAAAGTCCGGCGACGGAATCGTCGTGCCGCTCTGACGTCCCGGATAACGGCGCTCCTGATGCATCCGGATCGTGCCGTACATGCCGTTGTTCACCACGATGATGATCAGATTGGCGCCATGCGCGGCCGCCGTCGCGATCTCCTGCGGGTACATCAGAAAGCAGCCATCGCCGGCCAGTGCGATCACCGTCTTTTCGGGCGAACGCAGCTTGGCCGCGATCGCCGCCGGCAGGCCATATCCCATCGCGCCACAGGTCGGCGCGAGTTCGGTACGCGGTTGCTTGTACGCATAGAAGCGATGCAGCCAGACCGTATAGTTGCCCGCGCCATTGGTCAGGATCGAGTCGGCTGGCAGCACCTCGTTGAGGTGCGCCATCGCGGCGGCCATATCGACGCCAGTCAACTCGGCATGCGGCTTGGGCACGGTCACAAACGCCTCGTGCTCGGCACGCGCGCCCGCGGTCCACTCACCCCAGACCGGCGTGGCCGTGGGTTGCAGCGAGGCCAGCATCGCGGCACCGGGCGCCACGCCCGCATGAATCGGCAGATCGGCCTGATAGACACGACCCAGCTCCGCGTTGTCCGCATGGATATGCACGAGCTTCTGCACGGGGCGCGGCACCTGCAGCAGCGTGTAGCTGTCTGTGGCGATATCGCCGAGGCGCGTGCCAAACGCGATGATCAGATCCGCGCCCTTGACGCGTTCCGCAAGCTTCGGGCTCACGCCGAGGCTCAGGTGGCCCACGTAATGCGGATCGCGATTGTCGAACGTATCCTGACGACGGAACACGCACGCCACCGGCAGGTTCCACGTTTTCACAAACGTGGCGAAATCGCGCGCGGCCGCCTCGGTCCAGTTGGCGCCACCGGCAATCACCACCGGGCGCTTCGCCTCGGCCAGTGCCTGGGCCAGCGCGGCCGTGTCCTCGGGACGCGGCGCGGCGGCCACCACACGATACGGTGCCGCATCGGTGCATTCGCACAGGTTGTCCAGCACGTCCTCCGGCAGCGCGATCACGACGGGACCGGGACGGCCCGATGTGGCCACCTGAAACGCGCGCGCGACGACCTCGGGAATGCGCTTCGGATCGTCGATCTCCACCGCCCACTTGGCCAGCGTCCCAAACACCGCCGCGTAGTCGACCTCCTGGAAGGCCTCCCGCCCCTTGTGCTCGCGCGCGATCTGGCCGACGAACATGATCATCGGCGTCGAGTCCTGCTGGGCGATATGCACGCCGATGCTGGCATGCGTGGCGCCGGGCCCGCGCGTCACAAAGCAGATGCCGGGCGCGCCGGTCAGTTTGCCATCGGCCTCGGCCATATTGGCGGCAGCGCCCTCGTGCTTGCATACCACGAGGTCGATCGCGGGCTCGTCATGCAGCGCGTCCAGGACGTCGAGAAAGCTTTCGCCGGGCACGCAGAAGATGCGCTCGGTGCCGTGAATGCGCAATTGATCGACAAGGACGCGGCCACCGGTGCGGGCCTTGGGGGAAGCGGAGGACAAAGAATCCGAAGCGGTCATGACGAAGCGTGAAGATGTGGGGGTGGACGACAAAAACCTATTGTCTGCGATTGTTCCGTTTGACGATACGCATCGCGCGGTCTATCGTGCATTTCTGTTATGCAAATTCTGCAAGACGGCATCGCACATGGGCGTGTAGATTTGCTGACGGCGCAGATCCACAGAAGATCATTTACGACGCCCTGAAAACTACACAGCAACAGGAGACCACGCAATGCCCTTTTCCCACCGCATGCCGCGCGGGTTGCGGCCGCTGTTGGCCGCGCTCTGCCTTGGCTGCATGATTGGCTGCATGACCGTGGCGCCGCAGGCTCAGGCGCAATCGACCGACAAATACCCCTCCAAGCCGATCAATTACGTCGTGCCGTTCGCCGCGGGTGGCACCACCGATCTGCTGGGTCGCCTGATCGGCCAGCGCCTGTCGCAGGTGCTCGGTCAATCGATCGTCGTGGAAAACCGCCCCGGCGCCGGCGGCAACATCGGCTCCGACTACGTGGCCAAGGCCGCGCCCGATGGCTACACGCTGGTCGGCGGCACTATCAGCTCGCATTCGATCAATGTGAGCCTGTATCCGAAAATGCCGTACGACCCGGTGAAGAACTTCCAGCCGGTCGCGCTGATCGGCACGCTGCCCAATGTACTGGTGGTCAATGCCAGCAGCCCGTGGAAATCGGTGGAGGACGTGATCGCCGCCGCCAAGGCCAAACCGGGTGCGATCAACTTCGGCTCGTCGGGCAATGGCACCTCGCAGCATCTGTCGGCCGAGTTGTTTGCCAACATGGCCGGCCTCAAGCTGACCCACGTGCCTTACAAGGGCAGCAGCCAGGCCGTGCAGGCCCTGCTCGGCAATCAGGTAGACCTCGTGTTCGAGAACAGCGTGGCCGCGGTGCCGATGATCCAGTCCGGCAAGTTCCGCGCCTTGGCCACCACCGGTCCGAAGCGCGCGGCCGAGCTACCCGATGTGCCGACCGTTGCCGAAGCCGGACTCAAGGGTTACGAGATCGTGTCGTGGCAGGCCATCTTCGCGCCCGCCGGCACGCCGGCTCCGATCGTCAACAAGCTGGCAACCGAGATCGGCAAGATCATCCGCGAACCCGATATGCGCCAGCGCCTGGCCGCGCTCGGCGTGGAGCCGTCCGGCGCGGGCCCGGCCGAACTGGGCGCGTTCCAGAAAAGCGAAGTCGCCAAATGGGCGCAGCTGATCAAGGTAGCCAACATCCGACTGGAGTAATCGACAGCATGAGCGAACATCGCATTCCCGCCGCCGCCCTGCACCAGTGGGTACAGGACCTGTGGCTTGCCGCTGGCTCGGACGCGCGCGAAGCGCGGCTGACCGCCGATCACCTCGTGCTCGCCAATCAGTCTGGGCACGACTCGCACGGCGTGGGCATGATTCCCAAGTACGTGCTGTCCTGGCAGGCGGATCAGCTGCAACTGAACCAGCGCGTGAGCGTGGTGCATGAATCGGGCGGCATTGTCAGCCTCGATGCCAATCGCGGCATGGGCCAGGCCTTGACCGAGGAAGCGATGCGCATCGGCATCGCACGCGCGAAAGAGCACGGCGTCTGCGTCATGGGGCTGCGCCGCGCGCACCATCTGGGCCGTGTCGGGCACTGGGCCGAGCAGGCCGCGGCAGCGGGCCTGATCTCGATCCACTTCGTCAACGTGCTGTCCAAGCCGATCGTCGCACCGCACGGCGGCTACGACGCGCGCTTCGGCACCAATCCGTTCACGATCGCCGTGCCAATTCCCGGCCGCCCGCCGCTGATCCTCGACTTTGCCACCAGCGCGATCGCGCTCGGCAAGGTGCGCGTGGCCAACAACAAGGGCGTGCCGGTGCCCCCGGGCTGCCTGATCGACGATCACGGCAACCCGACCAACGATCCGGCGATCATGTTTCCCGGCCCCGGCGGCCCACACGGCGCGCTGCGCACGTTCGGCGAGCACAAGGGTTATGTGCTCGCGATGATGTGCGAACTGCTGGGCGCCGCCGTCACTGGTGGCCACACCATCCGGCCGGAAACGCTCACGCACGAGCATGCGGTCTGGAACAACATGCTCGCGATCGTGTTCGACCCCGCGCGGCTTGGCACCAGCACCACCTTTGGCCACGAGGTGGAAGCCTTTGTCGAGTGGGTCAAGGCTTCGCGCCTGCAACCGGGTACCGAGGACATTCTGTTCCCGGGCGACCCCGAGCGCCAATGGCGCCAGCTGCGCGCCGAAACGATTCCGATCGATGCGGGCACGCTGTCGCAGCTCGACGATGCCGCGGCAAGGGTGCTGCAGTCGCGCGGCAAATCGCCGGGCCCGCTCACGCACCTCGCGCTGGACTGAAAAAAACCGCTGGACGCTGTACACCAGGAGACACTCATGAGCACTACCCAACCGAACGAACCCGCCCACCTGCCCCATCTGTCGCCACTGCCAAACAAGTTCCGCGCGGACATCCTCGCGCGCAAGCGTCTGATCGGCTGCTGGAGTTCGCTCGGCCATCCGATCACCACCGAGATCGTCGGTCTGGCTGGTTTCGACTGGATTCTGCTCGACGGCGAGCATTCGCCCAACGATGTGCTGACCTTCGTGCCGCAACTGATGGCACTCAAGGACAGCGTCAGCGCACCCGTGGTCCGCCCGCCGTGGAATGACCCGGTCATGCTCAAGCGCCTGCTCGACATCGGCTTCTACAACTTCCTGGTGCCGTTCGTCGAATCGGCCGAGGAAGCACGGCGCGCGGTGCGCGCCACGCGCTATCCGCCCGACGGCATTCGCGGCGTGTCCGGCATTCAGCGCCAGAACCGCTATGGCACGCTGCCGGACTTCTTCAAGACCATTAACGAGAACATCTGTGTGCTGGTGCAGGTGGAAAGCCGCAAGGGCGTGGAAGCGATCGACGAGATCTGCGCGGAACCCGGCGTGGATGGCATCTTTATCGGCCCGAACGACCTTGCCGCTGCGTACGGACACCTCGGCAACACCAATCACCCCGAAGTCCAGGAAGCGGTGCAGCGCATCTACGATGCGGCCAATCGCGCGGGCAAGGCCATCGGCACGCTGACGCCGGTCGAGGCCGACGCGCGCCGCTATCTGGACATGGGCGCGCATTTCGTTGCGGTGGGCCTCGACCATGGCCTGCTCCGCGACGCCACGCGCGCGCTGCGCCAGAAATTTGCGGATTAACTGCGCGGCTTAACTGCGCGGATTAGACTCGCGGCTTCACAGACAACTGACTGGAATGTGACATGAGCAAGATCGGATTTATCGGACTCGGCGTCATGGGCAAGCCCATGGCACTCCATCTGCAGCAAGGCGGCCATACCGTATTCGCGCACACACGCAGCGGCGTGCCGCAGGATCTGCTGGACGCGGGCATGCAGTCGCGCGACAGCGCGGCCGACGTCGCGCGCGAGGCGGACGTCATCGTGCTGATGCTGCCGGACACGCCCGACGTGGCACGCGTGCTGTTTGGCGAGCGCGGCGTGGCCGAAGGCCTCTCCAGGGGCAAGACGGTGATCGACATGAGCTCGATCTCGCCGATCGAGACGCGCGAGTTCGCCGCGCGCGTCGAACAGCTCGGCGCCGAATATGTCGATGCGCCGGTGTCCGGTGGCGAGGTTGGCGCCAAGGCCGCCACACTGTCGATCATGTGCGGCGGCAAGCAAGAGGTGTTCGATCGCGTGCTGCCGCTGCTGCAACTGATGGGCAAGAACATCACGCTGGTGGGCAATGTCGGCGACGGTCAGGTGGCCAAGGTGGCCAACCAGGTCATCGTGGCGCTGACCATCGAGGCCGTTGGCGAGGCGCTGGTGCTCGCGGCCAAGGCCGGTGCCGATCCGGCCCGCGTGCGGCAGGCGCTGATGGGCGGCTTTGCCAGCTCGCGCATCCTCGAGGTGCACGGCGAACGCATGATCAAGCGCACGTTCGATCCGGGTTTCCGCATCGAACTGCACCAGAAGGATCTGAACCTCGCGCTGTCCACCGCCAAGGCGCTCGGCATGGCGCTACCGAACACCGCGTCCGCGCAGCAGCTGTTCAGCGTGTGCGTGGCGCAAGGCGGCGGGGCATGGGATCACTCGGGCATGGTGCGCGCGCTCGAACATATGGCATCGTTCCAGATCGGCGACAAGCCGAAGGCCGCCAAGGCCTGATGTTCAACGTCTGATGTTCAACGTCTGATGTTCAATGCCTGAAAGGCCGCGCGCATGTCGACACTGAACTCGGACGATCTCGCGTGTTTTGTCTGCGTGGCCAACACGCAGAGCATCTCGCGCGCCGCGCTCGAGCTCGGCGCCGACCAGTCCACGGTCAGCCGGCAGATCGCCCGGCTCGAAGCCGCGCTCGATGCGCGGTTGTTCCATCGCAGCGGTCGCGGCGTGGTGCTGACCGAAGCCGGCAACACGCTGCTGACCTATGCGCGCCAGGTGGCGAGCACGCTCACCGAAGCGCGCGCGGCGGTGCGCGCGTCCACTGCAAATGGCCCGGCGCAGATGGTCATCGCCGCGCAGCCGACCATCGCCAACACCGCGTTCGCCGCCATCGCGGCCGCGCTCAAGCAACGCTTTCCGGCGACGAAAGTCCGCTTCGTCGAAGGTCTCGCCAGCCCAATCCTCGCCTGGCTCGCGGCCGGGGAGATCGACGTGGCATTGCTCTATCTGCCCGAGCAACAGGGCGCGCTCAAGGTCGACGTGCTGCTCGAGGAAGACCTCACGCTGGTCACACCGACCTCATGGAGCCATCTGGGCGCAACGTTCCCCGCGCGACGCCTTGGTGAGCTACCGATGATTCTGCCCAGTACCGGCCACGGTCTGCGTGTGCTCGCGGAAACGCTGGCCGCGCGCGTCGGCACCGCACTCAATATGACACTGGAGTGCGATGCCTCGAATACCGTGGCGATGCGTCTGGTGGAGGATGGGTGTGGGGCGACGATGCTGCCGTTCGCAGCGGTCGCCGATCGCGTGGCGCAGGGGCGCCTGCATTCGGCGCGCATCGTCGATCCGGTGGTGACGCGTCAGGTCGCGTTGACCACCGCGCGCAACCGGCCGCCGGTACCCGAACTGTGGGACATCATGCAGGCCGTCCGTATGTCCGTGCGCAATATCGTGATGTCAGGCGCGTGGCCGGGCGCGCGCCTGGTGTAGGCACGCGCCCGACGCGCAACGCTCAATACCGCCGCATTACTGCTTGGTACCTTGCTGCAGGTCCTGCTTGGCATTCTCGTTGGCGGCCTTGTAGGCGTCCTTGCGCTCCTGCTTGGCGGCGCCCACGTCCTGCTTGTATTCGGACTTGGCGGCCTTCTTCTGCGCCGAGTATTCCTGACTTGCCTCGCGGCGTGCCTCACGGCGCTCAACCAGCGGATCCTTCGGCGGCTGCACCTGCGTGTAGCCCGGCGGCACGGTGTTGGCACCGGTGGCGCCCGTAGCCGGCGCGGTAGTCTGTGCAAACGCGGTCATGGACATCAGGCCGGCGGCCAGCGCGCCAACCAGCGTGGTGGTACGGAGGGTAAGGTTCTTCTTCGTCATAAGAGGCCTCTCTCAAGTTGTGGTGACCGAAGTTTAGAAGCGTGATCGTGCCCTGCGTGCCGCATTCACACATCTCCTTACAAAAACTCGTCGGCACTGACAGACATCGCCCGACAGCGCCACAGTTCAACGCCAATGTGGCGCGTTTCGGCTTGCGCACGCGCGCCCCGTGGACCACACTGAACGATGACGTCCTCTATGGAGGCACCATGCATCTGGAAGGATCCTGTCACTGCGGCGCGGTGCAATTCAGCCTCGAATCCGATTCGCCGTACCCGTATATGCATTGCCACTGTTCGATCTGCCGCAAGACCGCCGGCGGCGGCGGCTATGCCATCAACCTCGGCGGCGATGCACGCACGCTGCGTGTGCGTGGCAGAAAGAACGTCGCGATCTATCACGCCGTGATGCGTGAAGCCGGCAAGCGCGCCACACGCTCAAAGAGCCAGCGGCACTTCTGCATCCAATGCGGCAGCGCGCTGTGGATGTGGGATCCGCGCTGGCCCGAACTCGTCCATCCGCACGCGAGCGCGATCGATACCCCACTGCCCAAACCACCCGAAGTCACGGAAGCCGGGCTCGACTACGTCGCCCCGTGGGTCGACGTGCCGCGCGGCAAGGGCCATCGGCACGCCGCCACCTGGCCACACGAATCGCTGCATGACTGGCACGTGCGCCACGGCGTGCTGTCCGAATGAATTCCTGGAGATCCCCGATGGCACAACCCATGGTCCGCGTTCGCACCCTCACGCTGCCGATGATCGCGGTAGCGCTGCTTGCCGCCGGTTGCGGCGAATCGTCCAAGCTGCCCGAGTCGGCCGGCTTCGGTCCCAGTCCGCAACTGCCGGCGCCGAACAAGCAGACCATTCCCACCGTCCATGTCGCCACGGCCAAGGGCTGGTCCGCGGGGAAAACGCCCGTGCCCGCGGAAGGCATGACCGTGACCGCGTTCGCGGACAAGCTCGATCATCCGCGCTGGGTGTACGTATTGCCCAACGGCGACGTGCTGGTGGCGGAGTCGAACTCTCCTCCCAAGCCCGACGATGACAAGGGCATCAAGGGCTGGTTCTCCAAGATGTTCATGACGCGCGCGGGCGCCGCCGTGCCGAGCGCGAATCGCATCACGCTGCTGCGCGATGCGGACGGCGATGGCGTGGCCGAAGTCAAGACCGTGTTCCTGCAGAACCTGAACTCACCGTTCGGCATGGCGCTGGTCGGCGCGGATTTCTACGTGGCCAACACCGACGCGGTGGTGCGGTTCCCTTATACGCCGGGTCAGACCAGCATCGCCGAGCCGGGACAGAAGGTGGTCGATCTGCCCGCCGGCCCGCTCAATCATCACTGGACCAAGAACATTATCGCCAGTCCCGATGGCACCAGGCTCTACGCGACAGTCGGCTCCAACAGCAACGTCGCGGAAAACGGCATGGACAAGGAAGTAGGCCGCGCGGCCATCTGGGAGATCGATCCGCGCACGGGCCAGCATCGCGTGTTCGCAAGCGGCCTGCGCAACCCCAACGGCATGGCGTGGGAGTCCGCAAGCGGCATGCTATGGACGTCCGTCAACGAGCGCGACGAGATTGGCAACGACCTCGTGCCCGACTACATCACGTCGGTGCGTGACGGCGGCTTCTATGGCTGGCCCTATAGCTACTACGGCCAGCACGTCGATGAACGCGTCAAGCCGCCTGCGCCCGACATGGTTGCCAAGGCGATCGCACCCGACTACGCAGTGGGCGCGCATACGGCCTCGCTGGGTCTGACTTCGGCGCAAGGCAGCAGCCTGCCCGCGCAGTTTCAGCACGGCATGATCGTGAGCCAGCACGGCTCGTGGAATCGCAAGCCGCGCTCGGGCTACAAGGTCATCTTCGTGCCGTTCGATCAAGGCAAGCCGAGCGGCGCACCGTTCGATGTGTTGACCGGCTTTCTGAGCGAGGATGGCGATGCGCAGGGCCGTCCGGTCGGTGTGGCCATCGACAAGCGCGGCGGCTTGCTCGTTGCCGACGATGTCGGCAACGTCATCTGGCGCGTATCCGGCTCCAAATAGGCTCAGCGAGACTTAGCGCGGACCGAGATAGTCGTTCTTGCCGATCGGCACGCCCTTGTGACGCAGGATGTCGTAGGCGGTGGTCACGTGGAAGAAGAAGTTCGGCATCGAGAACGACAGCAGTAGCGTCTTGCCGTCGAACGAGATGGGACCCGTGCGCATCTTGATCTCGATCGCGCGCGATTCGCTGCCTTCGAGCTGCTCGGGACGAATCGTCTTCAGGAAGCCGATCGTCTTGGCGATGCGCTCCTGCAGGTCGGCGAACGTCGCCTCGTCATCCGCAAACGACGGCACTTCCAGACCCGCGAGGCGGGCACCGCAACCCTTGGCGGCATCGCTCGCGCGCTGAATCTGCGCTGGCAGTGCGTCCATGTCCGCGACCAGGCGCGTGTCGAGCAGTTCCTGCGGATCGATGCCCTGCTCTTTCGCATGCGCGACGCCCTTGTCGAGAATCGTCGACAGGTTGTTCAGGTACCGGATAAAAACGGGAATCGATGCGTCGTACATCGACAGCGGGGTCTGGCTCATGGGCATTGTCTCCTTGGGGGCAGGTAAAACGACAGCCGAAAGGATAGTGCAAATTCACTATACGTGCCGACGCCGTACCCAGCGGTTCAGGCCCGCGCACAGCAACAGCAACGCCGCCGTGGCAATGAATACATAGCGCAGCCCAATATGCGCCCCCACCTGCCCGCCCAGCAGCGGCCCAATCACCTGCCCTGAGAACTGCGCCGACTGCAGATAGCCCAGCGTCTTGCCCGAGCGGTTCTCATCGACGGACTGGCGCACGAGCTTGGCGATCGAAGGCAGCAGCCCGGCAATCGTCATGCCCATCAGGCCACGCAGGATCGCCAGTTGCCACCATTCGGTGACGAACGCCTGCGGCACCATCACCACCGCGGTCGCTACCAGACAGCCCACGATCACATTCCAACTGCCCACGCGATCGGCAAGCGCCCCGAGACGTGGCGCGGTCAGCATGCTGCCAAACGCGGATGCGGCCATCACGATACCTGCCATGCGTGCCTGATTGGCCGTCGGCACGCCAAGCTCGCCGATATACACGGTGATGATCGGCTCGATCGACATATTCGCCAGCAGTACCATCATCGCGGTGATCAGCAGCGCCACGATCACTATGCGCCGCGATGGATCGGCCGCCATGCCGTCCGTCTGCACGCGTGGCTTGGTGTCGACGCTGCGATCGAAATCCTCGCGCACCAGAAAGATCGTGGCCAGCGCCGCCACCGCGATGATCGCGCCGCCCACAAAGAATGTGCCGCGAATGCCGACCAAACCCGGCAGAAAGCCGCCCACGAGCGGGCCGATCAGGTTGCCGGCCAGCGCCCCCGTGGACAGCACGCCCAGTGCCCAGCCCGCGCGTTCGCGTGGCGCCTGTGTACCGATCATGACGATCGATGCCGAGGCATAGCCACCGATCAGCCCGGCAATCAGCCGCAGCACAACCAGCTCCGTCACGGTGTGCGCCATGCCGATCAGCGACATCACGATGGCCATGCCGATGGCCGCGCGCACGAGCATCGGCTTGCGGCCGAAGCGGTCCGCGAGCCGGCCCCACAACGGCGCGGTAATCGCCGTACCGAAGAATGTCGCGCCGAACGCCACCGCCGACCATTGCACGATGGCTCCGGGCGAGGTTTCGCCAAGCTGCTCCACATACAACGGCAGGAACGGCAGCAGCATGCTCAGGCTGATCAGCGTCGTGAACGAGCCGAACACGCAGACATACAGGTTGCGCCGCCAGTACGCGTGATTGCGTTCCGCGTAGCCGACCCGCGATAAGGCCGGTGCCGCCGCCGCGGCGCTCCCGGCTCCCGGCGCCGCCAGCGCCATATCGTCCTTGCTCGTCATCGCTTCTATCCATCGCCATCGCAGATAGCCAAAGGCTAGGCGCAATCGGCAATCCTGAGAACTAAAAAATGGAGATTACGGTTATCTGATTTCTTGATAGCCATGCATCAATGGCGGAAGCGCGCTACAGTCTTGGCCGTGACTATTGCTGGATAGCAACCTCCGGAGCCAGACCCAAATGGACGTAGCCGACCTGAAAACCTTCGAGGCCGTGGCCCGGCACGGCAGCATGAACAAAGCCGCGGCGGAGCTACATACTGTGCAGTCCAATGTAACGGCGCGCATCCGCGCGCTCGAGGAATCGCTCGGCACGCAACTGTTCGAGCGCCATGCGCGCGGCGTCAGCGTGACGCCGGCCGGCCAGCGCATTCTGCCATTTGTGCCGCGCATCGAGCGGCTGATTGCCGAAGCGCGGGCCGCTGCGCGCGATGACGGCGTGCCCGGCGGCACACTCGCCCTCGGTTCGCTGGAAACCACCACCGCATGGCGCCTGTCGCCACTGCTGACCGAGTTCGCGCGCGCCTATCCGGACGTGCGGCTGACTGTGACGGCGGGCAGCACGGCCAGCCTCGTACGCGATGTCGCGGCCTCGCGACTTGATGGCGCGTTCGTGGCGGGACCGGTCTCGCATCCGGACCTGCATCAGGAATGCGTGTTCACCGAGGAACTGGTGCTGGCCACAAGTCTCGCCATCCGCTCGCCCAGGGCGCTCGCATCGCTGCCCGATCCGCGCATCGTCGTGTTCCAGAGCGGCTGCTCGTACCGGCAGCGGCTGGAATCGTATCTGGCCAGCCTTGGCATCGTGGTGGCCCGGCCGCTCGAGTTCGGCTCGCTCGATGCAATCGTCAGCTGCGTCTCGGCGGGCGTCGGCGTCACGCTGCTACCGCGCGGCGTGCTAGCCCCCGCAGCCGAAGCGGGCCGCATCGCGCTGCACCGCATGCCGCGCGAACTGGCACGGGTAGAGACGCTATTCATCCGCCGCGAAGATGCCTACGCCACCAGCGCCATGCACGCGTTTCTGGCCCTGATCCGCCAGTTCCACGGCAAGCCGTCATCACGCCCATCTCGTAGAGACGTGGAGAGCGGAGTGGCAGCATGAACCTGCGGCAGATCGAGGTATTCCGGGCAGTCATGAGCACGGGCTCCGTGAGCGACGCCTCGCGCCTGCTGCACGTCTCGGTGCCCGCCGTCAGCCGCATGTTGTCCTATACCGAAAGCCGTCTCGGCTTTCCGCTGTTCGAACGGATCAAGGGTCGGCTCCATCCCACCGAGGAGGCGCGCCGGCTCTATCACGAAGTACAGCTGGTCTATCGGGGCGTCGACCGCATCGAAGATCTGATTCATGAGCTTGCCGATCGCCGCCATGGCCTGATCAGTGTCGGCGCCAGTCCCAGTATCGGCCAGATGCTCGTGCCGCAGGCCATCGCGCAGTTTCATATCGGCAACCCCGATGTGCGCATCCATTTCCAGTGCATGACCCATGCGCTGCTCAAGGAGCAGTTGCTGAACCGGCAGATCGAGGTGGGCGTCTCCACGCTGCCGATGGACCACCCCAGCCTGACCACGACGCCGCTCGCCTCGAGCCGCGTGGTCTGCATCTGCCCACCGTCGCACGCGCTGGCCACGCGCACTTCGGTCACCGTCACCGATCTGCTGCCGTATCCGTTGATCGCCTATCCGCCCGACACGCCGTTCGGCCAGCGCATAGACAAGCTCTATCGCGAGGTGGGCGAGAGTCCGCGCGTCGCCATCGAGGCCGGCCTGCCGCATACCGCCTGTGCGCTCGTCCATGCCGGCGCCGGCATTGCGCTCGTCGATGAATTCCTGCTGCGCGGCTGGCCCGGTGCACGCTTTCGCATCCTGCCCGTGGAGAATGCCGCGCCGATCGTCGCGGACCTGGTCCATCTGCGCACGGAATCCGTCTCGCCCGTTGCCGAAGCCTTCATTCGCGTGCTGCGCAATGTGCTCGCGCAGCATGACGTGGCCGCACCGCCAGCTCCGTAATCCCCCCACCCCGCGCCACCCCTGAATTCGTGCACGCCGCACCCTCCATGTGCACCGCACCAGCACGGGGCAACGCCTTAAGTCGCGATTAAGACCGACGTACAAACCGTCATTCGACGTGCCCGCATGCGATTCCGATAATGGCTCGCATCCGAATCAACACCACGGGACTCGAATGAACACCAAGCGCAGCCTGGGCATTGCCGTCGCGCAGATGGGGCCGGTCCATCTGGCCGACACGCGTGCCGCCGTCGTCCGCCGACTGATCGACATGATGCGCGAGGCGCGCGGCCGCGGCGCCACGTTCGTGGTGTTTCCCGAGCTCGCGCTGACCACGTTCTTCCCACGCTACTGGATGGACGAAGCCGAAGCCCAGGAACGCTTCTTCGAGCGCAGCATGCCCGGACCGGCCACGCAGCCGTTGTTCGACGAAGCGAAGCAGCTCGGTGTCGGCTTCTATCTCGGCTATGCCGAACTGACGCCCGAGGGACAGGCTTTCAACACGTCGATCATCGTCGGCGCGGACGGCGCGATCGTCGGCAAATACCGCAAGATCCATCTGCCCGGCCATAGCGATCACAAGCCCGACGCGCCGTTCCAGCACCTCGAGAAAAAGTTCTTCGAGGTCGGCGATCTCGGCTTCCGCGTGTTCGACAGCCAGGACACGCGCTTCGGCATGTGCATCTGCAACGACCGCCGCTGGCCCGAGACGTATCGCGTGATGGCGCTGCAAGGTGCCGAAGTCGTGGTGCTCGGCTACAACACGCCGTCGCGCAACATCCACTGGAACGAACCCGCGCATCTGCGCACGTCCACGCATCTGATCTCGCTGCAGGCCAATGCCTATCAGAACGGCATCTGGGTGGCGGCTGCGGCCAAGTGCGGCAGCGAGGACGGCCATCACATGATTGGCAATTCGGTCATCGTCGCTCCCACCGGTGAGATCGTTGCGCGCGCACTGACCGAGGAGGACGAAGTCATCTCGGTCAGCGCCGACCTGACGCTCGGCGAGCATTTCCGCCAGCACGTCTTCAATTTCGCGAAGCATCGGCGCCCCGAACACTACCGGCTGATCACCGAGCGCGTAGGCGTCGGCGACCCGCTGCCCTGATGCGCACGCTTGTTGCATTCCTGTTCCATCCCATCCCGACGATTGCCCTTGAGTCTCCTCGAAGGACGCCGCATGTTCCCTTGCACTGATTCCTCGCGCCCGCTTCGGCGCATTCGATCGCTGACGCGGCTGGCCACCATTGCCACCACCGCCATTGGCGCCTCGCTGGCACTAACGTTCTCGCTGCCCGCGTTGGCGGCCTGGCCCGACAAACCCATCACGTTCGTGGTGCCGTCGGCGGCCGGTGGCTCACCCGACGTGCTGTCGCGGCTCGTGACCAATGAGATGACGCGCACGCTCGGCGTGCCGATGGTCATCGAGAACCGCCCCGGCGCGGCCGGCAATATCGGCATTCTGCAGATCAAGGGCAAAGCCGCGGACGGCTATACCGTCGGCTACGGCAACGTGAACACGCTGGCCGTCAATCGCTCGCTGTTCAAGAAGCTGCCGTATGACGTGGACAAGGACCTCGTGCCGATCGTGCATGCGTTCGACCTCTACAACGTGCTGATCGTGCGCAGCGACGCGCCCTATCAGAATGTCAAAGGCCTGATCGATGCCGCGAAGAAGGCGCCCGGCACCTTGTCGTTCGGCGCGCCGGGCATCGGTACCACTGGCCACCTCGGCGGCGAACTGTTCAACCGCATGGCGAAGATCGACGTGCTGTTCGTGCCGTACAACGGCGGCCCGGCCGCGCTGCAGGACCTGCTCGGCGGCCGCATCGACTACCTGTTCGCCAATACGTCTGAAGTTGGCCCGCAGATCGCCGCGGGCAAGGTGCGCGCGCTCGGCGTCAGCAGCCTTAAGCGGCTGCCGATCCTGCCCGGCGTGCCGACGCTCGACGAGGCTGGGCTCAAGGGCTACCAGACCGTGGCATGGGGTGGCGTGGTGGCACCGCGCGGCACGCCGCCCGACGTGGTGAACAAACTCAATCAGGCCGCCAACGCGGCGCTCAAGACCGACGTCGTGCGCGACGGACTGGCCAAGCTCGGTGCGGTGCCCGCAGGTGGCAGCCCGGCTGAGTTCCAGGCGACGATCAACGAGGAAACGGAACGCTGGCGCAGGCTGATCGACGAAGCGCGTATCGAAAAGCTCGATTGACGACCATGGCATCTACCTCCACTTCGCGCCTGCTGCTGCGCGGCGGCATGGTGATCGACGGCACCGGCGCGCCGGCCCGCGCCGCCGACGTTCTGATCGAGGGCGATCGCATCGTTGCGCTCGTCGAGCGAGACACTCATTCCGGTACACCGGCCGGCGACATTGCCGTGCGCGATATTACCGGTCTGACCGTGGCGCCCGGTTTTATCGACTCGCATACCCACGACGACGGCTATCTGCTCTCGCATCGCGACATGGTGCCCAAGGTGTCGCAGGGCATCACCACCGTGGTCACGGGCAACTGCGGTATCAGCCTCGCACCCTCGCCAGATGCCGGAAAACTGCCGCAGCCGCTCGATCTGCTCGGTCCACGCGAACTGTTTCGCTTTCCGCGCTTCGCGGACTGGCTCGCCGCGTTGCAGGACACCCCGGCGGCTGTCAACGTGATTCCGCTGGTCGGGCACACCACGCTGCGCGTCGCGGTCATGGAGGACCTTCAGCGCCCCGCTACGCCCGAGGAAAGCGCGCGTATGCGGGACCTGCTGGGGGAGGCGTTGGAAGCGGGCGCGTTTGGCATGTCCACGGGCACGTTCTACCCACCCGCCGCACATGCCACCACGCGCGAGATCATCGACGTCGGAGACGCCATGCGCGCGCGCGGCGGCATCTACGCGACGCACTTGCGCGACGAAGCGGACCATATCGACGCGGCCATCGAAGAAGCACTCGAGATCGGCCAGGCGCTCGGCGCGCGCGTGGTGTTCTCCCACCACAAGCTCGCCGGCGAACGCAACCACGGCCACTCGGCCGTGACGCTCGCCCGCATCGGCCGGGCCAGCACATCGCAGCCGGTCTGTCTCGACTGCCACCCATATCCCGCGACCTCGACGATGCTGCGACTGGACCGCGTCCGCCTGGCTCGCCGCACGATGATCACGTGGTCGGACGGCTATCCGGCCGCGCAGGGCCGCGATTTCGACGAGCTCCAGCGCGAACTTGGCCTCGACGACGACCAGATGCTCGCGCACCTGTCACCAGCCGGCGCGATCTACTTTCTGATGAGTCAGGACGACGTAGACCGCATCCTCGCGGACCCGCAATGCATGGTCGGCTCCGACGGCCTGCCCTTCGACAAGCACCCGCATCCGCGTCAGTGGGGCACCTTCACGCGGATTCTCGCGGACACCGTACGCGAACGTGGCCTGCTGTCGTTGGAGACCGCCATCCACAAGATGACGGGACTCGCCGCCCGCTATTACGGCCTGCCCGACCGCGGCCAGCTGCAACCGGGCATGCGCGCCGACCTCGTCGTATTCGACGCTGCAACCGTCACCGACCGCGCCACCTTCGATGCGCCGATCCAGGCAAGCGAAGGCATTGCGGGCGTATGGGTCAATGGCGTATGCGTGTGGGATGGCAAACACCCGACGGGCGCATATCCAGGGCGGATGCTGGTGCCAATGGCGGTGTAGAAATGGCGGTGTGATCGCGCGGGGCAATGCCCAAGGTGCCGCGACAATTCCCCGCTACTGCTGCCGGATCGCCGCCCATAGCGGCCAGCGCCAGCTCGCGCACGGTCCATCGCGCCGTACCCATGACAGCAGCTTGGCTGACGGCGCCGCATGTGAGACGGCGGCTTGCGCGCCGAGCACGACTTCTTCCGCTTCCGGGGCCTTGCAGGCTAACTCCAGCGTTAATCGCCCAGCCCTCCCAATCCCCACCAACGCGTCCTTGTAGCCCTCCGCACTCAGACGCTCCGCGATCGCACTCAGATCATGCTCACCGCCGTTGAGTTGGTAGTTCAGGACGTAGGTGTATTCCACCGCCTTGGTCTTCGACATGGGATTGCCCTCACGAGTTGAATCATGCAAACCGTATCAGCACGAAACGGCTGAGTGGATCGCCATCCGCTGAAACCACCACGCGGCATGCGCCAGATCAAACTCAGAACAAATGCGCGCCATCACGACGCGTGCAGGAGAGAAACTTCGCCGAGGGCACGGTGGATTCGAGATGGACGACCGTAGCGGTCATGCTCGCGAGCGTTTCCGCGACGGGACACGAAAACGACAGCGTCAGACGCCGTTCACGCCCGATACGAATCAGCGCGTGGTCGAAGCAGGTCTTGCTCAGACGGTGCACTAACCCATCCACATCGCAATCAAACTCAGAAAGTTGGTAATTCAGGGTGAACGTGTAATACATCGATCCCATCCCAGAAAGAGTTGAGATCAAACCGTAGCAGCGCACCAAAACCGACTGAATAGCCGATCGCTCGAATTTGCTTCTTAGCTTCCCGCCAACGCGTCTTTCAGCAAAATCCGATTCGCAGAACGCGCTCCATCTTCCGAACAGCACGCCTGAAAGCCCTGACGGCTTATGCCAGCGTCAAAGAATCCTTAGTACCGACCCTCATCCAAACAGCCCCTCAAGCTCCTTGGCCGCCGCCCGCTGCACCCGCCGCCCCTCTTTCGCGACGTTGACCTGCAAGGCCACCCGCGCCACCTCGAGTACTTCCATCGCGAGCGAATAGCTTCCTCTAGCCTGCAGCCAGGCCAGCACGTCGGCCAGATGCCAGATCGAAGCGCTACCCTCATGCACCGGCACCGGAAAACTGCCCGAATGGGACAACATCAGCTTCCGCATGTTTTGCCGCGACACGCCCACAAGTTCCGCAACGTCGGTGAGTCCCACAAGATCCGGCGCCACCTCTATCAACCGCGCTTCGGGCACTGCGCGTCGCACGTCAGCAAGCGCACTACGCACTGCCGCATCCGCACTTTCTGCCTCGCGCGTAAATTCCAGTGCCAATCGTCCTGGCTGTCCGATGCCAACCAATGCATCGTCACAACCGGCCTCGCCCAGACGCTCAACCAGGGCATTCCCATCGCGCTCGCTGTCGGCCAATTGGTACTTCAACGTAAAGATGTATTCCATCGGCTAGTCCCTCCCATGGTCCGCAGCTTCGAGCAGCTTGCGTTGAATGGTGCAGTTGTCCACGGCACGTCGCAACGCACGTGCATGATTTCCTGAGTTTTTCGGCGTACTCCACACGCTGGAGATACAGAACTCACCGCAGCGGCAATCGCGTGTGTTGTAGGGGCAATAGATTCGCCCCCATGCGTGGCTGCCTCCGGTCTCCACGCGCCAACCTCGTTCCTCGGCATGCCTGAGAGCCTCCTCGACCTCCTTCTTCGGATGAACGTGACGGACCATCGACGATTTCCAGTATGGGGAGACCCCATTTAGTTGTCAAGTGACAACCATATCGCCGCAATGAAATCGCTTGAATAGCCGAATGCTCGAATTAGCGGGGAACAAAGAAAAGAGAGACATCGAGAGAGACATCGAGCGCGCCGCCCCCGACGACAACGCCGTCAGGAGCGGGACATCAACCGATGCATGGAAAGCCGAAGAACTCGGCTTTCGCGGGGCAAACTATACACTCAGGGCCGGGGATGGCCTGAGCTTTATTCCCATTCGATCGTTGCCGGCGGTTTGCCCGAGACGTCGTACACCACGCGGTTCAGGCCGCGGACTTCGTTGATGATGCGGTTCGAGCAGCGGCCCAGCAGCGAGTACGGCAGGTGCGCCCAGTGCGCGGTCATGAAGTCGGTGGTTTGCACCGCGCGCAGTGCCACCACATAGTCGTACGTGCGGCCATCGCCCATCACGCCAACCGACTTCACCGGCAGGAACACTGCAAACGCCTGGCTCGTCAGGTCGTACCAGCTCTTGCCAACCTGGCCGGGTTCGCACAGGCCCGCCGCCGCATCCTGTTCGGTCGCGATGGTCGTGCGCAGTTCTTCGATGAAGATCGCATCGGCACGGCGCAGCAGGTCCGCATAGTCGCGCTTCACCTCGCCGAGGATCCGCACGCCCAGGCCCGGACCCGGGAACGGATGGCGGTACACCATCTCCGGCGGCAGGCCGAGTTCGACGCCCAGCTCGCGCACTTCGTCCTTGAACAGGTCGCGCAGCGGCTCCAGCAGCTTCAGGCCCAGCGTCTCAGGCAGCCCGCCCACGTTGTGGTGGCTCTTGATCGTGGTCTGCTTCTTGGTCTTGGTGCCGCCCGACTCCACCACGTCCGGGTAGATCGTGCCCTGCGCCAGCCACTTCGCATTGCTCAGCTTCTTCGCCTCGGCCTGGAACACCTCGACGAACTCGCGGCCGATGATCTTGCGCTTCTGCTCGGGATCGGTCACGCCAGCGAGGTGGCCGAGGAACTGTTCCGAAGCGTCGATATGCACGACCTTCGCATGCAGACGGCCCGCGAACATCTCCATCACCATCTTGCCTTCGTCCAGGCGCAGCAGGCCATGATCAACGAACACGCAGGTCAGCTGATCGCCGATCGCGCGATGGATCAGCGCGGCGGCCACCGACGAATCGACACCACCGGACAGGCCGAGGATGACCTCTTCATCGCCCACCTGCTCGCGAATACGGGCAACCGCCTCCGCGATATGGTCGCGCATCACCCAGTCCGGCTTCGCGCCGGCAATGCCGAGCACGAAACGTTCGATCATGGCGCGGCCGCGCACCGTGTGCGTGACCTCCGGGTGGAATTGCACCGCGTAATAGCCGCGCGCCTCGTCGGCCATGCCCGCGATCGGGCAGCTCGGCGTCGACGCCATGAGCTTGAAGCCCGGCGGCAGCTCTGCAACCTTATCGCCGTGGCTCATCCAGACCTTGAGCATGCCGTGACCTTCCGGCGTGACGAAGTCCTGAATGTCCTTGAGCAGCGGCGTATGACCGTGCGCGCGCACCTCGGCGTAGCCGAACTCGCGATGGTCGCTCCACTCCACCTTGCCGCCCAGCTGCACGGCCATCGTCTGCATGCCGTAGCAGATGCCGAGCACCGGCACGCCGAGATCCCACACCGCCTGCGGCGCGCGCAACTGATGGTCTTCGTACGTGCTGGCGTGGCTGCCCGACAGGATCACGGCCTTCGGCGCGTACTGCCGCACGAACTCGTCGGACACGTCGTTCGGATGGATTTCACAATAGACGTGCGCCTCGCGAACGCGGCGGGCAATCAGCTGCGTGACTTGCGAGCCGAAATCAAGAATGAGGATTTTGTCGTGCATGATGGGGGGATGGCAGTTCTTCCGTCGCGGGGTCGGGCATCACTTCGGTACCGGGACCGTAGCCCGGCGGCGGCGTGATGACCGGCTCGCGCCGGTATTCGGGATAATCGCGCGATGCGCCGGCCGGACGGCGGCCCGCATCGTCATAAACGTCGTTAGGACCGGCGTTGGCCGGATGCACTGTCGTCGGGGTTGCGGCATTGCGCTCGGCCTCGCGCGCCAGTTGCTGCTCGCGCTCGCGCCGCCGCACGCGCTTGGCCGCCGGAATCTGCACGGCCGCAAAGAACGCGAGCACCGCGGCCAATGCCAGCATCCAGATCTTGCCGGCACCCTGCACGGGCACCTCGAGGAACAGCACCCACGACACGATCAGAATCGCACTGACCAGATTCACCTGCCCGACGGTGCGCGCGATCGCCACCGTCAGTTGGCCGTTGATCGTGGCCTGCACCAGCAGCCAGGCAAAACCGACCAGCGCCACACCGAGCAATTGCCCGTACAGCGCGGGTTGTGGCAGCGGCAATTGCAGCGCGGCATACAGCGTTGCAACAGGCGACAACAACAGCAGGATGCCAAGCAGCAATTGGAGCAAGGCATCGAGAAACAGCACCGCTCGCAGCAGTATTTTCATTGGCGCTCCTGTCGATGAAAACTGATGGGCGACTCCGGTGGGCAGGTCCGGTTTTGATGATCCGATTGTGCGCACGGCCGCGCAACCCCTCCCGCAATGCTGTGCGGGTGAAGCTTCACGCGGCCGTGCGTCCTGGCGCGATCAGTCGATATGGTAGTTCGGCGCTTCCTTCGTGATCTGGACATCGTGCACGTGCGACTCGCGCATGCCCGCTGCCGTGATCTGCATGAACTCGGCCGTCTCGTGCCATTGCGCGATCGAGCTGCTGCCGCAATAGCCCATCGACGCGCGAATGCCACCGGTCAACTGGTGGATGATCGCCTGCACCGGGCCCTTGTAAGGCACGCGACCCTCGATGCCTTCCGGCACGAGCTTGTCGACGTTCGCAGTGTTGTCTTCCTGGAAGTAACGATCCGCCGCGCCGTCCTTCATCGCGCCCACCGAACCCATACCGCGGTAGCTCTTGAACGAACGGCCCTGATACAGGAACACTTCGCCCGGCGCTTCCTCGGTACCCGAGAACATGCCGCCCATCATCACCGTGTGAGCACCGGCCGCGAGAGCCTTGGCCACATCGCCCGAGTAGCGCACGCCACCGTCGGCGATCAGCGGCACACCGGTGCCCTGCAGCGCTTCGGCCACGTTGGAGACGGCCGTGATCTGCGGCACGCCCACACCCGCGACGATACGCGTGGTGCAGATGGAGCCCGGACCGATACCGACCTTGACGCCATCGGCGCCATGATCGACCAGCGCACGCGCGGCGGCGCCGGTGGCGATATTGCCGCCAACCACCTGCACCTGCGGATAGTTCTGCTTGACCCAGCGCACGCGGTCCAACACGCCCTGGCTGTGGCCATGCGCGGTGTCGACCACGATCACGTCAACGCCGGCCTTCACCAGCAGATCGACGCGCTCGTCATTGTCAGGGCCTACGCCCACCGCCGCGCCAACGCGCAGCTGGCCGTGATCGTCCTTGCTCGCGAGCGGGTTGTCGACGGCCTTCTGGATATCCTTGACCGTGATCAGGCCACGCAGGTCGAAGGCGGCGTTGACGACCAGCACACGCTCCAGGCGGTGGCGGTTCATCAGTCGCTTGGCTTCTTCCAGCGGCGCGCCTTCGGCCACGGTCACCAGCTTTTCACGCGGCGTCATCTTCGCGCGAACCGGAGCATCCAGATCCTCTTCGAAGCGCAGATCGCGATTGGTGATGATGCCGATGACGGTCTTGCCCTCGAGCACGGGAAAGCCCGAGATACCGTGATGTTGCGACAGCGCGATCACATCGCGAATCTTCATGTCCGGCGAAATGGTGATCGGGTCACGCAGTACACCCGACTCGTAGCGCTTCACACGCGCGACTTCGCGCGCCTGGTCGGCCGGCTTCAGATTCTTGTGAACAATGCCGATGCCACCGGCCTGTGCCATCGCAATGGCAAGGCGCGCTTCCGTCACGGTATCCATGGCGGCGGATAGCAGCGGAATGTTCAACTCGATGGAACGGGTCAGGCGGGTGCGGAGGGAAACATCCCGAGGCAGGACGGCCGAATAGGCCGGTACGAGCAGCACATCATCGAACGTGAGTGCTTTCTGGACAAGACGCATAGCAAATCCTCTAGGCGCAAAAGCAGATTATACAGGATTGCAGGATTTGCTGATGCTTTCCTTCAAACCCTTTGTTATGCTCGCCTTCCTTTCAAGAAGCGAGAACCAACACGATGGGAATCGGCGTCTTGTGCGGCCTGCTGGCCGGCGCGTTCTGGGGCATGGTATTTATCGCGCCCAAGCTGCTGCCGGCCTTCTCGCCGTGGGAACTCGCGATCGGCCGCTACCTCGCCTACGGCATCGTCGCGCTGGTGGCCACGCTGCCGATCCTCCGTCGCGTGCTGCGCAAACTCACGCGCGCGGACTGCGTGGCACTGCTGCGCCAGGCGTTCACTGGCAACCTGCTCTACTACGTGCTGCTCGCCTTCGGTGTGCAGCTGGCCGGCGTCGGTCCCACCTCGCTGATCATCGGCGTCCTGCCCATCACGGTCACGATCATGGGCCGCCGCGACCATGGCGCGGTGCCGCTGCGGAAGCTGATCCTGCCACTGCTCGTGGTGGCCGCGGGCATCGCCTGCATCAACGTGGACCTGTTCTCGGGCGGTGGCGGTCACGGTGCCGCGGCCTCGGACATGACGGAGGCCGCGGTCCGGCCAGTCTGGCAGAAGCTCGCGGGCGTGCTGTGCGCGGTGGGCGCGCTGGCCTGCTGGTCGCTCTACGCGGTGGACAACGCGCGCTATCTGCAGCGAAATCCGCATTTCAGCGGCAACGAATGGTCGGCGCTCTACGGCCTGTCGACCGGTCTCGTTTCCGCGGTCCTGGCGGTTGCCGGCTGGACGCTCGGGTGGCTGTTCGCCGGCGACGCGCTGACGGCTACCGGTGGCCAGCGCGACTGGCAGTGGTTCTGGACCGTGAATGCCGCGGTTGCAATTGGAGCGTCGCTAATTGGCAACAATCTGTGGAACATCGCCAGCCGGCGTCTGCCACTGACGCTGTCCGGTCAGATGATCGTGTTCGAGACGCTATTCGCGCTGGCATATGGGTTTGTGTTCGATCATCGCTGGCCGCGCCCGCTGGAGATGGCCGCCATTGCATTGCTGATGGTCGGCGTGGCCTGGTCCGTGCGCTTGCACGCGCCCGACAAGTCTGCGTAGACTCTGGTGCATGCCGCGCAGGTCACTCTGGAGTGCCTCCGCATCGCAACGTTTCTTCCCACATTTCACGTTCCACGCTCACAACCCTGCCCGACGCCTTCGCCATGACACGCTCGTTCGCGCCGTTCCTGCTTGCCACCGCCTTGATTGCCGCCGTGCCCGGCGCCGCCCTCGCTGCCCAGTGGCAATGGCGCGACGAGGCCGGCCGCAAGGTCTACAGCGACACGCCCCCGCCACCGAGCGTGCCAGAGCGCAACATCCTCTCGGCACCGGGCCGCGTGGCGGGCGCCTACGTCCCTACCAATAGCGAGACCGCCGAGGGCAAGAGTGCCGGCTCGGTCAGCACCATCGCGACCACGCCGACCGACAGTCAGGCAGCCCTGCAGGCCCAGAAGGAAGGCTTCGAGAAACGCCGCGCAGCACGCCTGAAGCAGGAAGAAGACGCCGCGGCAAAGGATGCGAAGCAGGCCCAGCGCACCGCGCGCTGCCAGGAGCTGTCCAACTACGCGGCAGGCCTGTCGCAGAACGCCCGCATCGCCCGTATCAATTCAGAGGGCATGCGCGAGGCACTGGACGACGCGCAACGTGCCGCCGCGCTCGAACGCACCAATACCACCATGGCCGCGGAGTGCAACGGCACCAATGGCTGACCAGTCAGCCGGTCAGTCCGATTTTCCGCGGATCCATTTCTGACCTTCGCGCGTCCCGGTGGCGCGCGTCTTCTGCACCCGCCGACGCCGCGCCTGCTTGGGATCGGCGGTCAACTGACGGTACACCTCCACGCGATCGCCCTCCCGCACCACGGTATCGAGCGTCTTGAGCTTGCCGAAAATGCCCACGCGCATCGTGTTGGGATCGACTTCCGGACAGGCGCGCACCAGCCCGCTGGCCGCGATCGCCTGAACGATCGAGGCGCCCGCCGGCACTTCCACATCTTCCAGGAACACGTGGTCCGGCCGCGCGTAGCAGACCGCCAACCGCACCAGCGCGGTTGTCTCGCCGAGCGCTACAGGCAGCTCAGGCCTTGTTGTCATAGACCACCTCGGCCCGCTTGACGAACGAATCGACGAACGTATTGGCGATGATGCTGAACGCGGGGCCGATGATCTTCTCCAGCAGGATGCTCGAGAACTCGTAATGCAGGTGGAACTCGATCTTGCACGCATCGGCCCGCAGCGGCGTGAATTGCCACGTACCGTTGAACGTCTTGAACGGACCATCGGCAAAGGTCATGTCGATGCGGGTGGGACGCTCCTGCGTATTGCGCGTGCGGAAGTACTGCTTGATGCCGCTGAAGTGGATGTTGATGCGGGCGTCGAGCAGCGTATCGGTCTGCTCGAAGATCTCCACCCCGCCGCACCACGGCAGGAACTTGGGATAATCCTCCACGCGGGTTACCAGGTCGTACATCTGTTCGGCGGAGTATCCGAGCAGCACGGATTTATGGACGTCGGCCATGTATGGGGAATGCGGGGCGCTGCCGGTCTGGGCCGGCGCCTGTCTGGTTTGCTAGAATCGGGATTTTAGCCGACACGCGCGCGAAGGGCATCCCCAGCGGACACCCCGCTCGGTCCTGCCACCCGCCGCGGCCTGCCACCGCCCGACACGGCCCGACACGGCCCGACATTCCGCGGGCGCGCTCCGCAATCACTCATCGCACCGCATGACCATCGCAGACAACAAGAAAGCCTTTTTCGACTACTTCATCGAGGAGCGATATGAAGCTGGCCTCGTGCTCGAAGGCTGGGAAGTCAAGGCGATTCGCGCGGGCCGCGCGCAGATCAAGGAGGGCTACGTCGTGGTGCGCAACGCCGAGATGTTCCTGATCGGCGCGCATATCAGTCCGCTGCAGAGCGCCTCCACGCACGTCACGCCAGACCCGGTGCGCACGCGCAAGCTACTGCTCAAGGCCCCGGAGATCAGCAAGCTGATCGGCAAGGTGGAGCAGCGCGGCTATACGCTCGTACCGCTGAACCTGCATTACGCGCGCGGTCGCGTGAAGTGCGAGATCGGACTGGCCAAGGGCAAGAAGCAGTTCGACAAGCGCGAAACCGAGAAGGATCGCGACTGGCAGCGCGAGAAGGCGCGCATCATCAAGGGCGGCGCCAAGGAGTAACGGCCCCAGCCGCATCCGTCACGGGTTCGGCAGCGCCTTCAGCAGGCGCCATAGCGTCGTACGGCCAATGCCCAGCGCGCGGCTGGCGGCGGCCCGATTTCCACCATGGGCCGCGAGCGCGCGCCGCACGTCGTCCGGCGTGACACTCCGCACCTCGCCGTCCGGCGTGACACTACGCACCTCGCCGGCAACTGCCGCATCGCCAGCTTCGGCAAACATCTCCGGAAAGATCTCGCGCAAGTCATGCTGCGCGCTCCACGCGTCGTCGGTCAGATAGATCGCGGCGCGTGCCACGAGGTTCTCGAGCTCGCGCACATTGCCCGGCCATGCATAGGACGCGAACAGCGGCTGCAGGAACGCCACGATACGCGCGTCGTTTTTCCCGTCGCTGGGCGCGGGCAATCCGTACTTGCTGCGGCTCCGCACCAGCAACTCCCGCGCGAGCCCGGGGATGTCTTCGCGCCGTTCGCGCAGCGCGGGCAGCGCGATCTGCAGCAGATTCAGACGGAAATACAGATCCGCGCGAAAGGTGCCCTGCCGCACGAGCTCGCGCAGATCGCGATGGGTGGCCGCAATCACCCGCACATCGATCGGCGTGGCCCGTCCGGCGCCAAGCTTCATCACCTCACGCTCCTGCAACACCCGCAACAGACGGCTCTGCAGCGCGGCAGGCATCTCGCCCACCTCGTCGAGGAAGATCGTGCCCGTGTGTGCCACCTCGAACAGCCCGGGTTTGCCACCGCGCCGCGCGCCGGTGAACGCGCCCTCCTCGTGCCCGAACAGCTCGCTTTCGATCAAACCCTCCGGCAGTGCCGCGCAGTTGAACGCGACGAACGGATTGCCTCGGCGCGCGCTCGCGTTGTGCACGCCCTGCGCGACGAGCTCCTTGCCCGTACCGCTTTCGCCAATCAGCAGCAGCGTGGCATCGTGCGCCGCGCTCGCCTGCGCGAGGCGTCGGACGCGCGCGATCGCGGCCGAGGTACCTGTCAGATCGGCCAGCTTGTGGCGTGCCACGAGGTGCCGCGGCCGCTGGCTCGTGCGCAGGGACCGATCGATACGCTGCGCCACGAGCGCGTCCTGCGCCGTGACCACGATGCCCGCGCGCACGCCATGCTCGACGATCGGCAGACTGTTCATGATCAAGGCGCGGCCGCCGACCTGTTCGATGCGCTCGCTGGCCGGCGTATCGCTATCGCTATCGCCGGCATCCCGGACGCTGGCGTCCCTCACGTGCGGCGCAAGCGTGCGTATGAGTTGCCCGCTGACATCCTGCGCACGATCCAGCCCCAGCAGTTCGAGCATCGCGGGGTTGACCACCTCCACCTGCCCCGATTCGTCGAAGGCCGCCACACCATCGCGTAAGTGCGCCACGATCGTATTCAGACGCACGCGCTTCGATTCTTTCTGGCGGCTCATGCGCCCGAGTTCGATGGAGCGCTCGAACGCTTCTTCCACGGCGCCGAGGGAATACAGGAACACGCTGTGCAGGCCCGCGCGCAGTGCGAGGTCGCAGGCCATGCCCGGCCCGATGATCACCGTGCAGCCCTCGGCGGCCAGCGTGTCCACGGCCTCGCGCACTTCGTCGAGCGAGCGATAGGCGCGCTGACGCAGATCGAGCCGCAGGTATTTGCCCAGCGCCGCGAGTTCCTTCGAGATGGCCTCGTGCAACACCAGCCCCACCGACTCGCCCGGCCATAGCGAGATCGCCTGCGCGATCGCGTTCAGCACGTCGAAGCCATTGACCTTGACCATCACCACCGGCACGCTGAGGTTGTCCCGCAGATAAGCGCCGTTGGAACCCGCGGCCAGCACCACGTCGACCGTGCCGCCGTCGATATGGGTCTGCAGCGCCGCCACCGCCGCGCCGTAGCCGGCCCGCACCGAGAAGAAACGGGCCTGATCGGCATAGCGCGGCGCGACAGTTTCGCAAAGCGTCGCCAGTTGACTAAAACTGACAAGAGCAATGCCAGGGCGTCCCGGCACGGGATTCGATACGAGTTGGGACACGCGGGAGCACCTTGGAACCGGGCGTTCCAAACTTACTTGGAACGTTCCATGAAACAAATGGAACATTGTCGCATGTTGGCGTTGCGCGTGGCACTGCATGTAACTCGTTGTTTTGACTTGGTTTTATACATTCCAAGGTGACTGGCATGCTCCGTGCAATGCAAGGGCAACTTTCTGGAGACTTGGAGAACCCGAACATGACCACCTCCTCCGCGGCCCGCCGTGCCGCCTTCCGTGCCAAGGTCAATGCACGCCAGGGCCTGCTCGTGCCCGGCGCGTTCAATGCGATGAGCGCCCGCATCATCGAGGACGCCGGCTTTGAAGCGCTCTATCTGACCGGTGCTGGCGTCACCAATATGTCGCTCGGCCTGCCCGATCTCGGTTTTATCGGTCTGCATGAAATCGCCGAGCACACCGCGCGCGTGCGCGATGCGATCGAGCTGCCGATCATCGTCGATGCCGACACCGGCTTTGGCAACGCGCTCAACGTGCGTCGCACGATCCGTACGCTGGAGCGCAGCGGTGCCGATGCCGTACAGCTCGAGGACCAGATCATGCCGAAGAAGTGCGGACACTTCGCGGGCAAGGAAGTCATCAGCACCAGCGAGATGCTCGGCAAGATCCAGGCGGCCGTGGATGCGCGCGAGGATGAAAACCTGCTGATCATCGCGCGTACCGATGCCGCCGCCGTGCATGGCATCGAAGCGGCGATCGAACGCGGCCAGCGCTTTGTGGAAGCCGGCGCCGATGTGCTGTTCATCGAGGCCACCGAGTCGCTGACCGACATCGAACGCCTGCCCGGCCTGATCGATATCCCGCAACTGATCAACATCGTGATCGGTGGCAAGACCCCGACGCAATCGCGCGAGAAACTGGCTGGGCTCGGCTACTCGATCGTGCTCTACGCCAATGCCGCGCTGCAGGGCGCGGTGCTTGGCATGCAGCGCGCGCTCGGCACGCTGCAGGCGCAAGGCCGCCTCGACGAGGATGCTACGCTAGTGGCACCGTTCAGCGAACGCCAGCGCCTGGTCAACAAGCCGCTGTACGATGCGCTGGACAAGAAGTACGCCGCCCGCGACTGACGGGTGGCACTGAATTTCGATTTCGTTTTATCTGGAGACACGTTTTGCACAAGACCACCCGATTTGCCCGTTCGCTGTACGCCTCGGCGGCCCTCATTACCCTGCTCATGGTTGCGGGTCCCGCGTCCGCGGAAGACAAATGGCCGAGCAAGACCATTCGCTTCGTCGTGCCGTTCTCGGCGGGCGGCGCCAATGATCTGATGGCCCGCGCGGCCGCGGAAGGTGCATCGAAGGCGCTGGGACAAACGGTGCTGATCGACAACCGCCCGGGCGCCGGCGGCACGGTGGGCGCGGAGATCGTCGCTCGCAGCGCCCCCGACGGCTACACGTTCCTGATCAGCGCGGCAGGCGTGATCTCGAACAGCATGATCAAGAAGTCGATCCCGTTCAAGGACGATGCGCTGGTACCGGTTGTGATGATCGGCCTGGCCCCGTCGGTGATCGTGGTGCCGAGGAACTCGCCGTATAACAATCTGCGCGAGTTCGTCGAAGCCTCGAAGAAGGGCAACGGCTTCAACTTCGCGACGGCGGGTACCGGCAGCACGCCGCATTTCGTGGCCGAGATCCTCAACGTGAAGTACGGTGCCAAGCTGCAGCCGATTCCGTACAAGAGCGGTGGCGAAAGCACGACGGCAGTACTGGGTGGCCAGGTGGAAGGTACGTCGGAGGCCAGCATCATCGCGCTGCCGCACATCCTGCACGAAGGCAAGTTCAAGCCGCTGGCCACCACGTGGACGCAGCGCATCTCGGCGTATCCGCAACTGTCCACGGCCACCGAACAAGGCTTTGCCGATCTGCAGATCGCACACTGGGCCGGCGTGCACGCGCCCAAGGGCACGCCCGACGCGATCATGGACAAGGTGGCCGCCGCGGTCGATCAGGCCATGCGCGATCCGGCCACCGCGGCCAAGCTCAAGGAGGTTGGGATCGAGCCGATCGGCGGCACGCGCGCCGAGTTCAACAAGTTCGTCAATACCGAACGCCGCCGCCTGGGCGAGATCGTCAAGGCAGCGAAGATGCAGGAGAAGTAAAACGACCGCATCAAACAAAGAAGGCCGCCCCAGGGCGGCCTTCTTTGCATGGCAACGCAGATTACGAAGCCAGCTGACGCCAGGTCTCGACCACCGAATCAGGATTCAGCGAGATCGACTTGATGCCTTCCTTGGCCAGCCAGGCGGCGAAGTCCGGATGGTCCGAAGGGCCCTGACCGCAGATGCCGACATACTTGTTCAGACGCAGCGCCGTGGAGATCGCACGCGCGAGCATGAACTGCACGGCCGGATCGCGCTCGTCGAAGTCCTTTGCCAGCAGCTCCATACCGGAGTCGCGGTCGAGGCCCAGCGTGAGCTGCGTCAGATCGTTGGAGCCGATCGAGAAGCCGTCGAAGTACTGCAGGAACTCTTCGGCCAGGATCGCGTTGGACGGCACTTCGCACATCATGATGATGCGCAGGCCGTTCTCGCCGCGCTTGAGGCCGTTCTTGGCCAGCAGCTCGATCACCTTCTCCGCCTGTTTCAGGGTCCGCACGAACGGCACCATGATCTCGACGTTGGTCAGGCCCATTTCGTCGCGGACGCGCTTCATGGCCTTGCATTCCATCTCGAACGCTTCGGCAAAGTCTTCCGAGATATAACGCGATGCGCCACGGAAACCGAGCATCGGGTTTTCCTCGTCCGGCTCGTAGCGCGAACCGCCGATCAGCTTCTTGTACTCGTTGGACTTGAAGTCCGACAGACGCACGATCACCGTCTTCGGATAGAACGCCGCGCCAATCGTCGCGATGCCTTCGGCCAGCTTGTCCACGTAGAACGCGCGCGGGCTTGCGTGGCCACGGGCCACCGATTCCACGGCCTTCTTGAGGTCGGCATCGACCTGCGGATAGTCGAGGATCGCCTTCGGGTGAACGCCGATGTTGTTGTTGATGATGAACTCGAGACGCGCCAGACCCACGCCATGATTCGGGATCTGCGCGAAGTCGAACGCGAGCTGCGGATTGCCCACGTTCATCATGATCTTGACGTCGATCTCGGGCATTTCGCCGCGCTCGACTTCGGTCACCTCGGTCTCGAGCAGGCCGTCATAGATGCGGCCCTCGTCGCCTTCGGCACACGACACGGTTACGAGCGTGCCGTCCTTCAGCAGGTCGGTTGCGTCGCCGCAGCCCACCACGGCAGGCACACCCAGTTCACGCGCGATGATCGCGGCGTGGCAGGTACGGCCGCCACGGTTCGTCACGATCGCCGCCGCGCGCTTCATCACCGGTTCCCAGTTCGGATCGGTCATGTCGGCCACCAGCACATCGCCGGGCTGCACACGTTCCATTTCCGACGGGTCGTTGATCACGCGCACCGGACCGGTACCGATCTTCTGGCCGATCGCACGGCCGCTGGTCAGCACGGGTGCCGTGCCCTTCAGCTTGAAGCGCTGCTCGGCCTTGCCGGCGGACTGGCTCTTCACCGTTTCCGGACGCGCCTGCAGGATGTAGATCTTGCCGTCCTTGCCGTCCTTGCCCCACTCGATGTCCATCGGGCGGCCGTAATGCTTCTCGATGATCACCGCGTACTTCGCCAGTTCCGACACATCGGTGTCGCTGATCGAATAGCGGTTGCGCAGTTCGGGCGGCACGTCGACGGTCTTCACGCGGCCAGCTTCTCCCGGCGCCGTGAATTCCATCTTGATGAGCTTGGAGCCGATCGAGCGACGGATGATCGGATAGTGACCCGCTGCCAGCGTCGGCTTGAAGACGTGGAACTCGTCCGGGTTCACGGCGCCCTGCACGACGGTTTCGCCCAGGCCGTAGCTCGACGTGATGAAGACCACGTCGGGGAAGCCCGACTCGGTATCGATCGTGAACATCACGCCCGAGGACGCGAGGTCGGAGCGCACCATGCGCTGGACGCCGGCGGACAGTGCCACCACGTCATGGGCAAAGCCCTTGTGCACGCGGTACGAGATCGCGCGATCGTTGTACAGCGAGGCGAACACGTGCTTGATCTTGTCGAGCACGTCGTCGATGCCACTCACGTTGAGGTACGACTCCTGCTGGCCCGCGAACGAGGCGTCCGGCAGATCCTCGGCCGTGGCCGACGAGCGCACCGCGAACGAGGCCTCGGCGCCTTCGCGCGCCGACACGGTCGCGTAGAACTCGCGAATCTCCTGCTCCAGACGCGGCTGGAGCGGTGCGCGCACGACCCAGTCGCGAATCTCGGCGCCGGCCTCGGTCAGTGCCTTGATGTCGTCGACGTCGAGGGCCTTGAGGCGCTCCGAGATGCGCACGGTCAGGTTGTTGTGCGCGAGAAAGTCGCGGAAAGCGAGCGATGTGGTGGCGAAACCGCCGGGGACGCGGACGCCGGCTTGCGCCAGCTGGGAGATCATCTCGCCCAGCGACGAGTTCTTGCCGCCGACGATTTCCACGTCGTGCATGCGCAGCTGCTCGAACGGCAGCACGTAGGCATCAGCAATTGCCTGGTTGGCCTGGTTGGTCATGAAAGCCTCAAAACAAAGTAAGAAATCTTTCGTGTCGCCCGGTATGTTGTTGGAGTTCTGTTTCCGGGAGCGATCGCTTGGCTGAACAATGCGCTCATCCAATGCTGCGCCGCACATTGTTGACAATCGATCCAGAGATCGTTGTCCCGCTTGCGTCCGCGCAATTGCTTAGCCAAAAGATCGCCGCTATTCTACCGTGCCGCACCGCACTTTCGCGAAAAGGCGGCTTCAAATAATTGATCCGATATGTCCCTTCCGGAAGCGCCCAATGCGCCGCAGCCGGCGTCCGCAACGCCTGCCACTGTAACCTCTCCCGGCGCCGCGGCTGATCGCCCTGCCGTGCGTACGGTCTTTATCGTCTCCGATGGCACCGGCATTACCGCGGAAACGTTCAGCCACTCGATCCTCGCGCAGTTCGAGATGCGCTTCCGCAAGGTGCGCATGCCGTTCGTCGATACGCCGGAAAAGGCCCATATCGCCGTGGGCAAGATCAACGAAGCGTTCTACAACGAGGGCGTAAAGCCGATCGTGTTCACGACGCTGGTCAATGCCGAATCCAACAAGGCGCTGCGCCGCGCCAAGGCGATGATCCTGGACATGTTCCAGACCTTCATCGAACCGCTGGAGAAGGAGCTCGGCCTCAAGTCCACGCATGCGATCGGCCGCTTTCACCAGAACGCGGACACCGAGGCGTACAAGAACCGCATCGAGGCGATCAACTTCTCGCTCGCGCACGACGACGGGCAGTCGCACAAGAACCTGCAGGAAGCTGACGTGATCCTCGTCGGCGTGTCGCGCAGCGGCAAAACCCCGACCAGCCTGTACCTCGCGATGCAGTACGGCCTCAAGGCGGCCAACTATCCGCTAATTCCGGACGACTTCGAACGCGGCAAGCTGCCGTCGGCACTCTACGCGTTTAAAACGAAGATATTCGGTCTGTCGATCGACCCGCAGCGCCTGACGGAAATTCGCAACGAGCGCCGTCCCGGCAGCAAGTACGCCGCCCTCGAGAACTGCCGCTATGAGGTGAACGAGGCCGAGGCGATGATGCGCCGCGAGGGCATCAAGTGGCTGTCCTCGACGCACAAGTCGATCGAGGAGATCGCAACGACGATCCTGCAGGAGATCAAGGTCGATCGCGACAATTATTGACCTTCATTTTGAGAATCGTCTCCTGTTCGGAGGGTTGACACGGTGGCAAATTTCAATGGCAACGATTTGTTGTGCATTGGAGAAAAACATCGTGTCCCAGTTTGCTTCCACCATGTCCGCCAGCGACATGTCCCACACCGGCGCGCCGCGCGATCCCGATCACTACACGATCAAGGCTGGCGCCATGATCTTCTGCGGCATCCTCATGTCGCTGACCGCCATCTTTGCTGTCGTGGAGTTCAGTAACCGCGACCTCAAGGATGCCTTCGTCCGTCTGGACGACAAGCTCGAAAAGAAGTTCGAGCTTATCGACAAGAGGTTCGAGCTTATTGAAAAGAAGTTCGAGCGGATCGACCTGAAGCTCGATGCCCTCGATCGCAAGATCGAAGCGGTGGATCGCAAGGTCGATGGCCTGCAGATCGAGGTGACGCACGTGAAGCAGCACCTCGAAAAGGGCGAGCGCCGGCTGGACGCCGTGGAACCACGGCTCATCAAGCTCGAGAAACACGTTGAACTTACGAGACCTGCCGCGAGGAGCGGCTTGCGCTAAGCCGCTACGTGCGCCGCTGCCGTACCGCCTCGAACAGGCACACGGCAGTGGCCGCCGCTACATTCAGCGACTCGAGCCCGCCGGGCTGCGGGATGGTGACCGTGCGCGATACGCGTGCCATCCACCCTGCACTGACGCCCGCGCCCTCGTTGCCGACGATCCAGCCCACCGGTGTGCGCAGATCGGTGTCGAACACCGCCGCGTCCGCGTGCGACGACGTCGCCAGCAGCGGCACCTGCAAGCGGGCACCCAGCATCTCGAGCGTGCAGTGCTCGACGATATTGAGATGGAAGTTCGCGCCCATGCCGGCGCGCAAGGTCTTGATCGACCAGGCCGAAGCGCTGCCGGTGGTCAGGAACGCATGCGGAATGCCCGCCGCCGCCGCGCTGCGCAAAATCGAGCCGACATTGCCGGCATCCTGCACCCCATCGAGAATCACGCAGTCGGTATCGACCGCCTGTGGCAGATGGCCGCCCGGCGTGTCGATCACGAGCAGCAGATCGATGCCATTGGCCACCGGCGCGATCTGCGTGAACAACGCATCGGCCAACACGATCACGTGCGCCTCATCGATGCGATCACGCAACGCGCGGACTTCGGGATGATCGTAATGACGCTCGCCGAGCACGCACTGCACAGGCTGCCCCAGCGCGGCGACGTAGGCCTGCGCGAGGTGCACGCCATCGAGCACGCACTGGCCCGCCTTGCGCTGCTGGTGAGTGGAGCCCGTCAGCGCCTTCAGATGCTTGAACAGCGCGTTGTCACGCGATGTGATGTGCTTCACCGAATCACCTCGCTTTCAAAACGGTGGCGCTTCCTGCGCCACTACCTCACCCACCGCCATGCGGCCCAGCACAGTGCGCACCGGCGCGAACGTGCGGCGATGATGCGGCGTGGCGCCGAACTGCTCGAGCGCGGCCAGGTGTTGCGGCGTGGGATACCCCACATGGCTGTCGAAGCCGTACTCCGGATACTGATGATGCAGCGCGTGCAACTCGCGGTCGCGCGCTACCTTTGCGAGGATCGACGCGGCCGAGATCGCGCGCACCTTGGCATCGCCCTTCACGATCGCCTCGACCGGAAATGCCACCTGCGGGCAGCGATTGCCATCCACCTGCACGAGGTCGGGAATCACGCCTTTCGCCGCCAGTCCCTGCACCGCGCGCTGCATGGCCAGCATCGAGGCATGCAGAATATTCAGCGTGTCGATCTCTTCCACCGTGGCAAACGAGATATGCCAGCCCAGGGCGCGTTCGCAGATGCGTTCGTACAGCGTCTCGCGCTTTTCCGCGCTGAGAATCTTCGAATCGGCCAGGCCGCGAATCTGGCGCGCGGGGTCCAGCACCACGGCCGCCGCGTAGACCGGGCCCGCCAGCGGGCCACGGCCGGCCTCGTCCACACCGCACAGCCGCTGCACGACGGCAACGGTCTGCGTAAGCTCGAGGCCCAGTTGCGGCGACGGTGATTTGGCGCGCGGCATCAGCGAACGCTCCGTTGATGCATGAGGTCGACCACGACATCGGCCGCGATCGACGCGGTATTGCGCTTGAGAGTCTCGTGCATGGCGGTGAAATGCTCGCGCAGGAACGCGATATTGCCCTCGTCGTTCAGCTGCAGCAGCGTCTCGCGCGCGAGCGCTTCAGGCGTGGCATCGTCCTGCAGCAACTCTGGCACGACGAAGCGTCCTGAAAGGATATTCGGCAGGCCCACGTAAGGCAAATAACCCTGCCGCTTCATGATCTGCGCGGTCAGCCAGGGCACCTTGTACGAGATCACCATCGGCTTCTTGTACAGCGCCGCTTCCAATGTGGCGGTACCGCTCGCGAGCAACACGACGTCGGCGGCTTCCATCGCCAGGTGCGACTGGCCATCGACGATCGTGACGTCGAGTTCCGGATGGTCCAGGGCATGCGACTCGATGATCGCGCGCAGCGGCGGACTGGCCGCGGGCACCACGAACGCGAGATTGCCGTCCATGCGATGCATGCGCGCCATCGCCGCGAAGAACGTGGCACCGAGGTTCCTGACCTCCGACTGCCGGCTGCCCGGGAGTACCGCGACCACACGCTTGTCGTCGGGCAGGCCGAGCTTGGTACGCGCGCCGGCCACGTCCGGCACCATCGGAATCACGTCGGCCAGCGGATGGCCGACATACGTCGCGGGAATGCCCGCGCGCGCATAGATCTCGGGTTCGAACGGAAACAGGCAGAGGATGTGGTCCACCGCGCGCGCGATGGTGCGGATACGGCCGCCACGCCAGGCCCAGATCGACGGGCTGACGAAATGCACGACCGGAATACCCGCGCGGCGCAGCGGCACTTCCAGACCAAAATTGAAATCGGGCGCGTCCACGCCGATAAAACACAGCGGCGGCTGCGCAAGCAGCCGCTCGCGAATCGCACGCCGCGTGGCGAGGATTTCGCGCAGCGAGCCGAGCACCTCGACGTAGCCATTGACGGAGAGCGTCTCCATCGGCCAGTGTGAGACGAACCCCTGCTCCATCATGCGGCGGCCGCCGATGCCGGCAAAGTCCACCGACTCGCCGAGCCGCGCGTGCAGCCCCTCGAGCAATAACGACGCCAGCAGGTCGCCGGAAGCTTCTCCGGCCACCATCGCGACGGTCCCGCGTTTGGCACCCTGTCTGGCGCCCTGCTCGGTGACTTGTTCAACCGCCTGCATCGCGGATTTCCCGGGCATCTCGACCCCCACGGTGGCATCGACCATGATGCGCTCGGCTTAGCGAACGATGCCGCGCTGGGTGGTGGCCAGAAAATCGGCCAGCCGGCGCAGCGGCTCGGCCGTCGTGGCGTCCGATTGCGCGAGCAGCGCCGCGATTTCATTGCGCGCGTCGTCGAAGTTCAGATCCGACTTGTAAAGCAGCTTGTACGCCTGACGCAGCCCGGCAATCTGGCCCGCGTCGAAGCCGCGGCGGCGCAGCCCCTCGACGTTGACGCCATGCGGGGTCGCCTTGTTGCCACCCTTGTCGCTGGCCGCGATCACGAACGGCGGAATATCCTGCACGAGCGCCGAGGCGCCGCCGAGGAACGCGTGCGCGCCGATACGAACGAACTGATGCACGCCGCTCATGCCGCCGAGGATGGCCCAATCGCCAACCTGCACATGGCCCGCGATCTGCGCATTGCTGGAGAACACCACGTTGTTGCCGACATCGCAGTCATGCGCGATATGCACGTAGGCCATGATCCAGTTGTCATTGCCCAGGCGGGTCAGCCCGCGGTCCTGCACCGTGCCGGTATGGATCGTGGTGAATTCGCGAATCGTGTTGCGATCGCCAATCTCGAGCCGCGTCGGCTCGTTGGCGTACTTCATGTCCTGCGGCGTGCCACCGATCGAAGCGTAGGGACCGATACGGTTGCCCTCGCCCACGGTGGTATGGCCTTCGACGGTGGTATGCGAGCCGATCCGGGTACCGCTGCCAATCCTCACGTTCGGTCCGACGATGGAAAACGGGCCGACGGTCACGTCAGCGGCAAGCTCTGCCTTCGGGTCGACCAGTGCGGTGGGATGGATTTGCGTCATACGTCCTGTCCTGTGGTCTGATGCGTGTATAGCAGCCATGCCGGGACCGGCCCGGCAGGCGAGATGAGCGCGAAAATCAGGCGCGGCTCAGGCGTCGGCCTGCTTGACCGTGCACATGAGCTCGGCCTCGCAGGCGATCTCGCCATCCACGGTGGCGTTGGCCTTGAACTTCCAGATGCCGCGGATATAGCGCTCCACGGTCACGTTCAGGTGCAACTGATCACCCGGGTACACCACGCGCTTGAAGCGCGCGCCGTCGATACCGACGAAGTAGTACAGCGAGCCTTCCTTGCGCTCCATGTCCGCGCCGAACGTCAGCAGTCCGGCGGACTGGGCGAGCGCCTCCAGGATCATGACGCCAGGCATCACCGGCTGCTCCGGGAAGTGGCCCACGAAGTACGGCTCGTTGATGGTGACGTTCTTGAGCGTCTTGATCCGCTTCTGCGGCTCGAGTTCGAGCACACGGTCGACGAGCAGGATCGGATACCGATGCGGCAGCAGCTTCAGGATCTTGCGAATGTCGATGTCGGATGCGTTCATGATGATTTCTCTTGGTCTTGTGTTGGGGCGGGATCCGGGGCCTGGCCGCGCAGACGGCGCTCCAGCTGGATCACCCTTTCGCGAAGCTTCGCGAGCCCGCGTACGATGGCGGCATTGCGTTCCCATTCGCCATGCGGCAGGAACGGGAACACGCTGGTGAAATGGCCGCCAGGCTTGCTGATCGACTTCGTGATCGAGGTACCGCCCGAAATCGTGGTCCGGTCAGCAATGGTCAGGTGACCGGCAAAATTGGCCGATCCGCCGATCACGCAGAAGCGGCCAACCCGGGTACTGCCCGCGATCGCGGCGCAACCCGCGATCACGGTATGCGCGCCGACCCTTACGTTATGCGCAATCTGGACCTGGTTGTCGAGCTTGCAACCTTCCTCGATCACTGTATCGGACATCGCGCCACGGTCGATGGCGGTATTGGCGCCGACTTCCACGTCGTCGCCAAGCACCGCACGGCCGGTCTGCGGAATCTTCACGTAAGCCACGCCAGCCGCGCCGATGTCCGGCGCAAAGCCGAAACCGTCCGCGCCGATCACCGCGCCGCTATGCAAAATATTGCGCTTACCTACTATGCAGCGATGATATACCGATACATTCGCGTAAATCAGCGTATCGTCGCCGATCTCCGCATTCATACCGACAAAGCTGTTGCCGACGATGCGCACGCGCTCGCCCAACCGCGCACCCGCTTCGATGACGACATTCGGGCCGATAAAGCACGATGCCGGCACGATCGCATCGGCCGCCACGCTGGCGCGGGGATCGATGCCAGTCCGGGTATCCGCGTTGGCGCGATCGAACCGCTGTGCTACGCGCGCGAAGCATACGTACGGGTTGCGCGCCACCAGCCAGTTACGGCCGTCGGCGTGACCTTCCGCGCGAATACGCTCAAGGTCAGCGGGCGACACGATGATCGCCCCCGCACCGGACGCCACAGCCTGCGCAAGGTACAGCGGATTGGAAAGGAATGACAGGTCGCCGGGACCGGCCTGGTCGAGCGGCGCGAGGCCGGCAACGGACAGGTCGGGATCACCCACAACCTGCGCGCCGTTCTCGGTGGCGAGCTGCCCCAGTGTGGGTGTCTGCATGGCGGTACTTCCTGAAATAAAACGTCGAATCGACAGCGTAACGAGCGGGCTGGCCGACGGGCTTACTTGGCGCCCGCGGTGGCCGCGTTGAGCGCCTTCATCACGTCATCGGTGATGTCGATGCGCGGATTCACGTACACCGCTTCCTGCACGATCAGGTCGTACTTGCGCTGCTCGGCGATGCTGCGAATCACACGGTTGGCGCGCTCGAGCACCTGGGCCAGCTCCTCGTTACGGCGCTGGTTCAGGTCTTCGCGGAACTCGCGCTGCTTGCGCTGGAACTCGCGATCGAGGTCAGCCACTTCGCGCTGACGGCGCTGGCGATCCGAGTCCGCGAGCACCGCGGTGTCCTTGTCGAGCTTGTCGGCCATGCCCTTGATCTTCTGGGCCATGTCCTGCAGTTCGCGGTCACGCTTGGAGAATTCCTGCTCGAGCTTCACCTGCGCGGCCTTGGCCGGCTGCGAATCGCGCAGGATGCGCTCCGAGTTGACCGCGGCAATGCGCGCCTCCTGAGCCATCGCCGGGGCTGCCGCGCACAGGGCCGCAGCGGCCAGCGCGGCCGCGCTCAGGGATTTCATCAGTGGGGAATGGAGTTTCATGAAACGAATCCTTTGTCGCAATCAGAACGCGGTACCAATCTGGAACTGGAAGCGCTGGACCTTGTCATTGTCGTCCTTCTTGAGCGGGAAGCCGACGCTGACCTTGAGCGGGCCGATCGGGGACAGCCACGACATACCGAGACCGGTCGAATACTTGAGGTCGCTGACCCGGATCGGAGCACCTTCCTGATACACGTTACCGAAGTCGAAGAACGTGAACAGCCGCAGCGTGCGATCCACACCCGAACCGGGCAGCGGGAACACGAACTCGACGTTACCGATAAGCTTGGACGCGCCACCCACCGGGTTGCCGTTCTGGTCCTTCGGACCCAGCGTGCTGGTCTGGTAGCCACGTACCGAGCCGATACCACCGGCATAGAAGTACTTGAACACCGGGAACGGCGTGTCACCGTAACCGTGGCCGTAGGCAAACTCGCCGTTGAACGCCAGCGTAAAGGCCTTCGACAGCGGGTAGAAGTACTGCTGCTGGAAGCTGGCGCGATAGTACTGCGTATCGCCGCCCGGCACGCCCACTTCCAGGTTGGCCTGCGTGTACGGACCCTTGGTCGGGATCAACGCGCTGTCGCGGCGATCACGTGCCCAGCCGATCGTGAACGGGAAGTTGTTGATCGGATCGCCGCTGCTCTTGCCGACCTTGCGCAGCCATTCCTGATACTGCGTCGGCGTGTTCGTCGACGTATAAACCTGCGTGCGCTCGTAGCCGATACCGAAGAACACGGTGTCGATTTCCGAGAACGGCACGCCGAACTTGAAGCCGCCACCCGCGGTGACGATCTTGTAGTCCTGGTCACCGGTGTAATACAGCGGACGCGCCGTACGATAGTAGATATCGGTCGAGCGGCTGATGCCGTCCACCGTGAAATACGGGTCGTACTGCGTCAGCGAGATCGTGCGGAACGACTTCGAGGTGTTCACATCGAGGCCGAGGCTGGTACCCGAGCCGAACACGTTGTCCTGCCGCAGGCCGGCCTGCAGCACGAGCTTGTCGGTCGAGGAGAAACCCAGGCCCAGGCTGATCTGGCCGGTCGGCTTCTCGGTCACGTTCACGTTGACATCGACCTGGTCGGGCGCGCCTGGCACGTCCTCGGTGGTGATGTTGGTGTCGGTGAAGTAGCCGGTCCGGTTGATACGTGCCTGCGACTGCGTGAGCTTCTCGCTGTCGAACCACGAGCTTTCCATCTGGCGCATCTCGCGACGCACCACTTCGTCACGCGTCTTGCTATTGCCGACTACGTTCACGCGGCGCACATAGACACGGCGACCCGGATCGACCATCAGCGTCAGCGCGACTTCGCGCTTGCCCTGGTCGATGTTCGGCTGCGGATTGATCGTGGTGAACGCGTAGCCGTACGTGCCCAGCAGATCGGTAATGGCCTTGGTGCTCGCGGTCAGCTTTTCGGACGAGAAGATATCGCCCTTCTTGAGCTGCAGCAGCTTTTCCATTTCCTCCTGCTTGCCGAGCAGTTCGCCGGCCAGGCGGATGTCGGACACTTTGTACTGATCGCCTTCCTTGATGTTCAGCGTCAGGTAGATGTCCTTCTTGTCCGGCGTGATCGACACCTGCGTCGATTCGATCTGGAACTCGAGGTAACCGCGGTTCAGGTAATACGAGCGCAGCGCTTCCAGGTCGGCCGTCAGCTTCTGCTTGGAATAGAGATCGTTCTTCGTGTACCAGGACAACCAGTTCGGCGTCGACAGCTGCATCTCGTCGCGCAGCGTGCTTTCCTTGAATGCCTTGTTACCGACGATATTGATCTGACGGATCTTGGCAACCGGACCTTCGTCGACATTGAACACCACCGACACGCGGTTGCGGTCCACAGGCGTCACGGTCGTCTGCACGTCGGCCGCGTAGTAACCGCGTGCGACGTACTGGCGCTTGAGCTCCTGCTCCGCCTTGTCGATCAGTGCCTTGTCGTAGTAACGCGCTTCGGCCACGCCCACTGCGCGCAGCGAACGGCGCAGCGTGTCCTTGTCGAATTCCTTGATCCCGACGAACTCGAGCTGCGAGATGGCGGGGCGTTCCTCCACCTGCACCACCAGCACGCCGTCCTCGGCACGGATCTGGACGTCCTTGAAGAAGCCCGTGTTGTAGAGCGCGCGAATGGCATCGGCGCCCTTGTCATCGGTGAAGGTTTCGCCGACGCGGACCGGAAGATAGCCAAAAACGGTGCCCGGCTCGACGCGCTGCAGACCCTCGACGCGAATGTCCTTGACTACGAACGGATCGGCGGCGAAGCCCAATGGGCTCCAGGCCGCGATAATCGCACTCGTCAGCATGCCCAGCGAGATGCGCTTATTTCTGATCAATGTCGATCCCCTCTCTCTCTCAATTCGATGCCGGAATATGTAGGCGCCCGACTAATCGTCGCTGTCGATTTTGTCGCTGTCCTGCCTATCAACGCTTTGCGTACCAACGCCCCGGCCCGTGCGCAGCTAGCCGCGCGCCAGGAACAGTCGGCTGACGTCATTGAACAAAGCGAGTGAGGTCAGGAGCAAGATGCAGGCGATGCCGACCTTCTGCAACGTCGCCTGCCAGTGATCTGGTACGGGCCTGCCAGTCAAAAATTCCACGCAATAATACAGCAAATGCCCCCCATCCAGAACCGGAATAGGTAACAAATTCAGTACACCGAGGCTGACACTGACGAGTGCCAGAAAGCTGATGAACGGCTGCCATCCGAGATTGGCCGCGCGTCCGGCGTAGTCGGCCACGGTCAGCGGACCGCTGAGGTTCTGCAGCGAAGCCTCGCCGATCAGCATCTTTCCAAGCAGCTTCAGCGACAGCACGCTGGTGTTCCAGACCTGCGCCGCGGCGCGGCCAGTGGCCTGCCACAGCGGATAACGCACGATCTCGGTCTGCACGGCCTGGCTCAGCGCCGCGCCAAGCTTGCCGGCGGGAACGGCCGCCCCGCCATTTTTCGGTGTCTCGCCAGGCGCGGTGTCCAGCGTGACCGGGACCTCCAGCCGTTTGCCATCGCGCTCTACGCCGAGTACCACCGGCTGGCCCGGCTGCGCGCGCACCGCGCGAATCAGCTCGCTGGCCTGCGTCAGCGGCTTGCCCTGAAACGCCACCACCTGATCGCCCGCGCGCAGACCGCCACGTTGCGCGGCGCTGTCCGGCAGCACCTCGGCCACCGTGACGGGCCCACCCTTGAGGTTCAGGCCCAGCGTGGCCAGCGGGTCCTGCTCCGGGTTGCCGCCGGTATTGGGCAGACGCCCGAGCCGCACGTCGCGCTCGGCACCGTCGGCGCCGCGCACGCGCAGCACCGCCTGGGCATCGTCGAATCCGTTTGAGAAAACGGCCATGCGCAGATCGTTCCACGAGCGCACCGCCTCGGTGCTGTCATGCGCGGTCAGCGACAGCACGCGATCGCCCTCGCGCACGCCGGCCTCGGCCGCCACCGTGCCGGCCGCGGGAGCCGCCACCACGGGCACCGGCTCGCTCATGCCACCGGCGAACAGCACCATATAGAAGAAGATCGCCAGCAGGAAGTTGGCCACCGGGCCAGCGGCCACGATAATGAAACGCTTGCCAACGGGCTGGCGGTTGAACGCGCGCGGCAGCTCGGCCGCGTCGATCGGCGCATCGACCTCCGGATCGCGCTCGCGCTCGTCCAGCATCTTGACGTAGCCACCCAGCGGAATCGCCGCCAGCGTCCACTCGGTACGATCACGCCCCTTCGAGACCCAGCGCGCAAGCGGCCGGCCAAAGCCGATCGAAAAACGCAGCACCTTGACGCCGCAGGCGCGCGCCGCCAGGTAGTGCCCCATCTCGTGCACGAAAATCAGTATGCACAGGGCAACGATGAATGCGATCACGGTTTGCATGGCATGTCATCCGTCAAGACTGCAAGGTTTGGCGTCGCCGCCAGATCAGCGGGCGAGGCTCGCCACCAGTTGTTGCGCGGCCGCGCGCGCGGCGGCATCCGCCACGAGCACACCCTCGATCGACTCCGCCGAGCCATCATGCGGCTGCGCCAGAACGTCCTCGACCACGCGCGCGATATCGGTGAAACGCGCGCCACCGGTCAGGAACGCTTCCACCGCCACCTCGTTGGCCGCGTTCAGCACCGCCGGAGCCACGCCGCCCGCGCGCAGCGCGGCGAACGCGAGAGCCAGGCACGGGAAGCGGTTCAGATCGGGCGTCTCGAAATGCAGGCCGCCCGCAACAGTCAGGTCCAGCGGCGTCACGCCCGAGTCGATGCGCTCGGGATATGCCATGCCGTAGGCGATGGGCGTGCGCATATCGGGATTGCCGAGCTGCGCCAGCACCGAGCCATCGGCGTAGGCGACCATCGAATGCACGATGCTCTGCGGGTGGATCAATACCTCGATCTTGTCCGCGGGCGCACCGAACAGCCAGTGGGCCTCGATGACCTCGAGACCCTTGTTCATCATCGTCGCCGAATCTACCGAGATCTTGCGCCCCATCACCCATTTGGGGTGGGCGCAGGCCTGGTCCGGCGTGATGTCGTGCAACGACGACGGGTCGCGCGTACGGAACGGCCCGCCCGACGCGGTCAGCAGCACCTTCGACACGCCGGCGCGATAGCGCGGATCGTCGGTCGGCAGGCACTGGAAGATCGCGTTGTGCTCGCTGTCGATCGGCAGCAGCGTGGCGCCATGCTCGCGCACCGCGTCCATGAAGATGCCGCCCGACATCACGAGCGATTCCTTGTTGGCGAGCAATACGCGCTTGCCCGCGCGCGCCGCCGCCAGCGACGAACGCAGACCCGCGGCGCCAACGATGGCGGCCATGACGGCGTCGGTAGCGTCGTCGGCAGCGACCGATTCGAGCGCTTCGGGGCCGTAACTGACTTCGGTGTTGACCCCGGCCTTGCGCAGCAGGCCCTCGAGTTCGCGCGCGGCTTCGGGGCTGCCCATCACGGCCCGTGCCGGACGAAATTCGACGCAGGCGGCCGCAAGCTTGTCGACCTGACGATGCGCTGACAGCGCGTGAACCGTGTAGCGGTCCGGATGACGGCGCACGACGTCAAGCGTGCTTTCGCCAATGGATCCGGTTGCGCCGAGAATGGTGATGCGTTGCATAGAAGCCAGTTCAGATAAGGATCACAGCCACGCCAGCAGCAGCGCCGCCAGCGGAAATACGGGAATCAGCGCGTCGATGCGGTCGAGCACGCCACCGTGCCCAGGCAGCAGGCCACTGCTGTCCTTCATGCCCACCTGCCGCTTGAGCAGCGATTCGAACAAATCGCCAATCACGCTCGCGGCCACCAGCACCGTCGTCAGCACCGCCACCACGCCCAGGCCATGACGGTCGGCCAGCGCGGAGAACCACGTCGGTGCAAAGGCATGCGTGATTGCCAGGCCGAGGCCGAGCGCCATCACAAAGACCCAGCCGCCGATGGCGCCTTCCCATGACTTGCCTGGACTGATCGTCGGCGCGAGCTTGCGGCGGCCAATGGCCTTGCCCACGAAATATGCGCCGATATCGGCCACCCAGACCAGTACCGCCACCGACAGCAGCACCGCGATGCCCTGCCCGCGCAGCACCATGACCGCATGACCGAACGCCGGCAGCATGATAATGCCGAGAATCGCACCCAGCCCGGTAAAACCCGGCGTGGCCGTGCGCACACCTCGCGCCAGCAGGATCAGCGCCACGCCCCAGGCGACTACCGCCGCCAGCAGCAGCACCTCCACGGCGCGCGGATCGGGCGCGGCGTCCCAGACCAGCAATACCAGCAGGCACACCACGGCATAGGCGTACGGCATGCCGCGACGCAGGCCGATCAGGCGGCCGAACTCCCAGCCGGCGAGCAGCACGATCAGCGCAATCAGCGCGGCCAGCGCCACCGGCGGTGCCAGAAACAGGATCGGCAGGATCAGCAGCAGCAGGCAGACGGCGGTGATGACGCGGGTAATGAGCATGCGCTGCGGTGTCCCTTGAAAGAATGGCCCGTGGGCGGCTTGAGCAGCCCGACGGCGCTCAGGCGGTTCCCGACAGACCCGGCGCGACCAGCTGCGCGCTGGTACGTCCGAAACGCCGCTCCCGCTGCCGGTACGAGGCAAACGCCTTGTCGAGCTCGGCGGCGTCGAAATCGGGCCAGAAGGTGTCGGTGAAGTAAAGCTCGGAATAGGCGAGCTGCCACAGCAGGAAATTGCTGATGCGTTGTTCGCCGCCCGTGCGGATGAACAGATCCGGCTCCGGCGCGTAGGCCATCGACAGGTGCGGTGCCAGCACCGCCTCGTCGATCGACTCCGGGTCCAGCATCGGCTGGCGCGCAAGCATCTTGCGCATGGCCTGCATCAGATCCCAGCGGCCGCCATAGTTAGCGGCGATGGTCACCGTCAGACCGGTGTTCTGCGCCGTGCGCGCCTCGGCATCGGCGATCAGCTGCTGAATGCGTGGGCTGAAGCGAGCCAGGTCGCCCACCACGCGCAGGCGGATATTGTTGGCGTGCATCTTGACCACCTCGCGACGCAGGGCGGTCATGAACAGACGCATGAGAAACGAGACCTCGTCGGCCGGACGGCGCCAGTTCTCGGAGCTGAATGCGAACAGCGTGAGGAACTGCACGCCACGCGCGGCGCTCGCCTCCACCACCGCACGTACCGCGTCGAGGCCACGATTATGGCCGGCGATGCGGGGCAGATGGCGCTGTGTCGCCCAGCGGCCGTTGCCATCCATGATGATGGCAACGTGCCGGGGCACATAGGTGGTATCGGGGACGCCGAGCGTAGAACTGATGTGCTGCATGGTGACAGACGGCTTCACACCGTCATGATCTCCTTCTCTTTTTCGGCCACGAGCTTGTCGATTTCCGCGACGAACTTGTCCGTCAGCTTCTGCACGTCGTCCTGGCCACGACGATCGTCGTCTTCGGAGATCGTCTTGTCCTTGACCAGCTTCTTGAACTGTTCGTTGGCGTCACGGCGCAGGTTCCGCACGGCGATCTTGGCGCCCTCGGCCTCGCTCTTGACGACCTTGATCAGCTCCTTGCGGCGCTCTTCGGTCAGCGCGGGCATCGGCACGCGAATCACGTCGCCCATGGTCGACGGGTTCAGGCCGAGGTCCGCGTCGCGGATGGCCTTTTCAACCGCCTGCACCATCTTCTTTTCCCACGGCTGCACGCTGATCGTGCGCGCATCGGCCAGGCCAACGTTGGCCACCTGGCTGATCGGCACGGGCGAGCCGTAATAATCCACCTGCACGTGATCGAGCAGACCGGCATGGGCACGGCCCGTGCGGATCTTTGCCAGATCGGCCTTGAAGGCCTCGATCGACTTCTGCATCTTCTGCTCGACGCTCTTCTTTGTGTCGGCGACGGTCATGTTTACCTCCGGAAATGCCAGACAGGATCCCGCTCAGGGCAGGATCGAAAATGAACCATTCTACTCTCAAGGACCGCGCGAATTCGCATTGTGGCGCGGTCCGCTTACGTCAAACGTGCACCAGCGTACCTTCGTCCTCGCCCTGGATCACGCGCAGCAGCGCACTCGGCTTGACGATCGAGAACACCTTGATCGGCAGCTTCTGGTCACGGCACAGCGCGAACGCCGTGGCGTCCATGACCTGGAGGTTGCGGGAAATGGCCTCGTCGAACGAGATCGTGGTGTAGCGCGTGGCGCTCGGATCCTTTTTCGGATCGGCGGTGTACACGCCATCCACCTTGGTGGCCTTGAGCACGATCTCGGCACCGATTTCCGCGCCACGCAGTGCGGCGGCGGTGTCGGTCGTGAAGAACGGATTACCGGTACCGGCCGCGAAAATCACGACCTTGCCTTCCTCGAGCTGGCGAATCGCGCGCGGGCGGATATACGGTTCGACCACCTGGTCCATGCGCAGCGCGGACTGGACGCGGCCTTCGATATTGGCGTGGCGCATGGCATCCTGCAATGCCAGCGCGTTCATCATCGTGGCCAGCATGCCCATGTAGTCGGCCGTCGCGCGGTCCATGCCGGCGGCGCCGCCGGCCACGCCGCGGAAAATGTTGCCGCCGCCGATAACCACGGCAACCTGGACGCCCAGCTTCACGATCTCGGCAATGTCGTTGACCATGCTTTCGATGGTGGCGCGATTGATGCCGAAGGCATCGTCGCCCATCAGGGCCTCACCGGACAATTTCAGAAGGACGCGCTTGTAGGCTGGCATGTTCACCCTCGGGCAGAATCCTGATCGCTCTGCCGAGTCGATTCAGGAGGATTGGATGGGCACCGGTCAGAAACCGGCTTTCGTCGTGACCCGAAGGTCAGATCACGACGAAAACTGGCTGCAAGCTGCAGACAACCTTTGCTACTTGTTTGGCTACTTGTTTGGGTACTTGTGCAGAGGGGCACCTCGCGGCGCCCCTCGGCATTATACGGTGGCAGCGCTGGCATTCCGCCAGGAACACCCGCTTGCCACCCGGACGATCAGCCCTTCTGGGCGGCGGCCACCTGGGCAGCCACTTCAGCAGCGAAGTCGTCCTGCTTCTTCTCGATGCCCTCGCCCACCACGAACAGCGTGAAGCTCTTCACGGTCGTGTTGACAGCCTTGAGCATCTGCTCGACGGTCTGCTTGTCGTTCTTCACGAACGGCTGGTTCAGCAGCGAGACTTCCTTCAGGTACTTCTGCACCGAACCCTCGACCATCTTGGAGACGATCTCGGCCGGCTTGCCCGATTCGGCAGCCTTCTGCTCGGCGATGCTGCGCTCCTTGGCAATCAGCTCGGCCGGCACGTCGTTCGACGACAGCGACACGGGCTTCATGGCGGCCACGTGCATGGCCACGTCCTTGGCAGCGGTTTCATCGCCGTCGAACTCGACCATCACGCCGATGCGGGTACCGTGCAGGTACGCGGCCAGCTTGCCGCCATTGGCGTAGCGCTTGAAGCGACGGATCGCCAGGTTCTCGCCGATCTTGCCGATCAGGGCGGTACGGGTAGCTTCCACCGACACGCCGTCGATCTCGAGCGCCGACAGCGCGGCCACGTCGGCCGGGTTCTGCTTGGCGATCAGTTCAGCGATCTTGGCCGAGAAGGCCAGGAAGTCGTCGTTCTTCGACACGAAGTCGGTTTCGCAGTTCAGCTCGACCAGGGCGCCGGTCGTGCCATCGATGAACGTGGCAACCACGCCTTCGGCGGTCACGCGCGAAGCGGCCTTGCTGGCCTTGTTACCCAGCTTGACGCGCAGCAGTTCCTCGGCCTTTTCCAGGTCGCCATTGGCTTCCGTCAGGGCCTTCTTGCATTCCATCATCGGCGCGTCGGTCTTTGCGCGCAGTTCTGCAACCATGCTTGCGGTAATTGCCGCCATTTGTCACTCCTTGGATGTCACCGGCGGGAAAGGGTACACACCGCTGATGACAGCTCGATAATTTGAAAAAAGGGGGCGACGGATGTGCCCCCTATTCGGGGTTCGACCCCCGGATTCCCGGCATAGGCGCCACCAGGGCGCCCGTGCCCGGAATATCAGCCTTCTTGCACTTCGACGAAGTCGTCGCCTTCGCGAGCGGCTTCCACCACTTCCTGAACGGCGTTCGCACGGCCTTCCAGGATCGCGTCGGCCACGCCGCGCACGTACAGTGCCACAGCCTTGCTCGAGTCGTCGTTACCCGGAATCACGTAATCGATGCCTTCCGGCGTGTGGTTGGTATCGACCACGCCGATCACGGGGATGCCCAGCTTGTTGGCTTCGGTCACGGCAATCTTGTGGTAACCGACGTCCACCACGAAGATGGCGTCAGGAATGCCAACCATGTCCTTGATGCCGCCGATCGACTTCTGCAGCTTGGTCATCTCGCGCTCGAACATCAGCGCTTCCTTCTTGCTCATGGTATCCAGCGCGCCGGCTTCCTTGGCGGCTTCCATGTCCTTCAGGCGCTTGATCGAGATCTTGACCGTCTTGTGGTTGGTCATCATGCCGCCGAGCCAGCGGGCATCGACGTAAGGCATGCCGGCACGGCCAGCTTCCTCGGCGAGCACTTCACGCGACTGGCGCTTGGTGCCCACGAACAGTACGGTGCCGCGATTTGCAGCCAGCTGACGCACGTACTTCAGTGCGTCCTGGAACATCGGCAGCGTCTTTTCGAGGTTGATGATGTGAATCTTGTTGCGATGGCCGAAGATATAGGGGGCCATCTTCGGGTTCCAGAAGCGCGTTTGGTGGCCAAAGTGGCAACCGGCTTCCAGCATTTCGCGCATGGTCACGGACATGAGAGGTGCTCCAATAGGGTTAGGTCTGAAGTCCGCCCCGACATTCCTGAAAAGGAACACCCCGGATGGGCGGACCAGCGATTTACCAAAAGTTTCGTTGTACAAGTTTCTTCGCACAACCATCTGACTGTGGCGAAGCCGCCAGCAAGTCAGCCCGCGATTGTAGCAACAAATCGGCGTTTCCTTCAAGCGAGCCAGCAAATCCCTGCCAAGCGCCCGGGTTGGTGAGATAATCCCACTTTGCGATTCGATTTCCGACAGGGTTTTTATGATCTTGTCGTCACATTTTTCCAGCGCAGCATGAGCATCTACCTGAATACGGCCGAGGACGTCGCGCAAATGCGCGTGGCCTGCCGTCTGGCCTCCGAAGTTCTCGACTACATCACGCCGCACGTCAAGGCGGGGGTTACCACCGGCGAACTCGATCGCCTGTGCCATGCGTATATGCGCGACGTGCAGGGTACCGTGCCCGCCCCGCTCAACTATGCGCCGCCGGGCTACCCGCCGTTTCCGGGTGCGATCTGCACGTCGGTCAACGACGTGATCTGCCACGGGATTCCTGGCGACCGCGTGCTGAAGGTCGGTGACGTGGCGAACCTCGACATCACCGTGATCACGAAGGAAGGCTATTACGGCGACACCAGCCGCATGTTCGTGGTGGGCGAAGGCTCGATTCTGGCCAAGCGACTGGCGCAGGTGACCTACGAATGCATGTGGAAGGGCATTCAGCAGGTGCGCAACGGCGCGCGCCTTGGCGATATCGGCCATGCCATCCAGACGCACGCGGAAGCCGCCGGCTATACCGTGGTACGTGAGTACTGCGGCCACGGCATCGGCAAGAACTTCCATGAAGATCCGCAGATCCTGCACTACGGCCGCCCGGGTACCGGCGCCGAGATCAAGAGCGGCATGATCTTCACGGTGGAACCGATGATCAACGCGGGCAAGCGCGACATTCGCACCATGCCCGACCACTGGACCGTGAAGACGCGCGATCGCAGCCTGTCCGCGCAATGGGAGCACACGGTGCTGGTCACCGATACCGGTTACGAGGTGCTGACGCTCTCGGCGGGGTCGCCGGTGCCACCCACCTTCATTACCGAATCTGTCGCGGCCTGAGGCCGCAAACCTGACCGGGGCGCCGATGATGGCGCCCTTTGTGCTTTCAGCCGTGAAGAATTCACTCGCCCACGCCATGGACACCACGCCGGAACTGCTGCTGTGCCAACGCATCCGCGACCGGTTGCGCGCCGACAAGCAGGCCCTGTTCGCCGAATTCGAGGCGAGCAATCAGGTGCATCCGCTCGTCACGAAGCTGCGCCGCGCGGTGGACGCCGCACTGATCGAGGCATGGGTCGGACTCGAGCTGCCGCGCGACGCCGCGCTGGTGGCCGTCGGCGGCTACGGGCGTGGCGAGCTGTTCCCGCATTCGGACGTCGACGTGCTGCTGCTGTTGCGCGCCGAACCCGATGCCGATACCGCATCGCGGCTCGAGCGCTTTATCGGCCTGTGCTGGGATCTCGGGCTCGAGATCGGTTCGTCGGTGCGTACCGTCGATGACTGCATCCGCGAGTCGGCCGCGGACATTACGATCCGCACGTCGCTGCTCGAGGCGCGCCTGCTGACCGGCAGCCGCAAGCTGTTCGACGAACTGCGCACGCGTTATGACGCGGACATGGACGCCGGCGACTTCTTCCAGGCCAAGCTGCTGGAAATGCGTCAGCGCCATGCCAAGTATCAGGACACGCCCTACGCGCTGGAGCCGAACTGCAAGGAAAGCCCCGGTGGTCTGCGCGACTTGCAGGTCATCCTGTGGATGACCGAGGCGGCCGGGCTCGGCGACAGCTGGAAGCAGCTGTTCGAGCGCGGTCTGCTGACCGAGCGCGAGGCGCAGGAACTGACGCGCAACGAACGGCTGCTGCGCACGATTCGCGCCCGCCTGCATCTGCTGGCGGGACGCCGGCAGGACGTGCTGGTGTTCGATCTGCAAACCGCATTGGCGGAGGCGTTCGGTTATCGGCAGAACAATCACAAGCGCGCCAGCGAGCAACTGATGCGCCGCTACTACTGGGCGGCAAAGGCGGTCACCCAGCTCAACAGCGTGCTGCTGCTCAATATCGAGGCGATGCTGTTCCCGAGCGAGTCCAAGGTGACGCGCGTGCTGAACGATCGCTTCGTCGAGCGCCAGGGCATGCTCGAGATCACCAGCGACGACCTCTATGAGCGCGAGCCGCATGCGATTCTCGAGACCTTCCTGCTGTATGAGCGCACGCCCGGCATCAAGGGACTGACGCCGCGTACGCTGCGTGGGCTCTACAACGCGCGCACCGTGATGGATGCGAGCTGGCGTAATGACCCCGAGAACCGGCGCCTGTTCCTGGCGATCATGCAGGAGCCGCAGGGTATTACGCATGCGATGCGCCTGATGAACCAGACCAGCGTGCTGGGGCGGTATCTGATCAACTTCCGTCGCATCGTCGGGCAGATGCAGCACGACCTGTTCCACGTCTATACCGTGGACCAGCACATCCTGATGGTGCTGCGCAATCTGCGGCGTTTCGCGATCGTCGAGCATACGCACGAGTTTCCGTTCTGCAGCCAGTTGATTGCGAGCTTCGACCGTCCATGGGTGCTGTGGACGGCCGCGCTGTTTCACGACATTGCCAAGGGACGCGGCGGCGACCATTCGAAGCTGGGGGTCGTCGATGCGCGGCGTTTCTGCAAGCAGCATGGCATCTCGCGCGAGGACACCGATCTGATCGCCTGGCTGGTCGAGCATCACCTGACCATGAGCCATGTAGCGCAGAAGCAGGATCTGACCGATCCCGAGGTTGTACATGCGTTTGCCAAGGTGGTGGGCAACGAGCGCTACCTCACCGCGCTGTATCTGCTGACCGTGGCCGATATTCGCGGCACCAGTCCCAAGGTGTGGAATGCGTGGAAGGGCAAGCTGCTCGAGGACCTGTACCGCATCACGTTGCGCGTGCTGGGGGGCGCGCAGCTCGATCCGCATTCGCTGTGGGCGCAGCGGCGTGACGACACGATCGCGCAACTGCGGCTCAAGGCGTTCGATCCCGAGCTTGGCAAGCCGCTGTGGGACAAGCTCGATGTGTCGTTCTTCCTGCGGCACGATGCGCGCGATATCGCCTGGCTGACGCGCCATCTGTTCAACAGGGTGGATAGCGAGACCGCCGTTGTGAAGGCGCGGATTTCGCCCGCTGGCGAAGGGTTGCAGATTGCGGTGTACGTGAAGGATCAGCCCGATCTGTTTGCGCGCATCTGCGGCTACTTCGAACGCAAGGCGTTCTCGATTCAGGACGCCAAGATTCATACCACGCGTCATGGCTATGCACTGGATACGTTTCAGGTGACCGACCCCGGCCTCGCTGGCGACTATCGCGACATTCTCGCGTTGGTCGAGCACGAGCTGGCCGAGCGGCTGCGTCTGGAATGCCCGTTGCCCGAGCCGACGCAAGGCCGCCTGTCGCGCCAGTCGCGCAGCTTCCCTATCAAGCCGCGCGTGGACCTTCGTCCCGACGAGCGCGGCCAGTATTACCTCCTTTCGCTGTCGGCCAACGACCGTACGGGTCTGCTGTATTCGATTGCGCGCGTGCTTGCGCGCCATCGCGTATCGGTGTTCTCGGCGCGGATCAATACGCTCGGCGAGCGCGTCGAGGATGTGTTCCTCGTCGATGGCGGGCGCCTGTCTTCGGACAACCGATTACAGCTTCAGCTCGAGCAGGATCTGCTCGATGCGCTGGCGGTCTGAACGACCGCCGCATTCGTACCCTACAAGATGACCGATAGCAAATCGCCCGGGCGCAAGACGCTGGGCATCAAGACTTCCACTACCGATACGGCCCCGCGCAAGGCCACGCGCCCGGTGCGCGTGTCTGACCTGAACCGCAAGCGCGTGCAGGAGGTACAGGAAGGGATTAAGCAGGCGAGGGAACGGTCCGGTGGCAAGTCCGGCCGCCAGCAGACGGCACCCGCTGACCGTGGCGAGCGCGCACCGCGCCGATTCGGCGACGGTGATTCGCGCCCTCCTCGCCGTGACGGTGACTCACGTCCGCCGCGCCGCGATGGGGATTCGCGTCCGCCGCGTCCCTACGGGGGCGACGATCGGCCGCCGCGTCGGTTCAACGACGGTGACTCGCGCCCGCCGCGCCGCGATGGCGATGCGCGTCCGCCGCGCCCCTATGGTGGCGATGATCGGCCGCCGCGCCGGTTCAACGACGGTGACTCGCGCCCGCCGCGCCGTGATGGCGATTCGCGTCCGCCGCGCCCGTATGGTGGCGACGATCGGCCGCCGCGTCGGTTCAACGACGGTGACTCGCGCCCTCCTCGCCGCGATGGCGATGCGCGTCCGCCGCGCCCCTATGGTGGCGATGATCGGCCGCCGCGTCGGTTCAATGACGGTGACTCGCGCCCGCCGCGCCGTGATGGCGATGCGCGCCCGCCGCGCCCATACGGTGGCGACGATCGGCCGCCGCGCCGATTCAACGACGGTGACTCGCGCCCTCCTCGCCGTGACGGCGATGCGCGCCCGCCGCGCCCCTACGGTGGCGACGATCGGCCGCCGCGTCGGTTCAACGACGGTGACTCGCGCCCGCCACGCCGCGATGGCGATTCGCGTCCGCCGCGCCCGTATGGTGGCGACGATCGGCCGCCGCGTCGGTTCAACGACGGTGACTCGCGCCCGCCGCGCCGCGATGGCGATGCGCGTCCGCCGCGCCCGTATGGTGGCGACGATCGGCCGCCGCGCCGGTTCAACGACGGTGACTCGCGCCCGCCGCGCCGTGAGGGCGATGCGCGTCCGCCGCGTCCCTATGGTGGCGACGATCGTCCGCCGCGTCGGTTCAACGACGGTGACTCGCGCCCGCCGCGCCGTGATGGCGATGCGCGTCCGCCGCGTCCCTATGGTGGCGACGATCGTCCGCCGCGCCGATTCAACGACGGCGACTCGCGTCCGCCGCGCCGTGAGGGTGGCTACTCGCGAGACGACAACCGTGGCGAGCGTGCCGCGCCCACGCGCGAGCGCCGCTTCAGCGATAACGCCGATCGCGCTCGCCCGGCTGCCACCGCGCCGCGTGCCGATGACCACGCCGAACGTACCGAGGACGACGGTCTGGTGCGTCTGTCCAAGCGCATGTCCGAGCTCGGCCTGTGCTCGCGTCGCGAAGCCGACGAATGGATTCCGCGCGGCTGGGTGCTCGTCGATGGCAAGGCCGTGACCGAACTCGGTTCGCGCATCCGTCCCGAAGCCGAGATCGAGATCCTGCAGGAAGCGCGCTCCGAGCAAGGCGAGCGCGTGACCGTGCTGCTGAACAAACCCGTTGGCTACGTGTCGGGCCAGGCCGAAGACGGTTATGAACCGGCCGCCGTGCTGTTCGCGCCGGAGAACCAGTGGGAACAAGATCCCACGCGCAAGCGCTTTGCGCCGTGGCAGCGCAAGAACCTCGCGCCGGCTGGCCGCCTGGATATCGACTCCACCGGTCTGCTGGTGCTGACGCAGGATGGCCGCGTCGCCCGCGCGCTGATCGGCGAAGACTCGACGGTCGAGAAAGAGTACCTCGTGCGCGTGGTGTGGGAATCGCCGGAAGGCGAAGTCGAGCGCAACATCAGCGAGGTGTTCCCGCCCGAGCAACTCGAGCGGTTGCGCCACGGGCTGTCGCTCGATGGCGTGGCACTCAAGCCCGCCAAGGTCAGCTGGCAGAACGAAGAGCAGTTGCGCTTTGTTTTGCGCGAAGGCCGCAAGCGCCAGATTCGCCGGATGTGCGAGCAGGTGGGGCTCAAGGTGGTTGGCCTCCGGCGCGTGCGCATGGGTCGCATCGTGCTGGGCGATCTGCCGCCGGGGCAGTGGCGATTCCTCGGAGCGTTCGAGAAATTTTAAGGGTTGGGGGCTGCCGGCACTGACGGCAGCCTTAACAAGCCTTGCTCGCTCTGCTCGTCCACCGGCACGTACACCAGCATCCGCACACCATGCCGCGGTGACGACCACCAGTTGTTGCTGTGCAGATTCAGCATGCCGGTCTCCGCGTGGAAAAACCGTTTGTTCTGGTTCTCGAAGCCCCGCACCTGATAACGCGGCCACAGTTCGCGAAAGATCGGCGATACGGCCATGAAGCGTTGCAGATGCCCCTGCCAGATCGGGTCCTGCGTATGTTCCGCCATCTGCGCGCGGAACAGCGCAACCATCGCCGCGACCATACCGTCGTAGTCCACGACAATCGACTTCCATTGCGGATGCGATAGCGCCAGATACAGGCAGTTACGGTCTTCCGTGGGAATGCGGCCCAGGTCCATGCCGACCAGACGGCAATACGCATCGTTGTAGCCCAGAATGTCGAACCGCGTGTTCTCCACCAGCGCCGGCAACGGATCAAGCTGATCGAGGATGCGTTGCGTCGCCGGCAGAACGGCTTCGCACGGCGCACGCACGCCCGTGGGACGCGGCATGCCGGCCAGCACGAACAGATGCTCGGTCTCCGACTCGGTGCATTGCAGCGCGCCGGCCACAGCGCTCAGCACCTTGGCCGACACGCGAATCGGCCGCCCCTGCTCCAGCTTCGTGTACCACGTGATGCCGATATCGGCGAGCGCGGCCACCTCTTCGCGCCGCAACCCCGGGGTGCGCTTGCGCCCGATGCGTCCAAGCCCCATTTGCGCGGGATCGAGACTCTCGCGACGTGCCCGCAGGAACGCGCCGAGTTCCTGCGAGCGGCTATCGAAGCCCCCGTCATCGGTCATATCGTCAAGCGACACCGCTTCGAGCAGAGCCGGGCGTGCAGTCATGCAAGAACTCCTGTGAACCTAGGCTGACACAATTTATACCAGTCTAGACTGACTCTTGTACCAGTCTAGATGCGCCACGATACTACCGCACACCAAGTAGCACAAGGCAACCCCGGATACCCATGAGTACGTCTACTACCTCCCCAACGCTGGCCAAGGCCGGCCTCTATGTGCTGCTGGCAGGCCAACTGCTGCCACAGATCGATTTCTCGATCGTCAACGTGGCGCTCAACAGCATCGAGCAATCGCTGCATGCCACGGCGACCGAGCTCGAACTGATGGTCGCCGTCTACGGCGTGGCCTTCGCGGTATGCCTCGCCATGGGCGGCCGCCTCGGCGACAACTTCGGCCGTCGCCGCGTCTTCAACATGGGCGTGCTGTTGTTCGGCATCGCCTCGCTGCTATGTGGCATCGCCGATTCGATGTTGATGCTGCTGGCCGCGCGCGTGCTGCAGGGCGCCGCCGCGGCACTGCTGGTACCGCAGATTCTGGCCACCATCCATGTAGGGCTGCGCGGCCATGCGCATTCGCGCGCGATCGCGCTGTTCGGATCGGTCAGCGGTATTGCCTTCATCATCGGACAGGTGCTTGGCGGCGTGCTGGTCTCGGCCGATATCGCCGGACTGGGCTGGCGTAGTGCCTTCCTGATCAACCTCCCGGTCTGCGCCGTCGTCCTCGCGCTATCGCCGCGGCTGATTCCCGAGACGCGCCGCGAGAACGCGTTCGGCATCGACGTGCCTGGCACCGTGATCCTGGCGGTGGTGATCATCGCGATCCTGCTGCCGCTCGCCATGGGCCCGACCATGCACTGGTCCTGGCCACTGCTGGCCACCATGGCAGCCGCGGTGCCGCTGCTCGCGCTGCTGTGGCGCGTCGAACTGCGTCAGGAGCGACAAGGCCTGCACCCGCTGTTGCCGCCTTCGCTGATGCGCCTGCCCAGCGTCCGCTTCGGCCTCGCGATCGCGATCCTGTTGTTCACCAGCTGGAGCGGCATGATGTTCGTGCTGGCGCTGGCCCTGCAATCGGGCGCGCATCTGTCGCCGACCGAATGCGGCAATGCGTTCATTGCGCTCGGTACCGCCTACTTCATCTGCGCGGTGTTCAGCGCGCGCATCGTCGCGCTGATCGGGCGCACGCGTACGCTGATTGCCGGCTGCGCGATCCATATCGTGGGCATGCTGGCGCTGTGCTACACGCTGCATCACGTATGGCCGCACCCGACGTGGCTGGACATGGCCGCGCCGACCGTGGTGATCGGCTTCGGCAATGCGCTGATGGTGGGTTGCTTCTATCGGATCGGGCTGGCCGATATTCCGCCCGACCACGCCGGTGCGGGCAGCGCGATGCTGGCAACGATGCAGCAGGCGTCCTTTGGTCTGGGCTCGGCGTTGCTGGGCACCGTGTTCGCACAGGTGCTGCATCACGCGGGCGGTGCCAGCGTGGCCGGCCCGGCCTACTATCTCGACGCGACGCTGGCGGGCCTTGGCGCGGAGCTGGCGCTCGTCACGCTCCTGCTGGCTGGCGCCGTGCGCTATCACGCGCGGCACGGGCAGCCGGTGCTCCCGGCCGCCGCCTGTCCGTCGTCGTGATTAATCGTCGTACTCAGTCGTCGTAGTCAGTCGTCGTAGTTCGCGGGCAGTTCGGGAAAGAGGACTTCGGTGAAGCCAAAGCGCGAGAAGTCCTCGATCCGCATCGGGTACAGCACGCCCAGCAGGTGATCGCATTCGTGCTGCACCACGCGCGCATGAAAACCATCCGCGACGCGCTCGATGCGGTGGCCCTCGATGTCGTAGCCCGAGTAGCGCAGATGCGTGTAGCGCGGCACCACGCCGCGCAGGCCCGGCACCGACAGGCAGCCTTCCCAGCCGTCCTCGCGCTCTTCCGATAACGGCTCGATGACCGGGTTGATCAGCACGGTCTTCGGCACCATCGGCCGGTCCGGCTGATTGGGTGCACGGTCGAAGCCAAAGATCACCACCTGCAGGTCCACGCCGATCTGCGGCGCGGCCAGCCCCGCACCGTTCGCATAGGCCATGGTGTCGAACATATCCTCGACGAGCGCGCGCAACTCCGGGGTATTGAAGCGCGTCACGGGCTGCGCGATCCGCAGCAGGCGCGAATCGCCCATCTTCAGGATGTCTCGAATCATCTTGCTTTCCTCCGGTTCAGCCAGCGTCCGGCTGTTCTGCACCCGCCGCTAACAGCGCCAGCATGCCATCCTCGTCGATCACGGCCACGCCGAGTGCCTGTGCCTTTTCCAGCTTGCTGCCCGCCTCGGCACCGGCCACTACGTAGTCGGTCTTCTTCGACACCGAACCGGCCACCTTGGCGCCCGCGGCTTCCAGCCGCTCCTTCGCATCTTCGCGCGAAAGCGTGGGCAGCGTGCCGGTCAGCACAAACGTCTTGCCCGCGAGCGGCGCCGGCACGCGCGCGGCCGGTTCGCTCTCCGACGGCGTCACGCCCGATGCCAGCAGATCCTCGATGACCTGACGGTTGTGCTCCTCGGCGAAGAAATTGGCGATCGACTGCGCCACCACGGGGCCCACATCGTTGACCTCGAGCAGCGCCGCTTCGTCGGCATCCATCACCGCCTGCAGCTTGCCGAAGTGTTTGGCCAGATCCTTGGCGGTAGATTCCCCGACGTGGCGAATGCCCAGTGCGAAAATGAAACGATTGAGCACCGGTGCGCGCGAGTTCTCGATGGCCGTGACGATATTGGCCGCCGACTTGTCCGCCATGCGATCGAGCGCCGCGAGCTTCATCACGCCGAGCTTGTACAGATCGGCTGGCGTGCGCACGATGCCCTGGTCGACGAGTTGCTCCACGAGCTTGTCGCCGAGCCCTTCGATATCCATGGCGCGACGCTGCGCGAAATGCAGCAGCGCCTGCTTGCGCTGGGCCGCGCAGATCAGGCCGCCGGTGCAGCGCGCAATGACCTCGCCTTCCAGCTTCTCGATATGCGAGCCGCACACCGGGCATGCGGTCGGCATGACGAACGCGCGCGCATCCGCGGGCCGGCGTTCGAGTACCACGGCCGCGACCTCGGGAATCACGTCGCCCGCGCGACGCACGATCACGGTATCGCCGATATGCACGTCCTTGCGGCGAATTTCGTCCTCGTTGTGCAGCGTGGCGTTGGTCACCGTGACGCCGCCGACAAACACCGGCGCCAGCCGTGCCACCGGCGTAATCGCGCCCGTGCGGCCCACCTGCACTTCGATGTCCTCGACCACCGTGGTCATTTCCTGCGCGGGGAATTTGTGCGCCAGCGCAAAGCGCGGCGCGCGCGAGACAAAGCCAAGCTGCTCCTGCTCCGCCAGCGCATTGACCTTGTAGACCACCCCGTCGATGTCGTACGGCAGTTGGTCGCGGCGCGCGCCAATCTCGCGATAAAACCCGAGCAGGCCTTGCACGCCCTTGACCACCTTGCGCTCGGTGCAGACCGGCAAACCCAGTTGCGCGAAACCGTCCAGCATCACGCTGTGCGTGACTGGGCGGTCCGCCCCCTGCAACTCGCCAAGGCCGTAGGCGAAAAACGACAGCGGCCGCTTGGCGGTAATGCGCGGATCCAGCTGCCGCAGACTACCGGCGGCCGCGTTGCGCGGATTGACGAAGGTCTTCTCGCCGGCTTCCGCCTGGCGTTCATTGAGCTTATCGAAGTCCGCGCGATACATGAATACCTCGCCGCGCACTTCGAGCACTTCGGGTGCCTGACCCCGCAACTTGAGCGGAATCGCCTTGATCGTGCGCACGTTGACGGTCACGTCCTCGCCGGTCTCGCCATCGCCGCGCGTGGCGGCCTGCACGAGCTTGCCGTGCTCGTAGCGCAGCGACATGGCAAGGCCATCGAACTTGAGCTCGGCCGCGTATTCGACCGCACCTGCGGAGGCATCGGCCTGACTGAACAGATCCTGCGGCGCTTCCTCGGCGGCCGGTGCCGGACGGCCGAGGCCCTGCGCGCAGCGGCGATCGAAGTTGACCACGTCGTCGTCTTCGAAGCCGTTGTTCAATGACAGCATCGGCATGCGATGGCGCACCGCGTCGAACGCGGCCAGCGGCGCGCCGCCCACGCGTTGCGTCGGCGAGTCGTCGGTCAGCAGTTCGGGATGTTCGGTCTCCAGCGCCTGCAACTCGCTGAACAGCGCGTCGTATTCCGCATCGGGAACGGTCGGCGCGTCGAGCACGTAGTACTCGTAGCTGTAGCGATCGAGTTCGTCGCGCAGCCATTGCACACGGGTTGCCGCGTCAGAAGCGCCAACCGGCGCGGAGGACTGTGCCTGCGCGCCACGGGTATTTCCGGTCATCGCGGCGCTCCTACAGACTGAACAACCGTTGCGCGACGGGCGAACCAGCCGGCATGCCACGCGCCTCGAGCTTTTCGTAAAGCTTTTCGAGGTGACCGAAGATCGCGACGAACGACGCTTCGCTCAGCGGACGCATGTTGTCATCGACGAGCTGCGCGCCCATGCGCTGCGCCAGGCTGTAGCCGTACTCGCACACCGTCTTGAACGGCTTGGTCGCCTGAGCGGCCACGGGCACATCCAGCAGCAGCGTGATCTGGCCGCCGGCGTTGATGGTCAGATCGTCGCGCAGGAAGTTGGTATCGCCGAACTGCAGCGTGAACAGCGGACGCTGCACACCGTCGACATCGGCCTGATAGCGCGAGAAGCGCGTGCCGTCGCGCGACAGTACGAGCCCATCCTGCGTGGCCACGTTCTGCACGTACGCGGCCGACCACGGCGCGCCATCGGAAATCACGTTGACGCCCAGCTGCACATCGCAGCCTGCGGCAAACCCATCGAGCTCGCGCGCATTGGCCACGGTCTCGGTCATGTCCGGCAACTCGGCCGAGGCATCGAGCGCTTCCGCCAGCGCCTCCACCGCGTTGACGAATTCCGAGAACTCGAGCGCGTTGAGCGGGCCGCTGCGATTGGCCAGCTGCACCGCCACCTGCAGGTCCTCGTACTGGTGGCCCGCGGTCACGGGCTCCCATGCGTTCGCTTCCACGCGCAGGCCTTCGATATGCACCTGCTTGGTCCCCGCGCGGCGCAGGCGCCCCGTGAGCGGCAGGATGCGATCGCCTGACGCCTTGCGTTCGAGGTGCATCGGCACGATACAGTCGATGAGCGGATCGATCACGGCCGGCAAAGGTTGGCCACTGAGTTGGCCAGCGAGTTGGTCATCGAGCTGGCTCGACTCCGACCCGGATTCCGCTTTGCCGATCGTCTCGGCCTGCGGCAGCGGTTGCGCGGACCGCGCCTCCGCGCGTGCCGTGGCCTGCGTGGCCGCGGCAATTTGCGCGGCGTCGCCGGCTGCGTCATCGGCAGCGGGCTGCTGGGCCACCGCGACGGCCGCGGCGACTTCATCCGCCACGGCCTCGTCGGCCTCCGCGCCACCGGCCGCGGCATGCGCTGCCGCAGCGGCCACCGACGCGTCATGCGCATCGCCGGCACCCATGGACACCTTGCCGGCATCGCCGAGCGTCGGTTCGCGGCGCGCGACATGCTCGGGCGGCGTTTCCTGGAGCTTGGCCGCCGTCTCCGGACGCACGGTCTTGCCCACCACCGGCTCGCGCATCGGCGGCAGGTCGTCTTCAGGCATCAGCGGCCGCACGCGGCGCGACTTGTGAATCTGCCAACGGTTGTACGCCACCAGCAACAGCAGCAGTACGACACCGGCGATGATCAGGGCATTCTGCAATTCCATCAGGCGGCGGCCTCCCATCCCAGAGTGGTAGTGGTCGTCATCGTGATCATGCTGCCTCCGCCATCGACACCGCGGCGTCCATATCCACCGCGACGATGCGCGACACGCCCTGCTCCTGCATCGTCACGCCGATGAGCTGGTGAGCCATTTCCATTGCAATCTTGTTGTGCGAAATAAACACGAACTGCGTCTTGTCCGACATGCGCGCCACCATGTTCGCGTAGCGCTCGGTGTTGGCGTCGTCGAGCGGCGCGTCCACTTCGTCCAGCAAACAGAATGGTGCGGGGTTGAGCTGGAACATCGCGAACACGAGCGCGATCGCGGTCAGCGCCTTCTCGCCGCCGGACAGCAGGTGAATCGTCGAGTTCTTCTTGCCCGGCGGCTGCGCCATGACCTGCACGCCGGCATCGAGGATTTCCTCGCCGGTCATGATCAGACGCGCCTGCCCGCCGCCGAACAGCGTCGGGAACAGTTCGCCGAAATGATGATTGACCTGGTCGAACGTGCCTTGCAGCAGCGCGCGCGTTTCCTGGTCGATCTTGGCGATGGCGTCCTCGAGCGTATTGATCGCGTCGTTCAGATCGGCCGACTGCGCGTCGAGGAACGTCTTGCGTTCGCGCGCGGCGGCCAGCTCGTCGAGCGCGGCCATATTGACCGGACCCAACGCGGAGATCGCGTTGTTGAGGCGCGTGACTTCGCCCTGCAGGTACGACGGCTTGAGGTCGCCCGTGAGCTTGTCCGCCAGCGCGGCCTCATCGACCTCCGCGGCGGTCAACTGCTCGCTGAACTGTTCCTGGTTCAGGCGCGCGGCCTGCTCCTTCAGCTGGTACTCGGTAATGCGATCGCGCAGCGGCTGCAGGCTGCGTTCGGCGGCCAGACGCTGCTCGTCGTACTGGCGCAACTGTGCCGACAGGGCATCGAGTTCGATGCGCGCGGCCGACAGTTTCTCTTCCTTCTCGGCGCGGACTTCGAGCGCTTCCTGCAGACCCGTATGCGCGGTCTGCTCGTTGATCGTCTCGAGCTCCGCACGTGCGTTCTCGAGCGATTCGGCAATCCGCTCCGACTGGTCCGCCGCCATCTGGATATTGCGGCGCAGTTCGTCGATGCGCCCCGCCAGGTTGCGCTCCGCGAACAGGGCTTCCTGCGCGGCGCGTTCGATATCGCGCAGCGTGTTGCGCGCGGACGCGAGCTTGCTGTCCAGCGCGTCGAAGGCCATCTGCTGGTCTTCGTGCGCGGCCTGCAGGTCCGCCAGCGCGGCATCGTGCTGTTCGAACGAGGCTTCCGATTCGGCACGCACCGCGCGCTGCTCCTCGATCTGCGCGAGGATCTCGCTCAGCTCGTCGCGAATCTGGCCGCTACGCGCGGAGAAACGGTCCATCGCCTGCGACAGCTTGAGCACGTCCATCTGCAACGTGTGCACGCGGCGCGTGGCCTGCTCGGCACGGCCCCGCGCCTCGCTCAGCGCCTGGCTGGCCTGCGTGTACGCCGCATCGGCGCGCACGGCCTGGCTCCTGGCCTCGTCGGACATCAACGTCTGCGCGCGCACCTGCTTCTGCAGGCTCTCGATTTCCTGCTCGCGCGCGAGCATGCCGGACTGCTCCGAGTCGGCGGCATAGATCTGAATCGCATTGCGGCCAATCAGATGGCCTTCGGCCAGCACGAACGACGCGCCATCGGGCAACGTCTGGCGCGCGGCCATGGCCTGCGCGATGTCGTTGGCGGTGTAGATATCGGCGAGCCAGTCCTGCATGACCGCACGAATGCCGGGCTCGGTAATCTGCACGAGCGACATCAGCGGACGCAGGCCGGCCGGCGTCTCCACGGACCGCGCGGCAGGCGGCGGCGAGTAGAACGCAAGCTTCGCCGGCGGTGCGTCGGACAGGAATGCCTTGACCCAATCGAGGTTGGAGACCTCGAGCGCGGCCAGCTTTTCGCGCAGCACCGATTCGAGCGCGTTTTCCCAGCCCGGCTCGATATGTACCTTCTTCCACAGCCGCGGCAATTCAGCCAGACCGTGGCGTTCCAGCCAGGGCTGGACCTTGCCGTCGGTCTGCACGTTCTCCTGCAACTGGCGCAGCGCGGCCAGACGCGCTTCCAGCGACGCGATAGCGGCGGCCTCGCTCTGCACGCGCTCCTGCGCGGTGCGACGCTCGGCGTCCAGACGCGGCACGCTGTCCTCGCTGTCCATCAGCACGGCCTGCGCTTCCTCGAGCATGGCTTCCTGCTCGGCCAGCTCTTCGCGCTGTTCCTCCAGACGGCTTTCGTCGGGCCGGTCGAGGCCCTTCTCCTCGAGCGACAGACGCTCGCGGCGCTGCTCGAGCTGCTGCAGCATCTGATCGGCGTTGCGCTGCTGCGCGGCTTCGAGCTTGAGCGACTGCTCGGCCTGCATGATGCCCGTGCGCTGCTCGTTGAGGCGCTGCTGCGCCTCGCGCCATTGCGCCTCGAGCGTCGGCAGCTCGTCGGTCTTCACCGCGACGGACTCCTGCGCTTCCACCGTGCGACCCTCTGCCAGAGCCAGGTTCTCCTCGGCTTCCGCGAGCTCGTCGGTAGCCTGCTCGGCCTTGCCCTGCCATTGCTCGCGTTGCGCGGTCAGCGCGGCGATCTGTGCCTGCGTGCGGTTGCGCGATTCCACAACGAAGCGGATCTCGGCCTCGAGCTTGCTGACCGTGGCGTTGGCCTCGTACAGCGCGCCCTGCGCGGCGTGCATGCCGTCGGACGCGGTGTAATGCGCGGCGCGCATGGTCTCGAGCTCGGCCTCGACGTGGCGCAGCTGCGCGGTCTGGGCTTCGAGGTCGATCTGCGCCTGCTCGATCGCGCGCTGGTGGCGTTCCTGCTCCGTCAGCGCCTCGCGCTTGCGCAGCAGCCACAGCAGATGCTGTTTCTCTTCGCCTTCCGATTGCAGCGTCTTGAAGCGCTGCGCCACTTCGGCCTGGCCCTCGAGCTTGTCGAGGTTGGAGCCGAGTTCGCGCAGGATGTCTTCCACGCGCGTCAGGTTCTCGCGCGTGTCCGACAGACGATTCTCGGTTTCGCGGCGGCGTTCCTTGTACTTGGATACGCCCGCGGCTTCCTCGAGGAAGATTCGCATGTCATCGGGCTTGGCCTCGATGATCCGCGAGATCATGCCCTGCCCGATGATCGCGTACGCGCGCGGGCCAAGGCCCGTGCCCAGGAAGATGTCCTGGATATCGCGGCGGCGCACCGGCTGGTTGTTGATGTAGTACGAAGAGGTGCCGTCACGCGTCAGCACGCGCTTGACGGCCACCTCGGCGTACTGGCTCCACTGCCCGGCCGCGCGGCCTTCGGCGTTGTCGAACACGAGTTCGACGCTGGCCCGGCCCGCCTGCTTGCGCGCCGTGGAGCCGTTGAAGATGACGTCCTGCATGGACTCGCCACGCAGCTCCGACGCGCGTGATTCGCCCAGCACCCAGCGCACGGCATCAATAATGTTCGATTTGCCGCAGCCGTTGGGACCGACGATGCCGACCAGTTGGCCCGGCACTTGAAAATTGGTGGGATCGACGAAGGACTTGAAGCCCGCCAGCTTGATCGAGGACAGTCGCACGTTGTCGTGTGTGGTTTCGGCGTTACGGATCGGAAAGCACGGGACATACCTAATACAACCATGGAGTGCCGTATAAGCAACTTCCCAGCTGGAATGCCCGGCAGAATGGCGACAATCATACCATCGCGAAACAGCCTGTCGGCCGCTTTATCGACCGTTGCGCGCGGCACGAAAGCCCCTGATGTACGTAGGTAAAACCGTTGTACATCCGCGACTTGCGCGTCATGCTTTAACCAGTCTCTAGAACAGATTGCACCGACATCAGACTGACATATTGCAAATCGGGCAGAATCTCCGGGGGTTACGACCAGAACAACATGGAGAAAGCCACATGACGTGGTCGGTCGACGAAATCGATTACGCCGCGATCGACGTCGCGCGCGTGCGCGACAATCGGACGCTGTTCTACCTGCTGACTTCCGCCTCCTTCATGGAGAGCGGCTCCGACACCTACGCCGGCAATCTGGCGCGCCACTATGCGGACACGCCCGAAGCCGCGGCCTGGCTCAAGCAGCAGTGGGAAGGCGAGGAGCTGCAGCATGGACTGTCGCTGCGCCGCTATGTGGAGCATGTCTGGCCCGAGTTCGACTGGGCCGCCGGCTACGAACGCTTCTTCGGCGAATACCGGCTGACCTGTAACGACGACAACCTCGAGACCTCGCGCGCGCTGGAGATGGCCGCGCGCTGTGTGGTCGAGACCGGCACCGCGTCCTATTACCGGGCGCTGGAGGCTGCCAGCGACGAACCGGTGCTGCGCGAACTGGCTCGCCGCATCTCGAGCGACGAGGTGCGCCACTACAAGCACTTCTTCCGCTACTTCAACGATCTGAACGACCGCGAGCGCCATGGGCGCCTGAAAGTGCTCGGCGTGATCGCGCGCAGACTGCTGGAGATCAAGAACGATGACGCCGACATCTCGCTGCGCAACATCCTGCGCGTGGAGCGTGGCCGGGACGACATTCCCGATGCGGACGTCGCGGCGCTGAACTCCCAATGTAGCGACATGGTGCGGCACAACCTGCCGATCGAGATGACGATCAAGATGCTGCTGCGGCCGCTGCACCTGCATGCGCGTATCGAGCGGCTGGTGCATCGCCCGCTGGTGGCAATGGTCTCGCTGGCGATTCTGCGCTGAGGCGCATTCCATTATAATGCTGCGTTTCCACCGCATGCATTCCCAAGCCACTGTGAACCCGCGCCTCGACCTGCTCCAGACCTATCCTTTCGAGAAATTGCGCGCGCTGGTGGCCGACGTGAAGCCCGCCGACATTCCGGCGATCAGCTTCGGCATCGGCGAGCCCAAGCATCCGACGCCGCAGTTCATCAAGGACGCGATGATCGAGTCGCTGGGCGGCCTGGCGGTCTACCCTAGCACGATCGGCTCCGACGGGCTGCGCCAGACCATCGCGCGCTGGCTCGAACGCCGCTATCAGTTGCCGCAGGTCGACGCGCTGACCGAGGTCCTGCCCGTGGCGGGCTCGCGCGAGGCGCTGTTCGCGTTCGCGCAGACCGTGATCGATGCCTCCTCAGTTGGTAAAAGCGCAAATCCGCTGGTGGTGTGTCCGAACCCGTTCTACCAGATCTACGAAGGCGCGGCGCTGCTGGCCGGCGCGCGCCCGCTGTTCGCCAACAGCGATCCGGCGCGCAACTTCGCGCCCGCGTTCGAGCAGATTCCCGATGTGGCCTGGGCCGACGTGCAACTGCTGTACGTCTGCTCGCCGGGCAATCCGACTGGCGCGGTGATGTCGCTCGAAGACTGGAAGCAGCTGTTCGCGCTGTCCGATCGCCATGGCTTCGTGATCGCTTCGGACGAGTGCTACTCCGAAATCTATTTCGACGAAGCCAATCCGCCGCTGGGCGCGTTGCAGGCCGCGCATCAGCTCGGCCGCGGGTTCGAACGTCTGGTGATGTTCTCGAGCCTGTCCAAGCGTTCGAACGTGCCGGGCCTGCGTTCGGGCTTCGTGGCTGGCGATCCGGCCCTGCTCAAGAAATTCCTGCTGTACCGCACGTACCATGGCACCGCGATGAGCGCGACCGTGCAGGCCGCCAGCGTGGCCGCGTGGAGCGATGAAGTGCATGTGCGCGACAATCGCGCGGCGTACGTCGAGAAGTTTCGCGAAGTCACGCCAATGCTGGCGGACGTGCTCGACGTCGCGCTGCCCGATGCGGCGTTCTATCTGTGGGCCGACGTGTCGCGCACGGGCCTGTCGGACACCGAGTTCGCGCGCCAGCTGCTGGCCGCGCAGAACCTGACGGTGCTGCCGGGCAGCTTTCTCGCGCGCGACGCGCATGGCGTGAATCCGGGCGTCAACCGCGTGCGTATGGCGCTGGTCGCCACGCCCGAGGAATGCCGCGCGGGCGCACGCCGCATTGTTGATTTTTGCCGCTCGCTGGGCTGACCCAGACATCTTGCGCGATGCCGCGCCGACACCACGGGCATCGCACCGATTTTTACCATTACGACTGAGAAGACCACCATGACGCAAGCACTGCAAGCCCTGATCGACCAGGCCTGGGAAGACCGCACGAGCCTGTCGCCGAAGTCCGCCCCCGCCGATATCCGCGAGGCTGTTGCCAATGTGATCTCGCAACTGGATTCGGGCGCGCTGCGCGTGGCCGAAAAACAAGGCAAGGACTGGATCGTCAACCAGTGGATCAAGAAGGCCGTGCTGCTGTCGTTCCGCCTGGAAGACAACGCGCCGATGAGCGCCGGTGGCTTTGCCCAGTTCTACGACAAGGTGCCGACCAAGTTCGCCAACTGGACCGGCGACGACTTCGCCAAGGCCGGCTTCCGCGTGGTGCCGCCCGCCGTGGCGCGTCGCGGTTCGTTTATCGCGAAGAACGCCGTGCTGATGCCGTCGTACGTGAATATTGGCGCGTACGTCGATGAAGGCACGATGGTCGATACGTGGGCCACGGTCGGTTCGTGCGCGCAGATCGGCAAGAACGTGCACCTGTCCGGTGGCGTGGGCATCGGTGGCGTGCTGGAGCCGCTGCAGGCCAACCCGGTCATCATCGAGGACAACTGCTTTATCGGCGCGCGTTCGGAAGTGGTGGAAGGCGTGATCGTCGAAGAGAACTCGGTGATCTCGATGGGCGTGTACCTGGGTCAATCGACCAAGATCTACGATCGCGAAACCGGCGAGATCCATTACGGCCGCGTGCCGGCTGGCTCGGTGGTCGTGGCCGGTAACCTGCCGTCGAAGGATGGTTCGTACAGCCTGTACTGCGCGGTCATCGTCAAGAAGGTCGACGCCCAGACGCGCGCCAAGACCAGCCTGAACGACCTGCTGCGCGGCGACTGATCGCCAAGCGGCCAGCGACTCATGGCACTGGACCCCGCCACCGTCGGCACCGTACTGTCCCTGCTGCCGACCATTCTCGAACAGGCCAACAAGACCATCGAGAAGATCAAGAAGGGACGGCGCAAGGACGGCACGTCTGAGGGCACTGATGGGCCGGCCGCGGGCGCGCTCGGCGAGCCGGAACGTGCGGCGCGGGTTGACGCTCGTGTTGCCGAACTCGAAGCCGCGGCGCTGCAGCAGGCGGAGGCGGTCAAGCTGCTGGCCGAACAACATGCGATCACGGTCGAGGCCCTGCGCAAGGAAGCTGGCCGGCTCGACCGCCGCCTGCGGCTGATGACGGCGGTGGCCATGGCGGGCGTCGCGCTCGGCATCGGCGCGCTCGTGATCGCCCTCAACCTTCTGCTCCGCTCATCATGACCGTCCTGCTCTACGGCATTCCCAACTGCGACACCGTCAAGAAGGCGCGTACCTGGCTGACCGACAACGGCGTCGACTACACGTTTCACGACTTCAAGAAACAAGGCGTGAGCGAGGCGCTGCTGCGCGGGTGGCTCGCGCACGTGCCGCTGGCCACGCTGCTCAACAAGAAGGGCACCACGTACCGTGCGCTGTCGGACGCCGAGAAAGCCAGCGCCGAGAGCGAAGCCGGCGCGATCGCGCTGATGCAGCAAAGCCCGTCGCTGATCAAGCGGCCGGTGCTCGCCTCCGGCGGCAAGGTCGAAGTCGGCTTCAAACCCGAACAGTATTCCGGCATTTTCTAAGCACCGGTCTTTTACAAGCACTGGTCTTTTCCAAGCGATTTCCGTTCATGAACTCCACGCTCGCCCTCACTGAAGACCTGATGCGCCGTCGCTCGGTCACGCCCGCCGACGAAGGCTGCCAGGCCGTGCTCGAATCGCGCCTGAACGCGCTCGGCTTTACCTGCGAGGCCATCGTCAGCGGCCCCGACGACTTCCGCGTGACCAACCTGTGGGCGGTCAAGCGTGGCACGCGTGGCACCGAGGGCAAGCTGCTGGCCTTCGCCGGCCATACCGACGTGGTGCCCACCGGCCCGCTCGATCAATGGTCGTCCGACCCGTTCCTGCCCTCGCACCGCGACGGCAAGCTGTACGGCCGCGGCGCCGCCGACATGAAGACGTCGATCGCGGGCTTCGTGGTGGCCGTGGAGGAATTCGTGAAGGCGCATCCCGCGCATGCGGGCTCCATCGCGTTCCTGATCACCAGCGACGAGGAAGGCCCCGCGCACGACGGCACCGTCAAGGTGGTGGAGGCGCTGCGCGCGCGTGGTGAGCGGCTCGATTACTGCGTGGTTGGCGAGCCGACCTCGGTCGATACGCTCGGCGACATGGTCAAGAATGGTCGCCGCGGTTCGCTGTCGGGCAAGCTGACGGTGAAAGGCGTGCAGGGCCATATCGCCTACCCTCACCTAGCGCGCAATCCGATTCACCTGGCCGCGCCCGCGCTGACCGCGCTCGTGGGCGAGACGTGGGATGCCGGCAACGAGTACTTCCCGCCCACCACGTGGCAGATGTCGAATATCCATGGCGGCACCGGCGCGACCAACGTGATTCCGGGCCACGTGACCATCGACTTCAATTTCCGCTTCTCGACGGCCAGCACGCCGGACGGGCTCAAGGCGCGTGTGCATGCGATTCTGGACGCGCACCAGCTCGACTACACACTCGACTGGACGCTGGGCGGCGAACCGTTCCTGACGCCGCGCGGCGAGCTGTCGGCCGCGCTCACGGACGCCATTGCGGCCGAGACCGGCGTGAAGACCGAGCTGTCGACGACCGGCGGTACCTCCGATGGCCGCTTTATTGCCAAGATCTGCCCGCAGGTCATCGAGTTCGGTCCGCCGAACGCGAGCATTCACAAGATCGACGAGCACGTGGAAGTCCGCTTTATCGAGCCGCTCAAGAATGTCTACCGCGGCGTGCTCGAACGTCTGATCGCCTAATCCGTATTTCAATCATGGCCCCTACTGCTTCTCACTCCCCTCTGCGCACTGTGCGCGATCTGCTGCGCTACGCGGTCTCGCGCTTTCACGGGGCGAAGCTCTCGTTCGGCCATGGCAGTGCCAACGCCTACGACGAAGCGGCATACCTCGTGCTGCATACGCTGACGCTGCCGCTGGACACGCTCGATCCGTTCCTGGACGCGCGCCTGCTGCCCGACGAAATCGACGCGGTGCTGGCCGTGATCGAGCGCCGCGTGACCGAGCGTGTGCCGGCCGCGTACATCACGCACGAAGCGTTTATGCATGGTCTGCGCTTCTATGTGGATTCGCGCGTGATCGTGCCGCGCAGCTTCGTCGGCGAACTGCTGCAGGAAGGTCTCGAGCCGTGGGTCGGCGACATCGCGCAGATTGGCCCCGTGCTGGAACTATGCACGGGCTCCGGCTGCCTGCCGATCATCGCGGCGCATGTGTGGCCGCGGGCAAAGATCGATGCGGTGGACCTGTCGCCGGACGCGCTGGCCGTCGCCCGCCGTAACGTGGCGGACTATCGCATGGAGGATCGTATCTCGCTGTACGAGGGCGACCTCTATGACCCGCTGCCGGCAGGCGCCACGTATGACGTGATCCTGACCAATCCGCCGTACGTCAACGAGACGTCGATGCGCGACCTGCCGCCCGAGTACCAGGCCGAGCCGCGCATGGCGCTGGCCGGGGGCGACGATGGCATGGACATCGTGCGTCGGATCATCGCCGGTGCGAAGAAGCGCCTGAACCCCGGTGGCGTGCTCGTAGTCGAGATCGGCAACGAGCATGCGAACGTCGAGGCGGCCTTCCCCGACCTCGAGATCGTGTGGCTGCCGGTCAGTGCCGGTGACGAGCAGGTGTTCCTCGTAACCTACGAAGCGCTGCCCGGCTAGTTTCCACAAACCGCAACAGTGGCAACTCCGCCACGCTTCTTTGTTGCAATTCGCACGTTTGCTTGACGCGCTGACGCGGCGATAGGATCATTCGGCCCTTTGCGAATGGTAATGCGAGTAGTTCGCATTTCTATTTCTGGCCTTTTCTCCTATCGCCCTCGTCATGACCCTCCGTTCTCCTCGCGTTCGTCCCATTGCTGCTCTCGCCCGTACGGTGGTGCTGGCCGGCTTCCCGCTCTGCGGGGCCGCGCTGGCCCAGACCGCACAACCGGCGCCGGAAGCCGCGCTGCCCGCGGTTACCGTGAGCGCGCAACAATCCGTCGACTTCGGGCCGCAGCTCGAGAAGAAGGCCTCGGGCGGTGCGCTCGGTAACCGCACGCAGCTCGACACGCCGTTCTCGACCACCGTCGTAAGTGGTGAAGACCTGGCCGATCGCGCGGTGACCAAGATCGGCGACGTGTTCTTCAACGACGCGTCGGTCACGGACAACAGCAACCCCGGCAATGCGTGGGCGTCGTACACCACCGTGCGCGGTCTGCAGCTCGACTGGCGCAACGCGTACAAGATCAACGGCATGCCGTTTATCGCGTACGGCCTGACCCTGCCCTACGAGCAGCTCGAACAGGTGGAACTGCTCAAGGGCGCGTCGGGCTTTATGTACGGCTTTGGCAATCCGGGCGGCACGGTCAACTACGTGACCAAGAAGCCGACCGACACGTTCACCGCCAGCGTGGACCTCGGCTATCGCTCGTCGCACGTCTGGACCGAGCACGTCGACCTCGGCGGTCGCGCGGGCCCGGACAACATGTTCGGCTACCGCCTGAACCTCACGCACGAGGAAGGCAAGCCCAGCAACGCCGTGGGCCTGAACCGCAATTCCGTGTCGCTGGGCCTGGACGCGCGCATCACGCGTGATCTGACGTGGACCTTCGACGGCATCTATCAGGATCGCAACAGCTGGGGCGGCACGCCGTCGTTCTACGTCGGCGGCATTCCGGCCGGCGGCCAGTTGCCGAGCGTGATCAGCGGCCGTGGCGGCCTGTACGCCGGCCCCGATGCGCATTTCTTCTCGAACCTGCAGGTGTACCAGACCGGCCTGCGCTACAAGCTGGCCGACGACTGGACCGTCAGCACCACGTACAGCTTCAGCAAGCAATCGCGCACGCGTAACGAGTCGACGTTCTTCCTCTCGGGCGCGTCCGGCGACTACACCGACCTGCGTTACGACGGCTCCGAAAGCCAGCAGTTCACGAACTGGACGACAATGGTCGAGGGCAAGTTCCGCACCGGTTTCCTGCGCCATGAACTGGTAGCAGGCCTGAGCTGGCAGGAACAGATCGACCGTTACAGCAGCAACTTCGTCAACACGCCGCTGCCCGGCGGCAACCTGTTCGCACCGTACGTGGGCCAGTACTGGAGCCAGTGGGGCATGGCCAAGTATCGCGCCGGCGATACCACGCAGAAGGCCGCGTTCGTCAGCGACACCGTGCACCTGACCGACAAGTGGTCGGTGCTGGGCGGTCTGCGCGTGACGAACTACGAGCAGAACGGCTACGGCGCGCCGGGCACCGTGGGCGGCGACTCGAACTACACGAAGCATGGCCTGCTGACGCCGACCGCGGCGATCATGTTCAAGCCGATGCCGAGCACGATGCTGTACGCCAGCTACGTCGAGTCGTTCGACGGCGGTGGTGTCGTGTCGTCGTTCTACTCGAACGCCGGTCAGGGCCTGACGCCCGCGAAGAGCCGCCAGTACGAAGTCGGCGCCAAGACAGAGCAAGGCATCTGGAATGCCACGGCCGCGCTGTTCCGCATCGAACAACGCACCGAGTATGGTCGTGACGCGGGTGCCGGCACGCTGCCGGTGTTCGTGCAGGACGGCAAGTCGATCTACCAGGGCGTGGAACTGGCCGCGGGCGCCCGCATCGGTTCGCAGTGGGAAGTCGGCGGCAGCGCAATGTACCTGGACAGCTACTACGATCAGGGACAGTTCAACGTCGGCAACCGTGTGGCGGGCGCGCCCAACTTCATGCTGACCGGCCGTCTGGCCTATCGCGTACCCATCGTGCCGGGCCTGAAGGTTGGCATCGACGGCAAGTACACGGGCAACGTGAAGGCGCGTCCCGAAGGCGACCTGACGCTCGGCGGCTACACGGTACTGAACCTCGGCGCCACGTACAACACGCGCATCGCGGGCAAGGAAGTGACGCTGCGCGCCGCGCTGAGCAACCTGACCAACAAGCGCTACTGGGGCTTCCAGTATGCGAACTACATCCAGCCGGCCGATCCGCGCGCGGTCAGCCTGAGCGCGAAGATTTCATACTGAACCCCGCGCAGGAAAAACAAACGGGCACCCGCAAGGGTGCCCGTTTTGCGTTTCAGCCGTACTTACTGCGGGCCCACCGAGAAAATCGTGCCGTTGGACGACACCTGATAGTAGTCGGCACCGACGCCGACCCAGTGATAGCCCTTCTTGGGCGCGGGAAGATCGTAGTTCTTGGGGTTGTCGATCACATACTGACGATCACGAAACTCCGTCGGCAGACGATCGCCCTTGTTCCATTTCTGCGGGGCATATGGCGATTGCGCGCCCATCGGCGGGGGCGGGGTGCGGCCACTCATGCCGCCCGGAGGGGGCATGGCGCCCGGAGCTGGACGTTGCTGCGACATGCCAGGGCCGCCGGGGCCACCATCGGGACGCATGGGACGCCCATAACCGCCACCGCCCGTCGCTGGCGGCATCGGCGTGGCGGTGGAAGGCATGCCGCCCTGCTGGCCCGGTGCGGGCATCGGGCGTGGGCCCATCGGCGCTGTCTGGCTGGGGTTTTCACCGGGCATCTGATTGACCGGCTGGGCATGGAGCAACGGGGTCGCCAGCACGCCTGCAGCCACGAGGATGGATGGTATTAACAACTTCGTTTTCATCGTGATCTCCTCACTGATGGAACGTGGGCCGCCCGACCGGGCAACCTGACGAAAGGTTAGTCACAAAAGGGTTAGTAGCAAATGCGGGGCCTGCCTCGGAACAGGCGAATTCACGCCATTCTGCGGCGATCGTGCCGCTTTCCGCGCCGGTCCGGTTGTAGTTTTGGGCATGCACTTGTCACTTTGACTTGCTGCACCGCGCCACAAGTCGTCCTTGCGTATCACATAAAGATTTCCTAAAAATTGGTCTGACCGCCTGACCCCTTTACCCTTCTAAGCCGAGTTCATGCCCATCCAGCAGATCGAACCGCGCCGTCTCTATCGTCAGATTGCCGATCAGTTGCGGCGTCTGATCGAGGGGGGAGAATTTCCGGTCGGTCGAAGGTTGCCTGCGGAGCGCGACCTCGCCGTGCAGCTTGGTGTGTCGCGCCCATCGGTGCGCGAGGCCCTGATCGCGCTCGAGGTGGAAGGCTTCGTCGAGGTGCGCATGGGATCCGGTATCTATGTCTGCGCGCCCGATCGCGCGCGCCCGGACAGCGTGATGGCCGAATCCCCGCTCGACGTCATTCGCGCGCGCCAGACCATCGAGGGCGAGATGGCGGCGACCGCCGCGCGCCGTTGCACGCCGGCGCTGCTGGAGGGCCTCGATGCGGCCATCGAGATGATGGTAGAGGAAGCCGCTAGTGGGCAGATCCCGGTACGCGGCGACCGGCTGTTTCACCTGCGCATCAGCGAAACAGCGGAGAACGCCGTGCTCGCGCGACTGGTCGCCGAGTTGTTCGACGAGAGACAGAACCCGCTGTGGGCGCAGTTCGGCAATCACTTCGAGAACGCCCAGAGCTGGCACGCCGCGATTGCCGAGCATCGCGCCGTCGTGACGGCGATTGCCTCGGGCTCGCCCGAGGCCGCGCGCGCGGCGATGTGCGAGCACCTGGAACTGTCGCACCGCCGCTTTTATGCGGCCTGGCCCGGCGCCGCGTCCGACGCGGGCCGCGCGGTCGTGGCTTCGCTCAAGGAGACCTCGTGATGTCGCTACCTACCCTGCCCACTCTCCCGTCCACGACCTCGCTGACCTGCCATATCCATGGCAGCGAGGATCTGCGCTTCACCGAGACCTCGCCACCAGAGCCCGGCCCGCATGAGGTGCTGGTGCGGCTTGGTGCCGCGGGCATCTGCGGCTCGGACCTGCATTACTTCTTCCACGGCAAGGTCGGCGCGTTCGTGATTCGCGAACCGTTGACGCCGGGCCATGAAGCGGCCGGCATCGTCGAACATGTTGGCCGCGCGGTCACGCGCGTCGCGCCCGGCATGAAGGTGGCGATCAATCCTTCGCACGCCTGCGGGCAGTGCGATTACTGCCGCGAGGGTCGCGACAATCTTTGCCGCAATATGCGTTTTCTCGGCAGCGCGAGCGTGTATCCGCACGTGCAGGGCATGTTCCGCCAGCACTTCCTGATGGACGAGCGTCAGCTCACGCCGGTGGACACCGATCTCTCGCTGGGCGAGCTCGCATTTGCCGAACCGCTGTCGGTAGCATTGCACGGCGTCAATCGCGCGGGTCCGCTGCTTGGCAAGACCGTGCTCGTGACCGGTGGCGGCACCATCGGTAGCCTGACCGTGATGGCCGCGCGGCTCGCTGGCGCGGCGCGCATCGTCGTATGCGATATCGCGGATCGGCCGCTCGAGGTCGCGCGCACGGTGGGCGCCGACGACACCATTCGCAGTGACCTCGCTGCGGCGGCCGACCTGCAGGACATCGCCGATATCAGTCTGGAAGCCGCAGGCAGTCCCGGCGCGCTGGCCACGTGCCTGGCCGCGACGCGCCGCGGCGGTCGCATCGTGCAGATCGGTACGCTGCCGGCCGAGGGCCTCCACTTCCCCGCCAATAGCGTGATGGCACGCGAGTTCGACTACGTGGGCGCGTTCCGCTTTGGCCGCGAGTTCGACTGGGCCGTGCAGACGCTCGCGCGTCGTCGGCTCGATGTGCGGCCGCTGCTGTCCGCGCAGTTGCCACTCGCGCGGGCGGTTGAAGCGTTTCACCTCGCGGCCGACAAAGGCCGCAGTACGAAGGTGCAGTTGACTGGCTGATCGTATTGCCTCCCTCTCACAAAAGAGCGGGGATAAAAATAACTTCAGGAGACAATCATGATGCGACATCGTCGGCAGTTCTCGTCGTTCGTGCTAAGGGCCGCGCTGCTCGTCGCCGGCCTCGGTATTGGCATGAGCACACCCTCTTTCGCCCAGACCCCGACCAAGCTCAAGTGGGCGCACGTCTACGAAACCTCGGAACCGTTCCACAAGTGGTCGGTGTGGGCTGCCGAGGAGATCAAGAAGCGCAGTAACGGCAAGTATCAGATCGATGTGTACCCGGCCTCGCAGCTCGGCAAGGAGAACGACATCAATCAGGGTCTGGTGCTGGGTACCGTTGACATCATCATCTCGGGCTCGAGCTTCGCCGCGAAGTCGTTCCCGCGCATCGGCGTGACGTACTACCCGTACACGTTCCGCGATCCCGCGCACCTTGTGGCCTATACCAAGAGCGACATCTACAAGGAGCTGACCAAGGGCTACGAGGAGAAGACCGGCAACCATATCGTCTCCACCACGTATTACGGCACGCGCCAGTCCACCTCGAACAAGCCGTTCTCGCACTGCACCGAGATGAAAGGCCTGAAGATGCGCGTGCCCGACGTGCCCGCGTACCTGGCCATGCCGCGCGCGTGCGGCGTCAACACGTCACCGATCGCGTTCGCCGAGGTGTACCTCGCGCTCCAGAACGGGACCGTGGAGGCGCAGGAGAATCCGCTCGGGACCATCGAGGCGAAGAAGTTCTACGAGGTGCAGAAGTACATCGTGCTGACCGGACATATCGTCGACCACCTGAACACCATCGTGGCCGGTGCGCTATGGAAGAAGCTGCCCGATGCGGACAAGCAGATGTTCAACGACGTGATGCAGCAGGCTGCGGTCAAGGCGACCGAGGACGTGGCCGCGCGCGAGAAGGAACTCGTCGACGTGTTCAAGAAGAAGGGCATCACGGTGACGCCGGTCAGCGTGCCCGAGTATCGCGAAGCAGTGCTGAAGAACGTGAGCTTCGAATCGCAGGGCTATCGCAAGGCTGATTGGGAAAAGATTCAGGCCGTGCAGTAAAGCGACCCTCACCCCTACCCTCTCCCTCAGGGAGAGGGGGCACAACGGAGTCGCCATCATGGCCTTCCACGCTTCCAACGCGGTACGCAAGCCGGCTGACGGGTCGGATAACGAGCGGGATGACAAGCAGACCACCGCGTCCATGCCGCATATGTCCTCGGTGGAGGACATCGTCCACAGTTTCAAGGAAGCCGACGCGCAACCGGTCGATATCTCGGGCCACGGGGTCGAGGACTGGTTCACCGTCGCGCTGTTCTGGATCATGACGATCCTCGTGTTCCTGCAGTTCTTCACGCGCTACGTGATGAACGACTCGCTGTCCTGGACCGAGGAGCTCGCCACTTACTGCCTGATCGGCGTGGTGTTTATCGGCGCCTCGATGTGCATGCGCCGGTGCCGGCATATTCAGGTGGACCTGCTCTATCGCTATCTGCCGCACGGCCCCGCGCGCGTGTTGTCGACACTCGTCGATATCGTGCGCAGCGCGTTCTTCGCGTACGCGGCGTGGCTGGTCTGGCGCTATGTCGGCATCGTCGGTGAAGAGCCGATGACGACGATCGACTGGAACAAGAGCCACGTGTACTGGTTCGCGCTGGCCGGGTTCATCCTGATGTTTGCGCGCTCCTGTCAGGTCAGCTGGGAAAACTGGCGCCGTGGCTACTCGATCCTCGAGCGGCCGCAGGCATTCGAAGCCATCGACGATTGAACCGCGGAGCGCAACCATGTGGATCCTGATCCTGTCTTTCCTCGTGCTGATGCTGGTCGGCATGCCGGTGGCGGTGGCCATGGCGCTGGCGTCGCTGCTCTATATCTGGACCAGCGGTACGGTGCCTGACGTCATTCTTGCCCAGCGCATGATCGCGGGCGTGGAAAGTTTCCCCCTGCTTGCCGTTCCTTTCTTTATTCTTGCCGGCAACCTGATGAACGTGGCCGGCATTACCGGTCGCATCTATAACTTCGCGGTGGCTCTCGTCGGCTGGATGCGCGGCGGGCTTGGCCACGTGAACATCATCGGCTCGGTGATCTTCTCGGGCATGTCGGGCACGGCTATTGCCGATGCGGCCGGGCTCGGCACCATCGAGATCAAGGCCATGAAGGACCATGGCTACGAGACCGAGTTCGCGGTGGGCGTAACGGCGGCTTCGGCCACGCTCGGGCCGATCATCCCGCCGTCGCTGCCGTTCGTGATCTACGGCATGATGGCCAACGTGTCGATCGGCTCGCTGTTCCTCGCCGGCATCATCCCGGGCCTCGTGCTGACGTTGTTCATGATGGCCACGGTCGCGTGGATCGCGCACCGGCGCGGCTGGGGCGGCGATACCGCGTTCTCGTGGAAGCTGCTCGGCACGGCCACGATCGAGATCATGGTGGTGCTCGCGTTTCCGCTGGCCATCTGGCTGATGACCAAGGCCGGCGTTTCGACCAACATGGCCGCGCTATCGGCACTGGTGGTCCTGCTCGCGCTCGACTGGTATTTCGATTTCTCGGCCGTGATGGCGCTGATGGCGCCCGTGATCCTGATCGGCGGCATGACGCTCGGCTGGTTCACCCCGACCGAAGCCGCGGTGGCCGCGGTGATCTGGGCACTGTTCCTCGGCCTCGTGCGCTACCGCTCGATGACGATGCGTGCGCTGACCAAGGCCACGCTCGACACCATCGAGACCACGGCGTCGGTGCTGTTTATCGTCACCGCCGCCTCGATCTTCGCGTGGTTGCTGACCACGAGCCAGGCCGCGCAGGCGCTGTCCGACGCGTTCCTCGGCTTTACGCAGAACAAGTGGCTGTTCCTGCTGCTGGCGAACCTGCTGATTCTGCTGGTCGGCTGCTTTATCGACACCACGGCGGCGATCACGATCCTTGTGCCGATTCTGCTGCCGATCGTGCTCAAGCTCGGCATCGATCCGATCCACTTCGGGCTGGTGATGACGCTGAACCTGATGATCGGGCTGCTGCATCCACCGCTCGGCATGGTGCTGTTCGTGCTGGCGCGGGTGGCCAAGCTGTCCGTGGAGCGCACCACGATGGCGATCCTGCCGTGGCTGGTGCCGCTGTTCCTGACGCTGATCGCCATTACGTACGTGCCGGAGATCACGCTGTGGCTGCCGCAGCTTGTGGGCAGCAAGTAACGACCTTCCCCCTACGGAGTCATCCATGTCTCAACGCCTTGCTGGCAAGCTTGCGCTCGTCACGGCCGCAGGCCAGGGTATCGGCCGCGCTACGGTGGAAGCGTTTTTGCGCGAAGGTGCGCGCGTGATCGCCGCTGATATCAATGCAGAAACGCTCGCCGAACTTGCGCGGCTGCCGCAATGCACCGCGCGCCGGCTCGATGTGACCGATGGCGCGGCTGTCGTCGGGGCGGCGTCGGAGATCGGCGCCGTCGATATCCTGTTCAATGGCGCGGGCTACGTGCATCACGGCAGCATCCTTGACTGCGATGACGACGCGTTCGACTTCTCGATGTCGCTCAACGTCACCGCGATGTACCGCATGATGCGTGCGTTCCTGCCCGCCATGATCGAACGTAGGCGCGGGTCCATCATCAATATGTCGTCGGTAGCGGGCAGCATCAAAGGCGCGCCGAACCGCTTTGTCTACGGCGCGAGCAAGGCTGCCGTCATTGGCATGACCAAGTCGGTGGCGGCTGACTTTATCGGCCTCGGCATCCGCTGCAATGCGATCTGCCCGGGCACCATCGAGTCGCCCTCGCTGCGCCAGCGTATCGACGACCAGTCGCGCCGCAGCGGCGCTTCGCTCGCGAAGGTGGAGGCGGACTTCGTGGCGCGCCAGCCGATGGGGCGTATCGGCACCGCAGCCGAGATTGCAGCGCTTGCGGTGTACCTCGCGGCCGACGAATCCGCATTCACGACCGGGACCGCGCAGATCATCGACGGTGGCTGGTCCAACTAGCGCCATGACCACACCCAACGTAGTCCGCATGCACGACCACGACGATATCGTCATCGCGTGCCGGCAGTTGCTGTCCGGCACCGTGCTCGCCAGCGAGGGCGTGACGGTGCAGGGTCTGATCCCCGCCGGCCATAAAGTGGCCGTACGCGCGATTGCCGCCGGCGCACCCGTACGGCGCTATAACCAGATCATCGGCTTTGCGCGACAGGACATCGCCCCCGGCCAGCATGTGCATACCCACAATCTGGCGATGGGCGACTTCGCGCGCGACCATGCGGCGGGGGCCGATGTACAGGCCACCGAGTACGCGACCGACAAGGCGAGCTTCGACGGCATCGTGCGTGCGGACGGTCGCGTGGCCACGCGCAATTACATCGGCGTGCTGACTTCGGTCAACTGCTCCGCCACGGTCGCGCGCGCGATCGCCGACCATTTCCGCCGCGATATCCATCCGGAAGCGCTGGCGCCCTACCCCAATATTGACGGCGTGGTCGCGCTCACGCACGGCGCGGGCTGCGCCACCGACAGCGACGGCGAGAACCTGCGCGTGCTGCGCCGCACGCTGGCCGGCTATGCGCGCCATCCGAACTTCGCGGCCGTGCTGGTGGTGGGCCTCGGTTGCGAGACCAACCAGATCGACGCACTGCTGGCCGAGCCAGGCCTGGGCGACCTTGCCGCCGGACCGCGCTTTCATAGCTTCAATATCCAGGACACCGGCGGCACCACCAAGACGGTGGCGCGTGGGGTCGGCGTGGTGCAGGCACTGCTCGACGATACCAATCGCATCACGCGCCAGCGCGTGCCCGCGCGGCATCTGATCGTGGGCCTGCAATGCGGCGGGTCCGATGGCTATTCGGGCATTACCGCAAACCCCGCGCTTGGCGCGGCGGTCGATCTGCTCGTGCGCCACGGCGGCACCGCGATCCTGTCGGAGACGCCCGAGATCTACGGCGCCGAGCATCTGCTCACGCGCCGCGCAATCTCGCCAGCCGTGGCCGAGCGCCTGCTCGCGCGTATCCGTTGGTGGGAGGACTATTGCGCGCGCAATGCGGGCAACCTCGACAACAACCCCTCCGCGGGCAACAAGGCTGGTGGGCTGACCACGATCCTCGAGAAATCGCTGGGCGCGGTGGCCAAGAGCGGCACCACCAACCTGGTCGAAGTGTACGAGTTCGCCGAGGCGGTGCGTGCGCAGGGGCTCGTGTTCATGGACACGCCCGGCTATGACCCGGTATCCGCCACGGGCCAGGTGGCTGGCGGCGCGAACCTGATCTGCTTCACCACCGGGCGAGGCTCGGCTTATGGGTGCGCGCCCTCGCCCTCGCTCAAGCTGTCGACGAACAACGCGTTGTTTGCGCGGCAGGCCGAGGATATCGATATCAACTGCGGCGACATCCTCGATGGCGCCAGCACGGTCGCACAGAAAGGCGAGGCGATTTTCCGGCTGATGCTCGAGACCGCATCCGGCCGCAAGACGCGCAGCGAAGAGCATGGCTATGGCCAGAACGAGTTCGTACCGTGGGCGCTCGGCGCCGTGATGTAAACCACAGGAGACAGGATGAAGATCACCCGCGCGCGCGTCATCGTCTGCAGTCCGGGGCGCAATTTCGTCACGCTCAAGATCGAGACCGACGAGGGTATCGACGGTATCGGCGACGCCACGTTGAATGGGCGCGAGCTGGCGGTGGTGGCCTACCTCGAGGAACACGTGATCCCATGCCTGATCGGCCGCGACGCGCATCAGATCGAGGACATCTGGCAATACCTGTATCGCGGCGCGTACTGGCGGCGCGGGCCCGTGACGATGACCGCGATTGCCGCGGTCGACACGGCGCTATGGGATATCAAGGCCAAGGCGGCCGGACTGCCGCTATATCAACTGCTTGGCGGCAAGAGCCGCACCGGCGTGATGGTGTACGGCCACGCCAATGGCAGCGATATCGCGTCCACCGTGGACGAGGTGCTGCGCTACAAGGAGATGGGCTATCGCGCGATTCGCGCGCAGTCGGGCGTGCCCGGACTCAACAAGGTGTACGGCGTCTCGCGCGACCGCATGTTCTACGAGCCGGCCGATGCCAACCTGCCGTCGGAACACGACTGGAGCACCGAGCGCTACCTCGACCATACGCCGAAGCTGTTCGAGGCCGTGCGCGAAGCGGTGGGCTGGGACACGCATCTGCTGCACGATGTGCATCATCGCCTGACGCCGATCGAGGCTGGCCGGCTTGGCAAGTCGCTCGAACCGTATCGCCTGTTCTGGATGGAGGACGCCACGCCGGCCGAGGATCAGGAGGCGTTTCGTCTGATCCGGCAGCATACAGTGACGCCGCTCGCGGTGGGCGAGATCTTCAGCAGCATCTGGGACTGCAAGACGCTGATCGAGGCGCAGCTGATCGACTATATCCGCGCGACCGTCGTGCACGCGGGCGGCATCACGCATCTGCGGCGCATTGCCGATCTCGCGGCGATGCATCAGGTGCGTACCGGTTGCCACGGCGCCACCGATCTGTCGCCGGTCTGCATGGGCGCGGCATTGCATTTCGATCTGTGGGTGCCGAACTTCGGGGTGCAGGAGTACATGCGGCATAGCGATGAGACCGATGCGGTGTTCCCGCACGCATACACGTTCGCGGACGGCATGATGTATCCGGGCGATGTGCCGGGCCATGGCGTGACGATCGACGAGGCGCTGGCCGCGAAGTATCCGTACCAGCGGGCGTATCTGCCGGTGAACCGGCTGGCGCACGACGGCACGCTGTGGCACTGGTGAGCGCGCATGGAACGACTAAGTCCGAATCAATTGGAAGCGCTGCGCGTGCAGCGGCCGCGCTATCGCCGCGACTTGCTGCGCGGCGGCATTGTGCATCTGGGCATCGGCGCCTTTCACCGCGCGCATCAGGCTGTGGTGACAGAGGATGCGCTCGAAGCCGATCCTGATGATCTGCGCTGGGGTATCTGCGGCGTGTCGCTACGCCGACCGGACACGCGCGATGCGCTGATGCCGCAGGCCGGGCTTTACACACTGGCCGTGCGCGATGGCGATGGCACGTCGCATCGTGTCATCGGCGCGGTGATCGATGTGCTGGTGGCCGCGGAAGATCCCGAGGCGGTCATTGCACGCATCGCGCACCCCGACACGCGCATTGTCAGCCTGACCATTACCGAGAAAGGCTACTGCCACCATCCCGCCACCGGCGCGCTCAATCTGCACGATGCGGACATCGCCCGCGATCTTATCGGTGACGAGGCCCCGCGCACCGCGCTCGGCTATCTCGCGTTGGGGCTCCAGCGTCGCCAGCAACGCGGCCTCGAGCCGGTCACACTGCTCTCGTGCGACAACCTTGCCAGCAATGGCGATACGCTGCGCGGCGTGCTGTTGACCTATGCGATGCTTGTTGATCCCGCCCTGCGCGACTGGATCGACGCGCACTGCACGTTCCCCAACAGCATGGTCGATCGCATCGTGCCGAAGACGACCGATAGCGACATCGCGCGGATCTCGGCCGCATTGGGCCTCCACGACGCCTGGCCCGTGGTCGGCGAGCCGTTCCTGCAATGGGTCATCGAAGACCGCTTTGCGGCAGGACGCCCGCGCTGGGAGGCCGGTGGCGCGCACCCCGGCGTCCAGTTCGTGGACCACGCGCAGCCGTTCGAGCGGCTCAAGCACCGGCTCGTCAACGGCAGCCAGTCGATGATGGCGTACTTCGGCGTGATGGCGGGCTGGCCCACCACCGACCGCGTGATCGCCCAGCCTGGCATGCGCGACTTTATCAACGATGCGATGCGCCACGAGCTGCAGCCGACGCTGCCCCCGTTGCCAGGGCTCGATGTCGATGCGTATCGCGAAAGCCTGCTGCCACGCTTCGAGAACCCCGCGCTTGGGCATCGCACGCGGCAGATTGCCATGGACGGCTCGCAGAAGATCCCGCAGCGGCTGCTGGCACCAATCGCCGAACGTCTCGCGCGCGGCGAACCGTTCGATCGCCTCGCGCTCGGCGTGGCCGCGTGGATCCACTTCCTGCGCGGCTACGATGAACATGGCGAGGCCTATCCGATCGAAGACCCGATGGCGGATGCACTGCGCCCACTCGCGGGGGATGTACGTGCGATCACCGCTTTCACGCCGGTATTCGGCGAGCTGGGTGCGTCGACGGCATTCGTCGATGCCGTGGGGCGGCAGCTGGAACGATTGCGCGAACGCGGCACGCTCGCGACCCTCGGCGTGTTTCATCGTTGAAACATCGCGACAAAGATTTCAATATTCCGCAACCCAGCCCTGCGTAAATTTGAAATTGAACGCCCATGGCACGCCGCCTAGTATGGGTGGGTGCCGCCGCGCGCGTTCGCGAAAGCGGCTCGTCGAGCCAGCCCCGCCCCTTGCGCACGCACGCCCGAGACCTGCGGCGCGACGGCGGACACCTGCCACAGTTCATCCTCCACGATCTCCGGATGTCGCGCGAATGTGAGGTGCGGTATGCGTGTCGTGCTTTACCAGGAGGACGCCTCGCGGCTGCGACAGTCGCTGTGCCAGCACGGTCTGCCCGAGTCTGTTGACTTGTCCGGCAATGGCGAGGGCCTGCTGGTGGTGATTGCGCGCGCGCACGACAGGCGCGTGGCGGCAGCGGCCGAGCAATGGCTGCGACGTCAGCCTCTGCCCGATGCGTTTATTGCCGCATGTACGCCCGCCACACGCGCGCATTGCCAGCCAGAGCCGTGGTGGCCGGCCAGCATCTGCGATCTGGTCACCGCCGACGATGACGAAGGCGTGCTGCGCGAACTGGCACTGCGACTCGCGCGACTGGCGGAACTGGAAACCATCCTCTCGTCGGACTGGTTGCACAAACGCGCGGTGGGCCGGTCCGTCGCCTGGCGCAGAACGCTGCGCGCGGTTGCCGAGGTCGGGCGCTTTGGTCACGGTGCCTGCCTGCTGCTGGGGGAAAGCGGCTGTGGCAAGGAACTGCTCGCACGACTGATCCATGACCTCGATCCATTGCGGCGGCGCGGCCCATTCATCGTGGTCGATTGCACGACGCTGAGCCCCGAGTTGTCCGGCAGCGAACTGTTCGGCCACGCCAAGGGCGCGTTCACACACGCGGTCAGCGCGCGCGATGGCGCGGTGGCGCTGGCCGATGGCGGCACGCTGTTCCTCGACGAGATCGGTGAGCTCGACCTGCCCCTGCAGGCGCGCCTGCTACGCGTGATTCAGGAGCGCACCTACAAGCGTGTGGGCGAGGACAACTGGCGCAAATCGGATTTCCGGCTGACTTGTGCCACCAATCGCCACCTCGATGCCGAGGTGCAGGCGGGGCGTTTTCGCAGCGACCTGTTCTTCCGTATCACGCAGTGGACGATTCGCGCGCCGGCGCTGGCCGAACGGCGCGACGACATTCCGCACCTCGTCGAACACTTCCTGGCCCAGCATGCCGAAACACCGCCGCGCGTCATGCCGGAGGTGATGCAGCAACTCGTCACGCGCGACTATCCCGGCAATGTCCGCGAGCTGCGCCATCTGGTGCTGCGTATGGCCGATCGCCAGCAGGGATTTCGCGTCCTGAGCACGGGCTGCCTCGACCTGCCGCTCCATGTCGCGGCGTCGGCGGTCGTGAGCGATGGGTGGGAGAACGCGTTGGCCGATGCGGTCGAGGGCGCGCTCGATGCGGGGCTCGGGCTCAAGAGCATCGGCCAGATTGCCGAATCGATCGCGGTGCAGGTGGCGGAACGCCGCGCGGGATCCACCAGCCGCGCGGCGGAACTGCTGCGCGTGACGCCGCGTGCGTTGCAGTTGCGCAGGCAGGGGCGGCCCGCTGAAGGGTGCCCATAGCGTCAGCGCCGCAACCTGATCACCGCAACATCAGCGCCGCAACCTCAGCGCCGCAACCATTGCGCGCGTCCGATCAGCCGCATGGCATTGCCACCCGCGATCTTCTCGAACGCTTCCGGTGAAGGCCGCAGGGCGCGGATCTTGGCCAGCTCCAGCCCTGGATGCAGCCATGGCCCGTCGGAACCGAACAGCAGCTTTCCGGGCCCCGCGCGCGCCAACGCTTCTTCCAGCAGGTCGAAACGCCGCACGCCGGCGGTATCGGCAAACAGGTTGGGATGACGCACGATCAGGTCGATGACCTGACGCTGAGCGGACCAGTCATCGGCGAAGCTGCCCAGATGAGCGAACACGAAGGCCACGTCGGGATGCGTTTCAGCCAGCAGCGAGAGCGCGCCCGTTTCGCCGCCGGGGTCATACAGCACAGGCAGCTTCCACCGGCGCGCGGCATCGCACACCTCGCGATGAATCCGCGCGTCATGGCGATGGACCTTGATGCCACGCAGGCCGAGCCGCAGGACCGCCTCTTCGATCATCGCGTGCACGCGCGCGCGATCGCGCTCGGCATGCACCATGGCAAAGCCGATCCAGCGGCGCGGATCGGCACGCACCAACGCGGCCACATCACGATTGCCCCGCGCGTAGTCGGACTGGAACACAGGCAGCAGCACCGAACGCGCGATGCCGGCCTCGCTCGCGCGGCGCGCATAGGCGGCCAGCGGGGCGGTGGTATCCCAGGGGCCGGTCATGCCATCGCCCTGGCCCGCGTGGACGTGAAAGTCGAGAATCATTCGAGCCACTCGAATTCGAGTGTCTGGCTGGCCTTCATGTCCAGCAGGTTGCTGCCCTTCAGGTAACTCGCGCGCTTCAGAAACTGCTCGGGAATCACGTTCTCGATTCTCAGGCCACCTTTCCCTGCCTTCAGTACCGTGTTCCTGAGCGCCACGTTGTTCAGGGACTCTTTGAGCAAGCGGATAATCGCGTGCTCGACCGCTGGCAGGTCCTCCACACGCGTGACCCTGGCAACCCAGACACTGATCGCGGCGGAACGATGGTGTACCGCCGCGCACCAGCGATGGGCTTTCATTCGGGTCTCCAGCGTTTTCGAGAGCCCCACGTACTTCGGCACCAGGCCGTTGGCGAGAATATAGACACCGGGACCGGACGCGTTGACCGGGTCCCTCGTGGCCGCCGCGAGGGAATCGAATTTGTGCCAGCGCAGTTTTGTCACGCGGCCAGACCGCTCGATCTCGTCTTCCAGCTCCGGCGCAAACCCCTCATACACATGTCCGCCTTGCCATGGCGCCGTCAGGCTGAGCCCGACGAGTTCCATTCCCCCCTGCCGTTGCCGCGCCAGCAGGCACGCCTTGCAGCACGCCCCCGCACTCTCGAACCTTGCGGTGCCGAGACGGTGCTGCGTGCTCACGCGTCGCGCACGGCCGATGATCAGGCGCAGGTCATGCACCAGCGCCTGCGGCGGCGTGCCCGGTGGATAGCGGCGCATCTCGGCCACCAGTCGCATCAGCCGGCGCATGCGCCACGGCGCAAGCTCCAGCGTGTCTCCATCTGCAGTCTTAAACATGCTGGGGTTCCTCCGTCAGAGACAGCCTTGTGGCCAGCCGCCCGGCATCGGGCAACCGTGGCGCGAGGTGACACATCGCGGACAGCAATGCGTCGATGTCCGCGCGACAGTGGTTGGCACGCACGATGACCGCCAACGCGTGACGACCTTCGTGCTCGCGCAGCAGCGCGGTGCGGAAGCCCGCCGCGCGCAGTCCGGCGTGCAACGCCATGGTTCGTGCCGCCGTATCGAGCCGCACATGCTGTAGCGGATGATCGTGCGCCGACGTGTGCAGATCGGGCAGACAGGTGCGGGCCAGCATGCGCAGGCCCGCGCGCAGCCGACGCAATCGCTGCCACAAGCGCATGCGCAACCCCGCGCCAGACCGCGCATTGATGGTGAGCGCAAGCAACCCTGCACGCAATGCGGCCTCGCTGGTGGTGCTGCTGTGCGTCTGCGTGGGGCCATCGCGGGCAATGCCCTCCACCAGCGCGGCTGGCCCGCACAGCGTGGCCAGTGGCGCGCCGAAAGCCTTGGCCCACGAGGCCACGAGCAACACCGGCGCGGTCGGCGCACCGCCCGCGTGCCGCAGCACGCCTCCGCCACCGATGCCCCATGGCCGCTGCGGCGAGGGTGCGGTACCCATCAGGCCGAGCATCTGGCTGTGGTCGATCACGATCAATCCTCCATGGCGACTCACCAGACTCAGGTACTGCGCGAGCGGCACGGGCACCCCATCGCGCAGCGTGGCATCCGCAATCACTGCGGGTGGACGCCCACGACGGCGCTGGCGAAGCCTCCGCACCAGGTCGGCGAGATCGCCATGGCGGAACCATGCCACCGGCACGCCCAGCCCCCGCGCGCGCTCGATGCCCCAGCGCAATACGGGATACAGCGCCTCGTCGGCAATCAGCGTATGCGTGCGACCGAGGTAATCGAACACATCGATCGCCAGATGCAGCGTGGACGGCGCCACCATGCCAGCCTCGCAGCCCTGCAAGGCCGCGGCATCGGCCGCCAGTCGCCGGATCAGCGGCCCCGCCATGAGCGACGCCGGATGTCCCGTGGTCAGTGCCGCGTAGCCGCCCAACTGCGCGGCGGGATGCTGCAGGCCCAGGTAAAGGGCCGAGGCAAAGTCGATCATGATGCCGCCCCAACGCCGTCTCTTCGCCACTATGCGATGCGCAGCCCTTTGTGCTCCTGCATCCGGCGCAACAAGTGCATGCCGGGCACCTGTACGTCGACCGGCTCGGCGCCCACGTCCACCCCCGTTACCGCGCGATACGAATGGATATAGGTCTGGATCTCGGGCCGGAAGAAGGCCGCCCAGTTGGCCGCGTTGACGGGATCGCTGACCGAGTTCCAGTCGCTCCAGCGGATCGACGACACGATCTGTTCGCCGGTAGTCGCCAGTTGCCAGAACTGGTACGTGTTGGTATCGCCCCAGCCCTGCAGCTTGCGCATGCTTTCGACCGAGTGCATCCACGGTTCCGGATAGGCGACCATCGCCCGGCGCGGCAGGAACTCGCGGAACTCGGGACGCGCCAGCATCCACTGCTGCATCATCATTTCCACGCGCGAGGTGGTCGGCAGGTCGCGGAACTGGTTGTGCGCGCCCTCGGACAGGATCAGGTGAACCTCGCGCAGCGCGTTGAGCAGCGGAAACCCGTCGGGCACGACGGTGGTGTCGTCGGCCTGACGGAAGAACGGCACGCAGAGATTCAGCAGCGTATGGAACGCGCCCAGGAATTTGCTGCGGTTGTCCGCGGCCTGCATTCTCGGAATCGCGCGACCAATCAGTTGAAAGCCGTACTCGTGCTGATACTCGGCGGCACGTCGCTCGATCGGCAGCCGATGCTGTTCGTCCTGGACCCAGCCCCAGATGATGTTGTTGACGGGGCGCAGTGCGTCGAGTTCGAACTGGACCAGCGGATCGCGCGGGCCGGCCGATACATTCTGGAAGCGGCGCGTGATGGCGTTCATCGTCTGCACCAGCTGCATCTCTTCCATCCAGTAGCTCCAGATCAGTTCGATCAGCGGCGGATAGGTCAGCTTGGCGGAGATGTCGCGGTTCCAGTAGTCGAGCCAGAGGCAATTCTCCCCACAGATGCCGACTTCGGTCTTCGCGTTCGGGTTGGCATGCGCACCGACCAGGCGCGGCGCCGCAGGCGCGGGCGATGCCGTCAGTGCCTCCTGGATGCGCTTGCTCGCATCGGTCCCCTGGAGTGCCGATGCCACGCGCTGCAGGTACGGCAACGTCGGCGAATCGCCACCGCCGAAGTACTGTTTGGCCAGCACACCCGGCTGGGAAATGCGCAATCCGAGGCGATCGTTGGCCAGGGCGATGGCGGCCGGATCATAGGCGAGCAACTCCGCGACATCCTTCGAGCTGGGACCGGTCGGCACCACCGCGCCCCAGGTCACCAAGAATGCCTCCGTTGCCACCTTGAGCGCGCGATAGGCGTCCGTATCGGTGAACGGCAGGAAGCGCCGACGGCTCAGTCGTGCCGCGCCGCCATACAGGGGCGGCTCGTCCTTCCCCGATGGCGTGTTCTCGTCCTTGAAGAACAGCGAGTCGATCTGCCGGACGTAGTTGTCCCAGCCGAGCATGTCCGAATTGAGCTTGATCAGCAGCCAGAGCGCGACGTCGCCCGTCAGCGCGCGCGGGGTGCGTTGCAGGCGGACCGTCGTGGGGCTGACGTACTGGTCGGTGTCCAGCGGACCCGATCGCGCCGCGAGCGGATCGCTTTCCTTGTGATAGTCGACGATCGCGCTGGCGGGCGGTTGCGGTGTCTTCGACTGGTCGGCAGGCACAGCGGTGATGCCCATCAGCTTGGTCACGATCCCGGCTGTGATGCAACCGACGATCTGGACGATCGGCGCGCCTTCTACCGTAATCAGCTGGATGTATTTGTACACGGCGTCGATATCGAACGCGCCGATGTCATCCTTGATCCGGTAGATCGTTGCCGTCGCGCCGACGGTGTTTCCGTCCACGGCGTGCACTAGCAGTTTCGCCGTATCCTCCGTTGCGCCCCCCTGGAACGACACGTCGATTCCTACGATCAACCCTGCATCGTCGTCCGGGTTCTCTACCGACACGGTATACGCGCCATCCCTGTCCGGCAGCACTTTCAAGTGCAGCGCGTCGTCGAACACTCTGGGGTCAGCCATGACATTTCTCCTTCACGTTTTCACGCATACGCTGCAAGAGGCGTCCGCACGGGCCGCCGCTGATTCAACACCACACTCAGTTGCCTGCTGCCCGCGGTCCACGGCAGGTAGCCCGCGAGTGCCCATCGCTGCAGGAGCGCCGAGATGATCTGCAGTTCGTCGTTCGCCGGCAGCAAGCCGCTATGCCGCGCCTGTCCAAGTACGGCGAACGCCAGCGTCGGGGTCTCGGCCAGCCCTTCCTGCGGCTTGGCCTTGACGCGCTCCCACGCTTCCAGCAGGCGGTGGGGATGACGGTCCGGCAACCGTAGCGCGGCACCAAGCGAGCGGCCCTGCAGCGCTGGCGGGCGCATTGCCAGCAGCGTGGCCACGAACCAGGGCACCGCGCGATCGAGCTGATCGAAGGCCTGACGCTGGCGCGCGCTCATCTGCGAGCGGGGATACAGCTGCTCCCACACACGCTCGAGCGCATCCCACTGCGGATGCGGATACAGCGCGCGTCCCATGGCGAGCGAGAGCTTGACGCGGATCCATGGCGCGGGATGCGGGTCGTCGAGGTTGATGCGCAGCACGAAGGCACGCGGCAGACTCACCACGCTCATCAGCCCGCACGTGGCAGCGATGCCCACACGCGAGACGGCCCACAGATCGGCGACGATCTCGCTGATCCAGCGATCCCATGCCTGCCAGATCCGTTGCGCTGGCGTCTGTGCCGTGCCGACGCGGCCTACCGACGCGCGCCGGTAGGCATTGACCAGATCCAGCAGCGCGGCGGCCTGGTGGCCCACCTCGTGGAACAGTGACGCGGCGATGCCGGTGCCCACCATGCGTTCGCGCGGCATGCGAATCACCGCGACGGGATTGTTGCCGCCGCCGGGCAACCGCGTGCGCGCGCGGCGAATGGCGCCGCCATGACCACGCTCGACATAGCAGATGACAGGCGGCGCCTCGATCGACGTGCCGGGCTGTTTCAATCCATCCTGCGCCGCGACATCGAGCCCGGATAACCACACGCCCGTACCGTGCTGGCTACGCTGCGTGAGCACCTCCGCAAAGATCTCGAAGTGCGTCAGCGCGGCATGGAAGTAGAGCTTGAGCATCGCATAACGCTGCTGGGCACGTGCCACATGACGCGGTGTGGGTGGCAACTGGCGCAGATGCCGGAGGAACGCCGCAATGCGCACGCGTAGCTGTTTGCGCGCCGCCTGCATATGACACTCGATCGCACCCATGGCTTCGTCGCTGACATTGGCGGCGGGGACCATCGGCATCTGCAGCGCATAAGGCAGCTGCGCGTCCAGGCGTGCACGGATGCCGAGCACTTCCTGTTCGAGCAGACGCAGGGCCTGGACACTGGCGTTGGTCATGTCGCGCATCGCATCGTCCCCTGGCGCTCAGTACGCCGCTGCCTGGCGGCGCGGTTGCCCGAGGAACAGGATGATCGCGCGACCGTTACGCGAGCGCCTCCAATAGCCCCCCTGAGGCAGCTGGCCACCGTGCGCATGCACGGCGGTGCCGCAGGACGGGCAACCCACCGTTGCGAGCGTGCCTTGCCCGGACGGTACCGGCAGCGATCCGCCGTTATACGATGGCTGCGCGCCGTAGGCCGGCTGCGGCAATGCGGCGCCCGCCGTGGCGGGCCCGAAGATGGGCGTGGCCGGACGTCCCCTCGTGCCACCGTTCGACAGATTGCGCATGGCCGGCAGCAGCCCGGGCGCGACGGTGCGCGATGCACGCAGGAAGGCCGTGCGTGCCGCGCGCACGGGCGACACCTGTGGCGGAATCGGCGTGGAGACAAGGTGGTTGGCCGCGTGCCGCCCGATCCGAACCAGCCGGCGTGCCACCTCGAACTCGCGATCCTCGTTGCTGAGGCCTTCCAGTTCGAGGCCCAGCGCACTGCCAGCCATGCTGGCCAGCTTGCCACCGATGACCCCGCCCGCGCCAGGCACTACGAAGTTTCCGAGCGCGCTGCCGACGACGGGCAATGCGGCCTTGGCCGCCGAACGAAGAATGCCGCCCAGTGCCTTGCCCGCCGACGACTTGGCGAAATTGCTCGCAACGCGCCCGACCGACTTGACCAGTCCGCCCAGGAACTGTTCCATTTCCTGCTCGTTGTTCACCGCGAGCAGTTCGGCGGCCAACTCCAGTTCCTGCATCTCGCCGGAGATCTCGTTCTCGAATTCGTTTTCGAACTCGTTGCCGAACGCACCCTCGCCCTGCTCGAACTCGTTCTCGAACTCGTTGCCGAACTCATTCTCGAACTCGTGGCCCATCTCGTGGGCACTCTCCCCGGCCATGCCGGTGGAAAACTCGTTCTCGAACTCGTTGTAGCCGGCGCCCCAACCGCCCGGTCTGGAACTCCCGATATCGTGCATTTGCCACTCCTTTGAGCCAAGGGACGGCGAGATGAAAGGTCTCGCTCGCCAGAGTGGATTGCATGGGATGTGCCAGCCCGATCGAATTGGCTAAGTCATTGAAAAGACGTGGATTGTTCTGAGAGCACAACGCGCGGCGCGCGAACCTCGCTTCGCCGCGCCGAGGGTCGTGGCATGCCAATGGCGAAGCTGGCTTCGTGCGGGTGGAGCGACGTGGAGCTACGTGGAGCGACGTGGGGGGGTGGTGACTTCGCCGAGGGCTAGATAACCTTGGGCACCGCCGCCGCCAACATCGCCACGCCCGACAACGTCAGCAACGACAAAACGATGCGCCGGAACGCGACATCGCTGATGCCGAGGTACACCCGCGTGCCGAGCAGCGTCGGGATCAGCATCGCCGGCGCGACGATCGCGAACTTCGGCAGCATGTCGGTGGTGACGATGCCCGTGCCGACATAGACCGCCATCGTGACGATCAGCGCGCCGAGGTTGAAGTTCTGAATGATGGTGCGCTGCTTGTCCTTCTCGAACCCGCGCAGCGTGCACCAGAGCGTGGGAATCATGCCCGTGAAGCCGCCGATGCCGCCCATGATGCCACCGAGCCAGCCCGCCACGCCGTCGGCCACGCGGCCGCCGTGCGTAATGCGCGGGATGTTCGCCGAGAACAGCATGATCGGACACCAGATCACGAGCACCGTGCCCAGCACGATCTTGAACCAGTGGACATTGAGCATCGGCAGCAGCATCACGCCAACCGGAATGCCAAGCACGCCGCCGAGCAGAAACGGCAGCACCGCCGCCAGATGAAATTTGCGGCGCACCGAGAAAGCCGCCAGCAGTTGCCCCGTGAGCGCGCCGAACACCGACATCGCCGCGGCAAGACGCGGTTCGACGGTCCACGCCCAGAACGACATGGCCACCATGCCGAATGCGAATCCCGAAAGCCCCTGTACAAAGCCCGCCACGATCGCGCCGAGCGCGATCACCAGCAGTGTGGTGTCGATAGACATGTCTCGAATCGTTCTTGTTTATTGTTGTGATGGCACCCGGCCATGGTTCATGCGCGGGTCAACGCACGATACCTTTTTCTACCGCGTCCGTCACCTGCGCGATCACCCCTTCGCGCCAGTCGTCGCTATCGATATAGAACGCCTGCCACATCGCATGCTTGATCAGCGCGCGCTGATTCTCGTCGGCATCGGGATGCAGATGCAGCCAGTGATCGCCGCGCAGCGCGTCGAGGACTTCCGCAATTGGCAGCGTGCCAAACTCGAGCGCGATGCCGGCATAGTCGAGCGTGCTCAGCGCGCCAAGCGTCTGCGGCACCGCGAGCCAGGCCACTCCGCTCAGGTGCGCGGAGGTCGATGAGCCATCGTACATCGAGGTTATGCCATCACCCCATATGTCGCGCGTGCGCGCCATCTGCACGGCATCGTCGGGCCCCATGTAGATCGGCTCGCCATATCCGCGTGGCCCGAGGCCGGTGTGGATATCGATCCATCTGAATGACGCGCGCCCCGAGCCGAAGCGCGCGAGAATGCGGCGCAGCGTGTAGTTGCTCCACGTCGCATGCACGCCGCCGAAGAACATGCCATCGGGGTCCCGATACTGGCCCGCGCTGACGGCCGCCTGATACCACCCTATGCCACGCGTCGCCACGGTGTGCATCAGCGCGGCATGGTCGGCATCGGACGGCGGCCACTGCGTGGGCAGCAGCAGCGGCGCCACCTCGGCATAGGCCGCGTTCTCCGGCAACGGCCGGTCGAAATCCATGAAATTGCGGTTCAGGTCGACGTTGTCTTCATTGACCCGGCGCAGATGCGAGAAGCCATAAGGGTTCACCGCATGCACCAGCAGCAACGCTACCCGCGCCTCGGCGCACGCGTCGTGCAAGGTGCCATCGCGCAGCAGCGCCACCTGCGCACCGGACCCGCAATACCCCTCGGCCCCATGAATGCCAGACGTGATCATCAGGCAGTGCGGCGCATCGGCCGCGCCGACCAACGCCACGTCGATGGCCAGCGTCTCTTCATCGCGACCCAGTTCAGTCGGATGCGGAAACTCGGTCAGCGCGGCGCCGGCATCGCGCGCGGCATCGAGAAATTTCTGGCGCGCGACGGCATAGCTGGGCGCGAAACAGTCGGAAGCACGCATGGCGACGAGGGGGCACCGTAGCATGACGGCTAGCCCGGAGTCCGGGGGACGATGCTGCGATTAGACGCTTTTTTGGCGCCGCCTGCCACCCTGTATGGCCCTAAAACCGTTCCGCCGCCAGTCCCGAGCGGAACGCATGGGGATGCATGACGATGCCCGCCGCCGAGATCTGCGCGGCCGACAGCACCAGATGCCTGGCGAGCCAGTCATGCACGCCGCGCAGAAAGCGGATGTTCTCGACGTTGTTCGATTCGGCAATCAGCCGTTCGAGCTTGATATGCGCGGTATAGACATCGAGCAGATTCTCGGCCCGGAGCCGCGGCGGCGTCGTGGTGCTTCGCTCGATGCCGAGCACGCGCGTGACCTGCGCGTCGGAGAGCGGCTCGCCCCGCGCAATCTGCTGGTAGATGTCCTCGAGCGCGGGAAAGCGCACGGTCGGCTGCACGCGCGGCACGGCGGCGACCTTCTCCATGCGTAGCACCACATAGCGCGTGGCGGCATTGCGCCGGGCCAGCTTGCGGGCGGCGTCCTTGTCCAAGCCGAGGGACGCGGCAGGCGTGGCCACTGCGGACGGCGCATCGCGCTCGGTGTAGTCGGGCACCGCCTCCATCAGCAATGGATCCGCCAGCAGCGCGCGCGCGCAGTCGGCGCCGAACGGGTACTCGTGTCCCGCGGCATCGCGCAGGATATGTGCGTGGCCTTCCGGAAAGCCGTGATGGCGGCCGCCCAGCGCGGAGCGCGCGTGGCAGCGGGTGGTGGCCGGATCGACGAAGTCCTTGCGGACCGGTGTCCAGCCGTTGGGGGCGATCATGTTGGGGTGCGACAGGTCAGAGCAGCCGACATTATCGCTCCCCGCCCGTCACTTGAGCATGAACGACATCGCCGACAGCGAGTTCAGCATGCGCACGGCCGCCTGGACCGATTCCGCCTGAAACGCGAGCAGGTCGCCATCCACGCGTTCGAGCGCGGGCCATTGGCAGAACAGATCCGCATGCGCGGGCGTCATGGTCTGCAGCCGCACGCTGACTGCCCCGCCAGCCGCACCGCCAGCCGAACCCGTCAGCGCGAAGCAGCGCGCATCGGGCCGCTCGATCGCCTGCCGCGTAACGGCCTCGGCCGCATGCGCGATAGCCTCGCGCGCCGCGCCGGGAGACAGCGACGTACCACTGCCCTGCCCGCCCGCCTGCTTGGTTTCCACGTAGCGCACCCAGGGCATCAGCGGCTGCGTCTCGCCAATGAATACATCGTCACCGGACGCCAGCAATACCGGCACATCGAACTCGCCCGCCAGCGCCGCGTAGATGCCGGCCTCGCCGAGCTCCTGCCCGTTGAGCCACACGCGCGCGAACGCGCCACTGTTGATCGTATGCGCCAGCACGCCGCGGCTCTGCGCGCGCCCGTGATAGCCGATCATGAACACGCCATCGCAGCGTTGCTCCACACCGGACATCATGCCGAGGTAACGCGGCTTGCCCAGTACCAGCTGCACGCGCGGGTCGAGCTGATCCGGCAGCAGGTTGCGAAAGCCACCATGCGAATCGTTGACGATCACGGCGCTGGCGCCGCCCGCAAACGCGCCCTGCGCGGCCGCGTTGGCCTCGGCCGTCATCCACGCGCGCGCGCGTTCGTACTCGCCGTTGCCGGGCCGCGTCTGCTCGGGGTGAAATACGCCGGCCACGCCTTCGATATCGGCCGAAATCAGAATCTTCATGGTCTGCTCAGGAGAGTTTCAGTACGTCGCGCAGCGACTCGCGGCGATGCCCATCGCGGCCAATCACGGCCTCGGCATGCCACAGCGCATGGACAATGGCCTGCTCCACGCTGTCGGCCGCCGCGCGGAACAGCGGATCGAGCCGCGCTTCATGAAGCATGGCGACGGCAGGCATCGCGGACGCCGCGCCATGGGGCACGGTGTAGGCGGTGGAGAACGCCAGCGCGATATCACCGGAGCCGTGCCCATACACCGAACCCGTACGCGCGAGCCCCGCGCCGGCGCGCAGCGACAGTCGCCGCAACTGGCGCGCATCGAGCGGCGCGTCGGTGGCGACGATCATGATGATCGAACCCTTCTCGGGCGCGGCCAAGGTCTGTGCCAGACGGGACGCCAGTTCGGTGCCGACATGCTGGCCGGCCAGTACCAGCGACTCGGGCGTCCCGAAATTCGACAGCACCAGCGCACCCACCGTGTAACGCGCGCCTTCGTGCTCCACCACACGTGAAGCCGTGCCGATACCACCCTTCACGCCAAACGACGACATACCGCGACCCGCGCCGATCGCGCCCTGCGCCACCGCCACGCCCGCGCCGTTCAGCGCGCGCGCGTAGTGATCGCCCGCGACCACCATCGCCTGGATATCGTTGAGATAGCCGTCGTTGCACTCGAACACGAGCGGATTGACGGTAGGCCACGCGCGACCGATCTCGGGGTTGTCGGCAATCGCCGAGCGAATCTGCGCCTGCGCCACCGCCCCGACCGAGAAAGTATTGGTCAGCGCGATCGGCGTCTCCAGCACGCCGAGCTCATCCACCTGCACGAGCCCGATGCTCTTGCCGAAACCATTGAGCACCGACGCCGCGGCCGGCACCTTGTCCGTATAGACGTTGCCCGCATGCGGGCGCACCACGGTCACGCCGGTCTGGCAGGCATCGTGCGCAAGCGTGCAGTGGCCGACGGTCACGCCGGCCACATCGGTAATCGCATCACGCGGACCGGTGGGCAGGTGCCCGATGTAGGGGGCTGTCATGACCGATCAGCGGCGGTCGATCTTCGGATCCAACGCGTCGCGCAGCCCGTCGCCGAGCAGGTTGAACGCCAGCACCGTCAGGAAGATCGCCACGCTCGGGAAGATCGCCACGTGCGGCGCGGTCACCATGTCGGCCCGCGCCTCGTTGAGCATCGCGCCCCATTCGGGCGTGGGCGGCTGCGCGCCGAGGCCGAGGAACGACAGGCCCGCCGCGGTGATGATCGAAGTGCCGATCCGCATCGAGAAATACACCACGATCGACGACACCGTGCCCGGCAGGATATGCCGCATCAGGATGGTCCAGTCGGACGCGCCGATGCTGCGGGCGGCTTCCACATACGTCAATTGCTTGAGCATCAGCGTGTTGCCGCGCACCAGACGCGCGAACGCCGGCACGCTGAACACCGCCACCGCGAAGATCACGTTGGTCATGCCGTTGCCGAGAATCGCAACGATACCGATCGCCAGCAAAATGCCCGGAAACGCAAACAGCACGTCCGAGATACGCGTCACGATGCGGTCCCACCAGCCTTCGTAGTAGCCGGCCAGCAGACCCAGCACGGTACCGATGATCGCGCCGATGATCACCGAGAAGAACCCCGCGGCCAGCGAAATGCGCGTGCCCGCGATGATGCGGCTGAAGATGTCGCGGCCAAGCGAGTCGACGCCCATCCAGTGCGCGGCCGACGGCCCCGCATTGAGCGAATCATAGTCGAAGTAGTTTTCGGGATCGTACGGCACGATGTGCGGTGCCAGCACTGCGATCACGACGAGCATCAGCACGAACACCCCGGCGGCGATCGCCAGATGCTGCTTGCGGAATTTGCGCCAGAACTCCGTCCACGGCGTGCGCACGCGCTCGCGCGAGAACGGGTTGACGGTGGCCGCTTCGTGCGACGCGGAACTGGCGGGCGTGGAGATATCAGACATGCGATGCGCGCCTCTGTTACTTGTAGCGGATGGCGGGGTTGATCACCGTGTAGAGCAGGTCCACCACAAGGTTGATCAGAATGAATTCGAGCGAGAACAGCAACACCTCGGCCTGAATCACCGGGTAGTCGCGCATCTCGACCGCGTCAACCAGCAGACGGCCAAGGCCGGGCCAGTTGAACACTTTTTCGACGAGGATCGAGCCGCCCAGCAGAAAGCCGAACTGCAGGCCCATCATCGTCACGACGGGAATCATCGCGTTGCGCAGCGTGTGCTTGACCACCACGACAGTCTCGCGCACACCCTTGGCGCGCGCGGTGCGCACGAAGTCTTCCTGCAGCACCTCGATGAACGACGCACGCGTGAAGCGCGCCATCACCGCGGCCACCGCGGCGCCGAGCGTCAGCGACGGCAGGATGTAGTGCTTCCAGCTATCGGCGCCGATCGACGGCAGCCAGCCCAGCTGTACCGAGAACACTTCCATCAGCAGCATACCGAGCGCGAACGCCGGGAACGAAATGCCCGATACCGCGAGCGTCATGCCCAGACGGTCCGGCCACTTGTTGCGGAATACCGCCGAGCCGATACCGATCGTCATACCGAACACCACCGCCCAGGCCATCGACGTCAGCGTCAGATAGAGGGTGGGCAGGAAGCGCTCGCCAATTTCCTCGCTGACCGGACGCTTGGTCCGCAGCGACGTGCCGAATTCTCCCTGCAGCGCGTTCGAGAAAAACCGGACGAACTGTTCGTGCATCGGACGGTCGAGACCCAGGTCCTTGCGCACGAGCTCCACGGTCGCCTGGTCGGCTTCGGGGCCGGCTGCCAGCCGCGCCGGATCGCCGGGCAGCATATGGACGAACAGGAACACCATCACCGCCACCAGCAGCAGTGTGGGAATCACGCCCAGGCATCGTTTGAGGAAGTAATTCAGCATCGAGAACTCATGTTGTAATTGCTCCCCTCCCCCCATGGGGGAGGGGTAATGCTCACTGCTTACTGCTTGATGTCGATCTCGTCGAAGTTGAACGAGCCGTCAGGCATCGCGTACGCGCCCGACAGACGCTTCGAACGCGCGAACAGCACCTTCTCCGTCACGAGGAACGCCCACGGCGCGTCCTTCCAGATCCGCTCCTGCGCGTCCTTGTACAGACGGGCCTTCTCGGCGCGATCGGTGGTACGCAGCGCGCCGGCGATGTCGGCGTCAACCTGATCGTTCTTGTAGTACGCGGTGTTCAGCAGCTTCGGAGGCATCGATTCCGAAGCCAGCAGCGGACGCAGCGCCCAGTCCGACTCACCGGTCGACGACGACCAGCCCACGTAGTACAGACGCACGCCGGCGTCCTCGGGCTTCTGCACGCTCTCCACCTTCTCCACGCGCTGGCCAGCTTCCAGTGCCTGCACGCTGGCCTTGATGCCAACCTGCTGCAGCTGCTGCTGCACGAACTGGATCACCTTCTGCGCGGTGGTGTGGTTATACGCCGACCACAGCGTGGTCTCGAAACCGTTCGGGTAGCCGGCTTCCTTCAGCAGCTCGCGTGCCTTGGCCGGATCATACGGCCACGGGCCCAGCTTCTCGGCGTAGTCCACGCCCTGCGGCACCACGCCGTCGGACGGCGTGGCATAGCCGGCAAATGCCACCTTGGCCAGCGCGTCCTTGTTGATCGCGTAGTTGATGGCCTGACGCACCTTCGGGTCGTTGAACGGCTTCACCTGCGTGTTGAACGAGATGTAGCGCGCGATGATCGACGGCGCGTCGATCATGTCGACCTTCGGGCTGGCCTTCAGCACGGCGGCCTGCTCGAACGGAATGCGGAACGCGAAGTCGGCTTCGCCGGTCTGCATCACCGCGGCGCGGGTGTTGTTGTCCACCACCGGCTTCCACGTGATCGAGTCGATCTTCGGATAGCCCGTCTTCCAGTAGCCCGCGAACTTCTTGCCCTTCAGGTAATCGGTCTGCTTCCACTCGACGAACTCGAACGGACCCGTGCCCACCGGGTGGAACGCGATTTCCTTGCCGTACTTCTTCAGCGCGGTCGGCGAGATCATCACGGCCGACGGATGCGACAGCACGTTGATAAACGGCGAGAACGGCTCTTTCAGCGTGATCTTGACGGTGTTGGCGTCGATCACGTCGGTCTTGGCCACGCGGTTGAACAGCGTGTAGCGCTTGAGCTTGTTGGCCGGGTCGATCACGCGATCGAAGTTGGCCTTGACGGCGCTCGCGTCGAACGTGGTGCCGTCATGGAACTTGACGCCCTTCTTGAGCTTGATGGTGTAGGTCAGGCCGTCCTTGCTGGCTTCGTAGCTTTCAGCCAGCACGTTGACGAGCTTGAGGTCCTTGTCCAGGCCGAACAGGCCCTGGTAGAACGACTTGGTCACCGCCTGCGACAGCGTGTCGTTCGAATCGTACGGATCGAGCGTGGTGAACGTGGAGTCCACGGCCATCACGGCGTCCTTGGCGGCAAACGCGGGGCTCGCACCGAGCATGCCCAGGGCGCCAACTGCAACGGCGCCGGCAAACAGCCTGGGCGAAACCATACGGATAGTCATTCTTCTTTCTCCTGGTGGAAGTACCACAAACTTCAGTAGGCGCCGCCGACCGGATGGCGGGCGACATAGTGTCCATGCGCGCCGCCGCCGGCAACGGCTACCAGTGGCTTGACCACTGGCTCGTCGCCAACCGCGCGGATCGGGCTGGGAATTTCGTCGGACAACGGTTCACGCTTCATGTGGCGGCGCGCCGGATCGGCGATCGGCACCGCCGACATCAGCTTCTTGGTGTACGGGTGCTGCGGGTTCTCGAAGATCGCGCGGCGCGGGCCGATCTCGACAATCTGGCCCAGATACATCACGGCCACGCGATGGCTCACACGCTCCACCACCGCCATGTCGTGCGAGATAAACAGGAACGACACGCCGAGCTCACGCTGCAGATCGAGCATCAGGTTGACGATCTGCGCCTGAATCGAAACGTCGAGCGCGGACACCGATTCATCGGCGACCACCACCTTCGGGTTCAACGCGAGCGCGCGCGCGATACAGATACGCTGACGCTGGCCGCCCGAGAACTCGTGCGGATAGCGGCCGGCCTGTTCAGCCGTCAGGCCCACTTTCTCCAGCAGCCACGCCACGCGCTTCTCGGCTTCCTTGCCACTGGCCACCTTGTGCACCAGCAGCGGTTCCATGATCGAGTAGCCCACCGGCACGCGCGGGTCCAGCGAGGCGAACGGATCCTGGAAGATGAACTGGATATTGCGGCGCAGGCTTTGCAACGCCGAGCCCTGCATCTGGCTGATGTTCTGGCCCGCGAATTCGATCGTGCCGCTCTGCGCGTTGACGAGGCGCAGCAGCGAACGGCCCGTGGTGGACTTGCCGCAGCCGGACTCGCCCACCAGCGCGAGCGTTTCGCCCGGATACAGGTCGAAGCTGACCTGCTCCACCGCATGCACGCGGCGCGTCACGCGGCCGAACATGCCGCCCGGCACGTCGAAACGCGTCACGAGGTCGCGCACGCGCAGGATCGGCTCGGCGTCAGGCGCCACCGTGTCCTGCGGAATCTCGACCACCGGACCCGCGGCATCGTTCACCTGCACCAGCGGGAACTTGGCCGGCAGTTCGGTACCGGTCATCGCGCCGAGCTTCGGCACCGCCGACAGCAGCGCGCGCGTGTACGGATGCGCGGGCGTGTGGAACACGTCGTCCGACGCGCCCTCTTCGACCTTCTCGCCGCGATACATCACCAGCACGCGATCGGCCACCTCGGCCACCACACCCATATCGTGCGTGATGAAGACCACGCCCATATGCATCTCGGCCTGCAGGCTACGAATCAGTTGCAGGATCTCGGCCTGGATCGTCACGTCGAGCGCGGTGGTCGGCTCGTCGGCGATCAACAGCGCGGGCTTGCACGACAGCGCCATCGCGATCATCACGCGCTGGCGCATGCCGCCGGACAACTGGTGTGGGAAGCGGTCCAGCACGCGGCGCGCTTCGGGAATGCGCACCAGATCGAGCATGCGCAGCGCCTCGGCACGCGCCGCTGCGCGGCCCATGCCCTGATGCAGGCGGATCGACTCGGCAATCTGCTCGCCGACCGGGAACACCGGGTTCAGCGAGGTCATCGGCTCCTGGAAGATCATCGCCACATCGGCGCCGCGCACACTGCGCAGCGCGGCATCATTGGCGTTGACGAGGTCGATGACTTCGCCGCTGCGGCGGCGCAGCGACATGCTGCCGCTGACGATGCGGCCACCGCCGTGCTCGACCAAACGCATTAGCGCCAGCGAGGTGACGGACTTGCCGGAACCCGATTCGCCGACGACCGCGAGCGTTTCGCCGCGATCGACGTGGAACGACAGATTGCGCACCGCTTCCACGCTGCGCTCGCTCGTGGCAAAGCGCACCGTGAGACCGCGCGCGGCCACCACGCGTTCGGGTGGCAGCACCAGGCCGGAGGGAGGGATCTTAGAATTCATGCTCAACCGTAAATCCAGACGTTGACCGGCTCGCCCACGCGCGCGATGCCGCGGTACATGCCTTCGGTATTGAACGGCAACGTGACGTTGCCCGCGCGGTCCACCGCGATCAGGCCGCCGCGGCCATTGATCGCGGGCAGCTTTTCCATGACCACGCGACGCGCGGCCTCTTCGAGCGACAGGCCCGCGTAACGCATCTGCGCGGAGACGTCGAACGCCGCCACCGTGCGGATAAACATCTCGCCGGTGCCGGTGGCCGACACTGCGGCCACGTCGTCTGCATAGCAGCCCGCGCCGAACACCGGCGTGTCGCCCACGCGGCCGACCTGCTTGTTGGTGACGCCGCCCGTGGACGTTGCCGCGGCGACGTTGCCCTGCGCGTCGCAGGCCACCGCGCCTACCGTGCCGAACTTGCGGTCCGGGTCGATCGGGTCCGTGCCATTGCCCTGCGCCTGCGCCTGTGCGGCGAGTGCCGCGGCGTCGTGGTCGAGCAGTGCCATACCGGCCGTGGCGCGCGCGCGCTGCCATTGATCGTGCCGTGCCTGCGTGAAGTAGTACTCCGGTTCGACCAGTTCCAGTCCCTGCGCCGCGGCAAACGCCTCGGCGCCTTCGGCCGCGAACAGCACGTGTTCGCTGTGCTCGAGTACCGCGCGCGCGGCCAGCACCGGGTTGCGCACGCGCTTGACGCAGGTAATGGCGCCCGCGTTCAGCGTCGCGCCATCCATGACGGACGCATCCAGTTCGTAGGTACCGGCGTGCGTGAGCACGGCGCCCTTGCCTGCGTTGAACAGCGGGCAGTCCTCGAGCAGGCGCACGGCCTCGGTCACCGCGTCGAGCGCGCTGCCGCCCGCGGCCAGCACGCGCTGCCCTTCGCGCAATACGTGCTCGAGGGCTTCGGTGTACTCGCGTTCGCGTTGCGGGTCCATCGCGGCACGGGTGATCGTGCCTGCGCCACCGTGAATGGCAATGACAGCGGAATTCATCTGTACGGGTAACTCAGTCTGAAGATTTCGGGGCGGCACGGCGCGAGGCGCCCTGCCGGGAATGGGTGGCGCGCGTGGTGCCTAGGTCGCCGGGGGTGTCGTCGCCGCGCGTTTTACTGGCCATGGCGTCCCTGGCCTCGGCGTTGCCGTGGTTACCATTGCCGCCGCCATGGGCGCCGCGCGCGCCGGGCGCGCCGTACAGCCATGGCAGCAGGAATTCGGTCATCTGCGCCGCGGCCTTGACCGAGCGGGCCGAACGATACGCTACCGCGCCGCATAACGCCTCTATCAGCGCGAGCACCGTGGCGTCGGAGTTCGCCGATAGCCGGTTGCCCGCGTTCGCATACAGCGCGATATCGGCCAGCGGCGCGAGCGGCGAGGTCGGGCCGTCTGTCAGCGCCAGCAGGCGGCCGCCGTGCGACTTGACGCGTTGCGCGAGCAGCATCGAGTCGGCCACGTAACGCGGGAACGCGATCACGATGACCAGATCCTGCGGCTGCAGCTTGAACAGTTGCCGTGCCGCGTGCGAGGCCCCGCCGGCGTTGGATACCGAGGTCACCATGCGGCAATGCATTTCGAGCCCATGCTGCAGCAGGCCCGCGAGAAAGCCGCTCGCGCCGAAGCCCATGATGTAGACACGCTCGGCGCCGAGAATCGCATCCACCGCGCGTTCGCACGCATCGGCATCGAGCGCGCGGCGCGTGGCATCGAGATTGCGCGCGCCATCCTCGAGCGCGGCCGCGATGACGTCCGCCACCGACGACGGCCGCTCGAGTTCGGTACGCAGCCGCTCCACCGGCGCCAGCGTCGCCTCGAACCCGCGCACCAGTTCCGCGCGAAATTGCGGATAGCCCTCGAACCCGAGCGCGCGCGCAAAGCGGTTGGCGGTGGCCACCGACACGTCGACCGCGGTCGCGAATTCATCGATGCGCATGGTCGCGGCACGGAACAGGTTGTCGAGCACGTAGCCCGCCATCCGCTGATGCGCGGGCGTCAGCGTGGGCAGGCTACGGGCAATACGCTCGGAAATGGACAAACCTTCGTGCATGGGGGTGGCCTGTGGGTGGGCAGGCTTCAATCTGGTGCAAAATCCGATCTCCGCACCAAAGTCGGGATCGATTGGAAACATCCGGAAAGCACGCTCGATGAAAAGGCACTTTCTGCGTGCGCCGGTTTATGTAAATAAATTTACACGCAAACGGCATACCAGGAGAACCCCGGCGAACCCGAATAAGGGTAATCACCTAGATTCGAGCGCCGGGCTGCGCCGCGCTACAATGCCGCCCTGCCTCACCGTCCATCGCCCGTCCTCCCCGTGATTCGAATCGACCAGCTAGTCCTCCAGCGCGGCACCAAGGTGCTGTTCGACCAAACCAGCGTGACGCTGAACCCCGGCGAACGGGTGGGCCTCGTCGGCGCCAACGGCAGCGGCAAGTCGACCTTGTTCTCGATGCTGCGCGGCGACCTGCACCCCGACGGTGGCGACCTGTTCATCCCCGCCAACTGGCGTATCGCCCACGTCGCGCAGGAAACGCCAGCGGTGGCGCGCAGCGCGCTGGACTACACCGTCGACGGCGACACACGCCTGCGCGAGATCGAGGCCCGCATCGCCTCGGCGCAGGCCTCCGGCGACGGCGCAGCCGAAGGCGAGGCGCATGCCGCGTATGCCGACGCCGACGGCTATACCGCCGCCGCGCGCGCCGAAGCACTGCTGCTGGGCCTGGGCTTTACGCTCCCGCAGGTGTCGCAGCCAGTGGCCTCGTTCTCCGGTGGCTGGCGCATGCGCCTGAACCTCGCCCAGGCACTGATGTGCCCGTCCGACCTGCTGCTGCTCGACGAACCAACCAATCACCTGGACCTCGACGCCATCGTCTGGCTCGAAGACTGGCTCGCGCGCTATCAGGGCACGCTGGTCATGATCTCGCACGACCGCGAGTTCCTCGATGCGATCTGCAACGTCACGGTCCATATCGAGCATCAGCAGCTGAAACGCTACGGCGGCAACTACACCCAGTTCGAAACGCTGCGCCTGCAGCAGATGGCGCTGCAGCAGTCCGCCTACGCGCGCCAGCAGAAGGAAATCGCCCACCTCGAATCGTTTATCACGCGCTTCAAGGCCAAGGCCACCAAGGCCCGGCAGGCACAGAGCCGGGTCAAGGCACTCGAGCGAATGGAACGGCTCGCGCCCGTGCACGCGGCCGCCGGCTTCGCGTTCGAGTTCCGCGAGCCCGAGTCCGCGCCAAATCCGATGATGGTGCTGGACGGCGTGGATTGCGGCTACGCCGAGGCGGAGCCGCCCATCACGATCCTGCACAACCTCGCGCTGTCGATCCAGACCGGCCAGCGCATCGGCCTGCTCGGCGCCAACGGCCAGGGCAAGTCCACGCTCGTGAAAACGCTGGCCGGCACGCAGAATCCGATGACCGGCACGCTGCGGCATGGCAAGGGCCTTGTGATCGGCTACTTTGCCCAGCATCAGCTGGAAACCCTGCGCGACCACGACTCGCCGCTGCAGCATCTGGCACGCCTGGCCCCCGATACGCGCGAGCAGGAATTGCGCGACTTCCTCGGCAGCTTCAACTTCCGCGGTGATATGGCCACGGCGCCGATCGAGCCGTTCTCGGGCGGCGAGAAGGCACGCCTGGCGCTGTCGCTGATAGTCTGGCAAAAGCCCAACCTGCTGCTGCTCGACGAACCGACCAACCACCTGGACCTGGAGACGCGCGAGGCGCTGACCATGGCGCTGGCGCAGTTCGAAGGCACGTTGATTCTCGTTTCACACGATCGTCACCTGCTGCGCGCCACCTCGGACCAGTTCATGCTGGTGGCCGACGGCACCATTCGCCCGTTCGATGGGGACCTCGACGACTACCGCGACTGGCTGCTGCAACAGGCCGCGGCCAAGCGCAATGCCGCCACCGCCGCGCACGCCAGCGACGCCTCCCCTGCGGTCAACCGCAAGGATCAGCGCCGCGCGGAAGCCGATGAACGCCAGCGGCTGACGCAACTGCGCAAGCCGCTGACCAAGGAAGTCGAGAAAATCGAAAAGCGCATGGCCACGCTGCAGGCCGACAAGGAAACCATCGACGCGTTTATGGCCGATGAGTCGAGCTATGCGGAAGCCAACAAGGCGAAGCTGCTGGAGATGCTCAAGCGCCAGGGCGAAGTCACTGGCGAACTCGAACAGTTGGAAGAGCGCTGGCTCGAGCTACAAGAGCAGATCGAGCAGATCCTCTGATTAACGGTAATGCTTCTCGCGGCGGATCAGACCGACCGCGAGCGTCAGCGTCAGGATCACGAGCCAGATCAACGACCACGCCGGAATCGACAGACCGAGGATCGGTGGCAGTTCGGCGGTGCACAGGCCATCCGAATAGAACAGCTGCGGCAGCACGCGCGCGGTGGGCAACTGGTTGACCCAGTTCTCGAGCGGATCGATGCCGCACGACGCCTTGGGGTTCAGCAGCAGCGACACGTGGTAACCGGCCACCGCGATGCCCGCCACGCCCGACAGCATGCCAAGCCCCTGCCACAGCGTGCGCGTGTTCTGCGCGATCACCGCCAGCAGCGAGAAGATGCCGATGCCGACAAACGCGAAGCGCTGCATGATGCAGAGCGGACAAGGCTGGTAGCCCTCGACCATCTGGAGATAAACAGCAAATCCGACGGCGCCGAACGAGAGGATGGCAATCAGCAGGAAATAAGCTCGGGAATTGGCTTGCATGGGCATCGAAGACAGAGATAGTCATGCGGTGCATGACGAACGTTTCGACGCGCATTATGGCCGATTTTCCGTTCCGCGTTGGGGCCGATTTCCGGCCGCGCGAACAATCGCCGCGCCGCATGCTGCGGCGGATTGCCGCAGCATGCAAGCGTACCGATGCTCAGGCTGCTGACTGCGCAGACAGATACCGGCGCCGCCACGGCTTGAGGATCGCCAGCGCAAGCACCGCCGTCACGATATCCAGCGTGATGGCCACGCCGAACACCGGCATCCAGCTCCCCATACGCTCGTGCATCAGCGCGGCCAGCGGCCCGCCGAAGATCGAGCCAATGCCCTGCGAGATATAGAGCCAGCCATAGTTCGTAGTGGCGTACTTGGTGCCAAACGTATCGGTCAGCGTGGACGGGAACAGCGAGAAAATCTCGCCCCAGCCAAGGAACACCACGCCCGACAGCAGCACAAACAGCACCGCGTTCTCGCGCGTGAGCAGCCACAGCGTCATCGCCACGGCCTCCAGTGCGAACGCGAAACACATCGTGTTCTCGCGCCCCCATTTGTCCGAGACCCAGCCGAACAGCGGTCGCGTGAGCCCGTTGGTCAGGCGGTCGATGGTCAGCGCGAGCGGCAGCGCCGCCATGCCGAACACCACCGCGTTGGACACGCCAAAGTCCTTGGCGAACGCGGCCATCTGCGACGTGACCATCAGGCCCGACGTCGACATCATCGTCATCATCGCGAACAGCAGCCAGAACAGCGGTGTGCGCAGCATCGTGCGGGTCGGCACATCGACAACGTTAGACACCACGTTGGTCGCGCGCACGGGCGGGACATCAGCCGCGGTCGGAGCGCGCAGGCCCTGCGACGCCACGAAGCCGATCGCCGCGAACAACAGGCCGAACTGCCACAGCGTGGACTCGAGGCCCTTGCCCGCGAGCGAAGCCGCGATCGGGAACGTCGTGACGATCGCGCCCATGCCATAGCCCGCCGCCACCATGCCGACCGCAAAGCCGCGGCGATCCGGGAACCAGCGCACCATCTGACCGACCACACCCACATAGACGATGCCGGTGCCGAGGCCACCGACAATGCCGTAGCTCAGATACAGCATGCCCACGGTCTGCGCCTGCGACGCCAGCACCCAGCTCAGGCCGGCGAGCACTGTGCCAAGCGCGATCAGGCGGCGCGGACCGAAGCGCTCGATCAACGCACCCTGGAACGGCGAGAAGAAGGTCTGCAGCACGATCAGCATCGAGAACGTGATCTGCAACTCGGACAACGGCACACCGAGCTTGGCCGACAACGGCTTGGTGAACAGCGTCCAGACGTACTGCGGGCTCGAGATCGCCATCATGCAGGCGAGGCCCAGCAACAATTGAATCCAGCGCGTGCGCGCCAGCGGCAATGCCTGCGACCCCGACATCGCCGCGGTATCTGCCGCATTATCTGCAACCGTACGCATCGAACCACTCCTTCAGACTGTGAGACGGACTTCGAGAAAAGCCGCGCACCGGTGCGGGCGCGGCGGAAACCTGTTGACGGCGCGACGCCCCGCTACCACCCGACCGCGGCGCCGTCGCTGCGTGGATCGCTGCCGCCTTCATAGAGCCCGTCGGCGCCGAGCACGATCGCACCCGCATGGCCCATGGTCTCGTCGTACGGCAGCAGGATCTCCACGTCATGCCCGAGCGCACGCAACGCGTCCTGCGTGGCCTCGGGAAAGCGCGATTCGAGCTTCAGCGTGTCGCTGGTCTGGCCCCAGGTGCGGCCTAGCAGCCACCGCGGCGCGTCGATCGCGGCCTGTGGATCCATGCCGTAATGGACGATGCGCGAGAACACCGCGGACTGGGATTGCGGCTGCCCATCGCCGCCCATGTTTCCGTAGACGAGCGTGCGGCCATCGTTCAGCCGCGCCATGGCGGGGTTCAGCGTGTGAAACGGCTTGCGCCCCGGCATCAGCGGATTGCGCGCGCCAGGGTCGAGAGAAAAGCTGCAACCGCGGTTCTGCCAGTTGACGCCGGAGACCGGCAGCACGATGCCGCTGCCGAACTCGTGATAGATGCTCTGGATAAAGCTGACGGCCACACCGTTGCGATCGATCGCGCCCATCCACACCGTATCGGCCGGACCCATGCCCTCGCCCCACGGCAGCACCGCGTCGGGCCGGATGCGCGCGGCCGCGGCATCGAGCCAGGGCGGCGCAAGCAGGTCGCGGACATCGACTTCCATATAGGCCGGGTCGGTAATATGGCGGTCGCGCACGCGAAACGCCTGCTTGGTGGCCTCCACGCACGCATGCACGAAGGCCGGACCGCCAGGGTCCGTGCCCAGCCAGTGGTCTTGCGCGAGCCGGTCGAGCTGCCCGAGGATCAGCAGCGACACGAGCCCCTGCGTGGGCGGCGGCATGTTGTAGACCGTGCCGAGCGAATGCGCGAGCGCGAGGGGCGTCTTCCAGACTGCGCGATGCGCCTGGAGATCGGCCAGCGTCAGCGGGCTTCCTACCCCTTCCAGTTCGCCGGCAAGCGTTTGCGCAAGGTCGCCACGGTAGAAGTCGTCGAAGCCCGCCTGCGCGAGCTGTTCGAGCGTGGCGGCCAGGCGCGGCTGCCGAAACCGCTGGCCCGCCTTCGGCAGTCCGCCCGACAGGAACGTCGCGGCAAATCCGGGCATGTCGTGCAGCTCGTCCGCCTTGAGCGCGACGCACGCGGCCTGGCTCCGCGTCATCGGTACGCCGTCGCGCGCATAAGCGATGGCATCGGCCAGCAGGCGCGCACGCGGCAGCCGGCCGCCGAGCGCCTCGCGCGACCACTCGAGCGCCGCATGCCAGCCGGAGAGGGTCCCGGCCACGGTATTCGCGGCCATGCCGCCACGCGTCGGCACGCGGTCGAGGCCCGCCTCCCGATAGCGGGCGATGGTGGCGGCACCCGCTGCCGCGCCGCAGGCTTCGAGCCCGCGCGGCGCCTCGCCCGGCCGTGCGATCAGCCAGAAGCCGTCGCCGCCGATGCTGTTCATATGCGGGTAGACCACCGCGATGGTTGCCGCCGCCGCCACCATGGCCTCGACGGCATTGCCGCCCTCGCGCAGGACGGCCGCCGCGCTCTGCGCGGCCAGCGCATGGGGTGCGACGGCCATGCCACGGCTGCCGCGACTGGGTTGAAGATGAAAGCTCACAAGACGATCCGCGATTTATGTATACATAAATTTCCTACGGTATCGTTTGCAACATGTGTGCCAAAGGCGATCGCCCTCCACCCGCGATGTGCGGGGACACGGCCCGCAGGGCCGATCACGGGGGAGATAAGGGGCCGAGAAGGGCGTCGGGAAGGGTGCCGGCAAGCTACCGGGTTGCCCGGTAACAGCCCCGTCAGCCGAAACGCCTGCGCCGTGCAGGTGCGTTCGGGACTTCGGGCCGCACAAGGCTGGTGCGGGCCTGCTCGAGCCGCTCCGTCGTCAGGCGGCTCACTTCCGCACGGCCATCCTCGATATGCGCTGACAGCAACGCAACCGCGCGGGGGGCATCACGCGTGGAAAGCGCAGCGAGAATCGCACCATGCTCATCGTAGGTCAGCGAAATTCGCGTCCCGAACGCAAAGTCGAGCCGACGGATGATGCGGATGCGGTCTGTCACCTGCTGATGGACAGCGGCAGCCTCGGGATTGCCGGCCGCATGCACGATGGCCAGATGAAACGCCTCGTCCAGTTCGGACACACGCTGGCCATCGTCGAGCCGCTCGGCAACCGGTACGCGCCAGATGGCATCGAGTTCGGACACGAGTTTCGCGACCACCGCGGGCGCGTCGAAGCGCGCCGCCATGGCAGACGCTCCAGATGCTCCAGACGTTTCCCGCGTCCCCGGGCCGCACAGCCGCATGACCGCATGCGTCTCCAGCAGCGTGCGCAGCTCGTACAGGGCCTCGAAGCGCGCGAGGTCCAGCGGCACCACTTCCCAGCCGTTGCGGTAGTAGCCACGCACGAGGCCATCGCCCTGCAGCCGCTGCAGCGCCTCGCGTACGGGCGTGCGCGAGATGCCGAGCCGCTCCGCCACGTCGTTCTCCGTGAAGCGATCCCCGGGCAGCAGCCGGAACGCGAAGATGTCGTCGCGCAGGCTCTGGTAGGCCGCATGCGAACGCGACGGCCGGTCGGCGCGCGCGGTCATTATTCCAGATGCCGCACGCGGTCGATGGCCTGCTCGATGCGCTCCACCGCGATCACCTCGATGCCTTCGATCGGCTGCTTCGGCGCATTGGCTTTTGGAATCACCGCGACCGTAAAGCCGAGCTTGGCCGCTTCCTTCAGGCGTTCCTGCCCTCGCGGGCTCGGACGGATCTCGCCGGCCAGGCCGACTTCGCCGAACACCACCAGACCACGCGGCAGCGGCTTGTTGCGCATCGACGAATGAATCGACAGCAGCACCGCAAGATCCGCGGCTGGCTCGGTGATCTTCACCCCGCCCACCGCGTTCAGGAATACGTCCTGATCGAAGCACGCGATGCCCGCATGCCGGTGCAGCACCGCCAGCAGCATCGCCAGCCGGTTCTGCTCGAGCCCGACCGCAAGGCGGCGCGGATTCGGCACGCCGGCGCTGTCGACCAGCGCCTGCACTTCCACCAGCAGCGGCCGCGTGCCCTCCTGCGTCACCAGCACGCACGAACCGGGAACGGACTCCTCGTGCTGCGACAGGAACAGCGCCGACGGATTGCTGATGCCGCGCAGCCCCTTCTCTGTCATCGCGAACACGCCGAGCTCGTTGACCGCGCCGAAGCGATTCTTGAACGCGCGGATCAGCCGGTGCGAGGAATGCGTGTCCCCCTCGAAATACAGCACTGTATCGACGATATGCTCGAGCACGCGCGGGCCGGCCAGACTGCCTTCCTTGGTCACGTGCCCCACCAGGATGATCGTGATGCCACTGCTCTTGGCGATGCGCGTCAGCTGCGCCGCGCATTCGCGCACCTGCGCCACCGAGCCCGGCGCCGACGTCAGCGCCTCCGAGTACAGCGTCTGGATCGAATCGATCACCGCCACCTCGGGCTTCTCCGCCTCCAGCGCGGCCTGGATCTTCTCCAGCTGGATCTCGGGCAGCAGCCCCATCGACGGGCTATCCACACCGAGCCGCTGCGCGCGCAACGCGATCTGCGCGCTCGACTCCTCGCCGCTCACATACAGCACGCGTCGTTCGCCAGCCAGATTGGCCAGCGCCTGCAACAGCAGCGTCGACTTGCCGATGCCGGGGTCGCCGCCGATCAGCACCACGCCGCCGGCCACCAGCCCGCCGCCGAGCACGCGGTCGAATTCGTCGATGCCGCTCGAGAAGCGCGGCACATCGGCCGCGTCGATATCGGACAGCTTGCGCACCACAGCCGAGGCCGCCAGCGGCTGGAACCGCCGCGTCGCGGCCGAGTTGGTATCGGCGACGGTTTCGACCAGCGTGTTCCACTGCTGGCAATGCGGGCACTGGCCCTGCCAGCGCGGCGCCGTGCCACCGCATTCGGTGCACGTATAGACAGTCTTGTTCTTGGCCAAGCCCGCTTCCTTTATTTTTTTCTCGATTTGGGGGTCAGTGCGCGTCTGCCGTCCCGCTTACCGTGGCCACCGTGGTCGGCACCCGCGGCGCCAGCGCGCACATCAGCTCGTAGCCCACCGTGCCGCTGGCCGCGGCCACATCGTCGATCGGCAGGCCCTGTCCCCACAGCGTCACCGGCGAGCCCACGCGCGCCTTCGGGCACGGCGTCAGATCCACGCAGAGCATGTCCATCGACACGCGGCCCACGAGCTCCGTGCGCACGCCATCGACCAGTACCGGCGCGCGCAGCTCGCCCCAGCCGCTCGCGTGGCGCGGGTAGCCGTCGGCATAACCGCACGCCACCACGCCAATGCGCATCGGCCGCTCGGCCGTGAACAGCGAGCCATAGCCGACGGTATCGCCCACCTGCAGGTCCTGCACCGCGATCACCTCGCTGTGCAACGACATGGCGGGCTGCAGTCCGGTGTCGGCGATATCGGCCGCGCGCCCGCTCGGCGAGGCGCCGTACAGGATCACGCCGGGCCGGACCCAGGCCCGATGCGATTCCGGATGCCACAGCACGGCGGCCGAGTTGGCCAGGCTGGCCTCGCCCGGCAGGTTCGCGGTGGCGCTGTCGAACGCCTCGATCTGATGCGCGATGCCGCGCGGGCCGTCGGCATCGGAGAAATGCGTCATATGGACGATGCTGCCCACGCACGACATGGTGCGCGCGCGCTCCCAAGCGGTGCGGTATTGCGCCGGCCTGAAGCCAAGGCGGTTCATGCCGGTGTTGAGCTTGAGCTGCAGTGCGAGCGGACCACGCGGCCGCGCTTGTTCGAGCATGCGCAATTGCTCCTCGCAGTGGACTGCGGTAGTCAGGCGGTATTGCTCCAGCAGCGCCACGTCCTGCGGCTGGAAGATGCCTTCGAGCAGCAGAATCGGGCCCTGCCAACCCAGCTCGCGCAGTTGTACGGCTTCGCTGAGGTCCAGCAGGCCGAACCCGTCGGCGCCGCGCAGGCCGGCGAACGCACGGCGAATGCCGTGGCCGTAGGCATTGGCCTTGACCACGGCCCAGACGCGCGCGCCGGGCGCGCGCTGGCGCACGACCTCGAGGTTGTTGGCGAGGGCTGGCTGGTGGATGACGGCTTGGATCGGTCTTGGCATGGGAAAGATTTAGGGAACATCCACGGGTGGGACGGGTCCGTTGAAAGACCGGTGCGCTGGAAAAGCGGTGTCGTCAGGGTAGACCCCGTCACCGCCCCGCAAGTGCCCGGCGTTTCAGAACGTGTTGGAACCGTGGTGGCTGGCATCGCACGTGCTAGGGCCATGGGCCCGAACCCTGGGCCATCGAGGGCATGCGCGCCGCGCAGCCGATATTTGAACACAGTTGGATGCGGATTCCGGGAATCGATTCCGCCACCCGCTGTCAAAAAGGCCGTCCGCCACTGTGCTGAAATGTCGCGTTTTCGTGATATAAAGCCGGACGCTCAGGCCATGTTTTATAAGTGAAGCAATATGTCCATGACGGTCAGGCAAGCCTCGCGGCGAGCAAATGTCACGCATCCGCCCCACTTTGACACGGCCACCGCGCCTGGTTCCCTGCAAGCCGCGACGCTGCCGGTTGGCGCGCACCCGACCGCCCCGCCCGTCCATAGGGGCGCCCGTGATGGAGACAAAGTCGACAGTATGAAGAAGGGTTTCTACACCATCATGGCCGCGCAGTTTTTTTCGTCGCTGGCCGACAATGCGCTGCTTATCGCAGCCATCGCCCTTCTTACCGAATTGCATTCCCCGCAGTGGATGACGCCGCTGCTCAAGCTGTTCTTCGTGCTCTCGTACGTCGTGCTCGCCGCCTTCGTTGGCGCGTTCGCTGACTCGATGCCGAAGGGGCGCGTGATGCTGATCACGAATGCCATCAAGATCGTCGGTTGCGCCATCATGATGTTCGGGTTGCACCCGCTGCTGGCCTACGGCATCGTCGGCTTCGGCGCGGCGGCGTACTCGCCGGCCAAGTACGGCATCCTGACCGAACTGCTGCCGCCGGAAAAACTCGTGATGGCCAACGGCTGGATCGAGGGCCTTACAGTCGGCTCGATCATTCTCGGTACCGTGGTGGGCGGCGCGCTGATCTCGGTGCATGTGTCCGACATCCTGCTGCGTCTGGACGTACCCTACGTCGACACCGGCATCAACACCCCGGCCGAAGCGGCCATGGTGGTGATCATGCTGTGCTATCTGATCGCCTCCATCTTCAATATCTTCATTCCCGACACCGGCGCACGCTATCCGGCGCAGGAAAAGAACCCGATCAAGCTGATCGCCGAGTTCGGCGACTGCTTCGTTGCACTGTGGCGCGACAAGCTCGGCCAGATCTCGCTGGCCGTGACCACGCTGTTCTGGGGCGTGGGTGCCACCTTGCAGTTCATCGTGCTCAAGTGGGCCGAACACTCGCTCGGGCTCAACCTCTCGCAGGGCGCGCTGTTACAGGCCGTGGTGGCCGTCGGCGTGGCGGTGGGCGCGATTGCCGCGGCTGCCCGGATCCCACTCAAGCGCTCGCTGTCGGTGCTGCCATTCGGCGTGGCGATGGGCGCCACGGTCATGCTGATGGCGTTCTATACGAAGGACGCGATGCCGGCCGTGACGCTGGACATCATGGGCTGGCACATGCCGCTGTACATGGCCATCGCCTACGTGTTCCTGGCGATCGTGGGCGCGATGTCGGGCTACTTTGTGGTGCCGATGAACGCGCTGCTGCAACACCGCGGACACGTGCTGCTGTCGGCCGGCCATTCGATCGCGGTGCAGAATTTCAACGAGAACGTATCGGTGCTGCTGATGCTGTGCCTGTATGCGCTGCTGATCAAGCTCAACTGCCCGATCGGCTTCGTGATTGTCGCGCTGGGGCTGTTTATCTGCATCACGATGTACCTGGTGATGCGACTGCACCGCTACAACGTGCGCGTGTTCAACTCGCTGGCGATGATCGGCGAGGATAAGCACCACTGAGACATCACTGACACCGCCCGGCCGGGGCTGCCCCTGCGGCGCGCCCCGGCAGGCATAGCGGCTAAGGCCGTGCCACGCGCTCTCTGGCGCGCGCTTCCCAGCCGTCCGGCACCACAAACCCCCGCGATATCTCGATCCATCCGTCCTGACCGCCCGCGCCAAGCGGCGCCAGCTCGCACAGCATGACGGGCGACTCGCGCCGCCAGCTGTGGTCGGGATGGGCATCGGCAAAGCGCTCGGCCAGCGCCGCGTGCAACGCGCCCACGTCTTCGAGCACAGGCTCGCCGTCGGCCGGCGTGATGCCCAGCCTCAGACCCGACAGCCAGTCCGCACGGGGTAGCCGGCACCACCGCGAGCCGGGTCGCGTGCTCGCGCGCGTGGACCAGTCTTCGATGGTGGACCACCATCCACGCAGGTGATCGGGCGCAATGCCAAGCGCGTCGAGCCCAGGTGGCGTCCTGCCGTTGCGATAGAACAGCCAACCAAGCAGATAGACCTCGCCGCGATCGATGCCACCGCCCAGCGCGGCAAGCGCTTCGGCCGTCCGGCCGAGCGGAAGCTGGCGCCGCACGATATGGTCGAGCTTGTCGCCGAGCCGGTCCACGAGGTTCGGGCCGACGAACGCGCGCAGGTCGGCAACCGGCGCCTCAGTCATGCCGGCACCAGCGGTTGCATCGACGTGAAGGTAGAACTTGGTGGCCATTTCCCAGTGCACCACCTCGCCCTGCGCCGGGTCCCGCCAGACGAAGTCCAGTTCGCCGAGCGTGCGGATGCCGTGATCGTGCCGCTGGCGCACGGGCACATTGGCGGCCAGCAACTCCAGTCCAAACGCATGGCTCAGCGCGAAATGCAGCAGGCGCTCGGCATGGCGCCCGAGCCGCAGGCTGCGATTGCCGGCCCGTGCACCGGCGTCCGCACCGAGCTCGGCAAGGGTCTCCGGCAGCGTGGCCGGCGCGGCCGCTGCCAGCCAGCGCACCCACGCGTCGCGCGGCGCGGCCGGCCAGCGAGCAAGCTGGAAAGCAGGCGCGACAGAATCGGGAATCGGCAGGCGCGACAGCAACGGCGGCGCCAGCGAGCACCATGCCAGATCGCGCACACGCTGCGAGGGCGCGCCGCGCCACAGCGGCAATACCTCCGCCACCCCGTCGGGGCCGGCCAGTGCCGGTCCGCCGGGGCTCAGGGCGTGCGCGAGGTCAGGCTTGAGCTCCCGCACGATCGTGGACCTCGCGTGCCAGGCACAAATCCTCCCACGCACGCGCCTTGTCGGACAGCGTGCGTAGCAGGTAGGCCGGGTGATAGGTCACCACGACCGGAATGCCCTCGTACTCGTGCACCGTGCCGCGCAGCTTGCCGATCGGCGTGGTCGTGCGCAGCAGCGACTGCGCGGCAAACCGCCCGAGCACCACGATGACCTTCGGCCGCAGCAGCGCGATCTGCTGGCGCAGGTACGGCTCGCACTGCGCCACTTCGTCCGGCGCCGGATCGCGGTTCTCGGGCGGCCGGCACTTGAGCACGTTGGCGATAAATACGTTGCGACCGCGCGCGAGGTTCAGCGCGCCCAGCATGTTGTCGAGCAGCTTGCCGGCCTGGCCGACGAACGGCTCGCCCTGCAGGTCCTCGTTCTGGCCGGGCGCCTCGCCCACGAGCATCCATTCGGCAGCGCGATCGCCCACGCCAAACACGGTCTGGGTACGCGTCTCGCACAGGCCGCAGGCCGTGCAACCGGCCACGCTCGCTTCGAGCCCGGCCCAGTCGAGCGTCGCGATCTCCGCCGCGCGCTGCGGCAAAAGCGGGCTCACGATATCTGGCGCCGGCGCCCGGCCCACGGCCGGCGCGCCATCACGCCCGCCGGCGCCGCGCGCTTCCGCCGTGGCGCCCACCGGCGCGTCTTGCGCGGGTGCGCGCTGGGCCGCAGGCTCGGCCTCGGCCGTCTCGCCGGCATCCGCCAGCGCCACCACGTCCTCGGCAGGCTCCGCCGCGACGATTGCGACGCGCGGCAGCCATTCGGTGCGAATGCCCAGCACTTCCAGAAACTGCGCGCGGCGATGCACGGCGTTCTCCTTCACGGTATCCGTCATCACGCCTCCTCCGCCAGCCAGCCACGCCGCAGCACGAGCGCATCCTCGCGGCCCTGCGCGCCGGCCGGATAGTAGCCGCGCCGACGGCCGATCTCCGCGAAACCGGCTTCCTCATACAGCGCAATCGCCCCGACATTGGACGGGCGGACTTCAAGCAGCATCGTATGGAGCCGGTGATCGTGCGAGGTCGCCAGCGTCACGGCCAGCAGCATGCGGCCAAGGCCCTGGCGCTGACGACGCGGATCGATCGTGATGTTGAGCAGATGCATTTCATCGACCACGGGCATCAGCACCGCGTAGCCAACGAGTGTATGGGTCGGGTCGCGCAGCGTCAGGCCGAGATGACCAGCCTTGAGCGAGTTCTCGAAGTTGCCGCGCGTCCACGGATGACTGTAGGCGCGGTGCTCGATCTCGGACACCGCCGCAAGGTCCAGCGCGCTCATGCGCCCGATCGACCAGCCGTTCGGCAGTACGGGCATGACCGGCACATCCGGCCAGTTACCGTCGGCAAACGGCTGCAGCGCGGCACTCACGTCGCGCTCCCTGGCGTCGGCACCACTGCGGTCGCCTCCGCGGTGGCCGCGGTCGCTGCCGTCGCCTCGGCGGCCAGCCTGGCTGCCTTGGCGGCCGCCACGACCTCGCGCTCGACGATGGTCTGCGCAACCTTGTCGCGCAGGTAGATCGGCATCGCGTCGGCCGCATCGATGGTCTCGCCGCGCGCCAGCGCGCGGCGCGCGATCGCCACCAGCGCGCGCGCATCCGGCATCGCGTCGGGCACCTGCCGCGTGGCCCCGGCCGCTACCGCCAGCCGCTCGCCGAACACCGCAATGGCACCGCCCACGATCCAATAGTCGCCGTCAGGTCGCACCACGGCCTCAGCCGGTCCAACGCCAATCGCGCCAACCGTGCGCCACGCGCCAGCCTGCCCGCCCTCGCCGGCCTGCCATACGAACGTGCCGGAATACACCTCGTCCATGCGCGCATCGAGTGTCACCAGCACCGCCGTACCCGTCGGTAATGGCACCGGGCCGCTGCGCACAGCCTCGGCGCAAGCCATCAGCGTATTGACGGGAATCACCGGCAGCTCGGCCCCGAACGCGAGGCCCTGCGCCACGCCGCAGGCGGTGCGCAAACCCGTGAACGAGCCGGGCCCGGCGCCGAACGCGATCGCGGCGCAGTCGGCCAGCCGCGCGCCGGCCTCGGCCAGCACTTCGGCGACCGCCGGCAACACGCGCGACGACGAGCGCGGGCCAGTATGGTCATGACGGAAGACGCACCGGGCGTCGCCGTCAACGGCGGCGCGCCCAAGTGCGACGGAACACCACTCTGTGGAGGTCTCGACAGCAAGAATCCAGGACATCCCGCGATTGTATCCGTTGTCCCCGCCACAAGGCGTGACCGAGGGCTTCTTCGGATTTTTTTGCCGCAAACGGCGAGCGGGCGCGGCTATCATCGGATACCGCACCAAATTCATCGCAATTTCTTGAAACAGGAGTCCCCCAATGAGCGATCTTCAGGCCCGCTTCGAACAAGCCACGACCGATGTCAAAGCGCTGAGCGAGCGCCCCAGCAACATGACTCTGCTGCGTCTCTACGCGCTCTACAAGCAAGGCAGCGAAGGCGACGCGCACGGCGACAAGCCCGGCATGACCGATTTCGTCGGGCGCTACAAGTTCGAGGCGTGGGAATCGCTGAAGGGCACGGCCAAGGACGAGGCGATGCAGAAGTACATCGACCTCGTCGAGGAACTGCGCAGCGGCGCAGTAAGCTAGGCCCCCAGAGCGGCCGCCGGCTCAGCCAAGCCGGCCGCTGTGCGCGATCTCGCGGATCTTGCGCACGGTGTCCAGATCCGCCTCGTGGTAGGCGGACTTGACGATCTCCGCATAGCGGTCGTCACCGCTCGCATCCACCGCCGGCATCGTCGTTTCATAGATAAAGCGCAGCAGCAATGCATCCGGGCCCGGCGTCTCGATGACCATCGTCAGCGTGCCACCCGCGTGCTCGGCCGTGGCCGCGGTCTCGTAACGGACCTGCCGCTGGGGCTCATACACCACGCGATCGCGGATCTTCGCCTGCCCGAAGTGCAACACCCGCTCGATCCACCCGTCGCCACGCGCCGTCACCTCGGACCCATCCAGCCCGAGGATAAACTCCGCCGGTTCTTCCGCGCGCAGCACCAGCCCCTGCCACAACTGCCCCGCCGTCATCGGCTCCAGCGCAGGGTTGCCGGGGTCGTTGATCTCCACCAGGTGTTCGAAACGCAACTCACTTCTCCAGTTCGTGTATGTCGCCATTATGAATGGCTTTGCGAGTAGAGACATATGGCACCAGGGGCCAATAAAAAAAGCCCCCGGGCGAACCCGGGGGCTTTGTCTCCCACCATCCAGCTGCGATCAGACTTCTTCGTAAAGCGGCAGCGTGAGGAATTCGGCGAAGTCCTCCGACGTCGACATCTGCTCGAAGATCTGCGCGGCGCGGTCGTAGGTCGGCGTTTCACCACCCACCACCTGCTTCACCTTGGCCAGTTCTTCCGGAATCAGCGCGCGCACCAGTTCCGCGGTGACCTTGCGGCCATCCTCGAGCTTGCCCTTCGGCGAGCGGATCCACTGCCACACCTGCGAGCGCGAGATCTCGGCGGTGGCGGCATCTTCCATCAGGTTGTGGATCGGCACGCAGCCATTGCCGGCCAGCCACGCGCCGAGGTAATGGATACCGACGTTGATGTTCATGCGCAGACCGTGCTCGGTGATCGGCGTCTCCGGCTTGAAGTCGAGCAGTTCCGAGGCCTTCACGTTCACGTCCGGACGCTGCTTCTCGAACTGGTTCGGCTTGTCGCCGAGCACCGCGACGAACTCCTTCATCGCCGGCTCCACCAGACCCGGGTGTGCCACCCAGCCACCGTCGTAACCGTCGATCGCATCGCGGCGCTTGTCGCTGATGATGCCTTCCATCGCGATCGCGTTCTTCTCCGGATCGTTCTTGATCGGGATCAGCGCGCTCATGCCGCCAATCGCGGGCGCGCCGCGCTTGTGGCAGGTCTTGAGCAACAGCAACGCGTACGCGCGCATAAACGGCGCGGTCATCGTCACCTTGGCGCGGTCGGCCAGGCAGAACTCCTTGTCCACCTTGAACTTCTTGATGCACGAGAAGATGTAGTCCCAGCGGCCGGCATTCAGGCCCGCGCTGTGGTCGCGCAGCTCATACAGGATTTCTTCCATCTCGAACGCGGCGAGAATGGTCTCGATCAGCACCGTGGCCTTGACCGTGCCCTGCGGCAGACCCACTTCCTTCTGCGCCGCCACAAACACGTCGTTCCACAGGCGCGCCTCGAGGTGGCTCTCCATCTTCGGCAGATAGAAGAACGGACCCGCGCCGCGCGCGACCTGCTCCTTGCCGTTGTGGAACAGGAACAGCGCGAAGTCGAAGATCCCGCCCGACACTCGGCGACCCTCAATAGTGACGTGCTTCTCGTCGAGGTGCCAGCCACGCGGACGCACCTGCAGCGTGGCGATCTTGTCGTTGAGCTTGTAATGCTTGCCGTTCGAGTCCAGCGTCAGCGTGCGGCGCACGGCGGCCTTCAGGTTGACCTGACCCTGCAGCTGGTTATGCCAGTTCGGCGTGTTCGAGTCCTCGAAGTCCGTCATGTAGCTGTCGGCACCCGAGTTGAACGCGTTGATCACCATCTTGGCCTCGACCGGACCCGTGATCTCCACGCGGCGCAGTTCGAGCGCCTGCGGTACCGGGGCCACCTTCCATTCGCCCTCGCGAATCGCCTTGGTCTCAGGCAGGAAGTCGGGCAGCTCGCCAGCGTCCAGGCGCTTGGTGCGTTCCACACGCGCGGCCAGCAGTTCCTGGCGGCGCGGCTCGAAGGCGCGATGGAGCTTGTCGACCAGGGCCAGTGCCTCCGGCGTCAGGATGTCTTCGTAGGCCGGCAGGATCTCGCCGGTAATCTTCATGCCCGCGGGCAGCGTGATAGCCATCAGTGTTCTCCTGTATATGCGATGGAATGGTGTGTCGGAATGGCGTGCGTCAGTTCGGCACGCCGTGCGTGGCGAGAAATGCGAGCAGGTCGTTCATGTCGTGACCGGTGCCGGCAGGCGCCACATCGAGGCGCTCCGCCGGATGACCGGCACGGTTGATCCAGAACGTGGTGTAGCCGTACCAGGCGGCCCCGCACGCGTCCCAGCCATTGGAGGACACGAACAGGATCTCCTGCACGGGCAGGTCGAACGCGGACGGACCCAGCGCGTACGCGGCCGGCGCGGTCTTGTACTGGCGCACGGCCTCGACCGACAGCACATGGTCGAACAGGCCCTGCATGCCGGCGCTCTTGACCGAGATGTCGAGCATCTCGGGATTGCCGTTGGACAGGATGCCCAGCGGCAGCCCCGCGCGCCGCAGTCGCTTGAGCGCGCTCAAGTTCTCCGGAAACGCGGACAGGCAGGCGTACTCCTTGAGCAGTTGCGCTTCCGTGGTCGCGCTCAGGTCCAGCTCCAGACGCGCGGCCGCATAGCGCAGCGCGTCGACCGTGATGTCCCAGAACGGCTTGTAGCGCGCGCCGTCCGGTGCCGCCATGGTGCGCACGCGCGTGTAGTCGATCTGACGCTCGCGCCACAGCAGCGCCAGCGCCTCGCCCTTGCCCGGAAACAACTGTTCCGCGCGCGCCGTGACGGAATACACGTCGAACAGCGTGCCATAGGCATCGAACACGACCGCGCGAATCTTGTGCATGTATGGACTGAATGGGCTTGTACACGTCTGAATGCAGGGAATTGTAGGCAGACATTGCACTGCGACAAAGCCGCCGGGGGTCACTTGATCTTTTACTTTTCGGCATCTAATCTAGCCCGATTCCGGCGACATTCATGCGCACTTATTCTTACGCACTATCGTGGATCACTTCAAACAACTCGAAACTTTCGTGTCGGTGGCGTCGCGTGGCAGCCTTTCGGCCGCCGCCGCCGCTGAAGGCGTCGCACCTGCCATCATCGGCCGCCGCATCGACGCGCTCGAAGAGCGGCTCGGCGTCAAACTGCTGGTCCGCACCACGCGCCGCATCACGCTGACGTTCGAGGGCTCCGCGTTTCTCGAGGACTGCCAGCGCATCCTCAACGACCTGCACAACGCCGAGGCCAGTGTCTCCGCCGGCGGCGTCAAGGCCAGCGGCCATCTGCGCGTGACCGCGCCCGCGGGCTTCGGCCGCAAGCACGTGGCGCCGGTGGTGCCGCTGTTCATCGAATCGCATCCGGACGTCACCATCACGCTCGATCTGGCGGACCGCGTGGTCGACCTCGTCAACGAGGGTTTCGACTGCGCGATCCGGCTGGGCGACCTGCCCGACTCCAATCTTGTCTCGATCCGCCTGGCCGAGAACCGCCGCGTGGTCGTGGCCTCCCCCGCCTATCTGGCTCGCGCCGGCACGCCGCGCGAGCCGGAGGCGCTGGCGCACCACAACTGCCTGGCGTTCGGCGCGAGCGCCAACGTCCAGCGAGGCTGGGTGTTCCAGCAGGACGGCCGCCCGGTGACCATCAAGGTGGGTGGCACCATGGAATGCACGGACGGCGCGGTACTGCACGAATGGTGCCTCCAGGGGCATGGACTGGCCTGGCGGTCCTGGTGGGAAGTCGGCCACGAGATCGCCAGCGGCCGGCTGGTCACCGTGCTCGACGAGTTCCAGGCGCCGCCCATCGGCATCCACGCCGTCTTTCCGCAACGCAAGCACCTGCCGCTGCGGGTGCGGCTGTTCATCGATCATCTGAAGAACACCTACGGCAATCCCGTTTACTGGCGCCGCGCCGAGCAGGCTGCCGCACTGGCGGCCGAGACCGGCAGCGAGGTTGTGGCATAAGCGGTGGCCTGAACAGCTTTCGTACGGCGCAACACTGTCACACTTGATCTGGCGCAAAAGTAAGTGCCTCAAGCGGACTAGAATGAACTTGTCGGTTTGACTTCGAGAAGTTTCACTTCGAGATAGGAGGTCCAGCATGTTCAAGCACATCCTGTTGCCCACTGACGGTTCCGCACTGTCCAAGAAGGCCATCGACGGTGGCCTCGAACTGGCCAAGGTGATCGGCGCGCGCGTCACCGCCTATGTCTGCCTCGAGGAGTATCCCTACACCCCGTTCAGCGAAATCGTCGTGGAAGCGCCGCAGGCGTTCAAGGACCGCATCGAAAGCCAGGCGCGGCTCTATCTGCGCGAAATCGAGGCCGCCGCTACCGCGGAAAACCTGCCATTCGACGCCGACATGAGCACGTTCGCAGTGCCTTATCTCGGCATCATCGACGCGGCCGAACGTCACGGTTGCGACGTCATCTTCATGGCCTCCCACGGCCGGCGCGGCTTGACCGGGCTGATACTTGGGAGCGAAACCCAGAAGGTCCTGACCCACACCGACATCCCGGTCATCGTCTACCGCTGATTTTTCGCCGTACTTTCCCGCCGTACCTTCCCGCATCTCACGCAGTGCGCCCCGCTCCTTCGGGAGAGGGGCGCAGCCGTTTTAAGCCACCTTGCGCACTGCGGCCTTCTTCTCGTCGAAGAACTGTTCATCCTCGGTCGAGCCCTTGAGCGCGGTGGTCGAGGACTGGCCGCCTTCGATGGTCTGCGTCACCGCGTCGAAGTAACCGGTACCGACTTCGCGCTGGTGCTTCACTGCGGTGAAGCCCTTCTCGGCTGCGGCGAACTCGTTTTCCTGCAGTTCGACGAACGCGCTCATCTGGTTGCGCGCATAGCCGTAGGCCAGGTTGAACATCGAGTAGTTCAGCGAGTGGAAGCCAGCCAGCGTGATGAACTGGAACTTGTAGCCCATCGCGCCGAGCTCCTTCTGGAACTTGGCGATGGTGGCATCGTCGAGGTTCTTCTTCCAGTTGAACGACGGCGAGCAGTTGTACGCGAGCATCTTGCCCGGGAACTTCGCATGCACGGCCTCGGCGAACTTGCGGGCGAACTCCAGATCCGGCTTGCCGGTTTCGCACCACACCAGGTCGGCCACTTCCGCATAGGCGATAGCACGCGCGATGGCCTGGTCGATACCCGGCTTGGTGCGATAGAAACCCTCCACGGTGCGCTCGCCCGTGCAGAACGGCTGGTCGCGCTCATCCACGTCGGAGGTCAGCAGATCGGCAGCCTCGGCGTCGGTCCGTGCGATCACCAGCGTCGGCACACCCGAGACGTCGGCAGCCAGGCGCGCGGCATGCAACTTGGCCACGGCTTCGCGCGTCGGCACCAACACCTTGCCCCCCATGTGGCCACACTTCTTGACCGAGGCAAGCTGGTCTTCGAAGTGGACGCCGGCGGCACCCGCCTCGATCATCGCCTTCATCAGTTCGAACGCGTTCAGCACGCCGCCAAAGCCGGCTTCGGCATCGGCCACGATCGGCGCGAAGTAATCCACATCGCCAGAACCCTCGCTCCATTGGATCTGATCCGCGCGCTGGAACGTATTGTTAATGCGCTTGACCACCAGCGGCACCGAGTTCGCCGGGTACAGCGACTGGTCGGGATACATCTCGCCCGCCACGTTCGCGTCACCCGCAACCTGCCAGCCCGACAGATAGATGGCCTTGAGGCCCGCCTTCACCTGCTGCATGGCCTGATTGCCCGTCAGCGCGCCAAGCGTGTTCACGAACGGCTCGGTGTTGAGCAGATGCCAGAGCTTCTCGGCACCGCGGCGCGCGAGCGTGTGCTCGATCTGGATCGAACCACGCAGGCGGACCACGTCCTCGGCCGTGTAGTTGCGCGACACGCCCTTCCAGCGCGGGTTGGTTTCCCAGTCTTGCTGGAGCTTCTGGATATCTTGTTGGCGGGACATGGTGTTCTCCTGTTGTCGATGGGGTGGGCTTCGAATCTCGCTGACACCGACCCGCAGGTCATGTGTCTTATATAAGAGTGTAGGGAAGCCTCCCGCGTCGCAACAAGCGTACGAACGCCCTTCTTATAAGATTTTTATTTGTTTATATTCAATGTCTTACGAAGATAATTTCACGATGCGGCACGTGATCTTCCATAATGAGAAATGCACGTTGTGCTCCGCAACCATGTATTTTTGCGGACCAAAACAGCTTTCCGCATCGTGAAATTTGTCAGACGATCGCCACGTCCCGCGCGCGGCGATATTCGACCCAGTCGCCACTGTCGATCCGGACGAGCCCCGCCACCGCGCTGTCCGCCACGGGATAGAGCAAACACGGCACCGCCGCGCTATCGAGCCCCACCGGTTGAATCTCGCGCACGAACAGCGTGGCCTGACCCGGGTAGACCTCCTCGATCTCGTCGAGCACGGGAAGCAACGCGTCTGGAATGTCGTAGATATCGCCGCGCACCGGACCGGCGGTGGCGTCGAGCACGAGGCCCGGATAGGTGCCGAAGTCATAGAGCCGTCCGGCGATGACGCCGATACCGACCAGCGTCGGCGCGGCAATGCCATGCCGCTGCGCGGCCAGGTTCAGATCGTTGACTTCACCGGCACGCAGGGTGCCGTAGACAAATACGCGATGCATGGTAGGCAGGGAGTGAAATAGACCCCCACATTCTTACCTGCCTACATCTGCTTGAACAGATGCGCGTACTGTCGCGCGACCGGCAGCGATTCGTCGCGGTTGCGCAGCCGCAGCGAGACACGACCCAGCGACTGGTTGACGGCGCTCGCCACGCAGTCGATGTTGACCACGGTGCCGCGATGGATCTGCCAGAAGCGATCCGGGTCGAGCTGCTGCGCAAGTTCGCGCAGGCTGGTACGGATCAGGGCCTCGCCATTGGCCGAGACCACATTGACGTACTTGTCGGTGGCTTCGAGATAGATCACCTCGTCCACCGGAATGATGCGGACTTCCTGCCCGACCAGCGCCTTGATAAAGCGTAGGAACTGACCCGACCCCGGCCCCGGCCCCGGCGTGACGCCACGTTGCGGCGGCGGGTTCTCGAGCGCTTCGAGCCGATGCAGCAACTGCGCGAGGCGATTGGCATCGACCGCGGCTGGCTCGGGCTCCGCCGATGGCGGTGCCGCCGAGCGTGCCGCCAGCCGCTCGCGCAACCGCGCCACGGTAGCCTCCAATCGCTCGTGCTGGACCGGCTTGAGTACGTAATCGACGGCCGCGCGCTCGAACGCCTCGAGCGCAAACTGATCGTACGCGGTCACGAACACCACGAGCGGCGGCAGTTCGTCAGCCTCCACGAGTTCGCGCGCCACGTCCATGCCGCTCATACCGGGCATGCGGATATCGAGAAACGCGACATCGGGCCGATGTGCGCGCGCGGCTTCGAGCGCGGATACACCGTCATGCACCACGGAGACGATGCGCGCCTCCGGCCACAGCGCACTCAGCTCGGCGGCGAGCACGCGCGCAAGCAGTGCTTCGTCATCGGCAATCAACAACGTCGGGGACATTGCAAGGGCTCGGAAATAGATCGATCAGGATCAGGGTCAGGATCAGGAGTGGGCCGCGGACACACCACCGGCCGGACGTGCGCGGGGCGACGTCTCGTGGCTGCCATGCGCACCCGCCGGCAGTTCCACCAGCAGCGCCGATGGTAGTGACGACAAGTCGGCCTGGCGCGCCAGCGGTAACGTCAGCCGCACGATCACGCCACGCGGATGGTTCTCTTCCATCTGCATGACGGCCGCAGCGCCGAAGATCCGCGCCAGCCGTTCGCGTACGTGCGTCAGCCCCATGCCGGAGCCCTTGGTGCCGCCCTGGCAGAAGCCGATGCCGCTATCGGTGATCACCACCTGCACGTTGCCATCGCCGGGGTCGCGCGCGGCCAGCACGATGCTCCCGCCGCTCATGCATGGCTCGATGCCGTGCGTCACCGCGTTCTCCACCAGCGGCTGGATCAGCATCGGCGGAATCTCGACGTCGGCCAGCGCCGGCGGCAGATCGATGTCGAATGCGAGCCGCGAGCCGAAGCGCATGGACTGGATTTCGAGGTAGCTGCGTAGCAGTTCGAACTCCTGCCGCAGCGTGCATTGCTCGGCGCGGGTGTGCTTGAGCGAGGTGCGCAGGAAACCAATCAGCCGCTGCAATAGCTGCCGCGCGGCGCGTGGATCGGTGGCGATCAACCCATCGAGGTTGGCCAGCGAGTTGAACAGGAAGTGCGGCTCGATCTGTGCCTGCAGCGCCATCAGCTGCGCGCGCACGAGCTGCTTCTCCGCTTCCTCGCGCTGCAACGCGTCCAGCGCGGCCTGCCGCTGGAGGTAGGCGAGCTTCTCGCGCGACCAGTAGAAATAGATCATGCTCGCCGATGCCAGCATCCCAACCACCAGGCACATGCGAAGCATGTCGCCAGCCTCGGCATCGGAACGCGTGGGCAGGTTCAGGGCTTCCTGTGTGGCCCAGCGGCCGACGATCACGCCGGTGGGCACCGCCACGGCGGCCAGGCACAGGAACGGCCAGCGGCGCGGCCGGTCGTTCCACCAGATGAGCACGCGCGGGATGTCGATCAGCGCCCAGATCGAGAGGCCGATCAGCTGGCTGTAGACGAGGTTGTGGAATAGCGAGCCACCGGTGCGGAAGCCGTAATTCAGGCTCAGCGCGATCACCGTGTTCATGCAGATCACGAACAGCAGGTCGCGGCCAAGGATGGTCAGCCGCGACGGCAGCGTGGCGTACAGGCAGCCATGTCTTGCAGCGAATTTCATTCGCGCGTCTTCCCCGGTGTTAACCCGCAGTGATCACGAGGTTACTTTACGCCGGTCGGCGGGAGGAAGGAAGCGCCGTGCGATAAAACGCACCGCCACGGCGCCAAACGCGGCAAATCGGGATCAGGCAGCCTGCAGGGACTGGCCGCGTACGGTTTCCGCCAGGGCGGTGGAAATCGTGTCGCGCGACAGATGGGGCGCGAACATGCTGATGAACGCCTGCGCATAGCCGCGCAGGTAAGCCCCGCGCCGGACCGCCACGCTGGTCGTATTGGGCTCGAACAGGTGATCGGCCGTAATGCGCACCAGCCCGGCGTCCTTGCGCGCGTCGTACGCCATCGACGCGATGATGCCCACGCCAAGATCCAGTTCCGCGTAGGTCTTGATCACGTCCGCGTCCATCGCGGTCAGCACGATCTCGGGCTGCAGGCCCGCGTCGGCAAACGCGCCGTCGATCTTGCGCCGGCCCGTGAAGCCCGCGTCGTACGTGATGATCGGGAAGTTGACGATATCCTCGAGCGACGGCTCGGGAATGCGCGTGAGCGGGTGCTCGGGCGACACCACCAGCACGTGCTGCCAGCTGTAGGCCTCGAACGACGTCAGGCCCGCCTCGCTGGCCACGGCCTCGGTCGCGATGCCGATATCGGCCTGCCCGGTCAGCAGCAGCTCGACGATATGCTGCGGCGAGGCTTCCTGCAGGGCCAGCGTCACGTGTGGATATTCCTTGCGGAAACCCTGCACCACCTTCGGCAGCGCGTAGCGTGCCTGCGTATGCGTGGTGGCCACGGTCAGACGCCCCGTATGGCGGCCCGCGAACTCGTCGCCGGCCTGGCGCAGGTTCTCGGCCTCGAGCAGCAGTCGCTCGACCACGCGCACGATCTCGCGACCCGGCTCGGTCAGACCGGTCAGGCGCTTGCCGTAGCGTTCGAAGATTTCCACGCCGAGCTCTTCCTCGAGCTCGCGAATCTGACGCGACACACCCGGCTGCGACGTGTACAGCGCGTTGGCGACTTCGGTCAGATTGAACTGGCGGCGCACCGCCTCGCGAATCGATCGTAGCTGCTGAAAATTCATGGCGTGGCTCCGTTATTCTTGTCCGGTACAGCGTTGTCGCGCACAGGGGTATCGCGAGTAAAGACGCGCAGCTGGCGCGGACGCACCGCAAGCAGCTCGCCCTCGCGGAAACCCAGATGACGGAAGCGTTCGAGCGGCAGCGCCACCTCGATCACGTCCTGGTTGTCTTCGCGCTCGAGCTCGAGCTGTGCCACCGGGCCCAGCGTCAGCGCGCGGCGCAGCGTCACGGCGATACCATCGGTACCCGGCGCATAACGCTCGAGGTCGAGGTCGTGCGGACGCACATACGCCACCGCATCGCCAGCGGTCTCGTGGCCCTGCCCGATCACCGGTAGCACCGAGTCGCCGGTGTGCAGCAGGCCGCCGGTGTCACCCACCTCGAGCCGGCCATGGAACAGGTTCACGTTGCCGAGGAAGCCGAACACGAACGGCGTGGCCGGATGGTTGTAGACCGCCTCGGGCGTGCCGAACTGCTCCACGCGCCCACGATTCATCAGCACGACCTGATCGGCCACTTCGAGCGCCTCTTCCTGATCGTGAGTCACGAACACGCTGGTCACGTGCAGTTCGTCATGCAGACGACGCAGCCAGCGGCGCAGTTCCTTGCGCACCTTGGCGTCGAGCGCGCCGAACGGTTCGTCCAGCAGCAGCACGCGCGGCTCCACGGCCAGCGCGCGAGCCAGCGCGATACGCTGGCGCTGACCGCCCGACAGTTGCGACGGATAGCGATCGGCCAGCCAGTCGAGCTGCACCAGCTCCAGCAGCGACTTCACCTTCTCGCGGATCTTCGCTTCCGACGGACGCTCGGCGCGCGGCTTCACGCGCAGGCCGAAGGCGACGTTCTCGAACACGGTCATGTGCTTGAACAGCGCGTAGTGCTGGAACACGAAGCCCACGTTGCGATCGCGCACGTGATGCTGCGAGGCATCGGTACCGGCCAGCACGACCTGGCCCGAGTCCGCGCGTTCGAGACCGGCGATGATGCGCAGCAGCGTGGTCTTGCCACAGCCGGACGGGCCCAGCAGCGCGGTCAGCTCGCCTTCGTCGAAGTCGAGCGACACGTTGTCCAGTGCCACGAAGTCGCCAAAGCGCTTCTCTACGTTCCTGACCTGAATGCTCATGATGCCTGTCCCTGCAGCGGTTGCTGCTGCGATTGATGCGAAGTTTGTTTCGATGCTGCCTGTTGGGTAGCCTGCTGCGATTGCGGCTTCACGACCGGATCGGCCGGCCGCTCGAGCGCGTCTTCGCTGTGTTCACGCGCCGCGCGCATCTCGACCAGTGTCTTGATGCCGAGCGTCACGAGCGCCAGCAGCGTCAGCAGCGACGCCACCGCGAACGCGGCCGCGAAGTTGTATTCGTTGTAGAGAATTTCCACGTGCAGCGGCATCGTGTTGGTCAGGCCGCGGATATGGCCCGAGACCACCGACACGGCGCCGAACTCGCCCATCGCGCGCGCATTGCACAGGATCACGCCATACAGCAGACCCCAGCGAATGTTCGGCAGCGTGATATGGCGGAAGGTCTGCCAACCCGACGCGCCCAGCACGATCGCGGCCTCTTCTTCCTCGCTACCCTGTGCCTGCATCAGCGGAATCAGCTCGCGTGCGACAAACGGGAACGTCACGAAGATCGTCGCCAGCACGATGCCTGGCACGGCGAACATGATCTTGATGTCGTGCGCCTCCAGCCACGGGCCGAACCAGCCCTGCGCGCCGAACATCAGCACGTAGATCAGCCCCGAGATCACGGGCGAGACCGAGAACGGCAGATCGATCAGCGTGATCAGCAGGTTCTTGCCGCGGAAGTCGAACTTCGCGATGGCCCATGCCGCCGCCACGCCAAACACGATATTCAGCGGCACCGCGATCGCGGCCACCGTCAGCGTGAGCTGGATCGCGGACACCGCGTCCGGTTCGATCAGCGCGCTCAGGTACGTGTCCACGCCCTTCTTGAACGCTTCAAAGAACACCGATGCCAGCGGCACGAACAGGAACAGTGCCAGGAACAGCACGGCCACCGTGATCAGCGTGTAGCGAACCCATGGGGACTCGCCGGTGGCGTCGTAAGGATGGTGGGTCGAGCCCTTCGATTTGAGTCGGGAAACTGCGCCGGCCATCTTTTAATCCTTCGCCACAATTTCAGCAGACACGCGCGCGCCGCTCTGATGGCGTCGCGTCCAGGCCTGCAGCAGGTTGATCAGCAGCAGCAGCACGAACGAGATCACGAGCATCACCACGGCCACCGCGGTCGCGCCGGCATAGTCGTACTGCTCGAGCTTCGAATAAATCATCAGCGGCGCGATCTCCGACACCATCGGCATGTTGCCCGAGATGAACACCACCGAGCCGTACTCGCCCGTGGCACGCGCGAACGACAGCGCAAAGCCCGTGAGCAACGCCGGCAGGATGGCCGGCAGGATCACGCGCTTGAACGTTTGCAGGCGCGAGGCGCCGAGGCTTGCCGCGGCTTCTTCGAGTTCTCGTTCCACGTCCTCGAGCACCGGCTGCACGGTCCGCACCACGAACGGCAGACCGATAAACGTCAGCGCCACCACGATGCCCAGCGGGGTGAAGGCCACCTTGATGCCATGCGGTTCCAGGTACTTGCCGATCCAGCCATTGCCCGCGAACAGCGCGGTCAGTGCAATGCCGGCCACGGCGGTGGGTAGCGCGAACGGCAGATCGACCAGCGCATCGATAAAGCGCTTGCCGAAGAAGCGGTAGCGCACGAGCACCCACGCCACGATCAGGCCGAACACGGTATTGATGATCGCCGCCACGAACGAGGCGCCGAAGCTCAGCTCCAGCGAATGGACCACGCGCGGCTCGGTGACGGTGCGCCAGAACGCTTCCCACGTCATCGTGAACGTCTTCAGGAACGTCGCCGACAGTGGAATCAGTACGACCAGCGTCAGGTAGAAGATCGTGAAGCCCAGCGACAGTCCGAAACCGGGCAGCACGGTAAAGCGCTGGCTGGTACGCGGGCGGAACGGACTGTTCGACGGCTTGGGCGTGGACGATGGGGCGTCCGCGACGGAAATGGATGGCGGCATATCTTCTCGCTTATAAAGCCCGCGCATAACGGGCAGGCTAGCGAGACAAATTTTGCAGATAGGCCCTTATAAACAGAACGAATATTTAATTATGTCTTTAGACGATCTAGATATAAGGAGTGGTGCAACCGAGCTCTACGCTCGACTCCCACGAACCTGATACATCACTTTCAAGCCCCTTCGACTCGATGCGCTGCAACAATGTGGCGAGATAGGCCAAACCCACAGGCCATTCATCCAGACCCGAGTCCGCATTGATATGGCCCTGCGCGCCCGCATCGACGAGCTCGCTGCCCCATAGCGCACCCCAGCTGAATGCGGTGCGCTGCGCCATCCAGGGGTCGTCGCGGCTCGCGATCAGCACCGTCGGAAATGGTAGCTTCCATGTCGGCAGCAGCGCGCCGACGCCAAACTTGTCTGGATCGGCCGGCGCCACGAGCAGCGCGCCCGCAATGCCGATCGGATCGAGCGATGCCTGGCGCAGTGTCGCCAGACAGCCAAAACTGTGCGCCACCAGCACGGCGCCGCCGTGCGCCACGCGTCGCGCGCGCATCACGCCCTCCGAAACACGCTCCGACCAAAGTGGCAGGCTCGGGCGCGACCAGTCGTGCTGCTCCACGCGTTGCCAGTCGGGATGGCGCGCCTCCCAGCGCGATTGCCAGTGCGCCGGCCCGCTGCCATGCAGCCCGGGCACGGTGAGGATCTGCAGCCCGCGCGGCACGGCCAGTGGCGGCGTTACCGACTTGATGGATGGTTCGGCGGACGGATGCGATGTACTCATGCTGGCTCCTGATTAGCTCCGCTCTCCCTCAGGGAGCGGGGCACTCACCAATCCCTGCAGGACTGGCGATGCCGCGTGCAATTGCCGTGCCGACACGGCCTCGCCGGCGGCAATCCCCTGCCCCAGCGCAATGCCCGCCGCCTGTAACCGCTCCACCGACAGCGAGTCCTGCAGGCGGCGCCCGATCAGCGTCACCCCCGCGCTAGCCGCGCTGGCACGCAGGCCGGACAATTGTCGATCGGTCCACGTGCGGCGCATGTCAAGCTTGAGCCAGTCCGGCAGCGCGTGCGCCATCAGCGCACCCGCCTCGGCCGGATCGGAGGCCTGCAGGCTCACCGCAAACCCATTGCGCCGATAATTGCCCACCACGTGCAGCAGCAGCGGCAGATCGTCGTTGGCACTCGCGGGCACCTGGATCACGAACCGCTCGAGCGGCAGCCCAAGCGACTGGAGCGCGCGCCGGAATGCGGCACCGTGATCGTCGGCCACGGCTGCGAGCAGCCGGTTATGCACATTGAGCACCAGCTTGTGCTCGCCGTCCCGCTCCGCGGGGCCGGCAAAATAGTTGATCGCATGCACTAGCCGCGACAGACGGTCGAGCGATACCAGCGAGGCATCGTCGGCCGCCATCGCGAACAGCTTCCATGCGGCCAGCCCTACGCCATCCTCGGCGTAGGTATGGATCGCACCCTCGTGCGCGACGACGCTGCGATCCGCCAGCGTGACCAGTGGCTCGAACACGCTCGTGAGCGAACAGTTGAAATACTGGCCCTGAACCTGGCCACTCGTATCGCGCCACAGTTCCCGCCCCGCGACGGGGCCACGGGGCAACGTTTCCAGATAGCGGTCGAGCGCGTCGGGCATGCTGAATTCCCTCAGAGCTTGGCCAGCGACACTTCTGTCGCCTTGACCAGCGCCACGACCTCGCTCCCCTTCACGAGCCCGAGATCGCGGATCGAACGCGTCGTGATGACCGACGTCACGATGCCGGCCGGCGTCTCCACATCGACCTCGGAAACCACCGGGCCCTCGATGATGTTTGCCACCTTGCCACGGAACTGATTACGTACGTTGATCGCCTGAATGCTCATGATAGAAGCTCCTTGGTGAAAGAATGTTCCTGCATGCCGGGGCTGACGGTCAGACCGCCCAGCCCACCGAGTCGAAGTGCCTGACCTTTGGCACTTCGACGACCACCTCTTCGCTACCCTCGTGCTGCATCACACGGCGCAGCACCCTGTCCTCGAGCTGCGCGAACGCGACCGAGCCGCGCTGACGCGGCCGCGGCAGATCCACGCGCTCGTCCAGCGCAATCTGGCCGTCTTCGATCAGCACGACACGATCGGCCAGCGCAATCGCCTCCGATACATCGTGCGTGACCAGCAGCGCGGTAAAACCCAGCCGGCGCCATAGCGATTCGATCAGCCCCTGCATCTCGATCCGCGTGAGCGCGTCGAGCGCGCCCAGTGGTTCGTCCAGCAGCAGCAGACGCGGGTGATGCACCAGCGCGCGCGCCAGCGCCACGCGTTGCCGTTGCCCGCCTGACAGCCGCGCGGGCCACTCCTGCGCGCGTTCGGCCAGACCCACCTGCGCCAGCACCGTGGCGGCATCCGCCACACGGGTGCGCGGCAGGCCGAGCGCCACGTTGTCCAGCACGCGCTTCCACGGCAGCAGCCGTGCGTCCTGGAACATCACGCGAATGTCGTCGCGCTGCGAACGGCCTTCGCGACCTTTGTGGCCATCGAATGTGATGTCACCTTCGTCGCTGCCTTCCAGGCCCGCCACCAGACGCAGCAGCGTGCTCTTGCCACAGCCGCTGCGACCCACGATCGCAACGAATTCGCCAGGCGTCGTGGTCAGCTCGATGCCGTGCAGCACCTCGCGTCCGTTGTAGCGCTTGACCACCTGCTCCACGTGCAGCGCTACGCCGCCCTGCGCACTGGTGCGGGCCTGCGTGTTGGCCTGTGTATGCGGGTGTGTCAGATCGCCAGCGGTCTGCCGTCGCAACGTGGCGTCCACGTAGGCCACGGCGGCCGCTTCGAGGGGATGACTTTGCATGCGATATCTCCTGCGTTGGCAATAACGGTGATGGCTCAGGAAGCCTGGTAACCCGGATGCCAGCGCAGCCAGTAACGTTCGAGCGCGCGCGACAGCACGTCGGCGAGCTTGCCGAGCAGCGCGTACAGCAGGATGCCCACCAGCACGACATCGGTCTGCAGGAATTCGCGCGCATTCATGGTCATGTAGCCGATGCCCGATTGCGCCGAGATGGTCTCGGCGACGATCAGAATCACCCACATCAAGCCGAGCGAGAACCGCACGCCAACCAGAATATTTGGCAGCGCGCCCGGCAGGATCACCTCGCGGTACAGGCGCCAGCCGGACAGGCCGTAGCTGCGCGCCATCTCGACGAGGCCCGGATCCACGGCACGAATGCCGTGATACGTATTCAGGTAGACCGGGAAGAACACGCCCAGCGCGACCAGAAACAGCTTTGCGGTCTCGTCGATGCCGAACCACAGGATCACGAGCGGGATCAACGCCAGCGTCGGGATATTGCGGATCATCTGCAGCGAGCTGTCGAGCAGCGTGGCCGCGGTACGGAACGTGCCCGTCAGCAGCCCCAGCAGCAGGCCGAGCCCGCCACCAACCGTCAGGCCAATCAGCGCCCGCCAGGTGCTGACCCAGACATGGCGCCACAGTTCGCCCGACACGGCCAGACCCCATGCTGCCTCGACCACCGCCAGCGGCGCGGGCAACACGCGGTTGGATAGCCAGCCTAGTTGCGACGCGACCTGCCACGTCACGATCAGCAGCACGGGCACGATCCACGGTGCCACGGCGCGCAGCACCGCCGGCACACGGGGCGTACCGGCTGCCTTGGTACTGCGGGATTTGGCAGCGGCCGGTTTGGCGCTGCCAATGTCATGGATAAGCGGTGCGGACATGACGCGCCCTCCTCAGCTTTGGGCGGCACGCGGCACGATGCCAGTTGCCATGACTTCACCGAACGGCCCGGACAGCACCTGCCCCGGTAGCTTCTCGCGCACGCTGCGCGGCAGCAGCGGGAACACCAGTTCGGCAAACCGGTACGCTTCCTCGAGGTGCGGATAGCCGGACAGGATGAACGTATCGATACCGAGCGATGCGTACTCTTCCATGCGCGCGGCCACGGTCTTCGGGTCGCCCACCAGCGCGGTGCCCGCGCCGCCGCGAACAAGGCCCACGCCGGCCCACAGGTTCGGGCTGATTTCGAGCGCCTCGCGGGTACGTGCATTCCTGCCGCCCGCGTGCAGCGCGGCCATGCGGCGCTGACCTTCGGAATCCATCTTCGCGAACACGGCCTGCGCGCGTGCCACAGTCTCGTCGTCGAGGCGGCTGATCAGATCCTCGGCTGCGGCCCATGCCGCATCCTCGGTCTCGCGCACGATCACGTGCAGGCGGATGCCAAAGCGCACGGTGCGGCCGAGCTTCTCGGCACGCGCGCGCACATCGGCGACTTTCTTCGCCACTTCGGCCGGTGGTTCGCCCCAGGTCAGATACGCTTCCACGTGCTCCGCGGCCAGATCGTGCGCGGCAGCCGACGAGCCGCCGAAGTACACGGGCGGGTGCGGACGTTGCAGCGGCGGATACAGGACGCGCGCGCCCTTGACGGTAATGTGCTTGCCAGTGAAGCTGATCTCGCCGCTTCCGTTGCCATCTCCGTGGCTGGCGGCCAGCACATCACGCCACACGCGGATGAACTCGGACGAAGCCTCGTAGCGCTCGGCGTGATCGAGAAACAGGCCATCGCCCTCGAGCTCGGCCACATCGCCACCGGTGACCAGATTGACCAGCAGGCGACCGTTCGAAATGCGGTCGAACGTTGCAGCCATGCGCGCGGCCAGTGTCGGCGTCATCAGGCCCGGGCGCACCGCGACCAGGAACTTGAGATTGCGCGTCACTGCGGCCAGCGCCGACGCGGCCACCCACGGGTCTTCGCATGACCGACCGGTCGGGATCAGAACGCCTTCGTAGCCGAGCGTGTCGGCCGCGACCGCGATCTGCTTCAGGTAATCGAAATTGACTTCGCGCGCGCCCTCGGACGTACCGAGGTAGCGGCTGTCGCCGTGCGTGGGGATAAACCAGAAGACTTGCATGAACGTTGCCTCGCAGCGAACTCGTTGGATAAGCGAACGAACGCTCCCCTGTCGGCCTGCAAACGGCGACATGCATGGAGCGAGGAGGAACAGGCAAGCCGGGGCCTGACGTTTCGTCAGGCCCCGGCGTTCAGGTATCAGCGCTTGCCAGGCTGATAGATCTGGTCGAACGAACCGCCATCGGCGAAGTGCGCCTTCTGGGCTTTCTGCCAGCCACCGAATGCTTCGTCGATCGTGAACAGCTTGACCTTCGGGAAATTGGACGCGTACTTGGCCGCGATCTTCTCGGAAATCGGGCGGTAGTAATTCTTCGCCGCGATCTCCTGACCTTCGTCCGTGTACAGGAACTGCAGGTAGGCCTCGGCCGCCTTGCGCGTACCCTTCTTGTCCACAACCTTGTCAACCACAGCCACCGGCGGCTCGGCCAGGATCGAGACCGACGGCACCACGATGTCGAACTTCTCCGGACCCAGTTCCTTCACCGCCAGGATCGCTTCGTTTTCCCACGCGATCAGCACGTCGCCCAGATTGCGCTCGACAAACGTCGTGGTCGCGCCGCGCGCGCCCGAGTCCAGCACCGGTACGTTCTTGAGCAGCGCGCCCACGAAGTCCTTGGCCTTCGCCTCGTTACCGCCCGGTTGGCGCAGGGCGTAGCCCCATGCCGCCAGGTAGTTCCAGCGCGCACCACCGGACGTCTTCGGATTCGGGGTAATCACCTGCACGCCCGGCTTGATCAGGTCGTTCCAGTCCTTGATCTGCTTCGGATTGCCCTTGCGCACCAGGAACACGATGGTCGAGGTGTACGGCGAGGCGTTGTGCGGCAGGCGCTTCTGCCAATCCGCCTTGAGCAGCCCCTTCTCGGCGATGGCATCGATGTCGTAGCCCAGTGCCAGCGTGACCACGTCGGCATCCAGACCATCGATAACCGAGCGCGCCTGCTTGCCCGAACCGCCGTGCGACTGACGAATCGTCACGGCGTCACCACCCTGGGCCTTCCAGGCCTTGGCGAACGCGGCGTTGACGTCAACGTACAGTTCCCGGGTCGGATCGTAGGAAACGTTGAGCAAAGTAGTGTTGGCCGAGGCGGTCTGGGCGACGCCAATCGCGGCAAATGCGGCAAGGCCGATGGCCAGCTTGCGAATCATCTGAAGTGCTCCCGTCTTAAAAGTATCGTGAATCGGCGCTTGGCGCCTGATCTGTCAGGGTTAGAGACTACCGATGCGCCTATCTGAGGGGAACGAATGGTTTCATCGAACCTTGCACGTTTTCCGCATAAGAACAGACGGCAATATGCACATACCGCAATGGAGTGGGCGACTCAGAGGAAAAAAACGGCTGCCGCGTAAAAAACGGCATGAAAAAAGCCCGCGACACTCACGCGTCGCGGGCCAAGTTTCCGTTGTGGAAACGGGTAGACAAGCCATGGAGAGCGCCCCCGCATCTCCATGACAGAGCCGATGTTAGCCACGATCCACTGGCTGAGTCTTGATATAGGTCAGGTTCGAGCGCCTTCGGATCCTCCCAACCGTCACAGACTGCAAGCTTTCACGTAACTGTCTGCCTGGCTAGAGCCGACGGCAGGCACCCCAGACGACGCTGTCGATGTCCTTGCGCATCTCGTTCAGGTAAATCAGCCGCTGCGCGCCCAGCGGCAGAAGTACCTGCTCGCGGATCAACTCCGTGCCGGGCAGCAGAGGCGGATCGAACCATTTCACATGGGCCAGCCCATCCACGGCGGCGGGCTTGGTCTCGCTGTACGGGCCGAACGACGCATTGCGTTGCAGATCGCTGATCACGCCCGGCAACATACCGACCGCAATGGTCTCGCCATCGATCCACATCGTATGCGCATCCATGGCGCCATTGAGCTGCGACCCCATCAGCGGGGTAATTCTGACGCCGGGCTGCCGGCATGCCCAGTTACCGAGCAGTGCATCCTCCTGCAGTGGCCTGGCGGTGCGCAGTACCCACGCGCCCAGGCCAAGCGTATCGCCCAGCGCCTGCTGCTGATCGACGAACAGCATCCACTCGGCGCCGTCCCGCGCAACGAACACGCGGCCCGCGTGTTCGCCGTCCGCCAGCAGATCGAATGCGCCTGGATAGCGGGTCTGATCCGCCGGGCGCAGCATCGCGCCCGGCGCCTTCGCGCCCGTGTCCGGCGCCACGCAATCGTCGCGGTAGTTCTGACCGGGACAGACCAGCAATCGCCCGTCCGGCATGATGCTGGCCTGGCCCGCCGCGGCCTTGTTGCCGCCATGGGCGGCCGTCAGGTCGCCCTCCATCCTGTCGACGCGCGTCGTCACGAACGCATAGGTCCCCGCAATGGACGCGGTGGCCGGCAGCGCGCGCAGGCTGGTGGCGAGCATCAACCCTGCCAGCCGCGGCGCGCTCGGCAGCGCGGACCCGGGCACGTTGGCAATATCGCCTTCCAGCAAGTCACCGGCGATCCGGAAGCCAATCTCGATGTCGTCGAGTCGTGCCACCACATGCGGGGCAGGCGGTGTATCGGCACCCGCCACCCCGAGATTGGTGACCACATAGCTGTCGTCGTCGGACAGCAGGTCGCCGACGACGCTGCCATCGATCCCGAATGGGGAATCGCTGAAGCGTACCGTGACCTTGCCGGCTTCGGGCGCGTCGAGCGTCACGGCGACCGTGCCGCCGATCGACAGCATGCCGAGGTAATACTTCGACACCGGCTTAGACACCGGCTTCGGCACCGCCTGACCGTTGCCTTCCGCACTGGCATCTTGCGCCGAGGGTGCGGCGGCTTGCTCGGACGGACATCCCGCGAGCATGGAACAGAGTACGCCTGTCAGCGACCATGCCCACGGACGTGCCCACAAGCGCCGCCGGTGAAGCATGGCTGCACCCACGGCTGGCCCTCCCATCAGCGCGGTCGGCGAGGCGGCCGTTTGAGCAACGGCTTCTCGCACAGGCCCCAGACCGAGCTTTCGGCCTGCCCTCCAGCCGCGTCGTCGACTTCGCGCAGATAGACGAACACATCCGGAGCGAGCGGCAGCACGACCTGCTCGCTCACGATCTCCGTGCCCACCGGCGCCGGCACCTGCGCCCACAACGCGTGCGCCACGCCGGGCAGCTTCCTCGCCGGATCGGTCGCCGGCTTCGACGGATTGTCGACCCGGAACCCGGCATTGAGCGTCAGGTTCGCCGATTCCACTGGCCGCATGTCCGCGGTCGCCATCGCTCCGTCCTTCACGCTCAGCAACGTGCCATCGATCTTGCCATTGAGCCCCGGCGGATTGAGTCCCAGCATCGCCGGATCGATCCCTGCTTCGCGACAGGCCCAGTCGCCATCCAATTGGCCACCCCGCATGGGCGACGTCACGGCTTGCATGACCCACGTGCCGATCCTGACCTGGCCGGACGCCACGAGCTGCTGTTGCAGCATGCGGAGATTCCACTTGCCGCCGTCGTCCTGTACGAACAGACGGCCGATCACCACGCCCTCGTCTACGACCTCGAACTGCCCGGGATGACGCGTCTGATCGGCGGGACGCAACTGCGCCCCCATGGTCGCGTCGCCGGCTCTCACCGGCTTGCATCCCACGGCATGCTCCTGGTTCGGACAAGTCGTGAGCATGCCGTCGTCATCGATCCGCAGTTGACCCACCTGCACGAGCTGCGTACCGGGCAACGGCGCGGGAGACCCCGACGGATACCGTGCCGCTTCGACCATGTAGTTGTAAGTCCCGACCAGACTGGCCAGCGCCGGCGCACTGCGGGTATTGACGGCATGGATCAGACCGGCCAGCCGCGCCGAACCGGGATGTCGCGTCCGGCTCGCGCCGCCCGCTTCGCCCGCCTGCGCCAGCGCAATGTTGGGTACACCCTCGATGTCCCCTCGCAGGGCGCCATTGTCGACGCCAAACCGGAGCTCGATGTCCGGCAGCGCGGCGATCAGTGCGTCGGGCGGCGGATTGCTGCCATCCGCCGCGAGCCCCTTCACGCTCTGCACGCTACGTCCTGGTGGCGCGCTCAAACTGCCGACGATGGCGCCGGTCAATCCGAACGGCGAGTCCTCGAAGCGGATCGTGACCTTGCCGGCCGCCGGCCGATCCAGCGTGATGACGATGGAACCGCCGAACGACAGCGTCCCGCGATAGACGACGAGCCCGTTCTCGGCTGCTGGCTTCGGTAGCAGCGCAGGATCCGATGCCGTGCCATTGGTCGTGCCGTTGGTTGTGACGTTGGTCGTGTCGTTGGTAGTGTCGTTGGTAGTGCCGGTTTTCGTACTGGTCGGGTTCGGACCGATTTGCTCGGGGCATCCCCAGAGCATCAGACAGGCGGGAAGAATCGCCCAGCGACCCGCGTGCCGTGCCACACGCCTTGTTACGTGCCCTGCTACTTGCCTTGTTGCTTGCTCGGTTGCTTGCTCGCCTGGTTGCGTGCCTGGTTGTTGTACCGCTTGCTTTGCCGACTTTGCCGACTTTGCCGCTGTGTCTCTTGCCATCATGTCCTCGCGCGTTCGACTGAAACATGAACGAGGCTAGACGGCCACTGCCAGCAGGGAATTGATCGCCATCAAGTGCGAGAGCACGCGCGCGATGACGATCGACAATTCGGAAAAGGACGGTGTGTGCGCGCCCCGCCCGCATGGGCGAGGCGCGCCAACTCGGCGTTATACGATCACGGACGGAACGTGTCGCCCAGCACCACGCCTTCGCGGCGCGGATCGGTACCGCCGGTCCAGATCGCCGTGCCACCGTTTTGCGAGCGCATGATCGTGTTCACGCCGCTGGACTGCGCGGATGTGGACACCGTATGGCCAAGCGCGCGCAGGCCGGTAATCAGCAGATCGTTGTTGCCGCTGTTCGTGATATCGACGTTCGGATGCTCGCCACCCACGGTGGTGGTCGCGCTGTTGCTCGCGCCAAAGTCCACCAGCCCCGACGACTGCTGCGCATCGAGACCCCAGTCGAGCACGCCGACGAGCGTCTTCACCACGTACTGCGGAATGGTGCCGCCACCCGGCGAGCCGGTCGCCATGAAGAAGTCCCCAATCGAACCGTCAGCGGCCTTGCGGAATACCATCGTCGGCGCCATCGAGCTGCGCGGACGCTTGCCCGGTTGCACGCGATTGGCGATCGGTACCCCGAGCCCATCGGTCGGCGCCGCGTTGAAGTCCGTCAGCTGGTTGTTGAGCAGGAAGCCATTGGTCATGTGGAACGACCCCATGCTCGACTCGACCGAGGTGGTCGCGCTGACCACGCTGCCGTCCGCATCGACGATCGTGAACTGGTTGGTACCGTGCTCGATCAACGACTGCACGCCCAGCGGCACACTGCCGAGGTTGCCCGCAGTGGACGTGTGCATGCTGACCGTCGGCGAGATCAGCGCCGCGCGCGATGCCATGTACGGCTTGTTCAGCATCGTGTTGGCGGAGCCACCCGGCAGCGGCACGAAGTCCGTGTCGGCCACGTACTTGTCACGATCGGAGTAGGCCAGACGCTCGGCTTCGCTCACGTAATGCACGCCGAGCACGCCGGGCTTGCCGCCTTCGCCATCGATCGCGGTGGGCTTCATCGACGCCATGTCGAAGTTCTCGAGAATCCCCATTGCCGACAGCACCGTGATACCGCCCGACGTCGGGGGCGGCGCACCGCAGATCCAGTACGCGCGATACGTCGTGCATACCGGCTCGCGCATCTTCGCCTGATACGCGGCCAGATCCGCCAGCGTGGTCTTGCCCGGCGTGATGGCACTGCCGTCCACCGCGGTGGTCGTGGCGATCTTGTTGACGATATCCAGCCCGATCTGGCCCGTGTAGATCGCGTTGGCGCCGTTGGCGGCCATCTGCGACAACGTGTTCGCATAGGCCGGATTCTTGAGCACCGTACCCAATGCCTTCGGCGTGCCATCGGCATTGAAGAAGTACGCGGTCGCCTCCGCATCGCGCTTCAGCGACGCCGCGTTGCTCGAGATCGCCGCCGCCAGACGGCCGCCGATCGGGAAGCCATTCGATGCCAGCGAGATCGCATCGCCGAACAAATCCTTCCAGGCCAGCTTGCCGTGCTCCTTCTGCACACGCTCGATCAGGCGCGGAATGCCGATCGTGCCGATCGAACGGCCACTCGCGCGCGCGCTCGGCACGGGCACCGTCTGGTTGGTCACGTCGTCGATATAGCGCAGGTAGTTCTCGGTGGCCGCGGCCGGCGCCGACTCACGCCCGTCGTAGGCCTGCACGCTCTTGGTACGCGCATCGTAGTAGAGCATGAAGCCGCCCGAGCCCATGCCCGTGGCTTCCGGCACGGTCAGGCCGAGCACCGACTGCACCGCCACGGCGGCGTCCGCCGCGCTGCCGCCTTTCTTGAGCACCGCGCATCCCGCCGCGCTCGCGTAGGCGTTCGAGGTGGAGACCATGTAGGTCTTCGCGCTAACCGGCTTGAGGCCCGCGCGATAGCCCGATGCCGGCTCCGGCAACGACGGATCGCCGGGCTGGTTCGAGCCCACGACAACGGTGCTGCCGTTGTCCGCCAGCACCTGGCAGCTGGTGTCGGCCGGCGTGACCGGCGTCGTCGGGGGCGGCGTGGACGCGGTGGACGAATTGTCGTCACTGCCGCCGCACGAGATGATCAACAGGGTACTGGCGACAGCCGTGGCCAATGCCAGTTGTGTTTTTCTTAGATGCAACACGGGATTTTTCCTCCGGAACTACAAGAAAAAAACAAAAAGCGTCCCCCTGCCGCGCTGGTGGCTCAACCAGGGCGGCAACAAGGAATGCTCGGCGAAAAAAGGGGAAACAGAGGGCTCGCGCTACGGCGAGAAGAGGCTCAGCAAATGCGTATCGGCCATGATGCGGTGGGGGCTCGTTTTTGTATGAAACGTGTCCAGCGTACTACACGCATATCGATATGCAAGAACGCCATATAGGCGTTTATTACAGAGTATTTTTGGTGCAGCACCGCGTCGCAGCACGAATATTCGCGCTGCCCAGACACAGGGCCATGTGCACTGCAGCGGCGCAACGGGCGCAACGAAGTTGCACCGACACCAATGAAAAAGCCCGTGTCCGGTACATGCGATTCACGCATGCATCAAACACGGGCCAGTCCGCAAACTACGCGGGCACCCACTTGGGGTGGCCCGCTTACCACGGTTTCTTTCGTCAGGCTTTCAAGCTCAGCCCTTCACTGCATCCAGCGCGGCGTTCAGCGTCTTGCTCGGACGCATCACGGCCTCCAGCTTGGCAAAGTCCGGCTGATAGTAACCACCGATGTCCACGGCCTTGCCCTGTACGTCCGCCAGTTCGCCAACGATCGTCTTTTCGTTGTCGGTCAGCGTCTTCGCCAGTTGCTTGAAGGTCTCGGCCAACGCGGTGTCCTGCGTCTGCGCGGCGAGTTCCTGCGCCCAGTACATGGCCAGGTAGAACTGGCTGCCACGGTTGTCGAGCTGACCGGTCTTCGGCGACGGGCTCTTGTTGTTGTCGAGCAGCTTGCCGGTTGCGGCGTCGAGCGTCTTGGCCAGGATCTTGGCGCGTTCGTTGCCGGTCTTGATACCCAGCTCTTCCAGCGACACTGCCAGCGCAAGGAACTCACCCAGCGAATCCCAGCGCAGGTGGTTCTCTTCCACCAGCTGCTGCACGTGCTTCGGTGCCGAACCACCGGCGCCCGTTTCGTACAGACCGCCACCGGCCATCAGCGGCACGATCGACAGCATCTTGGCGCTGGTGCCCAGTTCCATGATCGGGAACAGGTCGGTCAGGTAGTCGCGCAGGATGTTGCCGGTTGCCGAGATCGTGTCGAGACCGCGAATCACGCGCTCGAGCGTGTAACGCATCGCGCGAACCTGCGACATGATCTGGATGTCCAGACCCTTGGTGTCGTGATCCTTCAGGTAGGTTTCCACCTTCTTGATCAGCTCGGCTTCGTGCGGACGGTACGGGTCCAGCCAGAACACGACCGGCGTGTTCGAGTTGCGCGCGCGCGTCACGGCCAGCTTCACCCAGTCGCGGATCGGTGCGTCCTTGACCTGGCACATGCGCCAGATATCGCCGGCTTCCACGTTCTGCGTCAGCAGCACTTCACCGGTGGCCAGGTCGACGATGCGCGCTTCGCCGGCTTCCGCCACTTCGAAGGTCTTGTCGTGCGAACCGTATTCCTCGGCCTGCTGGGCCATCAGGCCGACGTTCGGCACCGTGCCCATCGTCACCGGATCGAACGCGCCGTTGGTCTTGCAGAAGTTGATCACTTCCTGATAGATCCGGGCAAACGTGCTTTCCGGGATCACGGCCTTGGTGTCCTTCGGACGGCCGTCGGCGCCCCACATCTTGCCGCCGATACGAATCATGGCCGGCATCGATGCATCGACGATCACGTCGTTCGGCGCGTGCAGGTTCGAGATACCCTTGGCCGAGTCCACCATCGCCAGTTCCGGACGATGCTCGTGGCAGGCGTGCAGGTCGCGCACGATTTCTTCTTTCTTCGACTCCGGCAGCGACTCGATCTTCGCGTACAGGTCCACCAGGCCGTTGTTCACGTTGATGCCCAGCTCGTCGAACAGCTTGCCGTGCTTCTCGAACGCTTCCTTGTAGAAGATGCGCACGGCGTGGCCGAATACGATCGGGTGCGACACCTTCATCATGGTCGCCTTCACGTGCAGCGAGAACATGACGCCGGTTTCGCGCGCGTCTTCCATCTGCTCTTCATAGAAGTCGCACAGCGCCTTCTTGCTCATGAACATGCTGTCGATGACCTCGCCGTCCAGCAGCGACACCTTCGGCTTCAGCACGATGGTCTTGCCGCTCTTGGTCACGAGCTCCATCTTGACGTCGCGCGCGCGGTCCACCGTCATCGACTTTTCGCCGTGGTAGAAGTCGCCATGCTTCATGTGGGCTACGTGCGTGCGCGACGCCATGCTCCACTTGCCCATCGAATGCGGGTGCTTGCGCGCGAAATTCTTTACGGCCAGCGGCGCGCGGCGGTCGGAGTTGCCTTCGCGCAGCACGGGGTTCACGGCGCTGCCGATGACCTTTGCATAGCGCTGGCGGATCGCCTTTTCTTCGTCGGTCTTCGGATCTTCCGGATAATCGGGGATCTTGTAGCCCTTCGACTGGAGCTCCTTGATCGCGCTGGTCAGCTGGAACACCGACGCGCTGATGTTCGGCAGCTTGATGATGTTGGTGTCTTCCAGCAGCGTCAGGCGACCCAGTTCGCTCAGGTTGTCCGGTACGCGCTGCTCTTCGGTCAGGTATTCAGGAAACAAGCCCAGGATGCGGCCCGCCACCGAGATGTCGCTCGTCTCGACGTTCACGCCAGCGGGCTTTGCGAACGTGCGGATGATCGGCAGGAAGGCGCTGGTCGCCAGCAGCGGGGCCTCGTCGGTCAGGGTGTAGATGATGGTGGGCTGCTGGGTACTCATTGCATGTCTCGCGATAAATAATCAGGTTAGGAAATCGCCGTCGCGCACATTTGCATGCAGGGCGGCAAACCGCAATTTTGCCTGATTTTGCTTTCGGGGGGATTGCATTGAGGCGGCTTTCTACGAAAAGCGCCGAAAAATACAGATTTGGGTCCGTTCTCACGCCATTGCAGCGCAAGTTTATTGTGCCCCTCCCCCGCAGGGGAGGGGCATCCTTCCTCAGTCCAGCGCCTTGCCGAACGTGAACTCGCCGTCGGCATAGTCCACCGGCACCACATCCTTTGCCGCGAACTTGCCTTCGAGAATCGCCCGGGCCACCGGGTTCTCGATCTGCTGCTGGATCGCGCGCTTCAACGGCCGCGCACCGAATACCGGGTCGTAGCCCGCGCTGGCAATGCGCGCCAGCGCCGCCTCCGTGACCTCCAGCGTCATGTCCATGCGGGCCAGACGCACCTGCAGACGCTGCAGCTGGATGCGCGCGATGGACTCGATATTCTTCTGGTCCAGCGCGTGGAACACCACCACCTCGTCGATCCGGTTCAGGAACTCGGGCCGGAAATGCGTGCGCACCTCCTGCCAGACCGCGCCCTTCACCACGTCCTGCGGCTCGCCCGACATCGACTGGATCAGATGCGACCCGAGGTTGGACGTCATCACGATCACCGTGTTCTTGAAGTCCACGGTACGGCCCTGCCCGTCGGTCAGACGGCCATCGTCAAGCACCTGCAGCAGCACGTTGAACACGTCCGGGTGGGCCTTCTCCACCTCGTCGAGCAGCACCACCGAATACGGCTTGCGGCGCACGGCTTCGGTCAGGTAACCGCCTTCCTCATAGCCCACGTATCCCGGCGGCGCGCCGATCAGCCGGCTCACGCTGTGCTTCTCCATGAATTCGCTCATGTCGATGCGGATCAGATGATCCTCCGAGTCGAACATGAACTCGGCCAGCGCCTTGCACAGCTCGGTCTTGCCCACGCCGGTCGGCCCGAGGAACAGGAACGAGCCATACGGCTTGTTCTCGTCCGCAAGGCCCGCGCGCGAGCGGCGGATCGCATCGGACACCAGGCGCACGGCCTCGTCCTGGCCAACCACGCGCGCATGCAGGCGGTCTTCCATCTTCAGCAGCTTCTCGCGCTCGCCCTGCATCATCTTCGACACGGGAATACCGGTCGCGCGGCTCACCACCTCGGCAATTTCCTCGGCGCCAACCTGCGTGCGCAGCAGCTTGTTGGGCTGCTTCTGCTCGTTGGCCTCGGCCTTGTTCGCCGCCTGCAGCTTGCCTTCGAGTTCCGGCAGCTTGCCGTACTGCAGCTCCGCCACCTTGTCCAGCTTGCCGGCGCGTTGCAGGCGCGTGATCTCCAGACGAATCTGTTCGATCTCTTCCTTAAGCGCGGCGGCACCCTGCGCGGCACCCTTCTCGGCGCGCCAGATCTCGTCGAGGTCCGCGTACTCCTTCTCCAGGCGCGTGATTTCCTGCTCGATCAGCTCCAGACGCTTGCGCGACGCCTCGTCGGTTTCCTTCTTCACCGCCTCGCGTTCGATCTTGAGCTGGATCGTGCGGCGCTCGAGCTTGTCCATCGCCTCCGGCTTGGAGTCGATTTCCATCTTGATGCGCGCGCCCGCCTCGTCGATCAGGTCGATCGCCTTGTCCGGCAAAAAGCGGTCCGTGATGTACCGGTGCGAGAGCTCCGCCGCGGCGACGATGGCCGGGTCGGTAATCTCCACGCCGTGGTGCAGCTCGTACTTTTCCTGCAGCCCGCGCAGGATGGCGATGGTCGCCTCGACGCTCGGCTCGTCGACGAGCACCTTCTGGAAGCGGCGTTCGAGCGCGGCGTCCTTCTCGATGTACTTGCGGTACTCATCCAGCGTGGTCGCGCCGATGCAATGCAGCTCGCCGCGCGCAAGCGCGGGCTTGAGCATGTTGCCCGCGTCGATCGCACCCTCGGCCTTGCCCGCGCCGACCATGGTGTGGATCTCGTCGATAAACACGATGGTCTGGCCTTCATCCTTGGCCACGTCGCTGAGCACCGCCTTCAGGCGTTCCTCGAACTCGCCGCGATACTTGGCGCCGGCCAGCAGGCCCGCCATGTCGAGCACCAGCACGCGCTTGTTCTTCAGCGACTCGGGCACCTCGCCGTTGACGATGCGCTGGGCCAGGCCTTCCACGATGGCGGTCTTGCCCACGCCCGGCTCGCCGATCAGCACCGGATTGTTCTTGGTGCGACGCTGCAGGATCTGAATGGCGCGACGAATCTCGTCGTCACGGCCGATCACGGGGTCGAGCTTGCCCACGCGGGCACGCTCGGTCAGGTCCACGGTGTATTTCTTGAGTGCTTCGCGCTGTGACTCGGCATCGGCGCTGTTGACGCCGTCGCCGCCACGCACGGCCACGATCGCCGCCTCGAGCGACTTGCGCGACAGGCCGTTCTCGCGCGCGACGCGTCCGGCCTCGCCCTTGTCGTCGGAGACCGCGAGCAGGAACAGCTCGCTGGCGATGAACTGGTCGTTACGCTTGAGCGCTTCCTTCTCGGTGGCGTTGAGCAGACTGACGAGCTCGCGCCCGATCTGCACCTCGTTGTTGCCCGATACCTGCGGTAGCCGCTTGATGGCGGCATCCAGCGCGGTTTGCAGGCCGTTCACATTGACGCCGGCGCGCGTCAGCAAGCCGCGTGCCGCGCCATCGTTCTGGGCGAGCAGCGCGCGCAGCAGATGCTGCGGGTCGATGTACTGGTTGTCGTTGGCCAGTGCCAGGCTTTGCGCATCGGACAGCGCTTCCTGGAACCGGGTAGTGAATTTATCTAGACGCATGTAAAACCCTCTCTCTCGCGCTAATACTGTTGACTTCCGAAAGATAGGGCTTTGTGTAGTCTTTTCAAGACGCGCCGATGCCAAAGTGGCAGTCGGCGCGTAATTACTTATAAATCACATTCAAAAAACCGCTCAATTCGGCACATCAACGAGGCCCGGCGATACCGTGATCGCATTGGCCGGCGCGGGCGAAGCCGAGATCGGCGGCACGTTCGAGGCCGTGATCGCCGGCGCTACCGTCCCATTGAGCCCGCCACGGGACGTTGTGCGCACCACCTGCGACGGCGGCAGCGGCTGACTGCTGCGCAGGTTGGCGTACACCGCGTCGAGCGCACGGTTCAGATACAGGTGCAGCGGAATATATCGATTGCTGTACCCCGGGATCGCGCCGATAAACGCGTCGAAGTGCTGGCCGTTCTCCACTTCGATATACGACAGCTTGCTGGCTGTGCCTTCCTGCAGGCGGTTGAACGCGAGATAAGGCCGCGACGTGTGGTTGACCGGCAGCAGGCCATCGCTGCGGCCATGCACGATCACCGCCGGCTTGCCACGCAGGTTCCCGGTGCGATACGTCTGTCCAATGCCGGTCTGCACCGCCAGCGCCTGAGCGGTGGTACCCGTCAGCAGGTCGCGCAGGCACTTGGCACCCGGGAAGTTCGCATCGGCCACGCCGCTGCCAGCCGAGACAGACACGAAGTCGCGAGTCGGACCGCCCACCGCCAGATCGTTGATCAGCGTCACACCGCCACCGGGTGGCACGCCATTACCGGTAGAGAAGAACACGTTGAGCACGGCCGGCGAGATCTGCACCGGCGTGGATGCGCCACCGCCAATCGCCGCAAAGCTGTAATTGCACAGCCGGTCCGTCACGCTGGCGCGCGCATACGCGTTGGCATACGTGACCGAGATCGAACTGCCGACTTCGAGCGCGGACAGCGATGCGTACAGTTCATCCGACTCGGACTCCCAGCCGGCCGCGCGCAACGCGGACAGCGCGCTCGCGGACCGCGTGCTGATGTCGGGCCCGGTCACCAGACCAGCGCCAGCCAGCGCCGCGCAACGATTGCCGGCGGTCACGCCGGGCACGGCGGTCAGGAACGGGGCGTTGACCAGGTTCACATCCTGGCTCGCGCACAACTGCATCAGGTTCGCCGTGGTCGTGTAGTCGTAGAGGTGCTTGCCCGAGGCCGGCACCGGGACACCGCCGCGCCGTACCGTCACCCCCGCGGTCGGCGGCAGGTTAAGGTTCGGCTCGCCCACCGCCACGCCGTCGATCAGGCCGGTGGTGTCCTGCTCGGCCGCGGCCATCGCGGCGCCACCGCCATTCGACACCGCCGAGGCGATCACGATGATCTTGTCCTTGCCGATGCTGGCCTGGCGCGAGCCGTCGGTGTTGAGCGCACCAAAACGATCATTGATCGCCCAAATCGCGAATTCGATGGCCTGCAGCGTGTTATTGCCCCAGTCCTTCTCGGGGTTCTGCTGCGAATGCGCGTGTTTGAAGGCGAGCCGATGCGGGAACGCCGCGGTGAAGTCCGACAGCGATTGCGCGCCCGGCTGCGCCGCGAACTGCGCGGTCTTGCCCGCGCCTACGCGGGCCGCGCGCGTGCCGTTGATCAGCGGCACGGTATCGGTGTCGAGGTCGTGCGGCGCCGCGCCGGTACCCTTGTCGGTGAACGCCACCGCGCAGCCGCGCTTGAGCCCCCACTCGGCCACCGCGATGCCGCCATAAATACCGCGCGAGCCCGACGACGTCGCCGAGATCAGGCACGGATTGGTCGGGTCGAACGTGCTCGGCACCTGCACCATCAATGTCACGTTCTGCCGGCCCGTACCATCGTCGGAGAACGCCAGATACTCGAAGCCCGCGATCTTGCCCTGACTGGCAGTGACATTGCCCTGCGCGTCGACATTGGGCCCGTACAGGGAGCCGTAGCCACCAGCCGCCGTGGTATCGACGATCGCGCGATAGTTGTTCCAGATCGCATAGCGGCGCAATTCGGCCGCCGTGGGCGCTGTGGGGTCGGCGGGTACTGGCGCCGTGGCGCTACTGATACCGTCCTTGCCGAGGCCGCCAGTCAGCAGATCGTCGGTATTGCCGTCGTAGGACAGGACATTGATGGGGCCGACCACGAATGTGGGCCGGTTGTTCGGATTCTGGGTGGTGCTGCCACCTCCGCCGCCACCGTTATTGTTATTGTCAGAGCCGCCGCAGGCGGTAATGGCGATGGTGCCGATCGCGAGGGCGATCAGCTTTTGGCTCGCATGCATGGACTGTCTCCGTTGTCATGAACTGCTTGTGGGGCAAATCAGACGACACAAAAACACGCACAACAACGGATAGTAGGCGCTGAGAGCGCCCAAGCAGGATAGTGACTTACCCGTGCCCTTCCCGTGCCCCCCATGCCCGAGGCACCGGAAAAAATTACACCAGCGTGCGATAGGTCCAGATGCCAAGCGCGGTCAGCGCCAGCGAGCCGCCAAGGTGCAGCAGCACATGGGCAAGCGCCCAGCCGTATTCGCCCGTGTTCAGGTTGGCAACGACCTCGGCCGAGAACGTCGAGAACGTGGTGAGCCCACCGAGAAACCCAGTGATGGCAAACAACCGCCATTCAGCCGGCAATGCGGCATTCGCATTGAAATACGCCACGGCCAGGCCAATCAGATAGCCACCGACCAGATTCGAGGCAAGCGTACCGTATGGCAGCGCCGGATTCAGCGCGTTCCACATGACCGAGAACCCCCAACGCAGCCACGCGCCCAGCGCAGCGCCCACACCCACAGCTACAAAACCCAGCGGCCCCATCGAACGACCTTTCGTCAGTGTTTATTGTTTTTCATGCGGATCGGCATTGAAGGATTCGATGCCCCAGCGACGCAAGGCCGCATCGTCGCTCACGCGTGCATCGACCCAGCGCGCGCCCTCGGGCGTCGCTTCCTTCTTCCAGAACGGCGCCTCGGACTTCAGATAGTCCATGATGAATTCGCACGCCGCGAACGCCTCGCCCCGGTGCGGCGATGCCACCGCGACCAGCACGATCTGGTCGAGCGGCTGCAGCAGACCCACGCGATGAACGATGGTCACGCCCAGCAACTGCCAGCGCTCGCGCGCGGCCGCCTCGATGCGTGCCAGGGCCTTCTCGGTCATGCCCGGATAGTGTTCGAGCTCCATCGTGCTGACGCTGCTGCCTTCGCTCACGTCGCGCACAGTGCCGATAAAGCTCGTCACCGCGCCGACGCCGCGATTGCCGGCGCGCAATGCCGCGACTTCCGCGCCGAGATCGAAGTCCTCATGCTGGACGCGCACGCTCATGATCAGCCTCCGGTCACGGGCGGGAAGAACGCCACCTCGCAGCCGGCGGTCAGCGGCGTGTCGATGCGCGCCACCGCATGATCGACGGCCATGCGCAATGCGCGGCCCTCGGCCAGCGCCTCTTCCCAATGGCCGCCGCGCGCGCGCAGCCACCCGCGCAGTTCACCGACGGTCCGTACGTCCGCCGGCACCGTCACGCGCTCCGCGCCGGTGCCCACCTGCTCGCGCACACTCGCGAAGAATCGAAGCTCGATATCCATGATGCTCAGTTCAGCCAACCCTGAAACGGAATGAAGGGCACGACATCGCCGCGCCGGATCGGATGATCGGGCGGGTTGTCGATCACGCCGTCGCCCCACACTGTCGACGTCAGCACGCCGGAACTCTGGTTCGGAAACAGTTCCAGACCGCCCTCGGCATTGAGCCGCGCGCGCAGAAATTCGTTGCGACGATCGCCCTTGGGCAGGTCGAAATCCGCGCGCAGCGGCAGCCGGCGCGGCGCGACATCCTGCACGCCCTGCAGCCTCAGCAGGAATGGCCGCACGAACAGCAGGAACGTCACGAAGCTCGAGACCGGATTGCCCGGCAGTCCGAGGAAATTGGCCTTGCCGACGGCGCCGAACGCGAGCGGCTTGCCCGGCTTGATCGCAATATTCCAAAGATCGATGCGCCCTCCTTCCGCCTGCACGGCCGGCCGCACGTGATCTTCCTCGCCTACCGAGACGCCGCCCGAGGTAATGATGACGTCATGGCCTTCGGCGGCACGCCGCAGCGTTTCGCGCGTGGCCGCGAGCGTGTCCGGCACGATGCCGAGATCGGTCACCTCGCAGCCGAGGTTCTCCAGCAAGCCGCGCAGCGTGAAGCGATTGGAGTTGTAGATCGCACCGGGCTTGAGCGGCTCGCCGGGCATGGCCAGTTCGTCGCCGGTAAAGAACACGGCCACGCGCACGCGGCGCGTCACGTCGAGCGTGGCCTGTCCGACCGAGGCCGCCAGGCCCGCTGCCTGCGGCGTCATCCGCGTGCCCGCCGGCAGAATTACGCTACCGGCCTCGATATCCTCGCCCGCGCGACGCACCCATTCTCCCGCGCCTGGCACGTGGCGAATCACCACGCCATCGCCGTCGGCCTCGCATTGCTCCTGCATGATCACCGCGTCGGCACCGGGCGGAATCAGCCCACCCGTAAAGATCCGCGCCGCGGTGCCGGGCGCCAGTTCCGTGCCCACATGGCCCGCCGGAATCCGTTGCGACACCGGCAACCGCACGCCGGGCGCGGTCACATCGGCCGCGCGTACCGCGTAGCCATCCATCGACGTGTTGTCAGCCGGCGGCACCCGCAGCGCGCTCGTCACGGGCGCAGCCAGCACCCGGCCGTTGGCCGTCAGCGTGTCGATGGTCTCGATATCGGAAATCTGCCGCGCACCGGCCAACAGCGCGTCGAGCGCCTGCACCAGCGTGAGCATCGGGGGACGGGAGGGAGCTTGGGTCATGATCGGTTTGCAAAACGGCGGCAAACCCGATTGTAACGACTTGGCAGGACATCGGTAGCCTGCCGAAATGCCGCTCGTTTTGCTCCCCTCTCCCTCAGGGAGAGGGGCCGGGGGTGAGGGCACCCCCTTCATATCAAAGCCCGGTATGCCCGGCGATATAAGCCTTCACCTGCGCCGCATCGTTCGCCATCACCTCAAACCGCTGTGGCAGCTTCTCGATGCCCTCGAACGCCGCCGGCCGTTCCGGCTCATGCCCCAGCGCCTCGCGAATCGTGTCGGCAAACTTCGCCGGCAGCGCGGTCTCCAGCACCACCATCGGCACGCCCGGCGTCAGATGCTCGCGCGCCACCTTTACGCCATCGGCGGTATGCGTATCGATCGTAATGCCATAACGCTCGCTGATGCCCTGAATCGTCGCCACGCGGTCCGCATGCGTGCTGCGTCCCGAGACAAAGCCAAACTGGCGAATGCGCTCGAACTCCGGCGTGCCAGACAGATCGAACCCGCCCTTGGCCTCCACATCGCGGAACAGCGCCGCGAGCTTGCCCGCATCCTGCCCCAGCAGATCGAACACGAAGCGCTCGAAGTTCGATGCCTTCGAGATGTCCATGCTAGGACTCGACGTGTGATACGTCTCCGCCGACTTGCGCACGCGATACGTCCCGGTGCGGAAGAACTCGTCCAGCACATCGTTCTCGTTGGTCGCCACCACGAGCTTGTCGATCGGCAGCCCCATCATGCGCGCGATATGCCCCGCGCACACATTGCCGAAGTTGCCCGACGGCACGCTGAACGACACCTTCTGCCCCGGACCCGTGGTCGCCAGCAGCCACCCCTTGAAGTAGTAGACCACCTGCGCCACTACCCGCGCCCAGTTGATCGAATTGACCGTGCCAATCCGCTGCCGCGCCTTGTAGTCGAGGTCGTTCGACACCGCCTTGACGATGTCCTGGCAATCGTCGAACACCCCTTCCACCGCGAGGTTGAAGATATTCGGATCCTGCAGGCTGAACATCTGCGCGGTCTGGAACGCGCTCATCTTGCGGTGCGGGCTCAGCATGAACACGCGAATGCCGCGCTTGCCGCGCATCGCGTACTCGGCCGCGCTGCCGGTATCGCCTGACGTCGCCCCCAGAATGTTCAGTTCCTTGCCCGCCCGGCCGAGCGCGTACTCGAACAGATTGCCGAGCAGCTGCATCGCCATGTCCTTGAACGCGAGCGTCGGACCGTTGGACAAACCCAGCAGTTGCAACTGCGTGCCACCTTCCGCGCCCAGCGTGCGCAACGGCGTGATATCCGCGGTGTTGTCGCCCGCGCGCGCATTGGCGTACACCTCGGCCCGGTACGTCTTGCGCGTCAGCGCGCGCAGATCCTCGGCCGGAATATCGTCGCAGAACTTGCGCAGCACTTCGTACGCGAGGTCCGCGTACGGCAGCTTGCGCCAGGCCTCGAGCTCGTCGGCGGTGACCTGCGGATAGGCCTTCGGCAGATAGAGCCCGCCGTCCGGCGCCAGGCCGCCCAGCAGGATCTCGGAAAACGTTTGCGGCACGTCATGGCCGCGCGTCGACTGATAGTTCATGGGTATCGATACGGCTGGGACTTCAGTTCAGTTCTTCCATGCGCAGGCGCGTGACCGGCGACAGCACGGTAGCCAGCGACTCCATGCGGGCAATCGCCGCATTGACCTGCTTCTCGCGCGTCAGGTGCGTCAGAATGATGATGTCGGTCTGCGGCTCGCCCACACGCGATTCCTTCTGCAGCATCGCGTCGATCGAGATACCCGCCTCCGCGAGAATGCGCGTGATCTCGGCCAGCACACCGGTCTCGTCGGAGACGCGCATGCGCAGGTAATACGAGCTCGTGACTTCCTCGATCGGCAGCACCGGCACCGTCGACAGCTCATCCGGCTGGAACGCCAGATGCGGCACGCGATGGTTCGGATCGGCCGTATGCAGACGCGTCACGTCCACGAGATCGGCGATCACGGCCGAAGCGGTTGGCTCGGCGCCGGCACCCTTGCCGTAGTAGAGCGTCGTGCCCACGGCGTCCGCCTGCACCAGCACGGCATTCATCGCGCCTTCCACATTGGCGATCAGGCGCGAGGCCGGCACCAGCGTCGGATGCACGCGCAACTCCACGCCCTCTTCACGGCGACGCGTGATGCCGAGCAGCTTGATGCGATAACCGAGTTCCTCGGCATACTTGATATCGACGGCCGACAGGTTCGTGATGCCTTCCACGTGCGCCTTGTCGAACTGCACGGGCATGCCGAACGCGATCGCGCTCATCAGCGTGACCTTGTGCGCGGCATCCACGCCCTCGATGTCGAAGGTCGGATCGGCCTCGGCATAGCCGAGCTGCTGCGCTTCCTTTAGCACGACGTCGAAGTCGAGCCCCTTGTCGCGCATCTCCGACAGGATGAAGTTGGTGGTGCCGTTGATGATGCCGGCAATCCACTGGATGCGGTTGGCCGTCAGGCCTTCGCGCAGCGCCTTGATGATCGGAATGCCACCGGCCACCGCGGCCTCGAACGCGACGATCACGCCCTTGCGGCGCGCCGCCTCGAAGATCTCGTTGCCATGCACGGCCAGCAGCGCCTTGTTGGCGGTCACCACATGCTTGCCGTTCTCGATCGCCTTGAGCACGAGCTCGCGCGCGATGCCATAGCCGCCGATCAGCTCGACCACGATGTCGATATCCGGATGCGCGACCACGAGGTTCGCATCGTTCACGACCTCCACTTCCCCACCGGTCAGCTCCCTGGCGCGCTCGGTGTTGAGGTCTGCCACCATCGCAATCTCGATGCCGCGGCCCGCGCGGCGACGAATTTCTTCCTGATTGCGCTTGAGCACGTTGAACGTGCCGCTACCGACGGTACCGATACCGAGCAGGCCTACTTTGATGGGATTCATGGACGTCTGACTCTCGTTGCTTGATGCGGGAAATCAATGGCGCGGCTGATGTCACTCAGGCCGTGCCGTGGCGTTTGCGATAGTTTTCGAGGAAGCGGCCCACGCGGCTGATCGCCTCGCGCAGATCTTCCTCGTGCGGCAGGAACACGATCCGGAAATGGTCCGGACGCTCCCAGTTGAAGCCCGTGCCCTGAACGAGCAATACCTTGGACTCCTGCAGCAGTTCGTAGATGAACTCCTGATCGTCCTGAATCGGGTACATGGCCGGGTCCAGCTTCGGGAACAAGTAAAGCGCGGCCTTCGGCTTGACGCAGGTCACACCCGGAATCGCGGTGATCAGCGAGTGCGCAAGGTCGCGTTGCCGGCGCAGGCGGCCGCCCTCGCCCACCAGGTCGTTGATGCTCTGGTAACCGCCAAGCGCGGTCTGAATCGCCCATTGCCCCGGCACGTTCGCGCACAGACGCATCGACGACAGCATGTTCAGGCCCTCGATATAGTCGAGCGCCGGACGCTTGTCGCCGGACACCACCATCCAGCCGGCGCGATAGCCGCAGGACCGGTAGTTCTTCGACAGCCCATTGAAGGTCACCGTCAGCACGTCGGTGGACAGCGAACCGATCGAGGTATGCGTCTCGCCGTCGTACAGCACCTTGTCGTAGATCTCGTCGGCAAAGATGATCAGCCCGTGCTCGCGCGCGATGTCGACCACCGCCTGCAGCAGTTCGTCCGAGTACAGCGCGCCGGTCGGGTTGTTCGGGTTGATGATCACGATCGCCTTGGTGTTCGGCGTGATCCTGCGGCGGATATCGTCGAGGTCCGGCATCCACTCGTTGGCCTCGTCGCACACGTAGTGCACCGGCGTGCCGCCCGACAGACTCACCGCGGCGGTCCACAACGGGTAGTCGGGGGCCGGCACCAGCACCTCGTCGCCACTATTCAGCAGCGCGTTCATCGACATCACGATGAGCTCGGACGCGCCATTGCCCACGTAAATGTCATCGAGGCCGACACCCTGGATCTTCTTTTCCTGGGTGTAGTGCATGATCGCCTTGCGCGCGGCGAAGATGCCCTTCGAATCGGAGTACCCCGCCGAGTTTGGCAGGTTCCGCATCATGTCCTGCTGGATCTCTTCCGGCGCGTCGAAACCGAACACGGCCAGATTGCCGATGTTCAGCTTGATGATCTTGTGCCCTTCTTCTTCCATCTGCTTTGCCTTTTCGAGCACCGGACCGCGGATGTCGTAGCAGACGTTCTGAAGCTTGTTCGATTTCTGGATGGGTTTCACGGCGGCGATGGGAAGGTCGGCGGACGCATGGCGGAGCAGGTAATGCGACGCGGGCGACGCGAACGTGGCAGACAGAGAGGCAAAAGCTATAATTTATCGGATTATGACAGACTTCTGTATGGATTCCTGCACCGCAGCCGCTCCAGGACGCGGTCGCGCGCACAATCCTGCCACATACCCTTGAAACTACACGCCGATCCCTCCCAAAGCCTCAATACCGTGACCGCGTACGGCCCCGGCTATATCGAGATCAACGCCGTCCGCCACGAGCGCTCGCTGCTCGTCATGCCCGAAGGCCCGATCGAGCCGTGGCCGGTCGATCGGTTCGAGGACCTCACACCCGAGCACTTCGAGGCGCTGCTCGACAAGGGCGCCGAAGTGGTGCTGCTCGGCACCGGCGACCGCCTGCGGTTCCCACACCCCCGCCTGACCGCCGCGCTGGCCCGGCGCCGCATCGGCGTGGAGGCCATGGACTTGCAGGCCGCATGCCGCACCTACAATATCCTCATGGCCGAAGGCCGCAAGGTCGCCGCGGTACTGTTGCTGGAGCCCGCCGGCGCCTGACACCCATTTTTTGCCAAGTTGAGCAGGCGGCACGCTTGAAGTCCGGCGCGCCGCCCCAACCTTCCGACGCCATGGCAAGCGCCCAACTGGTGAACGCCAAACCAAGAGCCCAACAGGAGCCATCAGCATGACAGTGAGCATCAACAAGGCCGTTCCCGATTTCCACGCCGCCGCCACCGGTGGCGACTTCCGTCTGGCCGACCAGCGCGGCAAGACCGTGGTGCTCTATTTCTACCCGAAGGACAACACGCCGGGCTGCACGACGGAAGCGATGAACTTCCGCGATCAGCACGAAGCCTTCGAAGCCGCCGGCGTGGCCGTGTTCGGCATCTCGCGCGACAGCCTCAAGTCGCACGAGAACTTCAAGACCAAGCTGGACCTGCCCTTCGAACTGATCTCGGACGGCGACGAAGCCGTCTGCAATGCGTTCGACGTCATCAAGATGAAAAAGATGTATGGCAAGGAAGTGCGCGGGATCGAGCGCAGCACATTCATCCTCGATGGCAAGGGCGTACTGCGCCACGAGATGCGCGGCATCAAGGTGCCGAATCACGTTGACGAAGTGCTCGAGATCGTCAAGCGCATGTAACGCTGTTGTGCTCGACACGCGCGCCTCCCGGGCATCAGAGGCGCGCGCGCGACATCCTCACGCGGGACGATTGCCAAACCGAAATCGTTCGGATACATTGGCCCGTAATGCGTTCCGATCACAGTTGCCACGCCGCTTCACCTGACTGGCCAAGGTGTCTTGCACCAAGGGCCGGAGGCGGACCTGCCGTGTCACGCTTTGCAAGATCAGCGTCGTCCGCCATCTCCGAGCGAGCGCCCAATCCAGCCGCCTCCCCTGCACCCCAGGTTATGGCGGCTTTTTTGTGCCCGCAGGAATCCGATTTCTCCCCCGCCGTCCCCTGAAAGGAAAGCCAAGCATGCCGCTGCCTACCATGCCCGCCAAGCCTGCCCAACTGCTGGACCCGAGCGAATTCGCCCCGGTCGCGCTGCCCAAGGCCAAATCCGCGACGCAGGGTAAAAAACCGGTGCCGGCGCTCGAGCGCGTGGCACTGCTCGAGACCGGCGCCACATCGACAGACACGTCGCTGACAGGTACCTCGTCCGAGGCGCCCGCGACACGTGCCCGCGCGGGTACCCCTACGCGTGCCCGCACCACCGATGCACCGGTGGCACCGCCGGTCGCCCCGGCAGCCGCGCCGGTCAGCCTCGTCAAGCCGGTCGCCGGCCCGACGCGACGCGCCCGCAAGCATGAAGGTCCGAGCAAGCTGTTCGTGCTCGACACCAACGTGCTGATGCACGACCCAAGCTCGCTGTTCCGCTTCGAAGAGCACGACATCTATCTGCCGATGATGACGCTCGAGGAGCTCGACAATCACAAGAAGGGCATGAGCGAAGTCGCGCGCAATGCGCGGACCGTCAGCCGCACGCTCGATGCGCTGGTCGGCGGCACCGACGGCGTGCTCGACGAAGGCCTGCCACTCGCCAAGCTTGGCAACAAGGACGCGGCGGGCAAGCTGTTCTTCCAGACCACGCTCAACGACATCAAGTTGCCCGAAGGCCTGCCGCAGGGCAAGGCGGACAACCAGATTCTGGGCGTGGTCAGCGCGCTGCAGCAGCAGCACCCCGAACGGCAGGTCGTGCTGGTGTCCAAGGACATCAACATGCGCATCAAGGCGCGTGCGCTGGGCCTGCCCGCCGAAGACTACTTCAACGATCAGGTCCTCGAGGACAAGGATCTGCTCTACGCAGGTGTCATGCAGTTGCCCAACGACTTCTGGGCACGGCACGGCAAAGGCGTGGAAAGCTGGCAGGATCCGAAGTCCGGCACGATGTTCTATCGCCTGACCGGCCCGCTGGTGCCATCGTTCCTGGTCAACCAGTTCGTCTACCTGGAGCCGATGGACGGCAGCCTGCCGCTCTATGCTCAGGTCAAGGAGATCAACGGCAAGACCGCGTTGCTGCAGACCCTCAAGGACTACACGCACAACAAGAACAATGTGTGGAGCGTGATCGCGCGCAACCGCGAGCAGAACTTCGCGCTCAACCTGCTGATGAGCCCGGACATCGACTTCGTCACGCTGCTCGGCCAGGCCGGCACCGGCAAGACGCTGCTCGCGCTCGCCTCGGGCCTCGAACAGGTGCTCGACCAGAAGCTCTACAACGAGATCATCGTCACGCGCGCGACCGTGCCCGTGGGCGAGGACATCGGCTTCCTGCCCGGTACCGAGGAAGAAAAGATGCAACCCTGGATGGGCGCGTTCGACGACAACCTCGAGGTACTGCAGAAGAGCGACGACAGTGCCGGTGAATGGGGCCGCGCGGCCACGCAGGAGCTGATCCGCTCGCGCATCAAGGTCAAGAGCATGAACTTCATGCGCGGCCGTACGTTCGTGAACAAGTTCGTCATCATCGACGAGGCGCAGAACCTGACGCCGAAGCAGATGAAGACGCTGGTCACGCGCGCGGGCCCGGGCACGAAGATCGTCTGCCTTGGCAATATCGCCCAGATCGATACGCCGTACCTGACCGAGGGTTCGTCCGGCCTGACCTACGTGGTGGATCGCTTCAAGGGCTGGAGCCACAGCGGGCACGTCACGCTCGCGCGCGGCGAACGCTCGCGCCTGGCCGACCACGCGGGAGATGTGCTGTAACAGTGTGCGATGTACGGCAAACGGCGTAGGCCGTTTGCCGACAGCCAGCACGGACCGTGCCGGATATGATGCCCAAGTGTGATCGAGTGTGATCAGAAGAATTCCGGGAGGCGTCGATGCACAAGCAGCAGCCGTTCAATCAGTACCTGCCTGACAGCCGCACGCTGTTCTCGCGGAACCCGCGTACCGCGCGCCGTCGGCGTATCGCGGTCGCAGCCGCGCTGGGCACCGTGGTGGTGTGCGCCCTGACCTGGCGTCCCGCACGCGCGGCCGACGAGATGGTGATCCGTACCATGGGGCCGATCAGCTATGTCTGCGGCGGCGTCGCCGAGGACGAACGCGCCCGCCTGGCCGCACAGGAGAAGAGCTTCAATATGGGCGTGTTGTTTACGCAGGGGCCCACTGGCGAGTACCTGTCCGATGTGGACGTCAAGCTCACGATGGACGACGGCCAGGAGGTCGCCACCTTCAAGGCCGGTGGCCCACGTTGCCTGATACGTGCGCCAGAAGGCAGTTACAATATCGAGGCCAGTTACAAGGGTCAGCCCAAGACCGTGAAGATCAGTACCGGCACTCGCAACGTCCAACTGCGCTGGTAACGCGCAACACAGTTTGATGGTCGATGCGCTGCCGGCACCATGAATGACGATGCCGCAGCGCCCGACTCGATTTCCTCTCAGTATTTCGCTACCCGCGTGCCGGCCGTCGCACCTGCGCGCGCGACTGTCCGTGCTCTGCATGGCATTGCTGCTTGCGGCGTGCGCGGGCTCGCCGCCCAGCCGGCATGGTTCAGTCCCGCCTCGCGCGCCAGGCAAGCCGATGAACGACCCCAGCGCGGGCCTCGAGGAAATCTCGATCCAGGCGATGTCACTGGTCGGCACGCCCTACCGCTACGGCGGCAACACCCCCGATTCCGGCTTCGACTGCAGCGGCCTCGTGCGGTACGTCGTGCAGCGCGCGGCTAACGTCACGCTGCCGCGCACCACCGAGCAGATGGGGTCGCGCGGCACGTCGCTGAATCGCGGCGATGTCGCGTCGGGAGACCTCGTGTTCTTCAACACGACCGGTCGCGCCAACTCTCACGTGGGGATCTATGTGGGACAGAACCGATTCGTGCATGCCCCGGCAACGGGTGGCACGGTCCGGCTGGAGGACATGGGGAAGTCCTACTGGGCCACGCGCTACAACGGCGCGCGCCGTGTGGTGGCCGCGAATAGCCTGGGCGCGCCGGAACCGATGCAGTCGATTCCGGTACCCAACATGACGCCAGCACCGGTACCAGCGCCGGTACCGATCGAACCGCCGCCAGTGGACGACGATCCGATCGCGGCGTTCGCGACCAGGCAGTAAAGCTGATCGGCCTATCGCTCAATCGCTTAAAGGATATGGCGGCCGATCCACCAGGCGATGGCCGCCATGAATGCCGATGCGGGAATCGTCAGCACCCAGGCCCAGACGATATTGCCAGCCACACCCCAGCGCACTGCGGACATCTTCTGCGCCGAACCGACGCCGACGATCGCACCCGTGATGGTGTGCGTGGTCGACACCGGCACGCCCAGCGCCGAAGCAATGAACAGCGTGATCGCACCACCGGTCTCGGCGCAGAAACCACCGACGGGCTTCAGCTTGGTGATCTTCTGTCCCATGGTCCGCACGATGCGCCAGCCGCCGAACAGCGTACCCATGCCAATCGCCACGTAGCAGCTTACGATGACCCACGCGGGCGGATCGCCGCCGGAGGCCACGTGACCGCTGGCGATCAGCAGCATCCAGATGATGCCGATGGTCTTCTGCGCATCGTTGCCACCGTGGCCAAGGCTGTATAACGACGCCGACACCAGCTGCAGGCGACGGAACCAGCGATCCACGCGCGAGGGCGGCGTCCGGAAGAACGTCCAGCTGACGATGATCATCATCAGCGAACCGAGCAGAAAGCCCAGCAGCGGCGAGATCAGAATAAATGCCACGGTCTTCAGCAGGCCGCTACCGACCAGCGCGCCGGTACCGGACTTGGCCACGGCCGCACCAACCAGACCGCCGATCAGCGCGTGCGACGACGACGACGGAATGCCGTAGTACCACGTGATCAGATTCCAGGCAATGGCGCCGACCAGCGCGCCGAAGATCACGTAGTGATCGACGATATTGACGTCGATGGTGCCCGTGCCAACGGTGGCCGCCACCTTCAGGTGGAAGATGAAGATCGCCACCACATTGCACATGGCCGCCATGGCCACCGCATGGTGGGGCTTGAGCACACCCGTGGAGACGACCGTCGCGATCGAGTTGGCCGCATCGTGAAAGCCGTTCATAAAGTCGAACAGCAAGGCGAGCGCGACCAGCAGGCCGATCACCCACAGGCTCATTGTTATGGTTTGCATGCGGTGCGGCGCTTACGCGTTTTCCAGGACAATGCCTTCGATGATGTTGGCCACGTCCTCGCACTTGTCGGTGATCGACTCGAGCTGCTCGTAGATCGCCTTCAGCTTGATCAGGCGCTTGACGTCGGTTTCCTCGCGGAACAGCTTCGACATCGCGGCACGCATCACGCGGTCGGCCTCGGACTCGAGCTGGTCGATCTGCTGCGCGGTCTTGAGGATCGCGCTCGCGTTGCTCATGTCCTCGAGCAGCCCTACGGCGATCTTGACCTGATCGCAGCACTGCACGCAGATCGCCGCCAGGCGGCGCGCCTCGTCGGTGATGTTCGTCACGTCGTACAGCGAGATCGTTTCCGCCACGTCCTCCATCAGATCGAGGATGTCGTCCATGGTCGTGATCAGCTTGTGGATCTCGTCACGGTCGAGCGGCGTGATGAACGTCTTGTGCAGCAGGTCCACGGTATCGTGGGTGATGCGGTCCGCCTTCTTCTCGGTGGCCTGCACGCGGCGCGCATGCGCCTCGGCGTTGGGCAGGTCGTTGACCAATGCCTCTAGCTCGTGGGCTGCCGTGACGGCACAGTCCGCGTGCTGGTTGAAGTATTCGAAGAACTTGCCCTCGGTGGGCATGAATCGACCGAACATGAAATGTCCTTGTTGCGTGCGATGGCATAACAGCCGCGCGAGGCGGCTGTCATCAAAACGCAATATTTTACAGGTTTGGGAGGATCAGGTGGCGCTCATTGATCGCTCATTGATCATTATCGAAGAACGCCGGACCGCCCGAGAAGTTGTCGAACTTCGTGAATTGCCCCAGGAACGTCAGACGCACCGTGCCGATGGGGCCGTTACGCTGCTTGCCGATGATGATCTCGGCCGTCCCCTTGTCCTGCGAGTCCGGGTTGTAGACTTCGTCCCGGTAAATAAACAGAATCACGTCCGCATCCTGTTCGATGGCGCCCGATTCGCGCAGATCTGACATCACGGGACGCTTGTTCGGGCGCTGTTCCAGACTGCGGTTCAGCTGCGATAGTGCGATCACCGGACAGTTCAGCTCCTTGGCCAGACCCTTCAGCGAACGCGAGATTTCCGAGATTTCCGTCGCGCGGTTCTCGCCGCCGCCCGAGCCCGACATCAGCTGGAGGTAGTCGATGATGATCAGGCCGAGCTGCCCGCACTGCCGCGCCAGCCGTCGCGAGCGCGCGCGCAATTCCATCGGATTCAGCGCGGGCGTCTCGTCGATGAACAGCTGCGCGTCGTTCATGCGCTGAATCGCATGGGTCAGGCGCGGCCAGTCTTCGTCGAGCAGACGGCCCGTACGCAGCCGGTGCTGGTCCAGCCGACCGACCGAGCCGAGCATACGCATGGCCAGCTGGGTGCCTGCCATTTCCATCGAGAACACCGCCACCGGCAGCCCCTGCTCCACCGCCACGTGCTCGCCAATATTCAGCGAGAACGCGGTCTTGCCCATCGAGGGACGGCCCGCCACGATGACCAGGTCACCGGCCTGCATGCCACTGGTCATGCGATCGAGGTCGATAAAGCCCGTCGGCACCCCGGTCACGTCGGTCGCGGAGTCGCGGTGATAGAGCTCGTCGATCCGCTCCACCACCTGCGTCAGCAGCGGCTGAATTTCCTGGAAACCCTGCTGCCCGCGCGAGCCTTCTTCCGCAATGGCGAATACCTTCGATTCCGCCTCGTCGAGCAGTTCGCGCACTTCGCGGCCCTTGGGCGCGAAGGCGGCGGACGCGATATCGTCGGCCACCGTCACCAGCTTGCGCAGCACCGAACGCTCGCGCACGATTTCCGCATAGCGGCGGATATTGGCCGCGCTCGGCGTGTTCTGCGCCAGCGAGTTCAGATAAGCCAGTCCGCCCACCTCCTCGGCCTTGCCGGCGACCTGCAGCGTCTCGTAGACGGTGATCACGTCCGCGGGCTTGGTCGCGGCAATCAGACGCGCGATACCCTGGAAGATAACGCGATGGTCGAATCGATAGAAGTCGGATTCCGACAGGAAGTCGGCAATGCGGTCCCATGCGGCGTTGTCCAGCAACAGACCACCGATGACCGATTGCTCGGCTTCGATCGAATGCGGTGGGACCTTGAGACTGTCGAGTTGGGGATCGGCGGCGGGCGCGTTCATGGGGTGGGATTATAGCGGGCGCATCCGGTGGACCGGACGCCCAAAATAAAAAAGGCAGGAGCATGGCCCCTGCCTTTTTCATCGATCGGCCACGCCAGCGGCGCAGCGCTTTAGGCGTGGTCGCCCAGCACCGACACGGTCACGTCCACCACCACATCGGTGTGCAGCGCAACGGCGATCGGATGGTCGCCCACGATCTTCAGCGGGCCGTTCGGCAGACGCACTTGCGCCTTCTCGACCTTGAAGCCCTGGGTGCCCAGTGCGGCGGCGATGTCGGCGTTGGTGACCGAGCCGAACAGACGGCCGTCCACACCCGACTTTTGCGTCAGTTGAACGGTCAGACCGTTCAGCTTTTCGCCTTCAGCTTGCGCGGCGGCCAGCTTCTCGGCAGCGGCCTTTTCCAGCTCGGCGCGCTTCGCTTCGAATTCAGCAACTGCGCTGGTGGTGGCGCGACGGGCCTTCTTCGACGGAATCAGGAAGTTACGTGCGTAACCGTCCTTCACGCGAACGACGTCACCCAGGTTGCCCACGTTGATGACTTTTTCCAGCAGAATGACTTGCATCGTGTATTTCTCCTTGCGGTCCTGGTGACGATCAGTTCTTGTGCAGATCGGTGTACGGCATCAGCGCGAGGAAACGCGCGCGCTTGATAGCCGTGTCGAGCTGACGCTGATAGTGCGCCTTGGTACCGGTCAGACGGGCCGGCGTGATCTTGCCGTTGTCGCCGATGAAGTCCTTCAGCGTGTCCAGATCCTTGTAGTCGATCTGTTCCACACCTGCCACGGTGAAGCGGCAGAAACGCTTACGCTTGAACAGCGGGTTTTGTTGCTGGAAGCGCTTCTTGTTTTTGTTGTCTCGTTTGATGAATGCCATGATTCAATCCTTTGCGAATGCACTCTCTTCGAATGCCGTACATCCAATGATGTGAAACACCAGTGCCTTGCTGTTGCGGTGCTTGCGCGCGAGGAACCCTTCACAGTTGAGCAGCGTGCCGAGCGCCATGCGCTCCAGTTGCTTGCCCACCGGGCCGATTCCCATTGCCGCGATCGCGAACTCCACCTGCCGCGGCGTTGCCGCCTCGACGACCTCGCCGACATGCTGCAGGATGCAGTTGACGACGGGGACACCGGCTGGCGTATAACGCAGGGCGTCGCGTTCGACGAGCGCCGCGGATAACCGGATCTGGTTCACCGCGCTGGCACCGCAATCCGCATTCAGGCGGCCTGGCCTTCAGGGGTCGTTTGCGCGGCCTTGCGGGCTTCTTCGCGCTGCACTTCCTTCATCATCGGCGAAGGAGCGGTTTCAGCCTTCTTGGTCTGCACGATCAGGTGACGCAGCACGGCGTCATTGAACTTGAACGCGTGCTCGAGCTCGGCGAGGGTTTCCTTGCCGCATTCGATGTTCAGGCAGACGTAGTGGGCCTTGGCCAGCTTCTGGATCATGTAGGCCATTTGACGGCGGCCCCAGTCTTCCACGCGGTGGATCTGGCCGTTCTGCGACGTGACGAGCTGCTTGTAGCGCTCGATCATCGCGGGAACTTGTTCGCTCTGGTCCGGATGGACGATGAAGACGATTTCGTAATGACGCATTGACGCTCCTTTTGGATGAAGCCACCCGGGCGCCATGTCCGGTGCGGCAAGGTTGAGTAGCCCGCGAGTATAGCCCGATCCGCGCCATCCCCGCAAGGTTGGTGTGGCTGCCCAGGTTTGGGCCCACCCTTTACAGGTCAGTACGCGCCAAGCCGCGCCTGCAGGCGCGCCGGATCGGTCCCAAGCGACGGGTCCGCGGCCAGCAGCAATAACAACAGGACGCGTGCCTTGTACGGATTCAGGTCCAGCGCCGAGGCAAACCCGCCCGGAGCCGCGCGCGCCGGTGCCGGCAACGCCACATGACCCGCCCCCGTGCGCGAACTGCGCACGACGGCCACACCCTGCCGCGCGGCGTCCGCCAGCGCCGCGCCAAGACCTTCGTGCACCGAGCCGTTGCCGGCCGCGGCCACCACGATGCCGCGCACGCCGGCCGCGACCAGCGCATCGACCATGACGCGGCCCGGTTCCGCATAACTCGCCACGATTTCCACGAGCGGCCACGCTGACGGCAGCGGCAGGATTGCTACCCGGGGCAGCGGCGCGCGCGCGAAGCGCACGTAATCATCCTGCACAAAGCCCAGCGGGCCGCCCGACGCGGAGACGAACGCATCCACCGCGGAGGTATGAGTCTTGGCCACGTCGCGTGCCGCATGGATCTGCTGATTGATTACGACGAGCACGCCCTTGCCGCGGGCATCGGCATGGGCTGCGACGCGCACGGCATCGAGCAGATTGAGCGGTCCGTCGGCCGAGAGCGAGGTGGACGGCCGCATCGCCGCGGTCAGTACCACCGGAATCGGACACGGCTGCGTCAGATGGAGGAACATCGCCGTCTCTTCCAGCGTGTCCGTACCGTGCGTGATGACGATGCCGGCGACATCGGGCTGCGCCGACCAGTGCGCGATGCGCGCGGCCAGCGCGGACCACAGCGCAAAGCTCATGTCCTTGCTATCGACCTGCGCCACCTGCTCCGCTTCCACGCGCGCGACGCGCTGCAGCGGTGGCACGGCCTGCAGCAACGCACCAACCGGCACGGTGGCCGCCTGATACTGCGCGCTGCTGCCGGGGTTGCCCGAGGCGCCCGCGATGGTGCCGCCGGTAGCGAGAACGATGATGCGGGGAAGCGAATCGGACATGAGTTCGTGATGGGGAGTGGCCACTCAGGCCGCCGATTGTAGCGGGTGCGAGAACCCAACACCGCCGGCGTCATGTCGGCAGCCGGAGAAGATTGTGCTTGCACTTCACTCGATACTGTATAAAATCACAGCATACTGTTCATACATACAGTGCCCCACGCACCGAGCACCGCGCACCGATAACACCAACAAGAAGAACATCAAGAACATCGCTGAAAGGACTAGGCACTCGACATGGCAACCCTGACACCGCGGCAGCAGCAGATCTTCGACCTGATCCGCAATACGATCCGAAGCACCGGCTTTCCGCCGACGCGCGCGGAAATTGCGGCGGAGTTCGGCTTCTCCTCGCCTAACGCGGCCGAAGAGCATCTGCGCGCGCTGGCCCGCAAGGGCGCCATCGAGCTGACGCCCGGCGCATCGCGCGGCATTCGCCTCAAGGTTGCGCGCAGTGATTCCGAGATGGGCGATCAGTTCTCGCTGCCGATGTCGGGCGTGCTGCAACTGACCTTGCCGCTCGTGGGCCGCGTGGCTGCCGGCAGTCCGATTCTGGCGGCGGAACATATCGATCGCCAGTACCAGGTGGATGCATCGGTATTCGACGATCGCCCCGACTACCTGCTGCGGGTGCGTGGCCTGAGCATGCGCGATGCCGGCATCCTCGATGGGGATCTGCTTGCGGTAAAGCGCGCGAGCGAAGCGGCCAACGGCAAGATCGTCGTGGCGCGATTAGGGGAAGACGTCACCGTGAAGCGCCTGCAGCGCCGCGGCGGCACCATCGAGTTGGTAGCAGAAAATCCTGATTATCCGAACATCGTGGTCGAGTCCGGCCGCGACGAGTTTTCTCTGGAGGGCATTGCCGTGGGATTGATCCGATCATCCGGCTTCTGACCTCCGTCATCAGCGCCAGTCGCGTCATCAGAGCGTCAGGCGTTCTGTAGCGTCGCACGATCGGTCGTTTGCGTCGCTAGTTTGCATCGCTGTTTTGCCTCTGTCGCCCCGTTCTCACGAACGATGGGTGCGGACCCTTGCTGTCTCAAAATCACGAGGTGTAGCCATGCCGCAAATCAATACCATCGCAGCCCGTCGTCCGGTCAAGCCGGTGCCGTTCCGGCAAACCAAGGGCGTGCGCGTCTACCAGGGCGCGCAGCGTCGAACGATGGTCGGCAGCATGGCGGCAATCTGCCGGATGCTCGAGCTCGACGACCTGCCGGCCAAGCTGGCAGCGTGAAAGCGCCAATTAGCCGGTCAAGCGTGCGCTGCACTGCACAATTTTGTTGTAATAAATGCAGTTGCAGTCTCACAACGTGTAATTTAAGAAACCGTTTGAGCCGGTGTCGGGTGTGATTTAATTCTGTATTGTGTGTCGTTAATGTGATGTTTGGTCCATGTGTGACCTAGTACATTTGGGCGCGCACATTCTCCGCGCGCCTGCGCAGAACCGGACCTTGACGACCCCGCCGAGTGCCGGTTTTTTTTCGTCCGCTTCGTTTGAATTTTCGTTCAATGACTCAGGTCATGCCGGTCATGTTGCCCTGCAGCCGGTCGCGTATCTTGCGCGAGAAGCGCAGCGCCTTGCTCAGGCCCATCGAGAAGCCAGGGTCGTAGTAGTGAATCAGCAGCGAGCGCCGCTGGCCCTCCTCCACGTGGAGGTTCGCGTGTTTGAGCGCGAATCCATTGAATACGTAGACACTGCCAGGCTCGACGTTCACGCGCGCGCAGTTGCCGCGCTGCAGGTCCCGCACGGTCAACCGCTTGCGGAACTCGAATGGCAGATTGCGGTGGATGCCGTGCCTGATCTTGCAGATCACGTTACCGATCGTCGAGATGCGGCGGCGCACGTCGTTGTTGTAGACGACCAGGTCCCCATTGAAGAACGCCTCGGAGTCGGCCAACTGCAGCGGGACCAGCATCGTGAGCAGATGCGAATCGAAATGCCGGCAGTGCGCGTTGTCTCCGTTGGCCTGGCTTACGCAACGCAGGACATGATGCGGCCGCTCCTCGAGTGGCACCTGACTCATCTTGCGCGCGAAGCGTTGCGTGGTCGTGCACACAAGCGATTCCAGCTGCCGAAAGGTGTCGACCTGCCGCAGCATCTCCCCGACCGCACGTGGCTCCACACGGATTGGCGTCGGTCCGAACGAGGCGTCGATCGCGGCATTGATCTCTGCCAGCAGGCTGGACGGAATGACTTCGCGAAACGTCGTCAGCGCAGCGTACTCCTCATATCCCATGGGTGCGTTCACTGTAGTCCCCCCTTCTTCTTTTTGTGAAACCGGCCAGATGCTCGTATTACAAAAATGAAATCTACGAAAATCCAGATAGTCCGGGGGGCTTTCAAGGTAACGCTACGTGCGCTGCCGCACGTTGGTCCGAAACTTCCATGACGCCGAGGCATTGATGGCCTCGCGGCAGTCCCTATGCGTGTGAAAAGTCGCCTTCTCTATCGCATAAAAACTGTTTGAAATTAGCCCCTTTGGGGCTAACATCCGTCTCAGAGGTAGCGCGTCGCGCAGCCCACGCCCGAAAGGATGAGCGAATGGAAAAGACCTTGGACATCGTCAAGACAGAAGCCGACATTTCGAAGTTGATGGCTGAGACCATGAAGCTGCACGCCGAGACCGCCAAGATGAATCGCGAACGGTTCTGGATGCCGTTTGTGTACGCGACTGGCCTGCTAGCGGCAGGCGTCGGGTTCGCAAAGATCTTCCTCCCCTGATATTCCAAGGCCCGCCAAAAGGCGGGTTTTCTATGCGCTACTCGCCCCCAAGACCGACCGACCTTCAAACCCTCAAGAACGATCTTCAGCGAACCGGCGACGAGATGGCCAATTTATTCGGCGTCGCCGGTGGACAGCAATGGCGCAAGTACACGGGCGGCGCCCAGCCGCGCGAGATGGCCCCACAGATGCTGTTTTTTGGCGCAGCCCGGCTAGCGTTATCTGAAGACGAGCTTGAGCGCGTACTCGCGCGCATGCGCTCAATGGGTGCGGAGATCGATTTATCTGCCGACGCTGCATCAAGCGACCAAGACTGACGACCGACGCTCAAGCCGCCGAGGACTTCACCGGCATACGGAGTTCGCTCAAGCCCCGTCTCACATATCCCAGGCAGTCATTCGCATCTGATCTCACCACGTGGTCCTCTAGTCGATAGTCGGCCAGATCGCGTAGTTCGCGTGCCAGACCTAGCTTGGTGCCCGCTCGGCGCGATTTTGCCTGCAGCCTTTCGTCGGCCACCGTTGGGTTGCACAGCTGATGGATGATTCGCTTATGCACGCCTACAGGCCTTGTTGGCACTAATCCCTCAGATGGCAACTGGTCGTGAAACGCCTTGGCTTCATGGAACAGCGCGTAGTAGGCACGGCTAATCTTCGCCCTGCAGGATTCCTCGCAGACATCAGGCATTCGTTGAGCATGCGCCCAGATTGCGTCGACATTACTCGGCATCCGTATCCTCCGATTTAAAAGACAGCACGAGGGACATAGGGATCTTGAGTTGCGAGGCAGCCAACCGATCGGCATAGTCGCAGGTCATTTCGAAAGCCTCTCCAGCGGAGACGTCTACAACGATGTGCATCCCGAAATGCGTATTTCGGCCGAACGTGACCGGCCGTTTCGGGATCGTGACCGGTGATTTCGGCAACGTGACCGAGCGAACCGGAAGGCAGGATTGGCGTTGCGCATGACATCAACCA
>NZ_CAJZAG010000010.1 GCF_914271485.1 Cupriavidus pampae
TGGTTGATGTCATGCGCAACGCCAATCCTGCCTTCCGGTTCGCTCGGTCACGTTGCCGAAATCACCGGTCACGATCCCGAAACGGCCGGTCACGTTCGGCCGAAATACGCAAAAATCGCTCAAGAACGTCTGCGAGACTTCGACCGGGTGCTCGCCTGCCAGATCATCAACCTCGGCGAAACCGACCTCAATCGGCTCCGAACGGCGCCCGACATCTTAGATGGGTTGCAACTCGACCTCAGTCGAACCGCGTTGCTCTATGCATTGGGTCACGAAGAGCTCCTGCGGTCCGATGGGTCGATCCCTGCCGAGCAGACGCCCTCCGAGGTGACCGAGCTGTTCCATAGGCTGGCAGACCAACCGGCTGCGGACGCTTTATGGCGTCCCGCTGTTTTCAACGCTGCGGGCAAGCAGCGCTTCTCAATCTCGGTGCTGGGGGTCCGCATCGATGTGGTTCACGAAGCGACGGATGCCTCGATCACGGTGGCCGAGGCCGTGGCCGGCGTCATCGAAGCGTTCTTCGCAACCGCCTATGAGCTCGAAGCCGCGGCCCATATCGAACGATTCTGCGTCCGCATTGCCGAGGCCGATATCTCAGAGTACACGGTATCGATGGACGACGATCGAACCGGACTGACTATGCGATGGCCGCGCAGCGTCGTTCCGACCCCGGCATCATCGTATAGCGCCTTCCAAGAGATGCTGATTGATGTGGCTGCGGATGTGTTCTCTTCCACCTGCCATATCAAGAACGCGAAGGAGGCGCTGCCGCGTCTGTTTGAGAATGACGCGGCAGGGGATCGCGTGGCGATGGTCGGATCCTCTTGCCTAAGCCGCGCGCGCATCTTCGGTGGCGTGGCGCGTCTCACGGACTGGGACAAGCATTCACTCAAGAGCTACGACGTGCAGGCGAGCAGGCCGCGCATCGTGCGCTCGGCCTCAGTGAGGCAACGTAACCAATCGGATGCAGGTGACGACGAGGGGTCGTCAGAACTCCCGGCGATTCATGACCATCGCGAAATGCGCGTTCGATCCGTCATCGACGTGCATCTTTGGGACCGTGCGAAATGGATCGGCGCGGCCTATGGCGATGTTGGCCCGCACGCCCCACCATGGTTCGGCCTCATGTTCACGGACGGCGAGACTGGGACGCGGATTTTTGAACGCTGGCGCGAGCGGTTCGGCAACGTGGACGCGGACGAAGAGATCTACATCAGCGTTGTACGCAGGTTCTCGGCGGAGCAGCCGACGCATTACGGGATCATCATCACGTCAAACGTGCGAGACGATGGACGCCTGTCGAGTGTCACTTCTCGCATGCATACCATGCTTCCGACGAACGATGTCAACCTGAACCGATTTCTGACCGCCTATCGGCGGAGCGGTGCGTACCTGCTGATGCCTGCGATATACGACGGTTCAGGCCAACCCGCGTTCCGTCACGACCTGTGCATCATGAAGCGAGCCTTGAGCGTAAGGGATGCGGTAGATGTCACCGCCACCGACATCGAATCGGCGTACCTGAACTGGTCACGCTCTTAGGAGTGCCGCGCCAGCTCTAGCGTCAGCAAAGGTCGCCAAGCTCAATGACTGCTTAATGGCAGACAGCGAGCGGCAACCACTGACCACAATCGCTGTGAAACGGCTTTAGACCTTGCTCCGCCAAACTTCCGATTTGAGTCGGATAGAGTGAGTCGCCGCCCGCGGGACAGCTGCCCGACTCGATCGGCTTCCCGGCCAATAGCGGTCATTTAGGCCGCGTCACCCAAGGAAGTGCGTACAGCGGCCGATGTCGTTTCGGGGCTCTCCTATCGCCCGGATCTCAGGTTCCAGCATGTTGTTGGCTTGAACGACCGCAATGGGTCGATGGCCATACGTCCAACGTACGGCGTCACGCGCTTGGATGAGATGGCTTTGAGCGATCCAGAAGGTGGTTCAATCGGAACTCCAATAAATCTCGGAAACGTGGAGGGCTTGCCACCCACCCATTTCGAACCACCTGCGCGCTCTCGATGAGTTCGGAGGGATGCAATGAAAAGTAGTTCTCGCATATAGCCCACAACCTTTCCGACTCGGTAGGAAATCTGGGCCGCAGAATCATGGCAGCTAGCCGGAAGACGTTCGCATCGCGGTGATTCAGGGGCGCGACGACACCGTGCATTGCGACGTCGATACAGAACTCAACTAGCTTTTCTTCTTCCGATCTGAATGACATTTCGTCGAGATCCGTGAGACCCAGCTGGCTCGTAGTCGGGTGAGTCGAATTGGCTAAAGACGATCGCGTTCGCAAGTCGTACTCTTCCAAACGGACGCTTGTGCAAGGCGTCGCAACGAGATTCAGTATGACCGAAGGCAGCGCAGGAAGGTTAGTTCGGCGTTGTTGTGCTTTTACTGTTATGGATTTGTAGACTTTATTGGCCGCTCACAACTTTACGCTTTGCAGGGCGTTATTGAGGGAACCAGTGATGCAAGAGGTACAAGCCTTCCTGCATTGATCAAAAATAGAGTGGGTTTCGGCTGGTCCGGAAAACCCGATGCCCTTGGCTCTCTTGGCAAACGGCCAGAAGACGAACGCCATGGCAGGCGACCACTTCGGGTGATGACAAAGGCTGTATTCAGTTCTTCGAGATACCCGGCGCGAGTACACACCGAAGTCGCGATTCAGAGCCTAGTCACCTGCCGCCAAGTGTTTCTGGGCAATCCGACGGGTCAATCTGACCAACTATTATGCGAAGTGCTAACAGCTATGTTGCGGCCCAGCACCGTGTCGGCTGCGATCGCAATGGCTAGGGAAGATCGGAACGCGGGGCGCCCAAGCGAGGAACTTCACGCGCCAAAATCTGACATCGGTGAGCGAGAGGCAATCCTGGAGCATGCGCGGACGCAAGTCGAGATCGAACGTACGTGCCGCATACATAACGCTGGATTAGCGCAAAAACAGTCTCGAACTTCGGATGCTCTATGCGTTACGCATTGGCCAGAGTAAGTAGCCCGTATGGAAACGCATCAGGACTAAGCGGGTCCAATGGTGCTTTTACAATAAAGACGCAAAACCCGCGCCCAGTAAGGCAGCGCGGTTGGCGGGAGGTACCATTTTCACGACTTTATTGTCGCGAATTTCATGACTTTATTGTCAGATCACAATGATTGAACAGGGCCCTCAGGCCCGCGTCACTCTTACAGGAATCGGAACAGGTTCATCCCTTGAATCTGCATGAACGATTGCTGCGCACCTTGCAGTGCCGTCGAGCGTTGGTAGAACTCGCTGATCGCCGCCGGGATGTCGAGGTCTTCCAGGCTGGAGCGCGTAGCCTCGTTGGTCAGGTCGCGGTTGGTGCCGATGGTATCGAGCGAGTCCAGTTCCTGCATGCGCGAGCCCACCGACGAGCGTACCGTCAGCACGTTGTCGAGCGAGTTCGAGAACTGGCGGATGCCGGTAGCCAGCACGTTCTGCAGCCTGGCGTTGTCCGTGCCCGTGTTCATCGGCTGCTTGAGCGTGTCGATCACGGTCTGCAGGTTCGCGAACATGTCCGCGCCGGCTTGCTGCGCGGGCTTGATGGTCATGCTGTCGCCGGTCACGGGCGTGCCCTTGACCGAGAACGACACGCCGCCCACCGAGATCGGGGTGTCTTCGATGTAGTCGATCGGGGCACCGACCACGGGCGGCACCGCGCTGTTGTCGGTGATCGTGTACTGCATACGCCCCGCGCCATTCGGCGCGAAATTGAGCGTGAAGGAATGGCCATAGGCCGGGTCACCCGGGTTGGCAGCCGACACCGCGCTGTACGTGGCGGTACCCGCATTGGCAGCATTGCCCTGCAACACATAGCCAGCGTTGGCAGTCACGCTCTGGAAAATCTCCGCGCCGTTGTTGCCAGCTTGCATCTGACGGGCCACATCGACCTGCAGCAGCTGGTGACCGGTATCGCCCTGGTACACCGCGCCACCCGCGGCGTTCTTCGCGAACGGTACGGTGCTGCTCTGCAGACCCGCGAACAGGTAGTTGCCGTTGCCATCGTCGGCATTGGCGAGACCGAGCAGTTGGTCATACTGACCTTGCAGAGCCGTGGCCAGCGAGGCGCGATCGGTGTCGGACATGGTGCCGTTACCGGCGTTGACGAGCAGCGTCTGGATATTCTGAATGGTCGTGGTGACCGTCTTCAGCGTGTTCTCTTCGAGTCCGAGCGTGGAGTTGGCCTGCTTGCGCGAGGTGGCGTACTGCCCGTTGACCGAGGCGGCAAGTTTGACGCCGAGCACGCGGGTTGCCGCGACGGGATCGTCGGAGGGGCTCAGTACGCGACGGCCCGTGCCCAGCTGCTGCTGCACGTGCAGAAGCGCGGACTGCTGGGTGTTCATCGACGACAGGCCCTGGGTGTACAGGGTGGAGCTGGCTACGCGAATCATGGCGATGTTCCTTCAGTTCCGTGGGTTCTGCCGTCAGTTACCGATACCGATCAGGGTGTCGAAGATGTTGCTCGCCGTCTGGATCACGCGCGCGTTGGCCTGATACAGCTGCTGAAACTGCAGCATGTTGACGGTCTCTTCGTCCATGTTCACGCCGGAGATCGACTGCTGCGAGTTGTAGATCTGCGTAGTCACGCTGTCCTGCGAGGTGGACTGGATCTTGATCGATTGCGCCTTGCTGCCAACGTCGTTGACCAGCTGGGCGTACGCGTCATTGAAGCTCGCCACACCATTGATGGTCTTGGCGGTCTGCAGCTTGGCCAGCGACAGCATATTGCCGTTGTCCGACACCGCGCCGGAGTTGTTCGACAGCGTGATCGTGTCGCCGTTGGCGGGCGTGCCGCTGAAGCTGAACGTCATGCCGTTGAGCGTGTAGTCCGTGTTGGGGCCGTTCGGCGTTCCCACCGGCTGCGGAGCCAGCGGCGTACCGGTGGCATCGGCAAACGTGTAGGTCGACGTGGTGCTGTTCCACGTGGCGGTGATCTTGCCGGTGAACAGTGTGAACGGCTGCGCGACGTTGGTCAGCTTGGCTGCAGCGTTGCCGGCATTGCCGGTAGCGGCATCGGCGCGCGCCGGCGAGGCGGCGGCGATCTTGGCCGGGTCGCTGATCAGCACGTCGAAGCTCGCCGCGGCATTGCGCGTCGGCTGGATCTCGAACGAATCGTTGGCAGCCATGCCGGCGCCCACGTTCACGGTGAAGCCGTCAGCGGTGAGCGTCATCGGCGCGGCGCCACCTGCCGTGGCCACCACCTTGTTGTCCGACTTACGCAGCAGCGAGTAGTTGGTGCCATCGAACTTCAGCGTGTAGTCGCTGGTCGTCAGCGCACCCGAGTTGGTGATCTGCGCGGAAATCGTCGCGGTACCGGTGTTGCCCTGCTTGCCGTAGACGGTCGGGCCGCCAATCGCGAACAGGTCGGTGCCGACCGCGCCGTTCAGGTCCACACCAAGCTTGTGCTGATCGTTGAACGCCTGGCCCAGCGCGATCGAGATGCGGCCAATCGAGTTCTGCGCGCTGTCCAGCGTATCGCTGCGGAATGCCAGCAGGCCGCCGAGCGAACCGCCATTGATCGCGCCAGCATCGGCTTCCTGCAGCGCGCCGTTGGGCAGCGTGAAGGCGATCTCGGTGCGGCTGCCGTCGGTGGCGGACTGCACTGCCTTGAGGTTGTACGAATCGGAACCCATCACCAGCGGCTGGCCGTTGGCGGTCAGGATGTTGTACGAGGTACCGCCATCCTGCACCACGACCTTGGCGCCGATCAGCCCGTTGAGCTCCTGCACCAGCTGGTCGCGCTGGTCGAGCAGGTCGTTGGGCGGCTGGCCGCCAGCCTGCGCGCTCATGCGCGTGATCTGGGTGTTCAGCTTGGCGATCTGCGCGGTGTAGGTGTTGACCTGATCGACCGTGGTGGAGATCTGCTGGTTCACACCGTCCTGCAGTTGCTTGAAGTAGCTGCTGGCGGACTTGATCTGGCCGGAGAGCGCCTGCGCTGCGGACAGCATGCCCTGACGCGTTGCCGGGTCGGCGGGCGTGTCGGACACAGCCTGCACGGAGGCGAAGAACTTCTGCATCAGCGGCGCGAGGCCACCCTTCTGATCGGCGAGCAGGTCGTCGATCTGGGAAATCTGATCCGAGTATGCCGACAGCTGCGCGCTGGCGGAGGTCGCGCCACGCAGCTGGTTGGTCAGGAACGAGTCGTACACGCGTTGCACGGACAGCGTGTTGGAGCCCTGGCCGTAGAAGCCGGAGCCGCGGATCTGGCCACCGGCCGAGGCGATGATGGTGTTCTGGCGCGTGTAGCCTGCCGTGGCGGCGTTCGCGAAGTTGTGGCCGGTCGTCGACAGGGCGTTCTGCGCGACGTTCAGGCCCGAAAGACCGATATTGAAGAGAGACATTTGCTCTGACCCCGGATCGTTTAGCTACGCTCGGCACACGGCCGAGAGCGGTGAATGTGCTAGATAACGGCAAAAGGACGGCGGGACTTTAGCGACGCTTCCGGTCCTTTTTTTGTTAGTGTTTATTACGGTTCGAAGCTAATTCCCAGCATGAAGACGTCAATTGCAGGCGTGATAACGCCCTTCTCGCGCATAGCGGGAGAAGGGCGAGCGAAACGTCTCCGCGTTGCGCGATGACGGCTACGTGGACACCTTCTTCATGATCCGCACGAGCTTCTCGCCATACGCCGGGTCGGTGGCATAGCCCGCGCGTTGCAGGCCATGCGCCGCCTCATCGGCGTTGTTGGCGGCGACCACGCCCGCATAGCGCGGGTTGGTCGTCAGCAGGCGCGCGTAGTCAGCGCACGCTTCGTCGTACGAGCCATAAGCACGGAAGCGAGCGCGCACCTTCTGCGGCTGGCCGTCCACGTATTCGGTCGTCATGACTTCCGCCACCGGGCCGCGCCAGTTCGCGCCGGCCTTGATGCCGAACACGTTGAACGTGGTGCTGCCGTCGGCGTTGGTGATCTCGCGGCGGCCCCATCCCGACTCGAGCGCGGCCTGGCCGACGATCAGCTTGGCCGGGACGCCGCTGGCGCGGGAAGCCGCCATGGCCGGTGCGGACATGCGGTTCACAAAGTCGCTGATATGGGCGGGCGAGTCGTCGGGCAACTGGCCGAGGTCGGTCTGACCGCCCTGCCATTCGCTCGCGGACCGATACTGGCGCACGCCAGTGCCCGGACTCCACGAGCCGCCCTGCAATACGGTACCGACCGGCGGCGGGCCGTCGGCATCGGTGGCGCCGCGGCTGTCAAGCATTGATGCCAGTTGCGCGTTCTGCGCGCTGGCGGCGGCCTGAGCGCCGGTCACGCCAGGCGTCACCGCTGGCACCTGCACACCCGCGGCACGCGCGAGCTGGCGGTACATGACATCGGCCAGACCCACGCCGCGCGCGGACATCTGCTGCGACAGCTGCTGGTCCATCATCGACATGTACAGCTTGGTCTGCTGGCTGTCGAGCACGCCATCCTGCGGCGTGGCGTCGCGCATGCTCTTGAGCACCATCTGCGTGAACACGGCCTCGAACTGCTTGGCCGCGGCCTTCAGCGTCTGGTCGTTGTTGCCCGCGCGCGCCTGGTTCTTGAGCGCCTCGAAACCCTGCGTATCGAGCGCGAAGCGTTGCGAGATATCGCCAGCGGCGGTGTCCAGCGCCATCAGATGATCTCCAGTTCCGCGCGCAGCGCGCCAGATGCGCGCATCGCTTCGAGAATCGTCTGCAGATCGGCCGGCGTCGCGCCCAGTGCGTTCAGGCCCTTGACCACCGCCGCCAGCGAGGCGCCGGCCTTGACGATCTGCAGCGAACCGCCGCCCTGCTTGAGGTCGATCTGCGATACCGGTGCGACCACCGTCTGTCCGCCACTGAACGGCGCGGGCTGACTGATCACCGGCTGCGTGTTGATGACGATGGAAAGGTTGCCATGCGCGATCGCGCAGTCTTCTACCGTCACGGCCTGGTTCATCACGATGGAACCGGTGCGTGCGTTGAGGATGACCTTGGCGGGGCCGCGCGCGCGCGTGATGTCGATGTTCTCGATGCGCGCAAGAAAGTTCACGCGCTCGGTGGGCGTCTGCGGCGTGCGCAGCTGCACCACGCGGCCATCGACAGCCTGTGCCACGCCGGGGCCCATGGTGCGGTTGATGGCCTCGATCACGCGCTCTGCCGTGCCGAAGTCCGTGTCCTTGAGTTCGAGGTTCAGGTAGCCGCCTTCGGGCTGGAACGACGGCACCGCGCGCTCGACCACACCGCCGTTGGCGATACGGCCCACCGCGAGCTGGTTGACCTGCACCTTGCTGCCATTGGCCGAGGCACCCGCGCCGCCGACCAGCATGTTGCCCTGCGCGATCGCGTAGACCTGACCGTCAGCCCCCTTGAGCGGCGTCATCAGCAGCGTGCCGCCGCGCAGGCTCTTGGCATTACCCATCGACGACACCACCACGTCGAGCTGGCTGCCCGGCTGCGCGAACGGCGGCAGCGTGGCGGTGACCATCACCGCGGCCACGTTCTTGAGCTGCATGTTGCGGCCCGCCGGCAACGTGATGCCGAGCTGGGACAGCATGTTGGTCAAGCTTTGCGTGGTGAACGGCGTCTGCGTGGTCTGGTCGCCGGTGTTGTCCAGGCCTACGACCAGGCCATAGCCGACGAGCGGGTTGTCACGCACACCCTGAAAGTTCACCAGGTTCTTCAGGCGCTCGGCGCGCGCGCTGCCCATGCTCGCGCCGAGCAGCAATGCCACCATCAGCGCGAAGATCAGCACGCTCGTCAGTGCCGCAAGGAAGACCGCGCGATCGACGGGGCGACCGGTGGGGCGACCGGCAGGGTGACCCGCGCGGGAGAACAGGCCGGGCGGGATGCCCAACGGCGAGCCCGGCTTCTGGAGATGCGTCGGAGGCAAAAGCATGGCGGGATCAGTACGGTAAGACATTGAGGAAGAAGCGCTGGAGCCAGCCCATGTTCTGCACTTCGTCGATATACCCCTTGGCGGTGTACTCGATGCGCGCATCCGCCACTTGCGTGGACGGCACTGCGTTGTCGCCGGTGATCGTGCGCGGATTGACCACACCCGAGAAGCGAATGAACTCCGCTCCCTGATTGATGGCCATCTGCTTTTCGCCGGACACCACCAGATAACCGTTCGGCATGACCTCGAGCACGGTAACGGTGATGGTGCCGTTGAATGTGTTGGCCGCCGACGCGCCGCCGCTGGCCTTCATGCCGTTGGCACCGCTGATGTCGGCGTTCTGTGACGAGCTGAACAGCCCGCCAAACGCCTTGGGCACCGCGTTGAACGCGAGTGCGGTGTTACCCGTACGGCTTGCGTTGGTTCCCGAGGCCTTGGTGGCGTTGACGTTCTCGTTGATCACAATCGTCAGGATGTCGCCGACGTTGCGCGGGCGACGATCCTCGAACAACGGATTGCCCGCGTACGACGCCTGGAAGATGGAGCCGGACGGTGCCATCACGTTGCGTTGCTCGGCGCGCGCGGAGGTCGGCAACTGCACCAGCGGCTCCTTGGGAATCAACGCGCAGCCACCGGCGGCCAGCACGGCGATGCCGGCCAGGCAATACAGCGCGAACGTGCCCATGCGGGACACCATGGTGGCTTGATTCATGATCATCATCCCATCTGGGTCAGGCGCTGCAGCATCTGGTCAGACGTCTGCACGGCCTTGCTGTTGATCTCGTAAGCGCGTTGGGTCTGGATCATGCTGACCAGCTCTTCCACCACGTTCACGTTGGACGATTCCACATAGCCGCCCTGCAGCGTGCCGGCGCCGTTCAGGCCGGGCACCGACGTGTTCGGCGCGCCCGACGCGTCGGTCTGCGCGTACATGTTCTCGCCCAGGCTTTCGAGGCCGGTCGGGTTCGGGAACGTGGCCAGCTGGATCTGCCCGACATTGACCGCATTGGTCTGGCCCGGCGTGGTCACGGTCACGGTACCGTCGCGCGCGACGGTCAGCGAGGTGTAGTTGGCCGGCAGCGTGATGGCCGGGTTCAGCACGAAGCCGCTCGACGTGGTCAGCTGGCCGTTCGGGTCCACCTGGAACGAACCGTCACGCGTGTACGACGTGGTGCCGTCCGGCATGGTGACCTGGAAAAAGCCCTGGCCGATGATCGCGACATCGCGCGAGTTGCCGGTCTGTTGCGGGTTGCCTTGCGTGTGGATACGTTCCGTGGCGACGGGACGCACACCGGTACCCAGCTGCATGCCCGAGGGCAGCACGGTCTGGTCGGACGACAGCGCGCCAGGCTGGCGGATCGTCTGGTACATCAGTTCCTCGAACACCGCGCGGCTGCGCTTGAAGCCCGTGGTTGCCACGTTGGCCAGGTTGTTCGAGATCACGTCCATCTGCGTCTGCTGCGCATCGAGACCGGTCTTGGCAATCCAAAGAGAGCGGATCATGTTGTTCCTTGTGTATCTGTGGTGAGCGTGGCGGCTGCTGCGCGCGTCAGTTGTTGCCCAGCAGCGAGTTCGCGCGCTGGTCGTTCGAATCCACGCCGGAGATCATCTTCATTTGCATCTCGAAGCGGCGCGCGTTGGCGATCATGTCCACCATCGCTTCCACGGGATTCACGTTGCTGCCTTCCAGCGCGCCCGAGACGACTTTCACGCTCGGGTCCGCCTGCAGCGGGTCCGCGCCCTGGCGCAGACGGAACAGACCGTCGTCGCCACGCGCGAGAGAATCGGGCGGTGCGTTGACCACGCGAATGCGGCCAATCTGCGCGAGGCCATTGGGCTGATCGCCCGGGCCCCGCGCCACCACGCTGCCATCGCTGCCGATGGTCAGCTGTGCGTTCTGCGGAACCGCCATCGGACCGCCTTCGCCGAGCACCTGCAGACCCGTGGAGGTCTGCAACTGGCCGTCGGCCGACACCTGCAGCGAGCCAGCACGCGTGTAGGCTTCGGAGCCGTCCGGCAGTTGCACTGCCAGCCAGCCGTTGCCCGTGAACGCGACATCCAGATCGCGGCCGGTGTAGGTGAGCGGGCCCGCCTTCATGTCCGCGCCCGGTGTGGATGCGAGCGTGAAGGAACGGGTCTGCGTTTCCGGCCCCGTGACCGGCACCGCGCGATACATGTTGATCTGCGCGCGGAATGCCGGCGTGGAGGCGTTGGCCAGGTTGTTCGATACCGCGGCCTGCTGGTCGAGTATCTGCTTGGCGCCCGAGAGGGCGGTATAGATCAGGCGATCCATGGCGGTCCGTCGGCGCGCGTCAGATGTTCACCAGGGTCTGCAGGACGGTGTCCTGCGCCTTGATGGTCTGCGCGTTGGCCTGGTAGTTACGTTGCGCCACGATCAGGTTCACCAGTTCGCCGGAAAGGTCCACGTTGGACTGTTCCACGGCGTTCGACTGCAGCGTGCCCATCGAACCGCCGGCCGAGCCGAGCAGTTCCTGACCCGACGAGCCAGTGGCGGACCACACGTTGTTGCCTTCCGGCTTCAGGCCTTCGGCGTTGGCGAAAGCAGCCAGCGCGATGGTGCCCAGCGAACGGGTCTGCTCGTTCGAGTACGAGCCCTGGATGCTGCCATCTGCCTGCACGCTGAAGCCAAGCAACGCGCCCGATGCATAACCGTTCTGCACCAGCGACTTCGGATCGTTGTCGGCGCCGAACTGCGTGGAGCCGGCGAGGTTCAGCGTCATGTTCATCGCGGCGGCGCCATTGGCGGCCGGCAGCGTCAGCGCCGGGTTGGCCGGCGTGGTGGACTGCATCACACCGGCGTTGTCGAACGACATCGTCACCGGCGAGCCGGCCACGATGTTGCCGTTGGCGTCCAGTACGCGCATGGTCCAGTCGGTACCGCCCGGCACGGTCGGCGCGGCGGCCGACTTCGAGAAGTACGCGGTCAGCTGCACCTTGTTGCCGAGCGAATCGTACGTCGTAATCGGCGTGGTGTAGTTGTACATGTCCTTGGTCGGCAGCACGGCCGGGGCCGGCGGCGCGGCCGGCGTCGTGGCGAACGCGGTGGTCGGCACGGTGCTGCGCGAGTCCAGCTGGAACTGCGCGGTGATCTGCGTGCTCGCCTGCGGCGGCAGTTGCGCGTTGCTGATCGTGATCGGCTGCGGCACACCCGTGGTCTGACCAGCCGGGTAGCCCGTCACCTGCAGGCCGCTGGCGTTGACCAGACGGCCGTCCGGCAGCTGCTGCAGCTGGCCGTTGCGCGAGTAGTAGACCTGGCCTTCTTCATTGACGAGGCGGAAGAAGCCGTTGCCGTTGCTGATGGCGGTATCGAGATTGCGCCCCGACGCGGCGATATTGCCGTTACCGAACGATTGCACCACCGAGTTCACGCGCACGCCCAGACCGATCTTCGAACCGGCGTAGACGTCGGCGAACTGCGCCGTCGAGGCCTTGAAGCCAACCGTGTTCGCGTTGGCGATGTTGTTGCCGATCACGTCCAGGTTGGACGCCGCGGCGTTAAGACCGCTTACCCCTTGACCAAAACCCATGACTTTCCCCTTTTAAGGCTGTCTTTCGATATCTGCCCGCACTCGTATGCGGACCGGGTGAAGAATCTGAAACCGACTTACGAGATGCGGCGGACGTCGTCCACGTTGGCGGTGGTACCGTCTTCGAGGTTGACCAGCACACCGGTGCTGTCGCCACTGATGCCTTGCACCTTGCCGAAGACCAGTGCGATCGGACCCACGTCCTTGCCAGCGGCAGTAGCCGTGACCTTGAACTTGTATTCGCCGTCGGGCACCGTGCCGCCCTGGTCGTTCTTGCCGTCCCACGCGATGTCGTGCACGCCCGCGGTCTGGCCCTTCATATCGATGGTGCGAACCACATTGCCGTTCGCGTCCAGCACCTGCACCTGTACCGAATCCGCAGTGCTCGGAATGTCCACGCCGATCTTGCCCGGCACGCCTTCGTCCACGTTGACCTTGGCGCCCGGCACCATCACGGTGTGGCCGATCAGGTTCGCGGAGTCCAGCGCGCGGCTGGCCGCGGTCTGCGACAGCAGCGCGTTCAGCGTCGAGTTGACGTTCTGCAGGCCGCTCACCGTGCTGATCTGCGCGAGCTGCGAAGTCAGCTGCGAGTTGTCCATCGGATTGAGCGGATCCTGGTTGTTCATCTGCGTGACCAGCATCTTCAGAAAGTTGCTCTGGATGTCTGCCGCGCTTGCGCTGCCGCCAGCAAGGGCGCTGTTGAGGGCTGCGGTGTCGTTGCCAACGCTCGAAGTCGAAGTCATTGTTGTTCTCGGCTAGTTCTGGAGAGAAATTCGTTCACATCACTGACCGATGGTCAGCGTCTTGAGCATCATGGTCTTCGCGGTGTTGAGCACCTCGACGTTGGCCTGATACGAACGCGAGGCGGAGATCATGTTGACCATCTCCTCCACGGGGTTCACGTTCGGCATCGTTACGTAGCCATTGGCATCGGCCAGCGGATGCGCGGGGTTGTGGATCTTCCGCGCCGGCGATGGGTCTTCCATCACGCCTTCCACCTGCACGCCGCCCACATCGCTCTGACCCGGCGTCGGCGCCATGCCAAAGATCACCTGCTTGGCGCGATACGGCTGGCCGTTGGGCGCCACCGCGCTGTCCGCGTTGGCGAGGTTGGACGCCGTCACGTTCATGCGTTGCGACTGGGCCGCCATGGCGGAACCCGACACGTCGAAGATATTCATCGAAGGCATTCGCTAGCTCCTTGGCTCTCGATTCTTAGCTCTGAATCGCGGCGAGCATCGTCTTGATCTTGCCGCTGACCACCGTGAGGCCCATCTCGTAGTGCACGGTGTTGTCAGCGAACGCGACGCGCTCGGTGTCCATTTCCACAGTGTTGCCGTCGATGCTCGACTGCAACGGAATGCGGTACTGCAGGTCGTCGTCATTCGACGCCGGCGCCTGCGCGGGCAGGTGACGCGTCTGCGTGGTGGAGAGCGACAGGCCCTCGTTGCGCCGGCCGCGTTCCACCGATTCGGACAACTTGCTCGCGAAATCGAAGTCGCGTGCCTTGTAGCCCGGCGTGTCCGCGTGGGCAATGTTGGAAGCAATCACCGATTGCCGCTGGGTCCGCAAGCTCAGCGCATCCTGTTGGAAGCGCAATGCCGCATCGAGTCTGTCGATCATGTCTGTCTGCCTTTAGCTTCAGGGAGAGACACCCCGTTCCGGACGCGTACGGTCAAGAGGGGGCTTCTTCAGGGTTGCCATCTTAGGGGCCGGGTTGTCGAGCCAATCGTTCGAATAGGGATGGGAAATCCGCGCAATTCGCGCCGCGCTCTCGCGTGAGGCTGCCTACAATTGCCCCACGTACTCATCCTTGCTGGGATGCTTCACATGACTCGTTTTCAATTGGCTGCCAGGCTGCTAGCGCTGGTCGGGCTTGCCTTGGTGCCGCCGTTTCTCTCCGTTGCGCAAGCCGCTCCCGCGCAGGTGACACCGGTGCAGAATCCATCGGCGCCCAATCCTTTTCCGGAAGATCCCGTCCGCGGCGCGGTCGAACAATTCCTGCTGCGTCAGGCCGTCGGCTTGCCAGGCAAGGTCAGCGTGCAGGTGATTCCGCCTTCGGGCGGCCGCGCGCCGGACTGTGTATCACCCGATCCGTTCCTGCCGGCGGGCTCGGCGCCGTGGGGCCGCGTCAACGTCGGCGTACGCTGCGGCGGCGACCGGCCGTGGACGCGCTATATCCAGGCGCGGGTGTCCGTGCTGACCGACTATTACGTAGCCGCGCGCGCCATGGCACCGGGCGAGCCGATCGATCCGGCAGATCTCGAGCTGCGCCAGGGCGATCTGGCCGCGCTGCCGCGCGCCGTGGTCACGGACCCGTCGCAGGTGATGGGTGCCGTGGCGGCCAACCGCATCGCCGCGGGTTCGCCGATGCGCACCGATTTGATGCGGAAAGCCATTTCGGTCCGTTCCGGCCAGACCGTGACCGTGGCCGTAGAGGGCGACGCGTTCCAACTCACCAGCGAAGGCAAGGTGTTGGCCGATGCCGCCACGGGCACGTCGGTGCAGGTGCGCCTGCGCAGCGGTCAGGTGGTGAACGGCATCGTCCGCAGCGCTGATACGGTCGTTTTGCAGCAATAACGATCGCAACGTTTTTTATACGAAGAAGACTGATGTAGTTGCTGGAATCGCTGATGTAGTACCCGCACAACCCCGGCTTTAGGGACGGCATGCGAGAATGCGCACGCCTCCCCCAAAAAGTATGGGAAAGCGTACGTTCAGGCACTTCGCAACCCTAAAGTTCTGCGATTGCCCGTCCGTTAAGTCAGAGGAAACCAGCAAGGAATACCCCGTGAAGATCAATCAATCCACCTCGACCAGGCCGGCGGACAACGCTGCCGGCGACGCGGCCCGCCCGGCGGCTGCCGGCGCGACCCCGCAGGATCCGGCCGCGCTGACCGGCGTGCGCGTGAGCCCGCTGGCCGCGCACGTTCGCGAGATCGCCAATCGTCTGGTCAACGATACCGACGACGATATCGATACCGCCAAGGTCGAGGAGATTCGCCAGGCCATCGCCGAGGGGCGGATCAAGATCGATCCCAGCAAGATCGCCGACGGCCTGCTCGCGTCCCTGCGTGAGCTCTCCCAGGGCGATACTCAACCTACCTAGCTGATATGACCCAACAAGCCCTGATCCAGACACTGAAGCGTGAATCCGATGCCATCCTGGCGTTTGGCCGTGCCCTCGCAGAAGAGCGCGACGCACTGAAGCGCAACGACTTCCAGGCGCTGAGCGAACTGCTCAGCCGGAAGGTGGCACTGGGTCAGGCACTCTCGCGCGAAACTGCCGCGCGTGAGGCGCAGATGATCGCGCTGGGTCTGCGCGTGGGCGAAGGCGGTTTGCTGATTGGCCGCCAGGTGGATCCCACCGTCGCCGACGCATGGCGCAAGATCGTGTTCTTCGCGCACAAGGCGAAGGAATCGAACGAGGTGAACGGCGCCATCGTGGACGCCCATCTCGAATTTACGCAGGAAGCCATTCAGGTCCTGCGGCAGGGCGGCACCGAGCCCAACGAAATGTATGGCCGCGACGGCAAGTCGCAGAACCCGGCAGCAGGCGTACAGCTCGCGGCGGGTTGAACCCATACGGCCCTCGGCGTCCTGAGCCGAGGGCACGTACGAGCGTAGGGACATGCAGCAGGCGACGGAATCTTTGCCCAGGCAAGGGTCTGCACACGTGGCGTGACCAACTTGGTCCGCTTCTGATACCGTTGCAGGCCGGATTCACACATCCGGTTCATGCCGTCTATCGTCCGTTTATCGCTCAATGCCCAACACCTCATCGTCCCGCAATACGCATGGCGCGCCCGCCGTTACCGAGGCGCGCGTCGCATATATCGTTGACGATGACGACCTCGTGCGCGGCGCGCTGAGCAGCCTGCTGCGGTCCATTCATCTGGAAGTGCGCGCGTTCGGCTCGGTCGAAGAGTTCCTGGCCGCGCCGCGGCCGCCGGAGACCCCGTCTTGCCTCGTGCTCGACGTGCGGCTGCGCGGCCAGAGCGGACTTTCATTTCAGAAGTCACTGGCCGACAGCGGCGAGTCGCATATGCCGATCATCTTCATGACCGCGCATGGCGACATCGCCATGAGCGTCAAGGCGATGAAGGCCGGCGCGGTGGATTTTCTCGCCAAGCCGTTTCGCGACCAGGACATGATCGACGCCGTGGTCTCCGCGATCGAGCGAGACGCGGCACGGCTCGAGATCGAACGTTCGCTCAAGCACCTGCGCGCACGATGGGAGTCGCTGACACCGCGCGAGCGCGAGGTGCTGGAGCTCGTGGCAAAGGGCCTCATGAACAAGCAGATCGCCGACGTGATGGGCATCGCGCTGATCACGGCCAAGCTCCATCGCGGACAGGCCATGCGCAAGATGGACGCCTGCTCGGTGGCCGACCTCATGCACAAGATGCAGATGCTCGGCCACGGCAACACGGCCCGCTGATCCGGTTTTTCCGCCATCTCGCGTAGCCCACTCACACTTTGGTAAGGGGTCCGCGAACCCTCGTTTGCTGGTGCGCCGTCGCGCGCCGTGGTGTCATCCCTACCATGCCGACTGATCCATTCGCGGCATGAGGAGATCACCATGCAATTTCATCCCGACCTGCCCGAAATGACCGCGGTCACGCTGATCGGCCTTTGCCTGCTAGTGGCCATGCTCGCGCGGCACGCACTCGTGCAACATCTGGCGATCGCGCGACTGGCCAACGCCATCGAACTTCACGGCGGCGAGGGCAATCCGCCCGTGCTGCCGGAAACCGGCATTGCCGTCATCGCCAGGCTTGCGCGCGCGATCAACGGTTGCCGCACTCGCAATGCGCAACGCGAAGCGGAGCTACTCGAAGTACTGGCGGCCTATACGCACGACCTGCGCACGCCGCTCACGCGCATGCGTCTGCGCTGCGACCTGCTCGACGACGAAGACATGCATCGCGCCATGACACGCGACCTGACCGAGATGCGCGACCTCGTGGAAGCGAGCCTGGCCTGCGCGCGGCTACGCCGCAGCGCCACTGAACCGATGCGACGTGTGGATGCCGATGGCCTGCTCGATCGGCTTATCGAGGATTATCGCGATACCGGTCGTTCGATCGCGCTGCAGGGCCGGGTGGGCCAGCCCGTGATTACCTGCCCGCACGCGCTGCGCCGCGTGCTGGTCAATCTGATCGACAATGCCCTGCATTACGGTAGCCATGTGCAGCTATGCGTGCGCGTGCATGCGCAACGCGTTGAACTCGCGGTGCAGGACTCCGGGCCCGGCATCGCGCCGGCCGACATGGAAGCGGTATTTGCGGCTTGGTATCGGGCGCCAGCCACCGCGACGCGTGCACCTGGTAGCGGGCTCGGCCTTGCGATTGCCCGACGTCTCGCGCTGGCGATGCGTGGTGACCTTCAACTCGAGAATCGGCATACCGGCGGACTCGAAGCCCGCCTGACGCTGCCGCTCGGGCAGGTCGAAGGTCAGCGATAGTTGACCGTGACCTCGTTGCTGCGCCCCTGCAGCACGGGCAGAATGCCCTGCCCCGGCACGCGGAACGCGAAGACAAAGCCCTTGGCGGCATCATCACCGCCGAATGCGTCGGTCTTGCCTTCGGGCGAAGGCAGCATGACGCAGCGCTCGGCATTACAGAGGTACGCCTGCATATCGACGGGCGGCACGCGCGTAAAGCTGTAGCGCCAGCGGACCGACGTGATGACCCCATCCGACTGCGGCATCAGGGCCGTGGGCTGGATGGGCGTCGATACCGTGCGCTGCCCTCGTCCGGTGATGGCGGGGCCGACCACCGATGCATTCCATGCGTGGCGCGAACCGAGTTCGAGCGTGGCGCGGGTCATTCCCTCGGCCGGGCCGGCCAGCGCCGGCAAGGCAGGCAGGGCCGCCGCGATGGTCATGGCGATCGCGCATGTAGAGGCATGGGTCGGCCGTCGCATCACAGCAGTCCGCGCAGCTGGTTGCGCAGGCGCGTGATGGCCTGACTGCGGATCTGGCATACGCGCGACTCGGTTACCTCGAGCACCGCGCCAATTTCGCGCAGGTTGAGTTCCTGGTCGTAGCACAGCGACAGCACCAGCTTTTCCCGCTCCGGCAGCTTGTCGATCGCGCGGATCAGCGCCTCGCGCATGCCGCTCTCCATCAGCACCTTGAGCGGATTCGCGTCGTCGGTCACACCGAGGTGGCGGTCGAGAAAATCTTCCTCGCCCGAGCGCTCGAAATCCTCGTAGTGCAACAGCTGACAGCCGTACACCTCGTTCAGCAGTTGCTGGTATTCCTCGAGCGGCAGCTCCATCTCGGCGGCCACTTCGGAATCGACGGGCGTGCGGCCGAGCTTCTGCTCGAGGCCGCGCTGCGTTCGTTCGATGCGGCGCGTGAACTGCCGCAGACTTCGGGATTGCCAGTCGTTGGCGCGCACCTCGTCGAGCATGGCGCCACGGATGCGCTGACTCGCATAGGTTTCGAAGCGGGCGCCGTGATTGTCTTCATAGCGCTTGGCCGCATCGAGCAGACCGATCATGCCGGCCTGGATCAGGTCGTCGATCTGGACGCTGGCCGGAAGCTTGGCCGCCAGTTGCAACGCGATGCGTCGAACCAGGGGCGCGTGTGACTTGACCACGTCTGCCTGTTCGAGCTTTCCCTGAATCGTATACATGGTGGAACTCTCGGTTTAATGCCTGGTTTTTGTGCCGGCACATCTTCGATGCGCCAGCCAGCTATTGGGTCGTCTGTTTCTCGATGACTTCTAGTTGTTTTTACGCGGGCATGGCCGCTGCCATGCTTCGCGGTACTGCCGTTTCGGTTCGCAGGGGCCAGCCATTGATGGCACCAGCCATGCGACGCAACGCCGTGGTGGCCGCGGCGGCCGGAAAGGCCTCCACCACGCAACGTCCGAGGTGCAGACCACGCACGACCAGTGGATCAACTGGTAACGCGCCCGCACTGCTCGCTTCCACACCGAGGTACTGACCCGCCGTGCGCGCCAGATTCCCGGTGATTGCCGTGACCGCCGCCTCGCTGCTCGCCATATTGACGACCAGATGGAAGCGCCGGCACGCATACTGATGATGCAGCCGCTTGATGCATGCATAAGCGGCTGTGATCGATGTGGCATCGGGCCGCATCACGATCACGAAGTTGTGCGCAGCGCCAGCCAGCGGCGACAGCGAACCGTCCTGCGCGGCACGCGCATCGATGACCACGGTGCGCAGGTCTGCCAGTGCCCGACCATCGCGACCTTCGTGGCCATCCATGGCGATATCCGCCATCATGTTGCCGGCCTCGAGCACCGCCAGTCCGCTCGCGGGACGCGTGCCCAGCGCCTCGGCCAGCGGCATGCGGCCTGCCAGCACATCGGCCAGCGACGCCTTCGGCGTGGCGCCGGCCAGCCGTGTGGCACGCGCGCCCTGACGGTCCTCATCGACCAACAACACGCGCTCGCCCTGCAGCGCCAGTGCGTTCGACAGTCCAAGCGCGACGGTCGTCGCGCCCGCGCCGGGCTCGCTGGCCACCACCGCGATGCGCCGCGTCACGCGCGGCGCCAGCATGCGGCGCAGGCTTTCGGCCTGATCGGAACCGAGCATAGACAAGCTGGACAAGGCTTACTCTCCCAGCGATGCCATCTGCATGGCATCGGCCGATTCGGCATCCATCGAACGTGCGAACTGCGTCGCGGCCAGCGCGGTGGATTGCGGCGCTGCCGCTTCCGCCACCGGTGCTGCCAGCGAACGACCCGGGTAGTTCTCCAGCACATCGAGCAGCGCGAGCAGGCGGCTCATGCCTTCGTTGAGCACAGTGCCCTGCACTGGCGCATTGACGCGCGCCAGCGCGCGGCCAGCCAGACGCGACAGGAAGGCCGGCGCGGTCGGGCTTGGCGTATGTTGCAGGCGCAGCGTGGTCAGGCCGAGCTGGATCGAAACCAGGTTGGCGTAAGTCGCGGCATCGCCTTCCGGTGCATCGTCAGGGCGTCCGGCTTCCTGCGCGAAATGCTCGGCGGCGTGGCGCAGCGTGCGGAACTGTTCGTCGGCGGCATCGACCCAGCGCGACCACCGTGCGACCTGCGCGGCGTCGTCGGCGAGTGCGGCGTCGCACAGCACGTACGCGGTGGCGAGCATCTCGCCCGAGTCGCGATCGACCAGACGCGAAACTACGAGGCAAGCCTCGATGCCGGCGTCCGAGCCGTCGGTGCGCACACGCGCGGCGGTACGCACCTGACCTTCGGGCACGCGCACCATGCACTGGCCGAGCCAGAGCACGGCTTCGCGATCGCGCCACGGCTGTTCGCCGATCGCATGGAACGTCAGCGTATCGGCAATGGTGTCCAGCTTGTTGGCTACGCCGTTGGCAATCACGCGCGTGGTCTTGCGCATGCCCGCCACCCAGCGTTCGCCAGTCTGCTGCCAGCGCGCCAGCGTGGTCGTGGTCGGCAGCGATGCATACAGATTGACGATGGTGCGCGCGGCGGCAAGCGTCGCGCGTACGGTGCTGGCTTCGGCCTCGGCTTCCGCTTCCGCGAGCGACTGACGGGCGCGCGACGACGGCACGAAGGTCGTGGCCAGCGGCATGCCATCGCGGTCAGCCAGCCACAGCGTCTGCTGCAGCAGCTGCGGCGCGCGGCGGCCCTGTGCCGGTAGCGTGGCAGTGTTGGTCACGGCGAGGACATAACGATCGCAGGCGCGCGCGGCATCGCGGCACATCGTCAAACGTACTTGCTGCGCGGCCTGACGCAGGGCCGGAGCACCCATCGCGCGCTGCTGCCACAGCGAACGCGCGAGGTCGAAACCGTACTGCGGACCATTGAGTTCTTCCACGCACACGCCCACGGCGTTGGCGCTATCGGTCAGCGAACGCAGCACGTCGTCCGCGCCACCCTGACGGGCGGCACCAGCCGGCGCGCGGTCTTCATCCGCGACCGCGGCGGCGGCCTGGCGGCGCGCCGCATCGGCGTCAGCAAACAGCGAGCCGCGACGCGGCGTCAGGAACGCGCGCTCGATCAGCGCCGCGCCCTGCGCGAGTTCGAGGTGCTCGGGCACGCGTTGGCCGGTCGACGCGTAGAACACCGGCAGGCGATGCCGGATCACGACGTCGAGCACCGAGCCGAGGTGCGTGGCTTCATCGAGCTTGCTGATGATGCAGCCATCGATACCCGGCACATGAGCGGGTACATGAGCACCGGCATTAGGGGCGGCGTCATGACGGTAGGCGTGCACCACCTCGTTGAGCGTATCGCCGTGGCTTGCGCCATTGAGCACCAGCACACGCTGCACCGGGGCCTGCACGCCGGCCAGCATCGAGATCTGATCCGACAGGCTGCGATCGCGCTGGCTCATGCCCACCGTGTCGATGATCACGAGGTGCTTGTCTTTCATCGCGTTGAGCGCGAAACGCAGATCGGCCGCATCCTTCACCGCATGCACGGGCACGCCGAGGATGTCGCCATAGATGCGCAACTGCTCGTGCGCGCCGATCCGGAAGCTGTCGGTGGTCAGCAGCGCGAGTTGCTCGGGACCGTGGCGCAGCACGAAGCGCGCGGCCAGCTTGGCGGTGGTCGTGGTCTTGCCGACGCCGGTCGGGCCGATCAGCGCGAGCACGCCGCCCTGCCCGAACAGCGCGTCCTCGTCGGCCAGCACCGGCACCTTGCGCGCGAGTTCCTGACGAATCCATGCCATTGCGGCGGGACGGTCGTAGCCGACCGGCAGCTTGCTCAGCAGCGTGCGCGACAACTGACCCGAGAACCCCGCATTGACGAGCCATTCGAACAGGGACTCGCGCAGCGGATCGCCCGCGGCAACGCCCGGCGCTCCGCCCGACAAACCCGCGAACTGACGCTCGAGCATATTGCGCATCGAAGCGAGCTCGCCACGCAGATCACCCAGCTCCGCGCCGTCGTGCGACGCGGTAGCGAGCAGCGGCGACGCGGCATGCACCGGTGCCGGCTCGTGGTACTGAATCGCCGTGGCCGACACCGCGCCGAGATCGGTATCGCGCATCGCGACGATCTCCACGCCACCCTCGACGGTACGGTTGGACAGCACCACGGCGTCAGGGCCCATGGCCTCGCGCACCTTGCGCATCGCTTCGCGGCCATTCGCCGCCACAAACTTTGCCACGCTCATGTTCGTAGGTTCCTCAGGCAGCGCCGCCGATCATTGCGGTGATGCGGATATTGCGGTTGTCCGGTACTTCAGCATGCGACAGCACCTTCAGTTGCGGCAGCGTGCGGCGCAGGAAACGCGCCATCAGCGGACGCAACGGCGACGGGACCAGCAGCACGGGGTCGAGTCCAAGCTGTTCCTGGCGCGCGACGGCGCCGGACGCCTGCTGCAGCAGGGCATCCGCGAGGCCCGGCTCGATGCCGCCACCGTTCGACAGCGCCTGCGTCAGCACGCGTTCGAGACCCGCGTCGAGGCTGATCACCTGCAGGTCCGCGTTGTTCGGGAACAGTTGCTGCGTGATCGCGCGGCCCAGCGCCATGCGCACGAGCGCGGTCAGTTCGGTCGGCTCGCTGATCTTGGGCGCATGCTCGGCAATCACGTCGAGAATGGTGCGCATGTCGCGAATCGGCACACCTTCGTCGAGCAGGTTCTGCAGCACCTTCTGCAGGCCCGTCAGCGTGATCGTCTTCGGTACCAGATCCTCGGTGAGCTTCGGCGAGTCCTTGGCGATGCGGTCCAGCAGCGCCTGCACTTCCTGACGGCCGAGCAGTTCGGAGGCATGCATCTGGATAAGGTGATTCAGGTGCGTGGCCACCACCGTGCTGGCGTCGACCACGGTGTAGCCGTAGGCCTGCGCCTGTTCCTTGAGGCCGGCGTCGATCCACACGGCCGGCAGGCCGAATGCGGGGTCGCGCGTGGCGGCGCCGGGCAGCGTGCCGGTGACCTGGCCCGGATTGATCGCCATCCACTGGCCCGGCGTGGCTTCGCCCTGGCCAATCTCCACGCCCTTGAGCGTGATGCGGTACGCGTTGGGCTTGAGCTCGAGGTTGTCGCGGATGTGCACCACCGGCACGAGGAAGCCAATGTCCTGCGCGATCTTCTTGCGGATACTCTTGATGCGGCCGAGCAGTTCGCCGTTCTGTCCGCGATCGACGAGGGTAATGAGGCGGTAACCGACTTCCATGCCAAGCGGGTCCACCAAGGTCACGTCATCCCACGTGGCTTCCGTAGTTTCCGGCGCCACGGTCGGCGCGCGTTCATTGCTCTTCTTCTCGTTGCGCGCGGCGGCTGCATCGCGGCGCAGCGTGTAACGGCCGAACCAGGCGAGCGAACCGGCCAGCAGCAGGAAGGCGAAATGCGGCATGCCCGGGATAATGCCCATCAGGCCGATGATGCCGGCGGTCAGGAACATCACGCGCGGATTCGAGAACAGCTGGCCCGTGAGCTGCTGGCCCACGTCCTGCTCGTTCGACACACGCGACACGATCACACCGGCCGCGGTAGAGATGATCAGCGCCGGGATTTGCGCGACCAGGCCATCACCGATCGTCAGCAGCGTGTAGTTGCGCACGGCCGTGGAGAAGTCCAGGTCGTGCTGCACCATGCCCACCACCATGCCCGCGGCGATGTTGATGAACATGATCAGCAGGCCGGCCACGGCATCGCCGCGCACGAACTTGCTGGCACCGTCCATCGCGCCGTAGAAGTCCGATTCCTGCGCCACTTCGGCGCGGCGCTTCTTGGCGCCTTCCTCGTTGATCAGGCCCGCGTTCAAGTCCGCGTCGATCGCCATCTGCTTGCCGGGCATCGCATCGAGCATGAAGCGCGCGCCCACTTCGGCGATACGCCCCGCACCCTTGGTAATCACCATAAAGTTGATCACCACGAGGATCGCGAACACCACGATACCTACCGCGAAGTTACCGCCAACCAGGAAGTGGCCGAACGCCTCGATCACCTTGCCCGCCGCGTCGGGGCCGGTATGGCCCTCGAGCAGCACCACGCGCGTGGAGGCCACGTTCAGCGACAGGCGCAGCAGCGTGGTGAACAGCAGCACGGCCGGGAACGCGGCGAAGTCGAGCGCCTTCTGCGTGTACATGCCCACCAGCAACACCATGATCGACAGCGCGATGTTGAAGGTGAACAGCAGATCGAGCACGACGGCCGGCAGCGGCAGGATCATCATGCCGAGGATCATGACGATCAGCAGCGGTCCGGCCAGGGCCTTCATCTGCGCGCCCGCACGGAGGCCAGGCATGTTGAAGAAATTGGTCAGTGCGTTCATGCGCGGGCGTCCGGTACGGCAAGTTCATCGGGCACAAACAACTCCGTCGGACCGCCCGGTTGGGGGCCGTTGGAGTAGTGCCACTGTTTGAGTTGAAAGACCCAGGCCAGGACCTCGGCCACGGCGGTGTACAGCCCCGAGGGGATTTCCTGGCCGATATCGACGTGACGATGCAGCGCGCGCGCGAGCGGTGGCGCGGACAGGATCGGCACGCGATGTTCGCTGGCCAGTTCGCGAATGCGAGCGGCCACTTCGTCTGCGCCCTTCGCCACTACACGAGGGGCGCTCATGCGGCCCTCTTCATATTTGAGCGCCACGGCAAAGTGCGTCGGGTTGGTCACGACCACGTCCGCCTTGGGCACTTCGGCCATCATGCGGCGGCGCGCAATCGCGCGTTGCTGCTGGCGGATCCGCGCCTTGATATGCGGGTCGCCATCACTTTCCTTCATTTCCTGCTTGATCTCTTCCTTGGTCATGCGGAGCTTCTTGTAGAAGGTCCACAGTTGCCAGGGCACGTCGATGGCCACCACCAGCAGCAGCGAGCCGGCCGTGACGCCACACACGTAGAGCACGAGTTCGGCCATGTGCAGCAGCGCTTCGTTGACCGGGGCGCTCATCAGCGCGATGGCTTCGGGCAGGCGGCGCCACAACATCCACGACGCCACGCCACCGACCAGCAGCGATTTGGCGATGGCCTTGGTGAGCTCCACCAGCGACTGCGACGAGAACATCCGCCCGATGCCCTTGAACGGCGACAGACGCGAGAAATCGGGGGCCAGCGACTTGGTCGAGAACAGCCAGCCGCCCAGCGCCAGCGGCCCGATCAGAGCCGCCGCACCGAAGATCAGCAGGATCGGCAGGAATACCAGCAGGCAGTCCCAGATCAGCATGGCGAACTGCGACAGCATGCGGTTGGTATCGAACGCGGTGGCCGGCTCGAATGACAGCCCGGTATGCATCGCCATATTGAGCTGACGCCCCAGCGTGCCGCCGAACAGCCACAGCGTGAACACGCCGGTCATCAGCATCATGAACGTGCCGAGCTCGCGCGAACGCACCACCTGGCCCTCTTCTCGCGCCTTTTCCAGGCGCCGGGCTGTGGCGGGTTCGGTTTTCTCGAGATCGCTTTCCTCGCTCATTGACGCTCCATTACGTCCCAACTACGAAGCGCGCGGACGGCCCTTCGTCACCATGGATTATCAAATCCCGGCGGGGCGGCCATTAGGAGGAAAAGGGAGGGAAATCGGCGCCTGTTTGGGGAATGAGCAGGCGCGAGGGTTAACGGTGCGGGGGCGGGTAAGCTTTAGGGAGGCCTAAAAAATATGCCGATTAGGATACATCGGCCTTTTCCTCGAAGGTTATTCGCCTTCCGGCGGCATGACGATGCCAAGCTGTCCAGCCATCTCCTCGACCAGCGCCTGTAGCCGTGCCACCTTGTTCGCCAGTTCCTGATGGCTGATGCGCAGGGCCTCGAACTCAGAGGGGGGCACCGAGATATCGCCGGAGGCGACGGTTGCTCCGGCGGACGCCTCGGTCATGGCGACCTCGCCGCACAGCAGGTGCATCCATCGGCTTTCGCGCTCGCCCGGGGCACGGGACAGGCGGACCACGAATGGCGGCTGGTGATCGGCCAGCTCGTCCAGAAACGCTTCCACCGACGAGATATCGGCAAACGCGTGCAACCGCGCCGAATTGAGGCGCAGCTCGGCGGCGGTCTGCGGACCGCGCAACAGCATGGTGGCGAGCAACGCCGCCGACTGGCTCGGCACGCCGATCACGCGACCCAGGTTCTGCTCGAAGCGCGGCACGCGGCTGCTGCTGCCTTCGAATACCAGACTCAGCGACTTGAGGCCATCGATCGCGGTCAGCACCTGATCTTCACTGACGCTCATCACTGGCGCCCGCGCGGTCTTCTGGTTACAGCCGGCGGTCAGCGCGTTGAGCGTGAGCGGATAGGTATCGGGAACCGTGAACTGCTTCTCCAGCAACACCGCCACCACGCGGCCCTCGAGTGGCGTGAGTGCGCGGATCGGCTGGCGGGAGGCGGGGCTGGATGTTGAAGAGTCGGCTGACATGCGCGGCGGGGGAATTCCATCTGGTGAGCGGCCATTGGAACCCATGCGCCGCGAATGTGCAATGACGGCCGATATAATTTCGCGATGTCCGCCGCCACCAACTTTCGCGTCACCGCCGCCGTCGTCGCCAGCGCGCTGTTCATGCAGAACCTCGACAGCACCGTGGTTGCCACCGCGTTACCGAGCATGGCGCGCGATCTGCACGTCAGCGCCGTTCACCTCAGCAGTGCCATCACGTCCTATCTGATCGCGCTGACCGCATTCATTCCAGTCAGCGGCTGGATCGCGGACCGCTTTGGCGCGCGGCGCGTGTTCATGGCGGCCATCGCCACGTTTACCATCGCCTCGGTCCTGTGCGCGCTGGCGGACGGCCTGCCGACACTGATCGCCGCACGCATCCTGCAAGGTGTGGGCGGCGCGATGATGGTGCCGGTGGGCCGTCTGATCCTGTTCCGTGGCGTCAAGCGAGAGGAACTGCTGACGGCCACGACCTGGCTGACGATGCCCGCGCTGCTCGGCCCCGTGCTGGGCCCGCCGGTCGGTGGCTTCCTGACCGATGTGCTGTCGTGGCGCGCGGTGTTCTGGATCAACGTGCCCGTCGGCATCGTCGGCCTCGGGCTCACCGCCTGGCTGATTCCGCCCTCGGCGCCCGAGCACCCGCCCGCGCCGGATCTCATCGGCATGACACTGATCGGTGCCTCGCTGACCACACTGATGCTCGGCGTTGAAACGATCGGACGCGGCCTGCTTCCCGCCGCGCTGCCACCGGCGGCGATCGTGCTGGGACTGCTGCTGTTCTGGCTGACCGTGCGCCACTGCCAGCGCCGCGACGACCCGGCCATCGATTTCTCGCTGCTGGCCATTCCGACTTTTCACGCAGCCACGGTGGCCGGCAGTCTGTTCCGGGCGGGGGCCGGCGCGCTACCTTTCCTGGTGCCGCTGACGCTGCAGATTGCCTTTGGCCTGAGTGCCTCGGTCAGCGGGCTGATCTCGCTCGCCAGCGCGCTGGGCTCGTTCTGCATGCGGCCGATGACACGCTTCGCGCTCAGGCGGCTGTCGATGCGGACCGTTTTGATGGCCGGCAGCGTCTCGTTCGGTGCGGTGCTGCTGGTGTGCACGACGCTCTCCCCGGCATGGCCGGCGGCGGCAATCTTCGTGTTGCTGCTGATCGGCGGATTGTCGCGTTCGCTGAGCTTCGCCTCGATGGGCGCGCTCGCGTTTGCAGACGTGCCGCAGCCGCGGCTCTCCGCGGCCACGTCGTTTCAGGGCACCGCGCAGCAGATGATGAAGGCGGTCGGCGTTGCCATCTCGGCGGGGTCTCTGCAACTCACGATGCTGTGGGGCGGCCGCACGCACGCCAACCGTTTCGACTTCGCCTGCGCATTCCTCGCCATTGCGGTGGTGGTGCTGGCTTCGCTGCCGATGTTCGCGAGCCTGTCGCCGGAAGCCGGCGCAGGCATCTCCGGCAAACCCGAGCGCGGTGCCTGAATGTGCCGAAGCCCCCGGTTCCGATCGTTGGGAACGCGGGGGCTTCGGCACATCGTCGTTCCGGCTCAACTCACACCACGTTGATCTCGACGTGGATATTGCCGGCCGTGGCCTTGGAGTACGGGCAGGTCTGGTGCGCGGTGTCCACGAGTTGCTGAGCCACCTCGCGTTCGACGCCCGGGATATGCACGTTCAGACGGGCTTGCAGCAGATAGGCGTCACCGTTCTTGCCCAGATCCACTTCCGTATCCACGCTCAGATCCGCAGGCAGCTTGAGCTTCTGCCTGGCCGCCGCCAGACCGATGGCGCCGATAAAGCACGCCGACCAGCCCGCCGCGAACAGTTGCTCGGGGTTGGTGCCGGCGCCGGTGGTGCCCGGCGACGACAGCTGGATGTTCAGACGGCCATCGTCGCTCTGGGCTTCGCCATCGCGACCGCCAGACGTGGTGTGGACCTTGGCGGTGTACAGGACTTTGTCGATGCGGGTCATGATGTGCTCCTTGTTATGTTCGATGAAGAATCGGTAGTTGGGGGCGAATCAGGCGTAGGCGCCGTCGAGGTAAGGATCGGCGCTGCGCGCGGGAGGCGCGGAAACGCCGGTACGATCCTGGCCGGCCAGGGTGCGGGCGCCGTCCAGATAAGGGGCAAACGAGGATTCCACAGCGCGCGCGCCGTCCGAGTACGGGCTACGCGGCTCGTTCACGGAGCGGGCACCGTCGGAGTACGGGTTGCGCTGTTCCGTGACCGAGCGGGCACCGTCGGTGTACGGATCGCGCGGGCTGCTGACGCTGGCTTGAGCGGCGACAGCGGTAGCGGCGAGCGCGACGGCGAGAAGAACCTGCTTGGCGAAATTGGCGTTCATGATGTGTGTCCTTGATATCTGGTCGATTGGTTCGGCGGTCTCGGTCGGGTAATTCCGTCCGTCGTCGCCATGGAAGCCATTTAAGGACACCGACGTATCACGCCCGTATCGTCGGGATGGGTTTTGTGTGAGGCGACGTATCAGCGGATCGGCGTGATACATGCGCGTACAAACCAACCCTCACCCCTGGCCGCTCTCCCGAAGAAAGAGGAAAAAAAGAACCGCGCAGTACGCCACCGGTACGGGCGCACTGCCGCGGTTCAAGGGAGAGAAAAGGAGACGGGGATACTGCTGCGCGTGACCCTGCGCTCAGGCAGGCAATGTCATGTGGGCAATGTCAGGCGGGCCTCGAGCCCACCCTCCATGCGATTGGCGAGCGCGAGCTTGCCACCCAGCGCATGGGCGAGCTGCTGCGCGATGGCGAGACCCAGCCCCGTGCCGCCGGTGCCGCGATTGCGCGATGCCTCCAGCCGGTAGAACGGTTGCAACACGCGTTCGAGCTCCCCATCCGGGATGCCGGGTCCGCGGTCGCGCACGGCAATCGAGAGCTTGCCGTCCTGCATGCGATCGACCGCCACAGTCACCTCGCCGCCAAACTTGAAGGCGTTGTCGATCAGGTTGGTCAGAATGCGCCGCAAGGCCTGCGGACGCGTGACGATGGGCGCGTCGAGATGCCCGTCGATCGCAATCTCCTGCCCGCCGTCGCGATAGTCGCAGGCAATACTGTCCAGCAGCGCATCGGGGTCGATGCGCACGGGCGTCTCCGCCCCACCGTGTAGCGTGCGCGCATACGTCACGCCTTCACGCACCAGATGCTCCATCGCGCGCAGGTCGCCATGCAGCTTGCCGCGCGTCTCGCAGTTTTCCATCAGGTCCAGCCTCAGTCGCATGCGCGTGATCGGCGTCTGCAGATCGTGCGAGATGGCCGCCAGAATCTGGATGCGTTCGGACAGATAGCCCGCAATGCGTTCCTGCATCGCATTGAACGCGGTGGCCGCATGCACCACCTCATCCGGACCCTGCTCGGGAATGCGATCGCCCTTGAGGTCCGGCCCGAGGTTCTCCGCCGCCAAAGCCAGTTGCTTGAGTGGCCGCGTGACCAGCCGCACGGCCAGCCATGCGCACGCGCCGATCATCGCCAACTGCACGCAGAACAGCACCGGCAGCCATGTGGACAGCGCGATGCCGCTCGGCCTGACGTCGACAGTCAGCGGACTGCCGTCGGCGAGTGTTAGGTGCACCTGAAACGGTTCGTCCGTGCCGGGCACTGCGTTGACAGTGGTCTTGTAGCGCCCTTCCAGCGCGCCGACGATCGCCGCGGCAGCGCGCTTCGACGTCGGTGTCTCCAGCGCCGCGCCGGGCGTACCGGCATCGAGCAGGTAACTGTAGCTGCCACGCTTGAGCCGCTCGACCCACATCGGGCGTTCCGACGCGGGCAGACGATCAAGAATCGCCACCGAGCCCGCCACGTCGAGCTCGAGATTGCCAAGCATGATCTTGTTGGCCGCCTGCATGCGCTCGATCAGCACGAGCCCGAACGACAGGCCCTGCGCCAGCGTGAGGCCGACCACGAGAATGACCATCAGGCGCGCGAACAGCGTGCGTGGCCAGAGCTTCCTCGCGCAGGCAGTCAGGCTCATGCCCGGGCCTCCCGAATCCCGACCGCGGACGAGAACACATACCCTTCGTTGCGCACGGTCTTGATGAAGCGCGGCTCGCGCGCGTCGTCGCGCAGGCGCTGGCGCAGGCGACTGACCATCAGGTCGATGGAGCGCTCGAACAGCTCGGCGTCGCGGCCTTGTGTCAGGTTGAGCAATTGGTCGCGATTGAGCACGCGTTGCGGATGATCGAGAAACGTGCGCAGCAGCCGATATTCGGCGCCGCTCAGCGAGACGATCACGTCGCGCTCGTCGACGAGATGCCGCGCGGTGGTATCGAGCCGCCAGTTGCCGAAGGACAGCACGGTGGCCGCCTCCGTCACCTGCAGGTTTGGCGGCAGCATGCGCGTGCGGCGCAGCACCGAGCGAATACGCGCGAGCAGCTCGCGCGCGGCGAACGGTTTGACCAGATAGTCGTCGGCGCCCATCTCGAGGCCGAGAATGCGATCGGTCTCTTCGTTGCGGGCGGTCAGCATCAGGATCGGGGTATGCCGCTTTTCGCCGGCACGCAGGTCCCGGCACAGCGCCAGGCCGTCTTCGCCGGGCAGCATCAGATCGAGCACGACGAGGTCCACCGAGCCCTTATCCAGCGCCGCGCGCATTTGCTGGCCATTGGCGGCCAGCGATACGCGCATGCCCTGGCCCTCGAGGTAGGTGCCCACGAGTTCGCGAATTTCGCGATCATCGTCGACGATCAGGATATGGTCGGACAAGGTCATAACACGGCTCCGCACTACGCGGCGATCTTGCGCAATGAAGCGCGGTAACCGGATTATGTGGTGGGCCAGAGGGGCCCATGTATCACTGTGTATCTGTGCGTTCGCGCGACAAGAAACTTTTCAAATTCACCGCACGGTGAAACAGATGCGATACATCGAGGCTCGGGCGAGCCGCCTCAGGCAAGTCGGCTCAGTTCAGTCGAACCTCGGCGGTCAGGCCACCGCCCTGGCGATTGCGCAGCCGCAGCGAGCCACCGATCGCGAGCGCCAGCTGATGAGCGATGGCAAGACCGAGGCCTGAGCCGCCGGTCTCGCGGCTGCGCGAGTTCTCGAGGCGCACAAACGGCTGCATGACTGCCTCGAGCTTGTCCTCCGGAATGCCGGGACCACGATCCATCACCTGAATCGTCACCACCCCGCCGCCGTCGCGCGCGACCAGCAGCTCCGCGGCGCCGCCGAACTTGATCGCGTTGTCGATCAGGTTCGTCATCACGCGCCGCAATGCATGAGGCCGCGTGACCACCGCGCCGCTCACGTTGGCGAGGATCGTCACATCCTTGCCGGTGTCCGTGTAATCGTAGGTCAGACTTTCGATAAACGCGCCGACGTCGATGCGCTGCGGCTTCTCGCCGTCGCCCTGCGTGGTGCGCGCATAGGCGAGGCCTTCCTGCACCAGCCGCTCGATCTCGTCCAGGTCATGCACGAGCTTGGTCTTCTCGACCGAGTCCTCGGCCATTTCCGCGCGCAGTTTCATGCGCGTGATCGGCGTTTGCAGGTCGTGCGAGATCGCGGCCAGAATCTGCACGCGCTCTTCGACGAAGCGCGCGATACGGTGCCGCATCGCATTGAACGCCGTGGCCGCATGCGCGACCTCGGTGGGGCCGCTCTCGCTGAGCGGTGGCCCCTTGGCGTTGGGGTCGAGCGCATCGGCCGCATCGGCCAGCGCGACGAGTGGGCGAATCGACTGGCGCACCGCGTACCAGCAGCACAGGATCAGCAACAGCAACTGCACCACCAGCACATAAGGCAGCCATTGCGCGACCGGCGTCATGCGCGGATGCACATCGATCGTCAACGGACTGCCATCGCTCAGCGTCAGATGGGCCTGCAGGCGCTTGCCCTCATTGGGAATCGATTCCACCTTGACCGGAAAGCGGCCGCCGCTGGCTTCGGTGATGCGCGCCGCGATATCCGCGCTGCGCTGGTCCTGCGCGGGCACGCCCGGCATGCCGGGACCCAGGATGTAGCGATAGTTGCCACGATTCACGAGCGGCAGCCATTGCGGCCGTTCGGCCGCGGGCAAACGATCGAGAATCGCCAGCGATGTGGCGACGTCGGTCTCGAGCGTGCCGAGCATGACCTGACGCGCCGATATGTAGCGTTCGGAAAACAGCACCGCGAACGACATGCAGTGCGCAACGATGAGCCCGGCCAGCAGGATCACGAACAGCCGCGAACCCAGCGAGCGTGGCCAGGGCCGCAGACGCTGCAACAGCCCCACCTTCTCTTGCGACGCGTTGGTGGACGCGCTGGTGGACGTGCTTGTGGACGCGTTGGCGGGTGCATTCGTCGAGGTACTCATTGGCGTGCTCATGGACGCATGCTCATGGACCGGCCTACTGCCGTGATTCTTTGATCTCGACGGGCACCGCGAATACGTAGCCCTCGTTACGGACGGTCTTGATATACATGGGCTCGCGTGCGTCGTCGTTCAGGCGCTGGCGCAGCCGGCTGACCAGCAAGTCCACCGAGCGTTCGAACAACTCGGCCTCGCGGCCCTGCGTCAGATTGAGCAGCTGATCGCGGTTGAGCACGCGCTGCGGATGATCGACGAATACGCGCAGCAGCCGGTACTCGCCGCCGCTCAGCGCCACGATCGTGCCTTCGTTGTCGATCAGGTGGCGTGCGGTGGTATCGAGATGCCAGACCCCAAACGCAAGCAACTGCCCCGCCTCGGTGATCTGCAGGTTCGGCGGCAACATGCGGGTGCGACGCAGCACCGCCTTGATGCGCGCCAGCAGCTCGCGTGCGGCAAACGGCTTGGCCAGATAGTCGTCAGCGCCCATCTCGAGGCCGATGATGCGGTCGGTCTCGTCATCGCGCGCGGTCAGCATCAGGATCGGCGTGGTCTTGTGCTTGCCGGCGCGCAGCTCGCGGCAAAGCACCAGCCCGTCGTCGCCGGGCAGCATCACGTCGAGCACGATCAGATCGACCGAATTGGTATCCAGGAACGCGCGCATATGCCGGCCGTCGGGCGCCACCGTCACGCGCAGTCCATTCTTGGTGAGGTACGTCGAGACCAGTTCCCGGATCTCCCGATCGTCGTCGACGATCAGGATGTGGTCGATATGCGCATCCATAGGTTCTGCCTTGCGGAATCAATCAAGGGACGCTCACGCGAACGCCCCGCCTGCATGTGCAGCATTGTATTCGTTTGTATTCCCATTGTTGTGTATCGCTATGTATCTGGAGCCACTTCCAGCACAGTGCCATACGTTCCCGCCCGCCCGCGACACATCGCGGACAACCGCGCGCGGTCTCATACCGGCATACCCAGCCTGATGAGGCCCGACCATGACTTTGCTGATACTTGCCTTCGTTGGCGGCGCGCTGACGATCCTGAGCCCGTGCATCCTGCCCGTGCTGCCCTTCGTGTTTGCCCGGGCCGGACGGCCGTTCGCCACCAGCACGCTGCCCATGCTTGCCGGCATGGCGCTGACGTTCGCCGCCGTGGCCTCGCTCGCCTCCGTCGCCGGCGGATGGGTGGTGCACCTCAACGAGTATGGACGCATCGTCGCGCTCGTGCTGCTCGGCGTGTTCGGCCTGTCGCTGTTGCTGCCGAAGCTCGCGGACACGCTCACCGCGCCGCTGGTGGCATTCGGTAACCGGCTGGCCGCGCGTCACGCGGCGGTCGCACCGGCTTCGGCCACGCGCGCGGTGGTCAGCTCGCTGCTGCTGGGGATTGCCACCGGCATGTTGTGGGCCCCGTGCGCGGGTCCGATCCTCGGCCTCGTGCTGACGGGTGCCGCGCTGCGCGGGGCCAGCGTGCAGACCACGCTGCTGCTGGTGGCTTACGCCGCTGGTGCGGCTACCTCGCTGGCGATCGCGCAGGGCATCGGGGGGCGCGTGTTCGCCGCGATGCGCCAATCCCTCGGCGCCGCCGAAGGCCTGCGCCGCGGGCTTGGCGTGGGCGTGCTGGCCGGTGTGCTGGCCATCGGCTTCGGCGCGGACACTGGCCTGCTGGCGCGCCTGGGCGGCGACAATACGAGCCGGCTCGAACAGGCGCTGGTCAATGCACTGCATGCGAGCGGCCGTGGCACGGACAACCTCAGCGCCGACCGTGGCGAGGCGCCGGGCATGCTGCTGGCCGCCAACGATATGCGTGACGGCATCGGCAACGATGTTACGGACGCTCGCACGAACTTCCGCAGCGGCCTGCCGGTCGAGGGTCGCATGCCCGCGCTCGACGGCGCGACCGAGTGGCTGAACTCACCGCCGCTGACGCTTGCGCAACTGCGCGGCAAACCCACGCTGGTCTATTTCTGGACGTACTCGTGCATCAACTGCATTCGCACGCTGCCGTACCTGCGTGCATGGGCCGAGAAGTATCCCGACCTGAACATCGTTGCAGTGCACACACCGGAGTTCGCGTTCGAGAAAAAATCGGAGAACATCCGCCGCGCGCTGTCGGACTTCCGCATCAAGTTCCCGGTCGCGGTCGATAGCGACTACAAGATCTGGCGCGCGTTCGACAACAACTACTGGCCGGCCGCGTACTTCGTCGATGCCAACGGGCAGATCCGTCACCATCAGTTCGGCGAGGGCGACTATGGCCGCTCGGAACAGGTCATCCAGGCCCTGCTCAAGGAGGCTGGCAACCGCAACGTGCCGACGGACATGGTCACGCCGGACGCCAAGGGCGCGCAGGCCGCGCCAGATCTGCGCAATCTCGCCTCGGGCGAGACCTATCTGGGCTACCAGCAGGCGACCAACTTCGATGCGAGCGGCTTTGGCGGGCGTCTGCTGCCCGATGCCCCGCGCGACTACAAGGCCACCGTATCGCGCCTGAACCACTGGGGCCTCAACGGCAACTGGACCGTGAGCGAGGACAAGGCCACGCTGAACCGCGCCGATGGCGGCATCGTGCTGCGCTTCCGCGCGCGCGATCTTCACCTCGTGCTCGGACCGGCAGCCGATGGCAAGGCCGTGCGCTTTCTCGTGACCGTCGATGGCAAGGCGCCGGGCGCGAGCCATGGCGCGGATATCGATGCCGCCGGCAACGGCGCGATCACGGCAACGCGGCTGTATCAGCTAGTGCGGCAGGCGGGCGATGTCGGCGAACACACCTTTGAAATCCGCTTCCTCGACGCGGGCGCGCAGGCCTACGTCTTCACGTTTGGTTAAGCCACGACACCCATAACAAACTCAGAACGGAGCATGTCATGAAGCTGTACAGCAACGAAATTTCCTCGGCCGCGTCACGCGTGCGCATTGCGCTGGCGCTCAAGGGCATCACGCCCGAGCTGCTGCCGGTATCGATCCTCGGTCCGGACGCCGAAAACCGTCAGCGGGACTACCTCGACCTCAACCCGCAGGGATTGGTGCCAGCGCTGCTGACCGAGAACGGTACGCTGATCACTCAATCGCTGTCGATCATCGAGTATCTGGACGAGCGGTTTCCACAGCCGCCGCTACTGCCCGCCGACGCGGAAGCGCGCGCGTTCAGCCGCACGGTTGCGCTGGCCATCGCCGCCGAGATTCACGCGCTGGTGCCGCCGCGCGTGGCCGCACAGCTAGGTTCGCTCGGTCTGGATGCGACCGCAATCGGTGACTGGAATCGCCACTGGGTCCGCGAGGGCCTGAGCGCGGTGGATGCGCTGCTGGCCTCGCGCCGCTACGGCAGCTACGTGGCAGGCGACCAGCCCTCCGTCGGCGACCTGTTCCTGTTTCCGCAGGCCGTCAACGCCGAGCGTGCCGGCCTGCCGCTGTCGCTGTGGCCAAACATCGCCGCAGTGGTCGGCAAGCTGCGCGGCGTATCAGCGTTCGTTGAAAACGCACCCGCGCCGCGCAAATAGGGCGATCGGTTACGCTCCGGTCGGGCGCACCGCGACCATGTCGATCTCGATCAACGCGCCCTTGGCCAGGCCCGTCACGCCGATGCACGTACGCGCGGGACGGCGGCCCACGGGCCAGTAACCGGCGTAGGTCGTGTTCATGCTGTCGTAGTCGCGCTCGAAATCGGTCAGGTACACCCGTACCTGCACCACATGCTCGAGACCGAGCTTGCAGCCTTCGAGCACCGTGGTCAGGTTCTTCATGACCTGATGGGTCTGCGCCTCGATGCCTTCGGGGTAGCCCGAGTCGAGGCCGGTGCCGATAAACGGCATCTGGCCGGTCACGAACACAAAGCCGTTGGCCTCCACGGCATGGCTGAACGGCGCCACGGGATCCGGCGCGCCGGCAAGCATATGGAAGACGGGGGTGGTTGTGCTCATCGTCAAATCTCTCCTGTAGGCAACGTTGCGATTTACGCATTGTGCAGCAAGTGTCGGACCACCGCGACGCACTGCACTGTCACCGTTCGTACCGCCAATTTCGTAGGTCGGCCATTCTCGCCGCGCGCGCGTGCTTCTAAGGTGGTTGCACGACGACGGTGCATGTCGCACTGTCGAATGCCACAGGAGGATTGCCGTGCAGCGCCTGTCCGCCTTCGTCGCGGTCTTCATCTTGCTGGCTGTGCCCGGTACCGTACTGGCCAGAACCTGCCTGTTTACGGACGCCTCCTTTCTGCCCAGCAGTCTTTGCCTGACCGACGACGACGAGATCGATCTGCAGAGTTACGCCCGTGCGCGCGGGCAGAAGTTCTATCCGGTCGACCGGCTGCTGATGGCACGTGGGGATGTGCTGTACCTCTCGGACAAGCCTCGTCTGGCGGGACGCATCTGGCGAATCGACCGCTCGTTGGATCTGACCGAGATCTCCGCGCTGGGGATCGCCCCCTATTCGACGGCCTCGGCACGGCTTGCGCCCGTCGTCTGCCTGCTGGAAGGCCACCGCTTCGGCGGCGCAAAGATGTGCATGCAGCCTGGGGCGGTGCAACCGACGCTCGGCAAGCTCGAAAGCAGGGTGGCCTCGATCCGTGTCCCCTCCGGGCTCGGCGTGCGGGTCTACACCGAAGCCGGCGGGCGCGGGCGCGGTACCTTCGTACGCCGTAATCAGCATCTGCCTGACCTGCAGCGGCTCGGCCTGGCCAGTAGCATTCGGGCGGTACAGGTAGCGCGCATCAATATCCGCTGCCATGCGGAATGTCCGATCGTGGAATCGGACGCCTATGATCTGCCAACCCTGTTCGGCGATGGCTGGTGGAATCTGGCCGGTGGTCATCCACAGTTCGCTGTCACGCTGCGCGCTGACGCCAGCTCGCGCGCGGTGATCGAGTTCGGCGAAATGCTTTACCTGCAACTGATGGAATCGGAAGCAATGGTCACGACGTTCTGGCCGTATCGTCAGCACGCGCTGTTGCCGATACGGCCAGATGTACGCCATATCACGATTGCATTCGAGTTTCGTCCGGCGGGATCGTTCGATGTTCAGATCGTGCGCAGCGACGAGCAGCGACGCTTTATCGACGCTTCCGCCATCGTTACCCTGCCCTGGCCCGTCAGGCGCTCCGAGATCCTGTCGATTCGCAATGCCAGACCCACGCAGGCGCTCGTGCAGACCTTGCTATCCCTGCAAACTTCGACGCCTGACGCCCGCGCGGCGCGCGGCACGCCTTGCAACAGCGACCCCTTGCTTGGCGTCGGGCACGCGTTCCTCTCCGGCTGCCACGGAAGTGGCAGCGCATTTCCGGCACAGATACCGAAGCCGCCGGCGGCGTTCTCATACGACACCGTTCTGGTCCGGACCTTTGCCAATGCCGGTAATCCGTTGGCAGCCGGTGCCGCGGCGCGCGTCTGCCACGTAACACTCGAACAGCTGTACGGCAGGCGTCCCATGCGCGTCGTCGCGGATTGGTCCGCATGCGTCAGTCGTACCACCCTGATCGTTACGCTATATCAGACGCTTTTCGCCGATCGGTGGAATCTCGGGGACTTCACCGACATCGTGACGGATGCGCTTCACCAAGGCATCACGCCGAGGGTTGGGGACACCGAACTGGCCAGGCAGTTTGTACTCGCCGTGCAGGAGCAGGTGGGCGGCGTGGACCGGCGCCTCGATGATGCCATCGCGGCGTTCCACCAGGCCAATGTCATCCACGCCTACTCGCGCGCCAGGGCGCAGGATATGGAACTCGCGATCGAACGGGCCGAGCAGGCCGGACCGCATGGCTGCACGCGGGGCATTCCGCTCGCCGACTCCGTCTCCGGCCTGCGCGGCGGCACGATGGGCTGGTATCAGGTGGATATCGCCGACTATGTGCCGCGCACGATTATCCCTCGCCTCTGGCGAGACGGCACATTCCACTACATGCACGAATCCTTTACCTATATGGCGGCGGGGGCGGACACGCCGGACCTGATGCTCGCGATCCGCAATCTGATGCAGGACTGGGGTAACACCTATCTGCAGGCATTCGAGGCGGCCTCGGCGCAAGTCGCGTCCGAACCTGAGACCGGCGAACCGCGCGGTGCGGTGGGCGGGCAGCCGCTTGCGGCCCCCCCCACTACGCCCTGTACGCTTACGGACCCCGCCTCCGTCCAGCTTCTGGCGATGTCGGGAAACTCCATCGCGATGGGCATTGCCGAAGCAACGCGCTTCCCAACACGGGCGGACCACTTCGTAGTGGTGTCGTTCCGCGGGCACCCGGTAGCCGTCCTGCAAGGCGTCGTGCCGACGGATGGCTCGCGCATTGCCGAGAGCCGCTTCGTCGTCAGCGCGCCGCTGAACGTACTCGAGCGCTATGCCGACGGGGCTTTGCGGGGCGCGGGCTCGGCGGCCACGCATGCCTTCATCCAGTACGCGTTGAGCCGGAGCATGACGTCGGTCCGCGCCCTGGCGGTGACGGAGCCTTCGGTCACGATCAAGCACCGCGTCGGCTTTCGTCTGATCGATTGACGGCAATGACCGCCCCCCGGCCGAACCCGCACAGGCACCGAGCGGTGCCACACCGGCGCCGCGCCGTCATTCTGTTCGCGCTACTGTGCCTTGTCGGCTCGAGCGACACCAGCGCGCGTGCCTGCCTCTTCGCGATGACGGCCGACGCGCCGCCGAAGCTTTGCCTGCGCGGCGATGACGAGATCGACTTTCAAAACTATGCGCGCACGTTCCGCAGTACGTTCTATCCATTCGAACGCCTCACGCTGGACCCCGGTGATGTCCTGTATCTGTCCGACCGCCCGCGCCTGACGGGCCGACTCTGGCGCATCAGCCAGTCGATGGAGAAAGCGGCCCTGATTGCCGCAGGGATCACGCCCGAGAAAATTGCATCCGCCGTGCTGGCGCCGGTGGCCTGCTTCTATGGTGACGACCGGCTTCGTGGCAAGCAATCCTGCGTGGCGCCGGGGGAGATCGAACCGTCATTCGTGGGGCTCGATGGAAAGATCTCGTCGATCCATGTCCCGTCGGGTCTCGGCGCACGGATCTATACCGAGAACGGCGCGAAAGGGCGTGATGCCGCGCTACGGCGGAGCGTCGATCAGACGGGGCTGCGCAAACTCGGCATGGACGATGCCATCCGCTCGGCACAGATCGCCCGCATCAGTATCCGGTGCCGTACGGACTGTGCCATCCCAGAAGCGGACGCCTACGATCTACCCGCACAGTTCAGCGATGCGTGGACGAATTTCTCACATGGCCATCCGCAGCTCGGCATGACCTTCCGCATCGATGCCGAAGCGAGGGCGATCATCGAGTTCGGCAACGGCCTGTACATCCAGCTGATGCACACAGGCGCGGTCATCACGACGTTCTGGCCCCATCACCATCTCGCCGCGCTATCGAGTCACCACACCGCTCGCTATATAACCGTGGCGATGGAATTCCGGCCGGGCCAGGGCTTCGACGTGCAACTGATTCGCAGTGATGCGGACAGACGCTATATCGACGCGACGCTGATCCACACGCTGCCCTGGCCCACCGGACTCGATCAGGTGATCTCCGTCCGCAATGTGTTCTCGCCGCGCGCGCTGATCCGGGCCGATCTGTCGGTCAACACGGTCGATCCACTGGACCGCGTGACGCGCGACGCTACCTGTCATCGCCAACCCGTGCTGGCGGTGGGCAATGCCTTCCTGCGCGGTTGCGCTCAGGCCGGTGTCACCGAAAGCCCCGTTCCCGTGGCGCAGATACCCGCACCGCCCGCTGACCTCAATCCTCCGGCAACGCTCGTGCGCACGTTCGCCGATGCCGGCAATCCGCTCGCGGTAGCCGCCGCGTCGCGGCTATGCCGTGTATCCATGGATCAGATTTTCAACGCGCGGCCCATGCGCGGCGTCCCCAACTGGTCTGCCTGCGTCAGTCGCACCACACTAATCATCTCGCTCTATCAGACCATGTTTCCGGACCGATGGAACCTCGAGCAATTCAGCAATATCGTCCGGGACGCGCTCGATCACGGGCATATGCCCGACAGCGTGCAGGGTACCCTGCCGGCCACCCAGTTCGTGAATGCCGTCCGGGAACGGGTCAGCGGCGTGGACCGGCGATACGAGGATGCCATCGCGGCATTCCATCAGGCCAACGTCCTCCACGCGTACTCGCTTGCGCGCAACATGGACATGCTCGCGGCACTCGAGCATCCGAGCGAGGAGCATGCACCGGATTGTGCCGCCCTGGCGGGCTCGTCCGAGGCCATCGCGCGCACGCAACGCGGCATGATCGGCGAGTACCTGCTGGATCTGACCGCCTACATATCGCGCACGGTGACGCCGCGCGTGTGGCGGCAGGGTGCACTGCACGATTCGCCCGAGCCCTTTACGTTCGTGCATGCGGGACCACAGGACATGGAACTGCTGGTATCGATCCGGGCCCTTATGCAGAACTGGAGCGATACCTATCTGCGAGAGTTCTCGGCCACGGTACCCCTCGATGTACCTCCCACCGAGGTTTGCTCCGCAGCTTCACCGCAGGCGAACCTCGTTCTGGCGATGTCCGGTGCCTCGATCGCCAACGGCATCGAGGAGGCGACACACGAGGCCGAGACCGGCTCGCATTTCGTCGTGGTGTCGTTTCAGGGATCGCCCGTGGCGGTGCTGTACGGCAAGATTCCCCCTCACGGCGAGTTCGTGGCGGAAAGCCGCTTCCTCGTCAGCGCCCCGCGCAGTGTGCTGGAGCGTCATGCCGAGGGGGCCGTCCGTGGTGCGGGGCTCGCGGCATCGGATGCATTCGTCCGGCATGCCGCAAGCCGCGGGATGACCGCCGTGCGCGCGTACGCCGTCACCGCGCCTTCGGTTGCCATCAAGCATCGCATGGGATATCGCCTTGTCGATTGATGCCACGCTCGCCAGTCGTCGTCGACGCAGTCGGAGCCTTGAATGATCACTCCCTTACCGTTTGCCGTCCTGACCGTCGCCGGACTGATGTTGGCGTGTCCGCTCCCCACATTCGCCGAGCGCGCACCGGATGCCGATGCCTGCGTTGTCATGTCGTTGGCATCGACGCCCCAACCTCCGCGCTGCATGGCGATGGACACCGTGAGCGAATTGCAGACCTCAGGCCAGACCGGACGAGCGGTGCTGGAGGCCGTGCGCATTGCGGGGCGCGGGTCGCTGTTCCTCTCCGACCAGCCCGGCATGGCAGGTCGTCTCTGGAAGGTGTCACGCTCGGGCGATGCGAGTGCACTGTCGCTTCAGGGCGTTCCGCGTGCAGCCATCGCGTCGGCGATGATGGTGCCCGAGGCATGCTTCTACGAAGATGCCGGCTTCAAGAGCCGCACGCGATGCCACGCTCCGGGCCCGGTCGTGGGCGACCTCTTGGTACTGGACCGGATGATCTCCTCGATGCGCGTGCCTCCCGGCCTCGGTGTGCGCACGTTTGTCGGCAAAAACGGTACCGGCAGCATGACCGCATTCACCACGGACACCGATTGGCATGCATTGAAGAAGCGCGGCCTCAACGATGCCATTCGCTCGGTACAGGTGGTGCGCACCCGCTTATGCCCGGAACGCTGCGTCATTGCCGCCGCCGACGCCTATGATCTGCGCGCGATGTTCGGTGCGGACTGGAAGCGCGATGCAAACCGTCTGCCGCAGATCTCCCTGCCGCTGGAGACGGGCCCGGACGCCTACGCCATGATCCGGTACGGCGGTCGCCTCACGATCTCCCACAGCAGCAGCGCGAGCTGGGTGCACGTGCGGGGGCGCGATCGTGGCTCGCTGTTGCTGCCCGGCAATGCGCGTGTGCGGTACACCACAGTGAAGATGGTCTTCCGCGTCGGCGACTCGGTCGACGTTCAGCTGGTGCGCAGCGATGCCGAGCGCCGCTTTATCGATGCCACGCCGATTACGACACTGCCATGGCCGCAACAGTCCGACGAGGTGATCTCGATCCGCAACATGAGCCAGCGCAGCGCGATCGTGCTGGATCGTCCGCGCGCAATCGTGGGATCCGGCACGGATGCGACGGCGGACCCGCTCAAGAGCCTTGGCGAGCGCGCGGTGCTGGCGCAGTACTTCGCCGACGACCGTAACCCGTTGGCGATGTCCGCCGCGGCGCGGGTATGCAGAATTCCGCTGGCCCGACTGTTCTCGATGCCGGGTCCTTCGTTCGCCACAACGCGTGCAAGAAAGGGCATCGGCAACTGGGAGGCCTGTGCCAGCCGCGTGACCACCATTGTCACGCTATATCAGGTGCTGTTTCCCAGAGGGTGGGACATCGCCCGATTTCGCACGGTGATTCGCCGCGTACTCGACCACGGTCTCGTGCAACGGGAAGCCGGCACGGATGCGGAGGAAGCCGAGTTCGTGACCGCGATCCGCGAGCAGACCGATACCGAGGACACGCGGCTTGCCGATGCCGTGCTCGGGTTCCACATGGCCAACGTCATCCGCGCGTATTCATTGGCCGCCCGGATCGATCTCGAACCGCTGGCCGCCGATCGTGAGGCGCTCGGCGCGGTCGCCTGCCGCACGCCAGGCGGCCAGGCCGGCGTATCTGAGGCCGGCGCCAACACACTGGGCTGGTATCGGTACGACCTGAACGACTATGTTTACCGCGTGGTGCTGCCACAGGAGCGGCGTCATGGCACGCCCTCGCAGCTACTCAACGAACCGTTCGTCATCAGTGTCGCAACACGCGAAGATACCAGTGACATCATGGCGCTTCGTGTGGAAATGTATGAATGGCAGCTGCGATACATGCAGGCGCTGCTGCCGGGCACTCAGATTCCCACACACGGCTTCCGGCCGGAGCTGCCCGATTCGCCGGCGCCGCGTGTCCATTCGTCTCCCTGCCGTCCCGACCTGCCCCATGCCGGCCGGGACTTCCTCGCCGCGACAGGTTATTCGATGACTCAGGGGATCGACGACGCGCTGCGGCACGCGTACGCGCGCACTTACGCGGATAGCGTCTTCGTGACGGTGTTCTTTCGCCGCCAGCCGGTTGCGGTGCTCTATGGCCAGATCCCACTGACCGGTTCCACCGAAGCCGAAGTCCTCATGCTGGTCAGCGCGCCCGAGAACGTCCTTGAGCCGAGGCGGGACGGCGCGATTCGTGGCGCAGGCGCTGCCGCGCTCAACTATTTCATCCAGCATGCCCGCAGCCAGGGCATGACCGCGGTGCGTGTGCAGGCCATTTCCGGACCGGCGACCAAGGTTACCAAGGCGGGCTTCCGGCTCGATGACGAGCTGTAGCTTGCCAGCTCCGGCCTTCGGGGGGGCCGGGACCGCCGTGCGACCGACGCTATACTTCGGGGGGCGCAATCATTTCCGACGGTGGCGCCTCACGCAGCGCCTCCGACAGCGCCCACACAACGGCAACAGGTTCCGTCAATTGGCTGATCAAGATCTATCGAAGCTGAAAATCGACCGCCGCGCGCCCGCCGCGGCGCCGCGCCGTCGGCGTCCCTGGCTGCGTTACGCGGCCGTCGTCGTCGTGCTGCTGGTGCTCGCCGGCATTGCCATGCGGCTGGCCGGTCCGCAGGCCGTGGAGACCGCCACCGTCACCACCGCCTATCCCACGCAGAACTACACGCTGCTCAACGCCACGGGCTATGTCGTGCCACAACGCAAGGCGGCGGTCGCCTCGAAGGCGCAGGGTCGCCTCGAATGGCTCGGCGTGCTCGAAGGCTCGCGCGTCAAGCGCGACGAGATCATCGCGCGGCTCGAGAGCCGCGACGTAGAGGCCTCGCTCGCCCAGGCCACCGCGCAGGTCAAGGTAGCCCGCGCCAACCTCGAACTACAGCAGGCGGAGCTGCGCGACGCGGAGATCAGCCTGCGCCGGTCGCAGACGCTATTGGAGCCGAAGGCAATCTCGCAGGCCCAGTACGACGCCGATCTGGCGCGCTACAACAAGGCCAAGGCCTCCGTCAGCAGCGCCGCCGCATCGATCGTATCGTCCCAGGCCAATGCGCAGGCCGCGCAGGTATCGGTGGATCAGACCGTGATTCGCGCCCCGTTCGACGGCGTGGTGCTGACCAAGCAGGCCAACGTCGGTGACAACATCACGCCGTTCTCGCAGGCATCCGATACCAAGGGCGCGGTGGTGTCGATCGCGGATATGGATACGCTCGAGGTCGAGGCCGACGTGGCCGAGTCGAATATCGCGAAGATCACGCTAAACCAGAATTGCGAACTGTTGCTGGACGCGTTGCCCGACACGCGCTTTGCGGGGCAGGTGTCGCGCATCGTGCCGACCGTGGATCGCGCCAAGGCAACCGTGCTGGTCAAGGTGCGCTTCGTCGATCGCGACGCGCGCGTGCTGCCCGACATGAGCGCCAAGATCGCCTTCCTGTCGAAGGCCGCGCCCCCCGAGGATCGCAAGGCGGTCACTGCGGTACAGCCCGGCGCGGTGGTCTCGCGCGACGGCAAGCAGGTGGTATTCGTGATTCGCGACGGCAAGGCGGCCGAAGTGCCGGTGACCGCCGGTGCCAAAGTCGGCGATCTGCTCTCTGTGCAGGGTGTGAAGCCGGGCGACGTCGTGGTGCTGTCGCCGGGCGAGAAACTGCAGGATGGCGCGCGCGTCAGCGTGGCAAAGAAGGCATGAACTCGCCCTCGGACAACCCGGCCAAGGCGACCATATCGACCACGGCGACGCCCCTCGTCGATATCCGTCATGTCGCCAAGTCCTATCGGCGCGGCGCGCAGACGGTGCCGGTGCTGACCGACATCACGCTCGAGATCGCCGAGGGCGACTTTATCTCGCTGATGGGACCATCGGGCTCGGGCAAGAGCACGCTGCTGAATCTGATCGCGGGCATTGACCGGCCTGACAGCGGCGAGTTGCTGGTGGCGGGGCTCGATATCTCGCGGCTACCGGAATCCGCGCTGGCGGAATGGCGCGCCGCGCATGTGGGCTTTATCTTCCAGTTCTACAACCTGATGCCGGTCCTGACGGCATTCGAAAATGTCGAACTGCCGCTGATGATGACGCGACTGTCGCGCGCGGAGCGCAAGGAGCGCGTGGAACTGGTGCTCGACATGGTCAACCTCGCCGACCGCATGGACCACTATCCGTCCGAGCTGTCGGGTGGCCAGCAGCAGCGTGTGGCCATCGCGCGCGCGCTGATTACCGATCCGATGCTGATCGTCGCCGACGAGCCCACCGGCGATCTGGATCGTACCTCCGCGAGCGAAATCCTGGCGATGATGCAGCGGCTCAACGGCGATCTCGGCAAGACCATCATCATGGTCACGCACGACGCGCATGCGGCCAACGCGGCGAAGTCGCTCGTACACCTCGAAAAGGGCGAGCTAAGCCGCGGGGAGCTGGATCGAGAGGGACACCGCTGAGCGGACCATTGCCATGTATGTGCTCAAGCTGATCTCCCGCAACCTGCTGCGCCACAAGCTGCGCACCTCGCTGACGCTGCTTGGGCTCGTCATTGCAGTGCTGGCGTTCGGCCTGCTGCAAACCGTGGTGGACGCCTGGTACGCGGGCGCGGCGGCGGCCTCCAATGCGCGGCTCGTGACGCGCAACGCCATCTCGCTGGTGTTTCCGCTGCCGCTCAGCTACGAGAATCGCATCCGCGGCGTGGACGGCGTGACGCTGATCGCACGCTCGAGCTGGTTCGGTGGCACCTATCGGGATCCCAAGAATTTCTTCGCGCAGTTCGCGGTGTCGGACAACTACCTCGACCTCTACCCGGAGTTCGTGCTGCCCGAGGCGCAGCGCGCCGATTACCGGCGCGACCGCAAGGGCGCGCTGATCGGGCGCCAGCTCGCGGATCAGTTCGGCTTCAAGATTGGCGATGTGATTCCGATCAAGGGCACGATTTATCCGGGAACGTGGGAGTTCGTGGTACGAGGCATCTTCGACGGCCGCGATGCCAGCACCATTACGCGCACGATGCTCTTCCATTACGACTACCTCAATGAGACCGTGCGCAAGCGGACGGGGCGTCAGGTGGATCAGGTTGGCGTGTTCATCCTCGGCGTGGCCGACCCGGATAACGCCGCCACGATCTCGCGCAATGTGGATGCGGTGTTCCACAATTCGCTCGCGGAAACGCTGACGGAGACCGAGCAGGCGTTCCAGCTCGGTTTTGTCGCGATGTCCAACCAGATCATCGCCGCGATCCGCCTCGTGTCCTATGTCGTCATCGTCATCATCATGGCGGTGATGGCCAATGCAATGGCCATGAGCGCGCGCGAGCGCACGGTCGAGTACGCCACGCTCAAGGCGCTGGGCTTCGGCCCCGGCTTTCTGGCGCTGATCGTGTTCGGCGAGTCGATCCTGATGGGGCTGGTCGGCGGTGCCATTGGCATGCTGGCCACGCCGCCACTGGCCGCGATCTTCAAGCAGGCCGTGGGCGGCGTGCTGCCGGTATTCAGTGTCTCGCGCGAGACCATGCAGATGCAGGCGCTGTGCGCGCTCGTGGTCGGCGTGGTGGCGGGCATCGTGCCGGCCATCCAGGCCGCGCGCGTGCGTATCGTCGAGGGCCTGCGGGCCATCGGCTGACGGGCCGGCGAGGATGCACTAGCCATGGCGATTCCGTTCTCTTACATCGCGCGCAACCTGTGGGCGCGCCGGCTGACCACCGCGCTGACCGCCGGCGGGCTCGCGCTGGTGGTCTTCGTCTACGCGACGATGCTGATGCTCGATGCGGGGCTCAAGCAGACGCTGGTCACCACCGGCGAGCAGGACAACGTGGTGGTGATTCGCAAGGGCGCGGATACCGAGATCCAGAGCGCGATCTATCGCGACCAGGCGAGCATCATGGAGATGCATCCGGCGGTGGCGCTCGGGGGCGATGGGCGGCCGATGTCCTCGAAGGAGGCGGTGGTACTGATCTCGCTGAACAAGATTGGCTCAGACAAGGCGTCCAACGTCGTGATCCGTGGCGTATCGCCCAAGGGTCTGGAACTGCGTCCGCAGATCCGTCTGATCGCGGGGCGGATGTTTCGCCCTGGCTCGTCGGAGATCATCGTTGGCAGCAGCATTGCCAAGGGCTTCAGCAGCATGGAGATTGGCGAGCATCTGCACTTCGCCCAGCGCGACTGGACCGTGGTCGGGCACTTCGATGCGGGCGGCAGCGGGTTCGACTCCGAGATCTGGGGCGATGTCGATCAGCTGATGCAGGCCTTCCGGCGCACCAACTATTCGGCGATGGTTGTGCGGCTGGGGCGCAGCGACCAGTTCGAGCGCTTTCGCGCGGATATCGACGTCGATCCGCGACTGGCCAACGAGGCCAAGCGCGAGCAGACTTTCTACGGCGATCAGTCGCGCGCGCTGTCCACGTTCATCAACCTCCTCGGCGTCACGCTCACGACGATTTTCTCGATTGCCGCGATGATCGGCGCGATGATCACGATGTATGCCTCGGTGGCGAACCGCGTGGCCGAAATCGGCACCCTGCGCGCGCTGGGCTTCAAGCGCGCAAACGTGCTGGTGGCATTCCTGATCGAGGCCGTCCTATTGGGCCTCGTCGGTGGCATTGCGGGCCTTGCCGGTGCGGCGTTGATGCAGTTTGCGTCGTTCTCGACGACCAATTTCCAGACCTTTGCGGACCTCTCGTTCCGCTTCCTGCTGACCCCGTCGGTCATCGTGCGCACGCTGCTGTTCTCGATGACCATGGGCCTGATCGGCGGCTTCCTGCCAGCGCTGCGCGCCGCCCGCATGAACATCGTCGACGCGCTACGCGCCCGCTGACACCGCACGTTTTTCTCTCCTCCCCGCTTAACTTCGCTGATCGGCTACGCAAAACACACGATTCACGTGTCAGTTTGTGTCGACGCGCGCATACGCACCACATTCGGCGCAGAATGCCTTTCAGCGTTGGACGGGGGTCTACGAACAGTTTCAACCTTGGAGAGAAAAGCCATGTCGAACATGAAAAGCATCGCAGAGGTCAGCGACACCGGTGCCACTCACAACGTGGACGCTAAGGCGATGGCACGCGGCGTACCTGAAGCGGAACCGGAGGAAGTATGCGAGTACGTGACGTCCACATGCGGGTCGGTCACGGTTGTTGTCAGGAAGCCGACCGAGGAGGAGGTTCAGGAAGGCATTCGCGAGAGTGCCAGAGTTATGCGAGCGTTCTTCGCACAGATCGGCCGTGTGGGCGTGACCCTTCCTTATGGTGAAGACGTCCCGATCTGGGTCGCCGATCCCGAGGATCCCACCCGCGTGGTGCGCTACTACCGGGACCAGAGCGAGCGTGGCTATTTTCTTGGCGAGGCCTTCGTGCTTGAGGAGGTGCCGGCATGAGCGATCTGCCATGGAACCGGACGTTCGATGGGCAGATGCTGGCCACCATTTGCAATCGGACGACCGGCAGACCCCTGGCCATCATCGTCGCTGGCCACAATGGCTCCGGCAAATCAGCCATGTGGTATGAGCGGTTGGCGGATGAGCTGAAGGTCCCGATGATCAACGCCGACCGCATGATGGCGTCAATCCTGCCGGAGCCCAACGCGGCCGGTCAGCTGCGGCCGTGGGCTAAACGTTTGCGGGACCGCAGCACGCGCTGGATGTCGATTTCGCAGAAGGGCGTCGAAAGTTTTACCGCGCACGCCGCGGCGGACTCTGCCCCATTTGCGATCGAGACCGTCTTTTCATACTGGCGCAAGCGCTTCGATGGGACGCACGCAAGCAAGGCGGACCTGATTCGCATGCTGCAGGCGAGGGGCTACTTCGTCGTACTAACGTTTGTCGGGCTGGCCAGTCCTACCTTGTCGTGCGCTCGCGTCGCGTTGCGCGTATCGAGAGGCGGGCATGATGTCGCGCGCGCCAAACTGTTCAGTCGGTTTGCTCGCACGCAGCAGGCCATTCGACATGCCATTCCGCTCGCTGACGCCGTCGTGCTGGTGGACAACAGTCGGGATACTTCAAGGGCCTTCACCACGAGTTATGTCACGCTGGGGACGAAGGTGCTGTACGACATCCGAACTGAGGTAGCCCCTCCCTCGGAGATACGAGCGTGGCTCGATGTTGTCGTACCGGAAGCCGGGTCGCTCCCGCCATCCCTTGCCGGGATGGCGCCCCACGCCAACGGGGCCTTTACGCATTAGCGGGAAGCGTAGGAGGGTCATGAGGCGTCACGGGCGCGGCGGCTGTCCGCCGCGCCCATCGGCCCGATGCTACTCCCCGTTCACGCAGGCTTTCCGCTCTTGGCGTCTGACGAATGCTGCAGCAGAATAGCTACGCCCGTCATCACCCGACTGGATGATGGGGGAAAACAACACTCTCCGAGACACCATGACTTTCAAGCACGCCCTGATGGCCGCCACGCTCGCCGCGTTGGTCGGCAATGCTTTTGCCGCCGAAGACCGCATGCCGCCGATTCCGGCTGACAAGCTCTCCGATGCGCAGAAGAAATCGATCGAACTGCTATCCGAGGGCGCCCCGGCGGGCGGCGCACCGCGCAATGTCGGCGCGGGACCATGGGTGCCCCTGCTGCGTAGCCCGGAGCTGCTGAACCGACTGCAACGCATGGGTTCGTACCTGCGCTATGAAAGCGCGTTTGATCCACGGCTGAGCGAGTTCGTGATCCTACTGACCGCGCGCGACTGGAGCAATCAGTACGAGTGGCTCGCACACCAGAAGCTCGCGTTGAAGGCGGGTGTGACACCGGCGGTGACGCAGGCGATTGCCGAGGGTCGTCGGCCCACGGGCATGACCGCCGACGAAGAGATGGTCTACGACTTTATCGACGAGTTGCTGCGCAATCGCAGCGTGAGCGATCCGACCTATGCGCGGATCAAGGACCGCTTTGGCGAGCGTGGCGTGATCGACCTGATCGCGATCAACGGCTACTACAGCATGCTGGCCGCGGTGCTCAACGTTGCGCAGAGCCCGCTGCCGGGCGGCGCGCCTCAGCAGATTCCGACATTGCCGCGATAAAGATTGCTCCATCTCCCTCTGCCCGAGGGAGATGGAACGAAACACAGCTTAACGCGCGCGCTTCGGCAGAACCGGCTGCACCACGCCGTCCACACCGACCAGGCCCAGCACCGTCGTCATCGCCAGCTGCGCGCCTTCCCAGGCATTGGTGGGATCGAACCACTCGTCGCGCGAATGCGAGCCACCGGCCTTGCCGCCGCTACCGAGAATGACCGCCGGAATGCCCAGCGACATCGGCACGTTCGCATCGGTACTGCCGCCACGCAGCGAGGGCTTCTCCTTACCGTTACCTTGAATCACACGCACCGCGGACTGCACGATCAGCGAGTCGGTCGCGGTCTGACCGGCGGGACGATCGCCGATCAGCTTCTTGTCGAAGGTGATCTGGTTCTTGCCTTCGGCGGACCAGCGCTTGTTCTCCTCGCTCACACCAGCCTCGATGGCCGCCATGATCTGTTTCTCGGTTTCAAGCAGTGCGGGAGTGCCATTCGAGCGGATATCAATCGCGATACGCGCGTCGCCGGCAATGGCGTTCACCGATGTGCCGCCACCGACGGTGCCGACCGTGAAGGTAGTCTTCGGATCGGTAGGGGTGCGCACATCGCTGATCTTGCCCACCGCGCGGCCCATCGCATGGATCGCGCTCGGCAGGCCGAACGCGCCAAAGCTGTGGCCGCCGGGGCCGCGGAACGTGACTTCGTAGCGATGGCTGCCGGTACCCTGCGTCAACACGCTGCCGCCGGTGCCGGGCTCCAGCCCAACCATGCCGTCGATGTCCGGATGGTCGCGGAACAGCGCCTTCATGCCGCGCAGGTTGCCGAGCTCTTCCTCGCCAACGTTACCGACGAACACGATATCGCCGACGGTGCGCACCTTGTTGTCGTTGAGCACCTTGATCATCGACAGCAGCACGGCGAGGCCGCGTGTGTCATCGGCGATGCCCGGCGCATACAGCTTGCCATCGCGCTCCTTGACGGTGACGTCGGTGCCTTCCGGAAATACGGTATCGAGGTGAGCCGACACGACAATGCGTGGACCGTTGCCGGTGCCCTTGCGCACGCCGATCGCATTGCCTTCGCTGTCCATATGCGCATCGGCAAGCCCCAACGCCTTGAGCCGCGACAGGAAATACTCGGCGCGTACCTTCTCCTTGAACGGCGGCGACGGGATCTGCACCATCGTCTTCAGTTCGGCAAGCGTGCGCGCGTCATCGGCCTGGAGGTCCGCCAGCACCTTCTTCACCAGCGGCGCACTCTCGAGCCGCGTGTAGGTGCCATCCACGGCAGGCGAGACAGGGCCAACGGGAAACGTTTGCGCGCTGACGCCACTGGCTGCTAGCGCAAGCAAGGCGGCGCAGGGCGCGGCAACCATCGACGAACGGACCGACTGCAAGGCGTTGAAGCGAATTCGATATGTCATGGGGGCGCATCTCGTGTGGGTGAGACATGCGATTCTGCCAGCACCCACGTGTTGAGGCGAACACCTGTCTCGCCACGGCAACGCCTGTTCACACGCGCCCCTCTTCCGCTTGACGATCTCGTTCCGAGAAAAGATGAGACAACTCTGATTTTGCGTGGCGGTGCGCTTTTTCGAGCGAATCGATTGGACAATCGTTCGTGCACCATGCGTCCGTATTGGTGCCAACCCATCACGCCAGGAGGTAGCCATGCACTACAACAACGCACGATCGAGATTCAGCGTCGCCGAACAACTGGAACGTAGCGCACTGTTGTTAGAGCTCGTGCGCGATGTCCAGGAAGCTGCTGACGAATCCGGGAGGAATGTCGATGCCATCCGCTGCGTGGAGGAATGGCTGCGCTATCCGCTGCCGCTGTTCCGGGGCCAGTGCGCTCTGGAGTTGATGGAAACCCGCGAAGGCCGGGAGAAGATTCGCTATCTGATGCGAGTTGATCGTGGGGAGACGTGTGTATGACGGTATCAGTCTGGAGAATAGCGAGGGAGACGCCTGAGTACGCGTCAGATGCGATGACCGGCGACGGCGCGCGCATTGGCGGAGGCCGCTGGAACCCGCGAGGTATGCCGGTCGTCTACACCGCTTGCAACGTATCGCTGGCATGCCTGGAGTCGTCTGCGCATCTGTCGGCAGCATCCACTCAACGTGACCGATTTCTGATACGAATCGATGTCCCGATCGCGATTTGGGAGCGCGCGAGGGTTTTGACGTGTGAGACTGCACCTGTCGGCTGGGATGCCGTACCCGCAGCCCTGACGAGCTTGGATTTGGGCCGCAAGTGGTTGCTGGATCCGGAGGGCCCCGCCCTGCTTCGCGTACCCTCATCAGTGATTCCGGAGGAGAGCAACATCCTGATCAATCCGTCTCATCCGGATGCCAAAGAGCTTAAGACAGTCAAGCTCAGGCTGTGGCATTACGACGATCGCGTTTTCGGCAACATCCCGGATGTGGGCGTGCCGATCTTCAATGACGGCAAGCTGGTCATCGAAGCCGATGTCAATCTGTACATGGTGGCTCACGCGCGGGATCGTCCGGGTGCATCGGGGCATGCGCATCCGGCATAGTTGAGCGACGCATTGATCATGGCAGGTCGGTCGTGAGGACTCCACACTGAAGGCGTCCACTGGAGCTTCCCATGTACATGATCCTTACCGACCGATCCTGCATTGCGCTCTTGCTTCGGCCCGGGGCGGTGCTGCGTTGCCGTCGGGGCACGCTGTGGCTGACCATGGAGACGCGCGAGCGGCGGCAGGCGGAGGATGTGGTGCTCGCGCGCGGCGACTGTTACCGCGTCACCGCATCGGGCAGTTATTTCGTGAGCGCGCCCGGTGGCGGGACCGCCGTGTGCGGTATTGACGTGCCAACCTTCGCGGCTTCGCTACGAATCCAATCCGCGACACGCCGCACGTCCTCGCGCGGATGGGCGTTCGCGTGGATGAGCCAGTAGGCGTTGGGACTTGGCACCGTGTTGGCCAGCGCGGACACCACTGCCAGTTGGCCGCCTTCGATCAGCGGCTGGATCAACTCCAGCCGACCCAGCGCCACCCCCTGCCCTGCCAGCGCCGCGTGGATGGTCTGGTCATAGAGATTGAAACGCAGGATGCCTCGCTTGCTGGCCTGACGAAAGCCGCGTTGATTGAGCCAGCTGCGCCACTGCAACCACGGTCGCGGGTCGTCGAAGTCCAGCAGCGGATATCGCGCGAGATCGTCGACTTTCTCAACCGCCTCCACGCCTAGCGACGGATGCGCGACCGGCGCGATGGTCTCGCCAAACAGTCGCAATGCATCGACCGGCGCCGCAGCTTCGCGACAGTAACGCACCGCAAGGTCGATGCCGTCAGCACGCAGATCGCTGATCTGGTTATTGGCGGAGAGCCGCACATCGAGGTGCGGATATCTGCGTTGCAACGAATTGAGCCGCGGCAACAGCCACAACCCCGCCACACCGATACTAGCGGTAACGGTCACGGGCTGATGCCCCTCGCCACGCCGAATCTCGGCGGCGACATCCTGCATCTGCTGCAACGCCGCATCGGCCGTGCGGAACAGACGCTCGCCTTCCGGCGTGAAAGCCACGCCACGATGCTGGCGCACGAATAACTGCACGCCGAGCTGCTCCTCCAGTGCACGCACCTGTCGGCTCACCGCCGATTGCGTCAGACACAGGTCGTCCGCGGCCTGCGTCACGCTCATGCGACGGCCGACGGCCACAAACCCCTTGAGCAAATCCAGCGAGAACAACCTTGCAAGCGCGACGGACATGCAAAGACCTCATGCGTGAAGGTGGAATGGTGGCATTACAGCACGATGTGAAGCCACCCTGCCCAACTTCCGCCAGCGATTTGCCATGCACAGACGGAATGTCAAAGCGTCGCAATTTTTGTTTGCGTACGGCCGCGGCGTCGCCTGAAATAGGGTCATCGCCCAACCCACACCAATCGCTCATGAAACCCTCCCCGCAACACTGGTGGCAACAGACCTGGGGCCTCGTGCTCGCGGGCGGCCTGATCATGGGCATCGCGCTGGGTGTGCGCCACGTGCAGGGCATGTTCCTGCTGCCGATCATCATGGATCGCGGCTGGACTCGAGAGAGCTTCGGTTTCGCGATGGCCGTGCAGAACCTCACGTGGGGTCTCGCCCAGCCGCTCACCGGCATGCTTGCCGATCGCTTCGGTTCATGGAAAGTCATGGTCGGCGGCATGCTGCTATACGCCGTGGGCCTGATCACCATGACCCACGCCACCAATGTGCAGACCTTCGTGTGGACCGCCGGCGTCTGCATCGGCATTGCGCAGTCGGGCACCACGTTCGGCGTGGTCTACGGCGCATTGAGCCGCATGGTCCCACCCGCGCGACGCAGCTGGGCCCTTGGCGTGGCCGGCGCCATCGGCGGCATCGGGCAGTTTCTGCTGGTACCGGCCGCGCAGGCGATGCTGTCCGGCCTGGGATGGGCTGGCGCGCTGGTCTGGTTCGCCATCGTGGCACTGGCGCTGCTGCCGATGGGCCTGCCATTCCATGACAAGCAGAACAGTCAGTCCCACGACGCCACCGCAGACCATCCCCGGTTACTGCCGGCCTTGCGCGAGGCATTCAGCCACTCCGGCTTCTGGCTGCTGAACCTCGGCTTTCTGGCGTGCGGATTCCAGCTGGCGTTCATCGCCAACCACCTGCCGGCATACCTCGTCGACAAGGGCATGCCGCCGCGCGATGGCATGGTGGCGCTCGCAATCATCGCGCTATCCAACGTGCTCGGCATCTACGTGTTCGGGTTGCTCGGCGGCCGCTATCCCCGCAAGTACACGTTATCGATGATCTATCTGGCGCGCAGCGCAGCCATGGCGTTGTTCGTGCTGCTGCCGCTCAGCGCGTTCAGCCTGTATGCATTCGCCGCGGCGATGGGCCTGCTTTGGCTCGGCACCGTGCCGCTGACCAACGGCATCGTGTCGCAGATCTTCGGGGTGCGCTACCTCGCCACGTTGTTCGGCTTCGTGTTCTTTGGGCACCAGCTCGGCTCGTTCCTCGGCGTCTGGCTCGGCGGCGTGGTCTTCGAGTCGACGCATTCCTACGACCTCGTATGGCTGTGCGCCATGGCACTCGGCGTCATCGCCGCGGCCCTGCACTGGCCGATCGACGATCGCGAACTTGTGCGCGCCACGCCGGGATTCGCCATGCGCTGATCCCGCATCTATCAGGCGGCGCCAGCATCACACACGACGCTTCTTGCATCCGTCTTGACTTCCATATGTCCATGCCACAGAATATGTTCGAACATAAAGATTTGAACGCAACGGTTCGAACACAGCGAGGCAGACAGCATGGAAGGCAAGGTAGTGGTGGTAACGGGCGCGTGCGGCGGCATTGGCCGTGGGATTGCATTGGCGCTGGCGAAGGCGGGCGCAAGCGTCGTCGTCAATGACGTCGGCGTGTCGCTCACCGGACAAGGCGGCGACGGCACCGTCACCGATCGTCTGGTCGAGGAGATCCGTGCGGCGGGCGGCACCGCCGTCGCCAATACGGACAGCGTGACCACCTGGCAGGGCGCCGCGAATATCGTGGCCAGCGCGCTCGATCATTACGGACGCATCGACGGCATCGTCAACAACGCCGGCAACCTGCGCGACCGCTTCTTCCACAATATGAACGAGGAAGAGTGGCGCGCCGTCATCGACGTGCACCTGCACGGCACCTTCTTCGTCAGTCGCGCCGCCGCACCCCATTTCAAAGTGCAGAACAGCGGTTCCTACGTGCACATGACGTCCACGTCGGGGTTGATCGGCAACTTCGGACAAGCCAACTATTCCGCCGCCAAGCTCGGCATCGCCGCGCTGTCGAAGTCCATCGCGCTGGACATGCAGAAGTTCAACGTGCGCTCGAACTGCATCGCGCCGTTCGCGTGGAGCCGCATGACGGACTCGATCCCGGCCACCACGCCCGAGGAAGCCGCGCGCGTGGAAAAACTCAAGAAGATGGAGGCGCACAAGATCGCGCCGATGGCCGTGTATCTGGTCAGCGATGCGGCCAGTGCGGTGACCGGTCAGATCTTCGGCGTGCGCGCCAACGAGATCCTGCTGTTCAGCCAGCCCCGGCCCGTGCGCTCCGTTCATTGCAGCGAAGGCTGGACCCCCGAGCGCATCGCCGAGGTGGCGATTCCCGCCATGCAGACCAGCTTTCACGAACTCGAGCGCTCGCCCGACGTGGTGTGCTGGGACCCGATTTGATTCGTACAAGCAGACACCACGAGACAGACCATGCCCAAACCCGCACCTCAGGACGGCACGCAGCCCGTCGGTCCTGAACAGACCTATTTCCGTTATCTGCAGTCAGGCGAATGGCGCGTGCCGCAATGCCAGAGCTGCCGCACGTTCGTGTTCTTCCCGCGCGTGAACTGCCTTGCATGCGGCAGTGAAGCCTTCGATTGGGTCGCGCCAGCCGGTGGCGGCACCATTTACTCGACGACGGTCATGCGTCGCCCCGCCGAAGCCGGTGGTGACCGCAACCTGTGCCTCGTCGACCTCGACGAAGGCTTCCGCATGATGAGCCAGATAGACGGCGTCGAAGCCAGCGTACCGAAGATCGGTGATCGCGTGCGCGCCACGCTGCGCAACGACAACGACAGCCACCTCGTGGTGTTCCAACTTACCGAGGCATCGGCATGAGCGATTCCCATCTGCGCGGCGCTACCGCAATCGTCGGTGTGGGTCAGGCTGGCATGGGCACTGCCCACGGCTTTACCGAAATGGAAATCCTCGCCCAGGCCGCCGCGCGCGCGGTGGCCGACGCCGGCATGACGATGGCCGAGATCGATGGTCTGTGCACCTGCAGTGCCTCCGCCACGATGTGGGGCATGCCGGTCGCCGAGTATCTCGGCATCCGTCCGACCTTCCTCGACAGCACGATGCTCGGCGGCTCCAGCTTCGTCGCGCAGTTACTGCCGGCGATGCATGCACTGGCCTCGGGCGAATGCAATGCCGTGCTGGTCTGCTACGGCAGCACGCAACGCACGGGTGCCGTCGATCGCGCGGCCGTGACCAAGATGCGTCAGGTCCTCGACCCCCAGCCCTATGAGACCCCCTACCAGCCCATGCAGCCGATCAGCGCCTACGCGCTGGCCACCGCGCGGCATATGGCGCAATACGGCACCACACGCGAACAATTGGCCGAAGTCGCCGTAGCCGCGCGTGGCTGGGCGCAATTGAATCCGGAGGCGTTCTCGCGCGATCCGCTGACCATCGACGACGTGCTGTCCTCGCGCATGATCTGCGACCCGCTGACCATCCGCGACTGCTGCCTGCTGACCGACGGCGCCGGCGCCTTCGTGCTGGTGCGTGCCGATCGCGCACGCGACACACCACATAAGCCCGCCTATGTGCTTGGCAACGCGAGCGCGATCTGGCATCGCCAGATCTCGTCGATGCCAGACCTGACGGTCACCGCGGCACAGGAGTCCGGCGCACGTGCCTATCGCATGGCTGGTGTCAGCAAGGACGATATCGACCTGCTGTGCCTGTACGACGCGTTCACGATCAACACGATCCTCTTCCTCGAGGATCTTGGCTTCTGCCCGAAGGGCGAAGGCGGGAATTTCGTCAGCGGCGGCAATATCGCGCCGGGCGGCTCGCTACCGGTCAACACCAACGGCGGCGGCCTCTCGTTCGGGCATCCGGGCATGTACGGCGTATTCCTCGTCATCGAGGCGGTGCGGCAGTTGCGCGGCGAAGCCGGTGCGCGCCAGCAACACGCCGAGATCGCGCTGGTGCACGGCAACGGCGCCACGCTGTCCAGCCAGTCCACTGCAATTCTCGGCACCGCGGCCGCGCTGTAACACATCGCCACAGGGAACGACATGATCAACAAGATTGCACCCACGCTGCGCGACGCGGTGGCCGGCATTCACGACGGCGCCACGGTCATGGTGACCGGCTTCGGCGATGCCGGCCTGCCGGTCGAACTACTGCACGCGCTGATCGAGCAGGGCGCGAAGGACCTCACGGTCATCAGCAACAACGCCGGCACCGGCACCACGGGCCTGGCCGCGCTGCTCGCCGCCGGTCGCGTACGCAAGATGATCTGCACCTATCCGAAGTCCTCGGGCGGCGACGTGTTCCGCGCGCTGTACAAGGAGAAGAAGATCGCGCTGGAGCTCGTGCCGCAGGGCACGCTGATCGAGCGCATGCGCGCCGCCGGCGCGGGCCTCGGCCCGTTCTATACGCCGACCGGCTTCGGCACGCCGATCGCCGACGGCAAGCCGCAAACCGTCTACAACGGCCGCGGCTACGTCCTCGAGGAACCGCTGCACGCGGACTTCGCGCTCGTAAAGGGGCACCACGCCGATCGCTGGGGCAACCTGACCTATCGACTGGCCGCGCGTGGTTTCGGGCCGGTGATGTGCACCGCGGCCAAATGCGCGATCGTGCAGGTCGATGAGGTCGTGCCGCTCGGCACGCTACCGCCCGAGCAGATCGTGACGCCGGGCATTTTTGTGAGCCGGGTCGTGCGAAAGGACAGCCAGCAATGAACACTATCCAGAAGCTGAGCCGCGACGCGGTCGCGCAACGCGTGGCCGACGACATCGCGCCGGGCAGCTACGTGAACATCGGCCTCGGCCTGCCAACGCTGGTGGCCAAATACCTCGATCCGAAGAAGGAGATCATCCTCCATAGCGAGAACGGCATCCTCGGTATCGGCGACCTGTCGCCCGGCGATGAAGGCGATGAGGACCTGATCAACGCCAGCAAAGCGCGCGTGCAGCTGATTCTCGGCTCGTCGATCTGCGACCAGTCGTTGTCGTTCGCGATGATGCGTGGCGGGCATCTCGACGCCACCATCCTCGGCGCGTTCCAGGTGTCCTGCGACGGCGATATCGCCAGCTGGGCCACTGACGATACCGAGGGCGTGCCAGGCATAGGCGGCGCCATGGACCTCGTGGCCGGCGCGCGCAAGGTCATCGTCGTGATGGAACACACCACGCGCGAAGGCAAGCCGCGGCTGCTGGAGCGTTGCACGTTCCCGCTCACGGGCAAGGGATCGGTCGATATCGTCTACACCGACCTCGCGATCATCGCGGTGGAGCCTGGCCAGGGCTTCGTCGTGAAGGCCATGGTGGAAGGCATGACGCAGCAGGCTTTGCAGGCCGTGACCGAAGCGCGGCTGACCTTCGCGGAGCCGATGATCAGACTCTGAGCCCACGGGCAAATCGGAGCAACCGACATCGGAGCAACCGACATTAAAAAATCAGATGGCCAGACAGATGGAGCGAGACAAATGAACCAGAAGATCAAACAGTTTATCGGCGGCGTGCTGTTCTCTGCCGCCACGGCCGCCAGCGCGGCCACATTCCCCGATCGGCCGATCGAGCTCGTGATTCCCTATCCGCCGGGCGGTACCGCGGATGTGGTCGCGCGCCCGTTATCGGCGGGTCTGCAGAAGGCGCTCGGCGTGCCGGTGGTCGTGCAGTACAAGGCCGGCGCCAGCGGTTCGATTGCCACGCAGTACGTGGCGCGTGCCAATCCCGATGGTTACACGCTGGTGATGGTGCTGGCCGCGCACGCGATCAACCCAAGCCTGTATCCGAATCTGCCGTACGACTCGGTCAAGGATTTCGCGCCGGTGTCGATGGTGGCCAAGCTGCCCCTCGTGCTCTACACGAATCCGAAGTTCGGGCCGAAGACCGTGCAGGAGTTCCTCAGCTACGCAAAGGCCCATCCGGGTCAGGTCTCCGTGGGCTCTGCCGGCAACGGCAACACTAGCCACCTTGCACTCGAACTGTTCTCGACCATGGCCGGCGTAAAGCTGCTGCACGTCCCGTACAAGGGCGGCGGTCCCTCGATCGCGGCCGCGATGGGTGGCGAGGTGAACGCGGTATTCGCGGGCCCCGACAGTCTCAACCAGGCCCAGGCCGGTCGGCTGCGCGTGATCGGCGTGACCAGCACGCAGAGACTGTCGCTGACACCCGATACGCCGACGATTCAGGAGGCGGGCCTGAAGGGCTACGAGGTGGAAGGCTGGTACGGCTTGCTCGCCCCGGCTGGCACACCCACGCCGGTGATCAACACGCTCAACAAGGCCGTCGCACAGGTGCTGGCCGACCCGCAGTTCCGCAAGACGGTTGGCGATCTGGGCTATGTGCCAACCGGCTCCACGCCGGGGGCATTCATGGACTACGTCAAACAGGAAATGACGCGCTGGTCAAAGGTTGTCAAGGACGCGAATATCAAGCTTGAATGACGCGGTCCCGGTTATATAATCCGCAGGCCCCCACCCTGGCCTGCGAATGGCCGTGACGACGTCATGACCCCGCGTTACCAAGAGCTGACGGGGCAGTTGCTGGAAGAGATCGCTTCCGGAACCTACCCTGTCGGCACCAGCCTCCCCGGCGAACTCGATCTTGCAAAGAGATACGGAGTCAGCCGCGGCACGATCCGCTCCGCACTGGATCAGATTCAGACCCTTGGATTGATCTCGCGCCGCAAGCGCGTGGGTACGCGCGTGGAATCGCTGACGCCACGGCCGCCTGAGTACATGCCCAGCATCTCGACCATCGACGAGCTGATGCAGTACAGCGCGAACACCGAGCGCGCGATTCACAGCGTGCGGCATCTGGTCGCCGATATCGCGTTGGCACAGTACCTCGGATGCGAGCCCGGTACGCGCTGGATGGAAATTCAGGCGGGGCGCTTTCATGCCACGAATCCCGAACGCGCGGTAACGTGGTACCACGTGTACGTGCGCAGTGCCGATGGCGAGAAGATTCGCCGCAAGCTTCGGCAAACCCAGCAACTGATCTGTGACCTGATCTGCGAGGTCAACAACGGCTATGTGGGGGAAATTCGCCAGACCGTGCGCGCGGTTGGCATTCCTGAGTCGCTCGCGCATCGGCTCGCGGCCGAACCGAATGCGCATGCCCTGCAGTTCGTGCGGCAGTACTTCGATCAAAACGGTGCGCTGATCGAAGTGTCGGTGAGCCTGCAACCTGCCGACCGGTTTGCGTACACCACGGTGCTGCACCGCCGGCCGCAGGGTTAGGCGCTACCGCATACTCCCCGGCCCGCTCAGCGCAACACCGAGAATGCAGTCGGCGTGAGGAAGTGGTTCTCGATGCGTTCAACGATCGGCCGTTCGGCTTCGCTGGCCGCGCGTGCGGCAATCCAATCCTTGTCGCCCTGGAACGCGTTCCACTTCTGCTCACGCTCGGCAAGGCTTTCCCACTTGATCATGTAGGTCAGCGCATGATTGCTCGGGCCCGCCAGCGTGGTCCAGAAGCCGATCTGGTGGATGCCGTACTTCTCGAAAAAGCCGAGCGTGATGTTGTTGAATCGGTCGAGCAGTGCCGGCAGGCGCGTCGGGGCACAGTGGTAGATACGCATCTCCACGATCATTCTTTGTTCTCCGTTCGATTTGGTCTGGTTCAGGATCTGGCGTCGGCCGGAAAGCGGGATCGGCGCCAAGCTGGCATTATCGCGGTTACTGCAGAGACATCGACGGGAGATTACCGCATGAGCGATACCGCAGTGCTGATCACCGGTGCCTCCAAGGGCATCGGACTCGCCGTGGCACGCCAGCTGGCCGCGCAGGGACACGAGGTCGTCGGGCTGGCCCGCAATGTGGCTGGCGTGGCGTTTCCGGGCCGGCTATTCGCCTGTGACCTCGCGGACATCGAAGAGACCCAGCAGGTATTGGCGTGCCTGTCCGAGACATATGACGTGGACCGCATCGTCAATAATGTCGGCGTGGCCAGCCCGCAGCCTCTCGGCGCGATCGACCTTGCCACGCTGCAGCAGGTACTTGACCTCAACGTACGCGCGGCCATCCAGGTCACGCAGTTCTTTGTGGAAAGCCTCAGACAGCGGCGCGCGGGCCGTATCGTCAATATCGTCAGCCGGGCCATTCATGGCGGCTACGACCGCACGGCGTATTCGGCGGCCAAGAGCGCACTGGTCGGGTGCACGCGCACCTGGGCGCTCGAGCTGGCGGAGTACGGCATCACTTCCAACGCGGTCGCACCGGGCCCGATCGAAACCGAGCTGTTCCGCAAATCGCGACCGGTGGGCAGCGAGGGTGAACGCAAGGTGCTGTCATCGATCCCGATGGGCCGTCTGGGCACGCCCGACGAGGTCGCCGCGGCGGTGTGTTTCCTGCTTTCGGACGCGGCCGGCTTTATTACGGGCCAGGTGTTGGGCGTCGATGGTGGTGGAAGCATTGGCGGCCGCTGAGCGGCCCTGACCACTCAGTGACGGAGGCTGGCCTCGATCTGCGCGATCAGCCGCTCCGCCCAGTTGCGAATACGGCCGTCCCAGCTGACCGTGGTCAACGAGTACACAAGCATCCGGTAGACGTCGTTGCGCTGGACCTTCGAGGCCTGTCGCGGCTCGAGCCACGCGGGATTGCGCGCGAGCAGCACCAGCGTTTCCAATCCAATGAAGATCGGCCACAGGCAGGCTAGCCGCAGGCGCACCGCGCCACGCGGGATGGCGAGCGTATAGGCCAGTGCCTCGCGGTAGTGATCGAGCGTCTTGCGCAGCAGTGCGTCCAGCAACGGGCGCGCGCGCCGCGAGGCGTCGGGGCCGAGCAGATCCTGTGGCGTCAGCCCGAGCGGGGTCAACAGTTCGAGCGGCAGATAGCAGCGCCCGATCCGCAGGTCTTTGCCGCAGTCGCGCAGCACGTTGGTCATCTGCAGCGCCTTGCCGAAGCGCACGCCGCGCGCGAGCATCACCTCGGGCGCCTCGCGCAGCGTGCCCGGCTGATGCGCGTAGGTCATCGTGGTCCAGAATTCCCCGACGCAGCCGGCGACCAGGTAGGTATAGCGATCGAGCGCCTCGGCCTCGCGCAACGCGACGATCTCGCCCGCGTTCTCGTCCGGAAACGTGCGCAGGTCGAATTCCATGCCGCTGGTCAATGTGGCCAGGATCTCGCGCACCGCCTGACGATCGGGGCTGCTGAGCTGCTGCAGCACGTCGAGCGCCGGGCCCAGCGATTCGAGCAGGGTCCGCTCATCCGACTGGATCTCCCCGCTGCCAACTTCCGCCTGCAGCTGCCGCAGCAGCTGGTCGCGGCTCGCACCCTGCCCCGCGACCGGTTCGAGCGGCGCGTCGGCGGGAGTCTCACCGAGGATCTCGTCGCGAAACGCCATCAACAGCGCCAGTCGTCGTGTGGGCGAAACCAGCGTGGTATCGGCAATGGTGTCAGCCGCGCGCGCAAGCAGATAGGCGAGTCCGACCGGATCGCGCATGCCGGCAGGCAGCACACGCATGGTCAGGTAGAAGGAGCGCGAGACGCCCTTCAGCAGGGGACCGAGCAGAAAGGCCCGGGTAGTGTCGGACATGGAGACTGCGTGGGTGGGGAATGTGGTCCGGGATTGTATACGGCAACCGCATCCCCACCTGAAATCGCCCACGCAGGAATATAGCGAAGCGCGACGGGATCGTGCGTTCAGTCCGGCGTACCGGACTTCGCGACAATTTCGCGGATGGCGCGCTCGAAGGCTTCGGGCGGCTGACCCCCGGTGATCAGGTACTTGTCGTTGAAGATGATCGACGGCACCGACTGGATGCCCATGCGCTGGTATGTCGACTCTTCGTCGCGCACCTCATCGGCATAGGTGCCCTCGTCGAGCACCTTGCGCGCCTGCGCGCGATCGAGGCCCGCCGCGTCCACCGCATCCAGCAGCACGGCGTGGTTCGACATGTCCTTGTTGTCGCCGAAGTAGGCGCTCAGCAACGCCATCTTGAGCGCCAGCTGCGCGCCTTCCGGCCCTTCCTCACGCGCCCATTGCAGCAGGCGGTGCGCATCGAACGTGTTGTAGATATGCGTGCGCGCGCCAAACCGGAAGCCAACGCTCGCACCCCGTTCGCGAATCTCCGCCTGCGCGCTGAGCACCTGCGCTTCGGTGCGACCGTATTTGCGGCCGATATGCTCGACGATCGGCTCACCTTCCGGCGGCATCTGCGGATTGAGCTCGAACGGATGGAGCACGATTTCCGCGGATACCTCGTCGCCGATCTGCTCGAGCGCCCGCTGCAACGAGGCCAGGCCGACGGCGCACCATGGGCACGCCACATCGGAGACAACGTCGATCTTCAGGGATTGGGACATGATGTGTAACCTGTAAAACTACAAGTTGCCCATCTTAGCGACTTTCCAATAACCCTGCCGAGCCACGGTCTTCAGCGTGCGTGGGCCGCGGCAAGCTGCTGCAGACGGCGCTCGCCCTGACGTTCGAGCATCCAGCCCGGATATTCGGACGGCATCGTGCTGACCTTGTCCAGCGCCTCCAGCTCCGCTGGGGTCAGGCGCACGCGCGTGGCCGCGATATTGTCTTCGAGCTGGTCGGTACGGCGCGCGCCGATGATCACCGACGTGACTACCGTCTGATGCAGCAGCCAGGCCAGAGCGATCTGCGCCACCGACACCCGGCGCGTGTCCGCGATCGCGCGCATCGTGTCGATCGCGTTGTAGGCGCGTTCGACATTGACCGGAGGAAAGTCGAACGTGGTACGGCGGCTGCCGGCCTGCGCATCGCGGTCGCGCCCGTACTTGCCGCTGAGCAGTCCACCCGCCAGCGGGCTCCACACCATCAGGCCCATGCCTTCGCTCTGGAGCATCGGCGCGATCTCACGCTCGAGGTCGCGGCCGGCGATCGTGTAGTACGCCTGCAGCGAGGCGAAGCGCGGCAGATCGCGGCGTTCCGAGATGCCAAGCGCCTTCATGATCTGCCATGCGGCCCAGTTGGAAACGCCGACATACCGTACATGCCCCTGTCGCACCAGCAGATCCAGCGCCTGGAGCGTCTCCTCGATGGGTGTGGCCGGATCGAACCCGTGCAACTGGTAAAGGTCGATATGGTCGAGCTGCATGCGCGCAAGGCTGGCCTTGGCCGCATCGAGCAGGTGATGGCGCGACAGGCCGCGCGAGTTGATGCCGCGCGTGCCGGACTCGCCGAAGCCCTTGGTCGCGATGATCACGTTCTCGCGCGGAATGTTGAGGTTGCGCAGGGATTGGCCAAGGATGACCTCCGAGCCGCCGTCCGAATAGACGTTGGCGGTGTCGATGAAATTGATGCCGGCCTCGATCGCGCTCGCCACGATCTGGTCCGCCTCCGCCTGCTGCACGGTGCCGATCTGGCTCCACAGCGCGCCATCGCCACCGAATGTCATGGTGCCGAGGCAGAGTTCCGAGACGAACAGGCCTGTATTGCCGAGAGTGTTGTAACGCATGGATTCGACTCCTTTCCTGCAAGGTTGCGCAGCCTGACAGTTCCCCGCACTCGCAGGGCACCCGTCGGCCGGTGGCGAATTATGCGAACAGTGCCCCCTTGCTGAGGTGCCGGATCCTATTGTCTTTTTGCACGATTCTCCAGACCTGCATTTGGAGGATTCGGCAGTAATGGATTCCGGTATAAGCTGCATGCAGTTGCTGTTGCCGGCTGTTTTCCTGACTTTTCCGCGCCCCTGCCCCCTACTGTCCATGCCTTCGACCGCCCAGCTTTCGCCGCCCTCGCTTATGACGACCTTGCCCGTCTCGGTGCCTGCCGCGCCGTCCCGGGAGGATCCGGCACGTGCCGAGCTGGTGACGCTGCTGACGCGGCTGACGGGCGAACTCGAGGGTTCGACCGACACGGCGGTGCCGGGGCTGTCGATTCACCGCATCTGCCATCCGGGCACGCCCAAGCACGTGCTGCAGCAGTCCGCGTTCGCGGTCATTGCGCAGGGATCCAAACGGCTGCTGATTGGCGACGAGGTGTACGAGTACGATCCGATGCATTACCTCGTGTCATCGGTCGATCTGCCGGTGCTGTCGAAGGTCTCGGTCTTCAGCCCGACGCAGCCGTATCTCGGCATGCGGCTGGCGATCGATCCGGAGGAAATTGGCGCGCTGATCGGCGACGAACATCTGCCGCCACCGGCGCCGGCCGACGCCTCGCGCGGCATGTATGTGCAGCGGCTCGATGCCACCTTGCTCGATGTGGTGTTGCGGCTGCTGAGGCTGCTGGAAACGCCGCGCGATATCCCGATTCTCGCGCCGCTCGTGCGCCGCGAACTGCTGTATCGGTTGCTGATGAACGGCCAGGGCACGCTGTTGCGACAGAGCGCACTCAAGGACAGCCAGCTGCATCGTGTGGCGCGCGCGATCCGACTATTGCGCGAACGCTATGCGCAGCCGCTGCGCGTGGAGTCGCTCGCGCGCGATCTGCATATGAGCGCGTCGTCGCTGCATTTCCACTTCAAGGAGGTCACCGCGATGTCGCCGCTGCAGTATCAGAAGCAGTTGCGCCTGCAGGAGGCGCGGCGGTTGATGATCGCTGGCGACGTTACGGTGGCCATGGCCGCGCATGCGGTCGGTTACGAGAGTACGTCGCAGTTCAGCCGCGAATACAGCCGGCTGTTCGGCGCGCCGCCATTGCGCGACAAGAAACGCTGGATCGAGGAAGGGATGGTGTAAAGGCTACTGGTCGCGCTATGTGTAGCGCTATGTGTCGCGCTACTGGTCGCGATATCGCGCGGCCAGCACGAGCACGCTGTCCATGCGCGTATCGGCACAGGCCACCGCCACTTCGAACTCGCCTGTGGCGAGCCGCGTCAGCACGTTGCCGGGCGGCATTTCGACCGCGAGCCGCATGCCGGATTCACGCGCGAGCTGCATCGTGTCGTGCCAGCGCACTGGCATGGCCATGTTCGCGGCCAGATCTTCCGCGATACGCGCTGGATCGCGCAACTGCCGTGCGGCGCTCGCGCTGAAGTAGCGTAGCGCGGGCCGACGCAGGGTCACCTCGGCAAACGCCCGCGCGAGCGTCGCTGCCTGCGGCGCGAGCAGCGCGCAATGCGAAGGCACGGCGATCGCCACCGGCTTGGCCGCGTGTGCGCCGGCCTCTAACGCCAGTGCTGCGACCCGCGCCATCGCCGCCGCCTCACCGGCGATCACCAACTGCGCCGGCGCATTGAGGTTTGCCAGAAACACGGGCGTTTGCGCGCCATGCACTGCCGCGATGATGCGCTCTAGCGCTGACTGCTCGAGCCCAAGGATCGCGGTCATGCCATAGCCGTGCGGATACGCGTCCTCCATGAGCTTGCCGCGCAATGCAACCAGCCGCACCGCATCGGCGTAGTCGAGCACGCCAGCGATCACAGCCGCCGGGTACGCGCCGACCGACAGCCCGGCCACGGCATCCACCTGTGCGCCCGCGTCCGTCAGGACGCGCGCCGTCGCCACCCCCGCGGCGAGTAGACACAGTTGCACCGATACCGTCGAAGCGAGTTCTTCAGCGGTATCCAGCGCCAGGATGTCGTGGCCGAGCACCTCGCTCGCCTCGTCAAGCGTACGCGCGACGCGCGGATGATCGGGTAGTACGTGGAGCATGCCCGCGCGTTGCGCGCCCTGCCCCGGAAATGTCAGCAACGTGCTCATGGTGCGCTCGTCGCGTTGGTCGCGTTGGTCGCGTTGGTCGGAACCACGGGTCGCCACGGGTCTTCGCACAGTACCGGACCGCGATCGGTCTTGAGCAACACCCGGCCGCCTGTACGCAGGCGTTCCGCGAGCGCAAACCCACCATATGGCGTGGCAATCTGGATATCGAGCCGGACGCCGTGCGCACTCAGCGCCAGATCCGCGAGCCACTGCGCGTCGTCATGCGAGAGCGGCATGGGCGCGGTGATCAGCAGGTCGATATCGCTGCCCGCATGCAGCACGTCAATGCCAGAAGCAAGACTGAAACCCGCCGCCCCTGTCAGCCCCCAATGCCAGTGCCCCGCCGCAGCATGTGCATCAAGGCTGCGCGAGATCTGCGCCAGTGCATGCAGCGCCGGGATCTCGTCGCGGCGCGGATGGTCGCGCCAGCGCGCCTGCCGCGCGACCTCGCCCGGCGTGACCACGCGCGCGCACTGCTCGGCAGGCAACCACGCGCCATACCGCTGCGCGCGCGTGACGCCGCGCAGTCCAACCGGAATGCGACCCGCGTCGTCATGATCGCGCCGCACGACCACCGGCGCGCGCGCCAGCCACGCGGCATCGGCCCACTCCGGCCAGGACTCTGCCGCGGCTTCCGCCACGAACGCCTGCGGATCGCGTAGCCAGATCAGGTCATGCGGCCGCGGCATACGCATCGGACTATCCGCGCCACTGCGCGGCCAGGCATTCGCGCACGCGCGACGAGGCCTGACGATTCTTGCCACCGAGCCGGCTGCGCAGGTCGCGCTGCGGATCGGCCGCGATATCGGCCAGGGCCGCGTCGATGGTGCCGCGCACCGTCGCCAGATCGTCGGCCGTGGGCGCCGTAGCCTGTGCCACCGCAATCGTCTTCCATAGCAGCCCCAGCGATGCGTAGTTGTCGATGTCGTAGGCCATTGGCGGCACCGTGGCAGCCAGCGTCTCGAGCGCCTCCACGGACCGCATCGTGATGCGCGCGGCCGCTTCCTTGCCCATCGCGTGCACCTGCACGCCGCTATCCGCAAGCGCAAGCAGACGATTGGCCTGATAGCCGTGCGCGAGGAACGCGCCCGACATTGCCTTGCCCACCAGCAGCGCCACCACCGGATGGCCGTTCAGGCGCGCGGTGGCATAGGCATCCGCCGCGCTCGCCAGCGACTGATGAATGCCGAATGCTTCCTCGCGCCGGCCATACGCCTGGCTGGGCGTATCGACGATCGCGATGATCGGTCGCTTGACCGGTACATCGCGATCGGCCGCGATCACTTCCTGCACCGCACGCGCCAGCGACCAGCCTTCGAGCAGGCCGACTTCACCGTGCCGCGCGCGCGGGAATGGACTTTCGGCATCTGGCACGACCGCAATGAAACGCGCCGGCGCACCGGCAATCTGTGCATCGACCACCTGCACCGAGCGCGGATAGCCCGACAAGCGCGGCGCACCGACCGTCAGTGCCGCCAGCCACGCCTCTCCGCGCTGGCTACCTGCTGCATCGTTGCTCATGATTTGCCTCCTTGCGTGCCCTGCGCGTAAAGCTTGCGCACGGTCTTCGGTTCCGGTTGCGACGACGGCTCGTAATCGGCCAGCCGACGCAGGTAATCGTCCTGCCTGCGGCTGCGCGCATCTTCGCTCGGCGCCTCGGCCACCAACGCCGCTATCGCCGCGCGGATCGCCGCCGAGTCATCGTCGACATGCACGTCGGCCAGCCCCGTGGCCAGCCGTTGCTCGCCACCGGTAAAGCTCCAGATAAACGGCCGGTCGCGCGAATCGTATTCGGCAATCCCTGCTTCCTGCTCGATCACGGCCGGACCATTCAAACCCAGCCGCCCCTCGCGCGTCATCACGAGCTTGCTGCACAGCCCCGCGGCAATCGACATGCCGCCGAAGCAACCGACCGTGCCCGCGATCACACCGATCACTGGCTGATAACGCCGCAGATCGACGATCGCGGCATGGATCTCCGCAATGGCGGCGAGGCCAAGGTTCGCTTCCTGCAACCGCACCCCGCCGGTCTCGAACAGAATCACCGCGCGCGTACCAATGCCCTGCCGGTTGTCCTCGGCCGCAAGTTCGAGCGCGCCGGCAAGCTTGGCACCGCCGACCTCGCCGAGACTGCCGCCCTGAAACGCGCCTTCGATCGCGAGCACAACAGTCGGATGACCGCCGATCGTGCCCTTGACGACGATCACACCATCGTCGCCCTGCGGCACCACGCCCTGCCGTTCCAGCCATGGCGACACCAGCCCGTCGAACGGCCCCGCGAGTTCGCGGAACGAGCCCGGATCGAGCAGTGCCTGGGCGCGCGCGCGCGCGCCGAGTTCGACAAAGCTCTCGCGCGATAGCAATGTGCCTTGCGTCATGATGCCTCCTTGCCAGTACCGCCCGACGTGGCATCGAGCTGCTCGAACGCTTCGGCCAGTCGCATACCCACCACGCCCGGCGTAGCGCCGAAGTCGTGGATGCGGATTCGCATCGCCACGCGTGGCTCGGCGCGGAACACGCGCGATAGCTGCGCATCCCACACCTTGCCGTAGCCATCGACGGACGTCGTGACGTCGATCGCGGTCTTGCCGGCTTCGCCCGGTTCGATCAGCACCTCGAGATCGCCGGAGCCCACTACACCCACGAGCACGCGCTGTGTCGTCGGCTCGCCGGCGGGATATTCGAACTGGAGTCGTTCCATCATCAATCTCCGTGTATGTCTGTGCACCGCGGCAGGCGGTCCAGGAATAGGGTAGCGGCCAGCAGATCGGCAGCGCCGCCGGGCGATGCCCGGCGCGCGAGCATGCCGGCCTCCAGCGCACGCAACTGACGGCGGCCGCACAGCGTGCCCACGCCGCCGGCTTCGAGCACGGCGGTCGCACCGGCCTGCATATACGCAAGTCCTTCGCGACCCGCGCGGGCCAGCACGCAGGTATCGTCGAGCGTGGCCATGATCGCGAGCAATGCGTTGACGCGCGCGCTCGGTTCCGCATCGCCACACGCGCGGCTGGCGTGCAACGTCGGCAGACCATGGCGCATCACGTGCGGGAACCCCGCCTCCGCCTGACCGCGCGCCCCGCTCACGCCATACACGCGGCAGGCGAGCTCACCCTTGTTGCCGGTGTGCGCGGGGCGTTGACGATCGGCATGGCTGGCGATGGCTGCGGCAATATCGGCCACGGCGCGCGCATCGACGCTGCCGTCTTCCATGCGCGGTCCTCGCTGCGACGCCAGCGCCGCAGCCCCCACCAGCAGCCCGAGGCACCAGATGGCGCCACGATGTGTATTGATGCCACCGGTGGCCGCCATCATCGTGGCCTCGGCCTCGCGGCCCAGCGCGCCGAGCTGCTCGCGCAGGCACCGATCGGGCACGCCCGCTTCCAGCGCGGCCGTGGCCATCGCCGCAAACCCTGGGCGCAAGCTATAGGCGGAGGTGCGCATCAACGCGAGCGTAAGGTCCGCGTGCGCACCGTTGCCCCGTGCATCGACGAGTCCGGGCTTGGGCGCAAGCTCGGCTTCATCGAGCAACGCGCCGACCGCCAGGCCGGCCAGCAGCGTGGCCCGCAGCGGCGACGCCAGCGCGTCGGCATCGAGCCGGGTATGACTCAGCATGGCCCGTGTCATTACCAGCTCCTGAAGCGTGCGGGCGGTTCGTACAGGCCACCCGACCATTCAACGAGGTCAGCCATGCTCTTCGCCGCCAACAGCGAGCGCGTGGCCTCGCCGCGATGCACGCCGAGATCTTCGGGCAGCGCGATCAGCCCGTCGCTACGCATCTTGCGCGTGGTCGCCGGATCGTGCCGCAGACCAATCGGCGTGACGCCCGCTACCGCGGCAATCATCGCGCGACGCTCCTCGAGCGAACGCGCCTTGTACAGGTACGCGATGCCTTCCTCGGTCAGTACGTGCGTGACGTCGTCACCGTAGATCATCACGGGCGCGAGCGGCATGCCGCTATCCTTGGCCACCTGCACCGCATCCATGGATTCGACGAAGGTCGGCTTGCCGCCGGCCTGGAATGTTTCCACCATCTGCACCACGAGCTTGCGGCCACGCGCGAGCGGGTCATCGGTCTGGATCAGGTCCAGCCATGCGGGCGTGGCATGACGGCGGCCGCCGGGGTTATGGCCCATGTTCGGCGCGCCGCCAAAGCCCGAGAGCCGGCCCCGCGTCACCGTCGATGAATGTCCGTCGCCATCGATCTGCAGCGTGGAACCGATAAACAGATCCACCGCATATTGCCCCGCCAGCTGGCAGAACGCGCGATTGGAACGCATCGAACCATCGGCACCGGTGAAGAACACATCGGGCCGCGCGGCCACGTAGTTCTCCATGCCGAGTTCGCTGCCGAAACTGTGCACGCTCTCGACCCAGCCGCTCTCGATGGCGGGGATCAGCGTCGGATGCGGATTGAGCGTCCAGTACTTGCAGATCTTGCCCTTGAGACCGAGCTTCTCGCCGTAGGTCGGCAGGATCAGCTCGATCGCCGCGGTGTTGAAGCCGATACCGTGGTTCAACGACTGCACGTTGTGCCGTTCGTAGATGCCGCGAATGGCCATCATCGCCATCAGCACGTGCACCGGCTTGATCAGGCGCGGATCGCGCGTGAACAGCGGCTCGCAGAAGAACGGCTTGTCGGCCTGCACCACATAGTCGATCCAGGAACCGGGGATATCGACGCGCGGCATGTCGCCCGGATCGTCCACGATCTCGTTGACCTGCGCGATCACGATGCCGTCGCGGAACGCGGCGGCTTCCACCAGCGCCGGCGTGTCCTCGGTACTGGCCCCCGTGTACAGGTTCCCTTCCCGGTCGGCCTTGTAGCCCGCGATCAGCACGACCTGCGGGGTCAGATCGACATAGAGACGCGCGTACAACTCGATATAGGTGTGAATCGCGCCCACTTCGAGCTGCCCGTCGGCGAGAAACTGGGAAATCCGCAGGCTCTGGGCCCCGGCGTACGCGAAATCCAGCTTGCGCGCGATGCCGCGTTCGAACAGATCCAGGTGCTCGACCCGGCTCACGCTCGGAATGATCATATGCAGGTCGTGGATCTTGCCGGGATCCACTTCCGCCAGCGAGCGCGACAGGAAGTCGGCCTGTTTCTGGTTGTTGCCCTCGAGCACCACGCGGTCGCCTGAGGCCGTCACGGCCTCCAGAAACGGCACGGTGTCGTCGGTCGGGACGAGCTTGCCATCGGCAAAGCGGGCACCGAGGGCCTGCCGGCGGCGTTTCTCCGCGCGGCGGGTGTCCCACTGCCGGCCTGATTGCTGGTCTGAATTGAGCGTTGGCATCGCGTCTCCGTCACTGCATGTGCTGTCGATGCATTCAAGATACGCAACCGCCGCCGAGCGAACAATGACGCACTGCGTCGAATCGTTACGCTCGGTGAAACCCCGCGCGACGGAACCGCTAGCGGGCGATCCGGGTCATGCGGCAGACCGCCGCCAGCGCCAGCAGGTTCGGATCGCGCTCGCGCCGGCGCAGGAAACTGAGCCCGATAGTCTGCTTCATGTCGAACTCGGCGGTCAGCGGGATGAGCGCGATATTGCCCGCGGCCATGTCGCGCACGCGGCCCGGCAGCAGCGTGTAGCCAATGCCGCCACCGACGAGGTTCATCAGCGAGAAGATGTCGCCCACCTTCATGACGATGTTCGGCGTGAAATCCGCAATGCGGAACGCTTCCATAAAGCCGCTCGACGTCACAAAGCCTTCGCCAAGCGAGACGAATGGCTCGTCGCGGCACAGCCGAAGGTCTATCGCCTCCATCCGCGCAAAACGCGAATCGGCTGGTGCGGCAAAAAAGATGTCGTCTTCGAACAACGGAATCGATTCGATTTCGGGGTCGGGCTCGGGCATGCCGGTCAGCGCCGCGTCGATCGCGCCCTGCTTGAGCTTGTACAGCAGGTCCGCATTGGAGCCGAGCACGAGCTCGGCCTGCAGGTCCGGACGGCGGGTCTTGATGCCGATGACCACCTGCGGCACCGTGCGAATCGTCAACGAATACAACGAACCGATCTTGAGCTGGTCGGCCGAGTAGCCTGCGGCCTCACGCGTCTCGCGGATGCCTTCGGCCATGGACTTGAGCACGTCGCGCGCCACATCGGCCAGCACGTGAGCCGCCTCGGTGGGCAGCAGGTTGCGGCCTTCGTGCCGAAACAGCGCGCAGCGCATGCCCTCCTCGAGCGAATGCAGTGCACGGTGCACGCTCACGGTGCTCACTTCCAGCGCCTCGGCGGCCTTGGCGAGGTTGCCGGTCTCCATGAACGCGAGCAGCGCCTCGAGCTTGCGGAACGTGATTTCTTCACTGATGCGGCTGGATGGCATGGGCGGCGGAAGGGTGAATGTTCGCCCAATGATAACGGACCCGTAACCGCATTGACCGCAATCCTGACGATAGTGCTGCGCCCCTCCCCTGCGGAGAGAGGGGCGCACGGCGCGACCGGTCAATAACCGTTGGCGGCCCCGTTGCGACGATTGTCGGCGGCACCGCTGTACACCGGGAACCCATCGGCGTCATAACTGACCGAGATGCCGCTCAGCCCACTGGTCAGCCCCGTCACCTGTGCGGTGCTGGTGGTGTTGCCATACGTCGAGATCAGGTTGGCCACTTCGCTCGTGATCGGCTTGCCACCCTCCAGCTGCGCGATGCCGTTCTGGCCCGTGAAGTTGTCCGCATTGATCGCGGCCTGCAGGTCCATGCCGTAGATCTCGTGGCCAAGGAAGGTCTTGACGATGTAGTCGGGGATCGGACCGCCACCCGCCGAACCCCAGACCAGACGGACGCGACCCTGGGCATCGAATGCGATCGACGGCGAGATCGAGCTGCGCGGACGCTTGTTTGGCGCGTAACCGTTCACATCGAGACCTGGCGTGCTGGCCGAGAAGTTCGACATCGCGTTGTTGATCATGATGCCGGCCGCCTCGATATGAGCACCCCAGTGCGTGTTGATCGTCGTGGTCATCGACAACGCGTTGCCGAAACCGTCCACGATCGCCACGTTGCTGGTGGTGTTCCAGTCCTCGGCGTGCGCGGGCGCCTCGTTTTTCGCCAGCATCGTGGTCCGCACCGCCTTGGGCAGCTTGATGGCCTTGCCACTAAGCGAGGCCATCGTGTCGTAACCGGTCGGATCGGTCGCGGCGAACGCGGCAACACCGTCGGCGGTGCCGCCGGTCGGCACGGTGCCGAGCGCCGTGGCGGTAATCAGCGCGGCGCGCGAATCGAGGTAGGCCGACGACAGCAGCGTGTTCACTCGCGCGTTGACATTGGAGAATGCCGGATCGCCCACGATATTGCGACGGTCGGCATTCGCCAGCCGGCTGCCTTCGGTCGCCAGATGCAGATAGGCGGTGCTGTTGAACGTCGTGGTGGCCACGTTCTTGCGCTCGAGCAAGCCGAGGTTATATAGCTGAACTACCCCACCGAACGACGGCGACGGTTGCGTGTAGATGGTGAAGCCGAAGCGCGTACCGACCAGCGGCTTGCGTTCCACCGCGCGATACGCGGAGAAGTCGGTCGCTGTCATCAGGCTCGGGATCTTGGCGACGGTACCCGCCACCGATGGCGACCCGGCGCTTCCGGCGGCTGGCAGCAGCGAATAGCACGGCAGCTGGCCGGTGGTCAGCTTGCTGATGATCGCCGGCGCGATGGTGCCGGCCGGATCGTAGAACGCGGCAGCACCGCCATCACGCACCGTGGTCATCGACGCCGCAAGCTCGGGGTTCTTGATGATCGTGCCGATCGGCAACGGCTTCTGCCTGGCCGCATCGCTCGGGTCACAGTAGCGCGCATTGATATCAGGGTACTTGCAGCGCGCGGCGCCCTTGGCCGTGCCTGCCGAGTTCACCCACGCCGACACCGCCGAACCGGCCGTAACCGGATTGCCGTCGTCGTCAAATTCGCCGGAGTCCGAGTACAGCGTCTCGTACATATATGGCGTCATGGGGAAACCATCCGTGGCGAGCTTGATTGCGTCGTCCCACAGCTGGTTCCACGCGGTCTTGCCGTAGAGGTTGTGCACCATGTCGAGCACCGACAGCGTGCCTGGCACGCCCACTGCACGTGCCGAGATATTGGTGTTGCCCTGCTGCGAGGAGATGCTCGCGTTGGCGACCAGACCGGTCTTGCACAGGTTGTAAGGTGCGGTGGTCGAGATGTCCTGCGCCGTGGCGCGATAGATATCGGCCACGCCGCCGGTGGCAGCCGGCGACGACGAAAAGCCATCGAACGTGCGCACCTGCTTGCTTGCCGCATCGTAGTACGTGATTACCGTGCCGCCACCCATGCCCGAGGCAAACGGCTCGGCCACGCCCAGCACGGCCTGCACCGCGATGGCCGCGTCGATCGCGGTGCCGCCGTTGGCGAGCACCTTGCAACCGGAAGCGGAGGCGTTCACATCGGCGGACGTCACCATCATGTTGGTCCCCGCGATGCCAACTGTCTGACCGTACGGGGCACCTGCCTGCTGCGTGCACAGCGAGGGATCGAACTTGACGCTGCGCACCGGTGTGATGGGCGTGGTGGGGTCGGCGGGGTTGGTGGGGTTAGTGGTGGTACCGCCGGTGCTGCTGGTCTGCGGTGCATCGGCGTCGCCGCCGCAGCCCGCGACGGCCATCGCCAATACGGTCCCTATCACCAGACCTTTCTTCGTGGATGTCATTGCTTGTTCCCGTTGTGTATGTGAAAGAATTTTTTATTTCTTTTCTACGGGAAGAGTAAGCAACGTCTGTGCCGTTTGAAAATGCCCCTTGCTTACAGAGTATTTCAAGGGGCTTGCGGACGTATCGTATCCATGAGGGGGCTAACCGAGGACCATTTATCACATCGTGACGTTGTGGCTCCAGCCATTGGCGGTGTTATCGGTGACGACCTGCTTGGCGATCGCATCGGCCAGGCGCTTGGCATCGGCCGAGATGGTGTCGTGCTTGCCTTCGGAGACACCATGTACCGCCCCGCCTGCCGCGGCCGACATCGCTACATGGCCGGCGACCGCACCGACGCCCGCGGTTTCCGCGACACCGGGCATATGGCCGCTGTCGGCATTCGAGTTGAAATGTTCGAGCGAGACCGGTGCGCCGTCGGCCGGCTTGTACAGGACCTGCACCGAGGCACCGACGTCGCTCTTGCCGGCGCCCAGGCCGATCAGCAGACGGCGGCGTGCCTTGCCTTCGTCGATCTTGTCGAAGTCGCCCGTCACGATCAGCGCGTTGACACCGGCCGGTACCGGACCGTCGAGGCGCTCGGCGTTCAGGCCCTTCGCACGGAGGTCGCTGACGATCTCGTTGGCCACCGCTTCACGCGCTTCCATCACAGCCTGATATTGTTGGTCGCCCGACGATGCGCCGGTGGCCATGCTGGTCACCTTTTTCATCATGCCGCTGTCCAGGCGCACCATGTCGGTGGTGGCGACGAACGGCGTGACGTAGATGATGTCGGCGTGCACCGGGGCGGCGAACGGGGTGCGATTCATATCGGCCGTCTGCGCGCTGGCGCAACCGGTCATCAACATCGTGGCTGCGGCGGCAGCGGTCAGTACGACGATCTTGGCTTGCTTGAAGAGGCGGGTGGTGGTTTGCATGATGTGCTCCTGGTATTAGTCCGTGTCTGGGTTTTTTCGCTTGCCGGCGTCTCGGTGGTCGTGACGTCGTTTGCTTGAGACCCAGTATGGAAAACACCGGCGCAACACGCCAGGCATCAGTTATGTCGACAAATGTCACGCAGATTTCAGGGACACGGCAGGGCCACCACGGCTTCCATGCCGCCACCTTCGCGCGCGCGAAACTGCAGCGTGCCGCCGTGCAGGCGCGCGATGCGATCGACGATCGCCAGGCCCAGTCCGGTACCCTTGGTGTGCGTGCGCGCGTTGTCGCCGCGGCTGAACGGCTCCTTCAGCCGCTCGAGCGCCTCCGGTGAAATGCCATTGCCGCGATCGCCGACCGCGACATACGCGATACCGTCCGCACGCCACGTGCGTACCGCAAATCCGGTCTTGCCGTAGACGATGGCGTTCTGCATCAGGTTCATCAGCAGCCGCATCATGCTGATCGGACGGAATCGCACCGGTGGCAAATCTCCGAGCGTGAGCGCGAAATCGTGGCCCAGCCCCGCAAAGTCCGAGGCAAGCTGGTCGATCAGCGCGTTGAGATCGCCCGGCTCCGGCGCCTCGCGTTCGCCACTCCCCGCGTAGTCCATAAACTGCTGCAGGATCGTGTCGATCTGCTCGAGATAGCCCTCCGCCGATGCGACGAAGGCATCGCTCCCGTCACCGCGTGGCAACGACATCGCCATGGCGAGGCGCAGCTTGGTGAGGGGTGTGCGAATGTCGTGCGAGATGCCCGCGAGCATCAGCGCGCGCGTCGCTTCGGCCTGTTGCAGCGACTGCAGCATCTGGTTGAATGCGTGGCTCACCTGCGCGATTTCGGTGGGACCATCGGTCGGCTGCGGCGGTGGCGTCTGCCCGGCACTGACCTCGCGCGCGGCGCTGGCGAGTGTCTGCAGCGGGCGGCTTAGGTAGCGTTGCAGCAGCAAACCCGTCAATGCGGCCAGCAGTGCGAGACCGAGCGAAAGAAATAGCGTGGTGGTGATGCCACTAGCCTGCGCATCGGCCGTCATCGGTAACGCGATCCAGCGCGGCTCGCCAGCCACATGGACGCGGATCCAGAGGCGTTCGATCTCGCCGCTCTGCCACCGCACGGGCATGTCGGGCGGCAGTTGCGCGCGCAGCGACGTGACAAAGGTCTCGCGCTGCCAGATGCCGAAAAAGTGGGACAGGCCGTGGTCTTGGTGCGGAGACTCTTCCGGCGTCTGCGTTCGCGCGCCAAGTTTCGCCGCCACCTCCAGCCCCGCATCCTGGGGCATCGATACCAGCACGGTGTCGAGCGTCCTGACGTAGTCGGCAAAGATCGTGGCCGCGCGCTCGATGCGCGGCCGCTGCACGAAATGCAGCAGCACCGTGAGCGAGCACGCCTGCGTGAAAGCCACCAGCGCGACCAGCAGCGCGATATTGCGCGCGAGCAGCGAACGCGGCAGCAACCGCATCACGCCTCCACGCCGGCCACCAGCATGTATCCGACGCCCCACACCGTCTTGACGAAGCGGGGCTTGGACGGATCCTCCTCGAGGATCTGTCGCAGACGCAGGATCTGTACGTCGATGCTGCGGTCGAGCGCGTTATGGTCACGTCCGCGTGCGCGCGCCAGCAAGTTGTCGCGGCTGACCGCCCGATTCGGCGAGGAGCCGAGCGCGTGCAGCAACAGCATCTGCGCGGAATGCATTTCCACCGGCTCCCCCGCGCGGCGCAACGTCTGCTTGCCGACGTCGAACTCGAAGTCGCCGAAGCGCAGGGTCTGGGAAGTCACAGTGGGATCGCCTGCCGCCATTTTCTGCCGCCGCAGCAGCGCGCGGATGCGCGCCACCAGCTCATCGGGCAGGAAGGGCTTGGCCAGGTAGTCGTCGGCGCCGGTCTCGAGGCCCAGCACCCGATCGACGGGATCGCCCTTGGCGGTCAGCATCAGGATCGGCATCGTCTGCCCTTCCGCGCGCAGGCGTCGGCACACCGAGAGGCCATCCTCGGGCTCCATCATCAGATCGAGCACGAGCAGGTCGTACGGTTCGCGCTGCAGATAGCGGTCCAGCTGCTTGCCATCCGCCACGGTGCGCACGTGAAAGCCGTGTCCGGTAAGGAACCGCTGCAGCATGTTGCGCAGCTCGGCCTCATCGTCGAGCACCATGATCCTGTTCGTCTGCTCCATGCGCACCTCCGTTGGGCGAAACCGGTGGGCAAAACTCAACGACTCTTCATCTGCGTCGCCATAAACGCTTCGATCTGCGGCAGCGTGATAAAGCCGGCGCGCTGCGTATCGATCTCGTCGAAGTGCCGCGCGACCATCGGCATCCCGGCCGCGGCCTGCTCTCGCGTGAGCTTGCCGTCGCGCGTCGTGTTCGCACTGGCGAAGCGCGACTGGAGCTGCTGCTCGGCTCGCTCCATACGCGCGTTCGGCGCAATGGGTGCATTCGGCGCAATGGGCGCGGCGGCCGGCTGCGGGCTGGCCTGTGCGTAGGCACCTGCCGAAACGATACACAAAAAAAGTGCTGCAATCATCCGGTTCATGATGGACTCCGTTGGGTAGCCGACTCTCCTCGGCCAGGGTTGAAAGTAGGGTAGTCAAGACTGACGCGGGTTCACGCGTAGTGCGCGGGAATCCAGACGCGTCCGACCCAGTGGCCGGGCACGAAGACGGCCACGCGTGCCGGCGGTGCCACATAGACCACGTGCGGGGGCGGGGGCGGTGCCACGTACACCACGCGCGGGGCAGGCGCGACGTAGACCGGGGGCCGCGGCGGTGCCGGGGCGTACACGGTGACCGGCGGCGCCACGTAAGGTGTCACCGGCGGCGGCGGAGGCGGCACGATGACTGCCGGCGCGGGGGCGACGGCAACCGTTGCGCCGACCGTCGTGACGCCACCGGTGGCAACGACGGCGGTAGTGGTACTGCCGGTTGTCACGACACCACCGTGCACGACGGTCGTGCCGCCGCCAGTGGTGACCACACCACCCGAGACCTGCGTTGCGCTCCCACCGTGGACGACGGTGCCGCCATTGCTACCGTTGACCGTGCCACCGCGGTAGCACGTATTGCCGGAGCAGCTGGTCGCTGCCGAATGGTTATAGGTATTGCCGTTGCCGGTGGTGACGGTGCCGTTCGAGCTGTACTGCCCCGGCGCATCGCGCGTCACGCTGCCCGAGGTGGTGGCCGAGTGGCCGTCGGAGCCGGTCAGGTCACCCGTATGTGAACACGTACCGCCGGCACAGCTGGTGCTGCCATCGTGCTGGACCTGGCGGCCATTGGGGCCGGTGGCAGTGCCACTGTTCGAGAACTGGCCGGGCGAGGTCCGCGTGACAGATCCCGTGTTGGTCCCGATGCCACCGTAGGGGCCGATCGCGCCGCCGGCGTGGTTGCAGGTGCCGCCGCCGCACGAGGCGGTGTGCGCGCCGTTGTAGGTGCCATGCGGCGTGTAGGCAGTGCCATGGCCGCTCCAGCTGGCGAAGGCGGGCGTGCTGGCGATGATAAGCGTCGCGGCGGCGGAGATGAGCGTAAGGGATTTCATGTGAGCTCCTTTCGGTTCGGATCTGCGGCCTCGCCAGAGAGCGGTGCCGGTAACGGGACGAACTATAGAAGTCGGTCCACGCGATCCAAACCCGAAAGACATGTCACGGTGTTACACGTCGCCAGTCACGACATGGGGCGAAACAATTCCCTTATGCGAACAGCGCGAGCGGCGCTTCGTAGAAGCCGCGTCCGATCAGACCCGCCTCGCCGGCGAGATCGAGGATCGCAAGATTGACGATGGGCATGCACGCTGCCTCGCGTGCGCAAACCGGGTCAACGATGCCCGAGACGGCATCGGTCACGCGCGCGCGGCGCGTATCCAGATCGGCGGGCAACCATCGCTGCCAATCCGCGCGCAACGCGGGCGCGAACATCAGAGCCTGGCCGCCGAGTCCTCCGAAATCGATCACCGCGCTATCGCCGATCGCGCCAAGCGCGACGGTCGCGTCATGGCTGGGCAGGCGGATGCCAACCGGTGGCGCGGCCGAGACGGTATGCCACGTGTCCGCACCATGCAGGCGCACACCGAACTCCACGCCATTGCCGCCCGCCGCCGCGACGCCGGATGCCTGACGACGCAGATGCCAGCATGCGGTAGCCATCAGGATCGGCAGGACAAAGCCCGCGTTCGCGCGCACCATGTCGAGGGCGTTTGCGGACAAGCCCGCGAGCGCCGCAACAAGCGCGGCGTTCGCCGCGACAGTGCGGCCGTGGCAATCATCGCCATTGGCGAGCGCGTCCGCGATCAGCGGCATCATTGCCACCGGCTGCGTGTGCAGTCGGCCATCGATCAGTTCCACGCCACACGCTGCCACCGTAGCCATGCGCGTGCGCGCGGCAGCGTCGCGGGTGCCAAAACGCAGCGCGGGTGGCGGCCCCTCGATCAGGGGTGCATAGGCGTACGACTTGCCGTCGCCGACCATGGCCAGCGGCATTGAGGCCGACACCACCTGCGCGAGCGGCGTGGCCACTCCGTAGTCCTGTGCCGGGGCGAGTGTCACGTCGCCGGTCGCCAGCAGGCGCGCGGCGGCGGCGGCGTCGGAGGCCAGTCCCTCATACAGCAGGGCCTGGATCGCCGCGTTGCGGACGGCCACCGGCACCGCGTCCGGGCTCGCGAACGGCGGCCCCGCATGCAGCAGCACACTGGCGGAAAGGTCGGGTAGCACCGCATCGCGGCGCCGCACACCTAGCCACATCGCACCGTCGTAGGGGCGTGCAAGCGCGGCCGGATCGTCAGTCGTCGTCATCGTGCAGGCTCCTCAGGCGGCCTGCGCCAGCGGCAGGATCGGCGACTGCGCATCGAAACGTTGTCCCGCGCGCAGGCAGAAGCTCGGTGAGAGCCAGCGGTCGGTAACGACCTCGGTGCCCTCGTTGTCGCGCATCACCCAGCGTCCGCGCGCGTCCTCAAGCACGCTGACATCCGCGACGCCGCCAACCTTGAGCACGCCAAGCTCGCCTTCCATGCCGATCATCTGGGCCGCGTTGCGCGTGACCATCGCCACCACGTGCTCGAGCGGCAAGCCCAGCGCGAGCATGCTAGTCATCGCCGACACCAGGCCGAAGCGTGACTTGCCCTTGAACATGTGGTCTTCTTCGTCGGGATGAAAGTCCGGCGTGCCCGGCGGCGGCGGCACCGAAGTGTTGTAGCCATGCATGTCGGCGCCGAGCGTATCTGGCATGACGCCCGCGTCGAGCACGATGCGCGCGGTCTGGAAACTGAAGTGCGAGCCGTGGCCGACGTCGATCTTGAGACCGCGCGCAATGGCTTCCGGCACCAGCGGATGCAACTTGCCGTCGAGCTCGACGAAACCACCCGGATGCCGGCTGAACGGGTGGGCGAGGATATCGCCGGGCTTCAGCATCTCCACCACCTGATTGAAGATCGAGTCAGGATTCACTGCGAGGGCGCCGTCCTCGGGCTTGGGCCACAGCTGTCCAAAGTGGATATAGACGGGCAGTTGCGCTTCGCGCCCGATGCGCGTGGCAATGCGCATCACGTCTACGCCCCAGCGCGCAAAGCCGCCGATCTCCGCATGGGCCTTGAGGCCCCGCACGAGGTCGAGATTGCTGCGCGCCGACTTGACCGTGGCGTCCACGTCGAGGCATTCGGGCCGATAGAGCTCCGGGTAGTAATGCCCCTCTAGCCCACCCACCAGATAGGCCGACAGGAACGCCAGCACGCGCGTATGCGAGGGCTGGGCCACGTACTGGCGAAAACCCGGCAACGTGATGCAGCTCGGTCCGCCCTGATCGACGAGCGTGGTCACGCCCGAATGCACGCCGCACATGTCGGCGTTCAGCCCGAAGCGGCCAGTCACACCTTCATAGACGTGCGCATGCGTGTCGATCAGGCCGGGCAGCACCAGCTTGCCGCGGCAGTCGATGATCTCCGCGGTGCCAGCCGTCGCGGACAGATCGTCACCAATGGCGGCGATGGTGCCCCCATCGATCAGCACATCGAACACACCATCGCGTTGGCTGGAGGGATCGATCACCCGTCCGCCCTTCAGAAGCTTCCTTGTCATGTGGGTATCCGTTATTTCGTGATTTATGTGGCATACCTCATATATGGCGCGAGATAGCCCCTTGAGTGTCGTGCGGACGCTATCCGCCCAGATAGGCGCGGCGAATGTTCGGATCCGCGAGCATCTTCTCGGCCGGGCCTTCGTTGACCACGCGCCCGTTCTCGAGCAGGTATGCGCGATCGCACATCTCGAGCGCCGCATACGCGTTTTGTTCCACCATCAGCACCGTGGTGCCTTCACGTCGTACCTCGAGGATCAGGTCGAAGATCATCTCGACGAAATTCGGTGCCAGGCCCAGCGACGGCTCGTCGAACATCACGAGGCGCGGCCGCGCCATCAGCGCGCGCGCAATCGCAAGCATCTGCTGCTCGCCGCCCGACAGCGTGCCCGCCGCCTGCTTCAGGCGCTCGCGCAGACGCGGAAAGCGGTCCAGCATGCGTTCACGATCCTGCCGTACGCGATTGCGGTCGAGCCGCCGATAGGCGCCCATCTCGAGGTTCTCGGACACCGTCAGCTGCGGAAATACGCGCCGGCCTTCCGGGCAATGCGCCACGCCGCGCTCGATCACCGCCGCCGCCGATGCCCCCGAAATCTGATGACCGTCGAATGTGATGCGGCCATGCGCAAGCGGTTCGAGACCGCTGATCGCGCGGAGCGTGGTCGACTTGCCCGCACCGTTGGCGCCGATCAGCGTCACCAGCTCGCCTTCGCGCACCTCGATCGACACGCGCTCGACGCCGACGGCCGGGCCGTACCGTACTGAAATCTGTTCAACCTTGAGCACGTTTGAGCCCCGATCCGAGATAGGCCCGGATGACTTCCGGGTCCTGCTGAATGTCCGCCGGCTTGCCGGTTGCAATGCGCTTGCCGTGATTGAGCACTACGATATGGTCGGAGATCGACATCACCATATGCATGTCGTGCTCGACCAGCAGCACCGTGACGCCGCTGTCGCGAATGCGGCGCACCATCGTCTTGAACGCGTCGGTCTCGGACGGATTGAGACCCGCCGCGGGTTCGTCGAGCAGCAGGATGCGCGGCCGCGCCGCCAGCGCGATCGCCACGCCGAGCAGGCGTTGCTCGCCATAGGCGAGGCTCGATGCACGTTCCTCCGCGCGAGACTCGAGCCCGACAAAGTCCAGCAGTTCTTCAGCACGGGCCCGCAGCGCGCGCTCTTCCTCGCGCATGCGGCGGCCGCGCGTGAGCGCCTGCCAAAGCCCTGCACGACCCTGCAGATGCAGCGCGGTCAGTACGTTGTCGAACACCGTGCAACCCGGGAACACGTTGGTGCGCTGGAAACTACGGACCAGCCCGAGTTCGGCGATCTTCTCGGGCGACAAGCCCACCACATTGCGACCGAACACACGGATCTCCCCCGCCGTGGGACGCATGTAGCCCGAGATCGCGTTGAACGTGGTAGTCTTGCCCGCGCCGTTGGGGCCGATCAGGCTGACGATCTGTCCTTCCTGCACCGCGAAGCTCACGGTGTCCATCGCCTTGAGCCCGGCGATGTCCATGGTCACGCCGCCCAGTGTCAATACTGGCTCGCTCATGCTTCGTCTCCCTTTGCCGGCAGCGGGATGCCTATCGGCGCGGCGACGGCAGCTTTGCGCCGACGCAGCGTACCGAGTGCGGCGAAGGCGGGCACGATGCCACGCGGCAGCACGATCAGGATCACGATCATCAGCGTGCCGTACAGCATCCATTGCATCTCCGGTGCCATCACACCGCGCAATGCCTCGGGCATCAACCCGAAGATCAACCCGCCGACCACCGGGCCGGCCAGCGTGCCCTTGCCACCTGCGATCACCATGATCACCATCGTGATCGTGAACATAAACATGAAGACATCCGGGTCGATAATCTGCACGGTATGCGCATAGAGGCCGCCAGCCGCTCCGGCGATGCCCGCGGAGACCAGCGTGGCGATGCGCAGATAGCGCGAAGCCTCGATGCCGATCGAGCGCGCCAGCGTCTCGTTCTCGCGCAGCGCCACCATCGCGCGGCCCACGCGGCTGCGCACGATCGCCGCCACCGTGAACCAGGCGATCGTGCCAGCCGCCAGCACCAGCCAATAGCGCGCGGCCTTCGAGGTCAGATCGAGCACGCCGTGCCCCGGCACCCACATGGTCAGTGCCGGAATATTGTTGAGCGCCATCGGACCTTCGGTCAGATCGACCCAGTTCAGCGCGACCATGCGCATCACCTGGGCAAAGCTGATGGTGACGATCACGAAGTACGCGCCACGTACGCGGAACGCAAGCTTGCCCACCAGCCAGCCGGACAGGCTTGCCATGGCGATGCCCGCGAGAAAGGCCACCCACACCGGCTTGGGCGCGACCACAAATGGCGCATCGAAGCCAAGGAACGTCACGTCGAAGCCGAGCGACAGCAGCGCACTGGTGTAGGCGCCGATGCCGAAGAACGCCACATGGCCGAGGCTCAACTGCCCCGTGTAACCCAGCAGCAGGTTGAGGCTGATGGCCGCGACGATAAAGATGCCGCACGAGGCCATCACCGACAGCACGTACGGATCGGGCCAGACGACCGGCAACAATGCGAAGGCCGCGACGCAGGCCAGCGGCGTGAATCTTGCGATGGTCATCCCACTCGCTCCTTGGTGGAAAACAGACCCTGCGGCCGCACGATCATCACGATCAGAATCACGAGGAAGCCGATCGCATCGCGGTACGCGGTAGAGACGTAGCCCGCGCCAAATTCCTCGACCAGGCCCAGCGTAAAGCCGCCGAGCGCAGCGCCCGGCAGATTGCCGAGACCGCCCAGGATCACGATCGCGAACGCCTTGAGGCTGGCAAGGTCGCCCATGGTCGGATTGACCACGAACACCGGCGCCAGCAACGCGCCCGCTACCGCGGCCAGCGACGAGCCGAGCGCGAATGTCAGCGTGTACATGTACGGCACCTTGACGCCGACGATCTCGGCCGCGTCGCGGTCCTGGAACGTGGCGCGCATGGCCAGCCCCAGTCGCGTGCGTTCGATCAGCAGATAGAACAGGCCAAGCAGCACCACTGCCGTGCACAGTACGAACAGGCGGATCGGCGACACCGACACCAGCCCGAACACAAGCGGTTCCTGCGAGAACGGCGACGGCACCGCCTTGGCGACCCCGCCCCAGAGCAGCAGCTCCCCGTTCTGCATCACGATCATCACGCCGATCATGATCAGCATGACCTCGTCCATGGCCGCGAGGTTGCGCCGCCGCAGGAGCACGTACTCGATCAGCGCGCCGACGGCAAAGCCGCCGACGGCCGCGAGGATCAGCGAGCCGAAGAAATTGAGGCCGAGCACCGACACCACCGCGTAGGCGATATAGGCACCCAGCGCATAGAGCTCGCCGTGCGCGAAGTTGACGACCCGCATGATGCCGAAGATCAGCGTCAGGCCGATCCCCAGCAAGGCGTAAGTCGCCCCGAGCACGAGTCCGTTCAGCGCATGCTGCAGGAACGATTCCACTGTGATTCCCCTGTCCGTAGCGCGTGCTTATTTGACTGCGACCGCGCCGTCCTTGAGCTCGACCACGTAGATGTTCGGCTCGGCCTGACCGCTTTCCTTGCCGGCCGGACCTTCCTTGATAAACGCGATATCGCCGTTGACGCCCTTGAGCTTGACCTTCCACAGCGCATCGCGAATGGCGGCGGGCTCGGCCTTGCCGGCCACGCGGATCGCTTCGGCGATGGTCAGGATCGCGTCATAGCCACGGAAGCCTTCGGTCTGGCCGGCGAAGTCGAGCTTGCGCGCATTCCAGCCCGCGACGAAGTCCTTGGCCACCTCGGGGTACTGCGCGCGTTCCACTGCCCACGGTGCGAAGAACAGCAGATGCTGGCTCGCGTAGCCCTTCGGCCCCGGGGTCTTCAGCAGCGGCTCGGGAAACGAGCCGCCGGTGGTGATCACGCGTTGCGGCAGGCGCTGCTCGGCGGCCTGGCGGATCGCCAGCGTCAGTTGCTCGATACCCGAGGTGACGATCAGCGTGTCGGCGCCGGTGCTCTTGAGCGATGCCAGTTGCGCCGACAGGTCGGTGGCGTCCGGCGCCATGGTTTCGGTGCGGCCCACGGTGATGCCCTTGCCCTCGAGTGCCTTGCGGAATTCGGCGGCGGCACCAAGACCCCAGTCGTTGTTCACCGACAGGAAGTCCACCTTCTTGATGGCCGGGCTGAACGACGCCAGATGCTTGGCGAACGCGGCCGCTTCCATCGCCGACGTCGGGCTGGTACGGAAGATCCACGGATTGCCCGCCGTCGTGATCTTGGTCGACGACGCGGTCTCCACGACCATCGGCACGCCGTACTCGACCAGCTTCGGCATGACGGCGAGCGTGAACGTCGAGCTCCATGCGCCCATCAGCACCGGTACCTTGTCCTTGAGGATCAGCTTCTCGGCCGAGTTAACCGCCTCGCGTGGATTGGACTTGTTGTCCTCGATCACCAGTTCGAGCTTGCGGCCCAGCACGCCGCCGCGGCTATTGATGACGTCCGCCGCGATGCGCGCGCCGTTGGTCACATACGTGCCCGACGCGGCCACCGCGCCGGTCAGCGGCTCGGTCACGCCGATCTTGATGGTCTCCTGTGCCTGGGCGAAGGGTGCGCTGCAGGCGAGCACCGAACTGACGGCGATGAGGGCGACGCGGGTCTTGCTGCGGATCCACATGGGGATCTCCTTGTTCGAGATGAGACAGGACGATGGGAACTGCGAAAAACTAGGCAACTCAGGCGTTCTTGCGGGCGCGCCACCACTGGCGCAGCCAGGCCTTGAACACACTCCACAGATCGATGGAGGCGGCTGGCGCGGCCTCGGCCGGCCGCGGTGAACTGACGAGGGTGGGCTGGACCGCTGGGCCGGCGTCAACCGCTACGCCGTCGGCGACAGGCTCGGCGGGCAGTGCCGCCTGCAGATTCGCGGCGAACTCGCGCGTCAGTTGCTCGGCCAGTGCGCGCACAATGCCTTCGCGGCTGAACTGCGCGAGCGCTCCGGTTACCGCGTAATCGACCGCCACCACGACCTCGGTACCGCTCTCCACGGGCTGCAACGCAAACCGTGCGACACCCTTGACGCGGCTCTGCGTCTTGGCATCGACGGCGGTGCCGCTGAATGTGCCGGTGCGCGCCACATCGTCCTGTGCGAGTTCGCCCTGCCCCTTGAAACGCGCGGCGATCGGGCCCAGCTTTACCTGGAACAACAGCGGTACCTTGTTGCCCTCCACCACGGCGTCGTCGGGAATCGATGCGCCGGGCAGGCAGTTGATCAGCAGCCTCACATCCTGAAACGCCTGCCACACGGTCGCTGGCGCCGTGCTCAGCGCGAAACGTTGTTCAATTTCCATGACATGCTCCTTCGCGGCGTTCGCGCAGCACGCGCTGGATTGCGCGCACGATGCCGATATAGCCGGTGCAGCGGCAGAGATTGCCAGCCAGTTCTTCCTGAATGCGAGCCTCATCGGCGTCGGGCAGACGCAGCACGATGTCGCGCGCGGTCATCAACATGCCGGGCGTGCAATAGCCGCATTGCAGCGCGTGCTCGGCCGTGAATGCGGCGCGCAGCTGCGCCATCACCGCGTCCTCGTCGAACGCCTCTAGCGTGCGCACAGCCTTGCCGACGAAACGCACGGCGGATTGCAGGCACGAGCGCTGCGGCATGCCATCGACTTCAACCGTGCACGCGCCGCACACGCCGTGTTCGCACCCGATATGCGTGGCGGTCAGGCCGCAGTGATCGCGCAAGGCATCGGCCAGGTGCGTGCGATCCTCCAGCTGCAGCGCGTACTTGCGGCCATTCACATCGAGATCGATGCGCTGGGCATGGACCTCCGGGAATATCAGTTCAGGCGCGCTCATCGCGGCGTCTCCTTATCGTCCATATCGTTGACGACCAGTCGCAGCATCTCGGCGAGCTGGGCAGTGCGGGCGGGATCGACATCGATGCCGGCCTCGGCCAGCCATGCCGCGCGTTGGGGCGCGGTAGCGAGCGATGCGATCAAGCCCGGGCCTTCGAACACGCGCGGCGCGCCGTCGAGCGCGCCTACGACCAGTCGCTCGACGCCGAGCGCCGGGTCGCGCAGGGCGCAGACCAGCGCGTGCGCGAACTCGCCGGTCTTGCGACAGAATTTGCGATACGACCAGCGCGCCTGCGCCGACAGTCGCGGCACGCTGATAGCGGTCAGCAGTTCGCCTTCGCCGAGTTGCGTCTCGAACGCGGCCAGCATGAAATCCGCGGCGCGCACGGTGCGCACGCCGTCGGGGCCTTCGAGGCGCAGCGTCGCGCCCAGTAGAGGCATCGTGCTGACCCAGTCCGCAGCCGGATCGGCATGGCACAGGCTGCCGCCGAGCGTGCCGCGATTACGCACCGCGCGGTAGGCGATGCCGCGCGCGACCGCCGGCATCAGGCCGCGGCTCGGATCGGGCAGCCTGCCGTCCTCGAACGCGGCATGCGTGCACATCGCGCCGAACGTAATGGCGTCAGCACCCTCCTGCACCGCGCGCAGGGCATCGATGCCATCGAGGTCGGCCAGCAGCTCCGGTTGTGCAAGACGCAGGTTCAGCATCGCGCCGAGCGACTGTCCACCGGCGATGGCCTTGCCACCCCAGCCGGCGTCGCGCAGCGTGCGGGTGGTAGCGTCGATCGAGACGCCCGGTTCGATGCGGTAGGCAACGGCCTTCATTGCGCGTCCTCCTTGTTGCCCGCCGCGGCCAGCGCCGCCAGTACGCGCTCCGGGCTGGCCGGGCATTGCGTCAGCTCCGCACCTAGCGCATGCAGCGCGTCGTTGACCGCGTTGATGATGGCCGCCGGTGGCGCGATCGCACCGCCCTCCCCCAGCCCTTTCTGGCCATACTTGCTGTGCGGGCTCGGCGTTTCCATATGCAGCAGCGTCAACGGCGGCATTTCGCCGGCACCGGGCAGCAGGTAGTCGGCCATGGTGGAGGCCAGCGGCTGGCCTTCCGTGTCAAAGGGCATCTCTTCGTACAACGCGGTGCCGATGCCTTGCGCCAGGCCACCAATGATCTGACCATCGACGATCAGCGGATTCAGCAGCACGCCGCCGTCCTCGCAGATCGCATAGTCGAGCAACGTGACCTTGCCGGTGGCGGTGTCCACTTCCACCGCACAAGCGTGGCAGGCATAGCTGAAGGTGCCCGTGTCGGGCTGCGTCTTGTAGCCGGTGACCACCTCGAGGCCACCCGGATCGATACCCGCTGGCACCTTCTGCGGCGCGCGGTACCACGTGTGCGCGATCTCCGCGAGGGACATGCTCTCGAGCTGGCCGGGCGCCTTCACTACGCCGTCGATTAGTTGCATCGATGCGGCCGGCTTGCCAAGCACGCCCGCCGCGATGCTGATCAGCCGTTGCGCCAGTACGTCGCAAGCCGCGCCGACGGCGCCGCCGGCCATCACCGCACAACGCGAGCCCCAGGTGCCAGTCGAGTAAGGAGAGACCGCAGTGTCGCCATGCACCACGCGTACGCGGTCGATATCGATGCCGAGTACCGTGTGTGCGACCTGCGCCATCGACGTTTCCATGCCCTGTCCGTGCGAATGCACGCCAAGGCGTAGTTCGAGCACGCCATCGGGCGTGATGCGCGCCGAGCATTGCTCATGACCGGGCACCATCGGAATGCCCCAGCCGTGATAGACCGAAGTGCCGTGAGCACCCTGCTCGCAATACACGGAGAGGCCGAGACCGATTCGCTTGTTGCCGGCCGTTGCATTGACCTCGTGCTGCCGCGCACGCCAGCGCTTCCAGTCAAGCGCGGCCACCGCGCGCGTCATGCTCTCGGCGTAGTCGCCCGAGTCGAACAGCTTGCCAGTGATATTGACGAACGGCATCGCGCTAGCCGGCACGAGGCTGCGCGCGCGCAGGTCGTACGGCTCAATGCCGAGATCGCGCGCGGCCGCATCCATCATCAGTTCGATCGCGAAGCACACGCCAGTGCGTGCTACACCGCGATACGGCAGGATGCCGGGCTTGTTGGTGGCTATCGCGCGCGAGCGGCAGACGTAGCGATCCATCGTGTACGGGCCCGGCAGGATCGACGCCACCTGCGAGGCCTCCAGGCACGCGCTGAACGGATAGAGCGAGTAAGCACCCGAGTCCACCATCGCGTCGCACTCGATGCTCACGAGGCGGCCGTCCGGCTCGACCTCGATAGCGATGTCATACGCGTGCTCGCGGCAGTTCGCATTGGCGCTGAGCTGCTCGCGGCGATCCTCGAGCCAGCGCACGGGGCGGCCGAGATGGCGCGCCAGCCAGGCGCAGCAAATCTCCTCGGGCAGCAGCAGGCCCTTGTAACCGAAGCCGCCACCGACGTCGGGCGAGATCACGCGGACCTGGCCTTCGTCGAGGCCGAGGCATTCGGCCAGGCCGGTGCGGTTGATATGCGGCACCTGCGCCGCGGTGTACATCACGAGCTGATCGAGCCGATGATCCCACCAGCACAGCACGGCACGACCTTCCATCGGCATCATGCACTGGCGCGCGGTGCGCAGCATGCGGTGATAGCGACGGGTTTCGCTACTGTTGCCATCAGCCTTGTCACCGCCTTTCTCGATACGTGTTTCCACGAATACGTTGTCGCTCCACGCGTCATGCACGCGGGCCGCGGACGTGTTGGCGGTGTCCATGTCGGCCAGCACTGGCAGCTCGTCGTAATCGACCTCTACCTGAGCGGCAATATCCTCGGCGCGTGCGCGCGTCGGCGCCACGCACGCCGCCACCAGCTCGCCCACATGGCGCACCTTGTCGCTCGCAAGCGGATGCTGCACGGACCGTTTGAAGCCCGGCAGCCCGGCGGCGGCAAGGATCGGCGCCACATCGGGCAGGTCCGCCATCGTGAATACCAGCGACTCGAGGCCGGCCGGCTTGTGGATCGTGCCAAGCCGTGCGTGAGCGACCGGACTGCGCACAAAGGCGACGTCCAGCATGTCCGGCATGCGGATATCGCCCACGAACTGACCGCGGCCAAGCAGTAGCCGCTGGTCTTCCTTGCGCGGTACGCGATCACCGATGCCCTGGGCACGTACGGCAGGCGCGAGGTCTTCCCTGGAGGTTGGAGCGTTCATACGGCGGGGGCGTCTTCTTGTGTGTCCCGGCATTCACCGGCTGTGCACTGCATAAAGCAACGCGTGTGCCACCGCGCATGGGCCGACCAGCCCTGCTTACGCCAAGCCTTTGATCCGATTGGGAAAAACTTCTTTGAAAAATATGTGCCATACCCCATATCTACGTGCGCGCCGCGGGCGATGACGCGACGCACGCACCAGCATGCGTCGTATCCCCACCCATAAATGGGGCATACCCCATTTCTTGAATGCACGAAATGTGGGAACCGTTTGTAGCACTCTGCAATACTTCGACATAATCGACACGGGGATACGTGGCATACTTCCTAAATCGCCCACGGGCTATTCAGTACCACTTCTCATGATTCGCGAAGACAGCCTTCCCCTGCTCGAGGCGGAGCTTGCGGAGGTCCAGCAACACTCGGTGCTCTACTCCCGCCCGGGCTTTCTGATCCGCCGCCTGCATCAGATCCACGGCGGTCTGTTTCTTGAAGAGACCAGCGAGTTCAATATCACGCCAGTGCAGTACAGCCTGATGTCGGCGCTGCTCGAACAGGGCGAACTCGATCAGAATTCGCTGGCCATGGCGATTGGCCTCGAACGCACAACGGTTGCCGAAGTGCTGCCGCGGCTCGAAGCGCGCGGGTTGATCGAGCGTAGACAGTCGCCGCTCGATGGCCGCGTCAAGCTGGTGCGGCTCGCGCGCAAGGGGCGTACGCTGGTGCAGCGCATGCAGGACGCAGTGGAACGCGCGCATGCACGCACGATCGAACATCTGACGCCTGCCGAGCGCGATCTGTTCATGCTCATGATGATTCGCATCGTCGAGGCCAGCGACGTACCTGGCGTGGCGCCGCTACGCAATCGCTAAGGTCGTCCCCTCAGTCCTGTCGGTCCTGCCGGTTAAGGTCGCGTCACGTCCGCTTTGGCTTCGCGCAACGGAAACATCAGCAACGCCGCCGCGATGCCCAGCGCGCCGCCGAGCAGCGTCTCCCACGCCCGCGCTACCAGCACCGCCAGCGAATGCTCGCCGGCGACGGCCAGCGTAACCACGAGCGTGAACGCAAACGCGCCGCAAGCCACGTCATAGCGCTCGGGCAGCGCCATCGCGTACACGATCATCGCCACCGATGCGGCGCACCAGATCAATAGCGGAGCGTGTGCCGCGAGCGGCAGGCAGATCAGCCCGAGCGGCACGCCGACGAGCGTACCGATAATGCGCCGCCGCCCCCGCTCGATGGTGGCCGCGGCAGTACCGGTCACCACGTAGACACACGCGGTGACGCCCCATGCCGATTCGATCAACCCGAGCGCACTGGTCAACGCCACCACGATCAGCGCGGCAGTCGCCGCCTGCAGCCCCATGACGAGCTCCGGCGAGCCAAAGCGCGGGCGTACGACTGGCGCGAGCGGTGGGGCGGGAATCGGTTGCTCGGCGGGGCCGGTCAGCAGCCGTGGCACTACCGCGGACACGATCGCGATCAGCATCGCCACACCGATGGCTATCAGGTCGTTCGGCCCGAGGTCGGTGGTATAGCCGAGCAGTTGTCCGATATAGAGCTGCGATCCCACACCCGCCCCCAGCACGCCATAGCGCCGCAGAAAGCCAACGACGAATGCACCGCTGATAAGAATCCACTCGCCACCGGCGCGCAGATGCACATCCAGCCACGGCGCCACCAGCGCATAGACTGCGGCACCTACCGCCGCGGCGACGCACAGCACCACCAGATCCCGGCTCGACGTCCAACGTGTAGTCCGCGCTTCCGAGACACTGGCCCACAGCGCGAAGCCCGCCGCCAGCGTCACCAGCGGCGCCGCATCGGGCAGCCCCAGCGAGACATCTCGCAACGCCCCGAGCGCGGCCGCAATGCCATAAGCCGTCACCAGCCGCAGCCCCTTGATGCGACGATGCGTGCCCGGATCGATACGATCCAGCCATTGCTCGACCCGCTCGGCGATAGCAAGAAAGGCCTGACGCAAGATGTCCCCCAGCAAGAAGGCATGACTGCGCTCTATTTAACGCCGGCCGGGCAAGCCATGCAACGGGCACACCATATACGTTGACGCGCTCTGCCCCGCCCGCACTCCCTTCCGCCCCACGCGCTATCATTCCGGCTTGCGTTCCACACTCGCTTTCAAGGAGACTCTCTTGCCATACCTCGATCACGCCGGCGCCCGGCTGTTCTATACCGTCGATGGTCCCGATCAGGCACCCGCCATCGTGTTCTCGAACTCGCTCGGCACCGATCACACCATGTGGCAGCCGCAGGCGGATGCGCTGGCCGGGGACTTCCGCGTGGTTCGCTATGACACGCGCGGTCATGGACGTTCGACGTACGACGGCAAGCCGTTCGGTGTCGACACGCTCGGTCGCGATGTGGTCGCGATTCTCGACGCGCTCGGCATCGAACAGGCGACGTTCTGCGGGCTGTCGATGGGCGGCTCCACAGGACAGTGGCTCGGCATTCATGCGCCGCAGCGTTTCTCGCGCATCGTGTTGGCCAACACCGCGGCAAAGATCGGCGGCGCCGATGGCTGGAACGCGCGCATTGGCACCGTGCAGCAAGAGGGCATGGCACCGCTGGTTGATGCCTCGGTGCAGCGATGGTTCACGCCCGCGTTCGTTGCGCGCGAGGCGGCCGCGATCGCCCCGCTGCGCGCGGTGCTCGCCGCACTCGATCCGCAGGGCTATGCCGCCAACTGTGCCGCGGTACGCGACGCGGACTTCCGTGACACCGCGTCGACGATTGGCGTGCCGGTGCTAGTCATTGCAGGGAGCGACGATCCGTCGACCACCGCCGCCGAAGGTCGCGCGCTAGCCGATGCGATCCCGGGCGCGCGCTATCTCGAACTGCCTGCCGCACATATCTCGAGCTTCGAGTTGCCCCAACGCTTCACGCAGGCACTGCGCGAATTTATCGGCTGACGTGGCACTGCTTCCGCGCATGCCGCACCGCAATAACGAGCGGCGTGCGCCAATAATATGCAGCAACGCCCCGCGTTGGGGAAGGCACAAGGAATGCACGTGGGTTAGTAAAAATCCCTACACCCGGCGCAGATCCTTATGCTATAAATCCCTGCAAGACGAGATGTCGTCTCACAACATGTCGCGCTAGCTGCCAATACTGCCAGCGGAGCGCAAGGCAACAGAGCCCGAACCGGTGAACACCGGTTCGGGCTTTTTTCGTTTGTACGTTTCAGAAGTCAACCAGTCGAATGGATGCCCCGGCAACCAGGGCGGAGCTTTGTCCAAAACAATCGACGCCCATAAAAACGCCGCACCACATGGCCTAGGAGAAACCCATGAGCACGTTCAATCGCCGCCGCTTCGTCAAGACTGCTGGTTCCATGCTCGCGCTCGGCGCGACTTCGGGCACGCTGCTACATCCGCTTGCCGCGCGAGCCCAGGCGCAGGAGCCCGTCAAGCTTGGCCTGCTGCATTCGCTGTCCGGCACCATCGCGATCGCGGAGGCTTCGCTCGTCGATGCCGAGAAGATGGCCGTGGACGAGATCAATGCCTCGGGCGGCGTGATGGGCCGCAAGATCGAGGTCGTGGTGGAGGACGGTGCGAGCGAGAACCCGATCTTCGCCGAGAAGGCACGCAAGCTGCTCGAGCGCGACAAGTGCGCGGCGATCATCGGTTGCTATACATCCGCCTCGCGCAAGGCCGTGCTGCCCGCGCTCGCGCGCGCCAATGGACTGCTGTTCTATCCGACTTACTACGAAGGCCAGGAGCAGGACAAGCACGTTATCTACCCGTCGCAGGAGGCTACGCAGTCCGTCATCGCGGCCATTGACTGGATGGCGCGCGAAAAGGGCAAGACCATCTTCCTGGTCGGCTCCGACTATATCTATCCACGCACCTGCAACAAGATCGCCAAGGCCACGATCACCAAGCTCGGCGGCAAGCTCGCGGGCGAGGAATACGCACCGCTCGGCCACACCGAGTTCTCGTCGATCATCAACAAGATCAAGGCCGCCAAGCCCGATTGCATCTACAGCACCGTGGTCGGTGGCTCCAACGTGGCGTTCTACAAGCAGCTACGTGCGGCCGGGCTCGACGGCAGCAAGATCACCCTGCTCTCCACCGTGGTGTCGGAGAACGAGATCGAGGGCATCGGCAAGGACAACGCGGTCGGCTACTACGCCTGCATGGGCTACTTCCAGAGCCTCAAGAATCCGGTCAACGAGCGCTTCGTCAAAGCCTTCAAGACACGCTACGGGCAGGAGCGCGTGATCGGTGACCCGATGGAGGTGGCCTACAACAGCGTCTACCTGTGGAAGCTCGCGGTGGAGAAGGCCAAAACCTTCGATCCCGAGAAGGTGGCCGCCGCCGCCGGCGGCGTCACGCTCGATGCGCCTGAGGGAACCGTGCGCGTGCATGCCACCAACCATCACGTCTGGAAAAAGGTACGCGTGGGCCGTGCGCGCCCCGATGGCCAGTTCGACATCGTGTGGGAGTCGGCCGATCTGATCGAACCGAACCCATTCCCCAAGGTGTAAGGCCACGCGCGTAACGGAGCTCCGAGATGGATATCGACATCGTCGCGATGCAGGTCTTCAATGGCATCAGTCTGTTCACCATCCTGTTCCTGATGGCGATCGGACTGGCCATCGTGTTTGGACTGATGGGCGTCATCAACATGGCGCACGGGGAGTTGATGGCCCTTGGCGCGTACATGACGTACCTGACCGCGCGCGCGTTCGAGCATTGGGCGCCGCAGTGGATGGACGGCTACCTGTTCGCGGCGATTCCGGTGGCATTCGCCACCACCTTCGCGGCGGGCTACGTGCTCGAGCGTGGCTTTATCCGCTTCTTCTACGATCGTCCGCTCGACACGTTGCTGGCCACCTGGGGCCTGAGCCTGATCCTGCAGCAGACCTATCGCTCGGTGTTTGGCCCGCAGGAAGTCAGCGTGCCTCTCGCCTCCTGGCTATCGGGTGCATGGGAGCCCGTCAGCGGCATCCAGCTACCGCTCACGCGCATCTTCGTGATCGGCCTGACCGCGGTGGTGGCGCTCGCCGTGTATCTGCTGCTCTACCGTACGCGCTGGGGCCTGCGCGTGCGCGCCGTCACCCAGAACCGCGCGATGAGCGATGCGGTCGGCATCAACACCGATCGCGTCGACGCGGCCACCTTTGCGCTTGGCTCAGGCCTCGCGGGTATCGCCGGATGCGTATTCACGATGATCGGCTCGACCAACCCCGGCACAGGCCAGCTGTATATCGTCGATTCGTTCATCGTGGTCGTATTCGGCGGCGTGCAGAGCCTGATCGGCACCGCCCTTTCGGGCTTCACCATCGCGCAGTCGCAGACCACGCTCGAGTACCTGATGAGCGGCTCGATGGCCAAGGTGGCGATCCTGCTGCTGGTTATCACGACGCTGTACTTCCGGCCCAATGGGCTATTCGCGCGCAAGGCCCGGAGGTGATGCCATGAAGCTCGTATATCGAAGAAGCGATCTGCTGGCGCTGGCATCCGTCGCCGTGCTGCTGCTCGCGATCCTGCCGCTGACGCTCGATGCGTTCCGTCTGAATCTGGTCGGCAAGTACCTGGCGTTCTCGTTCGTCGCCATCGGCATCGTCATCACGTGGGGCTACGGGGGCATCCTGAGTCTGGGACAGGGCATCTTCTTCGGCCTCGGCGGCTACATGATGGCGATGTTCCTGAAGCTGGAAGCCTCGGCTCCGGAGCTGCCCGACTTCATGGTCTGGAGCAGCGTGGAGAAGCTGCCATTCTGGTGGGAGCCGTTCCACAGCTTTACCGCGACGTTGGTGCTGATCCTCGTGCTGCCCGCGCTGCTTGCCTACGGGCTCTCCTATGCGGTGTTCAAGCGGCGCGTGAGCGGTGTGTACTTCGCCATCGTCACGCTTTGCCTCGCCACGACGCTGACGGTGCTGATCATCGGCCAGCAGGGCGACACCGGTGGCGCCAACGGCATTACGGACTTCCGCACGTTGCTCGGCATGGACGTGGTCGGCGACGCGGCGCGGCAGGTCATCTACTACGTGCAGGCCGCCACCATTCTCGTGCTGATGGCGTTAGCCGTGGCATTGCTGCGCACTCGCTTCGGCAAGGTGCTGATCGCGATCCGCGACAGCGAGGACCGTGTGCGCTTCAGCGGCTACAACACCGCGCACTTCAAGGCGTTCGTGTTCATGCTCGCGGCCATCCTGAGCGCCATTGGCGGTGCGTTCTACACGTTGCAGGTGGGCCTGGTATCGCCGGGTGTGGTCGGCGTGGTCACCTCGGTGGAAATGGTGATTTTCGCGGCAGTGGGAGGGCGGCTGTCGGTGCCCGGCGCGGTGGTGGGCGCGCTGCTGGTGGGCTTCCTCAAGTCGTGGTTATCGGAAACCTTCCCGCAGATCTGGCTGTATTTCCTCGGTGCGATTTTCATCGTGGTGGTGGTAGCCATGCCCAACGGACTGGCTGGCCTGTTCAGCACCTTCAGCAGCACCTTCGGCATGCGCGACGCACGTGCGAAGGAGAGCAAATGAACGCGGAACTCGATATGGACGACATGATGCCCGCTTCCGCGATGGCCAATACGCAGAATGCGCAGAATACGCAGGCGGCCCCGGCGACTCCGACCGCTGGCTGCCTGGAGATCGACGCGCTCACGGTCTCGTTCGACGGCTTTCGCGCCGTCGATGGCCTGAGCCTGCGCGTCGACCCGTGCGAGCTGCGCGTGATCATTGGCCCCAACGGCGCGGGCAAGACCACGCTGCTCGACATGATCTGCGGCAAGACGCGTCCGTCCTCGGGACGCGTGCTGTTTGAAGGCAGGGACCTCGCGCAGATGCCCGAGCACGAAATCGTGCGCGCCGGGGTGGGTCGCAAGTTCCAGACGCCTTCGGTCTACGAGGACCTGACCGTGTTCGAGAACTTCGAGATCTCGCTACCCAACGCGCACGGCGTGCTGCGCTCGGTGTTCTTTCATCGTCGCGCCGATGTCATCGCCCGCATCGAGGCGATCGCCGACATGGTGTTTCTGCGCGACCGCCTCGCTGGCAAGGCTGGACGTCTGAGCCACGGCCAGAAACAGTGGCTCGAGATCGGCATGTTGCTGCTGCAGGAGCCACGGCTGCTGCTGCTCGATGAGCCCGTGGCCGGCATGAGCCCGCGCGAGCGCGAGCTTACCGCGGCGCTGCTCGCGCGCATCGCGCAGGGCAAATCGGTCATCGTGATCGAGCACGACATGGACTTCGTGCGGCAGATCGCCAGCAAGGTGACCGTCCTGCATCAAGGCCGCGTGCTCAGCGAAGGTACGGTCGCCGAAGTGCAGGCGGACCCGCGCGTGGTCGACGTCTACCTCGGCCACTAGGAGAACGCGATGCTGGAAGTGCAGGGACTCAATGTGGCGTATCGCGAATCGCATGTGATCAAGGACGTGTCGTTCTCGGTCAGGGAGCGCGAATCGGTGGCGATCATGGGCCGCAATGGCATGGGCAAGACCACGCTGCTGAAATCGCTGATCGGCATGCTGCCCGCGCGCAGCGGCAGCATTCGTCTGCGCGGCACGGAGCTCGCCGGATTGCGTGGCCACGCGCGTGTGAAGCACGGCCTCGCTTTCGTGCCGCAGGGCCGCATGATCTTTGCGGGGCTTACGGTGGAGCAGAACATCCTGACCGGCACCGAGTACTCGCGCTATCGCGCGGTGCCTGACTACATCTACCAATGCTTTCCGGTGCTGCACGAGATGCGCAACCGACGCGGCGGCAACCTCAGCGGCGGCCAGCAGCAGATGCTGGCGATTGCACGCGCGCTGGTGTCCGATCCGCAGGTGCTGATTCTCGACGAGCCAACCGAGGGCATCCAGCCTTCGATCATCAAGGACATCGCGCGCACGCTCAACGCGCTGCGCCAGGAACGCGGTTTTGCCATCGTGGTGTCCGAGCAGATGCTCAGCTTCGCGCTCGATCTGGCCGACCGTTTTCTGGTCATCGACGGCGGGCGCATCGTGCACGAAGAAGCGCGCGACACGCTCGACCAGCAGAAAGTGCGGTCATTCCTGACCGTCTGACGTTTATCAAGGAGAAATGAAATGCGACACGGTGATATCGGCAGCTCGAAGGATACGGTCGGTGTGGCGGTAGTGAACTACAAGATGCCGCGGCTGCATACCAAGGCGGAGGTGCTCGACAACGCGCGCAAGATCGGCGAGATGCTGGTCGGGATGAAGCAGGGCCTGCCAGGGATGGATCTGGTCGTGTTTCCCGAGTACTCGACCCACGGCATCATGTACGACGCGAAGGAAATGTACGAGACGGCTTCACAGATCCCGGGTGAAGAAACCGAGATCTTCGCGGCGGCCTGTCGCAAAGCCAACGTGTGGGGCGTGTTCTCGCTGACCGGCGAACGTCACGAGGAGCACCCGAACAAGGCGCCGTACAACACGCTGATCCTCATGAACAACCAGGGCGAGATCGTGCAGAAGTACCGCAAGATCATGCCGTGGGCCCCGATCGAGGGCTGGTATCCGGGCGACTGCACGTATGTGTCGGAGGGACCCAAGGGGCTCAAGGTCAGCCTGATCATTTGCGACGACGGCAACTATCCCGAGATCTGGCGTGACTGCGCGATGCGTGGCGCGGAACTGATCGTCCGCTGCCAGGGCTATATGTATCCCGCGCGCGACCAGCAGATGATGGTGGCCAGGACCATGGCGTGGATGAACAACAGCTATGTGGCGGTCGCCAACGCCACCGGTTTCGACGGCGTGTATTCGTACTTTGGCGGTTCGTCGCTGATCGGTTTCGATGGCCGCACGCTCGGCGAGTGCGGCACCGAGGAGATGGGCATTCAGTACGGCGAGTTCTCGCTGAGCCTGATCCGCGACGCGCGCAAGAACCAGCAGTCGAACAATCACCTGTTCAAGCTGCTGCATCGCGGCTATACCGGCAAGCTCAACTCCGGCGAGGGCGCGCAAGGCGTCGCGGCCTGCCCGTTCGAGTTCTACGGCAAATGGGTCAACGATCCGGAAGGTACGCGCAAGGCGGTCGAGTCCATTACGCGTTCGACGATTGGCACGGCTGAATGTCCTATTGAAGGCATCCCGCACGAGCAGGCGGAGCACCGCTGATGTGACCGCGCCCACCGCCGCGCGCGGTGGGCTTCATTATTGCGATATTCGACCCGATTCCTCAATGTCCAGTCCCATCGCCGCCTATCGCATCGAGGCCGAACCGTTCTACCAATCCGTTGGCCAGGAAGTCGCGTGGTTCGAGCACGCGTACGCGCACCGGCTGCCCACCGTGCTCAAGGGGCCGACCGGTTGCGGCAAGACGCGGTTCATCGAGTACATGGCGTGGAAGCTGCGCAAGCCATTGATCACCGTCGCATGCAACGAGGACATGACCGCGTCCGACCTCGTCGGCCGCTACCTGCTGGACGCGCATGGCACCGCGTGGCATGACGGCCCGCTTACCACGGCCGTGCGTGAAGGTGCAATCTGCTACCTCGACGAGATTGTCGAGGCTCGGCAGGACACCACCGTGATCATTCACCCGCTTACCGACGCGCGGCGCATGCTGCCGCTCGACAAGAAGGGCGAGCTGATCCACGCCCATGCGGACTTCCAGCTCGTGGTGTCGTATAACCCCGGCTATCAGAGCCGCGCCAAGGACATGAAGCCGTCCACGCGCCAGCGCTTCGTGGCGATGCAGTTCGACTACCCGGATGCGGAGGCGGAGGCGCGCATCGTCGCGACTGAGGCGGATGTTTCACCGGAGCTCGCCACCCGCCTCGTCGATATCGCCACGCGCACGCGCGCGCTGCGCCATCGCGGTCTGGAGGAAGGCGCATCCACGCGCATGCTGATTCACGCCGGCACCTTGATCCGCTCGGGCGTGGCGCCGCGCGACAGCTGCGACATGACCATGACGCACGCGCTGACCGATGACCCCGACATGGCGCTCGCGCTGCGCGGGCTGATCGAGGCCACGTTCGCATGATCGATGCGGAAGTCTCGCCGTCGCTTGAACCACTGTTGACCGGATTGGCCGGATGCGGCATGTCGGTCGGCACCGCGCCGCGTATCCGACGGCCGGTGCTGACGTCCACGCATCTGCTGATGCCGCAGCTGCCTGACGCCTATGCAGTACAACGTGCGGCGGTGGCGCATGCGGCCGCGCATCTGCGCTTCTCGCCGCGTGCATTGCCGTCGCGCGGCCTCAAGCCGCTGAGCCTTGCGGTGATCTCCGCCGTCGAGGATGCGCGTGTGGACAGCCTGATGCTGCGCGACTGTCCAGGCATACGCGCATGGCTGCTGCCGCTGTTGCAGGAAGCCGTCGATCCGCACGGTCTGAGCTTTCGCGCGATGATGGGCCGGCTTGGCGCCGCGCTGCTCGATGACGACTGGCCCGACGACAATTACTGGATCGACAAGGCGCGCCATGGTTTTGCGGCGCTGCGTACTTGCTTGTACGATTACCGGGCGTTTCGTGAGCTGGCCTCGATTCTGGCCAACGATCTCGGCCAGATGCGCGTGCGCTTCGACGCCAACGACTACGTGGTGCCCGCCAGCTATCGCGACGACAACAGCTTTCTGTGGGATCACGGCGACCGCACGCCACCGCCCAACGCCGAACCGCTCGCGATGGCCGCGACTTCGGGCTATCAGCAAGCCGAGCCCGGTGACGATGCGGGAGAGGTCCCGCGTGCGGAACTCACGGACGAGCTGTCGCGCACGTACTATCCGGAATGGGACTACCGTCTCGACCTCGCCCGGCAGGATTGGTGCACCGTGATCGAGCGCGCGCCCGGCGCGCAGTCGTTGCCACGCGGCGCCGCCGAGCCATCGGATCTCGCGCGGCTCGGCGCACGCCTGGCACTGCCTCACCGCCAGCGGCTCAGCCGCGATCGCAAGCTCAAACGGCAACTCGAGGGGGAGTCGCTCGACCTCGATGCAGCCGTCACGGTCATGGTGGATCGCCGCCTCGGCCTGGCGCCGGAGCCCCGACTGTTCCTGCGTCCCGCGCGCGGCACGCCGCATTTCAGCATCCTGCTGCTCGTGGACGCTTCCGCCTCCACCAACGACGCGGTAGCCGGCACGCATGGTCACACCACCGTGCTCGACATCGAGAAGGCTGCCACGACGATGCTCGCCCACGCGGCCGCCGAATGCGGGCACCGCGTGGCGATCCACGCGTTCTCGTCCGATACGCGCGAAGCCGTCAACTATTTCAGGCTGCTCGACTTCGGTCAACCGCTCGACGCCGGTGCGCGGGCCACACTTGGCGCGCTGGCGGGCCGGTTCTCCACCCGCATCGGCGCCGCGTTGCGCCATGCCACCTCATGCGCCATGCGTGAGCCCAACCCGCACCGCGCCATCGTGGTCATCACCGACGGCGAGCCCTCCGATGTCGATGTATTCGACCGCGACTATCTGGTCGAGGATGCGCGCGCCGCCGCGCAGGCGGCCCGTCGCGCCGGCGTGGCGGTGTGCGGCGTGACGATCGATGCCGGTGCGGCGCCGTACATTCGCACCATGCTCGGGCATGGCAACTTCTGCGTCGCGGATACGGCGCGGGCCTTGCCTGCGCAACTGTCGGCAATATATGCTCGACTCGTGTCCAACTAGCCAGTTCGAGGAAGCGATGTTGCCCGCGGCCATCATGATGATCGAGCAATGCATGATCAAGAGGAGCCCTGGCCATGGCCAATAAGGATCCCGTGCGCGTCGGCGTGCTGTTCTCCGAGACCGGCGCCACCTCGACCATCGGTCACTCGCAGCTGCAGGGTTCGCTGCTGGCGATCGAGGAAATCAATGCGGCCGGCGGCCTCGACGGCCGCGAACTGGTACCGGTGGTCTACGACGCGCAATCGTCGCCCGCGGTCTATGCGCGCACGGCCGAGCGCCTGATCGTGCAGGATCGCGTCAATACGATCTTCGGCTGCTACATGTCGAGCAGCCGGAAGGCCGTGCTGCCCGTGGTCGAGCGCTGGAACAAGCTGCTGTTCTATCCGACGCTGTACGAGGGCTTCGAGTTCTCGAACAACATCATCTACACCGGCGCGGCACCGAATCAGAACAGCGTGCAACTGGCCGAGTTCATGACCGCGAATTTCGGCGCGCGCGTGTATCTGGTCGGCTCGGACTACATCTATCCGTACGAATCGAATCGCATCATGGGCGAGCTGGTGCTGCAGCGCCAGCACAGCGAGAAGGTCGGCGAGCGCTACGTGCCGCTCGATGCGAACGAGCGCGACTTTGCGCCGATCATCGCGGACATCGTGGCCAAGCAGCCGGATTTCATTTTTTCCACGGTGGTGGGCAATTCGACCGCGGCGCTCTATCGCGCGTATGCGCAGGCGGGGCTCGATCCCCGCACCATGCCGATCTCCAGCCTGACCACTTCGGAGGCCGAGATCAGCCAGATGGGGGCCGATGTGGCCACCGGCCACGTAACCGCCGCGCCGTACTTCCAGTCGATCCAGCGCGAGGACAACCTCAAGTGCCTCGAGCGTCTGCGCCGCCGGTTCGGCGACTCAGTGCCGAATCTGTGTTGGGAAGCCGCTTACTTCCAGATGCACGTCTACGCCAACGCGTTCCGCCGCTGTGGCGACGACGAGATCCTGCGGATCATGCCCCATATTCTCGGTAGCGAGTTCGACGCGCCGCAAGGCCGTATCCGCATCGATCCGTCGAACCACCACACCTGTCTGTATCCGCGCATTGGCATTGCCAATTCGCGCGGCCAGTTCACCATCGTGCGGGAGGCCACGCGTCCGGTCCACCCCGATCCATACCTCGTCACGCATTCGCTCGGGGACTGGACCACCACGCTGACGACGCTGGAGCTCTGACGTGAGCGTAGAAGGCCCGCGCCGCACGATCCGGGCGACCCCCCAGATTCTCAAGGACCTGCGCTCGCTGCGCGTACTCGTCTTTCATCCCGACGATGCCGACGGCAAGCAATTGACCGATCAGCTGCAGCGCATCGGCTGCCAGGTGCAGGCGTTCTGGCCCCCGCTGCCGACGTTGCCGGAGGGGGTCGATGCGGTATTCCTCGCGGTGCGGCCCGATTGCATCGAGCTCGGCTTCGACTGGTTCAAGGCGGAGACCGCGCCGACGCTGATCGCGGTGGTCACCTACGAGAACCCGACCATCGTCGAAGCCGTACTCCATATCGGCGCGCAGGCCGTGCTGGGCTCGCCGGTGCGGTCATTTGGCCTGCTGTCGGCGCTGGTGGTAGCGCGGCAGGTGCACGGCCAGGCGGGCACCGCCTGCCGCAAGATTCGCAAGCTCGAGGCCAAGCTGGTGGGCGTGCGGCAGATCGAGGAGGCCAAGAGCATCCTGATGCGAACGCGGCAGATCAGCGACGGCGCCGCCTACGACCTGATCCGCGACCAGGCCATGACCAAGCGCGTAACCACCGAGGTCATCGCCGCCGCGATCATCAATGCCAACGAGATCCTGTCGATCGGCAAAAGCTGATCATGCCCTCGGTTTCAAAGCGGTGCGGGCACTTTTGCGGCCGGCGCCGCCGGTGCCGGAGCGGGCCCTGTCGGCTGCGCTCCGCCATACGCAAAATACTTCGCCTTCGCACCCTTGGCCCAGTAAGCCGTCGTGAACTGCTTACCATCGCGCCCGTACAACAACTCGATGCTGCCGTTGGCCGCCGCCCACTCGGCGTAGCCATTCTCCGCGCCGGGGTCCGTCTTGCGCTTCGACTCATAGCGTGCGTCGAGCTTCTTGGTCACGTCATCGAGCGCGGGCCGGTCGAACGTTAGCGTAATCAGTGCCACCGCATCCGACGCATCGCAGTTCACGATCACGCGCGTGAGCCCCGGCAGGTTGAAGCGCTCGAGGTGCTTGACCTCGATGGCATCGCCACCCGCCCACGCCGCCTTGCCCGCGTTGACATGGTTCTGCGCATGCGTCAGACGCGCGCATTTGCTTACGCCGAGCTCGAGGCCCAACGGCGCGGCCGCCGGCGGCACGGGTTGTGCCAGCGCGGCGGGCGCCACAGCGGTGGCAATCAGGAAAGCGGTGAAACGAAGAGCCTTGTGCATCGGATGCGATCTGAAAAGAGTCTGCGCAATATTACGGCCTTTTCTGTCCGAAACTGAACCCGACCCTTGCCGATGCAACAAGCAATTGTTGCGATATGTTGCCGCGCCTTGGCTGTCAGGCCGCGTGTGCGCTCGCTTCGGCGTTGGCGGATTCGCCATCGCCCGGTCCGGCATAGAGCGGCTCGGCGGGATCGGTCGAGACCAGAAACTCCACACCCCAGGCCCGTCCGAACGCCATCAGATCGCGCCGCGAGACATTGTGCTGGCGCTGCATCGTGGCCAACGCGGCGAAGAACAACCGCGAATGCAGCGACGGCAGCACGGTCACAATCTGCCTGGCGATGCCCGGCCCGACATTCCGGAACGTATGCGCCGCGCCACCCGGCACCGTCACCACATCGCCCGCGGAGGCGATGATCTCCTTGCCATCGACCTCGAACCGATACTTGCCCTGAACAATCCGGAAGATCTCGGTCTGACGATGACGATGCGGCGGGGGGCCGAAGCCCGGCGCGTGGGTGGTATCGAGCATCTCGAGCACCCCGCCGGTGGTGGCGCCATCCACGCGGACCTTGAGTTCGAGGCCCATTTCGGGAATCTTCAGCGTCCGTCCGGCGGCGGTGTCGTCGGCGCGCGAAACTTCAAGTCGAAAGCCCATGATTGTTACCTCCTTGAGTGCGGGAACCTCCGCACCTTCAGAGTACCGGCCGAGAATGAGACGAAAATGAGCCGGCGCGCGATATTGGCGCGATGTTGGCACGCTATCCCGGCGCGCTCTGCTTGACGCGCTCGATCAGACCCTCCGCGGCATTGGATAACCGCGCATTCCAGCGCCGGATCAACGAAATCGGATGCCGATATCCACCCGCCGGTAACCGCCGCGCCACCAGCCCGAGGTCCTTGACGAAGTCGAGCACATAACCCGGCAACACGGCGATGCCCATGCCTGATTTCACCATCGCCAGCACCGACAGCACCGTGCCGACCTCGATGGCGGAGCGATAGCTCAAACCCCGCTGCCCGTACACGCGGTCAACCGTGCGACGTGTGCTGAACGACGCGTGCATCGAGATATGTGGATACCGTGCGAGCACCTCCCACGTCAACGCGCGCTTGCGCGCGAGCGCATGGTCCGGCGTGCAGATTGCGTGGAGCGTTTCGTCGTAGAGATGCTCGATGGCGAGCTTCGGATGATCGGCCTCGATCGACACCAACCCAAAGTCGGCTTTGCCATTGACGACGTAGTCGATCGTCTCGTCCGTCGATAACTCGTGCAGGCCGATCTCGATGCCCGGATGCGCGGCATGAAACGCCGCCACCGGCTGCCGCAGCAGACCATAGGTCATCATCGGCGACGCGGCCACGCGCACCTCGCCGCTTTCCAGATCGAGCAGCGTCTGCAGGCTGCGCTCGGCCGCGTCCATGGTGCCAAGCACCTCGCACACATAAACGTAGAGCTGATCGGCCAGCTGGGTCGGCAACACCTTGCGCGTGGTGCGCTCGAACAACCGTTGCCCGACCTTGGCCTCCATCTCCTGACAAATCTTGCTGACCGCGGACTGCGTCATATGGACGGTCTGCGACGCCGCGCTGAAGCTGCGCAGCTCGTAGACCACGCGAAACACGCGGAATTCGCGAAGCGTGAGGTTCATGGCGGGATGAACTACTGATGCGGGATGCGTTCGTCCGAACGCAGAGTCAGAACGCGAACGCCATTTCCCGTGACAGCCACCGTGTGCTCGAACTGGGCGGACAGTCGCCCATCGCGGGTCACCACGGTCCAGCCGTCGTCCTCGGTAAACACCGCATGCCGCCCCTGGTTGATCATCGGTTCGATGGTGAAGACCATCCCTTCGCGCAGCGTCAGGCCGGTATGCGGCTTTCCCCAATGCAGGACCTCTGGCGGCTCATGCATCTCGCGCCCGATGCCGTGTCCGCAATACTCCTTCACAACCGAGTAGCCGCTTCTGCGCGCATGCGTCTCGATCGCATGGCCTACATCCCCAAGTCGCGCGCCCGGACGGACCGCCTGTATTCCCTTCCACATCGCTTCGTACGTTGCCTGCACGAGTCGCTTCGCGGCTGGAGAGACCTCGCCGACAAGGTACGTCTTGCTGGAGTCCGCGATAAAGCCGTTCTTCTCCAACGTGATATCGAAGTTCACGATGTCGCCGTCCCGCAAGATTTCCGCCGTTGATGGAACGCCGTGGCACACCACGTTGTTGCAGGACGCATTCAGGGCGTAAGCGTATCCGTACTGCCCTTTGCTGGCCGGACGAGCGTCGAGATCATTCACGATGAAGCTATCCACGAGGTCGTTGACCTGCATGGTGGACATGCCAGCGAGGTCGAAGCGATCCAGATACGCGAACACGTCCGCCAGCAGCTTCCCCGACTCGGCCATCAGGGCGATTTCCTCGGGTCGCTTCGTCACGCCGAAGCCACCTTCAGATGTTCCGGTGCTACCCCTGCCGCGCGCAATTCACGCGCAACGATCTCATTGAAGCTTTGCGTGGGATTTGTCTCGCACAGCATGCCGATCTTCAACCAGAAGGCGGCTTGCGCGTTGATGGACCGGCACGACACGCCGCTCGCTTTCCGCAGCTGGTCGTGCAACTCGTCGTCGATGTTCACGATGCCCATGATTTCTTCCATATATGAAACATATACGAATCATATAATGAAGCCCCGCCACGGCGCAAGCGGCTACGCCAGCTTCTTGCTTGCCGCCTTCCGCTCGAAGAACCGCGTCATATACGCATCGGGCTCCGGCCCCGCATACGATTCGCCGAACATCGCGATGCTCGTCTTGAGCCCCCGCTCGATCGATGGGTCTTCCCACGCGCGCAACAGGGCCTTCTGCGTGCGCATCGCGACCGGGCCGCCTTCGAGCAATTCGCCGACGGTGTGCGCGATGGCATCGTCGAGCTTGCGGTTCTCCACCACCTCGTTGAGGAAGCCCCATGCCTGAGCGCGCGTCGCGTCGATCGACGCGCCGGTCAGCAGCAGCCAGCGCGTATTGCCCTCGCCGATCAGCCGCGACAGCAGGTTGGCGTGAATCACTGACGGAATCCCGATGCGCACTTCCGGCATCGCGAAATGCGCATCGGTGTCGGCGATGCGAATGTCCGCCGCCGCGGCTAACTCCAGCCCGCCGCCCATGCACCAGCCCGACAGCCGTGCGATCGTCGGGACGGGGAAGTCACGCACGGCTTCGCACAGGTCATGGAGCCGCGTGATGAATGCCACGGCCGTGTCGGGCTGTAGCTTCGCCAGCTCCTTGATATTGGCGCCACCGATGAATGCCTTGTCGCCGGTGCCACGCAGCACCAGCACGCGGATGTCGGCGTTGCGCGCGAGCGCGCGTAGGGTGCGCGTGAACTCGACGATGGTGTCCGAGTCGAGGATGTTCAGCGAGGTGCCATTGGCAATCTGTAGCGTGGCCACGCCACGATCGTCGATATCGAGGGTCAGGTGTCGGAGGTCTTGCATATCGAAGCTCATTCGGTAGGGGTACGCGGCGGCAGTGCCGGCGCCGGTTGCGCAACTGATGTAGCGGCCGGCGAGCGGAAGCGCGCGGCCACGTGACGCTGGTGTGGATCACGTTCGTCGAAGAAATCCACCGCGCGCAGTTGTGGATCGTCGAGTAGGTCCTCGACGCGGTTGACGCGCGCGCACGGGATATCGGCCGACTCGAGCAACGCCAGCCATGCTTCGCTGGTGCGCGTGACCAGCACCTCGGCAAGGTATCCGTAGATCGTGTCGTAGTTGTCCGCGCGTGCGGCAGCGGTCTGGAAGCGCGCGTCGGCCTCGAACGTCGGCAACTCGCCGATCGCCTCGAAGAACGCGCGCCAGTGCTTGTCGTTGTAGACCACGGCGGCGATATAGCCGTCCTGGGTGCGATACGGGCGGCGATACGGCGTCAGCAGCCGGCTATAGCCCATCGGCCCCGCTGGCGGCTCGAACGAAGCGCCACCGAGGTGATCGCCCAGCACGAACGCCGCGATCGTCTCGAACATCGACACGCGCACGAAGTCGCCTTCGCCGGTTTGCTGACGGCGATACAGCGCGGCAAGAATCGCGTGTGCCGCGGTCAGCCCAGTCACGCGGTCCGCGATCAGCGTGGGCACGTACTGCGGCGCGCCGCCGGTCTGGCGCGCGAACAGATCGGCCAGCCCGGTCTGGGCCTGAATCACGTCATCGTAGGCCGCGCGGCCGTGCAGCGGGCCGCCTTCGGCGTAGCCAGTCAGCTCGGCATAGACGATCGAGGGATGCAGCACGCGCACCGATGCCTCATCGAGCCCGAGCCGACGCATGGCCTGTGGCCGCACGTTGTGCACGAGCACATCAAACCCGGGCAGCATCGCGCGCAACGTCTCCTGATCGTCGGGGCGCTTGAGATCCAGCACCAGCGACTGCTTCCCTTGATTCGCGTGCAGGAACATCGCGCCCATGCCCGGCTCGCGCTTGGCACCCGCGTGACGCATGACGTCGCCTTCGGGCGGCTCCACCTTGACCACTTCCGCGCCGTAGTCGGCAAGGATCTGCGTGCAGACCGGGCCCATGATCACCGACGTCAGGTCCAGCACGCGCACGCCAGCCAACGGTCCGGCGCGCTGCTTGTCACTGCCTTGTGTCATTGCTGCTCCACACCAGCCTTGGTCGCGCGCGATACCCAGATGTCGCGCTGCGCCACGGCAAATGCCGCATGCTCCTTCGGCGAGTTGGGGCTGGCCACCATGCCCAGCGTCGCGAGCTTCTCGGCCACCTGCGGCCGCGCCAGCGCAGCATTGACGGCCTTGTTCCAGCGCTCGACGATCGCCGGCGGCGTGCCGGCCGGCGCGGCCAGGCCCACCCACACCACGAGGTCGAAGTCCTTGTAGCCGGCCTCCGCCATGGTCGGCACGTTGGGCAGTTCGGGCAGACGCTTCGGCGTGGTGATCGCCAGGCCGCTGAGCTTGCCCGCGCGCAGGAAGCTCATAACCACCGAGGTATCGGCCAGCATGTAGTCGATCTGGCTACCCAACAGATCCGTCACCGCAGGCGGCTGGCTCTTGTAGGGGATGGCATCGGACGGCGCATGCGCGATTGTCGAAAACGTCGCGGCCGCGATCTGCGCGGAGCCGCTGCCATAGCCGTAGCGCAGCTGGTTCTTCTGCGCGTACGCCGACAGATCCTTCGCGGACTTGTAAGGGGCATCAGGACGCGTCACCAACACCATCGGAATCGTCGCGATGCGCGACACATGCACAAAGTCTTTCACCGGGTCGTAGCCCGGCTGCTTGTACAGCGCACCAATACCCGAATGCGTGGCGCTGCTGGTCAGCAGCAGCGTGTAACCATCTGCAGCGGACTTCGCGACGTAGCTCGAACCAATGATGCCATTCGCACCGGGCCGGTTGTCGACCACGATGGTCCCCAGCGATTCGCGCACTTCCTCCGCAATGATCCGCGCCGCGGTGTCAGACGCGCTACCCGCGCTGAATGGCACCACCAGCTTGATCGGCTTGTTCGGATACGCATCACCCTGCGACCACGCAGGCTGAACAAACACCGCCGACAAAACCGCGGCAGCGAGAAAGGCTTTCTTCATGGCATGTCTCCGTATAGATCTTCTTGCTCTGATGGAGTCATGCTAAGCGCACGGCAATGATGCTTACAAGCGAATGGTTCTCATAGATTTATCGTGGAATGGAATGAATCTGCCGGCCGTCGGTGAGCGCTTGTTGAACGTACTACGAGCGACCAACGCGCAAACTGCCAGTGTTCCGGCCAGTACGCCGAGGGACGACGAGGTGTGGCCGTGAGATGAGAATCCCGTCGCGAAGGCGACGGCGGCCGTTTCCAGCTTGCGACCTAGGTTGTTGTTGCGTGTCATAGCGTTTGCCGCCCTTCGCGTGCGCTCATCAAAGGGTGGCGCGACTTTCCATGCCGCGCCACCGATCGTGGATATCAGTACTCGGTCACCGGAGCGTGGATGGGTGCAATCGATTGGTGCGGGGTCTGGGTACGCTGGGCGGCCTTGTGGACCATCGTGTAGGCGTAATCGATGCCCATGCCATAGGCGCCCGAGTGTTCCTTGGCCAGACCCGTCACGGCGTCGTACGTTTCCTTGTTCTTCCAGTCGCGTTGCCACTCGAGCAGGACCTGCTGCCAGGTGACCGGCACCACGCCGGCCTGGATCATGCGCTGCATGGCGTAGTCGTGCGCTTCCTTGGTGGTGCCTCCCGAGGCGTCGGCCACCATGTAGATCTCGTAGTCGCCTTCCAGCATGGCGCTCAGGGCGAACGTCGTGTTGCAGACTTCGGTCCACAGACCCGCCACGACGATTTTCTTGCGGCCGTTCGCGGCCAGCGCGTCGCGCACCTTCTGGTCATCCCACGAGTTCATCGAGGTGCGTTCAAGCGTCTGCTTGCCTGGGAACACGTCTAGCAGTTCGGGGTAGGTGTAGCCGGAGAACGAATCGCTTTCCACGGTGGTGATGGTGGTCGGCACGTCGAAGATCTTCGCTGCCTTGGCCAGGCCCACGGCGTTGTTCTTCATGGTCTGGCGGTCCATCGACTGCACACCGAAGGCCATCTGGGGTTGATGGTCGATGAAGATCAGTTGGCTGTTGCGCGGGGTCAGGACTTGCAGCTTGGCGTTCGACATGGTTCTCTCCGGAATAAAAAAGTACTTCAATAAGTTTGGGGTTATGTTGGACGGCGCTGGCTTCGCTTTGTTTGCCTGACTGCGTTGCCGCGCTGTCCATGTGCTGAACTATAGCGATCGCCGACCCGGAGAAGGTCGGCTATCGCTGTCATAGTTATTCAAAATAATTGAATATTCGTCACATCGTTTCAAGCGATCAGCCGTACACGATCTCCGGCGTCCATGCGTCTTGCGGTTCCGCGTGCAGCTGCCAGAATGCATCGGCTACCGCCCGCGTATGGACGGAGTCCGGGCTGACCAGCGTGCTGACGGTCACCGCGGCAAGGTGGATCCCGCGCGCCTGCATCGGTTCGAACAAGGCCAGCGCAGCGGCACGCAAGCCCGCTTTGCCAGTGCTGAGCGTCAGGAACTGCGGCGAAGGCTGAATGCCCAGCCCCCCGCCCGTGACCAGAATGCTTCCACCACCGTTATGCTCGATGGCCTCCCCCGCGGCGCCAATCGCAGCGAGCGCGCTCGTGATATTCACGTGAACGTCCGAGACCAGCGAGGCGACCGTCTCGTCCTCGAGCGTGCGCGTTTGCAGCTCACCATCGGCGCTGTAATGCAGCACGCCTGCGTTGTAGTGCAGCACCGTCAGCCTTTCGCGATAACGCTGGACCAGCGCCGCAACCGAGAATGGATCGGCCGCATCCACGGTCTCGAACGCGATATCGCCGATGCCGGCTGCCTCCGCATGCGCACGCAGCCGCGCCGGGTTACGCGAAGCCACCACGATGCGGTAGCCCTCGCGCGCGAAGCGCTCGGCCGTGGCCAGACCGATGCCCGGTCCGGAGCCGATTTGCAGAAAGGTCTTGGTCATGTCGATCTCCCGGAATCAAGCCACAACATCAGCGAGTTCGATCAGGTTGCCGAACGGGTCGGCAATAAACGCGAGCCTGCGGCCGATCACGGGCAGCTCGAACGGTTCGGTCACGATCTGCACACCACGACGACGCAGCTCGGCGACCGTGGCATCCATCTCGTCGACGTTGATGCAGAAGTGGTGGTAGCCAGCCAGACGCAGACTGTCGCCGAGATCGCTATACGTGGGCTTCGGGATCGGCAGCGGTTCCCCATCGCCAAGAATCTCGATGAAGAACTCATTGTCATTGGCGGGTGCCAGATAGGCCAGCCGCTGATCGGCATAGGTCCAGCGATGGGCCACGCGAAAGTCGAGCATTTCGGTGTACCACTGCACCGCGATATCGAAGCTCGGCACGCGCACGGCGACATGGTGGCCCTTCATTGAAGCGAGTGGGCTGCTGGTGTTCTCAGCGGGAAGGTTGACGACGGACATGGTGTGACTCCTCGGCGTTGATCGTTTTGCAGTCGCGTCAGTGCGACTGCGGTGGTCGAAGAGTAGGTCCGCGGGCGCCGCTTGAGAATCGACGCACGGTTGTTGGAATATGAGCTACAGGTTCATAATCGACGCGTCTTGTTCCCGCCGATCCATGCCATGCCAACCGCAAGAAAGCTGTCTGCTCCCGCGCCATCCACCGTCAGCCTTCCTGGCCTGATCGCATTCGACAGCGTGGCGCGCCACCTGAATTTCACGCGTGCGGCCGCCGAGATGGAGATCACACCAACGGCGATCTCGCGCACCATCAAACAGTTGGAAGCGTCGATGCGGGTCCGGCTGTTCAACCGGACCACGCGAAGCGTGTCGCTGACCGAGGCTGGTACGCAACTGTTGGAGACACTGGCGCCGGCGCTCGATCAGATCCGCCGTTCGGTACAGGAGGTCGGGGACGCGTCGAGCGCCCCGCGTGGGCAGCTACGCATCAATACGTCATACGTGGCCCACTCCGCGCTGCTCCAGCCGCATCTGCGCGAGTTCATGGCGCTGTACCCCGACCTGACCGTCGAGATCAGCGTCGAACACGGCCTCAGCGATATCGTCGCGGGAAGCTTCGATGCGGGTCTGCGATTGGGCCGCGCATTGCAGAAGGACATGATCGCGGTACCCATCGGCCCGCCACAGCGACTATTGGTGGTCGGCGCTCCGGCCTACGTCAAGGCGCACGGAAAACCGAAGCGTCCCGACCAGTTGCTGCAGCATGACTGTATCCGCCAGCGCATTGGCAATCGCGGCCAATTCCTGCCGTGGGAGTTTCGCGCGGGTAGCGAACCGTTGACGATCAACATACAGGGCCGGCTCATTTTCAGTGAGATGCGCACCGTGCTGGATGCCGCATGCGACGGTAGCGGTCTGGCCTTCGTCTTCGAACAGTTCGCGCGCAAGGCGCTGGAGGAGGGCCACGTGGTGCCGCTCCTCGAAACCTTCACGCGCCCGCGCGAGCCGTTCTACCTGTACTACCCAAATCGCGCGCAGATGCCGGGAAAACTGCGCGCGTTCCTGCAGTTCTTTCAGGACAAGGGGCGTGTGGTCCCGTGACATCAATCCACCGTCGCACCCGACGCCTTGACCACCTTGCCCCACTTGTCAATCTCGCGCGCGATGAACTTGCCCGTGTCTTGCGGCGAGGTCCACGTGGCGGCGAAACCCTGCGTGGCAAAACGCGCGCGTACGTCTTCCTGCGTGAGCACGGCCTTGAGCGCTTCGCTGAGCTTGGTGACCACTGCTGGCGGCGTGTTGGCCGGCACGAGCAGGCCGTTCCAGGCGGTGGCTTCGTAGCCGGTCACGCCGGCCTCCGCCATGGTCGGAACGTCGGGAGCGGCAGGCGAGCGCGTGCTGCCAGTCACGGCCAGCGCCTTGAGCTTGCCATCGCGCACGAACGGCATCGACGACAACATCGTGTCGAACATCACGGTGGCCTGTCCGGCCATCACATCGGTCAGCGCGGGCGCGCTGCCCTTGTACGGCACGTGCGTCATCTTCACGCCAGCCATGGTGTCGAACAACTCGGCGGCGAGGTGTGTCGATTGGCCGTTGCCTGAACTCGCGAACGTGATCGTGCCGGGCTTGGCCTTCGCCAGAGCGATCAGCTCCGCCACGTTCTTCGCGGGCGTCGACGGCGCGGTTACCAGCACGAGCGGTCCGCTCGTCAGCATCGATACCGGCGTGAAGTCCTTGCTGGTGCTGTATCCGGGCTTGGAGAACAGCGTCATGTTGATCGCATGCGCGGTGGTGGCCACGAGCAACGTGTAGCCGTCGGGCGCGGCCTTGGCCACGGTGTCGGCACCGATATTGCCACCGGCACCGGGACGGTTATCGACGACGATGGTTTGCCCGAGGCGTTCGGAGAGCTTCTGCCCGACCACGCGCGCGACGATGTCCGTGGGACCACCGGGCGGATAGGGCACGATCATGCGGATCGGCTTGGTTGGCCACTCCTGAGCCACCGCCGATGACACCATCGACAGGGACCAGAGTGGCACCAAGGCTGCGGCCACGAGGGGCCGCAGGAAATACATGCGTTGGGGGGTCATGCGCTCTCCTGACTCGCTGCGGTTTTGCGGGATGAAACAACATCGGAAGCGTAATGAGAGGGCTTATAAGCGCCCTCGCGCATCGATGTCACTTTGCACCGCATCAAAGTTTCGTCGCTCGAAACTTTGGCGAGTCGGAGTGGCCTTTACTGGCGAATGAGTTCGCGAAAACCCTGAAGCAGGCGGTTCATGTCATCCGCCGTCAGTGCGCCCATCGTGGAAATACGGAACAGTTCCGACGACAGTCCGCCCTGCCCCGCGTAGATCACGAAGCCGCGCGTCTTGAGGCCGTCATGCAACTGCTCATACGTCACGCCCGCAGGCAGACGATACGCGCGCAGCACCACTGACGATTGCGTCGGCGCCCACAGCGGCTCGATGCCGAGTTCGGCCAGCCCGACGCGCACCTGCTCCGCCAGCGCCGCATAGCGCTGATGACGCGCCTGCCAGCCGCCTTCGTCCTCGAACTCTCGCAGGGCTTCCACCAACGCGTAGAACGCATGCACCGAGGGCGTGAACGGCGTGTTGCGCTGATCCTGCAACTTGGCCATGCGGCCGAGGTCGAGGTAGTACGCACGCTGCGCGGCCTTGGTCAGCGCCTCGCGTCGCACGACGACGAACGCCGCGCCCGGTACGCCGTGCAGGCACTTGTTCGCCGTGGCCGCTACTGCGTCGATGCTGCCCGAGAAATCGATCGCCTCGGCACCGAAGCTGCTCACCGCATCGACCAGCAGACGCACGTTGCGCGACTGGCACAGCGCATCGATCGCCGGCAGGTCGTTGAGACGGCCCGTGGTGGTTTCGTGATGGATCACGGTAACGTGCGTGATCGACGGATCGGCGTCGAGCGCCGCCGCGATACGCGCGAGGTCCGGCACGCTCTTCCAGTCGTGCGTCACCAGCGTATGCTCGATACGGTATTGCGTCGCGATCTGTGCGATGCGCTCGCCGTACACACCGTTCTGCACGATCAGCAGCTTGCCCTGCGCGGGCACCAGCGACGCGATCATGCTTTCCACCGCGGCGGTGCCCGAGCCGGTCATCAGCACGGCCGACCATTGCGCGGGCTCGAGCCCGTACACCTTCAGCAGGCGCGCGCGCGCTTCGTCCTGCAAATCGAAGAACTCGCCTTCGCGATGGCACAGATCGGTCTGCAACAGGCTCTTGCGCACGCGCTCGCTCAGCGTGACAGGGCCCGGGTTCAGCAACAGCATTATTTCGCTCCTTGGTCAGTGCGACCCTGGTCAGCGCCGATTTGACGCGCGAGCCGGGTCTTCACCTCCACCGGCGTCACGGTGGGACGCGGCAGCCCGTCGGGGGTGCCTGCGCGAATCGCCAGGCGCACGAAACGCGTGCCGTCGGCCGGCGGCGCAGACAAGACCTCGTCAATCAGTTCCAGACGATCGCCCTCGATCGCTGACGCATAGCCGCACGCAGCAGCCACGCCCGCGAACGACACATTGCGCGACACCGTCGCCTGACCGCCAGTGGAATCGTGCGCGCCGTTGTCGAGCAGCACATGCGTGAGGTTCGACGGACCGTACGCGCCCAAGGTCGCGAACACGCCCATGCGCATCAACGCGGCGCCATCGCCATCGACGGCCACCACCTTCAGATCCGGGCGCGCGAGCGCGAGGCCCAGCGCGAACGGCGTCAGGCAGCCCATCGAGCCGACCATGTACAACTGGTTCGGCCGATCGTCGAGCGCATAGAGTTCACGGCCACAGAAGCCCGTGGAGGCCACCACCACCGTACCTTCCAGCGGGGTATGGGCGATCACGCGCGCGAGTGCATCGCGGCGCGTCGGCAGATCCGCCTCTGGCACGTCGTGCCATGCGGACTGCGCAACGGCCTTCGCGCGCGCCGGCAATGCCGGTTGCGAGGCCAGCGCGTACGGTGCCACGCTGCCCTTCTGCATGATCAGCGCGTACGGACGGCCAGTGCTGTCCATATGCGCGATCGCGCGGTCGAGTGCGGGACCGACGGCATCGGCCTCGGTCGGAAACAGCTCCCATGGGATGTCCATGGTGTCGAGCATCGCCGGCGTAATCGGGCCCATCAGCGCGTGCTGCGGCTCGTCGGAAGCGCCGCCAGGCTGGCCGCGCCACGTGACGATCAACAGTTGCGGCAGGCGGAAGGTCCACGTCAGCGATGTGAGCGGGCTCACGGCATTGCCGAGGCCCGAGTTCTGCATCATCGTGACGCCGCGGCGACCCTCGCGGGCCCCCTGCGTAACACCCGCGATAAACGCCACCGCATCGCCCTCGTTGGCCGCCGACACGTACTGCAACGTCGGATCCTGCACCACGTAGTTGATGAACGGCGTCAGGTACGAGCACGGCACGCCCGCGTACCATTCGAAGCCGCGCTTCCGCGCGGCCTCGACGAACTCGACCGCCTCGATCATCGGGCGCCCTCGCTGCCGGAACCGGTGGCGAACGGCGTCTGCGAATGCGCGAAGTCACCCGCGAGGCGGAAGTCCTCGAAGTCGTTCACACCGCGCCAGTGGCCGTGCACGTAGGTCACCGCCACTTCCTCGCCGGCCGCGACCAGCGCGTTGAGCAGGTCGGGGATGTCGAGGGAATCGAAGTCCGGACGCGCGCCCAGCTCGCCCAGCAGCTTCTTCAGCTTGGCCACGCCTTCGCCGCGCACGTTCAGAAGGCCGATCCAGCGGCCGTGAGGCTTGCCGTCGCCACCGTTCTCGTCATCCGAGACCTTGCGCAGCGTGATCTTCTGGCCGAACAGATCGCGATCGTCGGCCGCCGAGGTCCACACGAAGTCGCGCACGCTCTGGTTCGAGGCCGCCTTATCCGACGATTGCGACGAATCGACCACCACGGTGAACGGTGCGTCGCTCTCGACGAGGTCGCGCAGGATATAGCTGCGGAACAGCAGATCGCCGTAGGCAATCACGGTGTCGCCCTCGAGCGCGTTGGCCGCGCACGCGAGCGATGCAAGTTCACCGGTCTGGGCATGACGGTCGTTGACCGTGAGCTTGATCCCCGCGGCATCGATCGCCTGGGCCTGATAGCCGCCCACCACGGTGATGTCGTTGATGCCCTGCTTCTTGAAGCCATCGACGAGATGACGCAGCAGCGGCTTGCCAGCGATCGGCAGCATGACCTTGGGCTTGTCCTCGGTCAGCGCCTCGAGGCCCTTGCCACGGCCGGCCGCGAGCACCACGGCCGCGCCCGGGCCCGAGCCGCCCGACAGGTAGATCTTTTCGGCTTCCGAGTACTCGTCCGCATCCTGCAGGCGGAAGATCTCGTTCACGGTAGCGATGCGGTCTTCCACATTGACCAGCGTCTCGTTCTCGTAGATGTCCTTCGCCACCGCCTGCATCGACGATGCGGCCACGCGGATCAGGTGATTGGCCCAGATCACGAGGCTGATGCCAGCCTTGCGATACGCTTCCGTCGGCGTGCTGTAGTACTTCGTCGGCACGATCACGATCGGGCAGCGGCCGGCCCACTCGCGCGCGAAGGTCAGGATCTCGTCCGCCTTCGACAGCTTGCTGTGGATCAGGATCGCGTCGGCGCCGGCCTGGTGATAAGCCTCGGCGCGGCGCAGCGCTTCTTCCATGCCCCAGCCCGCGATCAGTGCTTCCACGCGCGCGACGATCGAGAAGTTGTCGTCGGCCTGCGAGTCCTTGCCGGCCTTGATCTTGCCGCAGAACTCGTCCATGTCGGCCAGCGGCTGACGCTCACCACCGATGAAGCTGTTGGTCTTCGGGAACTGCTTGTCCTCGATACAGACGCCGGCGATGCCACGCTGTTCGAGCTTGCGCACCAGGCGGCGCATATTGTTGAAGTTACCGTAGCCGGTGTCGCCGTCGAGCAGGATCGGGAGATCGCTGGCGTCAGCCATGAACTCGAGGTTGTCGACCACCTGGGTCCAGCTGGCCTCGTTGTTGTCACGCACACCAAACTGCGCGGAAATGGCCAGGCCCGAGGCCCAGATACCCTTGAAGCCCGCCTCGCGCACGATGCGCGCGGACAAGCCATTGTGGGCTTCCATGATGAATTCGAGGTCGTTGCTCTGGAGCATCTGGCGCAGACGGGCCGCGCGCGAGGTCGAAAGCAGGTTCGGGTCGATGGCGTTCATTGAGCAGCTCCTACAGGTCGCGTCAGTTGGGGCAGGACTTCTTGGGCGGCGCGTGTGACATCGCCAGGGAAATCGATTTCAATCCAGGGGGCACCGGTCACGTCGGCGGTATCGAACGTGTGACCACCCTCCAGCAGCAGATCGCGCACCGCTTCTTCATGCGGCATCTTGGCGCGACCGCCGTTCACATAATCGGCCACGATCTCGGCCAGACGGCGCGCGGTCTTCTCGTCGAAACGGAAGAAGCCGACCGACTCGCCGATGGTGTCGTACTCGAGATCCGCCATCAGCTGCTTGCGCAGTTCCACGGGCACGCCGTTCTTCAGGCACAGCTTGACGGGCTCGTCGCCCGCCTCGAAGTCACGGTCGATCAGCAGACGGTTGGTGGACTCGCCCGCGACCAGCGCGTGGAGGATGCGCTCGTCGTAGAGCACATCCGCATCCATCAGCAGCACATCGCCGCCGCGCGTCATGGCGTCCGCCACGGTATGCACGGTCAGCACGCTGCCGAGGTCGAAACGTTCATTGATCACGATCTCGGGACGTTGGGCCAGCCCGAGGCGATCGACCTCGGCTTCCACCTGCTGTGGCTCGAAGCCGAGCGCGAGCACGATGTCCTGCACGCCCGCTGCATTCAGCATGCGCACATGCCGCTCGAGCAGCGTGGTTCCGTCGAAGCGCAACAGGCACTTGGGGAACTGTGCCCCCGCCTGCTGCTGCAAGCGCAGGCCAAGGCCCGCGGCAAGAATGATTGCTCGCATTGTTGTATTACTCGCCAGGCGATAGAAATAAAATCGGCCGTCGTTGCAGGGGATGCCATGCGTCCCGCCCCGACTGGCCGTCCGTCATTCGGAAGCTTCCAGCGCCGCGCGCCTGCGCTGGAACTTCCTTTCACTCAGATGCAGATATAACAGACCCGGCAGACCGAGGATCAGTTCGCGCACGCGCTTGGCCAGCGACAGCGCCAGCGCCATGTCCGGCGGCAGGCCGACCAGCGGCGCCAACAGCAGATAACCACCTTCCTGCGCGCCGAGCGAACCGGGAATCGCGAAGGCTGCGCCACGGATGGCCTGGCCCACCGACTCCAGCAATAACGCGTCGACCCAGCTCACCGGATGACCGAGGAAATGCATGATCAGCCAGACCTCGCCGGTGCCGATGATCCAGCCAATCAGGTTCAGGAAGAAGCTCGCCGCCACGCGGCCCTTCTCGCCGTAAAGCTCGCGAATCGCCTCGTCCACCGCGTCGGCGCCAACGGTCAGTCCTTTCCAGTCGCGCTTGCCCATCACCTTCTGCAGCAAGCGCAGGACGTGGCCGAACATGCCGCGCCGCTGCAGGAACATGAATCCCACGACGGACAGCGTGAGCACCACGGTCACCGCGATGATCGGTGCGCGTTCGCCCTCCAGCCCACCATTCGCGCTGAACAGCAGAATGCCACCGAGCGCGAACAGGATCTGCGACAACGCCTGCGCGGTGGTGCTGACCGTGATCGCGGCCGCGGCATCGCGAATGCGCGCGCCACGGTGCGACAGATACCGCACCATCAAAACCGGACCGCCGAGCTGGCCGGCCGGCAGCAGACTGTTGACCGACTCCCCGACCCAGCGCGTGAAAATCGCGTCGCGGACCTTGCCCTCACCATGCCGATGCATCAGCACCCAGATCGACGCCGCATCCAGCAGCAGCGGAATCAGGTGGAACGCGGCAATCAGCGCGAGGCCCCACTTTGCAACCAGCAGCGTCGACACCACCGCGTCGAAACCACGCCATGCGAGTAGCGCGACAAACAGGGCCGCGCCAATCGTAAACAAAAATACTGCGGCACGAGTCACGCGCGATTCTTCCCACCCGACAACAGGCGCCGGAACACCTGACGGAAACCGAAGTACGCCACGGCATCCTTCATATGCGAAATCAAACGAAGCCACGGACGCATGCCGGGATCAGTCACATACTCGAACGTGAGCGAGACCCGGAATTCGTTCGCGCGCGCGGGCGTCACGCGGTGACGCAGCTTGTCGCCATCGAACAGTACGAGTCCGCCCGGAGCAATCTGCACGGTGCCGGGCTCATCGGCGCGCTCGGCATCGCGCGTGTGCAGTTCATAGTCCAGTCGGCACGACGATTCATCGATCACGCCCAGCAGCACCGTATAGCGACGACCGTCGTAATAGGACGTGTCGTAGTGCCAGCCGATGTGATCGCCCTCGCGCGTGTAGTAATACAGCGCGTAGGCATGCGGATCGCTGGGCGGGCAGACCTGCAGCGCATCGCCGGTCATTTTCTCGAGCCAGCCGATCAACGCCTTCGAGCGATACAGCTCGGCGATGAACGGTGCATGCTCGTCGATCGTATGACGGCTTACGCTACCACCCTGCTTGTGACCCGGCAGGTAGTTGCGATTGATGTGCGGCTGCAGTTCTCGCGCCAGACGGATCAGCTGAGCCGTGGCCTCGGGCGCGAGGAACTTGTCGAGATACAGGAACGCGCCCTGACGCACAAAGTCCTCGCGCAGGGTCGCATTGTTCAGCGCGGCGGTCTCGCGCGCGACCTGATTGTCGGGCGAGGAAGCGTCGGGCGTGGAAGCCACGCGCGTCGCAGCGGACTGCGGCGTGACATCGGGTGCGCTGGTGCGCATGGCCTGGTCAGTCATGAGTACCTCAGGCGTCCTTGGAGTTCATCACCGGCTGGGCGCGTCGCGCCACTCGCCAGTAGTCAACGATGCACCATGCCGCAAAGATCGGCGCACCGATCGCGGCCGCCTTCAGGAAAGGTGCGATGCCGTCCAGCAGCGTGACGAGCGGCAGCAGGTACAGCACGTCCTCGGTCTCGAAACCCGCGGCCGACGCCTGCTTGGTGCCGCTCTTGCCCACCATCGACTCGATGCGCATGCGCAGGAAGAAGATCAGCGCGACGGCGAGCCCGGCAATGGTCCCAAGCGCGGTGGGGCCGAGCAGGCCCACGCTGTTGGCAGCGACGGTGTCGGCACCGGAGATGGCGACGCCCATGCAGCCGAACAGCAGGATCGTGACCAGCGCGTCGGCAGCCAGATCATAGAAATGACCAAACTTGCTGCCTTTGCCGCTGATCCGGGCCAGTTCGCCGTCGGTATGGTCGACGAAGTTCGACAGCACGATCAGGAGCGCGCCGACGTTGGTCCACAGATAGCCACCGCGCGTCAGCGCGATCGCGCCAACGACACCGATCAGCAGACGGACCGTGGTCAGATGATTGGGCGTGACGCGGGTGTGCTTAAGGGGTCTGACCAGGCGCCGCGCGAGGCGGGCATCCCAGGTCGGCGGCAGAGGCGGCTCGTCTGGAAAATTTGTCGAATTGTTGTTCATCCGGAAACTGTCCAGAAGCTAGGGAGATGCAGGGGAATTTTGCTGCTAATTTTGCCGCTTTGACTGCGCGACAGCGAAACCTCGAACAGTACGCCCGCCACCTGCGATTGACAAGTATCCCCGGGGACAGGTGTCGGGCGGGCGCGCTCTGGCGCGAAAGAATACTCCAACTCGCCGGGCGGCGTATCTGAGCACGGACGCGAACAAAGCGATACACTGCGGTTCTTGACTAGTCGTTCCATAATTCGTACAACATCACATGGCCAGACCCAAAGCATTCGACAAGGACCGCGCGGTGGACGCCGCCATTGACGTGTTCCGCCAACATGGCTTCGAGGGCACCTCCACCGAGATGCTGACCCAGGCCATGGGGATCGGCCGGCAGAGCCTGTACGACACCTATGGCGACAAATGGAAACTGTACTGCATTGCGGTCGAGCGTTACTGCGATAAGGAAGCGAGCGCTCACATTTCTACTTTGCGCGGTACAGTGCGCGCGGTGGACGGTATCGCCGCCATGATCGCGCGCGTGGTGGCTGAGGCGGACCATGCCTGCCTCGGCGTGCACTCGGTTTGCGAGTTTGGCCACGGGCGCGCCGATCTGGCGGCCATCCATACCTGGTCGTATCGCGTGATTGCCTCGGCCATTGCCGCGCGCGCCGCGGAAGCGCAGGCCGCGGGCGATGTATCGGCATCGCTGGCACCGGACGACATTGCGGCCTATGTCATGGCGAGCTTTTCCGCGATCCGCCTTGCCGCGCGCGGCGGCGCGGGCGCGGCGCAACTCGATGTGCTGGGGTCGATGACCCTGCGTGCGCTGCGCTGATTTTTTTACCCAATTCTGGAACGATCGTTCAAATAAGGAGCTTTACATGAAGGTCATCACGATGCAACGTCCCGGCGGACCGGAGGTCCTGCGACTCGAGGAACGACCGGACCCGGTGCCCGGGCATGACGAAGTGCTCGTCGACATCGCTGCGGCCGGCGTCAATTTCATGGACATCGGCGTGCGCGGCGGTGCTTTCTGGAAACAGGAGGGCGAATCGATGCCTCTGGGCGTCGAAGGTGCGGGTCGCGTGGTCTCGGTGGGTCCCGGCGTCACGGATCTGCGGCCCGGTCAGCGCGTCGCCTGGGTCTACGTGCCCGGCAGCTATGCCGACCGCATCGTCGCGCCGGCAAACGCACTGGTGCCAATTCCCGACGACATCGACGATCGCACCGCAGCCGCCGTGATGATGCAGGGCATTACCGCGAGCCATTTCGCGACGGATTTTTACCGTACTCAGCCAGGCGATATCGCTCTGGTACATGCGGCGGCTGGCGGCGTGGGGCAATTGCTCACGCAAATCATCCGCCTGCGCGGCGGCAGCGTGATCGGCCGCGTCTCGTCTGCCGATAAGGTCGCCGCCGCGAAGACGGCCGGTGCGGAACATGTGATCGTCGACACCAGCGGCGACTTCGCGGATGAGGTTGTGCGTCTGTCCGGCGGCGCCGGCGTGCACGTGGTGTACGACGGCTCCGGCCCCACCACGTTCAGAGACTCGGTGGCGTCGTTGCGCCGCTCCGGCACGCTGTGCTGGTATGGCCCCGTGCTGGGCGGCCCCGGCCCGCTCGACATCATGAGCCTGCCCCGCAGCATCAAGATCGGCTATGCGGTCTATCGCGATCATGTCCCCACGCCAGCCCTGCTGCGCGAGAAGACGAACGAACTGTTCGACTGGATCCGCGATGGCAGGCTGCGCGTGAACATCGGCGGCATCTATCCGCTGGCCGACGCGGCCAAAGCCCACGTCGCCATGGAAAGCCGCGCCACGACCGGCAAGCTGTTGCTGGTGCCCTGATCAGAACGGCTTGGTCGGCAGATACTTGCCGTCGAGGGTGATCACCGCGCGGTGACCGCCCTCGGGGTCCGCCACCTTCTTGATATCAAGCTTGAAGTTGATCGCGCTGATGATGCCGTCGCCGAACTGCTCATGCACGAGCGCCTTCAGCGTGGAGCCGTAGACCTGCACCATCTCGTAGAAGCGATAGATGGTCGGATCGGTCGGCACGCCGCCCGGAATGCTGCCGCGGACCGGAATGGTCTGTAGCAGCCGGATGGCGTCCTCGTCGAGGTCCAGGCGCGCGGCGACGACCTTGGCGACGTCGGCCGGCAGCGGATGCTGGCCCAGCAGCGCGGCGGTCACGAACGCGACACTCAGGCCGGTGCCCTCGTTGATCTGTTCGAACGTCAGGCCCTTGCGGTCCTTCGCGTCGATGATGACGTCCGTCAGGTTCTGGCGGGTGGTCTGGGTAACTTGCGATTGCGGCATGTACGGCTCCTGGCAGGTAGGAATCTGACTCGCTGGCGATCAAGCCGCCTTGCCGAGTCGGGGGGGTGTGGCGGACACCGTACGGTGGTCCGCAAGAGAAACAAACTGTTGCGTGATGCCGTCGTAGGCATCGATCGAGCCGGTCCCAATGTCGTAGACCCAGCCATGGATATTCAGGCGACCCTGTCCGAGCGCCTGCGCCACGGACGGATGCGTCTTGAGGTTGGCGATCTGCGCGATCACGTTCTCGCGCACCATGCCGTCGACGCGCGCCTTGTCGCTGTCGTGGTGATGCGAGGCGTTCACCGCCTTGGCCGCATCGGCATGTCGCAGCCAGCCCGCCACCGATGGCATATGGTCGAGGCACGTGCAGTTGGCCACGGCGGTCATGGCGCCGCAGTCCGAGTGCCCGCAGATCACGATGTCGCTCACGCCGAGCCCGACCACCGCGTACTCCACACTCGCCGAGACGCCGCCCGGCTGCACGCCGTACGACGGCACGATATTGCCGGCATTGCGGATGACGAACAGATCGCCGGGCTCGCGCTGCGTCAGCAACTCGGGCACCACACGGCTATCCGAGCACGCGATAAACAGCGTGGGCGGCTTCTGGGTGGTGGCCAGACGCTGGAACAGCTCGGTGCGCTTGGGAAACTCTTCGCGCTGGAACTTCAGGAATCCGTCGATCAGGTCTTGCATGTCTCGCTCCGTTGGGGGCATCGCTAACTCGTTGATGCAAGGATCGTCGTTGCGCGCTATTACGTCCAAGACCGGTTTATTATGTTTTGCATTGGTAAAACCAATACCAAGACCGATATCCATCCCGTCACCCGCCCCCGGACGCCCCCATGCTGCTGCGACATATCCGTTACTTTCTGGCCGTCGCCGAGACCGGCAACTTCACGCGTGCGGCGGAAATCGTGCACGTTTCCCAGCCCACGCTGTCCCAGCAGATTCGCCAGCTCGAAGATGCGCTGGGCGCGCAGTTGTTCGATCGCTCGGGCCGCACCACGCGGCTGACCGACGCCGGCGAGGCCTATCTGGTTCATGCGCGCCGCGCGATCCAGGACCTCGAGGCCGGTCGTCGCGCGATACACGACGTCGGCGAACTCACGCGTGGCAACCTCAGGCTCGCCATGACGCCGACGTTCACGCCCTACCTGTTCAGCCAGTTGATCGTCGCGTTCAACGCGCGCTATCCGAATATCTCGCTGAACGTCCGCGAGATGCCGCAGGAACGGGTGGAGCCGTTGCTCGCCGACGATGGGCTCGATCTCGGCATTGCGTTCGACGATATCCACCTGCCCGAAGTGGAAGCGCTGTCGCTATTCGAAGAGCCGCTGGCGCTGATGGTCAGCACCCTCCATCCGCATGCGCGACGGCGCACGGCGCTGGGGGCGTCAGAACTTGCGAAGGAATCGATGGCGTTGCTCACGCGCGAGTTCGCTACGCGTGGCTACATCGAGCGCTACTTCGCGCCGCTCGGCATCGTGCCGCGCATCATGATCGAAGTGAATTCCGTGTCGGGCGTGATCGAGGCGGTACGCAGTGGCCGCTTTGCCACAGTGCTGCCCTCGGCCATTGCCAGCGTGTATGAGGACCTGCGCATGCTGAAGCTCGAGGTACCGCTATCGCCACGGCGTGCCGCGGTCCTGCAGCGCAAGGGCGCCTATCAGACCGCGGCAGCTCGGGCGTTTATCGCGTTTGCGATGGAGAGTCTTGGAACGGTGTTGCCGACTGCTGGCGCGATTGCGCAACCGATTGTGCGACATGACGCGGGTAGTGCTGCGTGAAGCGCGTTGCCGCGTAGATCGCGACCACCGTCAGGATCGCCCCGGCACCTGGCCGCGTACGCATCACGAGGTCAGCGCCGATCAAGCCCAGGAAAGCGAGTGCCCATACACCCGAGATCACGTAGTTCGTGCGTACGAAGGTCGGATTGCTCCACAGCTCCGGCGCCACGCGTTCGCGGGCGTACTGCAGCGTGAATGGCATACCGATCGCCATCGAGGCCAGCACGACACCCAGCAACCCCGCGTCTACCACCATCCGCACCTGCGCAATGGACCAGGCCGGCTGCTCGCGCCAGGCGTAGAGCGCCAGCGCGCCGAACAGGATCACGGTGCCGACCTCGAGCACCTTGACCGGCTGGCCGCGCATGGCGTCGCGGACGATCAGTGCGAGTGCGGCCACCGCGCCGGCGGTCAGGCCGGCGAGAATGCCGGAAAGGTGTTCGACGATGGCAAAAGCGAGGAAGGGGGAAAAACCCAGCAGGATATTCATCTTGGACTCCGGTGAGGGCTGGCTCTATTGCCTTGCCCGGTTGCGTGAGTCCATCGTATGTAGCGACAGTGAGCCGAAAATGAGCCGCGAAAAACTTGCGCAGCAAAACAAGAGAGCGCCCGGAGGCGCCCTCATTTTCGGCTCATTCGCGGTCCTTAGCCTTTGCCACATCGACGCACGACAACCGTCGCGGTCGAGATCCCAAAGGAGACTGCCATGTTTGCGAAACTGATTGCCTGCCTCAATCGCTGGATGGAAACGAGCACGCAGCACCAGGCCGATGCCTGGCTGGCCGGGTCGGCAGACCTGCCCGAACTGGAGCGCCGGATGCGCTCCCTCGATGAGAACGGCTGGCACCATTGAGGCGCCCGCCCGGGAGTCACTTCCCTTATTGCTGATGTGTACCCAGTGCGCGGTTGATACGCAGCGCCACCAGCGTACAGACCGCGCCTGACAGCAGATACACGCTCACGGCCACCAGACCGAAGCGCGCCGACAACCCCAGCGCGACCAGCGGCGCGAACGCTGCCCCGAACAGCCAGCCGAAGTCCGTCGTCAATGCCGCCCCCGTATAGCGGTAGCGTCGTTCGAAATTGGACGTGACCACACCGGCCGCCTGGCCGTAAGACAGGCCCAGCAGCCCAAACCCGATCAGGATGAACATGTTTTGCCCGGTGGCACCGCCATCGAGCAGCCATGGCGCAAACAGACTGAAGATGCCGATCAGTATCGCCATCGCGCCGAGCATCGAGCGCCGCCCGATGCGGTCGGCGATCCATCCTGACAGCACGGTACCGACGATCGCGATGGCCGCGCCGACGATCTGAATCGCCAGTACGTCGGTTACCTCCTGCGTCTTGTGCAATTGGATCCACGACAACGGAAACACCGTCACGAGGTGGAACAGCGCATAGCTCGCGAGCGCCGCGAATGCGCCCAGAAAGATGTTGCCCGACTGCGCGCGCATGATCTCCACGGTGCCGATCGGCTCGAGTTCCACCTCGTCCAGCAGCCGCGTGTATTCATTCGTGACCACCAGGCGCAGCCGCGCAAACAGCGCCACCACGTTGATCGCAAACGCCACGTAGAACGGATAGCGCCAGCCCCAGTCGAGGAACTCGGCCTGGCTCAGGCTCGCATGCAGGAACAGGAACAGCGCACCGGCCACGATAAATCCGGTGGGCGCGCCCAACTGCCCGAGCATCGCGTACCAGCCGCGCTTCTCCGGCGGCGTGTTGAGCGCGAGCAGCGACGGCAGCCCGTCCCACGAGCCACCAAACGCCACGCCCTGCAGAAAGCGGAATATCGACAGCAGCACGATCGAGGTCGTACCGAGCGTCGCATAGGTTGGCAGGAAGGCGATACCCACGGTCGCGGTGCCGAGCAGGAACAACGATGCGGTCAGCTTGGTGCCGCGTCCCCATCGGCGCTGGATGCGCATGAACAACGATGTGCCAAACGGGCGTCCGATAAACGCAAACGAAAAGACCGTGAACGCCAGCAGCAACCCTTCGAGTTCGCCCGCGAATGGGAAGTACACCGAGGGGAAGACCAGCACCGACGCGATGCCGTACGTGAAGAAGTCGAAATACTCCGAAGCACGCCCGATCACGACGCCCGTGGCGATTTCAGCCGGTGCAATCTGCCCATGCCCCGGGGCGGGAGGTGCAGCCGGCGACTCGCGATGCTGATGGGTCAGACTCGACATCGTGGCTCCTAGTCAACAAATTTTTGTGAGATGCGGCGTACTGCAATCACAAGAATAGCGCCTAAACTGCGATAGGAAACCCGAAACGTTGCTGGACCGGGCCCAGCCTGGTGTATTTCAAACATCACTTCAGCGAATATGCGACGCTCAGACTTGGCGGTGCGATCACATTTCGGGGTGCGAGGGCTCGCCAAACTCGTCACCGTGTCCGGCCTGCTAATAGGCCTTGCAGGATGCAATGCAGTACTGCTTTCGCCGTCTGGTGACATGGCGGTGCGTCAGCGTGATCTGATCATCATCGCCACGTGCCTGATGATGTTGATCATCGTGCCGGTGATCACGATGACGCTGGTGTTCGCGTTTCGCTATCGCGAAACCAACAAAGAGGCGACCTACAACCCGGACTGGGACCATTCGACCACGCTCGAACTCGGCATCTGGGCCGCGCCGCTGCTGATCATCATCGCGCTCGGCGCAGTCACGTGGGTCAGCACCCACCAGCTGGACCCGTACCGCCCGCTGACCCATATCGATGAACGCCGCCCGGTGCCTCCGGGTACCCAGCCCCTGACCGTGGAGGTCGTGGCGCTGGACTGGAAGTGGCTGTTCCTGTACCCCGACCTGGGCATCGCCACCGTCAACGAACTCGCCGCCCCCGTCGATCAGCCGATTCGTTTCAAGATCACCGCCAGCGCGGTGATGAATTCGTTCTTCATCCCGGCGCTCGCGGGCCAGGTGTACGCGATGCCAGGCATGGAAACCAAGCTGCATGCCGTGATCAATCGCGCGGGCGTCTATGACGGCTTCTCCGCCAATTACAGCGGCGCCGGCTTCTCGCACATGCGCTTCAAGTTCCACGGAATGTCCAACGACGATTTCGCGCGCTGGGTCGCCAAGACCAAGGCGGATGGCACCCAGTTGTCGCGGGATAAGTACGTCAATCTGGCCAAACCCAGCGAAAGCGAGCCGGTACAGCACTTCGCCAGCGTGGCGCCGGGGCTGTACGACGCGATTCTGAACCGTTGCGTGGAGGGCGGAACGTGCCGCGCCGATGTCATGGCGCTCGATGCCACGCGCGGCAAGTTCGATCCGTCCGCCTACGTCTGCACCGCCAGCAACACGACGGGGCTGGACGCGGCGCTCAATCCGCCAGCAGTTGCCGGCGACGCGGTCGCCGACGCGCTCGGCAATCGCCGCTTGGTTCGCTAATCCGCTTCTTAGAAACCCCTGATGGCCGTAATGGCCTTTGGTGATCAACATGCCCGAGCGCTCCGAACTCGCCACGCAGATCTTCGGTCGGCTTTCGTGGGAAGCCATTCCGTACCACGAGCCGATCCTGCTCATCACCTTTATCGTCGTTGCGCTGGGCGGGCTCGCCCTGCTGGGTGCGCTCACGTACTTCCGCGTCTGGGGCTACCTGTGGCACGAGTGGTTCACGAGCATCGATCATAAGAAGATCGGCATCATGTACGTGATCCTGGGCGTGATCATGCTGCTGCGCGGCTTTGCCGACGCGGTCATGATGCGGATCCAGCAGGCCGTGGCGTTCGGCGACAACCTCGGCTACCTGCCGCCACACCACTATGACCAGATCTTCACCGCGCACGGCGTGATCATGATCTTCTTCGTGGCGATGCCGCTCGTCACGGGGCTGATGAACTTCGTGGTGCCGCTACAGATCGGGGCGCGGGACGTCGCGTTTCCGTTCCTCAACAACTTCAGCTTCTGGATGACCTTCGGTGGCGCCATCCTAGTGATGATGTCGCTGTTCGTCGGCGAGTTCGCCAAGACCGGCTGGCTGGCCTATCCACCGCTATCGGGCATCCTCCACAGTCCCGACGTCGGTGTGGACTACTACATATGGGCGTTACAGGTGGCGGGGGTCGGGACATTGCTATCGGGGATCAACCTACTGGTGACGATCATCAAGATGCGCGCCCCCGGCATGAGCCTGATGCGCATGCCGATCTTCACGTGGACTTCGCTGTGCACGAACGTGCTGATCATCGCGGCGTTCCCGGTACTGACCGCCGCGCTCACGCTGCTGGCGCTGGACCGTTACATCGGCACCAATTTCTTCACCGTCGATAACGGCGGCAGCGCGATGATGTACGTGAACCTGATCTGGATCTGGGGCCACCCCGAGGTCTACATCCTGGTGCTGCCCGTCTTCGGTGTGTTCTCCGAAGTGGTTGCCACGTTCTCGCGCAAGCGCCTGTTCGGCTATGCGTCGATGGTCTATGCGACCGTCGTGATCACGGTGTTGTCCTACCTCGTCTGGCTGCACCACTTCTTCACGATGGGATCCGGCGCGAGCGTCAACTCGTTCTTCGGCATCACGACGATGATCATCTCGATCCCGACCGGGGCCAAGGTGTTCAACTGGCTGTTCACGATGTACCACGGGCGCATCCGCTTCGAGGTGCCGATGCTCTGGACCGTCGGCTTCATGGTCACCTTCGTGATCGGCGGCATGACCGGCGTGCTGCTGGCGGTGCCGCCCGCGGACTTCTCGCTGCACAACAGCCTGTTCCTGATCGCCCACTTCCACAACGTGATCATCGGCGGTGTGCTGTTCGGCCTGATGGCAGGCATCACCTACTGGTTCCCCAAGGCGTTCGGCTATCGCCTTGACCCGTTCTGGGGCAAGTGCTCGTTCTGGTTCTGGCTGGTCGGTTTCTACTTCGCGTTCATGCCGCTGTACTGGCTGGGCCTGCTCGGCGTGACACGCCGCATGAATCATTTCGACGATCCATCACTGCAGATCTGGTTCCAGCTGGCCGCCTTCGGCGCATTCCTGATCGCGCTTGGCATTGGCAGCTTCCTGATCCAGTTGTACGTGAGCTTCCGCAACCGCGAGGCTCTGCGTGACACTACCGGCGATCCGTGGAATGGCCGCACGCTCGAATGGTCGACGTCATCGCCGCCGCCGCAATATAACTTCGCGTTCACGCCGATCATCCATGATGCCGACGCCTGGTGGCAGATGAAGCAGCACGGCTACAAGCGCCCGCTCGACGGCTTTATCCCGATCCATATGCCAAAGAACACGGCTGCCGGCATCGTCCTCGCCGCGCTGAGTTCGATCTGCGCGTTCGGCCTGATCTGGCACATCTGGTGGCTCGTGATCGTCTCGTTCGCCGCCACGATCTTCGGCGCGATTTACCACACCTTCAACTACAAACGCGATTACTACATCCCGGCCGACGACGTGGTCCGGACCGAAGCAACGCGCACACAACTGCTAGGCAGCCATGGTTGATACGACGATCCCCCTTGCTGGTGGCGCGGCCGCGCCCGAAGATGGCGCGCGGCAGGAGCCGCTGCAGTTCTATATCAAGGTGGAGCACCACCCGGCGCAGGGCACGCTGCTAGGGTTCTGGTTCTACCTGATGAGCGACTGCCTGATCTTCGCCTGCCTGTTTGCGGCCTATGGCGTGCTCGGGCGCGAATATGCGGGAGGTCCCACGGGCGCCGAGCTATTCGAGTTGCCGCTGGTCGCGCTCAATACGACCTTCCTGCTGATCTCGTCCATCACGTACGGCTTTGCGATGCTCGAGATGCAGAAGCGCAACCTGCGCGGCACGCTGATCTGGCTGGCGATCACGGGGCTGTTCGGCGCGGCGTTCATCTCACTGGAAATCTACGAGTTCGCGCATTTGGTCAGCGAGGGCGCCGGGCCCCAGCGCAGCGCGTTCCTGACCTCGTTCTTCGCGCTCGTCGCCACGCACGGGTTGCACGTGACGTTCGGCATCATCTGGCTGATCACGCTGATGATCCAGCTCGGCAAGCACGGGCTGATCACCGCCAACCGCCGCCGCCTGCTGTGCCTGTCGATGTTCTGGCACTTTCTGGACGTGGTGTGGATCGGCGTATTTACCTTCGTCTATTTGATGGGAGTGTTGCCATGAGCGCGCATGACGAGGCAATCGGCCACGGCCATGATGACGATCATGGCCACGACGAGCTCGCGGGTGCCGCGCACTCGACGCTAGGCGGCTACGCGACCGGGTTCATACTGTCAGTGGTGCTGACGGCGATCCCGTTCTGGCTGGTGATGAGCAAGGTGTTCGACAAGTCGTCGACGACGGCGCTGGTGCTGCTTGGCCTTGGCGCAGTGCAGATCGTCGTTCACATGATCTACTTCCTGCATATGAACGCGCGCTCGGAGAACGGCTGGACGCTGCTGGCGCTGATGTTCACGCTCGTGCTCGTGGTGATCACTCTGTCGGGTACGCTCTGGGTGATGTTCCACCTGAACACGAACATGATGCCCAACATGCAGAACATCCAGCTGCCGGAGGGTGGCACGATCGTGCCACCCAAATCCCCTTAATCGGGTTGGTCTTGGGAGACCGTTTCAATATGAAGCGAAGCGGTTCTGGCTAGGCGCGCGGCCGCAGACAGTACAAATGGTACGGCAAGGCCGCGCAACGACGCCAGAATCATATTTAAACGGTCTCTTAAGCAGCGAGGCGGAAGATCGCTACCGCTTCCTTGAGCCGCTGGGCCTGCTCTTCGAGCGAGCCCGCGGCTGCCGCGGCCTGTTCGACCAGCGCCGCGTTCTGCTGCGTCACGGTATCCATCTGTGTGACTGCCTGATTGACCTGCTCGATGCCGGCGCTCTGCTCCGCGGAGGCCGCGCTGATCTCGCCCATGATGTCCGTCACGCGCTTCACCGCGCTGACAATCTGCTCCATGGTCTGACCTGCTTCCGAGACCAGTTCCGAACCCCGCTCGACGCGTTCCGCGGAGTCACCGATCAGCGACTTGATCTCCTTGGCCGCCGTCGCGCTACGCTGCGCGAGGCTGCGCACCTCGCCGGCCACCACCGCAAAGCCACGACCCTGCTCGCCCGCACGAGCGGCTTCCACCGCGGCGTTCAACGCGAGGATGTTGGTCTGGAACGCAATGCCTTCGATCACGGCGATGATGTCCACCACCTTGCGCGAGGCACCGCTGATCTCTTCCATCGTGTTGACCACCTGGCCCACCACTTGGCCGCCCTTGATCGCGACATCGGAGGCGTTGACGGCCAGCGAACTCGCCTGACGCGCATTGTCGGCGTTCTGGCGCACGATGCCCGTCAGCTCCTCCATGCTCGACGCGGTTTCCTCGAGCGACGAGGCCTGTTCCTCGGTGCGTTGCGACAGATCGGTGTTGCCCACGGCGATCTGGCTCGTGCCGGTGGCAATCGCTTCGGTGCCGTGCCGCACTTCCTGCACGATGCCGAGAATGTTTTCGTTCATCTCGCGCAGCGCCTCGAGCAACTGGCCGGTTTCATCGGTACTGTCCACGTCGATACGACTGGTCAGGTCACCCGACGCCACGGTACGCGCAATGCCTACCGCGCGATGCAGCGGCCGCGTGATGCCAATGGTCAGCCAGAACGCGAAGCCGGCACCGATCGCCAGCATCACCACGCCCAGCGCGATCATTTGGTTGCGTGCGGCCAGGTAGGTATCGTTGATTTCCTTCGCGGTTTCGTCGATCGACGCACGCTGGATATCGAGCAGCTTCTGGATCTCGGCAAGGTAGGCGTCGCCAGCAGGGACGAACTCGGTCTCGAGCACCTTGTTCGCGTCGTCTGCCTGGCCCTCTTTTTTGAGGCGCGCGATCTTGTCACGCGAATCGTTGTACGGGTTGCGCACCTGCAGGATCTTCTGGAACGCGGCCTTCTCGGCATCCGACTGCAGCATCGGCTCGATCTTGTCGCGCATGGCGGCGATCGTGTCGGCCGACCACTTGGTCTCTTTCGCAAAGAACGCCCCGAGCGTGGGATCCGAACTCTTCGCCGTCGCGGTCGTGCGGCGCACGCTCGCATACATCAGCCGGTACCAGTCGCTGACGATACGTTCCTTGGCGAGCGGCTCCTGCATCATGGCATGCGTGTGGCTCGCCACGTCCTGCAGGCGCGACATGCCATAGACGGTCATGAGGAGGGACAGGAACAATACGACGCCAAAGCCGATGCCGAGGCGTACGCCAATACCGAGGTTTTTCATTTCGTCTGCCTGATGAGTGCCATTGGGCAAACTATCGGCAGGAGATAGGGTTTACTTGAATGTCTATTCCAGTACCCGGACCCGGCGCGGCCCGCCCTGCACGGGCAACTCGATGGCTACGCCGCCCGCGCTACGCGCGCCGTAACCGGTCAGCGCGCCTATGTTGACCTGATGCGTCACCAGCAGATACGGTCCGCCGCGCGGATCGAGGCGATCGATGAAGCGGGAGAGCGATTCGGTCTGCGCGGTACGTGTTCCGCTATCGGCTTCGAAGAATGAATTGAGCAGAGGCTCTACGTGCACCGGCCCAAAGTTCATCAGTCGGGCCGTGTCCTGACAGCGGCACCACGCGCTGCTCAGCACGCGTGTGGGATTGAACCCGGCCGCTTTCCACGCGGCACCCAGCGCGCTGGCCTGCTCCCGGCCAGAGGCATCGAGGTTGCGCTGGGTGGCGCAGTCATCGAGACGGAATGACGGCGGATCGCCGACGCCCGGTGCATTCGCGTGGCGAATCAGCACGACCACATTCGGGCGCCGAAGCTCGGCAGGCGTCATCGATGACGGTTGCGCTGCGCACAGCGACGATAGCGTCAACAGGACCAGCAGCAGGACAGGCAAGAGTCGGGAGATCGCCATCGCGGACTCCGGCAGCGGACGAATCTCTCCAACATAGCACGCGCGCGACGTGTCTATCCCTCCGCCACCTTGGCCGGTACCACCGCGTGCCCCATCGCGCTGAACACGTACGGCACGAGCGCGATGACGACGATCACCGCAGCGGTGCCGAAGATCACGCCGTAGGTCAACGCGTTCGGCCACAGGCGATCGTGACCGGCATTGGCGATGATGCCGAAGCCCCACGACGTGAGCGCCGAGCCGAGAAAGACAAAGGAGTTGAGGACGCCGAGCCCGCGTCCACGCTTGGCCGGCGGCAGCAAGCTGCGGCCCTGCGCCATAACCAGCGGATGCAGCATGCCGATGGTCGTCAGCAACGCCATGCACGCGACGCTCGTCACCACGCCATGACCGGGCCAGAGCGCGAGCGCCAGCGCGCCGCAGGTGGCGAAACAGGCCCAGCCCATGATCGTGCGCTTGAGCGTGGTGCGTCGGACCAGCACCGGCAGCAGAAACGCGGTGGCGAAGCCGGTGAGGCTCAGCAGCGTCAGCGCGATGCCGCGCGTGCCTGCGGCCAGGCCGTACACGGTGGCCAGATACGGACCGCTCCATGCGTTGCGAAACGCGGTCCCTGCCGCCATCGCCACGCACAGCGGAATCAACAGCCACAGGGATCGCATGCCGAGCAATCGCGCGCTGTCGGCCAGCATCGCGCCCATCGGCGCATGGCGCGCTTCCGCGTGGCCACTATCGCGTACATGACGCCATACGCCATAACAGGCGGCGACCATGCAAAGCGCGGAGATGCCCATCGCGTAGCGCCAGCCGAGCCATTGCGACATCCATCCCAACGGCGCCGTGGCACACAGCGCGCCAATCATGCCCATCGCATTCGAGCGGCTGACCTCGCGCATGTACCGCTTCTCGTCGAGGTGTTCCGAGGCGAAGTGCATCAGGCCCATAAACACTGGTGCACAGGCCAGTCCGAGCCCCACCTGTGCGAGCATCGCCGCGCCACCGCTCGGTGCCAGCACGAACATGATCGCGGAAACGGCACCAACGCCGAGTAGCAGCGAGGTGGGACGGCCCACGCCATAGCGGTCGAACGCCAGGCCCACCGGGATCTGCGCGGCGGCGAAGGCAAGGAAGAAACACGAGGACATCGTGCCGAAGCCCGCCGGGGACAACGCGAAATCGTGCTGCAGTTCGGGCGCAATCACCGCCAGGCAGCTGCGATAGAACTGGCTCAGCACGAACGCGAACGTCAGGAGGGTGATGCCACGGTTGGCATCGAGCGTCCCAGTGGCGGAGATGCCATGGGCGCGGGCTTGGGCGTCGTCGGCCACAGGCGCTGGGGGGCGCTGCACGGTCCGATCGCTGGCCGGATTGTTCAACTTGCACTCTCTTTTCAAAATCCTGCCGTTCTGCAGGGCAGGCGCGAATTCTGGGTTCGCGAATGGAGTTGCAATTCTACTCGTCCCGCGCCGCACCTCATTGTTCGCGGCGCCGATCAGTGCTTACGTGGAATAGGCCTTCCAGCGATCGGGACCTTCATCGTCATCAGTCGCCAGCACAATCGCCTGCCGGCATCGTGCGCATAGATAGACATGCGCGCTACCTTGCGATGTCCTCGACAACGCGGCGGATCTCGCCAGATGCACGTGGGGTGGGACATGGCCGGGACGGCCGATGAGCCGCATGCATAGCTCGCACGGGTTCATGGACATGACTGCGCTCCATGGCTGCATCTCGCGCCGCACGGAATTGCTGCGCCGCAGCACAAATCCAGTATAGGAGCAGTCTCTGACGATGCAAACATCGCGCTTCAAAAAAGAACGCCCTCGAATGAGGGCGTCGTATGCGTCACTGAAGCGTTCTACCGAGCTCAGCTACCGATGCCGAGCAGTTCCACTTCGAAGTTCAGCGTCGCGTTCGGCGGAATCGCGCCCGGCACGCCGCGCGCGCCGTACGCCGTCGAGGCCGGGCAGGTCAGCTTGGCCTTGCCACCCACCTGCATCTTCTGCACGCCTTCGGTCCAGCACGGAATCACGCGGTTGAGCGGGAACGAAATCGGCTGACCACGCTTGTACGAACTGTCGAACTCGGTGCCGTCCGTCAGCGTGCCGCGATAGTGCACCTTCACGGTGTCCGTCGCCTTCGGTGATGCGCCCGTGCCCTTGGTCAGATGCTGGATCGTCATGCCCGAAGGCAGCGTCTCAGGCGCGGACTGTTGAGCGTGCGCCGCGCCGGCGAGGGCCAGGGCCGCGATAAGGAGCGAGAGTTTCTTCATGGATGGCTTCGGTGTCGAATCGAACTTCGACGTTGAGGGGAAACCTCGAGTGTACCCCCTTCGGCACCCTGATTTCCCTCCCACCCGCTCGGCAAACCTTCGTGCTCAGTCCAGCTTGATGTTCGCGTCAGCGATCACCTTCTTCCATTTCACGACTTCGCTCGCGGTGTGCTGCGTCAGTGCGGCCGGCGCGTATTGCGCGTCGGGCAGCATCTGAATGCCCTGGTCAGCCAGCCGCTTGACGAAGGCCGGATCCTGCAGCGCCTTGCCCCACGCCGCATAGACGCGCGCGACCACTTCCTTCGGCACGCCCTTGGGCGCGTACAGGCCATACCACGTCGAGGCTTCGAAGCCCGGCACCACGGTCTCCGCCACCGTTGGCACCTGCGAGAACTGCGGCACGCGGCGCGTGGCCGTCTGCGCAATGCCGCGCACCTTGCCACCGCTGACCTGCGGGAGCGCGGTGTTGGTCTGGTCGAACATGCCATCGACCTGTCCCCCCATCACGTCGGTCAACGCCGGACCCGCGCCCTTGTAGGCCACCGGCGTGATCTTGATACCGGCCTTCTGCGCGAACATCGCCGCGACCAGATGCGAGGTGGAACCGACGCCCGCATTGCCGAAGTTCAGCTTGCCCGGGTTCGCCTTCGCGTGCGCCACGAGGTCCTGCACGGTCTTGTACGGCGAGTTGGCACCGACCAACAGCACCAGTGGCGTATCCGGGAAGCGGAACACGCCCTCGAAATCCTTGACCGGGTCGTAGGAAAGCTTGCTGTACAGCGACGGTGCCGCGGCCATATAGCCAACGTGGCCAACCAGGAACGTGTAGCCATCGGCTGGTGCGCGCGCGGCCTTGGCCGCGCCTACCGTGCCGCCCGCGCCCGGGGCGTTCTCGATGAGAATCGGCTGGCCGATCTCACGCGATACGCGGTCCGCGATATTGCGCGCAAGCGCATCGGTGGGACCACCGGCCGCGAACGGCACGACCCACGTGACGGGCTTGGTGGGATAGGTCTGGGCGTGGGCCATGCCTGCCGCGAGGCAGAGTGCGGGCAGCATCCAGCGCGTGAGTGTCGAGCCAATGAGTGTCATGTTGTCTCCTTCTATGTAGTGTCGCGAGCCTGATGGCGGGCGATCAGCGTCCGATGCGGGTGTCTTCCACCACTGCAAGCGTCATGCGTTCGGCGGCGCCGAGGTAGTTGGCGGGATCGGTCAGTTCGCGAATGCGCGGCTCGCCAAGGCGGGCCACGATGTCGGCGTTCTCGCAGAGCACCGCGTACAGCGTGCGCTTGTGCTCGATGGCATCGCGGCAGGCGTCATAGACGACGTCGTGCGCCTGCTGGCGGCCGATCTCGGGCGCGAGTCCCATCATCACGGCCTCGGCCACGATAAGCCCGCCGGTCAGGTCGAGGTTCGCGCGCATGCGGCCGGTATCGACCGACAGGCCCTTGAGCATGAACGCGGCCTGGCCGAGCGCGCTCGAAGCCAGCAGGAAAGCTTCCGGCACGGCGCTCCATTCGAGGTGCCACGGGCCGGTGGCGCGTTCGAAGTCCTGGATCATCGCGTCGAGCATCAGCGCAGCGCGTTCGCGCAGCAGCTTGGCCGCCGCAAGCATCAGTTCGCTCGAGATCGGATTGCGCTTCTGCGGCATCGTGGAACTGGCGCCACGGCCTTCGACAAACGGTTCGGCCACTTCGCCGAACTCGGACGAGGCCATCGTCATCACGTCGAACGCGATCTTGCCCAACGAACCACCGATCGCCGCGAGCAACGACACCAGTTCGACCAGCCCGTCGCGCGCCACATGCCACGTAATCTTGGGGTCGCGCAGGCCAAGTTCCTCGGCGAGATTGGCGCGCACGGTCAAGCCGATATCGGTGCGGCCCAGCGACGCGAGCGTGCCCGCCGCGCCACCGAACTCCACCAGCAGCGCGCGCCGCTTCGCTTCGGCCAGGCGCTCGGCATGCCGATTCAGCGCCGACAGCCACACCGCCGCACGAAAGCCGAAGGTCACGGGCAGCGCGTGTTGCAGGTGTGTGCGACCAGCAGTGACCGTCTGCGCGTGTTCCGCCGCCAGCTTGGCCAGCGCGCCGCGCACTTCGTCGAGCTGAGCCTCGATGATGTCCACGGCCTGCTTGCACTGAAGCATGGTCGCGGTGTCCATGATGTCTTGCGTGGTCGCGCCCCAGTGCACGTAGCGGCCGGCCTCGCCGCACATCGCGGACAGTTGGCGCACCAGCGGCAGGATCGGGTAGCCGACGATCTCGGTTTCCACGCGCATGGCGTCGAGGTCGATGTCCTCGAGGCGCGCGCGCTCGGTGATGTGTCGCGCGGCATCGGCGGGAATCAGCCCGGCACGCGCCTGCGCGCGGGCGAGGCCCGTCTCGGCATCGATGCAACGCGCGACGTAGGCGCGATCATCGAATACGGCGCGCATCTGGGGCGTGCCAAACATGTCGCGGAACAGAACGGAGTCGAATACGGTAGTGGCCATGACTATCCAAATATGTCTAGCTAAAAAATATGTTTGAACATATTCTAGGGATAGCGAGGCGCGCGGGTCAAGGTCAAATCCAGGGGGGTATACCCGCAACGGATGCCGAGCCGCTCGCGCTTTTGCCGCCGCTGTTGACACAATCCAATCGCGCGCTTGGCTTGCAGGTCGGGTATCGTTAGCATCTGCATCCTCATTCACCCACCCAACTTCCCGCGATTTATGGAGCCACGCCACGCCGAGCTGACCAAGGCGCTCATTCAGGACATCACCAGCGGCGTCTATCCGGTCGGCTCCAGCCTGCCCGGCGAGCTCGAGCTTGCCGACAAATACGGCGTCAGCCGCGGTACCGTGCGCGTCGCGCTCACCCGCATCCAGGACCTCGGCATGGTGTCGCGCAAGAAGCGCGCGGGCACGCGCGTGGAAGCCTCCGCGCCGCAGTCGGGCGAGTACATGCCACGCCTCTCGTCGATCGACGAGCTCGTGCAGTACGGCGCGGCCACCGTGCGCAAGATTCATGGTGCGCGCGAGGTCGTGATGGATATCGAGCTGGCCGCGCATCTGGGCTGCCAGCCCGGCTCGCGCTGGCTGCACATCCCCACCTCGCGTACCAATCCGGCGGCACCCGATCATCCGGTCGCGTGGTCCGATGTGTACGTGACCGCCGCCGACGGCGCCAAGATCAAGAGCAAACTCAAGACATCGGAAGGCTTGATCTGCGAACTGGTGGGCCAGACCTCCGGACGCCTGGTGAAGGAAATTCACCAGACCGTGCGTGCCATCGGCATTCCGGCGCCGCTCGCGCAAACCCTCGGTACCGCGCCCGGCGCGTATGCGCTCGAGTTCGTGCGGCGCTATTACGACCAGTCGGACCGATTGTTCGAAGTGGTGGTCAGCGTGCATCCGGCTGATCGCTTCTCGTATTCGACGGTGCTGCAGCGTCAGGCCCTCTGAGGTCATCGCGACGGAGAGCAGGCAACAACGGCTTTCGCGCCGCGCCGCTTTGTGCGAATATGTTTAAACATATTCCGCGAGCAAAGCCGGAGCCCCACATGACCGTCGTCTTCCAGGAAGACATCGCCGACAGCGTCGCCGATGCCCTCCAGTTCGTCAGCTATTACCATCCCGCCGATTTCGTCGAAGCGCTGCGGCGTGCCTGGGACGCCGAGCCGCCCGGCGCCGCGCGCAGTGCGCTGACGCAGTTGCTGGTCAACAGCCGCATGGCCGCGCGCGGGCATCGGCCACTGTGCCAGGACACCGGCGTCGCACAGGTCTTTCTACGTGTCGGCATGGGCGTGCGCCTGGCCACGCGCGACGGCAGCGCGCTGCGCAGCCTGCAGGAGGTCGTCAACGATGGCGTGCGGCGCGCCTACACGCTGCCCGCAAATCCGCTACGCGCGACCATGGTCAACTCGCCACTGGGCGCGCGCCGCAATACCGGCGACAACACCCCCGGTTTCGTCGATGTCGAGCTCGTGCCCGGCGATACCGTCGAGATGATCGTGGCGGCCAAGGGCGGGGGCGGCGACGTCAAGGCGAAGTTCACCACGCTCAATCCGAGCGATTCGCTCGTCGACTGGATCCTCGACGCGATTCCGCAAATGGGCGCGGGCTGGTGTCCGCCCGGCGTGCTCGGCGTGGGTATCGGCGGCACGCCCGAACAAGCGATGCTGGCTGCCAAACGTTCCCTGTTCGCACCGATCGATATCCAGACTTTGCGCGCGCGCGGGGCGGCCGACGAGGTGGAGCAACTGCGGCTGGAGCTGTACGACCGCATCAACGCGCTCGGCATCGGCGCGCAGGGGCTCGGCGGGTTGACGACCGTGCTCGACGTCAAGGTGCGGGCGCTATCGAGCCACGCCGCGGCGCTGCCGGTCGCTCTGATTCCCAACTGCGCAGCCACCCGCTTCGTTCGATTCACGCTCGACGGCACCGGACCCGCGACCTTCGTGCCGCCGGACGCTTCGGTCTGGCGCGATATTCCCGACGCGATGCCCGCGGAAGCCGACGCGCTCACGGTGGACCTCGATACGCTGACCGCGGACAGCGTGGCGCAATGGAAGGTGGGACAGACGCTACGTTTGCGCGGCCGCCTGCTGACCGCGCGCGATGCCGCCCACAAGCGGCTGATGGCGATGCTCGATGCGGGCGAACCGCTACCGGTGTCACTGCGCGATCGGGCGATCTATTACGTGGGACCCGTCGATCCGGTTGGCGATGAAGCGGTGGGTCCGGCGGGGCCGACCACCTCCACGCGCATGGACAAGTTCCTGCCGCGCCTGCTGGCCGAGACCGGCCTGCGCGTGATGGTCGGCAAGGCCGAACGTGGCCCCACCGCGATCGCGGCGATTCGCGACAACGGTGCGGCGTACCTCACCGCGGTCGGTGGCGCCGCCTATCTGATCTCGCGCGCGATCCGCAAATCGCGCGTGGTGGCATTCCCCGACCTCGGCATGGAAGCCATGTACGAATTCGAGGTCGAGGACATGCCTGTCACCGTTGCGGTGGATGCGCGCGGACGCTCCATCCACACGGTGTTCCAACGTTAAGGACGTGGCGGTCGCACTCGCTCAATCAACCAGCGCGCGCGGATCGTGCCGCGCAAGACGACGCAACAGATGATCGACCTCGGCGCGAGCCGTCGCGGACATCGTCGCGGCCGGCTTGCGTTGCGCGGCCGACGTCAGCAATCCACGCCGCATCATCACGTACTTGCGCACAGCCAGGCCTGCGCCCGGCTGTTGTTCGTAGCGCAGCAACGGCAGGTGCGCGTCGAACAGATCGTGCGCGGCCTCGCGCTCGCCCGCGGCGTTGAGCCGCACCACATCGCACAGCATGTCGGGGAAGCAATAGCCCGTGTTCGCGCCATCGGCACCGCGCTCCACCTCGTAGTCGAGGAACAGGCCGTTGTTGCCGCACAGAATCGAGATATGCCGCATCGAGCCGTCCTTCTCGAAACCACGCAACGTGGAGATTTTTTCGAGACCGGGCCAGTCCTCATGCTTGAGCATCGCGCATGACGGCAGCTCGGTGACGATGCGGCGGATCACGCCCGGCGTCATTTGCACCGAGAACGTCAGCGGATAGTCCTGGAGCACAAACGGCACGTCGTCACCGATCGCTTCCACAGCCTGCCGGTAGTAGCCAACGATCTGGTCGTCGGTACGCAGCGTGTTGGGCGGGGCGATCATCACGCCGGCGGCGCCGCGCTCCATGACCTCGCGCGTCAGCGCGCGCATCGCCGCGAAGCCGGGCGCGGACACGCCCACCACCACGGGCAATTGGCCGGCACGACGGATCATGCGCGCGGCCACATCCACCGATTCGCCATGCTCGAGCTTGGGCGCTTCCCCGAGCTGACCCAATACCGTGATGCCGGTGGCACCGCATTCGAGATAGAAGTCCGTCAGCCGGTCGATGGACGCGGTGTCGATGGTGCCGTCATCGAGAAACGGGGTCGGTGCAATCGGGAAAACGCCCTTGGCGTCGGGGGTCAGCAGCATGATGTCTCCTGGATTGGGGGAATGCTTTCGGATGCAACCGCCATGAAACTTGTTAGCATGGCGGCATGGATGTCCGATTCCTGCAAAGCTTCGTTACCGTCGTCGACGTGGGCTCCCTCGCGGAGGCCGCGCGCCGGCTCGACCTGACGCCCGCCGCCATCGCCGCGCGTCTGCACGCGCTCGAGGAAGAGCTCGGCGTCCCGCTGGTGCGACGCGCCGGACGATCGGTGGTGCCCACCGAAGCGGGCATCCGCATTCTCGATCGCGCGCGTCAGGTCATTCGCGATATTCGCGACATGGGGTCGGTCGCCATCGGCGACGCCTCGCTCGGCGAATTCCGCCTCGGCTCGTTCGTCACCGCCATGGGTAGCATCGTACCGCCACTGCTCGGTCAGCTCTACCGTCGTCATCCGAACGTCAGTCTGTTCGTCAAACCCGGCCGATCGATTGAACTGTGCGAGAGCCTCACGCGCGGCGAGCTCGATGCGGCCATCGTCGTCGAACCGCAGTTCGCGGTGGCCAAGGGTTACCAGTGGGCCGAGTTCATGGCCGAGCCGCTGGTGGTGGTGGCGCCCGCGTCGATGGCCGGTCGCGATCCGCACGCGTTGCTCGCGAACGAGCCGTTCATTCGCTACGATCGTTCCGTGCTCGGCGGCCAGCTCGCGGATCGTTATCTGCGCGATCACGGTATCCGCCCTCATCAGCGGCTCGAAGTGGATGGGTTGATGGTGATCGCGGCGCTGGTCGCGGAAGGTCTCGGCGTGGCGCTCGTGCCCGACTGGCGGCCGATGTGGCAGAGCGGGCTCGCGATCGCGCGTTGCCCACTGCCCGATCGCGCGCCGGTCCGACGCGTGGGCCTGATCTGGTCGACACAGGGACCACGCGCGTCGCTGTCCGAGGCGTTGCTGGCCGAAGCGCGCGCACTGTTCACGCATCCGCTTGCATCGGACAGCACCGCGCTCGATCACTCGGGGGTCTTGCCGCGTGCCTCCGGCAGGCGCAGGAAGTCGAAGTCCACGCCCTGATCCGCCTGCGTGACCGTCTGCAGGAATAGCTTCAGGTAACCGCGCGATGCGGTCGGCTCGACCACCGGCGACTCCGCGCGACGACGCGCGAGTTCGTCGTCCGATACCAGCAGACTCAGTTCACGCCCGCTGACGCTCAGGCGGATACGGTCACCCGTGCGCACAAGCGCGAGCGGCCCGCCCACCGCCGCCTCCGGCGTGACGTGCAGCACCACGGTACCAAACGCGGTACCGCTCATGCGACCGTCGGAGATCCGCACCATATCTTTGACGCCCGCGCGCGCGAGCTTGCGCGGAATCGGGATATAGCCGGCCTCGGGCATGCCGGGCGCGCCCTTCGGTCCGATATTGCGCAGCACGAGGATATCGTCGGCGTTCACGTCGAGGTCGTCGAGGTCGATGCGCTCGACCAGATCCTGCGAGTTCTCGAACACCACCACGCGCCCCTCATGCTCCATGAGCCTGGCATCGGCCGCTGACTGCTTGATGATCGCGCCGCCCGGTGCAAGGTTGCCGTTGAGCACCGCGATGCCGCCCTGCGGGTAGATCGGATTCTTGATCGAACGCACGACATCCTGCGGGAACGGCTCGCCCGCCGCGTCAATTTCCTCGCCAAGCGTGCGCCCCGTGACCGTCAGTGCATCGAGGCGTAGCAGGGGGCGCAGCTCGCGCAGCAGCGTGGCCATACCGCCGGCCTTGTGGAAGTCCTCCATGTAATGCTGGCCCGTGGGCTTGAGGTCGAGCAGCACCGGGGTCTCGCGACCCATGCGGTCCAGCGCCTGCATGTCGATATCGAGGCCCATACGGCCCGCGATCGCCGCAAGGTGGACTATGCCGTTGGTCGAGCCGCCGATCGACAGCAACACGCGAATCGCGTTCTCGAACGCCGCGGGCATCAGGATGCGATCGATGGTCAGACGCTCCTTCGCCATTTCCACCGCGCGCGCGCCGGTCAGCTCCGCCATGCGGATGCGATCGGCAGTCACCGCGGGCGGCGTGGCCGAGCCGGGCAGGCTCATGCCGAGCGCTTCGGCAATGCACGCCATGGTGCTGGCCGTACCCATCACCGAGCAGGTACCGACGCTGGCCACCAGCTGGTTGTTGACCTGGCCGGTCTCTTCCTCTCCGATCTCGCCCGCGCGGAACTTGCCCCAGTAGCGGCGGCAGTCGGTACACGCGCCCACGCGTTCGCTGCGATGCGAACCCGTGAGCATCGCGCCGGTCACCAGCTGGATCGCCGGTACGCCGGCCGATGCCGCGCCCATCAGTTGCGCGGGCACGGTCTTGTCGCAGCCACCGATCAGCACCACCGCGTCCATCGGCTGCGCGCGGATCATCTCCTCGGTGTCCATCGACATCAGGTTGCGCAGGTACATGCTGGTCGGCGCGGCAAAGCTCTCGTGTACCGAGATCGTCGGGAACGACATCGGCAGCCCGCCCGCGAGCATGATGCCGCGCTTCACCGCCTCGAGCAGCTGCGGCATGTTGCCGTGGCACGGGTTGTAGGCACTGCCCGTGTCGGCGATGCCGATCACGGGCCGGTCCAGCGCGCTGTCCGTATAGCCGGAGCCCTTGATAAAGGCCTTGCGCAGGAACAGCGAAAAGCCCAGATCGCCGTAATTGGTCAGCCCCTTGCGCAGGCCGCTGCCACTGCCGGCGGGCTGGCTTTGCTGGGCGTCGTTGGGGGCGTCGGCACCCTTGGGGTCGTTCGGTTTCCGGGTCATGGTTATGTCAGGCTTTCTTCAACGAAACAAAAAATAAACGGCAGGCGGATCAGCTGTCGGACTTGATCTGCGCTTCCGTGATCACCTTCTCCCAGCGGTTCACCTCGGTGCGCAGCCGCTCGGCGGACTTGTCGGGCGAGGTCGGCGCGGCGGCGTACACGCCCTGCTTCAGGAACTGTTCCTTGACCTCGGGATTTTCCAGCATCTTCGCGATGGCCGCGTTCAGACGCTCGATGATCGCCGGCGGCGTGCCGGTAGGCGCGAGCACCCCGAACGTCGAGGCCACTTCGAGCTGGGGCATGCCGGCCTCGGTGGCCGACGGTACGTCCGGCAGCATCGAGATGCGCTTCGGCGCCGCCACCGCGAGCGCGCGCAACTGGCCCGCCTTGATGAACGGCTGCGCGGCGGGTACGGTCTCCACCATCATATTGACCTGTCCGGCCACGAGGTCAGTCATCGCCGGGCCGCTGCCCTTGTACGGTACGTGGACCATGTCGATGCCGGCTTCCTTCTTGAACAGCTCGGCGGCCATGCGTTGCGGCGCGCCGGCACCCGACGATGCGTAGTTGAGCTTGCCGGGATTGGCCTTGCCATACTGGATCAGCTCCGGCAGCGTATGGACCGGCAGCTTCGGATTGACTACCACCACGAGCGGCACCGAGCCGACCACCATCACGGGCGCGAAGTCCTTGATCAGGTCGTAGCGCAGCTTGCCCTTCTCGAGCGTGGCCATGGTCGAGTGCGAAGTGAGCGCACCCATCAGCAGCGTGTACCCGTCCGGCGCGGACTTCGCCACCACCTCGGCGCCGATATTGCCGCCCGCGCCACCGCGGTTGTCCACCACCACCTGCTGACCCAGCGCGTCGCCGAGCTTCTGCGCAATGATGCGGCCGATGACGTCGGTGGCACCGCCCGGCGGGTAAGGCACGACCAGCCGGATGGGCTTGTCGGGATAGGCGGCGTAGGCGGGAATGGCGCACGGCAGTGTCAGCAACAGGCAAAGCGTGGCGCCCAGCGCGCGGCGCCGGCTTTTGTGGGTGGTCATCGTTGTCTCCTGATAGGTCTTTTTATGGGGGAGCACGTCTTGGCGATGCACCGCGCTGCCCGGGGACAGTCTCGCGCTGTCGGGAAGAAGAAAAAAGCGATTATGAGACTGATGAACCAAAAAATTTCTATGGTTTAGGCATAGTGGTTCAGCGATGAGAAAAGTCTCATTACTCTATTTAGGCGGGATTTTGCTTGCGCTAGATCAAACAGCACGCGGATAGCCATGACGCGCTGCGGCGATGGTGGAAGAATGCGGCGCATTGCAATCGTGAAGGAGAGTGAGGTGGTGGATATTCAGCACTGGAGCATGCTCGGAGGCGTCGCTGTGGCCACGGTCTCAGGCGTTTTTTACATTCTGAACTTCGTCCTGACACGGATGGACAAGAAAGTAGACTTGGTCATTGCCGTGATGAATCATGGGTTCGACCATGTCAATAAGCGCTTCGATCTGGTCGACCAGCGCTTCGAGGATGTAGACAAGCGCTTTGAACAAGTAGACAAACGCTTTGAGCAAGTAGACAAGCATCTGGAACGCCTGGAGACGCGCATCGACCGCCTGGATGTTCGCATGGAGCGCGTGGAACTTCAGGTAAGGGGCATCGATACTCGCCTGCAGCGGGTGGAACTGCGTATCGGAGAGCAGCCTTCTGTCATAGCTCCGCCGCGCCACGGCTGCTAAGCTCAAGCTTTCCCTTGACGCTCACCAGGAGACCCACCATGTCCCAGCGCATTTCCATCGACACCGCCGACGGCAGCTTTGCCGCGTACCTTGCCACGCCGGACCCGGCCAACGCGCGGGGTTCCGCCATTGTGGTGATTCAGGAGATCTTCGGTATCAACGCCGACATGCGCGAGACCTGCGATAACTTTGCGCGCGACGGCTTCGTGGCGATTTGCCCGGATCTTTACTGGCGGCTCGAGCCCAACGTCGAACTGACCGACAAGACCAAGGAAGAATGGGACAAGGCGTTCGCGCTACTGAACGCGTTCAACGTGGACAAGGGTGTCGAAGACATCGCCACCACCATCGCCCACACGCGCAAGCTGCCCGGCGTGACCGGCGGCGTCGGCACCGTGGGCTTTTGCCTCGGCGGCCTGCTGGCCTACCTGACCGCCACGCGCACGGATACCGACAGCGCGGTGTCGTACTACGGTGTCAATCTCGACAAGTTCCTCGGCGAAGCCGGCAAGATCAAGAGCCCGCTGCTGATGCATATCGCCGAGGAAGACGAATTCGTGCCCGCCGAAGCACGCGCGAAGATCATCGAGGCGCTCAAGGACAACAAGCACGTCGAGATCCACACATATCCCGGCTGCCAGCACGCCTTCGCGCGCAACAACGGCATCCATTACGTCGATGCCGCCGCCAAGGCCGCCAACGCCCGCACGCTGAAAGCGTTCGAGGCGATGTAAGCAGCCCCGCGGCCGCCTTCAATCCGTCGCGCCCTGCGTCTGCAGCGCGCGGCGGCGCTTGCGGGCATCGATCATGCCGCCAAACACCGGCCACACCAGCACCAGAATCGCCAGGCCCATGATCGTGCCGACCAGGCCGTTGGACCAGAACACGTTCATCTCGCCCTGCGACATCAGCATGGTCTGACGGAACGAATCTTCGGCACGATCGCCAAGCACCAGCGCGAGCACGAGTGGCGCCAGCGGATAGTCGAGCTTCTTGAGCACATAGCCGACCACGCCGAAGATCAGCATGAGCCAGACGTCGAACATCGCGTTATGCACGGTGTACGCACCGATCGCGCAGACCACGAGGATCAGCGGCGCGATGATCGCGAACGGAATGCGCAGGATCGCCGCGAACAACGGCACCGTAGAGAGCACCACGATCAGGCCGGCCAGATTGCCAAGGTACATACTCGCGATCAGGCCCCACACGAACGTCTTCTGTTCCGTGAACAGCAGCGGTCCCGGCTGCAGGCCCCAGATCATCAGGCCACCAAGCAGCACCGCAGCGGTGGCCGAACCCGGAATGCCGAGCGCCAGCATCGGCAGCAGCGCACTGGTACCGGCCGCGTGCGCGGCGCACTCGGGCGCGATCACACCTTCGACATTGCCGCGGCCGAAGGTCTCGCGATTACGCGCGAACTTCTTGGCCACGCCATAACCCATAAACGACGCGGCGGTCGCGCCACCCGGCGTCACACCGAGCCAGCAGCCGATGATCGACGAACGGATCAGCGTCATCCAGTAGCGTGGCAGCTCGGCCCAGGTCTTCAGCACGACCTTGAGGTCGATGTCGGCGCGCTTGCCACGAAACGCAATGCCCTCCTCCATCGTCATCAGGATTTCGCTGATGCCGAACAGACCGATCACGACAACAAGGAAGTCGAATCCACGCAGCAGCTCGGTGGAACCGTACGTCATGCGCAGCGTGCCCGAGACCGTGTCCATGCCCACCGCTGCCAGCGCAAAGCCGATGCACATCGCAATCACGATCTTCGACTTCGCTTCCTTGCCCATGCCGATAAAGCTGCAGAACGTGAGGAAGTAGACCGCGAAGAATTCCGGTGGCCCAAAGCGCAGCGCAAACTTCGCCACCAGCGGCGCGAGGAACGTGATCAGCAGCACGCCGGCCAGCGCGCCGAGGAACGAGCCGGTGAACGCCGAGGTCAGCGCGCGGCCGGCCTCGCCCTGCTGCGCCATCGGATACCCGTCGAAGGTGGTCGCCACGGACCACGCCTCACCGGGAATATTGAACAGGATCGACGTGATCGCCCCGCCGAACAATGCGCCCCAGTAAATACAGGAGAGCATGATGATCGCCGAGGTAGGCTCCATCGAAAACGTCAGCGGCAGCAGGATCGCCACGCCGTTGGGACCACCCAGGCCCGGCAGCACACCCACCACGATGCCAAGCAGGATGCCCGCGAGCATCAGCGCCACGTTGTGCCACGACATCGCTACCGCGAAGCCGCCCATCAATGCATTGAGTTCTTCCATCGCCGCCTCCTCAGAATCCGAGAGCCGCTTCGAGCGGACCCTTCGGTAGCGGCACGCGGAACTGCATCTCGAAGATCCAGAACAGCGCCACATTGATCAACACACCGGTAGCAATCGAACGCCACCACGAGAACTTGCCGATCGCGATCATGAAGCCGGTGATAAACACCGCGGATGCCACGTAGATGCCAAGAAAGGCAATGAGCGATATATAGACGGTGAGCGGCACGAGAATCACGCCCACCTGCCTGAGCTGCGTCCAGGTGACGAACGTCTCGCTAGCTTCCATACGCCACGCGTGCCACAACACGAACAGGCACGCGATGAAAATAATCGCGCCGATGCGCAACGGAAAATAGCCCGCTTCGGGGCCGTCCGGCGCCCAGCCCGCGCCAATGCTGTAGTTGCTGACCATCACCACCACGGCGCCGGCAGCGATCAGCAGTGCCACGACGATTTCCGCCGTGCGTACCGTGATCGCCGCCGGTGCCGCGACGTCCTGTGGGTGCTCGCCCATGATCGGGTCTCCTGGAATGCCATCGGGAATCCCCTCTCCATGCCGTGGAGAGGGGCACAGCCAGCGCGCGTCAGCGCGCGGCGGTCACAAAGCCTGCGGCCTTGATGATGTCCTTGTGGCGATTCTCGTCGGCGGTCAGGAAGTCCGTGAGCTTCTGGCCGACCAGGAAGTCGTTCTTGAGCGCGTTCTTCTCGAGGTATTCCTTCCACTCGGGCGTGGCCACGACCTTCTGCATCAGATCGACGTAGAACTTCTGCTGATCCGGCGTGACGCCACCGGGCAGCATGAACACGCGCAGCATCTGATATTCGACGTCGAGACCCGCTTCCTTGCAGGTGGGGATGTCACCCCAGCTTTGCGTAGCGGTGACCTTGGCCGAGTACTGCATGCGTGAGGGCGCGAACACGCACAGCGCGCGATGCTCGCCCGCGCGCCATTGGCCAATCGATTCGGAAGGATTGTTGACGTTGGAGTCGATGTGCTTGCCCGACAGCTGCGTGGCCGCTTCGCCGCCGCCCTTGTATGGGATGTAGATAAAGCGCACACCGGCCTTGCGTTCCGTCTGCGCGGTGATGATCTGGTCCTCGCGCTTGGAACTGGTGCCGCCCATCTTGAGCTTGCCCGGCTGTTTCTTGGCCTCGGCCAGATAGTCGGCCACCGTCTTGTACGGATCCTGCGCATTGGTCCACAGCACGAACTCGTCCTGTGCCACCATCGCCACCGGCGTCAGGTCACGCCAGTTGAACGGCAGCTGACTGACCATCGGCACCGTGTACAACGCTGACGAGGTGACCAGCAGCTTGTGCGGATCGCCCTTCGACGCCTTGGTGTCCATCAGTCCTTCCGCACCACTCGCGCCCGCCTTGTTGATGACGATCATGGGCTGATTCATCAGCTTGTTCTTGGCGATGATGCCCTGGATCGAGCGCGCCATCTGATCGGACGCTCCTCCCGCGCTGAATGGCACCACCAGCTCCACCGGCTTGGTGGGTTCCCACGCGAACGCCGGCGCTACCAATCCGCCGAGCAACGATGCACACGCGAGCGCGCGTGCGGGGGCCTGCAACTTCCTCTGCAAACTTCCTCGTAACAGCATGGCTTGTCTCCTTTTGATGGATGCCGTGCGGTCTGCTGCCGCATCGGCTCTTGTTGCCACAACTTGCTGCGCGCCCGGCGGCGCCTTACGTACCGAAGCCGGAATCAGGCCGCCGGGAATCAGGCTGCCCTCAAGGCCGGTTGCGCCGCGGCGGCGCGCAGGCTTTCCATCGCCGCGAGCACCCCACCGGTCTGGTGCGGCACCTTCGCGAGCGCGAGGCCCATCTCCACGCCGGCGAGCGTACCCATCAGCGTCAGATCGTTGAAGTCGCCAAGATGCCCGATGCGGAAGATCTTGCCGGATACCTTCGACAGCCCCTGGCCCAGCGACATGTTGAAGTTCTCGAGCACGATCTTGCGGAACGCGTCGGCGCTATGGCCTTCCGGCATGACCACGGCGGTCAGCGCGGGGCTGTATTCGGCGGGGTTCTGGCACAGGATCTCGAGACCCCAGCCATGCACCGCGGCTCGTGTGGCCTCGGCATGGCGCTTGTGGCGCGCGAACACGTTCGGCAGGCCTTCCTCGAACAGCATGTCGCACGCTTCGGACAGGCCGTAGAGCAGGTTGGTCGCGGGCGTGTAGGGCCAGAAGCCATTCTTGTTGGCTTCGATGATCTCGTCCCAGCCCCAGAACGCCTTGGGCAGCTTCGACTTGGCCGACGCCGCGATCGCCTTGGCGCTCACCGCGTTGAACGAGATGCCCGGCGGCAGCATCAGACCCTTCTGCGAGCCCGACACGGTGACATCGACCCCCCACTCGTCGTGGCGATAGTCGACCGAGCCCAGCGACGAGATCGTATCGACCAGCAGCAGGGCCGGATGGTTGGCCGCATCGATGGCGCGCCGCACGGCCGCGATGTCCGACGTCACGCCCGTGGACGTTTCGTTGTGGACCACGCAAACCGCCTTGATCGTGTGATTGCGGTCCTCGGCCAGACGCGCGCCGATGGCGGCCGCGTCCACACCGTGACGCCAGTCGCCGCCGAGGAATTCGGAAACCAGGCCGAGCTTGTCCGCCATGCGCTTCCACAGCGAGGCGAAGTGGCCAGTCTCGAACATCAGGACGTTGTCACCGGGCGACAGCGTGTTCACCAATGCCGCTTCCCACGCGCCGGTGCCCGACGCGGGATAGATCACCACAGGCTGTGCGGTCTGGAAGACCTTGCGGATATCGGCGAGCACCTTCTTGCCCAGTTGCTGGAACTCGGGGCCGCGGTGGTCGATGGTCGGGTAGTCCATCGCACGCAGTACGCGATCCGGCACATTGGTCGGCCCGGGAATCTGCAGGAAGTGGCGGCCGCTCGGATGGGAATTCAGTCGGATCATATCGCCTCGTCGTCTCAATTTGAATTTTGTATTCAAAAAACAGGGATGCACTGCGGGACTGGCTTACGGGATAATGTTGGGCGGCTTTCGCGCCGTCTATCCTGAAGAAAGTCCTTATAAATCAACGTATATCTGGATTATCCGTCGCCTTTTTCGTCAACTTTGACGTGTCCGGCGGCACTCGCATGCAGTTCGTGCTTGCCCCAGAGTAGGTTTTGAATACAATACTGTCAAGCCGCGAAATTACCAATGAGCCTCAATCCAACTCCTTCCTCTCAGGCCGTAGACCGCCAGATCCTGCATGTGGCAGTGGCCCAGCGCCTGCGCGCCATGATCCTGGAAGGCGAACTCGCGCCCGGCACGCGGCTCAACGAGCGGGTGCTCTGCGATCAATTGCAGGTGTCACGCACGCCGTTGCGCGAGGCGTTCAAGGTGCTGGCCGGCGACGGCCTCGTGACGCTGCTGCCGAATCGCGGCGCCGAGGTAGTCCAGCTGTCGCAGGAAACCATCGACTATCTGTTCGAGATGATGGGCGCGCTGGAGGGACTCTCCGGCGAGCTCGCCTGTGAACGCATTACCGACGCCGAACTCAACGAGATTCGCGCGTTGCACTTCGAGATGCTCGCCTGCCACGCGCGGCGCGATCTCCCCAATTACTACTCGCTGAACCGCCGCATTCACGACGCGATCAATGCGGCGGCACGCAATCCGATCCTCGAGGAGACCTATCGACGAATCAACCTGCGCATCCAGGCGCTGCGCTTTCGCTCGAACTTCGATCAGGAAAAATGGGATATGGCCGTGCTCGAGCACGGTGCGATGCTCGATTGCCTGGCGAAGCGCGACGGCGCGGGCCTGCGTGACATCCTGCGCGCGCACCTGAAGCACAAGCGCGACGCGCTGATTGCCGAACTAGAACGCGTACAGGGCGCCGCCGCCTGATCCTGCAGCACAGGGGCGGGCCCGAGTACGTGCAGCACCCGGAGACCCCACGCTCATGGCATTGCCGACCACCCCCACGCCACCCGGCGTGCAACCGCTTCACTTCATGCCACGCGGCGGCGCGGCGCCCACGCAGCAATCGCCGCTCTATCGACGGCTCGCGGCGGAATTGCGCGGCGACGTGCTGTTCGATGCCGCCAGCCGCGGTCGCTATTCGACCGACGCGTCGATCTATCAGGTCATGCCGATCGGCGTGGTGGTACCGCGCGACGAGGCCGATGCGCGGCTCGCGCTCGATATCGCGCGCGATCTCCACGCGCCGCTACTGCCGCGTGGCGGTGGCACCAGTCAATGCGGCCAGACCGTCGGCGAGGCGCTGGTCATCGACAACAGCAAATGGCTGAACCAGGTGATTGATTTCGATCCGATCGCGCGCACGGTCACCGTGCAGCCCGGCATCGTGCTCGATCATCTGAATGCATGGCTCAAGCCGCACGGGCTGTGGTTCCCGGTGGATGTCTCCACGGCCGCGCAATGCACGATCGGCGGCATGACCGGCAATAACTCGTGCGGGTCTCGCTCGATCCAGTACGGCAATATGGTGCACAACGTGCTCGGCATCGAGGCGATCCTCGCCAACGGTGACGAAGTGCGCTTCGACGGCGGCTGGCCTGACGATGGCGCGCCGCATCGCGCGATTGCCGATGGCGTGCGGCGCATTGCGCAGCGCGAGCGCGACGCCATTGCGGAGATGTACCCGCACGTGCTGCGACGGGTCGGCGGCTACAACCTCGATATCTTCGCGCCGCAGAGCGAGCGCCCTTATACCGAGGATGGCAGCGTCAACCTCGCGCATCTGCTGGTGGGCTCCGAGGGCACGCTGGCGTACTTCAAGCGCATCACGCTGCAGCTTGCGCCGCTGCCCACGCACAAGACGCTCGGCGTGGTGAATTTCCCGACGTTCTATCAGTCGATGGACCTGACGCGGCATATCGTCGGGCTGCGACCTGCAGCGGTCGAACTCGTCGATCGGACGATGATCGATTTGTCGCGCCGCAATCCGGCGTTCCGTCCGGTGATCGAACGCGCGCTGGTCGGTGAGCCCGAGGCGATCCTGCTCGTCGAATTTGCGAGCGAAGACCGCGCAGCCACCGAGCGCGGTCTTGCGCAACTGGTCGAGCTGATGGCCGACCTCGGTTTGCCGGGGTCCGTCGTCGAGATGCCCGAAGCCGGTCCGCAGAAGGCACTGTGGGAGGTACGCAAGGCCGGCCTCAATATCATGATGAGCATGAAAGGAGACGGCAAACCCGTGTCCTTTATCGAGGATTGCGCGGTGCCACTCGAGCATCTGGCCGAGTACACCTCGCGCCTGACCGAGGTGTTTCACAAGCACGGTACGCGTGGCACCTGGTATGCGCATGCGAGCGTCGGCACGCTGCACGTGCGGCCGATTCTCGATATGCGGCGCGATGGTGCGGCCAAGATGCGCGCGATCGCCGAGGAAGCGGCCGCGATGGTGCGCGAATACAAGGGCGCGTACTCGGGCGAGCACGGCGACGGCATCTGCCGCGGCGAGTGGGTGGCGTGGCAGTTCGGGCCGTCGCTGAACCGCGCGTTCGAGGAAGTGAAGGCGTTGTTCGATCCCGACAATCGTTGCAACCCCGGCAAGATCGTGCGCACGCCGCGCATGGACGATGCCACGCTGTTTCGCTTCCCGCCGAGCTATACGGTCAAGCCGCTGGTGCCCGCGCTCGACTGGTCCGCGTGGAACGTCACGCGCGATCCCGTCACCGAACTGGAGAGCGCGCCGGGTACCGGGCTCGATCCCGCGCGTGGTCTCGCGGCGGCGGTCGAGATGTGCAACAACAACGGTCATTGCCGCAAGTTCGATGCGGGCACGATGTGTCCGAGCTATCGCGTCACGCGTGACGAACAGCATCTGACGCGCGGGCGAGCCAACACGCTACGCCTTGCGCTGTCGGGCCAGCTTGGTCCCGATGGCATTCTCGATCCGGCGGTAAAGGACACGCTCGATTTATGTGTGTCGTGCAAGGGCTGCAAGCGCGATTGTCCGACCGGCGTCGACATGGCGAAGGTCAAGATCGAGGTGCGCGCCGCGCACGCGCGTGCGGGAAATCTGCGCGTGCGCGATCGTCTGGTGGCGTGGCTGCCGCGCTATGCCGGCATGGCGAGTCGCATGCCGTGGCTGTTCAACCTGCGCGACAGCATTCCGGGGCTGCCGCAATTGAGCGAACGGCTGCTTGGCATTTCCGCGCGACGGTCGTTGCCGCGCTGGCAGGCTGCGTTCGTCGATGAGCGCTATGTGCCGAAGCCGGGCGCGAGTACCGACGCAAGCAAGGAAGTCGTGCTGTTTGTCGATACGTTCAACAACCACATGGAGCCCGAGAACGCGCGCGCGGCACAGCGCGTGCTCGAACGTGCGGGTTATACGGTGCACCTGTCTGCCGTGCCGGGCGAGCGGCCGCTGTGCTGCGGTCGCACGTTCCTTGCGGCCGGGCTTGTCGATGAGGCCAAGGCCGAGGCCCGGCGCGCGCTCGATGCGCTGCTGCCGTTCGTATCGCGTGGGGTGGCGGTGGTCGGACTGGAACCGTCGTGCCTGCTGAGCATGCGCGACGAGTTTCTGCAGTACGGTTATGGCGACGCCGCGCGGACGCTTGCTGCCAACGCATTCCTGTTCGAGGAGTTTCTTGTGCGCGAGCATGCGGCTGGTCGGTTCGCGCCGACGCTCAACACCATCGGCAAGTCACGCGCGATGCTGCACGGTCACTGTCATCAGAAGGCCTTCGACGCGGTGCGGCCCATCGAGCAGGTACTCGGATGGATTCCGGGGCTGAAGGCCGAGCTGATCGAGTCGTCGTGCTGCGGCATGGCGGGGAGCTTCGGTTACGAAGCGGAACATCACGATGCGTCGATGCGCATGGCCGAGTTGTCGTTGCTCCCTGCCGTGCGCAAGGCCGGCGACGATGCGCTGATCGTCGCCGACGGTACCAGCTGTCGCCATCAGATCCACGATGGCGCGCAGCGGGAGGCGCTGCACGTGGCACGTGTGCTGGAGATGGCGATGCGTTGAAGGCGACGTTCAGCGTGGAACCAGTTCCACGCGATCGACGCTTTCCTTCTCCACGGCCTTACGCGAGTACACCAGCGGGAAGTACTGCCCCTTGGCCCACACCGGCGCGAGATCGCGGTAGTGTGGGTTGGCGGGATTGCCCGACTGGCCGGGCGTGTTGACCACGCGCGACGCGTCCCAGTTGCCGACGTCGAGCACCATGCGGTATGACGCGCCGGCGGTCAGCTGGAAGTCGCTGTTGCGGTAGGTGGTGGCCATCGGCGTAAAGGCCGAACCACCGATCGGTCCCGCGTTCACGTCGTATTGCTGGCGTGCGGACGCGTCAAGGATCGGGCTCAGCGGATGGTTGAACGCCGCCGTATGGAGCTTGCCCCATTGCCATGCGCGCATATCGGGGCCGAGCTTCTGCTCCACCTCGACGATCGCCCCTCTCAGCGATGCGAGGATGACCTCGCTGCGCTTGGCCGTGTCCATCCACGGTTCGGGCTGCTCGAGTACCGCGATCACGCGTGCCGCGTCGCCCGCACCGACGAGCTTGGCGCCCTCCGGCGACAGCGCCGCGCGTACCACGGCAGGACGCAGGTGCTTGCTGAACCAGACCTCGAACAACGCGGCGGGTGCGCTATCCGCGCGTTCATTGCCGTCCCAGCCCCGCAGCAGTTCCAGTCCACTCCGCAGCTTCGGGTCTGTACTATCGATGCCCTTGAGCAATGCCACCACACGTTGCGCGGGCAGCGAGACCGTATCGGTCTGCCAGGCCATCGAGTCCGCCAGCGAGCTGCGCGGATTGGCGCCGACCACGGCCTTGAGCCGCCGCGCGCGCGAACTGTCGCTCCATTCGTAGCCGACGCCCTTCTGCGCGGCCGGATGATCGGCGGGAATGTTGTTCTCGTTGGCGGTGACCACATAGCCAGCGGCCGGGTTGTAGGTCCACGGCAGCTCATCCATATTGCGATAGCCGGCCCACTCGTAGCGGCCGTCGCCGGGCACCGGCGTGAGCCCATCCCAATTGGGACGAATCACGGTGAGGCCGCCGGGCAGCCAGCCGATATTGCCGCCGCGATCGGCGAACACCTGGTTCTCGCCCGGCGCGCCCCACCGGTTCAGCGCCGCGCGGAACTGATCCCAGTTCTGGGCGCGCATGTAATCCATCGATCCGAAGTACGGCGCCATGCCGACGTCGAGCCAGGCCGCGCGCAAGGCGTAGGCGCGCTGTCGGCTCGCGTCCGCGTAGAGCAGCGGCCCATGCCGTGTGTAGTCGATGGTGACGGTGCGCGGCGTCGCCTCGCCCTTGACCGCGATCTGCTCGGTCACGGTCTTCATGGGCTCCCAGCGGCCCTGATACCGGTATTCGTTGGGCTGGGCCGGGTTGGTCTCGTAGACGTAGAGATCCTCCTGATCCATGTAGAAGCGCGTGAGTCCGAATGCGATGGTGCCGTTGTGGCCGATCGAGATGCCGGGCAGGAATGGTTCGCCGGCACCGATGACCGACAGGCCCGGCGCATTCAGATGGCTGATGTAGCGCAGGCTCGGCGCACCGTGCGCGCGATGCGGATCGTTGGCGAGAATCGGCCGGCCGGTGGTAGTGCGCGCGCCGGCGATCACCCAGTTGTTCGAGCCGAGGCTACGCGCGAGATCGCTGGCGGGATCCTGCAGCACGTACAGTTCGTCCAGTGGCACGTCGGTCTTGCTCGCGGCCTTGGCGGCGGGCGTCCACCAGTCCTTCGGAAAGCGCGGCGCGGCGGTGGCGAGGTCGTAGGCACGCTTGAGCTCGGCGGCGGGAATCCCACACGGATCGAGGCCTTCCGGTAGTTTCGGTTCGATCGGCGGATCGAGCTCGCGCCGCAGCCAGTCCGCGCGCACCGCGTCCGGCTTGACCTGGCAGTAGATCTGCGCGCGATCGACTTCGCCGGTGAAGTTCAGCGTCAGGCCGTGATGACGGATGCGCACGATATCCTCGGCGCGCCAGTACGATGGCTTGTAGCTGAGCAGTTTGAACTCGGGTGGCAGCAGTTCAGGATGCGCCTCGGTCTGCGACACGAACGCATTGACGCCCGCTACAAACGCTTCGGCCACGCGCTTGGCATCGGAACCGTACGCAAGCCATTCACGATACATATCGCCACGGAACAGCACCGCGCGCGCCATACGGTCGCCATCGACATACTGCGGCCCGAAGTCCTTCGCCATCTCGCCGAGCCCGCGCTTGCGCCACAGATCGATCTGGAACAGCCGGTCGCGCGCGGCCATAAAGCCCTGTGCGTAGAACGCGTCGTAGAGCGTGCCCGCATAGATATGCGGCACGCCCCAGCGATCGACGAGGATGCTGGCGGGCTTCTCGAGGCCCGGTGCGACATAACGTTCTGGGGGCGCGGCTGACGCGAGTTGCGCGGTGCCGGCCAGCGCGAGGCTGGCGAGGGCAAGCGTGAGGCGGGAACGCTGGGTGCTACCGGAACTGCGGATGGAACGGCGGCTGCGATGCTGGCGATGCATGGGTCTCCTCGTTCGTTGTTGGCTCAACGATCGAGGATAGACAACGGTGCGTGCGATGACGAGCCCGCATCGTCAAACGCGCGTTTGCTGCGCGCGCGGCTTCAACGCAGTTTTCAATACACGTCGCGGCGATAACGCCCGTCTTCAGTCATCTGCTGCAATGCAGCGTCGCCGACGATCGACACCAGCGCGTCATGCACGCCGCCGGCCATGCCCTGCAGGCTGCCGCAAACATGGATCGACGCGCCGTCTGCGATCCAGTCACGCAGCGCCACCGCCTGCTCGGCCACGGCGTCCTGAACGTAGCGCAGCGGTCCGCCATCGCGCGAGTAGACGAGGTCGACGCGCTGCAGCACGCCACTCGCCTGCCATTGCACGAGCTCGTCGCCATAGAACGCATCGTGCGCGGCCGAACGTTCGCCGAACAGCAGCCAGTTGCGATACTGGCCCGCGGACGCGCGTGCCTTCAGTAACGCGCGCAAGCCCGCGAGGCCGGTGCCGTTGCCGATCAGGATCAGAGGCCGGTCATCGGCCGGCGCATGGAAGGCGCGGTTGACGCGCACGCGCATGGCGATCGCCGCGCCCACCGCCGCATGTTCGGTCAGCCAGCCCGAGGCCAGCCCCACGCGCCCATCGGCGTGGCGCTGCTGGCGCACCAGCAATTCGAGGCGTCCATCGGCGGGCAGCGAAGCAATCGAATACTCGCGATGCGGCAGCGCCGGCAGCGCGTCGACGATGCGCTGCGGCGACAAGCCCGCCAGCGTGTCGAGATGTGCATCAGGCAAAGGCAGTCGTGTGGCCAACGCGTCGGCGAGCGTGGTCGGCCGGCTGTCGCAACGGACGGGCGCGGCGCCATCGAGCGACAACCGCGCCAGCAACGCGGTGACGACGTCGGGCGGATGGCACGGACCGACTTCGGCGATATCGCCGGCCGACCATTCCAGTGCGTTCTGGTCTTCCGGCACGAGTGCAAGATGAAAGGCCGGCTCGCCAGCGCTGCCCGGATTGAGCAGGCGACGTTCCACGAGTTGCCAGCGACCATAGCGCGGCCGCGCCCAATCGGCGATGTCGGCACCGCCCGACAGTGCCGACAGATGGCTCTGCCAGTGCCGCAATGCGCCGGGATCGCCGTTGTCGACCTCGACCATATCGAACAGCGGCTGCGCATGATGACGCTGCAGCCAGGCCGACAACGTATGACCGAACGCGCAGAAGCGCGCATAGCTGCTGTCGCCGAGCGCGAGGATGCCGTAGCGCAACTGACGCAGGCTGTCCGGCGCACCCCCCGCGAGCATACGCCGCGTAAATCCAGAAGCGCTGTCCGGCGCATCGCCCTCGCCCGTGGTGCTGACGAGAAACAGCGCCTGTCCGCATGCGGCGAGCTGCGCGCCGTCGAGATCGGCGAACGATGAAACGCGCACGGGCACGCCAGCGCCTTGCAACGCGCGTGCGGTCTGCATCGCGAGTTGCTCGGCGAAGCCGGTCTGGCTGGCGAAGGCGATCAGCGTGGGGCGCTCGGTAGCTGCGTCGGCATCTTTGCCCCCGGCCCGCGCGGCACGGCGGCTGCCGAGGAGGCCGACAACAAACGCGATCGGCGACGGAAATCCCATGACGTCATCCCGGCTACGGCCGGAGAAAGGTGTTTCAGGCCGTGGATGATAATGGCCTTCACTCAGGAGGACAACGCGACCAGGCGTCGCGGACATGACGATCGATGACCGCCGTCATGTGTTTGCCCCCCTTTCGCGCGCGCGAGTGGCCACTACAATGCTTGGTGACGAAGCGCGCCGCGCGTCGTTTCCCCGCGAGGAGCTATGTTCGCAGACATGTTTCGCATCGTGGAAGGGCCGGACGGGTGGCCGCAGATCTACGTCCAGACCGACAGCCTGCCGGTGGCAGTGGCACTGGTCGTGGGTCTGCTGGTGACGATCGCGCTGGCGAGCATCCTGTGCTACGCCATCACACGCGTCCTGCTGCTGTGGGCGGTGCGGCGCCTGGCACGCGGCGAGCACCGCAAGTGGCTGCGCGCAGCTCAGCGGCGCAAGGTCTTCGATCGGCTCGCGCCGATCGTGCCGGCATGGATCGTCTACGTGTCGGCACCGCTGCTGACCGGCGTCTCGTTTCCGATCGTCTCGATGCTCGGTCGACCGGTGGCGGTGATCGCCGCCTGCTTCATGGTGTATGCCGCGCTACGTGCGGGCTTCGCGTTCCTGGCCAGCATCGAGGACCGCTACAGCCATTTCCCGCATGCGAGCGAGCGGCCGATCAAGAGTTTTCTGCAAGTGGCCACGATCGTGCTGTACCTGATGGCGCTGATCGCCATTGTCTCGCTGCTGCTCGATCGCTCTCCGACTTACTTCCTGACTGGCGTCAGCGCGATGACGGCGCTGCTGATCGTGGTGTTCCGCGACTCGCTGCTTGGCTTCGTCGCGAGCATCCAGCTGGCCGCCTACGACATGCTGCGCATCGGCGACTGGATCGAGGTACCCGGCTACGTCGCCGATGGCGTGGTCACCGATATCTCGCTCAACACGATCAAGGTGCAGAACTTCGACAACACGATCATTACGCTGCCGAGCTATGTGCTGCTGAGCAACGGCGTCAAGAATTGGCGCGGCATGATGGACACCGGCGCGCGCCGCGTGCGGCACGCCATCCCGTTCGATGCGGACAGCGTGCGTCTGTGCGACACGGCATTGCTCGACGCGTTGCGCGCGAGCCCGGCAGTGCGGTTACCACGCGCACTCGATAACGCCGCCGAGCGCGACGCGCTAACCAACCTCGGCATGCTGCGCGTCTACATGCTGGCCTACTTCCGCCAGCACCCGGCGATCCGCGCCGATATGCCGCTGGTGGTACGCCACGTGCAATCGACCAGCCAGGGCCTGCCGCTCGAGGTCTTCCTGTTCGTCAACGTGACGGACTGGGAAACCTACGAGCATCTACAGTCCGACCTGTTCGACCACGTCTATGGCGTACTTCCCATCTTCGGCCTGCGCGTCTGGCAAAAGCGCTAACGCGCTGGCGCTTTTACCGCTTACTTGGCTGGCGAGGGGTTCGCTGCGGGCGGTGCGGGGATCGGGTCCACGCCATCGGCCTTGATGTACGTCACCGACGTCACGTAGCTCACCGCCGTGTACCGCTCCGCGCCCTTGGCACCGTTGCGCTCGCCGGGGGTCTGGTCGTTGTGGTGTACCTCGGCCACGTAGGTGCCCTTCCACGGCAGGTCGAACTTCACCACGCCGTGCTCATCGGTATTGGCTTCCTTCGCCCAGCCCGATTGCGTGACGAGCGCGACCTTGGTCTTCGGCAGCGGCTTGCCCTGGAAGAACAGCTTGAATGCGCCGGCCTCTCCCGTGGGGACGAGATCGAGCGGCAGCTTCGGTTGCTGCGGCGCGAAGTCGGTGACCAAACGCGCAGCCGGGTAATACCAGCTGGAGACTTCCTTGTCGCCGCGCTTGAACGTGGAGATCGGATAGCTCGCCTCCTGCGCGATCACGGACTCGCCCGCGGCCGCGCTGAACGGCAGCGTGAAGCCGTTGGCGGTCTTCACACCAGCGGCGGTCTTGTCGCCCCTGGCGGAGATCAGCGTGGCGCTCGGCGCGACGAACTTGTCGAGCAGGCCCGGCGACGCCTCGCGAAGGTTGTCTCCAAACTCGCCGAAGCGGATTACCGCGCGCTGGTCCGCGGGCTCGATCCAGATCTGGTGCGCCTGCGCGGCGGAGGACAGGGCCATCAGGGCAAACGCGATGGCGGTGGTCTTGGTCATCAGAATTTCCTCAAGTCGGAGTCACGTCAGAAGTCGATCTGCGCGGACAGCAGTAGGGTGCGGGGCGCCGCGACGGTAGCGTAGGTTCCACTCACGAGCCAGTAGTCGGAGTTGAACAGGTTCTCGACATTGGCGCGGAACACGACGGACTTGCCCATGACCTTGGTGCGGTAACGCGCGCCCACATCATAGCGGGTCCACGACGGCATGCGCAGCGTATTGGCCGCGTTGAAGTACACCGCCGAGGTATTGATGACGCGGCCCGACAGGCTCAGCCCCGGTACCCACGGCATGTCCCAATCGACGCCGAAGTTGAACGTGTGATCGGGCACGCCATTCGCATCCTTGCCATCGTTCACGCCACCGGCCGTGCGTTGCAGCTTGGCATCGTAGAACGTTGCGCTGGCCATCAGGCGCAGGCCGCGCACGACCTCGCCGTATGCCGACAGCTCGACGCCGCGGTTGCGCTGTTCGCCATCGAAGCTATACAGGTTGGTGGTGGGATCCGTCACCGCGCTCGGGCGCTTGATCTGGAACGCGGCCACGCTCGTGGTAATGCGGCCCCAGTCGACCTTCACGCCGGTTTCCATCTGGCGCGACTTGTACGGCGGAAATACTTCCCCGGCGTTGGCCGCCGTGGTCGGTGCCACACCGCCACGCGTCAGGCCCGACGTGTAGTTACCGTACAGCGAGACGTAGTTCAGCGGCTTGATCACAAAGCCGGCCAGCGGCGAGATCGCGCTCGCGTCGTAGCTCGACGTCTGTGCGCCCGTCGTGGTCGAATAATTCTCGAGCGACACCTTCTGGTGACGCAGGCCACCGGTCAGCAGGATGCGATCGTTGAGGAAAGACAGCGTGTCGGTCACGGCCACGCTGGTGAGCGCGGTATCCGAGGCCTTCTGCGCGTCCGTGCGCGCGCCGATCACGGCCGGCAGCGGCGTCGGGTTGTAGATGTTGGAGGCGACCGACGTCTGGTTCGCGATATACGCGTTGCCGAGTTCCTGATCGAGGCGCGTGAAGCCCACGTTCAGCGTATGGCCCACACCGAAGGTGTCGAACGTAGCGCGCGCCCCCACTTCCGCGGTGCTCGTCTTGCTGTACGAATCGTAGTAAGAGTTGGTGACGCGGAAGTTGCCGAGCGCATCCACCGGACCCGACGGGAAGGTCTGGTACGCGGTACCCCCACGGTACCCGCCGGCCGCATAGACCATCAGGTTCGGCGCCACGTCGTACTCGATGCGCGACATCACCGCCGAGTCGTGCAGCCACAGCTGCGTGCCCGGGAAGAAATTGCGGTGACCCGACGGTGCATCGGGAATCGACGTCACGCCTGCGGCAAAGCCGATCTGCGGACGGAAGTTCTCCACGCCTTCATGCTGCGAGTACGCATCGAGCGACCAGCGCAGCTTGCGACCACGGTAGTCGAGGCCGAGCGCGCCAAGGCCCAGCTCCTGCCGGCCGTCGTCGAGATTGCTCTTGCCGTTCTTGTACACGCCGTTGACGCGCACACCCCATTCCTTCTCTTCGCCGAAACGGCGGCCGACATCGGCCTGGACGCCGAGGATCGACTTGCTCTCGTAGGTGGTGGTCAGGCGCGTCAGCGGTTCGTCGCCGGCGCGCTTGGTGGTGATATTGATCGCGCCACCGACGCTGCCGTTCGGCCCAATGCCGTTCAGCAGCGTGCCCGGTCCCTTGAGCACTTCCACCCGCTCCATGATCGCGGCGGGCATGCGGCTCGACGAGACCAGACCGTACAGGCCATTGACGCCTACGTCACCGCTCGGCACCGTGAAGCCGCGGATCTGGAAGTCTTCGCCGAAGCCGCCCGTGGACGTTAGTGTGCGCACCGAGGCTTCGTTGATCACGACGTCGGCCAGCGTACGCGCCTGCGAGTTCTCGATGGTCTCGGACGTGTAGTTCATCGTGCTGAACGGCGTGTCCATGACATCGAGTGAACCCAGGATGCCGAGGCTGCCGCCGCGCGCGACCTGGCCACCGGCGTACGCGGGCTGTAGCTGGTTGTCCAGCGAGGCCGTCACCGTGACGGCCGGCAACGTGGCGCCGCCGGCGGTGCTGCTCGTGTTACCCGTCGGGCTGACTACCTGATAGCTGCCATTGGACTGCTCGACCACGGTCAGGCCCGACCCCGCGAGCAGGGCATCGAGGCCGCCGCGGGCGGAGTAGCTACCGTTGAGGCCGCTGCTTTGCTTGCCGGTGGCGATCTCGGGCTTGAACGACAGCATGATGCCGGCATCGCGGCCAAAGCGGCTGAGGTTATCTTCGAGCGTGCCGGCGGGAATCGCATAGGTCCGCGCGCTCGCGGCCTGTGCATACGCGGCAAACGGCACCGTGGCGGCCGGCACGGCCACCGCACCACCGAACACGATACGGCCCACCACGGACGTCAGCAGTTTACGGCGAATGACACGATGAGACTGACGCTCGCGCGTCCGGACGTGGCCCATGGATGAAACCTTTCGATGGAAGAGAGTTGAAGTACCTGTCTTCCCTGACCCGCGAGTTTCGAAAAGAGATCAGATTTCTCTGATTTTTTTCAAAAGAAGAAAAATATCGGCCGCCGCTAGCGGGCGCCAGGCGGAACGAGGCGGATCTCGTCGTGACCCCAGAGGCGGCTGACCACCTGCTGGCGCACGTTGAGTGTGGTGGCGAGCGTGTCGAGTACCTTGCCGACATCGTCGAGCGGGTACGAGCCCGATACCAGCACGTCGCGCAGCGTGGGATCGCAGGAGAGCGTGGCGCGGCTGTAACGGCCGAGCTCCGCGATGAAATCGTCGAGCCGCATGCTGCGCGCGACGATAAAGCCTTCGGTCCATGCGATGCCGGCCTTGCTGGCCGCAGTTGGCATAGAGATCGTCTGCGCGGTGTAGCTCGCGCTATAACCCGTCTGCAGCACGAGCTTGCGCGCGGGATTGTCACGCGGGCGGATCTCGACGGCACCGGCGTAGACGGCCACGTCGGTGTCGTGCGGGCGCGCGCGCATCACGTACTGCGTGCCGAGTGCGCGCGCGGTACCGAACGCGGTCTCGACCAGGAACGGACGCGGCACAGCTTCTCGATCGGGCGCGGTCGTGATCAGTATCTCGCCGGCAATCAGCCGCACGCGCCGCTCGGTAGCAGTGAACAGAATATCCACGGCGCTGGCGGTATTGAGCATCAGCGTGGTGCCGTCCGACAGCACGATGCGGCGGCGCTCGCCTACGCCGGTGCGGTAGTCGGCCGCCCATTGACGCCACGATGTTTGCTCGCGCGCGGTCCATGTGACGCCGCCCACGATCGCAAGTATCGCCAGGGTCTTGATCGCATGACGGCGCGGGCGCGACTCCGGCGGCATCAACGCGGCGCGGGCGATCTCCGCGGTGGCCGGCGTTGCTAACGGTTGCAGCCGGCCCTGCACAGACTCGATGCGGCGCCATGCGCGTTCGTGATCGGGATGCGCGGCACGCCAGTATCGCCAGGCGTCCACCACCTCGGGCTGCGCTGCAGGGTCCTGCAGTTCCACGAGCCACTCCAGCGCCTGCTCGGCGACCTGGGGCGGCACGGTGTTGGCATCGGACGTGGCGCGATACCACGAGGAGGTGGAGGAATGCGAGGGCGCTTTCATCCGACGAAAGACAGGTCGGCGAAATAGCAACGCTGCAATGCCTTGACGAGGTAACGCTTAACCGTCGGCACCGAGATCGCCAGTTCCTGCGCGATCTGCGCATGGGTATGGCCATCGAGCTGCGACAACAGGAAGGCCTGGCGCACGATCGGCGGCAGCCCATCGAGCAATCGGTCCAGTTCCACCAGCGTTTCGAGCATCATCGCGCGCGCTTCCGGCGACAGGCCCACGTCGCGCGGCGCGTGAGCGAGCGCGTCGAGATACGCCTGCTCGAGCTTCTCGCGGCGCCAGTGATTCGACATCAGATTCTTCGCCACCGTCGTCAGATACGCGCGGGGCTCGTCGAGCTGGGCGGGAATGCGCTCGCTGTTCAGCAGCCGCAGGAACGTGTCCTGTGCGAGGTCCGCCGCATGCTCGGCGCTGCCGAGACGGCGATGCAGCCAGCTTTTGAGCCACGAATGGTGGTCGACATAAAGGGTGGCAACGGAAGGCGCGGCGACGGCGGAGGGGAGAACGGAACCCGAGGTGCTCATGGGCCGTAATGATAATCATTGTTACTGTCAAACATCCAGCATGTCGGCCAATCCTTACAACCGGTGTCGAGGGAATACAACGAAGCAGGCGCCTGCGTGCGTCCTGCGTGACTTTGGGGACACTCTCAGGGTAATTACTGACTTTGCATACGAATGCAACGACTCTATTCTGCATACGTATGCACAAACATCCCCCGAGGAGACCTACCCCATGATTCGTTATCTCAAGCGCGGACGTGACGTCCAGGCACGTGCCAACGACGACACCGCTGTGCGCAACACCGTCGAAGGCATCATTCGCGACATCGAAACCCGCGGCGATGCGGCGGTCAGCGAGTACAGCAAGAAGTTCGACAACTGGGATCCGCAGGACTTCCGCCTGTCGCAGTCCGCGATTGAAAAGGCAGTCAAGAGCCTGTCGGCGCGCGAACTGGAAGACATCCGCTTTGCCCAGACGCAGGTGCGCAACTTTGCGCAGATCCAGCGCGACTCGATGCTCGACGTTGAGGTCGAGACCCGCCCGGGCGTGTTCCTCGGCCACCGCCACGTACCGATCAACGCGGTCGGCTGCTATATCCCGGGCGGCAAGTATCCGCTGCTGGCCTCGGCGCACATGAGCGTGCTGACCGCCAAGGTGGCGGGCGTCAAGCGCGTGGTGGCGACGGCGCCCCCGTTCCATGGCGAGCCGCACCCGGCCATCGTCGCCGCCATGCACATGGCTGGCGCGGACGAAATCCTCGTATTGGGCGGCGTGCAGGCCGTGGTGGCCATGGCCGTCGGCACCAGCAGCATTGCACCCGTGGACATGCTGGTCGGCCCGGGCAACATGTTCGTGGCGGAAGCCAAGCGCCAGTTGTTCGGCCGCGTCGGTATCGATCTGTTCGCCGGTCCGACCGAGACGCTGGTCATCGCCGACGATTCGGTGGACGGTGAGATGTGCGCGGTGGACCTGCTGGGTCAGGCCGAGCATGGCCCGACCTCGCCGGCGGTGCTGTTGACCGATAGCGAAGCCCTCGCGCATGCCACCATCGCCGAGATCGAGCGCCAGCTCAAGATCCTGCCGACCGCCGAGATCGCGGCCAAGTCCTGGGCCGAGTTCGGCGAGGTGATTGTCTGCGACACGCGCGAAGAGATGCTGCAGAAGGCCGACGAGCTCGCCTCCGAGCACGTGCAGGTGATGACGCGCGATCCGGACTGGTTCCTGAACAACATGACCAACTACGGCGCGCTGTTCCTCGGCCCGCGCACCAACGTCGCCTTCGGTGACAAGTGCATCGGCACCAATCACACGCTGCCCACCAACAAAGCCGCGCGCTACACCGGCGGTCTCTGGGTCGGCAAGTTCCTGAAGACCTGCACCTTCCAGCGCGTGACGACGGATGCCGCCAGCGCGGAGATCGGCGAGTACTGCTCGCGCCTGTGCCATATGGAGAACTTCGCCGGTCATGGCGAGCAGGCCAATATCCGCGTGCGCCGTTACGGCAATCGTCCGGACGTGCCGTGGTACGAGCCGGTGCCGGAGCTGCAGGGATGACAGCCGCAACGCCACTGCCTTCGTTCGGTGGTTTCCGTCTCGACGGCAAGCGCGCGCTCGTCACCGGTGGGGGCCGCGGCCTTGGCCTGGCGGCGGGCGTGGCACTGGCGCAGGCCGGTGCCGCGGTGACGCTCGCCGCGCGCTCCGGCGCCGAGCTGGAAATGGCGTGTGCCGCGATTCGCGCGCAGGGTGGCCGCGCCGACTTCCTGGTACTGGATGTCACCGATTCCGCCGCAGTCCGCAGCGCGATCGAGAGTCGTCCGCCGTTCCAGATCCTCGTCAACAACGCGGGCATGAACCGGCCCAAGCTGCTGACCGAGACCCCCGACGAAGACATCGACGCGGTCTTTGCGCTGAACGTGAAAGCCACCTTCTACGTCGCGCGCGAAGTCGCCCGCAGCCTGCAGGCCGCTGGCCTGCCGGGCTCGATCATCAATGTCTCGTCGCAGATGGGACACGTGGGCAGCCCGCGCCGCACACTCTACTGCGCCAGCAAGCATGCGGTGGAGGGCCTGAGCAAGGCGCTCGCGTGGGAGCTGGGACCTGCCGGCATTCGCGTCAACACGCTGTGCCCGACCTTCATCGAAACCGCGTTCACCGCGTCGATGTTCGAGGACCCGGCGTTCCGCCGCTTCGTGGTCGACAAGATCGCGCTCGGTCGCGTGGGCCAGATCGACGAGGTCATGGGCCCGATAGTGTTCCTCGCCAGCGACGCGTCCAGTCTGATGACGGGTAGCGCACTGATGCTCGACGGTGGCTGGACCGCGGCATGAAAGCCAAGGTGACCGCGCACGACGTGGCCCGGCTGGCGGAGGTCTCGCAGTCCGCCGTCAGCCGCGCGTTCACGCCGGGCGCGAGCGTGGCACCGGAGACGCGCGAGCGGATTCACAGTGCCGCGCGCAAGCTCGGCTATCGCCCCAACGCGATCGCGCGCAGCCTTATCACGCGCCGCAGCCGCATCATCGGGCTGGTCATGAGCTATCTCGAGAACCAGTTCTATCCGGTGGTGATCGAACGACTGTGTCAGGCCTTGCAGCAGGACGGCTATCACGTGCTGCTGTTCATCAGCGAGACCGAGGACGCGGACAGCGTGCTCACCGACATTCTTCAGTACCAGGTTGATGGCATCGTGATGGCATCGACGACGCTGTCGTCGGCGCTCGCCAATCACTGCATCGACGCCGGTATTCCGGTGGTGCTGTTCAACCGCGTGGCGCAGTTGGGCGCGATGGGCTGCTACTCAACCAGTTCGGTCACCTCGGAGAACCGCGAGGGCGGGCGCCTCGTCGGCGAGTTGCTCGTCAGCAAGGGACACCGTCGCATCGCATGGCTGGCCGGCGCGGAGAACGCCTCGACCAGCCGCGACCGCGAGGCCGGATTATGCGATGCGCTCGCCGCGGCGGGATTGCCGTTGCACGCACGCGGCGTCGGGCACTACGACTTTGCCGAAGCCCGGCAGGCGGTGCTCGCGCTGTTCCGTGACCCCGCCAACCGTCCCGACGCCCTGTTCGCCGCCAACGACCATATGGCCATTGCCGCGCTGGAGACCCTGCGCACCGAGCTCGGCATGCAGGTGCCGCACGAGGTATCGGTGGTCGGTTTCGACAACGTGCCGCAGGCCGCGTGGCCTTCGTTCAACCTCACCACCGTGCAGCAGGACGTGGAGCAGATGGTGGACGCCACCCGCACGCTACTGTTCGAGCAGATCGGCGGGCAGGTGATGGCCCGCAGCGTCAGTGTGCCCTGCGTGCTGATCGAGCGCGGCACCGTACGCGTGCACACGCCGCATGCGCATAACAAAACCTACGAGACAACATGATCGACAAACACGACCTTCACAAACTGTGTGGCGGCCGCCCCGTGGCAATCGTCGGCGCCGGCCTGGTCGGTGCCGGCTGGGCCATCGTCTTCGCGCGCGCCGGCCTGCACGTGAAGATGTTCGACGCGAACCCCGAGATCACGCGCAAGGCGGTGCCGCTTATCGACACGCAACTGCAGGGGCTGCATCGACACGGATTGATCGACGAGGCACCCGCTGCCGTGCTGGCCCGCATCAGCGCGGTCGATACGCTGGCGCAGGCCGTCGACGGCGTCGCGTACGTTCAGGAATCGGTGCTCGAACGCGTGGACGTGAAGCGGCAGCTGATGGTCGATCTGGACGCGCTCATCGCGCCCGACACGATCGTCGGCAGTTCCACCTCGGGCATTCCTGGCTCGGCGTTCGCGCTGGGCCTGTCGATCTCGCCGCGTGTGCTGATCGCTCATCCGGTCAACCCGCCGTACCTCGTGCCGGTGGTGGAACTGGTGCCGTCGCCGGAGACCGCCACGCGCACGGTCGATGTTGCCGACGCGCTGATGCGCGCGGTTGGCCAGGCCGTGGTCCATGTGCGCAAGGAAGTCGAAGGCTTCGTGCTGAACCGGCTTCAGGCCGTGCTGTTGCGCGAAGCGTGGGCGCTCGTGCAGGAAGGCGTGGCCAGTTGCGAGGACGTCGACAAGACCGTCCGCGATGGCCTCGGCTGGCGCTGGTCGTTCATGGGCCCGTTCGAGACCATCGATCTCAATGCACCCGGTGGCGTGGCCGACTACGCCGTGCGGCTGGGTCCGCTGTATCAGCGCATCGCCGACTCGCGCGGCCACGACACCCCGTGGGACGCGGATCTGATCGGGCACGTCGAAGCGCAACGCCGCGAGCATCTGTCGCACGACGACCTCGAAGCGCGCCGCGCATGGCGCGATGAACGTCTGATGGAATTTGCCGCGGCCCGGCGCACGCGGGACCCACGAAACTGAATACCCAGCCAACAACCGCATCGACCACGATATCGACAAGGGCACGCAGATGCCTATTCCCAACAAAACAGGAGACCTCCAAGTGAAACAGCCTCTCGCCACCCTCACCACTCAAACCCGCCGTCTGCTTAACGTTACGCTTGGTGCCACGCTCGCGCTGGCCGCCTGCGGCCTGTCCGTCGCGCACGCGCAGGGCAGCTATCCGACCAAGCCGATTCGCCTGATCGTGCCGTTCGCCAATGCCGGCGTGACCGACACCAGTGCGCGCATCGTGGCCGAGAAGCTCGGCCAGGAACTCGGCCAGCAGATCGTGGTGGACAACAAGCCCGGCGCTGGCGGCAATATCGGCACGCAGATGGTCGCCAAGGCCGACCCCGATGGCTACACGCTGCTGCTCGGCTACGACGGCACGCTGGTGATCAATCCCAACGTCTACGCGAAGGTGCCGTTCGACCCGCTCAAGGACTTCGCTCCAATCGGCAAGATCGGCGACGCGTTGCTGCTGATCGCGGCCAACCCGAAGCTCGGCGTCAAGAACGTCGCCGATCTGCAGAAGTACGCCAAGACGCTGCCGGGTGGTGTGTCCTACGGTAGCGCCGGCAACGGCAGCACCACGCATCTGGCTGGCGAGATGTTCCATCAGCGCACCGGCATGGCGATGACCCACGTGCCATACAAGGGCGGTGGCCAGGCCCTGCTGGACGTGGTCGGCGGCACGTTGCCGATTACGTTCGCGGCCGTCACCGGCGCGATGCCGTTCGTCAAGAGCGGTCAGGTCGAGGCACTCGCCGTGACTTCGCGCCAGCGCGCGCCGTCGTTGCCGAACGTCCCCACGCTGATCGAAGCCGGCTTCAAGGACTTCGAGATCAACTCGTGGGTGGGTCTGCTGGCCCCCGCGAAGACGCCCAAGCCCGTGCTCGACAAGCTCAGCGCCGCGCTGCAGAAGGTGCTCAAGGACCCGGCCATGGTCGAGCGCCTGGCCTCGCTCGGCATCGTCGCCACGCCGGGCACGCCTGACGCCTATGGCCGCGAGATCGCACGTGATCTCGACAAGAACAAGGCGATCACCAAGGCCGCCCATATCAGTCTCGATTGATTTCGCCTGCTGCATGGATGTCCCCACCATGCCAAGACCATGACAACACTATTCGACAAGATCTGGGCCGCCCATGCGGTGGCCCGCAACGATGCCGGCGAAGACCTGATCTACATCGACCGGCATCTGGTACAGGAAGTCTCGAGCCCGCAGGCCTTCGCGAGCATGGCCGAGGCCGGTCATACGCTGCGCTCGTCGCCGCGTCATATCGCGGTGCAGGATCACAACGTGCCGACCACGGCCGATCGCCTGACGAATATCCCCAATGCGGAGAGCCGCGAGCAGATCGCCACGCTGCGGCGCAATACGCAGGCCACCGGCATGCGGCTGTTCGACCTCGATCATCCGCTGCAGGGCATCGTCCACGTCATCGCGCCGGAACTCGGCTACGTATTGCCGGGCAGCACCGTGGTCTGCGGCGATTCGCACAGCGCCACGCTCGGCGCGATGGGTGCGGTGGCCTGGGGCATCGGCACCTCGGAAGTCGCGCATGTGATGAGCACGCAGAGCCTGTGGATGCGCAAGCCGCGCACGCTGGGCATCGCCATTTCCGGCGCGCTGGCGCGGGGCGCATACGCGAAGGATCTGGCGCTCGCCATCATCCATCACATCGGCACCAGCGGCGGCAATGGTTATGGCGTCGAGTACTTCGGCCCCACGGTACAGGCCCTGTCGATGGAGGCGCGGCTCACGCTGTGCAACATGACCATCGAGGCCGGTTCGCGCTTTGGCCTGATCGCGCCCGATGCCACCACGCTGGCCTATCTGCGCGATCGCGTGCAGGGCGCCGCGCGCGAGCATTTCGAACGGGCCGCGCAGGCCTGGAGCACGCTGCGCACCGACGCCGCCGCGGATTTCGATCGCCACGTCGAGTTCGACGCCGGCACCGTGTCACCGCTCGTCACGTGGGGCACCACGCCTGCCGACAGCGCGGCTTTCTCTGGCCGCGTCGGCGACGGCGCCACGCGGACCGAGCCGTCCGAACGCGCGCGCCTGGAGGAGAACCTCGCCTACATGGGCCTGACGATGGGCCAGGCGCTGTCGTCGGTACCGATCGATGTCGCCTTTATCGGTTCCTGCACCAACGGCCGTCTGGAAGACCTGCGTGCCGCCGCCGAAGTCGTGCGTGGGCGCCGCGTGGCGTCGAGTGTGCGCGCGCTCGTGGTACCCGGCTCGGGCAGCGTCAAGCGTGCGGCCGAGGCCGAAGGCCTGGCTAAGGTGTTCGTCGATGCGGGCTTCGAGTGGCGCGAGTCGGGCTGCTCGATGTGCATCGGCATGAATGGCGACAGCCTCGCGCCGGGCGAGCGCTGCGCATCCACCTCCAATCGCAATTTCGAGAACCGGCAGGGACAAGGGGGGCGTACCCATCTGATGAGCCCCGCCGCCGTCGCGGCCTCCGCGCTGCGCGGGCACCTGACCGATCCCCGGGAGTACCTCGCATGAAAGCCGTCATTGCAGAAGTCCAGGGCCGCGCCGCGGTCATGCAGCGCGACGACATCGATACCGATGCCATCTTCCCGGGACGCTTCCTCCGCCTCGTGCAACGCACGGGCATGGGCGCGCATCTGTTTGCCGACTGGCTGGCGGAAGGCCGGCCGGAAGTCGCCTTCATGCGCGAGGCATCGCCGCCGCGCATGATTGTTGCCCTGCAAAATTTCGGCTGCGGTTCGTCGCGCGAGCATGCCGTCTGGGCGCTGTCGGATTACGGCGTAAAGGCCGTGGTGGCACTGTCGTTCGGTGACATCTTCCGCAACAACTGCGTCAAGAACGGCGTGGTCGCGGCGATCGTCTCGCCAGCCGACCACGCGCGCCTGTCGCACGTGCTCGCCGCCGACGCCGACGCGCCGTTGCATCTGCGCGTGGCCGAGCGCACGCTGCAACTACCCGATGGCAGCGTCATTCCAGTCGTGCTCGCCGATGGCCATGCAGAGCAACTGCTCTCCGCCGAGGACGAGGTCGACCGCACGCTGCGTCACGACGCGGCGCTGCGCGCCTACGAGGAACGCGTGCGGCGCGATCAGCCGTGGCTGGCCTCGCTGGACTGAGCCGCATTACTTTTTTCCTTCTTAGCTACTGGAGCCGTCATGGCCAATCCCATTCTTCGCCAGAAACTTGCCGCGGGCGAGTTCATCACCATCCCCGGCGTGCAGGACATGATCGCCACCGTCATGACCAACAAGGTCGGCTTCGACATCATCTACGGTTCCGGCTACTGGCTCACGGCCTCGAGCCTGGGCCTGCCCGATGCCGGCATTGCTACCTATACGCAGATGGTCGATCGCATGCGCACGATCACGCGGACGTCCAAGGCCGCGCTGATCGCCGATGCGGACACCGGCTACGGCGGCCTGCTCAACGTGCATCACACCGTGCGCGGCTACGAGGAGGCGGGCGTCACCGCGATCCAGATCGAAGATCAGGAGTTTCCGAAGAAGTGCGGTCACACGCCGTTCAAGCGCTGTGTGCCCATCGAGGACATGGTCGAGAAGATCAAGGTCGCGTCCGAAGCGCGCGAGGACAAGGAGAACTTCCTGATCATCGCGCGCACCGATGCGCGCGCGAGCCTCGGCGTGGACGATGCGATGCGCCGCATGGAGGCGTTTGCCAAGGCCGGCGCCGACATCCTGTTCTTCGAGGCGCCGCAATCCGAAGAGGAAATGCGCCGCGCGTGCGAGGCCTTCGACCTGCCGATGATGGCCAACATGGCCGATGGCGGCAAGACGCCGATCCTGCCGGCTAGTGTGCTCAAGGAGATCGGCTACTCGCTCGCGATCTTCCCGGCCATGACCAGCCTGGTGGCGGCCGCCGCGATGGAGAAGTCGCTGCGCCATCTCAAGGAAGCGGGTACCAGCCTCTCGCCCGAGATTCCGATGGCCGACTTCAACGAGTTCTGCCGCCTGATCGGCTTCGAGGAAGTCTGGGACTTCGAGAAGCGCTGGGCACGCTGACCACAACATAAATATTGGAGGAGACCAACATGCCGTTTATTCGTGCAACCTTCCGCACCACTCGCCGCAGCCCGTTCGGGAGCACGACGCTGCGCGCCATCATGCTGACTGCCGCCGCGATCGTCGCCACTGTCGGCACGATCTCGCCGGTGCTGGCACAGCCCGCCTGGAAGCCCGACCGTCCCGTTACCATCGTCGTGCCTTACGTCCCCGGCGGCGGCACCGACGCCTCGGCGCGCGCCACGGCCAAATTGCTCGGCGAGCAGTGGGGCCAGCCCGTGCTGGTCGTCAACCTGCCCGGCGCGGATGGCCTGATCGGCACGCGCAAGGTCACGGAGGCCAAACCCGACGGCTACACGCTGTTGCTGCAGACGCCAGCCATCGTGCTGACCAAGCACGCGCCCTCGTTCACCGGCACGGACCCGCTGACCGCACTGGTCCCCGTGACCAATATCGCGCAATCGCCGGGCGTGATCGTGGCCAACGGCAAATTCCCCGCCACCTCGCTGCCGGAGCTGATCGCGTACTGCAAGGCCGCCACCACGCCGTGCTCGATGGGTACCGGCGAGAACGTGGCCAAACTGTTCGGCCAGCAACTCAAGGCGGAGGTACTGCCCAACCTGATCGTCGTCAACTACAAGGGCACGGCGGCCATCATCACCGACATGATCGCCAACAACGTGAACTTCGCGGTGACGGGTGTGGCCTCCGCGCTGCCGCATCAGAAGGCCGGCACGCTGAAGATCGTGGCCAACCAGGGCACGCATCGCTTCGCCGGCGCGCCCGAGGTTCGCACCGTGGTGGAGACCGGCCTGCCGCAGTATGAGTACACCACGTGGTTCGGCTTGTTCGCGCCGAAGGGCACGCCGCCCGCCGTGACCCAGGCCATCTACGCCGCCGTGCGCGAGGCCATGGGGAACGCCGAACTGCAGAAGGCAATCACCTCGGCGGGTGCGGAGCCGCTGGTGAATACGCCCGACGAGTTCGCGGCGCAGGTGCGCAAAGAGGACGCTCGCTTCACCGCGCTGGCCAAGCGCTATCCGCTGAACTGACGCCGGCCATGCGGAGTACCCCCAAGCTCCGCATGGGCATGCGAAAATTTCTCTTGTAATGAGATCGATTCGTATTTACACTGGCTTCACTGTCTGGTTCACGCGGTGCAGGGCACAGCGAGACACCAACCGGACGGCACAGAATTTCTAAGCGGTGCCATGAGATACGCGGCATTGCTCGTTACAGACTTTTGTGGGGACCGCTCCGTCACGCGGAGCGTTTGGCAGTAGCCAGTCATCGGAAGATCAGGAAAGCATCCAGACCCCGCTTTCCCGATCGCGTCATCCGGTGGCAAGCCAGGCCGCCTTTTTATTCCGCGCGTCGTGCAGGCACGGCGCACCACCCGGGACGACCGCCATGGCGTTCTCGTCCCGGGTGTCCTTTCCGCCTGAATTTCCCGTCATGGTTTCGAAATCGGTCTCGACCTCAGGTCGAGGCATCGGTCGCGCACGCGCCGGAACCATGTCCGCCTGAGAGACCGCCGAATCGCCTCATGTCCCTGTCACCTGTGAGTACCGATCCCCGTCTGAAGCATGCTGGCCTCAAGGCCACCTCGCCGCGTATGCATGTGCTCGAGGCCTTCCGTACCAGCGACCGCCGCCATCTGAGCGCCGAAGATGTGTATCGCATCCTGTTGACCCAGGATGTCGATGCGGGGTTATCGACCGTCTACCGCGTGCTGAACCAGCTCGTGCAAGCCAATATCCTGCTACGCCATACGTTCGAGGCCGATCACGCCGTGTTCGAACTCAACGAGGGCGGGCACCACGATCACCTGATCTGCGTGAACTGCGGCCGCGTCGAGGAATTCCGCGACGAGGGCATCGAGCGGCGTCAGCGGCAGGTTGCGGCGGACAATGAATTCGAGTTGCGCGAGCACATGCTGGTGCTGTACGGGTTATGTCCCGCATGCCAGCCACGCGTCACGGACGATTGAGCAAAGCCAGAGCGTTGTGTGCGGACAACGTCTCTTACAGAATCGCCAACGCTTGTTACAAAGGCGTCAAAACCGTAATACGCCACACCGGTAGAGTGGAGGTACAGCATCACACAACTGGTGAAAACAATGAACAAGCGCCCTCTTCTCGGATCCACTCTCGCCATTGCAGCCGTCGGCCTGGCCGCGCTGGCTGCATCCACCTCCGCGCTTGCCCGCGTCGACGTCGATGTGAACATCGGCGCACCGGCGCCGGTCTATGTTGCGCCCGCGCCCGTCTACGCCCCGCCTCCCCCGGTCTACGTCGCCCCGGCCTATGGGCCGCGTCCGGTCGTGGTGGCGCCGGTCGTGATTGGCTGGCACGGTGACCGTTATTGGGACGGTGGCCGCTGGTACTCGCGCCGCGAGTGGCACGATCATGGCCGCCACAATGGTCACTACGCGGGGCACGACGATCACGGTCACGACCGCGGCCCGCATCACCACTGATTCCGACGTTTTCCGCCCGCGCCGGCCTGCGACCGCCTGGTTAAGCCGCGCGCGGGGCCGAAGCCGGTCGCGCGGGCCGCAGCACCATCCACACCGCACCGCCGATCAACGCCAGGCCTACCGCATGCGCGGGCGAGAGCGTCTCTCCAAGGAAGATCCAGCCCCAGAGAATGCCAAACGGCGGAATCAGGAAGGTCACCGTCAGGGACCTCACCGGGCCGATATCGGCAATCAGGCGGAAATACATCACATAGGCGATGGCCGTGCAGAACATGCCGACAGCCAGCATCGCGGCCCAGACCCCGGGCCCCGCCAGCGGCAGCGTGTTCTCACGGATCAACGCCACGGCGCTGAACGGCAGCAGGAACAGCGTCGCGCCAATCAGGCTGCCGCACGCCACGAGCCGGTTGTCGAGCCCGCCCTGCGCGGTGATCCAGCGCCGCGTCAGAAAGCCCGCCAGCCCGTAGCAAAGCGTTGCCACCAGGCAGGCGGCCGCGCCGAGCAGCACGCTCGGCGAAAAACTGACCGGCCCGGTGCGCGTCAGAACCGCCACGCCGAGCAGACCGAGCACAACACCGATGCCCTTGGCGCGAGTCAGCGGCTCGGCGAAGAACAACGCGCCGATCAGCACGCCCATCAGCGGCGTCATCGCGTTGAACACGGCGGAATATCCTGCCGGCAGCCATAGCGCGGCCACGGCGTACATCACGAATGGAATGCCCGAATTGATGACGCCGAGGATCATCACCGCGCGCCACTTGCCACGCATGTCCCAGCCGACGCGCATGAATGCCAGACACGCCGCCAGCGTGACGGCACCGATCAGCACGCGAAAGAACGCCGCCGGCAGCGGCCCCAGCACCGGCGCGCCGATACGGATGAACAGAAAGCTGGCGCCCCAGATCGCGGAAAGCGCGAGCAGACGAGCGATATCGTTAGGTTTCATGCGGCAGTGGAATTGTGACGAGAGAAGGGCAAAGTCGATGACAAATAGCGTTGCGCAAAACACACAACCTTGGCCACACACGTCGTCGCCGCGAAATACGGGTTACCTCGATGACGTATATCGACCATTACAGCGGCTTTTTAAGCACTTCGCAAGCCGCTTTCGGACATCTGCCTGAGGGGACGCAAGTCGGCCATGGGAGCCGCCTTCCGCGTCGAAACGCCTGTTTTATGCACGCAAACTGGGCATAAACGGCAGTTGTTGCATATATGCTGCGCTGCCTGCGTCACATCGCCAAAATCGACACCCCCCGAATGGAGGGGTACCTACCACAAGGCGTGACATCGCGTATTCGATTCCTTTAAACTCTGTTCTGCGCCAGAGTTAATTGACCCCTCCGACGCATTCCCGACAAGCCGCCAGGCCCTCCTGGCGGCTTCTTTTTTTGTGCAATCCAGAAATGGTGCGCAGCGGGAATGGAGTATCGTACGCTACTGGCGTCGCGTATTGGGGTGGTGCGCGCGCTTGTAAGCCGCTGTAACGAATCTGGCGTCAACCGCCGCCCCAAGTTTTGCGTTGCCTGCGACATGAAAAGACAGTTCCTTGGCCTGCTGGCCCGCGTCTATGTGCTGCAATTCGCCATGGAGGTGCCCGCCACCGTTGCCATGCTTGCAGAAATGCTCGTCGAGTACGGGTTCCAGGTCGATATCGGCTCCGTGCGACCCCTATTGCGAGCGCTCCAGATGGAAGGCTATCTGGAGAGTGTGCTGCGCGACGGCATTGGCCGGGTCTATCTGCTGACCGAAATGGGTCGCGAGGAGTTGGCAAGCAGCCGCTCCCGCATCGATGAGCTCTATCGGCGCCTGCACAACCCCGACGGCAGCGAGATGTTGCAGCCGCTTCGGGCCTGAACCCACGGAAATCGCACGGCATGGATGTTTGCGCATCCATGCCGTTTTTCTTTGCGTGGGCGTACCCGTTTCTGCGTGGATGAAATGGGGCGTCTCAGGCGCGACTCAGGCGCGCGCGGTGGCGACTTCCTGCATCGGCACCTCGAGTCCCGACGACAGGATTTCGCGGAGGCGCGTCAGGCTGACGGGTGGGCAGAACAGGAAGCCCTGTACGGCGTCGCAGCCATCGTGGCGCAGCACGTCGAACTGTGCCTGCGACTCCACGCCTTCTGCCACCACCTGCAACTGCAACTGATGACCCAGCGTGATGATCGCCGCCGCCACCGCGCGATCGTGGCCTGGTGACGCCACGTCGTCGACGAAGGACTTGTCGATCTTGAGCTTGCTGATCGGCAGACGCGTCAGGTAGCCAAGCCCGGAATAGCCCGTGCCGAAATCGTCGATCGACAGCCCCACGCCAAGATCGCGGATCTGGCGGAAGGTGTCGATGGTGGTGTCGCCACCCTCGACCAGAATGCCTTCGGTCACTTCGATCGTCAGGCAGTCCGGCGGCAAACCCGCCGCGTCGAGACAACGCGTGACCGTCTCCGGGAAGCCCTGCTGGCGCAACTGCAATGGCGAAATATTGACCGCCACGTCGATTTCCCGGCGCAGTTCGCTGCGTAGCATCTGGATGTCATGGCAGGCCGTCGCCAGAATCCACTCCCCCAGCTGGCCGATCAGCCCGCATTGCTCGGCGATGGGGATGAACTCCGACGGCTGCATGACGCCGCGCTCGGGCGTTTCCCAGCCGACCAGCGCCTCCACGCCAATGATGTGGCGCGTACCCACATCGACGATCGGCTGGTAGCGCAGATAGAACTCGTGCTCCGCCAGCGCGCGCCGCAGCAGTGCTTCGATCGTGAAGCGCGTAAGCGAGGCTTCCGCCATCTCGCTGGCGAAGCGACGCAACTGCGCGCGGCCGCCCTGCTTGGCGGCATACATCGCCGAGTCGGCCGACTTGAGCAGATCCGTCAGCGAGTCTCCATCCTCCGGGAAGATCGCCATACCCAGCGATGGCGTGACGCGTAGTGCCTGCCCGGCCAGTTGCAGCTCTTCCGAGACACGCGCCAGGATCTTGGAAGCGGCGAGTTCCGCCTCGCTGTCGTGCCGCAGGTCGCCCAGCACCACCGCGAATTCATCGCCGCCCATGCGCGCCACCACATCGCGTGGCCGCACCGCGCCGCGAATGCGGTCCGCGATCGTGCGCAACACGTCGTCGCCCACCGGGTGGCCCAGCGATTCGTTGATGTGCTTGAAATGATCGAGATCCAGCAGCAGCAGCGCTACCCGATTGCCCTTGCCGCGTGCCTGTTGCAGCAGCGCCTCGGTGCGGTCGTGCAACTCGGTTCGATTCGGCAGTCCGGTCAATGCGTCATGCTGCGCGAGGTGCCGGATATATTCGTCCACGCGGCGGCGTTCGGTCAGATCGTGGGCGATCGCCAGATAGCCACCGTCGCCGGGACGCGCGTCCGACATCGCCGTCACGGTCACATGCACGGGGAGCCGCGAGCTGCCCTTCCGCAGATAGGTGGTCTCGCGGTCGTCGGCGAGCCCCAGGCGCGGCTTGGCCACCAGCGTCGCCAGACCGGGCACCACGAGCGTACCGAGGTCCTGCGACAGATCGCGTGCGCGCGCGGCCAGCTCGTCGGGGTCGAAGAGACTGGCGTACGGCATGCGGTTGACGAGTTCGGCCTCCGTGTACCAGAGCATGCGCAGGCCCGCGCGATTGACGCTCGTGATCATGCCGGCTTCGTCGAACGTGATTACGCAGAAGGCGGCGTGATCGAGCAGCCGGACATACCGCGCGGCTGCGGTGGCGGCGTCGCCCTCCGCCCGGGACAGCGACAGCCGCAGGCGTTCGTTCTCCGCCAGGCCCGCGTCGCGCGCCTGCTCCGCGGCCTGCCGGGCATCGCGGCGTTGCCGGGCGAGCCAGCCCGCGAGCCACGCCATGATCGCCGTCGCCAGCGCGCCAAGCACCAGCACGCGCAGGCCAGCCTGGCCGCGATGCGCCGCCTCGAACGCGGGCCGCGTGGCGGCATGCAGCGTCCACATCTCGCTGCCGAACTGCAGCTGCCGCTCAGCCTCGACCATCGGCTTGCGCCCGTCCCCGCGGCGCTCGCCGTCGGTCCCCTCGCCCGACAGCAGATTGGGCTCGGTTTTCGCATTGCCTTCATAGAGACTGAGCACCAGTTCGCCGGCGGCCGGGCCGCTCACGCCGCGCATCAGGTCACCCAGCCTCAGCGTGGCGTAGACGTAGCCGCTGACCGCCGCACGACGCTCGTCGCGCGTGGCGGCGGGCATGCCGGCGGGAAACACCGGCACGTACAGTACGGCACCGCGCTGATGATTTTGCGCTTCCACCTCGCGCACGAGCTCCAGACCACGCGTCATCGTGGCATGGCCGGTATCGCGCGCATTCTCCATGGCCGCGCGGCGCGTCGGGTCGCTGAGCATGTCATAGCCGACCGCGCGCGCATTGCGGCCCGCGAACGGTTCCACATAAACGATCGGCGCGTACAACGGCCGCTCGCCGGCCGGCTGGATCTCGAAGTCGCCGAGGCCGTCACTCCGGAGCGATTCGACCAGGGCCGCGGTCTGTTCGGGCGTGACCAGCTTGACGTAGCCGACCGACAGCGTGCCCGGCGGCAGATCGTCCAGTTGCGCGGTATAAACGTAGCCGCGCCATTGCGCACGCGTGGTGGTGGGCTCGGCGGCCATCAGCGCCGCGGCGCCGCGCAGCAACCGTTCGTTCTCTTCCAGCCGGGCGCGAATCGCGTCGGCCGTACGGTCGAGCAAGGCTGCGGCGTCCTGCTTCGCGACCTGATGCTCGAGCCGCTTGGCCTGCTGCCACGCGCCGGCCGTCAGCAAGGCGCCGCCCGCCGCAACCAGCAGCGCGAGCAACCCAGGCGATAGGAACGGCAATTTCATGGCAGGAAGGATAGGGGCACGGCGGGCGACGGGAGTCGCGCAGCGCGCCCGATTTGCCGGCCAAGGGACTCGACGCGACGGCGCACTATACCTTGCCGATTTAAACGCTGACAGTGCCGTGCCGCACACAGGTCACATTGGCGCCACACCACGCGCAGACCCTCATGGCGGGGCTTGTCAAATACCGGTTTCCCCGGCTGCCTGAGTCGCATGCAGCGTGCTACCGTGGCGACTGGCTTGCAACCGGTGATGACACGGGTGCCACCCAGTCACCCTCGCGTGCTTTCGTTTCGCCTTATGCCTCGTTTCCTGCCTTCGCTGAAGGCGCGCATCGCACTGATGACCACGGCGCTGGTCGCCGTATTCGGAGCCGGGATCGTTCTCGGCTCGCTCTATTACGCCCATCGCGACCTGCGGGAGGGGCTGCAGAACCAGCAGGACTCCATCGTCAGGCTCGCGGCCGACCAGCTCGATACGGCCATGGACGACCGCATTCTGCTGCTCAGCCACCTGACGCCGCAATTGCGCGACGGTCTCGCGGCCAGCCATTCCCAGCCCGCCAGCGTGCTGGGTCCGCAATTGCTGCAGACGCTGCAACGCGCGGTTCCGATCCCGACCGCGTTCAATTCGCTGATGATCGCCGATGCGGGCGGCCGTGTACTGACCGCTCCGCACATGCCGGTCGAGGTCTCGGACCGCGCCTATTTCCGCGAGGCCGCCCGCTCGCTGGCGCCGGTCGTCACCGCACCGATCCGCGCCCGCGTCAGCGGCACCGTCGGCGTGCTCGTGGTGGTTCCGGTGCTGTCCGACGCCAGCGCATTCCTCGGCGTCGCAGGCGGCTGGCTCGAACTGTCGAGCCCGAACTTTCTTGTGGAACTGTCGCACGTGCGGCTCGGCAATACAGGCTTCTATTGCCTGGTCTCGGCGGGACCGGATCCGGTCTACGTCCAGCATCCCGACGCCGCGCAGCGCCAGCAGCCTGCGCGCGCGACCGGCGATACCTGCGGCGTCGACGACAGTCCCGCCTTCTTCGAATTTCTGATGCCGGCCCGGCCGGTCATCGCACGCTATCTGATGTCGACCACCGGCTGGGAACTCGTCGCGGTGCTGCCCGCGCAGGAAGCCTTTGCGCCATTGCGGCAGATGCAGCAGCGCTTTGGCCTGATGTCCGGACTCGCGCTCGTGGTCGTGGCGGCGTTGCTGTGGCTCGTCATCCGTCGGCTGCTGGAACCGCTGTCGCGGCTGCATCAGGTGGTACGCGACAGCGCGGGGGATGCCTCGGCGTTCGAACGGCTGCCGCCGCGCCCGCACCGTGACGAGATCGGAGACGTCACCCGCGCGTTCGTCCGCCTGATGCGCGACGTTCGCCAGCGCGGTCTGCTGCTGGCCCGCAGCGAGCGCCGCCTGCGCGCGGTCACCGACACGCTGCCGGCGCTGCTTGCCTTCATCGATACCGACGAGCGCTACGTCTTCAACAACATCGCGTACGAGCGCGCATTCGGCATGCCCGTGGAACAGATCCGCGGCAAGACCGTGCGCGAGCTGCTGGGAGAGGGGAAATATGCGCGCGCGCGGCCCCATCTGCAGCGGGCGCTGGCCGGCCATATCGTCAGCTTCGACGCCGAGTACGACGATCCCGAGCCGCACTGGATGGAAATGACATACCGGCCGGAATGGAGCGAAGACGGCAGGCAGGTGGTGGGCGTGCATATCCACGCGCAGGACATCACGCAGCGCAAGCTGGAGACGCTGCGTCTGTCACGCATGTCCCAGACCGACCATCTGACGCAGTTGTTCAACCGTAGCGCGTTCGAGTCGCAGCTGCACGCGGTCATGGCGCGCAGCCGCGAGGACGGGCGGATGATGGCGCTGATGTACCTCGACATGGATCGCTTCAAGGCCGTCAACGACCAGTATGGCCACGCGGTGGGCGACCTGCTGCTGCAGGCGTTCGCGCTCCGGCTGCGACGGTGCGTGCGCGACGCGGATGTGGTCGCCCGCCTCGGTGGCGACGAATTCGCGGTGATTCTGGAGAATATCGACAGCGCGGCGAATGCGCGCGGCGTGGCGGAAGCGATCCTCGAAGCGGTCGCGCGCGGCTTTCACTTCGATGGCGTGCCCGCCGACGTGGACGTCAGTATCGGCATCGCGCTGTATCAGGGCGGCACGACGACGGAAGATGCCCTGATGCGCAGTGCCGACGTACTGCTCTACCGCGCCAAGACACAGGGACGGGGTCGCTACGAGATTGGTCCGCCCGAGTTGCTCGAAGCGGCCCTCTGACGGGAATACCGCCAGCTTTCAGCGCCGAAAGCTGGCGCCCGGTGTGAGCTTAATGCGGCGTGGACGTATCGGATGCATCCGACGCCTGCGGCGCGGATTCATCGAATGCGACGTGGGTCCCGTCGGCATGCTGGAAGCCCAGCTTGGTGCCCTCGCCCATCATGCGCTCGTACGCGAGCATCGCCTCGGCCACGGCCTTCGATTCGCCCTTGAACACGAGCACATCGTTGCCGCAGTTCGGACATTGCCCGCCGAAGATCGCGTCGATGCCGCGCAGGCCCGGTGCCTCCAGCGATTCGAACTCGCGAAACGAGGTCTTGCACGAACCGCATACCAATTGCTCCGGCCGGAGCGCATCTACTCGCGCCTGAGCCTGTTGCGCCCGTTCTTCAGGCGTTCCGCGTCGTTTTGCATCACCCATGATAAATACCCCTATCTTTCAATACCGCACGCGGTTGCGCGCCATTGTAGCGCCGCAAGCGTCGCTACGCCGCGTAATCACATCCTGCCTGCTATTGTGAATGCAGGCGGACCCGACATGTTCCCGACATGTTGAACGCCTCGTCCCCTACCCCCATAGGAGAAGCCACGATGATTCGTCCCTCCGTGCAGGAAAACTTCGACCGCTACGCTGCCTGTATTGCCGCGTGCAACGCCTGTGCCGCCGCCTGCCTCAAATGCGCGGCCTCATGTCTCGAAGACCAGGACGTGCGCAAGATGACGCGTTGCATCGCGCTCGACATGGACTGCGCGGGCATCTGCGCGCTGGCCGCGTCGTTCATGGTGCGCAACAGCGAGTTCGCGCCGCTCGTGTGCGAGGACTGTGCCGAGATCTGCAAGTGGTGCCGGGAAGAATGCGAGCACCACGGCTCGCAGCACTGCCAGGAATGCGCGAAGGCCTGCGCGGCCTGCATGGACGCCTGCCTCAAGATGACCGCCTGAGCGAAAGGGACTTCGGGGTCTTTCGCGACGATTGACGGACAACGCGGATATTCTAGAGGGCTCAGTCGCCCCCCTCTTGAAACAGGAGTCCGCTCATGTCTGATCAGTCGTCGTCCACCCGGTCGTCCGTCGCCACCCGCATCGAGAAAGACAGCCTGGGAGATGTTCCCGTCCCGGCCGATCACCTGTGGGGGGCACAGACCGAGCGCTCGCGTCAGAATTTCCGCATCGGCATCGAGAAGATGCCACCGTCGCTGATCGAGGCCTTCGCGATCCTCAAGCTGTGCGCGGCGCGCGCCAATCGCGAACTCGGCGTTCTCAAGCCGGAACTGGCCGATGCCATCGAACGCGCCGCCGAGGAAGTCATCGCCGGCAAGTGGCCCGATGAGTTTCCGCTGTCCGTGTGGCAGACCGGATCCGGCACGCAAACCAACATGAACCTCAACGAGGTGATCTCCAACCGGGCCATCCAGATGCTCGGCGGCGAGGTTGGCAGCAAGAAGCCGGTGCATCCGAACGATCATGTCAACGCGAGCCAGTCTTCCAACGACAGCTTTCCGACGGCCATGCATATCGCCGCGACGCGCGCGATCCAGCAGAAGCTGCTGCCCGCGCTGGAGCTGTTGCAACAGACCTTCGCACGCAAGGTCGAAGCGTTCTCCGATATCGTCAAGGTCGGCCGCACCCATTTGCAGGACGCCGTACCGCTGACGCTTGGGCAGGAGTTCTCGGGCTATATGACGCAGGTGGCCGACGCGCAGTCGCGCCTGCAGCAGGCCATGCTGCGTGCGATGCCGGTGGCGCAGGGTGGCACCGCGGTCGGCACCGGCCTCAATTCCCCGGATGGGTTTGCCGCGGCCTTCGCGCGCGCGCTGGCCGGCTACACCGGACTGCCGTTCGAGCCCGCGCCGAATCGTTACGCGCTGCAGGCCTCGCACGACGCGCTGGCCGACCTGTCCGGCGCGCTCAATACCACGGCCTCGTCGTTCCTGAAGATCGCCAAGGATTTCATGCTGCTGGGCTCGGGCCCGCGCGCGGGCTTTGCCGAACTGATCCTGCCGGCGAACGAACCGGGTTCGTCGATCATGCCGGGCAAGGTCAATCCGACGCAGGCCGAAGCGCTCGCGATGGTCTGTTGCCGCGTGATCGGCAACCACACCACCGTGACGTTTGCCAACGGTCTGGGCACGCTCGAGCTCAACGCGTACAAGCCGGTAATCATCTACAGCCTGCTGCAATCGGTCACGCTGCTGGCGGATGCGGCGGCCAGCTTTGCCGAGCATATGGTCGAAGGGGTCGAGCCCGATCGCGCGCGTATCCAGGAACTGCTCGAACGCTCGCTGATGTCGGTGACCGCGCTGAATCCGCATATCGGCTACGACAAGGCCGCCGAGATCGCCAAGCTTGCGGTGAAGAAGAACCTGTCCCTGCGCGAGGCCTCGATTGCCTCCGGCCACGTGACCGAGGAACAGTTCGGTCAGTGGATCGATTTCAAGGGCATGACCAGGGAAGTCTGACCTGGCCGCCCAGTTTAGCCACCCAGCGCGGCAGCCAGTCCGATGAGTCCGATCGCCAGTGCGGCCAGCGCGTCGCCGGCGATCAGGCCGCCGCCCACCAGCGAGGTCGTGGTCATGTCCTCAGGCAGGGACTGGCCATCGCCTGTATCGCCTCTCTTCGCGCGATGGTCGACCAGGCTCGCGAGCACGCCGCCGGCCGCCATCCACGCGGCTGCGGGCAAGTTCACGAAACCTCCGAACGACGACGCATAGGGCGACGGCAGGATGACGGCGTCGAGCAGGAAGTCACCGACCTTGCCCGCGCGCCGCATTGCAACGAAGCGTTGCCAGCGCGCGGAGGCACGAATCGCTTTGCGCAGGATCTCGGTGACGAGGCCGATTGCCAGGCCGATCCATACGGCCTGCCGCTGATACGGCCGATCCTCGGTCATGCTGCGCAACGCGCCCACGATCTTGTAGGTCATCGCCGAAGTCCAGCGCGCGGGCTGCTGGTCCGCGGGCAGCACGGTCTGATCGAGACGCAGCACCGGGTAAGCGCCCATGAACAACCGCGCCAGCCACACCGCAAGCAGCGCGCCGATCACGATGCCGGCGACCTGATAGCCGAACTGCACCACGCGATCGGTACCGAGACGCCAGCCGGTGGACCGATCCTGCTGCATATCGGACGCTACCGAGGTGGAGACGAGGAGTACCGTGGCCGCGATCAGGCCCACATGCGGCTGGTGAAGTCCCATGGCCGCCATCAGGATCACGGTCAGCACGAACGCGGACGAGATCGGGTTCTGATCGACCATGCCGACCGAGATGCCGTTGACGAGCGCAAAAACGAGGACGAGCAGGACCGCCATCAACTGGAAGCCCAGCGGCTGGCCGAACCACACCACGCCCGCCACAAGCACCGCGAGGCCCCATACCAGCACCCACGGCACCACCCACAGCAGGGACGGCGATGAGCGCGCCGCCGCAGTGCGTTTTGCTTCCAGCTGCGCCGGGGCACCGGTACTCCGGCGTTCGCGCCACGCGCGTGCAAGCAGCAGGGACACATCGATGGCGGCCGCGCCCATGATCATGCCGAGCGCGATCAGAAACGTGATCTTGCGATACGGATCGCCCGGCGCCAGCCAGCCGATCGAGACGAAATACGGTGTCAGCAGCCAGCCCGCGAGCCCACCGACCAGCGCTGCCAGCCCAATACGCGCGCCGACGATCATGCCGGCACCGAAGGTCGACGCCGACAGATCGATCGCGCCCAGCCACGCGACGCGCGCCGCGCCAACGCCGGCCAGCACGCCCAGCCCCATACCGCCGGCAAGCCGAGCGATCGAGCGCCGGAGCAGCACGGGATCGGTCAACGCGCGCAGGATATTCGCTACCGCCAGCCCCGACGGAAACGTCAGCTGCATGCGGTCGACGAGCAACGGCGTGTACAGCATGCCCACGCCCACGCCATACATGCCGATGCACAGCATGTAGACGATCAGTTGCCATAGCGGCGGCTCGGCCAGCCCCATCCAGGACATCGCCTGGATGATCACCGCCATGCCGCCCATGCCCGCGACCGATGCCGCCGCGGTCTGGATGTAGTTGGCGCCGTGGCGGCCCGCCGCGCCGTAGCCAACCGTCACGGCCGAACCGAGAATGCCGGCCAGCACCTGCCCGCCCACGAAGAAGCCAAGCGAGAAGTTCATGTACGCCGCGGCCACGCCGCCGAGCGGCCCCAGCACAAGCATGCCGGCGGCGCCCAGTAGCAGGTGATAGCGCCAGCTATCGGGCGCGGGCAGCCAGCGCCAGCGTGCGGTGGCTGGGGCCGTCGCAACGGAGGACGGCGGGGCGGGAGGCAGCGGCGTCGAGGACATGGCGCAAGACTAGCGCGTCGCGCGCATGGCCGCCATCACCAAAGGCCATTGCGTGCATACGTGTTTCGGCCACCAGCACCGCTCACAGGCCCAAAGCGTACCCGTTTCTGCGTGACGATTTCGGCGAAAGCGTACCCGTTTCTGCGTGGGTCACTGCGTGCGTCAAACACGGTGCGCCGAATCGATAATCGAGCAGATGTCACACGTCCGACAAGCATCGTTAAGCCCTTAGAGGCTAGAATGTCGCGTCAGTTTTTCTTCCCTTCGCCTCGCCCCTGCACGTCATGAAGCCCGCCCTGCTTATCCTGATCCAGCTGGACTCCGAGCACCTCGCCCGTATCGGCGAGCACTACGCGATCCGCTACGCCCCGACCACCGCCGGCCGTGTTGCCGAAATTGCGACCCACGGCCCCACCTTCCGCGCGGTGCTGACCAATGGCACGACCGGCCTCACGGCCGACGAGATCGACGCCATGCCCGAACTCGAACTGGTCTGCGCGCTGGGGGCGGGTTACGAGAATATCGATATGGTCCATGCCCGCACGCGTGGCATCGCGGTTGGCAACGGTGCCGGTACCAACGACAGCTGCGTGGCCGACCATGCCATGGCGCTGCTGCTGGCCACCGTGCGCCGCGTGCCCACGCTCGACCGTGCCACGCGCGACGGCATCTGGCGCAATGCGTTGCCGCTGCCGCCGAACGTGTCGGGCAAGAAGCTCGGCATCATCGGCCTCGGCACGATCGGCCGCCGCATCGCGCAACGCGGTGCCGCGTTCGATTGCGAGATCGGTTATCACAACCGCAAGCCGCGCGCGGACTCGCCGTATCGCTACTTCGACAACGTGCTCGCGCTGGCCGAATGGGCCGATTACCTCGTCATCGCGACGCCCGGCGGCAGCGAAACGCGTCACCTCGTGAACGCCGAGGTACTGCGCGCGCTCGGTCCGCGCGGTTTCCTCGTGAATATCGCGCGCGGCAGCGTGGTCGACACATCGGCGCTGGCCGATGCGCTGCAGGCCCGTGAAGTTGGCGGTGCGGGCCTCGACGTCTACGAGAGCGAGCCGGCACCGCCGGTGGAGCTGTTCGATTGCCCGAACGTCGTGCTGACCCCGCATATGGCAGGCTGGTCGCCGGAGGCCATCAACGCGTCGATCGACCAGTTCATCGAGAACGCGCGCTGCCACTTCGCGGGCGAGCCGCTGGTGGCCGCCGTCAACTGACGCGTGGCAGCGGGAACCTGATCCGCACGCGCAAGCCTGGCGTGGCGTCCTCGAGCGTCACGGCCGCGCCGTGGCTCTGCGCGATCTCCGCAACGATCGACAAACCCAGACCACTGCCCCCGGTGGGCGCGTCCGGCATGCGGTAGAAGCGATCGAACACACGCGCGCGCTCGGCCTCCGGAATGCCGGGGCCGTTGTCCTGCACGATCAGGTCGACATGACCACCGGATTGTCCCCCCAGAGCGGGCTCCGCGCGACAGACACGCACATCCACGCGACTGCCGCGCGGGACGTAATGCAGTGCGTTATCCACGAGATTGGTCAGCAGGATGCGCAACGCATCGGCATCGCCCTGCACGCGCACCGCGACATCCTCGGCCGCTTCGAGTCCGAGGTCTACTTCACGATCGATCGCGGCCTGCGACATATCCACCACGACCTGCCCGGCCAACGCGCGCAGGTCCACCGCATCATGCGCGGGAACCGCGGCATTGGGCTCCTGCCGCGCAAGTGTCAGCAACTGCGCGACCAGATGCGTCAGGCGTTCGAGCCCTGCGCGTAGTTGTCCGAGCGCCTGCTGGCGCGCCTCGGCGCTATCCGCGCGTTCCACCACCTGCGCCTGCAACTGCAGCGCGGTCAGCGGCGTGCGTAGCGCGTGCGCGGCATCCGCTACAAACGCGCGCTGAGTATCGATGGCGCTCGAGAGTCGCGCGAGCAATTGATTGAGCGCGGTGGCCACGGGCGCGATCTCGTCGGGCATCGGACCCAATGCCAGCGGCGCCAGCGTATTGGCATCGCGCGTGCGCACCTCGCTCGCGATCTGGCGCAGGGGCCGCAGGCCGCGTCCCACCGCCAGCCACACGAGCCAGCCGAGCAGCGGCAATAGCAACAGCAGCGGGGCCACTGTGCGCAGCGCCATATGCGCGGCCAGCGTACGGCGCGCGCTGAGCGGCTGCGCGATCTGCACGACCGCGGGACCGATCTGCACGCTGTAGATGCGCCATTCGCCCTGGTCGGTGCGCGCATTCGAGAAACCGAGCTCCGCGCGCGGCGGCAGCGCGGGATGCGCATGCGACAGGTACAGGCTGCGGCCCGTGCCATCCCAGATATGGATGACGACGTCCTCGTCGCCGTGCAGCAGGTCCGCACCGGTACCGTCCGATGGATCGAACGGTGCCGCCACAGGATTGCTGAACTGGCTCGGCAATGCGGCGGCCACCTGCTTCATCTGGTAGTCGAACAGCGCATTGGCTTCCTGCCGCGCCTGCCCATAGATCAGCCCGGTGGCAATCGCGATGCCCGCGAGCAGGCCTGCCGCCAGCCACCACAGCAAGGTTCGCTGGATCGATCGCATCAGTCCGCGCTTCCTTCATCGAGCTGCGGCATCAGGTAACCGACGCCGCGAATATTGCGAATCAACGCGGCGCCGAACTTCTTGCGCAGCGCGTGAATGTAGACCTCCACCGTATTGCTGCCGACCTCGTCGTCCCAGCCATACAGCCGCTCCTGCAGTTGCGCGACGGACCAGACCTTGCCGGGCCGCGCCATCAGTGCGGACAGGAGCGCGAATTCGCGCGCGGACAACCTGATGGTCTCACCCGCCTGCGTCACCTCGCGCGTCGAAGGATTGACCGTAATCTCGCCATAGCGCAACAGCGGCTCCGCGCGGCCTTCGGCGCGACGCGCCAGCGCGTGCATGCGCGCGGCAAGCTCCTGCAGGTCGAAGGGCTTGACGAGGTAATCGTCGGCCCCCGCGTTGAGACCAGCCACGCGATCGGCCACCGCGTCGCGCGCGGTCAGGATCAGCACCGGCGTACGGTTGTTGCGAGCCCGCAGCGCGCGCAGGACCTCGAGCCCCGACTTGCGCGGCAGCCCGAGATCGAGCAGCACGATGTCGTAGCTGCCAGCATCGGCACCCTGCCCCGACGCCGCATCGAGCCCGGCCTCGCCATCGCGCACCCAGTCCAGCGTAAAGCCCTCCTGGCGCAGCGCCACCTTCACGCTCTCGCCGATCATGGCGTCGTCTTCCACTAGCAGTACTCGCATGGATCTGGACCTTCAGGACCGTCGGGAATGGTCGCGGCGCATGCCGCCTTCGAGCCGGTCCGCCAGCGCATGGGCGAGCCCGGGCAATGCCGGATAGTCGGACGTGATCACGTAGACCGGAATATCGGCAAGATACGCGCCCATGCGACCCTTCTCGGCGAATCGCTCGGCGAAGGGCGAGGTGGCAAACGCATCGACGAAGCGCGGCACGATGCCGCCGCCAATATAGACGCCACCGCGCGCACCGAGCACCAGCGCCACGTCGGCCGCGACCGAGCCCAGCAGCCCGCAAAACACTTCGAATGCGCGCTGGCACAGCGAGTCACCGCGCTCGACGGCGCCCTCCGTCACCTGCGCCGGAGACAGCGGCGCGAGCAAAAGCGTACCCGTTTCTGCGGCGAGCGCGGCATGGATATGGGACAGTCCCATGCCCGACAACAAGCGCTCCGCGGACACGCGTCCGTGCCTCGTGTGGGCGGCGCGCCAGGCGATCCACTCATCGTCGGTCACCGGCATGATCTCGATATGACCGCCCTCACCGGCCAGCGCCACCGCGCCACCACCCGGGGCTGGTACCAGCCCCGAGACGCCGAGACCAGTGCCCGGCCCGATCAGCGCGCGCGGTGCGGTGGCCACCGGCGTGCCCGCGCGCACGCGCACGAGTTCGTCATCAGGCAGATAAGGCAGGGCCAGCGCGAGCGAAGTGAAATCGTTGATCGCCACGAGCGTGTCCAGCTTGAGCGCGCGACGCATCGCCTCGATCGAAAACGACCAGTTGTGATTGGTCAGCTTGACGTGATCGTCCGTGATCGGGTTGGCCAGCCCGATGGCGGCGTGGCGCGGCATCGAGACTGCCGCGCCCGACAGACCGTCGAGGTAGTGCCGCGTGGCGTCCTCGAGCGATGGGAAGTCGGCCACCTTGAGCGCGGTCACCGGACCGATGCGGGTCGACGCGGTCTCCAGCGCAAAGCGCACGTTGGTGCCGCCGACGTCGGCCAGCAGCCGCGGATAGGAGTCGTGATGAGACGAAGGGCGCGTCATCGGTTCGGGTTCAGGTTCGGAAAACATCCACACCATGACGATGCCGCGCGAGCACGAGGCTCACCGGCAACGACGGCGTGGGACCTTCGAGCGCCTGCGCGAGCACCGCCGCCTTTTTCGTGCCTGCGATCGACAGGAACGTGCGCTCCGCCGCCAGCAGCGCGGCGAGGTTCAGCGTCACGCGGGCATGCGGCGCGCTGGCCGGATGCGTAACGACATAGCCAGGCTGGGGCTCGCTCAGGGCGGCTGGCAATTCCGGCGCATCGGCGAACAACGATGCCGTGTGACCGTCCTCGCCCATGCCCAGCACCACCACATCGGGCTGCTGGAATGCGGCATTGAGGCGCTCGACCGCGCGCGCGGGCTGCATGGCCTCCGCCGCATCGCCGATCACCGGCACGAACGCGGCCAGCGCCGCAGCCTCGCGCAGCAGGGTATGCCGCACGAGCGCCGCGTTGCTGTCTTCATGATCGGGCGGCACCGCACGCTCATCCACGAGCGTCACCGTCACCGCGTCCCAGCGAATCGGGCGATAGCGCAGGCGCTCGAACATGGGCAGTGGCGACTTGCCACCGGACACCGCGAGCACAGCCCAGCCCTTGGCCTGTATCACGAGTTCGAGCGCATGACTGATGGATATCGCGAGCGACTCCGCCTGGTCCATCACGGTGGGGTGTTCGAACTGTCGCATGCCGCCTCCGGTAGATTCAGACTTCTTCGTGCCACAGCGCGCTATCGCGCGACATCAGCGCCGACGATGCGGCGGGGCCCCAGGTACCGGCCGTATAAGGCTTGGGCGGCACCGTGCTGGCGTCCCACGTGTCGATGATCGGCTCCACCCATCGCCATGCCTGCACCTGCTCGTCGCGACGCACGAACAAACCCAGGCGGCCGCGGATGACATCGCGCAGCAGACGCTCGTAGGCACCGGCCCGGCGCACCTTGAACGAGTTGGCAAAGTCGAGGTTGAGCGAGGTGGGGGTGAGCTCGAGCGTGTCGCCAGGCTGCTTGGCGAGGAAATACAGGCGGATGCTTTCCTCGGGCTGCAGCTGGATCACCAGGCGGTTCTGTGGCGACAGCGTGAGCGGCTTCGGAAAAATCGCGTGCGGCACGTCGCGGAAGTGAATCACGATCTCGGCGACGCGGGACTGCATCCGCTTGCCCGTGCGCAGGTAGAACGGCACGCCTTCCCATCGCCAGTTGGCGATCTCGGCCTTGATCGCGACAAACGTCTCCGTACGGCTGTCGGCCGCGATGCCCTGCTCTTCAAGATAACCGGGAACGGGCTTGCCACCGATCGCGCCCGCGCGGTACTGCCCGCGCACGGTCTTCTCGGCCACGTCCTGCGGCGTGATCGGCTTGAGCGCCTTGAGGATCTTGATCTTCTCGTCGCGAATCGCATCCTCGGACAGGCTGGCCGGCGGCTCCATGGCCACCATGCACAACAACTGCAGCAGATGGTTCTGCACCATGTCGCGCAGCGCGCCGGTGCCATCGTAGAAGTCGCCGCGCGTCTCCACGCCGAGCTCCTCGGCAATCGTGATCTGCACGTCCTGCACCCATTCGCGACGCCACAGCGGCTCGAACAGCGCGTTGCCGAAGCGGATCGCCATCAGGTTCTGCACCGACTCCTTGCCGAGGTAGTGGTCGATCCGATAGATCTGGTCCTCGGTAAAGAACTGCGCCACGGCCGCGTTGATCGCCTCGTTGGATTCGAGATCGTGACCCAGTGGCTTCTCGAGGACGACACGCACGTTCGGCGTGTTAAGCCCGGTGCGGCCGAGCTGCTCGCAGATCGACACGAACAGATGGGGCGCGGTGGCCAGGTAGCAGACCACGACCTCGGGCTTGCGCGAATGCACTTTTTCCGCGAGCGCGTCGAAATTCGCGGGCTGACGTGCATCGGCCTGCACATAACAGATACGCTGCACGAACGATGCCCAATCCTCGGGTTTCGCCTGCCCGAGGGCGGGACGAACGGTTTCCTCGAGCGTGGCGACGTATTGCTCGGTCGTCTGCGCGTGGCTGCCAGTCGCGAGAATGCGCGAAGACGCATGCATGCCGCCGCAGCGGTGCGCATCGAAAAGGGCCGGCAACAGCTTGCGCCGTGCCAGGTCACCGGTGCCGCCAAACAGCACCATGTCGAAATCGGGCAAGCTCACCCTGGACTCCTTGCGGGGGGTTGTTGCCGCAGCCAGGCCATGCCTCGCTCTCATGTCGCGCGCATATCCTGCCGTTGCGGCTGCATGGAGTGAGTGCCGGTCAGCGGCCAGGAAGTTCCGGACATGTTACGTGAGTCGCCGCGGCTTGGGCAGTGGGCGGGCGCCGGCAGCCCGCCCCCGCGACACGTGCAAACCCAAAAGCGTACCCGTTTCTGCGTACTGCCTGCAGCGGAGAATCAAGGCGTATCAATGCATTTCGAGCGCATAGACGTAGCCCTTCGACCAGCATACGCGTGCCCGGCCTCCGGTGGCCTGCAGGAACATGGCCATCCGGATGAGGTGGTCGTATGCATAGTTGCCGTACTGGCGCGTGGCAACCTGACCGCCGACACGACGGCCACCTTCGAGCGTCACTTCGACGAACATGGCCTGGTTGCCGTGATACCAGGCGCCAGCCGTGACCCGGGTGATGGTGCCGACATCCTCCCAGTAACCGCTGCCGCGGCAGTAACCATCATTGCCCCACTGGGGGTAGCCATGGGCTTCGAACGTATCCGCGCGCGCGGCCGACGCAACGTATAGGGATGCAACGATTGCCAGACAAATTGGCAACACGCAGCGAAACGCGAGATTTCGGTTCATTGTTCACCTCCGGGAAATAATCGGCTGCCCCGGAACGATCACCACGCACGTTCAAGGCATCCGTAACAGCATCGCCTTGAGGAGGACGATCAACCTTTGTCTTGCATCAAACCTGCGCGACGCATATTTCCGAATTGTGGCGCCCGGCCGTGCACCATGTCGGCGCGCCCCTGACGGCTACCCCCCTCCATTTGCGCTACGCTGAGAGTTCCCCGCATCGCTGGAGAACAATAATGTCCCGACATACCGTGCTCGAACGGGTCACGGCCCGCATCGTGGCCCGCAGCGCCGCCACCCGTCAGGCGTATCTGGAACGCACGCATGCCATGGCTGGCCAGAAGGTCGAACGCGCCAATCTTTCGTGTACCAACCTTGCGCACGCGGTAGCCGCGATGCCCGACGACGCCAAGTTCCGCCTCAAGGCGCAGGAGCGCCCCAACCTCGCCATCGTGTCCGCCTACAACGACATGCTGTCGGCCCACCAGCCGCTGGCGGCATATCCGCAATGGCTCAAGGAGGCCGCGCTCGAAGCGGGGGGCACCGCGCAGTTCGCGGGCGGCACGCCGGCCATGTGCGATGGCGTGACGCAGGGGCAGGACGGCATGGACCTGTCGCTGTTCTCGCGCGACGTCATCGCGATGTCCACCGCGGTGGCGCTGTCGCACCAGATGTTCGACGGCGCGCTCTACCTCGGCGTCTGCGACAAGATCGTGCCGGGACTGGTGATGGGTGCCCTGTCGTTTGGCCATTTGCCGGCCGTGTTCGTGCCAGCGGGTCCGATGACCACAGGCATCGGCAACGAGGAGAAGGCCCATATCCGCCAGTTGTTCGCCGAGGGCAAGATCGATCGCCAGGGTCTGCTCGAGGCCGAGACGAAGTCTTATCACGGCCCGGGCACCTGCACGTTCTACGGCACCGCGAACTCCAACCAGATGCTCATGGAGATCATGGGCCTGCATCTGCCCGGCACCGCGTTCGTCAACCCCGGTACGCCGCTGCGCGAGGCCCTCACGCGCGAGGCCGCGCGCCAGGCGCTGCGGATCGTCCACGGCGGTGAGCGCTACACGCCGGTAGCGGACGTGCTCGATGAGCGCGCTTTCGTCAACGGCATCGTCGGGCTGCTCGCCACGGGTGGCTCGACCAACCACACGCTGCACCTCATCGCGATGGCACGCGTTGGTGGAATTCAACTGACGTGGGACGACTTCGATGAACTGTCGGCCGCGGTGCCGCTGCTGGCGCGTGTGTATCCGAACGGCAAGGCCGACGTCAACCAGTTTCAGGCCGCGGGTGGCCTCGCGCTCGTGATTCGTGGCCTGCTGGCTGAAGGGCTGCTCCATGACGACGTGACGACGATCGTCGGCCAGGGGCTCGACGCCTATACGCGCGAACCCATGGTGCGTGACGGTGGCGTGCAGTGGCATGACGGACCGACAGCTTCGCTCGACGACACCATCGTGCGTACGTTCGACCAGCCGTTCTTGCCCGATGGCGGCATCAAGGTGCTCGACGGCGCGTTGGGCCGCTGCGTGATCAAGACCTCGGCGGTCAAGCCCGAGCATCAGGTCGTGGAGGCGCCCGCGATTGTCTTTGAAACGCAGGACGACGTGCTGTCGGCATTCAAGCGTGGCGAACTCGAACGCGACTTCGTGGCGGTGCTGCCGTGGCAGGGGCCCGCTTCATGCGGCATGCCCGAGTTGCACAAGCTGACCCCGACGCTGACGTTGTTGCAGGATCGGGGCTTTCACGTTGCGCTGGTCACCGATGGCCGCATGTCGGGCGCGTCGGGCAAGGTGCCGGCGGCTATCCACGTCTGCCCCGAGGCGTTAAACGGTGGCGCGATCGGCCGCGTGCGAACCGGCGATATCGTGCGCGTCGATGCGCCGGCAGGCGTGCTGACCGTGCAGGTGGACGAAGCCGAGTGGCAGGCCCGCCAACCCCAGCGACCGGATCTTTCACGCAACTGGCATGGCGTGGGGCGCGATCTGTTCAGCGGTTTCCGACGGCATGTCGGCACTGCGGAGACGGGTGCCTGCGCGTTGTTCGCCGCGGAAGGCAACGAAAATACCGGCGCATCCAGTCACGCAGAAACGGGTACGCTTTTGGCTCGCGGGAGCTGAAGCGGCAGCTCCCGCGTAGGCACCCTCACCTCCTGCACCGGCACCGCGATCTCGCAACCCGCCGCGTGCAGGACCGGTTTGAGTCTGGCGAAGAACGCGTACTGCACGTTCCAGAAGTCGGCGTTCGAGGTCCAGTAGCGCGCGTCCAGCGTGATGCCACGATCGGTGTAGCGCACCACCATGACTTCGGATTTCGGCTCCGGCAGCAGGCGGGATTCGGCATCGAGCATCGCGCGCAGTGCGTCCAGCCCTCGCTGTACGTCGCTGTCGAAGGTGACAGTGACCTCGATATCCATGCGTCGCGTGACATTCTCGCTGTAGTTCGTGATGGCGCTGCCCCATAGCTTGCTGTTGGGCACGCGCAGGCAGACGCCATCGAACGTTGTCAGCTCGGTCATGAAGAGCCCGGTCTCTCGCACAGTCCCGGCCACGCCCTGCGCATCGATGTACTGCCCCACGCGAAACGGCCGCAACAGCACCAGCATGATCCCCGCCGCGATGTTCTGCAGCGTGCCCTGCAGCGCCAGCCCGATGGCCAACCCGGCCGCGCCGAGCATGGCGATGATGCTCGCGGTCTGCACGCCGAACTGCGACAGCACCAGCACCACCGTCAGCACGCGCACGACCCATTGCGCAGCACTGGCCAGCAGTGGCCGTAGCGTGTCGTCGACGTGCGTATGCTGCAGCGTGCGCCGGATGGCCTGCGCGGCGCGCGCGGCCAGCCACCATCCGCCCACGAGAATGGCAAGCGCGGCCAGACAGTTGAGGCCCTGCTGAACCGCGAACTGCGTCAGATAGGCCCAGGCGGCTTGCACCTTGTCGGCATCGAGGAAAGTCATGTTCATGCGGCACGCTCCGGAAAAGTCGACTCCGGTGCCTGTTGCGAAGGACGTGCCAGCGCACATCGCGCCGTGATGGAATTTGCCCGCATGGGGACGCCATCGGCCGCAAAGCGTACCCGTTTCTGCGTGCAGCACAGATCGTGCACGCGCCGCCGCGCTGAACGCGCACGCGCGACACCCATCGCTGCGGCGCGCGGACGTGCGTAGTCATTACAAGAGGGGACGCACACCCTGTGAAGTTACTGCATTGCCGCCACCATGGCCGTAATCCGGTCGACGGACGCCGCCGTCGTCGCGCCGGATGGTCACGCAGAAACGGGTACGCTTCAGGTTCGCGAACGGCAGGAGTTCGGCGCGTGTCGCTCGGAACGAGGACGTTACGCGCCTGACGTGGGCGTGCTCGGCACGCTCAGCGTGCGACGCCCACGTGCTCGTGCAGACGATCGCGCGAGGCCAGCGCCGGGAACAACCGCATCCAGGCGCCCACCACGAGAATCGTGCCGATGCCACCGAGTAGCACCGCTCCCACGGGCCCGAGCCATGCCGCCGTGACACCCGACTCAAACTCACCGAGCTGATTCGAAGCACCGATGAAGACCGAGTTGACCGCGCCGACGCGCCCGCGCATGTCGTCGGGCGTGTCGAGCTGAACCAGCGTCTGACGCACGACCACGCTGATCATGTCGGACGCGCCAAGCACGACCAGCGCCCCCATCGAAAGCGGTAGCCATTGCGAAATGCCGAACACCATCGTCGCGGCGCCGAACAGCGCCACGGCACCGAACATCACGCGGCCGACGCGCCGGTTGAGCGGATGGCGCGACAACCAGAGTGCCATCACCAGCGCGCCAATCGCCGGCGACGAGCGCAGCAGCCCAAGGCCCCAAGGGCCCGTATGCAGGATGTCGCGCGCGTAGATCGGCAGCAGCGCCGTGGCGCCGCCAAGCAGCACGGCGAACATGTCGAGCGACACCGCGCCCAGCAGGATCGGGTGGCTGCGGATATAGGTAAAGCCCGCGAACACCGTCTTGATCGATACCGGCGCGGTCAGGCGCGCCGCGGGTTGCCGCAGCTTGAGCGAGGCCACAAGCACTGCCGCGATCGCAAACAGTACGCCGGCGATCGAGTACACCACGCCAGGCCCCGCGACATACGCAAACCCGCCCAGTGCCGGGCCGATGATGATCGCGGTCTGCGCCGCCGAACTGGCAAGAGCGATCGCGCGCGGCAGAGCCTTCGGCGTGACCACGCTCGGCAACAGCGCCTGCAGCGTGGGAGTCTCGAACGCGCGGCACGCGCCCATCAGCGCGACGAAAACGAAGATGTAATCGCGATTGATCCAGCCCGTGAAGCTGGCCAGCGCCATGCTGATCGCCAGCACCGCCTCGAGGCCCTGACAGGTACGCACAATCACGCGCCGGTCGAAGCGGTCGGCCACATGCCCCGACATCAGAATCAGTACGATCGATGGCAGAAACTGCACCAGCCCAACCATGCCGAGCATGAAGGCGTCGCGCGTCAGGTCGTACATCTGCCAGCCCACCGCGACGGTGAAGATCTGGTACCCGATGGTGGTGCAGAGGCGGGCGAACCAGTAATGACGAAAGGCGGGATCGCGGGAGACGGACTCCGGCGCATCGGCCGGAAGCGGGGCAACGGTGGACATGAGGGCAGGAAGGCGCCGGCAAAGTCCCGAATTTTAGCCGAGCGCCCTCACGCCGGGGCGGGCGTCATGTATCAGGTCCGATACATGACGCCAAAAGCGCCTCAATTGTCTCTTAAACGATCTCGCGCGTTTCCATGAACTTCAGGTTCGGGAAACGTTCCTGCGTGAGCCGCAGGTTGACCATGCTCGGCGCCAGATAGACATGGTCGCCGGCACCATCGAGCGCGACGTTGTGACCAGCCTTGTCGATCAGCTTCTCGATCTCGGCCGGGTCACCCTTGAGCCAGCGCGCGGTGGCGCACTCGTGCGATTCGAAGATGGCGTCCACGCCGTACTCGTGCTCGAGCCGGTGCGCCACCACGTCGAACTGCAGGATGCCGACGGCGCCCAGAACGAGGTCGTTGGAACCCAGCGGGCGGAACATCTGCGTGGCGCCTTCCTCGGCCAGCTGCTGCAGGCCCTTCTGCAACTGCTTCACCTTGAGCGGGTTGTTCAGGCGCGCGCGGCGGAAGAACTCCGGCGCGAAGGACGGAATCCCGGTGAACTTGAGACCTTCACCCTCGGTAAAGACGTCGCCGAGCCGGATCGTGCCGTGGTTGGGCACGCCGATGATGTCGCCCGCGAACGCTTCCTCGGTCGTGTTGCGATCCTGCGCCATGAACGTGATGGCGTTGTTGATCGCCACGGTCTTGCCCGCCGACACGTGCAGCAGCTTCATGCCACGGTCAAAGCGGCCCGAGCAGACGCGCACAAACGCAATGCGGTCGCGGTGACGTGGGTCCATGTTCGCCTGGATCTTGAACACGAAGCCCGTGAATTTCTGCTCCTCCGGCTCCACCACGCGCGATTCGGTCTGACGTGCCAGCGGCGGCGGCGACAGCTCGCACAGTGCATCCAGCAGCGACTGCACGCCGAAGTTGTTGATCGCCGAACCAAAGTACACGGGCGTCTGCTTGCCCGCGAGGAACGCTGCCTTGTCGAACGTGTGCGACGCACCGCGCACGAGTTCGACCTCGATGCGCAATTCATCGGCCTGCGACCCCAGCAGGCGGTCGACCTCCGGGTTGTCCAGCCCATCGACAATCGCCGCCGTACCCTTTTCGCCGTGCGGGTCGAACAGCTGCACCTTGTCGTCGATCAGGTGATACACGCCGCGGAACGCCTTGCCCATGCCGATCGGCCAGGTCATCGGCGCGCACTGGATCTTGAGCACATCCTCGATTTCATCGAGCAGCTCGATCGGCGAGCGGCCCTCACGGTCGAGCTTGTTGATGAACGTAAGAATCGGCGTATCGCGCAACCGGCAGACGCCGAGCAGCTTGATCGTCTGCGCCTCCACGCCGTTCACCGAGTCGATCACCATCACGGCCGAGTCGACCGCGGTCAGCGTGCGGTACGTGTCTTCCGAGAAGTCCTCGTGGCCCGGCGTGTCGAGCAGGTTCACGATGTTCTCGTCCACATCGGGACGCGAACGATACGGGAACTGCATCACCGAAGAGGTCACCGAGATGCCGCGCTGCTTCTCGAGCTCCATCCAGTCGGACGTGGCGTGGCGGTCGGCCTTGCGCGCGCGGACCTCCCCCGCGACCTGGATGGCGCCACCGAACCACAGCAGCTTTTCGGTGAGGGTGGTCTTGCCCGCGTCCGGGTGGGAGATGATGGCAAAGGTGCGACGACGCGCAATTTCGGATACGAGCGAGCTCACGGCAGCGGGATCAGGGAGGCTGAAACAGGAAAGGGCGCCATTTTACCGGTTCGCGGGCGCAGCGGGCGGCGCAGCACCTGTTGCATTCGGATGCGACGGATCCGTGCCACGCAAACTGCCGAACTGAAGCGCGTATTGCCGGGTCAATTCGGCACCGAAAAAGAAGATCTGCGCCGAGTAGTAGATCCACAGCATCAGCGCCACCACCGAGCCCGCCGCGCCATAGGACGACGCCACCGCGCTATTGCCGAGGTAGATGCCGATCAGCCGCTTGCCTACCGAGAACAGCAGCGCCGTGATGATCGCGCCCATGATCACATCCCGCCAGGCGATGCGCGCGTTGGGCAGCATCTTGAATATCACCGCGAACAGCATCGTGACCACCGCGAACGCAAACGTCGCCGAGATCACTTCGGCCACAGGCGCGAACCACGAGGCGGTCCACAACTGCCCCCAGAAGCGGTCCACCACGGCCAGCGCCGCGTTGACGACCAGCGACACCAATAGCATGAAGGCGAGCGCCAGCACGATGCTGAACGACAACAGGCGCGCGCGCAGCAGCGTCTTCCAGCCGGCACCCAGGGGCGGCGGGGCTTTCCAGATATCGTCCAGACTGCTCTTGAGTTCGGCGAAGGCGCTGGTGGCGCCAAGAATGAGCACACCGAACGCGATGACCGCGGCCACGCCGCCACCGCCCGCGCGATGCGTCGCCGCCAGAATCCCCTGAATCGCGGCGGCGCCCTGCTCGCCGACCAGTCCGTTGATCTGCGCGAAGATCTCGCCGCGCGCGGCTTCCGCGCCAAAGAACAAACCCGCGATCGAGATCACGAGCACCAGGATCGGTGCCAGCGAGAACAGCATGTAGAACGAGAGAGCCGCGCCCTTGCTGGCCGCGCGATGGTCGAGCCAGTCGCGAACGGCCGCCACGACCACGCGCACGGTACGTGCGCCGGTATGCCGGTCGGGCAGCCAGCGCCCCCGCCGTGGCGACGGCGGTGATTGGGATGAAGGTCGCGGGTCCTGCCGGTCTGGGGGTGCCATGCGATATGCCGTCCTGTGGGAGCCTGCGTTCATGATACTGCCCATTGCCACACGGGGAAGGAGTGAGCGGGCGAGCGGCGCCGACGCGACCTGCTAGAGTGAACGCATGCGTCACGCGGCCAACGCGCGGCGCAAGACCGCCACCTGGAGACCATCCGTGATTCGCACAACACATGCAGCACGCGGGGCCATAGCGGTCCTGACCGTCTGCCTGCTGGCCCTGGCGGGATGCGACCGCAGCCAGCCCAAACCCGGTCCCAAACCGATTTCCGGCACCATCACGCCGCCTGCGGCGAGCGCGCCGGCCGCCCCGCGCTGACGGCGCGTACCCGTTTCTGCGTCAAACGCGTGTTTCAGCGATGCAACCGGATGCACGGCGTCCGCGCGGTCACCTGCGCACGAACGCCGCACATCCCCTTCGATGCGAGCGTCCACTCTTGTTGTAACGCTTTCTCGGCGTGCCCACACGTATGCAATCGACGGGCACTGACGGGCGCGCGCGATGCCCTTTCTGCAAGCGGATGGCCCCTTGCTTCCCACCGGGAATGCGGGCATCACGCCGCGCGACACCGACTAGGCACTTTCATCCGGCGAACACAACGCGCGGGCGTTTGAGAATTTGCGTAACAACCGCGAAACCGATCGCGGCGCGAATCGGCCCGTATCGGCGCCCGCCCCGCACCTGCGTCGACGGACCCCGCGCCCGCTAAGCGTTTGCGGGCATTGGCACGCTTGTCGCTCTATTGCGATTGGGAGCAGTCTCGAGTCCACGATAACAACATCAAGAGAACGCAGGAGAGGACATTGCCATGCGTCATCCGCCAGCGCGAATGACGGCCCGCCGGCGATCCCATCGACTGGCCGGTCCGCCGCCGTCGGTGCAGGATTTGCTGTCCGCGCCGCTATTGCCATTCCCCCACGCCGCCGTCCATCCGTCGCCATTCTGCGCCGCGTCCAGTCGCGCGCTGGCCGCGCATGCGAGTCGCATACGCGCATCGAAGTAGCAGCCCCGCAGTGGCGGTTCCAAAACAAGCCGCCCAGCAAGATTCACGTGCTCCGTCCCCCGGCGGGCACCTTTTTCCAGCAAGGGAGGGAGCCATCATGAATGCCAGACTCATTGCCGCCGCGGCGCTGGCCCTGCTCTCCGCCGCGGCCACGCCCGCACTGGCGGGCAGCTACGCCTATTTCGACCGGCCGGATGCGATCAATCCGAACAGCCATGCCGCGGTAAGCAACGATATCTACGTGCGTAGTTTCGGCTGGGCATGGGGCGATGTGAAATACGGCCGTGACGAGTCGACCGTGCCGGCCAACGAGCGGCAGGCGCGTGAAAGCGTGATGGATCCGCACGATCTGTCACCAGGCCAGCTCGCGCCGCAGAACAACTCGCAGCCGCGCGTACCGCGCGGCAAGATCAGCATGAACCTCGCGGCGCATGAGCCGGGCGACGAGCCCGGTCTCGCGACACTGCCGCGACGCAGCGCGCGCTAGCCCACCGCTGCCGCTATGCACGGTGGTGGGTCACACGGGGAGCCGGCGAGCGGACGTCGCCGGCTCCTCCGTAGCGCGCATGTCCGAGCGCTGGTTCCGCCCGGGTTCGCGGGTCGTCTACTCTCCCGCGGCCGCACCCGCGCTTGCACCGGCCTGCATGTCGACGCGGATGTTGTGCTTGTGCATGAGGCGATATAGCGTCACGCGCGACACGTTGAGTTCGCGCGCCGCGGGTACGACGTGAAAGCCATGACTGGCCATCACAGTCCGAATCGCCTCGCGCTCCGCCTCTTCGCGAATCGCGTCGAGGGTTTTGCGTGGCAACTCCGCGCCACCATGCAGTTGCAGATCCTCGGCCGTGATCTTGCGATTGTCGGTCATGACGATCGCACGCCGCACGCGGTTGATGAGCTCGCGCACATTGCCGGGCCATGTGTATTGCATCATGGCCTGCGTCGCGCACGCGGAGAAGCCGCGAATACGCCGGTGCGCCTCGTGACCGTGCTCCGCCAGCACCGCGTTCGCCAGCAGCAGGATGTCCTCGCCACGTTCGCGCAGCGGTGGAATCGTCAGCGTGAGCACGCACAGGCGGTGGAACAGGTCGGCGCGGAAGCGGCCTTCAGCCTGCGCCGCCACCAGGTCCACGTGCGTGGCCGAGATGATGCGCAGGTCGAGCGGAATTGACTGATGCCCGCCCAGACGCGTGATCATGCCCTGCTGCAGGAAGCGCAGCAGCGCCACCTGGCTCTCGAGCGGCAGATCGCCGATTTCGTCGAGAAACAGCGTGCCGCCCTGCGCCTGCTCGATCCAGCCGATCTTGCGCTGATTCGCGCCCGTGAACGCCCCTTTCTCGTAACCGAACAGCTCCGACTGCACGAGGTGCGGGGGAATCGCGCCGCAATTGATCGCGACGAAGGGTCCCTTGCGTCGATTCGACGATTCGTGAATGGCCTGCGCCGCGAGTTCCTTGCCAGTCCCCGATTCGCCCGAGATGAATACCGGCGCATCGTTGTGCGCAACCTTGGCCAGCGAGCGGAACATCATGCGAATGGGCGCGCATTCGCCGATCATCGGCCCGTGCGCGACGTGTTCGACCACGCGCGCGCCATGCAGGCTGGCCATGCCATGCGCGTGCTTGAGCGTATAGAGCAGTTCGTCGAACGAGAACGGCGTGCGCACATAGTCCACGCAATAGTCGCGAATCAACCGACGCACGCGTTCGTCCTCGAGCATGGCCGTCGACGTGATGGCCACCCACATCACATGCAGATGCTGCAGGCCCTGTTCGAGTTGCGTGAGTTCCGCATCGGTGTAGGTGGCCTGCAGATCGATGATGCCGGCCATCGGCGCGCTGCCGCGCACCACGCGTTCGAGGTCGCGCACCTGCTGGACACGCCGGATCTCCCATCCGGTGCCAAACTGGTTCGCGCTGAAACCAAAATCTTCGTACCGCGACACGAGCACGATCTGTGCGGAGCGTGTCGACGCCTTGCACAGTCGGTCCATGACGCTCTCCCTGACGTTGGGCTTCTTGTTGATGACGGCGGCAGTCTCGGACTCCACCGACGGGGGATGCGCCCCCGTACGCAACGTTGGGATCACGGTCTGGACGGACTGCGGGATTGTTCGTCGAGGACGCTGCGATAGTCGCGCCCCGATTGCAGTTCGTCGCGGATGCGTCGTCGGACCATGTCCTTCTCGCGCATCAATTCCACGCTCGGCGCCTCCGGCGTCTGGCCGGAATACTGCAGATACAGCGCTTTATATGTCAGCTGGCTCAGAATCCATTCCTGCAGCAGCTTGCGCTGGCGTGCCACCTCGATGGCAAGTACCCGGTGCCGATGCAGCAGTCCTTCCACGGCGCCGCGCACGCGCGGCGACAGGTCCGGCTCTTCCGCCAGCAACGCGGCGAGATCGGCCAGCGTGTGTTCTTCGTGCCCGGATTCCTGCCCTGCATCCTGCCCTTGTTCTTGCTCTTCGCGTCGCGCGTCCCGGAGGGCGAGGTCACCCTTGGTCGCAGCAGATTCTCCCAGCGCAGCCCAGGCGCGGTGTATGGATTGGTTGGCGGATTCACTGATGGGCCCGATGTCCGGACGCCGGATCTCTCCTGCGGTCATGATCTGTTCCCCGTTGCACAACACCCCCGGCACTACACTTTCGCGATTACCACTTCTTCTCTGGATTCTGGCGTTATTGTTGATCGGCGCACATCGTCGGCGCGCTCTGCGTCTGGTGGTGGCGAAGCCGTCTCGAATGGCGGTCTGACGGTCTGGCGTGTGTTCGCCTTGCCTGCGGGCGAATCTGTATGTATTGCGAAGGAATGTCTGCCCCATTCCAACCGAGTCCGCAACCGGAAATCTGTGCTCAAGAGAGCTGATGTAATAGGTGCGGAGTCAAGAAAGGGCGCTCTTACGCGCCCCGTTTGCCACGCCTCTAGTTGAGTGCATTTGTGCCCGTTTGTCCAGCCCGTAGTGGGCGCTTTCAGCCTTATCTCATACTTTTGTATGAGAGCGAAACGCCGCTTCACCATTCGACCGCAAGGTAAATGAGCACTTACATTTAATGCGTTAGCGTTCACCGCATGGCGCTTTGATCGACGCAGAAACGGGTACGCTCGCGCACGTTTTTTACCCGCTCCACGCTCGCAGAAACGGGTACGCTTGCCGAGCGCGATGTCGCCGCGTCAATGACCGGGCAAGTAGTAGAACTTGAAAACGAAGACCACCGCGATGATCCATACAATGATCGGGACATCCTTCGCGCGTCCCGTCAGCAGCTTGAGCGCCGCGTACGTGATGAAGCCGAATGCGACACCGTTGGCAACGGAGTAGGTGAATGGCATGCCTAGCGCGGTCAGCACCGCTGGCACGGCTTCCGTCACATCGTTCCATTCGATGTCGACGAGCTCGCGCAACATCAGGCAAGAGACGTAGAGCAACGCGGGCGCGGTCGCGTAAGCGGGCACGGTACCGGCGAGCGGTGCGAGGAACAGGCATGCGAGAAACAGCACGGCCACGGTGACCGCGGTAAGGCCCGTTCGGCCGCCCGCCTGCACGCCCGAGGCGCTTTCGATGTACGCGGTGGTGGATGACGTGCCCAGCAGGGAGCCCGCCATGATCGCCGTGCTATCCGCCATCAAAGCCTTGTTGAGGCGATCCATCTTGCCCGCCTTGAGCAGGCCCGCGCGATTGGCGACGCCCATCAGTGTGCCGGTGGCATCGAACAGCTCCACGAGGAAGAAGACCAGCACGACGTTGATAATGCCGATCGACAGCGCTGCCGAGATATCGAGCTTGAATAGCGTGGGCGCAAGCGACGGCGGCATCGAAACGACACCGTGGAACGCGTTGCCGCCGAAGAGAAAGCTCAGGACCGTGGTGAACAGGATGCCGATGAGGATCGCGCCTTTCACGCGCAGACGCTCGAGCGCGACGATCGCGAGAAAGCCCACAATCGCCATCACGGCGGCCGGCTGATGTAGATCACCGAGCGTCACCATGGTGACCGGATTTGCAACGATGATGCCGGCGTTCTTCAATGCGATGATCGCGAGGAACAGTCCGATGCCCGCGGTAATCGCCACGCGGATCGCGTGCGGAATGCCGTTGACGATCATCTCGCGGATGCGCACGAGCGTTACCAGCAGGAACAGGCAGCCCGATATAAACACCGCGCCGAGTGCGGCTTCCCATGGCAGGCCCATGCCCTTGACGACGGTGTATGCGAAATACGCGTTGAGGCCCATGCCGGGCGCCATACCGATAGGGTAGTTCGCGTATAGCCCCATGATGAGCGTGCCAATCGCGGCGGCCACGCAGGTCGCGACGAACACCGCATCCTTCGGCACACCGGCATCGCCGAGGATGCTCGGATTGACGAAGATGATGTAGGCCATTGTCAGGAACGTCGTGATGCCCGCGAGCAGTTCCGTGCGGACGTTCGTGTCGTGCTCGCGCAACCGGAAGTAGCGTTCGATCCAGGACGAAGACGCAAGGGACGCGTCCGGTGTCGGGGGCGCGGATAGTGGCATGGTTGGAGGACTCCGAGTTGTCGATCGCGGTCGCTCGACGGCGGTGGCGATTCCGTTGCACTGACAATAGCAACGAACACGCGCACGAGCGAGGTGCACGCGTGAGCGAAAAGGGCGCAATCATCCCACGTGTGGCGCCGTACGGCACCCCGCGACCTCGGGAATCACCCTACCTTGACGCTCCGGGGCATCCCTCGTATAAAATGCCCGGCAGATTCAAGCGACGAGGCAACAGCGCATTCGTTTGCCACCGTCTTGGTATTTCGGTTGTCCATGGTGTCCTTTCCTTGAGTTGGCAGTACGGTGGCGAGAAGCGCCATCGATTTCTTCATTTTTTTATTTGGAAAGCAAAGACCATGTCCGCTCAAACCGGTATCGTGAAGTGGTTCAACGACGCAAAGGGCTTCGGCTTCATCAAGCCGGACGCCGGCGGTGACGACCTGTTCGCCCACTTCTCGGAAGTCCGCGTGGAAGGTTTCAAGTCGCTGCAGGAAAATCAACGCGTGTCGTTCGAAGTCAAGAACGGCCCGAAGGGCCTGCAAGCCGCGAACATCACGCCGGTATAAGTCGTTCGAGCCGGCGCCTGCGCGGCGCCACCGAACACGGAAAACCCTGCCCCAAGCGGCAGGGTTTTTTTTCGTCCATAGGTTTCGCCACCCCTCCACGGCCCCGCTTGTCGCGCGACGGTTCGCAGAAACGGGTTCGCAGAAACGGGTTCGCTTTCGCTAGTTCGCACGCAGAAACGGGTACGGCACGCTTGTCGCGGATCGCTCGGAAGCGCTGCGCGCATCTGAAAACCTCCTTCTCCAGCAAAATTATTTCGCGCAGAAACGGGTACGCTCTGGCCCGGCTCGCGACCAATCGCGCACGCAGAATCGGGTACGCTTTTGGGGTGTCATCGCCCGCAAAGCCACTGTGGGCAACGTTATCCCCGCAGAATCGGGTACGAAAGCGACGGCGGGGACGCCTTGCATCCCGCGTTCGCGACGCTGCGCAGAAACGGGTACGCTTTGCCACCCCGTCGAGACGCTCTCCCTTCCGCAGAATCGGGTACGCCCGGCGTATACCTCGCCGGTATACGTGTCGGTATACGTAAACCCAATGGGCAAACGTCGCGCAGAAACGGGTACGGTTTTGAAAACGCGATCGCGGTTTACGTCCGTATACAGTGAGTGCTGGCTCGGGCGGAACCCGCGCGTATACGTATACGTCGGCGCGCACGCCACAATCTTGCCCGCGCCAGGCACGCAGAAGTAGGTACGCTTGGCGATTTTCGGATGACGAAATGTAGCGCAGAAATGGGTACGCTTTGGGCCGCAATCCGGCCGGGGGCCTGGTTTCGCAGAAATTGGTACGCCGCAGAAACGGGTACGCTTCGAGGTGCTGCGGGGTGCCAACCTCGGCGACGCAGAAGTAGGTACGGTCAGCGCGGAGACTTGCGCAGAAACGGGTACGCTTCAGGCAGAAAGCCACGCGAATGCGTACTCGATTCTGCGTGGATAACCCGGTTTGCGATGCTCTGGAGCACCAGCACAGTGACACGTGGCGCGCATCGCGCAGAATCGGGTACGCTTTGGCGCGAAAATCTGTGGAAAAGCCTGTGGAATCACAGAGTTATCCCCGCTGAATCAGGTTCGCCCTATGCGCTGAAACGGGTTCGGTTTGCCGCAGATTCGGGTTCGGGGCTACGCAGAAACGAGTACGGAAGCACGCAGAATCGGGTACGCAGAGGGCAATATTCGGCTTTGAAATCAAGCACGTATACGTCGCGTATACGGTTTACAAGTAGTTAACCCGTATCGGTATCGTTTACTTGTAGCTGATGTGCAGCCAACCGTGGACAACCCTTCGGGATTGCCCACCGTGTGCCTGCCATCCAGCAACGATTGAGAGCCCTCTGGGCCCAACACAACGGGCCTGCGGGAAAATCCTTTGCGTACCTGTTTCTGCGTGACAAGAAGAATTGCTTCGCGTACAAAGGCGGGTAACTTGAAGCACGTCCCTTATGGCCACCAAACGCTCCCTCGCCTCTGAGGATCGCTCCGTCCTGGATCTGGAACGCGAGCCGTCCAGAATCATCGTTCCCGGCCACGAGAACCCCCTGGTCCCGTCCGAGAAATTCCAGCGTCTGTTCGACGAGGCGCAGGCTATGGAACGCGAGGACGCATGGCAAAGCGGGGAAGTGGGCTTTCTGAGTCGTGCCAGCGTGCAGGTAACACTGCCGTACCGCGCGCCCAAGGGCGCGCCGCCAGTCTGGACGCGTACTAGCGGCAATATCTCGCTGATGATTCAGCCCGGCTACTTCACGCAGCAGCGGTCGGAACGCGCATCCAACGGCCGCCAGAAGCTCGTGTCCGAAACGGTATCGCTTGGCTATCCTTATGGCTCCTATCCGCGCCTGATGCTGGCGTGGATCGGCAAGGAGATCATGGCCAAGAAGAAGCGCGGCGAGTTTACCGGCACGGTGGATGACCGGCGTATTTCGCTCGGCAATTCGCTATCCGAGTTCATGTACAACCTCGGCATTCCGATGGCGACCGGCGGCAAGCGCGGCACGATGACGCTCGTGCGGCAGCAGATGATCCGCCTGTTCTCCGCCACGATTGCGATCGTGCAGAACAAGTCCACGCCGAGCCAGAACCAGAATCCGAATCACGAGCCGCTGGCCATCGATCGGGTGGGCTATTTGCTTGCGGATCAATTGTCCACGTGGTGGGATCCCATGCAACCAGGGCAGGGCTCGATGTTCGAGAGCTTCGTGGTGCTGTCGGAGCCGTTCTTCAACGAACTCGTCAATCGTCCCGTGCCGGTCGATATGCGTGCGCTCAAGGCGCTCAAGCAGTCACCGTTCGCGCTCGACGTGTATTCGTGGCTGACCTATCGCTTCTTTACGATTCAGCGCCGCACGGAAATTCCGTGGGAAGCGCTGCAGTCGCAGTTCGGTACCGAGACGGAAAGCGAGCGCAAGTTCCGCGCACTGTTCCGCAAGGCTCTAAAGGACGTGCTGGTGGTTTATCCCGGCGCAAAGGTCGATGCCGATTCGTCGAAGTCGCTGATCCTGCAGCCTTCGCGTACCAGCGTGCGGAAGCTCGCTTAAGCCGGGTCGGGACACGAGTAAGGGCAAGGGGCGACCGGACAACCAACCGGAGAACCTGACGGACAGCTGAACGCAAAAAGGGCAAGCATTGCGCTTGCCCTTTTTGCTGCCACGACGCTGACCGCTCGCCGCGGCGATAGGCGTATATCTGAAGTCGAGCTCAGGCCGCCTTGATGCCCGAAGCCTGCAGACCCTTAGGACCTTGCTTGACTTCAAACGTCACACGTTGACCGTCCTTCAGAGTCTTGAAGCCCGAACCCTGGATTTCGGAGAAGTGCGCGAACAGATCGGCGCCGCCGTCGTCCGGGGTGATGAAGCCAAAGCCTTTGGTCTCGTTGAACCACTTGACCGTACCGGTTGCCATAGGAATATCCTTTCGAAGCAAGTTCTTGTACACAACGCAAACAACCGTTCAAGCACGTTGAGGTCTCGTTGATACCGAACGGAAGTCGACGAGGTTTGACACGATGACTTGACTCGACTGTAGCGCGCATCATAACCAGTTTGTTCTGCTGTGTCATGTGCGGGGTAATGCGCACTGCCTTTACTTTAGGCGGATTGCATGTCTCTTTTCAAGCAGAAGAATCCCCAAGATTCCACACGCTTTGCGTTACATCATGATTTATTGCCGAATGGCACGTGCGTCCACCCCACGTAATGGGGAGGGAATGTGCGTTGCCAAATTTAATATTTAAATAATTGAAATGCGGTTGAATACCCAGTCCAATTTGGCTAAAGTTGCGTCTGGCAGCGGTAGCGTCAAACGCGCTTTCAGCGCTGAAAGTATCTGAAAGTACCTCCAGGTACCTCGCTGAAAAAACTGAAAAGAGAGGCCGAAGTGGCAGCAAAAATCATCACCGTCTTCAACCAGAAGGGCGGTTGCGGCAAGACCACGGTCAGCATGCATCTGGCTGGAACGCTGGGTTTGCGCGGCGCGCGCTCGATGCTCGTCGATATGGACGAACAGGGGACGGCGACGCGATGGGCTGCCCAGGCGACCGATGAGCGGCCCTTCCCGGCTTCGGTGATCGGTCTTGCCCCGTCGGGCGGGGCGATGCACCGCGAAGTTCGCAAATTTATCCACGATTACGATTACATCCTCGTCGACTGTCCGCCAGCCGTGCATTCGGCAGCGCCGTCGAGCGCATTGCTGATTTCCGACCTCGCGATCATTCCAGTCGTGCCATCGCCGCCAGACCTATGGGCCGCGGTGGCGGCGAAGACGCTGGCGCGCCACGCCCAGGTCCAGAACGAAACGCTGCAGATTCGCGTGATGGCGAACATGGTGCAACGCCGGGTCTCGATTGCCAGGCAGGCGATCGAAATTCTTGGTGACGATGACGACGTGCCGCTGCTGAATGCGATGGTCGGCTCTCGCTCCGCGTTTCGCGAGTGCCAGGCGATCGGCTGCACCGTGCACGGCGTGCCGGGCGCGCGCGAGGCCGTACAGGAGGTCGACATGATGGTCGACGAGATCCTGTCCCTGATTGAGTAAGAAAGTATGGCCACAAAATTGAAGAGTCTGAAGGCCGGCATGCTCGCCGGGATGGCTGCGGAGAAGACCCGCAGCGACACGATCGATCGGTTTGCCCGCGCAGAGGCGGCGATCTCCCGACATCCACATGGCTTGTTGCAGGGGCGTCCGCCCGGCGAGGCGGTGGCAGGTTTCAGCGCTGAAAGTGCGGAAACCGTGGAAAGCGGCCGGCAGCTGATTCGCATCGCGCTCTCCAACCTGCACGACAATCCGCTCAATGCGCGCCGGATCTACGATCCCGCCGTGGTGCAGGAGCGGGCCGCCTCGATCGCGACTCACGGACAAAAGACCCCGGGCCTGGCGGCGCCGGATCCCGCGCGTCCCGGACACTACATCCTGATCGACGGGCATTACCGCAAGCGCGCCCTCGCGTCCGCGGGCAAGCTCGACATGGAATGCTTCATCGAGAGCGACCTCGGCGATCTCGATTTCTATCGGCTCTCGTTCCTGATGAACGAGCAGCGCTCGGACCAGTCGGCCCTCGACAATGCCATCGCCTGGCGGCAGCTCCTGGACGAGGGCAAGGTCCAGAAGGAAGAGGAAATCTGCGAGCTGACGGGCATGTCGGCGGGTACCGTCAACAAGACTCTGGCGTTGCTGAAGTTGCCGGAGTCTGTACTTGGCGCGATGCGCGAGCGTCCCAGCGCGATTGGGATCGCGGCGGGCTACGAGCTGACGCTGTTCTTCAAGCTCGCTGGCGAGGATCGCACGCGCGACCTCGTGAGCCGGATTTTGGTCGACGGCCTGTCGAGTCGCGAAGTGGAGGCGATCCGAAAGCAGGCGCAAGAGGGCAAGTCGCGCAAGGTCAAGGAAATCAGCCGGCAATACAAGATCCGTACCGACGCGGGGCAACTGCTCGGCACGATCAAAGAGTGGGACTCTGGGCGCGTCATGCTCGACGTGCAGCTCGCGGATCGCAACGCACGCGAAGATCTCGTCGAGTTACTGAAGACGCGATTCGGGCTCGATAAAACGCTTATCTGATTTGAAGCGTTCGCTGCCTATCCGGAGCATCTTGGGAGTGAATGGCTGAGCTTCCATGCCCACCTCCCGCGCATAGTCTCTCCATGCGGCGCGCAGCAGTTGGTCCAGGCCGCTCGGCGAGTACCCGTTGAGCGCGCCTGCGGCGTGTCGCGCGGCAGCACGATCGGTCGGCGGCAGCCGGAGCGGTGCGAGCAACGGCGCCTCCGGTACTGCTACGGGGTCGAGCCCGCGCGCTGTCCAGTGCACCGTCAAAGCGTGAGTCATTGGCGCCCACATGGCGGAGCTATCCGAACGCAAAGGCTCGGTACATCGCAACGCCGCAGCTTCGCCAATCGTCATGCCTCGGCGTACCAGATGCGCGGCGATCAGTGCCACGTGCCGACGGTCGTTGGCATCGGGTGCGTCGTCAGGCCGCCCGAGCCACTCCAGAAATGATTCGATTTGCGCGGCGGTGAGCGCCGGTTCGCGTGCGGCACGCGGGGCCACATCAGCGGACGGCAGGGCGGACGGCAGGGCGGACGGCAGGGCCGACGCCACCCGCCCCGCATCATGAGCCGCGCGCAGTAGCGCACGGATCACCCGCAGCGCGGCCGCTTGGGACGACGCGCTGAGCGGCCCCTCGAAAGGGCGCCAGTGCATCGCATCGCGCGGCGCGGAGGGGCCGCACCAGAATGGCTCGGGCTGCGGAGCCTGCAGGAAGGTCGCATACCGCGAGAGCACTTCCGCGTCGCATGCCGACAATGTCAGCCCCTCTTGTGCCAGCCATAACAGCAGGCGTTCGGCTTCGCGACGATAGCTCTTTAGCGTGTGTGACTGCAGAGTCGGCCGTGCGAGCCACTCGCGTACCCAATGCACATCGTCGTTAAGTGCTTTATAAGTATCTTCTACGGTGACTTGCATGTACTCCAGCGGTACCGGATACGGCATGCCCGCCGTGAGTGGCATCGCGCTCAGCGGCTGCCTCCCTGGCGCGGCAAGCGGCGGCGTTACATACGGACGAACCCAGCCGCCGGGGCGCGCGCTGTCGAACGTGCCCTGCTGAATCAGCCAGCGCGTAATGGTGTCCGCCGACTTGGGACCCAACCGCGGCACAGCGCGCCACCAGCTGCTGCCGCGACGATTGGCCAGCGCGGTGAGGTCCGAAATCCTCAGCAAACCGGCGGCGATGAGCCGGCGCGCGAGGCTTGGGCCGAACCACAAACCAACCTCGTGACTCTGTTGCGGCCGGCCTTGCCCCAGTTGCTCAAGCGAGGACAGCGCATCGACACGCCGCGTCATGCCCACGTCGGAGCGGGCCCGCAGCGCCTCGAACATGTCCGCGATGTCCGTCCGGTCGTGCTGCAGTGCAAACTGAACCAGACGATCGCGCAGTGCCAGAATGCGTGCGATGGCCTGACTTTCGGTCAGTGCGTCGTCATCGTCGGGGTCCAGCAGGTAGCGGTTGGCGATATCGACCGGCCGCATGCCCTGTGCGTAAGCCCGGACCACCGCAAACTCGGTCCGCGTCAGTTTGGTGGCCGCGAGTGTGTCCCGATCGTCGCTCATGCCTCGTTCTCTCCGCTCCCTGCTGTAGCGCCTAAGTCACTGATCTATAAACGATATCGCAAATCGTCAAACCGAGCCGGGCGCTTTTGCATCACAAAAGATAATGTAAATTATTTTTGTGCGAAGACCAATACTTTCTGGACCAAAAAGGGAATCGCTACGCGGTCAAGCGGCATGACAACCGACAACTGCCACGCAAACAACGGTTTGCCAAACCTTGACCCCACTGAAGGAGGAGGAAATCAAGGAAAACGGCGCCGCAAGTGGTGCTGCGTACCCATATGCGCTGAAATCGTTGTCATACGTTTAAGGAGATACCCGTTGCGATGCAGCACGCGCTTGCAATTGAAGTGGACGATACCTATGCTGAAGCCAGAATTAGATAAATTTTGAATCAGACTTCAGAAGTATCTAACGCGTCGAATATGACGCAAACGGGGCGGTCGGGCATCCTCGAGGGAGGATCCGGGCAGCGAGAGCCAGGACGGGACTCGCTGCGGGAACCAGGAGGTGTTGCCAGACCGTATGGGAATGCAGCCACGATATAAGCGGAGCATTTCCAATCAGCGCGTACACGGCCTGTCGCAACCGGGGTCGCGCCAATAAGAAGAGAGAGCGGCCATGGCCACCATCCTCTTGCTTGAGCCTCATCCGCTGTTGCGCCTTGGGCTTCGTCATCTGCTTGCGCAGGCGCATATGCCCGGCGATTTGATCGACGTGGATCCGGCCGTACTCGCGGATCCCGATCCGTGGACCAGCCACGCGGACCTGTTGATCTATGGTCTGCCTACCGACGCCGTTGCCGGCTGGGACACGTTGGCGACCTACTGTCGACAGCTGTCGCCGCAGCGCGTACTCGTACTCTCTGAACAGGTGCCTCCGGTACTGCCGGACACCGGGCTGCCCGAAGCGGTGCGTGGACTACTGTCCAAGTCGTGCAGCGCGGACGCGCTTGAAGCGGCGATCCGGCTCGTCCTGGCGGGCGGGGAATGCTTTCCGTCGCAGGTGCAGGCGACGCGTTGGGGCGATCTGCAACTCGGCCAGCAGAATACTGTTGCCGCGTCGTCGCGTCAGATGGCGGCCGTGGAAGCTCGTCATGCCGCCGCGCCGATCGTCGTGCCGCTGCATGGTGTGAACCATGGCGTGGCCACTCATCTGGAATCTAAAGCGGAATCCATGATGATGCCGGGCCGGCCCGGCTCGGCCGCGCCGGAAACCCCGGCCGCCGGTGCGCACCTGCTCAATATCACCGAACGCCAATACGAAGTGCTGACGTTGCTGGCGCGCGGCTATCCGATCAAGACCGTTAGTCGCCTGCTGAATATCTCGGTGGCCACCGCGAAGACTCACGCGTGCACGTTGTATCAGCGACTGCATGTGCGCAACAAGGGCGAAGCCGTCTACGTGGCGCTGCAGCGTGGCGCGACGCTGAACTGGGCCGGCCCGACCCCGCAGGCCCCGCGGCCCGGTGTCATGGAGGGCCGGGAGGCGTGTGAGGCGGCCTGATGCCGCGACACCGTTTGCCGATTCATCGCCTTTAGCTGTCTACATCATCCGGCGCCGCCGCCTCATCCATATGCATGAGGCGGCGGCGCTCTTGCGTTGCTAGTTTCTGAAGGGTGGCAACGCACGATCAACGAAGCACGCGAAACACACCACACCACGCCAAGCTATTCCCACTCGCGAAACGCTCGATGACGACCTACCTGATCGCCAGCAACGAGATGATGTGCCGTATCCTTGCGCGCCGCATGGAAGGGCTGGACCTGCCTCTGCCCGTGTTGTGGCGTACGCCGGACTGGCTTGCCGATGACACGGAGGTGGACGCGGCAGGCGCCGACCGGCCCGTCGATATCGCACTGATCGATTGCAGCGGCGTGGACGACGATCCGCGCGCGTTGCTCGATCGCGTGCGCGCGCGGCTCGCGCCGCGTCGCTGGCTGGTCCTGTCGGATGCGCTCGATAGCGAGTTGATGTTCCATGCCGCGCGCCTCGGCGCCAGCGGCTGCCTGGCGGTGCCCGCACCGGTGGAGCTGGTCTGCGCGGCGGCGTCGCTCGCATGGGCCGGTGGGCAATGTTTTCCACGCACGGCGCTGACACTGCTGCGCGAGCACAACCGTCCGGTTGATCCCTCCCCTGTATTCCACTCATCCATCGGCAGCGTACATGCCGCGCGTCCAGACGGTTCTACTGCGATGGGATGAAGGCGCGGGCCGCGAAGAAGGCCTATGCTGAATTCGCCCGACGACAGAAGCTGGTGACACAGGCCAGCCGCGGCGGGAAGCAGGGGGTCGTATGGAACGCGGTTTGGATATCCTGGTCGTCCACGGCTTTGCCGTGCGCGAGGGCCGGGGAAAATGGGCATGTTGCTACGAGATCCGGCTCGCCATCAACAATGGCGAGCCGTTGTTGTTGTATCGGGGCGAACTGCATGGGCGCTGTTTTCCCAGCGAGGCCGCGGCGGTCGTAGCGGCCCATGAGATCGGCGAGCGTGAGGCAAGCCGCCACCTGGAGAGCGCCCGCGCGATGATCGTCGCAGGACCTCGTCCTGGCGCGCGGGATACGTCGTGATCCTGCCCGTGGCGCTCGTGGCGCGCGTGGCATTCCGTGCCGCGTTCCACCCCTGCGGCGCATGAATGCGTGCGCACCAAAAAAGAAGCCCGCCGACCGGGGGACCATGCGGGCTTTGAAATGTCCGTCCATGAAGATGAACGAACATTACCTTGAGCATATCGAATCCACGCGTGGTGCTCCATCAACCAGAAGACGCATGCGAGTCAGGCATCTCATCCCCGAGCTCCATCGCATCTACGCAGGGCGATAACATGAATCCGACATGATCTGGCACATGAACTGGCAACTGGTTTCCTTTCTTGGCGAGTCCGCGTTCCTTATTCCGTGCGCGGTGTTTCTCTACGGCTGGCTGCGCTGGCGTGGCGCCACCGACGTCGCATCCCACTGGTTGTTCGCGTTCTCGGCCACGGCGCTTCTGGTGCTGATCTCGAAGCTCGCGTTCATGGGCTGGGGCATCGGGAGCGCGCGCATGAACTTCACCGGGTTTTCGGGCCACGCCATGATGGCGGCGTCGATCCTGCCGGTGCTTCTGTACCTGACGTCGCCCACCAGCCGCCCCAATGTGGGGGTGCTGGCGGCGCTCGCGGGCGTGCTGGCCGCGCTGGCGGTGGGCGTGTCGCGGTTGATGCTGGGCGCGCATTCGATGTCAGAGGTGGCAAGCGGCCTCGCGCTCGGCTTCTGCGTCAGCATGCCGTTCATCATGCGACGCGGCGTGCCCCGCGGCGCGATGACGATGGTGCTGGTGTCGGCGGCGCTCGCCACCGTCATGATCCTTCCGGTCGGCCGCATGGCAGGGGTGACCCACGTGTGGGTGCAGCAGCTCGCCACATTCCTGTCCGGACGCGACCGTCCCTATGAACGAGGCGAGTGGTCCTCTCTGCTGCCATGCCGCGCCTGTACGACTGGTACCTCGGCGCATGCCACGTTCGCCATGCCACATCGCTCCGAATAAGATCGTCCGCGCTCCCCGCACGAGAACGTGTGTGCGCCCGCTAACAGACGCTCCAGAGCGCGTGGGCAACCATGACCGTGATAGAAATCCCGCAAGGGTTTGGGAGCGGTCATGGCATCGAACTGGAATGTTGCCGCCGAGCGGCGCACAACCCTTCACTACCTCTACCGACTGTGCGACGCGCTGCTGATCGCGGCGTCCGGCGTCGTCATGGGAGAGCTGCATTTTCCCGGCGGCCTCCCGGAGGCCAATCCGATTCACGGCTTCCTGACCATGCTGTGCGCGCTTGGCGCGCTGGTGATATTCCCCGCGTTCGGCCTCTATGACTCGTGGCGCGGCCGCAGCCAGGCCGTGCTCGCGTTGCGCACCGGTGCCGCATGGGCCACGGTGTTTCTGACTGGCCTGATGGGCGCGTTCCTGATGCATCAGATTGGGCACGTGTCGCGGATCTGGTCGATGGGCTGGTTCCTGACCTCGGCCTCCGCGCTGCTGTTAGGACGCCTGATCATGTTCCGCATGCTTGCCAACGTGCGCGAGCAGGGCATCAACGCCAAGCGTGTGCTGATCTTCGGCTATGGCCCGCTTGGCCGCGAGATGTACCTGCGCGTCCAGCAATTCCGCGCCGCCGGCTATCGCGTGGTGGGTATCTACGACGAAGCGTCGCAAACGGTTCCCAATGGCGTGGCGTCGTTGCGCACGATGGATGACGTCAGCCAGTTCGTGCGCAGCGAGGGCGTGCGGGAGATCTGGCTGACGCTGCCGATGGCCGCCTGCCACGACTTGTCCGATGTGGTGCGCCAGTTTCGCAATGACCTGATCGATATCCGCTGGGTACCCGACGTGGCGTCGGTGGAACTGCTGGGCCACCGCTTCAGCGACTTCATGGGGCTGCCCGTGATCGATCTGAACTCGCCACCGGTGTCGGGCATTACGGGCTTACTCAAGGCCAGCTTCGACCGCGTCTTTGCCTTTGCCGCGATTGTCGGACTCTCACCGATCATGCTGGTAATCGCTGCGATGGTGAAGCTGTCGTCCCCGGGACCCGTGTTGTTCCGTCAGCTGCGCCTGGGCATCGACGGCAGGCAGTTTCATGTCTACAAGTTCCGCACCATGAAGCTGCATCAGGATACCGGCGTGACGCAGGCGTGCCGCGGCGATGCGCGCGTGACGCGCGTGGGCGCGTTCCTGCGGCGCACCAGCCTCGACGAACTGCCGCAGTTCTTCAACGTACTGCGTGGCGAGATGTCGGTGGTCGGTCCGCGTCCGCATGCGATGGAGCACAACGAGCTCTACCGCGAGCTGATCGATCGCTACATGCTGCGTCATCGCGTGAAGCCCGGCATTACCGGATGGGCGCAGATCAATGGTCTGCGCGGCCAGACCGACACGGTAGAGAAGATGCGCCGGCGCATCGAGTTCGACATCTATTACATCCAGCACTGGTCGTTCCAGCTCGACCTTCGCATCATCCTTCGCACCGCGCTGCATGGCTGGGCCGGTGCCGCCGCTTACTGAGACACGCGCGGCGGCACGATGCCGCCGCCACCGACGCCGCAGCGCGCAGACCATCAGCAGGGGAACTCAATGAAGGCAACGATCCGCAAAATTCTTGGCGATGTCGCACGGCTCGACGTGCCGCCGGCCTCGCTGGCCGATAGCGACGACCTCTACGCGGCGGGTCTCTCGTCGCTCGCTACGGTTCATGTGATGCTCGCCCTCGAGAACGCGTTCGAGATCGAGATTCCCGACCGCATGCTGACACGCCAGCTGTTCCGCAGCATCGACTCGCTGGCCGGCGCGGTATCGACGATTCGCCAGCAGCAGGAGGCGGCGTGAGGTCCGTTGCCCGTATCGCGTTAGCGCACGCGAACCCGGGCGATGTCAGCGCTGCCGAAGACTCCCTGCTTGCGGCGGCGCACGCCGCGGCGGCCGTGGCGGCAGAGCATGCGGATGCGGTGGACCGCGAGGCCCGCTTTCCCGAGGAAGCTTTTGCGGCCTTGCGCGAGCAGAGGCTGCTGGGCGCCATGGTGCCCGTGGCGCTCGGCGGTGCCGGCGCGTCGCTGGCCATGGTCACGACGATCTGCCGCATCCTCGGCGAAGCCTGCGCGGCGACCGGCATGATCTACGCGATGCACCAGATTCAGGTGGCCTGCGTGGTCGAGCATGGTGGCGGCAGCGCCTGGCACGACGGACTGCTGACGCGCGTGGCCGACGACCAGCTGTTGCTGGCTTCGGCGACGTCGGAGGAAGCCATCGGCGGGGCGCTACGGACCAGTGGTTGCGCGGTCAGCGCCGATGGCGGCCGTTTCCATTTGCTGAAGATGGCGCCGACGATCTCCTACGGCGCCCATGCGGACGGCATTCTGGTGACCGCGCGTCGCCATGCCGATGCCGCCCCGTCGGACCAGGTGCTGGTGTGCGTGATGAAAAGCGATTACACGCTGCAGAGCCTCAATACGTGGGACACGCTCGGCATGCGCGGCACCTGCAGCAACGGCTTCCGGCTGGAAGCCACCGGCGACGTCGCGCAGATCATGCCGGTGTCATTCCACGAGATTGCCGACGGCACCATGACGCCGGTCTCGCACATCGTGTGGGGCGCACTGTGGCTCGGCGTGGCCAGCGATGCCGTATCGCGGGCCAAGACGTTCTTCCAGGGCCAGGCGCGCGCGCATCCGGGTTCGCTGCCCCCGTCGGGCGCGCGCGTGGCCGAAGCGGTCGGCATGCTGCAGTTGATGGAAGCGCGGCTCGATATGGCGCTGGCACATCAACAGGCGCGGCATCGCGCCGATGGTGGGTCCGTGTCGGCAGCGTTTGCGCTGGCGGCCGAGATGAATGGACTCAAGACCTCGTTATCCACGCTCGCGTTGCAGGCCGTCCAGCAGGCCATGATGGTCTGCGGCATGGCGGGCTACAAGCATGGCACGCCGTTCAGCCTGGGCCGTCACCTGCGCGACCTGTGGTCGGCCCCGTTGATGATCAACAACGATCGCATCCAGGCCAATACGGCCAACCTGCTGCTGGCGGATCGTTCCTGACGGAGACAGAGATGGATGTACAAGCACTGACAGACGCGGTGCCGGTCGGTGGCGCGGGCGACGCGCCGCAGACCACCTTCCTCGACCGACTGCTGGAGGCGGGCCTGCTGATCGAGTCCGGCGTGCCGGGCCTGTACGGCCGCAGCGCGGTGTTCGAAGCCATCGCCGACGGTCTGAACGCGGCGGTCACGCGGCTCGGCGCGGACCAGCACGCGGAATTGCTGCGCTTCCCGCCGGCCATGGGTCAGCAGGACTTCGAGACCAGCGAGTACCTCAAGAGCTTTCCGCAACTGGCCGGCACTGTGCATAGTTTCTGCGGCGACGACCGCGGTCACCATCGGTTGCTGGCGCGGCTCGAGGACAGGGAGGACTGGACCGACCAACAGGCGCCGACGGGTGTCGTGCTGACGCCGGCCGCGTGCTATCCGGTCTATCCGGTGGTGGCCAGGCGCGGACCGCTGCCCGTCGACGGCAAGGTGGTGGACGTGTTGTCGTACTGCTATCGCCATGAGCCATCGCTGGAGCCCACCCGCATGCAGCTGTTCCGCATGCGCGAGTACGTCTGCCTTGGCACGCCGGAGCAGATCGTCGCGTTTCGCGAGCGCTGGATGGAGCGCGGCCTGGCGTTCGGCCGCGCGCTGCAGCTGCCGGTGGAACTCGATGTGGCCAACGATCCGTTCTTCGGCCGCGGCGGCAAGATCGTGGCGGACAGCCAGCGCGAGCAGAAGCTCAAGTTCGAACTGCTGATCCCTGTCAACGACGGTGCGGGGCCCACCGCGTGCATGAGCTTCAACTACCACATGGACCACTTCGGCGCGCTCTGGCACATCGGCCTCAGCGATGGCGGCGTGGCGCATACCGGCTGCGTGGGCTTTGGCATCGAACGTCTGGCGCTGGCGCTGCTGCGCCACCATGGGCTCGATCCTTCCCGCTGGCCGCAACCGGTACGGGAAACGCTCGGAGGCGTTTGAATGCACGGCGACGGCAAGCTTCGCATACGCGGTGGGGCGCGCGCACTGCACGGGGGCAACCCCGTGTGGTCGCACGTCAATCGCCATATCGACCTGTGGGTCGAGCTATTGCACGGATGGAACTTCGAGCCCATCGCGGCCTTGCCATTCACTGTCACGCTCGACTTCGAAGGCGACCAGTTCACGCCGTCGAATATTCCGTCGGCCGACCTCGAGCGTCTATACGGCATCGTGCAGGACGAGCTGTCGACCTATGGATCGCTCGAGGCACACGTCGCCGCGCAGACCAGCCGCGGCAACGCGGTGCTGCTCGAAGTCGACAATTATCAGTTGCCGCCGCCGCCCGGGATCTATCGCCGCCAGCATGCGCGCTCGTGCATTGCAATCGATGTGCTCGTGCCCGAGGCCACCGCCGTGGGCTACTACCACAATGACGGCTACCACACGGCCAGCGGCGATGACTACGTATCGATCTTCCGCATGCCCGGCAACGAGACCGTATGGGGTGTGCCGACATTCCCGCACGCCGAGGTGGTGCGACGGCGCTTTGCCGCGCAGAACTCGGACGAACTGGTACGCGTTTCGCTCGACCTGCTGCGTGGTCATCTGGGCCGGCGCCCGAGCGCGAATCCGATCGAGGCGTTCCGCGCCGCGTTTCCCGCGCACCTCGAACAGTTGATGTCGTGCGGCGAGCCCAACTTTCAGATCTATGCCGCGAGCGTGTTGCGCCAGCTCGGCGCGAGTTTCGAATTGCTCGGCCGCTATCTGCGCTGGCTCGTCATGAATGGCCAGACGCTGCCCGATACGGTGGCCGAAGCGTGCTACACGATGGCGTCGGAGGCGATGGTCATGCAGTTCCGCCTGATGCGCGCCGTGATCAGCCACAAGCCGGACAGCTGCGAGGACTGCCTCGAGCAGCTCGAACTGGCCTATCGAGGCACCGTGCCGGCGCTGGCCTCGTACTTCGGGGAGACTGTCTCATGACTGCGCGCGACCCTCTGCTTGCCCTGTTGCCCCAGTTGCAGCCCGGCGTGTCGGTCGGGCCCGCGCGGCTCGAAGGCGACTGGACCTTCCTCGAGACGTTTGCCAATGCGGCGGCCCATCCCGATGAATTGTCCGAGAGTGGGCACTGGCTGCCGGCGCAGGTGCCGGGCACCGTCGCCGGCGCCCTGCGCGCCGCGCACCGCTGGGACGAGACGGCGCCGCCACCGCTGCATCGGCATGACTACTGGTATCGGCTCCAGTTCTCCGGCCATGGCCGCCGCCTGCTGCGCTTCAACGGGCTGGCGACGATCGCCGAGGTCTGGCTCAATGGTGTGAAGGTGTTGACCACGCACCATATGTTCGCCGCGCATCAGGTCGAGGTGGAACTGGCCGGCGCCGACAACAAACTGCTGATCTGCTTTCGCGCGCTGCATCCGTGGCTGCGTGGCCAGCGCGGTCCGGTGCGGTGGAAGCCGCGCATGATCGTGCCGCCCACGCTGCGTACGGTACGTACCACGTTGCTCGGCCATATGCCGGGCTGGTGTCCGCCCGTGCACGCGGTGGGACCGTGGCGCGATATCGAACTGCTCGATCCGGTTGGCACCGAGCCCACGCAAGGCGTGCGCGCGGAACTGTCGAGCCGCCTCGATGGGGAAGATGGCATCGTCGAGGTGCGCCTGCATATCGCGGGCCTGACGCCCGAGCACGGCGCCATTGCCATTACCGGGCCCGACCATGCCATCTGGCATGGCGAGCTGCGCCGGGTGGCGCCCAATCTGCTGGCCGGCGAATTGCGTGTGCCCGCGGTGCAGCGCTGGTGGCCGCATACCCACGGCGCACCGGCACTGTACGGCGTCGAGGCGAGTCTCGGTGGCGATGTGCTGGTCTGCGGGCAGGTGGGTTTTCGCACCATTGCAGCGGACCGCGAAGGTGGCGCGTTCACGCTGCGCGTCAATGGCCAACGTGTGTTCTGCCGCGGCGCATGCGTGTCGAGCCATGATCTGCCGGGTCTTGCCGATACCGACGAGGCGGTCGCGCGCTGGCTGCGGCTGGCACGCGACGCCGGGGCGAACATGGTGCGCGTGAGCGGCGTGACGTGCTATCCGGGCGAGGCGTTCTATCGCCATTGCGACGCGTTGGGTCTGATGGTCTGGCAGGACTTCATGTTCGCCAACTTCGACTACGGCAGCGCGGCCGACGCAAGCCCCGCGCTGATGGACGATGCCGCGCGCGAGGTGGCACAGTGGCTTGGCTCGACGCGCGCGCATGCCAGCCTCGCGGTGCTGTGCGGCGGCAGCGAAGCCGAGCAGCAGGCCGCGATGATGGGCGCCTCGCGCAATGACTGGCGCCAGCCGCTGTTCGATACGCTGATTCCCGCTCTGGTGGCCGAGCACCGCCCCGATCTGGTCTATGTGCGCAACTCCCCGAGCGATGGCGCGTGGCCATTCCAGCCCGATACCGGCGTGACGCATTACTACGGCGTGGGGGCCTACCAACGTCCGCTGTCGGATGCCCGTCTCGCCGGTGTGCGCTTTGCCTCCGAGTGCCTGGCGTTCGCTAACGTGCCGTGCACACGGACGCTAGCCGAGGCCGGTCTGACCCAGCCGCTGCACGATCCGCGCTGGAAAGCACGCGTGCCGCGCGATGCCGGTGCGGCGTGGGACTTCGAGGATATCCGCGACTACTACCTGCGCGCGCTCTACGACGTCGATCCGCCGCGCCTGCGCTACGAGCAGCCCGCGCGCTACCTCATGCTGTCGCGCGCGGTGGTGGCCGAACTGATGACCGAGGTGTTTGGTGAATGGCGTCGTGCGGGATCCTCCTGCGCGGGCGGATTGGTGTGGCAGTTGCAGGATCTATTGCCCGGACCCGGCTGGGGCATCGTCGATGCCCAGGCGCGGCCCAAGTCGGCCTGGCATGCATTGCGTCAGGTGTGGCAGCCGTTGCAGGTCATCCTGACGGATGAGGGGCTCAATGGGTTGCATATCCACCTGATCAACGAGGCCGACTCACCGAAACAGGTACGCCTGTCGCTGCGCTGCCTGCGCGACGGCGAGGCGATCGCGGCCCAGGCTTCGCTCGATGTCACGCTGGCACCGCGGGAGACGCGCCATCTGGCGGCCGCGGCGCTGCTCGATCATTTCTTCGATTTCACCTACGCGTATCGCTTCGGGCCGCCCGCGCACGACGTGGTGGTGGCCACGCTACGCGATGTTGCCGGCGCGCCAGTCAGCCAATCGGTCTACCTCCCCGATCGACGCGCGTCCGCTCTGCGCGATCCGGGTCTGCATGCCACCGTCACGCAAGAGGACGGAGAGTGGTGGCTCACAATCGGTACGCGGCGCTTTGCACGCTGGGTGCATGTGGATGATCACGCGATGGTGCCGGAGCAGGATTGGTTCCACCTCGGTCCCGGTGAGTCGCGTCGTGTCCGCCTGAAGCATGATGCCGCCTCGGCAGGCGGCGCACCCGTCATCCCTTCGGGCGAGATCAGTGCGCTGAACGCGCAAACGCCGGTGTTCTACCAAGGCTGATCTCAACCTTCTCCACCTCTCCCGCCAAGCCACGCCGGCATTGGCGGGACGACCCTCACACCGCTCTCCTGACACCCGCGCCCATCCTCCACGAGGATGTACCGGGCGCGCGCCGTCTCCGCCATTTATCTCCATACACCTACCAAAGCATGATCGTCCGACCTATCCGTCTGCCTACTGTCGGTTCTGTGCGGCATGACACTTAATACAGACACAGCAATAACAAATAAACCGAGCCAACAAATCGGGAAATTTGGGACAGGAAGCACGGGTGGCAGCCGCGAGGTTGCCGGGCATTTCGTCAGTCATCGAGACACGGTGGAGCGGCGGAATCGGGTCACACGTCTTGCAGGTCTTGCGGACGTGCCGATATCGCTTTTCCCAGGGTCAATGGGAGAAGGAAAAATGATCACGCATCGGTCGGACCTGCATGTCAATCATTTGCTTAACGCGCTGCCCCGCTACGAGTGGGAAGCCCTCTCGCGACACTTCGAACTGGTACGCCTGCGTGCCGGCGAACTGCTGACCGATTCGGGCCAGCGCATCGTGCACGTCTATTTCCCGACCACTTCGGTGGTGTCGCTGCTCTCGTTGCTCGAGGATGGCGCCACGGTGGAATTCTCCGCGGTGGGGAACGAAGGGCTGGTGGGCATTCCGGTGGTAACCGGCGGCGACACCATGCCAAGCCGCGTCGAGGTGCGCAGCCCCGGCTTTGCGTATCGCATTCCGGCACGTGTGCTGCGCGCAGAGCTGGCCCACTTGCCCACGCTGCAGCGCGTGACGCTGCTCTACGTGCAGGCCGTGCTTACGCAGATCGCTCAGACCGCTGCCTGCAACCGCCACCACTCGCTCAACAAGCAGTTGTGCCGCTGGCTGCTGCTGGCGATCGACCGCATGAGTTCCAATGAGCTGGTCATCACGCAGCAGGTGATTGCCAACATGCTGGGTGTGCGCCGCGAGGGTGTGACCGAGGCTGCCGGCAAGCTGGAAGACCTGGGCCTGATCCACCATAGCCGCGGGCATATCACCGTGCTGGACCGCTGCGGGCTCGAGCGCCATTCCTGCGAGTGCTACAAGCTGGTCAAGCGCGAGTACGACCGGCTGCTGCCAGCGCTGGCTGGCGTGCATGCGTGATGTGGCGTGGGGCGAAGGTGCCGCGGCTACGCGCTGCGACACTTCCGCCCGCGCGGCGCCTTACTCCCGTACGAGGTCGGCGCAACCGAACGATTGCAGCAGCCCCTGAGTGACATGCGTATAAGCGCTCTCGAGCGTGTCCAGGCATTCGCCGCACGCATCGGCACGTCCCCGCGCGACGGCGCGAGCCAGACGAAACTGCAGCACCTTGCATTCGGTGGCGATCGACGCCGCGTAGGTGAGGATCGATGCCGGCACGCGGTAGCCGTGTTCCCCGAGCCACGTCACGCCATGCGCGAGCATCTCGAAGTTGGCGCCGAGCTGGCGCGGCAGATTGAAGCCATAGTGGTGGAAGTAGGCATCGCCGCGCGCCAGAATCGCGCTCACGTGGTCGTCGAATACCTCGCGCCAGCGGGTGACCGGATTGACCTCGGGCAGCCGGCCAAGATGCCAGCGCATCTGTTCCGCCGCCGCATTGGAAAGCGCGCGCCCGGCCAGCGGTGGCCGCACGCGCTTGACGCATTCGACGTACGGAAACAGGAGCAGCGTGTTGTCGCGCAGCGCGGGCTCCAGTCGCAGCAGGCCGCGATAGTCCTCACCATCGACCGTATAGCGACCAAGATTGTGAAAGTAGGAGAGCCGCTGCGCGAGCGGATCGATGCGCTCGATGGCGATGGTGGTCTTCACATGGCTGCGGCGATAGGCGGTGGCGCGCGTGTCTGGCAGATAGAAGCTGTCGACCTCGACCAACACGGTGTGCCCACGCCCGACCTGCTCGGCGATATGCGCCTCGAGCGTGTCGTAGATCGCCATCTCCTGCACCACGGTGCCGTAGATCTGCTCGAGGTCGGCCGCCGGGTACTTGAAGAAGGTGAAGTGATCGCCTTCGAAATCCTGCATGACGGTGAATGCAAGCGCCGCACGTGGGTCGAGGCCCCAGCGATACAGCAGTTCGATCCACAGGTCCATATAGCAGTTGGTCTCCTGCCAGATGGCGTCATCGCCATGGAGGTTGCCGGGGCGTGGCGTGTTCTCTCGCGGGTCGATACCCGCGGGCTCCAGTACCGTGTCGATGGCTTGCTCCATTCTTGTCTCTCCGCAACGTTCGAGTCAGCGGCTGTCGTGTTGAGTGCATCGGATTGCAGCACCTGCGCGCGCGCGCATCTGTTCGCTGTCCAACGGATTGCACCGCACCGCGCGGCGGCAACGCGGGGCGTACGTGGCACAGGAGGGCGTGTGCGGAATCGAACAGTAGTCCGCCATGCACGTTCCTACACTGGGCTGCATCTCCCCCGCATTCGGGGCGGGGTTGCTTGGGTACCCATTTCTGCGTGCGCGCAGGAGACATCATGAGAAATCGCAGTCAGGACAGGATCGGGCCGAAGCTTGCGGTACAAGCCGTGGTGCAGGCGGCGACGCAAGTGGACGTGCAGGCATCGGTCGATCGCGCGGTGATGGCCACGCCCCTGCGCGCGGTGCTGCAGCCGGTCATCCTGGCCGGCGGGTCGGGCACGCGGTTGTGGCCGCTGTCGCGCGAGAAACATCCCAAGCAACTGCTGAACCTGGTGGCCGAAGATACGTTGCTGGAAGCCACCGCGCTGCGCCTGGAAGGCGTAGCGGCGCGCACCGGCCGGCCTGCGGGGCTCGATGCGCCGCCGATCGTCGTGTGCGGCGAGGAACATCGCTTCATGGTGGTCGATATGCTCAAGCGGCAGGGCAAGCGTGCGCGCGTGGTATCGGAGCCGTGCGGCCGCAATACCGCGCCGGCGCTCACGGTGGCCGCGCTGCAGGCGCTGGTTGCCGCAGGCGAGCATGGTGACGCGGTGCTGGTGGCCACGCCGGCCGACCATTGCGTGACCGATACCGAGGCGTTCCGCAATGCCATCGCCATAGCGGTGCAGCACGCCGAGCGAGGTGCCATCGTCACGCTCGGCGCGCGGCCCACCGCACCCGAGACCGGCTTCGGTTATATCCACGCCGGCGCGGCGGTACCGCCGGGCGGCTTCGTGATCGACCGCTTCGTCGAAAAGCCACACCTGGAGCTCGCGCAGCACTATGTCGACTCCGGCGAATACTGGTGGAACTGTGGCGTGTTCGTGGTGCTCGCATCGGTCTGGCTGGAAGCCGTCAGCAAACTGCAGCCCGACATGTATCGACAGTGCCGTGCCGCGTGCCAGGGCGAGGGCGCGAGCACGGTGTCAGGAGATGTGCTGCAGCTCGAGCGCGAGGCCTTCGATGGCTGCCCCTCCGATTCGATCGACTATGCCGTGATGGAGAAGCTGGACGCACTGCCCGGCATCACCGGCATGCTGGTGCCGCTCGATGCGGGCTGGTCCGACGTGGGCTCATGGGCCGCCATCTGGGATATCGCCGCCAAGGACAACGCCGGCAATGCGTTCCGCGGCCGCGTGCTGTTCGATGGTGCCACATCATGCCTTGCGCATTCGGAAGGACGCCTGATCGCCTGCGTTGGCGTACAGGACGTGGTGGTGGTGGAAACCGCGGACGCGGTACTGGTGGTCGACAAGCATCACGTGCAGGACGTCAAGAACGTGGTGCAGCGCCTGCGCATCGAGCACGGCGCCGAAGTGGTCAACCACCGCAAGGTGCAGCGGCCGTGGGGCTGCTATGACTCGATCGACCATGGCGAGCGCTTCCAGGTGAAGCGGATCGTCGTCGATCCGGGCGCGAGCCTGTCGCTGCAGATGCACTATCACCGCGCCGAGCACTGGGTGGTGGTGCGTGGCACCGCGCGCGTGACGTGCGGCGATACGGTCAGCATCCTGTCGGAAAACCAGTCCACCTACATTCCGATCGGCACGCTGCATCGTCTCGAGAATCCGGGCAAGACGCCGCTTGAAATCATCGAGGTGCAGTCAGGCGCGTACCTCGAAGAAGACGACATCGTGAGATTCGAAGATAACTACGGACGCAAATAGGCACCACCGCCCAGTTGCATGGCCCGTAGGGAGGGCTGGCGCGGCACGCCAGGGGGAGCATTACGTGAATACCATGTCATCTGCCGGCGCCATGCCGGCCCCGGGGGGGATAGCGCGCAGGCGCGGCATGCACGTGCGAGCGTGGATGGATCATGCGGGCTGGATCGTCGCGGCGGGTTTGCTCGGCGCGGTGATTGCCGGCGTGGCCGCCATCTCGCGTCCCTATGTCTATCGCGCGCACACGCTGATCCAGATCCGCCAGAACGAGGTTGACACCGATGCCGCCAAGCGCACCGCGCCATTCGACGCGGGCATGCTGCGCAGCCGCTCGGTGGTGGGGCCAGTGGTCGAGCGCATGCGGCTCGATGTCTCGGTCGAACCGGTGCGCGCGCCGCTGATCGGCGGCGTGGCCGCGCATCTTGCCGAGCCCGGTCGGCTCAGCGGACCGTGGCCCGAACGGCTGGGCTACGCATGGGGCGGCGAGCAGCTCGAGGTGCGCGCGTTCGACGTGCCCGACGCCATGCTCAATGTGCCGATGGTGCTAGAGGTGCTGCCCACCAATACGTATCGCATGTGGCTCGATGGCAAGCCGCTGCTGGAAGGCAGTGTGGGCGAGCGGGTACAGGCCGGTGGCGTGACGTTCCAGGTGGCGCGCATCGATGCGCATCCCGGCACACGCTTCACGGTGACGCGCCACGACACGGCGCAGACCATCGATACGATTGCGCGCGACCTTCGCATCGACAGCGACGGCAGCGATTCGAGCACGATCCGCATCGCGTGGGAGACCCCCAGCCGCACCGCGGTGGCACCGCTCGTCAATGGCATCGCGGAGTCGTATATCGGCGAACAGGCCGGACTGCGCCGTCAGGAAGGGGCCGCCGCCATGGCGTACCTGACCGGTGAATTGCCGCGCGTGCGGGACGAGCTCGAACGCGCCGAAGCGGCGCTGACGCGCTACCGCGCCAAGGAGGGTTCGATCCAGCCAAGCCAGGACGCGCAGTCCTACCTCAACGGCAGCATGGATTACCAGCGCCAGATTGCGCTGTTGAAGCTCGAGCGTACCAAGCAGCTGCAGCGCTTCACCGAGGAATCCAACGAGGTGAAGACCGTCGACAACCAGATCCAGCAGTTGACGCGTGAACGGCGCGACATGGATGCCAAGCTGCAAAATCTTTCGGTCAACGAGCGCAAGTCGGTGGCGCTCACGCGCGACGTCAAGGTGGCCGAAGATACGTATCTCGGCTTGCGCAACCGGCTCGAACAACTGTCGCTGGCGAATCTGGACCGCGCGTTGCCGATCCGCGTGGTCGATGCCGCGCTGATGCCCGCGGCGCCGCTTGGCATGGGTACCGGCCCCCTGACCGCAGGGGGTGCCTTGCTGGGCGTCTGCCTGGCAATGGGCATGGTCTCGTTCCGCCAGCGCGTGAAGCCAGTGGTTGCCAACGTGGGCGATGCGGAGGCCAGTCTCGGGCTGCCGATGCTCGGCGATATCTGCTACAGCCGCGAGCAGGTGGAACTGGAGCGCATGCTGGCCTCGCGCACGCAACAGTGGAACGCCGAAGCGCTGCGCCTTGGGCATCTGGCCTCGCCGCCGCCCGGGCGCGATCTCGTCGATGCGCTGCTGTACGACGAGGACGAGGACCTCGATGCGCTGCCGGGCATGGCGCTGCATGACCACTTCCTGCTGGCACGCAACGCGCCGCATTCGATGGCGGTGGAGGGGCTGCGTAACGTGCGGGCCGCGCTGCACTTCACCATGCTGGCGGCTGCCGGCAGTCCGCGGCCGGCACGCGCCAACGTGATGGCAGTGACCAGCCCCACCGCGGGCGCGGGCAAGACCTTTGTGTCGGTGAATCTGGCCGTGCTGTTTGCCGAGGCGGGCAAGCGTGTGCTGCTGATCGATGCGGATCTGCGTCGCGGACGTGTGGCGAGCTGGTTCGACCAGTATCCCGAACCGGGTCTGGCCGAGGTACTGGCCGGTCATGCGGAGCTGTCGGAGGCGGTACGTCCGACCATCGTCAGTGGCCTGTCGGTGCTCTCGGCCGGCGTGCCGCCGGTCAATCCGTCGGAACTGCTGATGCACCCGTCGTTTGCCGAGTGCCTCGATACCTGCGCGGGACGCTTCGACCTCGTGATGATCGATACCACGCCGGTGCTGGCCGTGGCTGACGCCATGCTGGTCGCCAACCTTGCCGGCTCCACGCTGCTGGTGCTGCGTGCGGAGTCGACGTTGCCTTCACAGGCCGAAGAAACGCTCAGGCGCCTGGCGCGCGCCGATGCGCGGTTGCTGGGCGGGATTCTGAACGGCGTGACGGCCAAGCGCAGCAATCGCGCCGCGTTCGGCACCATGAATCCGTATCTCGGCATGCCGCTCGCCGGCCCGGCCGAACCCAGGCGTATCGGCCATGCCGCCGCCGAAGAGGAAGGCAGCCACTGACACCATAAACCGGCGAGCGTACCCATTTCTGCGTACAGACCTCGTGTGCGCATCGCCGGCGGCTGCTCAGCGGCCGCACCAGGAGAGCCGATGCAACGGGTCATATTCGACGGCTGTGCAGGATGGCTGCACACCGGCAAGGGGGACACTTCCGCGTTGCGGGACACCGGCGTGGTGTTGTGCGCGCCACTGGGCCATGAAGCGATGTGGGCACACCGCGCGTGGCGCCATCTGGCCGATCAACTGGCCGCGGCGGGCGTGCCGGTCCTGCGCTTCGATTACTACGGTACCGGCGATTCGGCCGGTACCTCTGCCGAACCCGACCTGATCGCCCGCGCGGTGGTCGATATCGCGGCTGGCGCCGCACTGCTGCGCCAGCACGGCGCGGTGGAGAACGTGGTGCTGTGCGGGCTGCGCATGGGCGCGTGTCTCGCCGCCCTGGCTGCGGAGCGCACGCGCGCATCGGGTCTTGTCATGCTGGCTCCGGTCGCCTATGGCCGCGCCTATCTGCGCGAAATGCGTGCGCTCCATGCGGGCTGGCGCAACAGCGCCATCCCCGAACTGCAGCCGCCCGCGACGCCTGCCGGCGATATGGATGTGCTCAGCTTCCGCCTGCCTGCCGCGACGGTCGCCGCGATTCAGGCGCTGCGGCTCGACACACTCACCGCGGCACCCGCGCCGCGCGTCCTGATGCTCGACCCCGGACCGGAGCAGATGTCGCCCGCACCGGCGCTTGCCGGCCAATTTCGTGCATTGGGCGCGCAGGTGAAGCTGGATGGGTTTGGCGAGTACCCACTGATGATGCGATCGGCCGAGTTCGCCGAGGTACCGACGCGCGCGTGGGTATCGGTGGTCGATTGGATGAAGGATGTCTCGCGGGCCAAGGTGTTTGCCGCCGCGGCACCGTTGCCGCCGGTAGGCACATTGAGCGTTGACGGCGCGATCGAGCAGCCGGTCCAGCTTGGCAATGGACGCCTGTTTGGCATGCTGTGCACGCCTGAGCAATCCAATGCCAACACCGTGGTGATCTTTCCCAATACCGGTGGCAATCATCATGTTGGCGATGGCCGCATCTTCGTGGAGCTATCGCGGCGTCTGGCGCGCCATGGCGTGGCCGCGTTGCGTCTCGATGTCTCGCAGCTCGGTGACAGCGCGGGCGCCGCGCGCACGATGAATCTGACGGCCATCTATTCGCGTACGGCCCGACACGACGTCAGCATCGCCATCGATGGCATGCGCGCGCGGGGTTATAGGCGCATCGTGCTGGCCGGTGTCTGCTCGGGGTCCTTCCTCAGCCTCCATGCGGCGCTGGCCAACCCCGCTGTGACCGGACTCGTGCTGGCCAACCTGGTCAAATTTCGCTGGGACGCCGCCGACGAGGCCGAAGCCTCGGACGATCTCCGCTCGGCACGCGTGTATCTGGCCGCCGCCTGCAAGTGGGAAAACTGGCGTCGTCTGCTGAGCGGCCAGCTCGATATCGCGCGGATCGTGAGCGCCACCCTGCGCCGGCTCCGCCATCGCGCACGCGAGGCGGGCACCGCGGCGAGCACGCAGGGCAGCAGCGAGAGTGCGGTGTCCGATTTCGCCTGCGGCGCGGTGCGCGAGCTGAATCGACGCGGCGTGCGCACGGATTTCATCTATGGCAGCAGCGATGTAGGCCTGCGCGAAGCGCGGCTGGGTTTCGGCAGGCAGATGGAGGCGATCGCGGCCATGCCGGATATCAGTGTGCGGCTCCTGCCCATGCTCGATCACTCGCTGTTCCTCGTGGCGAGCCGCGAGGCCTTTGCCGAACAACTGCTGGCGCATGTGTTGCGCGTGCAGCAGGCACCTGTGCGGGTGGCGCGGGCGCAGGAGACGCCAGCGCGTGTGGTGCGGGAGCCATCGCGCGGCAACGTGCGGCCACCGCGCCCGGTGCGCGCGGTGGCGCAGACCGCGCGCGGTCCGGTGGCCAAGCAGAAGAGCTGAAACGGAAAACGCCGGCTAGAAGGCCGGCGTTGCCTGTAGCGCCGCGCTTTTGTCAGAGCTCGGCGCTACGCTCGGGCCGGCAGTGTCCGGACATCAGTTCGCGCAGGCCCAGCAGGTTGCCCGCGAGACGCCCGCGTCGGTCGATATGCGCTTCCGGAAAGAAAGACTTGCCGCTGTTGGCCAGCAGCGCGCGCAGGGTATTCGCGAACGCTTCGCGCGCGGACAACGCGCCTTTCTCATGCAGGTACCACACGTTGACGATCTGCGAGAAGCCAAGGCGTTTGCCGGAGGTGCGACCGCCCGAGCGTAGCCCGAGGTGCACCCCACGCGCGGCGTGCACGGCGAGGAGCTGGCCCCGGTGCCCCACGGCACGCGAAAAATCCATGTCCTCGAGCCAGCCATACAACACCAGCCGCTCGTCAAAGCGTAGCTCGCCGATCGCGGCGCAGCGATATGCCATGTTGCAGCCATAGAGCTTGCTGACCGGCACCAGCCCGCCAGCTGGCGCATGCGCGGCATCGTCGGCTAGCAGGGCGGCGGCCTGATCCCAGTCCAGTGCATCGCTTTGGCTACTGGCGCCGTCGTGGATCACCGCGCCGGTCACGCCAACCGCATTGGGACGTGCGTCGAAGCCCTCCACGCAGCGCGCCAGCCAGTCCGGCGCGGGCACAAAGTCGTCGTCGAGGAACACCACGATGTCGGTCACCGGCAGCACCCGCTCCAGGCCGCGATTGCGCTGCGCGGGCAGCCCGGCAGGGCCGAACAGATACTCGGTCGGTAACGTGGTGGACAACGTGGTGTCCACATCCTCCGTTGTGCTGGCCGAAACCACCACGAGGTCCGGTCTTCGTGTCTGCGCCTCGAGCAGCCGCAGCACATGCGGGATGGCGTCCCGACGTCCCTTGGTGGCGATGATGACGGCAATGCGATGCGCGTGCGGCGTTTCTGGTGCGTGTTGTGGATTCACGTTTGCTCCCTGGGCTCTACGTGTTATTGGACTCGTTATGCCAACTATGAGAACGATGGTTCGCCGGAATCGGTCTGTTTGACCACCTAACAGGATGTTGACAGAGCGGCATCACCCCACATGCAGGTTTTGTGCGCCAGCGCACGGATGACGCACCATCCGGCTCGCAAGATGACGCGATGGTCGGTGCTGCATGCACCGATGATTCAAGGCTGGAGCGTATCGATGAGCTGGACCCGCCGTGCTTGGCTGCGCAGCATTTCCGTCAGTGCCCTTGCCGTCGCCTCACGCGACCTCGCGGCGCATCTTGGGACGGGGCCGGTGGACCCGCTGGTAGCCGCGCCCGATGTGTGGGTGCTCGATGTCAACGGCCAGCGTCGCCGTTTGCCAGAGTTGCTGCGTGGCAAGGCGACCGCGGTGCAGACCATGTTCACCGGCTGCAGTTCGATATGTCCGCTGCAGGGCGCGATGTTCGCGGCCGTGCAGGAAGGCCTCGCAAGCAACGGCGGGCGGCGAACCAAACGCCTGCTCTCGCTGAGCATCGATCCCCTTGGCGATACCCCGAAGTCGATGCAGCAGTGGCTGCGCCAGATGAATGCCGGTCCGTCATGGGCCGGCGTAATTCCGGTCGATGACGCGCGCGACTTGCGAAGTGTGCTGGCGGGCCGACCACCGGACGCCAATCTCGATCGACATTCCACCCAGGTCTACTTCTTCAACGCGGCGGCGCAGCTGTGCTGGCGCAGTCCGTCGCTTCCCGAGCCAGGGGACGTTGTCAGTGTCCTCGATCACCTGGCCAATACCTAAAGCCAAGACACCATGACGTCCATATGGGTTCACTACAGGGGAACCATCATGAATTCTCACTCCCGCAACTGGTTGCCCCTCGTATGGCTACCGAAGTGGATCGGCGCGTGCCTGCTGCTGCTGCTGTGGGGCGCACCCGCGCACGCGCAGTCGGCGCCGGCCCCTATCAAGCTGAGCGGCACGAATCTCTGCCTCGATATCTCGGGTGGCGTGACCACCAACGATGCGCCGGCGATCATCTGGACCTGCCATGGCGATGCCAACCAGCAATGGATACTGACCCCCTTCGGGAGCCAGTATCAGATTGCGCCGTCGCATAGCGGCAAGTGCCTGGATATCCAGTACGCGAGCACGGCGAACAACGCGCCTGCGCTGCAGTGGACGTGCAGCGGCACGACCAACCAGCGCTACACGCTAAAGGCGCAGAACGGTGGCTATGCCATCGTGGCCGCGCACAGCGGCAAGTGCCTGGCGCCCGGCTCCGCGGCCGACGGTCAGGCGGTGGTGCAGAAGACCTGCAACGGCGCCGTCATACAGACCTGGACCATCACCGTCCAGCAGGCCACGGTGCTGCCGTCGAAGTGGTCCGCACCCGTCACGCTCCCGCTGGTACCGGCGGCGGCGGCGAATCTGCCCAACGGACGCATTCTGGTCTGGTCGGCATACGATCGCTTCAACTTTGGCGGCAATAGCGGACAGACCTACACCGCGATCTTCAACCCGGCCAACGGCACATCCACCGAGAAGCTGGTGACCAACACCCAGCACGACATGTTCTGCCCGGGCACCGCCAACCTCCCGGACGGCAGGATCCTGGTCAATGGCGGCAGCAGTGACAGCAAGACCAGCATCTACAACCCCACCACCAACGCCTGGACCGCAGGGGCCAATATGGTCCGCGGGCGCGGCTATCAGGGTGCCGTCACGCTCAGCAATGGCGGCGTGTTCACCGTGGGTGGATCGTGGAGCGGCAATATCGGCGACAAGGATGGCGAGACCTGGCAGCCGACCACCGGATGGCAGCTCAACAGCGCGATCTGGGACGACTACATCCTGACCGGCGATGCGGGTGGCATCTATCGTTCCGACAATCACGCCTGGCTGTTCGCGGTGTCCAACGGCCGCGTGTTCCATGCCGGTCCGAGCAAGCAGATGAACTGGATGGATACCACCGGTGCTGGTGGCGTGACGTCAGCCGGAACGCGCGCCGCCGATGGCGATGCGATGAATGGCAATGCGGTGCTGTACGACATCGGGAGGATCTTCACCGTGGGCGGCGCACCCGACTACGAGAACTCCAATGCCACCGCGAATGCGCATGTGATCGACATCCGCACCACCACCCCGGTGGTGCGCAAGGTCGCCTCGATGTCGTATGCACGCGCGTTCCACAACAGCGTGGTGTTGCCCAACGGGCAGATCGTGGTGGTCGGCGGACAGGCATGGCCGGTGACCTTCAGCGACGATGGCGCGGTGCTGGTCGCCGAGCTGTGGGATCCGGCCACCGAGAAGTTCTCGCGCCTGGCCTCGATGGTCACGCCGCGCACCTACCACAGCGTGGCGTTGCTGTTGCCAGACGGCCGTGTGCTGAGCGGCGGCGGCGGCCTGTGCGGCAGTTGCACGACCAACCATCCGAACGTCGAGATCCTGACGCCGCCGTACCTGCTCAAGGCCGACGGCACCGCGGCCACGCGGCCGACCATCACGGCGGCGCCGGCTGACGCTTATCTCGGCACCACCATCGTGGTCAATGCCACTGCCGGGATGCAGTCGTTCTCACTGGTACGGCTGTCCTCGGTGACGCATTCGGTCAACAACGAGCAACGCCGCGTGCCGCTGAACTTCACGGTCGGTACCTCGGGCGAGTACCAGCTGCAGATTCCGGCCGATCCGGGCGTCGCGGTGCCTGGCTACTACATGCTGTTCGCCATGAACGCCGCCGGGGTACCCAGCGTGGCGGCGACCGTGCGCGTGCGTTGATGCGCGTAAGCGCGCAGGTGCGCAGGCTGGCGTGGCTGCTCGCCACCGCCAGCCTGTGGGTACAGGCTCAGGCGGCGGTCGGCGCCGCGCAAGGGCAAAGGATCTTTCAGGGCGAGGTGCCGGTCGCCGCGCATATGCGCGGCGAAACGCGCCTGCTGCCGGTGGCCGCGGTGCGCTGCATCAACTGTCATGCGGCGCCACGCGGCGCCGAACCGCTCGGCCCGCGATTGACCGCGGATTTCCTGCTCACGCTGACCTCGCGCCGCGGCGGGCCGCCCACCGCCTACGATCGCAACGGCTTCTGCAACGCACTGGCCACCAGCGTCGATGTGGGCGGCGTGCTGCTGGCCAAGGCCATGCCGCAATACCAGCTCGCGGATGCCGACTGCACCGCGCTCTGGTCATTCCTGTTGACGCAGTGAACCCTATCGATAAGGACATGGCATGCGCAGTCTTCGCAGAAGTTTTCTTGCCAGGCTAGGCGTGATCGGCGGCACAGGTGCCGCGCTGGCGGCAGCGGGCACGCCGCGTGGCGTGCTGGCCCGCACCGCGGACGAGGGACCGGGTCAGCGCGTGGTATCGGTGGCCGAGTTTCCCGGTCTGGACCCGAGCGGGCGTACGCCATCGGATGGCGCCTTCAGCGGCGCATTGCGCAACATGGCCACGCAGGTGCGCCAATCCGCCTTCGGTGAGAATCCGAACCTGATCGGTGGCAAGCGCATCGTGCTGCCGCCTGGTACGTATCGTCTGACGCGGCCCGGCGCGTTGTTCGATTCCGCGCTGCTGTCCGGGCGCACGCAGGGCCTGGTCATCGAAGGCGATGGTCCACCCGGGTCGGTGGTGATCCTGTATGAGCCGCGCGGTGCAGGCGCATTGATCCGCAATCAGGACAAGGCGCTGGTCGTACGCTTTCGCAATCTGCAGTTCCACGGCAAGGCGCCCGACAACGACCTGATCGACAGTGTCAGCGCAGGCGGCGCGCAGGACTATGCCTTCGACGATTGCATCTTCACAGGCAACTGGCGTTACGGCGCAAACCTGACCGGCGAGAACTGCAACAGCGAATGGAAGTTCTGGCGCTGCGCATGGGCCGGGACGTGGAAATCGTTTCTGTACGTGGGCAAGGACAACACCTCCGACCAGTTCCTCAATTACTGGTTCGATCATTGCAAGTACTGGTCCTCGAGCAACTGGATCGACATGCAGCGTGGCGGCAATGTGAAGATTACCGATACCGACGTCAGTGGCTACGAGCCCACCAGTCAAACCTACCTGTTCAACCTGCGTGGCAACAACCATGCGCTTGGCGTGTGCTCGTTCAAGGCGGAGGGGTTGCGGGTCGAGCAGAAGTCGCGCAATGCGGCGGTCATCTACTGCGAGTGGGAGCAAGGCAATATCGGCTTCAAGGATTGCGACTTCGGCTCGCAGGCGTACCAGCCTTTCGCGGCCGGCACGATCGGGGCTGTGTTCTCGCCGGGCAATACCGCTGGCGCGCAGGTCGTGTTCGACAACTGCGCGATCATGGGCAAGCATCAGTACAACGCCGGCCAGGGTCCGGCCGGGCAGGGCCGGTCGGTGTACCGAAACTGCGACTTCCTCAACTACAAGCATCCGGACGAAGCCGTCGGTTTCTCGGAGGCAGGCAATCAGCTAGGCCGGCGCCGCGTGGTGACGATGGAAGGCTGCCGTGGCGACTCCAGCGGCGGCGTATTTGCCGATGCCGAGATTGGCTGGCATGTGTCGGCGTCCGCCACGGTCAGGACCAAGGTAGTGTCGTTCAAGAATGCATTCGGCAGACTGCCATCGGCCGCCGATGGCGCGCAGACCGTGGTGCTGCCGATGAATGCGATTGTCACGCGCGTGATTCTCGATGTGCCGCCCGGTGCGGCCTCGTCGTCGGGGGCGGGTGTCTATACGGTCCAGAGCGGCGGGAAGACGCCCACGGTGCTGGCGACGCTGCGTATGCAGACGTTCTCGGCCGGCGGGCAGACCGATCAGCGCACCGTGTTCCGCTGCAATACGCGCGAGCAATGCACGCTCACGCTGGTGGCCGGGGCCGGCACCGATCAATCGCCGGGGGGCGGTGCGGTCGCGCTGGTGGAATATATCGGCTGAAGTCGCTCGAGAAAAGGCAAAGGGGCTGAGTCTTGCGACTCAGCCCCTTGTTCATTGGCGCTTTTTGCTTTACGCGCGCTTGGCCTGCTCGCTGCCGTAGCGGTTCAGGTAGCGGTACTTGCCGAAGCGGTAGTGGGCGCGATACCAACGTCCTTCCACCTTGAGACCGTTGAACAGCACGCCCTTGATCTCGCCGCCGGCCTGTTCGATCAGGCGCCGCGCCGCAGTCAATTCGCTGGCCGTGGTGGCATCGGCGCGCGCCACCAGGAACACCGCACCGGCCTTGGGCGCCAGGATGCTGGCGTCCGACGCGGCCAGCACCGGCGGCGTGTCGATCAGCACGAGGTCGTAGCGACCGCGCAGCGTGGCCAGCAGTCGGTCCATGCCCGGGCTCTGCAGCAGGTCCGCCGCGAGCGGCGGCACCGCGCCGGTGGAGATGAAGTCGACGTTCGGTGCTACGTTTTGCTGGATTACCTCGTCGAGGTGCGCGCCGGTGGTCAGCAGCTCGGTCAGGCCCGGCTTGCGCGTCGCATGGAAGCGGCTGTTGAGCTCGCCTCGCCGCAGGTCGCCATCGACCAGCATGACCTTGCGGCCTGAGGCGGCGGCGACCACCGCGAAGTTGGCCGAGAGGAACGACTTGCCCGCGTCGGGCGCCGGCCCGGTGAACACCACCACATGGTTGTCCGGCGCGTTGAGCAGCGCGAACTGCAGCGCGGTGCGGAAACTGCGCAGGCTCTCGATTGCCGGATCGTCGGGCTGCTGCAACGCCAGCACGTCGTTCGGGGCCGCCTTGACGCGTGCGAGGCGCGCCTGCTGCGGGCTCATCGGGATGGTGGCATAGACCGTCATGCCGCATTGCGATTCGATCTCGTCAGCATCCGTCACGCCACCGTCGAGCATGCGCCGCAATGCTACAACCAGCAACGCCGCGAGGATCGCCAGCGCCGCCGACGTGCCGGCGATCAGCGCGCGATTGGGACGCACGGGCTTGAGCGGCACCTCGGCGGGATCGACCAGGCGCGCCGTACCGACCTTGCTGGCCTTGACCAGCCGCAGTTGCTGTACGTCGTTGAGCAGCGACTGGTAGAGCTCGGTATTGACCTTGACGTCGCGCATCAGGCGCAGCACGTTCTGCTCGACTTCGGGCAGACGCTGGATCTTGCCGCTCACGCCATTGAGCTGACCGGTCAGGCCGGCGATCTGGTTGTCGAGGATCTCGATGGTCGGGTGATTGCCGGTGAAGCGCGCGATCAGTTCCTGCCGCTTCTGACGCAGCTCCTGCAGCTTGGTCTGGATTTGTACCGACTGGGCCAGCATCAGCTTCGATTCCTCGCTGAGGTCGATCGTGCCGCGCTGGTTGCGCATCGCGTTGTACTGGCTCTCGGCGGATTCCACCTGCTTCTTGAGTTGCGGCAACTGAGTCTCGAGGAAGGCCACCGATTTCTCGGCCTCGGCCGCCTTGCGGCGCACGTTCTGCTCCACGTATTCATTGCCGATCTCGTTGAGGATGGCCGCGGTCTTGCCGGCCGCGTAGCCTTCCAGCGCCACGCCGATCACGCCGCTTTGCTTGCCGCGCTCGCCGATCATCAACTGGTCCTGCAACTGCGTGATCGCGGTGGCGCGGGCCACATGGCGCACCACGAACTGGGCGCCGGGCTGACCATCGAGCCGCTCGATCTGGATCGTGACGTCGCCGCTGGGCAAGGCCACCATCAGCGGTTCGCCCAGTGTGCCTTCGGCGGTCTGGTCGCTGCTGGCGAAGCTGAGCCGGTACTTCCTGTCACCGAGCGCGGTCACCACCATGCGCCGGCCATCCATCTCGGCCGGCACGTCCAGACGCGATACGCTGATCGACTCGCCGCCCCAGGCATAGCCGCCAAAGCCGAACAGGCCCGGCTTCGTCAGTTCGCGGTTATAGCTGGCGATGGCGGCGCCGATCAGCGGCAGGTACTTCGGTGCGGCCTCGATATCCAGCCGCAGCGAATCCACCGCCTTGCCGACCACCATGCGCGAGCGCAGCAGTTCGATCTCGGCCGATGCGGCCGGCTTGACGTCGAACACCGGTGAGACGTTGGCGACCAGCTTGGTGGCCGCGTTGCTGCCTGCGTTGGTGTCTTCCACCTGTACCAGCATGTCGGCGCGGTACACCGGCCTGGCGAGAAAGGCATAGAGCAGACCGATGCCGAGAATCGCCGCCGCAACGACGATGAACGTCATTCGGTAGCGGATCAACACGTCCAGGTAGGAGGTCATGTCGATCGGCTTGTCGTCTTCTTCCCATGTCTCGGGTGCCCGATCCCGGAAACTCCTAACGTTGCTCATCATGCCCCTCCGTGGTGATGGGTCGGCTCTGTGGCTTGGATTCTTGCCGACCATGATTCGACACCCAGCTTGATCAAGCCAAGTACGATGACAAACATGCTTTGCGATCCGCCGTAAGGATCCGGCACATCGGTCTGTTCTTTTTCACACAGGCGATACGTCTTGCCGCGCGCAATCGGAAACATGTCCTCCAGCAGCTCGCGCTGCTCGCTGTCCATCACCAGCACCAGGTCGGCGCAGGCAATCAGCGATGCATCCACGGCGCGTGTACGGTGCGTGCTGAGGTCGCGGCCCTGCGTGGCCAGCAGGCGCACCGCGCGCGGATCGGCCGGCAGGTCCGGCGGTGGCTCGAGCCCGGCCGAGATCACGTTGCAATCGGGCAACGCGTTCTGCAACAGGTCGGCCGCCATCGGACTGCGGCAGCGGTTGCCGAGGCATATCACGAGGATCGTGCGCACGGTGTTTGTCCCCGTCATCCAGTCCATCGAAGTTCCTGTCACGGGCGTGCGATGCTGGCCGTACCAACTACCGGCTGGATCAGCAGCGTCATCACGCGGCTCCAGCGCACCAGGTCACGCGCGTCCACATAGACGACATCCTTCGGTTCGAGCTCGAAGCTTTCCGCGATCGCCAATGCCACCGGCGTGGTGCCGTCGAGGTGGTAGACCTTCGGATTGCCGTCCGATGTCCTGCGAATCACGAAGATCTGCTCGGCGTTGGCCGACGAGGGGTTGACGCCGCCCGCATCGCCCAACGCTTCGTTCAGTGTCATGCGCCCATTGCGCATCAGCAGCGAAGACGGCTTGACCACTTCGCCGGTGACGAAGATCTTGCTGTCCTCGCGCTGTTCCACACGCACGATGTCGCCCGAGCGCAGCAGGATGCGCGACGGGTCGACTCCCTTGGCCAGCAGTGCCGGAATGTTGACGTACCAGCTGCGCTCGCCGCGCGTGACGCGCACGCGGCTGTTATCACCGGTCAGGTTGAGCACGCCGCCGGCACGGTTGAGCGCTTCCACCAGCGTCATGGCCGCGTCATCGATGGCCAGCATGCCCGGCGTCTTGACTTCGCCATCGACGTAGACGCGTTGGCTACGGAAGCCCAGCACGCGCACCGTCATCTGCGGGTCGCGCACCACGCGCGAGAGGATGCGGGCCATTTCGTCGCGCACCTCGTTGGCGGTCTTGCCGGCCACCTTCATCACGCCCGCGTACGGAAACTGGATATCGCCCGACGGACTCACCACGTAGCCGGGCATGTTCGAGCCGCCGCTCGAGGTCGGGATTTCGAACGCCGCGCCGATGCTGTAGGTCTGCGTCGGAAACACCAGTTCGGGGTGATCCCACACGACCACCGAGATGATGTCGCCCGCGCCGATGCGATACGGCTCGGCCTTGGCATACAGTTCCTCCACGCCGTCGTTGGTGGGTTTCGATTTGGCGCGTTGTTCGCGCACCAGGTCCAGCGTGATTGGCGTGACATCGGGCATCGCGTCGGGGCCGGCTGCGGTCACTGGCGCCTTGGCGTTGAACTGCATGCCAGGTGCGGTGCTGCAGGCAGCCAGCACGATGGCGGCGCCCAGCATGGCCGCAATGGCACTCAGCCTGGCGGTAATCGGGTATTCGATATGGCTCACGGCATCCTCTCCCCAGTCTCTCGTTCGACATGGCAGTGAACTGCCGCCATGGCCCGGATAAGGCGATCCTAGGAGTGCGTCATCCCCCTATCGGTGCGCTCTCGCACATTGATGCCGGAGCCCGCTGTGGCAACGTGGCGCAGCGCACCGAGCCTGGTAACCACGCCGCATAACGTGGCACACACGGCCGGTGCGTTCCGCAGGCAGGCCATGTACCGAAAGGGGAAACGGATGAAAGGCGTGATCATCAATGCCGACGATTTCGGCTACGACGACGACACATTTCGCGCGACGGTAGCCTGCTTCGACGCGGGTCTGCTCACCAGCGCCACGATCCTGGCGGGACGGCCCGCCACGGAGCAGGCCTGCGCGTACGCGCGGGAGAACGAGAAGCGCTTCTCGTTCGGCTTGCACTTCAACATCGTCGAAGGCTGGCGGCCCAAGAGCGCGGCCAGCACGCTGTGCCGCAAGGATGGCTCGCTGTTTCCCGCCAGGGTACAGCGCGCGCGCGCCATGGCGGGATTGATCGATGCGGCCGATATCCGCCGCGAGTTCCGCCTGCAGCTCGACGAACTGCGCGACCATGGCGTGAATGTCACGCACGTGGACGGACACGGACACATGCACAAGTATCCGGCGATCATGCGCGTGCTGCGCGAAGAGATGCTGCGTGCCGGCATCACGCGCGTGCGCCGTCCGCAGAACTGGTACCCGGCCCGCAATGTGCGCGGTGCGCTCAATACGATGCTGCTGCGCCATTTCGGCGGGTTGCGCTACACCGACTATTACGTTGGCGTGGATGCGCTGGACGCGGACTGGGCCGCACAGGTGCCGGCGGTGCTGGCCGAAGGCGTCACCGAGATGTCGGTGCATCCGGGCTTTACCGAAGCGTGGCGCAAGCAGGAAGGCGCGCCGCTGATGGCCCCGGCGGCGCTGGCCCAGACGCTGAAACAGGCCGGCGCCGTGCTGATGCGCTATCACGACATCTGAGTCTCCAGACTCAGGGGCGGCGGCTGATCGACGCCACGGCGTTGGTCAGCGTTGCTTCCGCGCGGATCCGATCCGCATGGAAATGCGCAAGGCGTCGCGCGCGGGTGTCCTCCTCGCTATAGTCCGACTGTCCGCGCTGGAGCAGCAATCGGTGCAGGTACGGCACCGCGGCTTCAGCGAAATCCGCATCGCATGCCACGAGCAGGCCGCTGCGGTCATCGATCATGGCGCCAATGCAGCCACGCGCGTGGGCGACCACCGGCACGCCATGACTGCGCGCTTCCAGTATCACCAGCGGTTCGGCTTCATTGTGATAGGTCGTCGGAAACAGCAACACATCGATCTCGCGGAAGAACGCCTGCTTCTGCTCGCCGTAGGCGGGACCCACATAGCGCACGCATGGCGTACGCGCGAGTTCGGCGTCGAAGCGGGCGCGGATCTCGGGCGCGACCGGGCCGGCAATGCGCGCACAGACCGGAATGTTCATCTCCTGCGCCAGGCGGACCACCTCGAAGAACGTGAAGATGCCCTTGGCCGCGGTGATGTTCGACAGGAATCCCACGTTAATGGCTTCGTTCTCGCTCTCGGCATGCTGCGATGGTGGGTCGGCAAGGTCGATCAGCCCGAGGTTGGACAGTACCTGGACATGGTCCGGCGGCAGGCGGTAGATGCGTGTCAGTTCGGTACGCATCATGTCGCATAGCACCAGATGGCGACCTTGCGGTGCGCAGCGCATGGCCAGCCGCGTGTACCAGGTCGGCTGGTTGATATACGCAAAGCTGTGGTGATGGAAAAAAATCTCCAAGCCGAAGCAGTGCGCCAGCACGATAAACGGCGTATCGAGCAATTGTCCGAAGCCACCGGAAAAGCCGAGATACAGCGTATGCGGGCGTCTGGCCACACAAGTGCTCACCATGCGTCCGAACTGGCGCAGGCGGTTGCTCAGCGTGGTGAGGCCGGCCATGGTGCCGCGGCCGCGCCGGGCCACATCCAGCACGACCACGGGCCCGCGCTCGCGAATGCGTTCGAGCATGCGCTGGCACGCGGCCGAGAAGCCGTTGTTGGGCAACCCCAGATGCCCGAGGAACACGACGGGCCGTGCCAGCTCCGCCGGAGTCGCCGCGTGGCGAGTCTTCGGGGCAGTACCTTCCGCACCCGGCTCGGCGCTCTGCTTGGCGATCGGCGTCGTCATGGACGTTTCTCCTCGATGATCTTCACGCAGCCATCCATGATGGAGCGGCCGGCACAGGCCGGGGTGTATTGGCTGGCCACATCCAGGCAGTTGCGCATGGCGGTCTCCACGTCGCCGAAGGTATCGACCGCGCGGTTCAGTGTGCGCGCCAGGTCGTCGGCATTGCGGGTGGCGAATACATGGCCGGTCACGCCTTCGTGCACGAGCTCGGGAATGCAGCCGCAGCAGTCGCTGACGACCACGGGGCAGCCATAGGCGAGTGCCTCGTTGACGACCAGTCCCCAGGCTTCGGTATGGCTGGGCAGCACCAGGCAGGTGGCTTCCGAGTACTGCACGGCCAGTTGTTCGATATCCATCGCGCCCATGAAACGGGTGGCGCCGTCGATACCGAGCGACACCGCCAGTTCTCGAAGCCCTGCGCCTTCGCTCTCGAGCACGGGCCCGGCCAGCACCAGCGTGGCCGCCGGATGCCGCGCCAGCACCTGGACGAACGCGTGCAACAGATCTTCGATGCCCTTGTTGCGGCATACCAGGCCGGCAAACAGGAACTTCGGCGCATCGGCGCGCGCGGCATTGGCCACGCGCTGCTGCGCGGCACGTTCGGGGCTGTACGCATGCGGCAATGCTGCGGCCTGACAGCGGTCGATGACGCGGGCCGGATCGGCGCCCATCGCAATCACGTACTCCGCGGAACGCTGCCCGTAGACGAAAATGCCGTCACAGCGGCGAAAGAAGAAGCGCTTGAGATACCGCTTGAGCGGGCGATCGGGCTGGTCGCGCATGGTCGAGTCGCAGAACACGCCGCGGCGCTTGCCGCGCACCATGCAGGCCAGCAGCATCGCCCAGAACTCCACACGGTGATAGCCGGGCAGGATGACCAGCTCGCTACGCGAGCGCCAGACCTCGCTGATCAGGCGCAGCGCCACGCGCCACTGAGGCAGGCGCTCGTACGGCTCGTCGAACAGGATGCGATACGGATACTGGTGATAGCTGGTATCCACGCTGCCATATGCCGAACGTCCATAGCCGGTGGCCGCGATATGGAAGAACCGAACCTCGCGTCCCGTGTCGCGCGCGCGCGAGAAGGCCTCGCTGAACACCGCGCCCTTGTACTTCGGCCACAGCATGTTGTGATAGATATCGATCATCATGAGGTCCCCGCTCCCCCGCATGGCACATCTAGTTGACGTGCACGTCTTCGCAAGCCTGCGTGGCAGGCGCTCGCGCCCGCTGGGCCATCGCCTGCGGCATCGGCGAATCGTCGGCACGCGGCCGCACCGGCCGGCACGGGCTGCCCATGCAGATCATGCCGGCCGGCATGTCGCGGAACACCGCGCTGCATGCGGCCACCACGGCACCCTGGCCGATCGTGACGCCCGGCGCGATAAAGCTGTGGCTCGCCACCCAGGCCTCGTCGGCAATCCGGATGGCCTTGCCGCGAATCGGGAAGTCGCTGTACCGGTAATCGTGGTCGCCCGCGCACAGATAACTATGCTGAGACACCACCGCGTTGTTGCCGATCTCGATCTCGGCCAGGCTATACAGTTCCACGTCCTCGCCGATCCATGCGTAGTCGCCGATCGTGACCTTCCATGGGTACGTCACCTTGACGCTGGGCCGGATCAGGACGTCACGTCCCACGCGCGCGCCAAAGCAGCGCAGTAGCCAGCGCCGCCAGCCATTGGCAAAACGTGGCGAGGGATGAAACAGGAAGCTCTGCACCCACCACCACAACTGCACCACCACCACCGAGCGACCCCGGAAGCCGGGCGGCATCCTGAACGACGACAGATCCTGAATCATGTTGTGGGTTCCTTTGTCCGGTTCCGCGGCACCGGCGCCCTTATGGCTTGCATCGTGACGCCGCGCCATGGCAAGGACCGTTCGCCAGCCCACAAACCACCGCGTGGGCTACTTGCCGACATAGTCGATATCGGCGCCCTTCTCTTCGACGCCCTTCTCTTCGACGCCCTTCCCGGGCAAGCGCGAGGCTTGCAGTTGCAATAGCGTTTCTTCGAACTTCAGCAGGACCGATTCGCGTTCGAGGTGGGTTTCGGCCCAGATCCGGCCGGCCTGTCCCAGGGCGTGCCGGTGGGTCGGGGCATCGGCCAGCGCGGTGATCGCGTCGGCCATCGCGGCGCTGTCTCCCGGCTCGACCAGAATGCCGCAGCCGATGACCAGCTTGCCCAGCTCGGTGTTGGCGTCCGCGGTGGCTACCACCGGTTTGCCGCTCGCGAGCATGGCGGCCATCTTCGATGGCAGCACCAGGTCGGCGGCGCCGGCGCGCTGCGGCATCAGGTGGATGTCGGCCGTGTTCAGCAGTGCCGGAAAATCACTGGCGGGCTGCAGCGGCAGGCAATGGACGCGTTCCAGGCCCACACAGGCTGCATGCAGGGCCGGCGCGCCGGACCCGGTGCCGCAGAAGATGAAGTGCAGATCCTTGCGCGCCTGCAGTTGCCGCGCGACATCCGCCAGAATCTCGATGCCCTGCTTGGCGCCGATGGTGCCCGAATAGAGGGCCACCACGGCATCGGCGGGAATGCCGAGCCGCGCGCGGAAGTCCACTTCGGCATGACGCATCAAGGCGCCGAGGTCGGTCCAGTTCGGCAGCATGGTGAGCCGGTCATCGCTGGCGCCCTTGCGGCGCGCGAGCGCGACCATCGCGTTCGAGATCGACGAGACGTGGTCGAAGCGCCGTAGCAGCCAGCGCTCGAACCCCTCCGCCATGCGGCGCAGCAAGCGGCCCTTGAGCAGGCCGAGTTCGAACGCGGCATCGATTTCATAGTCATGGATATGCAGCCACGCGCGCGCCCCGGTGAGCCGTGCGCAGGCGAGCGCGGCCGGGCTGCAGAACAACGGCGGCTCTACCACGAAGACCACATCGGGGCGCCAGCCCAGTTGCGTGACAAGGCAGGCAATGCTGGAGACGGCGAACGACGCGAGATGCACCACGCGCCGCAGGCCCGAAGGCTGCGCGGGAATCCAGAGCGGCGCCCGCAATACCGTTACGCCATTGCGGATCTCGCGGCTGTAACGGCTGGCACGATAGCCCTCGCCAACGTGCCAGGCCGGATAGTACGGTGGCGCCGTGACCACATGCACCTCGTGGCCGCGGGCCACGAGCCATTCCGCCTGCTCGGCCGTGTACTTGCCGATGCCGGTAAGCTCGGGCGCATAGTTGAGGCAATAAAGCAGGATCTTCATGTGTGGGCTCGACTCGACGGATCATCCAGCGGTGGAGTCTAGGCCGTGCGACCACGGGTGAATGTTCGTACGCCCACGGAAGCCGACGTTGGCAAGCGAACAGAATTCCGGGGCCGCGCGGGACTATGCTGCATCGCGGCGGAACGACTGTGCGGTCCGCCCAGATGTGGCCAATCGAGCCGCCAACCGATGCGAAGGGGAGCTTGCGTGAAGATCGTGAACGGTGAATTGCCGTCGGGCGAAGCCGAGGCGTTGGCGGCGGGCCCCGTGCCCGCCGGTGCCTCCGGCGCGGCGGAAAGGGCGAGCCAGGGCGCACGGGCGCTGCGGCTGGCGGTAGCAAGTTCGATGGTGTCGAAGGTGTGCAGCGTCACGCTGCAACTGGTCAGTATTCCGCTGTTCGCCAGGGTGCTCGATACCGATGACTTCAGCGCGCTGATGGTCTACAACGGCATCTCCGCCTGGCTCGCGCTGGTGGCAATCGGCCTCTGGCCCACGATTACGTCGATCGCGGCCGACGAGCGCAAGGCGCCGCTGCTTGCTGGCGTGGTGACGGTATCCACCGCGGCGCTGTCCGCGCTGTTCGTGGCGATGATAGTGGCGACGCTGGTACTGCGGCCGCAACTCGAGGCCAGCGGCATCAATCTGTTTTCGGCCCAGCACTTCGAGCTGTTCGTTGCCGCGCTGGTCTGCTTTGCCATGTTGACCGTGCTGTCGATCGGCGAGGCGGTCAACCAGGGGCAGCATCGCCAGCACGTCAACAACCTGATCACGGCCGGCGGCAGCGTGCTCAACGTGATCTTTATCGTGCTGATCTCGTTCGTGGCACCATCGCATGCCTCCGACGTAATGCTGTTGTTCGTGGCGAGCCAGCTCGGCTTCATCCTTGTGCGCGTGATCAACATGGCGGCCGTGCTGATGCGGGTGGGACGTCCGCGCGAGTGGCCGGGTAAGGCCTTCGCGCTCGATCTTGCGCGCAATACCAAGTCGCTGGTACAGGCCCAGCTCGCGCTCGCCTTTATCCAGCAGGGTACGGTGCTGCTTTGCTATGAAATGCACCAGCCGCGTGACGCGGCGCTGCTGGCGCTGCTCTTTCGCGCCAACCTGTTGCTGCACAGCCTGGTGTACATGATCAACCAGCCGCTCTGGCCGATCATCCATCGGCATATGCTGGCCGGCGACTGGGCCTGGGTGTCGCGCACCTATCGCAAGCTCGGCGCGATCTACGTCAGCTACGGCCTGCTTGCGGTCGCTGGCGCACCGTTCGTTGGCAGCGCCGCGGTGTCGTTGTGGACCGCTGGAGAGTTCGTGATTCCGGCGAGTCAGGCCACGTTGTGCGCCGCCTATTTCGCGGTACTGGTGGCCTCCGCCGCGAGCACACCGGTACTGATGGGTGCGCAGGCGTTCAGCAGTCTCGGCAACATCGGCACGATAGAGCTGGTAGCGGCCTCCGTGCTGTGCGCGGCGCTGTACCTCTTCGATGCGGTCAGCTTCCCGCATATCGTGATGGCACTGATCGCCGCTAACGTGATGACCGCGCTGTGGATGATGCCGGCGCGCGCGCTGGGTCTGCTCAGGCGCGGCGCGGTGGCGCCGCACGCCTGATGGGCGTGACCGGCGAGCCGGAGCTGGCAGGAGCGGTGCGCGGCACCGCGCGCTGAACGCGCCGGCGGCGGCGCGTGACGAACCAGCTGATCGTCATGAAGGCCATGGCGGCGCCGCTACCGTAGGCCACGGCAACCATCAGCGCGCCGCGCAGCACGAAGATCAGGTAGATCGAGAAGTAGATGCCAGCAGGTTTGCCGACCGGCCCGCCGGCATGGATCAGACGATCGAGAAAGCGCGTGATCAGTGCCAGTGCGATGGCGACGAACACCACGCCGAATACCGAAAAATCAATGTATCCCTCGGCGATCAGCGGCGACGACAGATTGTCGAAATCGAGCTTGTAGTAAGCCATCAGGAACTGGCCGATGTCGATGCCGGTGGCGTGCGGCTTGGCCTCCCACAGCGTATGGGGGACGAAGAACAGCAGGCTGCCGAGGATCTGCTCGCCGTAGCGCAGCCCGTCGCGGTTAACCATCTCCAGCACGGTGTGGATATTCGACCAGGCGTCGTAGTGCAGGTCCAGGAAGTGCGAGAAGTACATCCACGGGTCGAGAATCTCCGCGATGTCCCAGGCATCCATGTTGACGTGCGTGAAGATCGAGGCCAGCGGGAAGAACACGCCCGTGAGCAGCAGCAGCGTGGTGGCCTGGCGCCGCGGCGTGCGCGAGAACCATGGCACCGCCAGCAGCAGCAGGGTCAGGTACACCGGACCGATCGCATTGCGTTTTTCGATCAGCGGGTTCTGCGCCACCAGCACGCAGCCGAACAGCAGCACCGCGAGCAGCAGCCAGAATGGCTGACGCAGCAGACTGCGGCCCTTCACGCAGATCAGCATCATCAACGCCGGGATGGGCAGAAAGCAGAAGTACTTCTGCTGCAGCAGGTACTGCGGCGTGGCGTCGATCAGTTCCTCCTGCACGCGCATGTCGATCGACTGCAGCGACAGCACGGCCGCCACCGCCGCCACGCCCGCCAGCACCATTCCCTTCGGCACCGTCAGGCGCAGTATCCGCTCGCCGCCGGGTGGCGGCAGCGGGCGCGGGCTGTGATACGCGCGCCGGAGGGAGGCCTGCCGGGTGGCCACGTACACCATGATGAACAGCGTACACAGCAGGTTGGTGGCAATCGCGTAGCCTTCCTGGATGGTGGCGGTATTGACCATCTGCAGGTCGAAGTAGACCCGCTGCACGGCCGGCGCCACCACCAGGAAGAGCATCTCGAACAGGAGCACCGATGCATCCGCCAGCGACGATTCGCGTTCGCGCGTATGCAGACACCAGTGGACGATCACGGTGATGGTCAGCAACAGCGTGGAGACCAGGAGCATCGGAGAGTGGACGCTCGAGATCGCATGACAGTAGCCAACCATCAGAAGCAGCGCCGCCGCCAAGACCATGTCCCAAATAAAGCTGGGCGACAGACGCATGGCAAGTCTCCTAGACCGAGTTTTCCAATGCCTGAGGGGCTTCGACGTGAACCGCCAGGCGGCCGGTGGCGAGCGCATCGCGGTAGGCCAGATGCAGGCCGGCTTCGAGTCCGACCAGCGGGCTCCAGCCGGTGGCGGCAATGGCGCTGCAATCGAGCAGCTTGCGCGGCGTACCGTCGGGGCGTGTGGCGTCGAATACAATCTCGCCGCGATACCCGACCACCTTCGCAATCAGCCCCGCAAGCTCGCGAATCGACACCTCACTGCCGGTACCGATATTGAAGAACCCGGCCGGGTCGCTATGGGCGCGATAAGCTTCGCCGGACAAGCCCATCACATGCATGCAGGCCCGCGCGAGATCGTCGGCGTACAGGAACTCGCGCATCGGTGTTCCGGAGCCCCAGATCGCCACGGTGGGGTTGCGGTCCGCGCGTGCTTCGTGAAAGCGTCGGATCAGGGCTGGAATCACATGACTGTTCTCGGGGTGGTAGTTGTCGCCCGGCCCATAGAGGTTGGTCGGCATGATGCTGCGATAGTCCACCCCGTACTGGCGGTTGTAGCTTTCGCACAGCTTCATCCCCGCGATCTTGGCGATCGCATAGGCCGCGTTGGTTGACTCCAGCTCCCCAGTCAGGAGCGCGCTCTCATGGATTGGCTGTGGGGCCATCCGCGGATAGATGCAGCTGGAACCGAGGAACAACAGACGCGTGACATCGTGCGTCCAGGCCTCGTGAACGACATTGGCCGCGATGGCGAGGTTCTGCTGAAGGAATTCCGCGGGGTAGGTATCGTTGGCATGGATGCCACCTACGCGCGCGGCCGCCAGATAGACCTCATCGATAGACTCGGTCGCAAAAAAATCGCGCACCTTCCGCTGGTCTGTGAGGTCCAGTTCGGCATGGGTGCGACAGACGAGATCGACATCCGCGCGCTGCGATAACGCGCGCGTAATCGCGGCACCAACCATGCCGCGATGACCCGCAACGAAGACACGTTTTCGACTTTTATTCATGATGGTCATAAGCCCGGAAACCGGCCATTTTGATCAAGGCGTCGCGTCGGGCGGATACAAAGTCCGCGCCTATCATTTCTTGTACTAGTTCGGTAAAGGTGGTGCGTGGCGTCCAGCCCAGCCGCTCGCGCGCGCGCGTGGGATCTCCCAGCAGCGTCTCCACTTCGGTGGGGCGGAAATAGCGCGGATCCACACGGACGATCACATCACCGACCTTGCAGGTCGGTGACAGGCGCCGCTCGGGATCGTCGATCGCGGCAATGATGCCAACCTCGTCCACACCGGTGCCTTGGAATGCCACCGTAATGCCGAGATAACGCGCCGCCAACTCGACGAATTCGCGCACGCTGTGCTGCTCGCCGGTGGCAATGACAAAGTCTTCGGCCTCCGTCTGCTGGAGCATCAGCCACTGCATTTCCACGTAGTCGCGCGCATGACCCCAGTCGCGCAGCGCGGAAAGGTTGCCCAGATGCAGCGTGTCCTGCAGGCCCAATGCAATGCGCGCGATTGCACGCGTGATCTTTCTGGTGACGAAGGTCTCGCCGCGGACCGGGCTCTCGTGGTTGAACAGGATGCCATTGCAGGCATACATGCCGTATGCCTCGCGGTAGTTCACCGTGATCCAGTATGCGTACAGCTTGGCCGCCGCATAGGGGCTGCGCGGATAGAACGGCGTGGTTTCCTTCTGCGGAATCTCCTGCACCAGGCCATACAGTTCGGAGGTCGAGGCCTGATAGAAGCGCGTGCGCTTTTCCATGCCGAGAATGCGCACGGCCTCCAGCAGCCGGAGCGTACCCACCGCATCGGTATTGGCGGTGTATTCGGGTTCCTCGAACGAAACCTGCACGTGGCTCTGCGCCGCGAGGTTATAGATTTCGTCGGGCTGCGAGTGCTGGACCACGCGTACCAGGCTGGCGGTGTCCGTCATGTCGCCATGGTGCAGGATCAGGCGGCGGTCTTCGGCCTGCGGATCCTGATAGAGATGGTCGATGCGGTCGGTATTGAACAGGGAACTGCGACGCTTGACGCCATGAACCTCGTATCCCTTCTGCAGCAGGAATTCGGCCAGGTAAGAACCATCCTGCCCCGTGATACCGGTGATCAGCGCGCGCCGCCGGGCACCGCCTGTCGCCGATTTCGCCGCACTCTCCGAAGTGCCGAGGCCAAGGTTATCCAGGTCGTTAGCGCCCATGACAGTCCCATGTAGATTGCTGATGGACTGACTGTAGGGTCGATGGCCGTGGCGGTACGTCTGCTAGCCCACACAGGGTACGGAGGCGACCCGCCAATGGAAACGGGCGCCGCCGCATCGAAAGATGCGGCGGCGCCCGTACATGGCCGGACGCGTTGGCGACTTCAGATCGGCAGGCTGCTGCTCTCGTAGCCGGCGGCGTCGCCGCGATTGGTGATGACCGGCCGCTGCGGCGTGTCGCGTGCGACCCGCTCATCGCCGCTGACCCACTCCAGCGTCGCGCCGCGCTGTAACGCGGCATAGACCGCTTCGCCCTTGTTGCGGACCTTGAGCCGCTGATACAACGTGCAGGCATGGCTCTTCACGGTCGCCACCGAGATATTGAGCATGCGGCTGACGGTCTTGATCGGATAGCCGCGCGCCAGCAGCACGAGCACTTCGTACTGACGCGGCGTAATCCTGAGCATCTCGGCTTCGTCGTAGCTCGGTTCGTCTTCGACACCAGGCTGCGGCAGCACCGACTGGCTGACCGCGCCGCGCAGTGCCGCGCGCGGCGTGCTGGCACAGGCCGCCAGCGCATGCGGATCCGTCGGCACCGCGGGCACGAGCGGCAGCGGCGCGGCGGAGGCGAGCGATGGCGTGGCCGGCAGCGCGGAACGCGATGCGGCGGGGGCCGTGGTCAGCGCGGTGGTTGACGCTGCGGATTCACCGGAGAACACCAGACCGTGCACGCTCGAGATCGCGAGCCGGATCGCGGCTTCGATCACCGCGAGGGAGGCCGACTTCGGCAGGCATCCGCAGATGCCACGCGCGGCTTCCGCGCAGGGCAGATGCAAGGGCAGCGTGTCGGTCAGGACGAGGATGCGCTGTGGCGCGAGTCGATCGCGCGCCAATTCGAGCTGTTGCCAGCCCGCGGCGGTATCGGCGGGCATGCCAAACACCAGGAGGTCCGGATTGCCATGCTGCGCATCCAGTCGCCCCACATCCGCCGGCGCGATCGCCAGCACGTGTCCCCATTCCTGAATACTTTCGAGCATCTGCAGGAGGCCCAGTCGCAAAAGCGGGTGCTCCTCGATCAGCAAGGCGTTCATTTTTGTTCACTCCCCGTTGACGGGCAGGTGTGCGGGGCGCTTTGCGTGAGGGAGATGTCTTCAGACGCGACGGACGCATTGAGCCTCCGCCGTTTCAGTTGATAACCCCGTGCTTCCGTGGCAGGCGATGTCCAGTTGTGTGGAAGGACTTACTCGCTAAGACCGGAAGTATGACCCGAACCCGAACCCGGAAAATCTCGCTCCTAAATCGGATTAAATTCATCTTATGGGCTGGTGGGACTGAAAGCAAGCGACCGGATTTGCGGAGGAGTCAGGGCTGAATGAACTAAAACTCATTATTCCCGGAAGCTCTCCTATTGTTCTCGGTCTTTTGGTTGCCAGTGTCTGTCCGACAGCATCTGTCGGCGTCTGCGCAGTCGGTTTCACTAATGAAACAGGCTTTTGTAACAAGTGCCGAAATGGCAACCAATTTAAATTCCAAAGGCACAATGAATTACCAATTCTCACCCCTTCGGGGCGGGGATTTCGATATTCAGTCGAGACATGACGCAGTTATGAAACCCGACGCGAAAATCACTGCGGAGGGATTCTGAATGAATGTCGGAGTTGGGGATACTTGCGGCTTAATCCGTAAGGATGAGCTATGCATCGTTCGCTGGGATGAGGCGCGGCGCGCGCGGTTACCGGCGCGCCGCTTGGCGCAGTTCATCGCTGCCTTGCCTCAACCCTCGTCGCGCCTCAACCTGTCAGCGGACCCAGCGGCCCGGGCGCATCACCCAGCCACGCGGTGTCTGCACCCAGCGGTCCGGCACGAAGCGATAGCCCGGACGCGCGTTCTGCCAGTAGCCGCCGCGCCAGGCGTACCCGCCGCGCCCACCTTCATAGTGGCCGGGCACCCAGACCTGGCCGGGGCGGTTCATCGGCCGTCCCTCGGCGCGCGGCGGCGGCGGTGCGTCGCGATAGCCGCCTGGGCCGTAGGCTTCCGCCGGGGCGATCAGTCCAAAGGCGCCGCCAGCGGCAAGTACGGCGGCGGCAAGCATAAGCTGGCGTTTCATGATGTGGCTCCTGTCGATTGACGATGGCAGATCGGCTTCACTGTGGACTTAATAGCGGTAACGGTCGTGGTGGTAGTGCGGGCCGCCGGCCGGCACGACGATGCATGCCGACAGAAGGGTCGTGGCGGCGGTCAGCAGGACCACCAGGGCAATGGCGCGTTTCATATGGACTCCTTGTGCGGGACGCGTTGAACACGGCTTCAATGTAGCGAGGCGAACCCTGCCCGCGCGGTTGCACTTGTAAGGCCGTCTCTCAAGATATCTGACCCGACAGAGGCTTTTCGGCAGCTCCGCGCGCAGGCCCCCAACCCTTGTGCGACAAGGGCTGGCGGGTTTGTGATGTAACCGTTGCGGGGGTGGTGTGACGTGTGTGCGCCAATAATGTGGCGTTACATCGGAAATGACTGCTGCAAAGGTTTAGACGCGCGCAGGGCCTCGCGAGCCGACCGCACGCAAGAAAACGCATCCGCACTGTCACGCAGAAACGGGTACGCAAACGCCCGTTGCGGACGCGCGGCGAGGGCTTCGTTCCCCGCGCCGGTGCGCCGGAATGGTGGCATCATCACCGTTACGCCCCACAGCGCGTCATCGCGCGTGCCGGGCGGCTCTCCGGCGATGGCATGAAGCTTGCGCCATCGTGACCGCCGTATTCCCGAGGGAGGACGTCATGCCGGTCATGTTCATCGTGCTGATCCTGCAGGCGCTCGAAGGGCTTAATCCACTGACCGTGCCGCAGTTTGCACGTGCTCACATTGGCGACAGCACTGCTCGCGCCGACTATGTGGCGCCCATCGACCAGGCACAGGGACCGTAGCGTCGCTGCCTCGGTCTTCCCCCGGCAATCGACTTCCAACGACAACCGGAGAGACCATGAACCGCAGTGATGTGACAGACCTCATCATCGAGGCCAAGGTGAAGCGTGGCATCAGCTGGGCCCATGTGGCCGAGCGCGTGGGCAAGAGCAAGGAATGGACGACCGCCGCGTGCCTCGGGCAAATGACCTTTGACGAGGCCGGCGCGCGCGCCGTGATGGAAGTCTTTGGCCTGCCCGCGGAGTGCGAGCCCTGGCTGCGCACGACACCGTACAAGGGCTCGTTGCCGACGCAAGTGCCCACTGACCCGCTCATCTACCGCTTCTACGAGCTCGTCAGCATCTACGGGACCACGTTCAAGGCGTTGATCCATGAGGAGTTCGGTGACGGTATCATGAGCGCCATCGACTTCCGTATGGACCTCACGCGCGAGCCCGACCCCAACGGCGATCGGGTGCGCATCGAGATGTCCGGCAAATTTTTGCCCTACAAGACTTACTGACAGGGCGCCGGGGCGGCTGGCCGCGCGATGGGCGGCCGCCCTGGAAATTTCGATCCCATTACGATCCGACCACGCGGATCGAGAGCATCAGCCGAAATACTCGTTGTAGTAGCGCGCGCACGTGCCGGACTGGCTGAACGTGTACGGCAGCTCGGCCATCGCGGCGGCTTCCAGCGAGCCGAAGGGGATGTCGAGTTCCTGATCGAAACGGTTGGCTTCTGCGTCGGTCCGGTTGTGGGCTTGCGGATTCACGATAAGGCTCTCTACGGTTGCGGACCTGGTGGGTCCGGTTGTCGCGGGGTTGCGGGATTTCTGCTCGGCGGTGATATCCGCCACGCCTTCATCCTAATGAACCCCGGCGCCGGAATCAGCGCCCTCTCGCTGAAAACACTGTTCCAGTTCGCTTATCAATCGTGTTTGCCTATCGCCCCGATAGTGCATTCTGCGCAATAACACGCAATAACACGCAATAACGCGCTTCCGCAGCCATATGCCTGACACATGCATGCCGCATGCGCCTGTCGCAGGTCTATAGTGGCTGGGTGACACCGTCGGGGGACCGCCATGACGTCATCAATGATGTTGCCGCCTTGCTTTGCCGATCGGCGCGAGGCGGGGGTCTACCTGGGCCGGCGGCTCGTGGAGCTTGGCTGTGCCAGTCCCGACGACCTGTCCACGCGGGCGCCGGTGCTGGTGCTCGCCCTGCCGCGCGGTGGTGTGCCGGTGGGATTCGAGGTGGCGCGCGCGCTCGACGCCGCGCTCGACGTGCTGCTAGTGCGCAAGATCGGCGCGCCCGGCTATCCCGAACTCGCGCTGGGCGCGGTGGTGGAGGGCAGCACCGAAGGGCTTGCGCCTTATACGGTGACCAACGATGACGCGTGGGCGCGCCGTGCGGTCGAGAGCGGCGCGTTCGCGGCCGAGCGCGGCCGCCAGCTCGACGAGATCTGCCGTCGGCAGCAGCGCTATCGCCAGGGGCGACCCGTCGCGATGCTCGCGCAACGGCGCGTGATCGTGGTGGACGACGGCGTGGCCACCGGGGCCACGATGCGCGCGGCGCTCGCGAGCGTACGCGCGGCCGGCGCGGCCGAAGTGGTGGCGGCGCTACCGGTCGGCGCCGCGCAAGGCCTGGCCTCGCTGGCCACCGTTGCCGATCGCGTGATTTGTCTGAACACCCCGCCCGAGTTTGGCGCTGTGGGTGCCTACTATCTGGATTTCACGCAGACCAGCGATGAAGAGGCGATGGCGTTGATGCGCGAGGCGGCCACATGGCAACACGCGCCGTTGCCGCCATTGACCACCACGACATCGACCTCGACACCCGCCTGGGCGCGTGCTAATCGCTAATCGCGTGGGCCCAGGCGGTCCTTGAGGTAGGGCAAAAGCCCCCCTGCGGCGAGCATGGCGCGCAGGAATTCGGGCACCGGCTCGCACGGCACGACCGTCCCGTCCGCCAGCCGCAGCGTGGCGCACTCGAGGTCGAATGCGGCCGTCAGACCGTCGGCGAGCGGTGCCGTGTGCGCGCACACGAGCACCGGTAGCCCGAGGTTGAGCGCGTTGCGATAGAACAGGCCGGCGAACGAGGGCGCGATGACGGCTGCTACGCCGAGATGCCGCAAGGCCTGGGGTGCCTGTTCGCGCGAGGATCCCATACCGAAATTCGTTCCGCCGACGACGATATCGCCACGACGGACCGTGCCGGGAAACTCCGGCCGCAGGATTGCGAGGCAGTGGCGCGCAAGCGCATCGATGCCGCCCTTCATGTGGGCGCCAGGTGCCATCGCGTCGGTATCGACGTTGTCGCCGAAGCGCCAGATGCGGCCGGTTGAGGTGGGGGCGGTCATGCGAGTCCGGGGGTAACCTGTCGGCAAGTGTCGATGGATAGACCGCTCACGCGAGCAGGGTACGCGGATCGGTAATGCGGCCGGTCACTGCGGTTGCGGCTACCGTCAGCGGCGACGCCAGCCACACCGCGCTGCCGGCGTCGCCCATGCGTCCGGCGAAATTGCGTGCGGTGGAGGCGATCGCGCGGCTGTGCGCGGGAAAGCGTGTGGCGCCGTAGCCCGCGCAGGCATTGCACGCATTCGGCAGCAACTCGGCACCGGCGTCCAGCAGCACCGCGAGTGTGCCTTCGCTGGCAGCGTGCTGCTGGTCACGCGCGGAGGCCGGCGCAACGCGCAGCGACACGCCCGGCGCGACCCGGCGCCCGCGCAGTACACGCGCCGCCATGCGCAGATCCTCGAGCTTCGCGCCCGTGCACGCGCCCAGATAGGCGATCTCGATCGGCGTGCCCGCCGCGCCGTCCACTGCGGCGCTGTTGGCCGGCGAATGCGGCGCCGCCACCTGCGGCGCAAGCTGCGCGGCATCGAAGCGATGATGCGCGAGCAGCGCGGCCCCGTCATCGCCGCGCCAGCGCAATACGTCAAGCGCGGCCAGCGTATCGCCAGCGACGCCAGCCTGCGCGAGCCAGGCGAGCGTGGTGGCATCGGGGGCGATCAGCCCGGTCTGCGCGCCGAGTTCGGTGCTCATGTTGGTGAGCGTCATGCGTTCCTGCATCGGCAGCGCGCTCACCGCTTCACCGGTGTACTCGATGGCCTCGTAGCGGCCGCCGGCCAGGCCGAGCTCCGCGCACAGGAACAACATCATGTCCTTGGCGCAGACACCGTCCGCGAGCCGGCCATGCCAGTCGAGGCGAATGGTCTGCGGCACACGCAGCCAGATCTCGCCGGTAGCCAGCACGCCGGCCATCTCGGTTGCGCCGATGCCGAACATATACGCGCCGAACGCGCCGCCGGTGGGGCTGTGACTGTCGCCGCCGACGATGAATCGTCCGGGCAAAACATGTCCGCGCTCGGGCAGCACGACGTGGCAGATACCTTCGCCATCGATGAAATGCTTCAGCCCGGCCTCGTGTACCCAGTCACGCGTAAAGCGCACGATCTGCTCGGCTTCCGCGTCGCCGGCGGGCACGTAGTGATCGGTCACCACGACGTACTTGTCGGGATCCCAAACGCGGGCGCCCAGCTCGCGCAGCATCGGCGCCACGCGGCGCGGTCCGCTCGAGTCGTGCGACATTGCCAGATCGACCTTGCACATCACCACCGTACCCGGCGTGACATGCGGCACGCCGGCCGCGCGGGCCACGAGTTTCTGTGCCAGCGTGGCGGGCGCATTCATTCGGGCACGGCTCCAGAGTATCGGACCACCGTGGCCCAGCGCTTGACGTCCTGCCGCACGAAATTGCCAAACGCTTCAGGCGGCATCGCCTGCGGCTGCGCGCCATCCTGCTCGAGTCTCTTGCGCACTTCGGGCGCGTCCAGACCATGGCGCGCGGCCTGGTAGATCGCCTGCGTGAGTTCGGGCGGCAGGTTGGCCGGGCCGAACAGGCCGAACCATGCGCTCGACTCGAAACCTTTCACAGTAGCGCCTATCGGTTGCGCGCCCGGGAACTGCGGCAGGGGCGTGGGGCTCGTCACGCCGAGTACCTTCAGGCGACCAGCCTTGACGTGGCCCGCCACATTCAGCGTGCTCGCGAACATCAGGTCCACCTGGCCCGCGAGCAGGTCGGTGAGCGCGGGCGTGGTCCCCTTGTAGGGAATATTCACGATGTACGTGCCGGTCATCATCTTGAACATGTCGCCGGCCAGATGCACCGACGATCCGACCGAGCCGATGCCGAAGTTGAGCTTGCCCGGTTCAGTGCGCGCCAGGCGAATCAGTTCGGGAATGTTGTTGGCGGGCAGCTTCGGCGTGGCCACCAGCACGCTGGGCACCGTGGCCACCAGCGTGATCGGCGTGAAGTCCTGGATCGGATCGAACGGCAGCTTCTTGTAGAGCGTGGCGTTGATGGTATGGCTGGTGAAACTCATCAGCAGCGTGGTGCCATCGGCCGGACTCTTGGCCACGAGATCCGCGGCAATATTGCCGCCCGCACCAGGGCGGTTGTCGACCACGACGGGCTGGTCGAGCTCGCGGGACATTTCCTGCGCGATCGTGCGGGCCAGCGTGTCGGTGGTGCCGCCGGCGGGTGCGCCGACCAGAATGCGGATGGGTTTGCCACCGGCCACAGCCGCATGCGCGGACGATGCGAGTGGGATCAGCGAGACCAGGGCAATGCAGGCAATGCGGCCCGGACGAACGAACGGCATGACGATGGCTCCTCGATTGCGATCAGGGAGTGCACAGTATCTCGCGATATCTCGCAAAAAGCGGCCGCGGCATGATGGCGCGCGGCGGCGCGCGCCCGTATCAGTCGCGCAGACCCGTGCGCGCTTCGTTCTCGACCCACACGTTGGCGCTGTCGCCGCCCATCGGCGACAACTCCATGCGGTATTCGTAGCGATCCGGCCGATACTGTCCGAGCAGAAACTGCACCGGTCGTCCCGCCTTGTCGAGCACCACGCGGCGCACCGCGAGCAGCGCGCCGCCTACGGGCACGTCGAGCAGCGGGGCCACCACCACATCGGCCAGGCGCGCGCTCAGGACCTGCGTCGCGCGGCCGAGCTCGACGCCGGCGTTCTGGAGCAGACGCAGCATCGGCGTGGACTCGAGGTCCTTGCGCGTCAGCGAGCGGCCGAGTTCGGCGGGGAGGTAGGCGGTGATGTGGGAGAGCGGACGATTGCGGTAATGGCGCACGCGCACGACCTTCACCACGGCGTCGCCGACCTGCAGCTGCAGGGCTTCGGCAACGTCGGGCGTGGCATGGACTTCATCGACAGATACGACCTTGACAGAGGTCTTCTCACCCATGTCGATGATATTGCCGAGCAGGCTGCTGGTGGAACGTTCTTCGGCCGCTACCGCCGGCTTGACCGGATGCGGATTCACGAACGTGCCAAGGCCGCGATGACGGCGCACGAGGCCTTCCTGAACGAGGCGATCGAACACGCGGCGCATGGTCACGCGCGAGGCGTGAAACTGCTTGGCAAGATCGATTTCACCAGGCAGCGGGCCCTGGCCAAAACGGCCTTCCACGATCTGCTGGCGGAGCACCACGTAAATCTGGTGATACAGGGGAACGACGGCTTCACTCATGGTATGCCTTGACGATCAGCGCTGACATGTCCGAACGTCACTAATGTACTTTAAATCAGACATAGAGCCTAGCATGAATCGGCCGCGCCGTTAGGCTCGCCTTGCATGCCGGCCCGCGTTTCTGTTGCAACGTCGCATCGGGATGATTTCCGTGTCCGCGTTTATTCCTCCTCCCTGCCGTGATGCGCCCCTCGCATTTTCCCGGCTCGTCGCGACCGCTACCGATGCGGTCGACTGCACATCGCCATAGCCGCTGTTTCACGGTCGAAACCGCAGCGGATGCTGCGGGCTTTCCCCTAAACATTTCGCTAACCCATTGAATCGGCGGCATTTTCAGATTTTCCTCGCGGCCGACTGCGGGCGCTTGGCAAAAGCGCTGTCACAGCGGTGTGACATGTCTAGTCGGGCTCACAGACATTGGCATCGCGGATCGCGGAATTTGGGGGGTGCGATCACGGTGTGACCACTCAGTACCCCTTGTATTTCAAGGCATTACAAGCGTGTTAGCGAGTACTGGCATTGATTATGCGCAAGGGGAGGCTGGTTTGGCGTCGTGCCGGACCGCAACCTTCAGCGATCGTTCTCGAGAGCGTTCGCCGGAGGTGAGCCGCTGAACAAACTTCCTGGGAGCATCGTATGAAAAAGACTTTACTCGCGTCAGCGATTGCACTGACCTTCTTCGGGGGACAGGCCTTCGCTCAGTCGAACAGCAATGAGTCGGGCGATGGCAGCAATACACAGACCGCAACGGACAGCAGCACTCACACGAGCACCAGGACCAACACCAACACCAATACGGAAACCAAGAGCAACACGGAAACCAAGACCAACACCGTGTCGCTGACGTCCACCAAGACGAACACGAACGCCAGCACCCGCACGTCGACCAAGACGAACAACTTCGCCAAGCTTGACACCGAAGGCTACGGCACAGCCGCAGCCGCCAACGGCAGCACGGCCACGGCGAACTTCAGCAACGCGTTCAACAGCAGCAAGGCGATCGCGCTGTCGAAGCTCAGCGGCACTGTTACCGGCAACACCGTCAGCAATATCGGCAACTACGCCACCAATAGCGGCAACGCCAACGGTGCCACGGGCGGCGCGGGCGGCAAGGGCTACGGCGGCACCGGCAACGGCGGCAGCGGCGGCAATGGCGGCAACGGTGGCGCCAGCGGCAATGGCGGTGCGGGCGGCAACGGCGGATCGGCCAGCAATGGCAGCGCCAGCGCCGGTGACGTGACCAACGGCAGCGCGCGTGCCGGCAGTGGCGGCGACGGCGGTCGTGCCAGCGGCTACGGCGGCGACAGCGGCAACGCTTCGGGGAAGGGTGGCAGCGCGCTCACGGCTAGCCTTGGCGCCGGCGGGAATGGCGGCTGGGCGAAGGGCAGCGGTGGCAGCGGCCTGTCCGGCGCGGCTGGCGGCGATGGCGGCAACGGTGGCAGCGCTCGTGCTGGCGGCGGCAGCGCCCTCGGTGCAAGCGGAGCCCTGGGCGGCTTGAGCGCGAACGGCGGCAGCCGTGGCAGCGAGCGCGGCGATGGCGCTGGCGGTGCCACGACGTCTACCTCGGGCGCAGGCGGTGCAGCGACTACCGGCGCCACCACGGCGACGGCGGGCACGGGCACGGGCACGGGCGGCGCGGGCGGTGCGGGTGCCAGCGGTACGGCCACTGCAACTGGCGGCACTGGCACGGGCACGGGCGGTGCCGGCGGCGCGGCCACCTCGACGGCCGGCGCGGCCACGGGCGGCAGCGGCACGGCCACCACTGGAGCAGGCGGCGCGCAAACCAGCCTTGCAGGGGCTGGCGGTGCGGGCGGCGCGGCGACCAACGGCAGCGCAACGTCAACTGCCACGAACGGTAGCGCCACGGCCGGTAACGGCGCAGTGGGCGCCGCGTCGGGCACGGGCGGTGCGGGTGGTGCCGGTGGTGTGGGCAATGGTGGCACGGGCGGCGCCGGCAACGGTGCTGTAGGTGGCGCTGGTGGCAATGGCGGCTACAACGTCGTCGATGCCGGCACGTTCAACCTGTCCAACACCATGACCAGCGTCGGGCAGTCGGCGGCGGGCATCATGATCGCCAACCAAAACAGCGGTATCTCTTCGCTGGTGCAACAAAGCGTCAACGTCCAGGCCAACCTGAACGTCGGTCGCTAAAGCGCGACGGCATCGACCGGCCCGCGTCCGCAGGGACGCCACCGGCCGGTGCCGCTGCGATGGCGACCGGCAGGTCCGTCATGCAAGCGCGCTCGCGCGCGGGCATGACGGTACCTCCTGGGAATGCCTGAACGTTCCATCGCGTGATGGTCCGGATGGGAGCCGAGCGCGAGGAAACAAGGAGACGCACCATGCGATCGCATCGCCTTGCCGTCATGAGTGTGACGGTCCTGCTGGCCTGGCCAGCGTTGCATGCCACTGCCGGTCCGCCGGATGCGGCTGCACCCCAGGCGACGACTGTTGTCGCGGCCACCGCCAGTGCGAGTGCCGAAAGTGACAGCGCGCGCGCCACGGCGAGCGCGACAGCCATTGCGACATCCTCTGCCAAACCGAATGTGTTCGGCTCGACCGCGCGCGCGGTCACGAGCGAGAAGCTCGATGGCGTGCGGGGTGGCGCGGAGACGGTCGTCAATGACATGAAGCTGCACGGCACCGTTGCCGATAACGCCGCGATCAATGTGAGAACCGGCAGCAACGTGATTGCCGAAGGTTCATTTTCCAATTCAGCGGGTCTGCCGACCGTGATCCAGAACACCGGGTCCAACGTGCTGATCCAGAACGCAACGATCCTCAACGTCCAGTTCAAATGAAGACGCTCGCGCGCCGCATGGTGTTGTTCGCGGCCACGGCCGCGGCTATCGGGGGAACGTTTGTCACCGCGCCCATGGCGCGCGCCGACACGATCCAGCTTCCGGGGCAGAACGGCAACGTCTATACGGTGCCGGTGACGAGCCTGCGCGAGGCGCGCTTTCGCACCACCATCCGGCAGCAGTTCGACTTCAGTTGCGGCTCGGCTGCCGTCGCCACGCTGCTGACGTACCAGTATGGCTATCCGGTGACCGAGCAGATCGTCTTCGCCAACATGTACGTCAATGGCGACCAGGCCAAGATACGCGCCGAGGGATTCTCGCTGCTGGACATGAAACGCTTTCTCGAGTCGCGCGGCTTTCTGGCGGATGGCTATGAGGTGCCGCTGTCGAAGCTCGAGGAAACGCAGGTTCCGGCGATCGTGCTGATCGTCGAGAACGGGTATCACCACTTCGTCGTGGTGAAGGGAGTCAGGGGAAATCGCGTGCTGATCGGAGATCCTGCACGCGGCACGCGCGCGCTCGAGCGAGAGCATTTCGAGCGGATCTGGGACAGCAACCTGCTGTTCGTGATCCACAACCGCACCGAGAACGCCCGCTTCAATCTCGCGTCCGACTGGCGTGTCGCGCCAACGGGACCATACTCAATGGGAGTCAACCGCGACAGTCTGTTCTTCACCGTCATGCCCAAGCATGGCGCCAGTGATTTCTGAGGAACATCATCATGGTTCAGACAACCGCAACACACGCGCCGCGCCGCGCGGCGCTTCCTGCCGCCGCGGCGATGCTGCTGGGCGCGGGACTCGCCTGCGCCGGCAACGCGCAGGCGACTGTGGCCGAAGAGGCCGTGGCCGCGCCGATCGATGTTGCCATGCCCGTCGCGAAGGCGTTGGCGGAGCCTGTCGCCACGTCTGTGGCAACGACGACAACGACGACGACAACGCCCATCATCACTTCAACCATCGCCGAGGCCAGGGCACAGGCGGCATCTGTCGCATCGAACATCGCGTCGAAGGCGGCGCCGTCAACAAAATCTGCATCGTCAGCTGCACCGATCACCGCAAAACCCGTCGAGCGATCTGACGCGCTGGCACTGCTGGCCGCCGTGGCCGCGGCCGAACCACCGCCGCCCAATGTCGCGCGCCGCGCGCCGGACGAGCTTGCCAAAGCGATCGATCTCGCGGCACCGGAGCCCGCGCGCGTGGCCCATGCGCGAGGCGACATGTCCAAATGGAAGAAGGTCGCCAGCGCCAAGCTCGACGAGGCGCGGGGCGGCTTCGACGTCGGCGGCTTGCAGGTCGGCTTCGGTATCGACCGCGCGGTGTACGTCAACGGCGCGCTTGCCGTGGCCACGAGCATTTCGATCCCCGACGTGACCCGCATCACCGCAGCGCAGGCCGCGCAGTTGCAGCAGGCGCTCGGCGGAGTGGCCGCTGCCGTGTCGCAGGCCAATGGCGCGGCCAACAGCGCCGTGGCGGCAGCCAACGCGGCGGCTGCCGATGCGCGCGCGCAGGGCGGGCAGGCTGGTGCGGCTGCCCAGGCCACCGCGGCGGGCGCGGTCGCCACCGCGCAGGGGGCCGCTGGCGCCAACGCCTCGGCCAGCAGTGGCACGGCCACGGGCGCGTCTGCCACTGCCACGGGCGCGAACGGACTGCCGACCAGCACCGTTGCCACGGCCACCGGCGCGGTCACGACCAATGGGTTGATGAACCTCGTGCAGAACGGGCCGGGCAATTCAAGCAACTCAGCGGCGAACGTAGGTGCGATGCCGAACATGCCATCCACCGTGATCCAGAATACGCTCAATAACCAGAGCATTCAGAGCCTGATGACGATCAGTGCCAGCGTGAATACGCTCGCGGCGTTCCGCTCGCAAGTCGCCAATACAGCTTTAAACAGTGTCATCCAGCGCATGAGGTAAGCATCGAGTACAGGTTGCGGGCTCCTGTCAAATCAGCCCGCCGTCCCGGGGGAGGAAGACGTCATGAAGAAGCGTTCGCTGCAGGGCATCGGCTATGCCGGATGCTCGACGATGCTGCTGCTCGCCGGCCTGGGCCAAGCCCAGACGTTGCCGGACAGCGGGCCACCAGGCGTGGCCAAGCTCGAGAACCTGCAGAAGGAACTGGCGGAACAAGCCAGACAGCTCGAGCAGATGAAACGCGCGCTCGCGGAGCAGGAGGCCACCATCCGCGAATTGCGCAGCGTGATGACCAACGACTCGCTCGCGCGCAAGCGTGGCGGCCAGCGTACCGGCGGCGACGTGGCAACCAATGCCGCCGCAGCGGGTGCGGGCGCCAGCGCGACCCAGATCAACAACACCGTGCAGCAGGGCATGCAGGCGCAGCAGGACGCGCCACCGCAGGCCGTGCAACCGGGTGGACAGGGCAGTGCGCAGGGCGCGCAGGCCGGCGAGTCGCTGGCGGGGCCCGCGGTAGAGGAACCTGTCGGTCGTCCGCCCGAATCCGATGGCCGTCCGCCCGAGATCGCGCCGATCTTCGATCAGCCTGGCGTGCTCACGCCGCAGGGCAAGATCGTGCTCGAGCCGAGCTTCCAGTACGGCTACTCATCAAACAATCGGGTGGCGCTGGTCGGGTACTCGGTGATCCCAGCCGTGCTGATCGGCCTGATCGACGTGCGCGAGGTCAAGACCACCACGTACCTGGGCGCGTTGGCGCTGCGCTACGGCATCACCAAGCGGCTCGAGATCGAAGCCAAGGTGCCGTACGTGCATACCAGCGGCCAGACCGTCAGCCGCGAGGTCTTCACCGGAACGGCTTTCGACAACGTGTTCAATGCCAGCGGCAGCGGGCTCGGCGACGTCGAGGCAACGTTGCGCTATCAGCTCAACTACGGCAACGAGAAGATGCCGTACTTCATCGGCTGGTTCCGCTACAAGTCGAACACCGGCAAAGATCCGTTCGAAGTGGTCACTGACTGCGTGACACGCTGCGTGAGCAATACCACCGGCACCGGCCTGCCGCTCGGCATGCCGACCGGCACCGGCTTCCAGGCGGTTCAGCCTGGCGTGACGTGGCTGCTGCCGACCGACCCCGCGGTGTTCTTCGGTACCTTCAGCTACCTGCACAACTTCGCGCGCGACAACATCAGCCGCACGGTGCTCAACGGCGAGAAGGAATTCCTTGGCAAAATCTCGCCGGGCGATATCTTCCAGTTCAACTTCGGCATGGGCCTTTCGCTGAACGAACACGCGTCGTTCAGTATCGGCTACGACCAGAGCATCATCTGGCCGACCAAGCTGAACGGGCAGACCATTCCCGGCTCGGTCAAGATCACGCAGGGCACGCTGCTGGTGGGCTATTCGTATCGCTTCAATCAGCGCTACACGCTCAACCTGTCGGTGGGCGCGGGCCTCACGCGGGATACGCCGGACCTGACTGTCACGATGCGTCTGCCAATCACGTTCTGACCGCCTGTGACGTGCGAGGGGTGATGCGTGCCACGCTTCGGTGGGATGCATCACCCCTCGGTTCGTTTACGCGCTTGCACTCGGCGAATCGGCGGCGTACAACGGATCTAACCGTCCTGATCTGTGAGATCACGCTGCACGGCGGCGACGGATGACCTCATGCAAGAGGGCGGACTGACCAAGGAGGATAGCCATGCGCAAACGGATCTTCTGGTTACTGCCTGACCTGCCCAGTGCGCGCCGAACGATGGATGATCTGTTGGTCGCGCGCATCGAAAATCGCCATATCCACTTTGTCGCGCGCGATGGCACCGACATGACCGGGCTGCACGAGGCGAACCTGTTCCAGACTTCCGATATCGTGCATGCGGCCGAGATGGGCCTGATGCTCGGCGGTGCCGTCGGCATCGTTGCGGGCGTGGTGGTCGCGATGTTCCCGATCGTCAGTGACACCCCCCAGTGGGGCCTGGTCGGCGTGCTCGCCGTGCTGGGCGCGGTGTTCGGCGCGTGGGCTTCCAGCATGATCGGCAGTTCCGCGCCGAACAGCCGGCTGCGCGCGTTCGAGAGCGACATCGAGGCAGGCCGGTTCCTGCTGATGGTCGATGTGCCGCGCGGCCGTGTGGAGGAAATCGAAGCGCTGCTGCGTACCACGCATCCGGAAGCGCAGTTCGGCGGTCTCGACCCCGCAGTCCCCGCATTCCCCTGAACGGGTGGCGCTTTCCTTCTGAATGCCGGTTCGGGCGTCGATGTTGCGGTGCGGTGTGCCGCGACTGCAACATCGCGCTCGCCTGTATCGCGTCGTTTGTGCACATTCGTTTGCACTTTCCTACTCGTTTGCGTTAATTTCGGACTCATTGGCGCGCGTCACGCGAGGTAACTCGTGATGCGCCGCCGCACGCAGCGGAAAACAATTAATCACGCAGGCGATTCGTGCCATCACGGCACGGGAGGGGTCAGACAATGAGCGCAACAGGGATGGCGCGGGGCATGCTTGCCGCCGCGCTGGGGTTTGCCGTGTGTATGTCCAGCGCGGCCAACGCGGAACCCGGCATCGGCCGGAACACCATTCGCATCGGCCAGTCCGCGGGGGTCACCGGTCCGGTGGCAGGTTCGGTCAAGGAGCAGATCGCGGGTGCGCAGGTGTACCTGAGCACCGTCAATGCCGCGGGCGGCATCAATGGCCGCAAGATCGAGCTGGTCACCTACGACGACGGCTTCGACGCCAAGCGCACGCCCGACAACGTACGCAAGCTGATCCAGGAAGAGAAGGTGTTCGCGCTGTTCATGGTGCGCGGCACGCCGCAGAACGAAAGCATCCTCCCCATGATCTCGGCCGAGAAGGTGCCGCTGGTCGCACCGCTGACGGGCGCGATCACGCTGCATCGCCCGGTCAACCGCTACGTGTTCAACGTGCGCGCGAAATATCAGGATGAAGTCGCGCGCGCGATCAATCATCTGGCCACCTCGGGCATGAACCGCATCGCGATCTTCTATGCGAACGACGGCTTTGGCCAGGATGTGTACGAAGGCTTTACCACCGCGCTGCAGGCGCGTGGCGTGCAGCCCGCGGGCGTGGCCTCCTATGCGCGGCCGATGGGCGATATCAGCCAGGGCGTCGTGACGATCAACAAGGCCAATCCGCAGGCCGTGCTCGTGATCGGTTCGGGCGCCGAGGCGGCGCGCGTGATTCGCGATATGAAGCGTGGTGGCAGCCAGGCGCAGTTCGTGACGCTGTCGAACAACGCGGCGGACTCGTTTATCAAGGACCTTGGCGAGGATGGTCGCGGGCTCATCATCACGCAGGTGGTGCCGGGTACGAACTCGAGCCAGATGACGTTGGCCAGCGAATATCGCAGTCTGGCGCGGCAGCAAGGCGTGGAGCCGAGCAACGCGGGCATGGAAGGCTTTATGTCGGCCAAGGTGCTGGTCGAGGGTTTGCGTCGGGCCGGGCCCGAGCCGACCCGCGAGAAGCTCGTCACGGCGCTCGAAGCCCTGCGCGACTACGATCTCGGCGGCATCCTGATCAGCTACAGTCCGGCGCGACATACCGGCTCGTCGTTCGTGGAGATGTCGATCGTGTCGTCGACGGGCAAGCTCATTCGCTAGCGCGTGGCGCGCGGGGGGGCGCCAGTTTGCTGCGGTATAGTTGCCCGATGGCGAATCTCGACGCAGCAAACTTCCGCACTCCTTCTTCCTCTCCGTTCTCGCTGAACGGTCGCGTGGCGCTGGTCACCGGCGGCGCGCAGGGCTTGGGGCAGGCCATCGCAACTGGCCTCGCGGCGGCGGGCGCGCACGTACTCGTGTGTGCGCGCAATGCGGAGCGCGTGGCGCAGGCCGTGGCGCAACTGCATGCAGACGGTCTCGCAGCCGAGGCGCTCGTGCTCGACATCACCGACGAAGCGGCGGTGGCCGCCGCGTTCGCGCGCATCGAGGCTACGCACGGGCGGCTCGACATTCTGGTCAACAATGCGGGCGCGCGGCATCGCGATTCGATGATGCAGCTCGATGCCGACGACCTGCGCGCGATGCTCGAGACCAATCTGATCGCCCCCTACGCGCTATGCCGTCACGCGGCCGTGCTGATGCAGCGCCATGCATATGGCCGCATCGTCAATGTCACGTCGATTGCGGGACAGATTGCGCGCGCGAATGACGTGCTCTATCCCGCCACCAAGGGCGGCCTCGACGCGCTCACGCGTGCGATGGCCGCGGACCTCGGTCGGCATGGCATCACCGTCAATGCGATCGCGCCGGGCTACTTTGCCACGGAGCCGAACCAGCCGATGGTTGCCGATGCATCGGTCTCCAGCTGGCTGCAGCAGCGCACGTCGCTGGGCCGCTGGGGCCAGCCGTCCGAGCTCGCCGGCGCGGCGGTGTTTCTCGCCTCGCCGTCGGCGTCGTACGTGACCGGACAGGTCATTGCGGTGGACGGCGGCTACCTCGGCCACTTCTGACGCAGCATCTCGATCATCGCCGTGGCGGCCGCGGAATCGCCGCGTTCGCGCAGGCGCACGAGGCAGATGTCACGCACGAGCTGCGGCATCTGCAGTGGGCGGATGGCCAGTGCGTCGCGGCGGAACTGGAATAGCGCGAGCGCGGGCACCACGGAGATGCCGAGGCCCGCTTCGACCAGCGCGGCCACCGTGGCCAGATGCTCGACCTCCATCACGCCATTGAGCCGCAGCGGATGCAGTGCGGCATCGAGGTGCTGGCGCACGCTGCTGGTCCGTGACAGCTGAATGAATGGCAGCCCCGCCAGCGCGGTGGGCGCGATGCGTCGTTTGCGCGCGAGCGGATGGTCCGCGCGGCATACGAGGTGAAAGTTGTCGTGCACGAGCGGTTCCACGCGCAGGTCGGTGTCCTGCGCGGGCGTGGGGGCCAACGCGAAGTCCACTTGGCCGCGCCGGACCATGTCGATGCAGCCGTCGGCAAGCTGGTCATGCAACTCGAGCGCGATACCGGGATAGCGCGCGCGATACGTGGCGAGCAGTGGCGGCAGATCGCCGCCGGCGAGCGACGGCAATGCCGCGATGGCGACCCGTCCCTTGCGCCGCTCGGCGTGATCGCGCAGATCGGCAAACGCGGCCTCGAAGTCCTCGAGCAGCCGCCGCGCCACCTCCTCGAAACGACGCCCGTCCGCACTCAGCTCCACGTGGCGCGTGGTGCGTTCGAACAAGCGGCTACCGGCCTGCTCCTCGAGCGTCTGCACCAGCGTGCTGAACGCCGACTGCGAAAGATGACACGCCTGCGCCGCGCGCGTGAAATTGCGATGCGTCGCCAGCGCAACGAATGCCCGAAGATGCCTGACCGAGACGTTCATGTTTTCAGTTTTGCTCCGCTCCCACACACCGTCTGATTGCCGCTCTCCCCTTCGGGGAGAGCGCCGCGCAGGCGCAACGCACACCCACGGTTTGCCCCCCGTCGCGGGAGAAAGCGCCGCGCAGGTGTAACGCACACCCACGGTTTGCTCCCCTCTCCCTTGAGGGAGAGGGGCCGGGGGAGTGGGTGAAAGGTTAAATAACCAATTGTGTTCTCCCCTCTCCCTCGGGGAGAGGGGCTGGGGGAGAGGGCGCACACTCATCTAACAAACCAATAGATTAATCCAAATAATCCATTTTTTGGAATACGGGCGCAGGCCTAGAATGCAATCGCCACTACTCCACAAATGCCCACCATGACTGTCCCTCTGCTGATCGGCTCAGGCGCCGGCTTCTCCGGCGACCGCACCGACGCGGCGCTGCCCGTGGTGCGCACCATGATCGCCGCCGGTGGCCCCGCCGCCCTGATCTTCGAAACGCTGGCCGAACGTACCCTCGCGCTGGCGCAACTCGCCCGCCGGCAGGATCCGGAGCATGGCTACGAGCCGCTGCTCGATCAATTGCTGGCGCCGGTGCTGGCCCTTTGCCTGAAGCACCGCATTCCAATCATCGGCAACTTCGGCGCCGCCAACCCGCGCGCAGCGGCGCGACGCATCGGCGTGCTCGCAACCGAGCTCGGCCTGCCCGCGCCGCGCGTAGCCGTGGTCGAGGGCGATGACCTGTCCGACGACGCCGGCCGCGCATTGCTGCGCGAGCGCCTCGGCGAGAGCTTCCCCGAAGCACGCTTCGTCTGCGCCAACGCGTATATCGGCGCACGCGGCATCGCCGATGCGCTGCGCGATGGCGCGCAGATCGTCGTCTGCGGTCGCGTGGCCGATCCCGCGCTGGCCGTCGGCCCGGCCATGGCGCATTTCGGCTGGGCCTGGGACGACTGGAACCGCCTGGCGGCAGCAACCATGGCGGGCCATCTGCTCGAGTGCGGTGCGCAGGTCAGCGGCGGCTATTTCGCCGACCCGGGCATGAAGGACGTTCCCGACGTGCACGCAGTAGGTTTTCCCATCGCCAAACTCGGCGACGACGGCGCCATCGAAATCTTCAAGGCCGATCACACCGGCGGCTGCGTCGATCTGCGCACAGTCAAGGAACAGTTGCTGTACGAGGTACACGATCCGCGCGCGTACCTGACGCCCGACGTGGTGGCCGATATCGGCGACGTCACGGTGGAGCAGATCGGCCCCGATCGCGTCGCGGTCCGCAATATTCGCGGCCATGCGCGCACGGATACGCTCAAGGCCAACCTGTTCTCTCATGGCGGCTGGATTGCCGAAGGCGAGATCTCCTACGCGGGCTTCAATGCCGCGGCACGCGCCAGACTCGCCGCGGATATCGTGCGCAAGCGCATGACGATGCTCGGCTTCGATGCGCATATCCGCTTCGACCTGATCGGCGTGCTGAGCGTATTCGCCGACGATGCCGGCACCATGCTCGCCGCCACGCAATCCAATGAAGCCGATGCGCAGGACGTGCGGCTGCGCGCGGCCATCGTGCACGAGGACCAGGCCGTTGCTCAGGCGCTGCTGCGCGAGGTCAACACGCTGTACACCTGTGGCCCGGCCGGCGGCGGCGGCGTGCGCACCGCGCTGCGCAGCCGCCTGAACGCGATGTCTTGCCTGGTGCCGCGCACGGCGGTGTCGCCGAGCCATACCTTCGTTGCCTGATCGAGAGCCCGTCATGACCGCGCCGACCATTCCCCTGTATTCGCTCGCCCACGGCCGCACCGGCGACAAGGGCGACCGCTCCAACATCAGTGTCATTGCCTACGATGCGCGTGATTTCGACCACCTTGTCACACACGTCACCGAGGACGCGGTACGCGCATTGTTCGCGCATCGCCGTCCGACCACGGTCACGCGCTATCTGGTGCCGTCGCTGCAGGCCATGAACTTCGTCATCGATGGCGTGCTCGACGGCGGCGTCAACGATTCGCTCAACCTGGACACGCACGGCAAGGCGCTGGCGTTTCTGTTGCTGAGCATGCCGATACCGACGCCTTCGCGTCTGGCGGCCGTACCCTGAACCCTGCTGCTCATAAAACGAATTCACCCGAGGAGACCAAGATGTACGCAATTTGCAGGCCGCTAGCATTCGCGGCTGTCACGTTCGTTTCGCTGGCGTTGCCCATGGGTAGCGCGTGGGCCGATTATCCCGACAAGCCGATCCGCTTCGTCGTGCCGTTCGCGGCCGGCAGCGCCACCGACCAGCTCGCCCGCGCGATCGGCCAGGCGGTGACGCTCGACACCAAGGTCACCGTGGTGGTCGACAACAAGCCCGGCGCAGCCGGCTTTATCGCGGCCTCCGACGTGGCCAAGGCCAGCCCGGACGGCTACACGGTGCTCATCACCACCAACACCACGCACGCCGCCAACGAGCATCTGTTCAAGAAACTGCCTTACGATCCGGTCAAGGACTATTCGCCGATCACCGCGCTCGGCCGCGGCGGCCAGATCATGGTCGTGAACCCGGCGGTGCCGGCGAAGACCGTCGGCGAGTTCATCGCGCTGGCGAAGAAAGAGCCGGGCAAGCTGAGCTTTGGCAGCGGCAGCTCGTCGTCGCGTATCGCCGGTGAACTGTTCCAGCAGATGGCCCATGTAGAACTGCTGCACGTGCCGTACAAGAGCAACCCGCTGGCCATCACGGATCTGCTGGGCAACCAGATCCAGATGATGATCACCGACACCGCGACGGGCCTGCCGCAAGTCAAGACCGGCAAGCTGCGCGCGCTGGGCGTCTCGAGCAAGAGCCGTTCGCCGCTGGCGCCGGACGTGCCGACCATCGACGAAGCTGGCGTCAAGGGCTACGAGATGAGCTACTGGTTCGCGGCGTACGCGCCCGCCAAGACGCCGCAGGCCGTGGTGGACAAGCTCAACGCGATGCTGGTCAAGGCCGCGAAGAGCGAGACCGCGGCAAACTTCTACCAGTCCACCGGCACCGAGGTGTTCACGAGCACGCCGGCGGAACTGGCGAAGTTCCAGAATCAAGAGTCGGCCAAGTGGGGCCGCATCATCAAGTCCGCCAATATTCAGCCGGAATAAGTTCGGCCGAAACAAGCCAGCGATAAAAAAACCGCCGGATTTCTCACGAAATCCGGCGGTTTTTGCTTACGCAGAAACGGGTACGCTCACCCGTTTCCGCCAAGACTCAAGGCTTCAGCTTCAGCCGGTAATCCACCGCGTACGGCAGCTTGCCCGGGCTCGCCTCCGTAACCGGTACCGACAGTTTCGTGAACTCCGATTCGCCGAGCGCGCTCAGGCGGCCCAGCTGCGCGGCGGTCTTGCCGTTGCTGACCGGTGCGTCCGCTGCCAGCGCCACCATGGCCTCCGACGCCTTGCGCACTGCCGCGAGGTAGCTCGTGGTGTCGTCGAGGTTCACCTTGGACAGATCGATCACCGTACGGAGCCAGTCGCCCCAGTAGAACTCCGTGAACTCGGTGGCGTCCGACAGTTGCGAGTAACCGATGTCACGCGTGAAGTAGACCAGCGAGCGATACGGATCGTTGCCCAGGCCATTGGAGAGCCCCAGTGCGCGCGGCAGATCGGCCGGGTAGACCGGGCGGTTGTCGGGATCCTTCAGCCAGATGAGCTTGCGCTCGCGCAGCGTGCGGAAGAACGTCGCGCGGTTCAGGTTCGACAGGTTGTCCTGCACCTTGATGTACGCCTTCGACTGCGGGCCGCCGGTCGGGGCTTCGGTCATGGTCGTGAACGCGTGATGGCCGTCGGTCAGATAGGGCTCGCCGTACGGACCTACCACGAGCGTCTTCATGTCCTGCGGCTTGTTGCCGACGACCTGCGTGCAGCCGAACGAGCTCAGGTTGTCGATGCGCGCGGTGGTCAGGTTCAGGTTCTTGTCGCTCTTGTTCTGGCCATTGTTCTCGCAGGCGTCGTCGAAGTTCTTGACCGGATCCTTCGCATAGCGGCCGAGCTTGTAGTAGATCTGGTCGCGGCCGATCGCGGGCTGCGTCGGGCGCAGGTCGCGCAGCGTCACGAGGATGTTATCGCTGGCCTTCGCGCCGAGGTACGTCGAGATGGCTGCCGGCGCCGGCAGCGGCGTGCATACCGCGGGGAGCAGATGCTTGCTGCCCGGTTCCTGACGAACCTGATAGGCCAGCTTCGTGCTCACTGGCAGCAATGTCAGGCTTCCATTGGCAGGCTGACTGGCTACCGTGGCCTGCCACGTGCCGCCGATCAGGCCATTGGCCTTGATGCCCGCCACCGTGTTGTAGGTGAGCGGCACATCGACCGGCACGTTGTCCGCGGCCAGCGTGCTGCCGCTGACGGAGACGATATTGCGGCGCGTGCGGCCGGTGGGGACGTCGGCCGTGTCGAGCTCGGGCTCGGCGCAGACCCAGTCGCCATCGATCGCATTGGCCGGCAGCGCCTGCGCGGTACGCACCACCCAGTTGCCGGCCGTGTTGACCACACCCGTGCCGGGCTCATCGACGAACAGGGCCACCTGTGCGGTCTGGCGGCCCACAAACACGCGGCCGACCTTTGCACCCGCCAGCGTCAGCGTGTAGGCCCCGGGGTAACGCGTCTGGTCCGCATCGGCAGTCAGGCTGCCGGTCTGGCCACCCGCGCAATCCGCGGCAAAGCCCTGGCCCGCACAGACGCGCACGCCGCCGTCCGCGGCGATGTTGAGTTGTCCGGCCGAGGCGTTGGCGCCGGTCTGGCGCAGGAATGCATAGGTGCCGACGATGTCCGCAAGCTGCGCGCCACGGTTGGCGGCGCTGATGTAGCCCTGCAGCAGCGAGCCATCGGCCAGTTTCACGTTGGGCACCTTGCCCAGCGCGCCCGACAGCACGCCCTCGTCGAGCGAGAACGTGAACGTGATATTCGACGCGGCGGCGGCCAGTGCGGCCGGCACGTCGGTGCCAGAAGCGGTCAGCCCCGACACGCGATAGACGCCGCTGGCTTCGTCCAGCACGTATTGGCCGACCAGGCTGCCGGCGAGGCCGACGCGCGAGTCGAGGAAGCGCAGCGTGAGCTGACCCGCCGCGGGCTGGTCGAGCGTCACCGAGACGGTGTCGCCGAAGCTGACGGCGCCCACATATTGCGTGCCGCCAGCCAGCGGCTTGACCGTGACGGTCTGGCCTGGCTGATTGCCGTTGCCACCGTTATTGCCGCCGCTCGGGTTGGCATTCGACGCGCCATCGCCGTCGCCACCACAGGCGGTCAGGGCAAAAGTGGCCAGCGTCAACATGGCCAGACGTGTCAGGGGAAGCGGTTTCCTCGATTCGCGTGTCATTGTTGTCCTTGTGGTCGTGCGGGCGGCCAGCACGTGTGGCGTGCGTGCCGCGCGCCAGTCTAGGGACGCGTGATGACGGCGGCGTGACAGCCTGAGCACCTGGAGAGACAGCCGGCACCGGAAACCCGGCACGTTTTGGCCTAGAGTGACTAGGTCGAAACTATGCGGAGACACCCATGACACCCACCAGAACGTCCGCCAGTTACGCCCATGACGCCCAAGATGGCCGCATGCCGAGGCGTGTGTCGCGCCGTACAGTGCTGCTGGCCGGCGTGGCGCTGGCCGCTGCCGCCGGCCTGACGCGTGCGCAGGCGCCGGCCGGCAAGCTGCGCATTGGCGTGATCGGCTCCGGCCGCATCGGCGGCACGATCGGCGGGCTGTGGGTCAAAGCGGGTCATCCCGTGATGTTTTCCTCGCGGCATCCGGAGGAACTGAAGTCGCTCGCGGAACGGCTCGGCCCGCTCGCGCAGACCGGCACGGTGGCGCAGGCGCTGTCGTTCGCCGATGTGCTGCTGCTGGCGGTACCTTACAGCGCGGTGCCGGCCATCGGCGAGCAGAACGCGGCCGCGTGGCGCGGCAAGACCGTGCTGGACGCCACCAATGCGATCGCGGCGCGTGACGGTGCGGTAGCGGAAGAGGTGCAGCGCAACGGCATCGGCGCGACGACGTCGAAGTACCTGCGCGGCGCGAAGATCGTCCGCGCGTTCAATTTCACGGGTGCCACCGAGTTTGCGCGCGAGAGCCATCGCAGCGGGGCGCCGCTGGCCGTGCCGATCGCTGGGGACGATGCCAAGGCGCTGGAGCAGGCGTCGCAACTGGTGCGCGAGGCGGGGTTCGAACCGGTGGTGGTGGGCGGCCTCTCCACGGCCGATCGCTTTGCGCCGGGCGGCAAGCTGTTCCGTCAGATGGGGACCGCGGAGGAATTCCGGCGCGCGATGGCGCAGTAATGGGTGAAGCCGTAGCGGCCGGGCAAGCCTTACAGCGGCCGCCGCTCCATCGCGACCATCGATGGGGAAAAGCCGAGCTGGCCGAAGAATGCCGCTTCCGATGAGCGCGCGGCCCGCAGTACCCACGTGATATCGGGATCGGCGCCCATGATATGGCGCATCAGCGCGCGGCCGACGCCGCGGCGGCGATGCTGCGGGGCGACCGCGATCATCGAGATATAGCCATTTGAGATATCGTCGCAGAGCGCGCGCACAAAGCCGATGACCTCGCCGTCTTCCACTGCAACCGCCACCCGTTGCGAGTTGGCGATCGATTGCGCGAAGCGTTCGGCATTGCCAACCCGGTGATCCCACCCGTTCGCCGCCAGCAGACGCCTGACAGCTTCGATTTCCTCGGGCAACGGATTCCGGATTTCCATCAGCACTCCTTCTGAATGGCGACAGAGTGTAGCGAGCGCTAGCCATCGCGTCAAACTGGCGCGGGAGCGATCTCGCGCGGTATGATGGCTCGCATGAACGCTGCCATCTTCTCCTCCGCCCATCCGGCCGATCAGTTGGCCGAGTTCTCCGACGCCGAGAGCGCGCTGGCGCGCATTCGCGAGATCTACGACAGTTCCGTCGCGGCCGTGCGCGCGCGGTTCGAAGCCTTCGCGCGCGGCGAACCGCTGCCGTCGGCCGCGCACGCGTGTTATCCGTACCTTGGTATCTCGGTCAATCTCGAGACGATGGTCACGGACAGCCGTCCCGCCTGGGGCACGGTCGCGTACCCGGGCGTCTATGGCACCACGGTCACGCGGCCCGATCTGCTGGCCGATTACTATCGCGACCAGATCGAACGCCTGATCCGCTATCACCGCGTGCCGGTGGTGGTGGGCCTGTCGCGGCGACCGATCCCGCTGCCGTTCGTGATCGAAGCCTCGACCACCGATATCAGCTTCACGCAGGCGCGCGAACTCGAAGCGTCGTTTGTCTTGCCCGAGCTGTCGCGCATCGACGATTCGATTGCCAATGGCACCTACGAACCGGTGGCGGGCGAGGCGTGGCCGCTATCGCTGTTCCCGGGGGAACGCGTCGACCTCGCGCTACAGAGGCTGTACCACTACACAGGCACTGCGCCGCATCATTTCCAGCGCTTCGTGCTGTTCACCAACTACCAGCGCTACGTCGATGAATTCGTCGCGCTCGGCCGCTCGCTGATGGCCAGCGACGGCGGCGACGGCTACGTGCGTTTCGTCGAGCCCGGCGATATCACGCAGGAACTCGGCGCGAGCGATCCCGACGAAGCCACGCGTCCGCGCGCGTTGCCGCAGATGCCCGCGTACCACCTCGTGCGCGAGGACAAGCTCGGCGTGACGTTGGTGAATATCGGTGTGGGCCCTTCGAACGCGAAGACCATGACCGACCATCTTGCGGTACTGCGTCCGCACTGCTGGCTGATGATCGGCCATTGCGGCGGCCTGCGCCGCTCGCAGCAGCTCGGCGACTATGTGCTGGCCCACGCGTACGTGCGCGACGACCATGTGCTCGACCACGACCTGCCGCCATGGGTACCGGTGCCGCCGATCGCGGAGATCCAGGTGGCGCTGCAGGAGGCGGTGGCGCGCGTGACGGGGTTATCCGGCAACGAGATGAAGACGCGCATGCGCACCGGCACCGTGGTGTCGACGGACGATCGTAACTGGGAACTCAAGTCGAAGGCGCTCTACGCGCGCTTCAACCAGTCGCGCGCGATTGCCATCGACATGGAGAGCGCGACGGTTGCGGCCAACGGCTTCCGTCTGCGCGTGCCGTACGGCACGCTGCTGTGCGTCTCCGACAAGCCGCTGCACGGCGAGTTGAAGCTGCGCGGCATGGCCAACGCGTTCTATCGCCAGCGCGTGAGCCAGCACATGACGATCGGGCTGGAAGCCGTGCGCATCCTGCGCGAGAGCGGCGTGGAAGCGCTGCATTCGCGCAAGCTGCGCAGCTTCGACGAGCCCGCGTTCCGCTAGAACCGGTAGCCCACGCCCGCGCTGAACAGCCACGGATTGAGCTGCACGGCGGACACCTTCGTGCCGCCCGCATAGACGTTGCTCGAGATCCACGACTTCTTGGCATCGAGGTTCAGGAACCAGTTCTTTGTGAGCTTGTAGTCCATGCCGATCTGCAGCACCGGACCCACGCTCCAGCGATCGAGCGTCAGCGAATTGTTGGCAAGATTGGCGCCGTAGATGCGCGTCACGTTCACGCCGGCCCCCACATATGGCCGGAACGTGCCCTCGGGCAGGAAGTGATACTGCAGCGTGAGCGCCGGTGGCAGATGCCGGAACGTGCCGATCTTGTTGCCGTCCAGACTCACGTCCTGGCTTTGCGGCACCGTGGCCATCAACTCCACCGCGATATGCGGCACGATGAAGTAGGTCACGTCGATCTCGGGAATCCACTTGTTGTTGACGCCGATCCGATCGGCTGCGCCCACGCCGCCGATTGGATCGGACTTGTCCGCCATGTTGAGATACGTCGCGCGCAGCCGCACCAGCCAGTTGCCCTGCGTGGCGTCATCGGCCGCGTTGGCGCCCAGAGGCAGCGCGCCAATCAGGGCGGCAACGAGTGAAAAGGCAATGCGGGAAGGACGGCGAGAATTAACGCGAGAAGAAAAACCCTGAAGAGAGATGGTCATTTTGGTCTTCGCTTTTTATCGTAAAACAGCGAGACCAGTGTGGCGCGATCGGCATTCGCCGATATTGACCCAACTCAACTGCGTGTGATGTCGTGGTAATTCCGCTTCTATTCACATGCGGAATTATTCGTGGCGCGGCCACGTGGCGGCCGGTACGCTGTGTCCACGTGGTCTTGTACCGCGCATGTCGTGGGCGTCCGCAAGGGCGTCTTTCGCGGTGTGCCCCATGGGGGTGGGGCACACCCGTTTTTCTGACACAACCTACGCGGCCTTCGCCTCGGCAGATTCGGTGATCTCGGACGCCGTCGTCGCCAGATGGCGATTGACGCCCGATATCACCGCGCGCAGCGAAGCCGTAACGATGCTCGCATCGACGCCCGCACCGAACCCGGTCGGCGACGTCCCGACGCGGACTTCCACATAGCAGGCCGCCTTGGCATCGGCACCGGCCGACAGCGCATGCTCGTGATAGTCCATCACGCGCACTGGCACATCGAGTTCTCGCACGAACGCATCGACCACCGCATCGATCGGACCATTGCCGGCGCCGCGCACGCGTACCGTCTCTCCATCGCGCACCAGCTCGATATCGATCTCCACCGCGCCGTCCGCGGCCGAGGTCATCTGGTGCGTCACGTAACGCAGCGGGGCCTCGCGATCGAGGTATTCGCGGCGGAACAGCGCATAGAGATCCTCGGCACTTGCCTCGAGACCGGTCTCGTCGGTCATCGCCTGTACTGCGCGGCTGAATTCGATCTGGAGGCGGCGCGGCATGTAGATGCCATGCACCTGTTCGAGCAGATAGGCCATGCCACCCTTGCCCGACTGGCTGTTGACGCGGATCACCGCATCGTAGCTGCGGCCGAGGTCCGCCGGGTCGATCGGCAGGTACGGCACCTCCCAGATGGCATCGGGCCGCTGCTGCGCGAAGCCCTTGCGGATCGCGTCCTGGTGCGAACCCGAGAAGGCCGTGAACACGAGATCGCCAACGTACGGATGACGCGGATGCACGGGCAGCTGATTGCAGTGCTCGACGCACTGGCGCACCTCATCGATATCCGAGAAATCGAGGCCCGGTGCCACGCCTTGCGTATAGAGGTTCAGCGCGAGCGTGACCAGGTCCACGTTGCCGGTGCGCTCGCCGTTGCCGAACAGGCAGCCCTCGACGCGATCGGCGCCCGCCATCACGGCCAGCTCGGCCGCGGCCACGGCGGTGCCGCGATCGTTGTGCGGGTGCACTGACAGTACGATATGTTCGCGCCGCGCGAGATGGCGGCTCATCCATTCGATCTGGTCGGCGAATACGTTGGGCGTGCTGCATTCCACCGTGGTCGGCAGATTCAGAATCATCTTGCGGCCTGGGCCCGCACCCCACGTCTCGGCCACCGCGTCGGACACCTCGAGCGCAAAGTCGAGTTCGGCCTGGCTGAAGGTCTCCGGCGAATACTCGTAACCCCAGTGCGTGCCGGGCTGCGCGTCGGTCAGCTCGCGAATCAGCCGCGTGCCGGTGACCGCCACCTCGCGAATTTCTTCGCGCGACGCGTTGAACACGATGCGGCGCCATGCGGGCGCGATCGGGTTGTACAGGTGCACCGTGGCGCGGTGGGCATCGCGCACCGACTCCACGGTACGGCGAATCAGGTCTTCGCGCGATTGCGTCAGCACGATGATCGTCACGTCATCGGGAATGCGTTTCTGCTCGATCAGCATCCGCACGAAGTCGAAGTCGGTCTGCGAGGCCGACGGAAAGCCCACCTCGATCTCCTTGAGCCCGATCTTCACGAGCTGCTCGAAGAAGCGCAGCTTGCGCTCGGCGCTCATGGGCTCGATCAGGGCCTGGTTGCCGTCGCGCAGATCGGTGCTCATCCAGAGCGGCGCACGCGTGATCTGGCGCGAAGGCCAGGTGCGGTCAGGCAAATCTACGGCGGTGGCGGGGCGGTACTTGACGGCGGGATTGGACAGCATGAGTTTTCCTTCCTCGCGGAAGCTCCATGACGGAAACGGGATATCGGGGATGACGGGTACAGCGGATAACGCAAACGCGTGGCGACAGGTTGCCGAACTGCCACAGGCACTAGGCCCGGCAACCGATCACTAGGGTTAGCGATAGCGCGAGAAGGAGGGGGAATGCCGCACCGCCGCATGACGGCTCACCAGACGCGCGCGCGTTCGCCACGATGCGTGGAGCATCGGCGAAATCTGCAGCGGCGGCGTGCTTGCGGTTCATCTGGGGGGCATGGATCGAGCGAATGGAGGAGCGTAGTCCAAAACTGCCGGATGCGTCAACCGGGTCGGTGCGGCACCCCACGCCACCTCACGCAGGCGGATCGGGCAAATGGATGAGCGCGCGCGACAGACGACGGGCTTACGCCCGTTGTGTGGCATAGCGCTCAGTCCTCTGACTGGTACTGCCACGCGCGCATCGCGCATAGGCTGGTAACGGCAGGACGGTATGGGAAACGGAAGGGGTAACTAAAAAGCGGGCGGGGCGCGACAGCGCTGCTCCCGAGACCGAGGGGACGCATCATGAGAACACAGACATGGACAACCTGGCTGCTGGCCATCACCACCGCGCTGATGCTCGCGGCCTGTGGTGGAGGCGGCGGCGGTAGCTCGGGAGCAGGCACCCCGACGACGAGCGGCACGGGCGGCGGCGGAGGGAGTGGCGGTAGCGGCGACGGTAGCGGTGGCAGCGCGGCGTCGAAAACTTACGTCATGCAGCTGGGGCTCACTGCCGGGCAGGTCGCCGTCGGCGGCACGCTGCCGATCACCGCGACCGTGGTCGATGGCAATGGCAACGACGTCACCATCTCCACGCAGTTCACCTGGTCGTCCTCGGATAGCGGGATTGCCACGGTCTCCAATGCGAGCGTCCCCGGCAGCGCCAACGTGCGCGGCACCGGTATCGGCGTGGCCACCATCAGCGTGGTCGCAACTGTGACTGCAGCCGATGGCGCGGTGACGCAACTGCCGCTGCAATCCGCGAGCGTGACGGTTCTCGCCGCCGGCGCCACCACCTACAACCTCGCGCTGCCGTATCCGGCGCTGTCGATGACGCATGGCCAGATGCTACCGGTCACCGCGTCGCTGATCGACAGCCACGGTGCCGACCGCTCGGCCGCGGGTACGGGCTGGACGTGGAACAGCAACGGTGCCGCGGTGCAGATCACCAGCGTCGGCAATGTCGGCACGCTGAGCGCGTTCAACACGGCCAGTACGGTTGCGCAGGCACTCGTCAGCGTATCCGTGACGGCGCCGAACGGCGGCGCGCTGTCGGGCATGTTCCCGGTTTCGGTCGTCGCTGCCGGTGTGGCGAGCTATCGGCTGGTGCTGTCGCAGGGTGGCGCGCAGATCAACGCGATCTCTGTGCTCAACGGACGGCCGCAATCGTTCGCGTCGCGCGTGATCCGCAACGACGAGACCGATACCACGAGCGCGTTCGATGGACTGTGGACCTTCACCACGACGTCGCCGACGCTGGCGGTGCAGCCCAATGCCAGCACGCGCATCACGACCATCGGCACCAGCCTGCCGAACGGCGCGGATGCGTACCAGAGCGTGCTATCGGTCAGCGCGGGCAGTCTTACGCTGACGCCGCGGCCGCGCGCGAGCCTGTTCGTCACCGAGCAGCCAACCTGGGCGCTGATCTATAACGGCCCGCAGCCGCTGACGCTGGTCAACCCGATTCCGGCGACGGTGGCGGTGCAGGTGGTCCATCGCGGCATCGACGAAGGCATCATGCAATGCGCGGGATGGAGCTGGACCGCGGGCACGGGCAACATCGTGCTGCTGCCGGTGTTGTTCGCGCCCAACGCGATTCAGATCCAGCCAAGCGCGCCGGGACCATTCTCGGTCACGGTAACGTGCACGGCCGGCGCGGAGGCGGTACCGCTGTCGATGACGATCGCCGGTACTGTGATGTAACGGGTCGTCAGCAGTTTCGGCGTTCGGCTACAGCCGGGACGAGGCATCCATGAGACCGTAGGGTTCCTGACCCAACGGAGCAGTGAGATGCCTCGATCCTTTTCAGTTCGCAGATTCTCCTTTCGTATGGCGGTCCCCGGTCGCATCGCGGCACGGTCGATCCCGCTCGCCGGTCTGCTTGGCCTGACTGCGGCGACTGCACACGCCGTGTCGCCGGCCGACCGCAACACCGGCGTGCGCCACGCGGGAAACGGCGTGACGATCGTCGATATCGCCACGCCCAATACCGCGGGGGTTTCGCACAATCGCCATCATGCCTACGACGTGGCCGCCTCCGGGCTCGTGCTCAACAACGCCGCGCCGGGCCAGGCGCACCAGCCGTCCGTGCTGGCCGGCGCGCTGCAGGCCAATGCGCGACTGCATCGCCCGGCGGACGTCATCCTCAACGAAGTCGTCTCCACGAACCGCAGCCTGCTGGCGGGACCGACCGAAGTGTATGGCGGGCGTGCCGACGTCGTCGTGGCCAATCCGAATGGCATCACGTGCGCCGGTTGTGAGTTCCTGAACACCGAACGCGTCACGTTGACCACCGGTGCGCCCCAGTTCGACGCGGTGGGGGCGCTGGTGGGACTCGATGTGACACGGGGCGACGTTGCGTTCGAGCGGAGCCCGACGGGCACGGGCATGATGCGAGGGCCGACCACGCTCGATGTGGTCGCGCGTGTCATCACGGTAGACAGCACGGTGCAGGCGCGTGACCTGAGCCTGCTCGCCGGCACCAATCGCTACGATTATCGCGCGCGTCAGCTGGTCGGTACGACCAGCCCGACGGACGGGCACGCGCAACCATTTGCGATCGATAGCACCTCACTCGGCGGCATGTACGGCGAACGGATCCGGCTGGTCGCCACGGAGCAGGGCACCGGTGTACGCACGCGTGGCGCCGTGGGTGGCTGGCATACCGAGGTGACGGTGCAATCGAAAGGCGAATACGTGCAGCAGGGGCTGCTGTGGGGCGCGAATCTCGCATTGTCCAGCGACGGACATATGAAGCTGGAGAGTCTGATCAGGGCGGGCAACACATTGCGCGTCAGGGCAAAGGGTATCTTCATTGGCGGGCAAGCCTCGGTGTGGGCCGGCAACATTGACTTTGCGGCGGAAGGGCGTCAGCCAGGGGTTATGCCGCTGCTTGGCGATGGCAAGCTCCTGAACCTGGGAGACGTCGTCTCGGCCACGCGGATTCAGGTCGCGGCGGACCTTGGGGTGTATAGCCCCGGCAGGTTGTTTGGCTTTGGCGATGTCCGCGTCCAGGCGCCCTGGGTAATGGGCGATCGCAGCAGGATGGGCATGCTGTACGTGAACGGATCGCTCACGGAGCGATCTGGAGGAATCCGATGATTGCATTTCAGTAATCGGTGACAGCGCCGCAGTCATCCGGGTGCCACATTGATTGAGGAGCGTCCCGCTTTGGACGCTCCGCCAATCAACCGGAGATGCAAGCATGGATCGTGTCTATCGCGGGGGCCACGGACTCGTTGTCGTGATGGCGTGTCATTTGGGGATGATGCCCTTCTTAGCCGCCGCACAGTCGGCGGTGGTCGCGGAAGGGCGTACGAATACCAGGGTGACGGTGGCAGATACCGGCGCCACGGTGATCGATATCGCCACGGCTAATGCGGCGGGGCTGTCGCACAACCGGTACGCTCGCTTCGATGTCGATGCGGCGGGCCTGGTGCTTAATAACGCCGTGCAGGATGTCGCGCAGGTCCGCGCCCGGGTTGGCTCCGAAGCCACGGCTCTCGCCGGCGGTCTGGTGCCCAACGCCAATCTGACGGCGCCCGCCAGCGTGATCCTCAACGAGGTGATGGGCCCCCATGCCTCGCACTTGCGCGGCATGTTATCGGTGCATGGCGCCACCGCCGACGTGATGGTCGCCAATCCTTACGGCATCACATGCTCGGGCTGCAGCTTCCTCAACACGGATCGTGTCGTGCTGACGACCGGAGTGCCACAGATCGACGATAACGGTGCCGTCGAGACATTCCTCGTCCGGCAGGGCACCGTGACCGTCGACGAAGGGGGGATGGACGCCAGTGGGCAGAAGTCGCTCGACATCATTGCGCGCGCCATCAATATCGAAGGCGACATCCAGGCGCAGGCCCTGTCGCTCCATGCCGGCAGTGGCGAGGATGCCGCCCAGGGAGAGATGCAGGGGGACGCGGGTCGTCCGGCGCGCATGATCGGCAGCGCGCCGTTGGGAGGTGCCCACGGCGATCGGATTCGATTGTCGGTGTCGCGGCTGGGGGTGGGCGTGCGTGGCTCCGAACAGGCACCACAGGATGTGGAGAGTGAGGACGGGCTGAACGCCCCGGGCAGTGAAGGCCGCCTGCGCATCGTTCGCAAGATCACCGCGACGGGCGACGTATCGCTGAGTGGCGGAGCAATCGGCAACTCCGGACGCATCGAAAGCAAGGGGGATATCCGAGTGCTGGGCCGATCCTTCGTCAATCGAGGGGATGTGGTGGGAAACGGGCACGTCCTCCTGTCCGCTACTGCCATCGTCAACGGGCTAAAGCAGCCCCGCCGCTTATGGCTGCCTCCGTCCCACCGACGCACCTTCAGACTCGCGCGACCTTCGGTGATGTCACGCCTGTCGCTGTACGAGCCGGTCGAGCGACACTGGCGGGAATCGCAGGTTTTTGCGGAAGCGGACCGCGTTCAGGCACCAGTGATCTCTGCGGGCAAGACGATGCGGATGACGTTCTTCGTCGGCAAGAATGTCGGCGGGAGACTGGAGAGTGCCGGCACGATGTCCCTCACGGGCCTTGGCCGCGGCATCATCCAGCCGGTGTTCCATAACAACCCGCTATTGCTGGAGACCCGACACTTCGTCGAGCGCGCATGGCGCCCGCGCGGGTGGCTGAGATTGTTCATGCCGCAACAGCCCTTTCATCAGGCAGGTATGCCGCCGCCGCCCCGGCCGGAGCCAGCTTCGGTAGAGACACACAACACGCTCGCGGCCGGTATCCGCGCGCCTGTGTTGCAGACCACGGACTTCGAGCTGAGCAACATCGGGGGTATCGAACAATCGGGAGAGCAGGCAGGCGTCGTGACCGACAAGCTGATCGTGGGGAAAGTCGCGGAAGCGGACATGCGTGTCTTGAAGCGCGGAGAGATCCCACCGCCCGAAGCCGATGCGGAAATGGTGCCCAAGGTGCGGACCGGGACGAGGGTGACGCTCAATCCAACGTAAAGGTCACCGAGGGGCCCGCATCGCTGTGCGTCACCTGTGCGGGAAGCCCATACACGTGACTGAGTGCATCGGGCACCAGCACCTCGGCGGGCGTGCCCTGCGCAATCGCACGTCCGTTTGCGAGCAGCAATAGCCGGTCGCACCAGCGCGCGGCAAGGTTGACGTCGTGCAGCACCACAAGCACCGCCAGCCCTTCGTCGCGCGCGAGCGTGCGCACGGCACGCAACAGCAGCAACTGGTGACGCGGATCGAGACTCGAGGTCGGTTCGTCGAGGAACAGCACGCGATACTCGTTGCGCGTGAGGCCAGTCAGTGCCTGCAGCAACGCGCGCGCGAATTGCACGCGTTGCTGTTCACCGCCAGAGATGCCCAGATAGCGCCGATCGCGCAGCGCGGTGACATCGGCCAGTTGCAGCACCTGATCCATGCGAACGGCAACATCTTCAGCATCGACCTCGGGAAACGGGTAAGCGCCCATCTCCACGACCTCGCGCACCGACAGATCGAAGGCGAGGCTCGGCGATTGCGGCAGTACCGCGCGCCGGCGCGCGAGCGCCTGCGTGGACCACCGTGCAAGTGCCTGCGCGTCGAGCGTGACGGCGCCACCGGTCGGCGCAAGTTCACCCGCAAGCGTGCCAAGCAAGGTTGACTTGCCAGCGCCGTTGGCGCCGAGCACGCCCACCACTTCACCGGCATGCAGGTCGAGGTCGATCGCATGCAGCACCGTGCGATCGTCGCGCGCGCATGTCAGTTGTCGGGTCGATAGCATTCGCGCCCCAATGACGTCATATTATTTTCGCGTGAGCATCCACAGCAGGAACGGACCGCCGACGAGACTGGTCACGATGCCAATCGGTAACTCCGCCGGAATCACCACGATTCGTGCGAGCCAATCCGCGAGCGTCAGTGCCATCGCACCGCCGGCGATCGTATTGGGCAGCAGCCACCGGTGATCGGCACCGAGCGGTAGCCGTACCAGATGCGGCACGACAAGTCCGACAAAGCCGATCGTGCCGGTCACCGCAACCAGCGGGCCCACCAGCAGCGCCGTCAGCACGATCAGGCGGCGTCGCACGCGGCGGATGTCGAAGCCGAGGTGATGCGCCTCGCGTTCACCAAGCAGCAATGCGTTCATCACGCGCCAGTCACGCAGCAGCAACACGCACAGTACGGCGACCAGGGGCACGATCCACGCAAGCATGCTCCACGTGGCACCGGCCAGGCTGCCCATGTTCCAGAACGTCAGGTTGCGCAACTGCACGTCGCTGGCCTGATAGGTGAAGAACCCGACCACACTTGCGCAAATCGCGTTGATCGCGACGCCCGCCAGCAACAGGTTGGCCACGCCGGGCCGGCGTGTTCCGAGTTTGTAGGCAAGCGCGGTGGCAATCAGGCTGCCGAGAAACGCCAGCGGTGCCACGCCCCAGAGCCCTTCGGCACCCAGCACGATGGCGATCACCGCGCCGGCGGCACCGCCGAGTGAAATGCCAACGAGGCCGGGCTCCGCCAGCGGATTGCGAAACAAGGCCTGCATGACCGCGCCCGATAGCGCCAGCGCGGCACCGACCACCACCGCCAGCACGATACGCGGCAGCCGCACTTCGATCAGCACGTTGCGCCAGATCGTGGCATCCGGGTCCAGATCGGTCGACCACAGCAACGACAGCAGTCGGCTGCGTGGAATCGCGAGCGCGCCGCTGGCCGATGCGAGCAGCGCGACCAGCACCACGAGTGCGCACAGCACGAGGAAGACCTGGGCCGGCGACAGATATCGCAAGGCCCGCAGTTTCATCACAGCTTGGATCATCGGGCCGCGAGCGGTGCGAATCCCGCCTGCAGCTGGCGTAGCGCTTCGGGCAGGCGCGGGCCAAAGCCGAGCAACAGCAGATCGTCCATCACGACGATGCGCTTGTTGCGGGCCGCGGGCGTCGCGTTGAGGCCGGGCTGCGCGAGAAAGGCTTCCACGCTGCCCGAGGCCTGAATCGACATCGTCGTGGTGACGATCACGTCAGGCCGCAGTGCGGCCGCGGCTTCGGCCGAAAAAGGCTTGTATCCAGTCTGGTCGCCGAGCACGTTGGTGGCGCCGACAAGCTTGAGCATGGCGGCACCCGCGGTGTCTTCCCCGGCCGCCTGCATCTTGCCGGTGTGCGCGCTGACCATCAACACGCGCGGAGGTTTGACTGTGGGTTTGATTGCATCGAGCTCGGCATGGATCCGATCGACCAGCGCCTTGCCTTGCGTGCCGCGCTCGAGCGCGGTGGCCGCGCCGAGAATGCGTTGGTCGAGCGCCGCCACCGTCGGTGCGGATGGCAATACCACCACCTTGCTGCCCAGCCGTTTCAGCTGCTCGAGCGATTGCGGCGGACCGCTCTGGTCGGAAGCCAACACGAGATCCGGCTTCAGGCTTGCGACGCCCTCGACCGAGAACGTGCGGTAGTAGCCGACCTTCGGCAGCTTGAGCGCGGCAGGCGGATAGATGCTCGAGGCGTCCGCGCCCACGAGGCTGTTGCCCGCATCGAGCGCGTAGACGATCTCGGTGACGGCGCCACCGAGGCCGACCACGCGTGCCGGCGGCGCGGCTTGCGCGACAGGGATGACGAATGCGACATGAGCGAGCCCCGCCACGCACAGCAGCGAAAGCAACGCGTGGCGCGCGGTGCGCAGGGTGACAGCGCGCTTCATGTCAGGCCGCCAGTGCATGGTTGCACAGCGACTGCAGCAACGTGCGCCACGCCGGCAGTTCAGGCTTGCCGGGTTTGCGCTCGCCGAAGAACTGGACGATCAGTTCACCATTCGCGCCATACAGTTCGAGCGATGTCACCCAGCCATCGGTGGTGGGCTTGTTGACCACCCAGCTGCTCGTCACGGCCTGCGTATTCAGGTGCAGGTTGAACGTCGGGTCGAGCACGTTGAACCAGGGGCCGGTGCGCACCAGCTTCTGGACCGGCCCGGTGTGGATCTGCACGATGCCGCGATTGGCGACGAAGCACATGATCGGCAGCTTCGTATCGGCCGCGCGTTGCAGCATGGTTTCCACAGTGACGTTGTCGACCGCCTGGGCCAGATCGTCGCCAGCGGCGCGCAGCGCGCCAAGGCGCGACACCTTGTACTGTCGCAGCATGCCGAAAAAATCGTGCGTATCGGTCAGGCCACGCCAGTGCGCGCGGAAGGCCGAGATATCGGCGGGCGCGTCGGCCTCGTTGGCCGCCTGCGGAGCCTCGACGATGACCGGCGTACGCGCATCGCTGGCATGGCGCTCGACGTATGCCTGCCACGCAGCCGCGTCGGTGGCTTCCGTGCGGTAGACCTTGTGCACCGCCTCGCCGCTCTTGTCGAAGAATTGAATGCTGTCGCGGCCGTTTTCGGTGACCGCATAGAAATACTTCCAGCTGCTGAAGAACATACGCAGGTCGATATCGGGCCCGAGCACGATGCCAACCGGGCCTTCGGCCTGGATATCGGTGTAGGTGCCATGACGCTCGTGCACGGCAGCGTCGTTGCGCGACAGCGCCATGACGGGACCGAGCGTGCCGAGGTCGCGGAACAGTGCCTGCGCGGGACCGTTCAGCTCGCGTGCGGTCACGCCGCATTCGGCGGCGACGAGCGCGGCTTCCGTTGCGCCGAGCTTGCGCGCGCGGTCGCGAATGCGCAGACCGGGTTCCTGGTCGATCAACTGCTGATGTTGAGCCCGCAGGGTGTCGAAACTGTCTTGTTGCATAGTGGCTTGCATGGTGTCAGGTCCGGCGTGCCGCGGCACACGCCGCGGCACGCTGTGGAGCGCGTCGGAAAATCAGGGCTGCACGTCGTACTGGATGGTCCAGGTCTGCGCGCTGCTCGCATTGCTCGGATCCGCGTACTGGATCTGCGTTACGTGGAAGCGAGCATACGTCGTACCCTCGCCACCGCGCACCAGCGATGCGCTCGCCGCGTTCGCCGCGATCAGATGCGCGACCGCCGGCAGGCCTGCGGCGGTGGCCGCGGCTGCAGTCGGATAGTACGAGAACCAGCCATAGTTTAGGGCGTTCGGGTACGTACCGGTGTACTTCGGATTGAGTGACGATGCCGTCGCATCCTTAACCCATGCGCTTGCCGTGGCCGGGACGGATAGCGTGGTGTCGCTCAGGTCGGCCAGCCTTGTGGTGGCGTTCGTCGCGTCGGTGAACTTCGCGGCCACGGGCTTGTTGCTCGTGTCATAGAAGCCCGCGGGCGTGCGGCCCACGAAGCCGGCCACGGTACCGGTGCCCGATTCGCCGCCGTTCAGCTTGAAGTTATAGCGATTGAAAGCGATGTGCCACGTGCCGGTCGCGGTCGACACAGCACCCGCGTTCAGGTCGTAGTACACCCAATCGGCGGATGCATTGACCTGCGCGGTGCGTACGGTGCCTGGTACCGCGCGATCGACCCATCGGAACGACGGGTTGCCCGAGGTGGTACCGCCGGCGCCGCCGTAGTAGCCGGTGACCTGCAGCGCAAACACCTGCGCGCCCGCGCCGGTCGCGTCCGCCACGGCGCTGTTGGTCGTGATCAGGAACGTGCGCCAGGTCGGGTACAGCAGGTGGTCGGTGGCGCCGCCCACGCCGTATTCGAATGCGGCCGACTGAATGTCGTTGGTGCTGGTGAACACGCCGCTGGCCGCATCCTTGAAGAACAGCGTGGACGGGATCGCGCCGCTGACCGGATCGGTCGTCGCGTTTTTCCACGCCTGCAGTTCGGTCCAGGTGTGGTCGAACGGGCCGCCAAACGCGCCGCCGGCACCGGTGCCGCTCGTGCCGCTGTTGGTCCACAGCGATGCGGTCATGTTGCCGCCCTTGACCTTCAGGTCCCACGCGGTGCCCGTGCAGTCCGCGGTCTGCGCCTGCGCGTTGAAGTCGTAGCAGACCGAGGTGCCATTGGCCGGCAGCGTGAAGGTCCATGTGCCCGACTGCGTGAACGCCGTGGTCGGCGTGACCGGGGTGGTCGGTGTGGTGGGCGTGGTCGGCGTCGTGGTGGCGGGCGCATCGTCGCCACCGCCACCGCAGGCCGCGAGGACCGCGGTTACCAGAGCCAGCATGACGGTGCCAGCCGTCGATGCCGAAAACAATCCATTCTTTTTCATTTGAGTTTTCCTCCCAGTTGAACTAGCGCACCACGTCGACGTTGACGCGCGCGCCGAGGTACACGAATCGGCCTGCCACCGGCCCAAAATCATTGGCGTTCGAAAAATCGCGCTGGCGATCGAACAGGTTGTTCACGCCCACGAAGGCGGTCACGTTGCGTCCGATCTTCTGGTTCAGCACGAGGTCGAGCGTGCCCCAGCCCGCTGAGCGGACGTTGCTCGTGGAGTCGACCAGCTCGCTGCTCTGAAAGCGCGCGCGCGTGGTCAGTTCGGTACCGGGCAGCACGCGCCAGTCCATGCCGACGCGGCCCATGTTGCGTGGCCGACGGGTCAGCTCGGTGCCCGTGTTGAGGTCTTCGGTGTCGGTGTACGTGTAGGCAAAGTTGAAGCGCAGCGCGTCGGTGGCGACCCAGCGCAATGCCGTCTCCGCCCCCTGCGTGCGTGCGCGCGCCACGTTGCGATAGGTGTAGACCGCAATGCCATTCACGAGCGTGAAGTTGGTCATGTCGGTCTGGATCAGATTGCTGACGTGGTTGTAGAACAGGTTCGCGTCGAACACGAGGCGATCGCGCCAGTTCAGCGTGCCACCGAGCTGGAAGCTGTTCGACGATTCGGGTTTCAGGTTCGGGTTGCCGAGCACCATATAGCCGAGCGAGCTGTGGTCGAACAGGTAATAGCGTTCCTTGAGGTTCGGCACGCGATAGCCCTGGCCATAGTTCGCGCGCACCACGCCCTTCCAGTCGTCGGTCTGCAGCAGGTTGCCGCGCACGCCGACCTTGGGCGCGAAGTGGCTGCCGAAGTCGGAGTCGTGCTGGCCGCGCAGGCCCACGATCATTTCCCAGCGTTCGCTGAACAGGATGTCGTTCTGCAGGTAGAGCTCGCCATTGCGGCGCTCGGCGTTGCCGGCGATCTCGGAGACGTTGTTGCTGGTCTGGTCCAGACGCTCGCGATGCAGATCGGCGCCGAACTGCCACAGTTGCGAGTACCAGGCGGGCAGGTCGAACTGCATGGACAGATGATCCGTGCGCTGCGACGACACACGGGTGCCGGTCTGCACCGCGCTCGAGTACTCGCGCGTGGTGCTGTCGTAGCTCTCGGTCATGCCCGCGACGCGCGCGCGCACGCCGCTGTCGAACTTCCACTGGCCGCCACCGGTAAAGCGATTGCGGTCGATGTCCTCGGACTTGCGCTGCGGTACGTAGTTGGGCGGTGCGTAATATTGGTAACGCTGCTCGTCGGTCTCGCGATAGGCGCTCGCATCGACCCAGAAATTGCCGGCAGTGGTGGGCAGCCATTCCAGCCGTCCCGAATACTGCTGGCGGCGCACCTTGTCGCCATGCTGCGTCCAGCCGTCCGGATCGACGGCGAACCCCTTGTTGTCGAGCGCGTCGGCGACCACGCGCGCCCGAAGCTTCTCGGTACCGCCCTCGACGCGCATGCTGCCGTGGAGCAGGCCCGGCGTGCCATCGGCGTTCTGGCCGCCGTAGGTACCGCCATCGGCGACGGCCGCGGCAGAGAGTCCTTTGCCGATCGGCCGGGTAATCACGTTGATCACGCCGCCCATGGCGGAGCTGCCGTACTGCGCGGAACTGGCCCCCTTGACCACTTCGACGCGGTCCACGTCGGCAGTCAGGTACTGCGACACATCGACCGTCGAACCGGTGCTGGCGCTGATCGGCAACCCGTCGATCAGGATCAGGACCTGATCGCTGGTCATGCCCTGCAGCGACACCTCGTATCCGGACTTGCCGTGGATCTCGCGCAATTGCAGGCCCGGCACGTTCTCGAGGGCGTCCTTGAGCGTGCGCGCATGGGTGCGTTCGATTTCCTGCCGGGTCACGACTTCCGTCTTCACCGGCGTCTCGTCGATGTCTTTTTCGGAGCGTGTGCCGGTCACCACGATCGACGGCAGGAGTGGGGCGTCTCCAGTGGAGAACTGCGCCCAGGCTTCGGTCGCGAAGGCGGGACAGAGCAGCGCGCCGGCGACAGCCGCGATACAGCTTCGACGCAGGTTACATGGCGGTACGAGCACTTTGGAATCGTTCTTTTACGAATGGAGGTGCAAATGATAATGGTTAACATTCGCGTGTACAACAGCTTACAAATATAGACATTTCGATACATGAGGCGTAACCGGCTCACCACCGTGTGGTGCGACGCATCGGAAAGGGCCCGCAGAAATGGGTACGCTCTACGCAGAAACGGGTACGCTTGGCGACGCGGCAAGCTTGCGGGTACGCAGAAACGGGTACGCACGCACCCCGCTGTTACTGGCGCGGGGCAACAAAAAAGCGACCTCGAGGGTCGCTTTATCTTGGAGATGACTGGGGGTCAGGGCCGTCGCATAAACCGGATCACCTGCTCGTCATTGCCGCCCGAGGATGGCACGGTGTTCGACGACGCGCTCGACGACCCGTTCGACGACGTGTTCGACCCGCAGCTGCCGCAGCCGCTGTTGGTGTCGCATCCCGTCGCACAGCCCGCTGCCGCGGTGGGGCTCAGCCGCCGGGCGATCCATCCACGCCAGCCCGTTGCCATGGCGCCGCCCAGCATGGTGGCAAGGCTGGCCTTGACCCGCTCACGGGTCCGCGGCAGATAACGTGACGCCACCGAGAGCGCGCACGCAATCACGATCAGCGGGACCAGCAGGGTTTCGAAGGCATGGTAGAGCGTCATGGTCGGTTTGACCGGCGACGGAGTCGCCGGTTCAGGTCAACAGTTAACTCAACATCAGGGCGACACGGTAGGTAACAAACGACGCCAGATACGCCAGACCGGTCAGGTAGGCGGCCGATAGCGCCATGATCTTCCACGAGTTGGTCTCGCGGCGGATCACGGCGAGCGTCGACACGCATTGTGGCGCAAACACGTACCAGGCGAGCAGCGACAGCGCGGTGGCCAGCGACCATTGCGCGGCGATCATCGGTGCCAGTTGCGTGGCCACGGTATCGTCGCTGCCGGACAGCGCATAGACGGTGGCCAGCGCGCCCACCGCTACCTCGCGCGCTGCCAGGCCCGGCACCAGTGCGATGCAGATCTGCCAGTTGAAGCCGATCGGCGCGAATACGTGCTCGAGCGCTTTCCCGATCATGCCGGCAAAGCTGTAGTCGATCGCCGGTCCGGTTGCGCCATCGGGCGGCGCTGGGAACGTAGCCAGGAACCACAGCAGCACCGTCAGCGCGAGGATCACCTTACCCACGCGCGACAGGAAGATGCGCGCGCGTTCCCACAGGCCGATGGCCACGTCGCGCGGGTTCGGAATGCGGTACGACGGCAGTTCCATCAACAGCGGATGATCGGTGCGGTCGCGGCGGAAATACTTGAGCACGTAGGCCACGATCAGCGCGCTGAGGATACCCGCCACATACAGCACGAACAGCACCAGGCCCTGCAGGTTGAAGATGCCGCCCACCGTGCGCTCGGGAATAAACGCGCCGATCAGCAGCGCATACACCGGCAGCCGCGCGGAGCAGGTCATCAGCGGCGCCACGAGGATCGTGGTCAGGCGGTCACGCGGATCCTGGATCGTGCGCGTCGCCATGATGCCGGGAATCGCGCAGGCGAAACTCGACAGCAGCGGAATGAACGACCGGCCCGACAGGCCCGCGCCCATCATCAGACGGTCCAGCAGGAACGCCGCGCGCGGCAGATAACCCGACTCCTCGAGCGTGAGGATGAACAGGAAGAGGATCAGGATCTGCGGCAGGAACACGATCACGCTGCCAAGGCCCGCGATCATGCCATCGACGATCAGGCTCTTGAGCATGCCGTCCGGCATCCAGGTGCCGACGATCTCGCCCAGCATGTGCACGCCGCCCTCGATGCCGTCCATCAGAGGTTCCGCCCACGAGAACACGGCCTGGAACATCAGGAACAGCAGCACGGCCAGGATCACCAGACCGAACACGGGATGCAGCAGGATGCGATCGAGGCGATCGTCGAGACGCGCCGTGCGCGCCGGCATCGTTACGGCGGCGGCCAGCAGCTTGCGAACCTCCGCGTGCGCATCGAGGTCCGACAGTGCCTCGAGCGGCTGCGCGGGCAGCGCCTTGGGCAACTCCCCTTCGAGCAGGTCGACCAACGCGGCGGCCCCGTCGCGCTTGACGGCAACAGTCTGCACGACCGGCACGCCCAGCGCGGCCGAGAGCTTGTCCCGATCGATCAGGATGCCGCGCTTGGCCGCGGCGTCGCTCATATTCAGCACCACCACCATCGGCAGGCCGAGGCGACGCAATTCCAGCACGAAGCGCAGATGCAGCCGCAGGTTGGTGGCATCGACCACCGATACCAGCAGGTCGGGGCGCGGCTCGTCGGCGCGCTGCCCCAGCACGACTTCGCGCGTCACCACCTCGTCGAGGCTCGCGGCGCGCAGGCTGTACGCGCCCGGCAGATCGAGAATCCGCACGACGCGGCCGCTCGGCGCCACGAACTGGCCTTCCTTGCGCTCGACGGTGACGCCCGCGTAGTTGGCCACCTTCTGGCGGCTGCCGGTCAGGCGATTGAACAGCGCGGTCTTGCCGCAGTTGGGATTACCGACAAGCGCGATGCGCAACGCGGAAGAATTCGGGGCAACGGACATAGGCAGGAAAGGGACCCGTGCGGCGTGATGGGGTAAGCAGGAGGAGGCGTGCGGTCTTCAGGCCTGACGCTTGGCGGCCGCTTGCTGCGCCAGCTGTTCGGCGGTCGCATCGTCGGATGCCGGCGCGATACTCGACACCGTCGCGCTGGCCACCTCGACCGTGATGCGGGCGGCTTCGGCGCGCCGCAGCGCGAAACGCGTAAAGCCGACCTGCACGACCATCGGATCCTTGCCGAACGGACCGAACGCGATGATCTGCACTGCCTCGCCCGGCACGAAGCCGAGATCACGCAGCCGGCGCGCGATCGCATCGTCGGACGACAGATCCTCCACCGCTTGCACAACGGCGGCAGTACGCAGGGGAAGTTCAGACAACCGCATCATGCTTTGGCCCTGGTTGGGTCGTAAATAAAAATCGTTCTCGATTGTATAGCAATTGCCGGCTGATCGCCGCCGAACGGCCGTGCTTGGCGCACCGGACAAGGCTTCCAAGGCGGTGAAAAAATGTAGCAGGAATCGCTTCGATATAAAGGAAGCGTAAAAAATTCCATATCGAACGCACGTCTTTATTGGATTACCACAATTGCGTTATTGGTACCTCGATCACAGAGCGCTAAGCTGCAAGCACGCTGAACACCCCGTTCCACGCGTACTTTCCAAGCCACTGCCCCTCGGGACCGGTGGCTTTTTCTTTGGCGAGCGGCGGATTCTACGGCTGCTCGGGGTGGCTCGCCAATCTCATGCGTAGTTTTACGCTATCGACGAAATGATCGCGTGCGGGATCGTCCGGGTGCTGCCGCCACACGCAGTAAACCTCGGACGGCACGTCGGTATCGCTGAGCGGCCGGAAGGCCGCGCCGGCCATGCCGGAGCGCGCGAGGGCGGCCGGCACGACCGCCACGCCCATGCCCTGCGCCACCAGCGAGACCACCGACAGCCAGTGGCGCACTTCGTGACGGACCTGTGGATAGAAGCCCTGCGCGACACACATCTCGAAGATGCGGTTGTAATAGTCGGGCGACGCCTGGCGCGAGAACAGCACGAACGGTTCGCCACGCAGGTCGGTCAGCGCCACGCTGTCGCGCGCGGTCAAGGCATGCGCCGCGGGCATGCAACATACGAATTGTTCGCGATGGGCCAGCACCGTGACCAGTTCGTCTGGTACCCGGTTGGTGTGGACGAAGCCCGCGTCGAGTTCGCCGTGCAGCAGCGCATCGATCTGTTCCTGCGAGTTCAGTTCGGTCAGCGCGACCTGAATACCGGGAAAGCGTGCCTCGAAGTCCTGCAGAAGCTGCGGCATGCCGCGATACAGCATCGAGCCAACAAAGCCGACCCGCAACCGCCCCACGGCGCCGGCCTCGATCTCGCGCGCAAGCTGGCGGGCCGCCTCGGCTTGCGCCAGCAGCGCCGTGGCCGATTCCCGAAATGCGCGCCCTGCGGCAGTAAGCCGCACGCCGCGGCTGTCGCGCTCGAACAGGCGGGCGCCCACGGAGGCCTCCAACTGCTGGATATTCAGCGACAGCGGCGGCTGGGAGATCGATAGCCGCCGCGCGGCGCGCCCGAAGTGCAGTTCTTCGGCGAGCACGAGAAAGTAACGCAGGTGACGGAATTCCATGGCGATACAAAAATTATATGGATCGAGCCAATTTTAGAATTAGACACGAATCGTTGCCATCCGAATAATGAAGCCCAAACCGATCCGGTCGCCGCGCGCAGCGAGGGACCGACAAGCTTCAGGAGACGATTCATGCCCACCAGCGCCCTGCGCGAGGCTTCGGCCGCCCCGACCTCCGACGTTATTCCTCCCCTGAGCCATCCCGTGCCCGATCGGCACGGCGGCAGCCTGTTCACCGCCGACCCCGACCTGCGTGCGCTGCTGCCGCTGTATCTGCCGGCCGACCTGTTCCATCACCTGCTGCCGCACCTCGAACGGATGGGTGCGCTTGCAGGCGGCGTGCTCGACGAACTTGCCAACGTGGCCGATCACGCGCCGCCCACGTTGTCGCATCGCACCCGTAGCGGGTTGGACGACCAGCGCATTCACAAGCATCCCGCGTATATCGAGCTCGAGCGCGTGGCCTTCGCCGAGTTTGGCCTCGCGGCCGCCTCGCACCGCGGCGGCGTGCTCGGCTGGGACAAACCGATGCCGCCGGCTGCCAAGTACGCGCTGACCTATTTGTTCGTGCAGGCCGAATTCGGGTTGTGCTGCCCGCTGTCGATGACCGACTCGCTCACGCGTACGCTGCGCAAGTTTGGCGATTCGGCACTGGTCGAGCGCTACCTGCCGAACCTCACCACGCAGGTCTTCGACGATCTCTATCAGGGCGCGATGTTTATGACCGAGCAGGGCGCTGGCTCCGACGTCGCGGCCACGGCTACGCGCGCGGTGCGCGATCCCGCGGCGGAAGGCGGCTGGCGTCTGATCGGCGACAAGTGGTTCTGCTCGAACCCCGATGCCGCGCTTGCCATGGTGCTGGCCCGCGTGGAAGAAGCGGATGGCAGCGCGGTCGCCGGCATCAAGGGCGTGTCGCTGTTCCTGCTGCCGCGCACCCTCGCGGACGGCAGCGCCAATCACTACCGAATCATTCGGCTCAAGGACAAGCTCGGCACGCGTTCGATGGCGAGTGGGGAAATCCGGCTCGAGGGTGCGCACGCGTGGCTCGTCGGAGAGCCGGGCCGCGGCTTTGTGCAGATGGCCGACATGATCAATAACTCGCGGCTCTCCAACGGCGTGCGCGCGGCGGGTTTGATGCGCCGTGCGCTGACCGAGGGCTTGTTTATCGCGCGCGAGCGGCAGGCCTTTGGCAAGCGATTGATCGACATGCCGCTGATGCGCCGGCAGTTGCTCAAGCTCACGCTGCCCACCGAGCAGGCGCGCACGATGGTGTTCCAGACTGCGGAAGCGCTGCGCCGTGCGGATGCCGGCGAGGCCGACGCCTATGCGCTGATGCGCGTGCTTACGCCGCTGATCAAGTTCCGCGCCTGCCGCGATGCGCGCCGCGTGACCGGCGATGCGATGGAAATGCGTGGCGGCTGCGGCTATATCGAAGAATGGAGCGATCCGCGCCTCGTGCGCGATGCCCACCTCGGATCGATCTGGGAAGGCACGAGCAATATCGTGGCGCTGGACGTGCTGCGCGCGATTCGTCGCGAGAACTCGCTGCCGGTGCTGCGGGCTCACTTGCAGGCGCTGCTGGACGATACGCCGCTGCATGCGGTGGCGCGCCAGCAATTCGAGCGCGTGCTGAGCGGCGCGATCGCACAAGCGCAACGCGCGGCCGATGCCCAGGCCGAAGGCGACGTGCTTGCGCGTCAGGCGGCCTCCGCGCTGTATCACGTGACCAGCGCTGTAGCGATGGCTTGGGAAGCGGGCCGCATCGGCTCGGCTCGACGCATGCGACTGGCGCAGGCGGTGCTGATTCATCGCGTGCTGCCGCAGGACCCGCTCGGTGGCGAGATCGAACCCGCGTGGCTCGCGGAGACCGTGCTGCCTGCCGCCGAAGCGTCCGTGCGCGATGCGGATGCGGTGGCCGACGTCAACGTGTTCTGACCGCAGACAACAAACAATAAACAGAAAGTACCGGAGACATCATCATGCAATTCTGGAAACGCGTGGCGGCGGCAGCCGCCTGCACGCTGTGCCTTGCCGTGGCCCCCGCTTACGCGCAAGAAGATTATCCGAGCAAGCCGATCATGCTCGTCGTCACCTATCCGCCGGGCGGACCGACCGACGCGATGGCGCGCACGCTCGCGGCCGCGCTCAAGAACAGCCTGGGCCAGACCGTGGTGGTCGAGAACCGCGCGGGCGCGGGCGGCAACATCGGTGCCGAGGCCGTGGCGCGCGCCGAGCCCGATGGCTACACGCTGATGTTCGGTACCTCCGCGCCGCTTGCCATCAACGTAAGTCTCTACCGCAAGATCAACTACGATCCGATCAAGAGCTTCGCACCCGTGATTCAGATCGGTCTGCTGCCCAACGTGCTGGTGGTCAATGCGAACGTGCCGGTGAAGAACGTGCAGGAATTGATCGCGTACGGCAAGGCGCATCCGGGCAAGCTGACCTATGCCTCGTCGGGCAACGGCGCCTCATCGCATCTGGCCGGCGTGCTGTTCAACAACCTTGCGGGCACGGACTTCCAGCACGTGCCTTACAAGGGCACCGGCCCCGCGCTCAATGACCTGCTCGGCGGCCAGGTCAGCATGACCTTCACCGACGTGCTGACCGCGCTGCCGTTTATCAAGAGCGGCAAAGTGCGCGCACTCGGCGTGACCACGCGTGGCCGTTCCCAGGCGTTGCCCGATGTGCCGACCGTTGCCGAGCAGGCCGGCGCGCTCGGCCTGTCCACCTTCGACGTTTCCGTGTTCTTCGGTGTGGTCGCGCCGGCCGGCACGCCGCCTGAGATCATTCGCAAGCTGAACACGGCCTTTGCCGACGCGCTGCAACAGCCGGAGGTCCGCAAGACGCTGCAAGGCCAGGGCCTCGAGTTCGCGCCGTCGACGACGCCCGAGCAGCTGGGTGCGTTCGTCAAGTCGGAGGTCGGCAAATGGCGTACCGTGGTGCAAAAATCCGGCGCGCAGCTGGACTGAACACACAGGAGACTCCATGACGATCAAGACGCCCCCTTCCACCGGCGCGCTCGCCGGCATTCGCGTAGTCGATCTGTCGCGCATTCTCGGCGGCCCGTTCTGCGGACAGATCCTGGGCGACCATGGCGCCGACGTGCTCAAGATCGAACCGCCGCAGGGCGACGACACGCGTACGTGGGGGCCGCCGTTCCGCGATGGCGTGGCCTCCTATTACTTCGGCCTCAATCGCAACAAGCGCGTGATGCGGCTCGACCTGACGACCGAGGCCGATCGCGAGGTCCTACTGGCGCTGTTGGCCGATGCGGACGTACTGGTCGAGAACTTCAAGACCGGCACGCTCGAGAAGTGGGGACTGGGCTATGACGCGCTGTCGCAGCGCTTTCCGCGCCTCGTGCATTGCCGCGTGTCGGGCTTCGGTGCCGACGGTCCGCTTGGCGGATTGCCCGGCTACGACGCGGCGATCCAGGCGATGGCCGGCATCATGAGCATCAATGGCGAACCCAACGGCGACCCGCTGCGCGTGGGGTTGCCGGTAGTCGATATGGTCACTGGTCTCAATGCCACGCTGGGCGTGCTGCTGGCATTGCAGGAGCGCGAGCGCAGCGGCCGCGGGCAATTCGTCGAGGCCGCGCTGTACGACTCTGGCCTGTCGCTGCTGCATCCGCATGCGGCCAACTGGTTCATGAGCGGCAAGGCGCCGCAGCGTACCGGCAACGCGCATCCGAACATTTACCCGTACGACACGGTTGCCACGGCCACTGATCCGATTTTTCTTGCCGTGGGTAACGACCGACAGTTCCGCATCCTGTGCGAGCGACTCGGTCTGGCAGCATTGGCAGACGATGAACGCTACGCCACGGCCGGCGCGCGTTCGGTCAATCGCGCCACACTCAAGGTCGAGCTCGAGGCGCGCATGCGCGAGGTCGATGGCAAGTCGTTCGCCGACGAGCTCGCTGCGGCAGGTGTGCCGTGCGCACCGGTGTTGTCGGTGCCGGATGCACTCGAGCATCCGCACACCGCGCATCGCGAGATGGTTGTCGAGATGCCGGGCGGCTACAAGGGACTCGGCGCACCGGTGAAATTGAGCCGCACGCCGGCCACCTATCGTCACGCGCCGCTGACCGAAGGCGACACGTTCCTGCCACGCGAATCGGAGGACTAGCGTACCCATTTCTGCGCGGTCTCTGATGATGAGAAAAGCGTTTACTGATAATCGTAAAGTGCCGAATTCACATCTTTTGGCGTGATTCCTGCCTATATTGAGGAGCGTAAAAACTAAAACAGAGTGGTGGCGATCATGCAGGCTCGCCTGGCCAAAGCGCTTCCCCCACTGATCGCGGCCATCGGTTCGGCCCACACATACGCCCAGTGTTCGATAACTGGCGGCACCATTTCCGCATCGGTCACGGCGAGCTGCACGATTGGCACCGCGGGTAGCACGGTCACGGTGCAGAGTCCCGCGACGTATACGGGCTGGATGAATTTCACGTCTGATAATCAGACGCTCACGATCGACGCGGGTGCCTCGTTTGTCGGCAGCGACGCCGCGCCGGGACGTCCCTATGAAAAGACGATCGGTGTCAGAGGGGCTGGCATCTCGACCTGGACGCTGATAAACAATGGGTCAATGGTCAGTTCGGTGAACGCCGATCTGGTGGGACGTAGTGGCGCCCCCGGGCTCAGCATCATCCGCAATACCGGGCTGATGCAAAACAATACGACAGGCAATCGGACCGCGATCGCCTCGACCAACAACAACACCAGTCTCGATCTGGTGAATAGCGGAACGATCTCCGCCAACGGCGGCCCGGCGATCTGGGCCGACGGTTCCGGCACGACGACCATCGTCAATCAGAGTGGGGGCCAGATTAGTTCGCGCGCGAACTGGTCGATCTATCAGCCCGCCATCACCAGCCTCAGCATCACCAATGAGGCGGGCGCCACCATCGAAAGTCTCAGTCCCTCGCTAGGCGCCATTCTTTCGGGTGGGGCCACCACGCTTCGCAATGCCGGCACACTGGCCACCGCCGGCGGCGCGGGCCAGTCAGCGGTGACGCTGGGCGGCTCGGCCGATACGCTGATCCTGGAGCCCACGTCCGTGATCACCGGGTGGGTAACCGGGGGAGGCGGGGCCAACGTCCTTGCGCTTGGAGGGCAGAGTGGCAGCGGAAGCTTCGCGCTTGGACAACTGGGTTCCAGTGCGCAATACCGGCTCTTCGGCACGTTGCAGAAGATTGAAGGCAGCAGCTGGACGCTGACAGGCAATGCCAGCAACCAGACGCAGAACTGGCAGTTGCTCGGTGGCACGCTGCAGCTCGCCAGCGGCGCGTCGTTGCTTGGTGGCAGCTTCACGAATCCGGCCACCGCAACGGGTCCGGTCACGCTGCGCATCGCCGGCGCGCTGACGGGTACCGGGGCTGGCATCACCATGGCGGGTCCTTATACCAACTCGGTGGTGCTGGACACCGGCGCCACCTTTGGCTCGCGCACGTTCGTCAACAGTGGTGGCGTGACTGTGCTCACAGGCCCGGTGCCGTTTCCTAACGCAGTGACCATTTCCGGCGGATCCCTTCAGATCGGCAATGGCGCTACCGGAACCGGCGGTTTCGTGACGGGTGCCATTACCGACAATGCCGCGCTGGTATTCAACCACAGGACCGACCTGGTTCACAGCGGCCCGATCAGCGGTACCGGAACGTTGACGCAGGGCGGCCTCGGCACAACCACGCTCACAGCCATCAATACTTACGGCGGCACGACGTCGGTCACTGCCGGCACGCTGCGAACCACAGGCATCGGCACGATCGGCCCGGGAGCGGTGTTTATCGATATTGGCGCCTCGTTATTCATCGACGGGCCCGCATCCGGTGATTACACCTTCGGCAATGCATTGTCCGGTATGGGGACGCTGCAGGCGGTGCTGTCTGGCGCAACCAACACGTTCGCGTTCGGCAGCAGCGCGGGTACGGCATTCGGTGGCACGCTGGTACTGGGGACCAGTACGTTCGCGCTATCCGGTACCAATACGGCGAGCCTGACGGCCGCCACGCTGCAAAGCGACACCGGCAGCTTCACCAACGTTGGCACGGGCACACAGACCATTGGCGGGTTGACGCTCAATGGCGGCACGCTGGCTTATAGCGCGGCGCCGACCGGACGCATCGCCACGGGCGTGCTCGCGCTTGGCGCCGGGCAGGTCCGCATCGATCCGGCCACGCTCGGCGCGGGCACGCTGCTGACGCAGGACGATGGGATTAACGCGCAACTGGTCAGTGCCACGGCGGTAAACGGCACCGCCGCCGCGCTGTCGCTGTACGATCTGAGTGGCAACCCGCTTGGTGGCAACAGCGCGGTCAATATCGTGCAAGGCGGCAACACCGTCGCCGTCGGCACCTTCAACGCAGGACTCTCGACGGGGGCCGGCGATGGACTCTATGCCACCAACCAGCTGATGCAACTCGATTTGCAGGCCGCGCAAACACTGTCACTGTCGGGCGACACGACCGGGACGGCCGGGGCCGATGAAATGCGTGCCCGCATTACCGGCAGCGGCGCACTGCGAATCGATGCCACCGCGGCGATCACGCTCAACAACAGCGCCAACGATTACACGGGCGCGACCAGCGTCAACACGGGAACGTTGCGTCTGGGCAGCGATGCGGCGCTTGGCCAGACCGCAACACTCAACATTGCGAGCGGCGCCACGGCTGACCTCGCCGGTCATGCGCAGCGTATCGGCACGTTGACCGGCACCGGCAACCTGGCCATGGGCAGCGGCGCGCTCGATGTCGCCGGCGGTGGCGCATTCGACGGTGTGATCGGCGGCAGCGCCGGTATGCTGAACGTTCAGGCAGGCACGCTCACGCTCGGCGGCGACAGTACCTACACCGGCGCCACCACGGTGGCGGCGGGCGCCACGCTGCAAATCGGCAGCGGCGGCACGGCGGGCAGCTACGCCGGCAATGTCACCGACAATGGCCTCGTGGTGTTCAACCGCAGCAATGCTTACACCTACACCGGTGCGCTGACGGGCAGCGGCGCACTCACGCATGCCGGCGCGGGCACACTCGTGTTGACCGGCGATCATGCGCATACGGGCGTTACGACCATCACCAGTGGCACGCTTCAACTCGGCGATGGCGGCAGCACCGGCAGCGTCGCCGGTGACATCGCCGATAACGGCGCGCTCATCGTCAACCGCGGCAATGCCTACGCGTATGCAGGCACCATCAGCGGCGCAGGCACGCTGACCCAGGCGGGCGCGGGCGTGCTGACGCTGAGCGGTGCAAACACCTATACGGGGACGACCAGCGTCAACGCGGGCACGCTGCTGATCAATGGAAATCAGAGCGCCGCCACCGGCGCGGTGAACGTAGCCTCGGGCGCCACGCTCGGCGGCACGGGCACCACTGGTGGCGATGTGACCATTGCCGATGGCGGGCATCTGCTTGGCGCGCAGGGCCAGATGCTCACGATGCATGGGCTGTTGCTCAATGCCAATGCGCAGATGGACATCGCGCTGGCTGTGCCGAGTACCGCAGGGCTCTTCAATGTGACCGGCGACCTCACGCTCGGCGGTAAGCTGAATGTCACGTCGGCCGGCGCGTTCGGCCCCGGCGTCTATCGAGTCGTGCAGTACAGCGGCGCGTTCATTGATAACGGAATGACGTTGGGCACGGTCCCGGCCGGCTCGACCGCCAACGTCGACCTGCTGTTGCAGACCTCGGTGCCGAATCAGATCAACATCGTCAACGCGGTGGGAGCGGGCCCGCTTACGTTCTGGGATGGCGTTGTGCCAACTCTGTTCAACAATGGCGCGGTCAATGGCGGCGCGGGGACCTGGCGTGCCGGCAACGATGCATGGACCAACAGCGCGGGTGCCATCAACGCGCCGTGGCAGATGGGCGGATTTGCGATCTTCCAGGGCACGCCGGCCGTTGTGACGGTGGACAACAGCGCGGGCGCCGTATCGTTCGGTGGCGCGCAATTCGCGGTCGATGGGTATCGGCTTGCCGGCCAGCCGCTGACGACGGACACTGCCGATACCATCATCCGGGTCGGCGATGGCACGACGGCCGGCGCCGCGATGACCGCCACGATCGATGCTGTCATCCAGGGTACGGGAGGGCTCGACAAGACCGATCTTGGCACGCTGTCGCTGACGGCCGCCAACACTTATGCGGGCACCACGGCCGTCAACGCCGGCACGCTACGCCTGACGGGTGCGGGCACGATCGGCGTCGGTGCCGCATCGATCGCGAGTGGCGCCACGCTGTTCATCGACGCACCGGCCAGCGGCAATTACACCTTCGGCAAGGCGCTCACGGGCACCGGCACCCTGCGCGTGTCGCTTGGGGCTCCAGCCAATGCATTCGCCTTCGACAGTGGTGTGGGTGGTGCGTTTGCCGGCACGGTGGCATTGAGCACCGGCACGTTTGCGCTGTCGGGCACCAATGCGTCCAGCCTGGCGGCTGCGACGCTGCGGCTCGATGCGGGCAACGTCACCACCGTCGGTACCGGGGCGCAGGCGGTTGGCAACTTCACGCTGAATGGCGGCACGCTCGTCTACGGTGCCTCCGCCGCGGATTTCGTGTCGACCGGCGCGCTGGCGCTGAACGGCGGCACAGTGCGCATCGATCCGACGTCAACGGCCACCATCGGCACCTTGCTGGCGCAGGATGAAGGCGTCAGCAGGCCGCTGATTCGCGCCGGCATCGTGACGGGCGCCGCGACGTCGATCGCGCTGGCGGACGCCAGCGGCGTGCCACTCACCGTCCGCACCGCCGATATCGTTCAGGGTGGCAATGTCGTTGCGGTGGGAAGCTATGGCTACGCGCTAACCACTGGCGGCATCAACGATGGTCTGTATGCCGCCGCTACGCTGAGTCAGCTGAGCCTGCAATCGGGGCGGACGTTGACGCTCTCGGGGGACACCGCCAGCCCGGCAGGGGGCGATGAACTGCACGCGAGCGTCACAGGCAGCGGTGGCCTGCGCATCGATGCCACCAGCGCCATCACGCTCAACAATGCTGCCAACAACTATAGTGGCCCGACCGAGGTGGCCGCCGGCACGTTGCGCCTGGGCAGCGATGCGGCGCTTGGGCAGACGACATTGCTCGATGTGGCCAGCGGTGCCGCCGTCGATCTGAACGGAAGGGCGCAGGCCATCGGCACGCTCTCCGGTGCCGGCAACCTCCACATGAATGTGGGCTCGCTCGCGGTCGCGGATGGCGGTACCTTCAGCGGCACGATCGATGGGACGGCGGGCAGCCTCAACGTAAATGGCGGCACGCTCGTCCTGACAGGCGCCAATACGTACACGGGCGGGGCAGCGATCGGCAGCGGCGGCGCGCTGCGTATCGGCGCGGGTGGCACGGCCGGCAGCTATCTTGGCAATATCACCGACAACGGCCAGCTTGGCTTTCATCGTAGCGACGATTATCTTCATGCCGCCACGATCGCGGGCGGCGGCACCGTGACGCAGGCGGGCACTGGCAATCTGACCCTGGCGGGCAGCAACGTTTATACCGGTGGCACCGCCATCGAGGCGGGTACGCTGACGCTGCCGCATGGGAGTGGTGCCGGCACGGGCGCGATCGCCAACAGGGCCGCGCTGCGGCTCGACTTCGCCGCGGATAGCGTGCTCGCCAACGAACTGTCGGGCAGCGGCACGCTGACCAAGACCGGCACTGGCACCGCTACGCTGACGGCCGCGGGTTCGGCACAGGGCGATATCGCGGTGGAGGCGGGCACCCTGCGCTGGGCGCAGGCCGGCGCATTCAACGCGGCGAGCTATACGACCGCGAGCGGCGCCAAAACCGCGATGACCGGGGATGCCGCGCTTACCATCACCGGCGCGCTGACCCACGCTGCGGGGGCGATGCTCGACGTCGCGGTGGGCAGCACGGAACCCGTGATTACCGCGAACAGCGCAAACCTGAGCGGTACCCTCAATGTGACGGGTTTTATCGCTGGCGCGCCCAACACCGCAAGCGCGCTGACCAGCACGGACTTCACCATCGTGCACACGACCGGCGGCATCACCGGCAACTTCAGCGGCGTGACACTCGATCGTGGCAGTCAGGTCGACTACCTTGTGATCGGCGGCAAGGTGACCGGTGGCGTGGACTACAACGTGGGCTTCGGTCTGACATGGACGGCCGGCAACGCCCTCGGCAACGGTGCCTTCACGCTCGCCGGCGCGGCGGATACGTTCGATGTCGACGTGACCCTCTTCAACCAGACGGGCACCTTCACCAGCGGATGGGATGGCAAGACCCTGACCAAGGCCGGCGCCGGCACGCTGGTCCTGTCCACGGCCAATGCGTACAGTGGTGATACGCGTATCGATGGCGGTACGCTCCGCGCTGGCATTGCCAATGCCTTTGCGGCGAGTGCGAATGTGGGCATTGCGGCGGGGGCGACACTGGATCTCAATGGCTTCAACCAGCGCGCCGCCAATCTCTCCGGCGCAGGCAGCATCGTACTGGGCAGCGCGACACTCGACGCCGACCAGATCTCCGATACGGTGTTCGCCGGTACGATCGGCGGCGCCGGCAGCCTCGTCAAGAGCGGGGCGGGGAGCCTGACGCTGAGCGGTGCCAACGCGCATGCCGGCGGCACGACGATCCTCGCTGGGATACTGGTGGCGCCGCGCGCCGCAGCCTTGGGCACGGGTCCCATCGAGAACGCGGCCACGCTGCGTCTCGACTTCGCCACCGACGATACGCTGGCCAACTCGCTCGCCGGTGCCGGGGCCCTCACCAAGACAGGTGCCGGCACCGCGTTGCTCACCGCGGGAGGCACACAGGGCAGCGCCACAGTCAGCGCTGGCACCCTGCGGTTCGGCCAGACCGGAGCATTCAACGTGACCGGCGACTATGTCACGGCAGCTGGTGCCACCACGGCACTCGCCGCCGCGGCATCGCTGAATGTGAGCGGCCGGACGACGATAGATGGCAGGCTCAGCGACGTGGTCGGTCCAGGGCAACCTGCGATCACGGCAACGACGATCACGCTGGGGGCGGGGTCGACATACAACCTTGCCGGCTACAGCGCACCAGCCACCGCCAGCGCAAGCGAACTCGCGCTGACCATCTACAACGTCCTCCATGTCTCTCAGCCGGGCGGCATAACGGGTACGTTCGGCGGCGTCAACATCGGCGGTGCACCGGGCCTCGCGGATTACCTCTCGCTGACGAGCGCCTACGGTGCGCAGGACTACGATGTCGGTCTGGGATTGCGCTGGTACGCTGCAGCGACCACGGCGCCGCAGCAAGCGCACGGCACGTTCACGCTTGCGGACGCGGCAGGCGTCTTCGACATGGACGCGGTGCTGGCGGACCAACCCGCCAGTCCGGCGACCGGATGGGACGGCCGCACGCTGACCAAGGCGGGTCCAGGCACGCTCCAGTTGTCGAAGCCAAACACCTACACGGGCGCCACATTGATCGATGGCGGCACGCTACGCGCGGGCGCGGCCAATGTGCTCACCACCAGCGAACGTGTGCAGGTGGCGGCCGGCGCCATGCTCGATCTGAACGGCTTCGATCAACGCATCGGCAACCTTTCGGGCGCGGGCGCCGTTGCGCTGGGCGCCGCCGCAATGACCGCAACCAGCACTGCCGATACCGACTTCGCCGGCGTGATCGCGGGTCCGGGTCGCCTGCTCAAGACCGGTGCCGCGACGCTGATCCTCTCGGGCGACAACAGCTATGCGGGTGGCACCACCATCGAACAGGGCGTGCTGCAACTCGGCAAAGGCGGCGCGACCGGCAGCGTTGTCGGCGATATTGCCAACCGGGCGAGCCTCGTCATCAACCGTGGCAATACGTATGCGTATGACGGCGTGATCAGCGGCACCGGCGATCTCGTCAAGCAAGGCGCTGGCGATCTGATCCTGTCGAAGACGCAGACCTATGCCGGCCCGACGCAAGTCAACGCAGGCGCGCTGACGTTGATCAACGGGGCACAGCTTGCGAGCACGCAACCGGTCACGGTTGCCGCAGGCGCCGCACTCGGGGGCTACGGTGGCGTCGCCGGCAATGTCGTCAACCAGGGACTGCTGGCCGTGGCCGATGCGGCGCCGGGCTTCGCGACCGGCCCGGCCGGCCAGTTCATCGTCGGTGGCTCGCTGACCAATGCCGGCGAGATCCGCATGGCCAGTCCGCTGCCGGCGAGCACGCTGACCGTCAAGGGTGATTACGTCGGCAGCAATGGGCTGCTCACCCTGAGCACGGTACTCGGCGGCGACGATTCGCCAACCGACAGGCTGGTCGTGGAGGGCAGCACCTCGGGCAGCACGCGCGTCGCCGTCAACAATTCCGCGGGGACCGGCGCGCAGACGGTCAAGGGTATCCAGCTCGTGCGCGTTCAGGGCACCTCGGCGGGAACGTTTACGCTGCAGGGGCGCGTGGTGGCCGGGCCATACGAATACCGGCTCACGCAGGGCACGCCGGCCGGGAACGATGGCAACTGGTACCTGTTGTCGGCCGACACCACCCCTGCGCCGACACCCGTACCAATACCGAAGATTCGACCCGAGGCCGGCTCATATCTTGCCAACCAGAGCGCCGCCAACACGCTGTTCGTCCATACGCTCCACGATCGCCTTGGCGAGCCGCAGTTCATCGACGACAGCCGCGCGGATCGACCGCGTGCCAGCAGTGGATGGGTGAGGCTGGCTGGCACCTCCACCGACTCCACCGCCGCCGGTGGCAGGATCGATCAGTCCGCACGCGGCGGTCTCGCGCAATTCGGCGGCGATCTGATCCGCTGGCAGGGCGCGGACCAACCCTCACGCATCCATGCGGGCGTGATGGGCGCGGCGGGCCGGATCTCGAGTTCGTCGTCGGTGCAGGGCCTGTCGGCCGCCACTGGCACCGTCGACGCCTATGCCGTTGGCGTCTATGGCACGTGGTTCCAGAACGAGGATGTCAAGCGCAGTGGTTTCTATCTGGACTCTTGGTTGCAGTACGGCTGGTACAACAACGAAACGCGCGGCAGCATGCTGCCCACCGAGCGCTACACCAGCCACAACTGGACTGGCTCGCTCGAAGGTGGCTACACGTTCCTGCTCGGCGAAAGTGCGGGGAGCAGGCTCTATCTCCAGCCGCAGTTGCAACTGCTCTATAGCGGCTACTACCAGGGAGACATCTTCGAGGCCAATGGCACGCGTGTGCAGACGAAGGATGTGGGCGGCTGGCTGAGCCGGATGGGCGCCACGGTGTTCGGTCAAGGGCAGCTGGCCGGCGGGCAGACCGTGCAACCTTACATGACACTGAACTGGTGGCATGCACAGAACCAGCCCTCGGTCGTCATGTCCGGCGCCAGCGTGAAGGATGGTACGCCGAAGGATCGCTTCGAGATGAAGTTCGGCGCCCAGGCACGGCTGAGCCGCAACTGGCATGCCTGGGGCGATATCGGCTTTCAGGTCGGCTCGAACGCCTATTCGAGCGCGCAGGGGCAGATCGGCGTGAAATACGTCTGGTGAGCGGTCACACCAGCCCGGCCGCCACCAGCTCGCGCTTGATGTACGCGTAGAAAATCGGCCCGGCGATCACGCCCGGAATGCCGTACAGCGTCTCCATGATCAGCATCACGGTCAGCAATTCCCATGCGGCGGCTTGAATACGCGCGCCGATGATGCGCGCATTCAGGAAGTACTCGAGTTTGTGGATCACGATCAGGTACAGCAGCGACACCACCGCGATCGGCAGCGACACCGACAGCGATGCCACCACGATCGCGGTGTTCGAGATCAGGTTGCCGAGCACCGGCAGCAGGCCCGCGAGAAAAGTCACCGCCACCAGCGTCTTCGACAGTGGCAGGTGCTGGCCGAACAGCGGCAGCACCACGAGCAGGTAGATCGCGGTCAGCAGCGTATTGATCGACGAGATCTGGATCTGCGCGAAGATGAACTGCGCGAACGCGGTCTGCAGTGTGCGCGCGCGCGTGACCAGCGCCGCCGCGAGCGGCCGGCGGTTCGGCCGCGAGGTCGCCCGATACAGCGCCACCATCGCACCGATCACGAAGCCCAGCAGGATATGCAACAGCGCGCGCACGATATCGGTGCCGAGCTTCTGCGCCATCTGCGCGTGCGTGCGCAGCGCGGCGATCAGCGCCGTGGCCAGCTCCTCCACGCCATTGGGCAGCGAGTCGCTGAGCCAGCCCGGCATCTGGTTGCGCGAGCGGTCGATGATGTCCGCCACATGGTCGAGCAATCGCTCGAGCGTATTGCCATCGCCACCGACGAGCCGCACCAGCGCCCAGATGCCGACGGTGAGCACCAGCAGCGTCGTGACGGACAGGATGGCCACCGCCAGCGCGTCGTGGCGCGAATGCACGCGAACCAGCCGCGGTGCCAGTACGTCGACCAGCGAGTACAGCAGCAGCCCGGATAGCAACGCGGCCACGAGGTTGGCCTGCATCACGAGGAACAGCGCGGCGGCGGTCAGTACGAACGAGACCGCCGTCACGTTGAGCCATCGGGCGGTGCCGGGTGCAATCGGCTTGGTGGATTCCGGCGTACGTTCTGGTTCCGGCGGATACATGGTGTCGAGGGCGCGTTAGTGTTGGTATGGGCGAGGATGTTTCTCGCGCACGATTGTCTGCAACATGCGGGGGCTTGGCAAGCGAATGGCGCCTGCGGGCCTGAAACTTGCATCAAGTTGCCATGATCGTCGCCTATAGTGAGGCTGTCGACACGGTACACGCCCCCGGAGAGCGCGCCCATGGCATTCACCCATACCGTCGGTTCGCGACGGCATGTCTTCGCGGATCTGCGCACGTTGCTGGCCAAAGCCAGCCCGGCCCGTTCCGGCGATGCGCTCGCCGGCGTGGCCGCTGCCAGCGAGGAAGAACGCATGGCCGCGCGCATGGCGCTGGCCGAGGTGCCGTTAGCCCGCTTCCTGTCGGAAGTATTGATCCCCTACGAGCAGGACGAGGTCACGCGTCTCATCATCGATCGCCACGACGCGGCCGCGTTTGCCGAGATCGCCTCGCTTACCGTCGGAGACTTTCGCAACTGGCTGCTATTGCATGAGACCGGCGAGGCCGTGCTGGCACGCGTCGCGCCCGGCATCACGCCCGAGATGGCGGCCGCGGTCAGCAAGCTGATGCGCAACCAGGATCTGGTTGCCGTCGCGCGCAAGTGCCGCGTGGTGACGCGCTTCCGCAATACCATCGGTCTGCCGGGCCGCCTCTCGGTACGCCTGCAGCCGAATCACCCGACCGACGATCCGCGTGGCATTGCCGCGTCGATCATCGACGGGCTGCTCTATGGCTGTGGCGACGCGACCATCGGCATCAACCCGGCGGGGGACAACCTCGCGACGATCGTCGCGCTGCTACGGCTGGTCGACGAAGTCCGCACGCGTCACGATGTGCCCACGCAGTCGTGCGTGCTGACCCACGTCACTAACACCCTGCGCGCGATCGAGGCCCGCGCGCCCGTCGATCTAGTGTTCCAGTCGGTAGCCGGCAGCCAGCAGGCCAACGCGGCATTTGGCATCGACCTCGCGCTGCTGGCCGAGGCCCGCGCGGCGGCGCTCTCGCTGCAACGCGGCACGATCGGCGATAACGTGATGTACTTCGAGACCGGTCAGGGCAGCGCGCTGTCGGCCAACGCGCATCATGGTGTCGACCAGCAGACCATGGAGGCACGCGCGCACGGCGTGGCGCGCGCGTTCTCGCCGCTGCTGGTGAACACCGTGGTTGGTTTTATCGGTCCCGAGTATCTCTATGATGGCAAGCAGATCATTCGTGCCGGGCTTGAAGACCATTTCTGCGGCAAGCTGACTGGCGTGCCGATGGGATGCGACGTCTGCTATACGAACCACGCGGAAGCGGACCAGGACGACATGGACAATCTGCTCACGCTGTTCGGCGTGGCCGGTATCAATTTCATCATGGGCGTGCCGGGCGCGGACGACATCATGCTCAATTACCAGAGCACCGCGTTTCATGACGCGTTGTATCTGCGCGAGGTAATGGGTCTGCGCCCGGCGCCCGAGTTCGAGGCGTGGCTGCAGCGGAGCGGCATCGTCGATGGACAGGGCCGGCTGCTGACGCCCACCGCGTGCCAGCCGCTGCTGGCCATGGCGCACGGACTGTGAGGAGACCGCATGAGCGACGAGCTGAAACCTGCAACGACCGTGCAGAGCGATCTGTGGGCGCGGCTGCGGTCCTTCACGCGCGCGCGTATCGCGCTGGGCCGCAGCGGCCATGCGCAGACCACCGAGACCATTCTGGCATTCGGGCTGGCCCATGCGCAGGCGCGTGATGCCGTCCATCTGCCGCTCGATGCGGAGGCGCTGGCGGTGGCGCTGCGCGCGGCGGGCCACGACAGTGTGCGGGTACACAGCGCCGCCGTCGACCGCGCGCACTACCTGCGGCGTCCCGATCTGGGCCGCGTGCTCGACGACGACAGCGGTGCGCGGCTCGACGCGTTACGGCCCGCGCGCACCATTGACGTAGTGTTCGTCATTGCCGATGGCCTCTCCGCGCTGGCTGCGCAACGTCACGTCCTGCCATTGCTCGACGCGATTTGCGCGCGCCTGCACGACGTCGCGATCGGACCGGTGGTGATCGCGCTGCAGTCACGAGTCGCGCTCGGTGACGACATCGGGCAGCGACTCGGCGCTCGTCAGGTGGTCATGCTGATCGGGGAGCGGCCGGGGCTCAGTTCGCCTGACAGCCTCGGCATCTACCTCACGCACGCGCCACGGCTCGGGCGCACCGACGCGGAGCGCAACTGCATCTCCAACATCCGGCCCGAGGGGCTGTCGTATGCGCAGGCCGCAGACCGTCTTGTGTTCCTGATGCGCGGTGCGCTGGCACTCGGACGATCGGGCGTGGACCTCAAGGACGACAGCAGCGAGAGCGGATCAATGCTTCCGTAGTTGCGGCCAGATCGCCTGCAGCTCGGTCCGAAGAAACGTCAGCAGATAGCGCGTCGCCATGGTCTGGTAACGGTTGGGCATCGTCAGCAGGTAGAGCTTGCTGCCGAACACACTGATGCGGTAATCGGGGAGCAGCGGCACGAGCACGCCCCTGTCGAGTTCGTCGCCGATGGCATACATCGGAAAGATGCCGACGCCAAGGCCACCGATCACGGCATCCTTGAGAAAAGCAAAGTTCTCCGAACTCAGCGTCGGCGTCAGCACCACCTGTTCCCGCGCCGTTGCGCCCTCGCGCGTACCGGACGCCTTGAGCTTCTGGCCGATCGGCGCGGCACAGACGATGGCGTGCGTCGCGAGGCCGGCCAGCTCGACGGGCGCGGGCCGATCGCGCAGATAGGACGGTGCCGCGCAGACCACCCAATCGACCACACCGATCTCGGTGGCGACCACCGCGTCCGGCGGCGTCGAGATGATGCGCAGCGCCACCTCCACGTCCTCCGCCACGAGGTTGTGGATACGGTTGTCGAACACCACATCGAGCGTGATATCCGGATAGCGCTGCTTGAACTGCACCAGCAACGGCGACAAAAGCGCGTGGCCGAGTCCGGTCGGCACCGACAGCCGCACATGGCCATGCAGGCTCTTGCCCATACTGCTGATCAACGCATTGGCCGCGGCCACTTCGCCGAGGATATTGCGGCCATGCTCGTAGAGCCCGGCGCCCACGGGCGTGGGTTCCACATGCCGCGTCGTGCGGCGCAACAACTGCACGCCAAGCTCGGATTCGAGTGCCTTCAGGTGATAGCTGACATTGGCGCGCGTCATCCTGAGCTTGCGCGCGGCGGCACTGAGGTTGCCGGCATCGACGATATCGACAAACAGACGCAGGGCGTTGAGATCCATGGCAGCGGTCGTAAACAGGAAAGGGGCCCGAAGGCCCCTTAGTGTATGCGCAAGGCGACTGATCTCAGATCAATGCTCGTGGTGCAGGTACCTGGCTTGCCGCGGCAGCCGCAGCGCAACGAGGAAGGCGATCGCCATCATCACGGTCACGTACCAGTAGAACGCGCTCTCGTGGCCCGCCGATTTGAGGGCCAGCGCCACGTATTCCGCGGAGCCGCCGAAGATGGCGTTGGCCACCGCATAAGCCAGGCCCACGCCCAGCGCACGCACTTCGGGCGGGAACATTTCCGCCTTCACGATGCCGCTCACGGACGTGTAGAAGCTGACGATCGCCAGCGCCGCGCCAATCAGCACGAACGCAAGTTCCGGGCTCGACACGGACCCCAGTGCGGTGAGGATCGGCACCGTGAACAGCGTGCCGAGCGCGCCGAACAGCAGCATGTTGCTGCGGCGGCCGATGCGGTCCGACAGCGCACCGAAAATCGGCTGCATGCACATGTACAGGAACAGGCAACCGGTCATCACGTAGCTGGCGGTCTTGATCGACATGCCAGCCGAGTTGACGAGGTACTTCTGCATATACGTCGTGAACGTATAAAAGATCAGCGAGCCGCCGGCCGTGTAGCCCAGCACCGTGAAGAACGCGGCCTTGTGATGACGGAACAGCCCGGCGATGGTGCCCGCTTCTTTCGAATTGCGCGTGGCGGCCGTGGAGGTTTCGTGCAGCGTGCGGCGCAGCAGCAGTGCCACGACCGCGGTGATCGCGCCGATCACGAACGGAATGCGCCAGCCCCATGCCTTGAGCTCGGCCTCGTCGAGCAACTGCTGCAGGACAACGACGACGAGCACGGCAAGCAACTGGCCGCCGATCAGCGTCACGTACTGGAACGACGAGAAGAAACCCCGGCGGCCTTTCAGTGCCACCTCGCTCATGTACGTCGCGGTCGTGCCGTACTCGCCGCCAACCGACAGCCCCTGAAGCAGGCGCGCGAGAAGCAGCAGCGCCGGTGCCAGGTTGCCGATCGTTGCATAGGTCGGCAGCGCCGCGATCAGCAGCGAGCCGCAGCACATCATGATCACCGAGATCACCATCGAGTTCTTGCGGCCGTTGCGGTCGGCAATGCGGCCAAACAGCCAGCCCCCGATCGGTCGCATCAGGAAGCCGGCCGCGAACACGCCCGCGGTGTTCAGCAACTGCGCGGTGGGATCGGCTTTCGGGAAGAACGACGGCGCGAAATAGATCGCGCAGAACGCATAGATATAGAAATCGAACCACTCGACCAGGTTGCCCGACGAGGCGGCAACGATGGCGAAGACACGCTTGCGTGTTTCCTCGGGTGTGGGGGGCGGGCCGATGTCGGGTGATGCGGTGCTGGCGGAAGAGGAGAGGTCAGTCATGTATGTGTTCTGATCATGGCGGCAGGCGCGTTACCGCCGCGCTTGCCGTTGAATGGTCGCGAGCAGTGCGCTCGCGCCCGGACAGGCTACACGCGGTGCCGGTCGTCTGCCCAGTATGCCCGGGCAGATAATTCTGCGTACTTTGCAGATAGGCACGGTTGCATGGGGACTTGCCGCCCATTGTTCGGATCGGTGGATAGAGTGTTCCGATAGTCGGACGGGTCACCACTTCCGATGAGGACTTGCACTGTTCACATTGCTTTGCAATGATGCAGACGAAACTTGCCACCTCCCCCTATCGAACCATGTCTGCCGCGTCTCGATTACTGCTCGGTCTGCTGCTCGCACTGCCGCTCTGCGTGCCGGCGCTGGCAGTGGCCGAGCCCGATATCGCGCACTGCGAGCGCGTGGACGCGGCGCAATTGCGCACCGCCTCGGAGGAAACACTGCTGTTCCTGCGCTGCCGCGCGCGCCGGCTTGCCTATGAGGCGCCCGACCTCAGGGGCGTTTCACAGAGGACGCGCGACGACCTCGTATTCGCGTGCATGGACCAGGCCGAAGCGGTCGAGCATCAGCTGCGCGTGGGCCGCGGCTATTCGCGCGAGGCGCTGTCGCGCAAGAAATGCGACGACTGGCAGAACACGGGCAAGGGCGGCTGAACGACGCGGTCGCGGCCGAAAGCCTCTCCGAAACCTTCAAAGGCAAACCTCGGAGGGTACTCAGCCGTCACCCCACCGAAGTCGTATGTGACGACTATGTGAGGCTATCTATACTTGAGTCGTCGCCAAGACCCCCGTCTTGTACGGCATCCTTCCCAAAGTCGCCGCCTGCATGGGTCACCCATGCGCACCAGCGGCGACATTTTTTTTGTGCGAAGGGGCGATCGCATGGATCAAGACGTTAAGATGCGCGATTATCGAACGCCTCCAGGCCACGCCCCCTCCCATGGACGCCCCCCATCCGATTCGCCTCCAGCCCGCGCATGCCGACACCGTGCGTGCCGCCCGTCCCCCGTCAGATTTGCTGACCGGCTTTGCCGGCGATCCGAACTTCATGCTGTCGCTCGCGCGCGGGCTGACGGTGCTGGAAGCGTTTTCCGAGCGCAAGCGGCCGCTGACGATCTCTCAGGTCGCCCAGCGGACCCAGCTCTCGCGCGCTTCGGTGCGCCGGTGCCTCTATACCCTCGAGCAACTCGGCTACGTCAGCCAGCAGGACGGGCATTTCGCGCTGCGGCCGCGGGTGTTGCATCTCGGCCATGCGTATTTCTCCTCGACCTCGCTGGTCTCCGCCGCGCAGCCGATCCTCGATACGCTGAGCACACGGATCCACGAAACCTCGGCGCTGGCGATTCTGGACGGCACCGACATTCTTTATCTGGTGCGATCCGAGGTGCAGCGCGTGCTGACGCATTCGTTGGGCATGGGCAGCCGCCTGCCCGCCTATTGCACGTCGATTGGCCGGCTGCTGCTGGCCTATCAGCCTGAGGCCGTGCTCGAAGCGTTCTTCGAGCACGCCGAACTGCGCCCGCGCACGATGCAGACCAAGGTTTCGCGGACGGAGCTCGAGGCGGCTTTCGCGCGGGCGCGCGAGGTGGACTATGTGCTGATCGACGAGGAACTGGAGCCCGGCCTGCGCGCGATCGCGGTACCGGTGCGGGCGCTGTCCGGCGCCGTGGTGGCGGCTGTCAGCGTGAGCGTCAAGGCGGCGAAGGTGTCGGAAGCAGAGATGATCGCGCGCCTGTTGACGCCGATGCGCGAAGCTGCGGCGGCTATCGGCAAGCTGATTGCCAGCTGAGGGCCAGAGGAAGGGGCGGCTTGCCCTCATCCCCGGCCCTTCTCCCGGAGGGAGAAGGGAGCAAGGGCGGGGGGTGGTACCTTAGCCGCGGGCGGCCAGTTCGAGGGCGAATACGAGCCGCTGCAGGAAGTTTTCCATGCGCCCGTCGGGGTTCAGGAACGCGCAGCCGTAATGGTGGACGGTGTTGTCGTCGTAGCCGACCATCCAGTGGCCAACTACCTGCATATCCAGCTCCAGACGGCCAAGTTCACCGAAATCGAGCAGGCAGCGCTTGGCCGTGGTCCCGACCGGCAACTGCTCCGACCCCACGGCGCGCGACCGCAGGCCGACGCCGGACAGCGACAGGTCGGCAATATCCATCTGCATGACGCGCGTCTCCGCACCTTCCTGGACGCGGATCTCGCAGCGATAGCCCTTGGTCAGCAACGTACGTGCGCGGAAATGGCGGCGGCGCTGGAAGTGATAGAGCTTGCCCGGAAAATCGGCAATGAACGCGGGACCGCCTTCGAAACGCGTCGCGCCGGGGGTGCCGACGAGGAAGTTCACGGGCACGCCACGCAGCAGGCCCGAGAACGCGTTCTGATCGGAGGCCATCAGCGCCTGACGCTCGCCATCGGCGCGGCACCAGTCGAAGATGAACGTGCGATTGGCGGGATCGACGTGAAGAATCGATGTCACGATCTCCGAGCCGTTGCGCGAGCGCACGCTCAGCAGGCATTTCTGCCACGCCAGATCGCGCAGCACCGTGCCGATCTGCGAGACATGGGTCAGGCGGTAGCGTTCGTCCGAGTGCGACCCCTCCTGTTCTAGTTCTTCTTGCTCGTCGTCCATCGGTGGAACCTGATGGAGGGATTGTTCCGGGTCGGACCCTTTGGAATCTCGGAGGCTCATGGCATTACGGGGATTACGCTACATCAGTGTGGGATTTGCGCCGCAAAAGAGCAGGTTTGCGACCAACGCGGCATGGTACGCGTGGCGGACGGCGCGGCGCAAGCGCTTGCTTTGGCCTTCGGCAAAATGTTGCATAACTTGAGGCACAGACTAACGGGGGGTAGCTAGCAAGGCACAATCCCCGGTCAAAAGCGCAGCAAGCGCTTCCCCTACCGTTTACTGATGGAGCGGATGGCGCGCCAGCGCCGGCACGCCCTCCAGGCCCAGCAACGCCCGTTTGCGATCCACGCCCCCGGCGTAGCCAGTCAACGCGCCGCTGGCGCCCAGCACGCGATGGCACGGCACGACCACGGACAATGGATTGCGCCCCACCGCCCCGCCCACGGCCCGCGCGTGCGACGAGGGCAGATTCAGCGATGCGGCCAGCTCCCCGTACGATACCGTCCCTCCGAACGCGATGTCGCGCAGCGCCTGCCAGACCTCGCGCTGAAACGTGCTGCCGGCGAAGCGCACCGGCACGCGGAACGTCTGCAGCGTGCCGGCAAAGTAGGCCTCCAGCTCCTCGGCGGCCTGGTCGAAGACGCGCGCATCGGCTGCCCCGGTCGCTTGCAGCACTGCGGCATCGATGCCCGGCGGGTAATACTTCTGACCCGCGAAGAATACGCCGGTCAGCGCCCCATCGGCCGCGCGCAGCAGAATGTCTTCAAGGGGACTGTCGACCATGCGGAAGGTCGTGGCGGAAGTCGTGGTCATGCTGGCTCCTTGACGGTGTCGTGGTCCGCGTCCGCGCGCAGCTTGCGCTGTTCGTACCGGTACCAAAGATGAATGGCGGCATAGGCGCGCCACGGCGCCCATTGGGCGGTGCGCGCGTTCATGTCGCGGATGGTCTCCACGCCCAGCACCTTGCGCAGCGCGTAATCGGTGGCGGGAAACGCATCGGGCCATCCGAGCGCGCGCATCGCGATGTACTGCGCGGTCCAGTCGCCAATGCCAGGCACCGCGCGCAATGCCGAGATGGTGTCTTCCGGCGGGGCCTGCGGCTCGAGCCGCAGCGAGCGCGCGTCTACCTGCTCCGCCAGCGCCCGGATCGCGCGCATCTTGCCGGCCGGTACCCCGGCCGCGCGATAAGCATCGTCGGACAGCGCGGCAAGCGCGGTGGCGGTAGGGAACGCATGCGTCAGTGGCGCCGCCGCATCGGCCGCGGGCACTGCCACGCCAGCTGGCAGCGGGATGCCCGCGATGGTCACCAGCCGCGCGAGGATCCGCCGGGCGTGCACGACCGAGATCAGCTGGCCGACGATCGCGCGCACGGCAATTTCGAGCCCGTCGAACGTGCCGGGCAGACGAATGCCCGGCATTTCCGCGGCCAGATCGCCGAGATGCCGGTCCACCACATCGGGCCGGCAGCCCAGATCGCATAGCCGCCGCACCTTGCCCAGCGCCTGCGGAATCGCGTGCGCGAGCGAGGCGGACAGCGTCACGCGCAACACCAGCCGGCGCGGCACATGCTCGATTCGTACCCACCCGACATGCAGGCGTCCGCCGCTCTCGACCGCGATGGTGCGCAGGTAGGTCTCGCCCTGCAGGTGCTCGACGCCATCGACCGCGCGCGTGCCCAGAAAGCCGAGCAGCGCGTCCCAGGCGTACGGCGGGCGATAGCCGAGCTCGAACACGAGCCGGTCCGCCATGCCGTCCGCCGCGCGCTTGCGCATGGCCAGCGGCGTCAGCCCATAGCGCGTCTTCAGCACATCGTTGAAGCGCCGCACACTGCCGAAACCGGCGGCATGGGCCACTTCGGCAACCGGCAGGGCCGTATCGGTCAGCAGCCGCTTGGCCAGCAGCAACCGCTGCGTCTGCGCGTACTCGAGCACCGACACGCCGAACTCGGCATCGAACAGGCGCCGCAGGTGCCGCTCGGTCACACCGATGCGGGCGGCCAGTTGCGCCACCCCGCCATCGGCCATGAAGCCTTCGTCGATCAGCGTCGCGGCGGCCTGCGCGAGCCGGCCCGAGATATCGGCCAGGCCGTGGCCGGGCGCGAGTTCCGGGCGACAGCGCAGGCACGGGCGATAGCCGTTCTTCTCGGCCGCGGCGGCAGTCTCGTAGAACGAGCAGTTCTCGCGCCGGGGCGTGCGCACCGCGCAGACCGGCCGACAGTACACGCCGGTGGACGATACGCCGACGAAGAACCGGCCATCGAAGCGACGGTCATGCGACGCGACAGCGCGGTAGCAGGTATCGGGATCAAGTTTCATGCGGCCATCGTAGCGCGCGAGGGGCGATGAAATGCGCTGGAATCGGACATTCTCCTCCATTCCACGAAAAGTACGGCGCCGCGCTTATCGCCGTGCCCACTCGCAGCTAGAATCGGGCTCACATCGTAGCCATGCGGCCCGGTTATCGTGATCGCGGACCGCTGCCGGAGACTCCATGCCTCGCCTGACCGTTGCCGGCCTTCTCATGACGGCCATCCTGACCACCGCGTCAACGCTGACGCTCGCCGCACCAAGCGCCGCTGCGCCTGTGTCAGCCACGCCGGTTGCCGCGGCGACGCGCGTCACCGAGGTCGAAGGCATCACCGAATATCGCCTGCCCAATGGCCTGCGCATCCTGCTGGCGCCCGACGCGGCCCAGCCGACCACGACCGTCAACGTCACCTATCTGGTCGGCAGCCGTCACGAGAACTATGGCGAGACCGGCATGGCCCACCTGCTCGAGCATCTGCTGTTCAAGGGCACCCCGTCGCTACCGGCGCGCACCATCCCGACCGAATTCGCGCGGCGTGGCATGACCTCGAACGGCACCACCGCGCAGGACCGCACCAACTACTTCGAGACCTTCGCCTACAGCGAGGACAACCTCGACTGGGCGCTGCGCATGGAAGCGGACCGCATGGTCAACAGCGTGATCGCGCGTGCGGACCTCGACAGCGAGATGACGGTCGTGCGCAACGAGATGGAGATCGGCGAGAACAATCCGATGCGCATGCTGATGCAGCAGATGAGCGCGGCTGCCTATCGCTGGCACAGCTATGGCAAGGCACCGATCGGGGCGCGCAGCGACGTCGAGCATGTCGGCATCGAGAACCTGCGTGCGTTCTACCGACGCTACTACCAGCCCGACAACGCGGTGCTCGTGGTGACCGGTCAGTTCGATCCAGACCGCACGCTCGCGCGCATCGAGCAGGCGTTCGGCACGATTCCGCGGCCCACCCGCGTGCTGCCCGCCGAACACACGGTGGAGCCGCCGCAGGAAGGCGCGCGCGAGCTCACGCTGACGCGGCCCGGCGACAGCAGCATCATCGCGGTCCAGTATCACGTGGCGCCCGGCGCGCACCCCGACAGCACCGCGCTGGGGCTGCTGTCGGTCATTCTGGCCGACACGCCGGGCGGGCGGCTCGAGCAGTCGCTCGTGCAGACGCGCAAGGCGGCATGGCAAAGCTCGTCGCTCGAAGCGCGGCACGATCCCGGTGTGATGATGTTCGCCGCAGGGACCAGCAAGGACCGTCCGCTCGAACCGCTGCGCGCGGCACTGCTGGCCGAGGTGGAAGGCGTGGCCGCGCGCCCGGTCACGGCCGAAGAACTCGAGCGTGCGCGCGTGCGCATGCGCAATGCCTACGAACATATCCTCAACGATCCCGCGCGCTATGGCGTGGCGCTGTCCGAGGCAATCGCCAAGGGGGACTGGCGCCTGATCTTCGTCGCCCGCGATCGCGTGGAGACCACCACGCTGGAGGATGTACAACGCGTGGCGGAAAACTATCTGCGGCCGACCAATCGTACGGTGGGCCAGTTCCTCCCGGGTGACAAGCCGCAACTGGCGGCGATGCCCGCCACGCCGGACGTGGCCGCGCTGACCCGCGACTATCGTGGCAAACCCGCGGCGGCTGCCGTGGCAACGTTCGACCCCAGCCCCGCCAACATCGACGCCCATACGACGCGGCAGACGCTTGCCAACGGCATGCAACTGGCGCTGCTGCCCAAACCCACGCGCGGCGAGGCCGTCAACGGCACGTTGATCCTGCGCTTTGGCAATACGGAGTCGCTGCAGGGCAAGCGCGCGGTGGGCAACCTGACCGCCGGCATGCTGCGACGCGGCGCCGGCGCGTTCGACCGTCAGCAGATCGCGGACCGGCTGGAAGCGCTCAAGGCCAACGTGTCGATCTCCGGCGGCGCCGAAAGCCTGACCGTGTCGTTCGAGACCCGGCGCCAGTACCTGCCCGACCTGCTGGCATTGCTGCGCACGGTTCTGCGGATGCCAACCTTCCCCGCCAGCGAGTTCGAGACGCTGCGTGCGAGTTCGATCGCCGGCATCGAAAGCCAGCGCAGCCAGCCCAACGCAATGGCGCCCAATGCGTTGGGACGCCATGGCAACCCATACCCCGCCGAGGATCCGCGCTACACGCCGACCTTCGACGAAAGTCTGGTGGAACTGCGCGCGGTGACCCCTGCCGAAGCGCGCGACTTCCATGCCCGCTTCTACGGCGCCGACCATGCCCAGCTGGCGCTGGTCGGTGATTTCGACGCCGACGAGGCCAAGCGGCAGGCGATATTCCTGTTCGGCGACTGGCGCGCGGAGGTGCCGTTCGCGCGCGTGGATCGGCCGTTCGTCGCGATTCCCGGCGCAAACTTCACGCTCGAGACACCGGGCAAGGCCAATGCGGTGTACATGGCCACGCAACCGATCGATCTGCTGACCGACTCGCCGGACTATCCGCTGCTGATGATCGCAACCCGCGTGTTCGGCGGCACCGGCATGCGCAGCCGCATGGCCGACCGTCTGCGGCAGCAGGACGGCATCAGCTACGGCGCGTCCAGCTATCTGCAGGTGGGATCGCTCGACCGTGCGGGCCGCTTCGGCTTATATGCGGTCTACGCGCCGCAGAATATCGAACGCCTGCGGCGCGCGCTCGACGACGAACTGTCGCGCTTTATCCGTGATGGCATCAGTGCCAGCGAACTCGCGGAAGCGCAAAGCGGTTTGCTGCAACAGGCCACGGTCAGCCGTTCGCGCGATGGCGTGCTGGCTGGCACGCTGGCCACCCAGTTGTTCCTGAATCGGACCATGGCATTTACCGCGGAGCTGGACGAGCGCGTGCGCGCCGCCACGCCGGCTACGGTCAATGCGGCAATTCGCCGCTATCTGTCGCCGACAACGATTGCCCAAGCCTATGCCGGCGATTTTTCAGCGGCCGCGCCCGCGGCATCGTCGCCGGGCGCGGTGCAGGCCGCCTCGGCCGTGCCGGAGGCAACGCGACCGGAGACGCGACCCTGAGGTGAGTACTCGCACGGCAGTGGCGCCGCATCCATGGCCTATCGCAGGCATCACACTGCCGTGCGTTTTCGAAATCTCTGATGGCAACCACATGCAGGTGCCAAGGCAGGCCGCGCTACGCTACCCTTGAAAAATGCGAAAACAGCCGCATCTGACGACCGTGGCGGCCTGTCGGCCAGCCCAGGCGTGGTCCCGGAAGTGGTGCTTGTAGGTCCACGTCGATCACTGTATATTCATACAGTATCGTTGAGACAAGAGGGGTGGATGTCAATCATGCGGGCTGGCAGCAAGGCAGAAGCGTTGCGCTTCCTGGCCTCGGGGAAGTTAGCCCCGGGGAATCTCGCCTCGGGGAACACACCGGGCAAAGCCACCGCGGCCACGTTTGCGGTGGAGCTGGACTATGAGACGGGCTGGCAGGATGCCGTCGAGCTCGGTCGGCTTGGTGAAAAGCGTGGCATCAAGGTGCAGTACCGCGGGCAGGAAAGCATTGCGGTACGGTCGCGCGAAGCGCTGATCGAAGGTCTGGCCACGCCGAAACCGACTTTCCGGCAGCGCAACCTGTATTGCCAGTTCGATCTCGGCACGCTGGCCGATCACGAACTGGTGGAACTCGAAGCCAAGGCGACGCGTCTGGGCGACTACATCCTCGCGGGCCACTTGCTCCGCGATGTGGACGAGGTCTGGTAAGGGACGAGCGTATCCGCCGAGGTATCGAGGGTGATATCCATAGCGGTGTCGGCCTTAGTGTCGACTCTGATGTCGGTTTTGGTGTCGATGACCGTATGACACAACACCGCCGTCACCAGCGTCTTGAAATGGCTGCGTTCTCCGCGCGCCAATTGCTCGAGCCGATCATGGCCTTCGAGCACGATCAGCGTATCTCCGGCATTGGGCCGCATGTCGAGGGTATAGAGGTGATCGGACTCGCATTGCATGCGACCGCCCGACACCGCTACCACGATCGCGCTGGGTAGCGCGAGGCCACACGCCATTACCGCATCGCGCAGGCGAACCAACTGAGGGTCCGTACCGCCGGATGCCACATCGCCGCGCAAGCGGACCAACTCCGCTGGCGAGATCGCCAGCGTAAATGCCTGCAACGCCGACCGGTACGTCGCCACCACCGCGCGCAGACGGCAGGCGCCGTCCTCCACGCGCTGGGGCACGCACGGCTCGCTGATCTGCCGGGCCTCGCTCATGCTGTCTCCTCCTGCTCGGTGCCTGACGTCAGTCGCGCAGCAATTGCTTGGCAATGATCAGTTGCTGGATCTGCGTCGTGCCTTCGTACAGGCGCAGCAGGCGCACGTCCCGATAGAAGCGCTCCGCCTTGTACTCGGCGATATAGCCGGCGCCACCATGGATCTGCACCGCGCGGTCCGCCACCCGGCCAACCATCTCCGTGCAGAACATCTTCGTGCACGAGGCCAGCATGCTGACTTCGGGATCGGCTTTGCCCGGCGCCTTCGCGTCGTAGCGTTGCGCGCAGTCCCGCACCATCGACATCCCCGCGTACAACTCGGCCTGGCTGTCGGCGAGCATGGCCTGAATCAACTGGAAATCGCCGATCGGCTTGCCGAATTGCTTGCGCTCGCGGGCATACGCCACCGCATCCGTGATGAGCCGATGCGCCATGCCGCAGGCCAGCGCCGAGATATGGAGGCGGCCGCGGTCGAGCACCTTCATCGCGGTCTTGAAACCCACGCCCGGCACACCGCCGATGATGTTGGCGGCCGGCACGCGTACGTTTTCCAGCACCACGTCGCAGGTCTTGGTGCCGCGCTGGCCCATCTTGCGATCCGGCTTGCCAAGCGTGATGCCCGGCGTATCCGCGGGCACGATAAACGACGAGATGCCCGATGCGCCGGCATCGCCGGTACGTGCCATCAGCGTGAAGGCACCTGCGCGCGGGGCGTTGGTAATAAAGCGCTTGGTGCCGTTGATCACGTAATGATCGCCTTCGAGCACAGCGCGCGTCTGCACCGACGCCGCATCCGAACCGGCTTCCGGCTCGGTCAGCGCGAAGGAAATGATCAGATCTCCGCTGGCGATGCGCGGCAGATAGGCCTGTTTCTGTTCCTCGGTGCCGTCCATCAGGATGCCCTGCGAGCCGATACCGACATTGGTGCCGAACACCGAGCGGAACGCGAACGCCGTATGGCCGAGGTCGTAGACCACCTCGCACTCCTGCGACATCGACAACCCGATGCCGCCGTATTCCTCGGGGATCGAAATGCCGAACAGCCCCATCTCCTTCATGTCGGCGACGATCTCGGCCGGCACGTCGTCGAGCTCCTCGAGCGTGTCCTCGGCGGGCTTCAGGCGTTCTTCAATGAAACGCTGCACCGAAGCGCGCAGCAGGGAAAAGGATTCGTCGTCCAGGGCCATGGGGGTGTCTCCATTCGATCAGGCTGTCCATCCTACGCGCCACAGCCGATTTGACAATCCCTCTCCGGTTGGACAGATATGAAAGTTTTATTTGACAGCGGGGGCAGAGCCCGACCGGGCACCCGTTGGCCATGCTTACGGTTTTCCAAGAAACAGGTACCACGAATACTGGCCACCGCTCGCGCGCCCGTAGCCGACGTAGAGCGGTCCGACTGGACTATCCAGACCGAGGAACATCGCCGCCGACTTCAGCAGTCCAGTCGGACTGCCCGCCACCAGTGGCGCGCCGACGCGGCCGGCTTCGAGTGAGACCCCTGCATAGACACCCTCCAGCAAAGTTTGGCGGAACAGCTTGTTGTAGTACACGATCCGCCCGAACTCGATATTGCCGCCCATCAGTTGCCCGGTGCTGAAGCCCGACTGCTGCAGGAAGCCGCCCCACTGGAACAGGTCGTAGCGCGGCAGCGGCGGCCCCACGTTGCTGCCAAAGCGGAAGCCCATGTTGAACGTATGCGGCCCGAGCGAGAGGACGTACGTGCCGGTGAGTTCGGCCTTGGTATAGGTGGTGTCGGCTCCCAGTCCCGCCTGCGAGGAGTAGACGTTGAGCGTCGCGCCATAGCCATCGCGCGGGAAATTGATGCTGTCGAGCTGGTCCACCAGCACCCGGCCCGTCACGGCGCGGCGCGCGATGCCGCCCGAGCCCGGATCGAGCGTGCTCGGGCCCGTGCTCAGCGTCGCGTTCTCATGCCCGATCAGCATGCCCAGCCTGGCCTCGCCGTACTTGGTGAACTGGCTGCCGATATCGAGCGCCGCGTCGAAGCGCCGCACGTCGTACGCGGCAATCCGCGTGTCGCCACTGAAGATATTGATCGTGCGCCGCTGCGCCTCGAGGCGTGGCGCGATAAAGAACAGCTGCCGGGTATCGAGCGGCTGGTAGAACTCGGTCACGATGCTCGACGTCTGGCCCACCTGCACGTCAGTGCGCCATTCCGCGCCGAGCTGGTTCAGCCAGGTGCGGCGATAGCTGGCCAGCACGTTGAAGTAGGCGTCACCGCGAAAATCCGAGCTGAGCCCCAGCCCGAAGCGCAGATAGTTGGGCCCATACGATTTCTCGATCGCGTCGACCGACAGGATGCGCTTGCCTGGCTCCTCTAGGAAGCGGTAGTTGACGTGCTCGAAGTCACCCGTGCCAAACACGCGACGCAGGTCGCGATCGAGCGCCTCCTGACTGATCGGCGCATTTGGCTTGGTCTCCATGGTCGCGCGCACGTAGTCCGGATTGACGCGTTCCAGCGGCGCGAGGCGAATCTCGTCGACAGGCCTCAGGTCGGGCGGCGGCAATGCCTGCTGCGAGGCGCGCAGCTGTGCGTATTCGGCGGGCGGCAGCGCCAGTGGGGCCAGCCGATCGGCAACTTTCTGCGCGGCCGCCTCGCCGATCGGAATGGTCTTGGGCAGGTGATCGAAGTCGCCGGCGGAGAAGTCGCCGAGCTCGGGCAGGATCAGGACATCGGTGGGCCGCAGCGAGGCCAGCGACGTGCGCACGTTCTGCTCGGTCAGGATATTGAGCATCTGGCTGGTGACCCCCAGCAACGAGGTCAGACTCTCGCGCTTCATCAGCGGCGTGCCCAGATTCACCGCGATCACGATATCCGCGCCCATGGCGCGTGCTACATCCACCGGCAGGTTGTCGGTCAGGCCTCCATCGACGAGCAGCTTGCCCTGATATTCGGTGGGCGCCACCGCGCCGGGCACCGACATACTGGCGCGCATCACGTTGGCCAGCTCGCCCTTGCTGAACACGACGGCGGTGCCGGTAACGAGGTCGGTTGCCACCGCGCGATAAGGAATCGGCAACTCGTCGAAATCGCGATAGCCGGGCACATTCGAGAGCTTGCGCAGCACCGTTTCCAGCTGCACGCCCGACACCGCGCCCTTGGGCAGCATCAGACCATCCGAGCGCACACCGATCTCGGGTGTGAACAGATTGGTCTGATCGTCGAGCTTGCGGCGAATGGCCAGATCCTGTCGCGGTGGCCGTTCCTTGAACAGCGCTTCTGTGGAGATATTTGCCACGAGCGCTTCCATGGCCTCGAGGCTCATGCCCGATGCGTACGCCCCGCCCACGAGCGAGCCCATGCTGGTGCCGGCGATGCAGTCCACCGGCACGCGCATGGACTCGAGCACCCTGAGCACACCAATATGCGCGGCACCCCGCGCGCCGCCGCCGGATAGCACGAGGCATATGCGCGGCCGCCCGAGCGGGCGTGGCGCAACGCTCGCGGTGGTGTCTGTGGCGGTGCTGCTGTCCGCCGGGATCAGGACGGCCGGCGCGGCGGGTGGTTGGTGCGGTGCCGGCGCGAGTTCCGGAGTGCCTTGCCCGGCGGCAGGCGTGACGAACGCCAAACAGGCGGCCGCCAGCAGGGCCACCAGAGAAAAGCCGAAGCGATACGCAGGTCCATGCATGAACAGCTCGCCGGAAACACGCAAATTCGCACGCAAAAGCGTGCCCAAAATGTGCGACAAGGCTAGCAGTGCAACGCGCCCTTTCGTGCCGCGCGCAGCTTCTGTCGAAACAATTCAGCATGGCGCGCGGAAGCGTGCAGATCGCTTTTGTCCTGCCGTGCGTGCCGGCAGGGAGGCAGGCGCAGGCATATACTGGCGCAGTATCTGCAAACAAAGATTTCTACGTGTCACAAAACTCTCTCGAAGACAGCCGCCCGGTGCCTCCGGAGCGTCCCGGCGACAACGAGTGTTGCCAAAGCGGCTGCGACCCCTGCGTGTTCGATTTCTACGCCAGTGAAATGGTTCGCTACCGGCAGGAACTCAAGGCGTGGGAAGCGCGCCAGGCCGCCCGCGAGGAACGCCACGATCGCAAGGCCGACGCGTGAGCGATCTGCTCGACTTCGTGTTGCGGCATCCGCGCCTGTTCGTGCTGACCGGCGCGGGCATCAGCACGGACTCGGGCATCCCCGGTTACCGCGACGAACGCGGCCAGTGGCAGCGCTCCGCACCCACCACGCTGCAGGCATTTCGCGGCTCGCATGCGGCGCGTCAGCGCTACTGGGCGCGTAGCATGCTCGGCTGGCCCATCGCGGCCGGCGCGCAACCCAACGTCAGCCATCGCGTAGTGGCCGGACTTGGCGAGCAGGATCGCCTGGCCGCGTTGGTCACCCAGAACGTCGATGGCCTGCACCAGCGTGCGGGCAGCCCCGACGTGGTCGAACTGCACGGCAGCCTGCGCGGCGTGGTGTGCCTGTCGTGCGGTACGGAGTACGAGCGCGCGGGCGTCCAGCAATGGCTGTGGGACCAGAACGCCGCGTTGCGCGATGTCATCGCCAATCCGCTCGCCGATGGCGACGTCGAACTCGAGTCGCCGCTGTTCGCCGAATTCCGCGTGCCCGTGTGCGAGCGCTGCGAGGGCATGCTCAAGCCCGATGTCGTGTTCTTCGGCGAGTCCGTGCCGCTCGATCGCGTGGAGCACGCGCGCGCCGGCCTCGCACGTGCCGATGCCATGCTCGTGATCGGCTCCTCGCTGACGGTACGCTCGGGCTACCGCTTCTGCCTATGGGCGCACGAGACCGGCAAGCCCATCGCCGCGCTCAACCTCGGCGTGACGCGCGCGGACCCGCTGCTGTCGCTCAAGGTGGAGGCGCCGATCGGCCTCGCGCTCGCAACGCTGGCCGCGCAGATCGGCGTCGAACTCCCTGCTCAGGACGGCGTTGACGGGCATGGGCACCGGGCGTAGTATCGGCACTCGTTGTTCATCATCTTTCTTGCGCCGCCACATGCTGCTGTCCTTCACGCCCGTCACCGTTGTTGCACGTCCGGTTTCCGGATCGGCGCAGCCGTGGGCGCGTGTCCGTGACGCACGTTGTGGTGTCGTTCGTCCTGTCGTGGCGAATTTGGGCCAAGCGGGCCATGTGGTCGTAACGCGAGCCGTTGCGGCTGGCGTCAGCCCGCCCCTGTCCCCGCCGCTCTCGCCTCCGCTGTCCCCGCCGACAGCACCGCCGCGCGGCTGATCGCCGCCGCTGCGTCTTCCTCCGGTTGTTCGTATTGCAGGGGTGCGTGATCGCACCATGCGCCGGAGGCTATTCGTTTCCCGACAGGACACATCATGACTTCCGACAGGAATGTTGCCGCGCGCTCGTCCGCCACCTCGTCCGCGGCGTCTACTCGTGCTGCACACGGCGCCACGCTGGCTGCCTATGCCCCCCACGGCGCCACTGCATTGTTCGTGCTGCTCTGGAGCGCGGGCGCCATCTTCAGCCGCCTCGGCCTTGCGCACGCGTCGCCATTCGCGTTTCTCACACTGCGGTTCGCGCTCGCGTTGAGCGTGCTCTTCGCCATTGGCATCATGCGCCGGCGTCTGCTGCCCGCGCGCGGCACGCGCCTGCGCGTGGCGGCCACGGGACTACTGCTGATTGGCGGCTACACCATTACATATCTGCTCGCGCTCGAGCATGGCATCTCACCCGGCGTGCTGGCCACGCTGCTCGGCGTCCAGCCGATCCTCACGCTGCTTTGGGTGGAGCGCCGGGTCTCGCCGGCGCGGCTCGCGGGACTGGCCCTCGCGCTCGGCGGTCTGGCGCTGATCGTCGCGCACAGCATCGCACTGGCGCGCTTCTCGTGGAGCGGCTTGCTCTGCGCGGGTGCCGCGCTGCTGTGCATGACGTCGGGTGCGATCCTGCAAAAGCGCATCGCGCAGGCGCCGGCCGACGTGCTGCCGCTGCAGTACGCCGTCAGCTTCCTCGCGTGCCTGCTGGTGGTGCCGTTCCAGCCGTTCACGTTCGAGTGGAACGTGGGCTTCCTCGTACCGCTGGTCTATATGGGCGTCGTGATCTCGGTCGTGGCCACGCTGCTGTTCTATCGGCTGATTGCCGCTGGCAATCTCGTCAATGTGACGAGCTTGTTCTACCTGGTGCCGCCGGGCACGGCACTGCTCGACTACCTGTGGCTCGGCAATCGGCTGTCGATCGCCTCGCTGGTCGGCATGGTCGGCGTGCTGGCAGGTCTCATGCTGGTGTTCCGCGCGGACGCGCGGCCATCGCGTCAATAATTACCGTTGCTTGATCTGCACGCGAATGCCTTCGGGCGCCATGGTGATGGCGCCCGGTTCGATCTCGGTGCCGTTGACCCGCAGTTCCTCGGGTTTGAACGTATAGAGCGGGTAGTCCTTGAGCAACTGTTGCGCGACCACCGCCCCGATGGCATTGAGCTGCTGGTTGTATTGCGGCATGCCTTGCACCTGCACCTGCTCGACAGTCGGATTGTCGAGCAGCACCGCACGCCGCGTGGCGTCATAGCGAACGCCGCTGATGAGCGCGAGCGAGCCGTTGATCGGCGGTGACGGCAGCAGCGTATTGGTGAGCGCGGCATCGACGAGCGTGGTGACGCGGTTGGTATTGCCGTCGAGCGTCAAGCGCGGGTGCGAGAGTTGCACGTTCACCAGTTCGCCATAACGGAGCGAGGCGGGAAAGCGCTTGTCGACAGCGCTCTGCAACTCGTCCTTCGAGAAGGTGAACTCGCCGGTCCAGATGTTGTAACCAGCGTGGGCGGCACCGCATAGGGCAGCAATGCACACGCCCAGCATCAGCGCGCGGGGGGATGTCAGCGGACGGCCTAAGGCGGGAAGGATGTCGCGTAGGGTCGGCATGGCGAAGTTGGGTAGCGTATATGACCAGTCAGACTCCGCGCCTTCGTCGATCGTTCAGTAATGCGGCGGAATCTCATGCTGCGGATTGCTCTCCGCGGCGGTGGCGGCACTCGCGCGCATCTGGTGATACAGCGCGCGAAACTGCTCCTGCAGCAGGTCGAGTTGCTGCTGCTGGCGGGCCACCGTCAGGTTCAGGGTTTCGATCAGGTCTTCCTGAAAGGCGAGCTTGATCTCGAGGTCGATCAGGCGGGATTCCATGGCATCTCTCCGGTTGGCCGCGCATTGTAAGCCACGGCCCGCACCGAGCGATGGTACGCGTCAGGCGACGGTATGCGTCACATCTTTGGCACGACCAGGACCATCCACGTTACGCCAAAGCGGTCGGTCACCATGGCGAACAACTCGCTGAAGAAGGTTTTGGCGGGCGCCATCTGCACCTGGCCGCCGACCGCAAGCGCGTTGAAGGCCTTCTCGCACGTCTCTTTGTCGAAGACCGAATACGAGAGCGCCACCCCCTTGAACTCCGCCTTGCCGGCATTGTTGCCATCGGACGCCATGATCAGCGAATCGCCCACCCAGAACGCCGCATGCATGACCTTGTCCTCGCTGCCGGGCTTCTGCACGCAGCCTTCGCTGGTTTTCTGCGGCTCCGGATTGTCACGGAACCGCATCAACATCTCGACGCGCGCGCCAAGCGCGCCCTTGTAAAACTCGATCGCTTCCTCGGTACGACCTTCGAAGAACAGGTACGGCTGGATCTGTGCCATCGATATCTCCTTGGTGGGCTGGACGCGGCGTGACAAATTTGTGTACGCCGTCCACAAAAGCCTAGCAAAGAATCTGGATAACGTCCACGGCACGATGTTTGGCGCGCGCGCCCCGACATGTCACAATTCACGGTTTGCAAGACTTGGAGCGATGCCTGCGACCCTATGTGCGTCCGGCGCCGCTTAATTTACCTGGATTCTGGCGATGACTACCATCCTGCAGCACATTCCCTCCGGCCAACGCGTCGGTATCGCTTTCTCGGGCGGCCTCGACACCAGCGCGGCTCTCCTCTGGATGCGCCAGAAGGGCGCGATTCCTTACGCCTACACCGCCAACCTCGGCCAGCCGGACGAGCCCGACTACGACGACATCCCGCGTCGCGCCAAGGCTTACGGTGCCGAGGAAGCGCGTCTGGTGGACTGCCGCACGCAATTGGTGGCGGAAGGCATCGCCGCGCTGCAATGCGGCGCTTTCCATATCTCGACCGCCGGCGTCACGTACTTCAACACCACGCCGATCGGCCGTGCGGTGACCGGCACGATGCTCGTGGCCGCGATGAAGGACGACGGCGTCAACATCTGGGGCGATGGCAGCACGTTCAAGGGTAACGACATCGAGCGCTTCTACCGCTACGGTCTGCTGACCAACCCGGGTCTGCAGATCTACAAGCCGTGGCTCGACCAGCAGTTCATCGACGAACTGGGCGGCCGTGCCGAGATGTCCGAGTTCATGCGTCAGAGCGGCCACGACTACAAGATGTCGGCCGAGAAGGCGTACTCGACGGACTCGAACATGCTGGGCGCCACGCACGAGGCGAAGGACCTCGAGCACCTGAATTCCGGCATCCGCATCGTGCAACCGATCATGGGCGTGCAGTTCTGGCGCGACGAGGTCGAGGTCAAGCGCGAGGAAGTCACCGTGCGCTTCGAGCAAGGCCAGCCGGTGGCCCTGAACGGCAAGACGTTTGCCAACAGCGTCGATCTGCTCATGGAAGCCAATCGCATCGGCGGCCGTCACGGCCTGGGCATGAGCGACCAGATCGAAAACCGCATCATCGAAGCCAAGAGCCGCGGCATCTACGAAGCCCCGGGCCTGGCGCTGCTGTTCATCGCCTACGAGCGTCTGATCACGGGCATCCACAACGAAGACACCATCGAGCAGTACCGCGACAACGGCCGCCGTCTGGGTCGTCTGCTGTACCAGGGCCGCTGGTTCGACCCGCAGGCCATCATGCTGCGTGAAACCGCTCAGCGCTGGGTGGCGGGTGCCGTGACGGGCGAAGTGACCATCGAGCTGCGCCGCGGTAACGATTACTCGATCCTCGACACGACGTCGCCGAACCTGACCTACAAGCCGGAACGCCTGACGATGGAGAAGGGCGAGTCGATGTTCACGCCGCTGGACCGTATCGGCCAGCTGACGATGCGTACGCTCGATATCGTCGATACGCGCGAGAAGCTGCAGACGTACGCCAAGTCCGGCCTGCTGTCGTCGAGCGTGAGCCCGGCGCTGCCGAAGCTGGAAGACTGAGCCAGTCTCCCCGCCCGATGAAAAAACCGACGCGTGAGCGTCGGTTTTTTTTTCGCGGCACAATACCGCGTTGCATAACAAACGCGAGACATAAACGCCATGCCAGACTTCACGATGCAGTACCGCCGCCTCGGCGCCAGCAATCTCAAGGTATCCACGCTGTGCCTGGGCACCATGATGTTCGGAGACCAGACCGACGAGGCCGAGGCCGGCCGCATCGTTGCGAGCGCGCACGCGCATGGCGTCAACTTCATCGATACCGCCGATGTCTACACGAAGGGCGCCTCCGAAGAGATGGTGGGGCGCCTGCTCGCCGGTAACCGGACCGATTGGGTGCTCGCGACCAAGCTCGGTAACCAGATGGGGAGCGGCCCGAACCAGTCGCACTATTCGCGCACGTGGATCATGAACGAGATCGACGCGAGCCTGCGTCGGCTGGCAACCGACTACGTCGACGTGCTGTACCTGCATCGCGATTTCATCGGCGCGAATCTCGAGGAGCCGGTACGCGCGATGGGCGACCTGATTCGCGCGGGCAAGATCCGTTACTGGGCGCTGTCCAATTTCCGCGGCTGGCGCATCGCCGAAATCGCGGGCCTGTGCGACAAGCTTGGCGTGCCGCGTCCCGTTGCATGTCAGCCGTATTACAACCTGCTCAACCGTATGCCCGAGGTCGAGATCCTGCCGGCGTGCAACCACTTCGGTCTGGGCGTGGTGCCGTATAGCCCGATCGCGCGCGGCGTGCTGACGGGCAAGTACCTGCCGGGCCAGCAGCCGGACGCCAACTCCCGCGCCGGCCGTGCCGACAAGCGCATGATGGAAACCGAATTCCGCGAGGAATCGCTGGTGATCGCGCAAACGCTCAAGGCCCACGCCGAAGCGCGCGGGCTCAACGCCGGCCAGTTTGCCACCGCGTGGGTGCTGGCCAATTCGTTCGTGAGCTCGGTCATCGCCGGCCCGCGCACGCTCGCGCAGTTCGAGGACTATTTTGGTGCAGTGGGTGCGGCGATCTCGGCGGAGGAAGAAGCGATGGTCGACGCACTGGTGCCACGTGGCCACGCTTCGACGCACGGCTACAACGACCCGAGCTATCCGTTCGTCGGTCGATAAGCTGCCGCCGAAATAACAACAGTCAGTGACGCGCAAGCTGTCGTGCGCGTCACGTGTTGCAGCCATCTGTTTGAATTCGTGTCTCAGGGCACATCCCATCTACGTTTCCACGGCGATCCGAGTAATATCAGAAGTAGACAGCGCGCTTCGAATGACGCGCGTTCTGCCTGGGGATGTGAGCCGGCACGCTGGCCGAAACGGCTGGCGTCGGTGCAACCGGATGCCGAAACGTGTTACGACGTGGCTGGATTCTCGCGGGCGTGGCGGTGGCCTTGTGTGGCGGTGCCTACATCGTCGTAAGCATCGTCGCGAACGAGGTTCGCACGTCGCAATGGCAGGCGCGCTACCTTGGCCGCCTCGGCAAGTCGTTGACGTTCGAAGTCCAGCCCGGCCGCAGCGACAGCATTCGCTTCCCGCATTCCGGCCCCTATGACGAGCGGCTCGGTTACGAACGTCTACCCGAGTTCGGCGAGCGCCTCGAGGCGCGCGGCTATGTGCCGATCGCGCAGGCCCGCATGTCGCCCAACATGGTGCGTCTCATGGACGACGGCATCTTCCCCGCGTATCGGGAAAAGAACCAGGCCGGCCTGGTTATTCGCGATTGCAATGCGCTGACCCTCGCGTTCGAACGCTATCCGCAGCGGCAATACGACGACTTCGATGCCGTACCACGCGTGCTCGTGGATGCGCTGCTATACGTCGAAAACCAGAACTTGCTTCACCCCGAGTATCCGATGATGAACCCCGCCGTGGACTGGCGGCGGCTGTCGCGCGCGGTGCTCGACCGGGGCATTCGCCTGGCGGACAGCTCGCATCAATCGCCGGGCGGCAGCACGCTCGCCACCCAGATCGAGAAGTATCGCCATTCGCCCGAGGGCAAGACGCAATCGGTGCCCGATAAATTCCGCCAGATGGCCTCGGCTTCGCTGCGCGCCTATCTCGACGGGCCGGACACGCAACGCGCGCGCGAGCGCATCATTACCGACTACCTGAACACCGTGCCGCTCTCCGCGCGCGCGGGCCATGGCGAAGTCAGCGGCATGGGTGACGGCCTGTGGGTCTGGTATGGGGAGGACTTCAATACCGTCAACGCGCTGCTGCGGCAAATGAATCCGCGTGATCCAACGCCGCGCGAGGCGCAGGCCTACAAGCGCGCGCTTTCGCTGATCATCTCGCAGCGTCGCCCCTCGTTCCACCTGCGTCGCGACGATACCAATCTGGATGCGCTCACGGGTAGCTACCTGCGGCTGCTGTCCAGCGCGGGCATCATCACCCCGGGTTTGCGCGACGCCGCGATCGCCGCGTCACTGGACAAGGCCGCGCCGCCGCAGCGCCCGGACCAACAGCCATGGATCACGCGCAAGGCCGTCAATCAGGTGCGCAACGATATCTCGCATCTGACGGGCATCGCCGGCCGCTACGACCTCGATCGCCTCGACCTGACCGTCGATAGCAGCATTAACCGCGAAGCGCAGCGCATCGTCACCGACACGCTCGTGCGCATGCGCAATCCCGCCGATGCGCGCACGATGGGTCTCTACGGCAAGAACATGCTGCGTGACAGCGACGACCCATCACGGCTGGTGGCGAGCTTCACGCTGTTTGAGCGTGTCGGCAACACCAGCCTCGTGCGTGTGCAGGCCGACAACGTCGACCAGCCATTCGACATCAACAGCGGCGCCCGCCTGAACCTCGGCTCCACTGCGAAGCTGCGCACGCTCGTGACGTATCTCGAAATCATTACCGAACTGCACGCGCGCTACGCTGACGCCAGCCGCGAAGCGCTGGCGGCGCTGCAGGTACCGCGGCAGGATGCGCTGACGCGCTGGGCCGTCGATTACCTGATCAAGACGCGCACGCCGCAGGAGCGCGAGCTGGGCGCGATGCTCGAAGCCGCCATGGAGCGCAAATACTCGGGCAACGCGGGCGAGTCGTTCTACACCGGCGGCGGCATGCAGACGTTCACGAACTTCGAGCGCTGGGAGGGCGAGCGCCAGATGACCGTGCGTATCGGCTTCCAGTTCTCGGTCAATCTCGTGTTCATTCGCATGATGCGCGACATCGTGCGCTACGAGCTGTACCAGACCCATCCCGACGCCGCCACCCTGTACGAAGATCGCAATTCGCCGGAACGGCGCGTCTGGCTCGAGCGCTTCGCCGATCAGGAAGGCAGCGCGTTCATGACCACGTTCTACCAGCGTTATCGCGGCAAGACCTCCGATGAGCGGCTCAAGGTGTTGCTCGACCGCGTGAAGATGCCCACGCCGCGGCTCACCGCGGTGCGGCTGTCGGTCACGCTGCTCAGCGCGCGGCCGAACACCGACTACGGGACCTTCGCCAGCACCGTGCAGGCGCGCATGCCCAAGGCCCACAAGCTGACCGACGAAGAACTGGAAGCGCTGTTCGCCAAGTACGGCAAGGACAAGTTCAATCTCAACGATCGCGGTTATCTGTCGCGCATCCATCCGCTCGAACTGTGGATGGTCGAGTATCTCGGCAATCATCCGGACGCACCGTTGGCTGATATCCTCGAAGCCAGTTCGGCGCAGCGGCAGGAAGTCTATGCGTGGTTGTTCAAGACGCGCAGCAAGCTTGGCCAGGACGCGCGCATCCGCACGCTGCTGGAGCGCGATGCGTTCAACCGCATCGCCAAGCGGTGGCAACGTCTGGGCTATCCGTTCGACACACTGACGCCGTCTTATGCGACCTCGATCGGCGCATCGGGCGATCGGCCTGCCGCGCTGGCGGAGCTCGCGGGCATCATCCTGAACAATGGCATCGACGCGCAGCCCGCCGCGGTACAGCGGCTCGACTTCGCCGCGCAGACGCCGTACGCGACGTTCTACGCGTTGCAGCCGGGACAGGGCAAGCCGCTGATTGCACCCGAAATCGCGACCATCGTGCACAGGTCCATGCTCGATGTGGTCGAGAACGGCACGGCCCGCTCGATTCGCGGCGCGTTCGTGCCGTCGGGCAAGGTGGGACAGACCCCCGCGATGCCGTTGCAGATCGCGGGCAAGACCGGTACCGGCGATCAGCGCTTCCAGACCTACGGTCCGGGCGGACGCGTGATCTCGTCACGCATCGTCAACCGCTCGGCGACGTTCGTGTTCCTGCTGGGGGATCGATATTTCGGGACGGTGACGATTCACGTACGGGAACCGTACGCGGTGCGCTACGCGTTCACGAGCGCGCTGGCGGTCAGGGTACTGCGCACGCTTGCACCGCAGGTGACCGCGATGGCGACGCCCGGCAGCGATGCCACACTGCTGCGCTGCCGGAACTGAACTCAGCGCTTGCGGCGCACGAGGTCGTAGAGAAACAGCAGCACGAGCGCGCCCACCACCGACGCAATCCATCCCGCCGCCTGCCCGGGCTCATACCACCCGGCCGCGCGCCCGACATAGCCGGCCACCACCGCGCCGAGCACGCCGAGGATGATCGTCATGATCCAGCCCATCTTGTCATCACCGGGCTTGATGGCGCGCGCAATCAGTCCGACGATCAGTCCCACGAATACCGTGCCGATAAATGCCATCATGATGCGCTCCTGTCTTGAGCCAACGGATGATTGCTCTCCCTGCGGGAGAGTAGCACGCGCATGACGCGCTCACGGTGTGCTCCCTAACATCGAGGAGAACGCCGCGCCCATCGCATGCTGTCCCTCTCCCCGAGAGGGCGCCGCGCGCAACGCATGCTCACGGTTTGCTCCCCTCTCCCTGGAGGGAGAGGGGCCGGGGGTGAGGGTGAAAGCTTAAATCACCAATTGTTTGCTCCCCTCTCCCTCGGGGAGAGGGGCCGGGGGTGAGGGCGCTTTCAAGTCTTGCGCGAATTGATCACCGCCTCCGCCACATTGGCCGGTGCTTCCGCGTAGTGCTTGAACTCCATCGTGTACGTCGCGCGCCCCTGTGACAGCGAACGCAGCGAGGTCGAGTAGCCGAACATCGTCGCCAGCGGAACCTCCGCCCGCACGATCTTGCCGCCACCGCCGGCAATGTCCTCCATGCCATGCACGATGCCACGACGCGAGGACAGATCGCCCATCACGTTACCCGTGAATTCTTCCGGCGTCTCCACCTCGACCGCCATCATCGGCTCCAGCAGCACCGGCTTGGCGCGCCGCATGCCCTCCTTGAAGGCCATCGAACCAGCCATGCGGAACGCGTTCTCGTTCGAGTCCACGTCGTGGTACGAACCGAACACCAGCGTCGCCTTCACGTCGACCACCGGATAGCCCGCCAGCACACCGGTGTTCAGCGTCTCGCGAATGCCCTTGTCCACCGCGGGGATGAACTCGCGCGGCACCACGCCGCCCTTGATCGCATCGACGAACTCATAGCCACCACCCTGCTGCATCGGCTCGAGGTTCAGCACGACGTGACCATACTGGCCGCGACCGCCCGACTGCTTCACGAACTTGCCCTCGACATCCTTGATCGCGCTGCGGATGGTCTCGCGATACGCCACCTGAGGCTTGCCGACCGTGGCTTCCACATTGAACTCGCGGCGCATGCGATCGACGAGAATTTCGAGGTGCAGCTCGCCCATGCCAGAGATGATGGTCTGGCCCGATTCCTCATCGGTCGCCACGCGGAACGAAGGATCTTCCTGCGCCAGACGATTCAGCGCGATACCCATCTTCTCCTGATCGGCCTTGGTCTTGGGCTCCACGGCCTGCGAAATCACGGGCTCGGGGAAGCTCATGCGCTCGAGGATGATGACGTGGTCCGGATCGCACAGCGTATCGCCGGTGGTGGCCTCCTTCAGGCCCACCGCCGCGGCAATATCGCCGGCGCGCACTTCCTTGATCTCCTGACGCACGTTCGCATGCATCTGCAGGATGCGCCCGAGCCGTTCGCGCTTTTCCTTGACCGCGTTGTAGACCGTGTCGCCAGACTCCACCACGCCCGAATACACGCGGAAGAAGATCAGCTGGCCGACAAACGGATCGGTCATGATCTTGAACGCCAGTGCCGAGAACGGTTCCTCGTCGTTCGGATGCCGTTCGGCTTCCTTGTCGTCCTCGGTATGGCCAAGAATCGCCGGCACGTCGGCCGGCGACGGCAGATAGTCGATCACCGCGTCGAGCATGGTCTGCACGCCCTTGTTCTTGAATGCGCTGCCGCATAGCATGGGCACGATCTCGCCCGCGATCGTGCGCTGGCGCAGACCGGCCTTGATCTGTTCTTCGGTCAGCGCCTCGCCGCCGAGGTAGGCGTTGAGCAAATCCTCGTTGGCCTCGGCCGCAGCCTCGATCATCTTCTCGCGCCATTCGTCGGCGGTGGCTTGCAGCTCGGCCGGGATGTCCTTGTATTCGAACTTCACGCCCTGTGAGGCGTCGTCCCACACCACGGCCTTCATCTTGACGAGGTCGACCACCCCCAGGAAGCCGTCCTCGGCGCCTACGGGAATCTGGATCGGCACGGGCTTGCCCTTGAGCCGATCGACGATCTGCGTCTGCACGCGGAAGAAATCGGCGCCCACGCGATCCATCTTGTTGACGAACGCGATGCGCGGCACCTTGTACTTGTTGGCCTGGCGCCAGACGGTTTCCGACTGCGGCTGCACGCCGCCCACGGCGTCATAGACCATGCAGGCGCCATCGAGCACGCGCATCGAGCGTTCCACCTCGATCGTGAAGTCGACGTGACCCGGCGTATCGATGATGTTGATGCGATGTTCGGGATAGTTCCCGGCCATGCCTTTCCAGAAGGCGGTCGTCGCGGCGGACGTGATCGTGATGCCGCGCTCCTGCTCCTGCTCCATCCAGTCCATGGTCGCCGCACCGTCATGAACCTCGCCCAGCTTGTGGTTGACGCCGGTGTAGAACAGGATACGCTCGGTCGTCGTCGTCTTGCCGGCGTCGATGTGCGCACTGATACCGATGTTGCGGTAGCGTTCGATGGGGGTCTTGCGGGGCACGGTGAATTCTCCTGGATAGGGCACCACGGGCCGTTAGCGTAGCACCAACGCGCGACTTGCGCGCGGCGGGGCCGGCCGGTGTCGGACGGCGCCCTACGGCGTAGGCGATGCGGGCTTCCTACAATGTCGTGATGATTTCATTGAACACAAGATAAAAGGCGGATGCCATGGGTAGTCGCAGCGGGAGTGGCAGGAATCTACTGATTGCGGGCCTGATCGCGGCCACCGGCCTGGCGGGCGCGTGGACGGCGGGCACCGTCCGGGCGCAGGCGGCCGCCGCGCCCGGCGTCTCATTCTCGACTGCGCAGCCCGGCGGCGCGCTGCCGGCTGGCTGGCAAAACATGCCGGTGGTACGCGGCAAGACGCTGACCCAGTACAGCCTGGTGACCGACCAGGGCAAGACCGTGCTGCAGGCGGATGCCAATGCGGCGGCTTCCGGGCTGCTGCACGACGGCGATATCGACCTGTCCCGCACCCCGGTTGTCAGCTGGCGCTGGAAGGCATCCCCGATTCCGAACGCGGACAACAGCGTCAGCGCCCGTGAGGATGCCCCCGCCCGGCTCGTGTTCTTCTTCGACGGCCAGTCGGACAATCTGTCGATCGGCGAGCGCGCCGAGCAGATTGCGGCCAGTATTGGTGGTGAGAAGCTGCCGTACGCCACGCTGATGTACATCTGGTCGGCGAGCGCGCCGCCGGGCACCGTGATTCCCAACCCCCATACCAGCCGCGTGCAGATGATCGTTGTCTCGGGCGCGCCCGGCGATGCCGGCAAATGGCTCAAGCTGCGTCGCAACGTCGCCAGCGACTTCGAAAAGGTCTTCCACGAGAAGCCCGGCAAGCTCACCGGCTACGGCCTGCTGACAGATACGGACAATACCGGCGCCACCACGCGTGCGTGGTACGGCGATATCGTGTTCAAGCCGAATTAGCGCGTGGGAATGAGCTAAGACGCAACGCTGCCGGGCGGCACGCTACGCGAGATGCTGTCGCGCAGTGCCGCTGTGACACGTGCCACCAACGTGCCGTCGTCGATGCCGGCCGCCGATTCGCTCAACGACGCGCCCAATGACGCGCCCAGCGCCTCGCGCACGTTGACTACCTTGGCCGGATCGTAATGGCGGCCGCTCGCAATCGCGTCCTCGAACGCATTGGCCCGGGCATTGATCTCGACCGGATCGGCGGTTACCAGCAGCACCGCATGCGCGAGCACCAGATGCCGCTGGCCGTCCGCCGACTGGACCGCCGCGGGCGCGCGCCGCCAGTATTGCGCGGTGCCGGCGATCTTGCGCGGCGCGTCGGCCGGCCCCCAGGCAAGGTTGTAGCGGCCATCGCAGAACGACCCTTCCACCGCCTGCCAGTGCGTTTCCACGCCTACCGCACGCAGTCCATCGCCGAGCACCTCGCATAGATGGATATACGCGGGCTCCATCCAGCTGGCGGCGCCGCGCGGCACCGCGTAGGCCAGACTGATATTGAGAATGCCAGGCCCCTGCGGAACCAGCCCACCACCCGACATGCGCAGCCAGACCGGACACCCCTGCCGCGCGAACGCGTCGCGCGCGGCCTCCACGCCGGGCGCCCGCAGGTAGCTCCGCGGAATCACGAGCGCGAGCGGTGCCTCCCAAAGCTGGGCCACGGGGCCGTGCGCGGCCTGGTCGAGCAGCGCGAGCTCCCCCTGCAGGGGATCGGCTTCCAGCGGATCGGGTGTCGCAAAGGTGAAGGGCATGGCTGCATTCTCCACCAGAATCGCGTCCCGGCCGAGCCCTTAATCCACGCGCAGACGTGGCTGCAGCGAGCGCGCGATATCCGCCGCGATCTCGAACGACTTCAGCCGCGCCGCATGGTCGTAGATCATGCCGGTCAGCATCAGCTCGTCGGGTTGCAAGTCATCGACGAAGCGCTGCATTTCCTGCCGTACGGTGTCAGGACTGCCGACCGCCGAACTGGCGAGCGAGCGACGGATATGATCGGCCTCGCTTGCATCCCACAGCCGCGAGATATCGTCCACGGGCGGTTTCAGCTGGCCCGGCGTGCCCCGCACCAGCGCGAGAAACTGCTGCTGCAGCGAGCTGAACAGTCGCTGGCCTGCCTCGTCCGTGTCGGCCGCGAATACATTGAAGCCAAGCATCACGTGCGGGCGATCGAGCTGCTCGGACGGTCGGAACGTGCGGCGATACAGATCCACGGCCTGGCGCATAAAGCCCGGCGCAAAGTGAGACGCGAACGAAAACGGCAGGCCCATCGCCGCCGCCAGCTGCGCGCTGAACAGGCTGGAACCCAGCAGCCACAGCGGAACCTTGAGTCCGGCGCCAGGCACCGCGCGCAGACGCTGGCCGGGGCGCACGTCGTCGAAGTAGGCCTGCAGTTCCTCCACATCCTGCGGGAAGGAGTCGGCACTGTCGTGACTCAGCTGCCGGCGCAGCGCGCGCGCCGTGGCCTGGTCGCTGCCCGGCGCGCGGCCGAGCCCGAGGTCGATGCGGCCCGGGTAGAGCGCGGCTAGCGTGCCGAACTGCTCGGCAATCACCAGCGGAGAATGGTTGGGCAGCATGATGCCGCCGGAACCCACGCGAATCGTCGACGTGCCATTGGCGACGTAGCCGATCAGCACCGACGTGGCGGCGCTCGCAATACCGGGCATGTTGTGATGTTCGGCGAGCCAGAAGCGGCGATAGCCAAGGCGTTCCGCGTGGCGGGCAAGGTCCAGCGAGTTGCGCATGGCCTGGCCGGCATCGCTGCCTTCCACGATCGGTGAAAGGTCGAGCAGGGAGTAGGGGATCATTACAGGTGCGCGCGACGGATGTGGCGCGGGTCGGTGACTACGGACGGGCTATGGTAATCACGACCGCGCGATCGTGCTGGCGGCCCGAGAGACCCTGAAGCGGGTGGGGAGAACGTGGGAGAGTGCGCGCTGCGTCCCCGTTTGGCCTGATATGGGCCTCACCCGAGCCTCAATGCGCAGCCGGTTGCGGATGCGGGCTGTCCTTCGACTTGCGCTGGGCGGCAACCGCTTCCTGCAGCTTCTTCCATTCGTCGAAGCCCCCGGCCAGCGCCCACGTCTTCTTGTAGCCGGCCAATCGCAGCCGCTCCGCCAGCACTGCCGCCGAATACTCGTGCGGGCAGGCGCAGTAGATCACGATGTCATCGGATGCCGGATAGTCGCCGAGGATATCGAGCGAAGCCTTGAGATCCATGACCAGTGCGCCCGGAATGCGCTCGATCGGTGTCGCGCCGTACGCACGCACATCCACCACGAGCGGCAGGGTCCCGCTGGCGCGGCGGGTTTCAAGGTCCATCACCGTCATGCGCGGCACGCGGCCCGCACGGCGCAGCAGACGATAACGCTGCCAGAAGCGCCAGGCGATGAACAGCGCGAAGGCGCCAACCACCATCGCCAACGCGATCGGGCCGTAGGTGCTGAACGCCTCGAGAATCGTGTCGACGAAATCGCTGAACACCACACCCGCCAGCAACGCGCCGCCGGCCCAGACCAGCGCGCCGAGCGCATCGTAGAACAGGAATTTGTGCAGCGGTGTGTTGGTCATGCCCGCCATCGCCGTGGACAGCGCGCCCGCGCCGGGCAACAGCTTCGCGAACACCAGAGAGCGCGGCCCCACGCGCAGATACAGCGATTGCGTCTGCCGGATGCAGCTGTCCGGAGAGATCGACACGCGGCAGATCGTGCGCAGCATCGGCTGGCCCAGCCGGCGGCCGGCGAAGTACCAGGCGGTATCCGCGATCAGGCATGCGACGATCACGGCCAGCAGCACGATGCCGATCGACGGGCCATCGGCCTGCATCGACAGTGCGCCTGCCACAAACAGCATCGGATAGGCGGGCACAGGGAGACCCGCCTGTTCAGCGAGCACGCTCAGGAAGACCAGCAGCACACCATGGCCGTCGAGCAGGCCTTGCAAATCGCCCACGGCAATCCCCTTGTCAGTAACCAGTACAGACCGACAGTGTGCCAGCGCAATCTGTCTCCTGCACGTGCGCGCTGTGAATAATGCGTTCAGATTCGTTAAACGGACTGTTAAAAGATGCGGCAAGGCGATGCAGTTCGCCATGCAGATCGCCCGCGAGGGCCACAAACGCGGTCAGGCGCCGACGAATGGTGGCGATCCGCTCGCGCCGCAACGCTTGTTCCAGGTGCTCGGCGGCAGCCACCAGCGCGAAGCATTGCGTCAGCCCGCCACTCCCCTTGATGCGATGCACATGTCTGCCGGCGGCCAGCCAGTCTTCCACTGCGGCCGTATGAGAGAGCCCCGCAAGATCGCCAGCCATCGCCTCGCGCAGGCGATCGATCAGATCCCGGCACAGGGCGGCGTCACCGCGCGTGATATTTGCGAGCACGGTGGCAAGTCCGGCCCGCTCCGCGGGCGGTAGCACGGCGATGCCGTTCTTCGTCGTCATCCTGTCAGCCCTCGCTGCCGGGCGAAGTCGACGAGGTCCACAAGCGAATCGGCATGCAGCTTGATCATGATGCGGGTCTTGTAGCTGCTGACAGTCTTGTTGCTGATGAACAAAGCCGCGCCAATCGCCTTGTTGGACATGCCCCGCGCGAGCATTTGCAGCACCACCATCTCCTTGTCCGAGAGGAGATCCAGTCCGCCGTCCTCGATCTTGGGCGGCGCGCCTTTTGTTGGGACTGGGTGCCGACCGCCGGTCGGAAACACCGTATAGCCGGTCAGTACCGTCTCCACGCAACGCATGAACGTCAGCATGTCCTGGCTCTTGCTGCAGAATCCCTGTACCCCCGCATGCCAGGCGCGCAAGGCAAATAGCTCGGGATCCTGCGCCGACACGACCAGAATGCGGACGTCCGGCTGAATCGCGCGCATGCGCAAGGCCACATCGAGACCGTTGATGCGCGGAATATCCAGGTCCAGCACGACCAGATCGGGCTTGTGCGCACGCATGGTCTCCACGGCGTCCTGGCCGTTATCGGCTTCCAGCACGCCCTGCAGGCCTTCCAGCGTCGCCAGCTGAACGCGCAGCGCAAGTCTCAAAGGGGGGTGGTCGTCGACGATCAGAATCGTTGTCATACTTCGCTACCTCGTTGCAGCCATCCTGCCACGACTGCGCCCCAAGGGCTGACACGCAGATAGTGTTGACAAGTCGCCCTGTCACACGGCTGACGCAGTATATGGAAGCAACGAAGGGGAGCGATGTACGAGATTTCCGCTCGGCTACCGTGAATATTCAGCACGGTAACGCGGAAAAGGATGCGCGGCCTGCGCGCATCGCCGATCGTACAAAAAAATCGCGGCCCACCGCGCACAACGGAGGGCCGCCAATCGGGAATGCGAGGAGGTCAGATTCCTCAAGAAGAGTTATCGTCACGCCGGGCGCTTGTTTATCCCCACTTAAGTGGGGAATGCGCCACTTCCGCGCAATCAGGCAATCAGCCGCCTGGTCTGTGCTTCGGCGGCGGCCGCATCGCGCATGCGGCGAACTCCCGCCTCCATCTCTTCATGCGCCGCATCGAGCCAGGCAATGCGATGCCTCACGGGGTCGTTCGGTGACAGGTCACGCTCGGCAATCTCGCGCAGGAAGTAGCGCACCATGCTGCCGGCGCGCGCGGGCACCGGCATCATCCCGAGCAGTTGCTCGCGGGCCAGCGTGCCGGTATTCGCGGCATGCCGCAGTCCCGCCCATGCAGTCCGGCCCAGTGCGACGTAGAGTGCGCGGGGGCTGACTTCCGCCAGCCGCGCCAGGAATTGCTGCTCGAACGCGGCACGCAGCATCGGCACATCCACCAGCTCGTCGAACGGCCCGTCGAATACCAGCCCGCGCCGTGTGGTGACGTAGGGCAGCAGCGCCATCGGCTGGATATGTTCGAACCCTTCGTTCCACAGGGCCGCGCCGTGCGGCATGCCGATCAGCTCGGGCACCCGGAAATGATCGAGCATGCGAATCAGGTTTGGCCGCACGAGCCGTCCGCCCAACTCGACGCGCCGCTTGTTCTCGCGTTGGATGACTCTGCCGGGCGAGTGCGCGCGCAGCAGCTCGTCGGTGGTCGCCGCAGCCAGGCGCGCATGGGTGTGTCCGGGCGTGGTACTGACCAGCACCAGACGAGCGCCCGGATTGCGATGCTCGAAAGGGACGTACTCCATGACATAGGTGCCGTCCCGATCCACTGTTACCGGTCGTTCCGCGATACCGGCAATGCCCCCGCGCCGGATACGCGCGCAATACTCTTCGATGTAATTCGCCAAGATGTCCCCGCTTCAACGCGATTTCTGCTGTACGTCGTCCGTTTTTGTTCTGTTTTCATCTTAAGCGTGGCCAGATGACGGATAAAGCGTACGAGTGCTGTTTGAACCCCGTTGCGGCGCGATGTTCGTGGGCGAGCGAACAAAGACACCCATCCATGCAAATGGTGCGGGCGAAAAAAACCGAGCACTTGCAGTGCCCGGTAACCCATTTGCTGACTCAGGTTGTCGAAGCCCGAGAACTTAAATAATAACGATTCTCATTTAATCTTACAACCATCCATCATTCATTCAAGGGTTGTTTCGATCGAGATCTGCGCCGACAGCGACTTGTGCACCGGGCACTTATTGGCGACGCGTAGCAGGTCCTCCCGCGCGGCGGGCGCCAGCTCGCCCTCCACTCGGACGGTGCGCAGCATCCGATACTGCCCGGCGCTCTCTTCGTGGGTCACCGAAACATGCACGGCACGCAGATCGTAGGCCTTGCGCTTGGCGTAGACCTGCATCGTGAGCGCGGTACACGCGGCGAGTGCGGAGTCCAGCAGTTCGTGCGGGTTTGGAATCGACGTGTCGCCGCCGAACTCGGCGTCGAGGTCGGCCCGCCAGTGCGCGGTGCCGTTGCTCAGTTCACAGATGGTGGAGCTCTGGGCGGCATTCCAGGTGGCATCGATGGTCATCGGATGGTCCTTAACAGAGAGGGTGGGAACGATCATTGGCGCTCGGGGAGATTCTATACACAGGTGCCCTTTGCATCTTTTTTACGGATCGATGACAAAACGCTTGCCAAGGTCGCAGAGTCGGCTTAATATTCGCCCCCTCGCAACACAAACCGAAAGACAGCAGCAGCGGAAACGCAGCGCTGGCGCGGGTTGCGGGGAGATTGGTAGGACGTCAGCGAGTTGGTCGATGCAGAAATTAAATCGACAAACTAGTTGACGAGAAGCAAGAAACGCTACATACTCTCGCTTCTTCGCTGCAACAAAACAGCGACGCAGTAAAGCAAGCAGCAAAACGCAAACGGCAAAGCCGGTGGCGCAAGTTCTTTAACAAACAAACAACCGATAAGTGTGGGCGCTTGATGACGGTGCACCGAAGGTTTCGATCTTCGGCAAGCTTCAAAAGTTATCAGTGCTCGCACAGTAAAACATGTTGGTTCTGTCTTCGGATGGAGCCAGTCAGTTTTCTGAGAGTGAGCGACCGCTCGAAAGA
>NZ_CAJZAG010000011.1 GCF_914271485.1 Cupriavidus pampae
GGGGGGGGGGGGGGGCCCCCCCCCCCCCCCCCCCCCCCCCCGGGGTTGGGGGTTGCGGTGGGGGGGGGGGGCGCCCCCCCCCAACGCCCCCAGAACCCCACCGCGACGCTCGCCGCCTCACGTTCGTTTCCGGCGGAGAGGGAGAACGGCTGCGTAGTCACGCTTGCCTGGCCACCACGAGGAAGGCGCCAATCACGCGCCGATCAGAATGGCAGGCTGATGTAGAGCTTGCCCAGATCCGTTAGCTGGCCGTCTGCGCCGAGCAGGCTGGTGAAGTGGGTGTCGTTGTCCCAGCGGCCCGTGAACCACGCGTAGCGGAACACGTCGGTGCGTTGTTCGCACGTGGCCACGAGGTCGCGCATCTGGGCTGCCTGCTTGGCCGGCGTGTCGATCGCGGCGTTGCCGTCGCCGACGTGCCAGTTGGCGAACTCGGTGACCCAGAACGGTTTGCCGTACTTGGTCAGCCGGTCGAGCTGCCCGCCCAGGCCGTAGTCGTACCAGTGGAACGCGATGTAGTCGATCTGCGGGTCGCGGTTGCCGTTGGCGGCGCGGTATTCGTTATAAAACGCGTCGAGCCATGCCACCGGATCGTTGAAGCCGTTGCCGATATTGCCCCACGTGATGGCCGGGCCGACCAGCTTGACGCCCGTGTGCTGGGCCACCGCTTCGTAGCGCGGCCACAGCATCGCCGCATCGCGTGGCTGCAGGTTGGCCTGGTCGCCGAGATTCGGTTCGTTCAGCAGCAGCAGGTACTTGATCTTCGGGTGCGCGCGCAGATAGGCTTCGATAGCGTTCGCGTCGAAGTTGCCGTTCCACAGCATGGGGATGTAGTCCATGTTGTAGGCGGTCGTGGTGTCCGCCGCGGCCGTGCCGTTGGGCTGCGAACCCCAGTTGTACCACCAGCTCACGCCCGGGGCGAGCGCGCTGAGGTCGTTGGCGCTGCGCAGGTCGTAGGCGACTCCGCGCTTGGCGCTCTTGGTCACGCCGGGCGTGCCGATATTGCCCGAGCCACCGACGTTGCCGCCGTTATTGCCCGTGCCACCGGTGCCGCCCGTGCCGCCATTGCCACCGGCGTTGCCGTTGCTGCCCGACCCGGACGACGGTGATCCACCGCTGCCACTGGTGCCCGCGTCATCGCCGCCACCGCATGCGGTCAGCGTCATCACCAGCAGCGCCGCGCCAAGCAGTCCTGCCGTGCGCCGCCATATCGCACTCCATCCCACCTGGGGCATTGCCATCGCATTCGTTTGCATGGTCATCATAGTGATTTCACAAAGTCGATCAGTTGCTGACGATCGTCAGCGCTCAATGCCTTGAAGCGGTCTCGCGCGGGGGCGCCCTGGCCGCCGTGCCAGAGAATGGCTTCCTCGATCGTGCGCGCGCGGCCGTCATGCAGGTAGCGCGTATTCGGGTCGATGCTGCTCAGCAGCCCCAGCCCCCACAGCGGCGCGGTACGCCATTCGGAACCACTGGCGCTGCCCTGCGGATAGTTGTCCGCGAGGTCCTGTCCCATGTCGTGCAGCAGCAGATCCGTGTACGGATGAATCAGCTGGTTGCGCAGCTCGGCAAACTTGTGGCTGCCACCCGTCGTCAGCGAGGCCGCGTGACACGACGTGCAACGCGCCTGCGTGAACAACTGGCCGCCACGCGCCACGCGATCCTGCATGCGGCTTTCGGCCTGCTGCGCGGCGGTGATGGTGGCTCCACCCTGCTTGAGCTGGTCCACGATGGTCGGTGCCGGAATGCCGTTGAACTGCTGCCCCTTGAAGTGCCGTTGCGCGGGCACGCCGAGCAGGCTCAGGTAACGCGAGATCAGATCGACGTCGGCATCGCCAAGCTCTGGCCCGTTGGCATCGGCCGCGCGGCAGTCGCTACCCGTGGTGGCGCGGCCGCAGAAATGCTTGGGCAGCAGCGAAGTGGTCACGCCCATGTCGCCATTCAGCGCATCGGCGGTCTGCTGCAGCACCGTGGACGACGACGCCTTCCAGCCGAAGCGGCCCACGCGCGGAATGCGCGCATCCACCGCATCGGGCACGATCTGCACGCGACCCAGCGTACCGTCAGGATCGGTGGCGCTGGCCTGCGCGAGTGCCACCAGCGTGGCTTCGGGCACGGCCTCGAGCAAACCCATGCCGACCAGATGCGGTGACGCGCGGACGGACATGCGATCCGGCATCGGCAACGTATTGCCGTTGACATCGGTCAGCGTGTAGACCGGCGTCTGCAGCGTGTAGGCGCTGCCATCCGGATACTTGCCAGCCGTATTGCGATAGCTGGAGATGCGCAGGAGCGCATTGCGGCCATCCCACGTGCGCCCGCCGTCCGTTACCAGACCCTGCCAGATGCGGCCACCGAAGCGGGTATCCGGTACCACGTTGCCATTGGCATCGGCCGAGCCCGTGAGCACGACCATATTGTTCAGCGGCAGGTTGAAACCGGGCGAGCTCTTGCCGTTGTTGGTGTGACACTGCACGCAGGCCGCTTCCTGGAACTTCGGGCCGGCACGATTGGCGAGCTTGTCGAACAGCGTCGGATTGCCGGCCTCGACGTGCGCGCCGGTCAGGAACGACGAGTGGAACAGGCGGCGACCCTCGACGAATGGCTGGATATTGCGGCCGGCCACGTTGAGCGAAGGCTGCAGCAACTGCATCTCGGGTTCGTTCGACGCATCCTCGTGCAGCGTCATCAGCGGGCCACCGGCAAAGGCCTCGGGCGGAATCAGCTTCGTATCCCACGGAATCGGGGCCGCGTCGCAACAAGGCCCGCGGAACCATGGCACCACGCCCGGCGCGCCGACCTTGTAGGTAATGACGTCCGCGTAGTAATTGAAGCGGCCCAGCGCATCGCCCTGCGTGCCCGCAAGGAAGATACCGAGCTCGAATTCGACCAGATCGCCGTTCCGCAGCCCGCGATTCAACCGTGGCAGCGTCTTGATCTGCTTGACCAGCACGAATTCGCCGTCCTGCGGCGGCACGTTCAGGTCGGTGTTGTAGTTGCTGTTGGGATCTTCGTCCAGGGCGTCGTAGTTGGCGATCGGCGTGCGCAGTTCCTGCCCATCCTTGAGCATGCCGACCGGCAGACGCTTGACGCCGCCGTTGTCGCCGTACAGCGCTACCGCGGTCGGGCCCGGGTCGTCACCATCGCGGCGGCCAATAAAGCCAAAACGGAAATTGGTGCCGTACATCCACCATTGCGGCTTGATGACTAACGTGAGGATTCGCTCCGCCGGATTGGTAGGCGAGACGTTGTCATAAATGGTAATCGCGTGCGTGCGGCGTTCAAAATAATGGGGCGCGAAAATCCCGTACAGATCGCCGCCAGCATTGGTGCCGGTTTCCGACTGCTCGCGCGCATGGCGATCGCGTACGCGGCCACCGACGCGCGTGACGAGCGTTCCGTCGGTCAGCGTGTACTGGGTTGCGGGATCGACGCTGGACCAGCTGAGCGGTACGAAGGCGCCCACCGGCAGCGGCTGGTTGGTCGAAGGGCCATTGCCGCCATTGCTGCCATTTCCACCGCCGGCGGGGTTGCCGCCGCTGCCGGCGCTCGATCCATCGCCGCCGCCGCAGGCCGCCAGGGCCAGCACGCAGGCCACTATGCCCGCGCCAAATAATTGACGCCCAAGCTGACGCCCAAGCTGACGCGCAGCCGCCATCGAGCGCGATGGCGCTATTTTGCTGTGAATCATCATTGACCCTTCATTTTGTACAAACGTGCTTTCTTTTTGAATTTGCACGTGTCGACCCACCGCATCCGATAATTCGATTTTTATTGCTTGCAAACCGATAGCAAAGTCATTCCCAAAAATTGCCCGGCCACGCAATGCGCAAATGTATCGCTGACGATGACACGCGGATGATAAATTAATTGGGTTACTTGTAAACACCGTGGGTGTGAAATTCTGTTAAACGCACGATGCGTTGCCACGATGCCGGACGAGGCATAATCGAGCGGTCTGGAGGAGAGCGCCACGGCGCGCCTCGTTCCTGGGGTGAATCCCCCCAAACGCACCATGACTTTCGATCTCTTCGACTCGCTGCCGGCGCAACCCGACGACGACGCGGCCGAGGCCCTGGCACCCGGCGCAGTGTTGTTACGGCGCTTCGCCCGCGACGACGAGCAGGCCCTGCTGACGGCGGTACGCGGCGTGATCGCGAGCGCGCCCTGGCGACACCTGATCACGCCGGGTGGCCTGCGCATGTCGGTGGCCATGACCAATTGCGGCACCTATGGCTGGGTCTCGGACCGCACCGGTTATCGCTACGATCCGGTCGATCCCGACAGCGGGCAGCCTTGGCCGCCGCTACCGGCGCCGTTCCTGGCGCTGGCCACGCGCGCCGCGGCAGCCGCCGGCTATGACGGCTTTGTGCCGGACGCCTGCCTGATCAACCGCTATCTGCCCGGCACCCGGCTCTCGCTGCATCAGGACCGCGACGAACTGGATCTGCGCGCGCCCATCGTCTCGGTGTCGCTCGGGCTACCTGCCACGTTCCTGTTTGGCGGACTGCGGCGCGCGGACCGGCCCGCGCGCGTGCGGCTGGCCCATGGCGATGTGGCGGTGTGGGGCGGCCCGTCGCGGCTGGCGTTCCACGGCATTGCGCCGCTGGTCGATGGCGACCACCCATTGGTGGGGCCACGAGCGCATCAATCTGACGTTTCGCAAGTCGCGCTGAACGGTCACTGAGCGAACACTGAGCGGTCACCGAACGGAAACTGGCCCGAAATCGCCAGAGATGGGCCAAAAAATGTCACGCGGGCGGCGGCCGACGACGTACGATTGCCAACCATGACAACACGTACCGACGCTCACGCGGACGGTGCCACATCCGAGACGCCCGCCATGACCGCCACACCGGGACGCACCGACGCGCGTGCGACCGCCACCTCCGCCCCACCTTCGCCCAAGGCGCCCGCTCCGCCCCCTGCCGCCCAGGCCGCGGGCCGTGCCGCCGATTCGCTGCGCGCGGCACTGCTGATTCTGGCTTGCATCGCCATCGCGACGATTGCCGGGCATGCGGCCGGTGCCTCGCCGAAGCTGATCCTGGCCGCCGCGCTGGTGCTATCGACGGTGTGCTGCTGGGCCGTTGGCGTGTTGCCCGAGCCCACCACCACGCTGCTGTTCTTCCTGTGCGCGGTGGTGTTCCATATCGCACCACCAACCGTGGTGTTCTCGGGCTTCTCCTCAGCCGCGTGGTGGCTGATGTTCGGGGGGGCGGTCACCGGCGTGGCGTTGCGCAACACCGGGCTGGCACTGCGGCTCGCGGACCGCATCTTCCACCAGCGCGCCAATCGCTACACGCAGGTCATCGCAACGGTCGCGGCCACCTCGGTCGGGCTGGCGTTCCTGATGCCATCGACCACGGGCCGCGTGCTGCTGCTGATGCCGATCGTGCTGGCGCTGGCGGACCGGCTTGGCTTCGGCCCCCAATCGAATGGCCGTATCGGCATGGTGTTGACGGTAGCGGCCGCCAGCTACATGCCGCCGGCAACGATCCTGCCGGCCAATATTCCGAACAGCGTGCTGCTCGGTGCGGCGAGCTCGCTCTACGGCATCAACCTCAGCTACGGCAGTTATCTGCTGCTGCACTTCCCCGTGCTCGGTCTGCTGAAGACGCTGGTGCTGGTGTGGCTGGTGTGCAAGCTGTTCCCGGAAAACGGACCGATGCCGCCGCAACAGCCTGCCGATCATGCCGCCATGAGCCGGCAGGAACGACTGCTCGCGGTGATCCTCATTCTGGCCGTGGCCGGCTTCGCGACCGATGCATGGCATGGCATCTCGCCCGCGTGGATCTCGCTGACCGCATGCATCATCTGCCTGCTGCCCGGGGTCGGGCTGGTTTCGTCGAAAGCGCTGACTGAACAGGTGCACCTAGTGCCGTTGTTGTATGTGGCGGGCTTTCTCGGCTTGGGGGCGGTGGTCGAATCGACCGGACTCGGCACCGCGATCAGCAGCGCGTTGCTGCATTGGCTGCCACTGGCGCCGGGCCATACCCTGGGCAATGTGGGCGCGCTCAGCGCGATGGGCGCGGCACTCGGACTGGTGTCGACGTTGCCAGCGCTGCCCGCAGTGCTGACACCGCTGGCCAAGGATCTGGCCACGGCCACAGGATTGCCGCTTGAAACCGTGCTGATGCTGCAGGTGCCGGTGTTCTCCACCGTGTTTCTGCCATATCAGTCGCCGCCGATCATGATCGCGATGCAGCTCGGCGGCGTGGGACTGCGGCACGGCACGCGCCTCTGTCTGGCGCTTGCCGTGATTACGGTGCTGGTGCTGCTGCCGCTGGACTACCTGTGGTGGCGCGCGCTCGGCTGGCTGCATTAAACCTTCTGCATTGCGCGCGCGCCCGGGGCGCTAGCGGCGGCCCACGTACAACGCGAGGTCGTACACCTCCATCAATGCGAGTAACTGGGCCGCGCTGACCGTTTCCGGATTCAGCTCCATATGAGAGATCCAGCTCTGGCTCACATGCAGCCGCGTGGCGGCCTCCGCCTGGCTGAGTCCGGCAATGGTTCGTGCACCCTGAAGCACCCGACCGAGGTCGAGGGCTGTGGTGATTCGCTCTTCCATAGTTATGTTTTCCTCCATCTACGGGCCTCCGCGCGGTGCCCTCTTTTGATTTAGCAGTCACACGCGCATTGCGCAACCATAAGCCGCATTTGGCGATTCCCACCCGGCCTGCCGCTGTGGATCGTCCATGCACGCTTGCGAGTGCTTGCAATTCCTACCGGGCGCTCTATTGCGCGCGCCACCACGCGACGGGCGCCGCGCAGTGTCCGATGTCGGCGTTTGTCCGAATGGAACAGACCTTGCAGCTTGCGTCTTCAACACCTCGGCATTTCGACGCAATAAGCAATGGAGACGATCATGGACAAGAATCGAACATCCCCACCTTTGACGGATTTTCACTATGGCGGCCACAGCGGTGTGGATGACGAGAAGAGTCGCCCGCAAAAGCCAGTACGCGCGGCGGAGGATTCGGCTCCTCAGTCGCACGCGAACATGCCACCGCAGCCCTATCGCCCGCAACCAGGCTCCAACGAGCCGGATGGCGTGGAGCGCTACGGCATGTACGGCGTAGCGCCGGGCGCCGAAAAGCAGACGCCGGAGTTCGCCAACGCTGGTCAACGCCCACTGCCCGGCCCCGCCGCGCTCGGCCAGTTCGATGGCGACGATATGCGGCCCGTCGAGCCGTGGAACGATGCACAGCGGCTCGAAGTCCTGCATGAACGGCTGTCGATGGTCGTGGACCCCGGTGTGATCCAGATCGAGATGATCGATGGCGCGGTCACGCTACGCGGTACCGTACGCGATGCTCCGACGCGCAAGGCCGTCGAGAATATCGTGATGGGCTGCCTCACCGATCATTACGTGCGTAGCGAGATCGATGTCGCTGCCACGCGTTGAGCGTTATTTGAGGTAATCGGCGAAGCGCGCGCGAATGTCGTCGAGATGCGCAAGCGTGCCCGACAGATGATCGCGCAATACCGCTTCCGCGCGCGCCGCGTCCCCCGCTGCAATCGCGGCCACAAGCTCGGCATGGTCACGCAATACCTCGCGCGCCTTGCCGGCAATCGGCAGATGCAGACGGCGCAGACGATCCAGATGCCCACTCTGCCGGCGTACCAGCGCGTGCAGATCCGGCACTGCCGCGGCGTCGTACAGCGCGCGATGAAAAGCCTGATCGTTGTCGCTGAACTCGTCGAGCGCATGAATCTCGAGCATGCGCGTCGCGCGATCGACGATTGCGCGCAGGCGTTCAAGCAGCGCTGCGTCGGGCGCGGCCGCGAGCGTGCGCACGATCTCCAGTTCCACCGAGCGCCGCAGGAAATGCGCCTGGCGCGCAAGGGCGACATCGATACGACTCACGCGCGTGGCATGCTGCGGAAAGATATCGACGAGCCCTTCTTCCGCAAGCCGGATCAGCGCGTCGCGCACGGGCGTCTGGCTGATGCCGTATTGCGCGGCCAGATCGATGCGCGACAGCACAGTGCCGGGCGGCAGCGCAAGCGCGATGATCTGCTCGCGCATATGCTCGAACACCTGCGGCGCCGCCTGGCGTGTGCGGTCGAACTGGAACAGGGAGAGAGGTACCTGCAGCAAGGTTTCCATTTGGGGCGCGATTCTAGCCGAAAGCACCGTCGGGATCGTCGTTGACGTACTAATATATTAGTGCTTTAATCGTCCGAATCAAGGCCGGCTACACACTAGACCGGCTGCCCGCTTCAACGTGGATGGAAGAGACAACCATGACGGCACACAAGAAGGCGCCTGACGCGCTGCGCAGCGCGCGCTGGTTCGCCCCCGACGACCTGCGGTCCTCCGGTCATCGCTCCCGCATCATGCAGATGGGCTACGCGCCCGATGAGTGGATGGGCAAGCCGGTCATCGCGATCATCAACACCTGGTCAGATATCAATCCGTGCCACTCGCACTTCAAACAGCGCGTGGACGACGTCAAGCGCGGCATTCTGCAAGCCGGCGGCTTTCCCATCGAACTACCGGCGATTTCGCTGTCCGAGAGCTCGGTCAAACCGACCACGATGCTCTATCGCAATCTGCTCGCGATGGAGACCGAGGAGCTGATCCGCTCGCATCCGATCGATGGCGCCGTGCTGATGGGCGGCTGCGACAAGACCACGCCAGGCCTGCTGATGGGCGCGACCAGCGCGGGTGTGCCGGCCATCTACGTGCCGGCTGGACCGATGCTGCGCGGCAACTACAAGGGCAATGTGCTCGGCTCCGGCTCCGATGCCTGGAAGTTCTGGGACGAACGCCGCGCGGGCAATATCAGCAAGACGGAATGGGTTGGCATCGAAGCCGGCATCGCGCGTAGCCACGGCACCTGCATGACCATGGGTACGGCCAGCACGATGACCGCCATCGCCGAGTCCATCGGCATGTCGCTGACCGGCGCCTCCTCGATTCCGGCCGCGGATGCCAACCATATCCGCATGTGCTCGGAGTCCGGCCGCCGCATCGTCGAAATGGTGTGGGAAGACCTGACGCCCGCGCGTGTGCAAACCCATGCGTCGTACGAGAATGCGATTGCGGTCGCGATGGCAATGGGGTGCTCCACCAACGCGATCATCCACGTGATTGCGATGGCGCGGCGCGCGGGCCATGACATCGGACTCGAGGACTTCGATGCGATGAGCCGCCATGTGCCGGTGCTCGCCAATATTCGGCCCAGCGGCGACAAATACCTGATGGAGGACTTCTTCTATGCGGGTGGATTGCCCGCGTTGATGAGCCGCATCCGCGACAAGCTGCACCTCGATGCGCCCACCGTAACGGGCCGCACGCTTGGCGAGAATATCGCGGGCGCCGAGGTCTACAACGACGACGTGATCCGCACACGCGACAACGCGCTGTATCAGGAAGGCGCGCTGGCGGTGCTCAAGGGCAATATCGCGCCCGATGGCTGCGTGATCAAGCCGAGCGCATGCGAGCCGCGTTTCTACAAACACACGGGCCCGGCGCTGGTGTTTGACGACTATCCGTCGATGAAGGCCGCGATCGAGCGCGACGACCTCGATGTGACTGCGGACCACGTGCTGATCCTGCGCAACGCCGGTCCGCAAGGCGGCCCCGGCATGCCCGAGTGGGGCATGCTGCCAATTCCGAAGAAGCTCGTGCAAGCCGGCGTGCGCGACATGCTGCGCATGTCCGACGCGCGCATGAGCGGCACCAGCTATGGCGCCTGCATCCTGCACGTCTCGCCCGAGGCGTATATCGGTGGACCATTCGCGCTGGTGCGCACCGGTGACATGATCTCGGTGGATATTGATCAGCGCAGCATCCATCTGGAAGTCTCCGACGAAGAACTCGCGCGGCGACGCGCCGCGTGGCAACCGCTGCCGAAGAAGTTCGCCCGCGGCTATGGCTGGATGTTCGCGCAACATATCCGACAGGCCAACGACGGTTGCGACTTCGACTTCCTGCAGACTGATTTCGGCGAGCCGACTGGCGAACCGAGTATCTATTGATCGATTGCCATCGGACCCGACATGACTCCGCTCAGCCCTTCCCTGCGCGATGCGCTCAAGACCGTCAGCACCGCCACACTATGCACCGCGCTGTTCAAGCGCGGCCTGCGCAATCAGTTCATTCAGGACGTGCATCCGCTCGATCCCAGGCATGCCGCCAAGCACGGCGCGATGGTCGGCGAAGCATTCACGCTGCGGTATATCCCCGCGCGCGAGGACCTCAATCCGATCACCGTGTTTCAGGACCCTAACCATCCGCAACGCCAGGCAATCGAGCAATGCCCGCCGGGAGCGGTGCTGGTGATCGACAGCCGCAAGGATGCACGCGCGGCGTCGGCCGGCTCGATCCTCGTCACGCGGCTGATGCAGCGTGGTGTCGCGGGCATCGTCACTGACGGCGGCCTGCGCGACTCGCCGGAGATCGCCGAGATGGATATCCCCTCCTATCACCAGCGGCCGTCCGCGCCGACCAACCTCACGATGCATCAGGCACTCGAGTTCGATGTGCCGATCGGCTGCGGCGATGTGGCGGTGTTTCCGGGCGACGTGGTGGTGGGCGATGGCGAGGGCGTGGTCATCATTCCGCGCGATATCGCCGAAGAAATTGCGGCGGAGGCGGTGGAGATGACCGCGTTCGAGGACTTTGTCACCGAGGAGGTGAAGAAGGGTCGCTCGATCATCGGCCTCTATCCGCCCACGACCGAACAGGCGCGCGCGGACTTCGCCGCCTGGCGCAAGGCTTCTCATCGATAATACCCACTGACTTTCCTACAGGACACTCCCGCATGAAACCCCGCCTTCTGCAGCACGGCCGCTTGCCCGAACGTATCGAAGCCAAACTCGCCGAGCACTTCGACGTGCATCCGTTCTGGTCCGAGACCGACCCGGCTGGCTACCTGGCGAAGCATGGCGGCGAGTTCGTCGCGCTGACCGCGCGCGCGGCCACCGGCGTGGATGCGGCGACGATTGCCGCGCTGCCGGCGCTGCGCGTGATCTCCAGCTTTGGAGTGGGCCTCGACAAGCTCGACCTCGACGCCGCGCGTGCGCGTGGTATCGCGGTGGGCTACACGCCTGACGTGCTCAACGACTGCGTGGCGGATACCGCGTTCGCGCTACTGATGGATGCGGCAAGGCAGGTGAGCGCGGCCGATCGCTATGTGCGTCGCGGCGAATGGCCGAAGGCCGCGTATCCGCTGACCACGCGCGTGAGTGGCAAGCGCCTCGGCATCGTCGGGCTCGGCCGCATCGGTCGCGTGATCGCCAAACGTTCGAGCGGCTTCGACATGGAAGTGCGTTACTTTGGCCGCCAGCCGCAGGAAGGCGTGTCGTACGGCTTCGAGCCGTCGATCGAGGCGCTCGCGCGCTGGGCGGACTTCCTCGTGCTGGCCACATCGGGCGGCCCGAACACGAAGCATCTGATCTCGGCCAACGTGCTGGAGGCCCTGGGCCCCGAGGGCTACCTGATCAATATCGCGCGCGGCACGGTGGTCGATGAAGCCGCGCTGGTCGATGCGCTGACCAACAAGAAGATCGCCGGCGCTGGCCTCGACGTGTTCGAGAACGAGCCGCACGTGCCGGAAGCCCTGTTCAAGCTCGACAACGTGGTGCTGCTGCCCCACGTGGCCAGCGGCACACACGAGACGCGCAAGGCAATGGCGGACCTCGTGTTCGACAACCTGCAGAGCTTCTTCGAAACCGGCAAGGTGCTGAAGTCCGCCGTCTGACCGGCGCTTGTGGCGAGGGTTACTCGGCCTTGGCGCCCGAGTCCTTCGCCACCTTGATCCACTTCGTGGTCTCGGTCTTGATGAAGGCGGCCAACTGCTGCGCATTCATGTCGCCCGCGGTCACGCCCTGTTCGTCGAAGCGGCTGACCACATCGGGTTGCTTGAGCACCTTGGCCAGTTCCGCGCCAGCACGCTGCTTGATCGCGTCCGGGGTGCCGCGCGGCGCCATCAGCGCGTACCACGTCACCACCTCGTAACCCGGCACACCGCTCTCAGACACCGTCGGCACGCCCGGATAAGCGGCCGAGCGCTTGGCCGAGGTCACTGCCAGTGCGCGCACCTTGCCGCTCTTGATATGCGGATTGGCCGACGGGCTGGTCTCGATTGCCATTTGAATCTGACCCGCGATGATGTCCGTCATCATCGGCGCGCCGCCCTTGTACGGGACGTGCGAGATGTCAGTGCCGGTGGAGGCGCGGAACAGTTCGCCCGACAGATGCTCGGTGCTGCCAATGCCAGCCGAACCGTAGTTCACCTTGCCCGGATGCGCCTTGATATAGGCGATGAGCTCCTGCACCGTCTTGACCGGAATCGACTGATTGACGATCAGCACGTTCGGCGTGGAGGCAACCATGCCGATCGGCTCGAGATCTTTCTGAAAGTCATACGGCAGCGACTTGTAGATGCCGGGCGCCATCGTGTGGGCGATGGTCGCGAGCAGGAACGTGTAGCCATCCGGCTGGGCGCGCGCCACATTGGCCGCACCGAGGGTGCCACCGGCACCGGGGCGGTTGTCCACCACCACGGGCTGGCCCAGTGCCTCGCCGAGTTTCTGGCCGACTGCACGGCCGACGATGTCGGTGGTACCGCCTGCCGCAAAGGGCACGACCAGCGTAATCGGCTTGCTCGGCCACGCGTCGGCGGCATGGACAGTGTTGATGGCAGCGGTGCCCAACAGGGCGGCGCCAAACATGACCTTGAGCGCCATGCGGCGGCGCGGCATCGTTTTCATCGTGGTGTCTCCTCGGGGGATCGTATTTATGTGTCGGCCATGCATCGTCCATGCGGATTCCGGCCGAATCGGACACTCTATCGTCGTCGCCGAACGCTAGCCAGCCCCTATTTGGCATGGGGGGATCACAAATCGTGAAGGCTCGTGCGCCTGCAACCGGGTCGGATTCGGTTGAATCCCCGGTTGACCGGGCCGGGAATGTCGTTAAGCTTGAGGCTTGCTTGCGTGTCACCACAGGCATCTCACTGGAGCCTCCCAATGCAAAGCATTCCACCGACACTGTGGCCGATGACGGCTTTCTTTCCTCACCTGCAGGCGATGGGTGACGCCGTCGAAGGGCAGCAACTGAACGACAACTGGGCCCGGCTGATGGGCCTGAATAACGATTTCGCGCGCTCGATGTTCGACGAAGCGCGTTTTGACTGGGCCTCGATGTTCGTGATGCAGGATCCCGAATCCCTTTATGTCCGGCAGATGACCAATCAGATTCCGGCGTTGTCCATCCCGCTGCACTATGCCTCCGCGCTGATCGAGCTCGGCTGCGCGCAACAACGTGCGTGGCTGGACGTCTGGGGGCACTGGTTTGGCGTGCCGGGCATGCTGATTCCCCCTGCCACGGATGCAGCACATACCGATGTGGAAGATGTGCCACGTCATGCCATTCGCGAGACGCGGCACCCGCGCGGGAAGACGCATTGAGAAAAATGGCGGCAGATCGTGTCGGATGTCTGCAATTACGCGTACAACCTACAATCGATCGGCCCAAATATGGACATTAAGACATCCAGCACATGGCTCGACCATTGCGTGCGTTATCTAAAACTAAGGCATAGTGTCTTCTGAATCGTCAGAGGGGTATGCTTGCAAGAGTGCAGCATTAAGCTGCCTGTCAGATCGACGCAGGGCGCAGTCGACGCAGGTATTCTGATCGCGCCCATTACATACATCGCGAGGCACCTTATGAAGAAGACCCATCTCATCAGTCTGATCGTCGCGGCTGCGGCCGTGGTTGCCGCGCCGCTGGCCGTTGCGCAACAAAAGCAAGCCGATCCGTACACGCAAGGCGCCAAGACTGGCAAGCCCGATCCGTACACGGACGGCGCCAAGACCGGCAAGTTCGACCCGTACACCGATGGCGCGAAGTCGGGTTCGACCCGTTCGGACCTGGTCAACAGCAAGCGCGACCCGTACACCGACGGCGCGCGCGCTGGTGCACGTGACCCGTACACGGACGGTGCCAAGACTGGCAAGGCCGATCCGTACACCGACGGCGCCAAGAAGCAGTAAGCGGGATTGACTCGCAGGGCCCTCTTCCTGGAGGAGGAGGGCGGCGGCGAGGCTTGCCCTTACCGCCAACCGTGGAACGCCCCTCTCCCGGCGGAGTGGGGCGTTTTGCTTTTCGCGTGACTGACTAGATCAGGGCACACCGTTGGCGGCACCATCGATCGCGATGACGGCGCCATTCACGTACGCCGCGCGACCCGAGGCCAGGAAGACGACCATGTCGGCCACTTCCTCGGGCGATGCCAGACGGCCCATCGGCATCTTGTCGGTCAGCACGCGCATGGCTTCTTCCTTGCTGACCTTTGCTGCTGCGGCTTCCACTTCCATGCGTGCGTGATAGCGGTCGGTTTCGGTCGTGCCCGGGTTGACTGCGTTGACGCGAATGCCATGCTTCGCGTACGCGTTGGCCAGACCCGTCGATGCGAGCATCAGCGCCGCGTTGGCCGCGCCACCGCCAAGGTGGAACGGCGACGCGACGCGGCCGCCCATGCCCACCACGTTGACGATATTGCCTGCGTGCCGCGCGGCCATGCCCGGCAGCACCGCCTCCATCATGTGGATGTACGTGAAGTACTTGGCGTCCATTGCCGCATGCCAGTGCACGGCGGTGAGCTGTTCGGCCGGCGTGCGCTTGGCCGCGCCGGCGGAGTTGACCAGCACGTCGATCGGGCCGAGCGCGGCTTCTACCTGCTCGCGCAATGCGGCGGCCTGAGCCGGAACGGTGAGGTCGGCGGCGAAACCTTGTGCCTTCAGACCCTCGCTGGCGAGTTGTGCCACCGCGGTCTCGAGACCTTCGGCGTTGCGCGCGGCAATGGCGACTTTTGCGCCTTCCTGCGCAAACAGTCGCGCGCACGACAGGCCGATACCCTTGCTGCCGCCCGTGACCAGCACGACCTTTCCGTTCAATTGCAGATCCATTCGCTCCCCCAGTTATAAAAAATTTAAAGCGCTAATATACGCCGCGCGTCGCCGCGCCGCATCGCGCTTTTTGGGGGCTTGCCGCAAGCCCGCGCCATTGCTGGGCCATTGCTTTCAATCGTTGAAAGGTTGAAAGTTCCCGTTGAATTCGTTCACTGGGAGGAACAGTGCGTTACCGGATTCGACCTGTTACTCGCGGATGAAAGGCATACAGTAAGGACTCCGATTCGCCTGCCATAAGGAGCCCCCCATCATGCGACTCACTCCTGAAACCCTGCTCCCCGCTTCGACTGATACGAACGTCACCGATGACGTCGTGACCGCGATCCGCCATCAGGACATCGTCACTGCGTGGTCTGGCACGATGGCCGAGCAACGCGTGGCCGTGCTCCATATGCTGTATCCGCGCACCGATGCGCGCACGCACCGCAGCCTCGATGCGTTGGTCAATGCGCTGCACGTGCATGGGCTGCATCAGGTGGCCGAATTGATCGAGCAGGAAGCGCATTATCTGGTCTTCAAGGACCCGGTAAAGGCGTGGAAGGCGCTCAACGAGATTCGCCATGATTCGCTCGCGATTGGCGTGCATCTGTATTACAAGGGCTTCAGCGGCAATGAGGCCGAAGTGGCGCTGGATCGGGATGCGCATCGCAAGGCTTGATGGCGAGCGGAATTTACAAAGCGGTTTGGCATTGCGGCTGCGATTCTTTCATCGCGGCGGCTTGCTGACGTACCGTTCCTGACGGTACTTCCTGCCTTTCCGGGCGATCTCTGTGGCTGGTACGGTTTCTGCGCGGGACTATGGTCCCACTTACCACCACGGAGAACGTCATGGACCCCAACGATATCGATCCGCATGCTGCGGATAACGCCGCTTCGCGTTCCACCGCTCAACTCCGCGCGAGCACAGATCAGCTTGCGCGCGACCTCGATGATTTGCTTTCGCAGTTGCCTAGCCTGACGGGTGAGGCCATGGAAGCGGCCAAGAAGACATTTCTCGCCAAGGCTGAACGTGGGTCGAGTGCATTGCATTCGCTCAAGGAGAATGCCTGCCATCGGATGGAGAATGCCCAGGAATGCGCGCGGGATTATGTGCACCGGGAGCCGGTGCGGGCGTTGGGGATGGCGGTGGGTGTGGGGGTGTTGTTGGGGGCTTTGATGTGTCGGCCTCACGGCCGAGGGTAAGAGGCCCTCTCCCCCGGCCCCTCTCCCCGCGGGAGAGGGGAGAAAACAATTGGTTATTTTGCGTTCTCCCTCTCCCCCGGCCCCTCTCCCTCAAGGGAGAGGGGAGCAAACCGTTGGTGCGCGATGGACTCGCGTCGCCCTCTCGCTGCGGTGAGGCGCGGAGCGAACCATTGGTGCGCGATGGGCTCGCTCGCCCCTCTCGCTGCGGCGAGGCGCGGAGCAAACCATCAGCGGTTGGCCGCGTCGCTGCCCTCTCCCGAGGGAGAGGGCAGCCAAGCCAAACCAATCTGGTCTTTACGCTTCGCTCGGCTTTGGCTCTACTTCTTCATCCGGCCAGCTGCGGCCGACCATCCATTCGTAGAGCGTGGGCAGTACGATCAGCGTGAGCATCGTGGCGGTGATCAGGCCGCCGATGATCACGATGGCCAGCGGGCGTTGGGTTTCCGAGCCGATGGCGCGGGATACGGCCATCGGGAACAGGCCCAGCATGGCCAGCAGCGCGGTCATCAGTACCGTGCGCAGGCGGTCCATCGAGCCTGTGATCACGGCCTGCCGCAGCGGCATGCCTTCTTCGCGCAGCTGGTTGAAGTACGTGACCATCACCACACCATTCAGCACAGCCTGACCGAACAGCGCGATAAAGCCAATTGCCGCGGACACCGACAGCGGAATGCCCGTCAGGAACAGCGCGAACACACCACCGATCAGCGCGAACGGAATGTTCGAGATGATCAGCGTGGCGCTCTTGAACGACTTGAACGCGTTGAACAGCAGCAGGAAAATCAACAGCACCGACAGCGGCACCACGATCGACAACCGTGCCATCGCGCGCTCCTGATTCTCGAACTCGCCCGACCAGCCGATCTTCACATCGTCGGTCTTGACGTTCTTCTTGACCAGCGCCTGCATGTCCTTCACTACGCTACCCATGTCGCGGTCGCGGATAAAGATGCCGATCGAGGTTGTACGCTGACCGTTTTCACGGCTGATGTTCATCGCACCCGAAGCGGCACGGAACGTCACCAGTTGCGACAGCGGAACCTGCGCGCCATCGGCGGTCTGCATGAAGATGTTCGGCAGGTTCGGCAGCTCACGCTCGTTGGGCTTGAGACGCACGGCCACGCTGAAGTGACGCTCGCCTTCCCACAGCTCGGTGGCCGCCTTGCCAGCCAGCGCGGTTTCCATCAGGTCCTGCACATCGGCCACGTTGATGCCGTAGCGCGCGGCCTGCGCCCGATCGAAGTCCAGCACGTACTGCGGCAGTTCGCCATCGCGGTCGATAAACGCGCGCATCACGCCCTTCACCGTCTGCACATTGGCCAGGATCTGGTCGGCCACCTGCTTGTTGTGCTCAAGGCTGTCGCTCTGCACCTTGATGACGATCTGCCCCTTGATCTGCGAGATGCTTTCAAGGATGTTGTCACGCACCGGCTGCGAGAAATTCGGCTCGATGCCCGGCAGCGCGCGCAGATTGTGGTCGATCTCGGTAATGATCTTGCGCTTGTCGAAACCCGACCGCCATTGCTTGTCGCCCTTCAGGTCGACCAGGATTTCCACGGTGTTGATCAGCTTCGGATCGGTACCGTCGTCAGGACGGCCCACCTTGGAGATCGTCGTATTGACCTCTGGCGTCTTGCGGATGACATCGCGCAGGATATGCGCCTGCTCGCGCGCCTCGTCGATCGACACCGACGCGGGCAGGTCGAAGCTGACCCACATCGAGCCTTCGTCGAGCTCAGGCAGGAACTCGCTGCCGAGGAACTTGCCAACACCCACGGTGGCCACCAGCAGACCCAGCGCCACACCGACCACAGCCTTCTTGTGGCCAAGCGCCCACGTCAGGATCGGTTCGTACAACCGCTTGCTGTGACGCACGATAAAGTTGTCCTCGTGCGAGATGTTCTTCGTCAGCAGCAGATGGCACAGCAGCGGCACCACGGTCAGCGAAAGAATCAGCGAGCCGATCAGCGCGCCCGTCACCGTATAGGCCATCGGCGCGAAAATCTTGCCCTCATGGCGCTGCAACGTGAAGATCGGGATGTGCGCGGCGATGATGATCACCATCGAGAACACGGTCGGCCGGCCCACCTCGGTGGTGGCCTGCAAGATCGCGTAGAGACGCGCCTTGCTGTCCTTGATCTGCTGTTCCTTGAGCTCGCCCAGCCGCTTGAAAATGTTCTCGACGACGATCACCGCGCCATCGACGATGATCCCGAAGTCCATCGCGCCAAGCGACAGCAGGTTGGCCGGAATGCCGACCCACGTCAGGCCCAGGAACGTCGACAGCAGCGCCAACGGAATGATGATCGCAACGATAAACGCCGCGCGCACGTTGGCGAGGAACAGGTACAGCACCGCCATCACCAGCAGCGCGCCTTCGACGAGGTTGCCGAACACGGTGTGCAGCGTCTTGTCGATCAGCGTCGAGCGGTCGTAGTACGGCTCGATCTTGACGCCCTTCGGCAGGATCGAGCTATTCAGCAGCTCGATCTTCTGCTTCAGCGCCTCGAGCACGATCGACGGATTCTCGCCCTTGCGCATGACCACGATGCCGGACACGATATCGTCTTCGTTGTCCTGCCCCATCAGGCCCTGCGGCGGCGCGGCGCCGATTTTCACCTCGGCGATGTCCCTGACCAGAATCGGCGTGCCGTTGTTCTCGGCCACCACCGTGTTGGCGATATCGGCCGACGTGCGATAGCTACCAAGCGAGCGCAGCAGGTACTGCTGGCGCCCATGGCTGACGGAGCCGCCACCGGCATTCGAGTTGGCGCGCTGCAGCGCCGTGAACAGTTGCGAGAGCGAGATCTTGGCATCGCGCATACGCGCGAGGTTCGGATTGACCTCGTACTGCTTGATGGTGCCGCCGATGGTCACGAGATCGGCCACGCCAGGCACCTGGCGCAGATTCTTCTCGACCACCCAGTCCTGCAGCGTGCGCAGTTCCTGTGCGGTGTAGGCCTTGCCGGCCAGGCGGAAGCGATAGATTTCACCGATTGCCGTGGACAGCGGCGCGAGTTCGGGACTCACGCCATCCGGCAGATCGACGCCACGCAGGCGCTCCAGAATCTGCTGGCGCGCGGTCACGTCGGTGGCCTTGTCGTTGAAGGTCACCATCATGAACGACAGGCCGAACTGCGTGTGCGAGAACACGCGCACGGAATTCGGCGTACCGGCGAGCGCGGTCTCGATCGGGATCGTGACCTGACGTTCCACTTCTTCGGCCGCACGGCCCGGGTACAACGTAATGATGTTGACCTGGATGTCCGAGACGTCCGGGAATGCCTCGATGGGCAGGTTTTTGAAAGCGGCCAGGCCGCCGGCGATAAAAATAAGCAGCCCCAGCCAGACAAACAGCTTCTGGTGAAGCGCAAAACTGACGATGCGCGAGATCATGTGGCCGCGGTCCTCACTGCTTGGCGCCGGCGGCGCGTGCGCTGTTGACGGCGGTGGCATCGCGCAGGATTTCCTGCAGGTACAGGTTGCCGTCGGTCACGACGACTTCGCCATCCTTGAGCCCCTCGAGCACTTCGGTGGTACCGGGCAGCGACACGCCGAGCGTCACCTGACGGCGCTCGAACACGTTCTGCGACGGACGCACGAACACGTAGTTCTTGTTGTCGGCCAGGAACACAGCCTTCGACGGTACCGCGATACCCTTGAACGATGCGGCCTGCAACTTGGCCGTAACGAACATTTCGGCCTTCAGGCGGCGGTCGGCATTCGGCACGACCAGTCGCACCTTCACGCTGCGCGATGCCGGATCGACGTAGTCGGCCACCTTGACCACGGTGCCGGGGAACGTCTCGCCCGGATAAGCGGCACTGGTCAGCTTGACGGTGACGCCGGGCTTGAACAGCGCGAGGTCCGCCTCGGTGGCGTCCAGCTGCGCCCACAGCGTGCTCGGATCGGTAATCAGGAACAACGGCGACGCGGGCGGCTGGTCGGGACGAAGCTCCTGACCGGGGTTGATATTGCGCTCGACCACCAGACCCTCGATCGGGCTGCGCAGCGAGAACTTCTGGTTGACGATGTCGCTGCCGGTGCCGTACATGCGCAGCGCGGCCTGCGTGCGCTGCTGGTCGGCCATTGCGCGCGCGCTGTCGGCCTGCGACTGCTCGAAGTCCTTCTGCGCGATGACGCCGGCATCGTAGAGTTCGCGCTGGCGCGTGAGCGACTTCTGCGCATAGGCGCTATCCGCCGCAGCCTTGCGTGCATCGGCCTGCGCCACGCCGAAGTCCGGCGAGGTCAACAATGCCAGCGGCTGATTCATCTTCACCGCGGTGCCGGGGGACACGAGGATCTCGGTGACGCGGCCCGCGAATGGCGAGCTGATGCGCACGGTCTTGTCCTCGTCCCACACCAACCGGCCCGGCATGCTGAGCATGCGCTCGCCGCCGACCTTGATGGACGCGCTGGCGATGCCGGGCAGCGTGCGAACGCTTTCCGGGAACGTGATGGTCTGCCCGCTGACCTTGGGGTCGTCGTCGTTCTCTTCCACGGCCTTCTTGCCGCACGCCACGAGCGCAAGCGCGCACAGCGAGACGGCGGCGAGCCGGGCCACGCCGACGCGGGACAGGACGGACATCTCGGTAAATCTCTGCATGCTGTTATTGACGCGACGCATCGGTACGGACCTGGGGAAGCTTGTTGATATCGGTATTGGTGGCCTGCAGGGCCGTGCGGTAGGCAGCCAGTGCCTTGGCGTAATCGCCCTGTGCCTCCACGGCATCCAGACGGGTCTGGCGCAGCGCGCGGCGCGAATCGAGCAGGTCGAGCACGCCGGATGCGCCCTTGCCATAGGCGAATTCCGCGCTGTTGGCGACGCTCTCGGCCGCCGGTAGCACGGCTTCGCGCATCTGCTTCAGCGTGGCGCGCGACGACTCCAGTTGCGCGCGCAGGCGCTCGATGTCGTTCTGCGCCTCCAGCAGGATGCGATTGCGATCGTCGAGCGCCGCGTAGTAATCGACCTCGGCACGGCGTGCTTCACCGCCGAAGCTGTGACGCACGAACAGCGGAATCGAGACAAACACGCCCCAGCTGTTGCCGCTGCCGGTCTGGTTGGTCTGCGAGATCGGATAGTGCTCGTACTGCGCGCCCACCGTCACGTCGGGCACGCGGCCCGCGCGCGCCACGTCGCGGCTGGCCGCGGCCGCCGCCAGACGCGCTTCGGCGGCGGTCACGTCGGGACGGCGCTGCAGCGTTTCCGGATCGATCGGCGGCACGGGGGTATCAAGCGTGGGCCAGTCGGGAATCAGGTGATTGTCGGTGAGCGTGCCCGGCACGCCCATCGCGGCGGCCAGCGCGGCCTTGTCGCGGGCGTGGTCCGCCATCGCGGCGCGCAGATCGTTTTGCGCGCGCAGCGTATCCAGCTGGAGTTTGGTTACGTCCGCGCGCGACACATCGCCAGCCTTGAGGCGGACTTCGTTGGCCTGTTGAGTGCGACCGTATAGGCCGACCATCTCGTTCAGGACTTCCACACGTTCCTGGCTGACCACGGCTTCGTACCAGGCCTGATCCACGGCGCCCAGCTGCTGGGCCGCAACGGCCTGAACCTGCTCGCCCGCGGCAACGCTGGACTTGCGCGCGGCATCTACGCGCAGGTTGCCCTTGTTGGCGGTTTCGATGGTCTGATCGACGCGGAACGTGGAATCCATCGTCTTGTTGCGCAGATTGCCCGAGCCGATGCCATAGGTCTGGTTGATATTGGCGACGCCGACGCTCAGCACCGGATTCGGCCGCTGCGAGGCGATTTCGATATCGGCCTGGCTGGCTTCTTCGGTACGTCGCGCGGAAATAATGTCGCGATTGCAGCGCTGGGCGTCCAGGCGCGCCTGCGCGAGCGTGAGCGCCGCCTTGAGAGGCGGTGCGATGCAGGGGCCGTCGGGCGGCATGGGCTGGCTGGCAGCGCGCCCACCGGTGGCCGCCAGGGCCAGCAGCATCGCCACGGCAGCACGGGAAACAGGAAAATGCACGATCAATCTGGCTCGAGGTCGACAACGGTCAGAGGTAAACGACCATGCGAGCCGAACGGTGCACCGGAATGGGAATTTTCTTTTTCGACGCCTTTTATCCCGGGAACCCCGCTGCAATATGTTTTTGCTGATGACTACGCATGATCTTCCGAGCGTCATTCAAACCGACTCTCATTACAAACGCCTTTCATCTGACCGGCAAAACGCAAGAAATCAGGCTAACCCCTTATAAAGGAAAACCCGAATGGCATTATTCGCTTTTTCCCTGCGGCTTTGCCGTTGGGTGCCTGGTTATTGCGTCGCAATGATGAGCCGGGCCCCGACTTGACGGGATTTTGATACCCGCCAGGGTGCCGAGATGCGCATTTAATTGCGCGTTAGCCAGCCGACTGCCGACCCACCGCAGCAAGGATGCGGAGTGCGTGATCGAGCACGGGCTTGTCGACCATCTTGCCGTCCACGGCGATGGCTGCGCCATTGGCGGCGGCGGCTTGCTCGACCACGCGCCGGGCCCAGGCCACGGCTTCTGGCGCGGAAGCCAGCCCAGCATGTACGCCGTGCACCTGATTCGGATGGATCAACAGTTTGGCGCCAAAGCCAAAGCGGCGTCCGCGTGCGGTGTCAGCGGCCAGTGCCTCGGCGTCGCCAATGGCGGTGCAGACGCCGTCCACGGGCGCCGGCAGGCCTGCAGCACGCGAAGCGGCGACCAGCGCGCTGCGGAAGTAGTCGAGCGGCGCGCCGTCATCAGCGACGTCGAGATCGGCCATCAGGTCGATGCTGCCGAACAGCAGGCGCTCGACGCCGGGCGCGCGCGCCACGGTGCGTAAGTCGTCAAACCCGGCGGCGGTTTCCAGCAGGGCAAGGCAAGGGGTCGTTGGTAACCTCTTGCGGAAGTCCGCCAGCGCAGCGGGGTCGGCCTTTGGCAGGACCACCGCAGCAACCTGCAACTGTGCGCAAATATCAATATCGTCGGCGAACCACGCAGTATCGTCACCGTTCACGCGCACTAGCAGCCCGACTGAGGCGGCATCGGCCTGCGCTCGGAGGACGGACCAGGCGGCAATCAATCCGGATCGCGCGGCATCCTTGGCCTCCGGCGCTACCGCATCCTCCAGATCCACGATGACAGCGTCCGCGCCAGCGGCAATCGCCTTGCCGATGCGGTCCGGCCGTGAAGCCGGCACAAACAGGTAGCTGCGCGCGACCATGTCAGACCACCTCGCGGGCGTGGAGGTCTGCGATCGTGTCGGCCGCGTAGCCGAGTTCAGCGAGGATGGCATCGGTATGCTGGCCCACAGCCGGCACCGCGTTCATGCATGCATCGGTCTGACCGGGGGGCAACAGCGCAGGCAACGGACCGACCGGCGAGTCGATCGTGCGCCAACGGTCACGCGCGGCCAGTTGCGGGTGCTGCCAGACGTCGGCCATGGTGTTGACGTTGGCATTGGCGATCTTGGCCTGCTCGAGCCGTTCGACCACCTGCTCCGCGGTCAGGCGCGAGAAGGCTTCGACGATATGGGCGCGCAGCGGGGCGCGATTGGCGCTGCGCAGCGAATTGCTCGAGAAGTCTGGATGGGTCGTCAGTGTCGGCTCGCCGAGCACGGCATCGCAGAATACCGCCCATTCACGTTCGTTCTGGAGGCCGAGCATGACGGTCTTGCCGTCGCCGGTCGGAAACGGGCCATATGGATAGATCGTGGCATGCGCGGCGCCCGCGCGCGGCGGCGGCGCAGCACCCTCGAACGCGTAGTACATCGGGAAGCTCATCCATTCGACCATCGACTCCAGCATTGACACGTCCAGATGCTTGCCACGGCCGGACTGCCCACGCTCGATCAGCGCCGCCAGGATATTGCTGTACGCATACATGCCGGCCGCGATATCGGCCACCGATGCGCCCGCCTTGACGCCCTCCTCCGGCGTGCCGGTCACCGACACGAAACCCGACTCGCTCTGCACGAGCAGGTCGTATGCCTTCTTGTCGCGATACGGGCCATCGCCGCCATAACCGGAGATATCGCAGACGATCAGGCGCGGATAGCGCTTGGACAACGTCTCGAAATCCAGGCCGAGCCGCGCCGACGCGCCGGGGGCAAGGTTCTGCACGAGCACGTCGGTCTTGGCCAGCAACGCGTCCAGCAACGGCGCGGCCTCGGGCGCCTTGACGTCGAGCGAGAGGCTTTCCTTCGATCGGTTGGTCCATACGAAGTGCGACGACAGCCCGCGCACGCGCGAGTCGTAGGCGCGGGCGAAGTCGCCCGGACCCGGCCGCTCGATCTTGATCACCCGCGCGCCGAGGTCGGCAAGCTGGCGCGTGCAGAACGGCGCGGCAATCGCCTGTTCCAGGGAAACGACGGTAATGCCTTCAAGTGGACGACTGGGGCGGCTGGGACGGGAGGGAAAAGACATATAAGGGTTGCCGGCTGTTCGATGCCATCAAATCTACCCGCCAACCCCGACCGCTGTGAACTTCGGATTGCGGAAGGGTCGGTAAGGCTGGGCAATAGCCTGCCTTTCCCCCGCCTGTTTTAGCGCCGGAACACCAGACTGAAGTTGTTGGCTGGCATTGGCAGTTGCGCCTCGCATTGCAGGCCATGCGCCGCGCCGAGCGCGATAACGGCTTCCATGTCGCGGACGCCCCAATCCGCATTGGCCGCGCGCAACTGCTCGTCGAACGCGGCATTGGTCGGGGCCGTGTGTTCGCCATTGCGACGGTACGGCCCGTACAGGAACAGCACGCCGCCCTTGGCCAGTATCTCCTCGGCACCAGCAAACAGCCCCTGCGTCGAGGCCCATGGCGAGATATGGATCATGTTGATGCAGACGATCGCATCCGCACGCTCGATGCCCCACGGGCGGCGCTGCACATCGAGCGCGAGCGGCGGCCGAATGTTGGTCAGGCCCGCGTGCGCGGTCCACGCGGCGATGGAATGACGCGAGGTGGCATCGGGATCGCTGGGTTGCCAGTCGAGCCCCGACAGCGCACCAGCGAAGTGCACAGCATGCTGGCCAGTACCGCTCGCGACCTCGAGCACAGTGCCGGTGGCGGGCAACACATCACGCAATACAGCGAGGATCGGTTCACGATTGCGTTCGGTCGCGGGCGCCATGCGGCGTTCGTCGGGGGCCTGAGAGGTCATGATGGGTGGGGAGGATTTGCGGGCAAATGTATTGGCGCCGGTTTGTGGATTGACTGTGGCTTGACTGGCGCATCAGGTTGCAAGCGTAACAAAATCCGCAACGCCTGCGGTCAGCTTCGGCCGATGCCGCGCACGCAAACGCGTAGAGTCGCACGGCGGGGTTCGATTGCAGCGTTACACTGCACCCCTGAACTCCTGCCGTTCCCACCGTCTTGCCAACCTACACGCTCGCCTCCACGGTTCACGCGGAAATCGATATCCGCAAAAGCCGCTTTATCGCCCAGGCCATTGCCGTCGCCGATCGCGATGCCGCCATGGTCGAGATCGAACGGCTGCGCGCCGAGCATCCCACCGCGACGCATGTCTGCTGGGCCCTGCTGGCGGGCGGCCAGTCGGGCATGTCCGACGATGGCGAGCCCTCCGGCACCGCCGGGCGACCGATTCTTGAAGTACTGCGCCATCATGACCTCGATGGCGTATTGGCGACGGTCGTGCGTTACTACGGCGGCATCAAACTCGGCGCGGGTGGGCTGGTGCGCGCCTATACCGATGCGATTGCCGCGGCGCTGAAGCAGGCTGAACGTATCGAGCGCATCGCGTATGCCACGCTCGCTATCGAGATCGACTACGCCGACGAACCGCGTGTGCGCCGCTGGCTCGACCAATCCGCCGCGCAGGGTTGTTCACTCGCCGACACCACGTATGGCGCGCTGGCTCGGCTGGACATCAAGTTGCCGGCGACGATGCGCGCGCAGGCCATCGACACGCTGCGCGATGCCACGCACGGGCGTGCGCGTTTTCCTGATGATGACAATGGCTGACGACGCTATTTACAGCGCCACCGTGCTGCCATCCGGCACGCGCTTCGAAGCACCGGCTGGACTCAGCCTGCTGGAAGCCGCGCTGCTCGATGGCATGCGTCTGCCGAGCTCGTGCCGCAATGGCACTTGTCGCGCGTGCCTCAGCAAGCTGCATGCGGGTAGCGTGCGCTATCGGGTGGAATGGCCGGGGCTGAGCCTGGACGAGAAAGAAGACGGCTACATCCTGCCGTGCGTGGCATGCCCCACCGGCGACGTCGTCTTCGAACCGGTTGGCACCGATTAAATAACGCCGCGACCGTTCACCGAGAAGAAGCGCAGCGCGATCTTGAGCGCATCGGGCCCGGTCGGGTCGGAGAACGCCTGCCCCGGCGCGCCACCGCTCCATGCATGGCGCAGGCCTTCCACCTTGACCAATCGCACATAAGGATGGATGACACCGTTGGCAGCGGAATGGGCGTCGGCGTGCGCCTGCCAGTCCAGCACTTCGATGGCGCGGCGTGTGCCACGACGGATGCGTTTGATCGGTAGCGCTTCCGCGGGGCCGCCATCAGCCGGCATCAATTCGAGCCATAACGCGGCGGCGGTGGTCGCGCTGTCATAGGTCACGAGGGTGTCCTCATCCCCATGCAACAGCACCAATGGTGGCGGCCGGCGGCCTACCAGTGCCAGCCTGGCCGCGCCGGCGTCGGCACTGCGTTCGCCACGCATGGCGCGCGTAGCCTGCGCGGCGTTGGTCGCGGTGTACGGCGCCGCGCCCGAATGCGAGGCGATGCCGGCAAAGCGGTCCGGATAGCGCAGGCCCAACAGCATCGCCATGGCACCGCCGGCGGACAAGCCCATCGCGCAGACGCGATCGGCAATCACCGCGTAACGACGGCAGACATGGTCGACCATGGACATCAGCAAGGCGGCTTCTGCCGCGCCACGCGTGCCGGGGCTGAACCACGTCCAGCAGCGTTGCGCGTTGGCCTGTACCGATTGCTCGGGCATCAGCACGATCCAACGTGCGTCACGCGCGACAGATGCCACGCGGGTACTGGCCGCGAAGCTCGCGGCGTCCTGCCCGCAACCGTGCAGCAGCACGAGCAATGGTGCGGGGCGCGCCGCGCTGACGCCCGGAGGTACATATAAACGGTAGCGGCGTTGCGTGTGCCCGAGCCCGAAACCGAAGCCCCAGATGCCCTCTTCCCAGACACCGCCGGCGCGACTGACCGGCGCACGCGCGGGCGTCGCCACGCCGGACAGGGCATGCCGTGCGGCGTCGCCCACGGCCTTGCCGACCGCGCTGCTTTGCTGGCGCGCGGTGCGCAAGACCGAATCCGTGACGCTGCGCTGCAGTTTCCGCGCGCTACGTGCGGCCTGCTTGCCCAGCGTTGTCCACAGTTTGGTGCTGCCCGAGCGCCGCTTCATGCCGACTTGCCTCCCGATTCCGTGTCACGACAGATGTCACGCCAGCTATCGTGCACCAGTTTGCGGAAGCAATGTGTCAGCTATTTGCGGCGTCCAACGTCAGAGGATGCCGCGCAACGACAGTTCGGCGCCCAGAATCAGCAGGCCGGAGAAAAACAGCTTGCGGAAGCGCTCCGGGCTGATGCGATGGCGCAGCCACTGGCCCAGGAACATGCCGCCGAGTGCGGGCACCAGCGCTAGTGCGGAGGTCCACAGCACCGGGGTGTGCAGTAACTCGCCGTTCATGGCGAGGCTGATTGCCAGCGCGACGGTCGAAATCGAGAACGACAGGCCTAGCGCCTGTACCAGGCTCTCCCGGTCCAGACCGAGACCTTGCAGATACGGCACCGCTGGGATCACGAATACGCCGGTCACGGCGGTGATCGAGCCGGTGACGAAGCCGATGATCGGTGCCAGCCAGCGTTCGGCGGTGGGCGGCACATTGAGCTTGACGGCTGCGAGGCCCATCAAGGCGTAGAGCACCAGTGCGACACCGAGGGCGGGCGTGGCATTGGCCATCATCTTTGCGGGCACCAGCGCGGCGCATGCGATCGTGCCTGCGAAGATCATGACCAACATCGGCCACAGACGGCGCACCAGCTGGCCGAAACGCGGACCGCTAAACAACTGCACGATGTTCGTGACCATCGATGGCGCGACCAACAGCGCCGCGGCCTGCGCGGGTGGCATGGTCAGGCCGAGCAGGCCGACGGCTACCGTGGGCAGGCCCAGGCCGACCACGCCTTTGACGAAGCCAGCGAGGAGAAACGTAAACGCAATGAAGACGTAGAGTTCGAGGGACATGCTGGTCATGGCTCGCGATTAACGATCGTGGACGGTGCGGCTGTCGGCGGGAGCTTGTTCCCGCTCATCCATGCCGTAGTCGCGCAGCACTTGCGCCACGCGCAGGCGGTATCCGGCAAACACGCCACCACGGCCGGCTTCCTGCGCGCGCCGGTGCTCGAACGTGTTGCGCCATGCCATGACGGCCTGCTCGTCACGGAAGAACGACAGCGAGAGGATCTTGCCGGGGTTGGTCAGGCTCTGAAACCGCTCGACGGAGATAAAGCCGTCGATGGTTTCGAGGATGGGCTTGAGCGTCGCGGCAATGTCGAGGTAAGCGTTCTGCTTGCCTTCGGCGGGCTGGACTTCAAAGATGACGGCGATCATGGGGCGGTCTCCTTTTTTGGTATGGGATGGGAGTTACGCTGCATGATGGCACGTGACGGCATCGGATGCTTCACCGCGGGGTGAAATGTGGAACGCCGAATCGTCAGCTAGCCTTCATACCGTGTCATCGTCGAACCTGCCACGTGGGTGGGACCAGATCAGGGTTGCGAGAACGACGACCACGAATCCGGCGGTGCGAAGGCGTTCAACAAAGCGCTTCAGCATGCTGTTCGTCTTGTTGAACCGCTACAGACTGTACCGTGCGCATCGCCTGCCATACTTCCTCAACGGTCGGACAATGCGCGATGTTTCCGAGATTGATGGCGCGCGGGGTCTCCACTACGCCTGTCTTGGCCGGGTCGGTATCCGTGTAGATGGCGACCAGCGGCACTTTCAAGGCGTTGGCCATATGCGTGAGTCCTGTGTCCACGCCAATGACGACGGACGCGTGTCCGATCAGGGGCGCCGCGTCCTTCAGGCCAACGCGCGGCGCTACCCTCGCATCGGGGATGGCACTCGCGAGTCTTTCCGATCGGGCCTTTTCGGCGGCGCTGCCCCACGGCAACACGACCTTGAAATCTTGCTCAGCGTAAAGGCGCTTGCCAAGCTCGATCCACATCGATTCAGGCCATTCTTTCGAAGCCTTGCTGGTGGCATGCAGCATCAAGGCGTAACGCCCTGCATCGAGCCACGATGGTCGCGCGCCGGGCATCAGGCCGAAGTCCGGTGCACCTTCCACTTGATATCCGAACGCGGCGGCAAAGAGCTGCCGGTTACGCTCTACGGCAGGCAGTTGCCAGCTTACCGAGTGCGCTCGCTCGTAGAACAGACACGCTGCGGATTCACGCACGCTTCTGCGGTCGTATCCGACGATCGGTGCTCCAGCGAGGGAGGCAAACGCGGCGCTCTTGAACAAGCCCTGGCAGTCCAAAACCAATGTCCATTGGCTGGCACGTAGTCGTTTCCGCAATTCGTAGAATTCGCGCCACGTTTGTCTATGTGCCAGTTGCTTCCTCCATCGCCTCCAAGCGATTGGAATGACGTCACTCACGCCTGCATGCAGCAGGGGTATATCTGCGAACGCCTCTTCGGTCATCCAACTAATTCGCACATGGGGATGGTGCGTCTTGAGTTCGGTGATCGCAGGCAATGCGTGAATCAGATCCCCCATTGAGGAGGTGCGGACAATGAGTACGTTTTCCACGGCGGCTGCGTCGATGTGAGCTGGAACGATCGACGGAAGCTACCAGTGTTGTGGTCTGTCACACTTGATGAAGATCACAACATCGCAACGACAGAATTGACCGCTGCGATGGGGACTTCGGAGATGTCCTAGGGGTGAGTCTTAACCCGCTGGACCAATCGGCTCACACTCTTTCGCGAGCGTCGGAAGAATCGGATCATCCAAACCGCTTGCGTCGATGCGTTGAATGGCGACCCTGCATCGCCCTGCCTGCCACGCCATGAAGATGTCGTAATCAACCCCAGCCGCTGGCGTGAAGGTGACAGCAGGCGGCTTGCAGCTCGAATTGTGGCCAAACGCCATGAGCTTCACGGTGATCGGCTTGTTGCCGGCAACCACCTGTTCCTTGATGAAATCCTTGAAGGTCAGTCCCTCGAAACGCATGTATTCGCGCGGGCTCTGCGGCATGCCGATGGTGGTGCTGGTCGCAGAGTAACTCCAGCCGCTCTCGGTGTTGACATGCACGACATCGGGGTCGATGCGCAAACCCGGTGTCCGATAGCACGCCTTCTGCGGCCAAAAATCCGCATCTGCCGTACCGTTTCCGGAAAGGAAGCGGACGCGCGCCGACACGGCAGGATCATAGGTGGGCTGCTCCTGCTTGAGATGGAGCGTCGGCTGCGGCATGAGACTGCACCCAGTGGCCAGCAGGACAAGGAGGAGACTGCTATACGTTCTATTTTTCATTTTTACCCCGTCGATAATGTAAATCGGCATGTTTGGCAGTGCCGAGGTGTTGCTTTTTAGTTTTACGACCGCGATACCGCTTTTCTATTAGTACTGATAAACCACCTGCAATCCTGCTGTCACTGCTGCCGTGTGGAACTGCTCTGGCTTGTACACCGGCATGCCAAGAAACACGTCGTACGACACGCCGCCGAACTTCTGGAATCCGACTCCGCCTCGCATTCCGATGACTGCGCCGGCCAGTTGAGTGCCGACCAGTGCTTCGGTTGAGGGGCCGTAGACGCGGCCATAGTCCAGACCGACGTAGAGCGCTTGGTTGCTGGCTCCCAGCGGTGCCTGCAGCTCGTTGCGCCAATAGAACCCTCGCTCGCCAGCAAGCTGGCTTTCTCCGTCGAAGCCGCGCACCGTGTAGCGGCTGCCTATCGTTAGGTCATCGACATAAAACAGCCGATCGTTAGTGAATTGGCCTCGTACTGTGGTGACGTAGCGAAAAGCTTGTTCGGCGACTTTGAAGGGCACTGATAGGTTGGCGTCGAGGACCATCATGCGATAGCGCCACGTCGGGCCACCTTCCGATGCCATCGTGTCGTCCTGCGCGCCCAGCGCGCCGACGCTTTGGCGGTAGGACAGCGTGGCATCGAGTTGCGATTGGCCGAAGTAATGGCGGTCGGTCACGCCGAGCTCGAGGATCGTGTTGTTGCGGCGCTGTTGGGGGATTTCCGTGTCTTCGATATAGCTCTTGCCGAAGCGGCGGGTCAGTCGGAATTGCATGCCGAAGACATCGTCCTGACTGCGGCTCAACACGCGGTGGAGCTTCAGATCTACGTTCTCTGATTTACCGCTCGACACGAACGTCGTGTTCACGCCGGCGATCTGCTGGAAGTAGTTGCTGCTGTAGGCTGAAAGCGTCGCGGTCCAGTAGCCCCACGGGATCGAGTAAAAGCCATTCCATCCGCGCGTGCCGTGGTCCTTGTTGCTGAACATCAGGTCCTGGTTGTAGCCGACGTTAAAGATGTCGCTCAGGCCTAGCGGGTTGTCGATGCCGACGCTGACGTTGCCTTGCCACTTGCCTGTGGAACGGGAGCCGGAGTTGTCGACGGAGGCTACCAGCGTCCATGGCTTGCCTCGCTTGACCGAGATCAGGACGTCGCTACGTCCGGGTGTCGATGTCGGAACGATTTGCATCTGGATATCCTGGCTGGTGACCCGCTTCATTTGCTCGAGGCCTTGCTCGAGCTCTCTGAGATTCAGCAGCTCGTCTGCTGATGTCGGGAATGCGTTCTTCCACGTGCCCCATAGGTCGGGGTCACTGAATCGGATTTCTCCGATTACGCCTGGGATCAGCGCGAGCGTTAGCGTTCCCGAGGACAAGTCCTGCTGAGGCACCAGTAGACGGCTGGTGACATAGCCTCTCGACAGGATGGTCTGCGAGAGTCCCTGCACCAACATCCCGACGCCTTGTTTGCCGATGCATTCGCCTTGGTAGTGGTCCAGCCACTGTTGGGCGAAGGCGAAGGGATCCATGGGGAGCGCTGAAGCGCCGCTAGCCTGCAGGTTGGCAGGCAGGTCTTTGGGGACTTCGAGCTTGAGATGCTCGATGCGGAAGCATGGGGCTTCCTTGGGGAGGATCGGATGCTCTGCTTTCGCGATTTCCTCTGCGCGAACCGCGCGTGCGTCGACGATCGCGGCGCGCTCGCGGGCTTCTTGCTGCTGACGCGTTCGTTGGTCCTGTTCTGCGTTGTTCAGGGCGGCGGATTGACCCGGAGTAGGCGGGACCTGGGCGTTGGTGGCCGAGGCGTAACACGCGATGCCGATCGCGATGGCGGATGCGAGTTGGTTTTGGTTTTGGAACATCAGCATGTTTGGCTTTTACATCGCCATTTATCAAACTTCTCTCAAGCTTGCAAAGAAAGTGCTCAAATTTACATAGTGACAGTAGGCGCTTCCATCGTATTCCCCCGAGATCTCAGCACCTAATTTCCCAACTCCGATAAATCGTCGTTTCGTAAGTCCTTGGGTTGGGGCTCAGCTTCTACGGATCCCCCTATGCGAGCGCTATCAGTCGACCGGCGTAAAACGGACGCCCGTCACACCATTTTTACCAACAAATTACGGATTCGTTCGGAGCAAATTAATGCTATCCGCCATCCCTTAACCCGAAATAGTTCGTGATCGTTAGTTTTTATGGTATCTATTTTTTGCTTCTATTGTGGCAAGCACATAAACATCGTCATCCTGCAAGAACGCCTCTACTTCATACGCCACAGGTGAACTTGGCTCCCCAAATACCAGAACCACGGTAACGACAGTGCCGGCCGGCAAAACTACGGTGCGAGCCTCTCCAACTACCTCGGCTTCGGCAGGTTTGGATAGTTCAAAAGTGTCGCTCTCTTTCATCGCGTCATTTTTTGTCGGAACGCCAGTCACGAACCGGATCAGTTTCTGGAATACCCAACCAGTGATTCGAGCACCTTTTCACCCAAAACCCAATAGACGGCATTGGGACGCTCGCTATGAGAACGAAGACGCAGAAATAGATCTACATCACTCACGATCGATTAATACCCCTCAATTCAAGAAGACTCAGTGATATTCAAATCCGCACAGCGAGTGCTCCCCATTTTGTAAATCTACCATCCGCCTCTCTCACCACCGCTTGAAACTCTCCGCGCCTCAAGAGAACTTCTCCAATGAAATTCTCCATTCCATCCCGTCCGTATAGAAGCCTTCCTTGCTCACCCGATTCCACCAGAAAGATGGTATACCCCTCATCCAGAAGACTCATCGGAGCCGCCACATGCCTGAAATCATTATTTTCGGCACCCGATTCCATTTCTGGATAGGCACGCTTATACAGTTCCGCATAGCTCTCACTCCCCGACATTTCGAATAGAACGCCATCCTCTGCGGAATTACTCATGCAGGACAGTCCACACAGCCCTGCGAGGTCATCGCCAAGCGTGGATCGCGTGGACCATATGAAAGCACCACTAATGATGTAACCGAAACATCCATTGTTGAATTTTTCGTTCGACCATGAATCGACGGAATCACACCAAATTGCGAACGTACTTGGGTCGCCAGAGAGCATTTAGTTTTCTTTAGAATCTCATTAATTTTTTAATAATGATAATTTTTATACCGCAAGCGGAGATTTCTTCTTTTACCGCGCCCGGACAGTGGCGTACGAATATTCATTGCGGCCCTTAACCCCTCTTCTTATCACTCGTGGCATCTTGCCACCTTGATTCTTCCCCTTCCTTGCTACGCACTGCCCTCAACTCTTTAACAAACTGATAAGTAATACTTGCGAAGATCGTTAGTATCACTGGAAGGCCAGCAAGTACAGGCTCTCAGCTTCTTAGACTCCCCTGTACGAGGGCTATCAGTCGACCGGCATAAAACGGACGCCCGTCACACCATTTTTCACCAACAAATTACGGATTCGCTCGGAGCAGATTAATGCTATTCGCCATCCAGCAATCCGAAATAGTTCGTGATTGTTAGTTTTTATGGCATCTATTTTTAGAACATTCATTCTGTATTCCCCAACCATCTCGGGGCGACCATCTTCTGGCGCCCATATAGAAAAATCAGAACGACTTTCATCCACGCAATCGACTACATCAAGAACATTCAATATTTCATATGGATCGTCGTAATCTTCGATTACGACTGGAATGCCTTGCAGGCTGTTTTCCGGCAATGCATCCCGCAACACATCCATGAGTGTCTTAGAGACGATGTATTCGGAAGCCCCACTGTGCGAGAAGCTCACCGGATGTCCTTCTTGCCTCACCTTGGTCTTAAGCGCGGTCGATGACGTCCAGCGCTTCCCTCTCCAGAAGGTTCCGGTGACGAGTTCAGTTCCATTCTCATTCGTAGGCTGATCGAGATACCATTGCCCGTGATCATCAAAATCCAATCCGATTCTGAAATATCTATGCACGAGTTGATGTGAATGCAACTTGATACTGGTTTGGGAGCATCTCGAAGTAAAAGAAGAAGCCTACAAGCTCACCGCTTAAACATGATCACAAGAGCCCAACCGACCCCAAATAACAACCCAATGACTGCGGATTTTATGAGCCTTACCCAGAACACTCCGAAATCGATAGAATTTCTCCAAAATTCACCGCTATATATATACTCCACCAACGATGGCCTAGCCCCATCGGTACACTTAGCCAAAAATCCGCACCAATTTCTGACCGAAATATCACGAGCCATTTCGTTGATGGCCGGAATGACCACCATATCTCCCGCAACAAGAAAAGCCATAATTGCAAAAGTAAAAATTAAAATTATTGCAATAATTTGACGTATAGATAGCGCGTATGCGATTTTCATTTCTGCATTCCTTGGACTAAATTTTTTATCGCATTGCCAGTAGGTTCCTGAAAAATCGCCGATCCCACACCAGCTGCGGCTCCAGGGAGCGGACTTGGCGCATTCCACTTGGTTATCCCGTAATTCAATTCAATCCAATCCGGCGTCCACCATCCTCGTGGATCAACCACCTTTCCACCGATAGTTTCAATCGTCTTTCCCAATCCGTATCCAGCAGCAGTACTGAAGGCCGCGCCGGCCATGCCAGCGTTCGGATTTTCCCCTTTTATGGCGGACCCGAAAAGAGACCCGCCAGTATTCGTTATTATCGAAGAGCCAAATCCTGATCCCGTCGTGATGAATCCGGTCCCTGCGGCAATGGTGACATCGATCCAATCTGTTTTTCCAGACTGAAAGGCATAGTTCGCGGCGGCACCAACTCCAGCACCGAACAACTTCACACCCACAGCGGTTCCGCTGCCTCCAGTCAAATATCCGAGCCCGATCATCCCTATACCGGCAATCGTCGTACCGACAGGGTCTTTCGCAATATTCGAATTGACCAACTGATTGTAAGTCTGACCGCTCCCCAATTGCGATTGCCCTCTTTCGTATCCCGGCTGATTCGAGATAATCAATTGGTTATTAAAATCGTGGTTCGTATAATTTGCATCGCTCGATCCGCCACAGTTTAGATTTTGGCAACCGATAATTTTACGGACTTCATAATCATGCTTGCCGCCGGCCTCATCCGCCGTCTGCTTATCGGAGTTTCTGAGGATCTCCGCGACTATCCGACCTTCCGCATCCTCGACGGAGATGCCGAGTTGGTCGGCCAGTACTTTCGCATTCTTTTTGGCAAAGTCGTACTCTCTCTGATGCAACTGTCTGTTGAACCGATCGGCGTTCGCAGCCGTTGCCGCCCCTGAGCCACCACCCACCGCGGCGCCGATTCCTCCAGCCGCAAGATTGGCCGCGAGGTTGCCGATGGCTTCGTCCAGGTCCTTGTTGCCGCTGTTGACGCCGCTCTCCACTGACTTGCCGAGGGACGCGAGCTTTTCCGCGGAGAGCGATGACAGCCCGGCACCGACTGCGCCGGCAATGGCGTTGCCACCGCCGAGGCCGGCGATCATGGCGCCGCCGGCGGCGTGCAGTGCCGCGCGGTATGCTCCGCCCTCCTTCCAGCCTGCGACGTCTGCATTGGCCTGCGCCAGCGCAGCACCATTCTCCTCCGAGGGGTTCTCTTTGTAGGCCTGCGCGGCCTTGGTTTGTTCAGCCTCAGCTTTCTTAAGTTGGCTACCCGCGACATCACCGACCGTCTTCGCCACCGCCTCCCCGGCCGCCTGCGCCGCCGCCATCATGTCGGCCTGTTTGCCCAGGACGTTGTTCAGGTCGGGGCCCTTGCCGACCGTGGCGTTGGTGTTGGCCGTGTCTCGATTGAGCGCGGCGATGTCCTGATTCTGGTTAGCCTGATCGGTGATCGTGATCGTTCCGGCGGCGATGCCTGACTGCGCTACACCGTGCTGGCTACCGCTTTCGTGCTGCGGGATCATGGGGCTGACGCCGCCGGTGTTCTTGCCTGAAGTCTGGCCGCTTGTCTTGTCCACGACCTTCTGGCCGAACGTCAGGCCGCCGGTGACGCCCATTGACGTGCTGCTGTAGTCGGACTTGTTCTCGATATCGCTCCAGCTCAGCGTGCCAGTCGTCAGCTTGTTCTTGTCCTCGGTCGCCGTGCTCGCGATGATCGCGCCCTTGAGGTCCGTGTTGCCCTTCACGTTGATGTCGAAGCCGCCGTCGCCAGCGAGGATGCCGGACTGCTCGGTGACGTTGGCGTAGCTGCTGTCAGCCTTGCCTTTCGACGCCGAGAACGAGCCGCTGGCGCCGCCGCCCTGGCTGATGCTCAGGCCCCCGCCTGCGCTCTTTTGTTCGGCGTGGCTTTCTTCTGTGTCCTGGCGGCTCGCGAGGTTCAGGTTGCCGCCGATGTCGGCGGAGACTTTGCCGCCGCTGACCACACCACCGAGGATGTTCGTATCGTTGCCGGATACGATCGTCACCGACTCGCTCCCGGTGACGTGGCTGTTGACCTGCGTGGTGCCAACGGTATCGCTGTTGCCCTTGCTCATCTGACCAGATACCGAGACACCCCAGCCCTGCGCGCCGTAGGACACGCCGATGCTGCCGCTGCTGGACTTGTTGGTGGTGTGGTTCTCGTAGGTGTCTGTGGCCGAGACGATGTTGACGTCACCCTTCGCGCCCAGACCGACCTTCGTGGCGGCAATATCGGAGCCGATGATGCTCAGGTTGCCTGCGGTCTTGTTGCCATCCGCATCCACGCCGGTGGCGATGAAGGTGGCGGTGCCGCCGGCCTGCACGTTCGAGCCGGTGTGGGTGGTGCTGTCCTGCGTGAGCGTGTTCTTGCTCTGGCTGGTACCGAATGACAACGTGATGGCGGTGCCCTCCGGACCCTTGCCTTTCTCCAGTGCGTTCATCGCCGCGCCAGCGCCCATTGCGGCGTCGTACGCGTCGCGACCTGCGGCAATGCCCCACAGCGCCGAGGCTCGGCCGTCTTCGCTCTTCGTGCCCGAGTTGACCTTCTGACCTGCGCTGATGGCTGCGCCGAGGGCACCGCCGCTCACGCCGAGCGTAAGTCCTGTCTGCTTGATTTCGTGGGTTTCGTCATGGTGCTCGCTGCCCGCGGCGGCATCGATGATGACGTCGGCGCCTACGCCGGTCAGATCCTTTGCCGCAATGACCTGACTGCCGGTGATCTGCAGCGTGCTACCCGCCTTCAGGCTGACGTTGCCTTCGGTGCTGCCGACCAGGCTGCCAGTCTGCGTGACCGAGCTGTCGTGCGTCGTGTCCTTCTGGTCCTTCATGCCATAGGACAGGCCACCGCCGGTGGCACCGAAGCCGGTGGCCTTGGTGTGCGAGTAGGTGTCGCTTTCGCTGGTGCTTTCCGCAGTGGTGATGGTGAGATTGCGGCCGGCCTGCAGCGTGACGTCGTCGGTCGCGGCAACTGTCGAGCCCGCGATGGTCATGTCGCGGCCGGCGCTGCCGGTGATGGACTCGCCTGACACGACGGAGCCGACGGCGACGCTGTCGCGCGAGCTGGTCTTCTCGGTCGTTTCCTTCTTTGACATGAAGCCGGAGCTTTCGGTATGCGACCAGCTGTCGGCGCTGTGCTGTTCGTTCACGACGCCTACGTTGACGTCGCCGGTGGCGACCAGCTTCACCGTGCCCTCCTTGCTCGTGACACCGGAGCCCAACACCGACACGTTGCCGGTAGCGCTACCGTCAAGCTGGGTTGGGGCAATGCCATTGGCCTGAAGGATCTGACCCACGATGCCCGCCTGCCCCGCGCCGAGGGTCACGTTGCCACCGGCCTCGATCGACGCGGCGCGCGTGCCTTCGTCATAAGACGATTGCGTGAACTGCGAGGCCTTGTTGCTGAGGGCGCCAGAGGACTGCGTGCTCGTGTCCATCGCTGCGGTTATTGTCGTGTTCCGTCCGGCGACGATCGCGGTGTCGCCGCCTGCACTGAAGGCTGATGCGGTCAGCGTGGCATCGCGGCCGGCTACCGCCGTGATGCTGCCGCCGGCCTGCACGGTGCTGCCCTGATTGATGACTGTCTGGTTGTGCAGGTAGTCCTGACCACCGTGAGCGGTGGCGTCCTGCGTGGTGCCAAGCTGTGCCGTGCCGATGTTGAGGTCGCGACCTGCGGCGAGCAGTGCGTTGTTGCCGGCGCTGACCGAGCCGCCCGCCATTGTGATGTCACGACCGGCCAGCATGGCGACACTGTTCGCACCTGCAATGGTGCCCACCGCCCCGATTCCCGTGGCACTGGCGCTGTTGCCGTTCGCCAGCGTCGTGGTGTTCGTGATCGTTTGCGCGTCGTTGACGATGTCGCGGCCGGCGGCAACGACGACGTCCTGGCCGCCGATGCGGCCACCGAGGTTGCGGACGTCCTGCGTGGCGCTGACCACGGTCGTGCCGGCGCCGCCGATGGCGCCGCGGTTGATGATGTCGGTACCCACCACTTGGGTAGCCAGGTTGCCGACGATCGAGCCGCTGTTGTCCACCGTGCCGGTAGCGTTGATTGACACCGTGTTACCCGCCACCAGTGCGCCGGTGCTGTTCAGGTCGACGGCGTTACCTTGCGCCAGATAGACCTTGGGCACCAGCACCGACTGGACTGTGCCGTCCGGCAGCGTCACGTCCTGCGACACCATCCACACCATGTCGGTGGTGAGCTGCTGCATCTGCGCGTCGGTCAGGCCGATGCCCGACGTCAGGTCAAAGGCCTTCGCATACGTGACGCCATTGTTCATCAGCGCCTTGTATTCCTCGAGCTGGTCGGTGTAGCCGTTGAGGAAGGTCTTGCCGGTGAGCTGCGTGATCTGGTCGCGGACCAGCTTCTCTTCGTAGAAGCCATCGCCGAGGCGCTTCTGGGTTTTCTGGGGATCGAGGCCTAGTGCCCCCAGCATGTAGTCGCTGGAGATGAAGTTGGTGTATTGCGTGAAGCGTGGGTCGGTCGCGACCAGATACGTGTCGCCGGGCGCAGTGCGGAAGCGGTACAGGCCGTTGGTGGGCAGCGTGAGGTTGGGGATGCCGCCCTGCGGGCTACCCAGTGTCTGGGCTACGCCCTTCACCGTGCTCGTGCCGACTGCGGTGGCACCGCCCGCGCTACCGGTGGCGCCAGCGGCTTGACTACCCGTCGCGCCGCCGCCCGATACGCTGCTGCCGGTCACGGCTGCACCGACCGTGTTGACCGAGGCGACCGTGACGTTCTGGGCTGTGGTCTGGACGTTCTGGTTGGCGGTGGCCACCGCGGCCAGTGCGGACGTTGTCGTTGGCGCCTGCGGCGCGCTGGGGTAGGCGACGACCTGCGTGTCCGAACTGCTGCCCGTGCGCTGGTGCCAGTAGTAGGTGGAGGTGTCCTGCGTGGTAACGGTCTGCTGGAGCACCGTGCCGACATCCTGAATCGTGCCGTTGGCGGCCACGCGGATCAGATTGCCGCCCGCCGCCATGGTGGACGACTGGTTCAGGATGTTGCCGTTGTTGCTGTTGATGCGGATGCTGCCGGCCGCCTGAATCTTGGCCGCATCGGTCGCGCTGACGAGCTGGTCGGTCGCCGTCATCGTGATCGTGGTGCGGCTGATCTCGTTGTAGTCGTGGCCGAAGTTGGCCTGCTTCACCTCATCCGGCCGGATGTGGATATTCGGATCCCAGTCGGGCCACAGCGTGATGCTGTAGGTGCTGCCGTTGTCCTGAATGGACTGGTAGTACTGTGTCGGGCGCGTAGCAATCGGGCGCGTGCAGATACCCGTGTCCTGATCGCACGGCGACTGCGGAGTGGCAATCTGGTCGACGTACTCTTCGATGGGCGATTTGACGAACGATAGCGTCTTGTTTGTCGGATCGAGGTTCTTGACGTCCGCCTTATCAACGGTCACCGTGATCGGGGCACGCAGCGCGTTGGTTTGCGGCGTGCTGACCTGCGCGCTCTGTGTATTCCAGTTCCACTGGGGGAACGTCAGGCTGGTGTGGATGGCCAGATCGATGCCCCACAGGCCGCCTTGCCAGAGCGTCAAGGTCTGCGCTGCGGTCTGCGTCGGCGTGCCCGCCGTGGTCACGATGCTCGTGCGCGTGTTGCTGACCTGATTGGCGGCAATGTCGATATCGCCGTCGGCTTCGATGTTGGCCGAGCGGTTGATCAGTGTGTTGACCTGATTGGCGAGCAGGCCAGTGTTCGGATCACGTGTGCCGTCGCGCGCGATTTGAAGGTTGCCGGCGCTGTAGAGCGTGGCGCCGTCGAGGTTCTGGACCGAGTTGGTGGCGTAGAGGTTCAGGTTCTGAACGGCGGCCATCAGCGCCGAGGCGCCGTTGTTGGTGATGTCGGTGCCTTGTACCTGAACGTTGTTGCCGATGACCGTGCCGGTGTTGAGGGTCGTCGGGCTGGAGATTTGTACGGTGTCGCCTTCGATGCGGCCAGCGTTCGACAGAACGTTGCCGGCGGTCACCGTGGTGGTGGTCGAGTTGATGTCCGCGGACGCGGCATTGACTACGTTCGCGCCGGAGACCGTCACCGCGCCTGCCGCCGCCAACGTACCCGTGTTGGTGAGCGTGCCGGTCGCCGCGACCTTCAGATTGCCGTTGGCGTGTAGCTGGTTAGCAGCGTCGTTGGTGTAGTCACCCGCGACATTGAGCGTCAGATCGCGGCCCGCGATCATGGTGCCGCTGCCGGAGAGTGCGCCGGCGACGGCGACGTCCTGATTGGCTTTGACGGCACCACCGAGGTTCGAGAGGGATGCCACGCCCAGCTTGACGTCCTTGCCGCCGAGTACCTGACCGCCGGCGTTGTTCAGCGTCGCACCGGTCTGGTTGAGGGTCAGGCTCTGGCCGTAGAGGGTGCCGCTGCGGTTGTCGAGTTGCGAGTTGACCTGCAGGTCTAGCGCCTGGCCTGCGACCACCTGACCGCCATTGTTCGCGAGCATTTGCGCGGCGACGGTGACGTCGCCGTTGGCGCCGATCCTGCCGCTTGTGTTTGTCAGGGTGGTGCTTGCCGTCACGGTCGTGGCACCAGCGCCAGCGTTAAGCAGCGCGCCGCGCGTGTTGTCGATGCTTGCGGCCGTGACGGTCGATTTGCTGCTTGCACCGTTGGCCGCGAGCGTGCCGTCGGTGTTGAGCAACGCGCCTGTGGCGGATACGGACAAATCGCCGGCGGTCTGCGCAGAGCCGCCTGCGTTGTCGATGGTGCCGCCGCTGGTGATGTCGAGACCGGTGTTGCCGTAGAGGCTGCCCTGCTGGTTCGATACGTTTCCGCCGGTGACGACGCTTGTCTTGCCTTGTGCGGAGAGCTTGCCCTGGTTGTTGTTCAGCGTCGCCGCACGCGCTTGCAGATCGCCGTTGGTCTGGATGACGCCTGCTGCGTTGGTCAATGCCTGCTGGCTGGTCACGCTCAGAGCACCGGTGCCCGCGTGGGAGATCTGGCCACTGTCGTTGGCCACGGCGTTGGCGTCGATGGCGAGGCTTGCGCCGTTGGCAACGATGGTGCCGCTGGTGTTGTCGAACGTGCCGCCTGCGGAGAGGCTGGTGGTGTCCTGGCCATACTGCCTGATCGTGCCACCGCGGTTGGACAGATCGCCCGTGGTCGCCACGCTGACGCGGTCGCCTTCGAGCCAGCCATTGGCGTTGTCGAGCGACCCCGCGTTGACGGTGGTGGCAGCGGCCGAGATCGTGCCGTTGCGGTTGGTGGTCGCGCCCGTGCTGGCAATTTGCAGCGCACCGCTGGCGGTCAGGTCGCCGTTGTCGTTGTTCAGCGACTGGGCGTTGACAGTGGCGTCGCCACGGGCGGTGATGGTTCCTGCGTTCACGATCGCAGTGCCGGCATTGAGCGCCAGTGCGCCGTTGCCGCCGATAAGGCCGTTGCTGGTGTTCGTGATCGCTTGCTGTGCGCTGACCTGCGTCGCGCCATCGCCGGCATTGGCAATACGGCCAGCAGTGTTGTCGATGCTGGCGGCGGCCACTGACAGCGCGCCGTGCGCGCCTGCGGATTCGATGCGGCCACTGGTGTTGATGAGCTTGCCGTCGGCCTGCAGCGTGAGGCTATCTTGGGCGTGCAGCGTCGCGTTCGTGTTGTCCAGCGCGCCCTGGACGGCGAGACTCAGGGCCTTCTGCGAAGCCACGGTGCCGCCAGCGTTGTTGAGTGCGCCGAGGCGTGCCACCAGCGCGCCGTTGGTCTGGATGACACCGCTCACGTTGCTGGCCGCGCCCTGGCTCGTGATAGCGAGCGCCCCGCTGCCAGCGTGGGAGAGCTGGCCACGGTCGTTGATCAGGCTTGCGGCGATGACAGTCAGGTTCTGGCCGTTGGCGGCAATGGTGCCACCGGTGTTGTCGAGCTTGCCACCGGCGGTGATCGTGGTGTCGGCCTGACCGGTCTGCTTCAGCGTGCCGCCAACGTTGAGCAGATCGCCCTTGGTCTGGACCGCAAGCTGGGTGCCTTCGATCTGGCCGCTGGTGTTGTCCAGCGACTGCGCGGTGATGGCAACGGTGTTGCCCGTGACGGTGCTCTGGCGCGTGTTCAACGCACCAGCGCTGACGGTGATCGCGCCGCCGGCCTGCACCTTCGCGCCCGACAGATCGACAGCACCTCCGGCGACAGTCAGAGCGCCGTTGGCGGCGGTCTGACTGCCGGCAAGGCTGACGCTTGCGCCGTGAATCGCGACATTACCGCTGGCTGAGTTGCGACCCGTGGCAGACAGTGCGCCGGTGGCGCTTAGCGCAAGGTCCGCGTTACCGACGGACGTACCGTCGGCACTCATGCCCGCGGCAAGCGTGCCTGTGGACGCCACGTTCTGCGCGTTCACGCCGAGCCATTGCTGGGCCGCCAGCGTGCCGCTGTTGGTCAGCGTGCCATCGGTCTGGACGCCGATGGCACCCTTGGCGTACGTCGTGCCGCTGTTGTCGATGCCATCGCGTGCCACGACAGAGAGATTGCCGCTGGCATTGGTCTGGCCGTTCAGGATGATCTTGCCCTCGGACGTCAGCGTGAAGTCGCCGGCCTGCGCGGCGGCCACGCCGCGCAGCGAGACCCCCACGCCGAGCTCCGTCGAAGCGAGGATGATCTTGTTAGCGTACATGCCACCGAGCAGCGCCACGTCGATGCCTGCCGAGGGCGCGGCCCCAGTACCGGCAATGGCCGTCGCGCCGAGCGTGTTGTAGTCGACCTGATTGGCACCGGCCACCACGTTGAGCTTGTTCGCGTAGATCGCCGCGTTAGCCTTCACCGCACGCGCGATGATGTCTACCTGATCGATGTTCGCGGTATTGAGGCCCGAGCCTTCGATGTTGATCTGGCCACCGGTTACCCGGAACGCATCGAGGCTGCCGAGGCCGCCGTACACCGGCAGACCTGTAGTCAGCGTGGCGCGCGGCGTGTTGATGAAGCCGGCACCGTCAACAAGGATGCCGTTGGGGTTCGCAACCACCACCTGCGCACCGGGCCCCGCCACTTCGAGGTAACCCCGCAGCTGGCTCGGCAACATGCTGTTGACCTGATTGACGATGATCCGCGCGGAGCCACCGGGCAACAGGTTCGGGTTGCCGTTGATATACCCCGCCTGCTGCGTGTTGACGGCCGTGGGCGAGTTGTTGAGGATCGCGCCGCCGCGGTTCACGTCGAACTGCGTGTAGTGGTTGGTGGAGACCCCCGCACCGGACGGGCGCGTGATGTTGACCTGCGGCAGGCCATTGGGCGTCGAGATCACCGTGGGTCGGTTCGCACCCGAGTTCGGATCGCCGACGATCTGCGCCGTAGCGAAAACGGGCAAACCCATGCACGCCCACACCGCCAGCTTGATCGCCGGAATGGCGAGCCACTGCATCGACGGCAGGCTCCGCGAGCCGCGCGCAGCGGAAGCATTCCTGCCAGCGCCAACACTGCTGGCAGTCTCCGCCACGGCCATCAGCATGGCGCGCGAGCGGTTGAAAACGATGCGGTAGCAAAGACGATTCATGGGACCCCGAATGCAACTGGCGTGTCTCGTGGTGACGCACTGAGATCCGCTGCAACCGAGGGCAAAGCCACTACGTACTGCGCGCAACAACAGCTGTAACCTTTCTGACGACACAAACGGGGCGCAGCGTAGAGCAAGAAAAATGGGATTCACACCCCACTTTCCTGGGAGCTAAAGTTTTTTCTTATTCACATTTGCTCAACGCCCGCAAGAGGATAAATCCGCACCTCCGCGCTGGATATAGCAAAGCCGCCATTTCTTCGCATTCGAGGTGACCGCCACCACCCTGATATAAAAAATATTTACATCAGATATTAATGTCACACTGGCGCAACACCTACGTGCCTAGCCACGTGGGCAATTGCGCCACCAGATACAACACCGCCCCAATCAGTCCACCCACGATCGTGCCGTTCATGCGGATGTATTGCAGGTCCTTGCCCACGTTGAGTTCGATCTGCCGCGACATGTCGCGCGCGTTCCAACTACGTACCGTGCCGCTGATATGCCGCGTGATGAAGTCCGCGAAGTCGGGCGCCATTTTCTCGGCGGCGTCGCGCAGATGCTGGTTGATGGACTGTCGCAGCGATTCGTTGTGCGCGAGTTCGGCGCCGACCCACTGCCCTGCCGCCACCACTCGCTTGTAGATCGATGACGCGGTGCGACCGAGATCCGCTTTCAGGCGCTCGCGCCAGTCGTTCCACAGCTCGCCGATATAGGCGTGCAGGGCTGGATGCTCCTGAAGGTATCGCTTGATATCGTTGGCCTTGGCACTGAACGCGGCATCTTCGCGCAGACGGCGGATCAGGTCCTGCGTGACCTCGTCGAACTTCTTGCGTAGTTCGTGGCTATCGTCCTGTTCCACCTGCGTCAGGATGCGCATCAGCGCGGCGGCAATCATGTCAGCGCCGCGATTGCCGATCCATTCGGTCGGCAGCACCTTCTCCTTGGCGGGATGTTCGACCTTGAGCCACTCGACGATGCGCGCGGCAATCAGCGTGCGCGTATCCGGCTCGTTGAGCAGCGCCACCAGATGTGTGATCGATTCCCTGAGCAGCACCTGATGACGGTTGTCGCGCGTCAGCGTGTCGAGGATGTCCGCCGCTGCCTGCGTCAGATCGATCCTACGCAGCACCGCATCGACGGCATCGCGCGCGAACTTGCGCATGTCCTCTTCGTCCAGCAGATCGAGCGCACCGCGCAGAAACTTCGCTACCGCATCGCCGATTCTTCGCGTGTTCGCGGCCGAGTCGAGCCAGTCCGCGACAGCCTGTGCTGGGTTGTGTCGATCGATCAGCGCGACCACCGAGTCCTTGTCGAGGAACTTCTCCTTCACGAACACCGCCAGACCATCGGCAATATCGTCGCGTTTGCGAATGATGATGTTGGTATGGCCGGAGAGGCCCGGTATCGGAATGCGGCGGAACAGTGCCGCCACCGCGAACCAGTCGGCCAGGCCGCCCACCATCGCGGCTTCCGCGGCGGCGCGGATCCAGTCGGTTGCAAGGCCGCGTGGCAGGAAGAGCGTGGCGACGAATACCGCCGCAGCCGCTAGCAACAATGCCATGGCCTGGCGCTTGGCCTTGTCGAGTTCCTGCGCTTGCGTCATGGCGATGGGATCGTGTGAGTGAGGGGCGTCCATGTCGCCCATTGTCGTCCAAAAGCAAGTGGCCTCACGTAATCAGGCGACGGCTCGCACGCAGTTATCTGCGACAATGCTGGCCGTTCCATATCGCAAATCGGGGTGACATGGCATCGAGTCCGGACCGGCCGCCGCAGAAGACAGGATTACCACGCCGTGCGCCCACCGCGCATGACGTGGCCGCGCTCGCGGGTGTGTCGCAATCGGCGGTGTCACGCTGCTTTACGCCGGGTGCCAGCATCTCCGACGACACGCGCCGACGCGTGCAGGCTGCCGCCGAGCAGCTTGGCTATCGGCCCAACCTGATTGCGCGCTCGCTGATCAAGCGCCGCTCGACCATTATCGGCGTGGTCATTCCCGGCCTGCAGAACCCGTTCTACTCGTCGGTGCTCGAGGCGCTGTCCGCGGATCTTGCCGCGGCCGGCTATCGCATCCTGTTGTTCAACGCCCCCGCGCGCGGCACCCCCGATCCTGTACTCGACGAGGTACTGAACTATCGCGTCGATGCTTTGATTCTGGTGTCATCAACGCTGTCTTCGGGGCTGGCCGACGAATGCCAGAATATCGGCTTGCCCGTGGTGCAACTCAACCGCACCGCCGAGCGCAGCACCGTGTCGAGCGTGGTAGGTGACAACCACGGCGGTGCGGCGACCGTTGCGCGCTTTCTGCTCGCCTGCGAACACCAGCGTTTTGCGTTTATTGCCGGGCTCGAGACCGCATCGACGAGCCGCGAGCGCGAGGCCGCGTTCCTGGCCACGATCGAGGAGGCTGGGAAACCTGTGCAGCGTGCGGTCGCGCACTACGCGTTCGACGAAGCGCAGACCGCCGCGCGCATGCTGCTCGGTAGCGACGCGCCGCCCGATGCGATCTTCTGTGCCAACGACTACATGGCCCTCGCCGTGCTGGGCGTGGCGCGCGCCGAGTTCGGCTTGACGGTAGGGCGAGACATTTCGATCGCAGGCTTCGATGACCTGCCGATGGCGGCGTGGCCGGAGTTCTCGTTGACGACGTTCCGTCAGCCGGTGCGCGCGATGTCCGCGCGCGCGGTCGCAATGATCGATGCGCAATTGCAGGGCACCGACAGCGGCCGCAGTGAGGTGGTTGCGGGCGATCTGGTGGTTCGCGGGTCTACGCGCGTGCCCGCGTATGGTGTGGTCGAGGTGGAGAACGAGCGCGTGTGGCGCCCCTGATGCGCGCTCGGTTGGGAGCTCAGTTCGCAGATCAGGTCGCAGATCAGGTCGCAGATCAGGTCGCAGAGAACCGCGCGCCCACCTCGCGCAGCCAATCCACAAACGCCGCAATGGCGGGCTCCTCGCGGCGCGCGTTGTGCACATAGCAGCCATAGCGCCACGCCGGCAGCGACGGTCCCTCGAACGGAAACACGAGGCGACCCTCCTTGACATCCAGCGCCACCAGCGCGGTCGGACCCATCGCGATGCCCAGCCCATCGATTGCCGCCTGCAGCGTCAGATAGAAGTGGTCGAGCTGCAGCGACTGCGCCGACAGTTGCGGGTTGCCACACGCCGCGAGCCACTGCGCCCATAACTCCGGATACGTCGCCGTATGCAGTAACGTGTGCTGCGCGAGGTCCGACACCTCGTGAATCGGATGCGCCTGCAACACCTTTGGCGAACATACCGGCAATCGCACTTCGGTAAGGAACTCGGTAACCACGTAGCCCGCAGGCTTCTGCTCGCCGCCGCGAATCGCGACATCAAACGGCTCGCGCACGCGATCGATCGGCTCGTCCGAGGTATTGAGCCTGACTTCGATCGACGGATGCGTTAACTGAAACCCTGACAACTGCGGCAGCAGCCAACGCAACGCGAATGTCGTTGGCGCATTGACGCGAATCACCTGCTGCCGCGACGCCTTGAGTTGCTCCGCAGTGGCCAGCGCCAGACGGTCCAATGCCGCCGACACCTCCGACAGATAGCTACGACCAAGCGCGGTCAATACCACCCTGCGGCCACGCCTCTCGAATAGATCATGACCAAGCCAGGACTCGAGCTGCGCCACCTGCCGGCTGACAGCGCCGTGCGTGACGAACAACTCTTCCGCCGCCGCGGTGAAGCTTTCGAGGCGTGCGGCGGCTTCGAAGACGCGGACCGCGTTCAGCGGCGGCAGGCGGCGTGACATAAGGTAGACATTCCGGTATATGTGATTTTTCCTGACAGATAACCTGAGTTTATATCGATTTTCCTTAGCTGGGATGCCATTTACATTGCGTCCTTCTGTCTCGTTTAGTCACCAGTGGGAGAAATCGATGTCGAATGTCGTGGTCGTGGGCGCGCAATGGGGCGATGAAGGCAAAGGCCGGATCGTGGACTGGCTGGCCGAGCGCGCCGATATCGTGGCGCGCTACAACGGCGGCCATAACGCCGGCCATACGCTCGTCGTGAACGGCCAGACCTACAAGCTCGCACTGCTGCCGAGCGGCGTGGTGCGTGGCAAGCGCGGCATGATCGGCAATGGCGTGGCGCTGGACCCGGAGGCCCTGCTGGCGGAGATCGCGCGCATGGAAGCGCTCGGCGTGCGCATCACGCCCGAGGTGCTGCAGATTGCCGAAACCGCGACGCTGGTGCTGCCGATCCATCGTGCGATCGACGCCGCGCAGGAGCAGCTACGCGACAAGCCGATCGGCACCACGCTGCGCGGCATCGGCCCTGCGTATGAAGACAAGGTGGGCCGACGCGCGCTGCGCGTCTGCGATCTGGCGGATCCGGCGTATCTGTCGCAACGGCTCGACCTCCTGCTGGCCCATCACAACGCATGGTTCCGTGGCCTGGGCCTCGAAACGTTCGAGAAGGCGCCGCTGCTCGACGCATTGCTGGCGATGGCGCCGAAGCTCCTGCCGTTTGTGGGACGCGTGTGGGAGCAGCTCGATGCCGCCTATCAAGCTGGACAGTCCGTCGTATTCGAAGGCTCGCAGGCCGTGATGCTCGATATCGACTGGGGCAGCTATCCGTATGTGACATCGTCGAGCACGGTGGCGGCGGGCGCGGCCAGCGGTACCGGCATTGCGCCGTCGCGCATCGGCACCGTGCTGGGCGTCAGCAAGGTCTATGCGACCCGCGTGGGCGAGGGTCCATTTGTGTCCGAACTCGATGGCGCGCTCGGTGAGCAATTGCGCGACCGCGGCCGCGAGTATGGCGTGAACACCGGCCGGCCACGCCGCTGTGGTTGGCTGGATGCCGTGCAGCTGCGGCAGGCCGCCAAGGTGAGCGGCATCGATCAGCTGGCGCTGACCAAGCTCGATGTGCTCGATGGCTTCGACTCGATCAGCCTTTGCGTGGGCTACGAGCGCGATGGCCAGCGCATCGACTACATCCCGGCCAGCGATGCCGCGCTGGTGGGCGTACGTCCCGTGCTGCGCGAGTTCGCGGGTTGGTCGCGGCCGACGCAGGGCGCGCGCACGATGGATGCGCTGCCCGCGGAAGCCGTTGCGTTGATCGAGGCGATCGAGGCAGAGGTCGGCGTGCCGGTGACGATGGTCACCACCGGCGCCGAGCGCGACGACGTGATTCTGCGCGACCCTGCTTGATTACTGCGGTCGCACCACGGCGTCGCGCGTGCGCACGCCGTTGACCAGGCGCTCGATGCCAAGCGGATTGGCATCGCGCAGCGCTTCGGGCAGTAGCGCATCGTCGAAGTCCTGATAGCACACGGGCCGCAGAAAGCGATCGATGGCAAGCGTGCCCACCGAGGTGCCGCGCGCATCGGACGTGGCGGGGTATGGCCCGCCATGCACCATCGCATCGCAAACCTCGACGCCGGTCGGATATGCATTGACCAGCAGGCGCCCCGCCTTCTCCTCGAGCACAGCCACCAGCGCCCCCGCGTTGGCGAGGTCCTCGCGCTCCGCAATCAACGTGGCGGTAAGCTGCCCCTCCAGCGCCTGCACGGCCTTTAGCAATTGCTCCGCATCATCGAATTCGACGAGCACCGTGCACGGACCGAACACTTCCTGCTGCAGACGTCCATCGGCTTGGAACAACAACGCGCTATCGGCGCGCCACAGTTGCGCCGGCGCGCGCCCCGGCGCGGCGGTGCCCTGCGCGAGCAAGGTCATGCCCGGTGTATCCGCAAAGCGGCCGAGCCCCTGCTCGTAGTGCGCGAGGCCGGCGCTATTCAACATGACCTGCGGCGCGACATCAGTGATCGCAGCCTGGAATTGCTCGATAAATGCACCGAGCGCGGGTGAGCGCACCGCGAGGATCAGACCGGGATTGGTGCAGAACTGCCCGGCTCCCAGCGCGACCGAGGCCGCCAGTTGCGTGGCAATCGCCGGCGCGCGGCGTTCGAGTGCATGCGGCATCAGGATCAGCGGATTGACACTGCTCATCTCGGCAAACACCGGAATTGGATGCGGCCTTGCGGCAGCCATATCGCAGAGCGCGCGGCCCCCGCGCAGCGAGCCGGTGAAGCCCACCGCGCGGATCTCCGGGTGCTTGACCAACGGCTCTCCCACGCGGTCGCCGTAGATCATGTTGAAAACACCAGCGGGCATACCGGTACGGCGCGCGGCGTCGACGATCACTTCGGCCACCATCGCCGCGGTGGCCATATGGCTCGGGTGCGCCTTGAACACGACCGGGCAGCCAGCCGCGAGCGCGGCGGCAGTGTCGCCACCAGCAGTGGAGAACGCGAGCGGGAAATTGCTGGCGCCGAACACGGCCACCGGGCCTACGCCAATGCGGTACTGACGCAGGTCCGCGCGCGGCAGCGGTGTGCGTTGCGGTAGCGCGAGGTCGATGCGTGCGCCGAGGTAATCGCCGCGACGCAACACGGTGGCGAACAGCCGCAGTTGGCCACTCGTGCGCGCGCGCTCGCCCGTGATGCGTCCTGATGGCAACGCACTCTCGCGGCACACCAGTTCGATAAAGCTCGCATCGAGCGCATCGAGTCCGTCCGCCACGGCGTCAAGAAAGCGCGCGCGTTGCTCGGGCGGCAGCGCGCGGAAGGCCGGGTATGCCGTTGCCGCGGCCCTGGCGGCGGCATCTACTTCGCCAGCGGTCGCCTCGCGGAAGGTGTACGGCAGGCGCTCGCCAGTGGTGGCGTCGACGCTGTACAGCACGACGTCGCTTGCCCCGACCTGCTCGCCCTTGATGAACTGCTTGAAATGCTCGGTGGTCATAAATGTCTCCTTCGCCAATGTCGGAGCACTCTATGAGCCATTGCGCCACGCGGCTAATGAAAAGACCTGATCGGCCGATGCATGGCGGTTATGCCGTTGGTATAGTGTGGGCTTTTGCACGCCCCGCATGCGCTCCACGCCCCTGCCCTCCCTCGCCACCATTGCCTCGCGGCTGCGCCTCAAGCAGTTGCGGCTGCTGATCGCACTCGACAATCACGGCTCGCTGCACAAGGCGGCCGACGAGATCGCCATCTCGCAACCGGGGGCCACCAAGGCGCTGCGCGAGATCGAGGACATCCTCGGCATGGCGTTGTTCGAACGCCAGCCCAAGGGGCTGGTTGCCAACGAACTCGGCCAGTGTGTGACGCGCTATGCGCGGCTGATCTACAGCGACCTCGAACATCTGCACGCGGAGATCACCGCGATCGCACATGGTCACGGCGGCCACCTCGCGGTGGGCGTCATCATGGGTGCGATCCCGCTGCTGACACGCGCCATCACCGCCGTGCGCGAGCAGCAGCCGCATTTATCGGTCGAGATCATCGAGAACACCAGCGCCACGCTGCTCGCTCTGCTAGACGAAGGTCGCATCGACCTCGCATTGTGTCGATGCGGCGTGAGCCGCCGCCCCGGCGCGTACGACTGCATGGAACTGGAGATGGAGCCGCTCGCCGTAGTGGCCGCGCCCTCGCACCGGCTGGCCGGCGAGTCTTCGCTCGCGCTGGCCGATCTGGCCGGGCTGCCGTGGATGGCCTACCCGGTAAACACGCCGATGCGCAACACGCTGGAGCGCGAGCTCGGCGATGCCGGCATCGATCTGCCGCGTTATCCGCTGGAAACGGCATCCGCGTTTGCGATGCTGACGATGCTGCAGGAAACGCCCGACCTCGTCGCGGTAATGCCGCGCGCGGTAGCCGAGTTCGGCGAACGCTTCGGCATGCTCGTACGGCTGCCTGTCGCGATGCGCGCGCTCGAGGATCCCTACGGCGTCATCACGCGCACAGGCACGCAACTGTCGCCCGGTGCGCGTCTGCTGATCGATGCACTGCGGGCCCATCGCACGGCGCCGCTCCCCGACGAAGCGTTGCCGCACGACTAGCCCCCTGCTACTGACCCCTGCCGCGCATTACTTGATCGGCGAGAAATCCGCGGGGCGCAGCAGCTTCGACTCCATCTTGACCAGCATCGGGAAGGCCACCGGCACGAATTTTTCGAGCCAGTCCTTGTCTTCGTAGAGTGCATTGCGACGCGCGATGCGGTCGTCGAGGCTTTCGTACGCCCAGATATGCACGACCTGGTTCAGTTCGCCGATCTCGGTGTACCACCAGCCCACGAGCTTCGCGTAGCGCGAGATGACGGGCAACCCCTCCTTTTCGAAATGGCGCAGGTAGTCCTTCATCTTGCCGATCTGGACCGTATAGGTCCGCATTTCAAAATACATGGTGCTTCCTAATGAGTGGATGTTAAACAATCTCTTCGATATTGCCGCGGTGTGCCGCAACGATGATGCGTTCGATATCGCCGGCATTGGTCAGGCGCGGATTGACGAGCACGTTGCCGCTGCGCATCGAGTCCTTGACCATCTGCGGTAGATGGGCGAGGTCCACCCCGAGCTCACGAATGTTCGACGGAATGTCCAGCGCGCGGTTGAGCGCGCGGATTTCCTCGACCACGCGCCGCGCGGCGGCCAGATCGTCGAGACCGGCGACGTCGGCGCCAAGTGCCTGCGCGATGTCGCGGAAGCGTTCGGGGCAAGCCGGCACATTGAAGGCCAGCACATAGGGCAGCAGCGCCGCATTGGCGATGCCGTGAGCGATATTGAACACGCCGCCCATGGTGTGCGAGATCGCGTGCACGTTGCCGAGCTTGGACTGCGAGAACGCCACGCCCGCCAGGAACGAGCCCATCAGCAAATCTTCGCGCGCGGGCAGGTCCGCGCCCACATAGTAGGCCTTGCGCAGGCTGCGGCCGATCATGCGAATCGCGTGGAGCGCGAGCGCCTGGCTGATGGGGTTCGCCTGCTTGGACACATACGATTCAATGGCATGCGTGAGCGCATCCATGCCCGTGGCGGCGGTGATCGCCGGCGGCAGCCGCAGCGTCAGCTCGGGATCGAGGATCGCGAGCTGCGGAAACAGCTTCGGGCTGATGATCACGGTCTTGAACAGCGTCTCGCGGTTGGTGAACACCGTCGATGCCGTGCATTCGCTGCCTGTGCCAGACGTCGTCGGCAACGCGACGATCGGCAGCGGCGTCTCGCGAATGCGGTCGTAGCCTTCGTAGTCGAGAATCGAACCCGGGCTGGTGGCCATCGCGGCCACACCCTTGGCGGTGTCGATGCTGCTGCCGCCACCGACGCCAGCTACCGCGGTGCAGCCATGCTGCTTGAGGAACCCCACCGCGCGTTCGAGTACGGCGGTGTCGGGGTTGGGCGCGACCCCGTCGAACGTTTCGTAGGCAATCTCGGCCGCGCGCAGCGAGGCGAAGAAGCTGTCCAGCACGCCGCTGCGCATCAGCCCTTCGTCGGTGACGACCAGCAGCTTGCCGTCGGCGGGCACGAATTGACGAATCAGCGCACCGGCCTGGGCGGCAAGGCCGTTGCCGTACTTGAGCGTGGTGGGGAAGTAATAGGGGAAAGCGTGCATGTTGTCGTCCTGATGTGTCTCCGGCTTCCAACGTTACAAACCCTCGCCGACGCTGCCTAATGAAAAGGCGTGATGCCCCGATAACCAAAGCGCGGCGTGGTGGCGGTGCATATCCGTTGGTTATCACGTGATCACAACGCGTCATTAGCCAATCGCATGGACGGCTCATACAGTGCCGTGGCGACTCGCTTCGCCCCGAACACAACAAAGAGAGACAGCCATGCCAACCACGCATCCTTCCGCCATTCCCGCGCCACACGCACCGTCGCATGCCGCCGCGATGCGGCCGACCAACGTGCGCTGGCGCATTTTCCTGATCATGCTGCTGCTGACCGCGATCAACTACATCGACCGCGCGTCGCTGTCGGTCGCGTTGCCGCTGATCGCCCCCGAGTTCAACCTCACGCCAGCCATCGAGGGGCTGATGCTGAGCGCGTTCTTCTGGTCGTACGCGCTGATGCAGATTCCGGCCGGCATGATGCTGGACCGCTATCACACGCGCGGCATCATCGCCGCGGCGACCATCGCGTGGGGCGCGTTCCAGGCCCTCGCGGCGGTCTCGCACAACTGGATCATCCTGTTGCTGACGCGCATGGGACTTGGCGTATCCGAGTCGCCGATCATGCCGTCGGGCGCCAAGCTGATCGGCTCCTGGCTTACGCCGCACGAGCGCGGCCGCGGCGCGGTGCTGGTCGATGGCGGTGCGCCCCTCGGCAGCGCCTTCGGCGCGATCATCATCGCGGGCCTGATCTCGTGGCTGGGCTCATGGCGCATCGCGTTTGTGATCGCCGGGGTCGGCACGATGCTGGCGGGCTTTCTGGCATGGCGCTATATCCGCAACCATCCGTCCGAGCATCCCGACGTCAACGCGGCCGAGCTCGAGCACATCGAGCGCGGCAATGCCGCCGATAACCATGCCGCTGCCGAGCAGGTGCCATTTCGCGAGCTGATCCGCGACCGCTCGGTGCTCGCGATGTTCGCCGGCTATAGCTGCATTCTGGCGGTGTTCTATGGCCTGCTCACATGGATGCCGAGCTACCTGCACAAGGCGCACGGTTTCAACATCGCCGCAATGGGCGGCGCGACCTTTCTGATCTTTATGTCGGGCTTTGTCGGCGAGCTGATCGGCGGCTATATCGGCGACAAGTGGAAGTCCTCAGGCGCATCGCCGAATCTTGTCATGCGCACGATGTTCAGCGGCTCGTCGCTGATCGCCGCCGCGTGCATTCTGGCGGCCGCTTATATCGCCGACTCCGCGGTGGTGGTGGGCCTGCTGTGCGTGGCGCTGTTCTTTATCCGCTTCTGCGGCATGTACTGGAGCCTGCCGGCGGTGATCGGCGGCCCCGCGCGCGCCGGCGTGCTCGGCGGCACCATGAACTTCTGCGGCAATATGGCCGGCGTGGTGGTGCCGGTACTGATCGGCGTGATCGTGCAATGGTCCGGCTCGTACTTCCTGGCGCTGCTGTTCTTCGTGGTCATGGCCGTTGGCATCGCGGTGTTCTCCAGCCTGATCGACTACCGCCCGCGTGAGCGGGTTGTGGCCACCGAAGCCACCAGATAGTCCGATCCTCAAACGCAAAAAACCGCATGGCGCAGATCGCTGCGCCGTGCGGAAAGCCCTCACAGTACTCGTTTCACCTCACACCATCGGAACGCCGGCTTCCGCCATCAGCAGCTTCCAGCGCGCCAGCTCGTCCGTCAGGAATGGCGTCATGGCCGGGCGCGACATCGGCGCGAACTTCAGGAAGCCCATGTCGTTGACCGATTTCTGAATGCGCTCCTTGGCGAGCGACACGTTGATTTCCCGGTTGAGCAGGTCGAGGATGTCGTCCGGCGTCTTCTTCTTGGCCAATACCGCATGCCACGAGACCAGGTTGTACTTGTCGCGGATAACGCTCTGGATCGTCGGCAACTGCGGCGAGAACGGCAGTGGCTGGTCGCTGGTGACGCCCAGCGCCACCGCGCGCCCGGCCTGCACCATCGGTGCCGCCACCGACCATGCTTCCATCATGAACGTCAGCCGGCCTTCGACGAGGTCGCTCGTGATGCGGTTGTCCTTGTAGGGGACATGCACGATCGACGGCAGACCGATCTTCTTGAGGAAGATCGACGCCGACACATGCGACGACGTACCAATGCCGTAGCTGCCGTAGGACGCCGACTGCTGGTTGCGCTTCAGGTAGTCGATCAGGCCGGGCAGCGAGGTCACGCCGGTCTCCTTGCCTACCGTCAGCACCAGCGGCAACCCCACCGTGCGAGCGATCGGCGCGAAATCCGCGATCGGGTCGTACGGCAGGTTCTTGTACAGCAGCAGGTTCGTGATGAATGCGGCCGTGGTGTAGAGCAGCGTATGACCATCGGCCTGCGCGCGCAGCACGCCGGCCGTGCCGATACTGCCGCTCGCGCCCGGCTTGTTCTCGGGAATGAATTTGCCGCCAAAGCGCGAGCCAATGTCAGTTGTGATCAACCGCCCCATGTAGTCGGTACTGCCACCCGCGGTGAACGGGATGATCACATTGACCGGACTGGTCGGATACTCGACGGCCTTCTCTGCCCAGGCCATCCTCGGCAGGACCGCAGCCCCACCCAGTCCGGCACCGAGAGCGCCAATCGCACGCATAAAACTGCGACGCTGATAACTCACGACTTTCCCCTAGAACGTTAGCGTCGGAAGATCCGAATGGCGGCTTGCCAGTTCGGTATAAACCTCGTTGACCCGGGCCGGACCCGCATCGCCGATATCCTCGCCGATTGCGGCGAAGATCGTGTTCTTGACGTAGTGGCGCCACGTGATCGGCACCTGCGCCAGGATCTTCGTCAAGGCATCGTAGCGGCTGCGCGACCATACCGCTTCAAACGCGTCGCGCTTCTCGCCGTAGCTGAAGTGCGCGCCATTCTTCCACAGCGGTCGGGCGCTGCGCAGTACGCGTGTAGCGCTTTCGTTCACTTCCATATCGTCCGTAAGCTCCACGCCGTAGACCGAGCGTGCCGCCTCGCGGCTGACGAATCCTGCCGCAACGTCGCGCGCCACGGTGTGCACGCAACGCTCGAACGGGTCGCCATAGCCACCGCCGCCGGGGCCGATGATACGCAGCACGTCACCGGGATTGCAGCTGACCACGTCCGAGTTCACGAGGTCGACCTCGTTCGGCTGGCCCGGATTACGCAGGAACTGCGAGTTGCCACCGGCATTGCCACCGAGCACGCCCCATGTGCTGAAGCGCGTGCGATTGCGGTTTCGCGCGGTGACCACCGAGTTCGGCGAGAAGACCTTGAATTCCATGACCATACCGAGACCACCGCGATAGCGGCCCGCACCGCCCGAGTCGCGCACCAGACCATAGTTCATGATCTTGATCGGCACTTCGGTTTCGATCATTTCCACCGGCGTGTTTTTCAGGAACGAACGATTGCCGCCGCTACCCTCGGCGCCATCGTCCGAGACCGAACCACCGCCACCGCCGCTGATCGGGCCGATCGATGCCATGATCAGGCGACCACGCCGATCGTTGGTCTTGACGTTCATCAGCGACGCGCTGCCGGCCGGTGCCGCGGCCAGACGCTCGGGCAGCGCCTGCTGGAAGGCACCCAGCACCGCCAGCTGCGACACCGCCACGGTCAGGCTGCGCATGCCGCATGCCGCCGGGGCCTCCGCGTTCATCACGGTGCCGCGCGGCAGAATCGAGTTGACCACGCGCGAGGTCCCCGCGTTGAGCACGAGGTGCGGGTTCAGCGTCGCCAGCGTATAGATCAGCGCCGGCGTGACCAGTGCGTGCTGCGGATGACCGCCGGTTGGCATGTTCAGCGACGACGCCAGCTGCGGATCGCTGCCGGTGAAGTCCATCGTCAGCGCATCGCCCTTGACCGTCAGCGTTACCGCGATTCGGCACGGATAGCCGTTGACCGAGTCTTCGTCGGCGTAGTCCGCGAAGAAGTACTCGCCATCGGGAATGTCGCGTACGACTTCGCGCGCCTGGCGCTCGGCGTAGTCGAGCAGTTCACCCTGCGCGGCCTTGAACACGTCCACGCCGAAACGGCGGATGATCTCGTGGATGCGGCGTTCGCCCGAGTTCATCGCGGCGATATGTGCCTTCAGGTCGCCCCAGTTCTGGTCTGGCGTGCGCACATTCAGCAGCAGGATGTTCAGCACGTCGTCGTTGAACTTGCCACCTTCAACGATCTTCGTCGGGGGAATGCGGATGCCTTCCTGATGCACTTCGTTCAGCGAGCGCGACAGCGATGCGGGCACCGCGCCACCGACGTCGGTGTTATGCACGTGACCGGCCACGAAGCAGACCAGCTCGCCCTCGTGGAACACCGGCTTCCACATATGGATGTCCGGGGTGTGCGTGGCGACGAAGCCGCTGTACGGATCATTGGTCAGGCAGATGTCGCCTTCGCGGTAGTCCTTGACCAGCGGCAGCACGCCCGAGTAGTTGATGCCGGTGTACCACGTCGCGCCGAGGCCCTTCGGCGAGGCGAAAGTCTCGCCACCGGGGGTCACCAGCTGCGTCGTGAAGTCCTCGGTTTCTTTGACGAACGAGGAGTGCGCGGTGCGCATCACCGTGTACGCCATCACCTCGGTTGCCGCCGCGCAGTAGTCGGCAAGAATCTGAAGCGTTGCTCGAGTGAGTTTCATCGTTTAATCCTTTTGTGCCGCGCTGGACGTGATGCGCAGGTTGCCGAAAGCGTCCACACGAACGTGCATGTGCTGCGGAACGAAGGTGGTCGTATCGTCTTGCGTGACGATGGCCGGGCCCGAGAATTCCTGATTCGCGAGCAGCTGCGCACGGCGATACACAGGCGTCTTGCGGTGTGCACCGTCCGACCACACGTCCACGGTCTTGACCGGGTCGGGGCTGCCGGTGCCCTCCGCGATGCGCGGCATGTTCGGCTGCGGCGTCTTGCCGCTGACCACGAGGCGCAGGTTGACGATCTGGATCGATGCTTCCGGATCGCTATGGCCGTAGAGCTTCTCGTGCGCGTCGTGGAAGGCCTGGCGGAGCGCCTGGAAGTCGCCTGCCTCGATCACCTTCTCGTCGATCACCGCTTCGATCTCGTACGACTGGCCGCGATAACGCATATCGGCCGTGTACACGTACTGCTCTTCGCCGCGATAGTCCTGTTCCTCACGCAGCCAGTTGATCGCGGTGCGACGCAGGCGGCGGTACTCGGTTTGCAGGGTCTCGACGGTTTCCGGTTCCAGATCTTCGTAGACGGTCTTGATGAAATCGTTCTTGAGGTCGGCGATCAAGCCGCCCATCGCGCTCAACACACCGGGTACCAGCGGCACGATGATTTCCGTCATCTCCAGTTCGCGCGCCAGCAGCGCCCCCATCATCGGGCCCGCACCACCGAACGGCAGCATGGCCATCGAACGCGGGTCCACCCCGAAGCGCGTCACCAGACCGCTGACCTTCGCGAACATGCCCGACACCGCGATGTTGATGATCGACTCGGCTGTCTCTTCGATGGTCTGGTTCAGGACCGTGGCCAGCGTGCCCACCGCGGTGCGTGCACGCTCGACGTCCACCTTCACCGCATTGAAGCCGATCTCGCCCTGACCGACGATGCCGCAGACCGCGAACGCATCGGTAATGGTCGGGCGCTCGCCGCCGCGGCCGAAGCAGGCCGGGCCGGGGCTGGAGCCCGCGCTGTCCGGGCCCACCTTGAGCACGCCGAGCGAGTCCACCCATGCGATCGAGCCACCGCCATCACCGATCGACGTCACCGACACCGACGGGATAAAGATCTGATGCTCGCCGATGTACTCGCCAATGCCGTATTGCGGCTCGCCGTTCACGATCAGCGCCACATCCGCGCTGGTGCCGCCGATATCCAGGCTCATGCACTCCGGCACATCGCATTCCTTTGCTACGAATGCCGCGCCGATCACGCCCGACGCGGTGCCCGACAGAATCATCTGCACGCACTCGCGCTTGGCCTGCTCCGCGGTCATTACGCCACCGTTGGACTTCGTCACGCGCGGCTCGGGCTGCACGCCGGCCAGCTTCAGCGCCTTCTGGAACGACGACAGATAGTGCTCGACGCGCGGCTGTACATAGCCGTTGATGATCGCGGTCGTGGTGCGTTCGAACTCGCGCACGATCGGCCAGATCTTGGCCGAGCTGAACACGGGCAGTTCCGAGGCCAGCGTCTTGATCAGGTCGCAGGCGGCCTGCTCGTGCGCGGCATTGCGGTACGAATGCAGGAACGACACCACCACGCCCTCAGCACCGGCCTTCTTCGCCAGTGCCAGCGCTTCTGCCACGCTGTCGAGATCCAGCGGTTCATCGACCGCACCGTCGCGGAACAGACGCTCGCGAATGCCGAACACCATCTCGCGCGGCACCAGCGGCGCGGGACGCTTGGACAGCAGGTTGAACATGCTCGGGAGTTTCAGGCGGCCCAGCTCCAGCACGTCGGAGAAGCCTTCCGTGGTGAACAACGCAAGCTTGAGACCCTTGCGCTGAATCACCGCGTTCACGCCGACCGTGGTGCCGTGCGTGAAGTAGGTGACTTCGGCGGGGTCAATGCCATAACGCTCGGTGAGCGTCTTCACGCCCGTGATGACCTCCGCGCCCGGCTCGTCCGGGCGGGAGAACACCTTCAGCGCCTGCACCTGAAGTGTTTCCTCGTTCAGTACCGCAAAATCGGTGAACGAGCCACCAATATCCACACCAATTCGATAACCCATGATCGTCCCAACAGGTTGATTTCCGTTTGCACAGCGTTTGCTGTCAGGGAAACTGTAGAGACGCGCCGCAAGATCAACAATTGATCCTTTTTCAGACGGCCATTCCAGAAATTCAGAGCCCCTGGAATGCCACGGATTCGAGCAGCCAGCCGCGGAAGGCGGCGATGCCCGGGGCCCCGGTGCGATCAGGCGAGTAAAGCAGGTAATAGCATTGCTGCGGGCGGAAGCAGAACTCGGACAGCTTGACCAGCTGGCCCTGTTCGATCGCCTGCTCGGTCAGGTAGTCCGGCAACAGCGCGCAGCCGAGCCCGCTGACCGCGGCCTGAAAGCCCAGCGAGAGTATCGAATAGCGCGGCCCGACCAGGTTGTGCCCCTTGTCGTGTCCGTGCGCGCGGAAGAATTCACCCCATGCTTCCGGGAATAGCGACTGATGCAGCAGCGGCAGTTCGGCGATGTCCGCCAGCGAGGTCAGCTCGCGTCCAGCCAGCAGCGACGGCGCGCACACCGGGTAGGACTCGAGCCCCATGACGAGGTCGCTGCCATAGCGCGCGGGCGGGTTCGCGTTGGTGACGATCGCCACATCTAGCCCTTCCTCGTTGAGGTCGGGGATGCCCGTGCGCGTGGTGATATTGAGCGTGATGTCGGGATGCGCCTTGGCGAAGTCGGACAGCCGCGGCAGCAGCCAGAACGACGCGAACGACGGTACCACCGACAGATTGAGGCTGCCGGCCTCGCCACGCGTCGCCATCAGATCGGCAGTGGCGTCGTCAAGGTCGTCGATGATGCGTGTGACGCGCCGCAGGTATTCTTTGCCCGCCACGGTCGTCACGACGCCGCTCGGAGTCCGCTCCACGAGCTTGAGGCCGACGAAGGATTCGAGCTCCGACAACTGTTTGCTGACCGCGCTCTGCGTCAGAGACATCTCGCGCGCGGCGAGCGTGATGCTGCCCAGACGGGCGGTGGTGGCGAACGCAACCAGGTTCGATATTGCCGGCAGGTGGCGTCGGCCAATACGTTTCATCGGATAAAAGGCATCGTGGGGGGCAACAAGCGCGCATCGTAGCACCGGCGCTCGGCCCCGCTCAAGCCCGAGGGAAACGCTTCACCCTCCAGTCGAAGGCGGCGGCGCCGCCGCAGGCACCGACGTCGCGCGCAGCCGCTGATACTCGGCCAGTTGCTTCTGCAGCGAAGGATCGAAGAACGGCGGGGCGCCGTCGCCGCGATACCGGTTACGCAGACCTGCCTTCTCCCATGCCTCGAGATCGGCCCGCACCTCTTCGCGCGTCAGCCCGCGCGGGGCGCCCTGGTAGGCCGCGTCAGCCGCCACCGCCAGCGATGGCACCAACGTTACCGCCGCGAATGTCGCCGACATCAACGCAAAACTCATCAGTCGTTTCATGGATACCGCTCCTTTGCAACGCAATCAGCGCTTCCAGCATAGGCGGCGTTGACGACATTCGCTTTCTACGACGTCGAAGTTTCACAAGTTTTAGCGCTATGACAGCAATGGCAGCGATGCAAGCTACTCCAGCTTCACCCCTGCCTCCTGCACCACCTTGTGCCAGCGCACGAGTTCCGCCTCGATATGTGTGCCTAGCGCCTCCGGCGTCGAGCCCACGGGCTCATAACCGTTCGCGGCCACCTGCGCGCGCAGTTCGGGTTGCGTCAGCACGGCCGCGATCTCGGTGCTGAGCTTGTCGACAATCGCGCGCGGCGTGCCGGCCGGCGCAAGAATCGCGTACCAGCCGTTGATATCGAAGCCCGGCACGCCGGCTTCGGCTAATGTCGGCACATCAGGTGCCATGGCCGCGCGCTTGCTGCTGGTCACGGCCAGCGCGGTCATGCGCCCTGCACGAATCTGGGGCATCGAGGTGGAAATGCTGTCGAACGTCAGTTGAATGTCGCCCGCGAGCATCGCGTTGACCACCTGCGCGCTACCCTTGTAGGGCACGTGGGTCATCTTCACGCCGGCCATCGAATCGAACAACTCGCCCGCAAGGTGACCCGTATTGCCGTTGCCCGCCGAGCCGAACGTGATCTTGCCCGGTGCGGCTTTGGCGGCTGCGATCAGCTCCGTCACGTTGCGCGCCTTCAGTGATGCGCTGCCGGCGACGATCAGCGGCAGGTTCGCCACCAACGACACCGGCGCGAAATCCTTGCGCGTGTCGTACGGCAGCTTCGGATACAGGCTCGGATTGATCGCGTGCGCGGCCAACACCATGATCAGCGTGTAGCCATCCGGCTTGCTGCGCGCGAGGGCCTGCGACGCGATGGTGCCGCCGGCACCGGGCCGATAGTCGAGCACGATGGGCTGGCCCAGTTTCTCCTGCAGTTTGGCGCCGAGCGGACGCGCGAGCAAATCCGCGCTGCCGCCTGGCGGATAAGGAATCAGCAATTGAATCGGCTTGGTCGGCCATGCCTCCGCCGCCATCGCGAGCTGCGGCATGACCGTTACGGTGGCGAGTGCCACCACAGCATGGAGCGCGTTCTTCGTCAGCATTCTCATTGTTGTCCCCTCGCCTGTTATGGATGCCTTATGTGCCAAGCCCGGCGCGCAGCACGCGGCAGTCGGGCGCCAGCGTCAACGGTGCGGCGGACAGCGCCTGCACGGCGTCGAACGACACTCCCTCCACTAGCCCCGTTACGTGCAGGCCCTGCCCGGGTACCACATCGATGACCGCCAGGTCCGTATAGATACGATCGACCACGCCGAGGCCCGTCAGTGGATAGGTGCAACGCTCGACAATCTTGGGTTGCCCGTCGCGCGTCACGTGTTCCATCATCACGAACAGCGTTGCGGCGCCAACCACGAGGTCCATCGCGCCGCCAACGGCCGGGATCGAATCGGGTTCGCCCGTGGACCAGTTAGCCAGATCCCCGGTTGCGGACACTTGAAAGCCACCCAGCACCGTGATGTCGAGATGACCGCCGCGCATCATCGTGAACGAGATCACGTGGTCGGAGATCGACGCGCCGGGTATCAGGCCAATCGGTGCCTTGCTGGCATTGATCAGGTCCGGATCGGTCGCGCCTTCGCGAATGACCGGCCCCATACCGAGGATGCCGTTCTCGCTGTGCAGCACGATCTCGCGATCGCCCGGCAGTTGATCGGATACCAGCGTCGGCATGCCGATGCCGAGATTGACGATGCTACCTGCGGGAATGTCATGCGCGACGACGCGCGCCATCTCGGCACGGCTCAGACGCGGCAACGTGGCGGTCATCGGTGACGTGTCATGCGGCATGAAGTTCTCCTTCGACCAGTGCCACCGCCTGCACGAATATGCCCGGCGTCATCACGGATTCGGGCGGCATATCGCCAAGCGGCACAACCTCATCCACCTGCACGATCGTATGACGCGCCGCGGTGCACATGACCGGACCGAAGTTGCGCCCCGCATAGCGATACGTGAGGTTGCCCCAGCGATCGGCACGATGCGCCTTGATCAACGCGAAGTCGCCGCGCAATGGTTGCTCCAGTACGTAGCCGACTCCGTCGATCACGCGACTCTCCTTGCCCTCCGCGAGCGCGGTGCCGTACGCGGTAGGCGTGAAGAACGGCCCGAGCCCCGCGCCAGCGGCGCGCAGGCGCTCCACCAGCGTACCTTGCGGCACGCATTCGAGCGCCACCTTGCCCGCGCGATAGGCATCGATAAAGGCCTCGGCATTGGTGGAACGCGGATGCGAGCAGATGACCTTGCGCACGCGGCCCGCACGTATCAGCGCCGCGATGCCGGTGTCACCGTTGCCGGCGTTGTTATTGACGATGACGAGGTCGCGCGCGCCCTGCGCCAGCAGCGCCTCCAGCAACGCATCGGGAATGCCCGAGCCACCAAAGCCGCTGACCAATACCGTGGCGCCATCGCCGATACCGGCCACCGCCGCCGCGAGCGACGGGGCGATCTTGTCGATCATGAAGACTCCTTCGAGAACTACTGCAAGGGGATGCCGGTGTCCTTGACCACGCGCGCCCAGCGCTGGCGCTCCTGCTCGATCATCTGCCCGAAGTGCTGGGGGGTGTCGCCACCCGACTGACCGCCGAGTTCGGCAAGGCGCGTCTTGATCTGTGGCTCTGCCAGCGCCGTCGACGCCGCCTTGTAGAGCTGGTCGATTACCGCCTGGGGGGTACCGGCGCGCGCCACTAGCCCGAACCATGCCGTTACCTGAAAGTCGTCGTATCCCGCCTCCTTCATGGTGGGCACATCGGGCAGTTCTGGCACGCGCGTCGCGCTGGTCACCGCCAGCGCGCGCAGCTTGCCGGCCTGAATCTGCGGCAGCGAACTGGGCAGGTTGTCGACCATCATCGTCACCTGTCCCGCGACAAGATCGGCCACGGCCGGCGCGGCCCCTTTATAGGGGACATGAATGGCGTCGATGCCCGCGCGTTTCTTGAACAGCTCGCCGGACAGATGCACCGACTGGCCGGTTCCCGAGGAGCCGAACGACAACTGCCCCGGCTGCGTCTTCGCGTACGACACCAGTTCCGCGACGTTGTGGGCGGGCACTTTCGGATTGACCACAAGGACGTTGGGCACTGATACCACCAGCGTAATCGGTGCGAAGTCCTGCGGTTTGTAGGGAAGCTGTCGGTACAGCGCGTAGTTGATGGCGTTCGGGCCGATATTGCCCATCATCAGCGTGTACCCATCGGCGGGGGCCTGCAGCAGCGCCTGCGCCCCGATGATGCCCGCCCCGCCCGCGCGGTTGTCCACCACGACCGGCTGTCCGAGGATCTCGCTCATACGCTTGCCGACGAGCCGGGCTGCGATGTCGGTGGTACCGCCTGCCGCAGCGGGCACGATCAGCCGGATCGGGTGATCGGGATAGGCAGCCTGCGCGCCGCCCGCCATGCCCAACGAGAGAAAGGATGCAACCGCCCATGCGGCAGCCAGACCGGCCCCGCCCATCGTTGTGGTCATTGCTGTCTCCTGGCCGGCCGTTATGTCATCGGCCGTTATGTATTTGTGTGGCGCCGTAACGTCCGGATCGCGCACTTACGATAGGCCAGCCCCGGAGACATGGGAATTCTTGATTTACAACACTGGGCTTCGGGGTTGTGGAAGTACCACCCCCCACCCGGCGGCCGTATCACCGCACCTTCTTCACTTCCGTCGCCGAGGCAGCGATCGCGGTGCCGTCTTTTGCCAGTGGCCGCATTGGCGGCAGCGGCTTGCCGGTGCGCTTGTCGATCAGCACCGAATGCCATTCTCCCGGCGCGAACAAATGGCTCTCGCCCCATTGCCGCAGCGCCACGACCACCGGGAACAGGCGTTCGCCGGCGCTGGTCAGCACGTACTCGAGATAGGCCGTTCCGTCGGAAGCGGGCTGCGTGGCGAGAATGCCCGCATCGACCAGTTTCTGCAGCCGGTCGGTCAGGATATTGCGCGCCATGCCGAGGTTGCGCTGAAAATCGCCAAAGCGCCGCACGCCGTCGAACGCGTCGCGCACGATCAACATCGACCAGCGGTCGCCGATGATGCCCAGCGATCGGGCGACCGGACAGGGATCCTCGCTGGGATCCAGACGCGTTTCGGATCGAGCTTTTGACATGACAGGCCGTTGATTGAATGTGGTTGCATTTTAAAACTAGAAGCCCTAGCATTCAACCAGTTTCGATTTGCAACTACATTCATCCATGTCAAACCTGCCTTCGGCCGAGGTTGGGGACACGCTCGTCCCCAAAATGCCCACCGCTACCCTACCTTCCAGCCTGCTGACGCTGTTCGCCGTGGCGAGCGGACTCAGCGTGGCGAACGTGTACTACGCGCAACCATTGCTCGACGCCATTGCGCGCGAATTCGGTGTCGCCGAGGCTGCCATTGGCAGCGTGGTCACGGCGACGCAGATCGGCTGCGCGCTCGCGCTGGTGTCGCTAGTGCCGCTGGGCGATCGCTTCGACCGGCGCCGGCTGATGGTGATCCAGTTGCTCGCGTTGGTTGGCGCGTTGCTGCTCGTAGCCAGTGCCCGATCGACGCCGATGTTGTACGCCGGCATGCTGGCCGTTGGCCTGCTCGGCACCGCGATGACGCAGGGATTGATCGCCTACGCGGCCAGCACCGCCCATGGCGCGTTCGCGCATGAGCAGGGTCGGATCGTCGGTGCCGCGCAGAGCGGGGTGTTCATGGGGCTGCTCGGGGCGCGCGTACTCTCGGGCGCGATCGCCGATGTCGCCGGCTGGCGTGGCGTTTATCTGGCGTCGGCGGTACTGATGCTGGTGCTCGCGATTCCGCTGTGGCGCCGACTGCCGGTTCTGCCTGCCCCGCGCGTGGACATCGGCTATGCCCGCCTGCTGGCATCCATGCTTACGTTGCTGCGCGAAGAACGCGTGCTGCGGCAGCGCGGCATGCTGGCGCTGTTGATGTTTGCGACCTTGAACATCTTCTGGAGTGCACTGGTACTGCCGTTGAGCGCCCCGCCCTTCTCGTTCCCGCATACCCTCATCGGCGCGTTCGGTCTGGTCGGCATCGTCGGCGCGCTGGCATCCACGCGCGCGGGGCAGTGGGTGGATCGCGGCTTCAGCCAACGTACGACGTCCATCGCATCGATCGTTCTCTTGATGGCATGGTGGCCGCTGTCGTACCTGCAGGCACCCTCGGCACTAGCCTCACTGGCGGCGCTAGTGCTCGGGATCGTGCTGCTGGATGCCGCCGCGCAGGCACTGCATGTGACCAACCAAAGCCTGATCCTGCGCAACCGGCCGCAGGCGGCCGGGCGCCTGATCGCGCTTTATATGCTGTTCTACGCGATCGGCAGCGGTCTGGGCGCGAGCGTCAGCACGATCGCGTATGCATGGGGTGGCTGGCAGGCGGTGTGTCTGCTTGGCGCGGGGGTGAGTCTGCTTGCATTGCTTCTGTTCGTCATGCAACGTCGCCACACGCACGCAGCGTGAACTGCATCAGCGCCCCACGCGGCGTGTTGTGGCTGGCCCATAGCTGCCCGCCATGCGAGTCGATGATCGAGCGGCAGATGGCCAGCCCCATGCCGAGTCCGGTCGGCTTGGTGGTGTAGAACGCCGCAAAGATGGTGTCGAAGTTGGTGTCGAAGTTGGTGTCGAAGTTGGCGTCGAAGCTGGCGGCATGTCCGGCCCCCTCTGCCCTGGCCTCATCGAGACCAAAGCCGGGTCCGGTGTCGGCCACGGTCACGCGCACGTAGCCGTCGTCGCCAGCGCTCGCGGCAATGTCGAGCGCCCGCACACCGTCCTCCATCCCACGCATGGCCTCGAGCGCATTGACGATCAGGTTCAGCAACACCTGTTGCAGCGCCACCCGATCCCCTTCCACGCGTGGCAGGTTGCCGCCAAGGCGGACCGTCACTACCGCGCCGCTCCTGCGTGCTTCGGTCGCCGTGAGCTCGATCACCTCGCAGATCGCCGCGTCGATCGCCACGGCAGTCTTCTCGGGCGCCCCTTTCCGGATCAGTTGCCGGATGCGGCCCAACACATCGGCCGCGCGTCCCCCATCTTTAACGATACGCTCGAGCGCGAGCATCGCTTCATCGCGGTTCGGCGCCGCCATCTTGAGCCACCGCATCGCGGCCTGGGCGTTGGTGACCGTCGCACCGATCGGCTGATTGATCTCGTGTGCGATCGATGCGGTCAGTTGCCCCATCGTGGCCACGCGATTGGCATGTGCGAGCTCGGTCTGCACCTCGCGATAGCGCCGCTCGCCTTCGCGTACCCGCTCCTCGGCACGACGGCGCTCCGTCAGATCGAGCACAAAGCCCACGCCCTGCTGGCTCTCCGCGCCGAACGTCGCCAACCCGATGATGACCGGCACTCGCGTACCGTTCTTGTGGATGTATTCCTTTTCGTAAGGCACCGCGCGCCCGGTGCGCAGCGCTTCCTCCAGGCCGCGTTCGCTGAGCGTCAGCATTTCCGGTGGCGTCAGGTCGCGCCAGCGCACGCGCCCGGAAACCAGCTCTTCACGCGCGTAGCCGACCATACGCAGGAACACATCGTTGGCTTCGAGAATATAGCCGTCGCTGTCCCAGCCGATGATGCCGATAATGTTCGACTCCACCAGCCGGCGAATCTTCGCCTCGCTGGCGGCAACGTCGCGATACAGGCGTGCATTCTCGAGCGAGATCGCGGCTTGCGATGCCACCAGCTTCAGCACCGCCACACGGCACGGATCGAACACCCGCGCCATCAGGTTGTTCTCCAGATAGATCGCGCCAACGAGCTTGGCGCGATTGGTCAGCGGCAGGCACAGCATGGAACGCGCGCGCAACTCGCGCACGTAAGGGTCCGCGACGAAAGACGGGTCGGCGCTGGCGTCGTCGAGCAACACGCTCTCGCGCGTCCGCAGCACTTGCAGCAGCATCGACATCGGCATCATGGTGGCGGTGACCTCCGCTTCCTCGTGGTGCAGTCGGATCCCATCCACGCCAACCGTAGCTTCTGCTGCCATGCGATGCGCGTCGTCGTCGATCAGGATCAGCAACCCGCGCTCGGCGCCAGCCTGCTCGATTGCCGTGCGCAGGATCAGCGCGACCAACTTGTCCGGCACGATCTCGCCCGACACCGCTTGCGACACCTTGATCACGGTGCCGAGATCCAGATGCTCGACTGGAGCGGCGATGGTGTGCGTCGACGTGGGCGCACGCGCCTCCGCGCGCAGATACGCATGCTGCGCCTCGAGCTGTCGCACCTTCCCGTCCGCGCCCCAGCACAGATAACCGTGCCGTGCGTCCTGCATATAGACGCGGGCGATCTTCGCCAGGCCGCGCGCCGCGTAGAAGCGTGACGCCAACTCGTTGGCCAGCGCCTCGATATGAATCAGGCCGCCATCGCGCGCCAACCGGATGGCATGCTCGTAGTGCAGCTCCGCCTCGGCCACACGCCCTTCGATGCGCGCAACCTCCGCCGTGACCAGTGCGGTCTGGCTCGCGAAGTTCTCCGTGCAGTGCGTGGCCCAGGTCTGGAGCTTGGCGCGCAGCACCTGAATCAGGCCCAGTTGTCGGCGTCGATCCTCCACCGCGATCACATCGTAGCGGGCCACTCCGACCAGCGCGGCGTAGAAGGTGTATTCGGCTTCCTCGATAAACCCGTGCGAGATCCACAGCAGCGATTGCGCATGCGATGCCGCCGCCATCGCCGCCCAATGATCGCCAGCAAGGTAGCGCGCCTGCAGTTTGCGAATCCAGTACCAGCACGCACGGATCGGCGAGCCTTCCGACAGCCGCGCTTCCATCTCCGCTTCATTGACGTCCTCGTCATCGAAGTGGCCAAACCTCGGCGTGACGCCGCGCAGCGTGCGGATCAGCGCAAGCTGCTGCCCGAGGAAATCCACCACGAGCCGGAACTGCGCCTTGCTCGCATGCTCGATGCCACGCCGCGCCTCCGCTTCAATGATCGATAGCGACTCCCCCATATACAACTGCGTCGAGACCAGCGAGTTACAGGCAAAGCCGCCACGCGGTACATCGCCGATCCGCAGCGCGGTCTCGAACGCATCGCGCAACCGATCGGTACACTCCCGCATCGGCTGCGTCCAGCGCGCCACGAATAGGGAATAGGACAGATGGGTACGGGCCGCATGGCGCTCGCAGCCGTATCGCCTGACCAGCTCGCAGCCGAGTTGGCCAAAGCGAAAACCCACCGCATAGTCGCCAAACAAGCGCCCGGCAATGCGCGGAAAGTTTGCGTACGCGACGCACGATGCCTCGCCATTGCCGTGCGCCAGGCTCAGATTGACCGCTTTGCAAATCGTCAGCCCGGCCAGATTGCCGTGGGCCAGCAGCGCGGGCGAGAACAGCGACGCCAGAACCTCGAGCGTGGCGATCGCCACCTCGTCCGCCATCGGTGGCAGGTCGATCAGATCTTCGATTGACCGTTCGCCGATGCGCTGCCAGATCTCCTCGTACTCGTTGCGCAGCAACGCCTCGTCGGGACGCTCGGTCCAGTCGATGCCAACGTGCCGAAGAAACGCGAGGCAGACGCCGATCGCGTCCCCATGACGCTCGAGCAGCAGATACACATCCACCTGCCAGCAGGCGACGCGCGCACGCTCGGCCGTCGTCGCCGCATGGGTGGAGAGCACCGCGAAGCGCGCCTCCGCCACCTGTAACTGACCGGTGAGGAACTCGCATTCGGCGCGGCCGCATTCCAGCGCGAACATCAGCTCGTGACGGCGCGTCCAGTCGGCAGCCTCCATCAGGCCTGCCCCGGTGGTCAGATACGTGAGCGCGGAAACGTGCGCCGCGGAGGCCCTGGCGCGTCGTCCCGCGCGCAGGTTGAACTCCGCCAGAGACTCCCGCTCGTCCGCGTCGGTCATGCAGGCAGCGCCGCGGTTGAGCTGTGAGACGATCTCGAAGATCGCCTCACCGCGCCGCGCGCGCGGCGTATGCACGGCCAGCAACCGCCCGATCCGCAAATGCGCCTGCGTGCGCTCGAACTCCGGCATTAGCGAATACGTGGCTTCGTGAATGCGGTCGTGCGCAAACGCGTAGCTATCGTCGATACGCTCCACCAGCTCCTGCCGCACGCCTTCCCATAGCGCGGCATGGACCTCCGCCTCGGACACATCGAGCATCAACGCCAGCGTCGTGACATCGGCAACGTGACCCAGGCACGCAAGCTGCCGCAGAGCATGCAGGGTGCCTTCCGGCACGCGCGCCAGCTTGCCGACCATCAGGTCCACTACGTTGTCGGTGTACCCCTTCGCGTGGATCTGGCTCGCATCCCAGCGCCATTGCCGCGTCTCGTGATCGAACACCAGCAGCGCCTCGTCGACGAGTGATTGCAGGAACTGGATCACGAAGAACGGATTGCCGGCCGTCCGATCGCGGATCAGTCGCGCCAGCGGCCGCATCTCCGCGCAGGTGGTATGCATGGACTCCGCCAGCAACTGCTCGATATGCGTGCTGCCGAGCGGCGTCAGGCGCAGCTCCGTCACCCGGACACACGCACTGCGGATGGCCCGCAGGGTTGCACACAGCGGATGCCCCGCCTCCATGTCGTGATGTCGAAAGGTGCCGACGATCATCACATGCCGCAGGTCGGCATGCGTGAGCAGATCCTCCAGCAGATCCAGCGTGGCCACATCGAGCCATTGCAGGTCGTCGAGCACCAGCGCCAGCGGATGCTCGGGGCGCGCGAACACGCCGATAAAGCGGCGCAGCACCTGCCGGAAGCGCTGCTGCGACTGCTGGGCGCCAAGTTCCGGGACCGGTGGTGGCTCGCCGATTACCAGCTTGAGTTCGGGAATCAGATCCGTCACCAGCACCGCATTGAGATCCAGCGCCTCCAGCAACGCATCGCGCCATGTCGCCAGCCGCGCATCGGACATGCCAAGCAACGCGCGCACGAGCCCGTGAAACGCCTGCACCAGCGTGGCGTAGGGGATATTGCGCTGGTACTGATCGAACTTGCCGGCTGCGAGCAGCCCTCGCTGAGGCACCAGCACCTTGTGCAGTTCGTTGATCACGGAAGACTTGCCAATACCCGAGTAACCCGACACCAGCACCATCTCCGGGAGGCCGCTCTCGCAGACACGCGCGAACGTGGCACCCAGGGCCTCCACCTCGCGCTCGCGCCCATACAGTTTCTCGGGGATCATCAACCGGTCCGGCGTGCCGTAGGTATCGAGCGGAAACGGCTCGATCCTGCGATGGCGCCGCCATGCCGTCAGGCAATGACGCAGATCGTGCTCGAGTCCGGCCGCGGTCTGGTAGCGTTGCTCGGCCGTTTTCGCCAGCAGCTTCATGACGATGTCGGAGATCGCGGCGGGCACCGCGCCTACGCGCTCGCCCGGCGGCACCGGTTGCCGCGCGATATGGCAATGTACCCACTCCATCGCATCCGCCGCCTGAAACGGCAACACCCCAGTCAGCAACTGATAGAAGGTCACGCCAAGCGCGTAGAGATCGCTGCGCGAGTCGATCGACCGGTTCATCCGTCCGGTCTGCTCGGGTGCCATATACGCGAGCGAGCCCGCGATCGTCTCCGGCAGCTCCGGCAGCTGGCGCTCGCGCGGCAGTCGAGACGCCAGCCCAAAGCCGGTCAGGCGCGTACCGCCATCGGCGCAATGCACCAGAAAGTGCGCGGGCTTGATGTCCTTGTGGACGAGGCCACGCTGATGCAGCTTGCTCACCACACCTGCCATGCCGATGGCCAGTTGCAGGAATTGCTCGGGCTCGGGCATCGCGGCGTCGAACCACGCCAGCGGCATGCCACCGGGATCCTCGAGCACCAGCTGGCTGCGGCCCCCTTCACGCATCAGGCTCAGCGGTCTTGCCGCCCAGGCGGAGTCGAGATCGTCCTTGAGCGCGAACTCATGCGCGAGGCGATCGAGACTCGCCGGTAGCGGGCGCTCCGCCGCCGAGCGCACGATCAGCACGCTGTGCGCGGCTTCGGGCGCCGATTGTCGGCAGAACACGCGTTCGCCATCATCCCACAGGGTCTCGAGTCGGATTGCCATTGCTGATCGATGCGTTTCTTGATAAACCGGCCGGCGCTCAGGGCCCGTTGACGCGTAGCTGTTCGGTCATGAAATCGACGAACACGCGCACGCGCATGGGCAGATGCTCTCGGCAGGGGTAGCAGATGTAATGCCAGCGATCGCGCGGGGCATGCGCCGCCAGCGTGGTCACCAGTTCGCCGCGCGCAATATGCTCCCGGACCTGATGCGCAGGAAGTTGGGCAAGGCCACGGCCGTCCAGCACCGCTCTCAGCACGACCGCGGCATCGTTGAACGTCAGCCGGCCAGTTGGCAAATGCCGTGCGTTGCGCCCGTCCGCGTCGAAGTGCCACGGCAGCATCCGTCCGGACGAGAGCCGCAGGTTGATGCAATCGTGCCGCGCCAGTTCCTCCGGCGTCTCGGGCAAACCGCGCGACTGTGCATACGACGGCGCCACGCAGACCATCATGTCCATCGGCGCGAGACGCCGCGCGATGATGCTCGAGTCCTCCAGACAACCATCGCGAAACGCGATATCGATGCGGCCGGCGGACAGATCCACCGGCTCGTCATCGAGTTGCAGCTCCACCGCCACGTCCGGGTAGAGATCGAAGAACTTCAGCAGCAACGGCGTCACCACCTCGCGCCCGAAGCGCACCCCGGACGACACGCGTAGCAATCCACGCGGCGGTCCATGGCGCAGGTCGAGCATGTCGTTGACCGCGCCGACGATCTGCGTCACGCCTTCGTTGCAATGCCTGAAGAAACGTTCGCCCTCGCGCGTCAGACTGGTGGAGCGCGTGGTCCGCAGGAATAGTCGCGTGCGCAATTGCTCTTCCAGCCGCTGCACGCTGCGCGACACCGCCGAGCGACCGATGCCGAGGCGCTCCGCGGCCCGCGCGAAGTTGCCCTCGGCCGCCACAGCCATGAACGCGATGATGCTCGCGTAGCTCGTCGTCAGGCAACTGGACAGGCCATCGTGGTCTGGCAATCGCCGCGCGGCCGCCGCATGCAAAGGCAGGCCGGCGTGACTGGTTCGAGGGGACAGGCTCGGTAGATTCATCGGTGACTCCGGAATGTTGCGTCGGGCGCGGCAACGGGTCGCGAGATGCGGCGATGGATAGAAGCCGATCTCAACGCCGCAACCGCATGCCCGCCGTGACGCAAGAGTAGGGGCACACGACATGCCGACACCATTCTTCGGAGGTCTGACGCCAGGTTCTACATCCGCATGCGGGGGTCATACGACGGTATGGGGGAACACCGCCCCGCCGGCAACGCGCGGTCACTCAGGGGACTGCGCGGGCAGGTCCAGCAACTGTGCCTTCTTGACGAGTTCCGCAATCGAACGGGCCGCCATCTTCCTCATCACCTGTCCGCGGTGAATCTTGACCGTGACCTCGCTCACGCTCAACTGCGCGGCGATCTGCTTGTTCATCATGCCGGTAACGACGAGCCGCATGACATCGCGCTCGCGCGGCGTCAGCGCGTCATAGCCGGCACGCAGCACGGCCGTCGCCTTGTCCGCCGCCAGCCGCTCGCTGTCGCGCGCCAGCGCGCTGGCCACCGCATCGAGCATGTCCTGATCGCGAAACGGCTTGGAGAAGAAGTCGACGGCGCCGGCCTTCATCGCCTTGACCGTCATCGCGATGTCGCCATAGCCGGTGACAAACACGATGGGCATATGCACGCCGTTGCGCGCGATGTACTCCTGAAAAGCCAGACCGCTCTCGCCGCGCAACCTGACGTCGAGAATCAGGCAGCTCGGCACCGGGGCCTTGGGGTGCGCCAGGAATTCCTGTGCCGACTCGAACGTTGCCACCCGTAAGCCGTTCGAACGAAGCAGCGCATCGAGCGACAGACGCATCGACTCGTCATCGTCGATGACATAGACCATCCACTCCCGGGGATCATGCGACGGTGGGACAAAAGTGGACTGGGACCACGAACTCATCTTGCTTCCTTACGGCCGGTTGCGACATTGCCACGGGCACCCTAGCATCACGGCCGACCGCCTCGCAAGCATCATTCCGCTCCCGTAAGACGAAAGTATGACGACATCATGCCTGTGCCATTCCGGAGCCTGGCATCGTGGCCGGAACTCGTGTTTAATGCCATTTCCACTCAGCACTTAATTCCGTTTAATGCTCAGCCTCGATGATCTGCGCCTGATTCGCGCCGTGGGCGCGTCCCCGTCGCTCGCCGCCGCGGCGCAGTTGCTCGACCTGACGCCGCCTGCGGTAACGGTGCGTCTGCAGCGAATGGAGGCGCGGCTCGGTGTGCGGCTTGCGGTGCGGCAGTCGCGCGGCATCGCCCTGACCGACGAGGGTCATCGTCTGCATCAGGAGGCCATCGAATTGCTCGACCGCATGGAAGCGCTGCCGGCGCGCATCTCGGGCCGCGATGGCGAGATGCGCGGCAAGCTGCGCATCGTGGCGCCATTCGGCTTCGGCAGAAAGCACATCGCGCCGATCGTGCGCGACTTTCATCGCCAGCACCGCGAACTCGAGGTGTCGCTGCATTTGTCCGAGAGCCCACTGTCCGACGGGTCCGGCGCCGACCTCGTGGTGACCATCGGCAAACTCAAGTCGTCGTCGTGGATTGCCCATCCGATTGCGCCGAACGATCGCATCTTGTGTGCCAGCGCGGCTTATGCCCGTCGCCTGACGGACCTCGAACATCCCGCCGATCTCACGCGCTATCCGTGCCTGTGCCTGCGCGAGAACGAGGAAGACGTGACGCGCTGGCGGTTCCTGCCCGGCCATGGCGGACAGGCCGATGCGCGCAAGGCGGTGACGATCCGTGTGTCGGGCATTCTCTCCACCAACGACGGCACGATCATCTCGGACTGGGCGCTGGCCGGTCTCGGCATCGTGGAGCGGTCCGAGTGGGATGTGGCACCGCTGATCGCCGCAGGCAAGCTTGTCAGGCTGCTGCCGAACTGGAGTCTGCCGGAAGCGCCGGTCATGGCGCTGCTGCCTTCGCGCACCGGCGTATCGTCGCGGCAGCGGGCTTTTCTCGACGCGTTGCGCGCCGCGCTGTCGCCGCCACCGTGGCGACGGGCCTAGTTCAGCATTAAATACAACTAAACGAAGCATTCAATCGGCATTAACCACGGCAAGCTGCCGACGCTCTATAGTGGCGGTGTTGACTGAATATCTACCGCCCGCGACATCATGAGCCTCGACACGCTGAACACCCCCGCCGCCCTGATCGACCTTGCCCGCATGCAGCGCAATATCGACCGCATGCAGACGCGCATGAACGCCCTTGGCGTCAGGTTCCGCCCGCACGTCAAGACGACCAAGTGCCGCGAAGTGGTGGAGGCGCAGATCGCGGCTGGCGCGCAGGGCATCACGGTCTCCACGCTGAAGGAAGCCGAGCAGTTTTTCGAAGCCGGCGTTCGCGACATCGTCTACGCGGTCGGCATGGCGCCGACCAAGCTTGCACAAGCGCTGGCGCTACGTCGCAAGGGTTGCGACCTCAAGATCGTGGCCGACAGCGTGCAGACCGCCGAAGCCATTGCCGCATTCGGACGCACGCATGGGGAAGCGTTCGATGTATGGATCGAGGTCGATGTGGATGGTCATCGCTCGGGCATTCCGCCGGAGAGCGATACCCTGCTCGAGGTCGGCCGTGTGCTGGCGGAGAGTGGCATGCGGCTGGGTGGCGTGATGGCGCACGCGGGCTCCAGCTACGACTACAACACGCACGAGGCGCTCGTGAAGATCGCGGAGCAGGAACGCGCCGGCACCGTGCGCGCCGCCGACCGCCTGCGCGCGGCCGGTTTGCCGTGCGACGTGGTCAGTATCGGCTCCACGCCCACCGCACTCACCGCCGAACAACTGGCGGGCGTGACCGAGGTACGCGCGGGGGTGTACGTGTTCTTCGATCTCGTCATGCACAACGTCGGCGTGTGCGAAACCGCCGACATCGCGCTGTCCGTACTCACGACCGTGATCGGACATCAGACCGACAAGGGCTGGGCCATCGTCGATGCTGGCTGGATGGCGATGAGCCGCGACCGCGGCACGCAACGCCAGCAGCATGACTTCGGCTATGGGCAGGTGTGCAACGAGAACGGTGCGCCGATCGACGGTTACACCATCAGCGGCGCCAACCAGGAACACGGCATCGTGTCGCGCACCGGGTCACCGGACCTCGAGATTGCCACCCGCTTCCCGATCGGCACGAAGCTGCGCATCCTGCCGAACCATGCGTGCGCAACGGGCGCGCAGCATCCCGAGTACCAGGCTGTCAGCGCGGATGGTTCGGTGCACACGTGGCCGCGCTTTTATGGCTGGTAACCCTCGCGGCCGGTAGCAGATCAATCCGCCGTCGCGCCCGAACGCTTCACGACGGTCGCCCACTTCCGGATCTCGCCGTCGATAAACTTGCTGGTCTCGGCCGGCGTCAACGGCATTGGCTCCGAGCCGCGATCGGTGATGAACTTGCTTAGCTCGGGCGATTGCAACGCCTTCACGGCCTCCGTATTGAGCAGGCTGAGGGTCGCGGGCGGCGTGCCTGCCGGGGCCATCAGCACGGCCCAGCCAAGCGCTTCGAAGCCCGCGACGCCTTCTTCGCGAACGGTCGGCACCGACTGTAGCTGCGGCACGCGCTTCGCCGTGGTCACCGCTAGCGGCACGGCCTTGCCAGTGTTGATCAACGGCATGGCGGCCGTCACGGAGTCCACCATCAGCGGGATCTGATTGCCGAGGAAGTCCGCCTGCGCGGGGCCGCTACCCTTGTAGGGGATATGCACAATGAATACGCCCGCTTGTGCCTTCAGCATTTCCGCCGACAGATGCTGCGTGCCACCGATACCCGCACTCGCGTAGCTGTACTTGCCCGGCGCGGCCTTGGCCTTGGCGATCAGTTCATGCAGAGACTTGAAGCCCGACTGCGGCGTGGCCAGAAACACCAGCGGCACCGAGAACACACCGGTTACGGGTGCAAAATCGTGCAGCGGATCGTAGTTGACCTTCTTGTAGAGCGTCTGATTGATGGCCATCGCGCTGCCACCCATCACGAGCGTGTAGCCATCGGCCGGCGACTTGGCCGCGACCTCCATGCCGATATTGCCGCCCGCGCCCGCGCGGTTCTCCACGATGATCGACTGGCCAAGCTGCTTGCCGAGCTTCTCGGCGAGCGCGCGCGCGAAGATGTCGGTGGCCTGTCCCGGCGGGAATGGCACGATCAGCTTGATGGGTCGATCAGGATAGGCAGCGTGGGCAGTACCGGCGATGGTCAGCAGCAGCGCGGCGGCATGCAGGCGCGATGACTTCAATGGAGTCTCCTCGAATGGTGGTCGTGATGCGACGTCTCTCGGTAACGTCTTGAAGAGAGAGGCTACCATAGAGGCCTTCATCCGGACCTTCACCCGAACAGGAGTGATGACTGCATGACGGAGCTTGCTACCCCCGATATCCCCGACGCGCCCGACGTCCCTGCGCATCCGCGCGCGGTCGGCCTTGGCAGCGCGGCACGCGATCTGTATCGCGCGCTCTGGCAGCATGCCCACGGCGTGCGTGCCCATATGCTCGGCGCGGCGGGGCTGCTGTCTGCTGCACAGTTGCTGCGCCTGACCATGCCATGGCTGGCCGCGCAGGCTATCAACGCGCTGCAGCAGGGCGACATGTCCACTGCGGGGCGCTGGATCATTTACCTGATCGGTATTTATCTGTTGTCGTGGCTGCTGCATGGCCCGGGCCGCGTGCTGGAACGCAACGTCGGCGTACGCGTGCGCGAGCGGCTGGCCGATCAGCTCTATGCGCGCATCACGTCGGCGCCGCTGGCGTGGCGCGATGGCCATCACTCCGGCGAGTTGCAACACCGCGTGGTGCAGTCCAGCCGCGCGCTGTCGGACTTCGCGCAGAACCAGTTCGGCTATCTGCAGAGCGCCTTCAACTTCGTTGGTCCGATCGTTGCGCTGGCGCTGCTGTCGCACACCAGCGGCATTATCGCCGTCACCGGCTATGTCATCGTCGCGCTGATCATCCTGCGGTTCGATCGCACACTGATGCATCTGGCCCGCGCGGAGAACGATGCGGAACGCCGCTACGCGGCCGCGCTGCTCGACTTCGTTGGCAATGCCGGCACGGTCATCGGCTTGCGGCTGCAGGCGGCCTCGCGCAAGCTGCTCGACCATCGCATGGCGGCCGTGATGGCGCCACTGCGCCGCGCGGTCATGGTCAACGAAGGCAAATGGTTTGCCGTCGACATTCTCGGCATGGGGCTGACGTGGATTCTGGTCGTGGTGTACGTATTGCAATCGCGCCAGCCTGGGCAAGCGGTGCTACTGGGCACGATCTTCATGATCTACCAGTACGCGCAGCAGGCCGCGACCGTGGTCGGTGCGATGGCATCGAACTTCCAGAGCTTTGCGCGCATGCATACCGACTACGGCAGCGCCGAGCCGATCTGGGCGGCCCCGGGCGATCCGGATGCGGTCGTGCCCGAGCTCATACCCGATGCCCCATGGCAGACGCTGGCGCTGCGCGGCGCGACCTGGCGTTATGCCGATGACGCGCGGGGTGGGCTGCATGGCGTGGATCTGGTGCTGCATCGTGGCACGCGCGTCGCACTGATCGGCCCCAGTGGCGGAGGCAAGAGCACGTTGCTGCGTACGTTGGCTGGGTTGTACCGACCGCAGCAGGGCGAACTATTGCGCGATGGCGTGGCGAACGATTGGGCCGAACTGCGTACGCTTGCCACGCTGATTCCGCAGGAGGCCGAAGTCTTCGAGGCCAGCGTCGAGGAGAACCTCACGTTCGGCGAACCGGCCGAGGCGGCGGCGCTGCAATCGGCGGTCCACACGGGCGTGTTCGATGAAGTGTTGCAGCGCATGCCGGATGGACTGGCCAGTCCGCTCAACGAGCGCGGTAGTAACCTGTCGGGTGGCCAGCGTCAGCGGCTGGCACTGGCGCGCGGCGCGCTGGCATCGCAAGGGAGTTCGCTGCTGCTGCTCGACGAGCCGACCAGCGCGCTCGATCCACAGGCCGAAGGCCGCGTGTTCGACCGCATGTTCGCCGCGTTTCCGACGACCTGCATCGTGGCGTCGGTGCATCGCCCTAGCCTGCTTGCGCGCTTCGACACCATCGTCGTGGTGGAAGCCGGCCGCGTGGTCGATGCCGGTCCGCGCGATGAGGTATTGGCCCGCCGCACGGCTTGATGGGTACCTCGCGCGGCTTGATCGGTCCGTCGCGCGGCTGGATGGGTCCGTCGCGCGGCGTGGGGACCGTTCAGCTCAGCGGATCTTGCCGAAGCCGTCGGCGGCCCAGCGGCCGGCGCTCTCGCGCGTCAGCCGGAAATCCGGGCGCACGTTGGTGGTGGCCAATACGTCGCCGAGCGGGTTGAGCGCGATGAGCGTGCCGAACGGTTCGAACTCGTCCGGCGTAATCGTCAACCGGACCGAGACGACATCGTCGCCGAAGTCGATCGACACCTCCTTGTTGAGCTGCGCGTGCAACTGCTGCTCGTGCCGGCGAATCACCTCGGACGCGGTCTTCACCAGCGTCTGATGCGCAGTAGCATCGAGCGGCTTCGGGTCGACCTTGTTGCGACCCATGGTCCAGGGTCCGACGAGCGCGGGCTCGGCGCTGCCATCGCGAATCATCTCGACGGCCCAGCCTTCGCCATCCTCGTTCTTGATGACGCGTGCGGTCCAGCCCTTGTCGCGCCAGAGGCGAGGCTCGTGAATCTGATCGGGCTCGTCTGCCGATGCTGCCGAATCGATGGTGTCGTTGTGCTGTTGCATGCGTGCTGCCCGAAATGCTGTGCGGGCGTGGATTTTAGCCCAGTCGGCAGATCCGGCGCCAATGCGGGGCTCAGTCGGCGCGGCAGCGTTCGATACCGGCCTTCGACCATTGCAGGCCCAGGCCGGGACGATTCGGCGGCGCGATCTTGCCATCGACGATCTGCAGCGGCTCTTCGAGGATCGAATCGGCCCAACTCGTGTATTCGAGCCAATGCGCCGTGGGCGTGACGGCCAAAAGGTGAATGCTGATCTCCGGGAACAGATGCGTGGATACCGGCACGCCGCGCGCGGCGGCAATCGCGGCGCCGCGCAGCCAGCCGCTGACGCCACCAATACGCGCGATATCGAGCATCAGGTAATCGGCCGCGCGGTTGGCCACGACATCGAATACCGAATCGGGGCCGTCGAGATTTTCGCCCAGCTGAACCGGCGTCTCCAGCGCCGCCGCAATGGCCGCATAGCCGGCCAGATCGCTGTGGCGGATCTGCTCTTCGAGCCAGTAGATGTTCAGTCCATCGAGCGCGCGTCCACGCTGGATCGCGTCGGGGACGGTCAGCCCCTGGTTGTAGTCGACCATCACCGCCACGTCGTTGCCGAGCGCAGCGCGTACGGCCGTTGCCACTTCGAGGTCCACGCGCGCATCGGCGTGGCCCAGTCGCAGCTTCACGGCGTTGAAGCCGGGCTCCAGCAGACGGATCGCTTCTTCGGCCGCATCTTTTGCCGGCATCAGCCCCAGCCCATCGCTGTTGTACGCCGGGAGCGGATCGAGGTTGCCGCCGAGGAACGTGGCAAGCGGCATATCGGCGGCCACGGCCAGCGCGTCCCACAGCGCGATATCGATGGCGGCCAGCGCCATGCGCGCCACACCGGTCACCCCCAGCAGCGCATAGCGTCGTCCAAGGAATTCGGCGATCTTGCCCGGCGCGGCTTCCATGCCGTTGATCAGCTCCGCGGCTTCCCTGATGACTTCGGCAATCGCGCGCGCGCCACTATCGCGATAGCAGAACAGGTAGCTGCGGCCGACCACGCCCTCCTTCGTTTCCAGATCGATGAGCAACAACGGCGCCGCGGTCATACGGGCCGCAGTCGTGCCCAACGGAAACTTCATCGGCACCTTCACAAAACGGGTGCGGATCGCGGAGATGTGCAGCAAGGGGCGAGCAACAGAGGTCACGGTGTTTCTCCAGGCAGGGGGCAGTGATAGAGTGTGAACCAATCCATCCAGAATTTAACCAATCCTAATCCAATGACACCAGAATCGCCAAATTGGTTGACCAAATGAAAGCCGACGCCGCCGTGGAAAAAGTGCGCAGCCACCTGCTGCGCGGGAATGCGGAAGATGGCGCCAAGCTCCCCACCGAGCGGGCGCTGGCGGAAACGCTCGGCGTCTCGCGCAACGTCGTGCGGAAAGCGCTCGCCGCTATGGAGATGGAAGGCCGCGTGGTACGCAAGGTCGGCAGCGGCACCTATCTGGCCCATCAGCCACGCCGGGCGGGTATGACGAGTGACGTGCTGGACCTGAGCCCCAAGCAGATTGTCGAAGCGCGCTTGGCGGTGGAGCCCAATCTCGCGGCGATGGCGGCAATGAACTGCACCACCCATGATCTGGCGCACCTGACCGAATGCGCGCAACGCTACCATCTGGCCGACGATTTCGAAACCTACGAACAGGCCGATCAGGGCTTTCATCGCGCGATCGCGATGGCCACCCACAATCCGCTTCTGGTCCGCGCCTACGAAGCCTTTCTTGCGGCCGATGAAGAGATCGAATGGGGCAATATCCGCCAGCGCCTGTTGACGGCGGAACGGCGTGTGGCCTCCCGACGCGAGCATGACAAGATCGTCGCGGCGATCCGCAGCCGCGATGCCACGGCCGCGTACAACGCCACGCGCGAGCATCTGGAGCAGATCACGTCGGCGCTGCTCCGGCCTTGACACCTGCCATTTGTCGTACCAGAATTAAACCAATTATTGATATTGGTTAACCAATTGGAGACGGCAAATGAAGATTGCAATCATCGGATCGGGCGGTGTGGGCGGCTTTTATGGTTTCAAGCTGCAGGAGGCGGGTCACGACGTGACCTTCGTCGCGCGCGGCGCGCACCTGAAGGCGATGCTGGAAACCGGTCTGCACATCGAGCGCGATAGCGGCGAACTGTCGTCGATCAAGGTCAAGGTGACTGACGACATCAAGTCGCTCGAGCAACCTGACCTCATCATCATCGCCGTGAAGCTGTGGGACCTCGAGAGCATCGCGCAGGAGCTCAAGGCGATTGCCGGCCCCAATACCGCTGTACTGTCGCTGCAGAACGGCGTGATCAAGGATCTGGTGCTGCGTCGGGTGTTTGGCGAGGAAGCGGTCATCGGCGGCGTGGGCTATGTGGCCACCACCATCGGCCGCCCCGGCGTGATCCGGCAGACGGGCGCGTTGCAGCGCGTGACGCTCGGCGAGTACGACGGCAAGCGTCGCGAGCGTACCGAAACGCTGGTGAAGAGCTTTGCCGATACCGGCATCGATGCGCTGCTGTCCGATGACATCCAGCGCGTGCTCTGGGAAAAGTACGTGTTCCTGGTCGGCCTGTCCTCGATGACCTGCCTCACGCACCTGACCATCGGCCCGATCCGCGAAAGCGAAGGCAGCCGCGGCGTGCTGCGCTCGGTCATCGCGGAAGGCGTACAGGTGGGCCGCGCGCACGGCGTCAAGTTGCCTGAGGACTATGCGGACCAGTGCATGAAGCTCGTCGACAACCTGCCCTACACGATGACGTCGTCGATGTTCCACGACCTCGAGAAGGGCAACCGCATCGAACTGCCGTGGCTTGGTGGCGGTGTGGTGTCGCTGGCAAAGGATGTCAACGTGGCTGTGCCCGTCAACACCCTGATCGCGAATGCGCTCTCGCCCTATGTGAACGGCCGGGGTTGAGCCGTCGTGCGCCGGCAGGTGGTGTTGTTCCTGCCTCGCACAAGTCTTGTACGCCCGTTACCGTTCAACTCCTGCTCAGGATTTCCCATACTGATCTCGCAACCACGCGGTGTTCGCGCCGCGCTCGAGACAACTCAGGAAATCAGGAGCAGTCATGTCAAACACCAACCTTCCCGCAGCGACGTCGCGCAGGCACTTTATCGGCGCGGCCGCTGCTGCCGTGGCAACGGCATCCTTCAGTGGACTTGCCTTTGCCGATGAGAATCCGTCCCTCATTCAGATAACCGGTGCGTCGGGCGACAAGCCGGCCGTTGCCGAGGCCATCCGCCCGCTGCGCGTACACGTGCCGGAGGCCCGGCTCACCGATCTGCGTCGGCGCATTCGCGCGACGCAATGGCCCGAGCGCGAGACCGTGACCGACGCCACGCAGGGCGTGCAGCTCGCGACCATGCGCAAGCTCGCGCAGTATTGGGCGTCAGGTTACGACTGGCGCAAGGTGGAGGCGCGCCTCAACGCCGTGCCGAACTTCGTGACCGAGATCGACGGGCTCGACATTCACTTCATTCACGTCCGCTCGAAGCACGAGAACGCACTGCCGATCATCATCACGCATGGATGGCCCGGTTCGATCATCGAGCAGTTGAAGATCATTGGGCCGTTTATCAATCCGACCGCGTACGGCGGTACGGCAGCCGATGCGTTCGATGTGGTGATTCCCTCGCTGCCGGGACACGGCTTCTCGGGCAAGCCCACCGCAACGGGCTGGGATCCCGCACGCATCGCGCGCGCGTGGGTCACGCTGATGCAGCGCCTTGGCTACACGCGTTACGTCGCGCAGGGTGGCGACTGGGGGAATGCGGTTACCGAGCAAATGGCATTGATCGCCCCGCCTGGATTACTTGGCATTCATACCAACATGCCCGCCACGATTCCGGACGATATTGCCAACGCACTGAAGGCCGGCGGCGATGCCCCCGCAGGGCTCGGGACCGACGAACGGCATGCGTACGCGCAGCTCGACACGTTCTACAAGCATGGTCTCGGCTATGCACTGGAGATGGCCAACCGCCCGCAAACGCTGTACGCGCTGGCGGACTCGCCGGTCGGCCTCGCGGCGTGGATGCTCGACCACGATGCCGCGAGCCAGGCGCTGATCGCGCGCGTGTTTGCCGGGCAGTCGGAAGGGCTGACGCGCGATGATGTGCTCGACAACGTCACGTTGTACTGGCTGACCAATACGGCGGTTTCTTCCGCGCGGCTGTATTGGGAGAACAAGCTCAACTTCTTCGCACCGAAGCACCTGACCATCCCGGTCGCGGTCAGCGTGTTCCCCGACGAAATCTACGCGGCGCCGCGCAGCTGGGCAGAGAAGGCGTACCCGAAGCTGATCCACTACAACCGCCTGCCCAAAGGCGGCCACTTCGCGGCGTGGGAGCAACCGCAGGCCTTCACGGCAGAGGTGCGGACGAGCTTCCGGTCGCTGCGATAGGCCCACACACTGACCGCTGTTTTTTAGCAGAGGTGGGGGGGCGCAACGCGTCTCCCCCCGGACAACGTCCTTACTTGCGTGCCTGATAAAGCTGATCGAACTCGCCGCCGTCGTTGAAGTGGCGCGCCTGGGCCTGGGCCCAGCTGCCGAACACTTCATTGATCGAGAACAGCTTGATCGGCTTGAACAGGTCCGCATGGGCCTTCAGCGCGGTGGCCGAACGCGGGCGGTTGAACTGCTTGGCAATCACTTCCTGCCCCGGCTCCGACCACAGGTATTGCAGATAGGCGGTGGCCTGCTTGCGCGTGCCGCGCTTGTCCACCACCTTGTCCACCACGGCGACCGGCGCTTCCGCGATGATCGACTGGCTCGGGTAGACCACCTCGAAGTTGTCGCCCAGTTCCTTGCGGATCTGATGGACTTCGCTTTCGAAGGTCGCCAGCACATCGCCGATCTGGCGTTGCGTAAAGGTGGTGGTGGCCCCACGACCGCCGGTGTCCAGCACCGGGACGTTGCGGAACAGCTTGGTCACCGCTTCACGCGCCTGCGCTTCGGTGCCACCCTTGCGGATCATCGCACCCCACGCGGCCAGATACGTATAGCGGCCGTTACCGGAGGTCTTCGGGTTGGGTACGACCACCTGCACGCCCGCGCGGCCGAGATCGTCCCAATCGAGAATCTTCTTCGGGTTGCCCTTGCGCACCAGGAACACGATCGTCGAAAAATACGGCGATGCGTTGTTCGGCAACCGGGTCTTCCAGTCCTTGGCGATGATGCCGCGCTGCACCAGCAGGTCGATGTCAGTCTCCTGATTCATCGTCACGACGTCGGCCTCCAGGCCATCGGCAACGGAGCGCGCCTGCTTGCTGGAGCCGCCATGGGACTGGTTGACCGTGATCGTCTCGCCGGTGTCCTTCTTCCACTGCGCGACGAAGCCAGGGTTGACCTCCTTGTAGAGCTCGCGCGTGACGTCATACGCGGCGTTCAGGATCGTGGTGTCCGCCAGTGCGGCAAACGACAGACCCGACAGCGATGCCGCCACGAGGAGATTGCGAAGACTGCGCGACCCGAGAAATTCCAATGCGGACATGGTTTTGTAGGTAGATAGCCGCCGTGAACCCGGCGAGGTCGCGCGGCGGGATCACCCATGCGCCGTGCCATTCTCCAATGTCACTCATAGCACCGCAAAGATGATTTTCTAATGTCGATAGACGAATAAGGTTATAAAAAGGCCTGATCCGCCTCACCGATGGCGACGATCAATAACGCCTCGATGCGTCGCGCGAGGTCTTCGGGCGTGGTGCGTCGCAGTGCGCCAAGCTCGATGACCTGCCGCATCAGTTGGATGCCGGCGATGATTCCCAGAAAGATCGCCGCGCGCTGGGATGCGTCGGCACCCGGCAGCACCGCCGCGAGCGGCCGTGCGAAATGCGCGTCGATCTTCTTGCGCAGGATCGCCGTGGCCTGCGCGTTGTTCGAGGAGCGCAGCATGATCAAAAAGCCATCCATCGGCGTGATATCCGGCGACGTACGCGCTACCAACGAGGTGGCAATTTCGCGGCACAACGCCGCGAGGTCCGTGGCGTGCTTCATGGTTTCGCGCGTCAGAATGCCCGGCGCCGACAACACCCCCTCCAGTACCTCCTCGAACAGTTGCTCCTTCGAACCGAAGTAGCGGTTGACCAGCATCGCCGTAACGCCCGCGTTCTCGGCGATCTCCCGCACGCCCACGTCATAGCCGGATTGCGTGAACGCCTGACGGGCCGACTCCAGAATCGCCTGGCGCGTCGCGGCACCCTTCTTCCCCAGTTCTCGCATAATTAAACACACGTATACTTTTGATGCCATAAATTCTACACTGGTAGAACTTTATCAAGCTGGATGCATGGCATGGATCTGAATCTGAACGGAAAACGCGCGCTGGTCACCGGGTCGAGCGCAGGATTGGGCGAGGCGATCGCGAAGCTGCTGGCGGCGGAAGGCGCGACGGTGGTGGTGCACGGCAGAGATGCCAATCGCACTCATACGGTGGCTGCAGCCATCAAAGCCGCAGGCGGCGCGGCAGAGGTGGCACTGGGCGATCTCGCCACCGACGAAGGCGCCGATGCCGTGGCAGCACAGGCGCGGAAAGGCGGCGAGATCGATATCCTCGTCAACAATGCTGGTTACTATCACCATCTGAACTGGACCACCGCGCTGCCGGAGACCTGGGTCGAGACCTATCAGGTCAACGTGGTATCGGCCGTGCGTATGATCCAGCGACTGGTGCCCAACATGCGCGAGCGTGGCTGGGGCCGCGTGATCCAGATTGGTGGCGGCCTCGCCGGGCAGCCGGTGCCGATGCAGCCGGACTACAACGCATCGCTCGCCGCGCGTCATAACCTCGCGGTATCGCTGGCGCGCGACCTCAAGGACACGGGCGTGACGTCGAATGTCGTGGCGCCCGGCGCGATTCTGGTGCCGGCGGTCAGGCAGTTGCTGGAAGCCATCGCGCCCAAGTTCGGCTGGGGCGAGAGCTGGGAGGAGATCGAGCAAGGCTGCGTACGCGACCTCGTACCCAACGACGTCGGCCGTCTGGGCCGTCCCGATGAAATTGCCGGCGCGGTGGCGTACCTGTCGAGCCCGTTCGCTGACTACATCAGCGGCGCCACGATCCGCGTCGACGGCGGCACTATTCGTTCGGCATTCTGATGGCGCAGGCGCCCGATGCGCAGTCGTCCGCGCTGCGATCGGCGCCACTGCCAGCCGACGTCGCCGACGCACCGGTCGCGTCCTCGCGTGCCTCGAGCACCAACTCGGCAATCTGCGCACCAAGCGTCAGGTCACTGATCGAACCAAAATGTTGCTGACGCAGATTGCCACGCGCATCGATCAGGATCAGCGTCGGCGTGCCGCGCATATCGTACGCCCGCATCGTCTGCGGCACGCCATTGCGGCCATCGGGCATATCCACTCCTACCGGGAACGGAATCCGGTATTCGTGCAGGAACGCGCGCAAGGCGGTGGGCGTCATCGCTTCGTGATGCTCGAACACCGTGTGCAAACCCACGACCACGACTTCGGATGACGAAAACGTCTGATGCACGCGCTGAGCCTGCGGCAACCCATGCGAAACGCAGCCCGGACACAGCATCTGAAACGCCTCGAGCACCACGACCTTGCCGCGCAGCGCTGCAAGAGTTAGAGGCTTGTCGGTGTTGAACCACTGCTGGACCACCCATTCCGGGGCAGGCTGAAAATGACGTTCGCGCATGATGGAATCTCCGGCTGCATGACAGGATCAGTATGCAACCGGAGACACCGCGCGATGCCTCAATTCGTCCAGATTAGCTATCAATTCGTACAGCATCCGGCGCCGCTCAAGCAGGCTCGCCAAGCAGCTCCATCTTCCGGGCTTCCAGACGCGTCGCAATCTCGCGCAGATCGATCTTTGCCTTGATCACGGCCGGGAACAGTTCGCCTTCCTCTTCCTCGACGTGGTGACCCACGTACTCGGTCAGCACCTTGTAGTTGGCGTCGAGCATCTCCGAGTCGCCTTGCTGGATTTTCTGGATCAGCGACTTGGCCACGTCATGCTCGACTTCCGCTTCATCGAGCATGTCATCGACCTTGTCCGATGCGCCGCGCAGGGCCGGATAGAAGATCTCTTCCTCGATCTGCGCATGCACGCTGAGCTGCTGGCAGGTCTCCGCGGCGATGGCCTGTTTATCGGAATCCTTCTTCGCGGCCTCGAACTCCTTGAAGAGCTTCTTCACCGCGCGATGGTCATCCATCAACAGAGCCAGCGCTGGGCGTTGCTCGACCGGAATTTTTGACTTGTCCATGTGAATCTCCGTGGGGAAAGTTGCAATCGGTACGCCGATACCGCGGCAAATACTTGGTTTGCCGTTGCGGCCTGTTCCTTCAGCAAAATGCGTACCGGCCACGCTTACGCGTACAAATCTGCGGTCACTGCATTTTTGCTTGCGTCTGGCGCGCACAAAGCGCGGTGCAGACCTCGCCACAGCGCCGCATGATCGTGACGGCTGCTGCAGGGTATGGAACTTGCGCGCAGGTCTCGTGAACTTTATGGGAACGAGATCATGAAACGGTTCGAGAACAAGGTAGTCATCGTGACCGGAGCGGGGTCGGGCATCGGTGCCGCCACCGTGCGCAGATTTGCCGCGGAAGGCGCCAAGGTCGTACTGGCGGGACGCACACGCGAAAAGCTGGAGAGCGTGGCCGCGCAATTACCGAAGGAGAAGTACCTCGTGCGGGTGGCGGACGTTAGCGACTATGACCAGGTGGAAGGACTCGTCCGTGCGACGATCGACAAGTTCAGCAGGCTGGACGTGATGGTGAACAACGCCGGCGTTGCGTCCGAAGGCCGCGCGACCGAGGATAGCGTCGACGCCTGGCACAAGGTGATATCGATCGACCTCGATGGCGTGTTCCACGGCGCGCGCGCGGCGCTGCCCCATCTGATCAAGACCAAGGGATGCATCGTCAATACCGCGTCCGTGTCCGGTCTCGGCGCCGACTGGAACATGAGCTTCTACAACACGGCGAAAGGCGGTGTGGTCAATCTGACGCGCTCGCTCGCATTGGACTATGGCCGCGACGGCGTACGCATCAACTCGGTATGCCCTTCGCTCACACGTACGGACCTCACCACCGACATGTTCAAGGACGAGGCTCTGATCGCGAAATTTCGTGAGCGCATCGCCCTGGGTCGTACCGCCGAGCCCGAAGACATTGCCGATGTGATTGCCTTTCTCGCCAGCGAGGACGCGCGCTTTATCACCGGCGTGAACCTGCCGGTGGACGGTGGACTGAGCGCATCCAACGGCCAGCCCCCGCAATAGAAGGGAGCGCCCGTGCGGCGCCTGGACTTGCGCGGCACCGGAAATAATCAGACATAGACTGACAGGGCCAGTCGCCAAAGAGGCCTACCATGAACCCCACCACCGGATGTTCTTGCCGCGATACCGTATCGTGCCGCGCATTCAGCGGGTTTATCTGGGGACAATGTGACAGATCGGGCCGAACCAACCACCGAGGCCTACCGCGGGCTGCTGCTGCGCATGCACGTGTTTCAGGCCGCGCGCGGCGCCACCGCCTTGAAACGCACCGATTGGGACTATGACGTAGCGATTATGGACAGCGATGGCGCCCTGCTCTCCGGGCCGTTCTATTCGTCGTCCGGCTACGGCACGCAGGGCGATGCACAAGACGCCTGCGCGCGACGCGGAAGGATCGTCGTCGACGTGCTGCTGGCGGACGCCTGAGCGCTCATCGGCTGAGCACTCATCGGCTGGGCTCTCATCGGCTGGGCTCTCATCGGTATTGCCCGCATGCATTGATCACCCGATGCACGAATCGGAGTTTGTTCACCGCCGTTGGCGACAGTGAGAACGGATAGGCGTCCGGCAAGCCCAGACTGCGGTTGAGGCTGTTCATGACGTACGTCAACGGTTGCCACCGGCCCATCAGGCTGTCGAAGTTTGCGATATCGACGGGCGTGCGATCCGTCAGACCCGGATCGGCATGGGTCGACGGCAGCAATGTGAGCCCGCACCAGTTGGCGGTATCCAGCGTATCCACCATATGCAGGTAGTGCGACCACGTCTCGGCCCAATCTTCGAGCGGATGCATGGTGGCGTAAGCGCTGATGAAACCCTGATACGACGATGGCGCACCGTTCTCGTAATAGCGCCGCATCGCCTCCGCATAGTCGGCTCGTTCATCGCCAAACAGCGCGCGAAACGGCGCGATATCCTCCGACCCTTCTACCAGCCGCTGGAAGTAATAATGCCCGGACTCGTGACGCAGATGGCCCAGCAACGTCCGATATGCCTCCCCCGCCCACGAACGCGTGGTTTCCCGCTCGACATCGTTCGCCTCCTTGATGTTGATGACGATGCGGCCGTTGTCGTGACCGGTTACCACGGGCTCCGTGGCGGATATGTCCTCGAGGAACTCGAAGGTCAGGGGCCCGGTGCCATTGGTGCCCGCGAATTGGGTCGGCAGATGCAACGCGGTAAGCGTGTACAACAAACGCCGTTTTGCCTGTTCCAGACGATACCAGTACAGCCGATTGTCCGGTTTGGACAGCGTCGGGATGATGCGCGTCATGCGGCAGGACTCGCACAACGGGTTGGAATCGTCCGCCGGCACCATCCAGTTGCAGACCGCTTCCTGTGCGAAGTTGGCGCAGCGGCGGAAGTGTTTACCCGATGCATCCGGCAGAGCGGGCAGTATCGACCAGCCATTGGCATCGCTCCCCTCGAACGCGCAGACTTCCTGCATGCCGGGCACATAGCCCAGCAAGGCGTTGCAATGATTGCAGGAGAAGCTCTCGAAGAACACGAGACTTTTACAGTGCGTGCAGTGGAACGTCTTCATTGGCGTGCCTGGCAGGAGGAAGGAGGGAACTACTACAACAGTAAGTGCAAGCTCCGTGCCATATTCCACCCTGTGAGGGATACTTTGGCGATTTAGTTTGTAAGGATGTTAGCTGGAACCGCCATGAGCCACTACACTGGTCAGACACATTGCGTGTTTTTCGTCTCGCGATGTTCCATACGTTTGTACGGGCTCTCCTCCCGCAGCTCCCACCGGTCTCATCGCCGCAAGCGTTGAGATCACGCCTTCCGCATGCCCACAGCGAGCCTCAGATGATCAATAACGAGATCGAGTCCAGCCGAGCAGGCAAGGATTCCACGGCGGCGACTGCCGCGGCACCCTTCGAATTCCTTTGCAAGCTGCCATCCGAGCAACAGGGTACGGCCTACCACGTCGTGGTGGGTTTTCACGATGCATCCCAACGTCAACCAGCGAACATCCGCTTCACGAGCTTCGTGGGCGCGGGACGCCGTTCGTTCGCGGTGTGGACCGTCGAGGCACCGGTGCAGGACGGAGCGTTCAGCACGCCGGAGGCATTGATCCGTCTTGCCATCGCCCAGGCCCTGCGTGATCACCTGTACGACAAGGCGCGCGAAGGCGATTGCGCACTGGACTGGGCCGTTGATCCATGGGACGGCCCCCTGATCCCCGTGGGCCTCGGCGCTGGTCGAAAGGTACGCAGCACCGTCTCTATCTCCGCGAGTAGCTGAGACCGCCACGGCATGGGCGTGCAATCGGAATGGGCAAGGACAGCATGAATCGATCGAGCTGGTTCTGCCAAGGCTATCGAGGCATGTACATCCACGCCGTGGCATTCGAATTGCCCCCCGAAGACGCCAGCCACCAGCAGCTCCCCGGCCCGAAGTGGAACTACCGTATGGCGATTCGCTATACGCCACAACGGGACGACCACATCTTCTGCGACTCGCTCGATTACGACGACGACTACTTCACGCGTGAAGCCGCGGAGCAGGCAGCGCTGTACTACGGCAGATTTGCCATCGACATCATTCATGGGTTGCGGTGAAGGACCGAGTGGGGCCGTTAGCCCTGCCCTGTCCATCGCCATTTCCCGATTTGATGTTCGCGTTGCAATATGCGGACGCCGGTCTTCACCGTTCACCTTCGAGACTGTATAAATCCACAGCATTGCGTGGTTACATGGTCAAGGAGAGGGACGATGGTTGCGGAGCAGGAACGTTCAAAGCCCGTGCTCGCACTGGGTGAACTCATCTGGAACGCTTTCGACGCCGAGGCGAGAACGGTGAAGGTATCGTTCGAACGCGACGACGCCGGCGAACCGCAGGCCGTCATGGTGGAAGACGACGGCGATGGCATTCCCCACGCTGATGCCGCGGAATTCTTTCGCTTCCAGAGCGACTCCTGGAAGAAGACGAGATCGCAGACGCGAACCGGCCGTTTCCTGCATGGACGGGACGGGTGCGGTCGCTTCAAGGCGTTTGCACTCGGGCGCGTAGCGGAGTGGGCGGTTGTTTATCGACGCGATGGCGAGCTGTGGGCCTACACGATTCGCGTATCGGCGCACGACCTCCGCGAGGTGAGGATCAGCGACGAAACTGTGGCAACCGATACGGCGATGCCGGGCGTGACCGTCACGATTCGAGAGCTCATTCAGGACCTTGATGTGCTTGCGCTCAAGGACGGCCGCCAGGCGCTGACGGAAGTCTTCGCCATTTATCTCTCCGATGCGCGAAATAACGCATGCATCGTTCTCGACGGGCGCGTCATCGATTCAGCGTCTGCCATGGCTGGACGAAAGTCGTTCAGCCTGACCGACATCACGATCGATGGCCGAGAATTCTGGGTACGCCTGCACCTGATCGAATGGGACGCGACCAGTCATCAGGCGCTCTATCTCTGCAACCAGCGGGTGTTTCCTCTGATGCAGGTCGATCGTCCTATCCAGATTGGACTATTCCAGTTCTCCGCGTACCTCTACTCGCCCTACTTCGACCTCGCGCTGCAGGCTGACGTCGTGGCCGCGACGGTTGCGGAGGCCCAGCACGTCATCAGGACTCATTTCCGGCTGCGCGCGGCGGAAGAGGCTCGTTCAGTGGTGGAGGAGTGGAAGCACGACGCCGTGTACCCGTTCGCAAACGAGCCGGTCACGCCGATCGAGCGGGTCGAACGTCAGGTGTTCGACATTGTCGCGGTCAATGTGGCGCGCTACCTTCCCGATTTCGGCGCGACACAACCGACGACCAAGGCGTTTCAGCTACGCATGCTTCGGCAGGCAATCGAGCGTAGTCCCGCAGATCTTCAACTGATCCTCGGCGAGGTGCTCCGACTGCCGAGGCGGCAGCAGGAAGAGCTGGCGCGGCTGCTACGCGACACGACCGTGTCTTCCATCATCGGCGCGGCGAAGGTTGTGTCTGACCGGCTGAAGTTTCTCGATGGTCTGGAGGCGATACTCTTCGATGCCGAACCAAAGCGGCGCCTGAAGGAACGATCGCAGCTGCATCGCATCATTGCGCAGAACTGCTGGCTGTTCGGCGATGAGTTTGGTCTCTCGGTGGACGACCAGTCGCTCACGCAAGCGCTGGTGGCGCACAAGAAACTGCTCGATGCCGACATCGTGATCGACGAGCCGGTCAGGCATATCTCACAGACGCGCGGCATTGTGGATCTGATGCTGTCGAGGGCCACCAAGCATCATCGTGCCAACCGGCTCTCGCACCTCGTCGTGGAACTCAAGGCGCCCAATGTGTCCATCGGCCCCGATGAGGTCACGCAGATCCAAGGCTACGCGTTCTCGGTTATCGACGACCCGCGCTTCTCAAGGGTGGGGGTGAAGTGGAGTTTCTGGGTAATCAGCGACGAGTTGAAGCCCTACACCGAGCATCTGGTCAAGGACGAGACCGGCTCGATTCTGGAGAAGCCGAATGTCAGCATCTTCGCGAAAACCTGGGCTCAAGTGCTGGACGACAACCGCGCACGCCTGAAGTTTTTGCAAGACCAGCTCGATATTCAAGCGGATCGCGGTGCCTCGCTCAGGTACCTGCAGCGACGCTACGCGACGTACCTGCAGGGCGTATTCGAAGTTGACGACGCTGTGGAGGACGAGGATGGCTTAGCGCTGGAGACCGATGAGGAAGAAGCCATGGCCTCAGCCTTCTGATAGGGACTCTGGCTTTCGACTTTTTACTGGTTTATGGTATGTAACGAGTATCGACCGGAATCAATGAGCCAGTATTTATGCCCAGACGTCGTCAGGCTGTGGAGTTGCCGTTCGTCGGCAGACTCGATCGCACCGAGGGGCAGCTTGGGCGGCAGCTGATGCTCGTGCTCCGCGAGGCCATTCGTTCGGGTGAGTTGAAGCCCGGGGAATCGCTGCCATCCACGCGGTATCTCGCCAGCACCCTGGAGATCTCGCGTGGGCTCGTCACCAATGCGTTCGAGCAGTTGATTGCCGAGGGGTTTCTGGAGGCGCAGGCGGGGTCAAGCACCCGGGTCTCCACAGGCTTGTCTCAGCTCCCCGCGGATGACGGTGCCAAGCGGAGCAGAAAGGCAAAGCCGGCGCCTGAATTGCGGCCCCGTGCCGCGGCGTTTGCGGAGGTGGCCCGTCAATTCGCACCACTCCCCCCGGTGCCATTCGCGGTATCGGTCCCGATCGGCCCCACAGCGCCCGATGACACCTGGCGCAAACTCGGCAATCGCACACGTGGCTTACGTTCGGCCGCGCCATCGGGCTATGACGATCCACAGGGCGTACCGGCGCTGCGCGTGGCCATTGCCGACTACGTTCGCAAGTCTCGCTCGGTGCATTGCACGCCTGCGCAGGTCATCATCACGGCAGGCACGCAGCAGGGACTCTATCTCTCGTGCCAGATTCTGCTGGAATCTGCGGACACGGTGTGGGTGGAAGATCCCGCCTATCGCGGTATCACAGGCATTCTGGAAGCCACGGGCGCTGCGGATCGCATGGTGCGCGTGGCCGTCGATGAGGCCGGCATCGATGTAGACGCCGGCATTCGCGCCGCACCCGATGCACGCGTGGCTTTCGTCACGCCCTCTCACCAGTATCCACTCGGCATGCCGCTGAGCATGGCGCGTCGGACCGCGCTGGTGGCGTGGGCCCGCGCGAATGATGCATGGCTCGTCGAGGACGACTACGATAGCGAGCTCCGCTACGTAGGGCATCCGTTCCCCTCGCTGCAGGGTCTGGCGCCCGATCGCGTGATCTACCTCGGCACCTTCAGCAAGATTCTGTTCCCGTCGTTGCGCATCGGCTATGCGATCGTGCCCGAGCATCTTGTGCCGGCGTTCTGTGGCGCGCGCGGGTTGATGGACCGGCATCCGCCAAGCGCGGACCAACACACGCTCGCGGCGTTTATAGCCGAGGGATATCTCGATCGCCATATCCGTCGCGTGCGACTCGTCTATGCAGATCGACGCCAGCAATTGATCTCGATCGTCGAACAGCGGATTCCGGCCGATCTCGCGTGGCTCCAACCCGGCGATCAGGGCATGCACGTCGTGTTGTGGCTGACCGAAGGCATCGACGACACGGTCGTTACGGCAAAGGCCAAGGAGGCCGGCGTGGCAGTCAGGGCCGTATCGCCCATGTATTCGAACGCCAGGCGCCGTCCCGGCCTGATTCTCGGGCTGGGCGGATTCACCGACAAGCAGATGGACGACGCCGTGAAGAAGCTGGCCACGATCATTGCAGCCGAGGCCGGAGAGCGGAAACCCAGACGACGGCGCGCCGGCGCGTAACCGGACAATACTGGTCTAGTGAAATTGGGTGAAAATGGCCCTTCCCGATGACATCCGGGAAGGCCATCATGGATTCATCCCCACATAAAGACCCCCAGCGGAACAGAACATGTACGTCCCTGCCCATTTCGAAGTTCCCAATGTCGAAGACCTGCATCGCCTGATGCGCGAGTTTCCGTTTGCCATCCTGATGACGAACGGAAAGAACGGTCTCGATGCGAATCACCTTCCGTTCGAACTGGATCCCGCGGCCGGCAAGCAGGGAGTCCTGCTTGCGCACGTTGCCCGCAACAACCCTGTCTGGCAGGACGTGAAGAGCGGTGACGATGTGCTGGTGGTGTTCCGCGCGGAAGACGCCTATATCTCGCCGAACTGGTATCCGAGCAAACAGGAAGCGCACAAGGTGGTTCCGACCTGGAACTACAGAGTCGTCCACGCTCACGGCAAGATCACCATTCGCGATGACGAGCGCTATGTGCGCGGTGTGGTAGCCAAACTGACCCGCACGCACGAGGCCTCGCAACCAAAGCCTTGGAAGATGGGCGATGCCCCCGCTGATTTTCTCGACACCATGCTCAAGTCCATCGTCGGCATCGAAGTGGAAATCGAGCAGCTCGTCGGCAAGTTCAAGCTGAGCCAGAACCGCGAACTGCGTGACAAAACGGGCGCGGCCGAAGGCCTCAAGGCGCAAGGCGACGTCGCGATGGGGCAGGCGATGCTGGACGCGATTCCCGAGCAACAGCGCTAGCCGCGGCGCTGTCCGCGCAAAGCACCTGTAAGATCTGGGGCCATTTTCCTTTTGGCCCCGGATTTCCGCACGATGAAGATCACCTACCTGCCACTGAACTCCGCAAACCGCATGGCCCGCATCGGCTTCGGCAAACACGATGGCCACTGGTTTGCGCGAGTCGATTTTTGGTGGTTTGGACTGCGGCTGACTGCGTAAGAATATCCAACCGATTCAGCTGCGGGTCAAATCGGGGCGAGAGGCATGGTGGCAGGCCGCGATAAACAAATCAAGCTAGCGTGCGCTCCCAATCCTGCAACTGCGCGAGCGTCGCCACCACGCCGCCACAGACCACGATCAGGATGTCTTTCGCCGCGGCCAGCTCTTCCGAGTTTTTTTCCACCGCGGCCAGCGCCGCGCCGCAGGCGGGCTCCACCAGCACGCGATGGTCGGTCAGCAACTGAAGCGCGGCGGTCACCGCTTCGCGGTCGGACACCTCGACGCTCGAGATTGGCAGGCGGCGGCTCCATGCCACCGCTTCGCTCGATGGCTGCTTGGCGCCCAGCGAGGTCGCAATGCCCGTCACCGCGGGCAGCGCCACCACCGCATCGGCTTCCAGCGAGCGCGCATAGGACGCCATGCCATGCGTCTCCGCGGCGATGATCGGCACGTCGTCCCAGCCTTGCCGGTGCATGCCTTCGGCCACGCCGCACAGCAGCCCGCCACCGCCAACCGACAGCACCACCGCATCGGGCTTGATGCCCGCCTCCGCCACTTCATCGACGAGCGATGCGTGGCCATGCCACAGCAGCGGATCATCGAACGGGTGAATAAACGCGGTGTGCGCATCGAGCATCGATTGCGCGAGTGTGTTGGCTTCCGCCCACGACTGCCCATGGACGATGACCTCGGCACCTTCGAGGCGCAGCAGTTCGAGCGCGCGCGCCGATGTCGTCTCCGGTACCACCACCGTCACCGGGATATGCAACATGCGGCCGCAATAGGCCACCGCCACGCCCGCATTGCCACCCGACGACGACACAAAATGCCGCGCGCCGCGTTCGGCATGCGTCAGGCACGCGTGCCCGACCCCTCGCAGCTTGAAGGAGCCACAAGGCTGCAGCGCTTCCATCTTGAGCCAGACAGTCTTGCCGAGGCGCGCGGACATCGGCAGTGAATGCAATAGCGGGGTACGAATATGAAGAGTCATGCTGAGGGCGTGATCAAATGAACCCCGGCATTATGCCGTCATGCCTCTTCCTGCGCGCCACCGGGCCAGTAGTGACTGTCCGGCGTGGCGCGCGCGCCGAAGATCGCCTGTCCCACGCGCACGACCGTGGCGCCCTCTTCGATCGCGATCTCGAAATCCCCCGACATGCCCATCGACAGCTGATCGAGCGTGAGGCCCGATGGCAGATCGTTGCGCAACCGGTCACGCAGTTCGCGTAGCTGCACGAAGCACGCGCGTACACGCTCCGCCTCCGCCGAGAACATCGCAAGCGTCATCAACCCCTTCACCCGCTGCGCGGAGAACGCAGGGAGTTCGCGCAGAAACGCAGCCACCTCGGCGGGAGGCAAGCCGTACTTGCTGTCCTCGTCCGAAGTATTGACCTGCACGAACACATCGAGCGCACGCCCCTCAGCCTGCAGGCGCCGATCGAGCGCCTCGGCCACGCGCAGGCTGTCCAGCGCCTGGAACTCGCTCGCGCACTGCGCCACGAGCTTCGCCTTGTTGGTCTGCAGATGCCCGATGACCGACCACTGCAAATCGGTCAGATCCCGCATCCCTTCCCACTTGCGATGGGCCTCCTGCGGCTTGTTCTCGCCGAGCATGCGGCAGCCCGCCGCATAGGCGAGCCGCAGGGTGTCTTCCGGCTTGGTCTTGCTGACCGGCAGCAGCCGCACCCCGGCGGGATCGCGCCCCGCGCGCTGGCACGCCGCGGCAATGCGCGCGTGCACCGCCGCCAGATTGGCGCGGAAATCGTCCACCGACTTGGCTTGCGGCCAACGGTCATGCAAGGCATGCAGGGTGCCGGTTGGCGGAGAGTTCAGCGATGACATGTGTGCCTTCGTTCGATCGGATGTCTGAAGTATGGCGCGCCCGATCCGTCGCAATCGATCCATCCGTCCAGTTTACGTACCTATTCGTCCATCGCGTCCATTGTGCGTCATGGAAGTGACACATTGCGCGCTTACATTTTCATTCGAACACACAAAATGATCGAATGAGCCCGATTCAGTCGGGCGGCACCCTATGAGCCTGACTCCGCGCCAACGCGAAATCATCGGCTGGCTGAACGATGCTGGCTACCTGAGCACCGAACAGCTCGCGAGCCGCTTTGGCGTGAGCACGCAGACGATTCGCCGCGATATCAACGAACTCAGCGTGCAGGGATTGGCGCGCCGTACGCACGGTGGCCTGAGCCTCTCCGCGAGCCAGCACAACCTTAGCTACCTGCAACGCAGCGCCAATCACGTCGAACGCAAACGCCGCATCGCGGCCGTGGCGGTTGGCATGCTCGAGGCCGATGCCACGGTGTTCCTCGGCTACGGCACCACGGTGGCGGACTTCGCGCATGCGCTGCCAGCCGATCTGCCATTGCGCGTCGTGACCAACAATCTGGGCGTTGTGCACGCGCTCGCGGACAAGCCGCGCATCGAGACCTGGGTCGCCGGCGGCCGCCTGCGCGCGGGAGACCTCGACGTGATGGGCAGCGCGTCGCTCGACTTCCTGCGCCGTTTCCGTGCGCATGTGGCGGTCTGCAGCGCGGCGGGCTTCGATGAGGATGGTGCCTTCTACGAGTTCCAGCCCGAAGAGGCCGAACTGAGTCGCGTGCTGCTGTCGCATAGCCATCTGCGCATGTTGCTGCTCGACAGCAGCAAGTACCTGCACAACGCACCTTGCCGCGTGGGCACGCTCGACGAGATCGATCACCTCTTTACCGATCACGAGGCCACCGACGCGCTGGGCACGCTGCCCGCGCTTTGCGAACAGGCGGGCGTTGCCCTCCATCTCTGCTAACCGGGCGCGCCCATTTCTATCCCTTCCATGGCCTATCTGCGACTCGAAGGACTACGGCAGCATTTCGGCGATCATGACGTGCTGCGCGGCATCGACCTCGACATCGAACGCGGCGAATTCATCGCGTTGCTCGGTGCCTCGGGCTGCGGCAAGACCACGCTGCTGCGGCTGATTGCCGGACTCGATGCGCCCACCGATGGCCACATCCATCTGGATGGCCGCGACGTCACCGCACTGGACCCCGCGCAGCGCATGCTGAGCATGGTGTTCCAGTCGTACGCGCTGTTTCCGCATCTGAGCGTGGCCGACAATATCGTGTTCGGCCTGCGTGCGCGCAAGGTCGCGCGCGACGAGCAGGCTCGCCGGCTGCAGCACGCGGCCGAGCTGCTGGGCCTGAGCGCGTTGCTCGCACGCAAACCCGGCGCGCTGTCGGGTGGCCAGAAGCAACGTGTCGCGCTGGCACGGGCCATCGTGTCGCAGCATCCGCTATGCCTGATGGATGAGCCGCTCTCCAACCTCGATGCGCAACTGCGCGCCGAGATGCGCGCCGAGTTGCGCAAGCTCCAGCAACAGCTCGGTCTCACCGTGGTCTACGTCACGCACGATCAGGTGGAGGCGATGAGCATGGCCGACCGCATCGTGCTGATGCATCAGGGTCAGATCGCACAGGTCGGTACCCCCGCACAGCTCTACGACCAGCCCGCCACGCCCGTCGTGGCGCGCTTTATCGGCCAGCCGCCGATGAATCTGATTCGCATGCCTGGCACCAGCACCTGGCTCGGCGTGCGTCCCGAACATATCGAACTCGCCGACGGACATGCTGCTGTCGTCATGCGCACCGAATATCACGGCGCCGACACGCTGATCGAGGTGAAGCTCCACGAGCAACCGCTGCTGGTGCGCCATCCCGGCCGCGTCGCGGTATCGCCCGGCGCCGGCCTCATGTTGCGGTGGTCCGCCGAGCATGAACATCGCTTCGCCCTCGATGCGATCAGCCAGTGACGTTTTGACCTGCCCTAGTTTTATCCCCCATCGCCTTCAAGGAGCCACCATGTCGTTCAAAACCCGATGCCTGGCGCTTGCGCTCGGCGCGTTTGCCGGCCTGACCGGTCTGTCGCCGGTCGCCGCTTCCGCCGCACAGACGCAGGTCACGATGTACTACCCCGTGTCCGTGGGCGGTCCGCTCACTCAGGTTGTGGACAAGCTCGTCGGTGAATTCGAGCAGGCCAACCCCGATGTCAAGGTGAACGCGATCTACGCGGGCAACTATGACGACGCGCGCACCAAGGCACTGGCCGCGCTCAAGGCCGGCACGCCGGTGCAGACCTCGGTGCTGTTCTCGATCGACCTGCACGAACTGAAGGACATGGGCGTGATTCGTCCGTTCGACGACTTCGCCACCATGCCCGAAGACAAGGCGTGGCTGCAAAGCTTCTACCCGGGCCTGATGGACAACGGCCGTGCCGATGGCAAGACCTGGGGCATTCCGTTCCAGCGCTCCACCATCGTGATGTTCTACAACAAGGATGCGTTCCGTCAGGCCGGCCTCGACCCGAACAAGCCGCCGCGCACCTGGACCGAGATGCGCGAAGCCGCCGCCAAGCTGGTGCAGCGCGACGGCAACACCACCAACCGCTGGGGCGTGATGATCCCCTCCACCGGTTATGCCTACTGGATGTTCGGCGCGCTGACCAAGCAGAACAGCCAGACGCTGATGAACCCGGCCGGTACGCGCACGATGTTCGACAGCCCGAAGGCTGTGCAGGCGCTCGAGTTCTGGACGTCGCTGTCGAAGGACGGCGTGAGCCCGAAGGGCCTGATCGAATGGGGCACGCTGCGCCAGAATTTCGTCGAGGGCAAGACCGCGATGATGTGGCACTCCACCGGTAATCTGACGGCCGTGCTCAAGGATGCCAAGTTTGACGTCGGCGTGGCCCCGCTGCCCGGCAACACCGAACCGGGCTCGCCCACCGGCGGCGGCAACTTTTACCTGTTCAAGAGCGGCAGCGAAGCCGAGCAACGCGCGTCGTTCCGTCTGGTCAAGTTCCTGACCGCACCGGAGCGTTCGGCGCAGTGGAGCGTGGCCACCGGCTACATGGGTGTGAGCGCCGCCAGCTACGACACGCCGACGCTGAAGGAGTACGCCGCCAAGGTGCCGCAGACGCTCGTCGCGCGTGACCAGCTGTCTGTGGCAACGGCCGAGCTGTCGACGCATCAGTCGGGCCGTGTGCGCAAGATGCTTGAAGACGCCCTGCAATCGGCCATCACCGGCCAGCAGGAGCCGCGTGCGGCGCTGACCGGCGCGCAGGCGCAGGCGGACCGCGTGCTGAAGCCCTACCAGCGTTGATGACACGGGCGCGGCCGGCGCTGGCATTGTTGCCGGTGCCGGCCGCGTCCGGTCACACCGAGATTTGGACAAGCCCTCGATGAACCTTCGGTTCCGCGATCCTCGCCAGGCCGCTCAGGCCTGGCTCATGCTGTTGCCCGCGCTGGTGCTGCTGGCCGCGTTCACCTACTGGCCGATTGCCGGCAGCCTCTGGCACAGCCTTCACATGCAGGCGCCGGGGTTACCGTCAACGTTCGCGGGCGCCGAACAGTTCACGGCGCTGCTCGACGATCCCGTATTCCGTCAGGCGCTGCGCAACAACCTCTGGTACGCACTGGTCACCGTGCCGGTGTCCGTGGTGCTGGCACTTGCCATGGCGCTGTGGGTCAACCAGCGCTACGCCGGTCGCGGCCTGCTGCGGCTGGCTTTCTTTACGCCCACCGTATTGCCGATGGTGGCCGCGGCCAACATCTGGCTGTTCTTCTATGCGCCCGATATCGGCCTGCTGAACCGTTTGCTGGCAGCCCTTGGCATTGCCGGCCACAACTGGCTTGGCGATACCGATACCGCGCTGCCGGCGCTGATGGTGGTGACCATCTGGAAGGAAGCGGGCTTCTTCATGATTTTCTACCTCGCGGCGCTGCAATCGATTTCGACGGAGCTGCTCGATGCCGCACGGCTCGAGTCGCCTTCCGCGTGGTACCGATTGCGACGCGTGGTGTTGCCATTGCTGGCGCCGACCACGTTGTTCGTCGTGGTGAATGCGCTGATCAACGCGTTCAAGCTCGTCGATCACCTGTTCGTACTTACGCGCGGCGGCCCCAATAATGCGAGCACGCTGCTGCTGTATTACCTCTACGAAATCGCCTTCAAGTTTCAGGACGCGAGCTATGCCGGTGCGCTGACGGTTGTGCTGCTGGCGCTGCTGGCACTGTGCTCGGCCATCCAGTTCTGGCTGTCTCGCAACCGCGTGCACTATCGATGAACTTCCTTCGCCATGCATTGATGCCCGCCGCCGCGCTCGTGGCTGGCCTGTTGTGGATTTCGCCGCTGTTGCTGCTGTGCTGGGGGGCGTTCCACCCCGGTGGCGAAGCGATGCGGCTCAGCTTGCAGACGCCGTGGGGATTGGCCAATTTCCCGCAGGCGTGGAATGTGGCGCCGTTTGCGCGCTATCTGCTCAACACCGTGGCGATCGTTACGCTGCTGCTGGTGCTGCAACTCACGGTCTGCACGCTGGCCGCGTTTGCGCTGGCGCGCATGCGCTTTGCCGGACGCAGCTTCGTGTTCGGTCTGGTGCTCCTACAGCTGATGGTGATGCCCGAGGTGCTGATTGCCGAGAACTACCTGACGATCGCGCGGCTGGGTCAGGTGGATGCGTACCTTGGCGTCGCCCTGCCGTATATCGCCAGTGCCTTCGGCATCTTCCTGTTGCGGCAGACCTTTATGACCGTGCCGCAGGAGCTCGAGGATGCCGCGCGTATCGAGGGGCTGGGGCGGCTTGGCATTCTGCTCAAGGTGTATGTGCCGCTCGCGCGGCCGACTTACCTGGCCTATGCGCTGGTTTCCATCAGCTATCACTGGAACAACTTTCTGTGGCCACTCGTCGCCACGCAGACTGAAGCCAGCCGCCCGGTGACGGTCGGTATGGCGCTGTTTGCCGCGCCCGAGACCGGTGTCGACTGGGGCGTACTGTCGGCTGGCACGCTGCTATGCGTCGGACCGCTGGTGCTGGCCTTTCTGCTGTTCCAGCGACAGTTCATGCAATCGTTCATGCAGGCCGGCGTCAAATAGCGCGCCGGCCCGCCTTACGACTTACTTCTTACACGCGATCCCGATCAAGGATCAATGATCGCGCCAGCGTTGCACCATCACCTGCTGGATCTTGCCCTTGAAGAAGTAGCGACGATCGGTGGCACCCTGCGGGTCTGCACCGATCACGATCGGGCTGGTGTTGAGGCCGACGCCACCGCTCACTGACACGGACGGCGTACGCTCGACGTTGTTCACCCACAGACGCACCGCGCCGTTGCCGTCATAGGCGCCGACGATGAAGTACGAGTCGGTGCCGTTGAACAGCGACAGCGGCGCCGTCGCGTACTGGTAGCCACCGTTCACATACACACCGAAGCGCAGCAGCGTGCCGGCCTGCTCGAGCGCAAAGCCGCCCGAGTCGCTCTTGGCGATAATTGCTGCCGTCGCGCCCGAGGTGAGGTCGTCGAAATTGACCACGGCACTGACCATAAAGCCGCCATTGGTTTCGTTGTCGGCCTGCCAGGTGGTGACCGACTGCGTGCCGCTGAAAACCATGCTGCCGCCGACGCGATCTTCGTCGGACGTCACCGCCAGCTGCTCGAGCGTCGGCGTGGTGGCGCTCTGCGCGATGCCATAGCGCGTCGAGTTGGTACGTGCGTACGTCAGCGGCCATGCGGTCTGCTGGGCGGTGTTCATATGCACCAGCGAGGTAGGCTCTGCGATCAGCGCGCGTGACTGGACCGGCAAAGCGGTTGCACCGCGATCGTACTCAGTGGTGATGAAGTCCACATCCTCGCGCAGCGCGGACAGATACAGCTCGCCCATGCTGGCGGGCGTGGTGTAGACGCCAACGCCCAGGCCCAGCATCTTGGCCTGCATCAGCGCGCCGAACAGGCTGGTCATGCGGTACTCGAGCTCCACACCATCGAAGCCCAGGCTCTTGGTCGTGCGGATGTTGCTGCGGATATTGCTTTCGATCAGCGTGTGAAAGCGCACGTGGTCACGGATGCTGGCGAACTCCGATTGCGCGAGCAATGCCTTGGCGCGCACCAGATGCTGATGGCGACCATCCATGAACGCGCGCAGGAACACCGGACGTCCGGCCTTGGCATAACCCCAGTCGCGCACGGCACGCAGTACGGCCAACATCATGGTGTCGCTGGCGGCGGCAGTGGAGTAGCTCTCCTTGACCTCCAGAAACAGCATCCGATCGCTCTGCAGCAGATTGGTATTGGCCAGCGCGTCGGCGAAGCTGCCCACCGCGCTCTCGCTGTCGCCGTGCTCGACGTACACCTGCCCGTCGGCGTGCGAGGTCAGATCGAACTCGATCAGATCAAACCCGCGCGTCAGGGCCGTAGCCACCTGCGCGTTAGTCGCGGCGGTGCTGCTGCCGTAGCAGTTATGGCACGACAGCGCCACGGCGTTGCCCAGCGGTGATACCGGCAGCGCGCGGCCGATACCGCTCCAGTAAGTGCTCGCGTGCGCGGCGACCGGCGCTGCGCATAGCGACAGCAGAAGTAATGCGCGAATGAAACGTCGATACAACTGAATGGCTCGATGCATGCAGGATCCCGTTATGTTGGAAGTGAGCGAACACGGGCCCTGAAACCAATGCAACGACCACCGAAGGGCCCGCCAACACCGGCACCCGACGCGGATAACCGCGACAAGTGCCCGTGGTGGCCCCGATTGTCGGCATCAATCGGGACAGCGATATGACGGGGAGGTGACGGCGAAATGAAACCGACGAGGTTTCGTTTGCTCACTAAAACGAGTGTGATGTTGAGCGAAGACTCACTTCTTTCGTACGCTTGCTTTAGCTAAAAACGGTGGTTTAGCTGGGCAGCTAAACTACCGATTTATGCTAAAGAAACCGGTAGATCACTTGGCGACCTATGGCGTGGGGCGATCAAGATAGCTGCTTGTGATAGAACGTCGTCCCGCACAAGCTTCCGTCTGGCATCAGCGCGTAGTTCGGTACATCGCCGACCTTCTCCCAGCCCGCGCGTGCGTACAGGCGTTCGGCATCGCCGCCGGTGACGGTGTCGAGCACCAGCACTGACTTGCCCGCCGCGCGCGCGGCTTCGTCGGCGGCGGTCATTAGTTGTTGGGCGACGCCTTGGCGCCGGGCATCCCGATGCACCAGCATCTTGGCGATATCGGCACGATGGGGCTGGTTCTCGGGCTGGCTTGTGACCACCTGCACGGTGCCGACGACGCGGCCATCGGTGTGCTCAGCTACCAGCAGAATCCGCTCGTCGCGCGTCACGCCGTCGGCGACCTGCTTCCAGAATCGGCCAGCGGTCTCGCGTGAGATCGGCAGCATAAAGCTGACCGACGCGCCGCCTTCCACGCAATCGATGAGGACATCGGACAAGGGATCGATGTAATCGCTTACCTCATCGGGACCGATGCGACGGACGGTGACTGCGGCGTTCATTTAGAAGCTCCAGAGGATGGGGTTGGGTGTTTGCCTTCGGCAAGCATCGACCTAAAGCGCGTCGTCCGCAAGAGACGCGCGTCGCGTTGCTACGAACTAGCAGCCGCCGTAATTCTTCCGGCCACTCGCCGTGATCGTGTATGTACCGCCCCTGGGGCCGGTGTAGCAGGTGGGTCCACTCAGCGCCGATCGGTCAGACTTCGTTGCGGTCGCCCGTGCTGTGTTGGACTCGAGAGTCTGTGCTGACCGCGCACTTGAACCTGCACCGCCTCGGTGGCAATGATATTCACCGGTCTTCCGATTGGAGTGACAACCCTCGGCATTCAGACCGCCGCCATGCGCATGCGCGACACCGGACAATAAAATCCATATCAGGCCGCTCGTTCCCAACATTTTCCCCATCGCCCCCTCCCTTGTACATTCTTATTTTGTGCAACGCGCAATGCGCCGCGGGGATCCAATTCTCCTCTGTGCGCCACCGCGCCACTATCCCGCCGGAGTAGGGAAAATCGATTGCTGGCAACAGCGGGAACATCGTCTAATACGCTGGACGCGTGTCCACCGCCCCTCGATGCCATCTCTCCCTCGTCACTACCGTGCACTGATCTCGCTCTCCGCGCCAATCGCCGGGATTCAATTCGCGCAGATTGCGTTGACGAGTACGGACCTCGCGATGATGGGGTTGATCGGCATCGATGCGCTCGCGGCGGGCGGGCTGGCGCTTCTGCTTTATAACCAGTTCCGCACCATGTGCGTGGGCATGGTGACCGGCCTGGGCAATCTGATTGCCGCAGCGATTGGCAAAGGCGAACGGCGTACCGGGCATGTTGGCATCGACGCCATCGCAGAAGAAGAAATCCGCGACCTCATTCGGTCCGCATTGTTCTTGGCCACCACCGTCGCACTTGTCGCTGGCGGTCTGCTCGTCGGATTGAGCTTTTGCCTGACCTCCCTCGGCCAGGATGCCGCCGTGGTCACGCTGGCAAGGCCGGTAATGATCGGCTATGGCTTGATCGGCCTCCCGGCAATACTTCTCCTCGGCACCTGGCTCGGCTGGCGTGGCGAGGGTGTCTGGCTAGGCCTGTGCATCGCGTTTGGCGCAACCAGCGCCCTTCTATGGCGAAGCTTCGCGCTCGATTTGCGACGGATAGCGCAGCGCGCGTTATAGCGCTCTCGACCCCGAAAGACATGCTCATGACCGCTCTTGCGGCGCCTCGTCGAGTTTGTCTCCGAGTAGCCGTCTGACTGTGACATAGAACACGGGAATCAACAGCAGCCCGAGCACAGTCGCCGCGAGCATTCCGCCGATCACGCCGGTGCCGATCTCATGCCGGGATGCCGCACCAGCGCCAGTGGACACTACTAGCGGGAAAACACCGAGGATAAATGCCATCGACGTCATCAGGATCGGGCGCAGGCGCAGCCGTGCCGCCGCTACGACAGCGTCATAGAGCTTCAGTCCGCGTGCTTGCCCTTCAACGGCGAACTCGACGATCAGAATGGCGTTCTTCGCGGCAAGCCCGATGACCGTGACGAGACCGATCTTGAAGTAGATATCGTTGGGCATGTGGTGCCACAGAACGAACGCAAGCATGCCGAGCATCCCGATGGGTGCCACCAGCAGTACCGAAGCCGGGATCGACCAGCTCTCGTAGAGCGCGGCAAGACACAGGAATACGACAACGATGGAAAGCGCCATCAGCGTGGTCGCGGAAGACCCCGCCAGCAGTTCCTGATAAGACTGACCCGTCCAGTCCGCGGCGAATCCGTGCGGAAGCTTCTGGTCAACGATGTCCTGCAGCACCTGCATGGCCTGCCCAGTGGAATAACCCGATGCTGGGTTGCCGACGATCTCGACGGCGGAAAAACCGTCATACCGCGGCTGCACCGTCGGCGCATATGCCCACTGAGTATTCACCACGCTCGACAGCGGCACCATGTTGTACGGACTGACCAAGGTGTTGGCGATCGATGGATTCACCGGAGCCAGAGGATTGGCGGCAGTGGCTGCAGTTGTTCCCGCCACGGTCCCGCTCGTCGTCCCCGCCGGCGTGAAGAGATGTCCGAACGCGCCGAGGTCCATGCGATATGGGGCATCCGCCTGAATGTACACACGCTTCACGCGACCGCCGTAGGTGAACTGGTTCACAAAGAAGGGCGCGAGCTGCATTTGAATCGTGTTGTAGACATCCGTCAGCGATAGCCCCATCGATTCCGCCTGCGTGCGATCCACCGCGATCCGCAACTGCTGCGCGCTCGGCAGCGAATTGGCCCGAATCCCGTATAAGGCGGGGCTCTTGCCCGCGCTCTCGAGCAGCGTGGCCTCGGCGGCTGCCAACTGGTCACGTGATTGCCCGGCCCGTGCCTGCAGATACATGTCGATGCCACCAAACTGGCTCAGGCCGCGAATCGTCGGCAGATCGGTGGCAAAAGTCTGTGCATCGGTGATGCCGTGCAGGATCTGATTGACCTGCGGTATCAAATCCATCGCGCTCTGCGAGCGCTTGCTCCAGTCGGTCAATTTGATGAACGTCATACCGACGTTCTCGCTGGTGCCCACGAAGCTGAATCCCACCGGTTGGAACATGGCGTCGATATCCTTCCCAACCGGGCTGCTAAGCAGCTTCTGGCGTACCTCGCCCATCACGCGATTCGTGCGCTCCAGCGTCGCCCCCGACGGCAGGTTCACGAGCACGAGGATAAAGCCCTGATCCTCGTCCGGAACGAAGCCCGTCGGTAGCTTCGTGTACAGAAACCCGGTCAATGCGAGAAGCAGTACAAAGCCCATCATCCAGCGCGGCGCATGACGCACGGCCCGGCCGACGTGCCCAAGGTAGGTCCGCGACATCCACTCGAAGCCGCGATTGAACCCGCGAAATATCACTCCCTTCTTGTCAGCGTGGACGGGCTTGAGGATGGCGGCGCACAGCGCTGGCGTGAACGACATTGCAAGAAACGCGGAGAACAGCATCGACACGGCAATGGTCACCGCGAACTGTGCGTAGATAATCCCCGTCGCACCCGGCTGCAGCGCAGACGGCACGAACACCGCCGACAGCACGACGGTAATCGCAATGATCGCGCCCGTAATCTGCCCCATGGCCTTGTGCGTCGCGGGTTTCGCTTCGGCGTGTTCCTCGCTCATGATGCGCTCGACGTTCTCGATCACCACGATCGCGTCGTCGACCACGATACCGATCGCCAGCACCATCCCGAACAGCGTGAGCTGATTCAAGGTGTAGTGCAGCAGGGAAAGGCCGACAAAGGTGCCGAGCAACGCCACCGGGATGACCAGCGTCGGAATGATCGTGGCCCGCAGGTTTTGCAGAAAGACCAACATCACGACGAACACCAGCGCGATGGCCTCGATCAGCGTGTAGGCCACGTCGGTGATGGAGGCCGTGATGAATGGCGTGGTGTCATAAGGCACGCTCCACGTCACGCCAGCGGGAAGGTCCCGCGAGAGGTCCTTCATCTGGGCCTTGACCGCGTTCGCCACCGATAGTGCATTGGCGCTCGGCAGCAGAAAGACCGCGAGGCCGCCGGCCGGCTTACCGTCATAGACCGGCGCGATCCCGTACGTCTGCGCACCAAAACTGACACGCGCCACATCGGAGAGTCGCACCGTCGTACCGTCGCTTCTCGAAAGCAGAATGATGTCGCGGAACTGCTGCAGCGACGAGAAGAGACTGTCGCCGGATACCGTCGCGGTAAAGACCTGGCCTTTCACTGCGGGGTCCGCGCCGAGCGCGCCCGCCGCAAACTGTGCGTTCTGGGAATTGACTGCATTGAGGACCTGGGTCGTCGAGAGCCCATAGCCTTGCAGCTTGTCCGGATCGATCCAGATGCGCGCCGCATACTCCGAGCCGAGCAACGTCGTATTGCCAACGCCGCTGATCCGCCCAATCACAGGCTGTATCTGCGAGGCAAGGATATCGCTGAGCCGCGCCGCGTCCACCGATGGGCTGTTCGAGCGCAACGCAATGAACATCAGGATATCGGGACTCGCCTTGGCGACGACCACGCCCTGCTGGGTGACCTGCGCGGGCAGCAGCGGCGCGGCAAGCGTCACCTTGTTCTGGACCTGCACCTGCGCGATGTCGGGGTTGGTGCCGGTGGCAAAACTGAGCGTGATAACGGTCTGGCCGTTCGCGCTCGAGTTTGAACTGAAGTACAGCAGGTTGTCGATGCCGGTGAGCTGCTGCTCTATTACCTGCGTCACCGTCGACTCCATCGTCGCGGCGCTCGCACCGGGATAGTTCGCGGTGATCGTCACCTGCGGCGGCGCGATTTCCGGATACGAGTCGATCCCCATGCTGCGCATGGCGATGGCACCGAACAGAGAAATCAGGATGGCGACGACCCAGGCGAATACGGGTCGATCGATAAAGAAACCGGGCATGGACATGTCTTAACTCCGCACCATGCTGGACGGTGCGGGCGGCTGCCATGGTGTCGTCGCCACCTGGCTGCCCTCGCGTACGGCCTGCATACCCATGACCACGATCCGGTCGCCTTGCACGAGACCTTTAGTGATGATCCAGTCGGTCCCCTGGCTGGTACTCGCATCGACGTCTTTGCGCACCACCTTGCCGTCCGGCCCGACGGCGAGCAGGTAAGCCCCGCGCGTATCGCGCAGCAGCGCCTGCTGTGGAATCAGGAAGACATCGTTCTGCCGCCCGAAGTTCGCATTGAGCGTCACGTACATCCCGGGCAGCAGCAAGTGCCGAGGATTAGGCACCAACGCGCGCAGGTTGACGGCGCCTGTCGTCGCGTTGACAGCCACATCCGAGAAGTCGAGTGTGCCAGCGTGGTCGTAGGGTGCGCCGTTGGGCAAACCGACCTGCACCGTGGTGGCACTCTGCTTTGCGAGGTCGACCGATCCAACGTCCTGCGATAGTCGCAGCGTCGTCAGGTCGGCAGAGCTCATCGTGAAGTTGACGTAGACCTGATCGATCTGCTGGACCGTGGTGAGTAACGTACCGCCGGTGCCGACGTCGTTCGTGCCGTTGCCAACGACGGCCCCTGCCGTCACCAGTTGCTGTCCTGCAATGCCGTCGATCGGCGACGTCACGCGGGTATATCCGAGACTGATGCGCGCGCTGTCGACCAGTGCCCGATCCGCCTGCACCTTCGCTGCGGCGCTACGCTCCAGGGCGTCGGTGTTATCGACCGTCTGCTGCGATACCGATCCCACTGGCAGCAGCTTGCGGTTGCGCTCGGCGGTGATGCGATCGTCGACGTAGGTCGCCTGGTCCTGCGCAAGCTGCGCGATGGCACTATCGAGCTGGGTCTTGTAGAACGCGGGATCGATATCGAACAGCACCTGCCCTTCCCGGACTTCGCTGCCCTCGGTATAGACGCGCTTCGTCAGCACACCCGACACCCTCGCCGTCACGTTGGCGCTGTAATACGGCGAAAGGCGCCCGACGAACTGCCGCATCAGCGGCACGCTCTGCGGTCGGGCCACCACTACCGCCACGGTAGGAGGCGGCGGTGCCGGTGGATTGCCGTGCGAACAGGCGGCCAGCATGACGACGCTCAGCAGCAGCACCGACACGCGATAAGGGGACAACTTCATGGAAGGGAAACTCCAGTCCGGTTCAAGACCGTACATGCAGGCTGGTGGTCGTCGACGCCGCGTTGGTGCCATCCGCCGACCACCCGCCGCCGAGGTTCTTGATCAGCGTGACGTCACTCTGTGCAAGCGCCGACTGCGTGTCGCGCAGGCTCTGCTCGGCCTCGATCAGCGTGAGCTGCTGATCGAGCAGATCCTCCTCGCTTGACGTCCCAATGCTGCGCTGGGCCTCGACGGTCGCGAACAGTTGCTGGTTGCGATGCAGGATGTCCGCGGAGGACTGCTCCTGCGTACGCAGATGGTTGATCGATGACAGACTGTCTTCGACGCTCTGAAACGCCGTTAGCACCGTGTTGCGATACGTCGCCACCTGCTCGTCATAGCTCGCACGGGCCGAGGTCACCGCCGCGCTACGCACACCGGCATCGAAGATCGTCGCGGCGACATCGGGGCCGAGTGTCCAGAATCGGCTCGGCAACGAGAACAGGCGGGCGAACGTGTTGCTTTGAAAGCCCCCTGTGGTGGATAGCGTGAGATCCGGAAAAAACGCTGCCACCGCTGCGCCAATCTTCGCGTTCGCGGAGGCGGCAAGGCGCTCGGCACTCACCACGTCGTAGCGGCGCTCGAGCAACTGGGACGGCAGCGCGAGCGGCAATTGAGGGGCGCGGAATGTGTACGCCGGGTCCGATGCGATATCGACTGCCGCTGGCGGCACGCCTGTGAGCACGGCTATCGCATGTTCGTCCTGCTCGCGAGCTATCCTGGACGCTTGCAGGTTCGCGATGACCGCGTCCAGCACATCCTGCGCGACCAGTACATCGTTGCTCGACGATGCACCTTCGCGATAAGACGCTCGGGTCATCTCGAGGATCTTGCTATCGATATTCTGCTGACGCGTCAGCGAGTCGATGTCGTAATCGGCCTGCCGCAGCGCGAAGTAATTGAGCACCACGCTGGCGGCGATCGACAACTGAACACCAGCGAGCTGCGCATCGCTCGCCTGCGCGCTCGTCTTCGCCGATTCGATCTGACGGCGGATTCCGCCCCACAGATCGAGCTCCCAGTTCACCGAAAGGGATGCGCTTACGCTATTGAAAACGCCCGGCGTCGCGGTTCTCCCGAGCGATGAAGTGCCCGACGCCGCCTGGGTCACGTTGCCACCGATGCCGGTGCGCGTCCCTGAGGCGCCGGCCGTCACGATCGGAAAAAGCGCGGCCGTGTTGGACTGCACGGTTGCCAGCGCGACACGATAGGCGGCCTCGGCGGCCACAATGGACTGGTTCGCCTTCAGCGCACGCTCGACGAGTCCGTCGAGCGTGTCGTCCTGATACATGCGCCACCAGGTACTCGATATCGATGCGGCCGGATTCGCTTGCGCGCGCTGCCAGCTGACCCCCTCCTTGAAGCCTGCCGGAATCTGCACCGTTGGCCGACGATAGTCAGGGCCGACGGCGCAGGCGGCGAGCATCAGGGAGAGGGCGAGGGTGACCGCGAACGTCGCGCCGCGCGCTAGCCGCCCGCATCCCATCGTCGTGGCATCGGTCTTCACGCCCATTCCTCAGTTGAGGCGCGCCGGTGCACCACCGTCGGCATACCAGTCCGTGGTCTCGCCCGAGGTGTTGATCGTCACCGCGCGCGCCTCGCTGAACTGATCGAACGATTCGATACCGGTCTCGCGGCCCACGCCGCTTTGCTTGAATCCGCCCCACGGCGAGGCCGGATCGAGCCGATGATGGTCGTTCACCCACACCAGGCCGAACTCGAGCTTGCCGGCGACGCGATGGGCGCGTGCCACATCGTTGGTCCAGACCGATGCCGCAAGGCCAAACTTCGTGCCGTTGGCAATGCGCAGCGCATCGGCCTCGTCGTCGAACGGCATGACGACGGTCACTGGGCCGAACACTTCTTCCTGGCCAATCTCGCATTGCGGATCGACGTCGTAGAGCACCGTCGGCTCGATAAAGAAGCCGTGCTCGAAGCCGGGCGGTACGCGCGCCCCCGTCAACACCTTCGCGCCATCGGCCTTCGCGCGCTCGAGCATGGCGAGAATGCGCTCACGTGAAGACTCCGATATCACCGGGCCAAGTTGTGTGTCGGGGTCGGCCGGGTCGCCGATGCGAATGCCAGCGGTCTTCTCGCGCAGTCGCTCGAGAAACGCCCGGTAGATCGATCTCTGGACAAGAATCCGGGCACCGCACACGCAGGTCTGTCCGGCACCGATAAACGCGGCGAAGGTGGCACCAGTCACCGCGCGCTCCAAATCGAAGTCTTCAAACACGATGACGGCACCCTTGCCGCCCAACTCCAGCGTCGTCAGCGCAAAGTTGCGGGCAGCCGCTTCGCCAATGGAGCGTCCCACTGCGGTGCCTCCCGTAAAGACGATCTTGCGAATCAGCGGATGACTTGCCAACGCTGCGCCGGTTTCGCTTCCGATGCCGTTGACGACGTTGACCACTCCTTTCGGAATTCCGGCCTCGTGCAACAGACGGACCAGTCGCACCGTGGTGAGTGGTGTCCGCTCGGACGCCTTGATCACCACGCTATTGCCGGTGGCTAAAGCGGGCGCAAGGCTTTTTGACAGAATCATCAGCGGGTGGTTGAACGACGTCATCAGCGCGACGACGCCAAGTGGCACGCGCTGCGTGTAGCAGAGATATGGGCCTTCAACCGGAATGACGTCACTGCGGCGCGTCAGCGCGAGCGCGGCGAAGTACCGGTAAAACTGGGGAAGGCGTCCGATCTGCGCGCGCGTCTCATTGGTCGGCCGTCCATTGTTCAGCGTTTCGAGCTGATAGAACTGCTCGAGGTCCGCCTCGAACAAGTCCGCAAAGCGGTTGAGCACGCGCGCCTTTTGCTGGACGGGCATATCGCGCCACGCACCGCGCTCGAATGCGTCATGCCCCGCGCGCACCGCGCGATCGACGTCGTGCTGCGAAGCTACCGCGAGCGAACCGATGGATTTACCGGTTGCGGGATTCACGATCTCCAGCGTGCGGCCGTCGGCAGCCTGGGTCCATTCGCCATCGATGAAGAGCAGCGCTTCATGATGCGGAGTGTTGGTTGTGTTCATGGAATTTTCCTCACTCACCTTGAAGTGAAGCGGAGGCACGATGGCGCTCCAGAATCCGGAGGCTGGTTGCCGTCAGCATTTCTGTCGCGCAGCGAAAATTCTGCTCGACGGAGCCTTCCTGCGCGGCTTGGAAGAAGGCCTTGCACTGACGTGCGCCAGCATCGTCAAGACCGACCACGCGCGCGATCAGCGCATCCGTATCGGCTTGCAGGCGCGCGGGGTCGGACATCTGGGTGATAAGGCCCGCGTGCAACGCGTCGGCTGGTGTAATGGCGTCGCCGAACAGCAGCATGGGAAACAGCTGCTTGGGAAGACCGTAGTTGCCGAGGTACGCCATGATGGCGGCGGGCGGCAATCCTTTTCGCATCTCGGGAAACCCGAGGGACGCGCTCGACGACACGAGGGTGAAGTCGCAAAGAATGGCAATCCCAAAGCCAAACCCCAGCGCGTCGCCCTGCACCTGCGCAACCGAAATCAGGGACGTCGAGCGCAACAGCCGTTTCAGCTCGATCAGCTGACTCACCTCGCTGTGCACGGTTTCGGCATCGCGCCCCGCCCGCTCGCGGCCCCGGCAAAACACATCGCCGGCTGCTCGGAGGCGTAGCACACGCGCGGTTGGCCTTTCGACTTCCCCCCGCAACGCGGCCACCATCGCCTCGAACATCGGTCCCGACACCTCGTTGCCCGCGTGCGGCCGGTTGATGATGAACGTCAAGACGCCGCCACTGCGCTCGATGAGCACAGGAGATGAAAACGAATCTGGCCCCATTGCGGCCTCCTTCGTGTATACTTCGAACACCCTGTATACAGGGTATACACTGACCCGGGAGAAGTCAATGTCGACAGTGCAAACGCTGGAAACGATCGCGAGTAAGCATCACGAACGTCTGCGGACAACGCCCGCGCTAGGCGATTCGCTGAGTGAAGGGCTGGTGGTGCCGGCGCTTCGCGAAGCCATCGTGGATGGCGTGCTGGCGGCGGGCAGTCGTCTGTCTGAGGTCCAGATCGCCAAGCAGCTCAATGTCAGCCGCACGCCGATGAGAGAGGCGTTCTCTCAACTGGAGCGTGAAGGACTCGTGACCATCCTCCCGCGTGTCGGCGCGCTAGTCCGTATCGTCACGCCGAGAGATGTGGAAGAGATTTATACGGTGCGGGCTGCCCTGGAATGCCTCGCGGTACAGGAAGCCGCGGAACGGATCAATGCGCTGGGCACCGCGCAACTCGATGACGTACTCGATGCGATGCGCGCGGCGGTAGACGCTGGCGACGCCAGTCGCTACGTAGACGCGCTCGATCGCTTCTACACGATCATCATGGCGATCGCGGACAACCGCACGCTGCAGGAAACACATCGGGGCCTGATTGGACCCGTACGACGCCTGCGGCGCATCGCCATGGCCCGGGGCGGACGCATGCGAATTTCGTTCGACCAGTCCGTTCGTATCCGCGATGCCATCGTTCAGCAGTCAGGCGACGACGCCCAGAAGCTGATGCGCGAGCAACTGCGCGGCGCGTGTGGCGCTGCGCTCGACGTACTCAAGGGAGGGGACGACTGATGTGCCTGCCGCGTGGAGGATCGGATGCCCTTTATCCGCGTTCCACACTGAATCGGCGACGATATTCGCCAGGCGTCAGCCCAATGATCCTTTGAAAGACTTTCCGGAAGGCGCTCGGGTCGCCGTATCCGACTTCCCATGCGATGGCGTCGATTGCCAGATGTCCGAACTGCAGCAATTCGCAGCCTTTGCCCACGCGCACTCTCTGGCAATAATCGATTGGCGTCAAACCGGTCGCCTTTCGAAAACGACGTAGCAAGGTTCGCTCTTCCAACCCCGCTCGGACGGCGAGGGAGGCGAGCGACATATCCTTCGCGCCGGTCGCCTGCAGCCAATGCTGAACCTTCAGTATCGCTGGGTCGCCATGCGTCAGATCAGGGGAGAACACGCTGTAATAGCGCTGCTCGCGATTCGGCGGATCGACCAGTAGAAAGCGGGCGGTGTCACACATCACCGTGGGTCCCAGAAAGCGATCCACCAGCTTCAGACCAAGATCCGTCCAAGCCATCATTCCGCCTGCGCTGATGATGTCCCCGTCATCGATGAGCAATCGGTCCGCATTCAACAATGCCTCGGGAAAGCGCTGCCGGAAGGCGTCGGCGAGCGCCCAGTGGGTGGTAACGGTACGCCCCGCCAGCAACCCGGTCTCTCCGAGAAGGAAGGCGCCTCCGCAGACGGAAGCCAGTGTGGTCCCGTTCCGATGCTGCCGTGCCAACCACCCCGCAAAGAACTCGGCTTGCTCCCGCGACAACGGATCACCGAGGCATGGCGGCAGCAGCAATACGGCGGGAGAACTGCTCCGATCGTGAACGATCGGGGCGTCCCTCATCGGCTCCTGCTCTGACGGATGCTGTCGCCACTGCGTGATATGCAGCGAAGCGACATCCTCGCCGCCCCGCCTCCCCGCGAATTCATTGGCAATCGCAAAGAGATCGATCAGCCCATATACGGCTGCGAGCTGTACACCGGGAAACAAGACGATGCCGATCTCGATATGTCGTTGCATGGTCTAGCGCCCGTAGCAGATCACGGAATCGTATAGGAAATGGGGCTGGAGCAGAGGCGCGGTTTCCGGTGCCGCCACAGCCCAAAGTCCCATCACGATGAGAAAAACGGCAATGGGGGCCGCAAGCCTCTTTCCCTGGGGCAACATCTTTTCGGCAAACATAAAGACGGTCAGCAAGGCCATCCACGAAAAGCTCATGACGCCGACGGCAAACATCACCGCCATCAATGCCCAGCAGCAACCAACGCAAACCATTCCGTGCCTGACGCCCATGCCGATCGCTCCGAGGTTGCCTTCCCCCCAATAACGCGAAAAAAAGGAGAGCGGCGAGCGGCAGCCTGTCAGGCACGCATGCTTGAGTGTGGAGAACTGATAGGCGCCCGCCAGCACGAGCGTGGCGCCAGCCAGATACGGGCTGGTCTGGTTCCAGGCAACCCATTCGAAAGCGCCCAGGCGGAAGGCCGAGTCCAACGCGTAGGCCAGCAGTCCATAAGCGCTCCAGGCAATGCCATAGCCAGCAATAAACGCTACGATCATGCGCTGACGTTCAACCGGAGACTTCCCTCGACCTCTGAGCAGAATGGCGAAGGCGGCGACATAGTTCAGCTCTGACGGCAACATCGTGGCGGTAAGCATGACGATCCAGCCAACCAGAAAGACCGGCAGGTCATGCAGCTGCCCTTGCGATTGATGGTCCATCCCGCCCATCAAGAAGAGCATGTAGAGCCAGGCGGCGGCGCTCAGGCCGACGATGAGAACGGTCCAGCCCGCGATTGGCGCGCCACGCCCGAGCGAATGGATCGCCGAGCGCCAGGCGGAAGCTGCGGCCCTCATGAATGGTCGGTCCCGTGCCAGTCAAAGGGGATGTGCTTGCTCGCCTGGCCCGCCGGGATATTCTGCTCGAAGCCAAAGGCCGTCCAACGGCCACCCATTCCCGTTCCCCACGTCACCGGCGCAGTGGTCGGACCAACCTCGCTTCCCGGTGGATTGAAGCTCTGAAGGAGCTTTGACTGGTCAGACGTGGGCCCGTACATCGGCGTTCCACTCGCATCGACACGATCGTCGATCTTCACGCTCCAGCGCTCGAGCTTGCTGTCGATCTCTACCGCAATGTCGGCGAACTCGACGCCATTCACCTGGCGGACGTGCGTTGGCACGAACTGAGACATCCAGCTTCCAGCCTTCCCGGTGAAGATATTCACCAATGCCGCGCGCTGAATCTCATTCGCCCTGGCATCGAAGAAGAAGCCGCAGTCGAGCATCGCGCCACCCCAAAGATTGCCATCGAAGCCGGCGAGCAAGACAACATGCAGCCCGGCCATTGGAGTTCCGCCGTAGTGACCCGAGTTGATCCGGTACGCCCAAAGCACCTCGCAATGGTTGTTTGTGGGCGGCTGCGCGAAGGTGCATGGACATGGGGAGTTGCAGGAGCAGACGTCGAACCACTCGCCTGCGATGTGCCACTCGGTGCCGCCACGCGTGGTGGCGATATGCTCAGTTGTTGGGGCCGACATCTTTTACATCCGTCCCAGAGCACGTTGGTTAGAAAAATAGATGTTGTCGGGGCGCGGCGGAACCGATGCGCTCAGGCTGGACATCCATTGATCGGTCGTCATGACCGCGGCGTACGCGGATTCCATGACCGTCAGCGTGCTGCGGTGAAGCTCTTCCGCACTCACTGTTCCGCCCTTGTTCTTGTATGGCAGGGATCCCGCCGCGTCGGATAAGACTTCCACGTGATAGCCCCGATGCATGGCCTCCCGCGCCGTTGCATCGTTGCAGTTGTGAGTCATATATCCAACGATGGTCAACGTGTCGATCGCGTGCGCTTTGAGCCATGGGCCGAACGCCTCGGACGAGAAAACGCTTGGCAAGGCCTTCTTGATCAAGACGCTGTAGGGACGTACCGCGACAGTTGGATGCAACTCGGCACCTTCGCTTTCCTCGGCGAAGATTGGCGCATCGGCGGGCAATAGATGCTGGACTGCGATTACCGGAATAGCCGCGGCGTTTGCGGCGTCGATCGCCTTCGCGATCTGAGTGAGCGAGGATTCGGTCGGGGGATACTCGATACGAAAGTTTCCCTCGATATATTCATTCTGGACGTCAATGACGACGAGTGCGCGCTTGGTCATCTTCCTTACTCGACTGAGGATTCGGTATAGGAAGAATGCAGCGTTGGCGCGCTACCGCCAATTGGCAGGAACGACGAAATCTGTGTTGATACCGACACGCCGTGCGTTTAGCGACAGTTCACTCGCGCGAACTGTCGCTTCTTCCGCGTCGCGAAGCAACGCGTCATCTCATGCGGCGGCAAGAACCTCCGGGTCGATGTAGCCCGGCACGTCCAGAGAAAGCGTGCGCTTGAGCGCCTTGGTGCCGGCATCCGCCAACACCTCGCCGGCACCGGCTTCCAGTGCGTCGTAGGCTTGGCTGGCGACCGCAATGGGGCTGGACTTGGGAACGTCGAAATCTTTGGTGAGATCCGTGTCGACGAACCCGACATGCAAACCCACCACCGAGATATTCCGGTCCTTCAGCTGCACACGAATGTTGTTTGTGTAGCTCCACGCGGCGGCCTTTGATGCTGCATACGAGGCAAGCGGGGGAGCCGTCTTCCACGTCACGTCGGAAAGCACGTTGACGATTGCGCCGCGTCCGTCATCAGGCAGGATCGACTCGAAGGCCTGTGTCACACGCATGACGCCGTAATAGTTCGTCTCGAAGATCCGGCGCGCCTGTTCTTCGGCATGATCGGCAAACGGCGAGCCAGTGATTTCGGCAACGCCCGCGTTGTTGACGAGTATGGTGACGTCCTTCGCCAACGCTGCTGCCGCCGCAATCGATGCCGGGTCCGTAACATCCAGCGCGACTGGGATGATGCCTGGCTCGTTGAACGCCGCCGGATTACGCACACCGCCATACACCTTTGCCGCGCCCCGAGCCAACGCCTCACGCGCAAACGCAAGACCCAAACCGCGGCTTGCGCCGGTGACGAATACAACCGAGTCCTTGATGTCCATTTTTCGCTTCCTGAAGTCGATCAAATGTGGCCGCCCACTTGTTTGTGGTCGCTAACCATCTTAAATAGATGGTAGACAACATCTAATTTTTCGTCAAGAAATTTTCGGGTGCGCCCGGGCACCCTCTCCGCTATCACGTCATTGGATCAATGGCGCGGAACTGCGCGCATAGCCTGAACACATCTTCCGATAGCGCGGTCTGCTTTGCCTTGCCATAGCGGGTAGCGAGTTTCATCAACTCCTTGATGTCGCGTCCGCTCGCTTTCGGATAGGCGGCGGTCAATACGTCCACCAGCTCGTCGTCCAGCGTCGCGCCGCACTGATCTGCTTGCAGGCGCCATAGACGCGCCGCATCTTCTCTGCCCGGCGTCTCGTACTGGATGGTGGCAATGCAACGCGACAGGATGGCATCATCGACGTCGCCGGTGCGATTTGTGGTCATGAACAACAGACCGCTGAAATACTCCAGCGTGCGCAGAAACTCCGCAACGATGGCGTTGTGCTCCAGGTCGTTATCGCGGCGGCGGATGTAGACATCGGCCTCGTCCAGCAATAGCACCGCATTCCAGCGCATGGCCCGGCGCAGTATCTCCATAAGGCTCGCGCCGACCGATGCGGCGGTCGTACCCAGCTGTCCGGAATGCACGCGGTAGAGTGGCTTGCCGACGACCTCCGCATAGACCTCCGCGGTCAAGGTCTTACCGAGCCCGGGCGCGCCCTGGCAAAGGATGGTCGTGCCACCCGATTTGCCCGGCACGAAATCCTGGACCAGGACGTCCATATGCGACGTCAGAATATCGATCAGGTCGCGGTGATGGTCTGGCAGCACCAATTTCTCGCGCACATCGGGCCGGTATTGGTACTCGCTCAGGTGCTGTACATGCACCCAGATGTTCCGGTGCCATTCCAGATGGAACAGATGCACGTAGCTGTGCAGCGGCATCTTTTCAAAGCCGGTGGCAACGCCGGCCCTGCGCCAGAACTCAGCGTCGCAGGTCACTTCGAAGCGGCGCTCGAGCCGTTCTTCGTCATTGATGCAGCGAGCCGCTACGCCGTCGCCCAGACGCGCCAGCGTGACGGTGCTTTTGCCTTCAACGGTGAGCGCGGACCCCGTGGCAATGTACTGTGCGCCGAAGCTGCGCTGGTAGCGCACAAAGAGTTGCGCGTGCCGTTCGTACTCCTGCCGGAATTCCGCGCACTCCTTGAAGAAGCCAAAATCGGCGAGAAGTTGCGGGATGGTACGGTCGACGATCTCGTCTCGCGTGACGATGATTGAAGTCGTCATGCCCGCCCTGCGTCGTGCGGGGTCGGTCAGCTCCGAGTTGGCGGACAGCATGGTGTTCGCCAACATGTCGATGGCAACGTAGGCCATGCCCTGCTCGGGCTCTACGTGACGAATGCGCTGGACCAACCATGGCAGCAGTATTCCGTCGCGGCTGCGCTGGTAGAGCCAACCGTCAATGACATCGCGCGACAGGTAGGCGACAAGTCCCGCGACCAGCATCTCCAGACCGGGAATGGTGCGGGCCTGCGGTGCGTTGTAGATGTTATCGAGCGCGAGCATCTGGAACAGAAGCTCGCGCTCGTTCTGCGCCTTGCTCAACGTGTAAAGCGTATTGAGCGACTGCGCGTCAAACAGGCGAGCCGACACTGACATGCTGCCGTGACAGATGCCGTGTTCCTTCAACTGCCGGGCCAGTGGCGACTCGGCCTGGATCATTGCGAGCAGCGGGTGAATCAGGGACTGCGGAATCTCGAAATTCATAAGTTGCACTCCGATAGCGGCAAATCCCAGGCTCACATAACGGAGCGCTATGCCAGAAAAAAGCGGATGGCCTCGGCCACGATTGGCGGCTGAATCGCGTGCGGGCCGTTGAATTCGACATACTCGACGTCGTAGCCGGCAGCCTTCAGCTTGGCGGCATTGACGCGGCCACTTGTCTGCACGGGCAACTGCTCGTCGGCCAACCCATGCGCGATAAAGACCTTTGGCGTGCCCTCCTGCATGAATACGGACATGAACCCGCCGGAGAAAGCGATGACGTGGCTGGCGATATCGCCGTTGGTGATACCGATCGAAAGCGCGTAGCTCGCGCCATCCGAAAAGCCGGCGAACGCCAGTCGATCGCGACGAATCTGGTAGCGAGCCGAAACAGCGACCAGCGCCTGTTGCAGGCGCTCCAGATCGGGTCCGTTGCCACCAATGACGATGTCCCACGTGGGAAAGGTCGAATGCGGCGCCAGCACCAGAAAGCCATGCGCATCGGCGTGCGGCTCGACAGAGGGCAATACCTTTTCTGGAAAGCCACCGGCACCGTGAAACATGACCAGCAACGGCACCGGTCCCGGGCCTAGCCCTTCAGGCACATACAGGACAGCATCGCGGTCATCGACAAGTCCAAGCTGGTGGCGGCCCGGCGGAAATGGGGCCAGCGACGGCTCGGCATGCGTAAAAGTCATCCGGCCCAGCAGAGAAGGATCGAACATGGAGGAAGCGATGCGTCATTGACGTGGTGATATGTAATATATCACCATTTCTGTGCATAGGGCAGGCTCTTGTGTTCTTGTCTAGTGAGGCGCTAGGATTGCACCGCTGGTTGCAAGAACTTTTGGGGGACCATCCCGGCACCAACGGGTCCACTCAATTGGGCACAGAACCGTCCGGGGTTCTGATGGCAGTGGTAGCAACGACTAGCCACTGTGGCGACATCAAGTCGGTCACATTGGTTGCTAGTCCCCGAACCTACAAGCTAAGGGGATGTTCCGACTGTCAGTTCTCCAGCATCACAAAGGGCTCCGATTTTGGAGCCTTTTGCATTTGTGTCCTTGAAGCCATTACTACCGAATAGCAAGGCTGACCAGTAGCCGCACCGTTAAGGAAAGCGGTGCACTTGATTAAAAGACGCATCTGTCTATACTCCCGACATCCCACCCTTCATCCGCAACCAAACAATGGAATACGCCCCCGGTATCAGCCAGCTTGCTGGTCTTCTCGCCGATCCTGGTCGTGCGGCCATGCTTTGGGCGCTGATGGATGGCAGCGCGCGTCCTGCTGGCGAGTTGGCGTTGATTGCGGGGTTATCAGCGTCGTCTACCAGCGGGCATTTGAACCGGTTATCAGAGGGCGGGTTGCTCGCGGTCGAGTCGCGGGGGCGTAACCGCTATTACCGGCTTTCCACGCCCGAGATCGGTGTTGCGATCGAGGCGTTGGCGTCCGCTTCGCTGGCCAGTCAGCCGCCGCGCATGCGGGCGGTGCCCGTTTCGCGGACGGCGCCGCCGGCGTTGCGGCAGGCGCGGACCTGCTATGACCATATGGCCGGTGAACTTGCGGTGGGGTTGTTCGATCGTATGAAGCAATCGGGCTGGATCATCGTGGATGGGTCCGCAGTGGATCTCACTGCGGATGGGACCGACGCGATGACGCAGCTTGGGATCGATCTGGGGAATGCGCGGCGCAAGCGCCGGCAGTTTGCCTGTACCTGCCCGGACTGGAGCGAGCGCAAGCCGCATCTGGGCGGCGCGCTCGGCGCGGCGTTGCTGGAGAGCATGCTGACGCAGGGCTGGATCGAGACAACCGCTACCTCGCGCGCGTTGCGGGTAACGCCGCGCGGGCAGCGGGCGATTGTGGGAATTGCGGCAGAATGACTGGCCACGGCACGACAAGGAGACCGAACGATGGCAATTGAACTGGAAGACGACGCAGCTGATGCGGTCGGTCGGCTGATCGGGCTGATCAACCTCGGCGACACCGCGCAGACCGAGCGGCAGCAGGCGCTGTTCGATGAGTCGCTCGAAGATTCCGAGGAAGAGGACGCCGATGGCGAGGAACTGCTTTGGGTCCTCAAGGACATCATCGACTGGGAGTCGGGCTTCTACGTCGATTGGAAGGACGCCGAGTCCTTTATCGGCAGTCTGAACCAGCTGTGCGAGCGCATCGATCTGGAAATCGACTGGGGTGTGGAAGATACCGAGGACGAAGACTTCCTCGAAAGCACCAGCGTCCCCGAGTTGATGGAACTCGCATTCAACCAGCTGCGCGTCGCAGGCTACACGCTGTGGAACTGGGACACCGGCGGCGATGCCTACGCAGGCTGGATTACGCGAAGCGAGGACGACGAGGAGATGGTTGAAATCTCCGAGACGCTCAGCATCGATCTGCGTACGGGCGACCAGCCCTACTAAGCGTCAGACGCGCAACGAACGCGCGCGCGTCAAACCCCGTCGTCGAGCGTGACGATGGGCGACGCGCCATCCGGCGCAGGCACCAGCGTCTCGTCGATGCCATCGAGACCATCGGGCAACGTGATCGATCCCGAGCCCGTGAGCGCCGCCCACCTCGGTGAGGAGCCCAGCAGCGTACGCGGTACGGGCTTGCGTCCATCGGGCACACCCAGCGTTTCCTCGAGGACGTCCAGAAAAGCGCGCACGCTCGCCGGCATCAGCTTGCGCGCGGGCATCAGCACGTAAACCTTGAGCGGCGAAGACATGTAGTTCGGGAGCACGCGCACGAGCTGGCCATGGCCGAGCTGTTCATGCACGAAGCGCGGCGAGAGTCGTGCCACGCCCAGGCCGTCAATCGCGCCCTTGAGCCGCACCTCCGCGTTGTGCGTGCAGATGCGCGGCTCCACCTCCATCGTGTGCATCTCCACGCCATCGCGCAGAAACTCCCAGCGGCCATCGTCGATGCTTCCCAGCGTCGGCCAGCCGTTGAGGTCCTGCGGCACGCGTGGCAGGCCGCGCTCGCGGATCAGCGATGGCGCCGCGTAGAACGCGCGCTCGATCAGCACCACCCGCTTGCTTGCAAACGAACTGTCGGTCAGGCCGGTATCGGTCATCACGAAGGCAAGGTCGTAGCCGTGACGAATCAGATCGGGCTGATCCCAGCTGACGTCGAGCTGCACGCGCAGCGACGGATGCAGCTTGAGCAACCGCGACAGCGAGGGAGACAAATGTTGGGATCCGACCTCGTAGGGCGTGGCGATACGCAACGTGCCACTGACTTCCGCGCTGACGGATACGGCTTCCGCGCTGATCTCACGCAGTTCGCCGAATAGCGGCGCCACGCGTTCGTAGAGTTGCTGGCCACGCTGCGTCACGCGCACGCGGCGCGTGGTGCGTTCGAACAAGCGGATACCAAGCTGTCCTTCCAGTCGCGCCACGGCGGCGCTGGCCGATGACTTGGGGACCTCGGCGAGCTCCGCGCCTTGGGTAAACCCACCACCTTCCACCACGCGGCAGAAGATTTCCCAGTCCTTCCAGTCGATCGATTTCATCCGGTACTCCCATCGTCAACGCCCATCGGGACGTCGCCGGCGATTGTCCCACAACATGGACAATGATGAAGTCCACGCTCACGATGTGGTTAAGGCATCGGAGGGCCGCTTTCGCATTCGCACGCCGGCCTGGATTTCGGAACGGCATAAAACCTGTCAACATGACGGACACTGCGTCAAACGTCCCGAAAGCGTCCCCCAAAACGCTTCGAAGCGCCCCCGAAACGTCTTCCTGACAAGGTGCCGCATGAGCCAGCCATTCCCTCCCCACTTCTATTTGTCCGGCAATTTCGCGCCGCTGTCGATCGAGTGCGACGCGCACGATCTACCCATCGTCGGCGAGCTGCCACGTGCGCTGCATGGCACGCTGTATCGCAATGGACCGAACCCACAGTTCGCGCCACGGGACAATGACTATCACTGGTTCACCGGCGACGGCATGATCCACGCGTTCGAACTCGGCGACGGGCGCGCGCGATATCGCAACCGATGGGTGCGCACCCGCAAGTTCGAACTCGAGCGCGCGGCGGGGCAATCGCTGTTCGGCAGCTGGGGTAACCCGGCCACGACCGATCCCTCGGTACGGGACGAGACTTCGAGCCTGGCCAACACCAATATCGTCTGGCATGGCGGCCGGCTGCTGGCGCTGGAGGAAGCAGACCCACCGATCGAAATGGACCCGGGCACGCTCGCTACCCGCGGCGAGTATCGCTATGGCGGCAAGCTGGCCGGCGCGATGACCGCGCATCCGAAGATCGATCCGGTCACCGGAGAGATGGTCTACTTCGCCTACTCGGCATCGGGACCGATCTCCAACGGCATGGCATTCGGCGTCGTCAACGGCGACGGCCGCATCACGCATACCGCCGCATTCGACGCGCCGTTCTCGAGCATGGTCCACGACTTTCTGGTGACGCCGCGCTATGCGCTGTTTCCGATCCTGCCGATTGTCGGCAGCATGGCGCGCGCGATGCGGGGCGAGTCGATGTACCTATGGGAACCCGAGCGCGGGTCGCATATCGGCATCCTGCCGCGCGATGGACGTGGAGGTGGCGATGCCTCGCAGTTACGCTGGTTCCGCGGCGAGTCCTGCTATGTGTTCCACACGATGAACGCGTGGGAAGACGGCGACCTGATCCACGCGGATGTACTGCAGTACGACAACCCGGGCATGTTCAATCCCGGCGCCACCGGCCCCGGCACGCGCGCGCGTCTGTGTCGCTGGACCTTCGACATGGCGAGCAACAGCGACCAGTTCCAGCGCACATGGCTCGACGATCTCGGCAGCGAGTTTCCGCGCATCGACGATCGTCACGCCACGTTGCCCTACCGGCACGGCTTCTTTGCATCGCGCCTGCATGCGGATTCGTTGCGCTCGACTTACGACACGCTCGTGCATATCGACCATGGCACCGGCACGCGGCGCATGCATACGCTACCGCTTGGCGATGCGCTGTCGGAACCAGTGTTCGTGCCGCGCGCGGCGGATGCGGCGGAAGGGGATGGCTGGCTGCTGTCCACGGTCTATCGTGGACAGCAGCATCGTAGCGATCTGGCGGTGTACGACACCGCCGATATTGCAGCAGGTCCCGTGGCCACGGTGCAGCTGTCGCACCGCGTGCCGTTTGGCTTCCACGGGAACTGGGTGCCTGCGGCAAACTGAGGCTACGCGAGCTGCGGCTGCCACGCGCCCTTCGCGCGCGGTGCCTCGATCAGGCGCGTGCCGGCGGCGAGACCGTTCGGCAGGCGGAAGAACGACACCGCTTCGTCGAGCTCGCGACCCTGCTCCTCCAGCGAGCGTGACGCGGTGGCCGCCTCGTGCACGAGCGTGGCGTTCTGCTGCGTGACCTGATCGATCTGCACGATCGCCTGGTTCACCTGCTCGATGCCGCGGTTCTGCTCGGCCGAGGCCGACGAGATCTCCTGCACGATCGCGGTCACACGTCCCACGGCCTCGGTCACCGCGCTCATGGTCTGGCCGGCCTCGCTTGCGAGCGAGGAACCTGTGGTCACCTGCACCACCGACGTCTCGATCAGTTCCTTGATCTCCTTGGCCGCATTCGAGGAACGCTGGGCCAGGCTGCGCACCTCGCTGGCCACGACCGCGAAGCCACGACCCTGCTCGCCCGCGCGTGCCGCTTCCACCGCGGCGTTGAGCGCAAGAATGTTGGTCTGGAACGCGATGCTCTCGATGATGCCCGTGATCTCCGCGATCTTGACCGAGCTCGCGCTGATGCCCTCCATCGTATGCACCACACGACCGACGGTCTGGCTGCCGCGCTGCGCCACCTCGGCGGCAGTGCGTGCCAGCTCGCTGGCCTGACGCGCGTTCTCGGTGTTGTGACGCACGGTGGCCGTCAGTTCCTCCATGCTCGCCGCAGTCTCTTCGAGCGAAGCAGCCTGCTGCTCCGTACGGCTCGACAGATCCATATTGCCGTTGGCGATCTCGCCGGTGGCCACGCTGATATTGGCGCTCGAATCGCGCACGCGGGCCACGGTCTCCGTGAGGCGATCGTTCATGTCGCGCAAGGCACCAAGCAGGCGACCGGTCTCGTCATCCGAGTTGACCTCGATGCGCGAGCCAAGCTCGCCACGTGCCACCGTGCGCGCCAGTTCCACCGCGCGCTGGATCGGGCCCGTAATGGCACGCGTCAGCAGCAGGCCACCGATCAGGCCGAACGCCACCGCCGCAAGCGACGCGATGATCAGCAGGTTGCGCTGCGTCATGTAGTCGTCCTGCAGGCGTTGCACCATCTCGCGCTGACGAGCGTGCGTAAAGCTCAGGTAGCTATCGGTCGCCTTGACCAGCGCGGCCAGCAATGGCCGGCATTCGGCGTTCATTTTCGCGATGGCGGCGCTCTGCTGCTTGTCGAGGGCCAGCCCGACGATCGCCGTGGCAACCGGGCCGTATTTCGCTTCCACGCGATCGACTTCCGCCACGAGGTCGCGCGCGCCCTGGCTTGCATTGCCCTGCACGATCATGTCCTTGAGTCGGGCGAGGTTCTTCTGCACGTCGTCGTGGGCGCGCAGGACATCGGTGCGCTCCATCTCGAGATCCGTGGGCGTGGTCACGAGCACGAGGTTGCGTGCCGCGATCGCGCGGCGGTCCACTGCCGTGCGCACCTCGATCGCCATGTTGGCGCGTGCGTTGAGTCCGTTGATGTAGTCGTTGAAGCCGTCGATGGCGCGGTTGAGCGCGTGCAGCGATAACCCCGATACCACCAGTACGACAAGTGCCAGCACACCAAAGCCAGCCAGCAGCTTGGTCTTGATTGATAGATTGCGGAATGCCACGGCTCTACCCCCTCTCTCTTCCCGGTTGCATGAATGACGCGTCTTCTGACGTGACGCGTTGCACCGCTGATGAGCCCGTTCCAGCATATTGCCCGGCGTAAATGTCGCCAGACATTTGTTTTATTCGCACCCTAACGGCCAAATTCCCCGGACATAACCCCTACGCGAGTGGGGGGCCGTCGGAAGGGGGGTGAGAAAGCGCGTGGGCAAGCGTGCTGGCGGGTCGGAAAGCAAGGGTTGACGAGCATCTGCCTGCTTGCAATCGTTGTGATACGATGACCTACAACTAGTCCGGTACGTGCGGTCAGGTGTCGGATTAGGAGTTCAACCGAAGACAACTCGAAGAAACCGGAGACACCCGATGTCCAGACTCACCGCCGCCGTTACCGCTACCCTCAGCGCCGCCGTCCTCTTCATCGCCATCAGCGCGCCCGTCCACGCCCAGTCCGCCGACACGCAAGCCGTCACCGCTGTGGCCGAGAAATTGCGCGTCGCGATGGTCGATCCCGACCAGGCCACGTTGTCCGGCCTGGTAGCCGATTCGCTGAGCTATGGCCACTCGGGCGGCCGCCTCGATACCAAATCCAGCTTTATCGGCGACCTGCTCGACAAGAAGTCCGACTTCGTGAGCATCGCGATTACCGACCAGACCGTGAGCGTCTCCGGTGACGTTGCCGTGGTGCGCCACACGCTGTCCGGTGAAACGCTCGACAGCGGCAAGCAGGGCACGGTGCTGCTCAAGGTGCTGCAAGTGTGGCAGAAGCAAGGCGGCCACTGGAAGCTGCTGGCACGCCAGGCCGTCAAGGCCGCGTGAATGACTTAGTCATACGACATCTTATGTAGCGGGACGCCCCTCTCCCGCAGGGAGAGGGGAACACACCGATCTCAGGTGTCTCGGCGGTGGGCCCAGCGGTACAGCGCCGGTAGCACCAACAGCGTCAGCGCGGTCGAAGACAGGATGCCGCCAATGACCACGGTCGCCAGTGGCCGTTGCACCTCGGCGCCGGTTCCCGTAGCAATCGCCATCGGCACAAAACCAAGCGACGCCACCAGCGCGGTCATCAGCACCGGACGCAACCGGGTCAATGCCCCCTCCCGCACCGCCGTCTCCAGCGGCTGCCCTTCCTCCCGCAGTGTGCGGATAAACGACAGCATCACCAGCCCGTTCAGCACCGCCACGCCGCATAGCGCAATAAAGCCGACCGCCGCCGTGATCGACAGTGGAATACCGCGCGCCCACAACGCGAGGATGCCGCCGGTCAGCGCGAACGGGATGCCCGTGAATACGAGCAGCCCGTCGCGGAGATTGCCGAACATCGCAAACAGCAGCACGAGCACAAGCAGCAGCGCCACCGGCACCACGATCTTGAGCCGCGCGGTGGCGGATTGCAGTTGCTCGAACGTGCCACCCCATGCGGTCCAGTATCCAGCCGGAATCTTGACCTGACGCTGTAGCGCACCTTCGGCCTCGGTCACAAACGACCCGATGTCTCGGCCACGTACGTTGGCACTGACGACGATGCGGCGCTTGCCATCCTCGCGCGATACCTGGTTGGGACCGGGCGCCACCTCGAGCGTGGCCACTTCGCTCAGCGGGATAAACGTCGTGCGCGCATCGGCCGCCGCGCCCTTCGGTAACGGCACCGGCAGGCGCCGCAGCGACTCCACATCGTCGCGCACGGCATCGGGTAGCCGCACCACGATGTCGAAGCGGCGATCGCCGGCAAAGAAGGTGCCGGCCTCGCGCCCGCCAATCGCGATCGCCACCGCATCCTGCACGTCGCGCATATTGAGCCCATGGCGCGCGGCCTTCTGGCGATCGATGTTCACGGTCAGCATCGGCAGGCCCGTGGTCTGTTCCACCTTGACCTCGGTCGCGCCGCGAATGCCTTGCAGCACCTCCGCCACGCGATTGGCCGTGGCGTCGAGCACGGCGTTGTCATCGCCAAAAATCTTGACAGCAACGTCCGACCGCACGCCCGAAATCAGCTCGTTGAAGCGCAGCTGGATTGGCTGCGAGTACTCATACAGGTTGCCCGGAATCTTGTCGGTCTCCTGCTGGATCGCCGCCACGAGCTCCGCGTGCGTCTTGCGCGGCTCGGGCCACTGGTCGCGTGGCTTGAGCATGATGTAGCCGTCGGAGATATTCGGCGGCATCGGGTCCGAGGCAATTTCGGCTGTGCCGGTGCGCGCGAAGATCCGTTCGATTTCCGGAAACTTCGCCATCAGAGCGCGTTCGATCTGCGTCTGCATGGCGATCGATTGCGTGAGGCTCGTACCCGGGATGCGCAATGCCTGAATCGCGATATCGCCCTCGTTGAGGTTCGGCACAAACTCGCTGCCGAGCCGCGACGCGACCGCCGTGCAAACCACTACGATCATCGCGGCCAGCGCGAACACCACAGGCGTGTTGGCGAGCGTGCGGTCCAGCAGCGGCGCATAGCGGGCACGCGCCCAGCCCATCAGCCGATTCTCCTTCTCCGCCACGCGTTCTCCGATGAACAGCGCCACGGCGGCCGGCACAAACGTCACCGACAGGATCATCGCGCCGATCAGCGCAATCACTACCGTGAACGCCATCGGATGGAACATCTTGCCTTCCACACCCGTCAAGGCGAACACCGGCAGGTACACGATCATGATGATCAACTGGCCGAACAGCAGCGGGCGCCGGGCCTCGCGCGCGGCCGCGAACACTTCGTCAAAGCGCTCGCGCCGCGTGAGCGGTCGTCCCAGTGCCGACTGCGCATGCGCGAGGCGCCGCACGCAGTTCTCCACGATCACGACCGCGCCGTCGATGATGATGCCGAAGTCCAGCGCCCCCAGGCTCATCAGGTTTGCGCTGACACGGTACTGCACCATGCCCGTGAACGTGAACAGCATCGCAAGCGGGATGATCAGCGCCGTAATCAGTGCCGCGCGGATATTGCCGAGGAACAGGAACAGAATCGCGATGACCAGCACCGCGCCTTCGAGCAGGTTCTTCTTGACGGTGGCAATCGCCTTGTCGACCAGCTTGGTGCGATCGTAGACGGTAATCACCTTCACGCCCTCGGGCAGCGTGCGATTGATGCTCTTGACTCGCGCATCCACAGCCTGCGACACCGCGCGACTGTTCTCGCCGATCAGCATGAACACCGTGCCGAGTACCACCTCCCTGCCATTCTCGGTGGCGGCGCCGGTGCGCAGTTCGCGCCCGGACTCCACCGCCGCCACGTCGCGCACGCGAATCGGCTGGCCCTGCGCAGTGCCCACGATCACCTGCTCGATATCGTCGATGGACTTCACCTGACCCGGCACGCGCACGAGGTACTGCTCACCGCGGCGTTCGATATAGCCCGCGCCCACGTTGTCGTTGTTCTTGTCGAGCGCGCCCACCACGTCGGCCAGCGTGAGCCCGTACGACGCCATGCGTTCGAGGCTTGGTGCCACGAGGTATTGGCGGTCGAAGCCACCAATGGCATTGACGTCCGCCACGCCGGTCACGTTGCGCAACTGCGGCCGCACCACCCAATCCTGAATCTCGCGCAGGTCCGCGGTGGTGTACGCACTGCCATCGGCCTTGCGTGCGCCCTCCTCCGCTTCCACGGTCCACAGGTAGATCTCGCCGAGCCCGGTCGAGATCGGCCCCATGGCGGGCGTGATGCCATCGGGCAGCGAAGCGCGTGCCTCCTGAATGCGTTGATTGACTAGCTGGCGCGCGAAGTAGATATCGGTGCCATCGCGAAAAATCACCGTGACCTGCGACAGCCCATAACGCGACAGCGAACGCGTCTGCATCAGGCCGGGCAGGCCCGCCATCACGGTTTCGAGCGGATAGGTAATGCGCTGTTCGGTCTCCAGCGGCGAATACCCCGGCGCGTGCGTGTTGATCTGCACCTGCACGTTGGTGATGTCAGGCACCGCGTCGATCGGCAGCCGCGTGTAGTTGTAGCCGCCGAGCAGCGCCATGCCGAGCACGGCCAGCAGTACCAGCCATCGCTGTTCGATGGCAAAGCGGATAAGGCGTTCGAACATGATCGTCTCCCCCGCTCAGTGGCTGTGCTCGGTGCCCGCCTTGCCGAGCTCCGCCTTCAGCACGAAGCTGTTGGCGGATGCGTAGCGACGGCCGGCTTCGAGCCCCGAGACAATCTCGCTGATGCTGCCACTGCCGCTGCCACTGGTGCGGCCCACCGTCACCGGCTGGGCACGGAAGCCTTCCGGCGTTTCGACGAACACCACGGTGCGCCCCTCCACCTGTTGCACGGCTTCGGCCGCTACCGCCACGGGTACCTGCGCGGCTGCACCAAGCACGTTGACCGTTACGAACAGGCCCGGCCGCCACGCGTTGTCGGGGTTGGTCAGCGTGACGCGCGCCTTGGCCGTGCGCGTTTGCTCGCCGAGCAGCGCGCCGACATACGACACCGTGCCATCGGCCTTGCTGTCGGATGCGGTGGACCTCACGGTCGCCCGCTCACCCACGCGTACATTGCCCAGATCGCGTGCGGCCACCACGAATTCGGCCCAGACCGAACGCAGGTCGGAGATCGTGAAGATGGCGGCGTCGGCCGCTACAGCCTCCCCAAGCGTCAGATGTTTCTCGACGACCATGCCGTCGAACGGGGCGCGTAGTTCGAAGCGATTCAGCGCACCACCACTGCCAGTGTCTGCGCCGATCGCAGTGAGCTTCTGCCGCGCGTTCTGCACGCTGATCTCCGCCTCCTGCTGCGCGTTGCGCGCGGCCAGGTAGTCCTGCTCGGCGGAGATTTTCTGTTCCCACAACGACTTCTCGCGCGCGTAGGTGGTGCGCGCGAGTTCGAGCCGGCGCTGGGCCGCGAGCAACTCGCTGCGCTGGTCGGACAACGCGGTGCTGGCGATCACTGCGAGCACCTGCCCCTTGCGCACCATCTGCCCGAGGTCGGCGGGCACGCTCTCCACCACGCCGGCCAGACGCGGGACCACGTGCGCGGTGCGATCTTCGTTGAAGCGGATCTCGCCCGGGAACGGCAGGCTGGCCTGCACGCTGCCGGGCCTGGCTTCGACCACGGTGATGCCGGCTTGCTGGATCTGCTCGCGCGTCAGGCGGACGGTGTCCTCGCCGGGCTTCGCCGTTGCGGCCGGCTGAGCCGCCGCAGTCGGTGCCGACGCGGTTGCCGCGCCGTGGGCATCGGCTGCCGGCTTCGCCTGCTCGCTCTCGTGCGCGTGTTCTTCGTCATGATCGTGGCTGTCTCCGCCACCACGCCCCACCATCACCGCGGCGGCGGTAGCCAGCAGGCCCACCACGAGGATCGCCGCGATCGTCTTTTTTTGCTTGTTCGTCATGTTCAGCGTCCCAGAATGCGGTCGATGGTGGTAGCGGATTGATAGGTGCGCGAAAGCACCCCGAGGTAGCGAATCCGCGCCTGGAACAGCGTGCGCTGGGCATCGAGCACGTCGAGGTAATTGAATTTGCCGGACTCGAAACCGATGGTCGCGGCGCGATAGGCTTCCTCGGCCGCCGGCAACACCGTGCCTTTCAGCGTCTGCGCGGAGGCGCGCGATACCGCCAGCACGTTGGACGCGACCATCAGATCGTTGGCTAGCCGGATACGCGCGGCGAGGTAGTCGTCCTGCGCCTTGTCCGCGCGGCGGATCGCCTCGTACAGGTTGCCCTGATTGCGATCGAACAGCGGCAGCGGAATCGACACGCCGATCACAGCCATATTGCGATGGATGTCGTTATCCCGCTTGGCGCCGACGCTGACGGTCAGGTCGGGATATTGGCGACTGCGCTCCACACCGATCAGCGCCTGCCGGCGCTCGATTTCGATGCGGCTGGCGATGATGTCCGGGGATTCGTCGAGCGCGGCACGCAGCGCATCGGGTGCCGGGCGCGAGGGCAGCGCATCGAGATTGCCCTGCGCATCGGAAAAGCGCGGCAGATCGTTGCCCCACAGCGCGGTCAAGGCCTGCCGCGCGCTCTGCAACTCGGCGGTGGCTTCGGCCAGCTCCAGTCCAACGTTCGCCTGCTCCACACGCGCCTTGGTTTCCTCGACCGGCGAAACCTTGCCGGCGGCCACGCGGCGCGCGGCCACGTCGGTACCGCGCGTGGCGATATCGAGCGAGCCCCGCGCAAGCTTGATGCGCTCCTGCGCAATCAGCACCGAGAAGAAGCGTTCGATCACGGCCGCGCGTAGATCCGCGCGAATGCTGCCGAGCGATGCCTGCGCGGCCTCGCGCCCGCGCTCCGCGGCGGAAATTCGTGCCGAACGCTTGCCGCCGAGTTCGATCGGCATATTGATCTGCGCGGTCGACGTTCGTGAGGACCGCCGCGTGTCTTCCACCAGCGTCGCGAGTTCCGGGTTCGGAATCACGCGGGCCTGGATCACGGCGCCTTCGCTCGCATCGATTTCACGGCCGGCAGCGGACAGCGTGAAGTTGCCGCCGGCGGCAAAGCCCAGCGCGGCATCGAGCGTCAGCGGTCCATCGGGCTCGGTGACGCCCTGGGCATAGCCGGTGGCCGCGGGTAATACCTGCGCGCCAACCGACAAGGGAAAAAGCAATGAGCTGGAAATGACGGCCGCCAGCCCGAGCGGCAACAAGAGGGTTCGCATCGGGGTTCGCATCGAATTGCACCTGAATCAAGAACAGGGAAATTCGGCGAGACGGCTGGCTTCAGGACAACAGACAGGAGGCGTCTCGCCGATCAGGCGAGACGGGACCAGTTGGGGCGATCAGGTGCCTCGGGCACATGCGAGTGCAGCTTGCGCTCGACGGATTGGACGTCGGCCGGCACCTGCTGGTGGATCGATACAAACGTCCGGGCGACGGATGCGAGCGGTGCCGATGCCAGGTGACAGACGTCACAATCGGCATCGACCGCCATTTTTGTCTCGTGCTGCTTCTTGGCCTCGTGGCGATGCTCGTGATGTCCGAGGTGCCACGACTTCGCCGGTTGCGCTTCGTGCTGGCAATACGGTACCGCCGCGGACCAGGCGAACTGGCACGGCAGTACGAGCAACAGGAAGATCAACAGAAAACGGCGCACGTCAGAAAAATAGGTAATCCGAGAGTCGGCGAATCGGAAAGGTGACAGCTTAATCGAAAATCTCTTCGAGCCACGATTTGCGGCGTTTGCCATGGCTGTACCCACCATGATCGCGCGCACCCTGCTGCTGGTAGCGATAGTCGGACGATTCATGACGCTCGCGCGCCGCGCGCGGTGCCGGTGCATCCGTGGCGCGCTCCAGCAGTTTATCGAGTTCGCCGCGATCCAGCCAGACGCCGCGACAGCGCGGGCAGTAGTCGATCTCGATGCCCTGACGATCGGTCATTGTGAGCACGGCATCCGGGCAGACGGGACATTTCATGTTCGAGGCTCCATGCCAAGCGGTTGTGACGGGAGCATTCTATGGGCGGCCTCGCTGACCAGTGCGTTTCTAACCAAAATGTAATGTAGATGGAAAAATCTGTCCCATTGCCCACAATGGTTGAGGCTCCTCCCCGGACCACACAGACCATACCAAGATGAGGTGATGAGATGAAGATCCTGATGGTGTTGACATCGCACGACACACTCGGCAACACGGGCAAGAAGACCGGCTTCTGGCTCGAGGAGCTGGCTGCGCCTTTCTACGTCTTTAAGGAGGCTGGCGTCGAGATCGTGCTCGCGTCACCGAAGGGCGGCCAGCCACCGCTCGATCCCAAAAGCAATGAACCGGGGTTCCAGACCGACGATACGCGTCGCTTCGAGGCCGACAGCGAGGCCCGCGCGCAGCTTGCGCAGACCCACAAGCTGAAGGATGTGGCCAACGACAAGTTCGATGCGGTGTTCTATCCGGGTGGGCACGGGCCGATGTGGGACCTCGTCAACGATGCCGACTCGATTGGTCTGCTGGAGCGCACCTATGCGAGCAAGATTCCGCTCGCGCTCGTCTGCCACGCGCCCGGCGTGCTGCGTTACGTCAAGGGGCCGGATGGAAAGCCGCTGGTGCAGGGCAAGTCGGTGACGGGGTTCTCGAACAGCGAAGAAGCCGCCGTGCAGTTGACCGACGTGGTGCCGTTTCTCGTCGAGGATGCGCTCAAGGCAAACGGCGGCAAGTATTCGAGCGGGCCGGACTGGGCGTCGTATGTGTTGACCGATGGCTTGCTGGTCACTGGACAGAACCCCGGATCGTCGGCCGACGGGGCACGCGCACTGTTGAAGCTGCTACAGAAGTAAGAGATCTATTTCATATTCGCGTACGCGATTGCAGATAAGCGCCCGGCTCCGGGCGCTTTGTGTTTTTCGGTCCTCAATGAGGCCAGTTTCATGACGGATCTGTCATTGTTCTGAGCGGGTTTTGTCCGGCTCGGCTCCTTAAAGTTGTGTCGCCATGTGTCATCTCTGCATGGCATTCGCTTCGGCAGCACAACGGCCACGCGTCCACCTTGCACCACGACGCCGCCTCTGGGAGTTTCTCTGATGATCGTCACCACGCTCGAATCCTTCAACGACGCCGCGGCTGGCCATGGCAAGCCCGATCTTTCGTCCATGCTCTACCACCGGCTCGCGGATGCGATCGAACGATCGGTCCAGCAGGGAATCTTCCGTGCCGGCGAACGCATACCGTCGGTCCGCCAGGCGAGCCAGCAGCATCGCATCAGCATCAACACCGTGGTGCGCGCGTACCTGCTGCTGGAGAGCCGTGGCGTGATCGAGAGCCGGCCGCAGTCGGGATTTTTCGTGCGGTCGCGTATGGATTTCGCGGCGACGTCCCACCCCGCGTCCGCGACAGGATCCGCAACCGCGGCGATCGAGCGTACGATCGCCGCGCACGATCGCGCCATGACCCGCAGTCAGGGGAAGCCTCCCGCCGCTGCGCACGACGACGACGTCGATGTCACGTCACTGGTGCTGAGCACGTTGCGCGCGATCCAGCAGGACAATGCGATGCCGCTGGGCTCGCCGTATCCCGATACCGCGTTGCTGCCCTCGCAACGCATCGCGCAGTACGTTGGTGTGCAGGCGCGCCGCTGCGGCGACAGCGCGATGCTCGACGGCCTGCCGCCCGGCCACCCCGCGTTGATCCGCCAGCTCGCGCGCCGTTACGTCGAACGTGGCCAGCCGGCGAATCCGGACGAATTCATCATCACATGCGGCGCCACCGAGGCGGTACGTCTGTGCCTGCAAGCGGTGGCGCGTCCCGGCGATGCAGTGGTGGTGGAATCGCCTTGCTACTACGGCATGCTGGAGACCATCACGCACCTTGGCATGCGCGCGATCGAGATTCCGAGCGACGAGTCGGGCAGCATCGATCTGGCGCTGCTGCGCGATGCGCTCGATACGCAGACCATTGCCGCGTGCGTGCTGACGGCCAACTTCTCGAATCCGCTCGGACGGCAGATGCCCGACGAGAAGAAGCGCGAGCTCGTCGAACTGCTGACGGGCCAGGACATTCCGATTGTCGAGAACGACGAATACAGCGAACTGTATTTCGGCACGCAGCATCCCACGTCCCTGAAGACGTACGACACGCGCGGCCTGGTGCTGCACTGCGGATCGTTCTCGCGTTGCCTCACGCATCGTCATCGCATCGGCTGGGCGTTGCCGGGTCGTTTCCGTCAGCAGGTGGAAAAGCTCAAGTTTCTCAGCGCGATCACCACACCCGCGAGCGTGCAACTCGCTCTGGCCGAATACCTGCAGCACGATGGCTATGACCATCACCTGCGCCGGTTGCGTCGACGCATCGCGCAGAACGCCAGCATCGCGGAATCGGCAGTTCATCGATTCTTCCCGGCGGGCACGCGCGTGCATACGCCCGAAGGCGGCTACCTGATGTGGATCGAACTGCCGCACGGTATCGATACGCTCGCGCTGTATCGCAATGCATTGGCGTGCGGCATCAGCACCGCGCCAGGTCGGCTATTCAGCAGCGACCATCGCTTTGCCAACTTCCTTCGGTTGAACTTCAGCGGTGAATGGACGGGCGAAACCGATCGCGCCATGCAGACGCTCGGTCAGCTTGCACTGACCTCCATGGCGTCACTCGCCTCGTCCGAACTCTCGCAGGGCATTCATTGATCTGTAAAAAAAGTGCCCGGAGTCGCTGCGCGCAGCAACCGCCGAAACGCTCCATCCCGACTGACTCCGGGCACCAGTGCTGCACATTGGTCGGGATGGAAAAACGCCTGTCTCTTCGTATGTGAGGAGAAAGGAACGAAATACAAGCATCGTCGCGAAGAACTTTAGTGCGGATGCGCTACGCCGAAGGACACAGTCCATCAAGACGTGATGCATTACAGCGTGCACCAACACGGTGTCCGGCGCTGTGTTCACTGTGTCCCCTGAGCGTCCAACGGGTTGTATCCGTCTGTATCTCGATGCGAGACCTAATCTTGCAATCACCACGATTCACGCCCCCTGAAGATTCGAAGGAAACATAGTCATGAGCAAGCCGACCCCTGAAGACGGTTACATCGCCCCCTACACTCACCCCGCAGCAGGCTGGGGCGCCCTCAAGTACGTGGCCATCAATCTCGTCAAGGAGAAGGTGGCCGGCGGCAAGTACGTGACGCTGTTCCGTCAGAACCAGCCCGATGGCTTCGACTGTCCTGGCTGCGCGTGGCCCGACCGCGAACACGGCTCGACGTTCGAGTTCTGCGAGAACGGCGTCAAGGCCGTGGCGGCGGAAGCGACCAGCAAGCGCGTGACGCCCGAGTTCTTTGCCGAGAACAGCGTCACGTCGCTCCTGCAGCAGACCGACTACGAACTCGAACAGCATGGCCGTCTGACGCACCCGATGGTGTACGACGCGGTGGCGGATCGCTATGTCGCCATCGACTGGTACGAAGCATTTGCACTGATCGCACGCCATCTGCGCGCGCTCGATACGCCGGACCAGGCGGCGTTCTACACGTCCGGTCGCGCCAGCAACGAAGCCGCGTTCCTGTATCAGCTGTTCGTGCGCGCCTATGGCACCAACAATTTCCCCGATTGCTCCAACATGTGTCACGAGGCCACGAGCCGCGGCATGCCGGTGACGGTTGGCGTGGGCAAGGCCACGGTGTTGCTCGATGACTTCGAACACGCCGACACGATCCTGATCTTCGGCCACAACGCGGCCACGAATCATCCACGTATGCTCGGTGAGCTGCGCGAATGCGCACGCCGCGGCGCCATGATCGTATCGATCAATCCGCTGCGCGAACGCGGCATGGAGCGCTTTACCAGCCCGCAGCACGCGTCGGAGATGATTACCGGCAGCAGCACCAAGATTGCGTCGATGTTCGTGCAGCCGCAGTTGAGCGGTGACTTCGCGCTGATCAAGGGCATGGCCAAGCGCCTCGTGGAAATGGACGATGCCGCGCGTGAGCGTGGCGAGCCGTCGCTGATCGATGAAGACTTCGTGCGCCGCCACACGCATGGCTACGATGTGTTCGTCGCGGATCTGCGCGCCGAGAACTGGGACGATCTGATCGAGCAGTCCGGCACCACGCGCGCGGAGATCGATGCGCTGACCGAGGTCTATGCGCGCGGCAAGAATGTGATTGCATGCTGGGGCATGGGTCTGACGCAACACAAGAACTCGGTGCAGACGATTCAGATCCTGACCAACCTGATGATGATGCGCGGCAATATCGGCCGCCCGGGCGCGGGCTTGCTGCCGGTGCGCGGTCACTCGAACGTGCAGGGCAATCGCACGGTGGGCATCGAGGAGCAACCGACCGAGGCGTTCCTCGATCGGCTGGAGAAGGTCTTCAACTTCGAACCGCCGCGCAAGCACGGCTATGACGTGGTCAATACGATCTCGGCGATGCTCGACGGCAAGGTAAAGGTGTTCGTGGGCCTGGGCGGCAATTTCTCCGCCGCCACGCCAGATACGCCGCGCACGCAGCAAGCCTTGCGGCAATGCGACCTGACAGTACACATCGCCACCAAGCTCAACCGCAGCCATCTGGTCCACGGTCGCGACGCGCTGATCCTGCCGACGCTGGGCCGCACCGAAGTCGACATGCAGAATGGCGTGCCGCAGGGCATCACTGTGGAAGACTCGGTGTGCATGGTCCACGTGTCGTACGGCATGAACCAGCCCGCGTCGACGCATCTGCTGTCGGAGACCGCCATCATCGCGCGCATGGCTGCCGCGACGCTGGGCAATCGCAAGATCGACTGGCTCTGGTACGCACAGGATTATTCGCGTATTCGCAATGCGATCGAGAAGGTGCTCCCGGGCTTCGAGGACTACAACGCGCGCATCGCGGTGCCCGGCGGCTTCCATCTGACACCGCCCGCGCGCGATCGCATCTGGGACACGCCGTCCGGCAAGGCCGAGTTCATCGTGCATCCGGTCGTCAAGGACACGCCGATTCAAAAGCTGCGCGCCGAACACGGTGACAAGCTGCTGGTGATGATGACCACGCGTTCGCACGATCAGTACAACACCACGATCTATGGTCTCAACGATCGCTATCGCGGTGTGTTCGGTCTGCGTCGCGTGGTGTTCATCAATCCGAGCGATATGGAACGCCTGGGCTTCAGGGATGGCCAGCACGTCGATATCACCAGCGTGTGGGCCGATGGAGTAACGCGCCATGTCGAAGACTTCCGGATCGTGCCGTATGACATTCCGCTCGGCTGCATCGGCACGTACTACCCGGAAACCAATCCGCTGGTTCCGCTGGAGAGCACGGGCGACGGTTGCGGCACGCCGACGTCGAAGTCGGTGCCGGTACTGCTGACCGCCCACGTGGCTGAAGCCGCGGCCGCTTGACAGCGTCGCGGGTTACTTGGCATAGTAGCCCGCGACATCGGGAGAGTCCGTGCCACAGCGCACGGCGCCGAAGGAGCAACCGCCCCGGAATCTCTCAGGCACCCCGGACCGGTGTCACCATTGCACTCTGAAGAACCACGGCGCGTACGTCCGCCGCTGGTACCGAAGGAGCAAGCGGCGCGCTTCTTTTGCGAACCTCGCATAGTGGAGGCGCGCCCGCGAATCTCTCAGGTCAAGGACAGAGGGGGCGTCCGCATTGCGCAATCCTGCGCACGGACTGCCATTCCCCCGACGTCCGGAAGACCGTCTCATGACATCCCATGCAGTCAAATCCATCGCCGTTATTGGCGGTGGCATCACTGGCGCCACCACGGCCTACGCGCTGTCCAGGCGCGGCTTCTCCGTCACGATGTTCGAGCGTCACCGCTATGCGGCGATGGAGACCTCGTTCGCCAATGGCGGGCAGCTCTCGGCGTCCAATGCGGAAACGTGGACGCATTGGTCGACGTTGTTCAAGGGCATCAAATGGATGCTGCGCAGCGATGCGCCGTTGCTCGTCAATCCACGCCCGTCTTGGCACAAGCTCAGCTGGTTCGCGGCGTTCATGGCGTCAATGCCACGCTACCACGCGAATACCGTGGAAACCGCGCGGCTGGCGATCGCGGCGCGTGCGCATCTGTTCGCGTGGGCCGAGGCCGAGAATATCGACTTCGACCTCAAGCGGCGCGGCATCCTTCATATCTATCGCAATCGGGCCGGCTTCGAACATGCGGGGCGCGTATCGAAAATGCTGGCGGAGGGCGGACTCGAACGGCGGGCCGTGACACCCGAGGAGATGCGTGCCATCGAGCCAACGCTGGCGGGTACGTACTACGGCGGCTATTACACCGAGAGCGATGCCACCGGCGATATCCACAAGTTCACGACCGGCATTGCGGCTGCCGCGGCGCGCCATGGCGCAACCACGCTGTATGACCAGCAGGTGACATCGATCGAGACCGACGGCCTGTCGGCACGCGTGACGTCGATCTGTGACGGACTACCCGCCACGCGTGAATTCGATGCCGTAGTGGTGTGTGCCGGCGTGGCCAGTCGCGAGTTCGCGCGCCAGCTAGGCGACCGCGTGAACGTCTACCCCGTGAAGGGATACTCGATCACCGTCAATCTGAACGATGCGACCAGCCAGGCGGCCGCGCCGATCGTGAGCCTGCTCGATGACGAGACCAAGCTCGTGACCAGTCGTCTCGGTGACGATCGCTTCCGGGTGGCCGGGACGGCCGAGTTCAATGGCATCAACCGCGATATCCGCGCCGATCGCATTCGTCCGCTGATCGACTGGGTGCACCAGTGCTTCCCGGGCGTGAGCACGCGCAGCGTGGTGCCATGGGCCGGATTGCGACCGATGATGCCGGACATGATGCCGCGCGTCGGCCGTGGGCACGCCGCCAACGTCTTCTACAACACGGGGCACGGGCATCTGGGGTGGACGCTATCGGCCGCCACGGCGGAGATGATCGGGGATGTGGTGGCCGAGGTGGCGGCACATGGGGAGTTGCGGCTGGCGGTCGCGTAGTTGACATGGCTGCCTGATCGGCCTATCGTCCTAGTTCATATTGTTTTTGTACTAGGACGTATCGGCCACAGGAGCCCATCATGACCATCCCCAGCGACGTTCACCTGACGATTGGCGGCATCATCTTTCCGAAGATGGACCAGTGCGACTTCACTGGTCCGTTCGAAGCCCTCGCACGCGTGCCGAATTCCACTTTCGTGACGCTCTGGAAGGACAGGCTTCCCGTGCGCGATATGGCCGGCATGCAGTTGCTGGCGGATACGACATTCGACGAGGCGCCGCAACTCGACGTACTGCTGGTGCCCGGCGGGTACGGTCAGGAAGCGTTGATGGCCGACGAAGAGGTGCTCGGCTTTATCCGCCGGCAGGCCGCGTCGGCGCGCTATGTGTACTCGGTGTGCACTGGCGCACTGCTGTGCGGCGCGGCTGGCCTGCTACACGGCAAGCGCGCCACGACACACTGGACGGCAATGGACGTGTTGCCCTACTTCGGCGCGATTCCGAGCGACGACCGCGTGGTGATCGACGGCAAGTACGTCAGCGCGGGGGGCGTGACCTCCGGCATCGATGGTTCGCTTATCATGGCATCCCTGCTGCGCGGCGAGACGGTCGCGCAAGAGTTGCAGCTGTACATGAACTACGATCCGCAACCGCCCTTCAATGCGGGCTCGCCGAAGACCGCGCCGGCGTCGATCCTTGACGCGGTGACGCAGCGCGCCGCGCCGATCACGACGCAACGGCTGGCCACCGCGAAGGCCTATCAACAGAAGTCTGAGCGACGATGAAAGCGGCAGAGATATTCAGCAGTCTGGAAGACCGGATCGTTCGCGGCGAATTGCGCGCGGGCGATGCCTTGCCTACCGTGCGGGAAGCGGCCGAGCTCTGGCAGGTCAACAAGAACACCGTGGCTGCGGCATACCGCATGCTGCAGAACGCCGGGCTGATCTACAGTGCGGGGCGCAATGGCTCGGTGGTCGGTGGCCCGGTGGCGCCGCATGCGACCACGGGATGGGCGCCCCCGCCTGATGGCGTGATCGCGGCCAACGGTGGCAATCCGGACCGCACGCTGCTGCCCAGTGCACTGATGGTGCGCGCGCAGTTGCAGAAGATCTCGACCGACCCGCTGCTCTATGGCGAGGCCGACGAGGCGATGCCGCTGATGGAATGGGCGCGCGCGTCGTTCGATGCCGATGGCATTCCCGCCGATTCGCTGTTCATAGGCAGCGGCACGATGGCCGTGCTGGACATGGTGCTGCGCAACTGCCTGGCGCCCGGCGATCTGGTGGCGCTGGAGGATCCGGCCTATGCCACGACGGTCGGGCTGGTACGCTCGATCGGATTGAAGACCTTCCCGCTGGCCATGGACGCGCAGGGTGTTCGTCCGGAAGCGTTGCAGGCCGCCATCAAGGCCGGCTGCAAGGCGGTGATCCTCAGCACGCGCGCGCAAAATCCCACTGGTATCTGCACGTCGGCCGAGCGCGCCAAGCAATTGGCGCCGATCGTGGCCAAAGCGAAACAGACGTTGTTCCTCGATGACGACCACTCGAGCCTGCTCGAACTTGCTCCGTATCGCAACCTCGTCGCGGCGCACGCTGAGCGTTGGTTGGTGACGCGTTCGGTGTCGAAGTTCCTTGGCCCCGATATGCGCGTGGCGGTGGCGGCCGGCGATGCACTGACGGTGGCACGCATCGCGCGTGCGCAGGCCTACTCGATGGGGTGGGTCAGCTCGCTGCTGCAACGATTGGTGGGCGGCCTGTTGCAACAGCCGGCGGTCCACACGCTGGTGCGCGATGCCGGCAAGATCTATCGCGAGCGGTACCGATACATGCAGAAGGCGCTGCGCCGCATTGGCATCGAGACCACCGGCACCGCGGGTTTCAATATCTGGGTGCCGTGCGCGGACGATGCGTCGATCGCGCAAAGCCTGATCGCCAGTGGCTGGCACATTCGCACCGGCGCGGATTTCACGCTGGAGAGCGCGCCAGGGTTCCGCGTGACGACCGCCGCGCTGGATCAGGCCGCCGCAGACGCCTTCGTCGCGGCGCTCGCGCAGGCGCTCACCGCGCGGCCGCCGCAACTGGCGTGAACGGCCCGATTACCCTCCTGATTACGCTCCTGATTACCCTCCTGATTACGCCGCCAGCAACGCCGTGTGAAACGGGTAGTCGGTATAGCCGACGTCCGTGCCACCACACTCCGCAATCGCGACTCGACTGTTAGTGCCTGTCCCCGACCAGCCAGAATCCGACGTCGCCTTCGCGTTCGAGCTGCGCGACCAGTCCCACCTCCCATTCCAGATACTCACGGAAGCCCGCGTCACGCTGCACCTGTGTGGGCTGATGGTACGGGCTGAACCAGTAGTCATCGTCGCCGGTGAGCACGCGTGCCGCGCCGCTGTCCGTCGGCAGGCCGGCAGCGATCCACGCCTGCGTGCCGCCCGTGATGGCGCGCACATCGCGGCCGGTGCGCGCGGCCAGTTCCGCCGCGACGATGCGGGCGAGCACGCCGTCGGAGGACGTCAGCAGAATGGTCTGCTCCTTGCGCAGATCGGCGACGAGCGCTTCCAGTTGATCGGGCACCGCAAACCACGCGCCCGCGGCATGACGTTTCTGATACGGGGCCCGACGTTCGACGTCGAACAATCGTGCACGTTGTGCCTCCAGTTGCTCGCGCGCCTGCTGGGCTGATACGGTGCGTGCCGGTGCACGCGAACTCAGCACGCGGATCGGCTCGGGACCGGTCACGAGTTCGGCATTCGCCTCCGGCGTGAACACGAAGACCTCATGCCCGCCGAGTTGTGCGATCCATGCGGCGGTGGTCAGCGCACGCACGCCGTCGAAGTCCGCCAGCACGATGCGCGCATGGCGCGTGCCAACGTATTCGTCCGTTGCCTGCACGAGCTGGCCGCCCGGTGCCCAGCGCCAATACGGCAGATGGCCGCCTTCATACTCGGCGCGCGTGCGGATATCGAACCGATAGACGCTGCGATGGTCCTCGCCAGCGACGAAGTCAGCCAGCGTGGTCGCGTCGATGCGGCGTACGCCTGCTGCCTTGGCCACGCGTTCGGCACGCTCACGCGCATCGCGTAGCGTCTCCGGCGAAGGCTCCGGCAGCGGCGTCACACGTCCATGCGCAAGCGTGCGTCCTTCAAGCAGCCACGCCATCGTGCCGTCCTTGAGCGACACGACCGGATTCGGAATGCCCGCATCGATCAGCGTCTGCGCGCCGACGATACTGCGCGTGCGACCGGCGCAGTTGACGACCACCAGCGTCTCCGGTCGCGGCGCGAGCTCGCCGATGCGGTAGACCAGCTCCGCGCCAGGCACGCTGTGCGCAAAGGGCAGGCTGAAATCCGCGAATTCTTCGGTAGTGCGGCTATCGACCACGACGATGTCGTCGCCGCGCTCGATGCGCTGCTGCAGCGCTTGCGCATCGATCCATGGCGTGTGCTTGCGGTGCTCGATGACCTCGCCGAAAGCCTTGCTGGGCACGTTGCTGCCGGTGAAGCGTTCGTTGCCGGCAGCGACCCAGCCGGCCACTCCACCTTCAAGCACCGCGACATTGCGCCAGCCCAGCCGCACGAGCTTGGCGGCGGCGTCATGCGCCAACTGGTCACGATTGTCGCCACCGTCGGTCAGCACGATGCGCGTATCGCGGCGCGGCACCAGCCGATCGATCAACAGCTCCAGACGCCACAGCGGCGCCGAGGCTGCCAGCAACAGATGGCCGTGCGCGAACACACCCGCCTCGCGCACGTCGAGCAACGCAATCTCCTGACCATCCTGCAGCGCGGCCTTGAGCGTCGCGGCATCTATGACAGGTGCCGCGAGCCGACGCGGTGGCCCGAACGTGCGGAAGCTGCCGCCTGCCGGGCTGTCGAACACCACGCGATGATGAAGCCGGTCCAGCGCCAGACCGTAGAAATGCAGGTGGAGGCCAGGCTCGTCACCGATCAGTTCGATCGTATGCACGTCGTCGGGAAGCAGCCTCACCGACGAGCCGGCCACGACGTCGCTGTCACTCAGCCGGTGAAGGTCGTCGCGAACCGGATCGTCGGTTTTCTCGCGCTTGAAGAAGACATTGCGCTCGCGCCCGGTGACCCCGGCGATGATCGCCCACGTGGTGTGGTCGTGCGGCGGCTGGGACTTGCCGGGCAGACCCGCGGACACATACAGCGCATAGCGGCCATCGGCGTCCTCGGCCAGCCGATAGACCTGCGCCGGAAATTCGGGTGTCACGCGGAAGTGCTCGTCCGGAAACAGATCGCGCTGCAGGCCAAGCTGCTCGAGCGCCTCGGCTACGGGCTTGAGCTGGTCGTGCGTCAGCGGCGCATGGTGCTCGCCGGCATCAAGATGCTGCCTGGCAGTATCGATAAAGGCCGCAACGGCGGCCTGGCGGCGGCTGAAGACATCGCCGGCGACGGCGGAGGAATGCGGAATCGCGCTCATGCTGGTCTGTGGAGGTCGTGAGTATGGGATGGGGATCTCCCACTCTATGACCCAGCCGCCGGCAGCGGAACGAAAAAAAGCGCAGACCGTTATGCCAATCGTCGCTGCTCAACGCGAATCCCTTCGCCACAGCCATAGTAGCGGCGGCACCATCGCTAACAGTGCGAAGCCGTCGGCCGCCAGATGCGACCACACGCCGGCCTGCAGCGAGATGACGATGTCCTGCGGCGCCCAGATCAGCAGGCCGGCCAGCAATGCGCCCCACGCCATGCGTTGTCTGCTGCGATAGCCGATATGCACGAGCGCCAGCATCCAGATGGCGGTGCATTGGAGCGTGGCGCCAAATAGTTGCATCCACCATGCCTGCTGCGCGCGCGCGGCAACCGGTGCCGCGCCGTGCCAGAAATATGCCTCGATGCCACGATGGTAGCCGTCGAGACCTACGCTGCCAGTAAACCATGCGAGGACGATGCCACCAAACAGATGCGCGAGGGCGGCGGCATAGAGCCACAACGCGACACGGTTACGCGTGGGGTCGTCATGCCGCGCCGTCGCGGAAGCCGTGTGCGCGCCGTACGCCGCGCACACGCCGCTCTCGCATTGCTGCGCGGTGCCGTATCCCAGCCAGCGAGAGAAGGCATACCGGTTGCGCGCAAAGCCGCGATACAGCGTTGCCAGAAGCGCGCGCAATCCCGGTACACGCAGCGGCCATACGAGCCAGCGGCGGCCAACCAGCGAATAGGCGGCGAAGATGCAGTCGATGCCAACCAGGATGCGACCGTCCCGTGTGCGGCCGTGCACCTCGCGATCGAGCGCGGCCATGTCGACGCCGAGCGGTGTGCAATCGAAGTCAGGCTGCGCCATATCGACGAAGGCGAGTCGGCCGCCATGATCCCATCTGGCAAGCCGACCCATCTCCGCTGTGCAGAACGGGCACTTGCCGTCGTAGAACAACTCCAGTTGCACCGCCGACATGATGCTTCTCCGCTTTCTTTAATTTCTGTTATTACAGAAATTAAAGAATTAATCGACAGGAAAGTCAAGCATCGCGTGCAAGTCGTTTGCTTCGCGTCCTGGCTGGTGTTCGATCGCCAAACTGTGCAAGCACCCACTCACGCAACAGCCCCGTCGCGGGACGCGTGGCAGCGCGCTTGCTGTACACGAGGTCGTAGCGGAAGCTTTCCAGCGTGAGCTCGAACGGCTGCACGAGAACCCCCGCCGCGAGCTCGTCGGCCACCAGCGTCAGACTCAACAGGCCAATGCCCTGACCCGCGACGGTGGCCTGCACGGCATGAACCTCCTCGGTGAACGTCAGGCCGCCGCTGGCTTCCACGCTACCCATGCCCGCAGCCTCGAGCCAGTCCTGCCACACGATCGCGCGCGGATCGCCGTGTACGGCGGCGCCCCATTCGAAATGGATCAACGTGGCGCGCCGCAGATCCTTTTCGCTGGCGATGCGCAGGTCGGGCCGGCACACCGGTGCAAAGCGATCGCCGAACAATGGCTCGACGATGCGCCCCGGATATTGACCCGAGCCATAGCGGATCGATGCGTCGGCATCGCGATCGAGATCCACCACGGTGTTGGTGGCGTCGAGCCGCAGCGCCCACTCGGGATGCGCCTTGTGGAATGCGCCCGCGCGCGCGGCCAGGCATCTTGCCGTGAACGCCACAGTGGAGGTGAGCGTGGCCACCTTTGCATCGCGCGCGTGACGCACCGACTCGATCGCGCGCTCGAAACCATCGAGCCCGTCGCGGATGGCGGGAAACAAAGCCTTGCCGCCGTCGGTCAGGCGAACCTGCCGCGTCTGACGCTCGAACAGCTTGAGGTCGAGCCATTCCTCGAGCTGGCGAATCTGGTGACTGACCGCGGTGGGCGTGACGCTGAGTTCTTCGGCAGCCTGCTTGAAGCTGTTGCGCCGCGCGGCTGCTTCAAATGCCCGCAACGCACTGAGGGGAGGAAGTTTGCGCATGATGAAGATTTACTCACCCATAGCGTGAGATATGACCATTTGTCCACGAATCGACGGCTGTCGATACTGGCTACACCTGAGCCCAGTTCAACAATCGTTCAACCATATCACGGAGCCTCTCATGCAGCTCGAACAAGTCCATACCCAGCCTGATCCCTACGCGCCCTATCTGCTGTCGCAAGCCATCCGTGTGGGCGGCTTTCTGTTTGTCTCCGGGCAGGCTGCCGTCGGTGATGACGGGAAAATCGACGGCCCCGGCGATTTCGATCGTCAGGCGGATCGCGCCTTCCGCAATCTCGAGCGCGCGCTCAAGGCCGGCGGTTCGGGCCTCGACCGCGTGGCCAAAGTCACCATCTTCCTGACATCGATGGCGCATTTCGGCAAGATCGTGGAGTTGCGCCGCAAGTGGTTCTCGGCGCCGTATCCGGCCGACACCATCGTCGAGATCTCGGCGCTGTATTCGCCCGATGCGATGATCGAGATCGAAGCCATTGCGGTCGTCGATGGAGCCGCATCATGAGCGCCGATCGCAAGTTGTTCGACGCCGGCCATCTCGGCGGGCTGCCGCTGGAGAACCGTATCGCCGTGGCGCCGATGACGCGCGTCAGCGCCTCCGCCAATGGCGTGCCGACCGACACGATGCGGCGCTACTACGCCGGTTTTGCTCGCGGCGGCTTTGGGCTGATGGTGACGGAAGGCATCTACACCGATCGTGCATGGTCGCAGGGCTACGCCGGCCAGCCCGGCCTGACCGATGGTGAGCAGGCGGCCGCGTGGCGTACTGTGACCAATGCCGTGCATGCCGCGGGCGGGCGCATCGTCGCGCAGCTGATGCATGCGGGCGCGCTATCGCAAGGCAACCGGTTCCGTGCCGACACGATCGCCCCATCGGCCATCACGCCGCAGGGGAAACAGATGGAAGTGTATGCAGGCAACGGCGCCTACGCGACGCCACGCGCCATGACCGAAGCCGATATCGGTGCAGTGATCGATGGCTTTGTGCGGGCGGCACGCCTGGCTCGCGATGTCGCGGGGTTCGATGGCGTGGAAATCCACGGCGCCAACGGCTATTTGATCGACCAGTTCCTGACCGCGCATACCAACCTGCGCGATGACGCCTGGGGTGGCACGATCGATCGTCGCGCGCGACTTGCATTGCAGATTGTGCGCGCGGTGCGTGAGGCTGTTGGCGAGGACTTCACGGTAGGCATCCGTATCTCGCAGGGCAAGGTCAACGACTTCACGCACAAATGGCCGGAAGGCGTGAAAGGCGCGCATACCGTGTTCGCGCAACTGGCTGATGCGGGCATCGATTATCTGCACGTGACCGAGTTCGAAGCGTGGAAGCCCGCGTTTGCGGACGATGCCCGCAGCCTTGTGCAACTCGCCCGGGAGTCGGCGCCGAAGTTGACGATCGTCGCCAACGGCAGCCTGCACGACCCCGCGCGTGCGGTGGAAGTGCTGGAACACGGTGCGGATGTCGTGACCTTAGGGCGTGGCGCCCTTGCCAACCACGACTGGCCGCACCGCGTGCGCGCCGGCATTGCGCCGCGTGACTTCGATCCCGCACTGCTGAGTCCGCTCGGCGATATCAAGCCGGCCGAACTCGCGGTACGGGAGTAACAGCATCACCCGCTCAGATCTGTTGCTGCCCGCCATCGACGAACAGCTCGACGCCGTTCACGAAGCTCGCCTCGTCCGAGGCGAGGAACAGCGCGGCGGCAGCGATCTCGTCGGGCTCACCCACGCGACCGAGCGGGATCTGCGAGGCGAGGTAGTCGACCAGGCCCTGTTGCTGTGCCGCGTCGGGACCCGCCAGTTCGACCAGACCCGGCGTGCGCGTGGCACCGGGGCTCAGCGTGTTGACGCGCACGTTGCGATCCTTGAGATCCAGAATCCAGCTGCGCACGAATGCGCGCACCGCAGCCTTCGAGGCGGAATACACGCTGAACGCCGGCGTGCCTGCGCTGCCCGCGGTGGAACCGGTCAGGATGACCGACGCGCCCTTGGCCAGCAACGGCAGGGCCTTCTGCACGGTGAACAGCACACCCTTCACATTGCGATTGAAGGTGTCGTCGTACTGCTCCTCGGTAATCGCGCCCAGCGGCAACATCGAACCGCCGCCCGCGTTGGCGAACAGCACATCGAGATGACCGCGCTCGGCACGGATCTGCTCATAAAGCTGATCGAGTTGCGCGAGCTGCGACGAATCGACGCGTACACCAGTGGCGTTCTTGCCGATCGCGTCCACTGCCGCATCGAGTTCGGCCTGGCGCCGGCCGGTGACGTACACATGCGCGCCTTCCTTCGCAAAGCGCTTGGCGGTGGCCAGACCAATGCCGCTGGTGCCGCCGGTAACCAGTGCGATCTTGCCTTCGAGTTTGCCAGCCATGATGCTTCTCCTTGAACGTGTCTGGATCACGTGATCCGATGAGAAGAAGCATATGGCGCGGCGATCAATAACGAAATAGCATTGATTGAAAGTTATCGTTGCAGTATTGAAATCCTCTTACGCCGCGAACGCCCGCGCAAGATCGCCGATCAAATCCTGCACATCCTCCAACCCCACATGCAGCCGGATGACCGGTGCGGGGTTCTGCCATGAGCGATAGGCGCGCAGCCGTTCCGGCGGCGCCACCAGTGCAAGACTTTCATAGCCACCCCACGACGCGCCGATCGAGAACAGTTGCAATGCATTAACAAAGCGCCCGGCCGCGGCCGCATCGGCATCGCGCAGCGCAAACGATACGAGGCCGCTCGCGCCGGAGAAATCGCGCTGCCATAGTGCGTGACCGGGATCTTCGGGCAGTGCCGGGTAAAACGTCCGCACTACCTGCGGATGCCGCTGCAGCCATTGCGCGACCGCGGTGGCATTGGTCTGGTGCTGCGCCAGCCGTACCGGCAACGTGCGCAGGCCGCGCAATGCGAGGTAGGCATCGTCGGCACCGATGGTCAGCCCCAGCGCCTCGTGCGTGATCGAGATGCGCCGCGCGAGATCGTCGCTATCCACGATCACCGCACCCTGCATCACGTCGGAATGTCCCGCGATGTACTTGGTGGACGCCTGCACGGAAATATTGGCGCCCAGCTTCAGCGGCTGCAGGAACCAGCCACCGCTCCATGTGTTGTCGATCGCAACCGGCACGCCACGCGCACGTGCAATGGCCGTCAATGCCGGTAGATCGAGCACATCGAACAACAGCGACCCCGGCGATTCGAGGTACACCAGCTTCGTCTGCGGACGGATCAACGCGGCCAGGTCGTCATGCGCCGGCGAGAAATATTCCAGCTGGATGTCGAGGCGCCGCAGCAGATCCAGATCGACACGTCGCAATGGCGCATACACGCTGTCCGACACCAGCGCGTGGTCGCCCGGACCGAGCAGCGAAAGCAGTACCAGCGCGATCGCCGACAGTCCCGATGGCGTCAGGAACGCGCGCCGGCCGCCTTCGAGTGTGCACAACGCATCTTCCAGCGCCGTATGCGTGTCCAGACCATGACGTCCATAGGTCGCCACACGCTCGTGATCGGCGCGGCGGTGCTGGCGCTAGGCCAACGTCTCCACGCTATCGAAGCGCACGGTGCTTGTGCGCACCACCGGTACATTGACGGGCCCGATGCCATCATGAAGACGTGGCGCACCGGCATGCAGCAGGCGCGTGTGATTGCCGTGGCGGTCAGCCTCGCTCATGCGTGATCCTCTTTGGAAAGCGGCGGTGGGGAGAGCGGCGCGAATGCCGCGTTGAACGATGCCGGCAGGCGCGGCACCGCACCGAGCGCGCGACGCAGAAACGCCCGCGTACGCTCATGTTCGGGATGGCCGAAGATCTGTTCGGGCGGCCCATGCTCGACGATGCGCCCGGCTTCCGTGAAGTAGATGCGGTCGCTGATTTCCGCGGCAAAGCGCATTTCATGCGTGACCAGCACACACGTCAGGCCGTCCTCGACGAGATCGCGAATCACGGTCAGCACTTCGCCAACAGTCTCGGGATCGAGCGCCGACGTGACCTCGTCGAACAGGATCAGCTCGGGTCGCATGGCCAGCGCGCGGGCAATCGCCACACGCTGCTGTTGCCCACCCGACAACTCGCCGGGATAGGCATGCGCCTTGTCCGTTAGCCCCACCTTGCCGAGCAGTTCCCGCGCGTCGTGCTCTGCCTCCGCGCGGGCGCGGCCGATCACGCGCGTTGGTGCGATAACGAGGTTCTCCAGCACCGTCAGATGCGGGAACAGGTTGTACTGCTGAAACACGAAGCCCACGCGCTTGCGCAGCGAAATCAGTTCGGCTTCCGTGCGCAGCGTCTCGACGGCTGTATCGCCAACGCGAATGCTGCCCTGTTGCGGACGCAGCAGGCCCGTCATGCACCGCAGGATCGTGCTCTTGCCGGAGCCGGACGGCCCGATGATGGTGACCGCCTCGCCGCGCCCGACATCGACATCGATGCCCTTGAGCACAGCGGTCTCACCAAACGCCAGATGGACATCGCGCAGTGCAACCTGCGGTGTCACTTCAATCTTCGCCTCAATAACGGCCATGGCGGCGCTCCAGTGCGCGCGTGGCGCGCGAGATCGGATAGCAATACAGCAGGAACAGCATCAGCAGTCCGAAGTAGACGAGGATCGTGAAGTCGGTGCGCGCCACGGTGTTGCTGGCTACCTGCGCGGCATCCACCACGTCATGCACGCCGACCAGCGAGGCGAACGATGTGCTCATGGTGATGCTCGCGTACAGGTTCATCCACGGTGGCAGCATGCGCCGCACGCACTGCGGCAACACAATCAGCCGATAGATCTGGCGGCGACGGAAGGCTAGCGAGTGCGCGGCTTCCCACTGCGCGCTGGGGATCGACTGGATCGCACCGCGGAAGATCTCCGCGACGTTGGCGCTGGCCGGCAGCGCCAGCCCGAGCACGACCTTGACCCAGTCTGGAAATGGCACCGTCCACTGACCGACCTGCCACTCGAACGGAAACACGTACGTGGTGAAGTAGACCAGCACGAGTACTGGAGCGTTGCGGAAGGCCTGCACCCACCACCGCGTGGCACGACGCACCGGCGACAGCGACGAGAGCGACAGCGCGCCGATGACAAGCCCGACCAGCGTGCCGATCGCCATCGCCAGTACGCTGATGCCGATATTGGCCGCCATGCCACGCAGCAGGACCGGTGTCCACGTCCACGCGAGCTCGATCACACTATTGGCCATAGCCAGGCATGCGCAGGCGCGCTTCGAGCCAGCGTCCCACCACACTGACCAGCCAGGTCAGCAGGCCGAACCATGCAAGGATCAACAGCAGCAGTTCCAGCACGTTGTCGCGCTGCGTCCAGATCATGATCGATTCGTATGTGACATCGCCCACCGCGATCGCGGAGGCCAGCGCGGTCATCTTGACGAGGTCGACGAGGTTGTTGACGAGCGCCGGCAGCGCGAAGCGAACCGCCAGCGGCAACTCCACGCGCAGCAGCATCTGCCGGCGCGAGAAGCCAAGCGAGCGTGCCGCCTCCAGCGTGACAGGCGGCACCGCTTCGATGCCAGCGCGTAGCGCTTCCGCATGGAACACGGCCTTGTGCAGCGAGACCACCAGCACCACCCAGAAGAATGGCGTCAACGGATTGGTGCCGCCGTACTGGCTCAGCTGCTGCGTAATCACCATATTGAGTACGAGAAAGCCGCAGTACAACTGCACGAGCGTCGGCGTATTGCGTGTGATCTCGACAAACGCCCGCGCCGGCGCGGCGAGCGTGCGACGGCCCGACGTCAGCATTGCCGCCAGGACGATGCCCGCCAGTAAGCTGACCGGTATCGTCAGTGCGCACAACTCCAGCGTCACGCCCAGCCCGCGCAGGAAGGCCACGCGTTCGCGCGCATCGAGCAGAAAGCCGTAGTTGAGACCTAACGCCTTGAGCGCGGCGATCACGACCGTCACGGTGTCGAGCATCACGTCTGCCGCTCGACCGCTCAGGCGGGTTGACGCAACTGTTTCTGCAACTCGGGCAGCAGCGGCTGCGGCGGCGTGATGCCGAGGCGCTTCTCGGTGTCGATCAGCCACCCGGTGCGATGCCACGTCTGCACGACCTTGTCCACGGCGGCGACCGTATCGGCCTCGCCCTTGCGTGCCCATACCACCGACGGTGCCGGCAGGATCTCCGTGGGAAGCGGCGCCGCATAGCCGGCCCATTCGGCATTGGTGCGCAGCAGTGGATGGATCAACGTGGCGTCATGCACCGCCGCCACGCACTGCCCACCGCGCAGCGCCAGCAGGGACTCGGCAGCGGTCTTGAAGCCGCGCACCTGTGCGCCGTATTGCTCCTGTAGCGGCTTGACGAAGCTGCTGCCCTGCGAGGCGCACACGGTCTTGCCGCGCAGATCCTCCCACTGCTGAATGCCACTGGTCTTGAGCACCGCGGCCGTGCCGCCCACGCGATAGAACGGCGTCGGCGCATACGACAGGATCTCGCCGCGGTCGGCGTTGTACTCCATCGACGCCACCAGCAGATCGACCTTGCCCTGCTGCAGGAACTGCACGCGATTGGCTGGGTTCACCTGCACCAGTTCGGCTTCGACGCCAAGACGCTTCGCCAGGTCGCGCGCAAGCTCGGGGTTCCAGCCGACGAGCTGTTGCGTGGCGGGATCGATCGAGCCAAAGGGCCCGCCATTGACGAGCACGCCGATGGCCACCTTGCCACGCTGGCGGATCTTGTCGAGCGTGGCGTCGGCCCACGCGGTCGAGACACCCGTGGTCAGCAGTACGAGCGCGGCGATGGCGCGCAGAGGAATCGAGGTAAGCATGTCGAAGCCGATCTATAGAGAGGGTAGGAACGATGGGCGCTCAGTTGAGCGTAAGACCCGCCGACGCAATCACCGCCGCGTAGCGCGGCAGGTCACGCGTCAGCGTGGCATCGAGGTCGCGCGGATTCGACGCGACGACGTTGAAACCCGCTTCCTCGAGTTGTGCGAGCGTCGCCGGCTCGGCCAGTACGGCGGCGGCGTCACGATAGATGCGCTCGACCACGTCCGACGGCGTCGCCGCGGGCGCAAGCAGGCCCTGCCAGCTTTCGACGGCGAAGTTCTGCACGCCTGCCTCCGCCATGGTCGGCACCTGTGGCAGCGCTTTCGAGCGATACGGCGTGGTGACCGCCAGCGCGGTGAGCTTGCCCGTGCGCACGTAATCGGTGACGGCGGCCAGCGTGATCAGCGTGGCATCGATATGGCCCCCGAGCAGATCGAGCGTGGCGGGGCCGCCGCCGGGATAGGGAATGTAGTTGACGCGAATGCCGAGCTGGCGCGCGAGCATCTCGTGCGCGACATGCGCGATGCCGCCGTTACCGGGCAGCCCCAGCGCGAGTTCGCCCGGCTTGCGCCGCGTGTAGGCCACGTAGTCCTGGAACGTGCGCACGCCGAGGTCCGGACGCACCACCAGAATCTGCGGACTCACCACAGCCTTGATCACGCCGCGAAATGCGTGATTGGTGTCATACGGCAGGCGCTTGAACAGCGACGCGTTCAGCGTCACGCCTTCGCCACCGAGCAGCAGCGTGCGGCCATCCGGCGCCGCGCGTGCGACCTGCGCCGCGCCGATCGTGCCGCTGCCGCCCGCCACGTTCTCGACGATCACGGTTTGATGCCACCGTTCCGCGAGTTTCACGGCGAGGATACGCGCAAGCTTGTCGGCACTGCCGCCGGCCGAGACCGGCACCACGATGCGCACCGGCTTGCCGTTGTCACCCGCGCCTTGTGCCGCGCATGGCAATGCCGCCGAGCACAGCGCGACGATGGTGGCGATACGAAGGGCTTGAAGCAGGGAGCGACGCGGCATGATCGGTTTCGAGAGATGGAACCGACTAGCTTAGTGATCGCCCCGCAGGAATCGAACGAATCTTCCCGCACATCCATATGCGCGAAAAACCGTCCGAGCTTATTACGCGTGATCGAGCGCCGGCAGTTTGAACGTCGCCAGTTCCCGCTCGTCGAGTTGCGCGATCAGGCCGGTCTCCCATGCCAGATAGGCGCGCGCGGCGTCCTTGTTGCCGTCGTGGCGGTCATGCACGAAGAACAGGTAATCGATGCAACGTGCATCGGGCAGGAAATGCGCGCCCTGCCGCAGCGGCTGTCCCGCCTCCTTCCATGCGCCGATGCCACCGGCCAGCACGCGCACATCCTGATAGCCCAGCGCGTGCAGATCGCCGATGGCAAGTCGCGCCGCGGCGCCGCTCTTCCTGTCGTCGACCACGATAAGCGTGACGTGTCTGGGCACCTCGGCAAGATCGCGCGCGAGACGCGGACGGATCGACCACTTGCTGCCGGCGATATGGCCATCACGGTAGGCCATGCTGTCGCGCAGATCGACGATCTGTGCGGCACTGGCGCCAAGGCTCTCATGAAGCTCGGCGGGAGAAATCGAGCGCGCGTCATGTGGCGTGGCGCGTGGCCCCGGGCGCGCCGACAGATGCGCCGCTCGCCCTGCTTCCAGCCCGCCTTGCAGCACCACCGCATCATGTCCCATCTGCCGCAACCAGCTGGCGACGAGCGGTGCGCGCACGCCGTCGGCATCGAACACGATCAACCGCGCGTGGCGCACGCCAACGTACTGATCCGTCGCCTGCACGAGCTGGCCGCCCGGCGCATGCTGCGCGCCCGGCAACGTCGCGGCGGCGTGCTCCTGCTCCGTGCGCACATCCAGCAGGAACGTGGTGCGGGCGCCGTCGGCCAGCCACGCGGCGGCATCGCTTGCAGCGATATGCGGCACCTCGAAGCGTGCCGAGAACGCCTGCACGCCGGTGCGTGCGCGGCGCACCGATGGCGGCGACACCCGGTCCGGATAGCGCGCCGTACCGCCGTGCTCGAGCACGTGGTCGTTCAGGTACCAGCCCTGTGTGCCGTTCTCCAGCGCATAGATTGGGTTCTCGACGCCCGCATTGATCAGCGATTGCGCGCCGATGATGCTGCGCGTACGGCCCGCGCAATTGATCACTACCGGCGTATCAGGATCGGGCACGATGTCGCGCAGCCGATAGGCAAGTTCACCGTTCGGGCAACAGATCGCACCCGGAATATTCATCTTGCTGAACTCGCTCACAGGCCGGCCGTCGAGCACGACGGGCGCGTTGGTCGAGCGCTGCATCGCGGCCAATTCGGCAGCCGTCACGCGCGGCGTGCCGAAATGATGCTCGACGAGTTCGCCGAATACCTTCGATGGCACGTTGACGCCTTTGAACACCGCGAGCCCCGCGGCCTGCCACGCCGGTACGCCGCCCGCGAGCAAGAACACATTCGCGTAGCCCAGCGCGGCCAGCACGCGCGCCGCGGCGTCGGCCACACCATCGCCATCGTCTACCAGCGCGATGCGGACGGCGGTACGTGGCGCCAGGCGACCGATATCGGCCTCCAGACGGCTGAATGGCAGCGGTACCGCGAACAGCGGATGCCCCTCGCCGTACTGCCCGTGCTCGCGCACATCGAACAGCGCGAGCTCCTGATCGTCGTGAACCCACGATTTGAGCGTAGCCGCGTCGATCGCGCGGATGGAAGCATTCGGCATGTAGAGAGTTGGCTGAAGGAGAGCGGCCCATTCTAGGGAGGTCCTCCAGCGCGGCAAAGGTGGCAATTGTCATGCGGATATGCGCGAAACAGATATGGACGGGTTCCGCGCTGCGGCTTCGTGTCGCATTTTCCGCATGTCCACCCATTCATACAATGCGGGCTCCTTCCACCGTGCATCCCACGTCCGCCTGTGTCCTGCCCACCGATGACCGAACTCCGCAAGCATGCGATCGCCTCCGCCATCGCGCTACTGTGCCTGCCCGCGCTGGCCCAGCAAACGGCAAGTCCCGAGCACGCGCTGGCACCGGTCACTGTGCAGGCGGATACGGCGCTGACCGTGCTGCAGGAGCCCGCGGCGGTTGGCTCCAACCTCGGCCTGACGCCGATGGAGACACCGGCTAGCGTGGAAGCGATCATGCGCGAGCAGATCGAGGAGCGCGGCGATACCTCGATCGTCGAGGCTGTCACGCGCGCGGCCGGCATTTCGAGTCTCGGCCATCCAGGCAACGGTGGCGCCTCGCTGTCGTCGCGTGGCTTTACCGATGCCGCGTCGGTCATGCGGCTGTACGATGGGCTGCGTCAGTACGGCGGCATCGGCGTGACCTTTCCGTTCGATACCTGGTCGGTGGAGCGCATCGAAGTACTGCGCGGGCCAGCTTCGGTCATCTATGGCGAAGGCGCGATCGGTGGCACCGTCAATATCGTGCCGAGAAAGCCCACGCGCGGTCCGATCGAGAACGAAGTGCAGGCCACCGTCGGCAGTAACAATACACAGCGCCTTGCCTTCGGCAGCGGTGGCGCGATCAGCGAGAAGTGGTCGTATCGGCTCGACGTCAGCGGCAATCGCTCCGACGGCTGGGTCGACTTCGGCAGCTCGCGCGATCTGTCGCTCTCCGGCGCGGTGCAATGGGATCCCAACGCGGACCTGAGCCTCAAGCTCAGCTACGCGAAGGGATGGCAGGAGCCCGAGCGATACTTTGGCGTGCCGCTCGTGAACGGTGTGCAGGACGACAGCCTGCGCCGCAAGAACTACAACGTGGCGGACAGCCAGATCAAGTACGACGACGCCTGGACCGAGCTCGCGGCAAAGTGGACGCCGAGCGCAAACTTCACGGTGCAGTCGCGGCTGTACTACGTCGACAGCAAGCGCCACTGGCGCAATGCCGAGTACTACAACTATCTGCCGGCAAGCGGCATGATCGGCCGCTCGGACTATGTGGAGATCCTCCACGATCAGTGGCAGGTCGGCAATACCACCAACGTCGTGTACCGTCGTACGCCGTTCGGCATGAAGAACAGTATCTCGGCCGGCTACGACGTCAACCGCGCGGCCTTCCGGCACACCAACAACTCGCCGTACTCGGGCAGTTCGGTGGTAGACCCGTACGTGTTCGATCGCGGTAACTTCATCAACGTGGCCGGTACTTCGCCGCGTTATGACAACACCGCCACGCAATACGCGTTCTTCGCCGAAGACCGGCTCGAGATCACCTCGCGCTGGTCGGTACTGGCTGGCCTGCGCTACGACCATGCCGACATCAGCCGCCATGATCTCGTCATCAACCAGCAGGCCTACGACAAGAGCTTCTCGCACGTGGGCTGGCGCGCGGGCACCGTCTACAACCTGACCGAAAACCTCGCCGTGTATGCACAGTACTCGGAGGCGGCCGACCCGGTCAGCGCCCTGCTGATGCTATCGCCGGCCAACAGCAATTTCAGCCTGGCCACGGGCCATCAGGTGGAAGCCGGCGTCAAGCAGAACTTCCTCGACAACAAGGGCGAATGGACGTTTGCCGCCTATCGCATCGTCAAGAAGAACCTCGTTACGCGTGACGTCATCAACCCGTCGCTCAGCGTACAAGTCGGTGAACAATCCACCAAAGGTCTGGAAGCAACCGTTGGTGTCGAGTTTCTGCCGGGCTGGCGCGTCGATGCGAATGCCGCGGTGTTGCAGGCACGTTACGACGACTTCACGGAATCGGTCGGCGGAGCCCCAGTGTCGCGCGCCGGCAATGTCCCCACGGATGTGCCCGAGCGCCTTGCCAATGCCTGGCTGACATGGCGCTTCCTGCCGGGCTGGACTGTGGGCTCAGGCATCCGCTACGTGGGCCGCCGCTTTGCCGATCGCGCGAACACGCTGGAGATGCCTGCGTACACCACGACCGACGCGCTGCTGCAATGGCGTCCGCGCCGGGACACGACGCTGTCACTGCGCGGTTACAACATCTTCAACCGTTCGTACGTGACCACCGCCTACTACAACCCCACCCAATGGTTGCAGGGTACGGGCCGGCGCTTCGAGTTCACCGTGAACCATCGCTTCTGATTCGCGACACGGTTTCACTTTCGCCGCGTATTTTTATGCGCGCGGCTGCCTTTCCATTTCGCATCATCTAGACTCGATCCGTCCATTCGGCATACCGAATGCGTGAGCAATGTCGTAGGGAGAGCGAAATGGCAGATCCTGTGTATCGAGCGGAGCGCTGCGGCCTGTTGCTGGTCGATCCGTACAACGACTTTCTGTCGCACGGCGGCAAAGTGTTTCCCATGATCGAGGCGGTCGCGAACGAGGTAGGGCTGCTCGACAACATGCGCGCGGTGGTCGCCGCAGTACGCAAGGCCGGGATTCAGGTTTTCTACGTGCCGCACCGTCGCTGGCAGCCTGGCGATTACGAGAACTGGGATCATCCGAATCCCACGCAGGTGGCGATCGAGGACCGGCATACCTTCGCGGTGGGCACATGGGGTGGCGAATGGCATCCCGACTTCGTGCCGCGGCCCGAGGACATCATGATCAAGGAGCATTGGGCGCAAAGCGGCTTTGCCAATACCGACCTCGACTTCCAGCTGAAACAACAGGGCGTCACGCACGTGATGGTCATCGGACTGCTGGCGAATACCTGCATCGAATCGACCAGCCGTTTTGCCATGGAGCTCGGCTACCACGTGACGCTGGTGCGCGATGCCACCGCCGCGTTCAGCAAGGAAATGATGCATGCCGCGCACGAGCTCAACGGTCCGACCTTCGCGCACGCGATTCTGACCGCTGCGGAACTCACTGCCACGCTTGGGAGGCTTTGATGGAACTGACCGGTCATATGCTTATCGGCGCGGAAGATGTCGCCGCCACCGCGGGTTCGATGAAGGCCCTCAATCCGGCGACCAACCAGGAAATCGAGCCAGCGTTCGCATTTGGCGGGGCAGCGGAAGTGGACCGGGCCGCCCAGCTCGCCGATGACGCGTTCGAGAGCTATCACGCGACGAGTCTGGCGGAGCGCGCGGCGTTCCTGGAACGCATCGCTGCCGGGCTCGAGGCCGTCTCGCCGGAGCTTGCCGAGCGCACATCGCTCGAAACCGGCTTCTCGGCGGCGCAACTGCAGGTGGAGATCGCGAAGTCGGTGACGCAGTTCCGGCAGTTTGCCGAAGTCGTGCGGCAGGGACGCTTCCGCCAGGCGGCGATCGATCCCGCGCAGCCCGATCGTCAGCCGCGCGCACGCATGGATCATCGACTGCAGAAGATCGCGATCGGTCCCGTGGCGATTTTCGGCGCGAGCAATTTCCCGATTTCCTATTCGGTGGCGGGGGGCGATACCGCTTCCGCGCTGGCCGCCGGCTGTCCGGTCATTCTCAAGGCGCACAACGCGCATCCTGGTGCCTCGGAGATCGAGGGCCGCGTGATTCGCGGCGCGATCGAGGACACCGGACTGCATGAAGGCGTGTTCTCGCTGGTGCGCGGCGGCGGCAACGAGATCGGCGAGGCATTGGTCGCGCATCCACTGATCAAGGGTGTCACCTTCACGGGCTCCGAGGTTGGCGGCATGGCCCTGTTCCACCGCGCACAGCAACGTCCCGATCCGATCCCTGTCTTCACGGAGATGACGAGCGTCAATCCAACCTTCGTGCTGCCGGCGGCACTGGCCGCGCGCGGGCACGACATTGGCGATGGCTATGCCGAACGCATGCTGGTGAATGTCGGCCAGGCCTGCCTGAAGCCCGCCATCGTGTTGGCCATTCACGGGCCCGGCTACGACGCCATGAAGCAGGCGATGACCGCGCGCGTACAGGCGATGCCGGCACGCACAATGCTGACGCCGGGCATCAACACCGCGTATCGCCGCAATCTCGAACGTCTGGCCAATGCCGGTGCCGAGCGTATTGCGGCCGGTGGCGATCCACAGGGCGCCTGGGACGGTCAGGCAATGTTGTTCGAAGTCGATGGCACGCGCGCACTCGAGGAAGCTTCGCTGTCGGAGGAGGTGTTCGGGCCCGCCGCGCTGCTGATGCGTGTCAAGGACGAAGCACAGCTGTTCGCGCTGGCGCGGCAGTTTCGCGGGCAGTTGTCGGCGACGCTGCAGATCGACGCGGACGACTACGCGCTGGCGCGCCGGCTGGTGCCGATTCTCGAACGTCGCACTGGACGCATCGTGATCAATGCGTTTTCGCATCCGCAGGAGGTCTCGTACGCATCGATCCATGGCGGACCGTTCCCGGCCACATCGGACAGTCGCTTCACCTCGGTGGGCATGACTGCTATCGAGCGATTCCTGCGGCCGGTCTGCTATCAGGGGTTTCCAGACGCGCTGTTGCCTGAAGCGCTCCGACATGCCAACCCGGCTGGCATCTGGCGGCTGACCGATGGTGAGCTGTCGAGGGCCTGATTGGCGAACGTAGTGCATTGCCTCCTTCCCTGCCCTCAGGAGCCTGCCATGGATAACAACAACAAACTGCCCAGCGTGCCCGGGATCCCTTCTCGCCGTCCTTTCTTCCGGCGCTTTCTCGGTACATCGGCGGCCGCGCTGGCCGCCACCTCGCTGAGCGAGCACGCGCTGGCCGAGGTGCCGATCGTGGATATCGGCAAGCCTCCGGGCGGCGACAAGAGTGCCATCCGGACGCTGCGCGTGCGCGTACCCGAGGCGGACCTCGCCGATCTGCGCAAGCGCGTCAAGGCCACGCGCTGGCCCGAACGCGAGACCGTCAACGACGCCTCGCAGGGTGTGCAGCTGGCGACCATGCAGAGCGTCGCGCGCTATTGGGGCGCGGGTTACGACTGGCGACGCATGGAGGCAAAGCTCAACGCCGTGCCGCAGTTCGTTACCGAGATCGACGGGCTCGACATTCACTTTATCCACGTGCGCTCGAAGCAGAAGGATGCGCTGCCGTTGATCGTCACGCACGGGTGGCCCGGTTCGATCATCGAGCAGATGAAGATCATCGAGCCCCTCACCAATCCAACCGCGCATGGCGGCACCGCGGCGGATGCGTTCGATCTCGTAATTCCATCACTGCCGGGTTATGGCTTCTCGGGCAAGCCGACGGCAACCGGCTGGGATCCTCAACGCACCGCGCGCGCGTGGGTCACGTTGATGAAGCGGCTGGGCTATACGCGCTACGTGGCGCAGGGTGGCGACTGGGGCAACGCTGTGACCGAACAGATGGCGGTGCTGAAGCCGCCGGAGCTACTCGGCATCCACACCAATATGCCCGCGACCGTGCCTGACAACATTGCGCGCGCGCTCAAGTTTGGCGAGCCGGCGCCAGCAGGGCTGTCGGCCGACGAGAAGAACGCATTCGATCAACTCGACGACTTCTACAAGCACGGGCTGGGCTATGCGCTGGAGATGGCGAATCGCCCGCAGACGCTGTATGCGCTCGAGGATTCGCCAATCGGACTTGCAGCATGGATGATCGATCACGACGCGCGCAGCCAGGCCTTGATCGCGCGTGTGTTTGCGGGCACAAAGGAAGGTCTGACGCGCGACGATATCCTCGACAACGCTACGCTGTACTGGCTGACCGGCACCGGCGTATCGTCGGCGCGTCTGTACTGGGAGAACAAGCTCAACTTTTTCGAGCCGAAGCACATCGCGATTCCGGTGGCCGTGAGCGTGTTCCCCGACGAGATCTACGCCGCGCCGCAAAGCTGGGCCGAGAAGGCCTATCCGAAGCTGATCCACTTCAACAAGATGCCCAAGGGCGGGCACTTCGCGGCATGGGAACAACCGATGGCCTTCACCGAGGAGCTGCGCGTGAGCTTTCGCACGTTGCGCTGAACCGTTCAGTGTCGATGCGGGGCCGCTTTCACGTCGGGTACGGTCACAGTGACGAGCTCGGTGGCCAATATCTTGTGCGTGGGATCGGCCAGTTCGAGCTTGACGCGATGTGGCCCGGCAGGCAGCCCCACCACGATGATCGGGTCCTCGCTCGTATGCGCCCAGGTGGCTGGGCCATCATCGACGGTCACGTGCAGATGTCCGATGCGCGGTGACACTTCGCTTGCGGTCTTGCCGAAGACCGGCATCACGCGAAAATGCTCGGTACGGAACTGCACGATCACCACACCGCGTGCGAGCGGTTCGGGCAATGGCGCGTAGGGCACGAGCCGCGGCGAAGGTTCACTCGCGAGCGGCAGAATGGCGGGCGGTTGTTCATCCACGGGTGACGCTTGTGCTGGCGGCATCGCGCAGCACAGCGCGGTGATCAACAGGCATCTCGATAGCAGGCGCATGATAGTTTGTCTCCTCGCTTACAGCGTAGACCCGCAGCGTAGACCGAGTGCGCGCGAAAGTTGTGTCCGCGTGTATCGAGGGTGGGAGTGCTTACGCAACGTTACGCACGATCACTCTTATCGCGACACCGGCGATACATCGCTGTCCTTCAATACAGCATAACGGTCGGGCAAAAGCTCCCGATCGAACGCAACCACGGAGACAGTTCATGCGTACCCTATCCATCCGCAACCTTACCGCCACGCTCCTTCTGATCGGCGGCGCCTTCTCATTGCAGGCCGCGCACGCTCAGGCAGCCGGCATTCATCGCACCGACCTCGTCAAGCAGGAGCTGAGCGTACCCGGCCACGACGGCATTCAGGCTCGCGTCGATTTCGATCCGGGCGCGTTTGCGCCGAAGCATACCCATCCGGGCGAGGAGATCGCGTTCGTGCTGCAGGGCACACTCGAGTATCAACTCGGCGACAAACCGCCCGTGACGCTAAAGACCGGAGAGTCGCTGTTTATCCCCGCCGGTGTCGCGCATTCGGCGAGGAACGTGGGCAGTGGCAAAGCCTCCGAGCTGGCGACGTACTTCGTCAAGCAGAACGCGCCGCTGGTGGTGCCGGCTAAATAAGCCGCGCGACAGCGCGAATCAAAGTGACAGGCCCGCCGTCGAGATCACGTTGCCCCATCGCTTGACCTCGTCGGTGGCCACCCGCCCCATCTCCGCACTGTTGCCGTACTTCGGCAGATACCCGTTGCGCTCCATCCTGGCAACAAGATCCTTGTCCCTGAGCGTCTCGGCAATCGCTTTGTCGAAGCCCTCGAGCACTGACTGTGGCGTGCCCTTGGGCGCGTAGACACCAAACCAGTTGTTGACGTCGTAGCCCGGCACCCCTGCTTCCGCGACGGTGGGCAACTGGGCCAGCGCCGGCATGCGCTGCGTCGAGGCCACCGCCAGCGCGCGCACTTTTCCGCTTGTGATCAGCGGCAGCGACGACGGGATGCTGTCGAACATGAATGACACATTGCCGGCCAGCAGATCGGTCACCGCCTGCGACGAGCCTTTGTAGGGAATATTGTGGAGCGTCACGTCGAGGCGCTGCCCGAGGAGAATGCCCTCGAGGTGCGACAGCGTGCCGAAGCCGGAAGCAAAATTGACCTTGCCGTTCTGGGTGGCGAGCCACGCGGTAAAAGCCTTCATGTCCTTGGCGGGCACCGACGGATGGACGACCAGCACATGCGGCGCGCTGGCCATCAGCGAGATCGGCTCGAGGTCGCGCGTGACGTCGTAACGAGCGTTCTTGTTGAGCAGCGTGACAATGATCTGCGTGGTCACGGCACACAGAAAGATCGTATTGCCGTCGGGCGCCGCCTGCGCGGCGGCGTTGAGTCCAATCATGCCGCCAGCACCTGGGCGATTGTCGACCACCACGCTGCGATTGAGCACCTGACCGAGTTTCTGCCCCAGCATGCGAGCGAGAATATCCGCCGAGCCGCCGGGTGGGTAGGCCACGATCAACCGCAGCGGACCGGTGTTATCGCCGGTCTGCGCCCACGCATCGGTCAACGGCGCCGCGCCGAACATGGCGGCGATACATGCACTGGCGCCCACGCGCAGCAACTGCCTGCGTCGCGTGGATAGGGACTTGAAACGGGAAGCACGGACGACGACCGAAGACATGGATCAGACTCCTCGCAATAGGCTCGATGCCGCTCATCATCGATCGAATGCGAAGGGGTGCCAACACGTCATTGACGACGCCGACATCGCGATCCGCGAGCGCACCTGCCCAATGCACCGCCGTAGTGATGGGCCGCATGGGGCCACATGGGACCACATGCGCCGATCGGTGCAAGTCCCGATTGACCGCCCCCGCGATGTTGCACGATGGTGCAGGACTCGGCACGAAGCTTGCACTACGGTGCGCATCTGTTGTTTCACGCGCGCCCATGCGCTGTTCCCGCGTCTCATGAACTCGAACGTCAAATCCCCACCCGGCTGCCGCAACGTATCGCGCGGCAGGCTCCATGGCAGCCTCGTCTCGCGGCTAGATCTCGTCACGCTCAAGCTGTTCGTCGCGATCGTCGAGGAGCAGAGCATCAACCGCGCCGCCGAGCGCGAGTTTATCGCGCCTTCCGCCGTCAGCAAGCGCATCGCCGATCTGGAGCATGCAACGCAGACGCAGTTGCTATTGCGGCATCGCAAGGGCGTGGAGCCCACCGCCGCCGGTCTCGCCATGCTCAACCATGCGCGCACCATGTTGCGCAATCTGGCCGAACTTGAAAGCGAGATTTTCGACTATGCCGATGGCGTGCGCGGCAATGTGCGTATGCTGGCCAGCGAGTCCGCGCTGTTCGGTTATTTCCCCGACGCGCTGAAGACCTTCACCAAGCTGTATCCGGAGATTCGCATCGATCTGGCCGCGGCGTCCAGCGCCGCGTCGGTGCAGGCGGTGATGGACGGCACCACCGACATCGGTATCTTCTGGGGCGATATCGCGGCCCCACATCTCACGGTGGTGCCCTGCTATTCGGACCGGCTGGTTGCCGTCGTGCCGGCACGCCATCCGCTGTCCACAGTCGACACCGTGCGATATGCCGATGTGCTCGACCACGAGATGGTCGAGCAGGAAGCCAGCAGCGCCTTGCAGGCGTTGCTGGTACGGCAGGCGGCCGAGCTGGGCATCACGCCGCGTTCGCACGTGCGTGTGGCCGGCTACGACGCCGTCTGTCGCATGGTTCAGGCCAACCTGGGCGTCGGCATCGTGCCGCATAGCTACGCGGCGCGGCTATCGCCGACCGCCGGCATCGTATCCATCAACCTGCAGGAACAATGGGTGGACCGGCACTACAAGGTCTGCGTGCGGGATCTGGAGCAGCAGCCGGTGGCCACCCGACTGATGTTCCAGCACCTGACGGGAAACGCGTCGACTCAGTAGCGCCAGCGTTGCGTGCGACGCCCCATCCACGCGGCCAGTCGCGACTGCAGCAACTTCACGATCGCCGAGGTCAGCAGCACCATGACCGCCATGGCACAGGCGGCGGCGGTGTCGCCGGTGTCGTCCATTGCCACGGCTGCCACCGAAGCCACCATGCTCAATGGTTCGTACAGGAAGATGACCGCCGCGACCGTGGTCATCGCATTGACGAAGAAGTAGGTGGCGATATCCAGAATCGCCGGCAGGCAGATCGGAATCGTGACGCGGCGCAGGGTGGTCCAGAACGGTACGCCCAGCGATGCGGAGGCTGCCTCGAACTCGCTGTCGATCTGCTGCAGCGCGGTCAGCGCAGTCAGGTGCGGCACGGTGTAATAGTGGGCGATGCAACACATCGTCATCAGCACCAGGCTGCTGGCGAGACCGGATAGCGGATTGGCGGGATCGTTGAAGAAAAACACGAAGCCCAGCCCGAGCACCAGACCCGGCACCGCCAGCGGCAGCATGGCGAGGAAGTGCAGCACGATGGCGGGCAGGCCCACGCCACGCACCTTCTCCATCAGATACGCGCCAGTAAAGACCAGTACCGTACCGCCCACCGCCACGCCCGCCGCAATCGTCAGGCTGTTGTAATACGCACCCCAACCCAGGCTGTCGTAGGCCGCAAAATCGTAGCTGTGCAGGGACAGGCTGAGGTTGTACGGCCATAGCTTGACCAGCGAGGCGAAGATCGCGGTGCCAACCACCAGCAGGATCGCCAGCGAGACCATCACCGCGAGCAGCGCCATGGCGCCATCGAAGATCGGGCGGACCTCTGGGCGATAGAGCACCGAGCGCGCGCTCAGCATCGAGCGCTGGCGGCGGCGCACCAACAGGTCGACAAAGAACGACAGCACCGCCGGCACCAGCAGGATGACACCCACCACAGCCCCCATGCTGAAGTTCTGCTGCCCGATGATCTGCTTGTAGATGTCGATCGCCAGTACGTTGTACTGCCCGCCGATGACTTTCGCGATACCGAAGTCGGTCACCGAGAGCGTGACGATCACGAATGCCGCGCTGACCAGGCCGTAGCGCGCGGCCGGCAGGGTAATCGTCAGAAATGCGCGCAAGGGCCGTGTGTCGAGCGTGCGTGCCACTTCGTACATGCGCGCGTCCGACAGCGCCAGCGCCGTCACCAGAATCAATACCGCATGGGGAAAGCAGTAGAACACCTGCGCCATGACGATACCGATCAGCCCATAGATGGACTCGCCGCCGAGCCAGCCCTTGAGGAAGCCCTGATTGCCGAACATATAGGTCAGCGCGATGGCCGGCAATAGCGACGGTGCCAGCAGCGGCAGCAGTGCGATGCCCTTGAACAGCGCCTTGCACGGCAGACGACTGCGCACCAGCGCCATCGCATAACCGAACGCCAGCGGCAGCGTGATGACCGTGGTCAGCGCGCACACCACGAGGGTATGCACGAGCGAGGCTCGCAGGCCCGGATTGGACGCATAGGCGATGAAGTTGGCCAGTCCGACGAAATGACCGTCACCATCGCGCAGGCTGCGCGATAACACCATGCATAACGGCAGGCCGATCAATATCAGCGCGATGACGCACAGCAACGCGAGCACAAGCCACGCCACCGCGCGCTCGGGCACGCGCCGTCGGCTGGCGGGCGGCGCGACAACCTGCGTGCCGAATGGCAGGGGAGCAGCGGCCTTCATCGCATGACTCCGCCGGGAAAGACGTGAACATGCTCGGGTGGGATCGCCACGCGCAGCTCCTGACCCGTGTGCAGACCCAGCGTGCGGGCATCGGCGCAGGAAAAGTCTGCGATCAATGCCGCATCGCCCAATGCCGGACATGTCAGGGCAGTGCGCCACGTCGCGCCCAGAAACTCGATATCACCAACCCGCACGGCGTGACTATTGGGCTGCTGCTCGCTCACGTGACGAAAGCAGATTTCCTCGGGACGAAAGCCCAGCGTGACGTCCTTGCCGGCCCCATCCTCCGCGGCATCGGTCCGCGGCACGGTCCAGCGCACGTCGCCGACACGCGCTTCCTCCGCGCCGGTGCGCACCGCCGGCAGAAAATTCATCTTGCCGACGAAGTCCGCCACGAAGCGCGATGCGGGACGCTGGTAGATTTCCTCCGGCGTCCCGATCTGTTCGATCACGCCATGGTTCATCACGACAATGCGATCGGCCATCGTCAGTGCCTCTTCCTGATCGTGCGTCACCATGATCGTGGTGAGCCGCAGCGCGCTCTGCAGTTGCCGGATCTGCTGACGCAGATGCACGCGCACCTTGGCGTCCAGTGCCGACAGCGGCTCGTCGAGCAACAGGACGCGCGGCGACGGTGCCAGTGCACGCGCGAGCGCAATGCGCTGCTGCTGGCCACCGGACAGTTGACCGGGTAGCCGCTCGCCAATGCCCGGCAAACCGACAAGCGTCAGCAACTCCTCGACACGGCGCTGGATCTCCGCGCGCGGTGTGCGCCGGTTGACCAGGCCATACGACACGTTGTCGGCCACGCTGAGGTTCGGAAACAGCGCGTACGACTGGAACAGGATGCCGACGTCGCGTGCCGCGGCCGGCAGCCGCGAGATGTCGGTGCCCTGCTTGAACAGCCGGCCGTCGCTCTGGACCTCCAGTCCGGCGATGATCCGCAGCAAGGTCGACTTGCCGCAGCCGGACGGACCGAGAAAGCAGACGAACTCCCCCTCTCCGATCGTGAGGTCGATATCGCGCAGCACCTCGGTCTTGCCGAAGCGCTTGCCGATGCCTTCTAGTGCCAGCATGTGGCCGCTCGGATTCTGCATCATGGACTCCATTGCCCGCATCAGTTCGGCTTGGGCTCGGACTTGCCGTCGTAGCGGCGCACCCATTCGTTGGTCAGTCGCGTCAGGTTATCGACGGCAGTGGTCACGTTGTCGTCGGCCATCATCGCTTCCGCGTTGGCCGGATAGTTCGGCGGCACCTGGCTCACTTCGGGATGAGACACCACCGCCATGAACTTGTTGAACTGCTCGTTGGCCTCCTTGGTGGTAACCCAATCCGCCACAACCTTGGCAGCCGCCAGTTTGGGCGTGTTCTTCATGATCGCCGTCGACTCGATGTCCCAGCCGAGCTTGTCGGTCGGCACGATGATGTCGATCGGCGCCCCCTTGCTCTTGAGCTGTGGCGCGGTGATGTCGGTAGAGATGCCGATCACGTATTCACCCGTGGCCGCCAGCTTGCAAGGCTTGGAGCCGCTATGCGTGTACATCGCGATGTTCGCGTGCAGGCCATCCATGTACTTCCACGCGGCGGGTTCGCCCATGCTCTGGACCCAGTGATTGACGCCGAGATAGCCGGTCTGGCTCGAAGCCGGATTCGGCATCGTGATCTGGCCCTTGTAAATGGGCTTGGCGAGATCCGACCACTGCGTTGGCGGCGGCAGACCACGCTTCCTGGCCTCAACCGTGTTGAAGCAGATCATGGTCATCCAGGCCTCGTTGCCGGTGTAGACCGGCGGCTTGTTGACGCTGTCACGAAAGCGCGGCTTGAGCTGCGCGTAGCCCTTGGGCTCGTACGGCTGAATCAGCCCCATCTTGTTCAGCGTCAGGATATGCATCGCCGGCACGCCCCACAGCAGGTCGGCCTTGGGCGCGTCCTTCTCGGCGATCAGTCGTGCAAGGATGATGCCGGGGCTGTCGCGGAGCCAGGCAATCTGGATCTCGGGATGCGCTTTCTCGAACGCCGCCTTGTACGGCGCCAGTTGCTCCTTCTCGAGCGTGGTGTAGACCGTCAGGGTGGTCTTGCCCTGTGCCTGCGCGAACGGCACGACCAGACAGGCGAAAGCGGCGAACAGCGTGGATTTCAGTAAGTTCATGGCAGTCCTCTTCGGGGGTTGGACACGGCTGGCAGGCCGCAACGGTTATTCGAGAGCGGCGAGCGCCGCCACCACGGCGTCGCCCATCGCTTCCGTGCCGGCGCGCGTGCAGCCGGGCTGAAAGATGTCGGCCGTGCGCAGACCGTCGGCCAGCACGCGGCGTACCGCGCGCTCGATGAGATTCGCCGCCTGCGGTTGGCCCAAGCCCTGCCGCAGCATCATGGCTGCCGACAGGATCGAGGCCAGCGGATTGGCGAGATCCTTGCCGGCGATATCCGGCGCGCAGCCGTGCACGGGTTCGTACAGGCCCTTGCCCTGCGCGTTCAGGGACGATGACGGCAGCATGCCGATGGACCCCGTAAGCATCGATGCTTCGTCGGAGAGGATGTCCCCGAACAGATTGCCGGTGACGATCACGTCGAACTGCTTTGGGTCGCGAGCCAGCGCCATGGCCGCGGCATCGACGTAGAGGTGGCTCAGCGCCACGTCCGGATAGTCGCGCGCGACCTCTTCGGTCACGATGCGCCACAGCTCCATGCTTTCCAGCACGTTGGCCTTGTCGACCGAGCACAGCTTGCCGCGCCGGGCCCGCGCGGCCTCGAAGCCCACGCGTACCACGCGCGCGATCTCGTCCTCCGTGTAGCGCATGGTGTTGATGCCGACACGACGACCGTTCTCTACAACGATGCCGCGCGGCTCGCCAAAATAGAGATCCGACGTCAGCTCGCGGATCAGCAACAGATCGAGGTCCTCGACGATCTCGGGCCGGAACGACGATGCGCCGGCAAGTTCGCGGAACGTGACGATGGGCCGGTAGTTGGCAAACAGATCCAGATCCTTGCGCAGCGTGAGCAGCGCATCGCCCGGGCGCAATCCGCGCGGCAGCGTCTCATACTGGAACCCGCCTTCGGCGCCGAACAGGATCGCGTCCGCGCGCTGCACCGCATCGAGCGTGGCGGGCGGCAGCGGATGGCCTGTCCGATCGTAGGCCACACCGCCGATCAGGCATTCGACCATCTCGAAATGCAGGCCTCGCGTTGCCAGCGCCCGCAGAACCTTGACCGCCTGCGCGGTCACTTCCGGGCCGATACCATCGCCCCCCAGTACTGCAATCTTCATGATGTCTTACCCGTCGGTTGAATCCGGTTTTGCTCGAAACGATCGATGGCCTCGCGCATCGAGAGCGTCAGGTCGATATCGTCGAGCCCCTTGAGCAGGCAGTCCTTGCGGAAGGCGTCGATCTCGAACCCGCAGACGCCGCCGTCCGGCGCCGTCACCTGCTGCCCGGGCAAGTCGACCTCCACCTGCGCGCCGGGCTGGCGGGCCAGGCACGCCAGCAGGCGAGAGATGAAGTCGGGCGGCAGGACGACAGGCAGCACGCCGTTCTGGTAGCAGTTGTTGCGGAAGATGTCCCCGAAGCTCGGCGCCAGCACGGCACGAAATCCGTAGTCGGCAAGCGTGAATACCGCGTGCTCGCGTGACGACCCGCAGCCGAAGTTCGACCCCGCCACCAATACGGCCGCACCGGCATAGGCAGGATCGTTCAGCACGTAACCGGGCCGTGGTTGCTCCGTCTGATCGAAGCGCAGGTCGTGGAAACAGAAGCGGCCGTAGTCTTCGCGTACCTTGTGCATAAAGCGACCGGGCACGATCTGATCGGTGTTGATATCGGCTTCCGGCATCGGCACGGCCACGCCGCGCACATGATCAAACGGCTGCATGGGCCAGCTCCTCGCGATAGTCCGTCAGGCAACCCGCAATCGCAGTGGCGGCGGCCATGGCAGGGTTGACCAGATGGGTACGCACCCCGGGGCCCTGCCTGCCGACAAAGTTGCGGTTGGTGGTGGACACGCTGCGCTCGCCCGGCTGACCGATATCGCCATTCACACCCAGGCACATCGAGCAGCCCGGTGTGCCCCATGTCATGCCAGCATCGAGGAAGACACGGTGCAACCCTTCGGCTTCCGCCTGCGCGCGAACCAGGCCCGAGCCCGGCACTACGAGCGTGCGCACACGGGCCTTGCGGCCACGGATGGCACTGGCCGCGAGGCGCAGGTCTTCGATGCGGCCATTGGTACACGAGCCGATGAACACACGGTCCACCGGGAGCCCCTGTAGCGACTGCCCACCCTCGAGTCCCATGTAACGCAGCGCGCGTTCGGCGGCGGCGCGTCGTGCGGGATCGGGCAGATCGGCAGGATCGGGAATGCGTTCGTCGATGCCGCAGCACTGCGACGGATCGGTGCCCCACGTGACCATCGGTGAAATCGATGCGACGGCAACAGTGACACTGCGGTCGAATACCGCGTCGGGGTCGCTGCGCAATGCCAGCCAGTCGCGGCTGGCGGCGTCCCATTCCGCGCCCGACGGCGCGAACGGCCGGCCGCGCAGATATGCGAGCGTGGTGTGGTCGGGCGCGATCAGGCCGGCACGCGCGCCCGCCTCGATCGACAGATTGCAGAGCGTCATGCGCGCTTCCATCGACATCGCATCGATGACCGGGCCGCAGTACTCGATGACATGCCCCGTGGCACCCCCAACACCCACCTGGCGGATAAACGCCAGCGCCAGATCCTTGGCCGTGATCTCAGGCGCCGGCTCGCCGCTGAAACACACGCGCATGGTGGCGGGCCGCACTTGCCATAGCGTCTGCGTGGCCATCACGTGACTGACTTCACTGGCGCCGATGCCAAACCCGAATGCACCGAACGCGCCGTGGGTCGAGGTATGACTGTCGCCGCAGACCACGGTCATGCCGGGCAGGCTCATGCCCTGCTCCGGGCCGACCACGTGGATGATGCCCTGACGTTCGTCGCCGAGGCCGAAGTGCACCATGCCATGGCGACGCGCCTGCTCGGCGAGCTCCGTCACCATGACGCGCCGGTCCTCGTCGATGACATCCGCCAGCCGTGTGCTGTGGGACGGCGCGTAGTGATCGGGCACGGCGACGGTGGCCGCCGGCCGCCGAATAGGAATGCCGCGACGCTGCAGCGTGTGATACGACTCGGCGGGCAGGTCGTCGCTGAGGTAATGGCGATCGATATAGAGCAGGATCTGTCCGGATGGCTGCTCCGCGACGACGTGCGCCTGCCAGATCTTCTCGAACAGCGAGCGCGGCGATGCGTGATGTGTGGGGTGCGGCATGAAGGCCTGTGGTGCCATGACGTTATGTGCCGCCATCTTGCCGAGCCGCCCCGCGCCCGTATATTGGTGGTTCGCGACGCTGCCGACGCGAATGACGATGGCAAGGATCGTCCGGCGCGGCTAGCATGGCGGGATTCCATCGATCGAGAAGAAGGAGCCGTCGTGCTGCAACCCGAAGCCGCGCTGCTGAGAGACCTGTTGTCGTTCCCACTGCTCGTGAGCGCCCTGCGCGACGCGTTTGCCGCCGGTGCCACGGTACCGCTAAGGCATACCCACACCATCGGCGAAGCGGGCCAGCCGGATGCCGGCATCTCGTTGCTGATGCCCGCGTGGGATGCCGAGGGCTTCTATGGCGTCAAGATCGTCAATATCTACGAGGGCAATGCCGCGCACGGCCTGCCGGGGCTGCATTCGACCTACATGCTGTACAGCGCGCGCACCGGCGCGCCACTGGCGATGTTCGACGGCAACGAAATTACCTCGCGCCGCACTGCCGCGGCGGCGGCGCTGGCCGCCGACTATCTGGCCCGCCCCGACGCCCGTTCGTTGCTGGTTGTGGGAGCCGGGCGCGTCGGCAGTCTGGTGGCGCCGGCCATGGCGACCGTCCGCCAGCTCGACCGTATCGAGATCTGGGACATCGACGCCAGCGCGGCGGCCCGATGCGCGCAAGCGCTGCGTGAACAGGGTCTTCCGGCGAGCGCCGCCACGGATCTGGAACACGCCGTACGCGCGGCCGATATCGTCAGTTGCGCGACGTTGGCCACCTCGCCGCTGATTCACGCGGAATGGCTTGCCGCCGGCAGCCATCTGGACCTGATCGGCAGCTTTACACCGCGCATGACCGAAGCCGAGCCCGCCTGCTTTGCCAATGCCTCGGTATGGGTCGATACCGACGAAGCACCGGCCAAATCCGGCGATCTGCTCAACGCGTTTGCCGCAGGCTGCCTGACCCCGGAGTCATTGCGCGGCAATCTGACCGGCCTTGCGCGCGGCACTTGCGCGGGCCGGCAGTCAGCCACCGAGCGTACCGTGTTCAAGGCTGTAGGCACTGCGCTGGAAGACCTCGCGAGTGCCCGCCTCGCCTACCGGCAGCTCACCGCGTCCCAACACTGATCCCCTTCTTCATCCTCTCTCAATATGTCCAAGATCGAACGATTCGAAACCAGCGCCCGCATGTCCCATACGGTCATCCATGGGAATACCGTCTACCTGGCCGGCGCCATTGCCGAGCGTCTGGACGGCGATATCACCGCCCAGTCGGAACAGGCGTTGGCCGAAGTGGAACGCCTGCTCGCGCTGGCTGGCAGCGACAAATCGCGGCTGTTGACCACGCAGATCTGGCTGAAGGACCTGCCGCGAGACTTCGCGGCGATGAATGCGGTATGGGAACGCTGGCTACCGGCGGGTGCCGCACCGGCGCGCGCGACGTGTCAGGCCCAGATGGCCGACGCCGCCATTCTGGTGGAGTTCATCGTGACCGCGGCGCGCGACTGAGGTCGGCACGCATTGCCTCAGGCCCCCGCGAGCTCCAGACGGTTGCCGCCAAGCGACTTGGCGCGATAGAGCGCCTGGTCCGCCGCGGCCAGGCCGTCGGTTAGCGCGGGAGCGTCCTGCTCGAACTGCGCGAGCCCGATGCTAACCGTGGCTGGCACGCCGACGCTGTCGAGCCGGTTGGGGATGGCGGCGGCAAAGCGCTGCGCGATGGTCTGCCCAAGCGTCTGCGCGCGGCGCGCATCGTCACCGGTCAGCAGCGCGGCAAATTCCTCGCCGCCGATGCGCGCGAGCAACGCGCCCGGCTCCAGCACCCCACGCGCGATTTCCGCAAACGACCTCAACACGGTGTCACCGGTCTGGTGACCGTGGATATCGTTGATGGCCTTGAACTGATCGAGGTCGAACGCGAGCACGGCCACCGGACCACGACCGTCTTCGCCATCGAGAATGCGCGCGCCCTGCTCGAAGAACCAGCGCCGATTGCCGAGGCGCGTCAGATAGTCGGTCTGCGACTCACGCAGTAGCTGGCTGTGCAGCTCCTCGCGCACGAGCTTCAGCAGCGTCATCGGCAGGATGACCGAGAACAGCACGCCCTCGTACATCGTGATCTTGCTTGCCATCGATTGTGCCACCGGGCCATACGCGTTGACGACCCACGGCAGCACGCAGGTGCGCGCGATATAGAACAGCGAGTGAATGCCCGTGACCGCCACGACGATGCGACGCGCATGCAGCGCGCGCAGCGACTCGCAGCGCCACATCTCCCATGCCGTCATGCCACTGATCAACGCAATCGGCGTCGCACTGACGTAGGCCCAGATCTGGTCCTGCCAGCGCGCGCCACCGATCAGCCAGATCAGCGCCATCACGACCAGGATGGCTATCGCGCGCCCACGCACGTGCCGCCCGCTGAACGAGGCCACACCACTGAGGATCAGCAGATAACCGCACAGCATGATCAGGTTGCTGATCATCGCGCCGCTGAAACCGGGCAACTGCCTGCGGATCAGTACCGCGGCGCATCCGGTCGCGAGCGTTGCAAAGCCCGTCGCGAGAATTCGCAACGACCGGCTGCGCCTGGGATTGGTCCGGTGTTCCCAGAAGATCATGCCGGCGCTGGCCAGCAGAGTCCCGATCGCAAGGAGATAAAGGGTAAGGAGATCGACGTACATCCCGAATGTAAAGACGTTGCGCCATGGCTCTGGCGCCAGCCGAATTTTACGTTGGAAATTCGACCGTGCGAGGTTACTAAACGTTCACTTTCCAAGGAATCCCTTCTAATTTCTTGCACTTTTAAACTCCGACTCATAGAATCGTAGTTATGCGGCGCCGTACAGAAATCTCAGGGCGCCCGCCACTGGCGGCCAGACCGCACGAAACCGAGGTTTGATTCAGGAGCATCAGAGATGTCGAAACGTATTCTTGTTATTGGCGCCGGCTTTGCCGGTATGTGGAGCGCACTGGCTTCGGCCCGCCTGCTCGATCAGGTCGGGCGCACCGACATGGAAATTGCTCTGGTCGCTCCCACGCCCGAGCTGCACGTTCGCCCGCGCCTCTATGAACAGAATCCGAATGGCATGCGTGCGCCGTTGCAGGACATCTTCCAGGCCGTCGGGGTTCGCTTTATTCAAGGCTGGGTCGAACACATCGACGTGGCGCGGCAGGAAGTCACCGTCGCCACCGCGGGTGCGGAAGGCGCCTCCCAACTTGTCCACTTCGATCGACTGGTGCTGGCCGCCGGCAGCCGCCTGTTCCGCCCGCAGATCCCGGGTCTCGAACAGCATGCGTTCAACGTCGATCAGGTAGCGGACGCGGCCGAGCTCGATGCGCATATCGGCAGTCTCTCCGGCCTTCCCGACAGCGCGGCCCGCAACACGGTCGTTATCGCGGGCGCGGGCTTCACGGGCATCGAGACCGCGGCCGAGATGCCGGCGCGTCTGCGCGAAGTGCTCGGAGAAAACGCTGCGGTCAACGTGATCATGGTCGAGCGCAACGATGCGATCGGCCCCGACCTCGGCGCGGGCCCGCGTCCCGTCATCACGCAGGCGCTGACCGAACTCGGCGTGACCTGGAAGCTCGGTTCCGGCGTGGCGGCGGTGGACGCGCACGGCGTGACGCTCGAGAACGGCGAGCGCATCGAAGCGACAACCGTGATCTGGACCGCGGGCGCACGCGCCAGCGCGCTGACCGCGCAGATTCCGGCCGAGCGCGACAAATTCGGCCGTCTGCACGTCGATAGCAGTCTCAAGGTCAAGGGCCTGGACACCGTGTTCGCGACCGGCGACTGTGCCTACGCGGCCACCGACGACGAGGGCAACTTCGCGGCGATGTCATGCCAGCATGCGATGAATCTCGGCCGCTCAGCCGGGCACAACGTGGCCGCCGATTTGCTCGGCGTGGCAGCGATTCCATACAGCCAGCCCAAGTACGTTACGTGCCTGGACCTCGGCCCGTGGGGCGCGGTGTACACCGAAGGGTGGGATCGTCAGGTCAAGCTGACGGGCGGCGTGGCCAAGGCGCTGAAGACGCAAATCAACACCGAGTGGATCTATCCGCCGCGCGCGGACCGTGCGGAAGCACTGGCACTGGCCGATCCGCAACGCATCGTGGTGGCGTGATGAACGTCAACGCACGATGAAAGAAAAGGGCGATCCAATGGATCGCCCTTTTTTCACACCATGTCGACAATGACTCAGCCGCGTTCGCTCTTGTCGCTACGACGGCTGTCCGCGCGATGGTCGGCGCGATCGGTCAGCCATTGCACCACTTGCGGACCATAGGCCGCCGGCGCCTTTTCGAGCGTGCGCTGCGCCAGATCCGCGAGCGTATGTTGTTGCAACTCGGCGCGCATCGCGCGCTCCGCCGCCTGCATCACCGCGTGAATCGAACAGACACCACGCGTAGCCCATGTCGGGGGCGCATCCTCGAAGACCGCGCAGCGGCTGCGAATCTCGCGGCAGTCGAACAGTGCCTTGTCGCCGTCGATGGCCTCGACGACATCGTGCACCGTGATGCGATTGGCGGGGCGCGCCAGCCGAAAGCCGCCCTTGATGCCTTCGGTCGCCGCCACGAGTCCGCCCTTGGCCAGCTTGGTGAACAACTTGGCGAGAAACTCGGTGGGTACGCCCTGAAGCTCGGCAAGATCGCGCACGCTCGCTTCATCGACGGCGGCGTCCGAACGCGTCAGATACAGCATGCAATGCAGGCCGTACTCGACGCCGGTGCTGATGTGGGACATAACAAACTAGGACTGTTGTAATCGTAGTAATAGCCTATACAACTTGCGCGGCCACCGCAAGGTGCGATCACAATCGCCCGGTCAGGAAACCCGCCACACGGTCAAGCGCGCTACGCGCACTCGCCAGTTCGACGACATTGAACTGGAACACGTGATGCAGACCCTCCCAGATCTCCACGCTCACCGTATTGCCCTGCTCGCGCGCCTGCTGTGCGTAACGCGTGGCGTCGTCGCGCAACAGTTCTTCGCTGCCCACCTGAATATAGAGCGGTGGCATGCCCGCCGGAATGCCGAACAGCGGTGACGCCATGGGGTCTGTCGGCGCGGCAAACCCCAGATACTTCTCCGCGCTGTCCGCGAGGTATGCTCGTGTGAGCAACACATCGCGAATGGCGGGATCCGTCATGCTTGGGCTGCACAGCGACAGGTCGGTCCACGGCGAGAACATCGCCCCTGCCGCGAGCGTCGGGACGCTCTGTTCACCCGCCGTCGACGCGCGCGTCAGCGTGGCCAACACCGAGAGCGACAGCCCACCTCCGGCCGAATCGCCGATCACCGCCAGCCGCTGCACGCCCGAGCGTGCCAGCCATTGCGCCGCTGCCACCGCCGTATCGTGCGCGGCGGGCATCGCGTGTTCCGGTGCCAGCGGGTAGTCGAGCACGAACACCGGCCGGTTGGTGCGCGCGGCGATCTGGCTGGCGAAGTGGCGGTATGCGGTGGCGGAACCGAGCACGTAGGCGCCGCCATGCAGATAAAGAATCGCAGCGTCTCCCGCGCGCTCCTGTCCCGGCGGCAGCAACCACCATCCACTTATCTCGCCGTCGTGCACCGCGACGGCGATCACATCGGCCGCAGGGGGCGTCGCGGCGATAAAGCCATCGTAGGTGGTGCGCAGATCGTCGTTCGCATGCGCGGACCAATAGCGCACGAAGGACTCCAGCAAGGTACGTTCCGCCTCGCGCTCCTCCGCGCTCAACGGCATGGTCTGGGTCGTAGTGGCAGGCATCATCGGCTCCAGTCGGTGACGCGCGCGGCAATGTGCTCGGCCGCCATGATCGTGGTGAGGTTGGTTGCGACCGATGGAATCTCGGGCAGGATCGATGCATCCACCACGCGCAGTCCCGCGATGCCGCGTACCGCGCCGAGGCCGTCGACCACCGCGCCCGGATCGTTATCCGCGCCCATCGGCACGGTCGAGGTCGCGTGCTGATAAGTATCGAGTCCCGCCACGATGGCCGCCTCGAGCTCGGCATCCGTCCGCACCGCGCGGCCCGGCTCCATCTCGTGCGCCACCAGATCCGCGAAGGGCGCGGTGGCACCGATCTGCCGCGACAACCGCACGCCTTCCAGCAGGCGGCGACGATCGCGCGTGGTGGCCAGGAAGTTGAAGTCGATGCGCGGTGCCACGCGTGGATCGGCACTGGCCAGCCGCACGCTGCCGATCGACTCCGGCAACGTGAGCGCGGTAGCCAGCACGATCGCACCTCCGGTCGGACTCGCCGCGGGATCCCAGATATGCGTGGCGGAGACATGCAGGTCCAGCTCGCCAGGTGACGCTTCGAGCGAACGCGTCCACAGGACCGCGCCCGCTGCGGGCGTCATCGCATTGAACTCGCGCCGCAGAGCGTAGACGTTGTAATAGAACGGGTGGTCCATCAGGCGGCGGCCCACGGGCAGATCCGCAAGCGGCTTGATGCCGAGCGCGCGCAGATCGTCGGCGGGACCGATGCCCGAACGCATCAGGATCGATGGGCTACCGTAAGCGCCGGCGGAAAGGATCACCGTACCGGCTTCGATCAGTGTGCCATCGGCAAGCCGCACGCCATGGGCGCGGCCGCCCTCGACCAGCACGCGATCGACCTCCGCGCTGGCACGGATCTCGAGGTTCACGCGGCGACGCACATCGCTGGTCAGATAGGCGATGCCGGTGTTCTGCCGCACGCCGTCGACCACGTTGAGCGGATACGGGCCCACGCCATGCTGCGTGGCCGCATTGAAGTCCGCGATGCGCTCGAAGCCAAGTGCCACAGTGGCGTCGACAAACCCGCGCAGCGATGGCGTCAGCGCACTATGTGCGACTTGCCGCACGGGCAGCGGACCGTCACGTCCGTGCCAGGCATCGTCACCATATGGCGCGGATTCGAGCTTGCGAAAACTCCGCAGCACCTCCGCCGACGACCAGCCGGTGAGACCGCGCCGCGCCCAACGATCGAAGTCGGCCGATCGCGCGCGCATCGCCACCGCGGCGTTCACCGCGGAGCTGCCGCCAAGCACCTTGCCCCGGCGCGCATGGATCGCATGGCCCACCACGCCGGGCTCGGACTTGTAGCCCCAGTCGTGCGGCGCGTCGCCACCGACGCGGTCGGCCAGCGCCAACGCGTCGGGATAGTTCGAAGGACGATAAGCGGGGCCCGCCTCCAGCAGCAGCACGCGCTGCTGCGACGTTTCGCTGAGCCGGCGGGCCATCACCGCGCCCGCGCTGCCGCCACCCACAATGACGATGTCGTATTGCATGATCGGACTCCCGTTCAACGCCGACGCTCAACCGCGCGAGAAATGCTGCTTGAGGCCGAACACCAGACTGGCGAACGGCATGCCCAACGCGGCGTACACCGCCTGCGCCTCCGGGGCCGCGTTGTCGGCGAGAATTTCCACCGCGACGTTCGAATAGCAGACCGGCACCACCCCTGCCTGCTGCATGCGCGCCACGCCCATCTGGACCTGGGTCTTCGAGAAACCACCCGACGCATCGATGACCGCAAAGCTGTCATAGCCGGCATCGAGCGCGGACATCGCCGGGAAGGCCAGGCACACATCGGTGGAGATACCGGTCACGATCAGCTTCCTGCGGCCAGTCGCCTCGACGGCCGCCACCACGCGCGGCTCGTCCCACGCATTGACGGTGGTGCGCTCGATCACGGTAATGCCGGGCAGCGCGTCGCGCAGTTCGGGAATCAGCGGGCCCCACAGGTTTTCGGTGGTGGTCGTGACGATCACGGGCACGCCGAGCGCGACGGCCGCCTTGGCCAGGCTCACCACGTTGTGCGTCAGTTCGAGTGCCTCGATATCGCGCACGCCGGTGTAAAGGCCAACCTGATGGTCGACCAACAGCAGCACGGCGTTGTCACGGGTCAGGCGATTGTTGCGAGCGTTGTTCTGAGCGTTCATGGGTCTCTCCGTTGGGTGGGTCAGGCCCGCGTCGCGGTGCGATCGCGGCCTGGAGACCACTTTACAAATGAGACGATCAGAAAACAGTGGGTGTAAATTGGACCTATCGTCCCATTATTGGGACGATGAGCCACGAAGAAAGTTACTGGACGACTGTCGGCACATGCTCGGCGAGGTATTCGGCAAACGTGCGTACCGACGGCAGCAGCCCGCGCCGCGACGGCATCAGCAACGTCAGTGTGGCCACCCCGACGATCCATTGCGGCAGCACGCGCACGAGCTTGCCGGCGGTAATCTCGGCGCGGCCGACGTAGCCCGGCAGCGCGACGATGCCCACGCCCTCGCACGCGGCGGCCTTGAGCGTGGCCATGTCATCGCTGACAAGGCTCGGGGAATACGGCACGGCATGGGTCTGATCCGCATGACGGACATCGCGCAATTGCCAGACGTAGGCATCCTGCGTGGCGCCCAGCGCAATCGCGTCATGCCCGGCCAACTCCTCTGGCGCACTGGGCACGCCCTTGCGCCTGAGATAACCGGGGCTGGCGAACAGGTACCACGGGATCTGCGCGAGCGGACGTTGCACCAGCGAGGAATCGGGCAACGGCCCCATATGCGCGCGCAGGCCCATGTCGAAGCCTTCATGCACGAGGTCCACATGACGATTGGTCGCATGCTCGACGATGCGCACACGCGGATATGTCGCCATAAAGCGCGGAATCAGCGTGGCTAGTACCAACTGCGCCACCGCGACCGAACACGTGAAGCGGATGGTGCCGCTCGGCTCCGCTGTGCGGGTGCGCACGACGCTCTCCGCCGCCTCGGCCTCCACGAGCATCGCCACCGCGTGGCGATGAAACTCCACGCCGATCTCGGTGATCACGAAACGGCGCGAGGTCCGCTGGATCAGCCGCGCCCCCAGCGCGGCCTCGAGCGCGAGGATGCGCCGGCTGATATTGGACTTGGGCACATCGAGCACGCGGGCCGCGGCGGTAATGCCCTGGTGCTCGACGACCTTGGCGAAGTAATAGACGTCATTGAGATCGATCATGTCTGGCGGCGGCTCATTCCTGACGCAATGTGACTTGCGCAATGCTAACGCATGGCGATGCGTCCGAACTTTCCATGGTGCCCGGGCGTCCTATGTGTTTACGCCAACGCTTTACGCCAACACTGAGAAGATCCATGGGAGAGAACACGAAACGCAGGCTCCGCCGCAGACTCGGCCTGATCGGCGTGCTTGGCGCCATCGCCGTCATGATTGGGTTCGGCGCCCTCGCCGGTTGCGCCTCGCGCCCCGATGATGGCCAATCGGGCATCAGCGTCTACGGCGTCGTCGACGAAGGCGTGAGCCTTAAGCGCGATCGCTAGCCCAAGGGCGCATTCAACCGGTCTTCTCCGGCATCGTGCCCACATATCGCCCGCGCGGGCGGATCACCTGCGCGATGCCCAGTTGCTCGATGCTATGCGCCAGCAACCCGATACTGCGCGCGGTCGCGAACATGCCAAACGCGGCATCCTCGGGCAAGCCGTGATGCATGACGAGCGCGGCGAGCGCCACGTCGATATTCGGTTGCAGCCCCGTCAACGCCGTCGCCTTCTCGATAAAACGCGCGATCACCTCGGGCGGCTCGAATAGCGCAAGCAGTGCCGTCGCGCGCGGATCGCCATCGGGATACAGATGATGGCCAAAGCCCGCGAACGGCAAACCCGTCGACAGATGGTGCGCGATGACCTGATCCTCGCCGCTTCGCTCCACTTCGCTGAACAGCGCCTTGACGCGCCCTGACGCGTCGCCATGCAGCGGGCCGGACAACGTCGTCAACCCCGACAGCAGACATGCCGGCAGCGAGGCCCCGTTCGAGGCAGCGATGCGCGCGGCAAACGCCGAACTCGTCAGTTCGTGGTCGACCAGCAGCACCATCGCGGTCCGCAACAACTCCGCGACCTTCGCGGGCTGCTTCCAGCCTTGTGCAAAGCGCAGATGCAGCGGCTGTTGGCCCGGCTGCGCCCCGAATGCATTGGCCAGTTGCCCGACCAGACTCTGGCCTTCGACATGCAGCACGCGTGTGGTGCGGCCATGCGTCGAATGGCCCGTGGCGGCCAGCGTGGCCAGCGAGGTGAAGGCCGCCACGCGGCCGGGCCGCGCGACGCGCACCGTCGACGACAGATCCACCGTCTGCTGCGCGTTCCACAGCAACTGCGCCGCTTCCTCGAGCGTGCCCGCCTGCGCCAGCGTCACCGCGTCCTGCCCCCGGTAATACAGCCGCTCGCGCACAAAGGTCGAGATCGAGGTCGGAATACTCGGCTCCGCGCCGAACAGCGTGTTGGTGGCAAGCGTCTCGTGCTTGCGTCCTGCCTGCTTGCGTTTGGCGAGGCCCGCCACATCCTCCGCGCGATACAGACTGCGGCGCGTATCGGCCGGGTCGGACGTCACCTCGAGCTTGCCGCGGCTCACATACGCGTAGATCGTCTGCGGCCGCACGCCCAGGCGCTGGCACGCCTCATCCATCGTGATCCAGGTTCCCATGATGACCAGTCGTAACTCTCTCGTGTCGTTATATGTTGATTTTATAGATCAATATTGCCTTGTCGATCAAGTATTACATACCATGCTAGTCAACCTTCAACGCGACACCGCCCCCACACATGAAGCCGCAGATCCTGCAACTCAATCCCATCCTGATTCCCGCGATCAACGACGAGCTTGCCAGCCTCTATGAGGTGCACAAGTACTTCGAGATCGCGGACCAGGCGGCGTGGCTCCAGCAACATGGCGCGGCAATCCAGGCTGTCATCACGGGCGGCCATACCGGCATCTCCCGCGCAATGCTCGAGCAACTGCCTTCGCTCAAGGTGGTCGCCGTCAACGGCGTGGGCACCGATGCCGTCGATCTGGCTTATTGCCGCGAGCGCGGCCTGCCCGTCACCGCCACGCTGGGCGCGCTGACCGAGGACGTGGCTGACCTTGCCATCGGCCTGCTGATCGCCGCCTGCCGCAATATCGCTGCCGGCGATCGCTTCGTGCGCGACGGCCAGTGGGAACTGCATCCGTCGCCGAGCGCGATTCCGCTGGCGCGCCGCTTCACCGGCATGAACATCGGCATCGTTGGCATGGGACGCGTGGGCCGCGCGGTGGCCACGCGCGCCGCCGCATTCAACTGCCCGATCCGCTATACGGACCTCGGTCGCATGGACGACGTGCCACACGAATTCGTGTCCGATCTGCGCGATCTGGCGCGGGCCAGCGACGCGCTCGTGCTGTGCGCGGCGGCTGACAAGGCGGAAGGCATCATCGATGCCGCCGTGCTCGATGCGCTGGGCCCGCGTGGCTTCCTCGTCAATGTGGCGCGTGGTCGCCTGGTCAACGAAGACGACCTTGCCGAAGCCATTACCGCTGGACGCATCGCCGGGGCCGGGCTCGATGTCTTTGTCGACGAGCCGCGCGTGCCGGCGGCGCTGCGCGAGTCCGACCGCACCACGCTGCAGGCGCACCGCGCGAGCGCCACGTGGGAGACGCGTGGTGCCATGGCGCGCATGGTGCTGGACAGCGTGGCGCAGGGCCTGGCCGGTCAGCGTCCGACGATGAGCCTGACCACCTGAGCGCCCACGCCAAGTCGCCAGCGCCAGATCATGACAGCCCTCACGATGGACTACGTCTTTCCGCCCGCCGTACCAGCCTCGCTGGCCGTCGATGGATCGCTGGCAGCCTGACGAGCCTGCGCCCACCCGCATGCCCGCATGGTTCATGAAGCCGGCTACCGCCGTCGTACCCGCGCGAGGCACGCTGCCGTATCCGCCGGGCACCGCGGAGTTCTGCCACGAGGTGGAACTGGTCGTCGCGATTGGCGATGGTGGCCGCGACATCGATCCCGCGCTTGCCGCATCCCATATCTGGGGCTATGCGGTCGGCCTGGACATGACGCGGCGCGATCTGCAACAGCAGGCCAAGCGCGCGGGCGATCCGTGGGAACCGTCGAAGGCCTTCGATCACTCGGCGCCGTGCGGTCCCATCGTACCGGTGGCGACGTGTGGCCATCCGCATGCAGGGTCGATCCGACTGGCGGTCAATGGTGTCGCACGCCAGCATGACGATCTATCGGGCCTGCTGTGGCCTGTACCCGAGCTCGTGGCGATGCTGTCGCGCTCGGTCACGCTGATGCCCGGCGATCTGATCTTTACCGGTACGCCGGTTGGCGTAGCCGCACTGCAACCCGGCGATGTCATCAGCGCGAGCGTAAGCGGTATCGGCGAACTGTCGATGACCGTCGGCCCGTCGCCGAGCGCCAGCCACCCATAAACATCCGATTCACCCTCACACGCAAGCGGCGACAGACCGCCGTTGCACGACAACAGGAAGGAGACAGTCCTTGAACGCATCTCGCAAGATCGCCCTCGTTACCGGTGCTGGCAGTGGCGTTGGCCGCCTGACCGCGCTCGCGCTGCTCGACGACGGCTGGACCGTCGTGCTTGCCGGCCGTCGCGCCGAACCGCTGCAGACGCTCGCGGCCGAAGCAGCGGAACGTGGTCAGCATGCCGTGGCGATGCCGACCGACGTGACCGATCCCGCCAGCGTGCAGGCGCTGTTCGACAACATCGAGCGCGAGTTCGGCAGGGTCGACATGGTGTTCAACAACGCCGGCGTCAATGCCCCCGCGGTACCGATGGACGAGCTGCCGCTGGACAAGTGGTTCAACGTGATCAACACCAACGTCACGGGCGTGTTCCTGTGCGCGCGCGCCGCGTTCGGCCTCATGCGCCGCCAGTCGCCGCAAGGTGGTCGCATCATCAACAACGGTTCGATCTCCGCGCATACGCCGCGTCCGTTCACGGCGCCGTACACCGCGAGCAAGCATGCGGTCACCGGCATTACCAAGGCGCTTGCGCTCGATGGGCGCGCCTACAACATCGTCGCGAGCCAGATCGATATCGGCAACGCGCTGACCGAACTGTCCGAGCGCATGACGCGCGGCGTGCTGCAGGCTAACGGCACCACGGCGCCGGAACCAATGATGGACGCGAAGCATGTGGCCAACGCGGTACGGCACATGGCCTCGCTGCCGCTGGAAGCCAACGTGCTGACCATGACGGTGATGGCCAGCAACATGCCATTTGTCGGTCGCGGATAAGTCGGTCGCCACCGACACTGACACCGAACGAATAGAACACAGAAGGAGACAACCATGACAATCCACAAGCTGATCCAGACCGTCGCCGCCGCCGCGGCACTCATCGTTGCGCCGGGACTGGCGCTGGCCCAGAACTACCCGACCCGCCCCGTTACGATCATCGTGCCCGCGCCGGCCGGCGGTGGTATCGACCTGATCGCGCGCGTGGTTGGGGAGAAGCTCTCAGTCAAGCTGGGCCAGCCGTTTATCGTCGAGAACCGGCCGGGCGCATCGAACAACCTCGGTACCGCGGTGCTCGCCAACGCCAAGCCGGATGGCTACACCATCGGCATCGTCGGCGGCAGCCACAACACCAACAAGTTCCTGTTCAAGAACCTGGGCTGGGATCCCGAGAAGAGCTTCGAGCCCATCGTCTACACACACGAGATTCCGTTGGTGTTCGCGGTGTACCCGAAGCTGCCGGTAAAGACACTGCCTGAACTCGTGAGCTGGATGAAGGCCAACCCGGCCGAAGCCAAGGTCGCCACCTCGGGTCGCGGCAGCGCGCAGGAAATGGCCGCCGAGATGTTCCGCATGGACAGCGGCGCGCCGGTGCTGCTGGTGCCGTACAAGGGTTCATCGGCCGCGCATCCGGATCTGATCGCGGGCCGTACCGCGCTCTACATCGACACCATCAGCGCAATCCAGGAGCAGGTGAAGTCAGGCAACGTGCGCGCGGTGGCGGTCTCCACCAAGGTACGCTCGAAGGCGCTGCCCAACGTGCCGACGGCCGAGGAACAGGGCATCAAGGGCTATGACGCCAACACCAACGGTGGCTTCCTCGCGCCGGCCGGTACCCCGAAGGACATCGTCAACAAGCTCAATGTCGAGATCAATGCGGCGCTCAAGCTGCCGGAGGTGCGCGCAAAGCTCGAGGCCGCCGGCATCGAGGTGCAGGGTGGCACGCCGCAGCAGTACGCGGCGGTGATCAAGTCCGATCTCGCGAAGTGGGGCAAGGTGGTCAAGGAGGCCAACATCCAGCCGGAGTAATTTTGGCCACTGAGTTGGCCACTGCGTTGGCTGCTGAGTTGCTACTGCGGTAGCAACAGTGCGCGCGCGGCTGCCATGACTTCCTTGCTCAACCCGTCGAGCAATGCCGAGGCGGCCCGCGCGTATTGCCAATGCAGCGGCACGTCGAGCGGCGTATCCGGTAACAGCTCGACGAGCGTGCCGTCCGCAAGCTGGTCGGCGATCAGCGCCTGCGGATGCAAACCCCATCCCATGCCTTCGACCGCGGCGACGATGAAGGCATGCGTCGATGGCAGTGCATGGCGCGGCAGTTCGACATGCCGATGACATACGCGCCGCACCCAGCGATCCTGCAGTTCATCCTTGGGGTTGAAGGCCAGGCTCGGCGCCTGCGCCAGACTGCCAGCGCCCACCCCATCCGCAAAGTATTGCGCGACAAACCTCGGACTGGCGGCGGCCACGTAACGCATCGCACCGAGCGGCTGACTGTTGCAGCCGGTCACGGCGCGCGCGGTGCCGGTCACCGCCGCCATCACCGCGCCGCTGCGCAACCATTCCATGGTGTGGTCCTGATCGTCCACCGCCACTTCCATCAGTACCGGATGGCTGGCGGCAAAGCGTGCGAGGGCCGGTGCCACCCAACTGGCCAGACTATCCGCGTTCACCGCGATGGGCAGCGGCACGCGCGCGATGCCTTCGGGGGCGAGTGTGGGCAACGTGCCCTGCAACTCATGCTCGAGCAACCGCACGCGATCCACATGCTGGCACAGGCGGCGGCCAGTCTCGGTGGCCCGGCATGGCTGATCGCGCACGACCAGCGCGCACCCAACGCGCTCCTCGAGCAGGCGAATGCGCTGCGAGATGGCCGATGGCGTCACGTTGAGCATGCGCGCGGCACGCTCGAAGCTGCCTTCGCGAATCACTGCGGCCAGCGCGGAGAGGGCTGCGTAGTCGAGCATCGTTCTGCCAACGTGGTTTAGTTTGTCTAATGCGGATAAAGATAAGATAGTTTGTCTTCATTCGCCAAGACCGGCAAGCTGTGCGCATGAACCCAATCTCCCTTTCTGCCCTTCCTGCCCTCCCCTTCTCTCCTTCCGCCTCGCTCGCCGTCTTTGTTCAGGGTGTGGTGCTGAGCTTCGGCTTGATCGTGGCCATCGGCGCGCAGAATGCCTTCGTGTTGCGGCAAGGGCTGCGCCGCGAGCACGTCGGCATCATCGTGGCGTTCTGCGCGGCCGCCGATGCATTGCTGATTGCGGCCGGCGTGTTGGGCATGGCCCAGGCGCTGGGCGAACGGCCCGGGCTTGCGCGGGTGCTGGCGTTGGTGGGGGCGATCTTTCTGGCGGTGTATGGCTGGCGCGCGTTGCAGCGCGCGCGGCGCGACCAGCGCATGGATGCCGCGAATACGGGCCGTGGTTTCACGCGCCGCGCAGCGTTGGCGCAGGCGGCCGCCTTCACGCTGCTGAATCCGCATGTATATCTGGATACCGTATTGCTGGTCGGCAGCATCGGGGCGCAGCAGGCGGCGGCATTGCGCGTGTGGTTTGTCGCGGGGGCAAGCACGGCCAGTCTGTGCTGGTTTGGAATGCTGGGTTTTGGTGCACGCTGGCTGGCGCCATGGTTCGCGCGGCCGCTGGCGTGGCGGGTGCTCGATGGCCTGATAGGTGTGACGATGTTCCTGTTGTCGGGGCTGCTGCTGCGGCAGGCCGTCGTCGGATGACTTTGATGGCGGAACAAGGGTAATCCTTGATCTAAACCCCCGCTGTAACCTGCCGTTAATGCCGCAGGGGCTTACTGCGAGGGACCCGGGTTGCGGGTGCGCAGCAGAGCACGTTCTCGCCTTCCGCGCCGTACCTGACGCCATGCACCTTCTTCGCTTCCGCCGGCTTCTCCTCGCTATCTGCGTGGGTTGGGCCGCGCTCTGTGCCATGGCCCCCGCGGCCGGTGCAGAGATCACCATCGTGTTGTATTCGGAAGCCGGCCAGCGGCCGCTGTCGTTCGAGGAGAACGGCGTTCCGCGCGGCGCCTATATCGAAAATCTCCGGCGCGTGCTCCGGCGCATGCCCGAGTACAAGGTGCAGATCCGCTTCGCATCCTGGGCGCGTACGGTCGAGGAAGCGCGCAACGGCAACTCCGCCGGCATCCTCGGCGTGTACTACCGCCCTAACGATCGGCCGTTTCTCAATCATTCCAAGGCGTTCTACACCGAGGAAGTCGCCGTGCACTGCAACCGCGATTCGATCGAGGGTCGGACGTTTCGGAACTATCCCGAGGATTTCGCCGGCCTGCGGTTCGGCAACCAGCGCGGCTACCTGGCCCCCGGCAAGCCATTCTTCCAGATGGTGGCCGACGGCAGGATCGGGCTGGTCGAGGGCCACGAGTTCCACGACCTCGTCAAGAAGATGCTGGTGCAGGAGATCGACTGCGTGGTCAACCCCAGCGTGGTCATCAACGAGGCGCTGATCGCGCTCGAGGCGCAGGGCATCCCGGAACGCATGCGCTACAAGTCCCGGCGCGTGCTGACGATCCGCAACGAAACCGTGCATATCGGCTTCAGCAAGAAGTATGAGGAATCCCATCCGGAACTCGCTCGCTTCCGGCAGTTGTTCGACAAGGCGGTGGATGAATAGAATGCTGCCCTGACACTCCCGAGATCGCGCTTCCATGCCACTGCTGCCACCGGTTCGTTCGATCCGGAACAGGATGATCGTCCTGTTTATCGTTGCCACGACCACCACGCTGGGCGCGTTTGCCGCCCATCGGCAATGGCAGTTGCAGCAGGACCTTGAACAACGCTTCGAGCGCACGCGTGCGGAAGTGTCCGACGGCCTGCGGCAAAGCCTTGCCGCGCCAGCCTGGGCGCTCAATGTCGATATCCTGCGCACGACGCTCGAAGCCACGCTGATCCACCCTGAAGTCACGGGTGCCTGTATCTATGCGCCGGATGGCCACGACGTCTACGCCGAGGTGCACCGATCGGCCACGCATGCCTCCGCCTGCACGGTCACGGGCAGCCACGATGTGCTCAGCGACGTCACCATCTATCCGCCCGACGAGATCGACGCCGACCGCCGCGCCCAGCCCATCGGCAAGGCCATCATCCGCTTTACGCGCGACAACATGCGTCAGGCGCAGCGCAAGGCCATGGTGCAGGGCATCACCGAAGTCGCGGCGATCGACGTGGTGCTGGTGCTGCTGCTGACGTTTGGGTTGCGCATGGTGTTCGGCCCGCTCGAACATCTGCGCACGGCACTGTTCCGGCTGGCGTCGAGCCAGGGCGACCGCCTCGACGAACTGGCCAGGCTGGGCCGCACAGAATTCGACAGCGTGATCGACGGTTTCAACCGCGTACTGCGGCGGCTGCAGGCAACCCAGGCCGAACTCGTGGAGAAGAACCGTCAACTCGAAGCGGTTTCAAAGACCGATCAGCTCACCGGCGTCTTCAACCGCCGGCATCTGGACGAAGTCCTGAACAGCGCGCTGACGTTCTCGCGGCACGACGGCATGCCGTTCTCGATCATTCTGCTCGACGTGGACCGCTTCAAGTCGGTCAACGACACCTACGGACACCAGGTGGGCGACCGCGTGCTGGTGGAGATCGCACGCTGCATTCTCGAGGTCAAGCGCGTAACGGATACCGTGGGCCGCTGGGGCGGCGAGGAATTCCTGCTGATCTGCGCGGACACCGACCTCGACGATGCGGTGCGCTTTGCGGAAACACTGCGCGACGCGGTGGCCGCGCGCGTGTTTTCGGTCACGGGACAGATGACCGCGAGCCTGGGCGTGGCATGCGTGCAGCAGAGCGACACGATCCACGGCATGATCTCGCGCGCGGATCAGGCGCTGTACCGCAGCAAGGAGCGCGGGCGCAATCGCGTGGAATATGCGCCCAGGCGGAGTGACGAGTCGTGCGACACGGGTGGCGAACTGAGCGACCCGGTGTTCGACTGAGTTTCAGGCCGCGCGCGGACCGAAACCCGAGTACGGCTTGAGCTCTATCACTTGCGGCGGCTGCAGGAAGCCCGACTTCACGAGCGGCAGCGCCGAGAATGCCCGCACCAGGCGCTCCGCATCGTCGGCCTCGGCAAGTACGGCCGCGCCACCGTCACCGCGCAGCCAGATCTGGCGCACCACGCCATCGACATACAAATGGCGGATGACTTCGGATTCGGCCTCGCGATCGGCGGCGGTCGGCGGGTTCTGCGGGGCAGGCGAAGTGCGGGAAACCAGAACGAGAAATTGCATCGTCAACTCCAGAATGAGTTAGGGGGAGACCTGCGCCCGCACCTTGTGAGCATGAAGATGGATGCGGGCGCGGGCGGGTCAGGCCTTCGACAGTTCGCCGTCGTTCAGACGCCAGAGCCCACGCGGGTTCGCGCGCTGCAGCGCTTCCGGCAACAACTCGTCAGGGAAGCCCTGGTACGTGACGGGCCGCAGGAATCGCTCGATCGCGCCCATGCCCACCGATGTAAAGCGGCTGTCCGAGGTGGCCGGGAACGGACCACCGTGGATGGTCGCGTACGAAACTTCCTGCGGATGCGCAAACGCGTTGATCACGATACGGCCGGTGCGGCGTTCGAGAATCGGCAGCAAACGCGTGGCCAGTGCATGGTCTGCGCGTTCCAGATGCATGGTCGCCGACAACTGACCGCGGAAACGGCGCGCGATGGCCAGCAGTTGCTCGTCGTCGCGCACGCGGACCAGCAGCGCCGACGGACCGAACACTTCGTCGAGCAGCGCGGGTGTGTCGAGCAGACGTGCGCCATCGACCTCGAACAGGAACGACTGGCCATCCCACTCACCGGTAGGGCCGGCACCCGCGGCAATCTGCTCTGCGCCCGCGGCACGCTGCGCTTCGACGTTCTTGCGATAGGCGAGGTTGATGCCCGGCGTGAGCATGGTGCGCGCCTGCATCGCGCTGATGCGCTCGATCATCGCCTGCTTGAGCTCGCTGTAGCCAACACCGTCGATCGCCAGCAGAATCGCCGGCTTCAGGCACGCCTGGCCGACATTGACGAGCATGCGTTCGGCAAACCCATCACCGATGGTCGCGCCGCGTTCGAACAACGCGATTGGCAGGATAAACGTCGGATTGACGCTGGTCATCTCGGTGAATACCGGGATCGGATCGGGACGCTGCTGCGCGCGGCGGTACAGCGCCATGCCGCCGACTTCGGAGCCGGTAAATGTCACGCCCTTGATCAGCGGATGATCGACCAGCGCTTCGCCAATCGCATTGCCTTCGCCACGCACCATCGAGAACACGCCTTCATGCAGACCCGAATCCTTGACGGCCTGTTGAATCACGCGCGCCTGGATTTCCGAGCCACCCGGATGCGCGTTGTGTGCCTTGACGATGACGGGCGCGCCGGCGGCCAGCGCCGATGCGGTATCGCCACCGGCCACCGAGTACGAGATCGGGAAATTGCTCGCGCCGAAGATAGCGATCGGACCCACCGCGATCTTCTGCATGCGGTGATCCATGCGCGGACGCGGCTGACGCTCGGGCTGCGCGGGATCGATCGCGGCCTGACGGAAGCGGCCCTGCCGTACGACGGTGGCGAACTGACGGAATTGCGTCGCGCTCCTGGCGGCTTCGCCCAGGAACTGCGCGGCTGGCAGGCCAGTCTCGAGCGAAATGCGCTCGGCCAGTGCGGGCGCGTTGGCATCGAGGCCATCCGCAATGCGATCGAGGAACGCCGCACGGACCTCGAGGCTGGTCGCATTGTAGCTATCGAACGCTTCGTCGGCCAGTTGCACCGCGCGTTCGACCTCGGCCGCGCCGCCCAGTGCGAAGTCCGGACCGAACTTTTCGTTGGTGGCTGGGTTGAGCGCCTGCAGGGTGCCCGCGGTGGCGCCCACTTCGCTGGCGCCGATCAGAAGATTACCGGTGAGTTTCATGCTGCGCTCCCTTGGGTCGTAGGCAGTGCTGCAATGACTTCTGCCGTGGTCAGGATTTCATGGGCGAACGTGGGACCGTTCAACTGGTGGGCGGCGTGCATCAGCTCCTTGCTGAAGGCCGCCGTGGCATCGCGTACCAGCGTCACGTGATAGCCGAGTTCCATCGCGAAACGCGAGGTCGACTCGATGCAGGTATTGGCCAGCAGACCGATGACGATCACGTGCGTGACACCCTGCTGCTTGAGCTGGAAGTCGAGGTCGGTGTTGGCAAAGCCGCTCTGACCCCAGTGCTCCTGGATGATGATGTCGCCGTCCTGCGGCACGAAGTCGGGATGCCATTCGCCACCGAACTCGCCCTTGGCAAACGTATGACGCTGCTGAATCAGGCGTTGCGTGGGGTTCGGATGATCCCAGTTGTCGTAATCGCCGGGCTGCCAGCGACGATGCGGTACGTAGAACACCGGAATGTCCGACGCGCGGGCGGCGCCGACGGTGGCGCGCAGGTTGTCGATCAGCTTCACATCGTCAGCCACGTCGCGCAGCATCGGAAACAGCTTGCCGCCGTGGGAGAGGAAATCGTTGTACGGATCGACCAGCAGCACGCCGGTTCTTTCCGCGGGATATACGGGGTTGGACATGTTGGACTCCATTCGGACGCCGGGGCGCGTCGGTGAGTCGAAGTATAACTATGAAAATCATAGTGTCAAGAAACACGAGGGATTGCGGGCGATGAGGCACACTCTCCCAGCTCGGCATACTCGCCGAATCTGTGTTACTATGAAATCAATAGTGACTAGCGGAGGCGATCGTGACTGGCACGAAGCAAACGGCGGACACGAACTGTCCGGTGGCGCGTTCGGTCGATGTGGCCGGCGATCGCTGGACCATCCTCGTGTTGCGCGAGCTCTATATGGGCGCGACGCGTTTCGAGGAAATCCAGATTCAGACCGAGGCCACGCCACAGATGCTGGCCTCGCGTCTCAAGGCGCTGGAGGCGGATGGCATGGTCGCGCGGCATCCGTACAGCGAGAAGCCGCTGCGCCATGAGTACCGGCTGACGGACAAGGGCTGGGCGTTCTACCCCGTTATCTACGCGCTGCGCGCGTTTGGGGAAAACTGGTGCAAGCACGATGAAGAGGTGGCGATGCACTTCGTGCACCGCGCCTGTGGTCATGACGTCGGCCTTGCCAACGTGTGCCCACACTGTGGCGAACCGGTGGAGCGCAAGGATCTCGATGCGACGATGGGCGAACGCTTTGCTGCCGAACGCACGGCGCGGCGCGAAGCGTTCCGTCGCCGATAGGGTCAGAGCGCGTCGGTCAGCGGCGGAACCAGAGAATCGATAACGTTCCCGCCAGCACCAGCAGCAGTACCGAAGCCGCCGCAAACAGCGCGCTGATTTCAGTCTCCCTGCGCTCCAGCGCGAAGCGGGCCGTCAGTTGCCGATACACCTTGGTCAGGTCCGCAGCCGATCCCGCCTGAAAATACTCGCCACCGGTCAGGGTCGCCACCGCGCGCAACGCTGGCTCGTCGAGCTGCATAAAGTACGAAAGGCTGTTGTCGCCGCCGGTCACCCCCTGCGGCGAACCGAACCCCACGGTGTAGACCCGCACGCCGCGCTGCGCGGCCATACGTGCCGCCTCGATCGGATCCGGGCCGGTCGTGCGACGCCCGTCGCTGAGCAGGATCACCGCACCGTGCCGATATGAGCCAGGCTCCGCCGGCGGCCGTTCCTGCTGACGCTTGCGCGCCGCATCGGCGGCCGCGGCTTCGTCGAGCGAGCCGGGGCGGCTGCCACGCTCCCACGCGCCATTGAACAGGATGTTTTCGAGGTCGATTCCATCGTCCGGAAACAGCACCGCCAGCGCCTGGATCAAACCGCTTCCGGTTGCGGTCCCACGTTGAAGCTGGAACCGATCCAGTGCATCGAGCATGTCCTGCCGATTGTTCGTTGGCGGTTGCACGACCGTCGCCGTGGTGGCGAACGACACGATGCCCAGGCGCACACTGGACGGCAATTCCACAATGAGGTCACGCGCCGCCTGCTGCGCGGCGACGATGCGCGAGGGCGCCACATCGGTGGCTTCCATGCTGCGCGACGTATCGACGGCCAACACCAGCGTGAGCACATCAGCGGGCAATGTCACGGTTGCGCTGGGGCGCGCGCACGCGAGAATCGCCGCAGTCAGTGCAAAAAAGAAAAGCAGAGGTGGGATGTGTCGCCGCAGACGTTGGCGAGGACCTAATGCAGCGCGCGGCAGAGCAAGGCTGGCATAAAGGAGCGCGATTTTTTTCCGCCGAGCGAGCAGATACACGTAGGCGGCTGCCAGCAACGGGAGCGCAAGCAGCAACCAGAGCAATTGCGGCCAGATGAACTGCATGCCGTGCTCCTTGGCGCGTAGACAAGAGGATGGTACTGTATTTTTGAAAGCGGTACGGGACGTCGGAGGCTGCAATGAAGCGCGTGGCGATCTACGGATGGATCTCGGTGGCGATCGCACTGGTGTTTGCGGCCGGTGTGGGGACCGTCTGGCTCACGCAGCCCAAGCTGCGCGTGCTGACCCAGGCAGATATCGACGCTGCCGTACTGCACACGCTGACGACGAAGAGTCTGCCGTCGCGCACTGCGCGCGCGGCGGAGGCGGTGCGCGAATCGGTGGTCGAGATTCGTGGCTATTCGCCATCGGAGAAGACGCTCGCAGCCGCCTCCGCGCCAAACGCACCCAATATCGTCCCCAGGGACGACCCCAAATCCCGCAAGCCCGAGAAAAAAGCGGAAAAGAAGCCCGACAAGAAGGACCAGGGTCACGACCGCGCGGGCAAATCCGCCAAGCCGCCCCCACCCGGCCCCGCCCGGCCAGACGAACTGGCGAAGGATCCGGCGCGCGATGCCACGAAAGATCCGACCGGTGGCAGGGACAAGTCCAACGACAAGCGCAAGGAAGCCACCGGCCCCAAGGGTGCGCCGGCGGGCGATGACGAGCCGAGCCACATCGGTTCGGGTGTGGTGGTGACCGAGAGTGGCACCGTCATCACCAACTATCACGTGGTTGCTGGCGCGCGACGCATCGAAGTCCGGTTCCATGACGGTTACATCGCCGAGGCCACAGTGGTGCAGGCGATTCCCGAGAAGGACCTCGCCATCATCAAGCCGATGTCGATTCCCGACGATCTGCCTGCGGCCACGCTCGGCAACAGTCGCGACCTGGCGCCGGGGTCGGAAGTCGTTGCGGTCGGCTTCCCGTTCGGCATCGGTCCGTCTGTTTCCGCCGGTGTAGTCTCCGGCCTCGATCGAGAATTCATCTCGCCGGACAGCAAGGTCAAGCTGGACAAGCTGATCCAGTTCGACGCCGCGGCCAACCCCGGCAATTCGGGCGGTCCGCTCGTCAACATGAACGGCGAGGTGGTCGGCATCGTCACCGCCATTCTCAACCCCAGTCAAAGCGGCACCTTTATCGGCATCGGCTTTGCCATCACGATCGAAAGTGCCGGCGGTTCCCTCGGATCTTCTCCTTTCTAAGACGCGGAGGCCTATGAACGACCAAGCCCGTGGTGCTGCGGACAGCGCCAACATGATGGAGCGCCTGCTGTTCGAGGTGAAACGTGTCGTAGTCGGTCAGGACCATTTTCTCGAGCGCGTGCTGGTGGCGATGCTCGCGGGCGGCCACCTGCTCGTGGAGGGCGTGCCGGGGCTCGCCAAGACACTGACGGTGAACACGCTCGCGCGCACGATGAGCGGTACGTTCAAGCGCATCCAGTTCACGCCCGACCTGTTGCCGGCGGATCTGATCGGTACGCGCATGTACAACCAGGGCACCGGCGAGTTTTCTACCGTGCGCGGCCCGGTGTTCGCGAACCTGCTGCTGGCCGATGAAATCAATCGGGCACCGGCCAAGGTCCAGAGCGCGTTGCTCGAGGTCATGCAGGAGAAGCAGGTGACGATCGCCGGGGAAACGCACCGTGTGCCGACGCCGTTCCTCGTGATGGCCACGCAGAACCCGATCGAGACCGAAGGCACGTACCCGCTGCCGGAAGCGCAGGTGGACCGCTTCATGATGAAGGTGCTGGTCGGTTATCCGAGCGAGGAAGAAGAGGTTGTCATCGTCAACCGCGTGACGGGGCCGCGCATCAATGTCGGCGCCATCGCCACGCCGGAACTGCTGGCCGGTCTGCAGGAGGAATGCCGCCGCGTGTACGTGGACCCAGGGTTGATCCAATACGCGGTGCGCATGGTGGCCGCCACGCGCAAACCCAGCGCGTACGGGCTGGGCGACATGGACCGCTACGTGACATTTGGCGCGAGCCCGCGCGCGACCATCGGCCTGATCGAGGGCGCACGCGCGCTGGCGTATCTGCGCGCACGGCACTACGCGCTGCCCGAAGACGTGATCGACCTCGTGCCCGACGTGCTGCGTCACCGGCTGGCGCTATCTTACGAAGCGATGTCCGACGGCGTCACGCCCGATCAATTGATTGCGCGCATCCTGCAGGTATTGCCTGTACCCGAACGGCCGTTGGAATCCCATGTTCGGGCGGCTGCGCGGTAAGCGCGAGCGCGGGCAGAGCGCCGCGCCCCCTTCTCCCCCGCCAGTGCCGGAGTCCGGCGAGCGCGCGGGGCTCGGTGCGAGCCATACCGAGGCGCTCGTGCGCCGGCTCGAATGGACCGTGGTGCGTCGGCTCGACGGGTTGCTGCAGGGCGACTACCGTACGCTGTTCCGCGGCTTCGGCCTCGACCTTGCCGATCTGCGCGAATATCAACCCGGCGACGACGTGCGTCATATCGACTGGAACGTAACGGCACGGCTGCAGGTACCGCATGTGCGCGAGTTTCAGGAGGATCGCGAGGTATCGGTCTGGTTCCTGCTCGACCTCAGCGGCTCCATCGGCTTTGGCTCGGGCGAGGTGACCAAGCGCGATCTGTTGAGCGATTTCACCACGGTGATGGGATCGCTGCTCACGCGCTATGGCAATCGCGTTGGCGCGGTGCTTTATGGTGGCTCGCACGGCAAGAACGATGGCAAGACCAAGGACGCTGGCGCCGCCGTGATTCCGGCGCGCGCCGGTCGCCGTCATCTGCTGCATCTGATCGACCGCATGCGCGCGACGCCATCAGCTTCACCGGGCGACACACAGTTGCGCGATCTGCTCGATCGCGCGCGCGGCGTGGCGCAGCGCCGCTCGGTGATGTTCGTGGTCTCCGATTTCATCAGCACGCCGGGATGGCAGGAGGCGCTCGGCATGCTGGCGCGTCGTCACGAGGTGGTGGCGGTGCGGCTTGTCGATCCGCTGGAGACCGCGATGCCCGACCTCGGCCTCGTGGTGTTGCAGGATGCGGAGACTGGCGAGCAACTGTTCGTCGACACACACGATCCCGCTTTCAGAAAACGCTTTGCCGAAGTTGCCGAGGCACGTGAGGCGGAACTGCGCCAGGGCTTTGCACGCGCTGGCGTGGCATGCCTGACGCTATCCACGTATGCGCGGCTCGATCTCGCGCTGCTGCACTTCGCGCGTCAGCAACATCATCGGCAGAATGCCGGCCGAGCCGCCGCCGAGAGCGCGGTCAAAGGAGCGGTCTGATGGACGCGATGGAGCGCCTGCCCGTCCTCAGCTTTCTGTGGCCCAGCCTGCTGTGGTTGCTCACGCTCGTGGTGTTGCTGGCGGCAGGATACGTATGGCTCGATGCGCGACGGCGGCGCACCGCCATCGCGTATCCCGCGTTGAAGACGATCGGGCTCGTGCCCAAATCCGGCGCGGGATGGCGGCGGCATGTGCCACCGGTGCTGGCGCTATTGGCGCTGACATCGCTCGTGGTGGCAATCGCGCGACCGCAGGCCGTGCTGGTCTTGCCGTCGCGCATCGAGACCGTGATCCTCGTTATCGATCTGTCGGGCAGCATGCGCGCGCAGGATATCAAGCCAAGCCGCATTCGCGCGGCACAGCAGGCGGCCAAGGTACTCGTCAACGCGCAGCCCGCGCGCGTGAGCACTGGCGTGGTGGCAATGGCCGGCACCGCGGCGCTGGCACAGGCACCGAGCCGCAGAAAGGATGAAGTGACGATGGCGATCGATCGTCTGCAGCCGCAGGGCGGCACGGCGCTCGGCAACGGTTTGCTGATCGCGTTGACCGCGCTGCTACCGCAACTGAACAACGATGCCGCGCGCATGCTCAGCGACGATGAGGATGCGATTCCGGTACGCAAGCCGAAATCCGCGGCCGGCGCGGCAAGCGCCGGCGCTGCGTCCGCGCCGGAAGCCGCGCAGCCGGGATCTTATGCAGCAGGTGCGATCGTGCTGTTCTCGGACGGCGAAAGCAACGCCGGCCCCGCCGCGATGCAGGCCGCGAAACTGGCTGCGGAGAACGGTGTGCGCATCTACACCGTGGGGATTGGCACCACCGACGGCGTCGTGCTCAAGGTGGACGGCCTGTCGTCACGCGTCAAGCTCGACGAACAGGCACTCAAGCAGGTGGCCGACGCCACCAACGGCGAATACTTCCGCCTTGAAGACGCGAGCAAGCTGAGCAGGGTCTACGAGGCGCTACACGCCAAGCTCGCGATGGGCAAGCGCGACCAGATCGAAGTCACCGCATTCTTCGCTGCGTTCGGCGCGCTGCTGGCAACGATCGCCGGCATGCTGTCGCTGTGGTGGTTCGGGCGCGTGTTGTAACTGCAATGCACCGCGCGATGTCGGCTCGTTCGGCCCAACAGGCGCCGTCTTGCGACGCGGCGGCCAGAACGAGACGATCACGAAGTTTGTGTCGCTATTGCGGGCTGAGGCGGCGGTACGTTGAAGGCTATGCCCCCCTCTGCCGCTCACTTCCTAAGACTCCCAAATGCATTTCGCAGAGTCGCGATTCGCAAGACATCCGCATCGAAGACCGGAGTGGCCGTGCTCGTAGCCCAATCAAGAAACTGCCAAAGCGGCTCCGCGACGGCGCGCACTGGCAATACCGCGCAGCCCGGAAGAAGCGCTATTGCCAACCCGTCGGGCGCATAGGACGGTTGCCGGTCGAGCCAGGAAATTTCGATATCGTCGCCCACGCGACGAAAGTAAACGTCCGGGTAAAGCGCGCTCGAGTCGGCCGCCCGCAGCGCATGCCGTTGCCACCATTCTTGCGTTAGCTTGTATAGATCATGCTCGGCATCGCTCGACGACGCGATTGTCCGCTTGATTGCCGAGATCGTCGCAACGGCGGCGGAGTCTCCAGACTTATCAAGCCACGCGTACCCTTCCTCATGAAAAAGCCACGTCCATGACGTGATCAACCAGTCCAGCACCGGTGACAGGTACCACGACAAGTGATCTCGCGAGGATTGGCCGAACCGGTTCTCTGTCAGAACCTGATTACCCACGGTGATACGCAAATCGCCCGTAGACCATCCGTCGTCAAGCGGCAGCCGATCGCGCGCCTCGATGTCACTCGTCCATCGTGCGGAGATTTCGAATCGATCTGGTGAGCCAAAGGTAATGAAATCGTTCATGAGACGTCGCTATCCAAAGCCCACCGAAGGTCATTGGGGTTGGCAGTCCAGTACCGCCGAAGGTCGCGTTTCGAGACTTGCCCAGAATCGCGCCATGCCTTGAGAATCGCCGCAGGTACGTTCTCCCACGGAATCGGATAGCCATGCCATGTGCCATCACCGGTGAGTTTAGCCTCAAACGCGATACCGTTCGCCGTAGCATACCGCCTCCGCCCATCCGGCGACTCAACGGATGCCTTCAACATTTGGCAGGCCGCCGTCATATTCCAATCGTGCTTGAATGGATCAGCTGCATAGCTGCCTCCTTCCGTTCGATGCGTCCACTCCGGGCAAAGTGTGCCCTTACGTGTCTCGACCGGTCGGTTCTTGTGTTTCTGCGACCCACGATAGCAAGGCTCCGCCGCGACGCATTCTTCGGCGCCACCATTGTCAGCTTTATTCATCGGTATTGCGAAACGAGATGCTGGAACGCGCGCAGTGTATCAGCGACTATTTGGCAAAGATCTCGCCGTTCTGCGAGTTTCGCCTTCGAATAAAGGATAGTTCTAAGACGATCAGACTTGCCGTAGCAACTCAAGCGGTATGCGTCTGTAGATAGTGCGACAGCTCAATCGCATCATCCAAGCCGATATTCATCACAGTGGCGACGAAAGAAGGCGATCGACCACCCTCGGTCAGTTGCCATTGAGCAAGCGCCTTGAAGAAGGTCGTACCGAAGGTTCTCTCGGAGTCGACGACATAGGTCGCCACATCAGGCTTTTCCGTGCCAAAAATAGAATGGCCAACGGTAGGGATTGAAGCGCGGTTGCCATTCCATGCTTGCCAGAAATCGGAAGTCTCCAATCCTGTCGCAGGCAGACCAAGCTCCCCAGCCACGCGATCGATCTGACGAATGACGGTCACGATCGAGATATCGTATGCCTCGGCGTAGAAGTGAGCGCGCTCCATCCGATCTTGCGATGCCAAGACGCTCGTCAATGCGTCTTTAGCAGCTACATGAGGGAAAAGAAGCTCTTGAGCGAACCGTTCCGCAAAGATCTCTCCGTCTTCACCGTGAAGGATCACGCGCCGGAGATCATCGTTGCGATCTGTTTGCGGTCGTCGCTGGACATCCGCATTACCGTCATCGCGTCGTTCAGCGTGGTCGTGGCCGATCGGATGGCTGAGGTGATTGTTGTCACCGCTTCGCGGATCGCGGTGATCTTCATCTCGCGCTGGCGCGGTGGTGTCGTCTGATCGCCCGCGGCGTCCCTCAGCTCCGCAGCCTTCTCACGCAGTTGCGCCTGCAGTTCGCGGATCTTGATCATTAGCTTTTTGATCTCTTCCGGGTAATTGCTATCCTCGATCGCCTGCGTAGCGGGGTCCTTGCCGCTGTCCGACTTAGACAGTATCCGGCCGCCGTGGGACACAGTGATGCGACCTTGTTCTTCTGGTTTGTCGGCGTCCGTGCCAGAGGCGGATTGCGTCGTGCCTGCCTGGGCTCCCGCTGCCGGAGCGGCCTCGGTTGTCGGTGCCTGCATCGGAAAGTCGGCAGCTACCGGAGAAGTGATATTCATGATGTTCGTCGCCTAGTTTTTGTAATCCCTCGCAGAGTGACCTGCCAGGCTTGCCGGGATCAACGGCGGACGACGCTATCGATTGAGTTCCACCATGTAAAAACTGTTATTCGCAGCTTGGTATTGCCAGGCAGCGCTATCAGGAAGTCGACCGGGCAGTTTCACGCGAACAGTGAAACTGCTGCCCCGCAGTGCGGGGTGATCTACGCCCTGTGTTATGGAACTATTGCTTCCTCGAATCTAATGTAGAGGGCAGCGACTATGTCGGCCGATATCACGATCGTTACTATCGATCTGTCGTTCCACCGTGCGGCCACTGGTCTGGTGAGAGCCACGCTGGAGGACCATGGGGTCACCACGCACGAACTGCTTGCGCCTCATGAAAAGGCATTTGAACTGCTTAAGGCTGGCCAAGCCGATCTCATCTGCAGCGCCTGGCTGCCATCGAGTCATGAAATCTATCTCGCGCCCATCGCTCATGAGGTCGAGAAGTTGACGGTGCTTTATCGGCCGTTCGCCTTTTGGGGGGTGCCTGATTACGTGCCAATCGAGTCAGTGCGCTCGATTTGGGATCTCGCCAACGCGCCCGTCGCTGGACGGATGAGGAAGCTATTGCAGGGCATCGGCCCCGGTGCCGGGATCAGCCGATTTTCTCGCATCGCCCTCGAGCGGTATGGGCTTGCGCAGCATGGCTATCAGTTCGCGAATGGCACGTTGGATGACTGCGTGAGTGCGTACGAGCAAGCTGTCGCGGCAGGCGATTGGGTTACCGTACCGCTGTGGCAGCCGCAATTCCTCCATGAAACCCACCATATTCGCCCCCTCGTGGATCCCTTGGGTGTCATGGGCGTTGTCGATGACGCCACGCTGGTCGCACGCAAGGATCGCCTTGCCAAGTTACCATCGGCCGCCGTGGATGCGCTGCGTGGACTGCAACCAGGAAATAGTACGATCAGCAAGATCGACTATCTGATATCCCGCCAACACCGTGATCCCGTCGATGCCGCACGAGAGGCCACAGCTGCATAACTGACCCCTCATCATTGCGCGAGTCGCTTTACCGATTTATCAACCGAGTCACCTCAACATGCAACCAATCGTCGTTATCGCAACCATTACTGCTCAGCCAGGTTCAGAAAGCATTGTCCGGGACGCGCTCACCACCGCTGTGGCGGCTGTCAGGGGGGAGCCGGGCTGTGAGCAATACGATTTGAACGCCGACACGGAGCGGCCCGGCAGCTTTGTCATGGTCGAACGCTGGAGCAGCAAGGCGGATCTTGAAACTCATGCCAATGCCCCTGCCTTTGTCGCATTGGCCAAGACGATCACCGGCATTGCACAGCTGTCGATTCAGCGACTGACGCCGGTAGCTTGAGTCCGAAACTGGATTATTGCCGTGCGCCAGCCGCCAGCGGCGCGCGGCGCCGCATCACGATGCGGTCCCATATCACGCCCGCGCATAGCAACAGCGCCACCGCGCAGATGTCGCCGAACAGGGCCACCGACTTTGCGGGGTAGCCGCCGCCAAACGCGTACGTCATGCCTTCGATGCCGATCGAGATGACAGAGCCGATGACGAAGCAGAACAGGCTGCGTTTGCCGATCTGCGCCACGGGGCGTAGTGCGAGTGCGAGGTGGTGGAACCAGCCTCGGGTGCCTAGCAGGTAGACCAGCCACGCGATGCCGAGGAAGCTCGCCAGGCGGATCGCGGCGAGTGAGGATTTTTTCTCGCCGAATGAGAGTTCCTGACGCAGCCATTCTGGGGCGATCGCTTCGAACAGTTCGGGTCGCATCCACAGGTACGACACCACGATGCCGAACAGCGTCATCGCCACCGCGAGCCATGTAATCGTGCGGCGTTTGCCGGGGCTGTCGGGCAATACCGCATCGGGTCGCAGGCGCGCGAGCAGGCCAAGGGCGAATAGCAGTTGCCATGCGAACGGGTTGAAGGTCCAGCCGAACTCGGTGGTAGTCGGCAAGGCCTTGCCGAGCCACGGTGCCAGTGCCCACAGCACGACGCTGGTCACGAGGAAGCCGTATGGCGAGCGTGTGGCAAACCCGATGGACACGGGCACCGCGAGCATGAACAGCATGTACATCGGCAGGATGTCCGCGACGTAAGGCTGCCGTGCCAGCGTGACGACCTCGATCAACGTCGAGAACGGGCTCGCGAGGAACGCGGCGATTTCGGTCGCATCGAGCGCGGGTGGTGGCACCGCAAGCCGCGTCAGGATCAATCCGCAGGCCAGCATCAGCAGCGCCGTGACAATAAACGCGCGATAGATCTCCCATCCCCGCCGCAGAAAACGACGCTGCGCGGTGCGTGGATCCTTGCGCTCGGCAATCGCCTGAAAGGCCGCAGCGGCGGAGTAGCCGGACAGGAATACGAAGGCTTCGGCCGCATCGCATGCGGCGAAATTGCGCAGCGTGAACTGACCGAGCACGCTGCCGTCCACGTGATCCACCACGATAAACAGCAGCGCCAGACCGCGAATAAAGTCGATCTCGATATTGCGGTGAGCGGGGGAAGAGAGCATGACATGGACCGGCAGCACGAACGTGGCGGTTCGACTCGCTCACGGCGGTGGGGTTCCGGTGCGCGCATCGTCGCGCATGGCCGGAGCCGCCGGGTCGGTGGCATCGAGCCCTTGCACCTGGCCGAAAAAAACCCCAGGCCGCACGGGGACGGTCTGGGGTTGCAGTTCTGCCTTGCTGGGGCCAGTCGGCCCCGACGCATCCATTTTTGCAATGGGCGTGCCAGGCGGGCGGGGTTGTGGGGAAGGTGGTCCGACTGCGTCGAAAATTGCAATCGGATCAAGGGCTTGGCGCGCGACCAGGTTAGCGGGAGCGGGCGGCGGCGGGCGGTTACGCAGACGGGATTACGTTACGCGTTACGTAACCTTTACGAGACGCGTAACGTCAGCTCAGGCGTATGGCAGGGGCTCAAGCATCCGCGCCGCTTTCCTCGACCAGCCACTGCCGGAATGCGCGCGCGGCGGCTGGCTCGGCGCGGTCGCGTGGCCAGACCGCGTAGTAGCCGCCGCCCATCGAGGCGCTGGCTTCGCACGCGCGTACCAGCACTCCCGCTTCCAGACAGCGGTCGATCATATGCCGCCAGCCGAGTACGATGCCCTGCCCTTCGATTGCCATCTGCACGAGCACGGGATAGGTGTTGACGACGACCTCGCGCTCGACGCGCGCTTCGCGCAGCCCGTTACGCGCGAACCACGCGGGCCAGGACATCCATTGACGTTGCGCGTCTTCGAGCACGAGCAGCGACTCGCGCGGCAGATCGGCCACGGCCAGCGTGCGGCCATTCAGATAGTGGGGTGCGCAGACGGGGAACACTTCCTCGTCGTAGAGCCGTCGCGACGCCACGCCGCTTGGCGCTCCTTCGCGCAGATAGTAGAGACCGATGTCGAAGTCCGTGCCGGCTAGCGAGGCCAGGCTGTCGTTGACGACGAGGCGAATGCGGAAGTCGGGATGACGCGCGCGGAATGCGGGCAGTCTTGGCGCGAGCCATAGCACGGCGACGCCCGAGGAGCATGCGATGGTCAGCTCGACCTGACCCTTGCGCTTCATCACGTCTTCGGTGGCTTCCGCGCAGTCCACCAGCAGGCGTCGCACTTGCTCGGCGTATTGCTGGCCGCTGACGGTCAGGCGCAGTGCGCGCGTTTCGCGGATAAAGAGCTTCTTGCCGAGAAAGCGTTCGAGCTGCGCTACCTGTCGGCTGATGGCGCTTTGCGTCAGATGCAGCTCGGCGGCCGCGCGGGTGAAGCTGCCATGGCGCATGGCTGCTTCGAAGGCGACCAGGCAGGGCAGCGGCGGAAGCGGGGAGATTCGCATGGGCGGTGGCGTGTGATCGGGCAGGGGGTGGCGCAATGGTAAACGCAACCTCCTATGCCCCGCCACTTTGGAACGCCCATGCCGCAGGCCTTCTCAATCTGTCAGCTGCTGTGGACGCGCCCAGCCTGCATCACCAGCTCAATGCGTGTGTCGGGGCCGGCCAATACGCGGATGTCGGTCAGCGGATCGCCGTCGACCACCAGCACGTCTGCCAGCGCGCCAGCCGCGATGGTGCCGAGCTCGCCTTCGCGTTGCAGGATCTGCGCCGCAATCGACGTGGCGGAGCGGACCGCTTCCGCATTGCCGAGCAGCTCCGCGCGAATCAGGAATTCTTCGGACTGGTACTGGTGCATCTCGCCCAGCAGATCCGAGCCGAAGCCCATCGGCACGCCCGCTTCCGCATAGATCGCCAGCGACGCACGACCGGCTTCGCGTACGGTTTCGATCTTGGCCACCGAGTCGGCGGGCAGCCCGAGGCGTTCACCGTCGCGCGCCAGTGCGTCATACGTAATCAGCGTAGGCACTACGAACGCGCCGTGTTCGCGCATCACGCGTGCGGCGGCCAGGTCGACCAGGTTGCCGTGTTCGATCGTGCGCGCGCCGCAACGTACCGCGCGCGTGATGGCGCGGCCCGTGTACGCATGCGCCATCACATACGTCTGCGCCGCTTCCGCCTCGGCAACGATCGCGCGGATCTCGTCCTCGCTGTACTGCGTGTTGCCGATCGGATCGGTCGGCGAGGCCACGCCACCGGACGCCATGATCTTGATCTGCGTGGCGCCCTTCTGAATCTCTTCGCGCACCGCGAGCCGCACCGCATCCACGCCATCAGCGACGCGCGCGATCGCACCCGCGCGGAATGCGCACGAGCACGGCTCCAGCACGTCGCTGCGCGGACGGAAGTCGCCGTGACCGCCGGTCTGCGACAGCGCCTTGCCCGACGGGAAAATGCGCGGCCCCGGAATCAGACCGGTGGCCACCGCCTGCGACAAACCCCAGTCCGCACCACCCGCATCGCGCACGGTGGTAAAGCCGCGTTCGAGCATGCCACGCATGATCGGCATCGCGCGGAACGCGACCAGCACGTTGGGCTGCACCGCATTTACGCCAAGGTTAGCCAGCGAGGCCAGCACGTGCACGTGCAGATCGATCAGGCCCGGCATCACAGTCTTGCCCGTGACGTCGATGACCTTAGCGTGCGGCGCGTGGATCGGCGTGCCAGACACCTCGACGATGCGCTCGCCGTCGATCAGCACATCGTGTTTTTGCCGCAGACTGCCGCGGACCGGATCGAGGACGTTGCCGCCCTTGAGGAGAATCTGAGTCATGGTGGGTTACGTCTTTGCTGCTGGGTTGTGCTGTCCGCCGCGTGCGTGACCGCCGCGGCGTGTTATGAAAATCATGCGCGCCACATTACGGGCGTCGCAGATACGCCGGCTCGCGCACCAGACGCGTACCGCAGAAGCTGATCGCCGCGGCGATCATCACGTAGATCGCGGGCGCCATCGTGCTGCCGGTGCTCGCGATCAGCCACGTGATGAAGAACGAGGCAAAGCCGCCGAAGATCGTCACAGCAAGGTTATAGGCGACGGACAAGCCGGTGGACAGCACCTTGGCCGGGAACAGTTCCGAGAACGCCGCGAGAATCGGCCCCGTGTAAGTCGCGATCAGCACGCCGAACACGATCTGGAACACCAGCAGCGAGAACAACCCCGGCGCTTGGTTGATGTATACGAACATCGGCCATGCCAGCACGAAGATCAGCGCGGCAGCACCGGACAACAGACCGCGACGGCCACGGCGGTCGGCAATCATGCCAACGATCGGCGCGAACACGAGAATCGCCAGACCACCCGCCATGCCCGCGACGAAACCCGTCGATTGCGGCACGTGCAGGACCTTGACTGCGTAGGTCGGCATGTAGAACAGCAGCACGTACGTGCACACCGTCCACAGAATCACCATCGAGAAGCTCGCGGCGGTCTGACGCGGGTAGTCGCGCAGCACTTCCTTCAGCGGCGAGTCGGTCTTGTCGGTCGCGGCCTGGAACGTCGGCGTTTCTTCGAGGTGATTACGGATGTAATAGCCAACCGGTCCAATGATCATGCCGATCAGGAACGGCAGACGCCAGCCCCAGCTGTTGAGCGCCTCGGTGCTCAGCGATGCGGTGACGAACGTGCCCACCGCCGCGCCGAGCAGCACGGCCACGCCGATGCTCGCCTGAATCCAGCTCGAGTAGTAGGCGCGCTGATTCTCAGGCGCGTACTCGGTGAGGAACGCGGTGGCGCCGCCCATCTCGCCGCCGGCGGAGAAGCCCTGCATCAGACGCGCGATCACGATCAGCATCGGCGCAAACAGTCCGATCTGGTCATAGGTCGGTGCAATGCCAATCAACGTGGTGCCCGCCGCCATCAGCAGAATGGTCAGCGACAGTGCCGCCTTGCGGCCCACGCGGTCTGCATAGATACCAAGGATGATGCCGCCCACGGGCCGCATGAAGAAGCCCACGCCGAACGTGGCCACCGCAAGCAGCAGCGATGTCAGTTCGTTGCCGGTCGGAAAAAACAGCTTGGCGATGATCACCGCAAAAAAGCTGTACACGGTGAAGTCGAACCATTCGAGACCGTTGCCGATAACGGTGGCAACGATCGCGCGGCGGCGCTGGCTGGCCCCGATATGGGGTGGCGCACTGATAGGCGGGGAAGCACTGCGGGCAGGGGCGCTGGCTTGCATGGGGTCTCTCTCTCCTTTGGTCAGTCTCAAGTCTCGACTGGGCTCTAGCCGATCTTAGGGTCGGCCTGATGACGCGACAAACGATTGCTGCGCATGCATGCATGACGCCAGCGCATGCATATCGATAGTGGCATCTCGTATGGAAACATTGCATTTTTACGTTAATTTATGCAAAGTAACGGGCATGATGCCATCGCCCCCATCCTCCACGTTCGCTCTGCACGGCCGCACCTATCGATACCTCGATCTGAGTGCGCTACCCGGCATGCATTGGTCTAACCTGCCCGTCGTCCTGCGTCTGCTCCTCGAAAATGTGGCGCGCAATATGGATGGCAACGAGCGTCAGCAAGCCATCGCGGCCATCGCAGCGTGGCTGGACACGGGCACCAGCGAGGCGGAAATCGAGTTCCAGCCGGGCCGCGTGCTGATGCACGACACCACGAGCACCCCCGCGCTGGTCGATATCGCCGCGATGCGCGATGCCCTGGCGGAAGCAGGCGCCGACCCCACTGCGCTGAGCCCCACGCTGCCGGTCGACGCCTCGGTCGATCACTCACTCGCGGTGGAAGTGTTTGCGCGCGGCGATGCGGCCAGCGAGAACCTGCGCATCGAATGCCGACGCAACGCGGAACGCTACAGCTTTCTGCGTTGGGCCTCGCGCGCGCTGCATGGTGTACGCATCCATCCGCCCGGCACGGGCATCATGCATACGATCAATCTCGAGCAGTTAGCCACGGTGGTGGCCACCGAGCAGCGCGATGGCGAGACATGGGCGGTGCCGGACACGCTGATCGGCACCGACAGCCATACGCCGATGATCAATGGCATCGGTGTGCTGGGCTGGGGCGTGGGCGGACTCGAAGCGCAGACGGTGATGTTCGGCCTGCCCGTAATGCAGCGGATTCCGGACGTGGTTGGCGTGCGCCTGACACGCGCGCTGCCGCCTGGCACGTTGGCTACCGATCTTGCGCTGGTCGTTACGCAACGTCTGCGCGCGCTTGGGATCTCTGGTGAGTTCGTCGAGTTCTTTGGACCCGGCGTAAGCACGCTGAGTGCCGGCGATCGCGCGGTGGTCGCCAATATGGCACCCGAGTATGGAGCGACCACCGGCTTCTTTCCGATCGACGCGCGCACGCTCGATTATCTGCGCACCACCGGCCGCGACGCGGCGCAGATCGCGCTGGTACGCGAGTATGCGCGGCGAACGGGCCTGTGGTTCGATCCCGAAGCCAACCCGCGCTATACGCGCGCGATCGAGATCGACCTGTCCACGGTTGGCATGCACGTGGCCGGGCCGCGTCGGCCGCAGGATCTGCTGGCCTTTACGGATACCGCACGCGCGCTGAGCGCGCATCCGCTCGATGAGGCGAGCGCCAGCCATGCACGACCGGTGGCGATGCCGGCCTACCCAGTCGCCATTGCCGCGATCACGAGTTGCACCAACACTTCCGATCCCGCACTGCTGATGGCCGCCGGCCTCGTCGCGCGCAAGGCGCGCGCGCGTGGCCTGACAGTTGCGCCGTGGATCAAGACCTCGCTCGCGCCCGGATCTCCCGCCGCATCGCGCTATCTGGAACGCAGCGGACTGCTGAGCGATCTTGCCGCAATGGGCTTCGATATCGTCGGTTTCGGCTGCACCACCTGCATCGGCAACTCGGGGCCGCTGACGCCCGAGATTCGCGCGGTAGTGGCGCAACGCTCGGCGCGACCCGTGGCGATGCTGTCCGGCAATCGTAATTTCGCGGGCCGCATCCATCCGGATCTCGACCTCGCTTTTATCATGTCGCCGCCGCTCGTGATCGCGTTCGCGCTGGCCGGCGATGCCGCGCGCGACCTGAGCCAGCAGCCGGTGCAGATCGCGCCCGATGGCAGCGAGGTGTATCTCGCCGATCTGTGGCCAACGTCCGAGGAAATCGCCACGGCGCTCGCGACCGGTGCCGACACTGACGACTATGCCGCAGCATTCGCCGAGGCCTCGCGCAATCCGGCGTGGGCCGCATTGCCTGCGTCCGGTACCCCGCGCTATCCGTGGCGGCCCGAGTCCACCACGCTGCGACGCCCGCCGTTCGCGGCCGTCGGCACCGCAGCCGATCCGCAATGGGGTTCGCAGCTCGGTGAGTACGCCGCGTGGCCGCTGCTCGTGCTCGGCGATGACGTCACCACCGACCATATCTCGCCGGCCAGCGCAATTCCGCCGGATAGCTTCGTGGCGGACTTCCTCGTCGCTCGCGGCGACGATCGCGACGATCTGAACGTGTTTGCCTCGCGGCGTGGCAACTGGGAGGTGATGATGCGCGCTGCGTTCTATAACCGCACGCTCGTCAATCTGCTTCAGCCCGATGCGCCCACCGCGCATACCGTGCATGTGCCGAGCGGCGAGGTGCTGCCGATCTTCGAGGCGGCGCAACGCTATCGGCAGGATGATGCATCGGTGGTGCTGGTGGCGGGCGCGCGTTACGGCACCGGCTCGTCGCGCGACTGGGCCGCCAAGGGGCAGCGGCTGCTCGGTATCCGCGCGGTGCTGGCCACGAGCTTCGAGCGCATCCACCGCTCGAACCTGATCGGCATGGGCATCCTGCCGTTGCGCATGCCTGCCGGTATCGATCCGCAGACCCTGGCGATCCAGCCCGGCGATCGCCTGCACGTGCACGCCGATGCGCGAACGCTTGTGCCACGCGGTACGATACCGGTCCGCATCGAGCGTGCAGATGGAAGCGTGGACGTCTTCGACGCCATCGCGGCTGTGGAGACGCGACGCGAAGTCGAGTTGTTGCGCCATGGCGGCGTGATTCCGTCGATTCTGCGGAAGACGCTCGCACAACAAGGTATCTCTGAATCGCCATGAGCCAGGACCGGTCCATCGCCGCACAGGTGGTTGCCCAGATCGTTGAATTGATCCACGCCGAACGCATGGCGGCTGGCACGCATCTGCCCGCGCAGATGCTGGCGGACCGCCTGCGGGTATCGCGCTCACCGGTCAACGAAGCGTTGGCACTGCTGCATGAAAAAGGCATCGTCACGCGCGAGAAGCATCGCGGCTTCTTTGTGGCGCAGCCGGTGAAGACGCTGAGCGCTGCGGAACCCGACGCCGTCACCACTGCTTATTTCCGGATCGCCGAGGATCTGCTCAACGGTGCGTTGCCAATGGAAGTGTCCGAACAGGCCATGCGCACGCGCTACGCACTGACCGCCGCCCAGTTGAACGCGGTGTTGACACGTATCGCGCAGGAAGGCTGGGGCGAGCGCAAGCCCGGCTACGGCTGGCAATTTTCGACCATGCTGACCACGCCGGACTCGCTACTGCAGTCCTATCGCATGCGGCTCGCGCTCGAGCCTGCTGCCTTGCTCGAACCTGGCTATCGGCTCGATGCGCGCACGCTCGCACGATTGCGCGCGGCCGAACAGCACCTGCTCGATGGCGGCATCGAGACCGACACCGCCGATCAACTACACGAACGCGGCGTGCGCTTTCACGAAGCACTGGTCGAGGCGTCCGGCAATGCGTTCTTTATCGATGCCATCCGGCGCGTCAACCGCGTGCGCCGCCTGCTGTCCTACCGCTCGATGCGCGACCGCGCGCGCTACGCCGCGCATGCCCGGCAGCATCTGCATATCCTCTCGCTGCTGGAAAGTGAACGCAACGAAGAAGCGGCGCAGGCGATGCGCGCGCACCTCGAACACACGCTCGCCGCGCTCGCGCGCATCAGCGAGGTGCTGCGCGGCTGACGCACTCTGCCAGCCTTACAACGTCCAACCGCCATCGATCGTCAGGCTCGCACCGGTCACGAAGCGCGCATCGTCGCCGGCGAGGTATGACACCATCCCCGCGATCTCTGCCGGTTCCGCGACGCGCTTGAGCGGGCTCATGCCGGCCAGAATCTCGGTCGCACCCGCATTGATATCGGTGTCGGTCGGACCCGGCTGCACGTTGTTGACCGTGATGCCGCGCGGTGCCAGATCCAGCGCGATGCCCTTGACCATGCCAGCCACTGCGGTCTTGGTCATCTGATAGACACTGGAGCCCGGCGTACGCGTATGCAGCGCGACATTGCTGCCAATCGTAATCACGCGCGCGCCATCGCGCAGATGCGGCACCGCCGCCTGAATCGACAGGTACACGCCGCGCACGTTCACTGTCAGCATCTGGTCGAGGTCTTCGAGCTTGACCGCATCGACGGTCGCCATGCGGAAGATTCCGGCGTTCACCACGGTTACGCTCAGCGTGCCGAAGCGCGCCACCGCCTGTGCCACCGCATCGCGGATCGCGGTCGCATCGGCGCTATCGGCGCGAATCGCGAATGCCTCGCCACCGTCCGCAGCCACGCGATCGACAAGTGCCTGTGCCTTGTCCGGGCTCGACACGTAGGTGAATGCCACCGCGAAGCCATCCTTCGCGAGGCGGGCGACAGTCGCCGCGCCGATGCCGCGCGAACCACCGAAAACGAGTGCGGCCTTGCGTGCCGTGGAAGTTGTCTGTTGCATTGCGATCTCCTTTTTTGATCGATCAGTCCATAACTAGCCAAAAAAATATCGGGCACGTTCCCGACGGGGATGCCCGACGCTTGAGTCTGCTTTCAGTGCGCCGCAAGCCGGCCGACGACAAAGTCCGTCAGCTTGCGCATATCCTTGACGCCCGCACCGGCCCGCGCCGCAACCTGGAAGCCAGTCATCGTGGTCTGGATGAACGCGGCCCCTTCGCCGGGCTCGATACTCGCATCGATCTCGCCACGGGTCTGCCCTTCGCGAATCCGCTCGGCAATCCGCGCGCCGAGCGCTTGTGACACCTTCTGTGCAAGCTGACCCAGCTCGGCCTCGCTGGTACCGAATTCGCCCACCGCACTGACACCAAGACATCCGAGCGCGCGCAACGCATCATCCGACGGCACCAGCCCGTTCAGCAGATCACGGATGCCATCGAGCGGCGACGCGGGTCCATTGAGCCGCGTCAGATGCGCGCCGAGCATGTTCTGCTGATAGGTCTGCAACACCTCGAGATAGAGCTGCCACTTGTCGCCGAACGCGTTGTACATGCTCTGCCGGCCAATTCCCATGGCCTTGAGCAGATCGTCCGTGGACGTCGCGGCAAAGCCCTTCTGACGGAATAGCGTCATGGCACTGGTCAGCGCAGCATCGCGATCGAATTCTCTTGGTCTCACCATGGAGTGAAAGATAGTTGTTATGGACTGATGTGTCAATAACAAATTTCGGGCCCGGTGATCAATAGCCGCGCGCGGCCTCATACAGATCCGGAATCGGTGCCCCAGTTTCTGCCAGCCGGATCAGCGCGGCGGCGCGATGCGCGCGGTCGGTACGCGACGGCGTGGAGGCGCAATGCGGCGTGACCACGACGCTTGGGTGGGACCAAAGCACTGAATCCTGTGGCAGGGGCTCGATGTCGAACACATCGAGCATGGCGGTGTGCAGGTGTCCTTCATCGAGCAGCGCGAGCAGATCCGCGGTGACCACATGCGCGGCTCGTCCGGCGTTGAGCAGGCTCGCGCCACGTGGCAGCAGCGACAACCGCGCACGATCGGGCAGCCCCACGGTGTCGGCGGTCTGTGGCAATAAGTTGACGACGATGTCGCACTGCGCGAGAAAGCCCGGCAGCTGCCCCATCCCGTGATACGTGGTGACGCCCTCGATCGTCTTGGCCGATCGCGACCACCCCGAGGTCTGGAACCCTAGCGTCGCCAGATAGCGCGCCGCGTGCAGACCGAGCGCGCCCAGCCCCATCACGCCCACGCGCGTACGGCGCGCGAGTGGCATCTCGGGCGGAATGCGCCAGTGATGCTCGGCCTGCTGCCGCGCGATCGTGCGCATATCGCGCATCAGCATCAACGCGGCCATGCCGACGTACTCGGCCATGCCATCGCGTGTTTCGGGCAGGATCATGCGCGCCAGCGGCACGTGGCGCGGATAGTCGGGATCGGCCAGTACATGGTCCACGCCCGCGCCGGTACTGATGACGAGGCGCAGGTTCGGAAACCTGGCGAGCGCGCCGGCCTCCGGCTCCCACACCAGTGCGTGCGTCACCGCCGCCGGCACGATCTCCGGGTCTCCCCACATCCGTACCTCAGCCTCGGGCAGCGCGTGCGCGAACGCGGCGCGCCACTCGGGCATGGCGGCGGCGCCGCCGGACTTCACTACGACAAGCAGGCGCGCGGGCATCGTCGATCAGCGCTCCACCTGACGGTTCCACTGGCGATCCCAGTTCGAACGGTTCTGGTTGATCTGTGCCCAGTCGACGGTGACCGCGGTCTTCAGGTACTCCTTCATCTGCGCGAGTTCCTGGCCGGCCTTGCCGGTCGCCGCCACATCGGTATTGGTCGGGTTGTAAGAGCCACCCTCGAGCGCGGCCTTCTGCGCATCGACACTCAGCAGGTACGCCGCCAGCTTCTGCGACAACTCCTGCTCGGTGTTGTTGGCGATCACGCATTGCGCAACCATCAGCACCACCGCGCCTTCCTTCGGCGGCGCATACGCGACGGGCAGACCGCGCGACTGGAAGATCGTGGTCATGCTGGGCGTGAACGGGAATACGGCGGCCTCACCCGACTGCACCATCTCCGACAGCTTGGCGGAGTTGGACACGTACTCGAGCACGTTGGGGCCGACAGTCTGCGGCCATGCCTTGAAGCCCGGTTCCACGTTGCTCTCGTTGCCGCCGCGAATGCGATTCAGCATCAGAAAGCCGTGCAGCCCGAACGTCGACGACGGTATCGACTGGAACACGACCTTGCCCTTGTACTTCGGATCGCCAAGATCCTGCCAGCTGGTCGGCGGCGCCCACCCCTTCTCCTTGAAGATCTTGGTGTTGTAGCCGATGCCGGTCATGCTCATGGTCACACCGGTGGCCATATCGTTCTCGATATGCGCCTGCGGGTAGAGCTTCTTGGTGTTCGTCGATGCAGGCTGCCGTTCGCACAGTCCCATGCGGATGGCGCGATACATCAGACCATCATCCAGAAACATCAGGTGCAACTGCGGCTTGGCGCGCGCGGCCAGTGACTTGGCCAGAATATCGGAAGAGGTCCCCGGCACCACCACGATCTTCACATCATTGGCCTTTTCGAAGGCCTTGAACACGTGCTCCGAGTAGGTCTTCTCCATCGCGCCGCCATTCATGCCGACGTACAGCGTGCGCGTGGCGGCCTGCGCGGTGACCATCCCGCAGCACAGCGCGGCAATCGCACCCAAACCGGTGAGGATGTGTTTCATCAGTGAGCTCCTTTATGTCGTGGTGGCCTTGCGGCTTTCGTTATGCTGCGGTGATTGCGATTGCGTATGAGCGGTACTGGGTGGCGTGAAGCGACGCAGGTCGAAGGTGTCGATCGGTGTAGGCGTGCTGCCGTCGACCACGAGTTCAGCCAATACCTCTCCCGCTGCGGGGCCGATCTCGAAGCCGGCGCCCGAGAAGCCAAAGCCGTGGAACAGGCCCGGTGTACCCGGACTGGCACACAGCACCGGCTGCCGATCGGGCAGATAGCCCTCGATGCCGCTCCAGGTGCGAATGATCTGCGCATGTTCGAGTCGTGGCACCAGCGCGGCAAGGCTGCGCATCTGGCGAAACAGCGCCGTGGTAGTGGAACGGATCGCATCGACGCCGGCCGCTCCGGGTTCCACGCGACCGCCACCGAAGACGACATTGCCGCGCGCGACCTGCCGGCAATAGATATCGCCGCCCTCGATGCCAAGGCTCAACGAGAGGAAGTACGGCATTGGCTCGGTCACCGCCATTGCCGGATGTCCCTGCGTGAGCGGCACGTTATCGCCAAAGCGCGCGGCCAGCGGCGCGGCCCATGCCCCCGCGCAGTTGAGCAGATGGTCCGCCTGCACGGTCAGGCCCGCGGCCGTGGTGGCATGAAAGCCCGCGAGCGTGCGGCCGACTTCTACCACTTCCTCACGTTCGCGAATCACGGTACCCGCGTCGCGTGCCGCGCGGGCGAAGGCCGGCGCCACCAGACGCGGATTGGCCTGACCGTCCTCGGGGCTCAGCGACGCGCCCGCAAACCCTGCGCCAACCCACGGAAAGCGGGAGCGCAACTGCGCGGCGCCAATCAGTTCCAGTTCGAGACCGTATGCCGCGGCACCATCGCGATAGTGGACGAGCTTGTCGAAGTCCTCGGCGGTGCGCGCGAATTTCAGATGGCCGCTGCGCACGTACTCGCCATCGGTGCCAAGCAGTGTGGGCAGATCCTGCCAGATACGATGCGCGCGCTGGGCCAGCGGCAATTGGCCGAATGCCCGCCCCTGCCGCCGCACGCCGCCGAAGTTGATGCCGCTCGAGCGCGCACCGCACAGGTCGCGCTCCAGTAGCACGACGGATACACCGCGCCGACGCAAGGCGATCGCGGCCGAGGTGCCAACGATACCGCCGCCGATGATCAGGACGTCGGTCTTGAGCAATTCGCGCTCAGCCATGGGACACCTCCGCCGCCACGGTCGCCCGCGGCTCGGTGATGTCATCTTCGGCGAACGCCGAGATCGGCACGGGCTTGATCGGTGCCTGCCCGCGCAGCCGACCAATGCGATCGAGCGGCTTACCGCAGGCGTGCGCCACGATCTCCGCGCCAGCCGCGCCGCACATACGGCCCTGGCAACGACCCATGCCGAGCCGGCACAGTGCCTTGACGCGATTGATCTCGTCCGCGCCAAGCGTGGCGACGGTGTCGCGGATATCGCCCGCAGTCACCGCCTCGCAGCGGCACACCAGCGTGTCATCGGACACCTGCGCGGCCCAGTCCTGCGGGAACGGGAACGCGCGCTCGATGCCAGTCCGGAACTGCTCGATGCGTGACAGTTCGGTATCGAGAGCCGCCAATCTCGCATTGTCGCGATGCACGCCACGCTGCGCGAGCAATTGCAACGCGGCGCGCTCGCCCGCACGTTCGGCACCATCGGCACCGAGAATGCGCGCGCCATCGCCCGCTACATAGACGCCAGGTACCGAGGTCACGCCACGATCCTGCTCCACGAGGTGCGCGCGCTGCAGCGCATCGAACACGAAGCGGCAGCCGAGCAGGTCCGCAAGCTGATGTTCGGGGCGCAAACCATAGCCGAAGCCAAGCGCGTCGCAGGCGATCGTCCGCACGTCGTCACTGCCGCGCGGTTGCCACCGCACCGCGCTTACGGAGGTCTCACCATCCACGCTCACAAGCTGAGCGCCCTGATGCACAGGCACCCCATGCGCGCGCAGCCATGCCACGTAGTACAGGCCTTTGGCCAGCACCGCGGGCAGGCGGGTCATCGCGGGCACCGCGCGCAGCTGCTCGCCCGGTGTCGCGTAATCGAGCACCGCGCGCACACGTGCGCCAGCCTTGCGATATTGATAGGCCACGAGGTATAGCAGCGGACCGCTGCCCGCAAACACCACGTCGCGACCGATCGCGCAGCCCTGGAACTTGAGCGCGATCTGCGCGCCGCCAAGCGCATAGACGCCGGGCGTGGTCCAGCCGGGCACCGGCAGGATGCGATCGGTGGCGCCGGTGGCGAGAATCACGTCGCGCCACGCCACCTGCGTGTAGCGATTGCCGGTGGCGTGCCACAGATCCAGATGCCGCGGGCCCGCATTCCATACGAGCTGCCCTGGCAGGTAATCGACGTGCGGCAGCAAATCCTCGAACGTATCGTGGATCGCGCGCGCACGGCCGGCCTCGAAGCCATACAGCTGCGTGATAGGCCGCTCGAAACCCGGCGGCTGCTGGCGATAGATCTGTCCGCCCCAGCGTGGCGCTTCGTCGATGACGAGCGGCCGCACGCCATGACGCACGAGCGTCTGCGCGGCGCGCACGCCGGCAGGCCCCGCACCGACGATGACCGTAGCGGGTTCGCGCGTCATGCCGCCTCCACGGTTTGCGTCACGGGTGTTCCGGGCTCCGTCATCAGGCACATGCCCGGTTGCAGCATCGTCGTGCAGGCCCGCACGCGTTCGCCGCCCGCAGTCCAGACGATGCAGTCGTGGCAGGCGCCCATCATGCAGAAACCCGCGCGCGGTGTGGCCGTGAACTCGTTGTCGCGCAGGCGGCGCCGCTGCGTCAGAATCGCGGTCAGCACGGTATCGCCCGCCAGCGCCTCGCAGCGCTCGCCATCAAGTTCGAACGCGACCACGGCGCGCTGGCGCTCCTGCAGCCGTTGCAGTTGTCCTGTCATCCCGTACGCCCCACGAGCATGCGATCGAGTCCGTAGACGCGGTCGATCATCAGCATCGCCACCGCGGTCAACGCAATCATCAGTGCCGACACCGCCGCCATCATCGGATCGACGGATTCAGTCGCGTACATGTACATGCGCACCGGCAACGTCACCGTGGACGGCGAGGTCACGAACACCGACATCGTCACCTCGTCGAAGCTGTTGATAAACGCCAGCATCCAGCCGCCGGTCACACCGGGCAGGATCATCGGCAGTGTGATGCGGCGGAACACGGTGGCGCGACTGGCGCCGAGCGAGATCGCCGCCTGCTCGGCGCTGGCGTCGAAGCCCGCGAGCGCGGACACCACCTGCCGCATCACGTATGGGGTGATGACCATCGCATGGGCCAGCAGCAGCCAGCCGAGGCTGCCCGCGCCGCCCACCAGCGAGAACATGCGCATCAGCGCCACACCGAGCACGAGGTGCGGAATCAGCAGCGGCGACAGCAGCAGCGCGTTGATGGCATTGCGTCCCGGAAATGCATAGCGCGTGATGGCGATGCCGGCCGGCACGGCGAGCAGGCAACTCAGTGTCGCGCTGCACGCGGCCAAACCCAGACTGATCCAGAACGAATGGAGGAACTCGTCGTGCTCGAACAGCGTGTGGAACCAGCGCAGCGAGAACGACGTGGTCGGCAGCGTCAGCGTTTCCGCGGGGGTGAACGCCACGAGGCAGACGACCACCAGCGGTGCCAGCGTAAAGGTCACCACGAGCGCGTTAAAGATCAGGGCGAGCGGTCCGTTCTTGTTCATCGCGATATCCCTCGTTTAACCCAACCGCTTGCGGTAGCGCTGCTCGAGCAGCCGGTTATAGCTGAGCATGATCAGCAGATTGGCCAGCAGCAGCACGATCGCAAGTGCGGCACCAAGCGGCCAGTTCAGCGTGTTCAGGTATTCGTCGTAGACCAGCGTCGCCACCATCTTGAGGCGACGCCCGCCGAGCAGGCCGGGAATGGCGAACGAGCTCGCGCTGAGACCGAACACGATCAGGCTGCCGGACAGGATGCCCGGCGTCATCTGCGGCAGCACGATGCGGCGCAGCGTCGTGAAGAACGAGGCATTGAGCGAGAGCGCGGCATCGGCGGCACTCGGATCAATCTTCTGCAGCGTGGTCCAGACCGGGATGATCATGAACGGCAACATCACGTGCACCAGGCCGATGACGATGGCGGTGTTCGTGTACAGCAGCTTCACTTCTTCGAAGCCGAGCGCCTGCAGCCCCTGATTCACCAGCCCGCCGTTGCCGAGCAGGATGCTCCAGCCAAACGCGCGCACCACCACCGATACCAGCAGCGGGGCCAGCACCACCACGAGCAGGATCGAGCGCCACGGATTGCGCATGCGGCTCAGGATATAGGCCTCGGGCACGCCGATCAGCACGCTCAGCAAGGTCACCACCAGCGCGATCCAGAACGTGCGCCACAGAATCGCGTAGTAGTACGGGTCCGTGACGATGGCCACGAAGTTCGACAGCGTCACGCCATCGACCATCGTGCCGAGGTTGTGATCGAACACGCCGAACGCGAGCACGGCGGTAAGCACCAGCGGCGTCACCAGCATGACAAGGAACAGCACCACACCGGGCGCGGTCATCAGCCACGGCGTGGCATGGCTTGCGCGCGGGGCGTCCATCGCGCCGGGTTGACCGGATGCCGCGGTGTCGGAAGCCGGAACGGTGGTGCTCATGCCGCCACCGCCTGCATCGCGTCCGCTGGCATGACGGCGGGCAGCACGCGCACGCTCGCGTCGTCCCAGGTGATGCCAGTGGTGGCGCCATCCGCTACCGCGACGGCGCCATCGTTGCCCGACATCGCCACGAGTTCGCCAAGCGGTGTATCGAGGCGATAGAGCCAGTGGCTCCCGAGGAAGAAGCGCTCGGCCACGCGTCCATCGACGCGTCCGGCACCGGCCGGCGTCAGACGGATCTTCTCCGGACGCAGGCTGAACAAGATGGCCGTTCCCGCCGCCAGTGTCACGGCGGGCGCGGCCAGCGGCAGCCCGGGCAGCGCGTCGAGTACCACGCCATTGGCGGCGGCACTGACTCGCCCGGGGAGCAGATTGCTCTTGCCGACGAAAGACGATACGAATGCGTTGGAGGGCTGCTCGTACAGCGCGTAAGGCGCGTCTGCCTGCACCAGCATGCCCTGCTCCATCACCACGACGCGATCACTGACCGACAGCGCCTCGTGCTGGTCGTGCGTCACCATGATCGTGGTGGTGCCCACCGTACGTTGAATACGGCGCAACTCGAACTGCATCTCCTCGCGCAGCTTGGCGTCGAGGTTCGACAGCGGTTCATCGAGCAGCAGTACGGGCGGCTCGATCACCAGCGCGCGCGCCAGTGCCACGCGCTGCCGCTGGCCACCGGACAGCTCGCGCGGATAGCGCCCTTCACGGCCTTCCAGATGCACCAGCGCCAGCACACGCTTGACGCGCGCTTCCTGCTCGCTACGCGAAACCTTGCGCATCTCCAGTCCGAAGCGCACGTTTTCGGCCACCGTCATGTGCGGAAACAGCGCGTAGCTCTGGAACACGATGCCCAGCCCACGCGTGTTCGGGCGCGCATGCGTGATGTCGCGCCCGTCCAGCGTGATGCGCCCCTGCGAGACCGGCGTGAAGCCCGCGATCATCTGCAGGCAGGTCGTCTTGCCGCAGCCCGAGGGACCGAGTAGCGAAACGAATTCGCCTTGTTCCACCGACAGGTTCATCGACTTGACGACCTGGAGGTCGCCATAGAACTTGCTCACATTGCTCAGGGCTAGGAAGGACATGGGGGCGATTTCCTTGACGTGTCTCTATGCGTGTTCTGGTCTCGTCTTCATTTGAGCAGGAAATATTCCCGTTTGCGTGGATAATTCGAGTGAACGTGATTTTTTTCGTTTTTATTTCGATGAACGAAATTAGTGCACGATTCGCACGCGTTCCAATTTCATCCACAGGAAAATCGTCACTCATGGAAGACCCGCAGGAAACAGGCGTCGGCGGCGCGGCCCGCATCATGGCGGTGATGCGGGTGCTCGCGATGCACCAGGCCAGCGCATCGCGCATCAAGGATGTGGCGGAACAGGCAGGATTGACGCAAGCGACCACGCACCGCGTGCTGCAATCGCTGGTCAAGGAGGGGATGGTCGAGCAGGATGCGCGCACCAAGCGCTACCGGCTTGGCATCGAATTCTTCGTGCTGGCGGCGCAGGCCGGCAACGTCAACGGACTACGGCAGTTATGCCGACCCGTCCTGCTGCGTCTTGGTGCGCGGCTCAATGACGCGATCTTCCTGCTGGTGCGCAGCGGCTTCGACGCGATCTGCCTGGACCGCAATGAAGGGCCCTATGCGATCCGCACGTTCACGGGTGGCGTCGGTGGGCGCGTGCCGCTGGGCGTCGGCCAGGCCGCGATGGCGATCCTCGCGTTCCTGCCCGAGGCCGAGCGAGAGGCCGTACTGCAATTCAATCTGCCGCGGCTACGCGAGTTCGGCGTGCATGACGAGGTGTCGCTGCGCAGCGAGGTGGAGGTGATCCGCGAGTGCGGCTACGCCTCGCGACGCACCGGCCTGCTCGAAGGCATGGCCGGTGTCGCGGTGCCGATTCTCGATCGCGAGGGCCGCGCGGTGGCCGCGCTGGGCGTGGGCACGCTGATCGAGCGCCTGAGCCCGGAGCGGTTGCCGATCGTGGTGGAACTGATGAAGCGCGAGGCCGCCACGGTCACGCAGCAGATCAATCCGTTCGATCCCACCTTGTGGAACCCCGCAGCGGAACTCGCGAACCGTTAGGTCGCACGACGCTCACAAGACAATCACACGATAAGCAGCCCTTATGCCATCGCACGCTGTTCGTCGTCATCGAGCACCGGTCCGTCGAGCGTCACGCGCGAATGGTCGGTGCGGAACTTCTGGATGATCGGCTTCAGTTCTTCCTTCACGTGCGTTTCGCTATAGCCGTTGAACAGATGGCCGAGCAGGCCGCGGCGCAGGTCAGAGGTGCCCATGATGTAGTCCGCGATCGGGAACGTGAGGTTCATGTTGTACTTCATCATGATGCCCATGTTGTGATGCGCGGTATGGTGACGGCGAATCGTGTTGATAAAGGGCATGTTGCGCACGAACCAGTTGTCGTGGACGTGGCAGCAGTAGTGGAACGTCTCGTAGAGCAGGTATTGCGCGACCATCGTGATGAACACGAAATAGCCCGCATTGGTGTTGAACAGCAGCGAGGCCAGATAGCCAAGCCCGCAACCGCCCACGCCCAGCGTGATCAGCACACGCCACGGAAAGAACACGATGCGAAACTCACGCGTGGTGTCGATGGTCGGTTCCTGGTCAGTGAAGTACTGGTGATGCTGCCGCGTGTGACGCTCGTAGATCGCGCGCAACGCAAAGACGTCGATGCGGCGATGCATGACATATCTATGCATAAACCACTCGACGAAATTACCGGCCAGAAAGACGGGCAGGATCAGCGTCCATTCCCACGTCACGCCGTGCAGTTTGCCGATCGTGTAGTACAACGCGGCGGCACCCACGCCGTAGATCACGATCACATGCAGCAGGCCATTGTAGGCCGGATGGATATCTGCCTTGTATTGCGCCCGGAACTGGCGCTGGCGTTCGGTCATCATGTTGCGTCTCCATGCGGACCAACTAATATTCACTAACATATTAGTTGGATATAAAAAAGGTTGACGGGTAAAAAAGCCCCTGCGCACAGGGGCGTGATGAAAAACGGGTCGTTACTGCGAAACCTCCTCGAGCGATTTGCCACGAGTCTCCACACCGAGCACGAGCACCACGACCGCGGCCAGCGCGAACGACAGCGCGCCGAGCGTGAACACGCCGCCCTGCCCCGTCAGCGGCAACAGCACGCCAACGAGGTACGGTCCCACCAGCGAACCGATGCGGCCAATCGATGAGGCAAAGCCCGAGCCAGTGGCACGCGAGCGCGTCGGATACAGCTCCGGCGTATAGGCATAGAGCACCGACCACATGCCGAACATAAAAAACTGCATGCACAGCCCCGCGGCGATCAGTTGTTCCACCGGCACCTTGTTCACGGCAGCCTGTCCGTAGGCGAACGCAGCCAGTGCGCTACCGAGCAGCATCAGCGCGCTGGTCGGCTTGCGCCCCCACTTCTCGAGCAGCCATGCCGAGAAGATAAAGCCCGGAATGCCGGCCAGCGAGATGTACACCGTGTAGAGCACCGACTTGGTCACCGCATAGCCGGCCTGCTGCAATAATGCGCCGAGCCAGGTCGTCAGCCCGTAGTAGCCGAGCAGCGCGAGAAACCACACCGACCACAGCATGACGGTGCGGCGCGCATACGGGCCGCTCCACAACTCCATGAAGCGCGCCTTGCGATTCGTGACCGGCGCACGGCTGTAAGCGGCCGACACCGCCGGCAATGGTTTGCCCGAGGCGCGCTCCACGCGTTGCTCGATGCCCGCCATCACGGCATCGGCCTCGCGCGTGCGGCCCACATCCTCGAGCCAGCGCGGCGACTCCGGCACCATCCGGCGCACCGCGAAAACGAAGATCGCTGGCACCGACAGCGCGATGAAGATGCCGCGCCAGCCAATGACCGGCAACAGCGCGTACGTCAGCACACCTGCGGCGATAAAGCCGAGCGGCCAGAATCCTTCAAGAATCGCTACATACTTCCCGCGGCTTTTCGCGGGCACGATCTCGGACACCATCGAGAGACCGATCGGAAACTCCATGCCCATGCCAAACCCGAGCAATACGCGATAGAGCATCAGCGTAGTGACATCCTGCGCAAACCCGCACATCAGGCTGCCCACGCCCCAGAAGATCATGCTGATCTGGAACACCGGCTTGCGGCCGAAGCGGTCGGCCAGCAGGCCCGCGATCGCGGCGCCGAGGAACATGCCGAGAAAGCTCGAACTGGCCAGCATGCCAGTCTGCGTGGCGGTGAGCCCGAACTCCGCCTTGATCGAGCCGAGCACGAACGTCATCAGCCCAAGGTCCATCGAGTCGAAGAACCACGCGGTGGCGATGATGCCGAACAACGAGCGCTGGTATCGCGTCATCGGTAATCGTTCCAGCCGCGCCGCGATGCTCGTCTCGAGCTTGAGGGCGCCTACGGACATGTCCATGCTTGTCTCCTGTTTGCAGGTGTCACGCGCTCGTTGACGGCGCGTTTGTCTTGGAAACCGATTGCGTGGTCAGGCCACGCGGCGTTGCGGCGCTGCCCGCGCATCGTCGAACGAAAGTCTTCCGGCCCACGCATTGCGCACGATGCGCGCATACCTTGCGTCCACATCGGGCACGGGAAACGCTTTGGCCAGCCGTGTCACGGCCAGCGCATCGCGCGTGAGTGTGTCGAGGTCGCCCTCCTCGATGCCGCATGCCGCGAGCGTGATCGGCACGCCGAGCGCGCCGATCAGCTCGCGCAGCACCGCGGGCAAACGTTCGATGGCAGCGTCCGCGTCGACATCGTCCACGTCGAAGAGCCGTGCGATCGTCAGTAGTTCATCACGCCTGACATCGCGTAGCGCATCCAGGACGTAGGGCAGCATCACGGCATTGGTGGTGCCATGCGACAGATGCGTGAGGCCGGCTACCGCATAGGCGATGCCGTGCACGGCGTTGAGCCCCGCACTGCCGTACGACAGCGCGGCGTAGACACTGGCGTGGCTCATGCCGGTACGCGCGTCGCGCATCGCGGCGCTGCCGTCGGTAGCGTGACTGCGGCGCAGATGCCGCGCGCACAACCGGATCGATTCCCGCGCGAACAGCATCGTCAGCGCGTTGCGACCGCTATAACCGGGATCCGGATCGTCGCCGCGCTCGAACTGCGCCGCATCCATCGTCAGGTAAGACTCGACGGCATGCGTGAGCGCATCGATACCGGCATCGGCGGTGACGCGCGGCGGACAGGTGTAGGTGAACTCGGGATCGATCAGCGCGACCGCCGGCCGCAGGCGGTTGTCCATCACGGCCACCTTGGTGGCGTTGTCGGGATCGACGAGGATCGCGCCAGGTGTGGCTTCCGAGCCGGTGCCGGCCGTGGTCGGCATGGCGATCAGCGGCAGCACCGGCGTAGCGCTGTCGATCCGGCCGATAAAGGTGCGCACCGGCGCGCCGGCCGGCAGCGTCAGGCAAAGCGCCTTCGCGAGGTCGATATTGCTGCCGCCGCCGAGCGCAATCACATGGTCGAGCGGGAGGTCACCGCGCGCGTGCAGAGCCGCAGTCGCGTCGTCGCACAACGTCGTGGTCGGGTCGGGTGCGCCGCCGTCATAGACGGTCAGTGTCACCCCATGCGCGCGGGCACCGCTTACCAGCTCTTCAACCCATGGCGTCGATAACGTGAAGAACCTGTCGGTCACGATCAGCCCGCGCTGGTACCCGAGCCGCTGCAGCAGCGCCGGCAGCCGCGTGCGCGCGCCGGCGCCCATGATCAGCCGCGCCGGGGCGCAAAAATGGACGAGGTCCTCCACGCTCATGCTGTCTCCTGTGGGGTACACAAATGGTGTACATCTAATATATTACTGACATGCTAGCAGAAAACATTCAGGATGCAAGGACCGGATAGAATGGCCGCACCGCGTCCGCAGACCATCACTCATGACCGCAAGAACCGCTTCCCGCGCCCGTGCCGCGGCCGCTCCGGAACCCGAAGAACCCGCGGGTCAGCGCGGCAAGCTGACCGATCAGGCGTACGAACAGATCGAGGAAGCGATCGTCACGCTGCGGCTGGCGCCGGGCAGTTCGGTGTCGGAGTTGCAGTTGAGCGAGATGACGGGAATCGGCCGCACGCCGATTCGCGAAGCGATCCAGCGCCTGGCGCGCGAGCATCTGATCATGGTGTTGCCGCAGCGCGGCCTGCTGATCGCGCCGATGGACGTGGCGCGTCAGTTGCGCCTGCTGGAGACGCGGCGCGAGGTGGAACGGCTGATCTGCCGCAGCGCGGCCAAACGTGCCACTGCGGAGCAGCGCGAGCATTTCAAGCGGCTGGCCACCGAGTTCCAGCAATCGTCACGCAGCGGCGACGACATTACGTTCGTGCGCGCCGATCGCGAGTTCAATGAGCTATGCCTGGTGGCCGCGCGCAACGAGTTTGCCGAGGGTTCGATGCGGCTGATGCATGGGTTGTCGCGGCGCTTCTGGTATCTGCATTACAAGGAAGCGGCGGACCTGCCCACGATGTCGAAGCTCCATGCGGCCGTCGCCTCGGCAATCGCGCGCGGCGATGTCGAGGCAGCCGGCCAGGCGCTTGACGCGCTGCTCGACAATATCGAGGAATTCACGCGCGCAACCGTGCTCGGGGATTACCGGTAACGCATCAGCCGGTGATACTCGGCTCGCTTCGCCCCTGCGTCGGGGGACCGTCGGCAAGTGCCGCGCGTCCCCGCGTATCGATGTCCAGCCCGGTCAGCGGAAACGGCAGATTGCCCGGATGCGCCCCCGCGCGCGATAGCTCATCGGTCCACTGCAGGCAGCGGATACTGTTGCGGCCCGACTTCTTCGCATCGTAGAGCAGCGCATCGGCCGCCGCGATCAGCGTGGCCTCCGACACCGTGCGCCGGATCGTCGCGAAATTCGCCGACAACACGCCGATGCTCATCGTCGCCGCAATCTCCTTGCCCGAGACATCGGGAATCGGATTCTGCTCGACCGCCGCGCGCAGGCGTTCCGCCACGCGCATGCCGCGCTCGAGGTCGGTCTGCGGCAGCACCAGCAGGAATTCCTCGCCACCGTAGCGCACCACGCTGTCCAGTTCTCCGCGTGTCATCGCCTGCAGCGTGCCCGCCACGTGCTGCAGCACCGCGTCACCGCTCTGGTGGCCGTAGCTGTCGTTGATGCGCTTGAAATGATCGATATCGCAAACCATCAGCGTGATCCACTGACGGCCCTTGCGCGCACGCATCATTTCCGAAGGTAGCAACGTCGCATGCAGATGCCGCCGGTTGAAACAGCCGGACAGATGGTCGCGGATCGACAGGTGCTTGAGCTCCATCAGCACGCGATACTCGTCGCGCCAGAGCTGGTGATAGCGGCGCGCCGCGACGATGCCGAAGCTGTTGACGAGCAGCAGCAGCATCGACATCGTGATGTCGTCGGACGGCTTGAGTTCGCCGCGCTCCAGCGCGATGACGATAAACGCCAGCGTGGCCGCGAATGCGATGGCAACCGAAGTGATCAGGCGGTTCGGGATGAACACATAGACCACGACCAGCATGATGCACAGCGACATCGCATGCCACGGCAACTCGCCCGCGCGATACCAGACCACGAGCATGAACACCGCCATGCCGACGATCTCGGCCGCGCTGGCCGCCATGCGATGCGGCGCGATCGTATGAATCTCGTCGCGCACCATGTAGAGACCGAAACACGCCGTGAATGCCACCAGCAAGCGCCCGACCAGCAGCACCAGCGCGGGCGTACCGTAGCCGAGCGCCGCGAAATCGGTGAGCGAGAACGCTACGTAGAAGAGTGAGCAGAACACGAGCGTCAGACGCAGCGACGCACGCGTGCGATCGAGGTGATGACGTTGGAAATCCCGCTCGGTGTCGGGATCGACAAACTCCACGCGCACAGAATCGATCGAGAAATCGGTGTGGACAGCGGCTTTCAATGTCGGGGACGCAGATACCAGAAGGGTGCAATGTAGTACAAACTGACCTGCGCCGGTACGCCTTCTGCACATGCGGCCTGACATTTGTGGACTGTCCGGCGCATGCGCTGTGATCTGGCTTCCGCCGCAGCGGGGCAGGCTTCGGCGCCCATTCCGATTGCGGAGGACACCCGATAAATGCCGCAGCATAAACAACCGATTATTTCGAATCTGATTATGTTGGCATTTTTAGCATTATCTCAGCACAGAATCAATTCGGTCGCCGCATCGAGTCTTGGATGATTGGGACAAATCTGTCCCGCACGCATCAACTTGAGGACTCTCCACCAGCCGATGACCTCGATATGCCTCGGCTTGCCCGGATCATAGAGTTCCGCGTACGACTCCTGCAGCGTGATGGGCGAGCGGATGATCCGAAGACGGTATCCACCCTTCAATTGCCGCACGATGCGTATCTGATTGGTTGACAGCCCCATAATGCTTCGCGACGAATGTTCGTCCCCTCCACTCTCGTTATGTGGGGCAGGTCCGCAAATGTCGTGCCGCATTGGATGGCGCGCAGTTAATGGCCGGCAGAAGCCTCTTTTTTAGTTGCTTAAGTTATTGCGAGTACGCACGGTGTGTCGTTGCGCGACACTTTGCATCGATGTAAGTGACCAATCACTACTTGTCATCCGCTGCGTAAGGGTTACCGGGCCGTGCAGTGATGACACGCTTACGCGTTAGACGAACTTCCCGTTGCTCAACGCAAACACGTGGGATTGCTCGCACCGCAGCGGGCGATCTTTCAGGTCCGATCCCGCATTGACGGGCCACGCCACAGGGTCACCACAAGTCGGGCACTCCGTTGCAAAGTGAGTAGGCGGCCCATCCCGGCTGGTCGAGCGAAGGCGCACCTCGGAGAGGAACAGATCGAACAACGGGACCTTGCGCCGTGACTCGGTTGCGTTCTGCAACGCAGTCCTGACTGGCAGGAAGCCCGCCAGCAGGTCCGCGGGCACGCCGGACGCTTCGGCCATATCCGCGGCACTCGCGCCAACGAGGTCGCCGACGGTCGCGTCATCCGGCAGCAGGCTGCAGAGCACAAGCAGCGCCGCGCCTTCCGCTGAACCCAGGCGCGTATCCAGCACGGATCCCACGCTATGGCTGAGCCGATCCTGCAAGGCCGATGTCTGGGGATTCTTGCTGATGGAAAGCATTGACCTCCTTGCCAGGTAGCAGTACCGCTTACAGCATGGGCATTCGAACGCCTGACTGTCGACCCTGCTCGGGGAGGGGAGTTTCACTACCCATCCTTAATTTGAAGTTAAGAATGGCTTAACTTCCGCGCCGATCCAGCGCGGTCTGCTGACGACAGAATGCATCCAACGCAATAAAGCGCTGAACGTTGATCAGGAGACAACCATGAAGACATACAAGATCGCCACCATCCCCGGCGACGGCATTGGCAAGGAAGTCGTGCCCGCGGGCCGCGAGGTCATGGAAGCGCTGGTCGCGGCTGGCGCCGACTTCCGCTTCGAGTTCGAAGACTTCGACTGGGGCGGCGACTACTACCGCAAGCACGGCATGATGATGCCGGTCGATGGCCTCGATGCGCTGCGCGGCAAGGACGCTATCCTGTTCGGCTCCGCCGGCGACAACCAGATTCCCGATCACATTACGCTGTGGGGCCTGCGCCTGAAGATCTGCCAGGGCTTCGACCAGTACGCCAACGTGCGCCCGACGCGCATCCTGCCCGGCATCGACGGCCCGCTCAAGCGCTGCGCGCCGGAAGACCTGAACTGGGTCATCGTGCGCGAGAACTCGGAAGGCGAATACTCGGGTGTGGGTGGCCGCGTGCATCAGGGCCATCCGATCGAAGCCGCGACCGATGTCTCGATGATGACGCGCGTGGGCGTCGAGCGCATCCTGCGTTTCGCCTTCCGTCTGGCGCAGTCGCGCCCGCGCAAGTTCCTGACGGTGATCACCAAGTCCAACGCACAGCGCCATGCGATGGTGATGTGGGATGAAGTGGCCGTGCAGGTAGCCAAGGAATTCCCGGACGTCACGTGGGACAAGGAACTGGTCGATGCCGCCACCGCGCGCATGGTCAACCGTCCGAAGTCGCTCGACACCATCGTCGCCACCAACCTGCACGCCGACATCCTCAGCGATCTCGCGGCCGCGCTGGCCGGCAGCCTCGGCATCGCACCGACCGGCAACATCGATCCCGAGCGTCGCTATCCGTCGATGTTCGAGCCGATCCACGGTTCCGCGTTCGACATCATGGGCAAGGGCCTCGCCAATCCGGTGGGCACGTTCTGGTCCGTCGTCATGCTGCTGGAACACCTCGGCGAGAACGCCGCCGCGCAACGCGTGATGGCCGCGGTCGAATCGGTCACGGCGAATCCCGCGCTGCATACCGGCGACCTCGGCGGCAAGGCCACCACGGTGCAGGTGACGCGCGCCGTGTGCGACTACCTGAAGCAGGCCGCGGTCGCCAAGGCCGCCTGACGCTTTCCGCTGTTTCGCTGGTGCATGACCCGCGCCCGGTCACCCCGGGTGCGGTGGGCCGCTGCTGGCCCGCAGGAACCACAGCCGACAGAGCTGGATGGAGACACGCATGATCCAACAGGACGCACGCGCGCTGCTACGCAGGATGTTCGACGCCGCCATCGCGGCCGCACAGCCTGCGCTCACGCTCGCGCGCCATCTGCCCGCACCGCCCACGTCACCGCGTGGCCGGACCATCGTGATCGGTGCCGGCAAGGCGTCGGCCGCGATGGCCCAGGCGCTGGAAGCTGCGTGGCCCGGTCCGCTCACGGGACTCGTGGTGACGCGCTACGGTTACGCCGTCCCGTGTCAACGCATCGAGATCGTCGAAGCAGCCCACCCGGTGCCCGATGCGGCCGGCCTCGATGCCGCGCGGCGCATGCTCGAACTCGTGTCGGGACTCACCGCTGACGATCTGGTCATCTGCCTGATCTCCGGCGGCGGGTCGGCGCTGTTGCCACTGCCGCTGGCGGGTCTGACGCTCGCGGACAAGCAAGCCATCAATCGCGCGCTGCTCGACTCCGGCGCGAGCATCACCGAAATGAACTGCGTGCGCCGCCATCTGTCGGCGATCAAGGGTGGCCGCCTTGCGCTCGCCTGCCATCCGGCGCGCGTGCACAACCTGCTGCTCTCCGACGTGCCCGGCGACGATCCGATCGATATCGCCTCCGGCCCCACCGTTCCCGATCCGACGACTTGTGCCGATGCGCTCGATATCGTGCGGCGCTATGGCATCGCGGTGCCCGACCACGTGATGGCGGTGCTTGCCACCGACGCCGCCGAGACCGTCAAACCCGGCGACTCGCGTCTGCCGCGCATCGACACCACGCTGATCGCCACGCCGCGCATGGCACTCGACGCTGCCGCCGAAGTGGCGCGCGCCGCGGGCTTTGCCACCTACGTGCTTGGCGACGCGCTCGAAGGCGAAGCACGCGACGTGGGCAAGGTGTTCGGTGCCATCGCGCGTCATGCGGCGCAGACCGGCCAACCGTTCGCGCCACCCTGCGTGCTGCTGTCGGGCGGCGAAACCACCGTGACCGTGCGCGGCAACGGCCGGGGCGGTCGCAATGTCGAGTATCTGCTGGCGCTTGCGCTGAAGCTGCGCGGCACGCCCGGCGTATTCGCGCTGGCGGGCGACACCGATGGCGTCGATGGCCGCGAGGAAATCGCCGGCGCGTTCGTCACGCCGGACACGCTGGAGCGTGCGTGGCAACAAGGCTTGCGCGCGCAGGATGCGCTGGCCAATAACGACGGCCACAGCTTCTTCGGCGCGCTCGGCGATGCCGTAGTGACCGGGCCAACCCTGACCAATGTGAATGATTTTCGGGCGATTCTTATCGCGCCCTGATTTGGAGGATGTCCAATGCGACGCCTGCGCAATGCCAAGATCGTGGCCACACTCGGCCCCGCGAGTAGCACCCCCGAACAGATCGACGCGCTGTTCGACGCCGGTGCCGATGTGTTCCGGCTCAATTTCAGCCATGGCACCCATGAAGATCACCACCAGCGCCTGGAGACGATCCGCGCGATCGAGCGCGAGCGCGGCCGTCCGATCGGCGTGCTGCTGGACCTGCAAGGCCCGAAGCTGCGCATCGGCACGTTTGCCGATGGCCCGGTGCAACTCGGCGCGCAGGCCTCGTTCCGCCTCGACCTCGATCACACCACGCCCGGCTCCGTCACGCGTGTGAGCCTGCCCCATCCGGAGATCTTCGCGGCGCTGCACGAGGGGGCGGAGCTGCTGCTCGACGACGGCAAGATCCGCCTGCGTGTGGATCGCTGCGGTACGGACTTCGCGCAGACCACGGTCATCGACGGCGGCATGCTGTCCGATCGCAAGGGCGTCAACGTGCCCGGCGTGGTGCTGCCGATGTCGGCGATGACGGAGAAGGATCGCCGCGACCTCGACTTCGGCCTGACCCTCGGGGTGGACTGGATCGCGCTGTCGTTCGTGCAGCGCGCCGAGGACATCGAGGAGATCAAGGCCATCGTCGATGGCCGCGCGGGCATCGTCGCCAAGCTCGAGAAGCCCGCGGCAATCCAGAGTCTCGATGCGATCGTGGCCGCGGCTGACGCGGTGATGGTGGCGCGCGGCGACCTCGGCGTGGAAATGCCGGCCGAACTCGTCCCCTCGCTGCAGAAGCAGATCGTGCGCGCGTGCCGCAAGGCCGGCAAGCCCGTGATCGTGGCCACGCAGATGCTCGAATCGATGATCGCCGCACCGGTGCCCACGCGCGCCGAAGCCTCCGACGTCGCTACCGCGATCTACGACGGCGCCGATGCCGTGATGTTGTCGGCGGAGTCCGCCTCGGGTCGCTATCCCGTGGAAGCGGTGGCGATGATGAACCGCATCGTTACGCGTACCGAATCCGATCCGCTCTATCACGATGCCATTCAGGCCTCGCATACCCCGCCGCGCGCGGAAGCGGCCGATGCCATCGGCTACGCGATGCGGCACGTGGCCGCGCTGCTCAAGGTGCCCGCCACCGTGGCCTACACCAGCTCCGGCTACTCGGCGCTGCGCATGGCGCGCGAGCGTCCCGAGGTACCGATTCTCGGCATGACGCCGCGCGTGGCCACCGCGCGCCGCCTGGCCCTTGTGTGGGGCGTGCATGCGGTGCTGTGCCACGAGGTGGTGGACGTGCTCGAGATGACCGAGCTCGCCAGTCGCACGGTGCGCAAGGAGGGCTTTGGCGAATGCGGCCAGCCGATCGTGATTTCCGCCGGGCTGCCGTTCGCGGTGGCCGGCACCACCAACCTGCTACGCATCGCCCAGGTGCAGTGATACCGCGACATCAGAAGCAAAAGGCAGAGGCAAAAGGCAGAAGCATCAGCAACGCCTGCAGTAACCATAACGATATCGGAGACAGATCATGCGTACCTTCACCCTTCAGCGTGTCTTGCAAGCGTCGTTGCTCGCGCTTGCCGTCGGCGCGGTGGCCACGTCCACCACAGCCCTGGCTCAGGACAAGGATTGGCCCGCCAAGCCAATCAGCCTGATCGTGCCGTTCCCGTCCGGTGGCACCACCGACGTGCTGGCGCGCGCGCTCGGCGATCAACTCTCGAAGCAGCTCGGCCAGCCGGTCATCGTCGAGAATCGCCCCGGCGCGGGCGCGACCGTTGGCGCCGACTTCGTGGCCAAGGCCAAACCCGATGGCTACACGTTGCTGATGGGCGCGGTACACCACACGATTGCGACCAGCGTGTACAAGAAGTTGCCGTACAGCTTCCAGAAGGATCTCGCGCCGATCTCGCCGATCGCGCTCGTGCCGAACGTGATGGTGGTGAATCCGGCCAAAACGCCGGTGAAGAACGTGGCGGAGTTCGTGGCGCTCGCGAAGAAGGCCTCGCCCGAGTTCTCGTATGGGTCCAACGGCAATGGCACCGCGCAGCATCTGATCGGTACGCAGTTCCAGGCCATCACCGGCACGCAGCTGCTGCACGTGCCCTACAAGGGTAGCGGTCCGCTGACGACTGACTTGCTCGGCGGTCAGGTTACGCTGTCGTTCGACACGCTGACCACGGTGCTGCCGCACGTGAAGGCCGGCAAGCTCAAGGCCCTCGCCGTCACCACGGCCAAGCGCTCGAGCGCGTTGCCCGATGTGCCGACGATGGAAGAGGCAGGCCTCAAGGGCTTCGATATCGGCACGTGGTTCGGCGTGCTCGCGCCCGCCGCCACGCCGAAGCCGCTCGTCGCGCGCCTGAACGCGGAGATCGTCAAGATCGTGAACTCGCCCGAATTCCAGCAACGCATGCTGGCGGCCGGCGCCGAGCCGCTGTCGAGCACGTCGGAAGCGTTCGCCAAGCGCATCGATGACGAAACCGTGAAGTTCGCGGGACTCGTCAAGGAAGGCAAGGTCACGATCGAGTAACTCAGGCGTTGCTGATCACCCGGATGTCGAGCGCGGGCGCACCGCCCGCGATGGCCAGCAGGCGATCGACATTCGGATGCGCGCCAGGCCGGTTACGCGCGTCGGCGGTGTGCTCGCCGAACACCGCCAGACCCTGTCCGGCCGCGGCGGCGTCGAGCTTGCCGAACGTCGCGCGCAGGTAGTTGTAGACGGCAACCGAGCCCTGCTTGCCGGGCACGTTGTCGATGGTGGCTACCACCGCGCCGGCTGCATCCACGAGCTCGATGCGGGCGATGGCATCGATGGCGGGCAGTTGGGCGAGGTTGTCCTTGAATACGCTGGTCGGTTGAAACACTGCAAGCACTCCGTAAGGTTGGGGATCGAAAACGGGCGTAATGGTACCCCTCTGCGGGCAATTGGTCGTCCATGTCGCCCATGTCGCCCATATGTGAAGCACGTTCAAGAGTGCATCCGCGTTCCAGGGCTTAAAGCCTTGGGGTAAACGCCGTAAGATCTCACATTCCTCTCCTGTGCGTTCCGCCTCACGGAACGCGCCTCTACCGGACCTTCTCAGCATGCAGCCCTGCTCTACGCCGCCGGTCACCCCAGCGGCCCCCACGGCAGCGACCACGCCCGCAAGCTCGATCGCCAACCCGCTGCGCCTGATGCTGATTCTCAGCGCGCTGATGTCCTTTGCCTCGATCTCCACGGACATGTACCTGCCCGCGCTGCCCGCTATCGCGCGCGAGTTGCATGCCAGCGCGGCCAGCATCGAACTGACGCTGTCGGCGTTCCTGATTGGCTTCAGCGCGGGACAGTTGCTATGGGGCCCGCTCGCCGACCGCCACGGCCGGCGGCTGCCGATTGCGGCGGGGCTGGTGCTGTTCGTGATCGGCTCGGCCGGCTGCGCGCTGTCCACCACGGTGTGGCAGATGATGGGCTGGCGCGTGGTGCAGGCGCTGGGCGCCAGCGTGGGCCCGGTGCTGGCGCGGGCGATGGTGCGCGACCTCTATGCGCGCGAGGACGGCGCGCGCATGCTGTCGACGTTGATCCTGATCATGGGCATCGCGCCGCTGGCCGGGCCGTTGCTGGGCGGGCAGATCCTGTCGTTCTGGAACTGGCAGGGCATTTTCTGGACACTCGTGATCGTCGGTTTGCTGACCATCGGCGCGCTGCGCTTCCTGCCGGAAACGCTGCCGCCCGCGCGACGCGTGACGACACCGCTGCGCTACGTCTTCCACGATTACGCCGCGCTGTTCCGCGATGCGCGGCTGATCGGCTACGGCCTGTCCGGTGGGTTCTATTACGCGGGCGCCTATGCGTTCGTCATTGGCACGCCGTTCGCGTATATCGAGTACTACCACGTGTCGCCGCAAAACTACGGCCTGCTGTTCGGCGTCAACGTGCTGGGCATGATGGCGGCCAACTTCGTCAACGCGCGGCTGCTGCGCGCGATCGGCAGCGCACGGCTGTTCCATCTGGGCACGTGGATCCTCGCGCTGTCGGGCATCGTGCTCGCGGTCAATGCGTACTTCGGCTGGGGCGGACTCGTCGGACTCGTGCTGCCGCTGTTCTTCTACATGTCGATGAACGGCTTTATCGTCGCCAACTCCGTCGCGGGCGCGCTGGCAGCGTTTCCGCACAAGGCGGGCTCGGCATCGTCGCTGCTGGGCGCGATGCACTATGGCAGCGGCATCGTCAGCGCGGCGCTGGTCGGCTGGTGCGCCGATGGCACACCGTGGACGATGGCCTGGATCATGGGTGCGGCGGGCGTCGGCAGCCTTGTGACGTCGATAATCTCCACGCACATCCACGCCCGCCGCATAACGTAATGCGGCCGCACCGCATGCCAACATGACAATACGTTCGTTCCCGTCGAGGGGCGATTCTGGTGACCATAGCCGGTCCCAACCCATCTCGACAGGAACGAATCATGGCCTACCTGACTCCCTGGCTCCGCCGGATCACCACCGCCTTGAGCGCAAGCACGCTGCTGGCGGGCATCACACTCACCGCTCCGGCCCATGCGGCCGACCAGACCATCCGCGTCGGCTTTCAGAAGGCCGGCCTGCTCGCGGTGCTCAAAGCACAGGGCTCGCTCGAGAAAAAGCTGGCGCCGCTCGGCTACAAGGTCGAGTGGAAGGAATTTCCCGCCGGCCCGCAACTGCTCGAAGCACTGAATGCCAACGGCATCGACTTCGGCTACACCGGCGCGCCACCGGCCGTGTTCGCGCAGGCCGCCAAGACTGACTTCGTCTACGTCGGCGCCGAGCCCGGCGGCAAGTCCAACGAGGCGCTGTTCGTGCTCGATAACTCGTCGGTGCGCACCGTCAGCGATCTCAAAGGCAAACGCATCGCGGTGCAGAAGGGTTCGAGCTCGAACTACCTGCTGGTTCAGTTGCTGAAGAAGAACGGCCTGTCGTTCGCCGATATTCAGCCGATCTACCTGCCGCCCGCCGACGCGCGCGCCGCGTTCGAGTCCGGCAAGGTCGACGCGTGGGTCGTGTGGGACCCGTACTACGCGCTGGCCCAGCAGTCGCTGAAGGTGCGCACCGTGGCCGACTACGAGAATGTGCCTTCGCCGTTCAACTTCTATGAGGCCTCGCGTCGCTTCACCGAAGCCAATCCGAAGGCCATCAACGCGGTGCTCGAGCAGTTGCGAGCCACGGGTCAGTGGGTCGTCAAGAACCCGTCGGAAACCGCGGCATTGCTCGCGCCGTCGCTGGGCTTGCCCCTCCCCGTCGTGGAGACCTGGCTCAAGCGCGTACCGTATGGCGTCACGCCAATCACGCCGGAAGTCGTGGCGAGTCAGCAGCGCGTGGCCGATCTGTTCCACGAACAGAAGCTGATTCCCACCCCGGTGGTGGTCAGCCAGAACGTGTGGCAGGCCAACTTCTCGCTCGCGGCCACCAACTAACTCAGGCTGGGGCGCAAGCGCGGAAGTACATATCCTTATCCTGATTCCTTCGTTCCCAGCGACACACGGCCCACCCTATGCTTGCGGGTCATGTGTCGCTGAAGGAAGGTTTCATGAACGCCCCCCTGCAACTCGATTCACTGGATTCGCTGTATCCGCTGCAAACCGCGCTCGACGGCCTGCCCGAGTTGGCCCGTCAGATCGGCGCTGGCGCCGCCGCGCGCGAAGCGCGACGCGTGCTGCCGTACGAAGGCTTTGCGCTGTTCCGCAAGTCCGGACTGGGCGCGCTGCGACTGCCGGTCGCGTGGGGCGGACTCGGTGGCACGCTCGTCGATCTGTTCGATGCGATCACGACGATCGCCGCGGAAGAGTCGAACGTCGCCCACGCACTGCGCATTCACTACGACCAGACCGAAGTGCTGCGATTGTCGCCGCGCTCCGCGTTCAACGACGTGCAGATTGCCCGCGTGTCCGAAGGCGCGATTTTCGGCGGCGCATCGACCGAGCGCACCACCTCGCGCCCCGGTGAAATCCAGACCGCGCTGCGCCGCGACGGCGATCGCTACCTGCTGTCGGGCCGCAAGTACTACTCCACCGGCACCGCCTTCTCCGACTACGCCCGCATCAACGTGCTGGGCGCCGATGGCGAACCCGTGCTGATCGTGATTCCCGTGAACCGTGCCGGCTTCAGCATCGTCGACGATTGGGACGGCATGGGCCAGCGCATGACCGCGAGCGGCAGCCTGTTGTTCGATAACGTGGCAGTCTTCGCCAATGAAGTGGCGCCGCGCGACAGCACCACGCTGGTCGGTCGTCATTGCGGCGCGCTGCGACAGCTACATCTGGTCGCCGTGGCGGCCGGGATCGTGCGCAACGCGTGGAACGATGCGCGCCGCTATGTACTCGAACATGGCCGGCCCGCGCTGCACAGCCCCGCGCCGAGCGCGCGTGAGGACCACTTCATTCAGGGTGTGATTGGCGACCTTGCCGCGCATAGTCATGCGATCGATGGCCTTGTGCGCGAGAACGCGCGCGCGCTCGACCGCTCGGCGGATGCGCTCGTCAATGGCGCCGACAATGCCGAGGAACTGGTGCTGGCCGGCGCGCTGGCCACCGCGCAGACCCAGCTCGTCGTCAGCAAGCTCGCGCTGCATGCGGGCGAGCGCATGTTCGAAGCCGGCGGCGCGTCGTTCACCGCGCGCGCGCACAACTTCGATCGCCACTGGCGCAATCTGCGCACGATCTTCAGCCACAACCCGCTGCTGCACAAGGCACGCGTGGTAGGCGCCTATCACCTGAACGGCGAGACCACGCACCTGACCGAAGGCCGCGTGTTCTGAACGCATCCACCGGAACGCACTCATGACCCAGGCCGCGCGACCGCGCCAGCTTCACCTGAACCTCAACGCGCTGCACTCGGGCTTCGTGCCGTCGGCCTGGCGTGTGCCGGACGCCGATCCGCGCGCGTTTCTCGATGTGCAGCACTATATCCGGCTGGCGCGGATCGCCGAGGCCGGCAAGTTCGATGCGATCTTCCTCGCCGACAATGCATCGATCGCCGATCAGATCGACTTTCGGCCGATCACCGCGCTGGAGCCGACGTTGCTGCTTGCGTGCGTCGCCACCGCGACCACGCATATCGGTCTGGTCGCCACGCTATCGACAAGCTACAACGAGCCCTACAACGTGGCGCGGCGCTTTGCCACGCTCGATATCGTCAGCCATGGCCGTGCGGGCTGGAACGTCGTGACCACGGCCGATGCCGGTTCCGCGCGCAATTTCGGCCGACTGGCGCCACCCGATCACGCCCAGCGCTACGCGCGCGCAGACGAGTTCACGCGCGTGGTCAAGGCGCTGTGGGATAGCTGGGAAGACGACGCGTTCGTCGGCGACAAGTCGTCGGGTCGCTTCGTCGACACCGCGAAGCTGCAACCGATCGCGCACCATGGCGCGTTCTTCGACGTCCACGGTCCGCTCAATCAGCCGCGGCCGCCGCAGGGGCACCCGGTGCTGTTCCAGGCCGGCGGCTCTTCCGACGGGCGCGAACTGGCTGCGTTGCATGCGGAAGCGGTGTTCTCCGCCGCGCAGTCTTTCGAGGAGGCGTTTGCCTATCGCGCGGAGATCAATCAACGCGCCGAGGCCCTCGGTCGTGGTCCGCATGCAGTGAAGGTGCTGCCGGGCCTGACCACGATCATCGGCGCCACCGAGGCGGAGGCGATCGCCCGTCGCGATGCACTCATCGATCTGATTCCTTGGAGCTACAGCCTGAATCGGCTGGCCGGCACGCTCGGGATTTCGGCCGATCGCCTGTCACTCGATCAGCCGCTGCCGGACGACCTTGTGCTGCCGGCAAACGGCAACCACACGTTCTTCCGCGCCACGGTCGCATTTGGCCAGCAGCGTGGGCTCACTGTGCGCGCATTGATTCGCGAACTGGCCGGCGGTGGTGGCCATCGCGTGGTTGTCGGCACGCCCGAGCAGATCGCGGACGATATCGAGCACTGGTTCGTCAACGGTGCGGCCGATGGCTTCAACCTGATGCCCGATGTGTTGCCGGATGGCGTGCAGGATTTTGTGGATGGCGTGGTGCCGATCCTGCAGCGGCGTGGCTTGTTCCGTACCGAGTACGAAGGACGCACGCTGCGGGATCATCTGGGACTGGCACGTCCGCAAGGGCGTGCGTCGGCACTTAAAGTGGCGTAGCGGCGAACGACGGGACCGCGTCCAGCAATTGCCGCGTGTACGGATGCGCGGGCGCCGACCAGATCTGTTCGCGCTCGCCGCTCTCCACGATCTTCCCGTCCTTCATCACCAGCACGCGGTCCGCGATATAGCGCACCACGCCCAGATCGTGCGAGATAAACAGGCACGCCAGCCCATACTCGGCCTGCAGATCGGCGATCAGATTCAGCACCTGCGCCTGCACCGAGACGTCGAGCGCGGACACCGGTTCATCGCATACCAGCAGCCGTGGCTGCACGATCAACGCGCGCGCAATACCGATGCGCTGGCGCTGACCACCCGAGAACTCATGCGGATAGCGCTGCAACGCCGAGGCCGGCAGTCCCACACGTTCGATCATCGCGTGCGTGCGCTCGCGCCGCACACGTGCATCCTTTGCGCCGTGAATGCGCAATGCATCCTCGAGCAGCGCCGCCACGGTCTTGCGCGGATTGAGCGAGCCGTACGGATCCTGAAACACCAGCTGCATCGCCCCGCGCCACGGCCGCAGTCGCCGGCGTTCGAGCGCCGCGATATCGGTCCCGTCGAGTACGATGCGGCCGCCATCATGATCAGCCAGCCGCAGGATCGCGCGCGCGAGCGTCGACTTGCCGCAGCCCGACTCGCCGACCAGGCCGACGGTTTCTCCCGCCGCGATCGAGAACGAGACATCGCGCACCGCATGCGCGGCATGGCGACCGGTGCGATGCACAACGTCGAGGCCTTCGACCCGAATCAGTGGTGCGGAAGCGTCGACGGGCAACGCCGGCTGACGCGGCACCGGCTGCGCGAGGCGGAACGCCGCGGCCGTGCCGTCGGCACGCCGTTCGACGCGTAACTCCGGCAAACGCGCAACGCGGTAATGCGGGGCGTCGCCGCGCGCATGGACACCGCTCAACGATGCGCCCAGCAGCGCGCGCGAATAGTCATGCGCGGGCGCCGCGAACAATGCGCGCGCCGCTTGTTCCTCCACTTTGCGGCCGTCATGCATCACGGCCACGCGATCGGCCCAGCGCGACACCACGCCAAGGTCGTGCGTGATCAGTAGCACGCTCATCGACAGTTCGCGGCGCAGCGAATCGAGCAGTTCGAGGATCTGCGCCTGGACCGTGACGTCCAGTGCAGTAGTGGGTTCGTCCGCCACCAGCAACCGCGGCGAGCACGCAATCGCCATCGCGATCATCACGCGCTGCCGTTGACCGCCCGACAGTTGATGCGGATACGCTTGGAAGCGCCGCTGCGGTTCCGGAATGCGCACGAGATCGAGCAACTCCAATGCCCGCGCCACGGCGGCCTGCGCCGACAGCGGCTGATGCAGTCGCAGCGACTCGACGATCTGCTGGCCCACCGTATGCACGGGATTCAGCGAGGTCATCGGCTCTTGAAAAATCATCGACACGACATTGCCGCGTACCGCGGTGATCTCGCGTTCCGGCAATGTCAGCAAATCGCGGCCATCGAGCAGGATGCTGCCCTCGACACGCGCCGTCGGCGACAACAGGCGCAGGATCGCCAGCGCCGTGGTCGACTTGCCGCAGCCCGATTCGCCGACGAGCGCAACCGTCTCACCCTCGCCGACATCGAGGTCCAGCGATGCCACGGCGGGACGTTCCGCACCGGGATAGGAAACTGTCAGCCCACGCAGCGACAACAGGGGTTCAGTCATGATTCGGTCCTTCTTCAGCGCGCGCCGCGCGGATCGAATGCCGCGGCAAGCCCATCGCCAATCAGATTGAGTGCCAATACCGTGAGCACGATCGCCATGCCCGGCAGCACGCACACATACCAGTCCGTGCGCAGCACCTCGCGACCCGCGCCGACCATATTGCCCCAGCTCGCCACGTTGGGATCGCCGAGGCCGAGGAACGCGAGACTCGACTCGGTCAGGATCGCGGTGGCGACCATCAGCGAGGCCGACACCAACACTGGCGTGAGCACATTGGGCAGGATGTCGTGCGCGATGATGCGCGCGTCGCTGGCGCCCAACGCTTCGCTCGCCAGCACCATGTCTCCGTGGCGCAGGCGCAGCACTTCCGCGCGCACCAGCCGCGCGAGCGCGGGCCACGACGTCACGCCGATGGCCAGCGCGATCTTGCCGATCGACGGCTGTGCCACCGCGACGATCGCGAGCGCAAACAGAAACGACGGGATGGTCTGGAAAAACGTGGTCACGGTACCGAAGATACGATCGATGCGACCCTTGAAATCATTTCCGTAGTAGCCGGCCACGATGCCACCGGCCACGCCCAGCACTACTGCGATCAGCGTGGACACCGCCGCGATCGTCAGCGACGCGCGCGCGCCGTGGAACAGCTCGGCCAGAATGTCGCGGCCGAGCATATCGGAACCAAACGGGAAGGCCGCATCACGGCCCGGCCATAGCAGCGGCTCGGTGGCCATATCGAGCGGGTCGTCCGGATATAGCCAGCCCGCCGTGACGGCAGCCGCCACGACGATTGCCAGCAATACCGTGCCGACCCACGCGCTTGGCGAACTCAGCAGTCGACGCAACGCGCCGTGGCTACGCGTATATGACAACGGCGGCGCTACCGTGACGTCCGCATCGGTCAGGACCGGGGCGCCAATCAGCGATGGAGATGACGATGACATGAACAACTCCCGGGATTCAGTGCGGAAGACGAATGCGTGGATCGACGCGCGCGTAGACCACGTCGACGATCCAGTTGACGACGATCACGACCACCGAGCTGCACAGCAGGATGCCAAGCAGCAGGTTGTAGTCGCGTTGATAGAGCGCGTCGAAAGCGGTGCGCCCGAGGCCCGGCCAGGAGAACACGGTCTCGACAATCACCGCGCCGCCGATGACCGAGCTTGCCTGCACGCCGAACATCGTGATCAGCGGCAGCAGCGCGTTGCGCAACACATGGCGCGTGAGCACGCGCGAAGCGGGCGCACCCTTGGCCACGGCCGTGCGCACGAAATCCTGACGCCGCACTTCGATCATGCTCGCGCGCATCAGCCGCACATACACGGCCATATAGAACAGCCCGAGCGTGATCGCCGGCAGCACGAGATGCTGGGCCACGTCGAGCGCGTAACGCCAGCCCGTGTAGCCCGATTCCACCGTGAACATGCCACCGACCGGCAACCAGTCGAGCCACACCGAGAACACCAGCACGAGCATCAGCCCGATCCAGAACAGCGGTGTCGCGAAGCACAGCAGTGCGGCCGCAGAGATCACGGTATCGAGCAACCGACCCGCGCGGCCCGCGGCCAGTACGCCGAGCCCGGCACCGAGCACCACCGCAAAGGCGATGCTCGCGCCCATCAGCAACAGCGTGGCGGGCAGTCGTTGCGCGATCAGGTCCAGCACGGGCATGCCCTGACGAAACGAGTACCCGAGATCGAGCTGCGCAAGGTGCCAAAGGTACTTGTACAGCTGTACCCAGAGCGGTTGATCGAGGCCGAACTGCGCACGCAGCGCAGCCAGATACTCGGGCGTGGCCGCACCGGCCTCACCCGCGAGTACCTGTGCCGCATCGCCGGGCGCCAGCCGCAGCAGGAAGAAGTTGACGATCGCGATGCCAACCACTACGCCCACGAGCTGTGCGAGGCGGCGCCACGGCAGCACGCGCGCCAGCGCGGGAAGGTACGTCGTGAAGGACGTCGAAGAAGCTCCTGGAGCGCGCGTGTTCACGTCAGACACCTCAGAGGCTTACTTGCCCGCAACCGTGGCCGTCGCGCCGGGCGGCTGCGCGAACCACGCGTTTTTCAGCGACGCGTAGATTTGATCCACACCGCTGACCGTGTCGCGCAGCGAGGACGATTGCACCGTGAAGAAACGCAGCTCGAGCAACGGCACCGACGGCAGGTCATTCTGCACCACGGTCTGGAAGCGCTTGAACAGCTCCACGCGCTCGGCCTGGCTCGGCGAGCCTTGTGCCTCGTCGATCAACTTGTTGGCTTCTTCGCCGCGATAGCCGGAGCCATTCGACCATGGGATGTTCTTGCCCACGGTGTCGGCACGATAGGCGCGCGTGACGCCCACCAGCGGATCGGCAAAGCCAGCGAACCACACCACGGCGAGATCGAAGTCGCGATCGCCATAGACACGCTTGGTGTACGTCGGCGTGTCCTGCGTGCGCACGGTCACGTCGATGCCGACGCGCTTGTACGCCTGCTTGAGGTACTCGGCGCTGCGCTTATAGTCGTCGCCGTACGGCAGATAGTCGATCTGGATCTTGAGGCGGTTGCCATCGGCATTGCGCTTGAGACCGGCCGCGTCGAGCAGTTGCTCGGCCTTGGCCGGGTCATACGCATACTTCGGCACGGCCGGGTTGAAGAACTGTGTGAGCGTCGACACCACCGGGCTCACCGCGGGCTTGCCGAAACCGAACCACACCACCTTGTTGAGCGCGTTGAGGTCGATCGCATGAGCCAGGGCCTGACGCACACGTACGTCCTTGAAGTACGGGCGGTCGAGGTTCACGTCCATGAACAGCCACGGCGAGATCCAGTCGTAGCCGCGCGTCTCGAGCTTGAGCGACGGCAGTTGGGCCAGACGCTGCGCATCCTTGAGCGGCACCGGGTTGAACGGCGCGTACTGCGCCTCGCCCTTCTCGAGCGCCGCGGCACGGGCGCTGGCGTCCGGAATCACCTTGAACACGATCTTGTCGAGGTAGGGCTTGCCCTTGTCCCAATAGTTGGGATTGCGCTCGAGCACGATGTAGTTGCCCTTGTTCCATTCCTTGAACACGAACGGACCCGTACCCACCGGCTTGTTGTTGTACGGGTTGTTGAGAATGTCCGTGCCTTCATACAGATGCTTCGGCAGCACCTGCGCGCCATTGCTGTTGAGCGAGCTCAGCACCGCAAGCGACGGCTCCGAGAAATGCAGCACCACGGTAAGCGGGTCCGGCGTATCGACCTGCGTCACCTTGCCGAACAGGATCTGGTTACGCGGATGGAGCTTCTTCCAGACGTTCTCCAGCGTCCACTTGACGTCCGCCGAAGTGAACGGCTTGCCATCGTGCCACTTCACATTGGGCCGCAGATGGAACGTCAACGTCTTCGAATCCTTCGAGATGTCCCAGCGCTCGGCCAGCGCCGGTTTGAGCTTGAAGTTGTTGTCGTACTCGACCAGGCCGTCGAACACGTTCGCGCTGAAGAAGCCAGTCGGTGCGGCCGAGTTGAGCGCCGAGGTCAGGATCACGGGCTCGGGCTGAATGATCGTGGTCAGCGTGCCGCCGGCGCGCGGGGTTTCCGCGGCGGGCGCGGCAACTGCCGAGGTGCCGGCGAGCAGTTGCAACGCGAATGCGGTCGGGGCTAGCCACGCCAGTGGCCGGGACTTCCGGAACAGGTGCTGGAACATAGAAGGGCAGGTAGGAAGATGGGCCACCCAATATAGAGAGGGCCTCCGTGCGCGCGAACGAACGTTTACGCATGCCGATATGCGATGCCTGCCGATATCCAAGCGCGAATTCATTCGTTCTGCGTGACCTGCCGCGACGCCTAAGGTGACGATCACCCAGACGTCCTCTTCCGGAGACCTCCCCATGACGCAGAATCAGATTCCGATCGACCTCGACGTGCGCCCCGTGTCGGGGCGCATCGGTGCCGAAGTGCGCGGCGTACGCCTGGACGGCGATCTGCCGGCTGCGGCATTCGACGCCATCCGCGCGGCGCTGCTACAGCACAAGGTCCTGTTCTTCCGCGAGCAGAGTCACCTCGACGATGCCACGCAGGAAGCGTTCGGCGCGTTGTTCGGCACACCGGTGCCACATCCGACCGTGCCGGTACGGGCGGGCACGCAATACCTGTTGGAGCTCGATTCGCAGCATGGTGGCGGCCGCGCCAACTCATGGCATACCGACGTTACGTTCGACCTCGCCTATCCGCAGGTATCGGTGCTGCGCGCGGTGGAGGTGCCTGCGTACGGTGGCGATACGGTCTGGGCCAATACGGCCGCGGCCTACGACGAACTGCCGGAACCGCTGCGCGACCTCGCGGACAAGCTGTGGGCCCTCCATACCAACGACTATGATTACGCGGGCTCGCGTCCGCAGCCACATGGTCCCGATGCGCAGCACTATCGCGATGTGTTCACGCGCACCGTATACGAGACCGAGCATCCGGTCGTGCGCGTGCATCCGGAAACCGGCGAGCGCACGCTTGTGCTCGGCCATTTCGTCAGGCGCCTGCTTGGCTATTCGTCGTCCGATTCGGCGCATCTGATCTCGTTGCTGCAGAACCATGTGCATCGGCTCGAGAACACCGTGCGCTGGCGTTGGCAGAGCGGCGACGTGGCGATCTGGGACAACCGCGCAACGCAGCACTATGCGATCAACGACTACGGCGATGCGCGCCGCGTGGTGCGCCGTGTGACCATCGCCGGCGATGTGCCAGTGAGTGTGGACGGCGAGCACAGCCGTGCGATCAAGCCTGTGCGGGATGCGGGTGCCGCTGGCAATGACGCCGCCGCGCAGGCGCGCAAGGCGGCCTGACCCGCTTATATCGACGCACCGCGACGGCGCCGAACCATCGACGCCGTCGATCATAAGGAGCTAAATTCGCCATTTTGGCTGCAACGAACTGTCGGTTAGGCTTTCTTCCTGACTGCGGCCACCCATGACGCCGCTGCAAGAGGAGACCATCTTGACTTCTACACTTTCCGACCTAATGTGCAGAGTGGCAGCGCCTGTCACCGGCGTTACGCGTCGCCGCTTTCTGCAAGCCGGTGCCACCGCGGTTGCCGCCGCCCTCGCCGCTGGCTGCGCCAACCGCCAGACCGCAGCCCCCGTGGCGGGCTCCGCCACGCAGACTCCGTCCCCCATGCGCACGTCCCGCATCCGATCTTCCGCAAGCGACGCCGTCGAACTCGCTGTCTTCGAGACCGGCAATCCAAATGGCCGCCCGGTGATCTTTATCCACGGTTTCGCGCAGAGCAGCGAGAGTTGGTCCAAGCAGCTATCCGCGCCCGAGCTGCAGCACCTGCGTCTGATCGCGTTCGATCTGCGTGGCCATGGCGACTCCGCCAAGCCGCTGGTCAAGGAGGCCTATCACGACAACCGTCGCTGGGCCGAGGATGTGCGATCGGTGATTCGCTCGACCGGCGCCCAGCGGCCGGCGATCGTCACGTGGTCCTATGGCGGGCGCGTGGTCAACGATTACCTGACCGCTTTCGGCGACGGCGAGATTGGCAGCCTCAACTACGTGGCCGCCACGTCGACGAGCGCACCGTTCGGTCAGGGACGTTCGGCGCGACTGATGGTGCCGATGATGTCCGACGATGCGATGGAAGCGGAGAAAGGGACAGAGGCGTTCCTGCGCGCTTGCTTTGCGCGGCCGCCGAGCGCGGCGGAACTCGCGCAGATGGAACGCTTCAATGCCAAGACGCCCGTGGCGGTGCGCAAACTGCTGGCGGGGCGGCCCGCCGCCTATGACGACACGCTACGCGCGATTCGCGTGCCGATGCTGGTGACGCACGGCCGCGAGGATCAGATCTCGGCGGTGGCGATGAGTGAGTACACGCACAAGCTCGTGCCGCACTCGACGCTCTCGGTCTACGAGGCGATCGGACACGGCACGTTCTTCGAGGACCCCACGCGCTTCAACGCGGAGTTGCTGGCGTTGCTGGCGAAGCAGGCCGCGTAGCTTCCCACGACACTGCGATGTCGCCATTGACAAAGGTCTGGCACGCCATGCGATAGCCATCGGCAAGGTCCTGCTCCGACAGATGCTTGCGCTCCTTCGGCTTGACCGCATCGGTATGCTCGAGGCCGGTCTCGATGCGGCAGCGGCAGGTCCCGCAGATGCCGCCGCCGCACTTGAACGGAATGCCGCCCTGCTCGCGCAGCGACACGCGCAGCAGGTTGCTGTTGTGCGGCGCCTTGACGGTCTTGCCGCCGTTGGTGACGAACGTGACCTCGACGGTCACGCGTTCGGCGGGGGCGGCGGTGGTCACCTCGGTGGTGGCCTCGGCGTTGGTATCGGCGGGCGCGCTGCCCAGCGTTTCCTGTGTCATCTTTTCGTCAGCGAAAGGTCCATCGTCCCGAAACTCGCGAGGTTCCGCAGCGCGGCGCGCGCGGCGTCCAGCGTGTCGAAGCGTTCGAGAAATTTCGATGGCACCAGGTTGATCGTTTCGGCCTCGGCCCCGCCTGACTCGTCAATCACGCGCACTTTCACCGCCTGGTGAAGTTCGGCTATCACAAAGCTTGCGGTGGCGCGGCCGTAGAACGCGTAGTCATACGTTTCCAACGGCGTGACACCCTCGACCGGCTCGGTGCGGAACTGGCCCGGCTTGCTGGTCAGGATCACGTATGTCATGCCGTTATCTCCTCCTGGCACAGCTCGATATCGTGCGTGAGCCAGATCTGGCAGGCCAGCCGAAAGCCTTGATCGATGCGCTCGCCGAGCTGCTTCTTCTCCTTCCAGTTCGGCGGCGGCAGATGCTCGGCACCGGCCAGCACCTTGCACGCGCACTTCGAGCATTTGCCCATGCCGCATTCGTAGCGCAGGTTCGGATACGGAAACTGCTTGATGCCGGCACGCACGACGAGGTTGGTTTCGGGCTTGACCTCGTCCTCAAAGACTTGCCCGTGCTTGTGAAAGATGACTTTCGGCATGTGTTCTCTAACCTTTGCTACATGTTGGTGGAGCTAAACCCAGGCTTCAGTGCCACAGCACCATCGCGCAGATTGTCGAAACGATCAGCCCGGTGATCACCGGCAGCAACAGCGCGCGCACGGCCTCCAGCACCGGTACACGCGCAAACCCCGCCACCGCGATCAGCGACGACCAGGCGATCAGCGTGCCGCCGCCGGTCCATACCGCACCCATCTGTCCCACCGCGGCGAGTGTCGCGGAGTCGAAGCCGACCACGGGACCCAGTGCGCCGGCGAGCGTGCCGGTCAGCGGCAGTCCGGCAAAGCCCGAACCATCGATGCCGGTAATCATGCCCACCAGCAACACGCCGAATGCGACCAGCACGTGGTTGTCGGGAATCATGTGCTGGTAGGCCTGGATCAGTTCGAACAGCAGGCTCGGTGCCTTGCCGGCGTCGACGCCGAGAATCTGCGCGGCCGTCTCGCCAGCCCCGACGAAGAAGAAGCCCGCGATCGGCAGTACCGACCCCATCGCCTTGAACGCGAACACAAAACCGTCGGTAATGTGCTCGGGGCAGACATCGAGCATGCGGCGCGGGCCTTCGGCCGCGAGCGTCGCCAGCATCATCAGCACCGCGGCCACGCCGCCGACCAGCGCGGCTGCCGCGCCACCCTTGAGGTCGGGCATGCCGTTGGCGAGCTTTGGCAGCACCATCAGCGAGACCACGCATACGAACGCGAGCGGCGTCAGCACCGCGAAGAACTTGGACCACTTGATGCGGCGCTGCGCGACCATCGCCAGGCTACGTTCGATATTGGCATCGGTAACGAGCGGCTCGTCATGCGACGTGCCGCGCGCGATCTCGGCCTTGTCGAAGGTACCGGTCGCTTCAACCTGCGGTTCGATACCGTTGGCCTTGGCCTGCCAGCGATCGAGCAGCGCGCCATTGGCCGGCACGATATAGCGGCGCATCGACAGATATGCGAGCGTCAGCGCAATAACACCGGCGATGATCGACAACACGAGCGCGCGGTCCGCGACCACTGCCGCGCTCACCGCGGCACCAGCCGCCTTGGCGCTGATGCCCGGCGCCACCCCGATCACATAGTCCGATGAGAGCGCCATGCCCTGCCCCGCGATCGCAATCGCCATCGCACCCGCCAGCGGCGGCAGACCCGCGGCAATCGCGGCAGGCAGCAGGATCGCCGAGACCAGCGGTACCGCCGGCGTGGGCCAGAAGAACAGCGAGATCACATAGGTAATACCCGCCAGGATGAAGTACGCGCTATGGCCGTTCTTCATGATCACGCGAAATGGCTCGACCATCCGGATATCGGACCGCAGGGTCTTGAGCGCATTGAGCAGCGCGGTCATGAACGCGATCACGAGGAAGATGTTGAACAACTCCTTCGCCGCCACGAGGCTCGCGCCGAAGATGCCACCGAGCGCGCTGACTGGACTGCCTGTGATGGCGAGGATCACGCAGAAGGTGCCGATGATCGACGGCACCACGACGTTGGCGCGCAGGATCATGGTCAGCACGATGACCAGCACGCCTAATAGATACGTCCAGTGCGCTAGGCCAATCTCTACCGTTGGTTGCATGAGGCTCCCCTGAGTGGGGCCCTGGTGGGGGCAGGTTTTGTGGAGGATACGAATTACTGTTTCGTATACTATATTCCGATCAAAACGAAACACAAGCGAAAACCCACCGGGTTAGGGAAACTCCGTGTCGAATCGCTGATACGGTGCCATAAACCGCGCCACTGCACGGTTTCAGCGCATCTCGCACCGTTTTCGACGGGCCCCTTCAGGCGCTATGCCCCAAAAACTCTGCTAGCAATTTCTTTCTCAATGTGTAGACTGTATACCAAATTGCAGTCCCAACCTGTCCCTACACACGCAAGAAAGGAGCCCCAAATGGCAGAACTGATGAACCGTGAAGACTTCCGCGCCGCGCTCGAGAACGCAATCAAGGGCAAAAGCGCCAATCAGGCCCCGTTCAGCAAGGCCTGGGCCGGCGGCACGCTGACGCGCGAGCACCTCTCGCGCTGGGCAGAGAACCACTATCACTACGTGGGCCCGTTCGCCGACTACCTCGCCTATATCTATGCACGCACGCCGGACCACATGACCGAGGCCAAGGACTTCCTGCTGGCCAACATGTACGAGGAAGAAATCGGCGGCGACCGCCACACCGATTTGCTGATCCGCTTTGCCGAAGCCTGCGGCACCACGCGCGAGCGCGTCGTCAATCCGGACAATATGTCGCCGACCACGCGCGGCCTGCAAAGCTGGTGCTACGCGGTGGCGATGCGTGAAGATCCGGTGGTCGCGGTGGCCGGTCTGGTCGTGGGCCTGGAATCGCAGGTGCCGTCGATCTACCGCAAGCAGACCCCGACGCTGCGCGAGAAGTACGGCTTCACCGACGAAGAAGTGGAATTCTTCGATCTGCACATCGTGTCCGACGAGATCCATGGCGAACGCGGCTACCAGATCGTGCTCGAACACGCCAACACGCCGGAACTGCAGGCCCGTTGCCTGAAGATCTGCGAGATCGGCGCACAGATGCGTCTGCTGTACACCACTGCACTCTTCTACGACTACGTCGAAGCCAAGCCGGCCGCGGTCGCCGCCTGATGCACGGGGCCACGACGATGACGGACACCTACCGCAACTACATCGACGGCGAATGGTGCGACAGCGTGAGCGGTCGCCTGTTCGACAACATCAATCCGGCCGACACGCGCGAGACCGTCAGCCGCCATGCGGCTTCCGACGCGCGCGATGCCGCCGCCGCCGTGGCCGCCGCGGCGGCAGCGTTCCCCGCATGGCGCAAAACGCCGATCGGCAAGCGCGCCAAGATCCTCAACGACGCCGCCACGTATCTGGAAGCCAACGCCGACGCGTTTGCGGCGGAGCTCACGCGCGAGGAAGGCAAGGCGCTGAACCTTGCGCGCGACGAGATCGTGCGCTCCGCGCAGACGCTGCGGTTCTATGCGGTGGAAGGCCAGACCTATACGGGCGAGACCTTCCCCAACGACGATCCGGACATGGTGGTCTATACGCAGCGCGAGCCGCTGGGCGTGGTGACTGTGATCTCGCCGTGGAATTTCCCGGTGTCGATTCCCGCACGCAAGATCGCGCCGGCGCTGATCGCCGGTAACACCGTAGTGTTCAAGCCGTCGTCGGATGCACCGCTCTCCGGGCTACGGCTGGCCGAGGCGTTCGTCAAGGCCGGCATTCCGCGCGGCGTGCTGAACTTCCTGACCGGCAGCGCGGGCGAAGTCGGCGAGACCATCGTGGCATCGCCGGCCGTACGCGCGGTGTCGTTCACGGGATCCACATCGGCGGGCGAGCAGATTCATCGCGCGGTGTCGATGACCACGCGTACGCAGATGGAGCTGGGCGGCAAGAACCCGCTGATCGTGATGGAAGATGCGGACCTCGATCAGGCCGTTGATCTCGCGGTCAAGGGCGGGCTGTCGCTGTCGGGTCAGGCATGTACCGGCACCAGCCGCATCATCGTGATGGCCGCGGTCAAGCAGGCGTTCACCGAGAAACTGGTGGCGCGCGTGAAAGCACTCAAGATCGGCAGCGGGCTGCAGACCGGCATGGACCTCGGGCCGCTGGCCACGCGCAAGCAGCGCGAGACCGTGCTGGGCTATATCGAGATCGGCAAGCAGGAAGCCACGCTGCTGCAAGGCGGCACGGCGCTGACCGAAGGCGACTTCGCGCACGGCTTCTATGTGGCGCCGACGATCTTCACCGACGTGACGATGTCCATGCGCATCGCGCGCGAGGAGATCTTCGGACCGGTGCTGGCCATCATCGAGGCCAGCAGCTACGCCGATGCGATGGCCAAGGCCAACGACACCGAGTACGGCCTGTCGGCTGCGATCGCTACGCGCAACGCACGCTATGCGCACGACTTTGCCAACGATATCGAGTCCGGCACGGTCAAGATCAACCGCACCACCACCGGCAACCTCGTCAATGCGCCATTCGGCGGCCTCAAGCGTTCGAGCACGGCCACGTTCCGTGAGTCGGGCCGCGCCGGCCTGGAGTTCTATACCCAGGTCAAGACCGTCTATCGAGGCTGTTGAGCGGTTGCAGGGCGAATTCACATTTCAGGAGTCAATGTCATGAAGGCAAGCATCAAGCTCGAACTGCGCGAGGCCCGGTTGATGGTCGACGCGGCGGCGGCAAAAGCAAAGGAGATCGGTGTGCTGGAGTCGATCTGCATCGTCGATGATGGCGGCTATCCGCTGCTGCTCGAGCGCATGGACGGCGCGCGCATCACGGGCCCGCAGATCGCCTGGAACAAGGCCTTCACCGCTGCGGGCCACAAGCGCTCGACGCATCTGTTCAATCAGGCGCCCAATGGTCCCGCGCTACCCGGCAACGAAGCGTTCGGCATCCAGTGGAGCTTCGAAGGCAAGTTCGCGGTATTCGTGGGCGGCTTTCCGGTGGTTGTGAACGGCGAGGTGATCGGCGGCGTCGGACTCTCTGGCGGCAATGGCGAGCAGGACACGGCTTGCGGCGTGGCCGCACTCGAGGCACTGCGCGATCTGCTGGCCGGTGAAGACCTGCAGGTTCTGGCACAGGCCGATATCAAGAAGTAAAGCGCCATGTCCTATCGCATCCATGTCGTCGAAACGCAGGCGACGTTCACCGTGGAAGCCGGCGAGACCGTACTCGACGGCGCGCTGCGCGCAGGCGTTTGCCTCGCGCATGAATGCACGTTCGGCGGCTGCGGCACCTGTCGCGTGCAGGTAGTCGAAGGCGCGGTCGCGTACGAGGACTTCCCGATGGCGCTGACCGAGGAAGAAGCCGCGACCGGAGCCGCGCTCGCCTGCCAGGCGCGGCCCACCGCGGACCTCGTGCTCAGCGTCGCGCGCGGCGCCGAGGCCGACATCCCCGCGCAGCGCGTCACGGCGGTCGTGCGAGAGGTCGGTTGGCTCGGCCCAGACGTGACGCACCTGCGCATGGAACTGCCCGAGGACATCGCGTTGCAGTACGCGCCCGGGCAGTACATGAAGATCCTGCTCGAAGACGGCACCCATCGCAGCTTCTCGATGGCCTCGGCTCCGCAAGGCAATGCGGTGGACTTCCACGTGCGGCGCATTGCCGGCGGCCGCTTTACCGCGACGCGGCTACCGACGCTGCAACCTGGCGACCGGCTCGAGGTGGAGGTGCCCCACGGCAGTTTCAGTCTGCGCAAGGAGGACTATCGCCCGCTGTTGATGGTCGCCACCGGCACCGGGCTGGCGCCGATCAAGAGCATGCTCGAGTCGTTGATGGACGATCCCGATTGCCCACCGGTCTCGCTGTATTGGGGCGCGCGCTCGGCAGCCGATCTGTATCTGCACAATGAGATTGCGGCATGGGGCGAGCGGCTCTATGACTTCCAGTACGTGCCGGTGCTCTCGCGCGCGGAGGATGACTGGCAGGGCCGGCGTGGTCATGTGCAGCAGGCGGTGAGCCAGGATCATGGCGATCTGTCCGAGCATGCGATCTATCTGTGCGGGTCGCCGAACATGATTCGCGATGCGCGGCAAACGTTTGTGGCACTCGGCGCGCAGTCGCCGTTCATCTACGCGGATAGCTTTACGTTCCAGCACGCCTAACCTCGGTCGGGGGAACAGTCGACGCAAGAAACGGGAAGGCGGCCGCGATGTTGACCGTATACAATAGTGGCATTCACGCCGCCTTCCATGACCATGAACGACGCCTCTGCGGGCACCCCGCGCTTCCCCACGCCGGAACTTCCGGTAGCCAGCCTCGGCGCGCAGCATTCGCCGTTGTTCGCGCTGGTCACCGACACCCTGCGCCAGCGCATCCTCGGCGGCCAGTATGAGCAGGGCGAGCGGCTGGTCGAGAACACGCTGTCTCAGGAGCTCGGCGTGTCGCGCATTCCCGTGCGCGAAGCCTTGCGCGCGCTCGCGGCGGAGGGGCTGGTCAAGATCGAGCCGCGCCGCGGCGCATCGGTGGCTCGTCTGTCACCGAATATCGCGCGGGAAATGGTGGAAGTCCGTGCCACGCTGGAAGGCCTCAACGCCAAGCTGGCGGCCCAGCGCCGCGATCCGACCCTGATCGCCGAGATCGAGAAGGTGCTCGAGGAAGGCAACGCAGCCGTCAACAGCGGCCAGACCGAACGCTTCGTCGAACTGAACTCGCGCTTTCATGAAGTGCTCGGCAATATCGCCGCCAACAGCGTGCTGCAGGACATGATGCGATCGCTGCGCGAGCGCACCGCGCTGCTCTTCGCGCCGGCCAATCTGAGCCGCGCGCGGCTCAACTGGGACGAGCACGCCCAGATCCTCCAGGCCGTCATTGCCGGCGACGCCGACCTCGCCTCGCTGCTGGCTACGCGCCACGTCTACAGCGCCGCGAAGGCGGTGGACGCGATGAATCTCGACAGCGACGCCCCGCGCGCCTGATTCGACGCTTTTCCCTCTCTGCGCCATGCTTGGGCACCATCCGTGCCCGTCGTGGTGCATTGCACCAATAAAGTGTATACTGTAGTCCGTCTTGGAACCACAGTAGGGAAAACGATCATGCAATATCCGGAGGCTTCTTACCTCAACCGTCCGGTCGGCGCGCAACTGCTGCGCCATTACGCGCACCGCGATGCCGTACGTCGCGCGACCCCGCTTTTGCCGAGCTTCACGACTATTGCGACGGCGCTGGCATCGGTGTCGGCACTGTTCCGACGCAGGCCCGATACCGCGCGTCAGTAGTCGCTCCTATGCGCGTGTCGCCCGCCCAGCGCGGGTTTTCCCGGTTGACACCCTAGTGCGCACACCTTAAATTTCGCTGGCAGATCTAGATAAGAGACCATCTGTAAGATGGTCTCTTAGCGCGTGCAATTTGCTGCGGCCTCTTACAGAACAACGATAAGGAGACCGCCGTGCAAGCATCTGCCATTCAATCGACGATCAAACTGCGTGGCATCGACGATGTCATCGCCTTCATAGATTCCTGTCCTGGTATTCGTGGCCGCGCCGGCGTGATCTGGTGGCTGGCGCTTGGTGGACTGTTTCTAGACGCCTTCTCCAATTCCGCACTGAGCGCGGGCCTCGGCCCGATGACGCGCAACCTCCAGCTCGAACCGTCGCAGGTCGCGTTGCTGACCTCGTTCGCCTCGTGGGTGGCCATCGCGTTCAATCCGATCGGCGGCTGGATGGCCGATCGCTGGGGTCGCGTCAAGCCGCTGATCCTGGCCAAGGTGTTCGCGGTCACCGGCGCGCTGCTGGTCGTGTACGCGCCTGACTTCGACATGATTCTGGTCGGCCGTTTCTTCGTCGGCGCCGCGTACGGCATCGACTTCGCGATCGCGATGGCCGTGCTCGCCGAGTTCACCCCGGTCAAACTCAAGAGTCGCCTGAATACGTGGCAGGGCATGTGGTACACGGCGGTCTGCCTGAACCTCGTGCTCGCGCTGATGTTCTACTCGTGGAATGTCGGCGATACCATCTGGCGCTACTCGGTGGCCGCCACCGCCGTATTCGGCACGTTGATCCTCGTGCTGCAGGCGCTGTTCCTTGTCGAAAGCCCGACCTGGCTGGCGCGCAAGGAGCGCCTGGAGGCCGCGGCGCGCGCGATGACGTGCATCTACGGCCGCGCATTCGTCGCCGCGCCGCAGTCCGAACGTGTGCCGGTCACCAACCTCGCCCGTCGCGGCATTGCCAACTTGCTGCTGATCTTCCGCGGCATCTATCTGCCGCGCACGATCCTCGCGGCCACGGTGCAGATCGGCCAGTCGATCCAGTACTTCGGTATTGGCTGGTATCTGCCATTGATCAGCGCCGCGCTGTTCGGCAAGGACTTCGTCTACGCGACGATCGGCGCGCTGGTCTTCAACGTATGTGGCATCTTCGGCGGCTTCCTGTCGCCGCTGATCGGCCGCAAGCTTGGCCTGCGCCGCGCCTCGGCCTTCGGCTTCGCCGCGGTGTTCGTCATGCTGCTGACGCTCGGCCTGTTCAACGGCCGCATGCCAACGTGGCTCGCGGTGGTGGTGCCGTCGCTGTTCATCCTGTTCCACTCGGGCGGCCCCGGTGCCAATGGCAAGAGCCTGTCATCGCTGTCGTTCCGCAGCGAACTGCGCGCCGGCGCCAACGGCGTGATCGGCGCCCTCGGCTCGATCGGCGCCGCGCTTGGCCTGCTGGTGTTTCCGATTTTCCGCGCCAAGTACGGTCTGGAAACGACGTTCCTGATTCTGTCCGTCGTCCCGTTTATCGCCAGCATCATCTGCTTTGCGATTCGCTGGGACCCGACGCGCACGGAGATCCATCCCGACAACGAAGCCAATGCGCCGCAGTTCCGTGGCGACGCCCGCGACACCCGTGACGTGGAGGGCTTCATCAATCCCGCTATCGAGAAATCCCGTTCATGAGCAACAAGACCAACGTCATCCTCGCGATCGACGAGGGTACGTCGGGCACGCGGGCCGCGGTGGTTGCCGCCGACGGCCACGTCTCGTGCCTCGAATACATGACCCTTCAGGTCGACTCGCCACGTCCCGGCGTGGTCGAGCAGGACGCCAACGTGCTGCTCGAGAAGACCATCGCGGTGTGCCGCGCCACGCTGGCGCAAGCCGCGCGCGAGAACTTCAACGTGATCGCCATGGCCATCGCCACGCAACGCGCGACGGCCATCCTCTGGGACACGCAGACCGGCCGCGCGCTGGTGCCCGCAATGGTGTGGCAGGACACGCGCTATGCGCATGACCTCGACCGGCTGGCCACCACGTGGGATCCGCCGCTGCGTGCCTCGGTGGGCCGCCCAGTGGGCGTGCGATCGCCCTATCTGTGGGCCGCGCGCCATCTGCGCGAAACGCCCGCAGTGGCCGAGGCGTGGCAGGCGCGGCGGCTCGCGTTCGGTACCGTCGACAGCTGGCTGCTATGGCACCTGTCGACGGCACGCGCCTGCGTGACCACGCCGACCAATGCCACGTCGTGCAGTGCATACGTGCTGGGTGAGCATCGCTATCTGCAGGACTGGGTCGATGCGGTCGGCTTTCCGCGCGAGCTGCTGCCCGCACTGCGTCAGGACGCGGACGACTTCGGCCGCACGCGCGCCGATGTGCTTGGCATCGATGTGCCGATCCTCGCGTGCGCGGGCGATCAACTCGCCGGTGCGGTGGGTCTTGGCTGCCTCGATGCCGGGCAGTCGATGTGCCTGCACGGCACCGGTAGCTTCGTCGACCTCGTTACCGGTCCGCGCCTGCCGGCACGCTGCGGCCAATCGGATAGCACCCTGACCATGACCGCGCGGCGCGTCGATGACGTGTCGCACTTCTCGGTGGAGACCTTTGTGGCGACCACAGGCTCGGCGTTGAACTGGATCTGCGAGCGTCTGCGCTGGTTCGACGACGCGAAGCAGATCAGCGCGCTGGCCGCCACGGTCAACACCGCGCGCGGCGTGACGTTCATTCCCGCGTTGACCGGGCTACGCGTGCCGAGCATGCAGCCCGATGCGCGCGCCACCGTCAATGGCATGTCGATGTCCACCACGCAGGCCGAACTCGCCTACGCCATTCTCGAAGGCGTCGCGCATTCGGTGGCCTCTTGCATCGACGCCAACCGCGACATGGCCGGTGTGCCGGTCACCGAGCTCGTGGTCGGTGGCGGCCTCTCCGCCAGCGACCCGCTGCTGCAGATGCAAGCCGACCTCACCGGTCTGCCGATCCATCGCATGAAGGAAAGCGATCGCGCGAGCCTGCGCGGTATCGCGTTCCTTGCCGGAGGCTCGGGTCTGCTGTGGGATTCGTTGCAGCAGGCGCGTACCACCACCGCGCCCGACGCCACCTTCGTGCCCGCGATCAGCGATGACGAACGCGCCGCACGGCGCGCCCTGTGGCATGCGCGCATCGCCTCGGAACTCAACCATGTGCGCGATGTGGCCGCGCATTGACCGAACCTCGATCGATCTGGAGAAGCAAGCAAGATGATGGGTCTACCATCCCGCGGCGCCAGCCGCGAGCGCGCCGAAATGACGCGCACCGAACCGCTGCGGCTGGTCCGCGCGGAACAACTGCAGCGCCTGGAACGCGACACCTTCGACGTGCTGATCGTCGGCGGTGGCGTGACCGGTGTCTATGCGGCGCTCGACGCGAGCCTGCGCGGCTATCGCGTGGCCCTCGTCGAGAAGAGCGACTTCGCGTCGGGCACCTCGTCCAAGTCTTCGAAGATGGTGCACGGCGGTCTGCGCTATATCGAACAGGGCAACCTCGGCCTCGTCCGCCATTCGCTGCTGGAGCGGCAGCGCCTGCGGCGCAATGCCCGGCATCTGGTGCAGCGCCTGCCGTTTCTGCTGCCGATCCTCGAACGCGACGGCGTGTTCGACCAGCGCCTGGCCAAGGCGTTCGAGGGGCTGTTATGGACCTACGATCTGGCCGGTGGCTGGCGCGAGGGCATCCTGCATCAGCGCCTGACCAAGGCCGAGGTGTTATCGCACTGCCCTACCTTCAACGAGGAGCATCTGAAGGGCGGCTTCATGTATTTCGACGCGCGCGTCGATGATGCGCGCCTCACGCTCAATATCGCACGCACCGCGGCGTTCCACGGTGCCGCTGTGGCCAACCATGCGCACGTTACCGAGATCACGCGCGACGGTCATGGCAAGGTCGATGGCGCGATCGTCCATGCGGATGGTCGCGAACTGCGCGTGCGCGCGGGCGTGGTCATCATGGCCACCGGCGTGTGGCTGCGCGACTGGACCGGCGGCCGCAAGAACGAGCAGAAGACGCTGCACGTGCGCCCCGCCAAGGGCGTACACGTGGCGGTGCCCTGGCTCAAGATCCGCAACGATTGCACCGTGACGATTCCCGTGCCGGGCCGCAGCCGCCGCGCCACCATTACGCGCTGGGGCAACGTGTCATACCTCGGCACCACCGACGAGGACTATGACGGCGACCTCGACAACGTGATGTGCACGCGCGAGGAACTCGACTTCCTGCTGGCGGGCGCGCGCTCCGCGCTCAAAACCGATCTGCGGCCCGAGGACGTGGTGGGCAGCATTGCGGGCTGCCGTCCACTGGTGGCGCCACCGGGCGGCAAGACGCTCGAGATCAAGCGCAACCACGAGATTCACGTCGGCCCCGATGGGCTGGTGACGATCGTCGGCGGCAAGCTGACCACGTCGCGTCATATGGCCGAGCAGACCATCGACGCCGCTGAGAAGGTTATCGGCAAGCGCGCGAAGTGCCGCACCAAGTCGGCCTATCTGCTCGGCGCCGCGGGCTACGACCCGCAGGCCATCGTCGCCTCGGGCGGCATGTCCGCGCACCTTGGCGAACGCTATGGCACCGAAGCGCGCTTTGTCAGCGACATCCTGCAGGCCGACCCTTCGCTCGCGCGTCCGCTCGTCGAAGGCCTGCCGCACACCGAAGCCGAGATCGTCTACGCGGTGCGCCACGAAATGGCCTGCACTGTGGACGACGTGCTGTCGCGCCGCATTCGCGCGCGGTTGATGGCACGCGATGCCTCCGCACACGCCGCGCCACGCGTGGCACAGATCCTCCAGGCCGAGCTCGGAATGTCCGAGTCGGCCGTTGCACGGCAGGTCAGCGACTACCTGTCCGCCGTCACCCTCGAAAAATCCGTACTTATGGGAGAAGCAGCATGATCAGCAAGGAAGCCATCAAGCGCGGCTACAACCGCCGCAACTACGTCGTGGGTGCCCACACGCCGCCGCATTTCGCAACCACCATTACCGAGACGCCGGACGCCCCGGGCCTGCAACGCGACGCCGTGCGCCTGGCCGAGTCTACGCTCGACGCGCTGCGCAAGGCCGCCGATGAAGTGCTCACAAGCACGAGCGACGTCGTCAACTGGACGCGCGATTGGTGGGCCGGTTCGATGATGACCGAGACAGGCGGTAAGCCGGCCACGCCGCGTGGCGCGATCGTGCGCGTGTCGACCATCGACCAGGTGCAGGCGGTGATGCGCATCGCGAATGCGGAGGCGATTCCGGTGACCGTATCCGCAGGCCGCAGCAACGTGACCGGCGCGGCGCTGCCGGTGCGCGGTGGCATCGTGCTCGATGTGTGCGAGCTGAATCGCATGATCGGCTTCGATCGCGACAGCCAGATCGTCGAGGTGGAAGCGGGCATGTTCGGCGATATCTTCGAGCAGACCATCCAGCAGGAGTTCGGCATGACGATGGGCCATTGGCCCTCGTCATTCGCGATCAGCACCGTGGGCGGCTGGATCGCCTGCCGTGGCGCGGGACAACTGTCGACGCGCTACGGCAAGATCGAGGACATGGTCGTCGGCATGGATGTGGTGCTGGCCGATGGCAGCCTGATCACCGTCGGCGGTTATCCGCGCGCGGCGCTGGGACCCGATCTGCAGCAACTGTTCATCGGCTCCGAAGGCACGCTCGGTGTGATCGTGCGCGCGCGCTTCAAGCTGCATCGCCTGCCCGACTATGGCCGTGCGATCGCCTATGGTTTCAAGTCGTTTGCGATCGGTCTCGAGGCCTGCCGCGAGATCATGCAACGCGGCGCAAACCCGGCCGCGCTGCGGCTCTACGACGCGCTGGAGAGCGGCGTGCAGTTCGGCCTGCCCGAGAGCAACGTGTTGCTGATTGCCGATGAAGGCCCGCGCGAGATGGTCGATGCGGTGCTGGCCATCAGCGAGCGCGTTTGCGCGGAACTTGGCGAGCGACTCGATGGCGATGCCATCTTCGAACGCTGGCTCGACACGCGCTACCTCACCGGCAAGAGTGCCGAAGGGTTCAAGCGCAGCCCCGGCTTCGTGGCCGACACGCTCGAGATGGCCGGCCCGTGGCGCGACCTGCCGGCGATCTACGACGACGTGGTGGCGGCGATCAACGCGGTGCCCGGCACGCTCGCGGGTTCCGCGCACCAGTCGCATGCCTACGTCGATGGCGCCTGCCTGTACTTCTCGCTGCGCGGGGACGTCGCGGTGGAAGATCGGCAGAAGTGGTATCGGCAGGCCTGGGATGCCGCCAACGCGGTGCTGATCCAATACAATGCCGCGTTGAGCCATCACCATGGCATCGGGCTGCTGCGCGCGCCTTACATGGCACCTTCGCTCGACACCGCATTTCCGGTGCTGGAGACGGTGAAGCGCGCGCTGGATCCGCAGAACATTCTCAACCCCGGCAAGCTCGGCCTGACGGACGTACTCGCCAACGAAGTGAAGAAGTAAGCATGGACAGGTCTCTCGGCGCCCGCCTGACACGACATCCGGTCATCGCCACGTTGTACGGCACGGAACAGATCGACGCCTTCGTCGATAGCGAGGCGGAAGTCTCGATCGTGGCCAATGTCGATCTGCGCAAGTTGCAACCCGTGATCGCCACGCTGACACGGGCCGGCAAGTACGCGATCGTCAATATCGACAGTTGCGAAGGACTGTCGCAGGACAAGGGCGGCGTCGAGTACCTGGGCGACATCGGCGTGGTGAGCCTGGTCTCCACGCGTGTGGCGACGATTCAGCGCGCCAATCGCGCGGGGATGGTGACGATGCAGAAGGTCTTCGTGACCGATCGCTCGACGTGGCCGCGCAGTGTGAAGGCGCTCGAGCAAAGCGACCCGAACCTCGTGCAGCTGATGCCCGCGCCGATGCTGTCGCACCTGCCGGAGGCGGACCGCAAGGCGCTGCCTCCGATCGTCACATCAGGCTTCGTGTGCAACCGCGACGATATCGTGACGGCGATCGCACATGGCGCTGTGGCCGTCTCGACCAGCGATCGCAAGCTCTGGAACCTCGAAGCCAAGGCGCTCAAAGCGTAAAAGCGGTAGCTGTCTCGCATCGCGGAACAAGGCGGCGTTGCTGACCGGCAATCGCACACCGCGTGCTTCCGCTCGTCCCGAATACATGGTTTGTCCCGACATTGACGGCAAAACCGGCCGTCATAATGATGCCGCCCTAGCATGCGGCATGACATAAGACATCGGAGACACAACTTGAGTATCAAGACTGACGCGACGCGCCTGCCGCGCGCGGCGCGTACCGCATTCCTTTCCCGTTCCCTGCGTAGCACCCTGTCGTCGGCCGGCCTGTTCACCGCGCTGCTGACGACGGCACTCGTGAGTGCCCCCGCCGCGTACGCCGCCGATGCGTGGCCCAGCAAGCCGATCAAGGTCATCGTGCCGTACACGCCGGGCGGTTCCACCGACACGGTGTCGCGCGTGGTGTTCGAGAAGGTGGCGCAGAGCCTCGGCCAGCCCATCATCATCGAGAACAAGCCCGGCGCGAACAGCACCCTGGGCGTGGGTGTGGCGGCGCGCTCGACGCCCGATGGCTACACGTTTGTCTCCATCCTCGCGGCCTACAGCGCGAACATGTCGCTGTACTCGAAGCTCAGCTACAAACCCTCGGACCTCGTGCCCGTGGCGGAGATGGCGGAGTTGCCGTTGTTCCTGTTCGCCAGCAAGAAGCTACCGGTGAAGACCGTCGGCGAACTGGTCGCGTATGGCAAGAAGCATCCCGACACGTTGACGTTCGGCTCCAGCGGCGTTGGCAGCTCGGCGCATCTGACGGGCGAACGCCTGGCGATGGAGTCGAAGGTCAAGATGACGCATATTCCGTACAACGGCAGCGCGCCGATCCTGCCGGCGCTGGTGTCGGGCGAAGTGTCGGTTGCGTTCGATCCGCTGCTGGTGCCGATGCCGCATGTAAAGTCCGGCAAGATCAACGCGCTCGCGGTAGCGTCGGCCAAGCGCTGGCCCGGCGAGCCGAATATCCCGACCATGGAAGAGGCCGGCTTTCCGGGCTTTCTGATGAGCTCGTGGACCGGATTGCTGGCACCGGCAGGCACGCCGCAACCGATCGTCGATCGCATGGCCAAGGAAATCGCCGCGGCCACGGCCAGCGCCGACGTCGCGAAGAAGCTGACCGACCTTGGCTTTGTTCCCGTGGGCGGCACGTCGGACGAATTCCGCAAGTTGATCGAGCGCGACACGGTGCGTTACGCCGAAATCGTCAAGGCAGGCAAGATTTCGCTCGACTGAGCGGCTTGCTGGGCCGCTCACTGCCCGGCTTTGTCACGAAAACAAGCCATGCTCGCAAGGGCATGGCTTTTTTCATGGCAAAGACGCGTTAGAGTATCTGCGAGAATGTTGCCGTATGCCGTTATTGCGCATAGGGCGACGGAAGCGTTAGAGGGCTGTTGGCGATGAGTATTCTGAGTTTGTTCAAGCGGAGAAATAAGAAGGCGCGCGTGCGCAAGCCGGGGCCGGCACAGGATGCGGCCGCCGTGGGTACCCCTGCGCCCGCCGCGCGGCCGGCGCCACCGATCGTGAGCCTGCCGCAGAGCGCGTACGACCGCGTCTATGCGGAGGTCATGACCACCGTCGACGGGCTTTCCGCGGACGATGCCGCTGAACTGCTGCTGCTCGTCAAGGAGAGCGGCAGCGATGGCCTGAACCTCGGTGGCTATTTCACACGCGGCTATGAGCGTTTCTTCAAGAACCGCGACTGGCGCTGGCGCGAGTACGACGAGTGGCGCGAGGCATTCGAAAAGCTCGGCGCGTTCCCGTCCAACTGGACTGATATCCATCACGTCCCCACGCCCGCGAATCGGCCCACGCATACGCGTCTGCTCGACATCGATGCGGTGGAGCTCGAGCACTACCTGACCGAGGTTGGCGTGCCGTTCGAAGCATCGCTGCAGAAGGCGCAGCTAGCCTCGATGGCTGAACATACCGAAGGGCTGAAATCCTCGCGGCTGTGGACGCGTTTGCTGAAGAAGGAAGAATTGGCGGTGCAGGAAGCGATCGCGCGCCGGCCCAAGGTGCTGTACGACCTGCTGATGCGAACCATCGCCTATCGCGCGAAAAGCATTCGCGATCTCGAGCGTGCGCAGGCGCTGGGCATCAGGAAGCATGAGGTGATGCTCGCGTTCGAAGCCGACCGGCGCTTTGTAGATCTTGCACGCAAGAAGAACCCCGAGGCGGTGCCGCCTTATTATCCGAACGATTTTACGCAGTTGCGGCCGATACTCGAAAATGATTGACGTGTAACCGGAATAATCGGGATAAATGTTCGTTGTAATGCGCCGATAGGAAGAGTGGGTGGCCACTGCCATCGCACCCTTTCGACCATTACAACTAACAATGAAACCTCTTCGTTCGCGTCACCACAATTCGCGCCGCGGTCTCGCGGTAGCCACCGTCTCTTCGATCTGCCTCGCGGTCACCATTCTCGCTGCCTGCGGTGGTGGCGACGATGCGGCTGCGCCGTCTGCTCCTGCGCAAGTTCCGGCGACGCCGAATAACCCCAACGTTCCCGTCACACCGCAACTGCCTGCCACCTACACGGTGGGCGGCATGCTTGCCGGCCTCGCGAGCAGCGCGACGGTGATCCTGCAAAACAACGGCGTTGACGCGCTCTCGCTGTCCGCGAGCGGTGCATTCACGTTCCCGACCTCGGTGACCGATGTCTATGCGGTGACGGTCGGCACGCAGCCCTCGGGCCAGACCTGTACCGTGACAAATGGCGCCGGCACGGCAAGCGCCAACGTGACCGACGTCACCGTCAATTGCGTGAACAACCCGCCGCCGCAGCCGCAGGTCTCGACGTTCGCGGGCGACGGTACGCCGGGTTCCGCCGACGGCACCCTTGCCACGGCCAGGTTCCTGTCGGCGGCCGGCATGTCCTTCGATGCAGCCGGCAACCTTTACCTCGCCGACCTGGACAACCAAGCCATTCGCAAAATTACGCCGGGGGGCGTGGTCAGCACGATCGCCGGTAATACCCATGCGATGGGCGCCGCCGATGGAGCTGCCGCCACGGCAACCTTCAAGTATCCCTCTGGCGTCATCGCCGACAGCGTCGGCAACGTGTACGTGGTCGATCAGAGCAATCATCGCATCCGCCAGATCGATAACACCAACACCGTTTCGACTCTCGCCGGCTCCACCGCGGGCTATCTCGATGGCACCGGTACCGGCGCGCAGTTCAACTCGCCGTACGCGGGCGTGGTCGATGCAGTCGGCAATCTGTACGTGACCGAGTTCAGCAACAACCGTATCCGCAAGATCACGCCGGGCGGTGTGGTCACGACCTTTGCCGGCTCGACGGGCGGCTATCTCGATGGCACCGGCACGGGCGCGCAGTTCCAGTCGCCGAGCGGCATTGCCATCGATGCGAGCGGCAATCTGTACGTGGCCGACACGTCCAACAACAAGATCCGCAAGATCACGCCTGCCGGTGTCGTCACGACAATCGCTGGCTCCACCTACGGTTTTGCCGACGGCACCGGTACGGCTGCCCAGTTCGCCGCACCGTTTGGCCTCGCGCTGGATGCGGACGGCAACCTGTACGTGGCCGACCGCGGCAACAACCGCATCCGCAAGATCACGCCCGCCGGCGTGGTCACGACGATCGCCGGTGACGGCACCGCGGGCAATACCAACGGCGACGGCAATGTCGCCCGCTTCAGCAACCCGACGTACCTCGCGATCGATGCGGCGAAGAACCTCTACGTGACGGAACTGAACGGCCTCGTCATCCGCAAGATCGTCTTGCAGTGACGCGAAGGCGCGCGCGTAGCGCGCGCCACGATGTCTAACCGGTTTGCGGCAGCCTCGCCACGGGCTGCCGCTTTTTTATTGGCTAGGTGCGATTGCATTCGACAAGGAATGCCGGATTGCATCGACACCGGCCTCTTGTCGTCCCAGCTTACGAAATTTCCGCCTCCAACTTCACTTTTTGTCCTATACAAACGTATAGGACGATCAAGCCAGAACGTTGGACGCGACAAGCCATCGTCGGATGGTTTCCTGGCGCCCCGTGGCATACCTTGCCATGGTGGCGATTGTTCCGTCGCTGCCCCCCACAAAACCAGTTGCTGTCCATACAGCAGGAGTGACCATGGACCAAGACAAGCGGAACCCTTCGGGGCTTCCACCCAGACTCGGCCCCGCCGCGCTGGCGATCCGCTTCGGCGTGATCGGGCTGGCGACGTTATGCCTTGCGGGCGCCTTTGCCTACACGGGCGGATGGCTGACCCCCGAACGGCTTTCGCCGCATCGGGTCATCGATGGCTTCGAGGCCACCAGTGGCAAACACATCGGCTTTCGGCGTAACCACGCCAAAGGCGTCTGTGCCACGGGCTGGTTCGATGCTACCGGCGCCGCCGGGCCATACAGCAAGGCCCGTCTGCTGACACCTGGTCACTACCCCGTGGTGGGCCGCTTTGCATTTGCCGGCGGCATGCCGTATGTCCCGGACGCACCGGGGCTAATTCGCAGCCTGGCGCTGCAGATCAAACCCTCGGGTGGCGAGGAATGGCGCATGGCGATGATCGATATTCCGGTCTTCCCGTTTGCCAACGTCGACACGTTCTATGAACAGATGATGACGTCGGTGCCAGATCCCAAGACCGGCAAGCCCGATCCCGACAAGATGAAGGCGTTCGTCGCAGCGCATCCCGAGTTCCTGACAGCGTATGGCCTCGTTGGCAAGCGCGTGGCGTCGTCGGGCTTTGCCAACACCACCTACAACGGGCTCAACACGTTCCTGTTCGTCAATCATGAGGGCGTGTCGGTGCCGGTGCGCTGGTCGGTGGTACCCGAGCAGGCGTTTGCGCCGCTGGGGCCGAAGCTGGAGGACAAGAACTACCTGTTCGACGCGCTGATCGCTGACGCCGCCAAGCCGCTCAAGTGGAAGGTCCTCGTGACTATCGGTCAGGCCGACGATCCAGTGCGGCCAGATCTGCCGTGGCCCGAGACGCGCAAGCAGATCGATATCGGCACAGTGACGCTCGACAAGCTGGTGGGCGAGGACAGCGCGGGTGCTGCCTGCACCGATATCACGTTCGATCCGACCGTGTTGCCCGCAGGTATCAGCACGTCCGCCGATGGCATTCCGGCCGCGCGGTCGGCGGCCTATGCACGCTCGTTCCTGCTGCGTGAGCACGAACGCTCGGCCAAGCCGCCTAGCGCTGTAACGGAATCCGAAGTGAACGCGGGAGGCAAATCATGAGCAACAACGTCCAGGGCTTCTCCTTCATTTCGCGCGCCTTGCACTGGGTCATGGCGGTGCTGATCGTGGCGATGCTGTTTATTGGTATTGGCATGGTGTCGACAGTGTCGGAGCGCTATACGACGCTGCTGACGCTGCACCGGCCGATCGGGATCGCGATCTTCCTGCTGGCCGTGCTGCGTGTGATCAACCGTCTGACGCATCGGCCGCCGCCGCTGCCAGCCTCGCTGTCCGCGCCGCAACGCGTGGCCGCGCATGCTTCGCATCTGGCGTTGTACGCGCTGATGCTGGCGATGCCGCTCGTAGGCTGGGGCATGCAATCGGCCGGCGGGTTTCCGATCGTGCTGTTTGGCCAGACCGAGCTGCCGCCGATTCTGCCGCATAGCCCGCAGCTTTATGCGTTCCTGCGCGAGGCGCATACGATTGGTGCGTTTGCGTTGTTTGCGGTGTTGCTGTTGCACTTTGCAGCCGCGCTCTATCACGGGCTGGTGCGGCGTGATGGCGTGCTGGAGTCGATGACGACTGGCAAGGCGCAGTGAGGGTTGGGGGCCCTCACCCCAGGGCCCCCAACCCCTACTTCGCGCCCTTGCGCAACATGCGGCTGTATGAGATCAGCATCTTGGCGAACTCGCCGGTGATCGGAGGTAGCGGCACCGCGGTACGCTGCACCAGGCAAAGGTCGGCCGGTGGGATCGCTTCGGCGATGCGGATCTCGCGCAGCGCGTCCTGAAAGCCCTCCTGCTCCAGCGCAATCCTTGGCGCCAGAAACAGCAGGTCCGTGCGCGACACCAGATTGAGCGTGTCGTACAGCGACTCCACCGTAACCACGATATTGGGCGTGTCCAGCCCGGCATGGTGAAACATGTCGACCAGCCGGTTCGACGGCAGGCCAGCCTGACCCGGTGGTCGCGTGTTGACCCATTCGCACTCGGCCAGCGACTTGATGGCGCGCGCGCGTTCGAGCGGGTGTCCCACGCGGCAGACGATCGCCGGTTCCGATTTAGCGAGCCGCGTGCTCGTGAGGTCCGTCACATCGGTGCGACGCGACACCAGCGTCAGCGCAAAATCCAGCCGCCCCTCGCGAATGCCGCTCAGCAGCGAACTAGCCGGGCCGCTTGCCAGATGCACAGAGAACTGCGGAAAGCGCTGGCGAAATGCACGCAGCACCGGCGGTACGATACGCGCGAACGCTTCCGACGATACCCCGACGTTCATCGAGCCCACCAGATTGCCCTGAAAGCTCTGAAACTCCTGTTCGGTGCGTTCGCACTCGCCGAGGATGATGCGCGAGCGCGCGAGTAGCGTCTCGCCGGGGCCGGTCAACACGATGCCGCGATTGCCACGCGCGAACAGGCTCACGCCGAGCGAGGCCTCGAGCCGCTTGATCTGCTGCGTCAGCCCGCTTTGGGCAAGCTCGAGCGAACGCGCGGCGGCGCGGATGCTCCCATGTTCGACGACGGCGGCAAACGCCCTCAACTGATCCAGGGTCATGACGGGAGACAGGCGTTGATGATCAATATCCGCTAGTGAACACTGCGGCCGATCCCGCTGTCAAACCCGCATCTAAACGCCGACACCCGCGGGTAACGTGCCCCGCTCGCCCAGATCCCAGTACAGACCGGCCATGATCCGCAGCCCCTCGCGCGTGACATCGGTCAGCATATGTTCGTCGGGACCATGCTGCGCGCAGGCCGGATACGAGTGTGGCACCCAGATCGTCGGCAACTTCAGCACATCGGCGAACACATCGTTGGGCAGCGTGCCCGCGAGGTTCGGCAGCACGGCTGGCGCCGTACCGGTACTGGCTTCGATCGAATCCGACGCCCATTGCACCCACGGATGATCGACATCGAGGCGCGTGGCGGCGCCACTCATCGTGATGCTCACCTCCACCTCGCCAAACCCATGCGCATCGAGATGTCGACGCAGGATCGACTCCAGCTCCTGCCACCGCGTGCCCACCACGAAACGCAACTGGCAATGCGCGACGGCCGCGGGCGGAATCGCATTGACCGGACGCTGCGGCGAGCCCGCGCCGAGCGCCAGCACCTCGATCGTGTTCCACGCGACCAGCCGCTCGGCCGCCGTCAGATCCGGCTCGCCCCAGCCCGTTGTGAACGGCGGATCGTCCTTGCCACCGCCCAGTTCAATATCCGCGAGTGCGGCGCGCACCGCATCGGGAATCGCGGGCGGCAACAGCTCGGAGACCAGCATCCGCCCCTGTGCATCGACGATCGTGGCCAGCGCATTAGCGAGCACGCTGGCCGGATTGGAGATCACGCCGCCCCAGTTGCCCGAGTGATACGCGCGTTCGCGCGCGCGCATCGACAACGTGAAGTTGACCATGCCGCGCGAGCCGAGAAACAGCGTGGGGCGACCCGCCGCGACACGCGGACCATCGCAGCCGATAAACAGGTCCGCGCGCAGCTGCGCCACATTGGCCTCGCAGAATTCGCGCAAGCCCGGCGAGCCAGCTTCCTCGCCCATCTCCATCAGCACGAGCACGTTGTAGCCGAGCTTGCCGCCCCGCGTGCTCAGCACGTGCTCGAGCGCCGCGAGGTTGATTGTGTGCTGACCCTTGTTGTCGGCGGTGCCGCGCCCATACCAACGGTCGCCATCGACGGTCAGCGCCCAGGGCCCCCGCCCCTTGCGCCAGCTCGCCTCCTGCCCGTTGACCACATCGCCGTGCCCGTAAGTCAGCACGGTGGGCGCTGCAGGATCTTCCACCCGCCGCGCCACAAGAAACGGCCCGCCGGTCGCCACCGGGTTCGGCGACACCGTGACCTCGAAACCAAGACGCTCCAGCCACGGCACCATCTCGGCATCGAAATACTCGCCCAACGCGGCAGGGTCCGCGCCAAGGTCGCTCTCGGAGCGGATCGCGACGCGACGCGCGAGGTCGGTGAACAACTGGCCTTGATCGAGATATTGCAGCGCGGATTGCAGGGCGGTGGAACGTGTCATGGTTCAGTCTTGCATCATGTTGTTGGCCTTGGCGACTGGCGCCAGCTTCTTGGTGTCGGCGCGCACGGCTTCGGTGTACTTGGCCGGCGCACCGTACTCAGGGTCGAAGCCGAGGTTCACGAGCTTCTCCTGGAGCGCGGGGTCCGCCATCACACCAGCCAGTTCCGTCACGAGCTTCTGCTTGATCGGGGCCGGCACACCCTTCGGTGCGACGATTGCAAACCACGAATCCATACGGAAGCCAGGAAAGCCGCTCTCGGCGATCGTCGGCACGTTCGGCAGCATCGGATTGCGTTTGGTACCGGTGACGGCCAGCGCGCGCACCTTGCCGCCCTTGAGCGCCGCCACCGAGGCGGGCACCGCATCGAAGCTCAGCGGAATCTGTCCACCCATCACATCCGTCATGGCAGGAGCGCTGCCCTTGTACGGGACATGCAGCACCTTGACGCCCGCCGCGTTCCACAGCATTTCGCCGGCAAAGTTCACGGTGGAGCCGGTGCCATGCGAGCCATACGAGTACGTGCCCGGCTTGGCCTTGATATCCGCCAGCAGTTGCGGCAGGGTCTGCGCCGCCACGCCGCTGTTGGCCAGCAGTACGAGCGAGGCGCTGCCCACCAGTCCAATCGGATCGAAGCTCGACTCGGGGTTGTAGTTGAGCTTGCTGTAGATGATCGGGTTCACCACGAACGTCGTCGACGTTCCAAGCAGCAGCGTGTAGCCATCGGGCGTCGCGCGCGAGACCTGCTCCGCGCCGACGATCGTTGCCGCGCCGGGCTTGTAGTCGATGACGACCTGTTGCTTCAGGCGCTCGCTCAGCTGTATGGATACCAGGCGCGCCACCGAGTCCACGCTGCCGCCGGGGGGAAACGGCACCACCAGGCGGATCGGACGATCAGGAAATTCCGCCAGCGCGGCGCCGGACAGCAGCGCGATGGATACGCCAACACAGGAAACGAGAATCCGCGGGAAAGACATCTTGCACTCCAGGATGATCAGTGGGACGGTGGTTGCTTACCTTCAGATTGCACCGGCTGGCAGGCCGGCGGCGGTTGGCGGAAGAGACTGTTGGGAATCACTGCCGCATCCTCGGGTGATCTCACCTCTGTGCGAATGCGGCATCGGTACAGGAGCAGCTACGACGACACGGTTCAGGCGCGCGCCGGCGAGGTGCTCCGTTCGAAGTTGACGATGCGGTTGAAATCCTCGCCATCGGCCAGCGCGGAGGCGCTGGATTTCCAGATATCGCCGATCACATCGACAGCCGGCAGGTCCAGACCCAGTGCTTCGCCCAGCGACACGGCGAGGTTCACATCCTTGCGCATCAACTGCATCGTAAAGCCAGAGGCGTACGTGTTGTTCAGGATACGGTTCGGATAGTTGAACAGCGTCACGCCGCTGCGGCCCGAGCCCGCGTTGACGGCTTCAATCAGCTGCTCGGTGGAGATGCCTGCCGCATTGGCCAGGCGGAACGCCTCGCTCGCGGTGACCAGATGCGACGCGGTCAGCAGATTGTTGATCAGCTTGGCCACGTGGCCCGCGCTGACGTCGCCGATATGGAAGCGCTTGGTACCGAGCGCCGACAACACCGGATGCGCGTGCGTGACGTCCGCCTCCGAGCCACCGATAAACATCGTGAGTTCGCCCTTGAGCGCGCCGCTCGGGCCGCCGCTCACCGGTGCATCGACGAAGCGGATGCCCTTGTCCTTGAGTGCGACCGCGAGTTCGCGCGTCACCTGCGGATCGGCGGTGGTGGTATCGATCAGCAGCAGTCCCGGCTTTGCCAGCGCGAGCAGACCGCCCTCGCCTTCCAGCAGCGCCCGCACGATAGCCGAGGTCGGCAGCGACAGCACGATGGTCGCGCACTCGCGGGCCAGCTGCGCCAGATCTGTGCCCACTGGAATGCCTGCCTCGCGTGCCGCATTGACGGCCTGCTCGGATTTGTCGAGACCCAGCACGGCATAGCCGGCGCGCTGCAGCGAGAGCGCCATGCCGCGGCCCATGTTGCCGAGACCGATGACGCCTACGGATTTGGTGTTTTCCATCGTCAGACCTGATAAGAAATAAAGCGTGAACGGAGGTGAAGAAGAGTCAGCAACCTGCGGCGATCGGTACCCAGACGCTCTTGGTTTTGGTGTATTCGTATAAACATTCGGCGCCGCTGGAGCGGCCGTAACCACTGCTGTCGTTGCCGCCGAACGGCGACGCAACGTGCATGTCGCGGTACATGTTGATCCACAGCAGACCGGCATTGACCTGCGCGGCGACACGATGCGCACGCGCGATGTCGCGCGTCCAGACCGCGCCGGCCAGTGCAAACTCGCTGTCGTTGGCGATGTCGATGGCTTCGGCCTCGGTGTCGAAGGGAATCGCTACGACGACTGGCCCAAACACCTCCTCGCGTGCGATGCGCATGGTGTTGTTGACGTGACTCAGCACGGTCGGCTTCACATACAAGCCAGGTTCGTGCGATTCGTGACCGTCGCCAGTGACGCCACCGGTCACGAGTTGCGCGCCTTCCTCGAGTCCCATGGCGATCATGCGCTGGATCCGTTCGAACTGCGGGCGGTTGTTGATGGGGCCACCATCGGCCGTTTCATCGAGCGGATGGCCAATGCGGTACTCGGCGACCGCACGGCCGACGGTTTCGACAAAGCGATCGTAGACCGCACGCTGCACCAGCAGCCGCGATCCCGCCGCGCAGTTCTGCCCCGTATTGGCGCAGGCGGCGATCACGGCCGCTTTGCAGGCCTGTTCAAGGTTGGCATCGTCGAACACGATATTGGCCGACTTGCCGCCCAGCTCCAGCAGACACGAGATCGGACGCTGCGCCGCGGCGGCGTTCACCGCGCGTCCGGTTTGCGTCGAGCCGACGAACACCACCTTCTTTGTGATCGGGTTGCCGATCGCCGTATCGCCGATGGTCTTGCCAAGACCGTTGACCACATTGAGCGTGCCCGTCGGCAGCCCGGCTTCGCGAGCGAGCCGGGCCAATGCCAGCGCGGTCAGCGGCGTCAGTTCGGAAGGCTTGAGCAGCACGGCATTGCCCATGGCCAGTGCCGGCGCGATGTTCCACGCCGCGAGATAGAGCGGGGAATTCCACGGCGTAATCGCGAGCACAACGCCTAGCGGTTCGCGCAGCGTGTAGTTGAGCTGACCGCCGGGCACCGGAATCACGCTACCGTGAAACTTGTCGGTCCAGCCCGCGTAGTAGCGGAAGATCTCCGCGACGGCGGCCACCTGCGCGCGCGCCGCCTTGATCGTCTTGCCGCTCGTGATCGCTTCCAGCCGCGCCAGTGGTTCGGCATCGCGCCGCACCAGTTGGCCAAGCTGCGCGAGTACTTCCCCGCGGCGCTGGGCGGAGTATGCGGCCCATTGCTTCTGCGCGGCCTGACAGCTGCGCAGCGCGGCGTCAACGATCGTCGTGTCCGTATCGGCGAACTGCAGCAGCGTCTGCTCCGTGGCGGGGTCGATCAGCGTCAGCGTGGCGCCGCTACCCGGCACCAGTTCAGCACCAATATAGGAGCCGATGTCCGTGGGCGAGCCCACGAGCGACGCGACGAGCGCATTGAAGTCCGACGAAGAATGATTCATGCCCCTGCCTTGCAAGAACGACACCCGAGCTGGGGTGCCTAACCGATGGCACGACGTTGATGCCGTCATGCGATGAGGCAAGTCTAGGGTTGCGATGGCGGGTAGCGAAAGATGCTAATTCTGTTCTCGCGATCACCATAAGTTCTCACGGGGAGCGTCAATCCGCCCCGATCACAAAGCGTGATCATGAGAACTGTGCAGGCATCTTTGCTTCTCTCCGAGCGCATTGCAGACTTTGCGCATCGGCTGGCAGGTGCCGGCTTCCCATCGAGAGCGCAAGGAGCGACCATGAGCAAGGAACTGTTTGACAAGGGCGAGCAGGTTCGCCGCGAAGTGCTGGGCGAGGAGTACGTGGTCAACTCCACGCGCAATACCGACGCCTTCAGCGAACCGATTCGCGAGTTCGCCATCAAGAACCTGTGGGGCGACATCTGGAGCCGTCCGGGCCTCGATCGTCGCGCGCGCAGTATCGGCGTGTTGTCGATCCTCGCGGCGCAAGGTCGTACCGGTGAACTCAAGACGCATATTCGCGCGGCGCTGAACAATGGCCTGACGCGCGAGGAAATCGGTGAGGTGTTCCTGCAGTCGGCGCTGTATTGCGGTATCCCCGCAGGCAGCGAGGCCACACGAGTGGCCAAGCTGCTGTTTGCGGAGATGGACGCGAAGTAGGCTCGCGAGAACCCGTACGCGCCGCCACCCTCAGGGAGAGGGTGGTGTGTCGAGCGCCGACCTACACCTGACCTTACACCTGCCCCTTACACCTGACCCATCGCCGGATCGCTGACCGAGTCCTTGCCGGTCTCGATGCGACCCGCGATGCGGCGGCTGAACGACGGTGCGGCGTCGCAAACGATCGCGAAGTCGTACCAGTTGCCGCTCTCGCCAAGCGGCCAGCTCAGTTCGCCGATGCGACCCGGTAGCACGGTCTGCGCCCACGGACCATCACCGCGATAGGCCTGCGCCGTGGCCGTGAAGGTCACCGGCTGCGTGCCGCGGTTGTACAGCTTGATCTGCAACGCGGGCGGATCGCACAGCTCGTAGCACACCTGAATCTCCGCGCCACCGCCGGCGCCCTGTTCGGCGGTGTTGCCGATGAACTCGCGGTGGTAGCCATTGGGGCCAAGCACCCACAGGTTGTACTTGCCGCCATCGGCGGTGGCGTTCCACACGCCTTCGAAGGTCTTGCCGGCTTCCACCACATAACGGCGCGGAATCGCATCGAGGTGCAGCTTGTCATAGACATGGAACACGGCGGCCGCGTTACCCGTGCTGCTGTTGGCAAAGGTCAGCGTGACCGTGCCGCCCGCATCCACGCGCGACGTGGTGTGCAGCTCATACGGCAGCGCCCGCGACGGACGCGAACCGGTTTCCTGCTTCGGCGCCACGCCGGCGGTCGGCACGGGAATCGCGGGCAGCGCCTTTTGCGACAGCGCGAGGTTGTCCACCGCGACCTTGGTGGTGCGGCCGGACAGCGTCGGCAATTTCTCGCTATTGGGATTCACGAAGTTGAAAGCCGACGTCAGGTCGCCGCACACCGCGCGACGGTACGCGCCGATCTGCGGCTCCTTGACGCCGAAGCGCTTCTCCAGGAACAGCAGTGTGGAGGTGTGGTCGAACGTCTGCGAGTTGACCCAGCCACCACGACTCCACGGCGACACCACCCACATCGGCACGCGCGGGCCCGGGCCGAACGGCTTGCCGTCCATCCTGAGCTGGTTGGCAGTGGCAGGCGTGTAGTTGAAATACTCGAACGCCATGTCCGCATCGGACAGCGTGCTGCCGCCCGCGAGTGTGCCATCGGCGTTGACCGACGGCGCGGACGGCGGCGGCAGGTGGTCGAAGAAGCCGTCGTTCTCGTCGTAGTTGATCAGCAGTACGGTCTTGCTCCATACCTCGGGGTTCGCGGTCAGTGCGTCGATCACCTGCTGCACGTACCAGCCGCCCTGCGCGGGGCTCGACGGCCCCGGATGCTCGCTGTACGTTGACGGCGCGATGATCCACGACACCGAAGGCAACGTGCCGTTCTGCACGTCGTCGCGCAGCGCCTGCAGGAAGCCGTCGGGCATGGTGTTGCTGAAGCCGCGCGCGAGCGGGCTCAGCGCGTCGTCGATGGCGGGATCATAGGCGGGCGACACAGCGGGCAGTGCCACCGGGCGGCGCGCCGCGGGCATCGATTCCATGGCCGCGCGCCAATGGCGGAAGCTCATCATCTCGTTGCAGCCGTAGTTGTCGGCGAGGCTTTGATATACCTTCCAGCTCACGCCGGCATCCACGAGACGATCGGCATAGGTCTTCCACGTCCAGCCCTGTGTCGACGGGCCCACGTCGTTGCCACCGTTGAACTCGTTGACCATGGCCGCGACGTTGTCACCGCTCGGCCCGTTGGTGCCCGTCCAGTAGAACAGACGGTTCGGGATCGTACCGGTGTGCATCGAACAGTGGTATGCATCGCACAGCGTGAAGGCGTCGGCCAGCGCGCGCTGGAACGGAATCTCGGCGGTCTCGTAGTACGACATCGACAGGCGGTTCTTCGCCACCGGCCAGCGATTCATGCGGCCATGGTCCCACGCGGCCTGCGCGTCGGGCCATGTATGCGGCGTGCTGCCGGCGCGCTGTGCATTGCCCAGCGTCGCATCGAGGCGATATGGCGGGACGATCGTGCCCGTGTTGTCGGTCTGGTACAGGATGTTCTTGCCATTCGCGAGCGGAATGCCGAAGCGATCGCCGTAGCCGCGCACGCCGCGGTACGTGCCGAAGTAGCTGTCGAACGCGCGGTTCTCGAGCATAAGCATGACGACGTGCTGCACGTCCTGGATCGTGCCGGTGGCGTTATTGGCTTCGATGGCCAGCGCGCGGCGAATGCTGGGAGGGAACGAGGCGAGCGTGGCCGCGGCAGCGGCGGTGCCCAACGTGTTGCGCAGGAACTTGCGCTTGGAAGGATTGAAAGTCATACCGGTCTGGTGTCCGTTGTCTGTTGTCTGTTCGTTTTTATGGTGACTTCAGGGTGCGGGCGCGCAATGAGCCGTCGCGCAAGCCGCGGGCGGCGTGCCGCCACCGGGATTGCCCGTGCTGGGATTGCCGCCTGCCGGTGGGTTGTTGTCGTCGCCCCCGCAGGCGCTCAACAACATGGACAGACACAGGATGCCGGCGCCGAGCAGAGGCCGGCCGTAATGGGAGATCGTACCTTTTCTTGTCATGGGTCATGATCCGCGCAACTGACCGAGCGCGAGCCGCGAGGGCTCGCACGGCATCGCGCAGTCGGCATCTCGGTGCCCGCGCGCGCCGTCGATGTGCCCGGCCGATCTCGGCCAGGATGGTTTCTGGGATTGGTTTTGCAGACCGGGCACCCCTCGACCGGGGGGTGCCGATCGAGAGAGGCGAAGTCTAGGAATCCGATGTGTCAGCGATGTGACTCGGAGAGAGGCAAAGCGGCCGCTTGAATAACCGAAGAGATAGTTGAGGCGGGCATATGCGCGTGGTATTTACGCGCGCGGTCGTTACTGTTGAAATTGTCTCGGTGGTAACGATCGGCGATCAGGACTCGATGCGCACCGGCACGCGCGGTGCCACCGCGCACATCAGCTCGTAACCAATCGTCCCGGCGGCGGCGGCCACATCGTCGATCGGCACGTGCTGCCCCCATAGTTCGACTGGGGTGCCGACTGCCGCGTCCGGACAGGCATCGAGATCGACGGCCAGCATGTCCATCGACACCCGACCGAGCGTGCGTGTGAGGCGGTCGCCCACACGCACCGGCGCGAAATGTCCGGCATGCGAGGAGGCGATGCGCGGATATCCATCGGCATAGCCGCACGCCACCACGCCGATGCGCTGGCGCCGCGTGGCCACATAGTGCGAGCCGTAACCCACCGCTTGTCCAGCTTCGATCTGCTGGATGCCGAGAATTCGGCTGGCCAGCGTCTGCGTTGGCATCAGGCCCGTATTGGCCAGGTCGCTCGCGCGGCCCGATGGTGAAGCGCCGTACAGCATGATCCCGGCACGCACCCAGTCATAGCGGCATTCGCGGTGCCACAGCGTCGCGGCGGAGTTGGCAAGCGATACCGGTCCGGGCAGATCGCGCGTGGTCGTCCGAAAGCTTTCCCATTGCGCGGAGATGCCGGTCTCGGTGTCCGCATCGGCGAAATGGCTCATATGGCCGAGGGTTCGAATGGCCTCGATTTCCTGCGCGCGCCGGAATGCGGCACGGTAGGCATCGGGGGCGAAGCCGAGCCGGTTCATGCCGGAGTTCAGCTTCAGGAACACATTCACGGACCCACGCGGCAGTCGTCCATCGCGCGAGGCGACTTCGAGCATGCGCAACTGCGCTTCGTCGTGGACTGCGGTGGTCAGGCGCAGCGAGGCGAGCAGCGGGATATCGCTCTCATCGAAGAACCCTTCGAGCAACAGGATCGGCTTGTCCCATCCCAGTTGGCGCAAGCGGACCGCCTCGTCGAGATCGAGCAACGCGAACCCATCCGCCGCCGAAAGCGCCGGATAGACGCGCTCGATGCCGTGCCCATAGGCATTCGCCTTGACGACGGCCCACACCTTCGAATCGGAACTGAGCCGCCGCGCGACGGCGAGATTGTTGGCGAGCGCGGAGAGATGAATCGTGGCGGAGATCGGCCGTGGCATGGCGGGGGCGTGATGGTTGCTGGAGCGTTTTACTTTCCGGAATGATTGCTATGTTAATGACGAGTGGGCAGCTTGAGTTGCTGAAAAATCTTGAAAAATCAGGAAAGATTACGGATGCGTGTTCGTTTGTGAGAGTCAGTGTATGCGGGTGCTATGGTGCATCACGTAGAACTTCACATGCGCGTGGTCCACGCCAAATCCACCCATATCGCACCCGGTCCGACCCACTTCCTTGAATGTGCGATCGAGCATGCGGCTGACGTCCTTCGCAGCGTCCAGCAATCGATCGACGATCGCAGGTTCCAGTGCGAGGAGATTGCTGCCGTGATGCGCCTTGGTCACGAGCACCGCAAACCCCGGCGTGTACGGATAGATCGAAAGAAACGCGATGTGGTGCTCGTCTTCCCAGATGGTGTGCGAAGGCGACGCGCCGGCGACCACCTGACAGAAGATGCAGTCCTGATGCTCGGTCTGGGCCATGGTCTTCGTCCTCTTTGGAAATTGGCAACGTATCGAAGCCGAGATTCACATGCGAGAGGACGAGGAACAATCAGCGTTTCGTTAATCTTGAAGCATCGCGGCCCTTTCCCAACGCAAGAGGGGTCAAGATTCTTGAGAAAGCGACGACATCTAACGATCGGGATCCAATCGATCTTCGTCTACAGCAATCCAATCAAAGGAGATAAACAATGGGGTCGTACGTCAACGCCAGCATCGCCGCTAACGAGACAATCGTTTACGAGGCAAAGGTGTCGTGGTTGTCTCAGCTACCGATCCTGATCCTGGGCCTGCTCACGCTGCCCTTCATGGGCATCGGGCTGATCTGCTTTATCGTCGCGTTCGTTCGCGTCTGGACGACCGAGCTTGCCATCACCGACAAGCGTGTCATCGCGAAGTTTGGTCTCATCAGCCGGAGCACTGTCGAAATGCGTCTGGCCAAGGTCGAGACTGTGCAGATCGACCAGTCGATTCTCGGCCGAATTCTCAACTACGGCTCGGTCGTTGTTTCGGGCGCCGGCGCACCACGGGCGCCTATCCCGGGAATCTCGTCGCCGCTCAACTTCCGGGGTCGGTTGAATGCGATTCTGGAGGAGCAGTTGACGCAGCAAGCGTGAGGACATCGACGGCGCCGCGCGCAACCTTCGAGGCGGCGCCGCGCGCAAGTGTGCTGCTAAGCGCGAAGCCATTCAGCGCACCGATCGTGGCAACGACGGGGAAGATGGCCAGAATGAGAACGATCGATCCGAAGACGTTCGTCGACTTCAAGCGATGGATGGCAGGACTGAGCGATCGAGACCCGGTAAAGGTGTCACGAGATCGTCTGCAGGCTGCAATCGTAGAAAAGCTGTTGACTGAGCGACTTGCGCATCTGAACTAACGGCATGCATATGGCCTCATTACGAATATGCAACGTGAAGCGCCATCTCGTTGCCGCCGCCTATGAACAACTCGCCCTGATCTTCGCGGCCATCGCCGCCAGATCACGTTCGTTGGCGCGCCGAAAGTCGTGCGATGAGATATAGCCTTCGTATGCCTCGAAGTACTTGTCCACGTTCGACTTGATTGGCCGCCATGCCCCGCGCGTGCCATGCATGGGGAAAAGCTTGATGTGCGCATGGTCCACGCCGAAGCCTTCCATGATGCAGCCTGTCCTGCCCACGTCGTCGAACGATCGATCGAGTAGCTGACCTACTTCCTTTGCGGCGAGCATGAGACGCTGGAGTGTGTTTGCATCGAGATTGAGAAGGTAACTGGGGTGGTGCTCCTTCGTGACGAGGACGGTAAAACCCGGCGTATTCGGATAGATCGAAAGGAAGGCCAGATGGTGGTCGTCCTCCCAGATCACGTGCGCGGGAGACGAGCCGGCGACAATCTGGCAAAAGACACAGTTTTGAATACTCGTCATCGTCTCTCCGCGACGACTCTATCGCCACACCAGATTTGAGCGAGATCCACCGTCTCGAGGCGATCTCTTTCGCACAGATAGTGCATACATGCCGCGGAAATGGCTCCAGCAATTTCCGTGTTCCCGGGACCGAAACTGGGACCAATGAATCCTGGACTTCGTACCCACGTCACGCCTCGCTCTCGACCGGCAACGCGACCGCAGTTCTTTGAGGCAAAGTAACCCCAATACTTTTGGAAGTAGGCCCCATACACGACCAACTCTCGGCACTCCTCCGAAAGGTGGCCTCCCAAGCCCAATGGCTCATCTGCCGACACAATAATCACATCATGGCTTCGGCTGAGACGCTTGGCGTCTTCTACGGTGATTGTCGCGGCAACGGCGGTGACCTCGACGCACGGGAAACGCTGCTCGATTGCGCTACGCAGTACTTCTACCTTCAGGCAGCCTATGTCACGAGTCGTCCAAAGAAATTGACGATTGAGGTTGCTCAGCTCGATGTGATCATGATCCACGAGGGTCACAGACTTGACGCCAGCGCCGGCTACGTTCAGTGCCGCTAGGGAACCAATTCCGCCGCAGCCTAGGACTAGTACGCTTGACGAACGTATAAGCGCCAGACGACGAAGCAGGTCTTCACAGGTGGCCGAGACGGTAGCCAAATATGAAAATGTCCGACTATAGACCGGGTCTGCAAGTATTTCCTTGCAACGTTTGATTGCAGACGCTTCCCCAAATAGTATGCAGTCCGATGCGATCAAAGCCTCCCAGAATCGCATCGGACCGTCGCCCTTCCCTAACTGGGCGACTCCCTGTCTTCCACAGACGTGCAGAGTGCCGTCATCGCTATAGCCAAACAACGTCGACGGCACGAGTAGTCCTATCGGTTCGCCGTTGGCGAACACCGTGCCGTCCTCGATGAAGTTCATCTCGTCCGAAAACTGCTTGTACATGGCGACAGATGGCTCTGCGAGGATTGAGAAATTGGCTGACGTACGATCGTCAGTTACAGCCGAACATCGACAGCATCTCCGACGTAGCGCCGGTTTCGTAGAAGGGCTCGCAATGGCCCCACTTAAGATCAACGACCGATTGCGGATCCTGCGGCGCGCGCAACGCCGATGCTTGCGCATTGGCGGCCAACATCAGCATTGCAGAGATGGCAAGACCTGTTTTCGTGATAGCCATATATATCGCTCCATATCGACACCGATTCGACGAGAACAGCGTTGTCGTCAACGGTGGATCGTGAACACAGACGAAACGCGAACCACGATGGTTCGCGAAGTCAGTATATGGCTTGATTGAAATTAATTAACAAAATTGGCAACAATTAGGATAATTACGATCTAATTGGTTTTCTAATCTGTTTCGGCGCGGCGCGCAACGTGCCACGCTCCCAACCTACACCTCCGCCTTCGGCATCCTCGGTACGAACTTCTCCTGTTGGAGTTCTCCGCCCTTCGACATCAGGATCGTTGCCTCGGGGATTTCCTCCCACACGTCCTGTACATCGATCAATGGTTCTGACAAGACGAGGAAGGCGTCGTCACCAGCGGCGATGATGCGGGGGTCTTCGGGGTAGAGGGCGCGTAGCTGGCGGAAGGACGTGCTGTGGAACAGCGAGCGCGATGCGGTTTCGCTCGAGTAGCGGACCGCCACGATCTGCTGGCCGTCGGTGACGCACACCGTCATGTTCAGCGGGAACTGGACGTCGTAGCGGTGCCCCACCTTCTCGATGAATCCGGCCATCTGCTCCAACGCGCTGCGCGGGTCGCGTTCGAGGCCGAAAGTCAGGGCGAGGAAGAACATGATCTCGGAGTCCGTCGACCCTTCGATCCAGCGGAACAGGTGCGGCGCCACCGCCATCATCAGGTCACGGCGCAGGAGCGGGAAATCTCGGATCAAGCCGTTGTGCACGAATAGCCAGCGGCCAAAGCGGAACGGATGGCAGTTGGTCTCCTGCGTCGGCGTACCCGTGGCCGCGCGCACGTGGGCGACGAACATCGGCGCCCTGACGGCGCGCGCGGTCTCACGCAGATTGGTGTCGCTCCACGCGGGATGCAGGCAGCGATAGCGGAACGGCAACTCCGAATGCCGGCCATACCAGCCGACACCAAAGCCATCGCCATTCGTGGTGGTATGCCCGAGCCGCGCATTCAGGCTCTGGTCGATCAGGGAATGCTCCGGCTGAAACAGTACCGCCTCGAGTGGGACGGAACGGCCGGAATAGGCCAGCCAACGGCACATGGGGGCGTCTCCTTGGAATGGGTGCACCACTTCAGGATAGCAACAATGCGGAAATTGTGATGTCAGCGGAAGCCGTGATCACACTCCCTGCGCACGTTTTAGACACGTTGCGGCGCAATGGGGCCGCCAAACCATCGGATTCAAGCGCGCTTCAAAAAAATTGACTTCCGCTCCCGGCGCCGATCGGTCACGATGCCGATGACCAGTATGTTCGCCCAGGGAGGTTCGGAGATGCTCCGCAGGATCGCTGCGATGTACCGTTACTTCATGTCCGTGGTGCCGTTCCGGCTAACGCCGGCCATCATCACCACGATCGTCCTTGTCACGCTATTGCTGCTGCCCGCGCCGTCGGGCCTGAACGCAGACGCGTGGACGCTAGTGGCCATCTTTCTGACCACGATTGTCGCCATCATCCTCAAGGTAATGCCGATTGGTGTGATGGCGATGATGGCCATCGTCATCGTGGCGTTCGCGCAGGTGACCTCGCACTCGTCGAAGGGCGCCATCGCCGATGCACTCAGCAGCTTCTCCAATCCGTTGATCTGGCTGATCGTGGTGGCCATTCTGATCTCGCGCGGACTGAAGAAAACCGGCCTAGGCAATCGCATCGGCCTGATGTTCATTGCGCTGCTGGGCAAGCGCACCATTGGCATCGGTTACGGACTGGCGATCTGCGAGCTGGTGCTCGCGCCGTTCACGCCCAGCAACACGGCGCGTGGGGGTGGCATCGTGCATCCGATCATGCGCTCGATCGCTGGCGCGTTCGATTCGGATCCGGCCAAGGGCACGCAAGGTAAGGTAGGCACGTATCTGGCACTGGTCAACTATCACGCCAACCCCATCACGTCGGCGATGTTCGTGACGGCTACCGCGCCGAATCCGCTTGTGGTCGACTACATCGCGCGGGCCAGCGGCCAGTCGCTGCATCTGAGCTGGACCATGTGGGCGCTGTGCATGCTGTTGCCGGGCCTGCTCTGCCTGTTGGTCATGCCGATGGTCATTTACCTGCTGAATCCGCCCGAGCTGAAGGTGACACCCAACGCCGTGGAGTATGCGCGTGGCGAGTTGACACGCATGGGTCCGCTCAGCGGCAAGGAGCGCATGATGATGGGGGTTTTCGCCATGATGCTGGTGCTGTGGGCCAACGTGCCGGCGATGATCCTTGGCGATGCCTACACGCTCGATCCGACCGCGGTCGCGTTTCTTGGTCTGTTCGCACTGATCATCACCGGCACGATCGACTGGGACGACGTGCTCTCGGAGAAAAGCGCGTGGGACACGCTGATCTGGTTCGGCGCGTTGGTCATGCTCGCGGAGCAACTCAACAAGCTGGGCGTCATCGCATGGTTCTCGGCGGATATGCGCGACGCCATCGCCGCCAGCGGCATGGGTTGGCCCTCGATCGCGGCCACGCTGGTGCTGGCGTTTGTGTTCTCCCATTATCTGTTCGCCAGCACTACCGCGCATATCAGCGCGATGATGCTCGCTTTCCTGACGGTAGGCGTGCATCTGATTCCGCCGCCCTACGCCCCTCCCTTCCTGCTGATGATGGCGGCGGGCTCGGCCATCATGATGACGCTGACGCACTACGCCACCGGCACCTCGCCGATCATTTTTGGGAGCGGCTATGTGACGATGGGACAGTGGTGGCGGGCGGGGGCGGTGATGTGTGTGCTGGAGTTGATGGTGTTTGCGGTGGTGGGCGGGGTGTGGTGGAAGCTGCTGGGACTTTGGTGAAGCGCTCGTACGGTACGTTGCGCGAGGCATCGCGTGTCGTCTGATCCACCACCCGCTCGGCGTCCGGAACCTCCCGCATCGCCTCCATAAACTTCGCGGTGGGGAATTGCGGGCCGACGCAACCTTGAATCAGCACCCAACGCTGCCAGACAGTAATCCACAACGTACTCTGTTCCCACGCCGGCATATTGGCCGAAAGCCATTGCAAGCGCCTGCGCGCGCTATCGGCGATCTCGTGGTCATACGCGAAAGCGTTGGGAAGACGGCAGCGGCCCTCTATCCAACAGTGGTTCCCATGTTCGATGCGATGGTGCGATTCCCGGATCCACTCGGCTTCGGTCGTGCGAGGGCCGGCAGGCTCGGGGCAGTTCGGGATGGCTTTCGATATCTGAAAGAAGGGATCGTTGCCGCGATTCTGGAGTTGCTCGTCGGCGTGGGAGAACGCTGTCAACGACAGCAATAAGCAGAAGAAGCTGGTGCGCTTTGCCATCTTGGTTGCTCCCAATAGCCGCTCTCGGCTCGGTAGTCAGTATAGAAAACATCCCGACGCGCATCCGTCACGGGAATTCGCAACGTTTAACCAATACCTCCGCCAGCACTCCCCTAGGCTGATTCGGATCCCCATTGATTTCCGGAGGAACATCATCATGAATCGGTTCCTGGCTACGCTCACCGTGGCCGCGCTGCTTTGCGCATCCATTCCGTCTTTGTACGCCGCTCCGCCCGAGGTGAAGATGTATCGGCTGGACTGTGGTCATATGCGGTTGGGAGACAAGGCCTTGTTCTCCGACGCGGGGCTATACAAGGGAGAGCAGCAGGACATCGTGATGTCGTGCTATCTGATCCGGCACGGGAAGGACTGGATTCTTTGGGATACGGGGCTGCCGAAGAAATATCTCAAGGGCCCGCTGACCGAGGCTTCGTTCACTTCCAAGCTGGACCGGACGATCGTCGATCAGCTACGCGACCTCAAGCTCGGCGCCAAGGACATCAAGTATGTGATCGTGTCACACGCTCACTTCGATCACGCCGGTCAGTTGAACGATTTTCCGAACGCCACGCTGATCATCCAGCGCGCCGAGCTCGAGGCGATCGGCAACACCAAGGTCGCGCTGGAGCACCATATCCAGGGCGATCTTTTCACGTCGCATATCTCGGGCAGGACCTTGAAGCGCGTAAGGCTCGTCGATGGTGACGTCGACCTCTTCGGCGACGGTACGCTCAAGACAATTCACATTCCCGGCCACACGCCGGGAAGCATGGCATTGCTCATCAACTTCAAGAACGCCGGGCCATACATCCTTTCCGGTGACCAATGGCATTTCACGGAGAACCGGCAACGCAATCAAGTGCCAGCCTACAACTACTCGCACGACGACACGCTGAAGTCCTCGAAAAAGCTAGAGGACCTCGTCAGCCAGACGCATGCGACGCTGGTCATTCAACACGAACCAACGGATAACGCGAAGCTGCCGAAGCCTCCGGCCTACTTGGATTGAGCGGATTAACGCGGCGTCGTACCTGTTGGAGAAACCGTTGCGAGCTGCTTTTGTGCGGCCTGAACGAGCTCTTCCAGCATCGGCCTCGCGGGCGCGAAGAAAGTGATTCCCGTGTGAGGCGTCGAGAAATCCAGCAGGCGGTCGTAGGCGCCCGGCGGGTCGCCGATGTACATGCGTTGCAGCATCTTCTCTATGACCCAGAGATACCGCGAATAGCCGATAAAGTAGGTGCCGAACTCGCGTTGCCCCGGCCGGCCAAACGGCATGTTGTCGCGCAGGATGTCGTGCTCGTTGCCGTCGGCGTCCACGATCGTAGCCAATGACTTGTGCGATTTGCGGGGCGCGTCGTCGTCATCGATCTCGATGTTGTCGATCTTCGTGCGACCGATGATCGCCTCTTGCTCCGGCGTCGGGGTCTGCGCCCACGCGCTCATGTTGTGCAGATACTTCTGGACGACGACGTAACTGCCTCCCACGAACTCCTCGTCTTCCTGGCCGACCAATGCGGAAGCCGGCAAATCCCGTCCCGTCGGATTGGCGGTGCCGTCAACAAAGCCCAGCAGATCACGCGCATCGAAGTAGCGAAAGCCGGATACCTCATCGACCACGGTCACGCTCGCGCCGAGCGTGTCGAGCAGGATGCGTTCGAACTCGAAGCACACGTCGGTGCGTTCCGATCGGATATGGAAGAGAAGATCGCCCGGCGTCGCGGGTGCCGTATGAACCGCGCCATGAATCGGTGCAAATGGCTTCAGTTCCTGCGGCCGTTTATCGACGCCGAGCCGATTCCAGAAATCATGACCAATGCCGACAATACATGACAGCTTGGCTGAAAGATCCCGGAATCCGACGGTCTTGACGAGATCGTCCAGCCCGTCGAGCGCCGAACATACCGTAGCAAGCGCAGCCTGCTCGTTGTTGACGGTGACCACAAGAAAAACCGCGGCTTGCGACAAGGGCGCATCGATACTTTGCGCGTCGATGGGCACTCTGTCCCAACTCTTTTCCGTCATCGGATCTTCCCCTTTCTACCTCAAGACAGTTTTTAGAACTCGCAATGGCGTATGCTGGGGGTTGCCAGTTCGGCAAACAACGCACCAGGAGCCAATCATGGCCAAGGGTCAGTTACGTAGCAATCGCGAAGCAAAGAAACCCAAACAACCCAAGAAGCCGTCGGTCCCGGCTGCCCCATTCAGCACCGCGCAAACGCGGGCGGCTGATGGTAACGCCAAGAAGAAATAGTAGTCCACTTGGACGGACGCGCAACGGCGTGACGTTCATCGAAAGCGAGGAGACAAATTATGCCCACCATGCCTAGCCAGTTCGCGGACTTCACCAAGTTGCTGGAGCAGTATAAATTGCCTGGCGTCGACATGACCGCGGTGATAGAAGCGCGGCGTCAGGACATCGAAGCCATCATGGAGGCCAACCGGGTCGCCTACGAAGGCATGCAGGCGCTTGTGCAAAAGCAGACCGAACTGCTAAGCAAGAGCATGCAGGAGATTCAGGCTGCGACCCAGCAGATGACCACGGGTGGCAATCCCGCGGAGGCGCTGACCAAGCAGGGCGAATTCGTCCAGCAAGGCTTGCAGGCCGCTTTCAACAATATGCGTGAATTGGCCGAGATGGCGCAGAAATCTCAGGCTGAGGCGTTGGCGGTGATCACCAAGCGTGCGGAACAGAATATCGAGGAAGCAAAAGCTTTGATGAAGGGGCAGCGGAAGTAAGGCCGCATCGAGCGAAACGGCAAGGTTGATTCGTCTTGCCGTTTTGCCCGGAAGAAGATAATCGCTGAGAGCAACGCCCTCAAGCACGCAGTTCCAGCTTCAGGATATTGGGCCCTGCGAGCGGCCCCCCCGGTGGCTGGAACAATCGACTCCCGGTCTCGATATCGCCCATATCGACACCGAAAAATCCCAGGCGCTCGATCAACGCCGCAATATCGATTTTGGCTGGCTGATCGTCGCTGGCATAAAAGAGAATGCGTTGGCCTCCACGGGTTGCCGGATCCGCCTCCAGATTCCAGAACGCGTGGTGGTTGAACGCCTTGACGAGGCGCGCTCCCGGTACCAATCCCGCCACGATCGCTGACGAAGCGCGCCCCGCGATGTCGATTGGGGGCAGCGGTGGCTTCTGCAGCGGATTGTTCGTGTCGACCACGATGCGTCCGCCAAAATCGGGCAACCCAGCAAGCGCAGCAGGCAGTTTGAGCCAGGGGACGGCGACGAATACGATGTCCTTCGCGGCCGTCTCTTCCCGCGTACCCGCCTTGATCGAAGGGCCGAGCTGAGTGACATATTCGCGCAGGCTCTCTGGCCCGCGGCTATTGGATATGGTCGCTTCGATGTTCATTCTTGCTAGCTGCCGGGCGATGGCGCCGCCGATCTGCCCGCTGCCGATGATGCCTATGCTAGTCATGCTTCTGTCCTTTTCCTGAGCCGGAGCGGCTGATGCCGCCTGATGCCAATGTACAAACCGCTGCGCTCTGGATAAAGTTAGAAGCATGAGAGGCACTCGTTCAAAAAAGAGCGCAATCCCGCGCCATGCTACGACGGCTTCGCGGAAGATTTCTTTTTCCGGTCGTTGCGTTGCCGATTGCCCGTGGGTGCCCGCTCGGGTTGTATCAAACCCAAATCTGCGATGGTGCTGGCGGCGAACTCAATGAACGCAGACACAGCGCGTGGCAGTTGTCGGCGGCTGTGATAAACCAAATGAACCCCGATGGCGCCTGACGAGTAGTCGGGAAGGACCCAACTCAGTCGCCGGCTCTCCACGAGCGGCCTGGTGAGCGCCGACGGCAATAGCGCGATGCCCATGCCGGCTACCGCTCCAGCGAGCTGCGCCGAAGATGTGTTGGCCTGAAATGGACCATCTACCTCGACGGTTGCCACCGACTTGCTCCCTCCGCCGAGGCGCCAGATAGTCCGCGGCCCCCCCCGGGAAGGGGAGGTCACGCAGTCATGCTTCGCCAGGTCACTAAGTTCCGTGGGCCTCCCGCGTCGCGCCAGATACTCTGGGCTTGCTACGAGCGTCGCCGAACTCGTACCCAGCTTGCGGGCGAAGAGCGTGGGATCCTGGTCGCCTCCGCGCAGGGCAACGTCTATGCCCTCGCCGAGCAGGTCCACACGCGCATCGTTGAGTTCAAACTCGAAGCGCACACGCGGATTGGCCGTGACGAAGCGGGCGAGGGCATCGGCCGGAAACCATTCGAAGAAGTCCACTGGCACGGCCACTCGCACGCGACCAGCGACTTCATTGGCGACCTCGGCGACCTGCCCCGCAGCGCGCATCAGCGCATCAATCTGATCCGCCGATTCCGCAAAGAAATTTCTGCCCGCATCCGTCAGCACCAGCCGTCTCGTGGTGCGTTGCATCAACCGGGTTCCAAGAGCGACTTCCAGCGACTGTACGCGACGGCTTGCCGTGCTGGGTGGCATGCCCAAACGCCGTCCCGCTTCGGCAAAGCTGCCTGCCCGGATGACGTTGACGAACAGGGCAATGTCATTGAGATCCATCGATACTCCGGTACGAGATTTCAATTACTAACGATAGTGCACGAGTCCATTTCATTGTGCCGTATTTTTCTACAACCCGGGTTTTCTTACATTGGTTCCAAGCGCAGTCCAGCGCTCGACATCAACTCAGGAGCCCGGCATGACAAACGTTTCCGTAATCATCGGCAGCACCCGTGAACATCGCTTCTCCGACGCGCCGGCGCGCTGGATCAAGGAGCATCTGGATCGACGCGACGGCGTGACAGCACGCGTCCTCGATCTCCGCGATTTTCCGCTACCGTTCTTCGATAGCGCCATGCTTCCCGGCATTCCGGGTCGTCCGCAGTACGACAACAAAGCGGTGCAGGAATGGACCGCGGCCATTGCCGCTTCCGACGCCTTCGTCGTTGCAACGCCCGAATACAACTTCGCACCCCCGGCTGTCCTGAAGAATGCGCTGGACTGGGTATATGCCGAGTGGCAACGGAAGCCGATCGGCTTCGTGAGCTGGGGCAGTGTAGGTGGAGCCCGCGCAGTACAACAATTGCGCGAGATTTCTGTCGAGCTACAGATGGCCCCGATCCGGCATGCCGTGCACCTCCCAGTTGAAGCAATTTTTGCGCACTTCCAAGGCAACGCCGATCAGATTGCGGCCACGCTGAAAGCGAAGGACGAACACGCGACCGCACTGGTGGACGACCTTCTCTGGTGGGCTTCCGCCCTAAAGACCGCTCGCACCATTACGGCATAAGGGGACCCACATTATGTCGCTCGTCGCTGAAGATAGAAAAGTACAACGCCGCGCTATCGCGCACCGCGCCGACGGCCGTAAGAACGGGCCTGCGACCCGCCTGATGAGCCCGTCCGACCTTGGGCAGTTTCTTAAACCGTTCGTGTTTCTGGATTTCTTTGATATGAAAGGGCCGCCATTCGTGGGGCCGCTTCACCCTCACTCCGGTATTGCCACGCTGTCGTTTCTGATTGACGGCCGCATGGACCTCATCGATCCCGATGGAAACACCGTGGTGTTGCCGAGCGGTGGGATCGAATGGATGCAGGCTGGCAAGGGGATGTGGCACGGTGGAAGCGTGGGCGACCCTGACCACGGCCGTGTGCGTGGATATCAGCTCTGGGTCGCACTTCCGCCCGACCTCGAACTTGGTCCGACCGTAGCGGCTTTCCAGGCGACTGAAGATATCGCCAGTGCCGGCCCGGCACGCGTACTGTTGGGCGGATACGGCAATGCACAAAGTGCCATTGCCGCTCCATCGCCGATGAATGTTCTGGCGGTAAAGCTAAAGGCCGGGGAAAGCTGGACATACCAGCCGCCGCCGGGGCACATCGTGCTGTGGGCATCGCCGGCCGAAGGAAGCGTGCTGGCGAACGGTGAGCCGTTGCGCGCAGAAGAGCTGGTCGCCTTTGAGCGCTCGCATCGGACAGTGGAATTCGAAGCCGTTACGGACACGCAATTCCTCCTCGGCTCCGCAGTGCCCCACGAGTACCCGCTGTCTTTGGGCTACTACTCCGTTCACACCTCGCCATCCGCACTTCGCATCGGCGAGGAACATATCGACGCCATTGGCCGCCGCCTGCTCAGGGAAGGCCGGATCAGCAAGTCGTAATGACTCACGCCAGAGGAACAAACATGTCTGCCCGTCAGCCAATCGCCCAGGCCTCCCTTGCGCAGTTGTTCACGGATGCGCGATCTCATCACCACTGGACCGATCGAGAAGTGTCGGACGACACCCTGCGCACCCTCTATGAACTGATTAAATGGGGACCCACTAGTGGGAACCTGCAGCCGGCGCGCCTCGTCTTCGTCCGATCGGCGGCAGGCCGTCGAAAGCTGTATCCCGCGCTGGAAGGGATGGGCAGCAACCTGCGCCAGGTAAATGAAGCACCAGTGACCGTGATCATCGCGCAGGATGCAAGGTTCTTCGACGACGCGCCTCGGCTCTTTCCACGCATGAACGTGAAGCCGATGTTCGAGGCCGATGCGGCGTTCGCCGAGTCAATCGCGTACCGCAGCAGTTCGCTGACAGGTGCCTACCTGATGCTCGCGGCGCGCGGCCTTGGCGTCGATGTTTGCCCCATGTCGGGCTTCCATAACGCCGTTCTGGACGATGCGTTCTTCAAGGGGACCACATGGAAGGCCAATTTCATCTGCACCCTCGGCTACGGCGACGATGCGAAGCTTCACCCGCGCGATCCCCGCTTGAACTTCGAAGAAGCTTGCCAGTTGGCATGAACTCAGCCGACCTGATCTACGAGCAGCTTCCCGGCCTTGTGGTAGTGCCGTGGCAGCACGAGGTTATGCTGTGCGGCAACGTGGATGTCGCGCAGCCGCCGCTGCAATGGAGATTGCTCGTACAACCCGGCGCTGCCTGCCAACTGAAAGCACTTGTCCACCACGCTGCGACACGTGGATACCGTCCAGATCGCCGTCTGGCTTCCCTCAACAAGCCTGGCGTCAGTCGCTAGCGTCCCTTCCCGGGCATGTTGCCAGTGGCTTCGCGTCTGCTGCATCAGTGCCGCGCGCGCGGCGCGCACATGAGCATGGACCTCACCCAGATCGCGTTGAAACGCTTCGGTGTCGCGCATCGGCGCGGTGGAACGTTCCTGCCGCCTGCCACTTCGTGCGATGGCCAGCAGATCATCCACTGCCCCCTCCGCGATACCAAGCGAGATAGCCGCATGCATCAGAACGAACATCTGCGGAGGACCGGCGTACAACGGGCCCGCTGCCCAGCGATCCGGCTGGGTAAGGTCGAACATGTCCGTGTCCGGATCGATGATGGCATCGAGTGCAATATCGTCGCTGCCAGTACCCTTGAGCCCGGGGACGTGCCACGTATCGAGAATGTTCCAACGCTCTGCCGGCAAGAGCACGACGCGGACCTGAGTTGGGCCTTCTTCTGTGGCATCGTCGGGTACATAGCGGCAGAACCCCAGCATCCAGGAAGCGTGGCGGCACACGCTGGCAAACGGCCACTGACCGTGAGCGCGCCAATGTCCGTCCCGCTGTTCGATGGTGCCGCGCAACTGGGTGGTGCCGGCGACGATGGTATCGGGGTGGCTCCCGTAGATGCGTTCGAACGCGTGGCGCGGAAGCATTGTCGAGAACAGCGCCGAGCCCGCGCCGATCATCGTGGTCCAGCCCACGGAGGCATCACATCGTGCCAGCCCGCTCATGACCTCGAGGATCTCTGGCAGATCGAGCTCGAGACCACCATATGCCTTCGGCAGAAGCATGCGGAAGATGCCGGCGGATGTCATTTGCGCAACGAGGTCCGCAGGAACGTTCCGCGCTGCCTCGATCTCGGGTGCGCGCGCCGTAATCGTGGCCTTCAGGCTGCCGAGCGCAGCCGCGAAGTCATGATGCGAGAGTTCATTCAAACCAGTCACCTTTTCCATTGCGTGGGGACACATGCAGCGAAGTTCGAGTTTAAGCAGGCTCTCCCATCGGCTTTTGTCAAACCGAACGCTTACCGACTCCGGGAGAAACTGCGACGAGCAAGACAGAATTTCGCTGCACGCGGTATCGGGCGGCTGGCGCAACGCCCTACATTCGCATGACTCGATAACGCAGAGCAATCTGGAGCCAGCATGAAGATCACCGCACTGGCGGGATTCGTCGCAACCGCCATCGCCATCGCCATCGCGGATGCCGCGCAGGCGGCCACCATCACCTATCAGACGGTCGCAGTCGACGGCGTCAACATCGCCTATCGGGAATCCGGAGATCGTGAAAGGCCCACCATCCTGCTGCTACATGGCGTCCCCAGTTCATCGCGCATGTACGACGCACTGATGCGCAAGCTTGGCGACAAGTACCATCTGATCGCCCCAGACTATCCTGGCTTCGGCAACAGCGCGGCGCCGAGCCCAGAGTCCTTCACCTATACCTTCGACAATCTCGCGCGCGTCATGCAGCGATTCACAGACGCCGTGGGCGTGCGGCGCTATGCCCTCTTCATGCAGGACTACGGCGCGCCGATCGGCATGCGGCTGGCCGAGGCCCGCGCCGACGCCGTACAGGCGCTCATCTTTCAGAACGGCAATGTGTACGAAGCCGGACTGGGAGCCATGTGGGCGCAACGCAAGGCGTTCTGGGCAGATCGCGCGGCGCACGAGAGCGAAGTCGTGCGCGTGCATCAGTCACTAGGCGCTACGCGCGCGCGTCATGTCGGAAGCGACCCCAATGTGCTCGCCTACGACCCCGATCTGTGGATGGACGAACACGCCTACTTGAACCGGCCGGGCCAAGCTCGCATCCAGGCCGACCTGATCTTCGACTACCAGCAGAACATCGCTGCCTATCCCCGCTGGCAGGCGTGGCTGCGTCAGAAACAGTTACCAACGCTCGTGGTCTGGGGCAAGCACGATCTGGCGTTCACGGTGCCCGGCGCCGAAGCATTCCGCCAGGACAACGTTGCCGCTGACGTCCACGTCCTCGACGGTGGTCATTTCGTCATGGATACGAAGCTGGAGGAAGTGGCAACGATCACCGACAACTTCATGCAACAACTCAACCGCAGCACATCACAACGTTGAACATCAAGGACCTGCCATGTCGAACACAGAAATACGCCACCCCGTCCCGCCCTTCAACCGCGAAACTGCGCTGACCAAGGTCCGTCTTGCGGAGGATGGCTGGAACACTCGTGATGCCGAGCGGGTCTCGCTTGCCTATACCACCGACAGCGCATGGCGCAACCGGGCGGAGTTCGCCACCGGGCGCCGGGAGATCGTGGATTTTCTTACGCGCAAATGGAACAGGGAGCTGGACTACCGTCTGATCAAGGAGCTCTGGGCATTCGAAGGAAACCGGATCGCCGTGCGCTATGCCTACGAGTGGCATGACGACTCCAATCATTGGTTCCGCTCCTACGGCAATGAGAATTGGGAGTTCGACGAGAACGGCCTGATGCAGCGCCGTTTCGCATGCATCAACGATCTGCCGATCAAGGAGTCCGAGCGGAAGTTCCACTGGCCCCTCGGGCGTCGCCCCGACGACCATCCGGGCCTCACCGAACTAGGACTGTAAGCCCCGACGTATCTGGCTATCCGCTGACCCGCGAGCTTTGGCGATGTCCGAAGAGGTACCCGTGACTCTAGACAACGCGGACATCGTTCTTTTTTGCTCGCACCGCACCGTACCTCACCGTACGTTACGCAGTAACGATGGGCCTGAAAGCGCCCGCAGCTTAGTTGAGGTGCTGGTGGGTACGAAGCTGATGCACCAGCAGGTCGATGAAGTTCCGCACCTTGGACGACCCGAGACGGCTCTCGCGGTGCACCACATAGACCGGCCATGGAGCCTCCCCGTATTCATCGAGTATCGTCTGCAAGCGTCCGCTGTTCAGTTCGTTGGGCACCATATAGGAAAACAGCCGGCAAATGCCTACCCCCGCGAGCGCAGCCTCGACCGCCGAGTCGTTGCTCGTGACTGACAGCCGCGGCGTGGTGCGGACCAGCGTAGGCTCCTCGGACGCGCCAAATCTCCACTCCGCGCGTCCGGGCACCCCCGTCGCCGAGATGATCGTGTGGCGCAGCAGATCTGCCGGGTGCTGCGGCATGCCGTGCGTTCGCAAATAGTCCGGCGAAGCGCACAGAACATGGCGCACTTGCCCTACCCGCAATGCCTTGAGGCTGGAATCTGGCAAATGCCCGATGCGCACCGCTACGTCGATGCCCTCATCCGTCAGATTCACCGCACGGTCGAGGAACACAGCGGACACTTCGACCTCGGGATACTCCTTCAAGAAATGGACGATGGAAGGCATGACAAAAGCCTTGCCGAACAGCACCGATGCCGTAACCGAGAGATTGCCCCTCGGAGACGCATTAATGCCCACCGCGGCCTCGTTGGCCTCCATGATGCTTACGAGAATGTTCCTTGCATCGTCGAGGTATCGGCGGCCTGCCTCGGTCAAGCGAACACTGCGCGTGGTACGCGCTAGAAGCTTCACCCCTAACCGCTCTTCGAGGGCGGCAACGGCGCGCGTGATCGCAGCGGGGGAAAGGTCAAGACGTCTGGCAGCAGCGGCAAAGCTTTCGACCTCTCCCACCGCCACGAAGACGGTCATCAGATGTACGTGATCCATTCTTACACTCTGCGAAATGATGAGTGGCAGTTAGTTCGTACTCGAAATTATTTCGCAGAAATGTTAGGTCGACAATACAGGCCGCGTGCCCGTCGGGCATACGGATACCACACGACTTGAAATTATCGCGGAGGCGGGTTATGTATTTCTCCTATGATTTCGTTTGATGGACGAGGCATTTTCAAAAATATCTGTTTAATAAATATGCGCCGCACATTCACATTGCCTGACTGCCGTCGTTACGCAGTAACGAAGATTTTTCGATGCGCTCCTCGAAGAACCGCACACGTTCCTCTTCGTTCAACTGACTCAGCAATGCCGTCGCGCGTTCGTTGATGATTCTCTCCAGCATCTCGACGATCGTTAGCCGGAAGTACGCTGCCAATCGATCCAGGTTGCGCTTGGTGGATATCGACACGTAGCAGTTCAGGCGTTCGTGGCGGCCGCCCCTCCCCGTTCGTCGCGCGCGATACGATCGCTGGCGCTCTGCGTTGGTTTTTGCCATGCGGCAATGATCCTCGGCTTTCGCGTGCGGATAAACATGGTATTTTGGAAAGCATTGATCCACCTATGAAGCAATGCAAGCGGACGCAACGAGATGGATGACTATTTGAACGACATGGCGCTCTTCGTTGAAGTCGTCAAGGCCAAGGGATTTCGAAAAGCGGCTGAAACAGTTGGCATGCCAAATTCGACTTTATCGCGGCGCATCACGAACCTGGAGAAAGCGATTGGTCTGCGATTGCTTCATCGCACCACACGCAAGCTTGAGTTGACAGAGGCGGGGCAGGTTTACTTCACCCGCTGCAAGCGCATTGTCGATGAAGCCCGGCTTGCTCACGAGCACCTGGGCGAGATGCTCGCTCAGCCTAGCGGCTTGCTGCGTGCATCGATGTCGGTGGACTTTTCCCAGGTCTATCTGGCGCCGCTGATCGCCGAATTCTCGCGGCTATACCCCGCTATCTCGTTCGACCTCGACCTCACCCCGCGAAGGGTGGATATGGTCAGCGATCCGTTCGACGTGGCCATCCGCATGGGAGAGTCCGGGGATTCTCAATTGATTGCACGTCCCATTACCACCCTCATCCCGCAGTTGTTCGCCTCGCCGGGATATCTGAAGGAACACGGTGAACCGGCGACGCCGGCAGAGCTGAGTTCACACCAATGCTTCACCATGTTGAGGGCAGCCTCGTGGGCGTTGACGGATGGGACGCGCAGCATGACGGTGCCGGTCGGCGGCAGATTCACGCTCAACAACGTTGGATTGATACGCCGCTTTGCCACGCTGGATCTGGGCATCGCCATGGTGTCCAAGGGTGTGATGGCCGAAGAGGTCGCGAACGGAAAGTTGCGGCGGATCCTGCCGCAGTGGCATGGTCATCCGCAGACGGTCTACGCCATCACCGAGACCCGGCTTCTGCCGGCGAAGACTCAGCGTTTTATCGACTTCCTTCGCGACCGGCTCTCGTAGGCTCGCCGCCGCCGCGATTCTTGCTCGGGGAGAAAGTCTCAATTACGTCGCGCCTCATTCCCCTCAGTCTGCCGCACACTAAGAATCGGCCTCTCATTGGCAGCGTGAGTCGCTATGCTCGTCACCACCCACCTCAAGCCGCATCAATACAACGATCAGTTCCTCGCCCACGCATTGCGTGGGGCCGCCTCCCTGATCGATCCGTTCATAGGCGTCGATCACGTTTGGATTCGCGGACCCGTGTTCCCGATGAATCGCTACGTGGGCATGTCATACCTGACGTATCTCTTTCCGGACTCGGCGACTGGTCTGGATCATCGCAACTCGCTGGGCGATCACCAACTGATAGCGCCGGGGGCATTGCACTGGACAACGGCCGGCACCGGAATCGAGATTGACGAACAACCCGTCGACGCTAGCAAGGTGCTCCATTGCCTGCGGATCTCTATCGATCTCGCCGAGGCAAGGCGGGCGACCAATCCGCGCACATTGAGGCTGGAGGCGGAGGATGTACTGTCCGTCGAGTCAGCCGGAGCGGTCGTTCGTGTGCTCCTCGGCAGATTCGGCAACGCTCGTTCTCCGCTCGGGCCGCCTACCGACGTAACCTTGCTCGACATCTCGCTAACGCGGCGCGCGTCGATCGAGATCATCATCTCGGCGGGGCAACGCGCATTCTTCTTGCCCATCGCCGGTGAGATCACCGTCGACGACCAGCAATTCAGCGCGAGTGAGTTCCGCATCCCGGTCTTTCTCAGCCAGGCATCTCCGCGCAGGGTCTTGGTCAGATCGTCTTCCGATGAACGCGCACAAGCCGTTTTCTTCACCGGCCCGCCGCTTGCAGCGAAGTGCCGTTGATCAGAGCCTTGACGGCATTCGCTAGCTCGGTTTGAGGAGACGGCAGTCCGGCCCGAAGAAGTCCGGGAACAACAGCGTTTGAGATTGCAGCCTGTCCGTGCCCGCGTGCATAAAGGCAAAAAAAGACCCGCTCTGAACTGCGGGTCTTTTTTTGCAACATGATTGAATGTGCCCTTACAATAAAGATGGAGAATTTCGAACAATAAAGACCTAAAAACCGGAAATTTCATCTAAATTTCAATTACTTATGAAACCGTCACTTGACGGACAACGCGCTCCCTTTTCGCCATGTCATCTTCCACTTCCAAGCTTTGAAGTTTGCAATAAAGTCGATAAATGACATGGTGCGCCACAAGTACGGGTACGCGATGCGCACGCCCGGTTGCGACTGCAATAGCGAACGTAAGTGCGTAGAGTTTTCCGCCGGCTACGTGGCGGGGAGCCATTACTTCTTCGGCACGTCGATATTTCCGGTGAGACAACTACCCCTTGTGGCGCTTACTCCGACCGACCGCTTTGCAAGAGATGATGACTCGTCCCGCAGCATCTCAGCGAGGGATTTTGACTCGCCGCTGATTGTTCTGGCTCGATGCCGTTGAGCGGGCGCACCGCATTCCTCGGTCGGCTTGTCAGGAAGCTCCGGAATTCTTGCCCCCGCACAGTTCTCATCGAATCGCTCACGGATTTCGGCCTTCTGCAAACCTGCTCGGGCCTGCTTGTCGACTAGCCCTTTTTCGCCAACCCAGTACTGATCCCGTGCCGTCCGGATGGATTGAAGCTCTTCCTTTGCCTCTGTCGTCAAGCCACTGTGAACACGGGCACGAACCTGCTTCTGCTTTTCGCATGTCGTTGCATAGGCCCAGTCATCCTGCATAGCCAGCCGCTCGATCAGATCCCGACCTTTCGGACAACGGTTCGCCGAGGCGACGTCTGGGGCCAGCAACTCCCATGTGTGTGGTCCACGTTCCCACCATATATAGTTGCCGTAGGGTTCCGGAACGACGGTGATCTTGATCTTCTGTCTCGGATGAGCACTGAGCTGCTCGCGCACATGCACCAGCAACTCGTCCGCGCCTTTTCGACCTATGTCCTCGCTCGGCGGATTTCCATACCATTGCGCCCCGACCTGAACGCGCCCCTTGCGCACGGTGACGATGCGGTGCTCCAGCAGAGAGGCGCGCAGATCTTCATCGTGTCTGCCATAGGCGGCGTCGCCACGCCGGAGAGACTGACGGTAGCGAAAAATCGATGCCCCGTTGGGCGCGACGCCGGCGAGGCGCATGGCTTCGGTCTGGCATAACGGTGAGCTGCGCCGCTTGAGGTTGGCGGCATTCATGGCCATGATGATCAGTCTCTCCAATGCCTTTGGCGTCGCATAAATTACGCGCGGTATCTTACCCTTGCGACGGGCTCTCCCCGTCGCGATCGTCTGCAGCGTGACAACGCTCGCCGCGTACGCTTGCAGGGAATTGATCACCAGCCGACGCACCTTCTCTGCATACCTGCATGCGCGGCTGGCCGCCCGGTTGAGGACCATGCCCTCCAGATTCGCCTTGATTCTCCCTACACCGCCCTCGACCGATCCCTTGTCTTGTGGCGCCCCGGCGCGGGCCAGCCATGGATCGAGTTTGATGCCGGTGGCCGACCACTCCATGACCTTCCGCGACGCGCCCGGCCCTCTGTCGACATAGACCACATCCACGGCACCGGAAACGATTCCCGGATAGGCTGCTGGGTCCAAGCCGAGGGTGCGGAGACGCTCGGCCTTGTCCATCAGAAGGTTGTAAATGCAGTATCGATAGGCGTCGCCGTTCTCCGCCTTGGCCGTCAGGTACCACCCTACATAGCACTCGCTGCCACGCGCCACCGCAAGAATGAGAACAGCCTCGCCGGCATGGACGCATGCCTTACGGAGAACATGATCGGACGCGTCATCGGCCACCACCAGACGGACATTCGGGAAGCGTGCGCCGTCCAGATCGGCAATATCGAGCACATCCAAGGTGAGGTCTGAAGCATAACCACCGGCGAGTCGCGAGACCTCGTCAGCCACAGCAGAAATCTCCGGCCGTTGCGCGATCATGCGGTCCTTGTGGTACACCACCTGCCGCTCCGACGGGATCTTGCGCGGATCCATCGGACGGCGGCCATCAGGGCTCCGTGAATCTGGCTCCCAACAGTGATCGGCGTAGAAGTGGTCAAGAAACACCCGGTTGTTGCGTAGCGCGAAAATGGCGTGGGGGCCGTCCTGCTCAATCACGGCATTGATCGCGTCGGCAAGCCGTTGGCGGTGCAACGGTGAAAACCGGTTGCCGAGTTCGGCGCGTTGCTGTCCCCGTTGCTGCCCGGCTGTTCGACGTCCTGGCTTCTTGGCTCGCGGGAACGTGCTCCTCGCAACGCCAGGGGCGCCGCACCGGTGCGTCTGAGGCAGCAGTGCCCGCTTTGTCGCGCCGAATCGCAGAAAACTCGCCAGGCATCGCTCCACAACACCATAGGGGGCACCCACCCGGCTGCGCTGGGCTGCCACGATCTGCAATCGCCACGTCGCATCCGTGTAGAGATCGGACAGTTGATGCCCTGCCAACAGATCCGCATCGGCCCATTCCGCGTCGACCATGCTCCGCACGATTCGCCAGCGAGCCTCCCAATCCCTCTCCACGCGCGGCGCCAAGGGCGTCTTCGGCCCCGCTAGCAGACAGGGGTCGGAGACCACCCGCACGGCGTCTTCCGGCAGGGCGGCCAGCGCGTTGAGGGTCTTGACGACGAACATCCTGTCCAAGGCTACCCCGCGATACTCGAGATCGAAGAATGCCATCACGCCCTGTCTTCGGTCGAAGTGGAGAAACCGATAGGTGCCTACCCGGCCTGGCCGAAACTCGGCGCGCACCACAGTCGCAAACGCATCGTAGGGACAGGGTTCAACGATCACAACAGTCTCCCCTACTGCGCAACACGAGCGAACAGGACGGCCTTAGTGCAAACGCATCGTCGAGGGTGAGTTGGCCGAAGGCCAGTGCCGCGGCGAGCAGTCGGTACAGATGATTGCAGTCGGCATGCCGCTGGCGCGCCAGTCTCCGCAGGCGCGCATCGAGCGTGCCCTGTGCGTGGCTGCGCGATAACTGATACGCGAAGTCTTCCGCCTCCGCCTCCAGCTCCCGGATGTCACTGCCGCGCACCCACTGGTAGCACTGCGCCGCGTTGTGGATCTCCATCTGGGAGAACTGCTCCATGCGAATCCGTTCCATTGTCGCACTGGCCTGCTCCAGCATTGGCGCCGCGGCCTCCAGCTTCGCCTGACTCAGAAACATGGCATGCAAATGATAGGTCTGCGGATTCTCCCGGAGCACCACCGTCAGCATGCGGTCCACGATCACGCACGGCGGCGTAGTGCGACACTCTGCTGTGGTCTGCCTGGGTCGGATCAGCGGATAGAAGCAGCGCGTCTCAAGGATGTAAGGGTTCATTTTGAGCAGGAAATCGAGGGCGAGCAGCTTCCTACCAAGAAACACGAACGGCTGGCCCCCCTTCAAGTCTTGGGTTTTTCCTGCGCAGCAATATCGACGCCGATGAAGCGGTGCAAACAGATCGTGCCGATACTCGCCCCCCATGACGACACCAAAGCGATCCCGCGCCGGTAATCGCAGTAAAGGATGGCACACGCACACACTGGGGAGTGAGCGGTAGGTCAGGATCATGATGACTCCGATTCATGCGGAATGACTTGGGCGCCAACGAGCTGGACGGATTGGCGACCTAGTCTTGTTTGCCCGTTGGATCGCCCGTGCAATGCGCGTCGAGGCGTATTCCCAGGTCTTCAGGACATGCTGGGAGATGCCAATCCTGCGGCACAGCTCGGCGCGCGAATAGGGCGGGCCCTCCGCGCGAGCCTCCATGTCCCGGATCGCACTACGCACGCGGGCCAACGCGGCGGCGGGGCTGCCCGGCGTGGGTAACACCGAACGGTGCCAGCCGCGCGCGGGACAGTACGAGCGGGGCTGCGCCATCAACCATTCTTGGTCGTGACGCCACAACCAGGCATACGCCTGCGGTTCGCGCTTGCGCAGCGCATTGGGCGATGCCTGCGGATATTTCGCACGTAGGGCTTGCCAGATTTGCCGCGCCCGCACACGCAGACGGGCATGCCGCTGTGTTGCCACAACACCCCAAAGCGCAAGTCGCGCAACGAGGCGGTACACCGTCGACGCGTTGACGTGGCAAAGCCGCGCTGCCTGCTTGCAGGAGCACCCGGCATGCAGCAGCATCGGCACGTCTGTAAGGCCGTAGCGCTCCCTGCCATCCACCGGCAACCTGTCCGATTTGCCTTGTGCGGACCAACTCTTGTGCGCGACCGGCGGCGCCTTCTGCCGTCTGGCAACCGTCGAAAATATCGCGAGCGTGGAGTCACCGGCAGCGCGGAGAAAGCCAAGGAGTACGACAAGAAGCACGGGATGCAAGGTCTCGTCGCCGCCTTGGCGAATCCAGTGCAGGACAGCACTGGCGGTCCGTGGCCGCCCTAACGCGCGACACAGGGCCAGATCCTCAATGTAAGCATCAGCGTAGGCGGCATAGTGTCGCGCGAACGCGGCGGTACGAAACGTTCCGTCCGGTCGTCGCAGGCCGCACTCCGTCAGTTGCGCGGCGAACGCATGGCTGGCGCCCTCGACGGAGCGTCCCAGCTCGCAGATGGTTACCGTGTCCTTGGCGAAGGCAATCGCCCGCACCGATGCCGGCTGTGGCACCCATTGATGCTCATCGGGGCCGCGCGCTGCCACGTTCGTGCGCAACTGCACGCCATGCCGCCAGCATGCTCGCACCATGGGGGCCATGTGTGGCCAGACGAGGGCATCGATGCCCAAGGTTTGCCAGCTTTGCGCCGCACAGACCGGGCATGTTTTTCGGCCCGGCGGGTTCCTCACCATCCAAGGCGCCCATGGCGGGGAGCGGAAGCGCGCCTCGCCGTGGATAGCACGCCGGCGCAGTGCCTCCCGACCAGGTGGCATGTATTGATATTGGCAGTAGGGAACCAGAGTCCGCGCGAGCAGTTGCTCGCTGCTGCCGTAATATCCGTCGCCACACGCACTGAGCAGCGCCAGAGGCCAGGATACCGTATCGTAGGCGATTTCGGATCGGGCGGTGCGCCCGCCCAACCTGACGCGCGGCGCCGTACCAAACAGCGAGTCCGCAATGCTGCTCGCCGCCTCGAACCTATCTCTCGGCGTCAAGGCGCCAACCGCCTGCAACACGGATTGACGGCTTGCCTGCAGGCCCTCACCGGTGGCGCCGCGAAACTGGTCCGACGCCGGGCCGATCAGTGCCTTCGTAGTGACGGTCATCATGATGTCTCGCCATTTCGCCGCGCGAGGCGCCTGGATCGGACCAACACTAGCGCGTAGCGGATCTTGGCGACCTCGGAGTCGACCGACGACCGCCGCCGCTCACGGTCGGTCGGCTTGGCAGGCCTGGCGCGCGCATCCTGCGGCCGCTCGCCCGATGCGGCAATGTGGCCGCGCGCTTCCCGGCATCTAGCATCGGCGGCCGCGCGGGCAACCTCAAGCCGGTGCAGTTGCCGCTGCCACCAGGCGGGATCTTCCTTCGCCAGCCATTTGCACAGGTTGGGCTCCTGCTTTCCGAGGAAGTTCGCGGTCGCGACCGGATGGGCCTCCGCAAGCCGCAGAAACGTCTCACGTGCCGAACGTCTGAGGAAGCGCCATCTCGCCTTGCGGTAGTACCTGGCTGGCTCTCGATAAAGCCGGCTTCTCGCCGCCACCAGGGAAATGCCGCACCGGTTTGCCACTTCCCGGGGCGAGCACCCCCTGGCCACCAGGTCTGCAAGAGCGGACTGACCGCCGTCCCAGGTCCCCACGTCCGGCTCGATGGTCCAGCAACACCATCGGGGAATTCTTGAGAGGCGTCCCGCCTGGTTCCTACGGACGGCGGCCTTCTCAAGCGTCTGGAAGAATCCCTGCACGGCGACCAGGTACACCGGGTTGATCGCCAGTCCGGCGCGCGCGCCGCGCGCAGCGGCCTCTACAAAATGGGCAATCTGGGTCGCCGCCCCCGGACTCGTGCAGACCTCCCGAAACGTCGGGTTTGCAAAATGGGCAATCCCGAACTCGCGATAGTGCTGTGTGAACAAGCGAGTACGAAACGTGGCACGGCCATTGAGGTAGCCTGCATCACGAAAGGCTTGCACCCACTGTGGCGTGGCGTTTGCGATGTCCATGCCCATCGCACAGACCGCGACGGCGTTGCGGGCGAAGGCCACCTGGTCGGGCGTTGCGTCGCGCGCCGGTGGCAAGACACCAGGCACCACCTGCGCTTGCCGCTGCGACAGGAGCAGACCGTGTCGCCAGCACGCTTCGACCAATGGAGCCTGATGGGGCCAAAGCCAGCCCATGATGCCCAAGTCGTGCCACGACTGGACGGCACAGGCGGGGCAGATTTTGACGGGGCGCCATAGAAAGCCATGGCTCATGGCCTGGTCGCGCAGCGCCCAGGCCCCCGTGATCGCTCGCTCACATAGCGCCCGACGCAGGCGGGGCGGCAATCCAATCAGACAGTACCCGACGAGTGAGCGCTCCTTCAGAAGCGTCTGCACGTCGCCATAGTAACCATTGCCATAGGCGGCCACGGCCTGGAGAGGCCAGCTCACCGTCCCGCACGCCATCCACGCTCTTTGACGTGACGGACGCTCGCCGAAAAGGCTATCGGCGAGGCTCGCCGCCGATTCCCAAGGCAGGCGCGGCGTCAGGGCTAGCAGATCAGACGGCATGACGGGCTCCACGGCTGTGCGTCCGTGCGAGCGCAGGCTTGACCTTGATATCCAGTGGCAACCAGTCGCGTAGCGCGGCAGTGACCTCACTCGCCTCGAAATCCGGGCGATTCCATAGGGCGAGGTACTGGATCACTCCGCGCCACGCTGTCGTCACCAATGACTCGTCGACGACTGTACTCGGATGCCTTCCCCGGTACCGCGGATCGTGCAAGCGGCGATTGAGCTCGCTGAACAGCAGTTGCAGAAACAGCCTCTGCCCATGGGCCTTCGAGACCAGCATCTCGAGTTGTGCAGGGAGTGCCTCTGTTCGATCCAGAACCGCCCAGTAGCGCTCGGCCAACGCCCGATGATCCTGCCGGTCGTAGCCTGCCACCTCGAGCGTGGCCTGCGGGGTCAGGTGCCGAAGCATGGTCCCAATGGCTCCCTGCTGCAGCGCGCCAGTTGTGAACAGGGCGACGACGATGCCTGCCTCAGCGATGCGGGCCACGGCTGCGGCAAATTCCGGGAAGTGCCAAACCGTCGCATGATGCGAGTTCAGCCCAACGACTGCAAGGGCCCCAGTATGCAACTGGGCCAGCAGTTGCAGAGCATGCTCGAGATACGATTCCTTCCGCCGAAGGCCCTTGCTCTCCAGTTCCAGTAGCGAGGAGCCCAGCACCGCGTCAATGGCACCGAGGATGGCAAAGTAGAAAGCGCGCTCCGTCGGCCGGCTGGGCATGCGTACGATGAGCAGCGGCACCTGAAGAATCCGCACGGGCGTTTCGATCGGGCAACCGCCGCGGTCGTACTCCAGCACGCTATCGTGCTGAAGAACCGGCCCCAACAGGGAGCGCAGCGCGTACACCAACTTGTCCGCCTGCATGCTTTGCGGTGCGCTCACGACCCAGATGCGGCGGTCCGGCGCCGCATTGATCTGCGTGAGCAACGCCGCGCTGTCGAATTGTGCGCAGTAGACGGCGCGTGTGCGATGCTGATTGACCTGCACCAAGCAATTGCCTTTGGCTTGCGTCTGCGCTTCGATTTCGTCTAACAGATGCAGTGCAATTTCCACGTCTGCGCCAGTCGGCAGGAAAACGGCCCGCAAGGCCAGTTCAATGCCAAGGCGCCGCGTCCGCGCCACGGGTTGTGCAGGATCGGGGGCCAAGCAGTGCGCACGACTGAGTCGATCGACGAACTTCGCAAGCGAAGCCGGCGCGGGCGGCAGGGCCTGCACAAGAAAACTACCGGTCCCCGTCGACGACTTCACATGCTTGATAGACATGCCTGGCTGACGGGCATGCGGACTGGGCACAATGCGCATGATTCCCCCCACGAAGGAAAGTTTTCATCACATTGCACGTCGCGGGACAACACCCTCCTTGACCTAACGCCACCCCTGTCCAATACTGAGGCTGCTAGGCACCCGCTTTGGACATTGGGCCGTATAGGGATTTTCCCGCTACGCGCACTGCACCGAATGAAAACCGTACCCGCCAGTTCCAGCTGGCCGGTGCGGTTTTTTTCATTGGCACACCATTCCGGTCCAGCATAGTCCGCAATGCGCGTGTGTTCAAATCGCCAGCGATTATTCACTAGCCGCCTGCAGACTGGGGTTGGCGGAATTTTTAAATATTTTCGCCCTCGCTGCGATGCAACCGGCGCACGGCCGCATCGATTATCTTTCGATATTTACCAATACTCCGAAATATATAGATGGGGATTTTCGGATCATTTTCCCATGCGTCATGAAGACGCCGGCCCTTGGCAACTCGGGCCATCGCGACGCTGCGCGCCCGAAGGCGGATGACACCGATGCGATAGCTCATGCGGAGTCGATCTGCCAGAGCCGCTGCATGGCCTGCAGGCGGCGCGCGCATTCGGTGTGCACGTAGCGCGTCGTAGTATCCAGCGAGGCATGCCCGACGTTCTGCTGGACCACCTCGATTGGCACCCCCGCAGCGAGGGCGTGCGAGACGTGCGTGTGGCGGAGCCAGTGGGCGCTGGCCGCGCGCATTCGACGCGCCGCGGCAGGATCGTCCCCCTCGAGTCGCTCTGCGCACCGCGCGAGGAAGCGCTTGAGCTGCCGGTGAAACGCATTTCCCGATACTCCGGTGCGCCCCGACACCAACGCCGTTTCGCCGGGACTCGGCGCTGGCCGCAGGTGGGCCGGGCCGAGCAGCGGCACCGCCTCGCCCGCCTGCAGCACGCCGGCGCAACCGCGGGCCGCGAGATACGCCACCAGGCAATCGACCAGCACCGCGGGGACGGGGACCTCGCGCACCTTGCCGCCCTTGCCACGCACCATCAGCCACCAGCCCTCGAGGGGCGCCCCGTCCGCCTGCGGCAGGCTCGTCCTGCGTAGATCGGCGGTCGTCGCCGCCATGAGTTCGGCCAGGCGCAGCCCCGTGTCGTGCAGCAGCGGCAACGCCAGTTGCAGGCGCAGCGAAGCCAGGCCCGGTGGCAGTTGCGCGAGCGCTTGCCGTAGCCCCCGCCACTGCTGCGTGGTGAAGCCGCGGCCGGCATCGGGCCCGCGTGCCACCTCGCAGGGCGCCACAACCGCGCGCCAGGGATTGCCGAGTAGGTAGCCCTGGTCGACCAGAAAGCCGAACAGGTTGCCCAGCACCCCGATCGCATAGGCACATGAGCGCGGCGACAGCGGGCCGGCGAACGGGCGCCACCGGCTTGACCAGCGGGGTTGTCCAATCCCCCCGCACCAGGTGGGATCGGGGGCCAACAGGAAATCCCGGTAGGCCACGCAATCCTCGACTGTGAGTGAGGACAGCGCGCGTCGGCGCCACAGCACCGCCCATAGCAGCATGCGCTCAGCTTCCTTACGGTAGGCACGTTGCGTGAGGGTTGCTGGCGCGGCAGCACGCGCGGCACGGCCCCGTGCCGCCAGCCAGGCGAGGATGGCCGCCCGGTCGTCGTCCGCCGCGAGCAGACATCGCTCGTGCGGAGCCCGAAACCGCCCCGCCGCGCCACTCAGCTCAACCGGCACGACCAAATGCTCCAACGGCATCAGCGCGCTGCACCGCTCACCCGACAGGTCGGTCTGGGCGCTGTCAGGCAGCGCCCCAAGGGTGTCGGCGTGCGTGGCGACGAACTGCCCGAGTGCGCGCGCCTTGATGATGCCGATGCCGCGCAACTGCCGCCACCAGGCACGGCTCAGCGCCATGCGCGCGTGCAGCGCGCCCAAGGTGGGCACATCTGCGGCGATCAGCCGTGCGGCCAGCGAGGCGATCAGCCACGCCTCGACCCCGTCGGCCGGCCGCGGCGGCATCGCGATGCGGGCTTCCAGTGTGTGGATGGCTGCCAGTTGCCGGTGCAGCAGCGCGGTGCGGCGCCGCTGGCACGCGAGCGCCATGCCGAACGCCGCCTCATAGGCCGCCAATTGCTCGGCTTCGCCGCAATCCGTCAGGCCCTGCGTGTCGGCAAAGGCCGCGAGCGTCGGCAACGGCACCACGACCCGCGGCGCGAGATCGAGACGCAGCAGACGTGCCTGCGCGAAGTCGCCGCCGCGCGCCGCTGCCGCCGCCAGTTCCGTGCGGATCCAACCGGTCACGCGATGCACGCGCGGCGTGTCGGCATAATCGCCCGCCTCGGGCAGGTAGCGCTCCCACACCGCCTGCGGCGCGAGTCCCTCGACGACGGCGCGCAGGAACGCAAAGTGGCCGCGGTGCAGGCGCCGCCGCGTGATCGCGCGCCCGGGCGCGACGCTCACGCACGGGCCACCGGCGGCAGCGTGGCCGGCCGCAAGTTCGAGAAAGGTATCCGGCGGCATGGCGCCCTCCGCACAGTGAAGAATCGTGCACGGCGAAGGGGGTCGGCGGCGACAGCAATGCGAGGTCGGCCTCGGGCGTCGGCGTTTCTACGATACCAAATAAGCCGGGTTATCTTGCAGTCAATTCGGGCGGAATCGAATGCGCCCGGCTCCGGATCGGCATTGGCCGGCTTCTTGAAGCGGGCCGAAGGTGCCCATGCAACGTACGATCAAGCCGGCAGACATGTGCCATATAATCCGCTCCAGACAAACTTCGAGGCGGGGTGTCGGTTGATTACCAAGATCAAGATCCGTGGATACCGCATCTACACTGACTTCACGCTGTCGCCTAATGCAAAACTCAACCTGATCGTCGGAGGCAACGAAGCCGGCAAGTCCACGCTGATGGAAGCCATCGCACTTGCACTCACCGGTCGCATCGGTGGTCGCAGCGCGAGCGAAGAGCTAAACCCACACTGGTTCAACGCCGGATTGGTGGCCGAATTTGTCGCCAAAATCCAGCGCGGTGAACGGCCTCGGTTTCCCGAGATCCATATCGAGCTGTACCTCGAAGATAAGCCTGAGCTGCAAAGACTCTGCGGCGCCATCAATACCGAAGTGCCGACCCTGGCCTGCCCGGGCCTGTCGCTGCGGATCATGCCGGATCCCGACTATGCGGACGAGCTAGCTCGGTGGATGAGCAAGCCTTCCGCACTTCTCCCGGTCGAGTTCTACCATGTTGACTGGCGCTCCTTCGCTGACGAGCGCATCACCAATCGCCCCCGGCAATTGGCCGCGGCCATTATCGACTCGCGAACCGTTCGTTCCTCCAGCGGCGTTGACTATCACCTGCGGCAAATCCTCGGCGACCATCTCGACCCGCCGGAGCGTGCCGCCGTGTCCCTAGCCTATCGCGAGCTGAAGGAAACCATGTCGACCACGGCACTGAACGCGATCAATAAGCGCATTGGCACGATTCACGCATCTCTGCATGATCAGCCGATCTCGCTGGCCATGGATCAAAGCGCACGGACCGCTTGGGACGGCGCGGTGACCCCACATGTCAACGATGTACCGTTCTCGATGTCCGGGCAGGGCCAGCAGGCCGCAATCAAGATTTCTCTCGCCCTGAATCGGAATGCCGGTCACGCAGCGTTCGTTATGATCGAGGAGCCAGAGAATCACCTTTCCCATACCAGCCTGACCACGCTTCTCTCGCGGATCGAGTCGCTCACCGGCGATCATCAGCAACTCTTTATCACTACGCACAGCACCTTCGTGCTGAATCGCCTCGGTCTGGACGCTATCCTGCTTCTGGCGAACGGAAGAGCTTCGAAAATTACGTCGCTGGATCCCGAGACCGTCTCGTACTTCCAACGCTTGCCTGGATACGACACACTGCGCATGGCCCTAGCGAAGAAGATCGTCCTCGTAGAAGGACCTTCCGACGAGATTGTTTTTGAACGATTCTTCAAGGACCTGTTCGGGAAGCGCCCGATGGAGCTGGGCATCGACGTAATAAGCATGCGGGGACTATCCCTGGGGCGCTGCCTTGAATTTTGCGCCGCGTTGGACAAGCCGGTGGCTGCCATGCGCGACAACGATGGGACGGACCCCGCCGAACTTCGAACCGCCATTGAGAAGTGGCTCTGTTCTGGCAGGCGCGAGCTATTCATCGGACAGGTGGCGCACGGCCACACCCTAGAACCTCAAATCGTCCACCACAATGGCGAGGCGACACTGCGCGGCTTGCTCGGCATCACCGCGACCGCGGATCTCCACAAATGGATGAGCCGGGAGAAGACCGAGACGGCGTTCCGAATTGCGAACGCCACGTGCCAGCTTGCGCCTCCCGACTACATGCGCAACGCCGCCGCCTTCATCCATGGCTAACCTGCTCACCCTGGCTGTTGCAGGTTCGCGCAAGACCCAAGGTATCGTCGATCATTGCGCGGAGCTTCCCTCGGAGCGCCGCGCCCTCGTCCTAACCTTCACCCAGGCGAATCAGGAAGAACTTCGGCGCCGATTAGGACAGCGAGCGGGCGATCACTTGGGCATCGAAGTCATGGGGTGGTTCACCTTCTTGCTACGGCATTTTGCGAAGCCATTTCTCCCATTCAAGTTTCCCGGAAAACGGGTTCTCGGCTTCAGTTTTGAGGGGCGACCGGACAGGTATGCGACGGGCCTCTCGCGATTCCTCGACCGCAACGGTGCTGCCTACGCGTGCGAACTCGGACGGCTTGCCAACGAACTAATAGAGGTCAGCAACAGTGCCCTACTGAAACGGTTGGAGAGCTTATACGACGAGATACTGATTGACGAGGTGCAAGACCTGAGCGCCCATGACTGGGAGATCGTCGACGCCCTATTGCATTCGTCTATTCATATCCGGATGGTCGGTGATATCCGGCAATCCGTTCTGGCAACGAATCCGCGCGCCATCAAAAATAAGCGATATGCCTATGCAGAAGCGGTCAATTGGTTCCGGGAGAGAGAGCAACTCGGGAAGTTGACCATCAGCGAAAGTGTGGAGACTTGGCGGTGCCACCCGAAGATCGCGGAATTTTCAGACACGATCTTCGATCCGAGCTGGATATTTCCGTCCACGATATCCCGCAACGAAGTAACGACGGACCACGACGGCGTATTTCTCCTTATGAAGAAGCATGTAGGGGATTACGTGGAACGATTCGCACCACAATGCCTGCGAAGCATGGCAGCCTCTGGCAAAGAATTCAATCTCGAATTCATGAACTTTAAGGTTGCGAAGGGTTCCACATATACGCGTGTACTCATCGTTCCTACGGCAGGAATTTCTGACTTCTTGCGTAAGGGTTCAATCCTCGAGCCAGTACCCGCGGCAAGTTTCTACGTGGCGGTGACCCGTGCAGAACAAAGTGTAGCGATCGTTATTGACAAAGCGGGCACGTCTGCTTTGCCTTACTGGATTCCGTAACGCACCGCTCATAGGCTCGCATTCACCCGGCGCAATATCGACACGTTCGACGGCGGCTGCCCCCGCTAGCGGGGTAGTGTAAGGACCGCGGCACCGCGGTATCGTGACACGTTTCCGGGCGAACAACTTGAAACGCTGCGTCGAATCCAGAGTGGGAGGTCGCGGCTTGAAGGAAAAACAATGGACCGCACCGAACGACTTCTTGAGCGAGGCTATTTCCCCTCTCAACTACCTCCATCATTCACAACGGACGATTTGGCAAGAAATCATGCGGCTCTTTATACGCAATGGCTTGCGCTGCAGGCAACCCCCAAGACAGGTCCCAAAATTCCAAAAGCACCAGGGGCTCGGGCAGAGCTCTTTAGCGTCGCCCGGGCCGGTCACCAGCGGCGCGTCACGAGCCTGACGAATCCCGTCGCACAGACTTATTTGTCGAAGCACATTGCCGAAAATTGGGGCGAGTTGCTAAAGCACTACCGGCAGTCCAGACTATCGGCAAGCCGCCCGAGATTCTTGCGCAATGGATCTCGAGGAGCAAACATACCTTCGATGCAGTTTCTCTACAATCGCAAGGTCCTGGAATCCGCGGGGTTTAGGTATATGCTTCGCACGGACATTTCGAGATTTTTCCCGACCATTTACACCCATTCCGTTCCGTGGGCCCTTCACGGTAAGGCCGCGGCAAAGAAAAATCGGAAGGCAACACCAAAATTCTTTGGTAATCTTCTGGACCTTGCACTTCGTCAGGCGCAGGACGAACAGACATTCGGCCTGCCGATTGGACCGGACACATCGCACATTATCGCTGAAGCCATCGCCACAGCAGTGGATATGGAGTTGAAGAAGCGTTTGAAAGGCCTGCCTGCAGGTTTCCGATATGTCGATGACTACTTCATGTTTTTTGCCACGGCCCGCGAAGCTGAATCGGCACTCGCGGCGCTCATCCGCTCGCTGAAAGAATTTGAGCTTCAAGTCAATTTTGAGAAAACCAAAACATCACCGGTTCTTGAGATAACGGATGATTTCTGGAGCCACAGGCTCCGCAGCTTTTCGATCGCCAAAGCTGGCCCCAAACAGGGGGCGGATTTTAGCCATTTCTTCGAATTAGCGAAAGAACTTGCGCGATTAAACGCTGATGAGAGCGTCATGATCTATGCTCTCAAAAAATCGTCTTCTGTCATCGTTCGAAAGAACAACTGGGATCGCTTCGAAGCTCATGTTTGCCAAGTCGCGATGGGATATCCGAATACCCTGCAAACAGTTGCGAGGATCTTCTCGACCTACAAAAGCGTGGGATATCCATTAAGCAAAGCAAGGCTCAGTCGCTTCATCAACGCTTTGATCGAAGATCATGCTCCTCTAGGCCACCACAGCGAGGTGGCTTGGTGCCTGTGGATGGCAAAGGATCTCGGCCTTCATCTTTCTGAGGAAAATATCGATCTCGTCGCAGAAATGCACAGCTCGGTATGCGCGCTGATTCTGATGGATCTCAATAGCACTGGGAGTCTGACTAAGGTACCGAAGAATACGTTCTGGAAAGCACAGGAAAAATCCAGCGCACTCTACGATGACTTGTGGCTGCTCGCCTACGAGGCGGGAATTAGAGGATGGAGTGGCTTCGCCAACACGCATATCGCTGCGGATGCAGCTTTCAATTGCCTCCTCGCACTAAACGTACATTTCTACGACCAATCTGCAACTCTAAAGCCTCTCTTCACGGCGAAACAAGATGCGTTGGCACGGAAGAATCTTGCCGGGGTTGAGGCTCTGTTTGACCTTGACGATGTGGAAAACTGGCTTGACTACGAGGAAGGCGATGGCGGCTACGAAGGTGTAATTTTCTCGTTCGATGGAGACATCGACGGTTTCGACAAGGATGACCAAGAATCCGAGGACGAGGACGAGGACGAGGACGGGGAAGCGGAAGACTCCTCCTATTTCTAGCCATTTGCCGATCTGGGCAATAAGCGATCCGTCAAATTGATCATGGCGCTAACAGACAAGACTCCGTGGGATCCAAGCCCCCCACATGTAGCCCGCGTCAAAAATAAGGTACCTGCCCCGCAGGCATGTGCGTACTGCAACAGCCCGATCCGCATAGTCAATAACAGCGAGATCTACGGCACATCGTACGGAGAATGGCCGTGGTCCTACGCATGCACACGCTGCGATGCATATGTGGGCATGCATCCGTACACCGCCACTCCGCTCGGGACTCTAGCCAACAAAGCACTTCGGAACGCGCGGAACAGAGCGAAGGCACCTTTCGATTTGCTATGGAAGCCGAGCACGAAGAAACGCTCCGAGGCATATCAAGCGCTCGCTGCTTATCTGGCCGTCGATGTTGCACAATGCCATTTCGGCTTCTTCGACGAGGCGACTTGCGACAAAGCGTGGCAATGGGCTCTCGAACAGGCCGCTACGCCAGAGTCAGCGCACGATCATGGACGTTACGCGGCGAGGCACGGCGTCCCGATCTCGCAGTGCCCGTTTCAGAACCTTGAGTTGGCCTCTGCATGGCGCAAAGGTTGGAAAGCACTGCCACTATGGTCGTCCGAGGTATCGGACTAGTGCCCGCACGAGCGCTGTACAGCCTAGGGCTTCAACTTATTGGCTACCGCGCTGAACGCCGACGCCCGCCTCCAAAGTACGGCGGTAAATGGCATGCTTCCTGATACGACGGATGTTGTTACTTCTGGGCGATTTTTGGTGCTGAATCGCAGGCGGTTCGAGTACCACGTGAATACATCTTCTTGGTGGCTCTCGCATGCACAATGAATTTCCCATACTCTCCGGCGGCAGCGGCGCTGCGTTCCTGCTCGATGCACCTGCAAAGCTCTCCTTGACGCTGAGCTTTCCCGATGGCCTGGTGATCATCCGCCAAGCCGCGCCGTTCGCGACCGTCGCTCTGGTCAGCCAACTGAACCAGGAGGATGCCAAGAACGAAGCTTGGCGTGTGTTACAGGAGACGTTGGACGTGCTGGCGGCGCGAAAGCAGGCCACGCTCCAAACGGCCGAAGGCGACTGCACGTATCTGGTGTGGGTTGAAGACGGCGGCGGCTACGAACTCGTGTTCGTAGATACGGCTGACGCGCCTTGGGCGATTAACATTAGCGCGGAAGGGGCTGCGACTGCGGTCCCCGCAAAATCGCAGCTTCCGCCGCCCCGCCATCCCGCCCTGCGCTTCTACCGCTTGGCCAGCGTGTCGGCTGACCTGTTCGACGCTTTTCGGAACGCATACTTGGCGCTGGAGTGCCTAGCAAGTGATGCTACACCGAAAGGTGCCGGCGAGAGCGAGTTGAACTGGTTGAAGCGCGCGCTCGCCGGCCCGCTCTTGCCCGGCCTGCCATCGGGCGTTATCGGGCCCGACACCGTCGACGACATCTACAGGCATGGACGGCTGCCAACTTTCCACGCCAAGATGGACCACACGTTCTATGCGCCGCACGACCGCGAGCGTCAGTCCATGCAGCTGCGGTTCGATATGCTCATGCTGCTGGTCAACTGTCTGCTGCAGCACCGCTTCGGTCCTGTCTTCGTAAGCCGAGATGCTTCTATGTCTCAGAGCCTGTACGACAGCATGGCCTCAGTCACCTTCACGTACGACGAGATCGTCTTCCAGGATGGCGAATTGCAAGCGTCGCTGCCGGCTGTCGTTCAGACGGTATCCTCGCCGCGGCGGTTCAATCAATTGTGGTGTCGAACGACCGTAACGCGGCCGGCGAGCCTTCACTGGATCGAAACCATCCAGACCCGAAAAGCGGGCGTTGCCTGGATCTCGTCAGCTCTCGGGGAGCGTGTGCCGCTGGAGGGTGTGAACAACATCTCTGTTGAATTCAACCTGCTCCAATACAACAACAGATCAAAGCGGCCGGTCCACCGAGGCTGAAGACAACGTTCCGTTCGGTACGAGCGGAAACCCCCCGCTATTGCGGGCAAAAGGATAGGCTGAACATTCTCAGCCAGCGAACCGAGCGCCAGATCTGCCGAGCCAGAATCTGTGTCAGTGTTGGCCAACCACATGGCTGCCCAGCGGACATCTGCTGACGAGGTACGGATGACAGCAACGGGTCGGCTACTGCCGGTCGCGCCGCCTTCGACCTCGCGTCCTATGCCGCCGTCACTGGCGTTGTCGGAAGACACAGAAGTCCTCGCGGAAAGGCTCTCAGAGCTATTGGAAGTTAGCCCTGGTCAACTGGGACGCCGCTGAGGAAGTCTCCCGCAATTGTCGAGAGAGCGTTGGCGCCTAAACCAATAATACGACAGGACCCATCACCTGGATAAATAACAGATTCGTGGTGATGACCATGGAAAGCAACGCTAACCCGCATAGCATCAATCAGCGCATCAATTTGTTCAAAACCGTGTGGATGACACGCCGGGGCTTCGTGACTAACTAATACGTCTGCTCGCTGGCCCATCAGAGAGGAAACTGTTCGCGGAAAGATCGTGCTTCGGTGCCTCCTCGGCAAGCCACCCCGCCAGCGATTTCCCTGCCCGCAACGGGAGAGATATTCAGCCTCACTGGCAGAGCGCGGCGCTTCAGGTGGCATCCAGACTTGACGCCGAAAAACTCCCCCAAGCCCCGCGATGCGGACCCCTGCGATCGTAACCACGCGGCCATCCAAGTTTCGGTCGGCCAGAGCAGAGCCGAACAAGTTGTCGAAATCCGCGTCGCTGTCTGTGTCGTGATTACCGTGGATCCACCACACCTCTGTCAAAGGAAGGATGGTGGCAAGTTCCTCGTCTAGCGGGCGCCTGGATTGAATGTCGCCCGCAAGCACCACTGCATCCGGTCGGTGACGATGGACACCTTCAACCAAAGGGGCGAAGTTGCCATGCGGGTCGCCGCAAAAGAGTACATTGCCTCCGAGCATTTTACTGGGCGTAAATTCTTTCGTTTGGTAAACGCAGAAAGCCGCGAGCGGTTACTTTGATGTTCGGCCGCCCGACCATGAGAGGTGCCACCAGTGAGCCTTCAAGACACTCATCGGCTAGGGAGATTCCACCGACTTTGCGTCAAGGAAGACTCGGGTCGCGGCGGGAATGAGTATCGGCCACCGGCGGTTGAGTGGCATTCTAGTCCGGCGTGATTCTCCTGAGACCACTCCTCGATCCCAGCCAGCTGCTCCAGACACCAGCGGCCGCTGGGATGCAGGCTACTTGGCACCAGGACGTATGCCGTGCCGATGCGCTCTGGGGCGGACGCAAGATAGTCGACTAAAGCTTCCACTGACGCCGACAGAAGCCACTCAACACCGACAACCTCGGAACCTCGGAGATGCCTTACCTCGAAAAGCAGGCTTGGTCGGATCTCGTCAATGCCAACATGCTCCCAAGCTGCGGCAGGCGCCACGAGCGCCTGAATTGAGGGATTGGGGTGACGCCATGAGTCCAGCGTTAAGAACACTAACCTCTCCATATGAAATGAACACTATAGATTGTAGCCCTATAGTGTTCACAGGAACGAGATTCTGGGATTTGCGCTCCGGCCTCCCAAATGACTCGCTTCCCCCTGAGAGAGAACTTCGGCCTCGCCCTTCGGGCACTAAGAAAACTCCAAAATATGCCTCAAGAGGCCCTTGACGGTGTTTCCAGCCGAACGTATATCAGTGCCTTGGAGCGGGGGCTGAAAAGCCCCACGCTCGACAAGATCGACTCTATTGCGAGCGGGCTGAAGGTCCATCCTCTTGTATTGGTGGCATACACATACCTTCGGCAATACACAGAAGCAGAACAAGAAGCCGTACTTCGACTGGTACAAATGCAGTTGCAAGAGCTAGCGAAGGCTGATACTGCACGCAGAGACGTTTGACCAGGTCTTCTGAGAGCAGTCCTGCGAAGGACTAAGCTACAGCATTCACAGACTCTAGCCTGCGAGGCTCCGCTGGTGGTAGACGATCTGGACAGCAACGCCAAGGTGATCTGACAAGATCATGTCAAATCGACTATTAGCTGAGAGTTCGCAATGCACTTCAAGCCCTACCCTGGAACACGGAGAGTGGTCGATCTCCTATCTGCGATCGTACCAATCTTCAGAGTCGACGAGGAAGGCGGCACGGTGGAGCTGATTGGTACTGGATTTTGGGTCACAAACTCTGGCCACATGATTACCGCTTGGCACGTGGTTGACGAAAACATTGGAACTAACGGTATTGACCGTGGACCGATCTTCGCCGTTCAAACGCTGACCGATCGAAGAATCGTTGTGCGTAATTTCCGGAAATCGGACAAGCATCCAAAGTTTGACCTTGCGCTGATTGAAACCGTAGTTGCACCGCCTACAGTCAATGTCCCTACGATACCAGTCGCCATGTCGCTGGACGAACTTAGGGTCGACGAGCGCGTCTTTAGTTTCGCCGTGATCTCTGCGGATCAAGAGATTGCGGACGAGAAAGTCTCAGGTCTCACCGCATATGTATTCGCTGGAGAACTCTTTAGCGAACAGCATCCACCAATGACAGTGCGCTTTGCGATCCGCTTAAGCTTCGGTCGGGTGGAAGAGATTTTCGATGAGATGCGCGACCGTGTAATGCTGCCGTTCCCCTGCATTCAGACGGATGTTCCAATCTATGGCGGAAATAGTGGCGGCCCCCTCTTCGACATACGAGGCCGAATTTGCGCTATCCACTGCACGAGCTTTGGTGGGAATGAAGCTGCATTTCACGTTCCGATATTAGGTGTGCTGCATCTACGGATGCGTTCTCAATCGATCGGTATCGAGGACAGCGTCACACAATACCGCTCTATCCTTGAGCTAGCCGCTGACAATCAAGTGAAATTTGACCCGCCGATGCTAGACGCGGACCGGCTCATACGCTCGCTTATTCGGTGGATATGGTACGCGACGAGGTGTCTAGTCGGCGGGGAACGTCCCTCGCTCAACGTACATTTCGCCACCAGAAAGGAGCCATCGACACCGAGCACTACCACAGGCTAGCGGATGCCACGTTTCAGGCGCGGGCACAAAATCGACTGAAAGCAGATCCGCTATTGGTTGTGGATTCAACCGGTGAAGAACCCTCCTCTTTTCGAACCATCCCGCCCGACAGACGCTTGACATTTCATTTCATCTCTCCTTTCCTCCATTGGAGCCCCAAAGGGAGAAACAAGCGCATCGAAGGGAAACACGCGGGAAATGACAGCCCACTGAAATAATACGCGCGTTTGGGGTGAATCCATGCTGTCGCTAGTTAAATGACAAAGGAGCACATGTGAAGCGAGCGAGGACTTGTCGAACCTTGGAGAATTTCTCGCGAACCTCGGTCGGCACCCCTATACGAGATGAAAATTTGTCGAACCCCCCATTCAAACTCTCGATCGTACGAAACGTTTATCTCGACGTGAAGGCGAAAATCCATCAGGAGAACACGCGCAACTTAATAATAAAGGCTTATGACAAGGCAATCCGTTTCTTCGGAGACGTATGCTTTACGACAATTCAGCCGGCGGATGTTGACAGGTTCCTAGAGTACTTGGCGCAAAATGGGTTACGACGTGGAGGCATGCTAGCAATAATAAACATTATTTCAGCCGGAATACGGTGCTATACCCAGGAATTCTGCCTGCTACGCCACAACCCAATGGCGAGATGCCATCGGACCGAGTTCCGATCATATCGGATGCGGCGAAATAGCTTAGGCTTGGATGAGCTAGCTGGAATTCAAGCTGCTTGTCGACACAAAGACGATGATACAAGATGGTTAATTTCGGTAATTTCTGACACCGGTGCACGCTATAGAGAAATTGCCGGGCTAGCAATTTCAGATTTCCGGCTTGCCTCCGAGCCACCTCACTTGATAATTCAGCCACATTTGTGGCGCGAACTCAGGTCGGTCAATCATCGCCGTGAAATTCCGTTGGTGGGAAGCGCTCTTTGGGCAGCCGAAAGAATCGTCGCCAACTCTAGCCCCGGGCAGGTCTACGCATTCCCAAGATTATTTCGTTTCGGGAGGCTCTCCGTAAATTTGCAGGGCACAATCAGCTATTGGTTACGCACAAGAAGCATAGAAGGCGGGATTGGAGATTTGAGGCGCACATTTGTCGAGCGATTGAGAAAACATGGGTGCCCCGAATACCTTCGTTCTCAGATAATCGGGTGGTCCCGGAGAGGTAGCGAACACACATATGGTTCTGGATATCGCTCCAAAGCGCTCCATTCGTGGCTCCAATTATTGGTATTGGGCGAAACGCCACCGACCAAGCCTCGAAGAGGTAACGAAATCAGCTCATTCGAGTGTGCGCGCATCGTCATGGAAGTAATCCCGAAAGTCACCTATCCCAGCGCACGCGAAATTGCCACAAATACCTCAATAAGGCGGCACGACGTTTCTCGAGGTATCAACCACGCACGGTCAGCAGGATGTATTAGGCCCATATTTAAGGCCGGCACCTGCATTCCGTATTATGAGCTTACAGGGATTCCTCTTCCGAATCGACAGCAGCAATCTCACTCGACGCCTTATCCTCACGATTCGGAGAAATCATCGTCGCCCGCTCGGCGGGAAATTTATCCAAGACATGATGCGACTTTGCACTCGAATAGAAGGAAAGGCGTGATTCATAAGAGGAATCAGATTTCCCCTCGCCAAGCAAAAAAAGACGGTTTTTTCTCGGATTTTCGACTTCGTCGAGAAACTTCGCGCTCGCACAACGAAGTCCGTCTTGACGCGGCCGCCCCAACACTGCGGAATATCTTAGAACATTACCGAGAATATAAATGCAACAGAGTCTCGAAAGGCTATATTGCGCTTATCACGCGGACCTTGGCGTTCAGTGAGCTAATTTATGGGCCAGATTGTCGCCTATCTACGATAACACCGAAGCATGCCCGCGTTTTCATCGAAAGACTCTTGGATCGCGGCCTGAAAACGAATTCGGTTCGGTCCTATCTGTTTGTCTTGCGCACTGCAACTCGTTTCTATGGCAGCAAATTAGGCTGCCCCATCCGAAACCCATTCTTGGCAGCAGTGGTCCCAAAATTGAGACACGATCTGAAACAGTTCGATGTCATTTCCGCAGATCGAATTGCTCAGCTTTTGCGCAAGTGTTTTGAAATGGACGACGACATACGATGGCTGCTCACACTTTTGATCTGCACAGGAGCTAGAACCTCGGAAATATGCGGGGCTGCCATCGATGACTTCAAACTGGATGGTCCGCTTCCCGTGTTGATAATACAGCCACACTCTTGGCGTAGGCTAAAAACGGAAAACAGTCGGCGAATTCTTCCTCTTTGCGGCCTGGCAGTCTGGGCTGCCGGAAGAATCTGCAAGACGGCCTTACCTGGTCAGCGCGAAGCTTTTCCACGCTATTACAACGAAACCAAAATAAGGCGTTGTTACACCACTCTCCGATGGTTCTTATTATCCCAAGATATTGATCAACCTACGCATAGGCTCCGCCATAATTTTTTAGACGTTCTACGCGAAGTTAGCTGCCCCCTTGAACTTCAAAATTGCATAATGGGGTGGAAGTATAATACTCGCGAAGCGATGGCAGGATTTCTACCAAGCATTGAGGAGATGGCACGGTGGATGTACGCGGCAAGCACTAGAATAGAGCACGCAGATACTGGATTACTTGTCAACATACCCAGACTTTCACCTCGAGAAATACTGAATAAGTTGATTTCGATCATTCAGGGATCCAAGGGTGATTTAAGCTACCTAGAAATTAAGCAATGCTCCGGATTATCGACTTACGATCTCAAGAGAGCGATTCAACTAGCTCGATTTCGCCACCTCATCGCCACAGAAGCGCCCCAAGGGGGTACAAAAAATGAACGAAGATATCGTCTGACGGGGGTAGCTACAGCTGACGATTGGTATAACGATATTGCAACTAGAAAAGCAAAGATTAAGCTCCACGAACATCTTTCGGCAATGTCAGGTCAGCGCCTATCCCTTGGGGACAGCTGCTTCCCATGTTTCCAAAATAATTCCACAGATGTTACCGCTCTCCTTAGCAAGCGCCATCGAGCCGCTCTTGGACGGAAGTGTGAAGAAGGCTACGTATGGTCAATGCCCTTCAGATACTGCGACAAGTTGATGAAAACGAGAGAGGCAGCCGAGATAATTCGGGCTGCGATGGTCCCTAAAGTAATTTATCAAAGGGAGGGAATCATCGCTCGTACCGGCCTCTCGCGAGAGGAATTTCGACGCGGTCGATGCGCACTATACAAACTGAAAGTTATTGAGACCGTCCGCGCGGGCACAGTGCCAAAGATTGCAATACGTCTTACCGGGAAAGAACTGCCTCCCAGATGTCGCTGCACCGTGACGGCTCGAAGTACGCTGTGCTGGACATCTCAGCATGCGATGTCAGAACTCCATTATTCTCCTTAGAATTGTGAACAAACTGACTGGCATGTAATGATCCAGTCATCGCTACGGCAAGGGAAAGATGAATAAGAATTTTTTTCGAAGCCAAGAACTACGGTGATCGGAACAGGCCATAGATTGCCTGCGGTACCAAGAGTGCCGTTACTGCTGAGTTGCGTCCGATCTTGACCCACTAGGACCTGTAATTTGCATCGAATGTTGACCCACGTATAGAACACTGTCCTGCTCGGCGACGCGCAGGAGTTCGGAGTGATCGACGTGGCCATCTTGAGCATCATTCAACGCTGGCACCTGCGCGAACATTGTGCGGCCCGTTTCGTTGGACCGGATAAGGCGAATAGGCCATCGTTCGCCGTCCTCAGTTACGATGCCTCCGCAGAGACCTGGCCTGCAGGTGTAGACAGGCAGAAACTGGGAAGGATGCACGGGGTATGTACAAGAAGCCGTTTGGAGAGGGACCGAAGCCGTCGGAATACATGCGCCAGTTGCGGCCGGAGCTCTACTCGGACTCCGTTCCCAAGACGGAACACCGTCTGAAAGCCGAGATCCTGTCGCACCACCTCGACACGATCACCGAGCGCAACCAGATGCACGACTTCGAGATTTTTTGCCGCAAGCTATGCGAGCGAACGATCTGTCCGAATCTGCGGCCTGCTACCGGCCCCGAGGGTGGCGGTGACAGCAAGGCCGACACGGAAACCATCCCGGTCGCCGATGAGGTTGGCAAGCTTCAAATCGTCGTCGGCCAAGCTAATGGCGGCCGAGAGCGCTGGGCGTTCGCGTTCAGTGCCATGCAGAGATGGGCGGACAAGGTTCGCTCCGACGCTGGGGGGATCGTCGCTACCGGGCGCGGCTACCAGAAGATATTCTTCGTCACCTCGCGCGCGGCGCGCGCCAAGGACCGGGCGCGCGTCGAAGACGAACTTTCGCGCGAACACGGGGTTCCGGTCACGATCCTGGATCGGGCGTGGATCATTGATGAAGTCATTGCCAAAGACCGCAGAGACCTGGCGTTCAACTATCTGGGCATCGGCGAGGAAACGACCGAGAACGAGCTCGGGACGGAGGACTACTCCCGAAAGCAACAGCTTGCCGACATCGAACGCGAACTGGAGGATCCGACGGCCTTCGAAGGCATGGACATGCATCGCGCGACGGAGGCCTTAGTTGCTGCCAAGCTCTCCCGCAGCCTCGGAATGCCGCGGACAGACGTCGATGGCCGCTTCCTCAGGGCCGTTCGGCTCGCCGACGACGGGGGTACCCGGCGCCAGAAGCTGGAGGCTCGATATGAATTGCTGTGGACCGCGTTCTGGTGGTTCGATGACATCGCGGCCGTGGTTGCCGGATACGACCAGTTTGAAGCCAAAGTCATCGACGACGACAACGCCCAGAACTTGGAGTTTCTGTGCAATCTCGCGCAGCTTCTTTTTAACGCCGTCTTCCGAAACGGCTGGGCGCCGGACAAGACACAACTGGATGCGCGCGTTGCCCGGTTGAAGGCGCGACTTGAGCTGCTGGCCAATGAAGCTGAACGACCGAACAACGCAATTCAGGCGCGCACGTCGTTGCTGATCGTGAGAGTCAATGAGGCGATGCTCAATGATGCCGACGCTAACCTGTCCTCGTTGTGGCCGGAGTTTTCAGAGATATTCGTCAAGGCGGAAGGTCTGGGTGAGTTCGATGCGTCGCGCTTGGTTAGGACGGTTCAGGTCTTCGGGGAGATTGCCGGCAAGGATCGCGGCTACCGCGACCTAGTCGATCAGGCTGCCGACTTCGTCGCCAAGCGAACCAGCGAGGGCGAAGGCGCACTGATCCTTCTAACACGCGCGAAGCAACTCGCCATCCCCGAGGAAAACATGGAGATGATCCGCCTCCTCGGCAAAGCCGCTCGGCGACTGAGCAAGAAGGAGTACGCCCAGCATTCAATCGAAGCCATGACTCTGCTCGCGATCGCTTATCGCAGCGCGGGCCTTCTTTGGGCGGCGCGCTCAGCCCTCACGACGGCGGTGGCGAGCCTATTCATTGAAGGCGACGAATCCGGAGACGTTTCCGCGAAACTCTTCCCGACTCTGATGGTTGGGGCATGGATTGCGGTAGAACTTAAGCACTTCCCAGAAATGCTGGAGGCGATCCAGGTCGCTCGCGGCGGTCTTGCGGCGCTGCCTTTCAGCGATGAGTCGGTAAAAATTGCGTATTTCGGCGAACGTGACCGCCGATTTCGGGATCGTGACCGATTCGGCGGGATGGGAGTTGCGCGGTGTCGATTGTAGGGTTTCGTATCAGTCTTGGTCGAGTCCTG
>NZ_CAJZAG010000012.1 GCF_914271485.1 Cupriavidus pampae
CCAGGCCGCCCTCAGCCGGAGCCAAGATCAAAGAGCCAGCGCGCACCGTGGAGGTCGCATGCTTTCTTCGGTATTGCCTGTTCACCACCACAGACCAGTTGATCCTTATGGTGCAGCGCCGGATCGCCGATCTGTGGCGTCAGGCTGCCGCCGATGTCCCCGCTACCGTCAATTGGGCCGCAATGTACAAAACGCTGCTCGGCGAACTTGTTGCCTTGAGCGCGCAAGGTGCGGTGCCAGATGCTGAGTTGCGTGCCCGTCTTGAAGCCTTGATCACCGAAACCCAGAAACGCAAACCACCGAGCAGGGCCTCCCTGGTCCGCGAGGGATTGATTGATGGAATTCGCCCCGTGCGGTCGTTGCTCGTCGCCATTGCAAAGCTGCCCTGGCAGGCCACCGGCGAGCATCCTGCCATCGAGTACCTTGCCAAGCTGCAAGCTTTATATCTCAAAGGATCCAGAAAGCTGCCAGTTGAAGTGGTGGCACCAAGTCTGGGAATGATCTGGCAGGTTTCGATCTCCAGCCCAGACCGGGAACGGGCGTTTCAGGCGTTGGAGGTGGCCACCCTGTTTGCCCTGCGCCGCGCGGTGCGCAATGGCTCGGTCTGGATTGAGCACAGCCTGAGCTTTCGGGGTCGTGCGCGCTTGTTCTTCACGGACGAGCGTTGGCAGGCAGAGTCCAAGAAACACTATGCCCGTCTATCGTTACCCAGCAAGGCTGCCACTTTCTTGAAGCCTTTGCTGGCCAGAGTAACTGCCGGTGTCGATGCGGTGGCCGCTGCAGCCCGCAGTGGCGTACTGCGCGTGGATGATGAACTCCATTTGTCGCCATTGCCCGCAGAGGACGAAGACCCAGAAGTGACCAAGCTGCGCGCGGCTTTGGATCACCGCATCGGTGAGGTTCAATTGCCGGAAGTGATTCTGGCCGTTGACGCCCAGGTGCGCTTTAGCTGGATCATGCTCGGACGTGAGCCGCGCTCTACCGACGAGCTGCTGATGGTCTATGCCGGCATCATGGCCCACGGCACCAGTCTGACTGCGGTCGAATGCGCGCGCATGATTCCGCAATTGTCTGCCACCAGCATTCGCCAGGCCATGCGCTGGGCGCGGGACGAACGGCGTCTGAGCCAGGCCTGCCAGGCTGTGCTGGAATTCATGCAGCGACACCCGATTGCCGCCACCTGGGGGCGGTCCGATTTGGCATCTTCTGACATGATGAGCATGGAGACCACCAAACGGGTGTGGCAAGCCCGGCTTGATCCTCGGCGCAACACACCTTCCATTGGAATCTACTCCCATGTAAAAGACCGGTGGGGCATCTTCCATGCGCAGCCCTTTGTGCTCAATGAGCGCCAGGCGGGCGTGGCCATTGAAGGTGTCATCCGCCAAGAAAAGCTGGAGACCAGCCAGCTTGCTGTGGATACCCATGGCTACACCGACTTTGCCATGTCACATGCCCGTTTGCTTGGTTTTGATCTTTGCCCGCGGTTGAAGGAACTCAAACAGCGCCACCTCTTTGTGCCACGCGGCACCAAAGTGCCCGCAGAAATCGCTGCGGTGTGCGAAGCCAATGTCGACGTCGCTTTGATCGAAAAGCATTGGGATAGTCTGGTGCACCTGGCAGCCTCGGTCATGAGCGGACATGCCAGTGCGGTGGCAGCTCTTGCGCGGTTCGGTTCTGCCGCCCAGGGCGATCCAATCTATGAGGCTGGCGTGCAATTGGGGCGGTTGCTGCGTACGGCGTTTTTGGCTGACTACTTTGTCAAGGACGCTTTCAGGAACGAGTTGCGCCGGGTGCTCAATCGGGGCGAGGCTGTTAACGCCCTCAAGCGCGCCATTTATACCGGCCGGATCAGCCCGGCGCAGGCCAAACGTGTCGATGAAATGCAGGCTGTGGCCGATGCGTTGAGCCTGATGGCCAACATCGTGATGGCGTGGAATACCTCACAGATGCAGGCGGTCCTGGATCGCTGGTCGAACCGCCGCCAGGTCATTCCACCGGAACTGATCGGGAAGATTGCGCCCACCAGGCTGGAGAGCATCAACTTGCGGGGTGTGTTTCGCTTCCCGGTTGACCGCTATGCTGACCAAATCCTGCCTTCGCGGCCAAATGCATCGATAACTGGCACCAATGGATGAAACCGACCACGGTTTGACGCCACGAATCGCAGATTTGAAAGTGAACAGGAAAGTCAATGAAATCAACGATCTACCAACACCACCTCCGCGCCAGTGCTAGCTTTTCGTACCGTCACTTATTGCACTGAAAACGAGGAGACCCCTTACCGGATCCATGTCCGGGTTGCCACTTCATTCACGTGAAAAAGGTCACGCACCTGCTTTGCGAGCTATCCGCAAAATTCCTGCATTCGTCTACGCATCGCCTCAGGCCGCCTTGCGCGCGAACTGCGCGGCGAATCGTTCCCTCGCCTGCCGCTCCGCTTCGTCGGGATCCTCTAATGACTCGTAGGCGATCGTGTCCTTGGTGAGCAGCAACTGCATCACGTCGAGGTCAATCGAATGCTCGACCAAGGGCAGCTTGACCAGCACCATGCGCTGTTGGCCGATGCGATAGGCGCGGTCCTCGGCCTGTTCCTTGATGGCCCACGTCCATGGCAGACCACCGAAGAACACGTGGTTGGCCTTGGTCAGCGTATGGCCGACACCAGCTGCGGCGGTGGTCCCGATGAAGCCCGTGGTTTCCTCGTCGTTCTGAAACTGTTCCTTGGCACGCTGCCGCTTTGTGGGGCTGTCGGTGCCGACCATGGTCACGACCTTGTGGCCGATCCCGGTCAATCGGTCTCGATACAACTGAACCGTTTCCTTGAATTCGCAGAAGATGAGGAAGCTATCGTCTGGGCCGAGTTCGGACACCATCTGCACGATGCTGTCGACCTTCAATGCTTCGATCAGCATGCGCAGGCGGCTGATCTTGGGCAGCGCCAGCAGGCCGCCGTCGTTGGCCACGGCATCGTAGCGTTCGCGCAGGTCAGGCGGCAGCCGCAGGTAGACCGGCTGCACTTGCTTGCCCTTGAGCGTCTTCAGGACAAGATTCTTCTTGCGGCGCAGCATCCACTTGGATGTCGCCTGACGCAACTGGGCCCGGAATGTGGCGTCGCCCGTGAATTGCTGCGAAAACTGCTTGAGCGGCAGGTTGCCCAGCGGATGGCCGGACAGGCGCAACAGCGTGTGGAGCTCGGTTTCCCGATTCAGGATCGGCGTCGCAGTGAGCAGCATGCGGGTCTCGACGTGCACTGCGATGTCGAAGGCCTGCCGCGTGCGGATCGCGCTTGGGTTCTTGAGGTTGTGCGCCTCGTCTATCGCCAAGATCTGGAACTGGTCCGCATGGGGCACGATTTCGCCAAGCAGCCCGTAGCTCACGACGACCCACTGCGATGATGCGTTGTAGCGCTCCGTCGCGATCGTAGCCTCCGGCGCGACCATGCGAATCTCCCTCTCCCAGTTGTAGATCAGGCTCGTGGGGCAGACGATCAAAACGCGACCAACCAGCCCCTGCTGCACCATGCGCTGCAGGCGGATGACCATGGCGACGATGGCCTGCCGAGACTTGCCCAAGCCCATGTCATCGGCAAGCAATGCCGAGTTCTGGATCAGCAGGTGTCGGACACCGTCCCGCTGAAAATCGAACAGATCCGGGAATTTGCCGATCCAATGGCCGATTTCCGCCTCTGTAATCTCGTCGGCCGCATGTGCAGTGGTCTGAGCGAGATAGAGTTCGTTGGCGCTGTCCTCGCTGCCGGCTGAGAACTCCGGGACCGCATTGTTGAACGTCTGGATTGACGCGCCATCATTCCCGCCGGTCAGCGAAAACGCATCGTCGACCATGCTGTAGACACCGGCGACGAGGGTGACCTGATCCTCGGCGAGCATCAATTCGCGCAGCAAGTTCTCGCGCAGCATTTGCGGCGCGGTGGACATGAACTTCCACGCCCTCATCGGGGCGAGATACACGGCGCGCATGGCCTTGGCCATGGCTACCGTAGCCGGATGATAGGTCCCGACGAGCGCGGACGCCGCGCCGTGGAGCTCGTAGATGCTGTACTTGAGGCCGGCGGTAAAGGCCGAAGGCTGGACCGCCTCGGCGGCCGCTTTCACTTCCGTCTGGAATCGAGGCAACTCGCTACCGAGGTCGCGCTTGGAAGCGTTGCACAGCGCGCGGATCAGATCTTCGCCGGCGTTGTCGATGACGTGGCGGGGAATCCGCCAGTACCGGCGCAGTGCTGCCGGCTTTTGGTTCTCGCCGATGTAGCGAGCTTTGTAGACATCCGATTTCAGGATGCCGGGGTTCGTCTCGTGGTGCGCGAACTGTATGGCGTAGTCGAAACCGTCGTAGACGACAGATTTAACGAGTGGCCCGCCGCCGGCAGGCTTCGCGAGAGCGCGCAACACGAGTGCCATCAAGCGCCCTTCCTGTCGCGGGCAAGATAGGCCATCGCAGCGGCACGGGCCTTATCGATCGCCGGAGTCGGGTTGGTCACAACGCCTTCCGGCAACGGGATACCGAGGTGGTTGTGCAGGGAACGCAGCAGCTTGTTGTTCTCGCGTACGAGACGTTGCTGTGCGGGGATCTTGAGAAACCAGCACAATACCTCGCGGGCGGCGAGCACGACGACCGTCAGGATCAACAGGCCGGTCAGGGCGGAACCGAATGACATCGGTGGCATCAGCACACTCCAGTGGGCGCCTGCGGGCCTACAGCCCACGGGTCGGTGATGAGAGAGGATTTCAGGGCGCGCCAATGGCAGCCGCGATCGGCCAGCACGGCAGCGAGCAGCGGGAAGCTCGCACGGCCTTCCGCCCAGAGGGCGAACAAGGCCCGTAGGCGGCCATCGGGGCCCATGGCATCGATGGGATGCTCGATGCCGGCGATCTCCACCAGCACGCGTGAAAACTGGCCGTCGCTGCCAGCAATGCCGCCGCGCGCGTCGTCTACCGCCAAACCGATGTCACCGCCTGCCTGCGTAAGCAGCTTGGCCAAGCCGATGGCCAGTAGCGCCACAGGACCCAGTGCGGCGCCGCAAGCATGCTCGGGCACGGATACGTGAGCGACCGCCGCCAACATTTCGCGTAGGTCCCGGCCGCTGTCGTGTGAGTAGGTCGGAACACGTAGGTGTCGGTCGTGGGCAGAAAGGTGGCTCACGCGTCTCGCCCTCGGCGGCGCCCGCCATTGAATACTTTGTCGTAGAGCGACAGGATTGACTCCTCACCCTCACTACTGGCATCGGCCTTCGCGCGCAGCGCTAACTTCTCTCTAGCGACCCAGAGCTGGCGAAGCAACAAGGCGCCGCTGTGAGCATTCGCAATCTGCGGGTGCTTCTCTGGATCGGCCGCGCCGGCGTCGATTGCGGCCATGATGAGGTCGTGATCGGGCTGTGTCTGCAGATCCTGAACAGACTGGGCGCTGCGCTCGATACCGGGGACAAGGGCGGCCACATCCGGGCCATAGCAGACGACACCCTGCCTGTTCACGAGTTCAAGTACCTTGCGGCGCAGATCGTCGGACGTGGGGAGCGTATGCAGGTTGGCGGCTTCGCTGTCGGACAGTGCATAACGGTCCACAATCTCTTCAATGGCAACACGCGGGCGGCAGCGCGATTCCAGCAAGGATTTGCCGTCCTCGGCCACGATGGCGATCTCGAAGATGTCGAGTGAAGAGCCATGACCCACGGGCAAGATGTGGATCATTACCCGGGCCACTGGCTTTTCGACGGACTTGGGATCGATCACCACCGGTTTGTCGGCGTTCAGGCCTGCTTCGATGCCGGCACGCTCGTCTTCTGTGAACTTGAAGCTGTCGACTGCCTCGATCAGGCCCTTGAGGGCGCCATCAATGTTCGGCCGCTCTGCGGCGCGTTTGCGCGAGAGCTCGTACAGGTAGTGACTATAGATGCCGGCCACTTCCGTGAACGCCACCTGCCGCCCGACGTTGTCGATCAGGATGAAGAGCCGGCGATCCAGTACGCGCAGCCAGCCCATCTCGGCGGCCTGCAACACGCCCAGCGTGCGCGCCTGCTGGAGCATTGCATAGATGATCGTGCTGACATAAGCGTGGCGCTGCATGATCTCGCGGACCCTGCGCTTGCCCTTGTACTGCTTGAGCGTGGCGACGGCCTTGGTGGTATCCAGCGCGAACGTGTCGCTCGCCGCGTCGTATGACTGGGACTGCTTCCAGCATTCTGCCAACAGCGCAGTCGTGGCGCGCAGCGCGTCATCGTATTCGTCATCCGGCATGTCCTGATCCGTCGCGGCGATGCGCGGGGCGAGGATGGCCATCACCATCAGTTCGGTGCGACTGAGGTCCTTCCAGCTGCCGCGCCAGAGCTTCCCCATCTGGCCCCGGAATACCGCGCCTGCGCGTTCACGATTGACCGCGTAGTCACCTTCGGTCTTGGCCCGAACCATCAGCTTGTGCTTCATCACAAACTGCTTCTCGGTGTCCGGCATGCGGTATTTGCCCTCGTTGACCGATTTTTTGGTGAGGTCAAGCTTCCGGAAGAGCTGCGCATGCGGATAGATTTTGCCCATCGCATCTGTGAAGGTGTGCAACGTGTAGGGCTTCGGCCGAGCGAAATTTTTGTGATTCAGCGGGTTGGTGGCCAACGAGCGCCGCGCGATCCAGACGGCGAGCGGGATGATGCAGACAAAGGCGGTGAAGAGGTTCGCGTGCAGGCTCGACGTCGTCATATGCTCGATCTGCACCAGCGACGGATCGGAGACCAGAAAGAACGTGAACCACTGACGGAAAATTCCGGCCACCAGCCACGCACTGGCCAGCATCACCCCGATCATCATCAGGGGTGTCGCATATTGACGCAGCGGTGTTAGGCCTCGCAGTGGCAAGGAGAGGAAGCGTGCGATTACGCCTGTAGCGACGAGCACCCCGCCCGCGACGAGCGCGCCCCAGTGGCTGAGCACCACAAATGCTGCGAATTCGGCAACGCGGATATGGCCGTATGCGGTAGCGATGGCCGTGTGGAACCGGTCCCACAGGATCCACGCGAAGATGACAATCACGAAGACGCCGAAGATCAGCATCAACGGATCAATCATCGGCTTGGATTGGGATTTCTGGGAACTCATACGGCGGCCGCGAAGAGCGCAGTGGTCTTTTGGACGCGAGCGGCGTGCTCGGCGTCGCGTTGGAGGGCGGCGAGAATCGCCGAGATTTCGGTGTCTATTTGTTCAGCGCCGAGCTCAGCCGTGCGTTGCATCGTGCCCACGACGGCGGCGCGGACTACCTGCTGCAGCGCTGGGATAGTGATGCGCTCGACAGCGGCAGCGCGGGCGTCAAGATCGGCCGCCGCGACAGCAAACCAGCTGCAGATCAGCGCCGCGAAGTCATCAATGAGCACGGTGGGAATCTGCTCCAGATGCTGGGGTGCCAGCTGGGAGAGGCGTGCCAGATTTTCGTAGAAGGCTGCTCGACTCCTATCCGGTGCAGGGGGCTTTGCCTTGGTGCCGATATCCTCCGCCGTCGGCTTGGCGTCTCGGCTCCGATGGCCAGCCTTGCGCGCCACGCCCATATTGATTATGGCCTCCACGTGCGTACGCAACGCTTCCTGCAGCGTCGGCGCATGGCGTATGGTGGCCAGCATCTCACTAGCCTCACGCGCGATCGCTGCGCGGTTCTCAGGGAGGTTCAAGTCCCGCCCGGCGGTGAGGATCTTGGTGATCCGAGCCGACAGCGGCTCAGCGTGGGTGCCGATATACGCGGTCCATGCATCCAAGCCATTCGCGCGAACGTAGCTGTCCGGGTCGTGTTCGGCCGGCAGGCTGACGAAAGACGCGGTCTTGCGGTCGCCAATGACTTCCAGCACAAGCAGTGCGGCGCGGTTGGCCGCTTTCTGGCCGGCACCATCGCCGTCCATGGCAAACACCACATGGTCGGCCAGCTGAAAGAGACGCTGCAGCTGGTCACTGGTAATGCTGGTGCCCAGCGCGGCGACCGCGCGGCCTTCCCCATGCTGATGCAGAGCCACCACGTCCATGTAGCCTTCCATCACGAACGCGGTACGCGTGCGGCGGATCTCTTGCTTGGCCAACGCCAAGCCGTACAGTTCCCTGCCCTTGCGAAAGATGGTGCTCTCGGGAGAGTTCAGGTACTTCGGTTCCTCATTACCGACCGTGCGCCCGCCAAAGCCGATCACGGTGCCGGCCTCGTTTTGGATCGGGAACATGACCCGACGGCGGAACTTGTCGACGATCTCGCCGTTGGTGCGCTCGACGACGAGCCCCACTTCCACGAGATCCTTCAGCTTCACGCCGGGGAAGTGGGCAATCAGGTCACCGGAGGCGTAGCCGATGCCAAAGGCCTTGGCGGCATGGCCTGTCATCCCGCGCAATTTCAAATACTCCTTGGCCTGCGGACTGGCCCGCAGCTGACGCTGGAAGATGGTATCTGCGGTTGCCACGAGACTCTGGAGGTGCGTTTGGCGTGCCTGCGCCTGCAGGTCGGCGGGCGTTGGTACCTCGCGTTCCGGCATAGCGATGCCGGCGGACTGGGCCAGTTGCGCGACGGCTTCCGGGAAACTGTACCCGTCGTGGTCGATCAGCCAGTCAAAAGCGGTCCCGTGCGCGCCGCATCCGAAGCAGTGGTAGAACTGTTTGGTCGGAGAGACGGTGAAGGACGGCGATTTCTCGTTGTGGAACGGGCACAGGCCCATAAAATCCCGGCCCGCCTTGCGTAGTTGCACATAGGGCTGGATCAGCGCGACGATATCCGCGCGCTCGCGGATCGTGTCGAGAAAGGCCTGCGGAAATCGTTGCATCTCAGCGCCCTGCCGGCCTGCAGGTTAGCTGGCGGCCGTCGGCAGACACCGCAATCCCGGTAAGGCCTGCGTCGGCCATAACGGCCTGCAGATCCTGCGGCAGTTGCGAAGCGTAGACGCGCAGGGACTTGTTAAAGCGAAGCTGGTAGTGCGAATCCTGTCGGCTGACTTCGGTCAGCAGCAGGCGCTGGCCCATCGACACGGGGTGACGCAAGGCATAGCGTACGCCATCCTCTAAAGCCGGCACGTCGCCGTGAAACGGCAGGCCTTGCGGCTTAAAGACGGGACGCGGAAGCATCTGGCGTGGCTGGCAGTGTCGCAGCCCGGCGTAGATACCGTGCAATTGCGCAGCGTCGGGAACGGTCACTTCCCGATACAGCGTGGTCGTCAGCGCGCCGCCCCACGCCAGCGGGGGCAGCAACGAGAGCAGCACGGCAGTAAGAGTCAGAAGACGCATGGGCCCGGATGGCTGGAGACGATATGGGCGCATTATGCACTGCCCGGATAGAAAATAAAAACTAAATTCGCATCCAAAATAGTGTAAATATGAGACAACTAGCTTCGTTCCGGGAATTCGAAGGTAACTTTCCCGTCGCCGCCCAAAATCAGGGCGGCCGTGAAGGCCTTCTTGGTCTTCGTGCTCTTGAACTTCGAGATCTGACCGGTGCGACGATGGGTCAGCAACGCTGTGACATCGGCATCGGTCAGCCGGTAGCTCGCGGTTTCGCCGAAGATGATGAAATCGCAACTGCCACCCTTCGCCGCCCCCGCTTCGCACTTGAAGTGCTCCCCGATCTTGTAGACCTTGGCACTGCACTTGGGGCAGGCGCCCAGCGCCGTCGCGCCTTCCGCCGGCGCCGTGGGGCGCTCCGGAAACTCGAACTTCAGATCGGAGAAGTCTTCGGTCCAAACCAACCGGGCGGCGAACTTGTTACCGCTCTTCGTGCTGACAAAGCCTTCCAGTTCCGGGGACTTGCCTTGCAGGATCTGCCCCGCTTCGCGCTCGGAGATAGCGCGCTTGCACAGGTCGCGCGAGATCTTCACCGGGCATCCGTTGCCGACGCACTGGTAGGCGTACTTGCCGACCTTTACCGGGCTATTGCACTTGGGGCAAGCGGCGTCGAGCATCTTGGCCTCAGCCGCCGGCGTCGCAGCCGCCTTGGCACGCAGCGTGTCAATGGTCTGTGAGGCCAAGGCACGGATGCCGTCCATGAAATCGCGGCGGCTGAAGGCGCCTTGGTTGATCTGCTCCAGTTTGTGTTCCCACTCACCGGTCATTTCCGCAGAGGCCATAAAGCCGATACCGCTCTCGCGCAGGAACCGGATGCCATCCATGGCCTTGCGGGTCGGCACGAATTCGTTGTTCACGCGCTCCATGAACGGGACCTTGGGCTTGCCACCTTTGCCCTTGTTGTTGAGCAGGCCTTCAATGATGGCCGCTCGCGTGGCAGGGGTGCCCAATCCCTTGCCTTTCATGGCGTCCGCCAGTTCGGCGTCTTCGATGGACCGGCCAGCGTGTTCCATGGCCGACAGCAGCGAGGCATCGGTGTAGCGCTTCGGCGGCTGGGTCTCCTTGCCCTCAGCGCGAACGGATACCACCGTGGCCGACTCACCCGGAGTCAGCTTGACCAGCTGTTTCGATTCCTGATCTGCATCCTTGCCATAGACCTCAGTCCATCCCGGGACCACGAGCACGGTGCCTTTGGTCTCGAAGTACTCGCCCGCCACGATGGTCGTGCGCGTGGTCACCTCGCTCTCGGCGTCCGGATAAAACGCGGCGACGAAGCGTTTGGCGACCAGATCATAGATGCGCTGCTCGTCGGCGGAGAGGCCGCTGGGCGTGGTGAGGGTTGGGATGATCGCGAAGTGATCGCTGATCTTGCTGTTGTCAAAGATGCGCTTGTTTGGCACCACCCAGCCTTGGTCGACCGCCTTGCGGGCATGCGGCGCGAGCGCGCCTGCAATCTTGCCCAGCACCTGTTTGGCCGTGTCGACGTAGTCCTCGGGCAGCGCCTTGGCGTCGGTGCGCGGGTAAGTCAGCACCTTATGGGTCTCGTACAGCGCCTGAGCAATTTCGAGCGTGCGCTTTGCAGAAAGCTTGAATTTCTCATTCGCTACCCGCTGCAGCGTGGTCAGGTCGAACAGCGACGGCGGCGCTTGGCGCGTCGGCTTGGTCTTGTCGGTCACCGAACTCGGTGCGACGTTTTTGCAGCGATTGACGATCTCCTGCGCTTCCTCGGCCGTAAAGAAACGCTCGGCCTTCGCATCGCCATCGGCGCCGGGCTGGAAATGCGGGTTGTACCACCGCGCATCGTATTCGCCGGCGGCCAGTCCAAAGCGGCCGTGCACTTCCCAGTAGGCCCGAGGCTTGAAGGTGAGGATCTCGTTTTCGCGATCGACCACCATGGCGGTCACGGGGGTCTGCACGCGGCCGGCGTTCTGCACGTCGGCCTCGCCGAAAATGTGCTGCTGGAAGGCGGTCAGACCGCGCGTGGCATTGGCACCGATCAGCAGGTCCGCCTCCGAACGCGACAGCGCCGCGAAGAACAGGCCCTTCATCTCCTCGCTGGAGCGCATCGTGCGGTAGGCTTCGCGGATGCTGTCCTGCGTCATCGACTGCATCCACATGCGCTTGGACGGTTTCCGGCAGTCGTGGTACGCAATGATGTAGCGGTAGATCAGTTCACCTTCGCGCCCCGCGTCACAGGCATTCACGATGGTGTCCACGTCACCGCGCCGGAGCAGCTTGCCGATGGTCTTCAGCTGGGAGTGGGTCTTCTCGATCGGATTGAGCTGGAAGTGCGTTGCCATGATCGGCAGCTTCCACAGATCCCACGGGCGGTCGTCCTCGGGATTGAACGTAATCTCGACGAGGTGGCCAATGGCATTGGTGATGATGGCGTCGTCGCGTTCGTACCACTTGGAGCCGCCCTCCGTGACGTCGCGAAAGCCGCCGAGCGCCTTGGCGATGTCGGCGGCGACTGAGGGCTTCTCGGGAATAATCAGTACCTTGCTCATAGCGAGTCCTTTCAATGAGTCGGCGATGCATCGCCGGCCGACTGTTCGGCCGACGGCACCTTGGCTTTCACCGCGCGACGACGGACAAGGCTCTGAAGGCGGGCGCACAGGGTGCGGGCGAGCCGCCAGAGCCGGTGGTGGTCGGAGAGATAGCGCAGATAGGCGCGGAATTTGAGCCCCGGGTAGGAGCGGCGCACGGTGAGTTCGCCGTTCAACTCGGCTAGTTCGCCACCCTGCATGCCAAGGTGGATCTGGTTGGTCGAGTAGACGTGCATCACGTTCTCCAGCCATCCCTCGACGGAGATTGCGACCCTGCGCACGCCATTGTCGAAAAACGACCGCAAGAAGCCGACCTCTCTGCAAATGAGGAGCGGTTGCTCCGGGTGGCTCCCCTCCACGATGAAGACTTCACCGGTCACGCGGGAGACATAGCGCGCACCGATGAACGGATAGTCGCTGATGCGGCAGTCGTTGACGATCCACGACGGCACAAACGTGCCGATAGCGAGTTCCTCATTGCTGAGGCGGCGCACCTGCAATGCAGGGTCCTGCAGCTGCTCGCCAATCTTGCCCCGGATCTCGGTGAATACGCGATGCGGGTCCAGATGACGGCGCTTGTGTTGGTGTTCGACGCGCCTCGCCATCAGCCTGCATTCCCGGAAGGGGCCGACTGGGCTTCCCAGAGGCGCCAGCCACGTGTGAAGCAGGCGTAAGTGCCGGCACTGGCCACCAGCGTCAGGCCGAGCGAGATGGAAACGTTGCGGCCCAGAAAGAGACTGGCGAAGGCGATAAAATTGGTCGCCGAAGCGAGGCCGAACCACAGCATGGCCTCGCGCCTGACACGATCGCCCTGCTGCCAGAGGATCAAGATGCGCGTCGCGCCGGCATATAAGGCTGCTGTCGCGGCAAGCGTGGCGAACGCGGCGGCGGCTGCCGTGGCGTTCGGCAGCACGTTTGCGACCATGAGCCACCCGGCGGCGGCGGCCAGCACCAGAATCAACGCCTTCGCGTAGCGAGGCAGCGGCTTAGTTGGCATACTTGCTTTCATATCCGTAGGCGCCTTCCGGCATGTTGTCGAATCGTTGGTATTCCCCCAGCCACTGTGCTGGAGCGGTCCCGACGCCGCCCTCGCGGGCTTTGCCGATGATGATTTCGGCCATGCCCTTGTAGTCGCTGTCCGGGTTGTAGACCTCATCCCGATAAAGCAGGATGATGATGTCCGCGTCCTGCTCGATCGCGCCAGACTCGCGCAGATCTGAGGGAACAGGCCGCTTGTCCGCACGCTGCTCCACGCTACGGTTGAGCTGCGACAGCGCGATGACGGGGCAGCCGAAGTCTTTGGCGGTGCCCTTCAGCTTGCGGGAGATCTCGCTGATCTCCAACGCTCGGTTCTCGGCCGTATCGTCACCCTGCATCAGCTGGAGATAGTCGACAACGATCAGCGACACCTTTTGACCGGTTTGCTGCTCCAGCATGCGGACCTTCGACTGCAGTGTGGCGGGTGTGAGGGCTGCAGCGCTATCGATGCGGATGTTGGTGGGTTCATAGCGAGCGAAGAATGTCGTCAGACGATCGTATTCTTCGTCGATCAGCGTCCCTTTTTTGATGCGGTGGTAGTCGATGCGCCCTGCCGCACTTGCCGAGCGCATCACAAGCTTCACGAGTTCCATTTCGGCGGAGAAGACTGCGACTAGTGGGAGCCTGCCCTGTTCGTCCGGGTCCCCGAACATGCCGTGGTTGTCGGCGTATTGCATGCCGAGCACGGTCTTACCCATGCCCGGGCGGCCGGCGACGATGACCAGCTGTCCGGGTTCGAGGTCCCCGATGCGCTCGTCGAGGTTGTTGATGCCCGATCGCACGCCGCGAACGGTGCCCTCCTGCTTGCGCTGGAGGTGTTCGACCATCCGCCGCAGGTTGGTTTGCGCGTTGTCCAACAGTTCGATGTGGGTGGCCGTTGTCCCCACGCCCATTGCGGTCGCCTGCAGCTTGGCACCCACGTCCATGGGAGTCAGGCCGCTACCAATTTGTGGCAGCGTGCGCTGGATCTCCTCGATCTGTTTGGCGAGCTGTCGTCCCTTTGACTTTTCGGCGATGACCCGCGCGTACTGGTCGACGTTGGACATCGCGTACGGGGTCGCGGCGGCCTGCTGCAGGGTCTCGCGAAGCGAGTCGTGGAATCCTTGCTCGCCGGCAATCCGGTTGGCTAGCAGGACGTCGTCGATCGCCCCGCCCGCCTGCACCAGTGCCTGCATGGCGCGGAACGTCAGGCGCCCTTCAGCGGTATGGAAGTCCTCGGCGGTGATGTGGAGTGCGGCTCGGTTGTACGCGTCAACCGGCCGATCGCCGAAGAATGCTCCGATGAGGGCGTATTCGCTCTCCCGGGAGTAGATGGGCTCGCCAGCGAGCGGCGTCATTGGGCGGCCTCTGGGGGCTGGGGCGCTTTGCTCGCGGGCGCAGATCTGCGGGATTGCGCCGGCGCACAATCTTCCGGGCCAGCCAGTGCGGTTGGTGAAGCTGACAGCAGGCAGTCGCTTTCGCCGTCGGCGGTCGACCACAGCATGGCAGCGCAGATGACGGCCGTTACGCCGATGGCCACGAGCCTTTGCCGCACGGTTTGAGACAGCACAACCCCACTCCTGAAACTTGGATTGGCGTCGATGATAACGAAAAAAACATTATATTTCCATCCAGCAGTGCGGCAAAGTCATCGGGAAGACGGTAGATTGGTAGAAAAACCAACAATATTGGACGGATGTCCGTCTGTGGTGCGATGGCACGTTGCGTGAGGGGCTGGCGAAAAAAAACCGCGCCAACGGCGCGGTCAATCTCTACTCACGGTACTACTACCACTTCACGGTTCGGAAATCTGCGGGTTGCTCTGGCTCGGCTGCTGACGCCTGCCCTCAGTGAGGGCTGGCGTCAGGTCCTTGGCGATCGCAGCGAACAGGCGGTCGTAGGCCTCAGCGGCCACGGCGCGCTCGGGCCCGCGCGGATAGATCGAATGCGAGGCATGGGGCCTGTCCTGCGCGCCGTAGACCAGATACTGGCTCAGACGTCCTTCCTGACGCTCCACGATATCTTGCACGTAGGATTCGAAGCCGCGCGCCGCCATTTCGACCGGCGTACTCCAGTACGGCTTGGAGCGGAAGCCATCGTAGTACTTGGCATCCGTCAGCATCGACGTATCGTGCTTGTGCTTGCCCGGTTTGAAATTGGCGACGTCCGCCACGGCGTTGTCGGTCCGCTGCTTGTTGCTGATGGCCAATGACGCCACGACATTCAGAATGTGCCGGGCGGTGAGATCCTCGACATCGCCGCCGTATTCGCGATAGGCATCCACAATCGCGCCTTGGAAGCTATCCGCATTGGCGATCGACTGGATGCCGTATTCCGCCAGTTCCGGCACGGCGCACAGATGCTGAGCCAGTATGGCCTTGGCCCGGCCGCGAAAACCGTCGTCCCGGCGCTCGACAGGCAAGGTGCGCTCCAGCGCGGCCATGCGGCGGTTGAATTCGGCCGTCAGCGCCTCGGTGAGCGTGAGCCGCTGGCCGTGTTCAACCTGATGGCACATCCTCTGCGCGACCTCTTCCGGCGTCGCATCGCGCACGTTCAGGAAGGAGATCGTGCTCTGCAGTAGGAAGGCGACGCCCGCCCGGCCCGATATCAGCTTGCCAAGCGGCATCTCCGAAACGGGTTGCGTGCGCGACAGATCGTAATGCTGGGCCATCCAATAATCCAGCGCATGGAACCACTCGTGCGCGACCGATCCGGCGCCACTCATGCGGGTCAGGTTCATTACCGTCCGCATCGGTTCGAAATGGGCAGCACCGGCGCGATGCCCCCCGGCGCCACGGGCGCCAAAGGCGATCGCCATGGTCCCCCCCAGCCCCATGGCTTTGTCGGGCAGGCGCAGCGCTTGCGCGAGATCCGCAAAGCCATCGTAGGCGTGGTCGAGCACGATCTGCCGTTCATGCTGCGGCAGCCAGTTGCCATATTCCAGCCCGCGAAACCCAAAGCGCGTAAGGAACATCTCCTCGGTGACCGGTTGCCCGTCGCGGAAATCTGGCCCTCGGCGCGCAATGTGCGCGAGATGCTCGAATTCCGGTACCGGCTTGGGCACCTTCGCCGGCGCGTCCGCTGGCGCATCCGGTGCGGCGGCGGCTTCGGCCTTGAATGCCCAATCCCAGCCGAGCCCGGTGGCTGCGCGGGCACGATGAAGCGTGCGTTGCAGTTCCGGATAGTTGATATTCATCACGCCGTTCGGCATTGGCCTGCCGATGGCCTTCATCAGTTCGCGGCCAATGGCCCGGTAGCCCGCCCCGTCACAGAACCAGTGACTGCGGTCCCAGACATGGTACGGATCGTTGACGAGACCTGTCTGTGTGATGATCCGGTAGTAGGCGCCCGCCAGATCCTCGACCGTACGAACGTCTGCCAGCTCGATCTGGATCACCGTCGCGGCACGCACGAAACTCGCACAGCGTTCCGGCGTCAGCGGCTGCGCCGCGCGCGACCTGAGCATGTCCTGCTTGGTATTGAAGCCGCCGCGCTGGGGGTTTACCGGGAAGGCGTTGCGCAAATCCCGGATCAGATAAGCCACCTCGGGCGCGACACCGCGCTCGCGCATGGCGAGCAGGTCGAGCTTCGGCCAGACGTTGTCCTTGATGACGAGCTTGCTGAGTTCGCGCTCGTTCATGCTCGCGAGCTCTTCCTCGCGCAGACCGACCTTGGCCAGATCCTTACGGGCGCCCCCGATCTTTTCGCCGGCGTCCTCGCGCCGCCCTTCCGCCAATGGCGCACTGCGCTGCCGCACCGCGTCGATGACCGCCCGCACAGCCGGCTGAATGGGCTGCGCGGCAGCCAGCTCATGTTTCTTCTGCGCCAGCGTTTCCTGCAGCGTATTGCGGAACTGGGAGAGGAAGTGCAGGAAACCCCGGTCGAATGTCGTATCAAAGGCGCTGGGCTTGATGCCCGACAGGGCCATCAGTGATGCGGCATCGACCAGCCCCGCCTTCTTGCCGAACGGCTTCACGGCGAGCCGCATGGCGCCGGCAATGAAATCAAAGTCCTTGTCGACCTGCGAGACGAGCGTCTCGTTGTTCCACGACGCGGGGTCCAGCAGTCCTGCCGCATTCAGGCCTTCGTAGCGCTCACGCACCGCGTGCATGTGACGCAGGAACGTCAGGTGCGCTTGCGCACCCGGAACTTCCACCTCGGGCTCGGGAACATGCAGGGGATTGATTTCGAGGTAACGCGCGTCGCGCAACACCAGCAGTTGCTTGCCCGGATGGGCGTAGGCGATGGGGATACCCCATTCGAAGCGTTCACGCTCGACGCCTTCGATATCGCCATCGTTGGCCTCGACCGCCGCCTCATAGGTCGGGTAGACAATCGCGCAGGCCGACAGGCGAGGGGCTTTGATCGGATATCCGTCCATCCCAAGCGTGGCCATTCGGACGGCCGATTCGACGGCACGTACCGGGTGGAAGGCGCTGTAAGCACTGAGTATCGATGCCAGTTCTTCCTGCGGCATCTCGGCCTTGGGGACGTCGGTGTACTCCAGCACCAGATTGACTGGCAACGCGGACCGCTGTGCGGCCAGTGCGGCCATCCGGTCGCGCGGGATCGACCAGTACACCCCCGATTCTGCGCCGTCGAAACGCTGCAGGCGGCTGATGAAGCTGCGTACGGTGTCGGCCGTAACGTACTCGTGATCGAAATGCTTGATCTCGCGCAGGCCGAATTCCTTGACGTCGTCGGCATGCAAGGCGGGGACGAACCGGCGAATAAACGGCGCCGCGACGTCACCCATCGCGGGCGAATAGAAGTACAGGTGGCGCTTGGCCTCATTGGTCAACCGCTCGATCTCGCGGCGTGACAGCTGTTCCCCGACAGCGGCATCATGCGCTCGTTCGGCCCCGGACCGCACTTCGGAGGCGAGGTACGTAAATCCGACGTCGCGCATGACGCGCAGCAAGTCAGCCTGCGGGCCGAGACCGCTCTCGCGCGCGAAGCGTTCGCGGTCGAGGATGGCCAGCTTGAGAAAATTTCGCCCGACCGAGGGGTTCCACGCCACCGACAGGCGGGCGCCGAACCTCGTAAGATCGGGCCACCACATGCGCATGCTGGTGTCAGCCATGCTCGCTTTCCTCACCGTCACGACGCGCATCGTTGTCCTCGAAGTGGAGCCATTCGCCGCAGATGGGTGCGTGAAGCGACAACACGTCGACTGCACTCACTTCGTCCACAGCGCGCCCACGATGCGTGCCGCAAATGAATTCTTGTTGTTCCCGCGTCAGCGACACTTCGAGTTCTAGTACGGTGCTGACGAGGAGCTGCACGCGTAAGCGGTCTTCATCCCGTGGTGATTCCGCGACCGCCACTACCAGCATCTTTGCGGCAGCGGTGTCATCCAGTACAGCCCCGCCATGGCCCTCCAGTTGGAAGGGCATCGGCCAGTGGTGCGTGAACGTCGCCCAGAACAACTGCCCCTGCTGGACGGCATCTACGCCTCGATAGATGGAGGTCACGGTGTCAGCTCGGATCCGGTGCTCAGGCCAACCTTGCTCAGCAGGCGTTCGACCAGTTGCATCATCTGTTTGAGCTGCTCGCGCACGCGTTCCGCAATCGTGCGCAAATACACACCACGGTCTTCGCCAAAGCCCGGCAGATTGATGGTTTCATCGACTACCTTGGTGATGGCCTTGCTTACCCGTTCCCTGCTTTCATCGGTTGAGTTTGGGTAATCTTTAGTTACGCTTTTTACTCGGGCGTCGAAATTATCGCAGGCTTCTTGGTAAGCCCCCACGAGAGTGGGGTGCTTTTCCCATAGCTGGTCCATGCCTTCCTTGAGGGGGCGCAGGTCGGGATCGGTCGCGAGATTTTGCATGATGGTCTGCACCGGCATGCCGTGCTCGTGGGCGAACGACTGCATCTGGTCCTCCCAGACGGTGAAATCTTCGGTCGCGCGCAACTTGTCGGCGGCATCGACGACATCCTTGCAGGCGGCGTCGATCCGATCGAGCTTGTACTGGGAGATGAATTTGCCCGAGGTGTAAAGCGCAGAGGCCTCGCCGATCGACATCGCCTCGCCTGCTGGCACGGGCACCTGCGTCGCAGGTGCGGCGTCCAGTCCCATCTGCGCGTGCGTGCGCTTCAGGTGTCGGGCGGCGCTCGATAGGGCGAGGAACGGCATGGCGAGCCCTCGGCCGACCAGATCGGCCACGCCGGCACCAGCGCTGCTGCCGGCGGCCACCATCTGCTGCGGCGGCTGGCCTTGGCCGCGTGCAGCGCCCTTGCCGGCGTGCTCCGGGGTCGCGGGCGTCTGTGTATCATCGGCGTCCGCTTGCGGCTGCGCAGGCGTGCTGGCGGCCGCGCTCGGGACGGGGGCGCCGCCGTTAAGCGAGATCTTTAGGCGCTTGCCGCGCGGCGGCGCTGCGTTCTGACCGCTCAGCGCACGTTGGGTCGCCGCCAGTTTTTCGTCGAGCGTGCTTTCGCTGGAGACCTGCGGGACCGAGTCGAGCAACGCGACGCCCTTTGGCGTCGCCGTGCCAAGCTGGACCGCCTCGGGGGCGATCTCCTCCTTCGACATCTTGCACAGGTTCGCGAGATCGGCGATCGACTGGATGCTGGCAAGCGGATCGGCGGTCGGCCCATCCGTGGCCGGGGTCGCGGCCTGCGTGGCCGCGCTTTCTTCCTCCGGCGTCACAGGCGCCTGTACGTCGGCAGCAGCCGGCTCCGCCGGCGCGCCCTCGGGGGCCACCACCGCAACCGGCTCATCCGCCTGCGCAGCCGCCTCCAGTGCTGCAGCCGGGATCACGTCGAGCAGATCGGCAGCCGAATGCACATCGGCCAGCACGTCGGTGTCGGGCGTGTCCACGTCATCGCCGGCCAGACTCGGGTCGGCCAGCGGTTGGTCATTGTCTGCGCTTTTCAAAGAGCCGAGAGTAAGCTTCTTTGCCATGATTCACATTCCTCGTTGGGTTCCCACTTTGTCTTCGGCCGCCGCGTCCGGCGACCTGCCTCCCTGCCGCCTTAATTCGTCTTTCGCTGCGCTGCGACTGCGACCGCACGGCTGTACGTCGCGTCAACGCGCGGGTTGAAATACGCTTGCGTATTGAAGGCGAGGCGCGTGGCCAGCATGCCTTCCATCCGAGCGTACTTTTCTTGTATCCGGGCTCGCAGCCAGAGCTTGGCGCCCCGGATGCGGGCGATTTCGACCCATAAACCGCGAGTACTCATCTCGGTCAGACGAGTTTCCCATTCCGTATCGAGCGAGCGCCGCAGCATTTCGGCTTCGACTATCTGCTCCTCGCTCATGCCTTCGTACGTTTCGTACGGCGGCGTGTCCGGCATCCCGTAGCGCTCGGTTTCGGCGACGCTCGGCTGCGCGGCCTGCGCTTCCTTGGCCTGCTCGTCGGAGCTGGCCGCGTTCGGGTTGCTGCTCAGGCCGCCCCCCACCGGGGTTGGGGCCGCGCCACCGGTGCCTTGGGTCACCGTGCCGGCATCGGCCGTGTGAGGATAAGTCTTGCACATGTATGACAGCGGGTTGCGCATGTAGCGGCTGCGCGTGCTGTCGGTCCCATCGTTGGTCTCCCGCAGCTTGGTGCCGCCGTAGCCCGTCACATACTCCAGATGCAAGTGGACTGGCAGACCGTCGCTATGGTCCATGTGATTCGAAGTGCCCCCAGCGACCCCGATTTTATCCCCAGTTGCGACCCTTTTCTGCCCGACCCCCCCTTCGGCATCCTTGAAACCGATAGCGCCGCCGCTTTTGATCGACGGCTCGACCTTGGCCAAGTGGCTGTAGAGCAGGATGTCCCCGTTATCACGCTTGATCGCCACGCGGTTACCATAACCCGAACCCCAAAACCCCGCACCAATAACAGTGCCATTATCGGCGGCCAGCAGGTCGGCACCGGTATTTCCGTTGCGTGCGCGCATATCCACGCCCCAATGGGTCCGGGGCGCCGAGTAATGGCTGAGGTTCCGGGTCTTACCGAAGGTACTGGTTACGGTCACCGGATTCATCGCCACCGGGTCGGCCAGACAGGCATCGGCAAGAACCGAGGGCATCGCGGACGACACGGCGGCCCCCACCATCAACTGAGCAGCGGTCGGGATGCGCATCACTGCACCTTGGCCCGCGCGGCGCGGTCTTGAGCCTGCTGGGCGGCCGCGTCGGAAAGAACGGCGATCCCCTGCCCGCCGTTGACGCCCCCAGCGTTGCGGGCACGGGCGGCCAGCATGGCGGCCGTCAGGCCTTCCATGCGGCCGGCCTGTTGGTAGGTCTGGTTGAGCAGGTAGAGCTCGGTCGCGGACATTTTGGCGTATTCGACCAGCAGGCCGCGTTCGCTCATGGATGCCTTGCTCTTGGCCCACTCTTCGTAGTTGTCGCCGCCGGCGTAGGTGCCAATCTTGGCCTGCAGGGCGTCCAGCACGCTCTGGCCGGCTTGCCCGTCGCCGCGTCGCTCGGTCCACGACTGGATGCTCTTGAACGAGGCTTGGCTGACCGAGCGGATGGCGTCTTCGCTGCGCTTGGCGTCCAGATAGGACTGGCCTGCCGGTGTCTTGGCGGTTTCGGCCGAGATCGCGGTGCGCGGCACGCCAAAGAGGTTGTTCAGGAACGCATTCTTGGCGGTGTTCTGCGCCGAGTTAATATCCGCCGACGCAAAGAGATTGGCGGCGTCCACGTCGAGCCCCGCATACTGGCCGGCACTCGCGCACAGGCCGGCGGCCGCCTCGTCGGCCGTGCAATAGATGCCCTTGGCGTCCTGCAGCCGGCGCGTGAAAATCGCGGTCTTATCGCGGATGAAGCGTCCCGGCCCCGCGTCAAGTTCACGGATCACCTTGTCCTGCATATCGCGGGCGGCTTCACCAATGGCCACTGCTACGCCTTGCGAGCGCGTCACTTCCCCGCAGGGGTCGTAGCCCTGACCGGTCGCGGCGTTGTAGTCCATGATCGTGCTATGGACCGTTTCGCGTTGCGACAGGTCCGCAAACACGCTGGCCATGCCTTGCTTGGCCCCCATGTTGACCGTCGTTTCCTTTTCGGCCGACGCGTTGATCTGCATGGCCAGCACCTTCATGGCCGACTGCACGCGCATGCCGTTGAGCACGCGAGACACGGCATAGGTCTCCATCATGCCGTTCAGGGCGCCGGCGACCGTGCCGGCCGAGGCCGTGATACCGGTCGACCAGATGGAGTCGACCACAGCGGGGCAGCCCCAGCCAGCAGCGAGTCCGGAGGCGGACAGCAGGGTCGCCGAGACGATCAGCTTGTGGACGGTGTTGAGGCGCTTCATCGGGCCACCTTTCGTGCGGCTTCCTGTGCCAGCGCGACTTGTTCGGCGCGGGCGGCCAGTTGAGCCTGCCCGCCTTGATTTTCGAGCTCCAGCAGCGCCGCGAGATTGGCCTCGGTGCGCAGGTTGCTGCGCAGGTTCTGCTCCAGCTGCTTCAGTTGCAGGCCCTGAATCTTGACGATGTCCACCAGCACGCCCCGCTGGGCTTGGCTAGCCTGATCCTGCGCCCACTGCATGGCGCGCGAGGTACCGAAGTACTGGCCAATGCGTTCGGCCATCGGCGCATTCAGCGTCTCGGTGTCGATCTGCAGCGACTTGAGCGAGTTGGCGGCCAGCCCGAGGTAGGCATCCTTCTTTTTCTTTTCCAGCACATAGGCGCTGCCTTCCGGGGTATTTACGACCCCCTTGGGCAACGCGGCGTCGGGCATGCCGATGATGTTGTTGATGACGGCATTGCGTGCGGTCACCATGTCGGCCGACGTGTCGGTGTTGAAGATCAGTGCCGCATTGGTATCGCCACCGGGGATCTTGCCCACGCTGCTGCACACGCCGGCATCGACATCGGCCTGTGTGCAGAAGAGCTTGCGGTGCTGGTCCTCGCGGGCGCGTAGGATATCGGCCTGCACGCCGTAGCGCCCGCCGGTCGCTTCGACTTCGGTGCGCAGACGCGTGGGGACAGCGGTGCGGGCGGTGGTCTCTGCCTTGGCAAGCGTCTTCACCCCCGTTAGCTGGCCGCAGGGGTCAAAGCCCTGCGACGAGTAGTCGAGCATGATCTTGTCGACCAGCTTGCGGTCCGACACGTCCTTGACCACAGAAGCGAGTGCCTCCTCGGCCTGCGTGCTAACGCGGGTGTTCTTTTCCGAAGACTGCGCCAGCTGTTGGGTCATGACCTTGAGGGCCGAGATCATGTACTGGGTCTGCACGGTGTCGGTGGCGATCAACTGGGCGCCGATCGCGCCCACGTTTGCCACGAGCGCGGTCGCCGCCGCACCGGCAGCGGTTACCACGAGCGGTTCCGTGCCGCCACAGGATGCCCACGCCACGGTCGCGCTGGAGGTCAGCGCGACGAACGTGACGGCGGTTTTCTTCAAACGGTGCGTGCGGGTCATTGCGTATTGGCTGGTTTGCGGGCTTCGCCGGCAAGCTGCGGGGTATGAGCCTCGATCTGGCGCATGAACGAGAAGCGCGCCATCGAGAGGTAGGCTTCCTCCTTGCGCCGGACAGCTAAGGCGCTCACGCACTGGGCGTCCGTGCAGGCCCCGGCACGCGGCATGGCCTTGACCGGGACGATGTTCTTCACGTAATCGGTGGCCGCCTCGGTCTGATCCCAGCCGAAGGTCTTGCCCGGGGCCAGATGCATCGAATAGTCGCTGTCGCCGCCCTGCATGCCGTTGGCATTGAGCGTGCAATAGCCGGCTGACGCTTCGGACACGGTGCAGTACCGGCTCAGGTGCCGGCTGTTGCGATCGGCAAGCTGGGCGGCATAGGGAAATTTGGTCGCCTTGACCGTGGTGCCCAGCAGGCCGGAGACGCCGCCCGCGTTCACGCGCCCGGTGTCCGACGTTGTGTAGATGCGCTGCATCCCCGCCTGAGCACTCTGGCCCGTTTTACCGGACGTTTCCTGCACGGCTCCGGCCATGGCGAGCTGGTAGCACGGGTCCGAGAGCTGTCCCGTCGGGCCGAACTCTTCCAAGGACTTGCGCACCTGCGAGGTGTTGTAAATGTCCACGATGGCCGAGCCCAGCGCCTGCATGGCTTGCATGCGCAACTGGTTCTTCTTCTCCGCCGACGCCTCGGTCTGCTTGGCCACCGCCTTGTAGGTGCTGGCAAGCTGAGAGATCTGATAGATCCACGCCATCACGCCTTCGGCATGCGCGACGGCCGGCAGCGCCATGGACACCATGAGTGTCATGGCGCCCACCAGTCGGGAAACGCGGGTCCGCATTGTCATTACCGGCCAAACACAGAGGTGCCCACCGTGGCGGGCGTAACCGGCTGGGCCTGCTGCGGCTGCTGCTGGTATTGCGGCGCGGTCTGGTAACTGGTCATCGGTGCGGGACTGGCGGCCGGTGTGCTGCTGTAGGCCGTCGGGCTTGTCGGTGTCACCGGCGTGTTGGCCGGCGCCGTGATGGTTGTACCGCCACCGCTGATCGTGGTGCCGCTCGTGCCGGCCGGGGGGCTGTTGGGCATCGTGTTGGCCGGGATGCCGTCGAGCACGCCCTTGACGGTCACTTGGCCGCCATAGCTCGTGCCATAGGAGGCGACGCTCTGTCCCGCAATCGTGGTGTCGATCTGCGTCTTGAAGCCCGTCACGACGCCCACGGCATTGTTGTACTTGCCGATCACGTCGCCCATGGCGTTGCGCGCAGCCGTACACACCTTGCCCACCGCAGCCTCGCTGGCTGCCTTGATGGCGTATTGCGCGGCTTCGGTGATCCAGCCCACCGGATCCGGGATCAGCTTCGACAGGTCGAAGCTCGTATTGAGTAGCGAGTCGATACAGGAGCTGGCGGAGCCCACGGCAAAGTACTTCGAGACGTCGGTACCGGTCACGCCGATCAGCTGGATCTTGCTGTTCACGGCCTGCTGAATCGAGTCACTGATCGGGCACGGTGGCGCTTCGGTGTTGGCCGCTTGATATTGCTGCGCGGAGACGGACACGATGCCGACTGCGCAGGCACCGCCCACCGCCCACGCCAGCTCGCGCGGTTTCGGGAACTTCGCCGCGAGGCGGCGCAGATCGGGAAAGGCCATCACTGCACCTCCATATGTCGGCTGATCGCGCGCATGACCATTTCGGTGTTGTCCTTGCTGAAGGCGCGGGAAAGGATCTGCGTGCGGAACAGGGCGCGCACGCGGCGGAACATGAGCCCGGCGTTCACATCGTCGGTATCGTTGCTCTTGCAGTACGCCACCAGCTGCACGAAGAATTCGGGCTGCTGGGCCTGCAGCCCGTGCAAGATGTAGAAGACGCTGGACGCCTTGAGGGCGGCCATCGCCTGCACGAACGCATAGTTGTTCGGCTGGATGCTGTCCCGGTAATCCCGCAGGATGTCTGCGAGGCGGGCCAGCTGCGTGCGCAGACGCTCGCGGACTGCGGGCTCCTCCCGGACGTCGCTAAATCGCTGCACGGTCCACGACTCCACCGCATCCATGAAGCCAATCACCGAGAACAGCGTCGCGGTCCGGTCTACCTTCAGGAAGTGCTGATTGACGTGCGTGGGATCCAGCGAAAATTCCTTGAAGAACTCCGGCGCCTCACGAAAGGCTTCGTGCTCGGTCACCAGTGACTGGACAGCTGGTTCCACAAAATACCTCGCAGTAGTGGGAATTATTGGTATAGTCTAAGTGATAACGCAAAAAATTAAAACTATTTTTGTATTCGGAGCCGATATGAAAGTCTTTTCGTGGCTGGCCAAACGCCGTCAGGTCACACAAATGCTCGCGCACATTGACCACTCGGTGCGCCAGCGGCTGGCCGAGCGCGAGCCCATTTGGGCCGAGTGCAACGCCGACATCCAGCGGGACTACGTGCCAAGCACGCGACCGCCCGAGGCGAAGGCCGCTGGCAAGCCCAGCCCGGCCCCCGTCGAAGCGGTGCCGGAATACCTGCGTTGACCCGGTCACCCTGACAGCGGGCCACCCTGCCCCCTCGCCTGCCAAGCAAAACGGCCCGCGCTGCGGGCCGTTTGTCATGGGGTAGTCCATCGCCCTACTGGGTTGCGGCCGGCGCGCCCGTTGCAGGCGACGCCGATTCCGGCGATGCCGGTAATGCGGACGTTGTCGTGTGGCTCGCTGCCCGCACGCAGACATCCGACACCGCCGGGACCTCCTTGGCGCAGCGCGCCTTGATGGTCTGGGCGAGCTCCTCTTTCTTGCGGTCGCTCTCCGAGAGCGAGTACATGCAGAAGAGCACCGTGGCCGCCGCCAAGGCCAGCATGGCGATCGACGGCCGCCAGCGTCGCGCCCCATCCTTATTCGTCAACGTGTCCATATCCATCCTGTTGTGGCGGTACCGCATTCAGCCCAGTTCCGGGGACTGGCCCACCAGCCGGCGGGCATGCGCCGCGCCAGACCCTTAAGGTTTACGGCAACCCACCCTACCCACTAACCCACCCAGAAGTGGGATCCCTTATTCTTTTCCCGTCGGCAGAAGCCCCGCCGCCCTTGCACTACCTGCCGCCCGGCCGTGCCGAGACCGCTTCCATACTCCTTTGCGTGCAACCGCATCCACCCCGCAGCCCTTGCTGCGCACCACATGGCGCCGCAGGCGCCAACCGGCTTTCGCCGGCCTTGTGCTCACCTACCGATCCAACGGAACCCACCCCAGCCGCACGGCTGGCGGGGCGCCGGTGTTGCCGGCGCCCTTGCGTCACCACGCTCGTCTCTGCGGCCTCGCGGGCGCGCGCTCCCTGTATCGCTTCTGGCATTCTTTGACATTGCAATACCAACGCTGACATCGCACTGTCTGCCTTCCCATAGTGCAAGGCCGGATGACGCGGTCCGCCGTCGCTGACCTTCACCGTCACGGGGCCGACATGGCAGTACTGTGTAGCCGCGTGTAGATCTGCTGCGCGATGACGTAGTCGATCAGGTGTTTGCCATGCGGAGTCGCGCTCACGAAGGCCCGGATCTCCGCCGGTGAGAAGGAAAACCACGCCGGCAGTTTGAGCTTGCGCTTGGCCGCGCTGTCTGCACTGTTGCACTGCTCGCACACCACCGTCGCGGGAAACCGCCCATACGGCCCATTGAACTGCAGATGGTCGCCGCTGTGGTCGTGGTGTTTGTGGTACCCGCCGACCCAGCCGTAAAAGGCGTCTGGCCGGTGCGGGAAGCGCAGGGTCCAGCGCAGAATCTCGAATGTCGTGCGTGCGCAGCCCGGGCAGCGCCAGTCAGGCGGCAGCCCTTGAAAGATTAGCCTACAGTGCTGACCATCGAAGGCCGCAAAGTCGTCCGGCGTCGGTATCCGGCGATCGCGGTTGTGGTCGACCACTTTCTCACGGTCTCGGTCCCTCAGGCCCGTGCCCCGACACAGGATACAGCCCGGTTTTGGAGTGCGGGGTCGTTCCTGCGGTGGCACGCAGCGGCACAGGCTGCTGGCGCGCAACGCTTGAAGGGCGGGGAACGTGTCGGCGGGTGGAAGTGTCATGGTGCCTTCAGTTCAGGCGCTCGCCATCCAGCGCCACGCACCACTTGTGCGTGAGCGATGCACTGATCGCCTGCAGCAGGCGGTAGACGCCCCGCGCAGGCTTTGCCTCGACGCGCACCCCATCTACGCACAGGCCACAGTCCTGCCAATCAGCATAGACCGTGATCGTGTGCCGGTTCGTCGCGTGAGGGGCGAGAAACTGGCGCAGCGTGCGCAGGTAGCGCAGGGAGAACGTGGTATAGACGTCGGCAATCACCGCATCGAAGGCGGCGTCGACGGTGGCATCCAAGGTGGCGCGTTCAGGCAAGTCCCCGGGCCGCGCCGGTGTCCCGCCGGTCGGAGTCCATGCCCGGACGGCGTCGCGCAGCGCCAGCACGGCAAGCCCGGCGGGCGCATAGGCTGCATCAGCGCGCCCGCCGGCGGGCGCGCCCCTCACCTCCTGCAGCGCCACTGGCGCTCTGAATGCTTCGACAGACGACATGAACCCTCACCTCATGGGAGAACATCATGGCACCGATGATATATACTCGGAGAGTATCTGTCCACCATGGGCGGCTAGACGTTGATGGGCTCGTGTTGTGCCGGGAGCACGATGCCGGCACGATGCCACGTGAGAACCTCGCCGATGTACTGCCGCGCCATGCCGGGCATGTCGCGTTACTGGTTCGATGTGGACGGCAGGAGCCAGTTGTCCAGCGCACGCTTGCTGGCGCCAAACCGCGCGGCAAAGGCCGTGCGTCCGAGCTGGAGCTCGGCCATGGCTTCGCGCAGGAACTGTTGCTGCGGGCGCTCCGCCTCCCTCATATCGCTCACGTCCCACATAGCGCGCCGGGTGGCCATCCTCTTAGATCCAGCTTTCGAGGATGTTCGGGTCGTCCCGCTCACTGCGCGCAAGCCGAATAAGGCCCGGAGGCAGCTGGGCCCGCAAGGCGGCAAGCGTCTCGGCCTGCAGGATGTCATCGGTGAGTGTGTGGCCGTCACTGTCGACTTGAAACCGGCGCGCAACGAAGGGCGCAGCGCTGCCGGCTGGCATGGCGTAGACCGTCCAGATATCGAGGGCGTTATCTTGCGTCATCGTTCGCTCCGTGCGAGGTCAGCGTGCTCACGCGCGCTCGTCTGGGCGGTGCGGCGTCCCGCCAAAATTGTGACGGTTGTAGGCTTCCCGCAGTTGCGCGTCGGTCGTGTAGCGCGTTTCCAACCACGGGAACGGAATACGCAAGAAGTGGTTGTGCTCGGCCTCGGTGAGCTCGGTCCAGCGATAGGCATGCCCATCTTCGCCGGGCACTGCGAGCTCGCCGTTCCAATAGCGTTCGAGCGCGCGCAGGCGCTGCTGGCCGTCAAGCAACAGGTAATGGTTGTGATCGTTCGTATAGGACCAGTTGACCATGTACGCACCGGGACTTACTCCCATCCAGAGACTTTCAAGAAAGGCAATGCACTGATCGTCGCTCCAGCGCTCACCACGCTGGAAGTCGGGGAGCTTGAAGCCCAGCACGCGGCGTCCCGTGAAGGTCGGATCTTCGATGCGGTCCTTGTTCCACAGGAGTGCACTCAGCATGCCTTGCATGGCAGAGCCATAAAACCTGCGGGCGGGGTGGCGCAAGGGCGCGGCCGTATCGTTAGTCATGGGATGTCTCGGCGTGAAGGTTATCGGGCGGCTCAGGATGGCCGGCAGTTATCGCAATGCCCGTCGGGCGCGTCGCCTTCGCCGAGCAGTTCGTGGCTGTCCACGTACCAGTCGCAGCCGGGGCAGGCCTCGACGTTCGCGTCAAGCAGCAGCGTTTCGAGCGTCTGAACGTCCAGTCCGAACTGGGCACAGGCGCGGTCGAAGCCGTTCACGTAGCCGGTAACGAGGTCGGCGATGGCGGACAGGTGTGGATGGGGCATGGCAGCGCGCATGGGCAGCGGTGGCGATGATCTCATCATATATACTCCACGAGTATATTTCAAGATGGTAGCGGCAATGTGCGACGACCCGGCGCCGTGTCCCGCCACGGGGTCGGCCCCGCCCCTCCCCACACTCTACACCGGGCCTGCCGGCTGCGTAGACAGGGCTGACAGGGCTAACAGGGCTGACGGGGGGGCCGCCCCCAAGCGTCGTCCGGCCGAGACGGTCTCGGCATGGCGGTATTTTGAGGGACCTCTATCCCACGGTCCCGGTCGCCACGCGTGCCCCGTCAGGCCGGACTCACGAACGGCTCCAGCCACTGCGCCAGCCCCTCGCGCGCCAGCGCCGGGTCGGCCATCAGCGGCGCGTACGCCGGGCCCAGCCCTTCCAGATCGCCATACAGGTCCACCACCTGCGCACCGTACGTTGCCCAGTGATGAGTGAATCCGTAGAAGCGGCAGAGCGCCGCCGCGATGCCCAGATTCGAGACGAGGATGCGTCCAAAGGCGGCCTCGGCCACGCACCAGCAGTAGAGCGCGGCGCGCCGCGCGTCAACCTCGTCTCCCGCACTACCCTCGTTCTTCCGGCGCGTCACGTAGACGTCCTGATTGCCGATGTCGTAGTGATGCGTGATCCGGTAGACCACCGGCAGATCGACATCGAGCTCCTTGGCAGGGTCGAAATCGTCGTAGTGCAGCGCCTCGTCTTGCGTATTGTCTGAGGCATCCTGCGCATCCAGCGCGGTCACGCCGCCGGCCGCCGGCGCCAGCGTGTCGAGCCGCTGCGGCCGGCCTATCGCCGCCTTCATTCGGTTCCAGTCAGGAAAGTTCTCGGCGGCGGCCACGGCCTGCAGGCCGTGATTAAGCGGAATAGCGTGGCCCAGTGCGGTCAGGCGCGCGGCAATCCGTTCGCCCCGGCGCTTGGCCTCGTCATGGGAAAGCGTGCAGTTCATTCGTGATCCTAGGGGACCAGCGGATCCGCCGCGTGGCGGCTTTTGGCGCTCGCTCTTGCCAATCGCTGGTCAGGGACTCGGAACGATGGAAGGGGTTCGTACCCTGCCTTAACACCACCGCGAACGAATCGCGGCGCGAGCGGACGGCGGCAGGTGGCCTTGGCCAAGATCATCGCAGTTTCCACCCACAGTGACAAGGCAACGCGACGCCCATGCGAGTACGCTTCATGATCGTTGCGAAAATGCCTTCCATAGCGCGATCGCAGCCCCTTGCGTGTCAGTCAGCGCCAGTGGGCCTGCACCCACGCGCCCACCCATGGCGCAGCACGATAGAGCCCCCACAGCACGGCGGCGACGCAGAGCACCTTGACGCTCGCTGGCCAGCCCGCACCGGGCAAGTCCGGGGGGCCGTCTTGCCACGTGTTGTCGCGCGCATCGAGCGGTTCCCGTGGGGTGCGGCGCGCCGGGTCACGCAAGGCACGCGGCGTGTAGATGGCGGCCTTGAGCGCGCGCTCGCCGTCGGCGTCGCTGCGGCGCCAGCGCGCTCGCGTCTTGACGACGCGCAGTTGGCCGGGTCTGGGGTCGTTGGCGCGCGGCATCGGTATTATCTCAGAGGTGGCGGCGGTACCGGAGGACGCCCGAGCGGCGGTAGTACGGGACGCTGGCCGTGCACGGTGCGCGCGAGCTCCTCGACTTTTTCCCGGTAGACCAGATCCTGCGAGAAATCGATGTAAAGCCGTGTCGACAATGCGGGGATCTGGATGGGTTGCAAGCCGGGTTGACGAATGATCGGCACGAACTTGTCCGTGCCGAGCTGTTGCATCAGTTGCCCCATTACGAGCGTATGCTCGAAACCCACACCACCCCTACCGTCCAGCACCTTGCGCACATAGGTTTCGGTGCACACCATCACGACGCGATCGCTGGTGGTTACCCCGCGCCGCATGAAAGCCTCCAGATCCTCGCCCGGATTCACGTGCCACTGATCGAGCAGCACCTCGACCGCGTATTCGCGCAGATGAATCGCCAGCTGGGCGACCCACGCCTTGTGCGCCGGCGTGTCGTGCGAATACGAAAGGAAGACCGTCGGTGGGCGTGCGGCCACAAGCGGCGCCATGGCGCCGGCGGGGATGAGCCCCCCCTGCTCCAGCACGCGCGGGAGCGCCACGTTCTTGACGGCCCAGTGTGTGCGGTTCATTTCGTACCTTGCATCGATATCGAGCGCATAGAGCAGCTGCTCAAGTCGGTCCATGGGGATTGGGGGGATACGCGGATCCAGTTCGAACGAGATCCCATAACCGTCGTTGCGGTGGGTAATGCCGGTGATGCGCCCCACGCGCGCCGCCTTGCCGCAGTGCCGCTCATAGGCGAACAACGTAGGCAGTGACTGCAGCTGGCTAAACGACGCGTCAGACAGGGGGGTGAAGCGCGATTTCACGATGTCATTCGTGTATTCGAACAGACGATCCTTCCCCATGCTCCATGACAGGCCATCCCACGCCTCATGGTTCGCGCTGACCAGCAGGTTGTAATGCGTTGTCTCCAGACCCACGTCCCCTCCCGAAATCGATCGCCCGCCGGCTGGCGGATTGCGCTGCAATTATGACCTGCGCCACGCCAGCCGCCATCGCCGCGCCCCGTTGAGTATCGACTACTCGGGTCCGGACAATTCCAAGCCCGACAACAGGCCGACTGCGGCCAAGGATTCCATCCATTGGCGGACCTCCGACGACTCGGGAAAGTCCACCAGAGAGCAGAGCGTGAAAAGTCGGCCAACTACCAAGCGCTTCGCGGACTCCATATCGTCCACGGAGGGCGGATCTTCCGCGACCAGCAAGGCGAGCCATGCGTCGAGCGCATCGCGCGCTTCCGCCACCATTTGCGCGTGGAGCGATGGCGTATCGTAGTAGCGCGCGAGCTCCGTCACTTGTCGTCGAATACTCCACACCACGTGGGGGATCAAGGCTGCTCCTCTGTGGGCGCTATTCCATCTCGCAGGCGGGATCGATCTTCAGATTCTTGGGTTCGGGGCCCACGGACGTCTCGGCGGCCGTCATCGCGTCCCGCCCTGCAGCAGGGCCTCGTCGAGATCCGTATCCGTTTCCTGCAGCCGGCCGGCGAAAGGCACCGACCCATCCCCCTCATTCCAGTAGCCCTCCACCTGCATCTCTCCGTCCACTGGACGCAGGCGCATCTCCAGCGTGAAGGGCGCGCTGGCAACGCCCGCCTCGCTCGCGGTGAGCCCTTGGCCCGCGTACGTTTGACCGACGGTGCGGTGCAGACGGTGCTCAAAGCGCCAGTGCCCGTCGTCGGTCACCGACTCGCCCGCGACGATGAGAGCGTTGTCAAGCAGGCGCAACCGGATGACCTCCAGCGAGCAGCCTTCCCAGTTGGTATACGGCAGGCTGCCGGACCACACCGGCTCCATCGGCCCGACCCAGTGCACGCCGGCCGGCGCATGGTGGCGCTCAGGCACCACCAGCACACTGCGGCCCCGGGCAATCGCGTCGCGCACAAACTGCAGCTCTACCTCTCCCGGATCTGGGGACCGCAGGACGAAGCAGACAGGATCAAGTCGCCAGATTCGCGCCAGCACGCGACGGAATCCGTCGACGTCGTACGTCGCGCGGTCGACGCCCAGAATGGCCGATGCCGTGCCGGGCTGTGAAGCGGTTGTCATGTCCATGTTGATACGTTGCTGTAAGGTTGATCGTTGCACATCCACTCGACGCAGGGTAGGCAGGCCACCGAGCCCGCTGTACAGATCAGAATCGCCAGCGATCGGTGCCCCGGACGATTTGCTCAAAGTCGCCGTCATCCGACAGGATATCCGGAACCGTCTTGCGGTAGTACACGGCCCGCCAGTTCACGACAATCTCACGCTCGGGCTGGTGCCATGACACCTGCCCGCCGTTTCCTTTCAGCCCGAGATCGTCGATGCGATCTTGCACTAGCCCGATTGCGTCAATCGGCATACGAAAACGACGTGCTTGGGCGATTCGTACGAATTCCATTTCCTCGCGTTCGGCCGCGAATTTGCGCAGCATGCGTTCGCGCTGCGCGTTCACCGAGATTGTTCGGAGGGGCAATTCTTCGTCTGGCTCTAGGCGCTCCGATTCAAACGCGTCGTCAGGCGTCCACGTATCGTGGGCAATGAGCTTGGCGTGCCTGCGCCGTTCGCAAACCAGCCAGACGCCATTGCTGATTGGGGCGTGGCCATCATTCGGGTAGAAGACCGCTAGATGATAAGCCTGTGATCCACAGCAGAAGCACCGCTTGCGTTGACCGGCCTTCGGTCCGCTCGCAAACTCTTTGATGTCCTCGAACTCGTGTTTATATTGGCTTACGAGCTCAAAGTCGTTCCGAACTACGATGATGTTTTCGAAATGCCGATGGGCGTTCTTGCTCCAGTTGTAGCTGCCTGTGACGAGTACCGCGTCGTCGATGATGCAGAATTTGTGATGCATCAGCGCACCGCCACGTGGCGTCACCTGAAAGTGGTCGATCTCTGGTCGCGTGAACTCGTCTACGATGCCGATGTTCCGGCGATCATTGTAGTAAGCGATTTCAATTTTTACGCCGCGATCGGCTAGCGCATTCAGCGTGGCGCTGTACCGCTCAGCGGTCATCCACGCGATGCAGATCTGCACAGAGTATTGCGCCTGCATCATGGCGGCGATCAGTTGTTGCTCGATGCCTTCGAAATGCGCTGTAATCATTGGGTCAGACGGTTCGGATGAACGTAGGATAGCTGTCGAGACATCGCCTCATGGCGAAGGCGACTCCGTGATCGCGCTGGCGATCGTGCCGCCCGGCACATTGGCCGGTATCGCCACCGGCGCCACCGGCGCCGTCGGCAGGCGCAGCGAGAACGCACAGAACTGGGCCGCCGGCACATCGGCCTCCATGGCCTCGCGCAGCGCCGCGATCCCGGCGGCCTTGTCGGTGCCGGCGGCCTGCACGCGGGCGCTCATGCGGCGCGCCTGTGCCATCCAGCCCTCCGCTTGCAGTGCATCGGCAAACTGGTGAGTGATGCCGGCTTCCGGCAACGCGACGGGCAGCGTCATCCAGCCCCGCAAGAGGGTGAGGCGCCGGTGCTGGCGATCGCCCGGGGTGTCGCCCTGCGGACGCTTGGCAAACAGCAGCGCGAAATCGCTGGCCCAGTAGGCGGCCGCCTCGGGGTAGGCGGCGATCTCCTCGCGCACGATGTGCGCGTGATCGAGATCGTTGTTCAGCAGCATCAGCCCCGCGCGGATCCCATTGTCCGTGATGGGCGTGCCGTGCAGCCACTGCGCGTGGTCCACGTCATACCAGCGCACGTGCAGGAGTTCGTGATACACCTGATGTGCCTTGGTGTACGCGGGGCAATAGATGTGCCACGCCTTGCGCCCGGCCATCGCGTCGCTTCCGCACACGCGCGCGCCCTCGCCTGTGATGGGGCTTACCGCGCCAATGTGGATCTCCACCTGTACGCCGGCGCGCTGCAGCTGCTGCTGTAGCGTGGTCACCGGGGTCAAGTCGCCGACTACGGTCGAAAGGTCATACGCGAGCATGAGTACGCGTCTCCAGCGCAGGTTGCCCAAGGGCAAGGTTCAGTGTGGAATCCATGGGGTCGTGCATCAGCGGTCGATCGTGGTCTCGGAATGGCGGCCTTTTCCGGGCGGGCAGCCCGCTTAGTTTTCAACGCCGCCGTCTGCGTCCCTATTCGTATCAACTACCGCTTTGAACACCCGCTGAATTTCCTTGTTGCGCCGCGCGAGGATCGGCGCGCGCGGCACCTCACGCGCCATGCCGGTTACCACCTCCTCCCTTGGCTGGCCATGGCGGCAGCGCGGACACCAGTGCGGCCGCTTGATGGTGTTCGGCGTCGCCCACCACTGGTGGCCGTCCGCACACTCGAAAAGCAGGTGGTTCTTGTCTCCCCTATAGATCCGGGACAGGCACCGCCCCATGCGCGCCCGGGCAATTGCCTGTATCTCGGCCAGCCTTTGCGCCGCCTGCGCCGGGGTCATTGGCTTGGGCCGGTCCGCACAGACCGGACACCACGAGCCCCGGTGGCGCAGGTTGGCAGGCTGGGCCTCCCACTCGTGACCGGCGCCGCAGCGAAACAGGTGCAAGCGATGAATGCCAAGATAGGTGCGCGACAAGCATGCGCCACCCCGCGCGGTAGCCATGGCCTGCACGTCGGCCAGTGTCAGTGCCGAACTGTGGGCGGATCCACAGACGGGGCACCAGCGCCCCCGGTGCAGTACGTTTGTGGCCCGTGTCGACCATTCGTGTCCGGCGTCGCAGGCAAATCGCACGACCGATTTTGTATCGACGAAGTCGGTCGCGTCAGACAGACAGCGTCCGCCCTTGGCGCTTGCCAGTGCAACCAGATCGGCATGCGTGCGACTGGTCTTCACCGGTCCGCCGTGAACGGCAACGTCAGGAGGTCACCGAAATCCGCGATGTGGATCTCGATCTCGCGCAGCACGCACTCGCTGGTCCGTGCGTTAATCCAGTTGATCGTCTTCTCGAAACGCACCGATGGCAGGCGGGCGCGGATAAAACCGAAGAGCGCAACGCGGGACGCGTCGCAATCGAGCACGGCCACGTCCCCATCGTCGTCGGTGAGCACAAGACCGCGCGTGCGCAGGCTCTCGTGCCACTGGCGCTTGAGCTGCGTGGTCGTGTCGCGGGAGCGCTCGCCAAACAGGTTGCAGCACAAGGTCACGCGGCAGCCATAGGGGCTGAATGCCGCGCGGTCGGTAATGTGGCCAAGGCCTTCGTGGCGCCACCAGTTCTCCAGCCGCTTGTCGAGTGCCTGCAGGCCGAGCTGGACGGCCTCCGGCGCCTGCGCCTGTCCGATCTGGGCTTCCAGTTCGCGAACGCGCAGGTTGGCCGTGCGCAGGCTCCGACTGCGTTCCTCGCGCTCCTCGGCAAGTTCGCTGGGGATGCCCAGCACGGTGGCCAGCCCGGCCAAGGTATGTTCGGAGACGCGCAGACCCGTGATTGCGCGTTGCTCGGTCAGCGCCTTGCCCGGCTGCAAGGCATCGCCAAGCGTGTGCAGCGCGAGCTGCAGGTGTAGGATCTGTTCGAGCGCCTTGGCCCGGGCGTGTTCCGTCAGAGTGAGGGGGGTGTCGCTACCCACCAGCGCGGGGAACTGCAAGACCGTTTTGGACATGGGCGGCAGCCTCTCAGTGCCGGTGTTTCTCGGCTGCGGTAGCCTGCGCCCACTCTTCCAGCACGCGTCCGGTCCGCCCGTCTACAGTGCGGCCAAAGTCCGCGCTCAGGTAGGCGAAGTTGACGCGCAGCCGCAGCAGCCACAGCCACGGCGCCGAGCACGCCGGCGCCGCCGCGTCGCGGGAGTCATAGAACTGGAATCGGAAAGCCATCAGCACCCCTCGGGTTGATAAGAGAAACTTTAACGTTATTTTTCTATCAAACATGAGAAAATATCACTGTTTCTATGCACGAGGACCGATCAGGCCGATACCGGAGCAGCTGCTTGGGCCGGAAATTCGATGCCCAGATCTTCCAGCACCACAAAATGCCACTCGTACGGCGCGATCACGGCGAAACCGACCTCCTCAAGCGCGAGCGCGACGTTGAACAGATCCTCATAGTGCTTGTTCACATACGCATCGGCAATGGCACGCCGGGGCACGATCAATGTGGTGTGGGCGGGATCGAGGGCAAGACTTGTCGTCGGCACCCGCCATTCTCGCTCCCACGTCCAATCCCCATTGCGGCGGTCCGGCTGGTACCGCACGTAACGGTACTGCATGCTCGCTGGCAACGCGTCGTATTCATTTGGCGCACTATGAATCACCGGACGCCCGCCTTGGGCGTAAAGCCAGTCGCGGGTGACCATGACGCCAAATGGCTGGTACCGCATGGCAGTCGGATCGCTGGCCATCATCTGCGCCAGCGCCGTCAGCGGCGCTTCCGTGAAGCAGGCAACCGAGTGACCGCCCTTGATATCTTTCGTGGACCCTCGCAGCCGGCGTTCGTTCACGATGCTTTGCAGCACCTGCTCGGCCGACAGCTCCGCGCTGTCGCGTGTGAGATGGATCAACCGGTTGGAAAGATCGCCACGGATCATGGTGCTGGATTCCTTCAATAGGGTTCGTCTGCGGTCATCGCCGCGCGTATTGCCGAAGGTGGCCCGTCACGCTCACTTGAGATAGTCCGGACAGCCGTTCTCGGCGGCGCTTGGCATATGCGGGTCAACAAGATCGGCCATCACACTGGCCCCCGGGCCGTTATCGCTGCGCGTCAGATGATAGCCTCGACACTGGTTACAGCGGTAGACCCACAGGGGTGTGCCGGTCGCCTGCTGCCGCGTGGCGCCCCATGCCTTGGCGCTGAGCTCGTCGGCGAATCGCTGCTTTGACGAACACTGCTTGGCGCGCCGCAAGCGCGTCATGCCCTGCTCGCGCGTGGGCGCTGTCATAGCGGCGTCACGTCGCCCGGCTTCAGGATCAGGTTCATAAAGGTGTGCACGCTCAGCGCCACGCGCTTGCGCTTGGCCCGTCGCAGGATCTCGAACTGGTCGGCCGCATGCTCGACGATCAGCCCACAACCCTCGGGCACCTCGGCCGGCTGAATGAGGCCGGCCGGTGCGACGTAGTAGAGGGCATCGCTCACGGCGGCGTATCCGGCCCGCTTTTCGGGCTTGGCCACGTCCGCCAGAAAATCCGCGCGGCTCACCTTCACCTCGTCGACGCAGGGATAGATCCGCTTCTCGTCGTAGGTCGAGACCAGCGAGAACACATCGGGTCGCACCACGGCGCGCCCGCCGGCGGGCAAATTCACCACGAGCTCGATGTTTTCCCACGTAACACGGCCCGACCGGCGGCGCCAGTTCGCCAGCCGGCTGGCCAGATCGTGATGCGGCGAGCGTCGCTGGATCTCCCGCGAGAGCTCGACGGCCAGCGCCTGTTCCCCGGCCGGGGTGATCTTGAAGTTGGTACTCCCCAAGAGGGATTCGATGCGCGCGATGTAGCCATGCCCTACCAAGGCAAGGTCAATGCTGTCGCCATGCGCGGCCGAGCCGTAGCTGCGGCATTGGAAGAAGTGCCGCAGCCGCTTGAAATGCCGGCGCGACAGGACCAGATCGCTCGTCGCGGGGACAGGCGCCTCCTGCGGCGCCGGTGCCGGCGTCAGCACAAGGGCCACAGGAGGAGAAAGCGCGTCCATGTCGGGTCCGGATGGGGCACGGTCGTCCCGGTCGCATTAGCGACCGAGATAGCGCGCCTGAAACAGGTGCCACATGGCCACGTGGTGGAAGGTCGTGCCCCGGGCGCTGTAGCTGTTGAAAAAGCCACCGCCCGCCAGCAGCGCGCGCGCCGCGATGCGGTGGTGGCGCCGACGCTTGCGCTTGTCGGCCGGATAGCCCATTTGCTGGGCCTGTTCGACGGGCAGGATTTTCATAGATTGGCGCTTAGGGCCTGTAGATCTTGAGCTTGGAGTCGCTCAAGATCGCGTCAGCCTCTTCCTTGGTCAGACGATAGTGGCCGTAGAGCGCCGTCAGATCGGCGCCTGCCACCACCAGCGCATAGCGCGGCGCGGTGGCCGTACCAGCTCGGTAGGTCCACCGGACGAGCCGAACCGCCGCCCAGAAGCTCGCGGCGAACCACGTGATGATCCCCACCATATAGGCAGCCATCATGGACCACATCACGCCTCGCGGCTGCACCGCCATGACGCCGGCCAGATCGTAGAGATAGCGATCCAACAGGGCACCGAGCGGCATAATGAACAGTACGGCCACAGCAAAGATGACCATGATATCGGCGAAATCGCGCGCCTCCGCGCGCAAAAAATGGGTGAGCTTTTTCATGGTGTGGGCTCCGGTTCAGGCGACAGCCGGCGCACGCAGCGCTAGCCACGTCACCGCCTGCTTAACGTCGCCACGCTGGCTGACCAGTTCGGCCACCCGCCCCTCGGCCTGCGTGGCAGCGAGCGCCTCCGCCTCCCGCTTCCCCGGGTTCGCGGTGGCGATAATCAGGCAATCCAGATCGGCACGCCACGCCGTCTGCAGTAGCTGCGCAAACTCCTCATCCGACAGGACATTACTGTCGATGCCAACGAAATTCTGAATTGCGGTTGACGCCATACTTTTTTCTCCGTGTGGAAAGTGCGAGCCATGCCGGCCCCCTGCTGCTTCGAAGAGAATTTTAACGTTATTTTCCTATTCGCATATGGGAAAAATGAACCAACCCACCGGAATTTGCTAGCCATAGGCGCCAGCTCGCGGCTCGGCAGGGCGTCTGAGCGTTGCGCCTGCTCCAGCCCCATCTCCCGGGGGAGCCAGCCCCCGGCGTGCGCTGACCGCCTTGTTTCGTGCACGCAATGATTGGGGTGCTGTCATGTCATACTCCTCAAGTCGTTTGCCAAGTGGCCTTGGTGGCCTCGTTGGTGGTGTAGTCGTCGAGCAGCGCATTTACCTGCTTAACAATCGGCGCTCTAACGCGTGGCGCCACAGCTGGCCGTCACGGCCGTCGACATGGTGGCGTTGGCCGCGAACGCGGCGGCCTTGCCGACCGAGAGGCGCAGTTGTTGGGGCCGCCGGCTGCGGGCCACTCAGGCGTGCACGCGTGCCTGCGCGCCGAATATCTGTTCGGCCCATGTGTGCGCCAGTTGCTCGGCGCGCGAGCGGTCGTCCATCGGGGGCACCACCGGCAGCGCCGCGCTCCCGGCCCTCTGGGCCACCACCTGCCAGCGATGAATGGAAGGCACCGCCTGCAGTTGGACTTCGGTCACACGGGCGACCGGCACGAACTGCGTGCCCCATGTCGTGACATGCTGCAGACTCGCACCCTGCAGCACCGACACCGGAGTTTCTGCCGTCGGGCGGGAATGGGCCGGCGACACGGTGTGGCCCGCGCCGAAGCAACGGGTTGCCCAGCCAGCCGCGCGGCGCAGCGCGTCGTCTGCCGCGCTGGCGGCGAACGTGGCCAAGCGCACGCGCTGGGTGAGATCGATCTCCGCCATCACGACCCATTGCCGCCCTTCGGATTGTGCCAACTGGGACACCGTCAACTCGGTCAGGCGGGAAAGCGGCACGTATCGCGCGGTGCCGTCCGGCGGCGTCACGGCCAGATGGTGATCGTGAAAGACAATCGTGTTCTCTTGCAACATCCACTCCTATCAAGAAAGCGCCGGACCGCTACGGTCCAGCCACATGTCGGCCAACAACGCCCACGGGGCCGCCACCCAGACAACGCCTATCACCTGCTGCGCCCACGGCGACAGGATGACATCCACCACAGCGAGCGGTTGCACGCGACGCGTGCGATCAGGTTCAGGAGAGGTCATTGATGCAAGGTGACGGGAAAGCACATAACGTCATATTATATACTCTAGGAGTATATTGCAAGTGATGCTCGCGGGTCGCCGTGCGTGTTGCGCTGACGCTGGGGGCGCCGCCGGCGAGCGACGACGCACCGTCGTGCTATCGGCAAGCCGGGGCCCCGCCTCAACCCCGCTAATTGGGGGATCGGCGGCCATGCCGGTAACTGGCACCCGCAAGCGACCCGCCCGTTCTGGTGGCAGCTCAACGCCCGTCCTACTCTCTGTCACCCGCACAGATGTAGTGGTTACAACACTTATGAAGGATCGCGGCGCCTGTGACATAGATGGTGCTTGCCAATTCCATGTTTTCCCCTAGTCTCTTCCCTTGAGGGCGCTCTCTGGACTGCCGTGGGAATTGGGCGACGGCGCGGAACATTTTTTCTTAGGAGTCGCCGGTGACACTTTCGATCTCCGTTACCCCCATTCCCTACCCGCATGATGGTCCTCAAACGATCGGGGACCCCCAACTGTTTCCGTTGTCCATCAACTCCCACGGCACCGTCGCCGGTGTGCTCAACAGTGTCACCAAGACTGGCGATCGGTATCACTATGGATACTGGGCCTATAAAAACGGGCAAACGCGATTCATAGATCCACCGGTCGTGCTTCCTAACGGGGGACATACATGGCCAATTCGGATATTGAATAATCAGGACGTCATGGTTGGCGCGAAAGCCGTCCAATGGGGCGGCGCGAAGATTTTTACCTTTGATCTGAAAAACGACGCAATCAGCGAAGCAGCGACACCGACCGGCACGCATCAATTCGGCGGCTACTCCATTTACGATGACGGCTCCATTGAAGCGAACGTCGACGTTTCCACAACCTATGCCCTCCGAGCATATATGGTCGTCGGCACGCAATTTACGCCCGAAACGATAGAGGGATTCCAGTTTCTTTTGCTCAATCGCACCTCACAAAGCGGGCGGTCTGTCAGCTACAGCGCATACCCAAATGGAGCGCCCCCTCACTCTGATTCCATAACGTTACTAAGGCGAGATCGAACATTTGTCGAGGACCTTGGAACGTTAATCGTCGTCGATGTGAATGATGATTTCGACATCGCGTTCATTGATCGGAATCGACCCCAATACAATGGAATTATCCCTGCGTCATCATTCCGGATAGACGGTATGCGATTTGACATTCCGCAGCCGATATTTCCGAACAAAGTGGCTAATGGCAGGGAGTCGCGTGTCAGCCCGACAAAGTTCGTGGTTGGCAGTTATGTGGACGTGAATATATCGCCTCCTGCTCCGACGGAAGAGGGGTTTTTCCTATGGCATCAGGGACACTTCATTGACTTGATGCAGCTTCCCGACTTCCAAACGCTCCGCCCTACCTATAGCAGCGTCACGCCAGTTAATGAGCTTTCGCAATTCGCATTCGCGTGCAGGGATTATACGAAGAGCACCGATGCCACGATGCATGCCTATATTTGTCGTGTTTGGCTGTAAACAACTCGGGGAACGTTAGAAGACGCTATGGAGGCGTTATGGATACGCAAGCGGAATTTGAAAAAGAGATCAAGGATGCCGTAAAGAGGCTGACTGGCGCTCACATCAACCCGAGTGGCGGCGCGTGTTACGTGCAGCGAGGCACCTTCCGCACCTGTTTCGACAACGTCACGGCCGCAGACTGTGAAACCATCGCCCACGGTGCGAACGCGATCGTGACCGCGTACGTGCCCGGTGCGGCCTGTCAGTTGTAAGGGCGAAAGATCCGGGCAACGGCAATTCGCCGTGCCTACTGGATCAGTGGGGCGGACGCCTCCTCCAATTGGATCTGGCCCGTCTCCACCATGGTCGTAACCGCGTGCACAAGCGCGGCGCTTGCGCTTGTCGAGAGCCGCAACCGGGCCGGAATCGCCCGTCGCTCCATCTCGATTTCCACAAGGTATTCGATGATGAGTTCGCCGCGTTGTCCGTCGACGGACACGGCCTGCAAGCCGTCGATAGGCAACTCGAATGCGCTTAGGTCGAGCGGGCTGTCGGACATAATTCCTCCTCAGTCGCCGACCTTGCCACGCACGTAGTTGAATACGGTGCTCGCGGCATTAAAGGCAAGGCCCGCATCGACGTCGTCGAGCAATTCCTCGTTCGGATGCGCAGCGCTCGCCTGATTGCGCAGCGTGTTCACTGCATCGAGCGCACTGGCCAAGCTGACGGCCACCTTACTGATGGTGTCTGCATGGGGTCCTGTCGCCGCGAATGCCGGGTGTTTGGTACGGATCAGCTTATAGAGCTCAGTCATGCTCGGCTGGGCACCGTAGGCCAGCTTTGCCTTGTCGCAAACTTCGCGCAGGTACCCGTGGAGGGCTGTGTGCACGCGGTCCACAGCACTGGCCGCGCCATGCTCGGCTAGCAGCGTGTCCGCATTCTTGAGCGCTGTCTTGATAACCTCCAGCGTCGACTTGCTGGGCGTCTTCACGGGGACGTGCGGCACCTCTTCATCCAGTACGATGGCCAAGAGTTCCGGGGCCTCTCGTTTGAGACGAACGTGCAATGCCTCATCGGTCAATAGCGCCGTCAGCGCCTCCGGATGGTACGTGAACAGGAATTCGAGCGTCTGCAGAATACCGTGCCCATAGTCCGAATTGTGATACTTGGCCGAGTTCAATAGTCCACTGTTGGCGTAGATCTCCTCGATATCGTGCTCGCGCCCAAACTTCGCCCAGTCCGATTCGTCGAATCGATTTTCGAGCACCTTCGTGAACGTGACAAATGCCTTGTTACGTTTCTTGGAATCGTCCAACAACTTCTCAAGTGCCGACATATATTTCCCAACTCGTAATCTATTCCACATGAAGAGCGGCCTGCCAATAACCCACTCGAACCAATTCACCCACCGCGCGCAGCGCCCGGGCACCGTCAGGTGCTAGCGATTCCCAAAGTCATTCCGTTGCCGCCGCGTCGCATAGCGCCCGGTAAGCCTGCTCGACGGCGCGCCGCGCTTCGTTAGCGGAGCGAAATGCTATGGACGGCGACTGGACGATATTGAGGGCACGGGTCGTGGTAGAGCCCCGCTCCCAGCCACATCCCAGATGAAGCCCGGCATGGAGACCACCCACTGCGCCTGATGGGCGGCACGACGGACCGTGGCCAGCACGCAATCTGTGCCGATGGCCGCCGTGTACACACGGCGCGGGACACCGGACCAGCGCAACGTGCCACGCGGCACATTGCGTACCGCGCTATCGAGCCAACGCCCTTGATCGCAAACAATATCCATCCCGTCACCTCAAACCGAAGAAATCCGTCGCCAAGGGAAGCCGTTGGAGATCACGCGCCGGCCTTCCTAACCAGCCAATAACCAACCCCAACCCACCCCAGCCAAGGGCTGGGAAGCGCGACAGCGCCAAGACACCGGAATGTTGACGTCGTGCCCGAACACCCCAGCATGTAGCGCCACCGCACCCTGTTACAGCGGATACGGTACCAGTTTCGTGTTGACCGGGATAAAGCCCTTGCCACGCGCCAACGGATGGCTCGGGACTCCGCCCTGCGTCAGCCGAAGCATCATCGGCCGCACGCCCGCCTCGCGCATCAGCGCTTCGACGGCCTGCACCCGGCCCGGCAACCGCCGGCAATCCGCACCCCACGCACACAGCACCAGCTTGACGCGTCCGAAGAAATCCCGCAGGTGCCGGTCATTGTCCGGGCCGATCGGGTCGGCCACCTTCAGGAGGCCCGCCGGATCTGTCGACCGCAATGCCGCGAGGTTGGCCACCAAGATCCCGCCATAGCCATTGAATCGCGCGATCTGCATCACCTTGTTAATGGTCATGTCGCCTTGCTCGGCATCGGCCCGGCTCGGGTTGACCATCAGTACACCCATCAGCGGCAGGGCGGGATCCCAGATCCGCCAGAGGAGATACCGGAACAGGCCGCAATCCGAGAGCACCGCGCCCTTCTCCATCGGGACTTCTTCCCTCGCCGTCATGTCGCCTGCGCGCGCGATGCACCCCGCAGCCCACGCAAGAGCCACGGCAGAATATCCGCCGCCGCGATCAGCAGCATGAGTGCGAACAGGCCATACGTCTGCAGCGTGGCCTCACCCGGCGATTGCTTGCCCAGCAACGCGGGCATCTTTTCCACCACCAGCACCTGCCCCTCCGGCATCTGGACATCGTACGAGCGCGTGGCCACACTGCCTGTCGCCGTGACATCCCGATACAGGCAGCCGCTCCCCATGGCTTCGGCCCGCTGCGTCACCGGCAGACAAGAACCGGGCACGAGTGCATCGACGTGCGGGTACCGCATCGAATAGCCCAGACCTTGAAACAAGGCCCAGAACAACAGCCCGCGAATCGCAATGCCGATCATTGCGCGGACCTCGCCGTACACGTAACGAAATAGGAGGGGAAAACCATTGCTCTACTCACTCTCTGTCGTCATTTCCACGCCCGTCATTTCTTGGGCGGCTCACGATCACCGCGCCCGGCCAAAAGGTTGGCGCGATCCGTCCAGTACTGCGCCTTGGCGTAGCAAGCCTCGGCTTTCACCCTGTCGCCACGCTCGGCGGCTTCGTTGCCATCAGCCAGCCAGTGGTTCGCCCGCGTTTCCGCGTCGAGCAACCGCTCTTTCACGGTCTTGGCAGGCTTGCCCGTAGCCGCGCTGCCGTTGTTCGTGCGCATGGTACCCGGCATGGTGACCGCCTCACGGATCGTCCGCTCAACAGCAGCGCCTACGCGGTCCCGGATCTGTCTGAGCGCCGTCTCCGACTGCTCCACTTGCGACCGGTTCAGTGCCAGCATCTGCTTGACCTCGGCCAAGGTATCCACGACAAAGAGCACCGTCCCGGGCGAGCAACTTGTGGGCCCGTCCGGATTTTCGGTGAGGTCCTCCACCGGCATCAGCGTCACCAGCGGCAGCGTCTGGCTCTGCTTCAGGCCCGTGATGGCCCACGGCCCATCAAACAGCGACAGCGGGTCGTTGGGCAGGCACAGCGCATAGCGCCCGGTATCGGCATTAGTGACCGGCGCGGCCGGCGACACACGGCGGATGCTCATGTTGGGTCCTGTTGCGGGGCGCCCGGCTCGGGGACTTCCCCATAGATCACGGCCAGATCGAGACACTGGCCGTCACACTCCGGACAATGCCCGCTGTCGGTATGGTGATGCTCGCCCTGCCAGCTGCAGGCCTCGCATTCGACCACGCGGGTAGCACGCTGCATCATGCTCGGTGGCTCACTCGCGCCGCATCAGACCCAGACCGCCCAGCCCGCACAGCAGGGTCAGGCCAACGCTGATCCAGCGGAACACTGCGAAGCCGGGCTGCACATCGAAGTTCGGGCTATTTGCCACAATCGAGACGACCCAGATTGCGAGATTGCCCGCCACCAGCAGCCCACCAGCTCCAGTTGTTGTCGAAATGTCCATGTCGTGTATCCGGCGGTTCATGTGAGCGAATAGGGCCAGGGCTTCACCTGCCGGGCCCGCCTTCTAGCGCATCATACCCATACTCGGGGAGTATATCAACCATGATCTGGCGAGTCGTACTTGGGCGACGACCCCTACTGCCCCGTCGCGTCGGCGGCGCCCGGCTCAATTGGGTCGCCTCGCCGGCAATCCGAAAAGAAGTCTTCGGAGGAAATCGAGGCGCAGCCCTTGACCAGCAATGGGGCACGCACCGGCCGCAGCGTGATGCGCGCCGCGTCCTCGGGTGACATCGGAAAGAATGGCCCACCCGGTTCCTTGTGCAGGTAGAACTCCCCAATTTTTGCCTCGCAATGCTTGCAATGGTTCATGGCGAAATGACCGCCGGCGGTATTGCTGTAGTCCACGTGATAGCCCGGGCAGTGGGCGGCGATCACCTGCCGCACCGACCCGGCTGTGGCCGTCAGGTCGCTCACGAAACTGCCCGCCTCGGCGACCTCCCACGCGAGCGCCGCCTCGGGGCCTTCGCTAGCCTCTGGCAGGTCGTACCACGCCAGATGCCCAGCCGGTACCGCCAGCGCGTAGACCGGGGTCACGCCATCGCATTGCCAGCAGCGCTCGACGCTCTGCGCGACGTAATAGTGCGGCGCGATCACGTCGGGCAGCCAGTCGACCAGATCCTCCAGACGGCTGCCGGGGCCCGCAAACCAGCCGCGCGGCCCCTCCGACCAGACGGCACCGGCGGCGGCCGCGTCCTCGCGGCGGCCGGCGGAGAGCAACAGCGGGATCCGCTCGAAGCTCAGGCGGCCTGCGTCGTCGGCCCAGCCGCCGCCAAACCAGCCCATGGCCAGATAGTCCGATAACGCGATCATCGTGCCTCCAAAGTCGTCATGGGCTGGAATGGGCCCACGCTCGCCATTCTCCCAGAAGATGGGTCACCGACCGAGGACGGGCGCCGCCGGCGTCGTCGGGACCGGCCCCGGCGCCGGCGGCAGCAATTGCGGCGACGTCGCCGCCGCGCTGGGCAATTCAGGTGGCAAACTGAACGCCCCGACCGGGACGATCTCCCAGCCCATGCGTTCGCGCAGCTCGTTGTGGCGACAAGCGTAGGTTGTGGACGCACGTCCATCCGGATCCCTTGTCTCCAGCAGATAGCCCTCGCTGTACGCCCGGTCCTCGGCGAAGCAGAATGAGGCGGCGTCGCGCGCCTGCCCATCGGCCACGGCACGCACGGCGATCGCCCGGCCGATGCTTTCGGCCACCCCCGTGAACAGGACGCCAACGGCCACGCAGGGGGCGATCAGCAGCAGGATGACAAGGCGCATATCGAGCGGCGCGCGCTCAGGATTGGTTTGGGTTGACATGATGATGTAAAGAAATCGCGAGGAAATGGTGCAATGGACTGGCGCGGCCGGCGGCGGCGGTCACACGGGTGCGTCCGGTGCGCTGCGACAGTCGTCGTGGCCAATCCGGTTGAATGCAGGGTCGTACTTTTTCCAGCACTCATATTCGGCCCACGTGAGGTGCTGGTTGGCGCAGCCCAGACAGGCGCATTCCCGGCCTTCGGCGCGCGCCGCGCACCAGCGATCGCGCACGCCGTGCGCGGCGACCTTGGCGGCCACCGCCGGATAGTCGGCGGCATCGAGCCCTTCGGTAATGGTCAGTGCAGTCATGATTTTCGTGTCTCGGAATGGCGGGTCTTTCCGGGAGCAATTAGTGGCGCAGCCGTTTAGCCTCTAGCGCTACGCGCAGCGCGGAAAGCCCGGCCGTATCATCAACGATCGCATTCAGTTCGCCGTGGCTCGCTTGGCCCGCGTTTGCCTCATCAATCATCACATATGACATTTCGAGGCTCTCGCGCAGCGATGCGATCATTTGCCACCCTTCCGATACGGTGTCGGCGGGAGACGTTTGCCCGTTTGGGGTGCGCCAGCTGCCTTCATACCAAGTCGACATGAAGGGTTGATTGTCGGCTCTGCGCACGAACCAATAGGTAACGCAGGACGCACCGCCATTGGGCGGGAACCCGTCAAAAACCAGAGGCAGTTCGTCAAACTTTGGATATGCCGATCTCTTGCCGTACCACGCCGGGTTGTACGGCACGGACACCCGCCGAACTGTGAGTTGATGCGCCGGAAGGAAAGCCGAAAAGGACCAAGGCATGCCTCCAGCCTCAAGAACAAAGCCACCAAGGCCCACATCGAAGTGAGCGCCAGATGCGAGTAGGTGGGCATGCGCTGCACTGTCGATGGGCCTGTCATCCGCTCGGACGACAATTTGCGCTTCGGTCCATTCTTGAACGAGGTACTTCAACTCCACGGCATTATTCCTCAACGCCGCGTCGCAGCACGGCGCGCTCGTCATTGATGTGGGCAAGACCCTCGACCCTACGCACCAAGCGAATGTCGCCCTGCGCTGCCACGCCAAGTTGGCGGCGCAAGCGCTGTGCGGTCGCCTCGGCAAAGCGGTTGACGAAGCCATACCGGGCGCCCGTCACCAGCGCGTTGAGCACTGCCGTGATGCCGCCCATCACCAGCAGTGCGACAGCCAGCCGGCGCGTCATGGTGCCGAGTTCGGCGGCCGTGGCCGCTTGCAAGGCACGCAATGCCTGCATCGCCGACTCCGGCGCAAACATGGCGACCACCAGCAGTCCCCAGACGGTCAGGGTGGGCACCGGCATCAGCACGGCATCCAAGCCGCGCGCCAGTACGCCGATGCTGTTACGGAACTGGGCCGTATAGAGGCGCATGTCTGTGAACACGACGAGCCGGATCCCCGCATACTCGGCGTCGCTCACTTCGCCCACCCTGACGCCATTGAGCTCCACGGTCCATTGCGGACCGCTGGACGCTTCCGCGCGCCGGTGCAGCGCCGCCATGTAACGCCGACGCTGGAGCGCGGTCAGGTAGCCGGCCGCCAAGCTGCCGACGATCGCCTGCGGGATGGCCCCGAACAGCAGACAGCACGCCATCACGGCCGCCGCCGCCCATGCGCCGGCCATACAGTCGGCGCGCTGCAGGTCTTTCCATGCCACTTTCATGATTGCCTTCCTCTTCTAAAGCTACCGTTACCGTATGTGAGTGGCTCGCGCTTCAGCCGACTTGCCGTGTCTGGCACACCATGCCGCTGGTATTGCGCAAGGCCACCACACGGGTGTGCTCGGATAGACGTGTCCGTTGGACATCCAGCTGCACTGCTTGACCGTCGGCCAGTCGCGCGTAGCAGTTCGCCTCGACCTGCACGGCCACCACACTGGCGGCGACAGGCTCGCCGGCGGCATGGGCCATGGCCAACCCGACGCGATAGGTCGGTGCATGCCGCACCGGTAACAAGATCGGGAGGCCCAATACCGCAGGGAACATCGCCGCCCCTTGCCGAGCCAGTAGCTGGGTGCGCTGGGTAACCATGGCCGACCGGGCTTCGCTCGGCAGGCCCTCAAGATCGTAGGCCTTGAGCGCACACGCCGTCACAACGGCGACAATGCTCACCGCCAATCCCCCGATCAACAGCTGCATGCGTCGGACTCCATCGAAGCGGCGTCGCGCGCGGCACGGGCCTCGTGACGATCGCCCACCACGAGCGCCACCACCAAGCCCGCCGCAAACATCGAGATTGCACCCGACAGCATCAACATTCCCAACAGCGTCGGGATCGCGGACAGCACCATAACCGCCGCCGCGATGCGCACCAACAGACGGAACCTCGCCTTGCGCTGAACCCAAAGCAGGCACAGCGCTGCTAGCACGGGTACAGCAACCGGGATCACCACCATCAATTCTTCATGCCACATGTTCATTCCTTGCTAATGCCCCATCCGACAGGACAAGGCAGTGAATTGCTGCAGACAAACGCGTCCCTCTGCCTCAGGCGCGCGGCGTCTCGCTGGCCAATGCCAGCCCGAACTGCACGAACCGCTCAAACCACGCTTGCACTTGCGCCAGTGTGAGCGCATCCACGTCCACATCGATCATTGCCGTTCGCGAAGCCCAGAATCACCAGCTGGCAGCCGTTGGCGTCCGCGCTGAAATCATCGATATATGCCTCGCCACGCCGTGGCACGAATTCCATTGAAACGTGCGCGCGATCGTCGATCTCGTCGGTGTAGACCGTCGCGTGGAACCCTTGCGCCTGCATGGCGGCGGCTTGCTCCTGCAGGTAGGCCGCCACGCCCACGGCGGCGAAGCGCTTGCGCGCATGGGCGATCTGGCGGCGTCGCGTGGCAGTCTCGCTCGCTGCGTGTGCCGCAAGATGGGCAAGCGCCTGCGCTTTTACGGGTTCCATCGAATGGAGAATGCGGTCGAAATCGGTCATGATTTGCGGATGTGAGATACGGCGTCTTTTTCGTTTAACGGCAGGCGCTTATGCGCCTGCCGGTCAAGTTCGACACGACACGGTGGGCCATCGAGCACCTGCACTGCAAACGCCAAGGTTCGAGCCGAGAGGCGCGTGCGCGCCACGTCGACGAGCACCGAATCGCCACGAACGTACTGCGCTGGGCATTCCGGGGCCACCGCGACACTCAACTTTTCGGCGGGAATGCCCACGCCCCCGACGGGCTTTAGGTCCAGCACCAAGCGGAACACCGGCGAGACCGACGCTGACGCAGCAACCTCGGTAAGCGGGACAACCGTCGCACGTACCGTCACGCGGTGCAGCCCCAGCGTGTCATAGCCCGCGTAGCCACTGGTGTCCACGAGGCCAAGCAGCGCGAGTGCAAGGGTCATTTGCAGCAGGAAGGCGCTCAAACGGCCACCACGAGGCTGGACTGGCATGCTGTCCCCTTCTCAAGAAGGATGGATCAACGATGTCGGGCGTCGCGCTCCTTTTGGTAGTTCATGGCGAACTCGACGAATCGCTGGAACCACTGGCGAACGTGGTCTAGCGACAGCTCGGCGATGGTCGTCGCCGGCAGCATCTGCCGGTTGTTGGAGTGGCCCGTGTAAATTTCGGCCTTCACTGCCGCGTCGGACCACGTCACAATGTGAAGCGTCACCGTGTTGGGGCCACCGATGCCCTTCTCGTACAGCTCATGCGGCGCGGGAACAAACTCGATAGACGTCTGCACGCGGTCACTGAGGTCGTTGTCATACACCTTCACCCAGTAGTGCGCGGCTGCCATGGCCCCGGCCTGTTCCTGCAGGTAGCTGCCGACGCCTGCCTCATTGAAGCGGCTTCGGGCATACCGAATCACCTCGGTACGCTGCGCTTGCTTCGACGCCTGCTCGATCGCGACGTCTGCGGCGATCTCGGCTTCGCTAGTCTGGATCTCGGTCAGGATACGCGTGAAATCGTTCATAGAGATTGGGCCGCTGACGCGGCCTCGCGGGAAGTGGATCAGGAATCTGCGCAGTGCACGCCCAGCACAATCGACACCTTGTCGCTCGTCACCGGCGCATTCACGCTGCGGTCAATCTCGCGCTTGAACGATTCCACGTACTGCGTGCAGATCATGACGTGGGCACCCTCTACATGACGGGTCTTGGCAAGACTCACTTCCTGTCCGGCGACCGTCACACGATCGAAGCTCAGGAGCTCTTCGCGCGGCGTTGCATTCGCAGCGACGGCGCCTTGAGCGAATACGGCCATTGCGGCCGCCGGCATCAGGGTACGAATTGACATAATTTCTCCAAAGTTGGTGATACCGGTTGGCTAAGGCTTACGCCATGCCCCCCGGGTGCTAGCGGCGGCGCAGATATCGCCAATGCAGCATGGCGGCAATCAGCACCATGAGGACGGCGGCTGCCGCGAGGGAGCACCACGCGGCAATTCTGTACTGCCCGGCCGTCACGGCCACGAATTCGATGAAGATCAGCAACGCCACCAGCCCGTTGCCTTTCGGCTGGACGCCTCGATACAAACAGAGGAGCGAGCTCAACGCCACAAGCAGGTCGATCAGCAGCACAGGGACATTCCTCACACGGTTGCCGATTCAGCGGCGGCGCCATACCACGCGTCCCGCACGTCCGGTCCATAACCCGGACGCCAGAAGACTTCTCCGACGTAGGCAATGCCCACTAGGCTCGAACCATGTTCTCGGTCGGTCCAGATCCCGATGGTGGTGTCCTGACGGATCTGCGACTGCTGGATAGCGCGTTCCGTGGCCACGCGCATGTCCGCAATCACGGGATCACGCGGATCGATCTCGAAGAGGTGACCCACCTGAAAGGCAAGCGCTGGCATCGTCAACGTCCCCCCGTCACCCGGGCCGGTGCGTCGCTCATGCGATCGCATTCCACCGTGAGAGCCCCTTCGATGCGGACGTTGACCAACTGGCAGGGTGCGGCGGGCGCGCCCTGCGATGTCACTGCCCCGGACGGGATGGTCGTAGGCTCGCTGCAGGTCAGGTTGCCGGAGCCGGACAGCGCGATCCCGCTGCCGATTCCGCACAGCCGCTGACCCGTCGGCGGCGCCTGCGGCGCGATCGGCGTGCCCGTCATGTCGACCGCTTGCGCAGCAGGCATCCCCAGCATCAGTCCCGCTAGCGCGGCAATGGCGGCCAACGGGCCCCCAACACAAGTTCGCGCGTCATGTCGCATGATCCGGCTCCGACTCACTTGGTCAGCGCGATCGGCTGGCTCACCGTCAGCCGGACGAGGGCCGGCTGCGGGCCGGGCCGGACCGGCACCTCGGTCGTCTCGCCATAGCGCAGGAGCACATCCGTTTCCATGGCCTGCCCCTCGGTATCGATCAGATCCGCGCTGCAGTTCCCCGACTGGAAGTGGCGGATTTGCTTGAGCTTGGTATCGCTCAGTTTCACGCGCACGATGAAGCCGTCAGCGGTGACCGACTGTGGCTCGATCGCAAAGTGCGTCCCGACCTCGACCGGCTCATTGCGCAGTTCCACATGACCCTTGGTATCCGTGCAGGCAACAGCGGCGGGAATCGACCGCGTCGTCGCGAACTGGAAAGGACCGATCTGGCCGTCCTTCAGATCCCGGGGAAGCCAGTGCCCCTGCATCCACGAAGCGTCGCCACGCAGCAGCTCCACCTTCACTTCGGCAGTCTGGGCTAGCGACATTGCGACCGGCGTAGCCGTCTCACCGGCGGGCGGCGTCACTGCCACGACAGTGGTGGAGAGGCCTGCGACGGTGAGGGCCAGCGCGGCAAGGTAAGGGGGCTTGAGCATGAACATCCTCGTGTGCATGGCGCGCCAACAGCACGCCGGGTTGAAATCCGTAACCGGGCAACAATTGCCGGGTCGTCGATTTGGTAACGTCACAAACCGGGCATTTCTTAAGCAAATTAATATTTTTTTTCTATCCACAGCGAGCGATAGCACTCCGGCGCATGATAAGAGCGCTTAGCGCGCCTCGCCCCCGATCTGCACGGATGCGGGGCGCCCGGTCTCGTCCCGGTGCCACAGGTGACCGCGCTGATCCACCAGCATCCCGGCGGCCGCCCGACGGGCAAGCTGGCCGTGCCACGCGCCGTATCCCGTGGCTTGCCCGTCGGCACGCGTGGCGGGGGCACAGGCCGAGCAAAGCACCCTGCCCCGAACGTTTTCCGGCCAGTAGTCGGCGTCGCGATCGTGGAACAGGCCCATGGCCGTGTTCTCAACACAGCCGCACGTGTCGCAACGAAAGAGCGGCATGTCAGGCCTCCTGCACGGTGTAGCGGGCATCCTCGATCTCCAGCGGCGTGGGCGCCATGGACAGCATCTGCCGGCGCAGAACGGCGATATCGGCCTCCACGCGTGCGATCACTGCGGCGATCGCCGCCGGTGCGTTCGGCCGCGTCTCCGAGACCAGTAATTGGGTATCGGTCCCAAAGCTGAAACGCAGGTCGGCGCGGTACTCGCCATCCTCCTCATACACAGCGCCGTTGCTCTTCTTCACTTCGTAGTGCCACCCGCCGTTTTCCCAAACGTGCGGCTGCCAGCCCGGCCCGAGCTCGCGGGCCAACGCGCCCGCGCGGGCGCGAGCATTATCGAAGTCCGCTTTCTTGCAGCGGGCCCCGCATGCGGGCGAGCAGTACTCCTTGCCCCGGAGCACCGGGGTCCATCTCCCCGCCTCGGTGGCCAGTGGATACGCGTTGCCGTTCTCGATGACGTCGTTCATGGGCATTCGAAAGTGTTACGGATGGGTGGATGACAGCCTGCGCGGTACGCCGTGACACCGCGCCATGCCTCCCAGTTTAACTACTCTGGGAGTATATCGCAACACCCCTTTCGGTTGCCTGCGCTTACCCGCGTGCTCAGTCGTCGGCAGCCGTGGAAAGGCGGCCCGCTGTACCGGGCAGCGAGGCGCCGAACCGGGCCGCGCGCGCGGCCTGCGCCGCCTGCACACCGCTGGTCTGCGCCATCAGCAACTTCATGGTCTCGGGCATGGTGGGCAGGGCCTGTGCGGCGAACTTCAACAACCCCGGATCGACCAGCGTGGCCAAGAGCGCCTCGCGCTTGGCGAACGTCTCGCGGGCCCGGGCGCCGGCCAAGTACTGCAGGGAGGAGAACCACGAGGAGCCATTGCCGAGGCGCGCCGCGAGGACTGCATTGAGTTGCGCCACATCGGGCACGTGGCCGGCCCCCATCTGCATCACCACCGACACCCCGGCTATCAGCCGCAGCATGTCGTGCCGCTCTTGGCGCAGGGCGAACGGCATCGCCTGCGCGAGGCGCGCATCGAATCCCGCCAGCGTCTCATTGAGCTCACGGTAGAACGGATCGGTGATATGGGGTCGTGGTGCCATAGAGAAGCGTGGTTGTCTGCGTGAGCACACGCGCCCGAGCGCGGCGGCGCCGGGCCGCTCAGGATGGCCGTGCCGGCGCAGGCGACAGCGGAATTTCCGCCCTGCCCCGTGGTGTCAGCGCCCAGAGCTTGACCGCCCATTGTGAGTTGTCGCTCGGGAAGCTGTGGGCCAAGCCGCGCCGCTCCAGACTGCGCATGGCGCTGGCCACCGCGATCCGCGCGACGCGCGCCCGGTGGCCGATGGCCGTGCTCGACGCAATGGCATTAGGCTCCCGGCGCAGCGCCATCACGCAGCGCAGCTGAAATGCGGTGAGTGTCGTCATGACGCGGCTCCGTAGCATGCTGGGGAGTTAGACATCGCCCTCGTAGTTGTGCTCCGCCCAGACCGCCATGCGGTGTAGCACGTGCTGGGCAAACTGCGGGGCGTAGGCCTTGGCGGCGCCAAGCGACACGAAGCCACTGGCCTCAAAGCACAGATAGGCAAGGCGGAATGTTTCCCCGGCCGGGGTCTGCTCCGCACGCAGGAACATTTCCTCGCCGGCGAAGCGCGCGCTTTCGAAACCCGCCCCGGCGTCTTGCCAGATCGCCTGCGGCATCGCCAGTTTGGTCTTGCCCGCTGGGCTGACTGTAATCACCGGGTCCGTGGTCATGCTCCTCCTTGTCTTCCATGGCGCCACCCAAAGCGCGATGGGGTCGGTTATATCATATACTCTGTGAGTATGCAACCCGACACCGGCGCGCCGATGCTATCGAACGACGCGTCTCGGAACGGGGATCTTTTCCGGGGGGCCCGCAGCAAGGCTAGCCCCAGACTCCGCCCGGCCCCTCGGGCGGCAACCCGAAGCGCGCGATTGCCGCCTCTTCCGCCTCGTGCTCGCGCCGATACACGAGATGCTGGTCGACGTCCCCGGCATCCATCAACCAGACATCGCGCTCGGCGTGCTTCCACGCGTCGAACGTCTGCGCCTGCAGGCGCGCCAGCACCTCGGCGAGCGGCAACGCCGGGTCCGACACCTCATCCACGGCGCCCTCAAACCAGTCACTGTCGCTCGTACCATCCGGCAGGTTGTCTAGCACCCACCAGCCCCGGTACGTCTCGGGCGTGCGTCCTTGCAGCTCATCGGGGGGCAACTCTCGAAAAAACGATGCATGATCGTTCGGCTCGTCGCTTGCCCAGTCGTACCACCGGCAGACGATCCCGACCTGATCCCAGCGTGTGACGGTGCGCACCAGCGTCGCCTTGGTGGGGGCGAAGACCCATTCGTCCTCGCGCAGATAGACCTGATAGGGACCGTAGGCGACGCCGCGCGCTGCATAGGGCAAGGTGGCGCGGTGCGCCGCCCAGAAGGACTCCAGCGCCTCGCGCGTGGGCAGGCGCACGAAGCGGGCGCCGCCTTCCAGCGGTGTGTTCTCGGGCAGCAAGATGTCGACGGGGAGGAGGGAGGGAGTTTTCATGGTGCGGATCTGGGTAAGAACTCGCAGACCATAGCAGCGTGCCCGCAGCCATCGCAAGCGTTTTGCATTCACGAATGGATTGGCTTGGCATCGTTGTGCACAACGATGCCAAGCATTTGCAGCGGCGCAACAGGCAGCCCGGCCGCCTTCGTCTGCACGTTGCTGTCGGCCTCGTGCCGGCGATCAGATTCGCTGGCGCAGACCCCCGCTACGTGCGCGCGCAGTTCGTCCTCCAAGCGCTTCCGGGTGTATTCGTTCATGCAACTGCCTGTGTGGCAGTTGCCGCCGTTGCACCGCTAACGGTGTCGGCTTGCATGGGTAGGGAATCCGCCGCGATGTTGACAACCGCTGCGAGCGCTGCGGCGCTGGCGACGCCGGCGGGCTTCAGATAGTAGCCGCCATGGCGACGCTCATCGACGTACCAGCCGATCAGGTCGTCGTCCTCCATCTCGCGCACGAGTTTGGCCACGGCGAAGGCCGCGCCCTGCGGCCGGGCGAAGTCGTAATCGGGGTACGCGGCAAAGCCGAGCTCCGCCTTGCGCAGTCCCCGGCGCCAGTCGAACACCCCGTACCGGTGCAGATGCAGCAGGATGTTGGTCTTCGCGTCGGCCGCCGACGTATGCAGGCCTTCGTTGCGTTTGTAGCGCGCCACCATGGGCTCCGTTCGGAATGTCGTGCCCGGCTACAGGCCGAACAGGTCGTTGATCTCGCTGTGCGCCTCGACGGCACGCACCAGCCAGCGCTCGTGCCCGGGCAGCCCATCGAGCAGGCTGTCGAAGTACTGCTTGTTGCCACGCTGAGGCAAGGTCAGGAAGACTTCCTTGATCGCCTTGATGCCAGCGGTGCGATTGCCCTGCCAGTGGAACCAGCAGCCCATCGCGATCAGGTCGGCGTGCATCTGCGCCTGCTTGCCGTGCTGCGTCTGCAGCAGCTTCAGGAGCCGCGCGCCATCAGCCGGCGGCTCGGTGGCGTCGGGCTGCTCGGTCAGCGTCACGCTGCGTACCGTCGCGCCGTCGTGCCATTGCGCCAGTGCCCCACACAGAAAGGCATCGAAGGCGTCCGCCGTGCTGCGACGCACCCCACCCGTGAGTGTCACCGCAACATGGTCCTTGTAAGGGGCCACACCGGCCGCGTTGTCACGCGGCATCTCGATCTCGTAGTGAAAAATTTCGTCTCGCATGGTCATTCCTTGGCCATCAGGCCATACTGCAGAAAAAGCGCCTGATCCTCCGGGTCGGCATGGGCCGCGTCACCGCCCGCCGCGAAGAGGCTGCGCACGGCCGTGGTGACCGCCTCCTCTTCGCGCAGCAGCGCGGCCACGGCGCAGAAGTAGCCCCGCGCCCAGTGGTGCGAGGCCTTGCCACCGGTCTCTACCGTCATGCGCTTGCCCTTGCCGCCCATGGTGATCCGGAACGGCTGGTTCAGTTCCCCGCCGGCGACCACCTGCCCCACATTGCCTATTACGCTCACGCCCATGGCGTGCCCCGCTTGCGCGCCTTTGCCTGCCTTCATCGGATCTCTCCCCAACGCTTCGTGGGTGCATCGTAGCACATACTCGCTGAGTATGTTCGCGGTTTGGCCATCACGGGCCTATATCGGCTGCCACGTTATTCTCGTCGGCTACTCGCCGAGGTCATCCAGCAGCGCGTCGAAGAGGCGGACGAACTGCAGCAGGATGGCATTGAACGCTTCTGCATAGTCATTGGCGTCAATCCCATATCGCGCCACCGCCTTTTCATAGTCGGTACCCTTCCGATGTGCCACACCGGTCGATCGGACGGTCTGCACCCCATGCAGCAATGTCACATAGGCTTCGGCATCAGGGACGTTGAGCCGGGCAAGCAGTTGCCCGAGCAACGCGATGGATTTATCGGTTTCGCCGCCCTCCACAGACTTTCTTATGCCCTTCACGTTGAGCGAGTCAATCGTCGTCTTGGCGAGGCAAAGGATCAGCGCATCGAACTCGGCCTGCTCGTTCGTCAGCAAGGAACGGATGTCGTCAAAGAAATGCCGGTCCTTGTCCGCGAGCGGCAGAAAGAGCTCCCAACCAGCGCGCTCCGCCCACCGTTTGTTCAGTCGGGTAAATTTTTGCTTGAACAGGTGCGCAGGATTCTCCGACTCATGGAACTGCCCAAGGAAGCTGCGCGCGAAGTTCGCGTGGCTCATCGTGCGGCCGTCCGGAACAATGTTGAAGCTCTTCCAGTAGAGCTGTTCCTTGCTGGGGAGCTCCCGGCCCAAGTCGCCGAGGAACACCGACACATGCCCCGGTGCATTGTTATCGAGGCGCAGGCTCCACGCGCCTTTGCGTGACAGGCGCCCGTCTTCGATCTCGTAGTCCGACGATCCGTAGTACTTCTTCATGACCTCCATGCGGAAAAACACAGGCGTGAGGTAATGCGGGGCATCCGGATTGCCGCCGAAGTAGTCCCTCAGCGTCGCCGGGTCGGACGTGTGGAGGATGGGGGCGTCATCGTCGCCCCCGATCAAGAACGCCTCGAAGCGCTTCGCTTTTTCGAACGGCGCGATGCCACATTCGTGCAGCGGGGCCGCCAACAGGCGTTTCTTGCCAACGATGCGCACAAAGTATTTGTAGCCGGCGACGTACGCGCCCCCCGAATAAACCTCCGCCCGGAGCGTGTCGGACGCCACGCTCTCGATGGGATCGACCGGATCGTTGAAATGGTGCGTGAACTCGAAGTACAGGAGCAGGTCGCGCTGGGTCGCGGCCATGAAGCTGCGCAGATAGCTTCGGCGCACCTCGACCCTGTCAGCACTGAGCTTGACGACAACCACCTCGTCGCCAGCCTCGTCAAAGGTGATGTACTGGTTGGCCTTGGCATCGAAGTAGAGATTGTGCAGCAGGCGGAATTCCTCACACAGTTCGATGTAGCCGTCCTTGCGGCCGTGGAAGGTCCGCTGGTAGACCAAGCGCTGGAATGGATCGGCTGAGCGCGGGTAGTAAGTGCTGGTCTCCTCGCCACCGCTGTAGCTGGTGACGAATCCCGGGGCATCGGTGCCGATCTGGACATCCCAGCCGTAATCCGCCATCGCGCGGGCGCTTACGTCTTTGTCGGCCAGCGCGCAATAGAGCGCGCCCTGCCGGCCGCTTCTGAGGTCGCCGATGTGCTCGAACACCGTCACCCATGTGCCCTCCCCGTGCTCGGCCATCAGGAACTCCATGTCTGTATGGTGCGGACCGGCTGCCATTGTTTCGTTCTCCCCTGCCTTATCGGCGTTGCCCCTGACAATCGCGCCATCGTGGCGCGCGGTCAGGTATTTTCAACGATTCTCGCACCCCCGCCGCCGCGCAGCAGCGCCGAACACGCCGTCTTGCGGTGTTTGGTGGTACTGTACCGTTATCGTCACTAGCCAAGACACTGGAGCGCCCTCCCATGAACGCCCGCGAGGCCGAAGCCGCCCTGCTCGATCGTTGCGCCACCGTCGCCCGCTCGACGCTGCCGCTCGCGCGGGACCAGCGCGAGGCCAACGTGTTCCGGCTGGCCTCCATGGTGGTGCAGTCGCGCTTTCCGGGTGAAGCCACCCAGCTCATGGGTGCCAGCACAGCGTACTTCGCCGCGCATCCGGGCGAACAGCTGGCCGCCGCTGACGTGGTGCGGCGCGGCTGGGTCTCCAATCTTCCGCGACTGCGCGACATGCTCAGCCGGCAGCTGCAGCTGGGTTGACCCCATGGCCACGCCCATGACCTTCCATACCCACACGGCGCTCGCTGAAGGCCTGCGCACGCTCCTCGCCGAGCTCGAAGCCCGGCTCGGCCTCGATCGACCGCTGAAGGTATTTCTCGCCGGCGGCATGGCGGTGCATCTCTACACGGCCAACCGCGTCACGACGGACGTTGACGCTGAGTTTGGCGGCCGCGTGCTGCTGCCCAGCGATCTGGTGGTGGAGCTCACGCGCGAAGACGGCACGCCGCAGGTGATGTATTTCGACACGAACTACAACAGCACCTTCGCCCTGATGCATGAGGACTATCAGGACGACGCCATCCCGGCCGACTTGGGCCTTACCCACCTGCAGCTGTATGTGCTCTCGCCCGTCGATCTGGCCGTCAGCAAGATCGCGCGTCTCGCCGACAACGACAAGGACGATATCGCCGCACTGGTCAGACTGGGCCTGACCAGTGCCGATGCGATCGAAGCGCGGGCCACCAGCGCCCTCGCCGGCTTTGTGGGCGGACAGGCGATGCTGCGCCTGAACCTGCGTGACGCCGTGGCGATCGCACGGCAGGCTGAAGCCGGCACCACGCCTACACCAGCCAGCCACCGGCCGCCCGCCTCGCCAGACGGCTGCGAGCCCTAGGGGCTCGCTTCGGCCTCCACCAGCGTTAAAGGCACGTCGTGCCATTGCGCGTAGTCGCCCGCGCGTACCTTGGCGTCAATGAGGAAGCGTCCGTGCTTGATCTGGGCGAGCCCGGCATCCAGCAGGCGATGCAAGTCCGCACGCAAGAGGATCCCGTCCGAGACTCCATTGTCGTACCGCCAGTCGCGGCCCGGCAGGTGCGCGGCGTCGATGGTGGCCTTGATCGTGGTGCCTGACACCATGCAACGCCAGCCATAGTGCCGACCCAGCCGCAGGCGAAACGCCGCCTGCTGCATGCGCTGCTCGATCTCCACGGTCACTTTGCGCGACGCGGACCCCTTGCCTTCGGGCGGCACCGGCGGCCGGGCTTCGCCATTGCGCCCGAGCCCCGCCAGATCGAGCTCCAGATCGAGCACCGCGCGGATGCATTCCGTGCCTTCAACGGCCCGATCATCTTCGAACCACAGCGTGGTCGATTTCGTGTTTCGGGCCCGCTGCGGCCAGCCCGCCATCTGGCGGTGATACGCAGCCCCCACGTCATCGACCTTGAGCGCGACCCAGTTGCGGATCAGCTCGTCATCCATGTGGATGAAAAGCGCGTGGGTGGCGCCATACTTCTTGACGCTGGCCACGCGGTCGTCCACGGTGTTCAGGAAGCGGACGTCCGGGATGTCCTTGTCCTTTTCGCGACCGAACAAGCCGAACTGGATGGCGCAAAATTTCTGGGGCCCGGTCCACCCTAGCTTGAGCCAGAAGCAGAGCGTCTGCCCATCGGCAGTCATCGCGTCAATCAGCTTGGCGGGGCTGCGCCGACGCACCGATACCCGCACGAACCCGTGGGCCAGCAGTAACGCCGGCACAAGGGCCATTGCGAGTTCTTCATTCTGGTACGACCTCGGCAGCCGCGCCCGACTCTTTGACATCGTATATTCCTCGCGCCGTTAGTGGCCGCCCGGCAGCATTGCGCCGCGCTGGCGCAGGAGATCCGCCACCGGCTGGTGTCCGTGTTGCACGGCGATGGACAACGCCGTGGCCTTCGCGTCCGATTGCAGGTTCGGGCTGGCGCCTGCATCCATCAGCGCCCGGGCCACCTCCAGCTGGTTATTGCGGGCGGCGTACATCAGCGCCGTGGCGCCGCGCAGATTACGCTCGTTGACGTCGGCGCCAAAACGCAGCAGATCCGCGACCCGCACCAGATCTCCATCGGCCGCACTGCGCATCAGCTCGGACATCCCATCACGCTCGGCCACCTTCGCCTGCCGGCTAGACTCACGCTCCGCTGGCGTGAGCTTGCGTTTCCGGTGCCAGTCCACGGCAAACACCACCAGCATTACCACCGAAAAGACCAGCCCGATCCACGAGTGCGCCAGCATCTTGGCAGCCACCAGACCGCCAAAGACGAGCAGACACTGCACGGCAATCCTTCCGAATGACGTGCTGCGCCCGGTCCTCCCACCTGCCGCCAGACGCACGGGCTGCACCGGTCGGGATGGCACCGCTTCGCCCCGTTCGCGCAGCACGGCTTCGATCGCCGCGTGCGCCTCATCGGACAATTCGTCGCCCAACGCCCGCCGCTCGATCAGATAGGCCGAGTCATAACGCTCAAAAGTTTCCCGCAAGGTTGGCATGATGAATCCTAGTGCTGGTCTCAGCTTGTGGCTGCTTCGGAGAAGCTTTGTGACACCGCGCCGGTGAGCCCTAGCGATTCCAACCCGGCCAGACAGGCTGGCCCTGCTCGCACTGCGTAATCCACGCCCCCAGCTCGTCAAACATCACCTGCGCCTGTTGACCGTCGATTTCGTCCGCCTGCAGTTGCCGCCAGACAAAGTCAACAAAGCCATCGAGCCCTTTGGGGTACTTGACGTTGTCCTGCTGAAGATTGGAGACCAGAAAGGGGCTGCCGTCCGGTTCGACGGCGCCATGGATGGCCTTGGCGCGCAAATCCCAGCCAGACGCGGTGGGGGTGAAGCGCAGCGTGGTATGGGCGTTCCAGCGCCGGGTACGGTAGGTCAAACGCAGTTCGGATGTGGCCATGAGGCTTTGCGTGGTGGGGAAATGCCGCCAGCGTAGAGACTCGACCCGCCCGGTCGTACCCCCAATTGGGAGGGGGCACCGCCCGGGCCAACCACAATGCCCGCGCCCGGGCGGCCGGCAAGTGGTGGGCGATCAGCAGCCGGCTTGCCCAGCCGCGCCCCGGCAGGCCCCGCGCAGTCGACGAACGGCAAGATTCAGCGCCCCGCCCGTGAGCATCACGATCACGAAGAACACCGCCCAGCTGGCAAGCGTCAGCAGGCCGGCCGTCGCGATGTTGATGCCGGTACCGGGCTCCGGCAGCATGTCGGCCCACCACTGGGCCAATTCGAGCCCCAGCAGATCATCACGCAGGGTCACCGCGAAGAGACAGGCAAAAAACGACACCCCCACGCTGGCGATCCCGCGCTGTAGCGCATCATCTTGCGGATGATTGACGTCGTTGTACCACCAGAAGCGTGCTGCCGCGACGACCGCCACAACCAGCAATCCCATCACCCAGATATTCGTCAGCATCAGAACTCCTTTCATTCTTCTTCATTGAACCCATTCGCGCGATATGCGGACAGCCGGCCATGATGCAGGCACCGCGACGCAACCGCGTGGTCTGCTAAAGCAACTCCTCGTAGCCCTTCGACTCCTCCACATCGAAAAGGAGGGCATCCGCGCGATCTTCCGTCACGTGCACGAAGCCCACGGGACGCTTATGGGCGTCTAGCACGAATGCGTCGCAGGAGGGCCGGCGCGCCTTACCACCACTGGATCGGACGTCCACTTTCACGCGCAGCGGGAGCAAGAAGCTCGCATCCAGTGGCCCCTCGCTGCGAATGGCCTTGAGGGCGACCGCCTCGATCGCATCCGGCTCGCAACGCGCAGCGGCAGCACGCTCGCTTTGGGCGGGTAGCTCCCAAAGGAAGTACCACGCCGCCGCCAGCCCAATGCTGCCGAACACGAGTAGGCACGCCACATCCTTGCGGGTCCACGGGCCGCGCAGGCCTTTGCGCGGCATCTCCATCGCCACAGGCGCCAGTGCGACGGCCGCGCAGAGCAGCAGGCATCCCGCCGCGACCTCTAGCAGGACACCCGCGACCCAATAGATGGCAGGAAAGAAGTAGGACCACCCCACCATCGACGCCGAGAAGAAGAAGAAAACGGCGACAGGCCGAATCAGCTTTTCGGCACGATGAGCGAGTTGTAGAATCATCGGATTCATATTCATTCGACTATTCCCTCAGCGCGAGCGCTGCGGTGCCGCCGATATATGGAAAGGGTTGTGCTCCGGCAGCCGACGACCATGATGTCACAGGTGTCGCGCCCCGGCGCGGGATCATAGCAACTGATGTGCGTATGGGTCACCGTCCCGAAGGCCCGGTGGCCGAGACGCTCACCCACGTCGGACGGCCGGCCACGGCGCGGCATTCGCGGCCGTGGGCTACCGCGCCCACCGAGAACGGCTTGCCATCCTCGAAGCAGAGCGAGGCGGCATCGAGCGTCGCGGGCTGACTTTTGGCTGCCGTGTTGGCCACTGCGGAGGGGGCCGCCTTGTGCGCCTCGCCGTCCTGCTGCAGGTGGTAAAAGTGGAAGCCCAGCGCGATGAAGAGGCCCACGATAACGAGGACGGCGAGGTAGAGGGCCGCAAGAACGAATCTATGCATGAACGACATGTGAAGCTCCGGTCAAGGATGGCATTGAATGGGGCGTGATTGTCTCGGAATGGCAGGATTTTCCGGGGGCGGCGGCCATGTATTCCCTACGCAGGATGTGATGATGCGCGTGCCCGTCTATGCGCGGCCGGGACACCCAGCGCCGCGCGCACCTTGGCGACTTCAGCCTGTTGATCTTCGGCCAGCAGCACACGCTGCACGAGCACATCCATGCCGCCGACCTCGGCGAGCTTGCCCGCGCGCTCGACGTCGTCGATGAGCGCGCCCAGTGGATAGCCTTCGCGAGCGATGCGCCCGCGCGTGGCACGGCGTCGCCTCAGCATGACCATGACGGCGACCAGCACGGCAGCGACGCCCATAATCTGCAGCATGGTCGCTCCCCTAGTGCTGGAATTCGACGTGGCGGCCGCCATCGTCGTCGCGCACCATCGCGCGGATGTGTTCGCACACGCTGACCGCTTTGACATCGCTGGCGAAACTCTCGATATGCACCAGCACGTTTTCCTCTCCGCAGCCCGGACACACGGCCTTGGCCGTCAAATAGGGGCCGAGCATATCAAAAGCGGTATCGCTCACCGCTACCCGCGTGGTCGTCATGATGACTCCTCCGTCGATTCAGTTCGAACGGAGTGTATATATACTCCGGGAGTATGTCTAGCGCCAATTGCGACGATCCGTTCGCCGGCGGGGCGGCATGCCCGCGCCTGCAGGCGTATCGGCCGGGACGGGAAGATATTGCCCCCCCTGAAGGGGGCAGGCGTCGGGATCGATCCCGACGCCTCTGACAGCCGCGCGCACGCGAGCAGGCGACCCCAATCGCCTACAGCAGGCCGCGAGCGCGCAGGATACCCAGATACGGCGCCCGAGCCGGCGGCACGATACGGATGGTCGGCGTCTCGGCGAGCCGGCGGGCCACCTCCTCGCCCACCATACGCGCTTGCCGGGTGCGCGCCTGCACCGGGAACAGCCAGTCGCGCCACGCGCGCGGGTTCAGCCATGCGACGCCATTGGGGCGTGCAGGCCCTGCCACGGCATCCGCCCATGTGAGCCCGTCGGCAAGCGTCACGCCGCGCAGCTGCAGGTAGCGCTGCGTGCCCACGAAGACGAACAGGCGGTGCGGACGCTCGTCATACAGGAGATACGGCTCGTGCCGGCCGGATGACGCGGCGCTGACGGGGCCGGTCCATTCGAAGTGCAGGACGGCGCCCCTGAGGATGGCCTGCTCGCCGTAGGTCGAGCCGGGCAGCGCCCCACTCAGCCCCGCATCCCCGAGGATGGGGCCGGCCACGAATTGCAGGGTTCGCAGAATCCGCAGCGCCACGGCGGGCGAAGTCTCGTGACAGAACGAAACGGGGGCTGCGAGGCAGGCAGCGTGTCGCGCGGCGCCCGCCGGGGACGTCAACGCAGGGGAAGACAGGGAGTTTTCGAAATCCATCATGTCGGGGTACCTGTTAATCCGAAGCCGTGACGCTGCCTCCACCATGGAGGCAGCGATGCCTCGGATAATCCGGTATAGCGCCGCGCAAACCATCGCTCCGGTGAACGGCCAGCGCGCGATGACCCCTAGTTCGGCTCGGGGGCCTCACCAGCCGTGGCGGGCACGCGAGGGGCAATTTGGGTCCGCAACCGCTCCACGAGGTGCGTGTAGGAAAATGGCCGGCGCGTCGGCCCAAGGAACAGTTGGGCGATCTCCTCCAGACTGTCCGCGTCCACGGTGTTGCGCACCGCCGCCTTGACGCGGCGACGCCGCTCCGACAGGTCTTCGGGCGACAGTTCGCCGAACTTTACGCTCAGGCGCAGCAAGAGCTGGTCGGTCAGCGCCGTGGCGCGCCGATTGCTGCCGGTACTTTTGTGCAAGGCATCCAGCTCGTCGTGGAGAAAGCGCTCCGCGTTGTACCAGCGGAAATCCTCCAGTTCCGCTACCGCTGTGGTCAGCTCCCCGGTCCGCCAGAGGGTCTGATAAAAGCGTGGCAAGCCGATACGCAGATCGCCCTGCGCTACGATTTCATCATGCCCCACCAGCCACAGGAACGGCGTCGGCATGTCCAAGGTCACCGGTTCGATGGCCGCCATGCCATGACAACCGGCCATGACCACACCAAGGTTGCAATTGGCGCCCACATTGATGTGACGCAGCAGTGCAGTGAGCTCGTCCCAGCTCACCACTTCCTGCTCAGCACCCAGCGTGATGCCGACGTCGGCGCCGCCGTGGCATTCGAGATGCAGGATCGGCTGCAGCCCCGTCTGACGGCAGGCCTGCGCGATCGCACCCAACGCCTGCAGCAGCCTCGCTCGCGTACGCACCTCGATGCGTTGCGTACCGGGCTTGATGGGCTTGCCCTCGCGGTAGTGGTGAAGATGGATTAACTCGGACATCAGGTAATCAACCTGCATGTCGGTCGGCTTGAGGCCGTCCAGCACGATGATGGCGTTGTGGTGAATCGGCGTATCGATCGCTGAAAGCATGGCATCCCAAGTTGATAAACAATGAAAGGAAATGGGCGTTCACGCGCCCGGTTTGCCCGGCGGTGCGCCCGGGCAGAACGTCCGGGGCATAACCCCTTTACCGGTTTTCGGACGGAGGGTCAGCACGAGTTCTAGTCAGTCGTTGGTGAGGTAGTCCGCCATGCGCTTCCACCCGCTCAACGCGCCGGACTCTGTCCCGCCCGTCTCCTCAATCGACTTCCCCCGGAAAACCCCCCACGCCCGCCACGTCGTCTTGCCGGTCTTCGCCACGTTGACGGTAGTCTCCTCGCCGTCGACCGTCACCGTATGCTGCCTTGTGCCACTCATGCTTGCCGCCTCAAAAAAAATTAGTAAAGGAAATGCGTCAACGCAGGGACGCGCGATCAGAGATGCAGTTCCGCATCAACCGCTTGCGCAATCTCGGGCGAGATCGCGCGCAACACGTCCGCCACGACCGACCAGTGGGTGACCCGGAAATGGTGACCCGCGATGAAGGAATTTTCGACGCCGATGACGCGCAGCGCCGCCTCCGCCGACCAGACGCCCTCGACCGCTGGCTGGCGCTCCCAAACGGAGGCGCCGCTCACGCCCGGGAGCGGCGGGCTTGGTACCACCGTGCCATCGCGCAACGTACCCGCCGCCTCATAGTCACAAAAGAAATGGCGACCGTCGACAATGGCGTCCGCATTGTTCGGTGTGGTCGGGATGCGTTGCGTGCGCGCAAACAGGAAGCGCCCTCGCACCTGCCCCTCTGGCGTCCAGCCGTTCTTGTTCGCACTCGGCGGCTTGGGGTAGCCCGCGAGCACGATGGACCCGTCCCTCGCCTCCTGTGCGGGGGCCGCGACGTGGGCGAGGGTCAGGAACCGCCAGTGGCGTTGCAACTGCTTCACCAAGCCGGCATCCCGTAGTTCGATGACCGCCACGTCCAGCCGGTCATCCACCGGCGCGTAGAACACGACCGGGCCCAGCGTGTGCAGCACCTCAGTGTTGTGGAATGCCGGTACCGCCAGCTGCTCTTTGTGGACCTCCATCAGGTCCTCAAAGTTATGGTTGGCGGTCACTAGAAAGTGCCGGTCCGCCACCGTGAAGAACGTGCCGGTGCCCAGCAATCCGGTACCCAGATTGTCGAGTTGCAGCAGGATCGGTACGGCGCACTGCACGGTGTAGTGCTCCAGCAGGTCCAGTTCGTTATCGTGGGCCATGTGGGGTTCGTTCGAAATCATGAGATGGGTGGAAGAGCTGTCGGATATAGAGTGTTCTCGGAATGGCCGGCTTGTCCTCACTCGAAATCGAAGGCGCCCAGCGTGATGCCGGCCGCCTCGGCCACGGCATCCGGAGACCGGCCATCGCAGACCGCCTTCACCATCGCGCTGAATGTCCTATCGGCCGGGACGCTGCAAAGTTGACCCCCTACAAGGGGGCAGGCGTAGGGGCGAGGCGCCGGTCTGGCGCCCAACCTACCGTTTGTGCCAGTCGCGAACCTGCGGCGTGACGCGCCAGAATTCGCCGTCCGGGCGGGCCACGGCGAGTTCCACACGGCGGGGCCCGCGCTTGACCATGCCGCTGCCGTCCCGCACGAAGCCCATGTGGCGCAGGGCCTCGGCGCAGAAGCGTTTGCGCAGCGTGGCGTAGATCGGCTGCGCCTTCGGGTGACGAGCCAACGAGAACGACGGCAGCGACAGGCTTCGGTTGGACATGGGAAAGCGCTCAGGTCAGTGGAGATGACCTCATAATATCTACTCTGGGAGTATATTGCAAACAGAAGCCGCCCGGCTCGGCCGACCCGCTGCGCTAAAAGTAGGGGTAGCCGCCCTGCTCGTCCATGGCTTCATCATAGTCGGGTGCATCTGAGCGGTCGCGGCGCCTTTCGCCCTTGAAGGGTGAACGCTCCCATTGCACGGGCCACCTCGTCCAATTGCGTTCCCGCAGTTCGTCAAAGAAAATGCCTTGGCTGACCGTGGCGGCGCGATACGATTGCCCCGCTTCGAAATGGCCCGGGTGCTCCGCGATCCAGTCATAGGCGATCACGGCCTTGCGGCAGTGCTGCCAGCCGCCGAGGATCATGGCGATCTGCCCCAACGAATCCGCCGTGCAGCGGCGCAACATCGCCGGGCGCCGGCTCGGCACCGTCTCGACCAACGCCATGACGACGCTCGCGTTGGCGCGGAGCCATTCCTGCACGCCATCGGGATCGCCCGCGATGGTCTCGCGCAGCGCGTCGACAGCTTCCCGCCGCTCCAGCCCGAGGCGGGTAAATTCCCAGAGATGCCCGACGGCGGCCCAACGATAGCGTGTGTCACTGTACATGGCGGGAATTCGGACGCTTCTGTGGTCAGTCCATAGTAGTCGCGCGCCACAGGACGGCCAATCCCGGAATGCGCGGTTTGTCGAACGCCGGAGGTAGTGCACGCCTCATCCGGGCGCGGGCCCATTGTCGTGCGCGACACGCGGGGTGCTCGGCGGCGCGGGTGCATCGAGGCCTCGGCCGACCGCGATGGCCCACGGTTCGTGACGTGCGTACAAGCGTTCAAGAATCTGGGCCTCCAGCCGCTCGGCAAGCGGGCGTAGATGCGCCCAGCGAGCCACCTCGGCGTCGAGATCCCAGACCGGCTCGGTCACCACCACGCCCGCGTCGGCCAGTTGGCCGGCCGCCTGCCAGAAGCCGTGGGCGGCATGCAGCGCCTTCACCGGGGTGAGGGGCCACCCATACTCCCGGGCGAGGTGACACAGTAACGCCGTGGCATAGCCCCCGCGCTGATGCTCGGGCGCCACCCGCAGCTCGAACACGTAGACCCGGTCGGCGAGCGGCGACAAGCCGTACGCGGCCGTGCCGACCTGCTCCCCGGCGCCATTGTGGAGCGTTGCCCGGACCACGGGGCTTGGCGCCGTGACGACGCGGAAGTGGTCGTGGGTCGCCTTGACCTCTAGGCGCGGCAGGCGGCCGCGCGTGCGCACCTGCTGGTGCCCGGGCCGGCGCTGGGCAGCCCGGTCCCGGGGCGGTACCGCGTCCTTCGCCGCGTAACGCAGCATCGCCTCGTACCGCGTGCTGAGGCCCAGCTGGACTGGGATCTTGCCTTCCTGCGCCCGCTTGGCCCACCACAGCGCCGCCTCGGGCACGATGTTGACCGGGGCCACGGTCTCGCACCCGGAATGGATCCACGCCTGCCGGAGCAGCTCGGCGCCGATGCCCGCCCCGCGATCGGTAGGCGCGAACACCATCAGGTCGTAGACGAAGCAGGCTTCCAGCGGCGCGAACGCCGAGGCCACGCAGAAGCCGACCTGCCGGTCTGCGCGCATCGCGTAGACGCGGAACTGGCCGCTGGCCGGGACCAACTGATAGGTAATCGCCGCAGACTCGCGCAGCGGGCCGGCAGCGGGCGACGCCGGCGGCCAGCGCCATGGGGACAGGAGGGTTTTCAGGCGGGACATGGGGGCTTATCGCTTCCGGGCATCCAGCGCGAGGATGGCGTTGTGGTCAGTGGGGATATCGCCTGTGTGGCCGCGCGTTTATGCGCCTCGGAACGGCCGGCTTTTCCGGGAGGCGTGCCGCCCCCGGGGTAGCGCTTCTGCCCTCACCGGACCCGCCGCAACAGGCACCACGCCGCTCCGGCCACGCCCAGCGCGCCGAGCGCCACGCCCAACCGGCCGACGGTGGGGATCGCGTCGCCCGCCTGCAGGGCGGCGCCCATCGCCAGCGCGCCCATGGCGAGCCCCGCCCACGCCGTGGCCCGCGCCGCCCGCCGCCGAGTCCCCTGCTTGTGCGCCGAAAGCGCTTCGGCCCAGAGGCGGTCCGATGCGCGCTCGTGCTCCCGGTCCCGCGCGTGCCGGACCTCGTCGGCCGAGGTGGGTCCGACGATCGTACGCGCCTGCCGCATGGCGCGCGAGGGCCAGCCCGCGTCGTCGTAACCCGGGACCGTGACCTGCACCGGCTCCGCGTCGTTTGGCACGGGCGTCTCCATCGGTGAGGTCGCCCCCGGCGGCCCCATCTGCCGCTGGCGCAAGACGGCCCATCGATGCTGGATGTCCTCGGACGTCTGCGCATGGGTGAGCCACGCCGCCTCGTAGCGCGCCAGCGGCAACAGTTCGCGATCGCACTGGTCCGCCACCGTGCTGTACAACGTGTACATCTGCGCACCGTCCGGGAAGACAATGCATGCAATGCGAAGTCCCATCTGTTCTCCTGTCGGATGTGTATCGGCTGTTTGCGGGGGCACTGGCGCGCGCCACGGCTTTTCGCTGGCGGCTACGGCGCGAGCAGGAGCACCACACCCTGCAGTGCGGCGGCCACCGCCGCCGCCATGGCCGCCCAACGGCTCCACCGGCCCTGTGCCATCGCGGTTTCGAACGGATCGGTCCGAACGCCCTGCCCGTCGACGACAGAGATGCCGCCCAGCCAGAGGTCCCCCTGCTTTTTTTCGACGAATGGCACGCTGACCGACGTCGAATACCACCACAAGACGGCCGCCACCAATGCCGCCGCCGCTGCGCCCAAATTCAAGTACCCCGCAAGGGTCTTCGCGTCCATGTTTTCCCTTTTCTCGACCGGTTATTAATTATCGGCGCCGCAGCTACTGCGCTGCCGCCTCAGGCTCCGCCGTCAAGCCCAGTTCACGCTGCAGAAACGCCAGCTCGACCGGCAGCCTGTGTGGGATCAGCGTGAGCAGCGGCACGTGATGGGGACGCGGCGCTTCGACGAAATGCACATCGAGCAGCGGGTCGGCAAACGGCGGCAGACCTCTGAGCCGCAGCGCCTTCACGTTTTCGTAGCCGGTCACCACCGTGACCCCCTCTGACCGGCCGCCGCCCCACGTCGCGTGGCCATCGCCGCCTTGCGAGACCTGTAGGTCGACGTTCACGAAGGCTATGCGCCTGCGCATCCGATCGACTGCAATTTTGTAGCGATCACAGTGCAGGACATCGCTGACCTCGAAGGGGTCTGCGGAGTTCTTCTGCAGCCATGCGAAGGCGTCGTGCCCGCGCTGGGTATCCCGTGAGAGCAGCCAGAGGATCGCGAGAAACACGCCAACGAGAAGGATTGCTGCCATGGGATCTCCGTGTTACGCCGTCTACGGCCCGTCGAGCAGGTCGACCGCACCTTCCCACCAAGATGCCGTCAAGGCGCCTTGGCCACCGTCACCGATACGGCGAAGGGCGGCGCCTTTGCACATTCAATGTCGACCTGATTGGCCAGCGCCGGGAAGCCATAGGGCGCGACCACGGTGCCATTGACGACGGCTTGCATGACAAATGCCTTCGACGGCGACGACGCGTTCCACGCGTACCGTTCGCAGTCCTGCTTATCGTGCAATGTCGCGCTGATGAGCACAGCATCATCGGTCGCCGTCACCGACGTCTGTTTGACCGTCGTGCCTTCGGGCGGCTGCAATTGACAGGACGACCCTTGACTCAGTTGGCACTGTCCGAATGCGTTGCTCGCTTTTGCCAGTTTGCTGCCGGCGTTATCGCAGCCGGTCAGTACCATCGTCGCCAGCACCAACGAGGCGACCGGCAGCATCTTCAGTTTCATCATTATCCTTGTGTTATCGCCCCAGCCGTGCCCAGCGGGGCAGCAAGTTCGTGAAGGGTGGCCTGTCACTTACTCGCAGCGTTTTCGGCAACCAACCGTGCATACTCGGCATCCAGTTCCCGCTCCACCTCGGGGCGCCACTGGTGGATCAGTGGCTCCACTGGCAAGCCAAAGCAGGATGGATGGAGCCGAGTGCGTAGTGCAAACGCCAAGGCGGTCAAGATATCGCGCGCGACGTCTTAGTCAACGCACGCGTCGCTGACCGGAAATCCCCCGCACAGCGAGCTCGACCACCACGACAGCAGAAATGCCGCCACCACCTCGCCGTGATCGGTATCGCATTGGGCCAGTTCGTACAAACGCAACACCGCTGCCCACTCGGCCTCCGGAATGCCTTCGATTTGTCGCTGCGCAGGGGGCATCTTCGCAGCCGTTGTTTCGCGTGTAGCCATCATGTCCTCAACCGCTGACGCGGTATGCAAGGGTGTGCGCGCACGCCACGCCCATCGTCAGCACAATCTCACCCGACGATCCACGGGGCGGACTCGGCATGCTCGCGCTCCGCACGAGCCAACATTTCGGCAGGGAAATCAGCCCGAAACCCCACTGCTACGAAACCGAGATCGGGCTCGCTCGCCGTGAGCGCCATGAGCCCGTCTTCGCGGATCTGCTTGACGAACAGGTTGAAGTCCAGCATCGAGCGCCCAACTTGCGGCGCGGCAGCCGTGACGATCACGCCGGCCTGCATGGCGGCAACCGCCATCGCCCACGAGGCGTAGCCCGCCCGTTGCGCAAACGCGTCGCACGGATGCAAGATGGTCACGCCCGCGCCCAACCGTGCGTCCAGTGGGCTCGCGGAAACCGTCCCCGGCGCGCAGTGGCCGGCATTCGTCGGAACTGCGTGAGTCATAGGTGTCTCGCGTCGCTAGCGTACCCGCTGGTGTCGCGCTGGAACACGCCAAACTTGTAAGCCAGCACGGCCCCAGCGGTCAGCGCGAGGCCCAGCATGCCGGTAAACGCCCGAAGCGCCTCCGAGGGAGAGTCATAGATGCCGCCCACCGTATAGGTATAGACGCCCATCCAACGCGCTAGCAGCACGACACCGACCGGAATCAGTGAGCAAAGTCCTACGCCAACGACGACGTTGCGCAGCCACGCCAGCAGGGAAATCTGCATTTTCGGTTCGCGATTTGCCATTTTCATGATCGAAGTTCCTTGGGGGGCGAAAGGTGATTGTCAGGGAAGCCACTGCACTCGGGCCGCGTGCTCCACGGCGCAGGCCGTCCAATGCTCCCGGATCTGGGGGTCGTCCGCTTGCGGCCGCGCGAGATAGTCTGATAGCTGTTGCATAGCGAGGCTTGTTTAAAAGAAGTGAGCATCAGCCCGCTTTCGACGCCGCTTTACGGCCAGCCTTTGGCCATTTGAAACCGAGTTTAGCGGTGCTCACCCCATGTTTTGGCACGGATAACGTCAGGTCTTCGCCCTTGACATCCGCGCCGTAGAGAGAAAGCTTGCGCGTGCCGAGCTTCAGACGTTTGCGTTCGGTCAGCAGGTGCCGGTCCTTGCCTTTACCGTGCACGGTAATCTCACGGTTCAAAACGGCATCGAGCGCCTGCATCGCGCCGCGCCTGACACCCAGTCGGAAGGCGCGCTGTGCCACGTCCTTGAGAGCAGCGCGCTGTCCTTGCGTCATGGAGGCCACGGCTTTTTGGAAATCGGCGCGCTTGCCGCTGGCCTTGAACTGCATTCCCGTGGCGGCACTAAGTTCATTGATCGATTTCTTGATCGACGCGCTCGATGCGCCCTTCTTGATTTCGTCGATCGACTTACCATCTTTCTTTGTAGGCAACTGACTCTCGCTTAATGCTGGCTACCGGCCGGCTTACGGGCGCCATGCGCTGGCGCTTCACAAACACTCCCACCGCGTATCGCGCTGGGAAAACCAGCCCTAACCCATTAAACCCACCGCGCGCAGCGCTGGCCCACCGGGCCCCTGCGATCCCGCCTATGCCCTGTCGGGCGTCCGAGTTCGCCACTCCGCCTCCAGCTGGCGCATCGCCTTGGCCGTCAAGCGCAGGCGATAGAGCGCATAAACAAGCCGGATCCCGCGCTCCAGCATCACCAGCAGGCATACAACAACGAAAAATATGGGCAACGACATAGCTATCCTTTGGCTATCGGCAATCTTCGCGTGGTGAACTCGGACAGGCAACCTCGACTGGGGAACCCACCCGAACCAGCCCACCTGCGCCGCGCAGCGGCCGCCGCCTGCCCACCGGGCAGCCCGTCACCGCAGTCCCACGACACCGCTTACCGTCCCCTATCGGCATCGGGCCCCGGATTTGCACCCGAAAGCGGAGGCATTGACAGAGGCCCCGCCCCGTGCTTTTCGAGATCCCGGCCGGCATTACCACAAACCATTAACCCACCCCAACCCACCCCAGCCAAGGGCTGGGAAGCGCGACAGCGCCCGAGACCCCGCAGGGGAAAAATCGCGCCCCCGTCCCGACTAAGCGAGAACGCGTGCCGTTTGGCGTGACATCCCTCCCACCCGTATCTGCGACCATCGCCGTCAACGCATCGCGCCGGAATGCCCGTACAGCCCCATTGAATCGGAAGGGCTGCACCATGAACCACCCATACAACCCGAAGCCCGCCAGCACCACGGCCGCGCCGCACCGCACACCCCGACCCGCGCTAGCAACGTGCCCGCCAGCAGACCGAAGACCACGCACAGGATGACCGCCACCACGGGTGTCAGGCGCGCCCTCAGCCACGACCGGCGCCAGAATGCCGGTGCCGGCAAAGGCTGGAACATATTCAAGGTGTCGACGGTTTCACCGGTACACAGATTGCGGGTCGCCACCAGCGTGCCCGGTTCCGCCGGGTTCGCCAACGCGTAGTACAGGCGCAAGCGGTGCCCATCGCGCAGCGGCACCACGACAGATGGCGGTCCTGCGATGCCCATACTTCCTCCACCGTGCCCTCACAGCACGCAGCTGCATCTGCAGGTCACTGAAACCGATCGTGGCGAGCGGCGCCTCGAACGTCATTGTTTTCCCACCTGTTGCCAGCCGTTCTTGAGAAACCAACCCCTAACCCACCGAACCCACCCCGGCCGTGTCTCACGGCCGGTTGCGCTTCAGCGCCCAGAGATCCCGCCTCCCAGCTCAATGGACACCGCTCAAGCCATCACCCTGTCACCGAATACAGCCCTCGGCACCTTCACCGGCACGCCCTTGTTACCGAAACGCGCCACATCGTGATCTCGCAGGTAGCCCACCGCGCAAACGCCATCGCTACGGCTTGCATAGGCCACGGAACACCCCAGCTGGGCCGCGAGTCTTCGTGCCGCGTCATAATCGGCCCACACAAGCGGAATCTGATGCCCGTGATAGGGCGAGCCGGCACACAGGTATTCGGTCACGCGATTGGCACCGATCCGGTACAGCGCATACCCATGCATGCCGTAGGGCGCACGCTCAGGCAGATACACCGTCCCGAATTGCACCTGCAGGCCCTCGCGGTATTTCTCCGGGCCAGCCGACTGGAGCGAGCCGCCGGCATGGCGTATCAGGTCGCTGTAGGCATCGGTTTCGACGCCCGGCGTGGGGGTGGTGTGCGCCGCTTGCTGCAGCAAGCGCATCCGTTGTTGCATCCGTCGCGACATCGCAAACATCCTCACTAGATATCCAATGAGGCATAGAATAATATACTCGGTGAGTATATGCAACACATGGCAGTGCACTGCCACTGGGCCACGGACGCCATCCCTCCCGATCACTGTCCGGAAATATCGCTCACGCCCCTGAAGTCCTTGAGCCTCCAAAGAAAAACGCCGCGATTGGCGCGGCGTTTTTGGGGATGGATCGAGCTCAGGCCTTCCCGTCGGGTGCCTCGACCTTCAGCACGTAGCAGACGAACAGACGCACCACTAGCGGCATCGGCCGGCATTCCAGCGATTCCCGTGGCAACAACCAGTTGTCGAGGGCGCGCTTGGTGACACCGAATCGCTTGGCAAAATCGGTGCGCGTGGGGTTTCCCAGCCGCTCCATCGCGTAGCGCAGGAGATCTTGCTGGGCCATAAAAATGGGCTCGTTCGGGTTGTCGCCCCTCCTGAGCGGCATCCCCGAATGCACGTCAACTGATCCCTTCTCCCGCTTGGCCGCTAACTTCTTCTTGGCGGGCGCTTTCTTCGCCGTCTTGGCAACGGCCTTCTTCGCAGCGGGGGCCTTGGCGACCACCGTCTTGGCCTTTGCCGACTTCTTCGCAACAGCCTGCTTGGCAGCCGGAGTCTTCGCGGCGGCCTTCTTGGCCGGTGCGGCCTTCTTGGCGGCTATCCTTGTCACGGATCCTCTCTCTCGATTTGTGTCAACCGGGTCCTAGCGCTGGCCACGACAAGCCACCACGACTCCGGAGAGCGGCGGCGATGGCAGGCGGGGCAAAATGGCCCGGGAAGTCTGGATACTCGGTGAGTATGATATACCAAGCGAGATACGCCCAGCCCGTTTTGCCAGAAACCAACATCTTAGAGAACCCGACGCACGGCCTCTCGTAACTGCGCCGGAGTCACGTCAACATAAACGGCAACGTGATCCAAGTCCACGTGCCCTAGCAATGCTCGCACCGTCTCAATATCGGTACCCTTCTCCACCAATCTCGTCGCGAAAGTCCGCCTACCAGAATGACTGGTGAAACCTTTCCCAAGGCCCAACCGGGAGTACAACTGTGTCACGTAGGCCTGCAGCCCGTCCGCTGCCCAGTAGGTCTTTGACACTCCAGATGCCGCCTCACGCCGCTTCGCCGCTAGCACGTACGGCTCGCCCCTTGGCGTTAGGACCAGTGGCGATGCAGGATCAAGTCCACGGTACTCTCGCGCTCTCAGGGTCATAGCTTCGTTGTGTATCCGCCATTGCAGGTAGCGATCCATAGCCGTCTGCATTTGAACGTTGGACAGAAAGACGTTTCTCTGCCTGCCGCCCTTAGTAATCGCCGCGCGCAGGCTAACTTCTGCCCTCAGATTGCCCGCTCTATCAAGCACGTCTTCTACCCTAAGGCGTGCAATCTCGGACACCCTCATGCCGCACGTCAAACCGAGAAGCAATATCACGAGGTCGCGCTCCGGCCGCCTACTGCAGCCGGCAATAGACTGGATGATCGAGCTGATATCGGTTCGTGAAAGCGTTCTCGCGCGACGTGTCGCCATCTCATTCCTCCCAGCCTCTTGTATTCTTTCGGCAACAAAACCAATCTCGATCACTGATGGAAACCGCCTCCGAGTACTTCGACCGCACCGAGTCCGCCATGAGGACGCTCTTTGACGGCATCAAGGGCTACACCAAGCTCTTGCACAAGCCGCTTGTCTACGTCGGCAGCGATTTCGCCCCGGACAGCCCTGCCTTCCTCGCGTGGCAGGCACAGAACCGGGAACAGATTCAGGCCATGCTCGCGAACCATCGTGCGTTCTTCGCAGAGACGTTTGCGCTGTCGACCCTTTGCGGCGCCGTACTGCAGGTAGCCGCGAAGGCGATCGAGGTGTATTCGGCCAACACCGCCATTCCCGGCAGCGTGGCGCACATTGTCAAGACCGGAAACAAGACCGCCCGGCCCTTCTGTATTGGCCGCCAGATCAACGGCGTGCCCATGGGGCTGATCGTGTTCGCCGGGCGCAACCAGCACACGCACTACAACGAAGCCAAGCTGCATCCCGTCAACGTGGCTGTGTTCCGGGAGATTTCGCTATTCGAGACCACCAGCACCGGGCATGAGCTGCGCGACCCGGCGTTCGACCTGCGCAATCCCAAGCTAGTCAGCTTTGCCGCCAACGTCACAGCCCTGCTCGGCTGGCGCAGCTACGACCAGTACATCGCCGACATGCGCGCGCTCCCGCTCGACCGTGCACCCGAGGCAGAAGAGGCTGCACCGGTTATTGAAGCGCCTCCGTCTGCCACCCCACAGACCGATCCGGCCTGAACGCGGATGGCCTCGGCAGCGCGCTGGCACCCGCACAGTCGAAGCGTCCGCGACACGGCACACCTGCCTGCGTCGGTTAGCGCCCGACGCCGTCCCCGGGGCTACTGGATGGCACGGACGACCGGCACGAGCTGCCCGTCGAGCGCGTCGATACCGGCGCGCAGGCACACCCCGATCATCTCCAGCGTGTCCGGCAACGCGTCATAGCTGGGCCCAAAATTCAGGGTGAGGGATCCGTCTGCCTCGCGAATGAGTTCGTGATCGAGCGCCTTCAACGTGCTGTGCGCCGCGCCGCGCGAGAAGCCGCGATAGAGCGTCTGGTAGAGCTCCAGCAAGCCGGCGGCCTCGGCCGCCTCGTAGGTCGGGAAGTCGCGCGTCGCGCGGTCGCTTGCCAGCGCCTCCAGCTGCGCGCGCGTGGCGTCGCCGACGTGCTGCATGATGGTGGGCACCTTGAGCATGCCGCCGGCCTGCTTGCGGCGCTCGATCGCATCATGGTCTTCGAGGCGCAGGACGAGCTCCGGACGGCGCACCAGCGCCACCGCGTAGAACAGGCTCTCCACGGCCCCGCGCACGAGCGTCTGGGCTTCCGGCAGCATGCCGAACTCGGCCTGCAGTATGGCGCCCTGACAGGCGCGCAGGCACTTGACCCAGTAAGCGGTCGCGAACAGTGTGGGGGCACTCATGCCGGCGACTTCGGTCGCGCACAGCCGCGCCATGGCGCGCTCCGACTCGTGCTCGCAGCGCCGGAAGTCCTCGGCAAATTTCTGGCGCGCGAGCGCGCGCTGTTCGGCCATGGCCGGGGAGAGAAAGCCCTTGATCTGCAGGTCGTCCATGCACAGCCTTGATCGTCAATGGAACGGCCATGCTAGCAGGGTTCAACTGGGCGACGCGGGCAAAAACACCGCCCGCGCGCCGTAGCAGCCGGCGCGATCCCATCCTGCCGGCTCCCTTGTCGATCGTTTCGGATCGGCGTGCGCCAGTCCCCGGAAAGATCGGTTGTTACGAGGCACCGGCGCAGCGGACGTCGGCGTTAAGCGTGGGGATCCTCCCACTCGGCGTCGGCCAGAGCGTCCAATGCCTCGGGGGACACCAGATGTTTGACGCCTTTGCGGGTCCATTCGGGATAGAAGCTCGGATAAAGCGGGTCCAGACTAGCCAGCAGCCCGCGAGACCGACTCGGCGCTGTGCCTTGGACCACTGACAGAATTGCGCGCCACGACTGGACAGCTTCTCCTCCGCCCACGGCATGCGTGGATCAATGCGCTGCCAGTTCGCGATGATCTCCGGGGCGTTGGCCCCAAAGTCAGCGATCAATGCCGCCTCGACCAGATCTTCCAGTGCAAAGGTAAAGGCTTGGTGCCGCTTGGTGCAATCAAAAAAAGCGAGCGCGGCGCGAAGCATCGAGCATTGCAGAAGGATGACTGGCCAGATGATCTCGACCCCAAAACTTGGCCCGATCTCGGGGTAATGGGCCGGCGCCTTGAACTTGCGCCGCTGGCCTTCATACGCCTTGCGCAGGTCGTAGGCCAAGCCCAAGAACGGTCCGTCCTTGTCCTTGATGAGCACCGACTTTTCGTTGACCTGATGGATGACCTCGTGCAGTGAGCACAAGGATTTGTAGTCTCCGCACAGCAGAATTCCTGCGTGATTCTTCAACAGGTCGTACATCAGCATGGCGGCCTCCGTGTGGCACGGTTCCGGACAGAATTGCGGCCCTCAGGCCAGCTAAACGCGCCCAATGATTCTCATGGCATGCTCTCCGGGCGACTCGGCAGCGGCGCGACGTGGCCGCGCCTTCTCATGCTAGGCGATTTGGCGGGCCAAAGACGGGCATTGCGCCCGCACAGTACGTGCACTACACTTCTCAACGGTGTTCGTCGCACGCCTTCCGCCCGCATCGGAAAAGCAGCCCCCAGCGACGTCGGTAGTACCCCCTTCATTGCCTTGGACAACCCCTCTGCAAGCGAAGGCCAAGCGGGCAGGTCGCTAATGCTTGCATGGGAGAACCCATGGCGCTCAATTTGCCATTCGCATTTGTTTCTGCCGGTCTCGACGTCGGGCTTGGCTTTGACACCGCCCTTTACGAAGCCCGTCCCGACGAACTCGTCAACGATCTTCAGTCAAAACTGAAAGTTGCGGCCAAGCTCGTCTCGAAGGCCGGTGGTATTCCCCGCACCAAGTCCTACGATGCCTTGGCGCGCGCCGGCGGCTTCAGCCACTGGCATCACTTGTCAACGCACCTCGCAGGCGCGCAGGCGCCCGCCACCCCCGAATGGCTGGAGTCATTCATCCCGTTACTGCCTCTGATTGCCGTATTGCCGACGGAATCCGCCCCAAGCCGCGAACGACGTCAGGTATTGGAGGCATTCTGGCTGCATGTCGGGGACGAGGCCGGCGTCCCACATGACACAATCCTTGACGACGTCGGCGCGCGGATGCACGGCGAGCGCTCGTGGAATGGGCTGCTTTCCCGAACACCACTCGATGCCACCGGATGGCTTTACCGTTTCTCCACAGAGCCTGCGGATGGTAACGGCGCCTTCGTCTGGTCGGAAACCTGCGCGGCCCTCGTTGACGAGCTGGACGACCAATGGCAGGGCTACGAGAAATTCTCTCCCGAGGCCAAGAGCCGCGCGAGATCGTGGGTGGAGCAAGCTCTGGTGCGGCAACCCGATTTTCTGGAGGGCGGCCTCGCCTTGGCGTGGATGCAGAAGTCCGAGGAGTCGTCGAAGGCTGCCGCGACGCTGAATACATATCTGCGCAAGGCTGAGGCTCTGATCCCCCAAGGCTTTAAGGGAACGATGTCGTGGTACGTGACCGAGAACCGATTCTATCTGCGTATGCTCCATCTCAGAATGACCTTGTATCGTGATGAGTTCGACATGAAGCGCTCCGCGACCATCGCCAAGAAGCTCCTGCGGCTCAATCCCAATGACAACCTTGGCGTACGGGACTGTCTGCCGCTGCTCCTGCTGAGTCTGGACGATTATCAAGGTGCGCTACGTGCCTGCAAGCGGCTTGAGGAGGAGCCGCATTTCCAATCGGCAGCCATTCGCGCTTTCGTGTTCTATGCGAACGGCAATCTGACTGAGTTTCGCACCCAGCTACTCACCGCGCTGTTCACGTGGCCAATTTTGCGCGCCTTCTTGGAAGACTCCGACGATACGCTTGCCGAGGACGAAAGCGGAAGCCGTAGCGTGATTCCGGACTTCGAGATCTTTCAGGATTTTGCTTGGCCAGCGCTCAACACGGTACCGGGATTGCGTGAGGCGGCGTTGGCGGTAGTACGGGACAAACGGGTCGTCGCCGCTGAAGCGCAGTTGCTCACCATCTGGCAAGGTTTCCGACGCACCCGGGAAGGCAAGCCTGCCACCCATACGGGGGAGGAGTGGGACGCTGGCTGGCGGCGTCACGTCGCGGAACTGGCGTGATCGCGCCGAGCGGTGGCCGCGCCGCGACGGCAAGTTCGGTCACTACACCATCGAGGAAAAGGGGCGCGGCCTGACGCCGTTTGCAGTCTATGGTTGGGGCACCTACCATCGACGGCGGCGGCGGCTATACGTGCGATATCGAGCTGGAACAGCGCGACGACCCAACGACCGACAAGCATCGGTCGCACTTCCGAAAGGGCGGCAAGTAGCGCCACCACAAGCCGGGTTCCGACCCGGCTTTTTTGTATGTGCAAATATTCCTTGCGCTGCGCAATAAATGTACGTACACTTATTACATGCCGATCGAATTCGACCCCACCAAAGACCAAATCAACCGCGCCAAGCACGGCGTATCGCTGGCGCTGGCCGAATCGTTCGAAATGGAAGTGGCGCAGATTGTCACCGACACTCGCGAGAACTACGGCGAGACTCGGTACATCGCCACCGGCCCGATTGGCGACCGCCTCTATGTCCTCGTTTTCACGATGCGAGGCGCCAATCTCCGCGCAATCAGCCTGCGCAAAGCTAACCGCCGTGAGGTAAATATCTATGTCGACCAAGCGTAAATTTCACATCCCGACCGACGCCGAAGACGCGGCGCTCACGCGGGCGGCAGAGTCGGACCCGGATAGCCCGCCCCTGACCGACGCTCAACTAAAGTCGATGCGCCCGGCCCGCGACGTGTTGCCCGAGCTGCTCGGCCGCGAGCGTGCTGACGCCCTCATGAAGCGGCGCGGCCGCCCTGCCCTGCCGGAATCCGAGCGCAAGGTGCCGCTGACCATGCGCGCCGATCGCGATGTAGTGGAAGCCTTCAAGGCCACGGGCGACGGTTGGCAAACGCGCATGAACGATGCGCTGCGCGCCTACGCGAAGTCGCATCACTTGCTGCCGCGATAGAGGGGAGTCACATGCTCGCTTTCGAAGCCGTCATAAAACTCGCCCATGAGAAAGGCCGGGAACAGGGATTCACCGCACGCGCGGACCTGGATAAGTTTGCCGTGCTCTGGCTGGCGGAAGTCGTCGCCTCCCTCGTCACGAGGGAATTCACTGCCCCCCACTACAGCGAACAAATTCGCACCGCGATCGACGCCGGCGGCACAGTCTAAAAAACCATCGTTTCTATACACACTCGCACGGGCCGCAATCGCGGCCCTTTTTTCACTCCCAAAGTGTCTAACAACCATGTATAGTTTTCTATGTATCGAAAACGTTACGCTTGGAGTTTATAGACACCATGACTGAACGACCCTACAGTGACCACCTACGCCAAGCCGCGCAAGGGATGATACCCGCAGCACAGCGTGCTGGCCGGCCAGCCCATGAAGCAATTCCTTGACAGCTACGAAACGCGCGGCGAAGCCGAGACAGCCTATCCGGAGGCCAAGCCCGGCAGCGGATGGACGAATCCGCAGAACACCTTCGATCATCTCCCCGGCGAGAACGACTACGCACCCGGTGGCGCATACTGACTCACGGTACAAGGGGCCCGCACGGCCCCTTGTTTTGTTTCGTTTCGCAGACGACGGCGTTGGCTCGCCGGGTACGAGTGCGAAGCCCACGAAGAATGAAGTCGCACAGTCAGGCTGGCCCGGTGGTCCGGTTGTCCCCGTCCGAAGACGGGGTGCCGGGCGCCACGGTGTGGGCCGCCACCGCCGGCCCGCGCGCGCGCTCGGGCGCGGCCTGCGCCTGCTGCAGGGTGATCGCCCGCACCAGCCATGACTGCCGCACCTCGCGGTTCATGAACGTGTCCCGCTCATAACCGGTCAGGCACATCGCATCCCCATCGATCCACAGCAATTCGGCGTCGAACAGGACGCCAAGCTCTTTCGGGTCCTGATGGGGGGCACTCTTGAGCCACGCCTGCATGGAGTACCGGTGCGTATGCTGGTCCGGGCTCTGCCGCATGACCAGATTGCCCCGATACAACGTTTGCGCCCCCCACCAGCCTTTGTGCAGGACCCGCCCGTCCAGCCGCAATTTCATCACCTCCGCCCACATGCTCTTGCCCCAAACACTGTATGTTTATACAGTATAGCGAAGAGCGGCGTGGGTGCAGCGGATCAGGCCGTGGGCGCGGGAGCCAACGGCGCCGACGCACTCGGCGCCGGAGGGTTCAGCCGGCTCTCCACCCGCTTGGCTTCATAGAGCGCCTTGTCATGCAGCTTCTGGAGCAGCTTCGCATGGGCCGGCGCCTGCTGCAGCAGTTCGGCCAGTACGTCGGGCAGTTTCGCCTGCACGCGCTGGGCCAGCGCCGTCATGACCTGCCGCGAACGCTTGGGCGGGCTCTGAATGTCACCGAAGAAGCGATCCCAGTGTTTGCCCAAAATCCAGTCGGGCCGATTCTCACCGCCGATCTTGAAGGCGAACCGCTGGCTCAAGTTCTCGTAGATGCGGGTATTGAGCATGTCGTAGAACGGAGACAGGCGCGGGCGTTGGTCGGCCGGATCGACGAGGATCGACAGGTTCTTGGCATGGCTGTCCATGTTGCCCGCAATCAGGTTGAACGCCACCCATTCAAGTAGGCGCGTGGCGTCCGGCACCGGCGTCGCACTGTTGGCCCACACGTAGCGGTAGCAATCGGCAAACGTGGGCCCACCTTCGGCCTCGTACTTCTTCTTGGAATCAATGCCCAAGGCCTGACACAGGTCGTACTGGTGCAGCCGCTCCATCTGCCCCGCCTCGGCCTCCCGACGGTCATAGCGGGCGATCACGGCCGCGTCGAGCTCGGCATCGAAATACACCTCAGGCACCTCCATGCCCACGGCGTGGGCCAGCCGCATCGTGAAGGCTTCGTTCACCGACGTGCCGGGCACGTCGGGCCGGTAGTTCACGGCAGGCTTGATGATGTGCGTGGACGGCGCATCGCCCATCGGGATCGACAGTTGCCCGTCGGGACCGATATGCACCGCCATCTTGTCCTGCGCGCCGGAGAGCGAGGACAGCCCCGCGCCCTTGAGCGACAGCGGCACACCGCGCGACTCGCGGAACCAGCTGCGGATGTCGTCGCGGCTGACCGCCACATAGCGTGCCTGCGCGCCGGGCGCAACGCCCGGCGGGAGGATCGAGAAGGCCCCCGCCGTGTCGCCGCCCAGCTTCTCCAGCAGGCCCACGACGTTCTCCGGGGAGATATGCAGGGCTTGCCCCAGAAACTCGCGGATCGTGCCTTCGGGCAGCAGGTTCTCGAAGAACGCCTGCACCGGGTCGCCGTCGTAAAGCACGTTCTCCGTGCCCGGCGCCGGCACGGGCAAACGCGGCGACAGCGGCTGCCCACCCGCCGTGACCCACTCCGGGTCATACAGGAACGTCATCGAGCCATCCGCATCCGTCAGCGTGCCGACGAGCACCTTGTCGCGATAGACCAGTAGCTGTTGCATGCTCAGCGCTCCATCACGGCCAATCGTGCACCGAGCGTATCGAGCACCGCCAGAACCTTGTCGAGCTGCAGCGTGGGCTTGCCGCGCTCCAGATCCACGATGAACCGTTCGCCGGTTCCCGCCCATTCGGCCAGCGCCCCTTGCGTGAGGCCCTGTTGGTTGCGCAGGCGTTTCACGATATCGCCGAGGTCGGCGGTGATCGCCACCGTGCCGAGCACCGCCTTGCCGCTGGCTGGCTTGGACGCCGTGGTCGAGGGAAGAGACTGGCTGCGTGGCAGCATGGCATGCTCCGAATGGTTTCTTACCGTTCGGGAAGAATAGCTCCGCGCAGGCGGCTTCACAACGGAATTCTTCCCGAACGGGAAGAATTACATCCAATTCACGTTCACGCAACAGTTTTCTTCCCGTACGGGAAGATTCAGGACACAACGGACCGATGCGACGCTTTTTCTTACCGTACGGGAAGTTCCGCCTGCGCGTCGTCCGCCTTGCGCCGGGCGGGGCGTGGCGCGGGCGCCGCCTCCATCTGCTCAGCGGGATACAGCTGAAAAAAGCTGCGAGCCTCGTCCGGGTGGCGACAATGCAGCCAGTCCTGCCATTGTCCGGCCGGCAGCATCACGACCGAGCGTTTCTCATGCCCGGGCGCATGCATCCTACTCATCACAGCATGAGTGTCGGCATTGACGGTAATCATGGTCATTGAGAGGAAACCATCCGGCCACTCCCGCCACAAGCCCGCTATCCCGAACACTGGTTGGTCCTTGAGCCAAATCCCATAGCGCACCGAGCGTTTTCCCTCCAGCCCGTTCGTCGGCTCGTAGCACGGCTCGAAGACACGCTGGGCCGGAATCACGCAGTACTGCCCGGCCTTCCACGGCCCGGAGAACGTGCGGCGCTCGCCCAGCGTCTCGCTGCGCGCATTGGTGGTGTCAAACCGCTTCACCCCCGGGGGAATCCGCGACTTCGGTACCAGCCCGAAGTTGGCCACGCTCGCGCAGGGCCGCCCCGCGCTGTCCAGCCGAACGATCGGCGCCATGTAGTCCGGCCACGTCTCCGTCGGATAGTCCAACGCCGGCGGTTCCACCCCATACACGTCCCGCAGCAGCTGCGCCTGCACCGGCAGGTAGTTGTTGCACATCGCTCCGTCTCCCATACCGTCCATGACGGCCCCAGTATGCCCGACGCACGCGCCGCAGGTGAGCACCGTGGCTATGCACCACACCCCCACCAGAGCCGCAGGCAGCAGCTGCAGCGCAGCAGGAATTCGCCCTGCCTGAGGCATTCGGATGAAAGTCCTTGCATATACTCTCTGAGTATATTATTGTCCGACCTAACAACGCGCCGCCGAGTCCGGCGCACCCTGCACCAGACGACGAGGAAAATGCCATGGATTTGACCCAACTCACCGCCGCCAAGCAGCAACTGGTGAACGATGCCATCGCCGCCGGTTTCACGGCCAAGCACTACGAGGGGCACGTCGATCTGATACGCTACAGCCAGCACAAGAAGCCGCAGGCATTGGTCGCGCTGCGCGTCTGGGCCAACGGCACCGCGTTTGACGCAAAGTTGGATCTCGCCGCCGCCAAGTCGATCCGCAATGTAGACGACATGCGGGCCTTCCTGAAGCTCGCGCCGATCGAGACCCCGCTACAGCGGCTGATCCGCACCGTCGAAGAGACCTTCAAGGCGGGCCACGCGCACGCCTACATCGAGACCGGCCGCTACAAACCGTTTTCCGTGGCCGGTGTGCGTGCCTTGCAACGTCGCGGCTACCGTGCCGATATCGCGAAGCCGGGATCCGGCATCTATTACGTCTACCCAAAAGCCTCCTGAGCGTTGCCGATTGCACGCTGCGTGCCACGGCGTGCCATTGCCCCCCCACTTCCCATGCATACCCCCATGATCCTCGCCCGCGACGCCCTCGACTTCATTGTCGTCAACGACACCACCCGCCATGCGGTCGCTGCCTTCATGCTGCCCAGCGATGCGCTGGCCTGCGTGCAGACCTTGCTGAGCAAGCCCGGCGACAGCCGCTATGCCATCGAGAACGCCGACGGTTCGCCGGTCAGCACCGCCCTCTGTGAGAGGGTTGAGGCGCTGCACCTTGCCAAGCAGGCGGGCACGCTGGCCGCGCCGCGCCTGTTCACGATCTTTGAGGCGACGGCCATCGCCGACCGCGAGACATTCACGTTCGCAACGGTGTACGTGGCGGGCTGCACCCCCGAAGACGCGACGGCGCGGTACCGCGCGCGCACCCGTGCGGATGCGGCATGGATCGCGAACGACGGCGGCAAGGATCTGGCCGCCGTGCGCGCCGCCAATGATGCAGTCGAGATGACGTGGGACGCGCTGCGCGCGTGGGAAACCGGTCAGACCGCGCCCCAGTTCGACGCCGGCCAGCAACGGCCCGCCCCAGTCACTGAGATCCGGCTCTGAACGCCATGCAAGAACCCAAGCTCCTGTCCATGCTCACGCCGGCCCAGTTCGAAGTACTGGGGCGCGCCGACGCCCTGCTCGCCAGCGCAGGGCTGCCCAGCGCCAGCTGCCTGCTCGCCCTCTTGGCCATTGCGCGTGGCCACGTGATGGCGCCCGCCGGCGGCCATGATGCCGTGCGTGATGTGCTGGATCTGGTCGAGCAGATTGATTTCGTGCTCGCCGGCGTCCCGGTACCCGGGATGACCACCCGGCCCTCTCCGGTCCTGCACTGATCGTGCCCCAAGGCAGCCTGCCAATTTCTGCACAAAGACAGGCTGCCGCACCGCATCCTTGCGCCATCCGCTCAGCACTCTCCGCTTGACACACCACCATGCAAATCGAAGAGAAATTCCACCGCCGCCCCGTCAAGGACTTGCTCGATGTCGGCCTGCCCTCGGTGCATACGGGCCCGCCCTACCCGCTGGGGATTGAGGTGTCCTTCCGCGACGGCGACTTGGTCACCGGCCGCCGGCTGCGCGTGCACATGACGCCGCACGAGGCGCTCGCGCATGCGGCCGAACTCATCAAGGCCGCGAGCGCCGCGCTTGACGGCCAGCACCTCGCGCTCACGCAGGCGCTCGCGCGTGCCGGGCAGGCGCAGCCTCCCGCGTGACAGGTGATGCCTCGTAACAGGCGTGCTTTCCGGGTGCTGGCGCACGGCGGTCTTTTTGATGAGGCACTGGCCGCCGCCGCAGCCCGGCGCCCTGCGATAATGGCGCTCAAGCGTCCCTACCCGACCTCGTTCCCGATTCCCACCATGGCCCGTTCGCGTCCGCTGCACCCCGTCAAACTTGTCCTGCTATGCGCCATCACCGGCACCTGCATGGCACTGCTGCTGTGCGGGCTCGGCCAGAGCGAGCCCGTGACCGACGCGGTCCAGCACGAGGTGCGCTGCCTGCGCGCCCACACGCCGGATGCCGCCTTCGGCCTCGCCCGCGCGCTGTGCCGCGCCGACGTCCCCGGTTTCTCGGCCCAACGCTAATGGGTACCCACCCCAACGGCACGAATCTTTGAAGGGCTTGAGAGTATCGTTTTGATACTTTAAACTGAGAGGTATGAGGGGTGTCGTTGCGCCCCAACCATGCATCCCGAACCGTACATGAGCGATTCCGACAAGAAACTCACACTGGCCGCCGTCAACGCCGTCGTCAAGGCACGTGGCGTCAACGCGATCCTCTATCGGGCGCACGAGGGCTACTACTACTTCGAGGGACCAGATGTGCAGTGGGCCTACGCGGCATCGGTGCCCGTCTACCGGCTCAATCACCTGACCATGGAACAATGGATGTCCTCGCTCGACGAAATCATCCGCGACAACAACGCAAGACGCCCGGAAGGCGAGCCCGAGGTCGTGGCCACGCCCGCCCCGACGCCGTGGCTGCACCGCGTGGTGACCCTGCGGCCAACCAGCGGTGCTTACCAAACGCCGCGCACGGCGCGCGTCGTGGCGGAGACCGACAAGCGCGTGCAGGTCCAGATGGAGGACTCCGGCCGCAAGATGACGTTTTCCAAGGCGGACGGCGTGCCCGTCACCAAGGTCGAGCGTGAAGAATTCCCGCGCTACGTGATGGAACTGCCGGGCGCCGAGGCCACTGCGAAAGCGCAGCCTGCCGCGCCGACCCTGCCAACCCCGCCGACGTCCGCCGGCCCGGATTTGAACATGTAACGCCATGGCCCCCGTTGCGCCAACGCGGCTGAACTCCGCCCAGTGGGTCGACACGCTGTCCAAGGCGGAACAGCAGGCCGTGATCGACAAGTATCGAATAGTCCAGTCATGGATCCATGACTTTGCGGCCCAACTTGGCAGGCGTCGCGGGCCCACCCTCAAGATCTCGCATTACCGCTCGTACTACCATCGCTGGCGCAACGTCATCGCGGTCCCAGCCCGTACGCTGATGCTGGCAGACGAGCGCCTGTTGCGGATCCTCCTCGCCCACGAATGCGGTCACTTCGCACGACGCTGGATCTCGATGCTGGCCCTCACCGAGCGCGCCTACCAGCGCGAGGAGATGCTCGCCGATCAGGCTGCGATGCGCCTGACCGTCGCCACACAAGCCGAGCTGGACGCGGCCGTTCGCGAGATCGCCCGGCTCGAAGAGGAAATGGATAGCGACGAGTTGGAGGCCTACATCGCCATCCGTCGACGACTGCAGCAACCCACCCGTTCCCGCTGAATCGCGCTGTATTGCGAATTCGCCACCGCTTCGAAGGCTGACACCGCGCTACAACCGCCGACACCACCGACCATGCCCAATCCCTCGCAGACCCCATCCCGGCGCGGCGGTCGACCCTCCCGCCGCAGCCAACAACTCGAAGCGCTGTTCGCACTGGATGAACGACGCCAGCGCGGCGCGCTCAGCGAGCGCGAACTGTCCGAGTTCACCACGGCGCGTGACGCGCTGTTTGCCGAGGCAGGCGCCTCGCCTGTGGCGCGCCAGCTGCACGACCCCATAACGCTGGCCAGCATCCTCAAGGCCGACGGCGCGCAGCTTCAGCCGGCCGAGTTCGCGGCGGTGGTCGCCGCACTCATGCAATCTCCTGAACCCCTGAAGCTGTTCACGGCATTGAAGACCATTCAGCGGACCCATCTGACCACCAGCATGCCCGCTGCCGCCACCGGCACCACTGCGGGCACGGCAGCGCCGACCGGCGAGGCGCAAGCGTGAACACTGCGCCCTTGCGTCAGTACCGCGCCCCGCAGGTCGCGCCCGGCGATAACCTCGTGTGCGCCGTGGCCGGCGAGGTGGAAGTCGAGACGTTCACCCACGGCGCCATCAGGTGGCCCATTTCCACGGCCCTGAAAATCATTTTCTGCGGCGATTTGCTCGACGCGCTGGAGAATGACTCCGTTGACGTCATCGTGCAGGTCTGGGAAGTTTCGCCCACCAAGGTCTACGAATGGCGCAAGCTGCTCGGCATCCGGGGCCATTCCCCCGGCAGGCCGCGAACGGCAGCCCCGCGCAAGCCGGGCGCCCCCCGCCTTCCCGCCGGTGGCCAGCGCGCCGCGCACGCCGGCGCCGATTCGCCGCCCGTGCCCATGCCGCGCTATACCGCACCCGACGTGCGCGTCGGCGACACGCTGCACTGTGCGTTGGCCGGCGACGTCATCGTGGCGGGCTTCTGGAAGGCCTCGGAATTGCGCTGGCCCATGCATCGGAGAGCTGCCCACGGCTCGATGTCGCTGATCTACTGCGGCGACCTGCTTCGCGCCCTGAATGAGTTGCACGTCGAGTCACTGAGCGCCCTGTGGGGCGTGCGAGCCGTGACCGTCCGGGCATGGCGACGCGCACTGGGAATCCCCGCATCAGATGCGACGCGACTGCGACCGTCAGTGCCGGCGCCATTCCGCGCGCCTCAACGTTGCGAGGCCGCGATCGGCGATACTCTCACGTGCGCCATCGCAGGCCCCTCGCGGGTCGTAGCCATCGGCCCCGCGCCGCTCGCGTGGCCGCTGCGCGCGGGCACCGACCAACACGAACCCATTTTTTGCGGAGAACTGCCGGCCTATGTGCTGACCGCCCCGCTGCACGAAGTCGCGCGCGTGCTCGATGTCACAGCGGCCACCGTGCGCGACTGGCGGGCGGCGCTTAACCCGGCCGTCAAGCCACCCGCAGGCCGTGCACAAGACCCCGCGTGGCAGGCGGCGATCGCCGATCCAGCGCAATCCATCCAGTCCATTGCCGCACAGTTTGGCGTGCGCCCGGCGGAGGTCGGCCGCGCGCGCGCCGCACTGGCGCGCCGCGCCCGCGTGCCCAATCGAGGCGCGTACCCCGGTCACACCACGATCGACACCCTGCTGGCCTGCTGGCCAATGTCCGCCCGGTGGATTGCCCATCGCTGCGACCTGCTGGTCCGCGAACTCGCCGGGTACCGGGAGCGCAAAACATCGCTGGCACCGGCGGCTTACCGGGCCCTGTGCGCACTGCTCGCGCTAAGCGAGGCCGACGGGGCCAACGATGCCGACGGCCCGTTGCCCTTGCCAGCGGGCCGCTATGTGCTGCTCGCCAGCGACACGGCCGAGGAAGTGGTCGAGGCCTACAACCTGCTGTCGTGGGACGGAAACGTTGGCTTCTGCGCCGAGCTGGTCACCGAAGCGCCCGCGCATGCCGATAACGAATTTCGCTATCTGGTCTTCAGCGCCCCCGGCCGCTTCGCCCCACACCTAATCGTTTTCCCCCGCGAGGGGCCCAGCGTGGACCTGCTCGACGAGCCCGAAGGGGATCGCTCCCTGACCGGCTATCGCGGCACGTTCCCGGTGGACGCCGACACCTTTGCACTGGTGGCCGGCGAGTGGGAGCGTGTCATGACCGATGCGAGCCTTGCCAGCCGCGCCTTTGCCCACGGCCGCGATGTGGCACTCCTCGCCAAGCTGCAGGAGGCGGCCCGTTATTTCCTCGCCCACCTGCCAGCCACATATTCCTCTGACATCATCTCAGACCTGATGTAGACGGCAGTGGGGCCTGCCGCCTCGGTAACGGGAACGCGCCCCTTGCGCGGGGCGCGTCTCGGAACGGGAGAGCTTTCCGGGGGGACAGCATCTGGCCGCCGGCCTGCGCGACCCCTCGCTCTTCCTGCCTCTACGCGTCTACACCTCCCCACCTGCCCTGTCCCAGCTGGCCCTGTTGCTGCTGCGCCCCGGACCGGGCGAACGACGACGACGGCGGCACGGCGCGACGCGGTACGCCCAGTTTTCAAAAAACTCTTGCGCTATACTCTGTGAGTATATTAATCTCTTTCGAAACGACACACCCGAAGGGGATGCACGATGAAGGCAGCGCAAATCAAGACCGTGGTGAGCGAACTGGTTGACCGTATCGAGTGGACCGATTTGCGGCGCGGCAAGATGCATATCCGCCAAGGCGCGAATGTGTACCTGATCGACGTGGCCGGTCTGCCCGATGCCGCGCACATTGCCCGCATGGTGGCCGATGCCCCGCGCTACGCGCTGAATCTGATTCACGTCGCCGGCAGCCAGTACGCCGTCTGACCACCCCACACGAAACCGCTCATGGCCAACAAGCATTACGTCATCGCCCTCCACCGTACCTTTGCGCCCATTATTGGCGGCGTAGAAAAAGGCACGATCATCTCCGCGCACGCCGAACTGGATGCGGCGCGCGCCAACGTCGACAAGCACAACCGCTATAACCACGCGACGCTTCACAAGCCGATGTTCGGCATCGTGGAGAGCCACACGGTGCTCACCAAGGGCGAGGCGTATCCGGAGCTGGCCGACAAGGTTCTCGCCGACAAGTACGATGCGGATGCGCTGCATGCCATGAAGTGTGTGCTGAATCCGAGCTGGCGCGGTGGCCGTCCGGTGACGGACGAGGAGATCGGCTGGATGATCGAGCCCCTCGGGCTGTCGCTGGACCTGCTGCGGATCCGCTATGAAGAGCGCGCTCAGGCTGAGCTCGATGCTTTGTACGTCGACCGCATCACGCTGGCCGAGCAAACGGCGCGCGTGCGGGCGGTCGGCGAGGCGCTTGCGAGCGAGCGCAGCCAGTTTTCCTATTCGTTTCCCGCCGTGGCCGGCATGCAGGCCGGGCGGGCCTACTACGCGGCTCAGGTGCCGTTCAACGTGCTGGTAAAGCTCTTCACGTTCGACGATGAAGAGGCCGTGCCGGCGCACCTGCGTGCGCAGCGCGTGCTCAACGAGCGCCGTGCCGAGGCCATTGGCGAGTACGTGGTCGAGAATCCGACCGCGTATATCCTGCCTGCCATCACGGCCAGCGTTTCGGCTGAAATGACGTTCGAACCGGTACCCGTCCCCGGCGCCGGCGGCCGTATCGGCGTGCTGCACATCCCGATCGAAGCCACCATGCTCATCAACGATGGCCAGCATCGCCGGCGCGGGATCGAGCAGGCGCTGGCCGCCCGCCCGGACTTGCGCGACGAGACGGTCACCGTCACCATCTTTTTCGATCAGGGGTTGGAGCGATCGCAGCAGATGTTTGCCGACATCAATGGCAAGCAGGTGAAGCCGTCCTCCGCGATCAACGCGCTGTACGATCGCCGCAATCCATTCAACGCGTGGGTCCTGTCCGTGATCGACGTGGTACCGGGCCTGCGCGCGCGCATCGACGTGGAGAACAACACGGTGCCCGCCAAGTCGGCGAGGCTCTGGAGCCTGATCGCTTTCAAGAAATTCCTGTCCCTCCTCACGGGCATTACCGAGGCCAACGTGACGACCCTCGACGAAGCCAGACTACGCGAGATCGACGGGTTCGTGGCGGCCTTCTTCGACGCCTGCGCCACGCACATCCCGGGTTGGCGCGCCATGATGGCGGGCGACATCAGCGCCTACGAAGTGCGCGAGGGCATGGTGATTGGGCACACGGTCTGGCTGGAGGCGCTGGCGGTGTTCGCGCGCCGCGCGCTCTTCACCGGCTACCTCGTCGATCACAACAACCCCGAGGAAGGAATCATCCGCCCCGATCTGGCGCTGTGGGAACGCATGGAAGCGCTGGCCAAGGTTGACGCCCGCAAGGAGTCGCGGATGTGGGCCGGCCGGTGCGTAGTACTCGGCAAGATGCAGAAAACCAGCGATGGCGTGAAGGGCAGCGCCATCCGGCTCCTGCGTCTGGCCAATGTGTCGCTCACCAAGGACCAGCTCGCGCTGGAGAAGCGGCTGGACGCCTGAGGACGGTGCCTGACACCTCCCATCAAAGACCATCCTTCAATAACCCCGTTTGACCCGCGATAGCGGATTGTCTTACCCCCAATCTGGAGCCGCAAATGAGCGTCACCATCGATAACGAGACCGCAGACCTGATCCGGACCATCGTCGGCTTTGCCGAGCGTTCGGGCGAAGAGTACAAGCACACGCGCGAGCTTACCGCCACGTCGCAAAGCAGCTGCATGACGATACGCGTGCCCACCGCGCTGCTGAACCGCATCCGCGAACTGGGCAACGCCATGGCGACCGTCCCCGCTGCCCGCTGACACGGTGCCGTGAACATGCCCTCCTCCATCACCGCCATCGCCGCCGCCGGCCCAGCCACCGGCCTCGCTGACGCCAAGGCCGTTAAGCCCCGCTTTGCCATCGCCCGCGATCGCGTGCAGCAGGTGGGCGGCGTGCCCGTCACGACCCGCCGGTGGTGGGATGGCCAGCGCTTCGTCTCCGGCCGGGACGACGCCCAGCCGGCCAAGGCCTATGCCTCGGCAGGCCGGGCGCTCGCCGCGCTGCGGCAGATGGTCAAACGCAGTGTGGCGTTCGAGGACGAGTGCCGGCTCGTTGCGCTGCCCTGACCAGCAGGACCCGGACCGTGGGCATTGCTGAACTCTTCCCCGACCAGGCGATCACCGATTGCCACCACACCGACGCCGCCCGCCGCGCAGGAATGAGCCAGTACACGAGATTCCGGTAATACCACATGATGAGCTCATACTCGGCGCATGGACGCCGCCCGCCATTGCCGTCGGGTACATAGCTATCCCGCGTCGTGTCATCGCAATACTCCAGCATGAGCCGCGACAAATGCCACCAGTGAACCAACTGACGCGCATGAAGTGCCTTGGCCACTGTCATCCCAGCGGCCAACTCTTCCGTATAGGTGCGGATCGCATGCTCCAGCACGTCCGGCCAGAGCGTGGGGCCGGGGAATCAACTATTTTCCAAAGGCCTTGCGGCCCGCCGCGCCCCGGTCCGGGGCAGCTCAAAGGAAATCAGTTGCAGTTGATTTTGGGATCGCCAACCAGCTGCGTGTTGGTCCACGTTGTAGGGTGATGCAGCACCCACCCATCTGCTTTCAGTGGCACGCCGAACGATCTGTTGAAGCTCTGTTGCGGAGCGTTATCGGCGACCAAGGTGTAGCTCACGCTGCAGTTCCATGCCTTGTCGTCGGTGTTCGTGGCAAAGATGTAGAAGTTGGAGCCGGACGCTTCCCAACGGAATGCGGGATAGGCGTAGGCGGCGCCTGCAAAGCAGGCCGCTAAAACAACAGCTAGACGAAGTTTGCGCATGGGGCCCTCCAGTTGATGGTGCGGCGAAACGTGCGGCCGCCGCCCTCACCGTTGCGAGCGGGAGCTCGTATGACTCGCTTGACGAATGTGGCAAGATCGCGAGATTCGCGCGGCATCGCCACATGTGTCGGCGCTCAATCAAGTGACAGGTTCGCGCATCTTGTCACCGCTGATCTGTCGGTCTGTGCGGTTCCGCACAATACGCGGAGGGCGGGCGAGATCACATGGTGTCCTCATCCGTGGCCGGCACGCCGAACAGTTCCGCATACGGCAGAATGTCCTTCAGGTCGTCCCAGAACAGCAGCTTGTGCGTCTGCCTCACGAGTTCCGGATAGAACTGGTTCGCATAGGGCCGCAGCATCCACGTCGCGTATGCCGGTTGCGTTTTCGGTCGGAAAAACGATTCGATCCCGGTGGCGCTCGCCACAAGCGCCCCACCGAAGAAGTCGTCGACCGAGGTGATCGTGTAAGGCATCTCCTGCAGCACCGCCTCGGGGATCGCAGCCTTTTGGAGACCCGCCACGATCAGCGCATTGAGCTTGGCAACCATCCACGGCGCAAACAGGTGCCAGTCTTCCAATGTGAGCACCACGGGGTAGATCGGCAGACGATCCGGTCGCCACGCTGTCAGGCCTCCCTCAGCGTCGCGAATGTTCTTGTACAGTTGCACGACAAACTTGGCCATCGCGTCCAACTGGCCTTCCACCGCCGCCACGTCGCCTGCCATTTTCGCTTCAAGACGCACCCGCTTTGTCTTGCACTCAAAGAAGAGGTGGCCCGTGCGATCACTCACAATCCAGTCCGCCCCGTGCTTCTGGTTCCTGCCCACTTGATACGGCGTCTCCGCCTGCACGCGGTACATCGGTCCCGGGAAGATCTCGTGCAGCGCATCGCCGACATAGGTCTCGAAGGCTTTTCCGAAGGCGTTCCCGAACTCCGCATCGTTGACGAGCGCGTAATACACCCCTTGCGCAAACGCCCGCAGCTGCAGCTCCGGCACCGGTGCCGTGAATCGATGCGGGAAGGCCGAATCCAGCTGGATCAGCGGCGTCGCTTCGAGCGCGTTCCATGTGTACGCCCAGTTCCGGTCGTAACGCTGCGCGCTCTGCAGCCGCTCGCGCAGGCCGTCGACCGTCGTGATAATGGGCGCGTAGAACCGCGCCACCTCCTCAGGCGCGATCCGGATGTCCGCGAAGTTACGGCGCGTGTCCACGTATGGCAGGCCCATGAGTTCGCCGCCACCGACCATCCCGATCTGAAACACCTTGCGCACGTCCACGCCCAACATGCGCTCCAAGATGCGGGCGACATCTGGTGTGCGCAGTAGCCGCCAGTACCGCAGCAGCCCCACGTGCGCGCTGTGCTCGAACCAAGGGGCCTGCTGGTGCGCGATCGCCGACGCCTCGTCCATCACCGTCTGCGGCGTGATGACCTGCTTGTGGATCTTCTCACCAAGGGCCTTGACCCCGTTGATGGCGTCGGCGAAGTCATCGTACTGCCGGAACGTCCGACCGTGGTCCCCAGCGTTGAGGACCAGCTCACGCACCAGCAGGCTGATTTCCCATGGCTGGACGCGCCCTCTCAGGCTTCGCATGGGATAGGGGCAGTCTTTGCCGTTACGGATGTGCTGGAAAATGAACCACAGCTGGTGCAGGCACGGGCGCAGCGCGTAGCGACGCAGCCGGTTGCGTAGTGGCTTGTAAAGGTGGTAGTACACGATCGCTGCGGGCAATGTGGCGAGGACGGCATTATCGCCCGCGACGATCTATATTTTGTCGGGCTTTTCGAGTGCGGCCTTGCGATCGCGCTCGTGCAGCACCCGCAGATGCCGCTCAGGGTCTGGATTGCTGAGGACATCCGCAGAGACGGCGTCGTCGCCCTCCGGCCGGGGACGCTCGCCCAGCTTCTTGCGCATGCGCTCCAATATCTCGGGCGTGGGCGCCGTCGCTTTCCGTGTACGTGTCATCGTTCAAACAATACCAGCTTGCATTCGTTGACATTACATTACACCAAGCGACATCGCCAACTCAGTAGTGGCATCAGTCTTCGTGGCCGCCGGCCTCCACATGGCCGCATTTGATCCCCGATATCGTTGCCACGCGCCCGCGTCTTCCGCCGTCGGCACCACGGCCGCGTAGCGCTCTGGCATGATGGTGTCGTTGGTTTCCATGTGCTGGTTTATTCCTCTGTGCCCGCCAGCCGCTGTGCGCAGGCCGCAAACACGCGTGCGTCGTTGCGGCACCGCTGCCCGTGGGTCCAGCCCTCGATCTGCTGCACGGCTTGCTCCCCGCCCTCCAGTAACACGCGCTCGACGATAGCCTCCACTTGCGCCTGCGCATAGCACCGGCCATCGGTCATGAGGATCTGCAGGACGCCCGTGCGATCGAGCAACGCATGGATTTTAGGGAACTGGGCCGCCCACGCGGCCTGCAGGCGATCCGGGGAAACCGTGGCCCGCACATAGACGGCATACAGCGTCTCGAATTCCTGCTCGACATCCGTGGCCAGTGGGGGCCGGCAGCGGCCGGCGGCCACCGCCCGGAAGTCCTCCGCGAGTCCGCTCAGCCAGATCGTGGTACCGAGCATAGCCTCGGGCGGAAACGCCACCTCCCACTGGCCGTTCGCCTGCACGAAGAGCACCGTCATCGACCGCTCGATCTGCGTCAGCGCGCGCCAGAAACGGTCCCAGCTGCGCCCCTTGGCGACGTTGGCGCGGCACACCAGCGCAAAGAGGTGCAGCGCCACGGCACGTGGCACGTCGACCCACAGGTCCGTGCCCGGATAGAGCCGGAGGTGAGCGCCGCTGGCGCCCAGTTCGATCGGTGGCCGCGTGGTGCCCCCGCGCGGCCGTTGGGGCATCGTCATCATGGTGTGGGTCCGTAGGTGACCTGCTGCGCCATGTCCGTCAGGAACCGGCGCATGGCGGGGACGTCTGGCGCGCCGGCCAGCACGCCGTCCACGCCATAGGGATTGGTGAACCAGAGAACGCCATCGGCGTATTTCAGCGAGTGCTCGCGCACCTGCTCGATATGGCCAGCGAGCAGCCTGCCGCTCAGCATTTCGGGGCGCGGCAGTTGCAGCGCGGCCCAATCGTCGCGGGCCACGAGGACCGCCACACGCATCTGCTCGGCCGCCTCGGCGGCTTCGGCCATGCGCTCCGCCTCGCGCTCGGCGCGCCAGTCCGCCCAGCCCTTGACGCCCTCCGCGTAGGCCTCGGCCAGAATCGGCACGTCCACCAGCAGCAGCGGGCACGGCGCATCGCCGGCCACACGCGTGAGCGCGTCCAGTGCGCGCTCCAGCGCCTGCGCGTGGCCGTCATCTGCGCGCCCGTCGGCGTAGATCTGCGTGAGCGCCCAGCTGCACCGTACCTGCAGCGCCAAGGCGAACAGATCGGGCGCACCAGACCGGCTCAGGACTTCAGCGGCCGCTCGCATCGACGTCCCCGAGCGCGCGCCCGGTTGCCAGATCGGTGAGGAGGTAGCGCCCGTTGGACAGCGGCGTAATCGCCGTGTCCGAGTGCTGCTTGGCCAGCGCCCGGACCACGCAGGCCTTGCGGTAGGCGGCGCGGCGCTGGCGCCATGCGGACGCTACGGCGGCCATCACGGCCATCCCAAGCAGCACGGCGATGCCGAAAGCCAGCCATTGCAGGGCGACGCGGCGGCCCTCGTCGGGCATCCAGTACAGGCCCAAGGCGAAGCAGGCAACTGAGGCGCAGACGGTCATTCCAGTTTGTACGAAAGGGGGCATGGGGATCTCCTATGTAAGGGGGAATAGCGGGAATGCGGGAATGCTGGATAACGGGGGCGGTCAGTGGGCCGGCGTGGCGAGGCCCAGCATCTCGGCCAGCCGGGACTCGCTCAGGTCCGGAATGCTCACGGGGGGCTTGGCCTTTAGCACCAGCCGCACGATGTGGCGCATCTCGGTGTCGTGTGCGGCCATGCGGCGCTGCGCGTCGGCGAGCTTGGCCTTGCTAGCGGAGATGGTGGCCGGGTCGGCGGGGACCTGCAGGGGCAGCGTGGCGGCAGCGGCTTGATCTTTGAGCGCTTGCAGCGCGCGGCGATAGGGTTCAGGCAGCAGGGAAACAGTCATATCAGGGTTAGCGTCGTCAATTGGCGATATGTGAAGCGTTGTCATGCCTGCTCACCCAGCGGATCCGCCAAGCGGTCCGGGGCCGGCCCCTTGGGCGGCTGCCGCAGCATTGCGGCGAGCTCGGGGGCAAAGGCATCGAGCTTGCCGCTCGCCGCGTAGGCCCGCACACGAGCCAGTCCCTCGCTGTGGGCGATCAGTCCACAGTCGCTACAGATGCAAGCCTGCCGGGCGGCGTCGTACTGGCTGCTTGGATGGAAAGGCTTGAGTAACGCCTGCCCGCAGTGGGGACACTGCGTTGCAGTGACCGGAAACGGGCCTTCGTTGCAATCTGGGTCGCCGCAGCGCAGGAAGCAGCCGTCGGGGTTCGTCATGGTTAGGTCCTTCGCGGCACTACGGCCACAGGGTTGTCTCGTAACCCCCGCGTTTTCCGGGGGCGGGCGCACGCCGCCGCGCTTATGGCTCGGGCAACGCGCATTCAGACTGCGCCGGACTGGGCCGCCGCACTGCGCGCGTCGCTTCCTTGGCCCGACTGCGTACAAACAGCGGCAGCTCGCGCCAGTCGGCCACGCCGGCGCAGGCTTCCGCGTCGTAGTGACGGCCTTCCGCTTCGATCCACACGTGGCCCGGATAGCCATCATCAAAGGCATCGCGTTCCACGGCTACCATGCCATGGACGGCCAGTACGCCGATCGCCTCCCATGCGAACTCCTCGCACAGGCCGCGATTGATACCCTGCGCATCGGTCGCCTCGCCGCGCGCGAGCCACGCGTCGCGCAACGTCCGCAGCACGGAACTGATCGTGCTCCGCGTGTCCGTCATGGCTGCAGGTCCGTCCCGCGCGCTGACGCGCACGCCGTAGGCGGCGACGGTGTTTCGGGCGCCACGAACTCCTGTTCGATCACGGCCATGCGGGCCGGATCGGGCGTCAGCCCCCCGTCGGGCAGGCGCCGCACGGTGTGCGACCGGCCGTACGTCGGGCAGACCCACTCCTGCCCCACCGCCAGCGCGGCGATGGCCCGTCGGTCGGCGTCGGTGTAGCCGGCGGCGGCGCTGAAGTTCGCGGCATCGACCTCGCGCTCGCCCGGCTGCGCGAAGGTGGTATCCCACTGGGCCCGAAAGCGCATGGCAGCGACGGTGGCGATGCGGGCCTCGCGGGGCGTGCGCGCGTAATCGGCGCTCCCGCCCGACAGTTCGACGATGCGCGTGATGGCCTCTTCGCTGATCGTCGCCGAGCCGGCCGACGGGTTGCGGGGATGGAAGCCTTCGGTGCGCACCGTGATCGCGCGGCCTGCCGCGCGGTCATCCACCGTATATTTGTTGCCGACGCGCCCGGTATGGGTCTTGCCGTCCTCGCCCGTGAATTCGATGCGCGTGCCATGCAGCAGCAGGATCGCGTCGCGGTACGGCGGCGTATCGGGCAGCACGCGCACGCGGCGCCCGTCCGGCGTGACGGTGCCCGGCGCCGCTGGCGGTGTGGGGGCCCACGTGGCCGCCAGCTCCGTGCCATCGAGCTCCAGATGCAGGAACGGCGCACGCTGGGGCGCGTCGGTGTATTGCGTCGTGTCGAACTGCAGCGCGACGAGCGGCCTGCCGGCTTCCGCGCGCACGCCCACGATAGTGGCTTCGCCGGCGTCACGGCGATAGAGCTTCGCGCGATGGCCCACGACGAAGCCATTGAGCGCGGTCCCGGGCGCCTGCTGGTAGCGCAGCGCCGGGGCGTGCGCCGCGCCCATGTAACCCATCAGCGCGTCCGCCAGTTCCTGCGGGGTATAGCGATAGGCGCTCAGCACCGTATGGAAACCGTTCTGGGTGAAGGTCATCATCTCGCAGCTGGCCGGGGCGATCTGTTTCATCACCACAAAGCGCGTGTCGTCCAGCGCGAAGCTGAAGATCTCGCCCTCGGCCCAATGGCGGCTGCCACCGGCCCGCGCCACCAGCGCGTCGAGCGTAGGGTAGCGGCCGACCTTGGCGGGGCTCATTCCCTCGCCCTGCGCGGCCAGCACGGCGGCGATCTGCGCGTCGGACAGGCCGGCGCGCCACTGGACGCCCTCCCCGGCGAGCGCCGCCTGCTGAATGCCGTGCCACGCGGGCAGCGGACCGAGATGCGCCGCGACAAAATCCAGATACGCGGCCTCCGCGTCGCGCGCTTGCCGGCCCAGCGTCACCACCGACAGCGGGCCATGGATATCCGGGGCCCGCCGCGCGAGCGCATGCTCGTATTCGTCGCCGAGCGCGCCGAGCGCGTCATAGCCATCGATGCCGCAGCGGACATGGAACCACAGGTCATCGTGGCTGCGCAGCGGCGCCACCTCCACCCCAAGACTTTCCAGCACGGCCCGCTTGGCCTCGGGGGCCAGCACCCGTCCATAAAAGCGTTCGGTCATACGCCCTCATTTCGTTTTAATGTTTATTTTCTATCCGCAATTGCGTATATCTACGAGAAATATGCACATTCACCATGGTTGGATGGTAATCGCGTATCGTGTTTGCGGCAACGCCCATACGGCGCGGTGACACGGCCCGATAGCCGATCGGCGCGGCCTGCAGGAGGCCACGGCATACTTCTGGAATACTCGAACGCACGATTTGTCGTCAGCGGAGCCTCCCATGCCACGCCGACCCTCGGTTTCCTCCGGTCCTCCTTCGCCGCCGGCGCTGGCATCGCTCGACCCGATGCTGGCCCGGTTGGTCCACCACGTGCCAGCCAGCGGGCACTGGCAATTCCAGCCAAAATTTGACGGTTACAGGCTACTGGCCGATACCGCGCCCCTCGCGGGCGCCGCGCCAGCCAAAGGTCGCAGGGCCGCGCCCGTGGCCCTGCGCACCCGCTACGGTGCGGATGCCACCCCGTGGTTTCCGGAGCTGCATCCGATACTGGCGAGCCTTGGCGGGCGCCACGTGCTCGACGGCGAGGTGACGGTGCTCGACGCACGGGGCGTGAGCGACTTCAACCGGCTGCATGCCCGCGCGCTGCGGCGCGGCTGGGTGCCGGGATGCGACCCGGTGGTGTACGCCGTGTTCGACCTGCTGGTGCATGACGGCCTCGACATTCGCGTCCTGCCCCTCGAAGCCCGGCGGGCGCGCCTGAAAGCCCTGCTGGCCGGCACCCCGCAACTGCTGTACGTCGACGACACCTCCGACGCCACTGCCCTCTGGGCGCTGGTGCTGGCGATGCAACTGGAGGGGATGGTCGGCAAGCGGCTGGGCAGCCCTTACGTGGCCGGCGCCTCTGCCGACTGGATCAAAATCAAGCGTCCGGGCGCCATCGCCCCGGGCCGCTTCCGGCGGGAATTGGGAGCGTAGTGCCCTCCCGCACTCCCCCGCCGCGCGCCGAGGCAAGCTACGTGGGCTCACCCTCGGGATCCGGTGCCCCATGCGGCATAGAGGACACGGCGCAGGCGCGCACCCTTGACCCCATCGAAACGACAAGGCCGGCGGACGCGCATGCGCACCGCCGGCCTTTTCTGCGCCGTCATCCGTGGGCCGCTGGGCGGCCCCGCTCGGCTCGTCCGCTACATCGCCAAGCCCGGTGCCGTTTGCACCGCTGGCACAGCCGTCGGTGCCGCACGCAGACGGGCGGCGCGCTGGTGCATCTCGCGGTTGACGTCGGACAGCACGCTCGCGGCGCGCATGCCCCCCAGTTCCGTACCCACCGTGTAGCGCAGGAACGCACGATAGCCCGACAGCGTCTCCGGCAGAGCCTGATCGAGATTGATGTCCAGCAGCAGCGTCCGGCTGTCCACCCGGCTATCCTGAAAGGCATAGAGCTCCGCCGGGAACGTATCCCGATGCTCTTCCAACTGGCGCAGCGCCGCTGGATCCACCTTGGCGGGGAAGCGCCCCTCGTTGTCGTTGTAGACCCCCAGCTCCACGCCCAAGCTCTGCAGGAAGCTGCGTTCGCTCTCGCTGGCGGCGATATAGCCATAGTGCGTGGTCGGGGCCGTCGTACGGCCCAGATCCGCGAGTAGCGACGACGCACGGCCGGCCGGCGCGAAGCCGCCCAGTGTGGTGCCCACCCGGGGCATGCCGGGCTTGCCGATCAACCCCGTCGGCGCCAGCGCCGCCAGATTGACGTCCGGCAACTCCGAGAGCCGCGCCATAAGCCGCGCGGCGGCCGTATGTGGCGCGACGGCGTTGCGCTGCACATAGGTCACAAACGCCGGCGTGGCCGCGCCGCGCAGGATCTGCTTGACGGCCTTCACGTGCTCCGGACCAGAGAAGCCCGTGCTGCTCATCTGGGCCACGATCGCCTCAGCACGCCGCTCGTGCCCTGCAACCAGATCCCGGGTGCGCCGGTAGAGACGCGTCAGCAGGCCCCCTTCTGCGTCACGGGCATAGCCGGCGGCCATTTCATCGTGCGAGGCCTCCGACACCATGTAGCGGGTGCGATCGAGCTCTTCCTCGGTCAGGAAGGATCGGGCCTGATGCACGAGCAACCGTGCCGCCGCCACAGCGAGCGAGCCCATCCATACCGCATTAGCCAACGGGATCGTCACCGGCGCGGTCGACGCCGCCAGCATACCCAGCGCAGCAATGCTGCCACCGACCGCCGCCACCGCTGCGACGGAATGGACCTTGTCGGTCTGCTCGCGCAACGAGACCATGCGTTCGTAAGCGGCTTCATGGCGGGCCGCGAAATGGGCGTGCAGGTCTTTGGCAGACGCCCTGACAGACGGCGGCGTCATCTGTTCGACAATACCGCCGAGCTTGTCGTTGAGTGCGACAAAATTCATCTGTGGCTCCCCGTCTCAGGCGGCTACGGCGGCAAACACCGCATCCGCGAGCGCATCGCTGGTAGCGATGAGCGCCGCCACCTCGGCGTCATCGGCCGGCAGCACGAGCGCCGTCACCGACTGGCGCACCAGCATCAGCGCTTCGGTATGCTCGATAACACGGGCCACCACCGATTCGGCCGCCGCGATCTGCTCGCCCGGCATCTCGGGCATCTTGCGCACCGCATCGAGCACGGTGTCGCCGGCGCTGCGCAGGCGCGCCAGTACGCGCTGCATGTTGGCCGCCGCGTCGACCACCTGCTTGACCAGCTGGTCATCGGGTTCGCGGCCCTGTGCGGCCAGCACATCGAGCACGATCTGCGCCGTCACGGGCAGGTCCACGGGGGGCACGGTGGCTGCGGCCGCCGTGCTCTGAGAAGCATTCTGGATCATGGTCTCTCCTATCGAATGGGGAAGTAAAACGGCGGCAGTCATGCCGCCAGTTCGGCCGGTTGGGCTTCCCGGTCGAGCTCGTTGCGCACCTTGCGCAGCAACGACCGGTCTTTCATGAAGAACTTCACGTTATGGTGTTCCGTCAGGTATTCGATCACCGCTTCCACACGATGCGGCGCGATCACCGCGCGCATCCCGCCGTTGGAGGACTTGAAATCGAGCGCGAAGCGATTCTTCGCCTCCTCACCTTTGATGAGCGACAGTACTGGGTCAAGGAAAAACTGGCCGCCCCGCAGGCTGGACCCGGGCACCCGCAGCACGGCGTCGCCGGTGCGATCCTTGTAGACCACCACCGTCTGTTTGTCGTCGAGCTTGGCAATGCCCGACGGATCGTTCCCCACGGGCTGATGCTGCATCACTTTGGCAATCAGCGCCGGGTCGCGCAGCCGTTCGGCCAGCGACAGCAGCAGGTCGGTCGACACTGTCGAATGCACCATGATCCCGTGCTGACGCTTACCCGATTCATCGGTGTAGACGATCTTGCGGCCCAGATGCTCGCGCAGGTTCAGCGCCGTGGCTTCGAACAGGTTGCCGTCCAGCACCCGGACACGACGGGTCACAATGCCGTTCTCGGCCGCATCGAACGCTTCGCGGGCTTCGTAGTGTTCCCGGAAGCCCATCACTTCGAGATCAATCCCTTCGGCATACAGCGAACTGAGCGTCTTGGGTGACACGACGTCGCTGCCCGGCTGCAACGTATGGACCATGAAGCTGCTCGGGCGCGACATGTCCTCGGTCTTCTTTGGCAACGCATACCAGAGCACCACATGCGGCAGCGCCACACCGGATAGATCCTTCTCATAGAACACGGACCCCCGGCCCAGCACTTCGAGGTTGCGCTCCATCCAGTCCAGCTTGTCCGCGAGCTTGCGCGTCTCGTTGTGCTTGCCTTCCTTGTCCGGCGCGGCGGCCAGTGCCGCCTCGACGCTATCAAACTTCTTGCCCGTTACCTGTTGCAGCAACATCTGGCGGCAGTCGCGCAGGTATTTCACGATATGGGCAGCCGCGCCTTGCCCGTGATCCCGCGCGTCGGTCGCCGCCATCTTGGCATCGACTTCAGGTGCGCGCACGGCTTTCATCACGTGCTCGTATTCGAGCGTCGAGAGGTACACCGGCTTGTTGAACATCGACGACGTCGCAGCGGCCGCCGCCGGGGCGCTTGCGCCCATGTAGACGTCCTGCTGCGTCATCCGCGCACGCCAGTCGTGACACACCACCTCCAGCGGGTTGCGGCCTTCGGCCTTCAACTGGTCCAGCCGCTCGGTGAAGCGTGCCTGCAGATCTTCGTACAGGGCGAACTGCTCGGCCGAACGCAGCAGCGTCATATGGCCCGTGAGCGACTTCACATACCACAGCGGACCCTTGGCCCAGCCTTCGCCATCTTCGGGCATATTGATGTCCAGCTTCTGCGCCAGCCCCGGGTCCGCGCGCAGCATGAAGTAGGCCACTTCATCGCCCACCACATTCAGCAGATCCGGCACGGTCTTGATGAGATCCTTGCTGTCGCGGTTGGCCACCGTGCTCGACGTGAGCGAGCGGTTGGCGTTGTTGAACATCATGGCCAGCCGGTCATCGGCCGGCAGGCCCGTCAGCGGAATCACGTACTCGGGGCGCTTGACCGAGCCCGTACGATCGTGCCGGCCGTCCATCTGGCGCTCCTGCGTGATGTCCTGCTGCATCTCGGCCTTAATCATCCGCCGCGCGCGCAGGTCCTTGCCCGTGGCCGGGCTCGCGTGCAGCGAGATCCCGGTGCTGCCCGAGGAGGTCAGCACGATCACATCGGCGTTGGGTTCGCCGTTGTTGAAGTCGCGCACGGCACGGTTGATGCGCGTCGGGTCGGTACGTCCCGGTACCGGCTCGATTGCCACGCGGCCGTTCTCCATCGTACGCGCCTGCAGACCCCGGCCCGACACCTCGGCCATCGTGTAGCCATGCTTGGCCAAGCCTTCGCGCAGATAGTCGATCGGCGTGAGCGGCAGATCGTCCGGCAGCGCGTCGATCATGGCTTCCAGACGCTTCGTCACCCGCTCGATTTCCTTGCCGGTGGCCATGCGCGTCGAAACTTCGCCGTACCGGCTCGTGACCTTGATTTCCAAGATCCGTTGCAGCGTACGACGCATGTAGTCGCGGAAGGTAAGCGGATGCTCCAGCGTCACCGTACCCAGATCTTTCTTGCGGCGGCCAGCGTCGGCCTCGTGGGCCGGGGCAAGTTCCTCCAGATATTCCTTGAGCAGGCTCTCGCCGGTACGACGCAAGGCAATGATCGGCTTCACATCTTCCTGCAGCGACTTCACCGCCAGATCCAGCACGTCCGGCAGTTTGAGCGCCAGCAGCAGCTGACCCGTCAGGGCATGCAGGCGGGACCCGAAATTCAGATTGGTAGCGCCCATGCGTGCGCCTTCTCGCTCCGATTCGGGGATGCTCTTGAGTTCCTTGGTGAATTCGCGGTTGATGTTACGTACGACCGTGCCCACGTCGCCCGACAGGAAAGCCATGCCCGAGAGAATGTCAGCCACCTGATCGGAGATTTCGAGATTACGCTCGCGGCGCGGCGACAGGTAGAAGTCCTTGACGACGTTGCTGCTGTCGAGTTCGCGCGAGATCAGGCAGCCCCGCGCGGCAATTTCGAAGTTGAGCGCCTCCTGCAGCGACAGCGGATCGCTGGCGACCGCTTCGAGCAGCTCCTCGGTGTTGACCCCCTTGGGCAGAATGGCACTGTAGAGCTTCAGGTTCTTCGCGCCCTTGATCGGCGTGCCCGACGAGTACAGCACACGGCCCCCACGATTGGAGGAGATCGAGATCATCGCGTCGAGGTTCTCACCCGTGTTGCTCGCGCCGGCACCGTTGTGCGACTCGTCGAGCAGCATCGTGAGCGGGTAGCGTTCGGCCAGCTGCAGCATGTAGCGGGACGTCAAGTGCGACGCCGGACGGCGTGACACCTGCGCATAGGTCATCAGGATGATGTCGGTGCCCGGGGGCAGCTCGCCGGCTTCGGCGTAGCGCCGGTAATCCTCGCGTCGCATCGAGCGGACCACGACGTCGCCGTTCGCGTCGGTGGTCTTCGCGCCATCGTTCACGATGAGCGGGTTCTTGAACAGGTCGCGGCTTTCCACGGCGACCATGTCGCGCTCAAGGAAGTCGGTGAAGAGGTTCTGCGTGACCGTCACGAAGACCGGGATACGCCCTTCGAGCTTTTCGCGGCGCGCGACCAGCGCGAGCACGCGGCCCTTGCCGGCGCCCATCTTGTCGGCCAGCAGGAACCCGAGCTTCTTGTCGTGCGCCGCGAAAATCAGCGCCAGCGCATCGATCTGCTCCGGCTTCATCTTCATGCGTTCCAGATCGCTCAGCTCGAACTGGAGGCAACGGCAGACGTAGTCATCGATCTCGCCAAAATCCGCCCGCACCTGTGCGAGCGCCGCATACACCGGCCCGGACAGATTCGCCGGAATCATCATGCTGGCTTCGCCGATGTTCGAGTACGGCACGTACGGTTGCTGGAATTCGTTCTCCTCGCGACCGTCTTCGACAAACTCGCCTTCGGGCAGATCCGGTACCAGCAAGGCGTCGAGCGATTCATCGATCAGCGCCGCGTCGGCCGCCGCAGCGGCGTCGCCTTCCAGCGCATCAACGGCGCCCGGTACCGTGGCCGCTTCCGGCAGGCCTGTGGGGGCATCCAGTGCGTGCCGCTGCAAGTCTTGCACGGCCGGCACCGCGCCCGCCGGCATCTTGATCTCCACGCCAGCCTGCAGGCCCAGCAGGTGCTCGGCGTAATCCATGCCGGTCTTCAGCAGATCGCGCTCGTCGAAGAAGGCATTACGCGCATCCGACAGGCGACGCATGCCATCCGGTGCCAGCGTAATGCGATGGCCTTCGGCCACCATCCGGCGGATGTGGTCACGCAGCGTCGCCGGCCGGCCGCTTAGCGTATAGGTGCGCTGCAGCGTGGCGACAATCTTGCCACGACGCTGTGGCGTTTCAGCGTCACCAAAGCCATCGATATCCTGCGCGTCGAGGCGCGCGCGTTCGGCGGCCGCCTCGCGGTCGGCCTGCGCCGCGCGACGTACCGCCATGTCCTTGGCTTGGCGCGTATCCAGCGCAATGCGCGCCTCCAGATCCGCCCGGTCGACCAGCGGACCCCCCATGGTCCGTCCGTTCAGATGCGTCTGGTAGCGCTCGGGATTGCCCCGATAGTAGCCAACGATTTCCACCTCGCCGGCGGCCGATTGCCACTTGCGGCCAAGGTTGGCATCGTCCTGCGTGTCTCCCGCCGGCTCCACGACTTCTGCACGTTCCACGCTGTCCCAGAACGTATCGAATGCGGCCATCAGTACGGTGCGGGAAACGCCGCGCTGCAGGCCCAGCTGGGCATAAAGTGCGGCGCGATCGCTGTCGACGGCGCCGGAGAATGCGGTCATCAACGCCTGACGGAAGAGGGACCGTTCCTTCGTCGTCTGGGCCAGCCGCATCGCTTCGGCCACCAGCGGCGATCCAGTGTGCGGCTTCGCAGAAATGGGTACGGTCCCTGTGCCGCTGGATGCGTCAGCGAGATCGACGTCGGCGTCGCCATCTTCGCTGTCGCGTAGCCCGGCTTGTGCCGTCAATGGGGTCACCTCCGGCCAGCCCTTGGCCGCGAAGGCGCGCAGTGCGCCGTAGGTGTGACCCTCGCCCCGATTCAGGTCGTTGATCTTGTGGACCAGTATCTCCATGCGCTCGGCCTCATCGAGCGCCATGTAGTTGGTGTGATAGCGTGCCGGCTCGGCCTGCAGCGCCATCGCCGCCAGCACGGACTCTTCCGCCGCGAACAGCACGTGTGCGTCCAGTCGCGCGTTCTCGTCTAGGTAACGCTCGGCCATGCTGGAGGCGAGGTCGATGGCCGCGTAGAAGCGGCCGTGCGCAAACTCCCCGTTTTCCACATGCTCGTCGCCCAGCAGCGGGCGCGGCGCGTTCATGACGATCCACCCGGGCGGCAGGTCCTTGAATGGCGACATGGTGGCCACGACGCCGCGCATGCCATCCACACGCGTTTGCAGCGCCAAGGCCTGCGGACTCGCGACCGCTTCCAGCGGCGCCTGCAGGTCCGGATAGTCGGCCAGCACATGGGCCGGTACCGGCTTGCCCTCTGCGAGCGCCTTGCGCACGACATCCTCGTGGGTGACGCGGTTGCCCTCCAGCACCCAGTCGCGTGCCTGCTCGTCGCCGCGCATTGCGCGATGGTGGAACCACTCGGTCACCCCATAGGCAAGCCGCGCCTTTTCGCCGATCCGCTCGGCTTCCGCGCCGCCGGGATGGCTGCCCATCAAGGCGGTGCGGCCCAGCGCCGCCTGTGCCGCCAGCCACTGCGCCCCCGTCATGGCCCACGGCGCCACCTTGGCAGGGCCGGGAGCCGATGCCGCCTCGGGCTGGGCGAGTTCCGCGCCCAGCGGCGCCAATGGTTCGCTTGCATCGATCGCCTGACGCGCCGCCTCGATGGCTTCATCGACCAAGGCGGCCACTTCCGCATCCCCGGGTCGGGCGTCCTTTACGCTCTGGACACTGCCGGCCAACAGTTCCAGCTGGGTCAACAGATTGCGGCGCATGCCTTCGGATCCGATGGGCTTGCCATTGCCCGGATGTATGCCCTTGGCCAAGCTCTCCGCAAGGGTGCGCAGGTCCGGCAGATCGACCTCCAAGGTGCGCAGCGCTTCCTCGCCGTCGTTGTCCGGCGCGGCAAGTGCGCCCGTAGCGTCCGCGACTGCGGCGAGCAGGCGCTGATCGAAGTCAGACGCCGGCGGCTCGACGTTGGGCTGGGCGGCCGGGCCGGCCTTGCGCTTGCCCTGCTCGACCGCGCGCGCAATGGCATTCTTGATGGCCAGTGCATCGGTCGTGAAGTGAATGATATTCCTGCCACGTTTGGCTTCCACTGTCACGACACGACCGTCGATCGCCTTGATCGCAGCACGGTTGACGACTTTGAAGTCGTTAAACATGACCGTGCCAATCAGCAGGCCCGGCTGAAGCGCCAGTTCGCTGCGCGCGGCGTCGATCGCGGCGTTCTTGTCCTGTTCGTCCACCACGTCGCGCGCATAGTAGATGGCCATGCCCACTTCACCCCGCTCCACGCGCTGTAGCCCAAGCGTCCGATCTTCGGGGCGGAAGAAGTCTCCGGTGCTCTCCAGCACCGTGTCGTAGATCTCCTGCGTATAGAACTTTGTTTTGCGTGCTTCCCGCACCGCTGCTACGACCCGTCGCATCTGTGGATCGAGAACGATATTGCGATCCGCATCGCGCTGGTGCCAACGCTTGTGCTCGTCTTTGGCGAACACGTAATGGCGGTCATCCTGAAAGTCGCTAAAGTCGGCCGGCGGCGCGGGCTGGCTTGCTGGCACGGCCGTTTGGCCAGTCACCGCCGCCACGGTCACTGTGGCCGGCGACCCTGCCGCCGCGTGGGCGGTAGCTGGTGCGGCCAGCGGTTTGCCCTCCGCTTCCCTGAGGCGTTCATACGCGGACACAAAGCGCTGCTGGGCGGCCTCGCCCACTTCGAGTACGTTGACTTCGGAGAACTCACCGCGCTTGCGCTGGAGCGACACCACGGCAAAGCGGCCGTCATAGGTGCGCAGGGCAACGCGCGGATTACGCTCTTCCCACCAGAAGACAGCTTGCGTGGCATAGCTGGCGTCCATATTGGGTCGCGGCACGTCCAGCGCCAAGACCTTTCCGTCCACAGCGAAGCGGTGCTGCGCCGTGCTGACCGTACGCGCCTTTCCTGCCAGATAGCGGGCCACCTCCACCATGCCATTGTGGCGAGCCATTTCGCGCCGCGCGCGTGCCGATGCTTCGGGGGACATCACGCGCGGCACGCGTGGCAGTGCGTCCTCCTCGGCTTCAGCAACCAGATCCTGTACAACGGGCTCGGGCGTGACCAGCGGGTTGTCCCGACGCTCGATGACCGCTTCAGCCCACTTGCGCAGGGTGTCGTAGGAATGCAGCACCGGCAGACGGGTCGGCACCTCGGCCTCGATCGGCTCGGCACGGCGCGCGCCCACAACATACAGACGCAGCGGGAAGGCCGCGCCCTGCTTCTTGTAGAGATCGCCGCTCACGTCGACTACCCCGTCGATGTGGTAGTGGTCCATCAGATAGGCCAGCAGATGTTTGCTGCGCCCATCCACCGCGCCATCGCCCACGGCACCGTCGGCACCCGTGATGAATACGCCGCGTCCCGTGTCCTTACGGGCGTGGAGCGTTTCGAGCAAGATGTAATGATCGAGGCGACGCACCGGCATTTTGGCCACGCTGCTGCCTTCGGGCAGGACTACGTCGCGCATGCTGTCCATCGACCCAAACGGGGGATTCGCAATGACATAATCGAACCCGTCAGGTTGCGCGAAGAGCGAACGAAAATCCGTCTCGGTGGCATCCCCTTGCAACACCTTGTCAGCGAAATCGCGGGCAGCCGCAACGCGGTCCTCGTCGAGCTCCACGCCGTAGATGCGGCAATGCGGCTCTCCTTCGGCGCGACCCGCATTGAACGTCGTCACGAGCGAGGCGTTGCCGATCGTCGGATCCAGCACCGACCGGCCCGGCAGGCCGTCACGCGGCGCCAACATGGCCTGCGCGATCACCGACAGCGGGCCCGGGGTCGAGTATTGCTGACGCGCAATGGAGCTCGCAGTGCGCACCCCGAGTTTGGGCATGCCGATATAGATTCGGTTGGCGATATCGAAGACGCCCATAGCATCCCAACCGCGCGCCAGATGCTTAGCCGACTCCTGCTGCAGCAGCAGGTTGGCTTCGGTCTCGATCGCTTCCTGATAGTCCCGCTCGCTGAAACCGCCCTTGTTGCTCTGGGCCATCAGCGCTTTGACGTGGTCCCAGCGCAGGTTGTTGTTGCGCGACACGATACGGCGTACGAAGCCGCGCGCCACGCGGCGCAGGTCGGCTTGCGTGCGTGCATAGAGAAATGTGGGCAGATCCAGCCCGTCATCGCGCACGATGGCCTTCTTGCCATTGACTTCGCGCTGCACGAAGCGCCCCGAGGGCGAATCGAATACCACCTCGCCCGCGTCGTTCACACCGATCGCCTGCGCCTGCGCGTACAGGGCGCCGGCGTTGGCATTGGTCTTTTCCTTGACCTTGGTGCGAAAGCGCCGGTCAATCTCCTCGCGGGAGCCCTGCACCCAGCGCAGCTTGTCGCCACCGAAGGCCTCCCGCAGCTGCTGCGGCGTGAGGCCGAAATTCGGCTTCACATAAACGTCCTTCGCGTAGGCATTGGCCACAGGCGCGAAGCCGAGCTTGGCGATTTCCTTGGCATAGGCGCCGGTCATGTCCACGACGGACAGCCCATTTACGTCGCCCTGCTTGTACGATCCGAAATAGACCCCGATATCTTTCAGGTCCATCCACTTGATTGTCGTCATCGCCGATTTCCTCATGCCAGCCCACGCAATAGCCGGTCAGAACATTAATGAGGAAATTATCCCTGAGGTCGCCAAAAAGCCAAAAAACAGGGTAAAAACAATGGTAAGGATGATTTTGATGATTATTTCCGCAATCATTTGATATTTATTTATCGGAGATATTCACCAAATCCTTACATTGGTGCAGGCTCATTCTGCCGGGCGCAACACATGAGGAATTTGCGTCGGCTCGGTCGCCACGGATAACGCGGTCACGACATCGGGTCTAAAGAGGTCACTGACATCTGCGCAGACGGGACTCAGCCCGCGTCCAGAGGCGGGATCGCGGTAGTCCCAAGCCCGCACTTGCAGCGCATGACGATCAATGACATCGCGCAGCTTGGCCCAGACACCATCGGGCACCGGTAAGCCAACGCTCATCACCCATGCTGGTGCGGGATCCTGCGCGAGCGCAAGGCCGCTCGCCGAGGGTGTGCTGGCCAGATACGGCATCGTCGGGGCGGCGCGCACGAGCATGGCATGCAAGCGCAGCACCTCCTCGCCACAACATACCCCCTCCCCAATCAGTTCCAGACGCACCCCGGCGACCGCTTGCCAGACGTCCAAACCGGGCGCGGGCTGGCACCGCGCAAGATGACTGGCCCGCTCGCGCAGCGCGCGCCGGCCTGCCAGCATCTGCGTCCGACGCGCGGTCGCACGCTGGCGTGTCACTGCGCTCCAGTCCAGAAAATATAGCCGCAACTGGGCCGCCTCATCAAACGCATAGCCCCGCGCGGCCAAGGCATCGCGCAGGCGCCCAATGACTTTGTGCGCCGCCTGCCGCGTCGCCGGATCATGGCGGTCTGCATTGGCGGCGCGCGCCAGCTGCCGCTCGATCGCGTTCCAGAGTCGTGCCACGGCACGGGAATCGGGTGAGGCCTTATCGGCCGGTGACGCCAAGACGGAGACAGATGGCATGTCGTGGTCCGGTGTGCAGCTCCGCCGCAAAGAAAAAGACCGCCCAACGGGGGAGTGGGCGGTTCAAGGATTGCCCGTCGCCGTCGGGAGGCGAGCGGCGACGGTTCGGACAGGGGTCAACTGTCACGGGTCATGACGGGCTCAGAAAAACTCGGCATCGAGCGCGGCCGCCGATTGCTCCAGACGCGCATCCACACCGGCCTCGGCGTCCGGGTTGATTGCGGTCGGATCGAATGGCATGGCGTCGTCAGCCTGCGCCAGTTCTTCCGGCTGATCCAGCGCGCTGCCAGCTTCCGGGGCATACTGGATACCGGTTGCCAGACCGCGCAGGGTGGTCTTCGGCGTATTGTGGTCGGCCGCGAGGAACTTGGTCATCATCAGCGAGCCGTTCCGGCTCATTTCCGTCGTCAGGTACGTCGGAATGAAGTAGCGCGCTTTGACATAGCCGCGTTCGTCACGCGGGCTGTAGTTCATGTGAATCGGGTGGTACGCGAACGGGGCGCCGTTCTGGTCGTACGCCTGCTTGACGATGCCCGATTTGGTCGCCTTGCCGGCCGCGATGCGCTCGCCCGGGATCAGTTCGACGGCGTGCGTGCCATTGCGCACGGCATCGACGATCTGGTGGAGAGCTTCGGTCTGGTCGGCGCCGGCGCCCTTGAACGTCGGATAGCCCGGTTCCTTGCTCAGGCCGTAGATCATGGCCTTGGCCGCCCACATGTCGCGGCTTTCCTTGACGTCCTCGCCCGGTGCCATCAGGTGCTTCAGGCTGTCCTCCGCCGAGGCGACGCGATAGACGATACGCGTTTCGCCACCGCCATCGTGGTCAACGACTTCCACCGGCACTCGCAGCGGGCTGATGCGCACCGGCTCCAGACCTTCCGGCTGGGAGCCGTCGGACTTGTCGATCAGACGCAGGATCGCAAACGGGCTGCGGCCGATCAGTTCGCCATTGACTTCGCGCTGCGACGCCATCGTCGCCAGCACCGTCGGCACGGCGATTTCCGGCGTCAGCTCGACTGCCTTTTCGGGACGCACGATGTCGGCCACGACCTGATGCGTGACCACACCATCCACGGTGAATTTTTCAGCGCTGAGGTTGGCGTGCACCAGATCGCACGCGGTGCCAGCGGTCGGTGCCAGTGTTTCGGCCCAGTGCGCACGGAACGAGCCGTCTTCGTTGGGCAGGCAGCGCGTAAAGGCCAGCGTACCGCCCTTCTCGCAATGCACTTTGTTGCCCACGGTCACGAAGTGGGCCGGACGCGGACGGCCTTGCTCGCCCGAACCGACATACTGCTGCTTGAGCTTGGCCAGCGCCGCCTCGCGGTTTTGCGTGGCGAGTCGCCCCACGACGGCCAGACCTTCCTCGATGGTATTCAGCCGCACCACTACCGGCTCACGCGTGATGGCGTCGAAGCCATGGAAAAAACTGGCCTTCCCTTCGCTCGCTTCCAGACGATCAAAGACCATGACGATGGTCTTGGGCTTGACGGTGTTGTTGCTGGCGCGACGTGCGCCACGCTTCAGGCTATCGAGTTGCATAATTTCGCTGCTCCGTATGGACAAAGTTGTGGACCTGCTCACACCGCTTTTGCTCATCCGCATTGCAGACCGCAATCAGCGATTGGGAGAATTTTTATCACGACATCGCAGAAATCCAAAATTCTGGGGTCAAACTGACGCCATGAATGCAAAACGCTCGCATATGCGAGCGTTTTTATTTTTTATTTCACATTACGATGCACCAATGGCGGTCGTTTTGGCTGGCGGGGCGGCCGCCACGTAAGCCGGATAGCTGCGACCAGTCTGGTCGTGCTGGGTGGTTTTGCACAGCAGCCCCTTCTGCACCATGTTCTCGATTGTATTGCGGCGCACGGACGTCGCCACGGCGACCGTCCCGCCCACAACGGCGCGCGTCTGCCCGAGATGAATGGTGAAGCCACCCGCGCCTGCACACAACTGCTTGCCCTGCGCTAGCGCTTCCAAAATCTGGCGTTGTAGCTTCGTGAGCGGGTCCGGCTTGGTCAGCGTGTTCGACATGATGGCTCCTAGGATGCCTACTGTGGCTGATGCTTGGGCGCTGCGGCTGGCGGCGTGGCCGGAATGCCGTACTGCATAGCGGCCCACTCTCTGAAATTCTGAAACAAGGGCCCCAGATCCAGCACGTTGCCGGCCTGCAGGAGAACTTCCGAGACCACGAAGTAGTTCAGCGCGAACAGTGGAAAGCCCGTGGTGACCCAGTCAGAATACATGCCCGGTACCGACATGCCGAGGCGCGCCTGCGGATCCGGCTTGTAATCGATCGACGCGAACGGCAAATCGTATTCGGCGTAGTACTCGTCGGCCCAGAACAGAATGGCGGGCAATCCGCCATTGGCGGCCGCGACGAGCTCCGGCGTCAGCGTTTCCGGACCGTCCCGCAACGTGCCACCTTTGCTTACGAAGTCGTTCAGCGCATCCACCACCAGTGTGGAAGCGACGTCTGCAAGCTTCACCTTGTTGTCCATGTGTCCATCCAGTTCGAGGCGCGACTTCCCCCAGTCGCTTGATAATTTTTTGATGTTTTTTTTGTGCGTTACCGCACGGAAGATTAACACAATGACAACATAGATGCCATTTGAAAGGTAAATTTTGCATGGATGTAACACAGGCTGGCGGCGGCGGCGCCAAAAAAAGGCCCGGCGTTTGCCGGGCCTTGCGCGGGCGCGCTGAGGTGTCAGCCTTTCAGGCGCTCCGCGAGGCGCTGGCGGCCGCTGCGGATGATGTCGGTCTGCATCTGTCCGGCCTGTAGCAGGGTGTCCGCGTCCACGTTGTCGTTGAGTACGCCCCAACGCACCGCGCGCGCCACAGTCAGCGCATCTGCGCCCGATTCGGACAGCTGCAGCCATGCCTGCCCGAGCAGCTTGGCACGCTCCGGGTCGGCCATCTCCGCAAGCCATGACGCGATAGCCCCAAGCGCTTCGGGCTTGAGCTCCGCGTGCAGCGGTTTCGGCAGCTCGTCATCGCCTATCAGGTCAAAATAGCCCAGCCCCGTTTCGTCCACGATGGCCAGCTTGCGCTTGCCCGTATAGATGTCCAGCAGCTCTACGTGGCTGCCCGGCGCCTGTTTCACAATCTCACTCATTCTCTTCTCCCGATCCCTTAACCGTCGCCGCGACTGACTCAGTCGAGCGCCATGCCCGGCGCGTGCTCTTGGCGCTTCGGCGCATGCTTTGCAATCATTGTGTCCACCTGTCCCAGCAACCCATGCTCGCGCAGGATCTCCCGGGCCGTCCGATGGACATCCTTCATCGGCTTTTCAAGCCGCGCTTCGATGGCGACCGAAACGTCGGCAGACAGCCCGGCCCTACGCGCGTGGGCCAGCCACTGCTCCCCCTTCTCGGTCAGCCGGATCCCGGCTCCGCCCTGCTCGACAACGTTTCTGGCCAGCATGGTAGTGACATGCTTGACGAGCGTACTCGCCCGACCAAGGCCTGCCATTCGCATATGGCGCAGCAGTGCCACATCCAGCGGGAGTGCCTCGTAGCCGGGCTTGGCGGCCTTGTCCTTCCAGTTGCGCATCGGCGGACGCGCCGTGTAGCAAAATTCCAGTTCGGCGTCGGCCGCCGCCACGCGCAAGCGGGTCTCGCGGACGGTCTGCCCGCACTGGATGAGATTTCTGGCAAGCAGCACCTGCACCGATTCCGCCGCATCCAACATATTCAGCGTGCGCCCGATCAATACCTCCTCCTCCATCGGCCGGGGCGCCTCGTGAGGCAGGCCCTGTGCGCCAGTGCGCGGCCGACTCGGTACCTGATCGCCGGCAAAAGCGCACCGATTGTAGTGCGCCAGCCGAGCACCGATCTCCACACCATCCGGAGTAAAAGCCTTGGCCCGAGCGCGCGGATAGCTGACAAGTCCCCGCTCAAAGGCTTCCTGCAACGCGTTGGCCGCCACATCGATATCGACGTGCAATCTCAAGGCAATCGCCTCAACCGCCTCCTCATGCGACCACGGCAAACTGGCGGGCCGTTCTCGCTCTTCCTGCCCAAGGATCTTTCCCGCACCGGCCGCCAGCGCGGCCTCGGCCCGGCGCATCGCCTCAATACCGGCATCGGAGGAGACCGGAACCTCCGCCATGAAAGTTCGGCCGTCGCTCACCTGCAGGGGAATCCGATAGGTTCCGATCTGCGGCGCACTGCGCGCCACGGCATCCAACATGCCGCTCTGCACCCGGCCCACCGGGATCGTTGCGCCTTCGGCGATGACGGTGTACGCGCTGCCGATCGCACGATCGACAATGCGCCGGCACATGCCGGGCCAAGCGGCCGCCGGATCGATGGCCTTGGCGCTTGCGAACGCGGCGCGGAGCTCGTCCGCGCCAAGCGAACCGAGTCGCACGCGGCGCATCTTGCTCTGCTCGTCGGGCAGCAGCGTAGCGAGATCATGCGCAATGACATCGCCCTCCTGATCGTCGTCCATGGCCAGAATGATCTGGTCCGCCATGGCCGCCGCGTCGGCGATCTTCTTGAACAGTGCGGCGCGGTCTTCGCGCAGGCCGTACGCCATCTCGCGCAACTGGGGATCCAGCGCGATTGGTCGCAGGGATTTGGGGTTGTCGCAGAGATGGCCGACGGTGGCGAGCACCTGCACAGTGTGGCGCATCTCGCGCAGACGCCGTGCCAGCAGCTCAGTCTTGCCGGACGCTTCGACCAGCACCAGCGTTTTCATGTCGGCTCCGCATTGGCGGCCGCGCAGGCGCGCCCGATTCGAGATCAGTCCACCGTCAGCGCTCTCGTGGCGCGAGGAAGAGGCTCGCCGGTAGCGATCAGGTGCAGCTCGCGCACCGCGTTGTTCAGCAGCTTGGACATGGACAGCTGGTTTTCGCGGGCGCCTGCGGCCTTCTTCTCGGCGCGTACCCGACCCAAGAATTCCTGCACGTCCGGGTCCAGCATGACCCGGCTGCTTTCCTTGGCCGCCGCGCGTCCCGGCTTGAAGACGCCCAACTCGATCGCGATGGTACGTACCCGGGCGAACTCGTGATCCTTCACGCTATGCTCGCTGCGCATCCGATCGCGGCAATCGCCGATCGACAGGCCGGATGCACGCAGCTTGCCTAGATGGTTGGCCAGCAGGAGCTCACGGTACTCGCGCAGCAGCTTGTTGGTGGCCGACTGAATCTCATTGATCTGGATCTTGGTGCGGCCGCCCTGAAACACATTGAACTCAAGCTTGCGCACGCTATCTGCGTCATTGAGCGGCACTGGCTCGTACTTGTCTTCCTTGCCTTCCCGCACACGGCGCACGCCCGCAGGCATGTTACGGCCGAGGAAGTACTTCATGCCTTTGCGCTCGAAGACCTGCAGCCCAAACATCTTGATGGCAAAGACAAAGTCGCTCAGGTCGAACTCGCCGCCGCGCGGATCATCCTGTGCTGCCCGATGCTTGAGAAACTCAAACGACGCCACCACCGGCGTTTGCCGATCGTCGAACATGAACCGGTAATTGCGCATCAGGCGCGCGGCCCGGAGCGTCTGCGGGGTGCTTTTCAAGAACTTGTAGGTTCGCTCCGCATCGGCAATCATCTTCGTCAACACCTCGTCGGTGAGACTGGAAGCACTATCAAGGGCGGTCGGCATGCGGAAAAATCCCCGGGACGGGTTGGTTTGATATTCTTTTTTATTGTACCCGACGCAAGAAAAAACTTAAATAATCGTTGTGAGAACGTGACGTTTACGTGTTTTCACCGGCTTTTGGCGTTAACATCACATCGATTCTCACCAATGCCTCATCAAAGGACGCACCACCCTCGACCAGCAGCGCATGCTGTCTGGTGAGTGTCGCAGCCAACTCTTCAATGCGCCACGCCTCCCACCCTTCCCGCCCGCCATGGGCGACGGCGCGGTCCACAAAGACCTGCGTGACCCACGCCAAGCGCTCGTCGACCCCGACAAGGCCGGGATCGGCATACTGGACAGGCAGCACAGCATCCGGGTGGGCGCGTGGCACGCCCTCGCTCACCGGTTGATCCGGGCCTTGAGCGCAGCGGCCGGGCGGAACGCGGCCGAGCGGGAAGGCGCAATGGTCATGGGCTCGCCCGTCCTCGGATTACGCCCAACACGCTCAGCACGCGCGTTGACAGTAAAGATGCCCAGTCCGGGAATCTTCGCACCACCGGAGGCGATCGCCTCACCCAGCACCTCGATCACGGCGTTGAACTGCCGCTCCGCTTCGGCTTTGGACAGGATGCTGCGCTGGGCCAGCATGGCCACCATTTCTTCTTTGGTCATCACAAACTCTCTATCGTTAAATCAGCTGCCGATCAGCTCATCGAAGCAGCCTACAATGTCGGGAAGCACGTCATCCGGGGACGTCAGGTTTTCCTGCATCCACCGGTAGCCGACACAATCATTCGCGTTGGCCTCGGCCGAGACGCAAGTCAGGATGTCATTGCCGGGATTCTTCATGTGGCAAGGGAAGCCCCCGAGCGATTCGGCACTGGCCTGCATCTGCTGCACGAGCGACCAACCGATCATGCCACGCGATGTCGCCCAGAATGGGCAGTCTTTGCAAGGACTCATTACGGCACCTTCAAAGGCCATCCGCCAGCCGCCGTTTGACATCGGCGTCGGTCATTTTTGCGAGGGCCGCATCGGGATCTTCTTCCGTAGCCAGCCAGCGCTGGATGACGTGGCTCGCATTCAGGAGATGACGATCGTCTTCGATCGTCTCCCAACACTTGCATACACGCCCTTGCAGCGCTTCCTCAACCATGTTGGCGTCGGCCGCCGAGCGATCAAGCTGCAGGAGCGAGCGCTCGTGGCGCTTGATCTCCTGCATGAGCGACAGCGCCTGCTTATAGGGGCTGCGCAAGCGCCACATTACTGCTTGACCCCGACCAGACAGCCTGCACTGGCTTTGCCGGGTTCCAGCCCCATGGCCTTCATCGTACCGATCGCGACGCTCTCACCATCCATCGTGCCGAGATTCGCGCCACCGTTCGCCTGCTTCACTCGCTCCCGCACCATCTCTTGCAACCGTTGCTGATCGGCCGAACTGACCGAAAAGCCAAAGGGGTCCTGCGCAGCCGGCTTTGTCAGATAGCCATGGGCGGCCAGACTGCCGCCGCACACTGCGACCAGTGCCACGAGCGTTGCAGCCTTGTGTGTACGCATCCAGCGACCGGCGCGGCGCAGACGGCCACCCGCAGGGGCCGCCAGCACACCACCGGCCAATTCCGGCACCCCAGCCACGCTCGCCACCGGGGTCGGCGTGGCAGCCGCAGGCACGCCGCCGTTCTGCAGCTGTGCAAAAACTGCCTGCGTAAAGGCACTGGCCAACGCGTTGTCCAGCGACCGGCACAACGCGGTCCGCCCATCCGCCGACAGATGGTCAGCAAACTGCAGCGTGGCCACGGTGGTTTTCTCCGTGCCGTTTGTCAGACGGATGGCTTCCGCGACGGGTTCTACCCGCCACTGAATGAGGTCGCCATACACCGATGCCATCACCGGCACCACGGTCAGTTCCGGACAGCTCGGCAGGATAAGGCCAACGACATGCGAATTCGCGCGCGGGGCAATCTGGAACTGAGGTACGAAATTGGTCATTTCTTGATATCCGAAAGAATGCGCACCAGCAGCGCGTCGTCGTCAATACCGGCGACCATCTGAGGGCTGCCGTCCTTGGTCTCGAAGTAGGCCACCGGCACGCCGGCAGTCCCCGCTCCCTTGTTCTGGTCGAACGACGCCCAGAAGTAGGACTCGTTCTCCGCGATGATCTGCACGGTCTGGGCATTGGGCACGCTCTCGCCGCCGCGCGTCTTGCCCATCGTCTTGGCCAGCGCCGCGCGCTGATCCTTCGCCTGCATGATGTCGGCGATCAACTTGGCGCCCTCCGCCGGATTCCCGAGTACCGTCGAGGGGATCCATTTGATCGTGCCGCCGGCGGCCACATACTTGCGCGTCTTCTGGTAGGCCGCGTGGCAGTGCGGGCATCGCGGATCGAAGATGATGTAGAGCGTCTTGTCGAACGCCGCATTGCCTTCCTTGATGCCAGTCAGCTTGCTGATTTGAGCCAGCGCATCCGAAGGGCCGCCCGCCGGCTTGGCCATCGCCGTCGCGGCCGCCGGCGTTGCCTCGGGCACCTGCGCCGCCGCAGCCGCCGACGCCATAATTTCGTCCGTAATGAATGCGTCCGAAAGGTTCTTTCCCGACGCGGCATCCCACAGGACACCTGACAGCATCACCGAGCGATCTGCCGTGGTGTAAAGCACGGTTTTCACACCGGCGCGCTCGACTTGCCACACGCGCAGGCCACCGGGGCCCTGCTGCGAAGCGAGCACCTTGATGCCCTGCTTGGCAAAGAACGCAGGCGCCTCAATCTTCTTGGCATCGGCGTCACGTGCCTGCGCTTGCGCGCTCGCCGGTGCCGTGGCCAGTGCGGTCGTTGCCATCACCAGCGCGGCGATAATCCCCACGCCACGCGTGGACACAGGTTTAATCACGGGAATAGCTCCTGACGGTGTAATGCTGTTTGATATAACGCGACCACTGCTCGGCCAGCGGCTTGATGAAGCCTTGATATCGCAGATTCTTTGACGGCGTCTTTGAGTGATAGCTTGCGGCGCAGTACCAGAAGTCATCGCTCTTGCATTTCGCCAGCCGCTTGGAGAGGAGGTAAGCGGCCATCTCATAGTTGTAGCAACCATCGTGCATCAGTGCGTCGACCACCTGATCGCGCGACACGCCGTAGCGCGCAATCTCAGGCATCACCTCGTCGACCGAGACATCGTTGATGCCGGCGCGCCCAAAATCTCTTGTCCCGTCGGTGTTGCGAATCGCACTGCCCTCTTTGCCCGCCTCATGCTGGCCGATGGCCAATAGAACATTGGCGGGCACGTTGCGACGCACTGCAGCCGCCACGACGCACTGCTCGTTGGCGGGTCGCCATTTCTGCACGGCGTAGAAGCTCGGATCCGTCAGCCCAGCCATTTGCGGACGGTCTGGGCCTGCTTCGGAAACCGCGATAGGTCCACCAGATGCGCTTGCAAAAAAATGCATTCACCGTAGACGTCGGCAAGCAGACGCGCGTCCGCATTCAATGCATGCGCCACCGGCGGGTCGGCCGCGAGGCAGCGATTGATCGCGGCTTCGAGCGCCGCGATGGTGATGGGCTCGCTCATTCGCTGCGCTCCTGTTCCATCAGCATGCGCGCGACCACGTAGTCCGTGAACAGGAGACCCAGATAGGCGTATGACGCCTTGCGATCCAGATTCTCGTGGGTGAAGCCTTCGATGCGGGACACAGAGTTTCTCGAAATACCGAACCGCTCGGCGACCTGATCCTGCGTATAGGACAGCAATCCGGTCCGCATGGTCTTCAGGTCGCGACCGGATAACGGGCTCGTGCCAAACCGGCGCGTCACAACGCGGCAGTCCGAGTCTTCGCGGCCCCACTGCGCTAACGCCAGCAGAAACGAAGGCGCGTCGGGGAAGTGGCGCATCAACGCCACAACCTCATCCAAGGTTCCTTCCTTCAAATGATCCATTCACCGTTCCTCAACCATTGGCGGAATGCGCCGCGCACGAACAGCGTGCGGTGCGACAGTTGCCAGTAGCGGTAACTTGCCGCCATACCCTGTGCCGCCAGATTGATGCTGAACAGCAGCAAAAAGACGAACGTCAGTCCAAATAGCTGAAGCATGACCAGCGCAAGCGCCCCCGCCGCGACGAGCAGCGCCAGCGCGTACCAGATCCGGCTCAGCCGCCGGAATCGCCGGGTCTGAAGAGCAATTTCTTCGCCCCCCATGTCCTGCAGGCGCTCTTCGGCAATCTCGCGTAACCGGCTCAGGCTGTCGTCATCGCGCCGGACATCGCGGGCTTCGTAGTAATCACAGTTGTCGCAGCCCCGGAACGGTTGCTGCTGGCCATCGACGGGCACCGAGAAAGGATGCAGATACCCGGCGCGGCATTTCGGACACGTCCGGCCGAAGGCACGCCGATAGCTCCGGCGTACGATTCGGGCCCCGGCCACGATATGCGTGGCATAGGCCAGATGTAGTGCCTGTTGCTTGGCGTGCCGGCCGACGAACCGGAAAAATCCCATCAGGCGACCTCATTGAACCGGTCGATCACAAGCTCGATCGAGGCGTCGTCGAAGGGCAGCGCATCGCCGTTCATCGTGACGGTCCGGTCGTCGAACGACACCAGCGCCTCGAACACGGTCTGGAGCGACTGGTCGTCGCTGTGCAGATCCCGTTCGCCAACGTGCAGTTGCAGCTGGCCGGCCATCAGCTCTACGGAAGCCGTCACCGCGGTGCCCTCACCGTCGATCTGCCAAGCCGAGCGCTTGCCGAATATGGCGTCGTCGTCCTCCCAGACCCATGCCTGTACGTCCGTTGCCACAAACCGGCTGGCATGACCGATCAGGAAAGATTGCGCATCAGTAGCGGGCATGAACAGGGCTCCACGAACAATTTTCGGGATTCTACCCAATATTTCTGCATGACGCGCGATATGAGATAGAAATTTAACGTTCTTTTTCTTCTGCGTTGCGCCAAAACCATAGGGGCGGCGATTTCTCGCCGCCCCTTGCCGAACCGATGGTCAGAGCATGTCCGGTCGGTAGTTTGACGCTTTCTCGTGCAACGCGTCGATCCAGTCGTCGAAGTCGTCCTGCGAGACGGGCTCCGGGACGGCCCCATCGACATACGCGGTCGCATTCTCGATCGAACGGACATCCTTCCCCGCATTTACCCGAGCTTCGAGGGGATCGTCCGCAGCCCCCAACGCAATATCAGCGTCGGCCAGCGCCGTGCCGACGTGGGCACCGACTGGCGTGTGGTACGAGGTGATTTCCTCGGGCTCGTCGCCTTCCGCCAGCGGCCGCAGCGTCAGCAGGCTCAGTTTCTCCGGTGCCGGTGTCTGCGACCCACCCTGCGACTGGGTCTCCGTGAGGGCGCTAACGTCGTAGTTCAGGATGAAGTCGCGCACTGCACTGGCGACCTGCACCTTGAGCGGGCGATCGTCTACCTCGGCTTCCACGGCCGCCGGCGTAAGAGCCATACCCATCCCCCCCGCGCCACTGCCACCACCCGAGGCACCTGAGCCGCCGGATGCGCCTGTTGCACCGGTATCTTCTTGCTCGCCGGCCCCACCCCCCTCACCGGTCGTGGCCGCGTCCGTCGTGAAGGCCGCACGCCCCGGCGTGGCTGCTGGCAGATCATCATCCTCATCGTCGAACGATGCACGCCGTGCGCCTACTGCTGGGGCACTGCCGCCGGTCTCGTCCTCCTCTCCTTGTGCGAGCGAAGCAGACGTGGGCCGCACCTCCTCCTCAAATGGATCCGCCGCCGACATGCCTTGCGCAAGCACCATTTCCTGCGGTGTGTCAGGCGTGGACGCATTGGCAGGCAGGCCCTCGTCAAATGAGGCCTCGCTTAGCAGGCGTGCTGTATCGCGCAGACCCTCGCTGGCCGCCGGCGTTGCTCCGTCGGCATTTGCCTTCATCTGGGCGATACGCTCGCCCATTCCGCGCGCCTGAATATTCCCTTCCTGCTCGGCGCACACCAGCGCCACGCGCACTGCCTCGCTCAGATCGAGATGGTGCTCCGCCTGTGCGCCCCGGATATACAGCGATGCCTTGTAGAGGCCGTCCATGTTCTGGGTGCGTGCAAAGTGCGTCGGATCCGTCGTGAAGCACTCGGCGATCTTGCCCTCGCGCAGCAGCTTGAGAAAGAGCTCTTCCACCTCCTCAACCAGCGTCGGATCATCGTTACGCGGACCGCCTCGGGGCGGCGGCGCCACCTTCAGGAAGTGATTCACGCGGACGTAGCTCGGACGCTCGGGCTTCCCCTTCTTGTCAAAGGTCTGCGTGAAGAACGAGCTCCCGCGTATCACGCGCACGCCATCGTTTCCCTTGTCCGACTTCTTGCCGATGATGAACGTGAATTCACCGTCCTGCTGATGTGACAGATCGCCGTAAGTGATCCGTTTGGCCTGCTTGATGCTGACGTCGCGGTCGCTAAGGTAGCCGCTGGAGACTTGGCCTGCCTCATGTGTCTTGCGTTGCTCTTCGTAGACAAACGCTTCGTCACCGGCACCCACCACGCGACGATAAGTCTCCGACTCGCTGCCAGACGTCAGACGGCCGATCGCTCGCACGTTCGTGTTTTCCCACGTGGCATCAGCCTCCTCCTTCGATGCCTTCTGCAAGCTGGAGAAATCCTGTGCGGCGAACGTGATGCAGTTATGCGTCACGATGTCGTCGTCAGTCATGTAGCAATGCATGTCGTCATCGACCACCAGACATTGCGACACGCAAATGCCGGCGTCCACAACGCTCGCGACCGACTCCCAACGAATCTGACCATCCACATCAACATAGGACAGGGCAACGTCGTCACCCTTGGCCAAGCGCAGTCGGATATCGAACGTGGTCATCAGCAGGTGCTGCTCGCCGACGCGCGTCGGCCAGCTGTGCACGTTTGCCGCCTCGGTCGACCGCCCACTTACCAGCGTCACCCGGCTGACGGGCAACAAGCCGTGGTCGAGCACCATCCTTACGGGGGCGGCACGGCCGGTCGGCAGCAAAATAGCGTCGCCGATCCGCATCTCGCCCATTGTCTTGTGACTGCCATCAGCCATCTTGACCAACGCCGTTTCTGGCTGCGGGAAACCCAAACTACGAGCCTGAGCGGGTGCAACCGCGAACCCCAAGACCGCGTAGTAGCCGTACTCATCAAGCACAACGTAGTACGGCACCGATGCGTTCGTGGGACGCGCATCGACGATTTCCCGCACAGCCCCTTCCACTCGATTCCCAAGGCAGCCGGCCATCATCTGCTTGATTGCGCCCACGATCATCTTGCCCAGCATCTTGAGCGAGTCGGGAGCACGTTCCAGCGCGGGTAGCAGGACGACGAGGATCCGTCGGTTAATGACCACGTCATACATATCGACCTCCCCCAGACTGGTCTGGAAGAGGTACCCGTAGGTGTACGACAAATCCGAAAACAAACGCGTGAGCTGCATGGTGATAAAGCCATACTGCTCCAACGTCTTCTGCTCTTGTGCCGCCATCTTTTGGCGATCGTATCCCGGTAGGGTCAACACGAAAGCCTGAAGCGGTTCCAGTACCTTATTAAAGAGCGCATCATCCACCACGACTTCCTCGCCGGGATTCGCGCCGGGAATCTTCTTTTCCCAGCACATCCGCTCGATCACCGGTAGCTCCTTCATGAAGTCCATGAAGGTGTTCGCCTCCAGCAGCAGATAACCCCGGTCACGCAGGAATGTCAGCGCGCGCGTGAGGCCGGCCACGAATGCAATCGCACGCCCCTTCCACATGTCCCCGCCGCCGCCACTGTCATCCATCAGGGAGATGATGAGCTCGATCAGCATGCCAGACGAACCCAGCGCGAATGGGTTCATCGTGTTTGTCGTGCGGTCGTACTGCTTGTCCAGAAAGTCTCGGCCTGAGGTCAGGAAGTTGATGAGCACAAGATCGTACTCACGGCCGATGTAGCGTGCCAGACGGAAGACGTTGTTCCACAAGGCCACATCGCCCTTACCGTCGGTGTAGATAAAGCCGGAGTTCTGGATGAGCGCGTTATAGACCAACCCCAGCAGGAATTCGGTCTTGCCGGAGCCCGTCGTACCGAGTACCAACATGTGGGTCCGCAGATCCGAATCGCCGGAGTAGATCCCCAGCTTGCTGGAGATCTCGTAGCCCAGAAAGGTGATGCCCTTGCCCTTGCTCGGCCGATCCTTTGGCATTGAGCCGTCGTAGGCATTCGCCTGTTGGGGGACACGGTACGGAAAATCATACTTACGGATCTTCTGGGTCTCAAAGATGCGGTCCCACAGCCACCAGAACCCGCCGCGCCGGCTCACCGCCTTGCCGGGGCTCACGTACGTGCGGTAGAAGATCACCATGGCCAGCAACAGCAATTCGCTGGCCAGTGGCACCTTCATCAGTAAGATCGCAGCGACTGGCACACCGAGCATGGTAGCCAACACGCCGTCCGTGGTGTTGAAGAAGTCGCTCGCGCGCGTCGAGAATCGCCGCACGTCCGGCCGTAGCCGGCTGACGGACTGTTCCTGACCGACTTCGATCCCGGTGTACTTGGTCACCATGGCTTATACGGCCTCATCGGCGGCCTCAGCCAGCCCGAGCTTCCATTCGGCGGTGAGCTCTGCAGCCAAGCGCTGGATGGTGGACGAATCGATATCGTCATCCACGAAGCCATCATTGCGCTCGGCCTGTGACAGCGTGCGCTGGGCCATCACATAGTCTTTGCAACCGCCCTCAGGGAAGCGACGTTTCAAGATGCGACGCGCCTCGATCGGCGGCATGGCGCTGTACAGCTTGTTGCGCAGCGCGCGGTCCTCGCCGGTGGTAGACAGGGCCCAGAGCTCCAAGCCGCCGCTCGAAGCCGTCATCAACTGGCTGAGCTCGCCGTCCTTTGTTTTGATCTTCGCGAGAATGGTCGCGCCTTCCCGCTTTGCCCCCTTCACGTAGTTCTTCAGCGCGCGCTCTTCGGTTTCGGACAGCGAGAAGATGTCGCGAATTTTGCGACGGGTCGTTTCGTTGCCTTGGTCGAGAATGAAGATGGAGGTTGCCAGTTCGGCCAGCTCCTTGAAATCGTCCGGCAACTGGCTAGCTAGCGCGATCTCCAGCATCCACTTTCGCGACTCACGCCCGAACACCGTGATGAATTCCCGCAGCATCGCAGAGAATTTTTCTTCGGTGGCCGCGCCTTGCGGCCCGGTCTTGTGATACTCGTCGACAAAGAGCCGCTTGTACTCTTCCCCGTACTCTTCCACGCGGCCGGCATGATAGCCACGGTACTTCTCGGGGATGCTGTCCAGATCCTCCTTAATAACCGAAAACTTGCGCGTGAAGGAATTCATCGCGGCCATATACATGGCCGTGGCCTGCTTGCGCGCTGCAGGCGAGCCCGTCGGCACGACATCCTGCAGGTCCAATGCCATCACACGCGATTCGCCGACATCGAACCTCGTGTTGCCCTTGAATATCTCGTATTCAAGCGTGCGGATCATGCGGACGAACTCGTCTACGCAATCGGCAGGATGGGAATCGGTGATCTTCTGGCTCGATGCGACGTTCAAGAAGTCGGTCATCGTGGGAACTGCATAGCGCTGCGCGACTGAGGCGGCGTAGTAGCGGCCTTTGTCAAAAAGCGCGTCAACGATCTCCCACCACGTTGTGGCATCGTTGTAGGGGATATCGTAGGCCTTCACTTCCTTGAGCACCGTCTCATTCCAATTCGGGTTGAATTTCTTCGGGTTACCCCGCTCATCCTGATCCGAGCACTGGATATACGTGAAGTCGACGACTTCGGAAATCAGTTGCGGCATGAACGTGTGCGCAGTGCCACGCTCGGCCGGCGTGACACAGAGCAACAGGAATGTACGCAACTGCTCCTTCTCACGGGGCAACGGCAGTCGCAGACCCAGTTGCGTATCGGCCTGATTCATGGCGTAGCGCTTGTCGTTCTGCAAGCGCACGTAGACTGCCTGATGTTTCTGGTCGTCCGGCAGCGCGTCCTTGATGAGGCTGATGAAGCCGGCTGATGAAATGCCGATGTCGATCACGCAGATGAATGGCAGTCGCTTGAGGCCCGGCATCAGACACATTTCCGTGTTGAGCCGGTTCGCAAGGACCGATTTCCCCGAGCCCGGGCCACCAAAGTACAACGAGATCCATGTGCTTTGCAGCGTCGAGAAGAACTCGTATGGCAACACCTTCCCGTCCAAGGTCCGGAACAGGGTGGTGCCTTTCGGGAACGGGCTCGCAGGCCTCGCGAGCGGAAGCATCTGGATTGCCGTCTCCAGCGGCGGCGCCGAGGCGACCGCAATGGAGTTGAGCGTCATCCCGGGAACCGCGCTCATCACGCCCGCGATCGGATCTCCGAGCTCCTCTTCCGGCGTCATGCTGCCCCAGTTCTGAATTGCCGACGACAGTTTGGACCGCCGCATCATGAGGCAGTCGGCATCATCGTGCTTCGCCCAAGTGAGCGCCATGATGTGCATCTTGACAATGCTGCCTTGGCCGGCGTCCTTGTATGCGCGGAGCCCGCTCGCGGCTGCCGAAAGATTACGATTGCTCTGCGTGAATGCCATGATCGCAGCGAACGACGACTTGAGATCAAACACACGCAGGCCGTCGCCTTCGAGCAGGAAACTGACGGCGTAGGGTACGCGGCGCTTCACCCGCTGCCCCTTAATCAGTTCCTCGGCGGCCATGTTGTTCAACGAACGAAACAGGGACTGGAAGATGACCGGACGGCGCTGCGGAATTTTGACGCCCACCGGCGCAAAGGTCCGGTCCGAGAACCGCACCGCGCGGGTGTCGGTCACGACGCCATCGTGAGAATCGCTCTTCCCTTTCGGCCCGATTTCGGCCGGAGCGAGGAATATCTGGTCGTCCAGTCGCGGAAACATGAATTCGCTGACGTCCTTGGGCCGACGATTGCGCTTCCACAGCGCGATCTTGTCATCGCCCCGGAGGATTGGGCGCCAGCTCTTGGGGCGCGAACGGTACAGGAACCGGCTCTGCTCGCAGATGGCTTCACCGGCATCCACGATTTCGACGGAAGCGCGTAGGCGCGTGAGCTCATACACCACACGACTGACAAACGTCTCGTGGCGGTCTTCGAGGTATCGCAAGGGCCGCAGCAGATTCTGCGCATTGCGCATCGGCGGCACCTTGTAGGTTTCGCGAAACGACTTCGCTTCGGCGGCCGACAGCTTGAGCTCTTCGCGAGACAGCACAGCCTTGGTGGTCCACAGCACGATAAAAACGTGCTCTTCCATGCAATGGCCGCCATAGACGTTGACCCGCTCGTCAAGCAGGTCTTTGAGCTTGAGCCCGAGCGTATCTGCCGTCTCGTACATCGGGTCGAGGATCCGTCGGAATTCCTCATGCGGATCGTTGTCGCGCATCAGCACGACTTGCACAAGGTGCCCACGCTGCCCGAGGAACGGCTCTTGCATTGCCGTGATTTCGTCCGTCAGGATGCGGAAGTCCTCCTGTCCCAGCAGCGTACGGTAGCCGTGGTACCGCAAGACCGTACCAATGGCACCGCTCTTCGCCACGAGGTGACCACTGGTCGTCGTCGTTTCAAGATCGCAATAGTCATTGATATCCTGCTTCAGCTTGGACATCAGCAGCGATGCTGCGTGCTCGATGGTTTCGACAAAATCCGAGATCAGCTTAGTCATTGCATTCCTTCAACCGTTCAACTGGGCCATCAGCTTTTGAATGCCGTCAATCGCCTGTCCCTTGTCGCTGATCGCCGCCAGCGCGTCCAGCTGCATCACCAGTTCGCCGTCGCCCTTCCGCCGAACCTGCATCTCCACGCTTTTCAGTTTCAGCTGACGATTCGTGGGCGCGTTCGGATCCACATCGTCTTCATTCGTCTGCGTCAAGGCGCACCTCCGTCTGGTATTCGCGATATTTCGAAACGGGCACGTCCAGACCGTGTTCGGTCGCAGCTTCGATGACGTCTGCGGTCGCGCCCGTCGGGTAATAGGCGATTACGTTGCCCCAGCCGTAGCCGAAGATGTCGAACCCATCTTTCTTGAGCGCGGCCGCCTTGGTGAAAGACAGGACCCGATCCATCGCCCGGTACCAGATCGCGCGCGGCAGGAAAACCTTCTTGCCCATCCGGTTGACACGGGGATTGGCAAGCGATGCCCAGAAGTTCTCTACAACGAGACCGAGCGACGCTGAGGCGAGCGAAAAGTCACCCTGTGAGGGAAACGCATCCAGTTCCTTCTGGTGCTGGAATCCGTCCTCACACACGAATGCGCCCGTGACCTCGATCTCGCAATACTCAGAGAGCAGTAGCAGTTCAGGTTGCGACACCCAGCTGCGCTCCGTGGCCGCGCCCGAACTGAAACTGATGAGCTCGGCCAGTCCGCCGCGACGCCCCTTGATGATTACGTTAGCCAGCATCGGCATATCCTCGCTTCCGAGGATCCAGTCGATACGGTCGCGGCTGCCAGCCGGCAGGCGTGCGCTTTGCAGATACACCCAACGGTTGTTGCTCGGCACCGGCGTGCTCAGCACGTCGAGGGCGTGGGTGTAGCGCGGCCGGCGCAACGATATGCTGCGCCAGTCCTTGCGCGGCCGGCTCATGACCGCATGCCACTTTTGATATCCCCGCTCCATCGCTTCGTTCAGATCTTGGCTGATGCGCCCGGTCACCGGATAACGCAACCCGATGTACTCTGCGAGTGTCTTGGTGATGCCCTTTGGCATCTCCGCTTCGAGATCCAGCTTGAGCGTCTGGGTCGCGATGCGCATTGTGCGCATGAAGAGACCGGACAGCAGTTCTGCGGCGCGATCGACGGCCATCTGATCCGGGCCGAGACCAAACTCGTCGCACAGTCCTTTCACGTCGGAGCGGAGAAAGCCCGACGAATAGAGGTTCGGATGCCGACCCAACGAGTTGCTGTTGAAGTCAAGAAATTCGAAATTGGTGAGCCACTTCACGTCCGATTCGAGCTCCGTCACGGTCTTGATGCGGCGTGCGCGCCCACCCTCGATCGATGCAAAGCCGTCGGTCGCGGCGCGCGTCGCGCCGGTGCGGCGCTTGCTCGCGGCATCGTCGAAGAGCACGACGCCAAATCGTTGCTGCGTCATACGGCGCTGTCCTGATCGTGTATGCGGGCCACGTTCGCAAGCGTGCTCTGAACAAGAGCAGCGAATTGCTCGTCTTGCAGAATGCTGTACCACGCGTGGATGGGCATCTTGCGCTGCTGGTCTTCGGACCAGAACTTGAACTGGGCGTCGAATCGCTCGGGGCGAGGCATCAGCCGCAGACTGCCCAGCAGTTCGCCACGGCGGGCGTACTCGTCGTCCGTCAGCTGCATCAAGACGTTAGCCAGCAGGGACGGTCCGATGGTCTCCAAGCTAAGTCGCTTGGTGAATTCCTTCGATTGCCCATTGGCTTCGAGCAGCGCACTGAAGCGGTTCTTCACGTTCGCGCGACGGTTCACCAACAGGCTCCCGAGCGACTTGACGTGCATGAAGAGGTTCTGGTGCATGAGCTTGTGCTCTTGGCTGAATTGCGAAGCGTCGGTCTTCTCGACGATCCACATCACGAGACACAGCTGGTTCAGCTCGGCCTGAGAAAGCTCTGGCATGGCGATGACGTAGCCACCATCGCGCATACCGGCCATGCCGATGTGGAACACTTGATGACAAAGCGGACACGCGCACGCCAAATTTTCCTTGGCGTTGTTGGCATGATCGTCGTCGAGGTGGTGCACCTCTTGGTACTTGTCAGACTTGAGGCCGCAGAATTCACACGAATACCCTGCGGCCTCAAGTACCGGGCCCCGTACCTTCTGAAAAGCCTTGTCGGCCTCGCCCGCATGGTCGTGCATGCGCCAGACCTTGCGTTTTGCAGCCATCAGCAGCGGTGGAAGCGTACGGAGCTTGGCCATATGCTCAGGTCGCGATCGTGTTGCGAGTGTAGCCCAGCAGCAGCGTGGCGATCGTCATGGCCGCGCCGACTACAAGGCCAATGAACGCGCCCTTCGGGTTCTCGCGCTCTTCCTTGCCGGCCTTGTAGAGACCATAGAGGCTCAGACAGAAGATGATGACGCCCAATGCAGTAAAAACAATTACCCACGTGTCGATACCGGATTGGGTAACCGTCTTAGCTTTGGTGAAGGTCGCGGTCAGGTCATTGTTACCGGCGCCGGTCGAGTTTTTCATGTCGTCCAGTTTCAGTCCAGTCTGCGCGCTACCGGTTGATGCGTAGCCGATCATGGTCAGAGCCATCAGCCTTTCGTACAGCTTTTTCATTGCTAACCTCCCGAGGTACGTGGTGAATCAGAAAATAAAGATCTTGACGAAGTCGAATCCAGTCCATAGCGACATCTTGGCCAGAAACTCCTCCATGTAGATGCACAGGCAACCGCCGATGACATAGGCAATTGCACCGCCCCACTCCTTCTCAACGCCGTTGTAGTAGCGATTGAGGAGCATCCAACCGCGACCGGAGGCCAACAGGCCCAGAATCGCAAACAGCCCGAAGATCGCCGCAATCGCGGCCTGCTGCGTAGCCGTCATACCGGACCCATTCAAGCCCAAGGCCCCATTGTTTACTTCGGTGCCGAGAAGGGTGTTCTTGGTGACGGCCGTGATGTAGAGCAGGCTGGTCAGCAAAGCCCCAGTCAGTAGGCTCGACACCGCGCCGGTGTACGAGACGGTCCTGCCGGTTGGCGTGCGGCCGTCGTTGTTGTTGATGACGTAGAAGGCATAGATGCCTTGGCAGAACAGCACGACGCCGATGGCTGCGATGAGGACAATCAGAAACGCGAAGATGGCCGGGAATGCGCCCGACAGGTTCACGAGAATCTGGAGAAAGTCGGACCAGCTGGACTGGTTGTTCATCGCTGTCCGCTCCGATTAGCGAAAGCCGATGTACTGGTTGTTCTCCAGCACGATCCTGCGATTGCGCGTATCGACTGCGACAACCTTCAATCCATCGATCGCGTCACCCACGGTTACGCTGTCCTCGCGGCCTTCTTTGACACCGCCGGTGCGCTCGTAGAACGCCCGGTTGCCAATCCAGCCCGTGAGGAAGTAGTCGCGTCGCGGCGTCGGCTCACCCGTCGTCTTGGCCGCCGGCGGCGCAGCCTTCGCAGCGGCGACGGTGCGCGGCACGCCGCGTACGACGCCAGCGGCTGCTTCACGTTTTTGCTCAGCGTCGGCGCTCTCTTGCGACTCTTTGGCGGCCGGCTTCGCATGCACTTCCTTCTTGGGCTGCGCCTTCTGCTGCGGCTTTGCTTCGGGCTTCGGCTCCGGCTTCGTCTGCGCCGCAGCATTGCGGCTATCGTTCAGCGCCTTGATAGCGACCGAAAGCTCCTGCAGACGTGCATCCACGTTCGCGAGGCGCTTCTGGATCTCCTCGCGCTCGCGCGGCCAGTCGCGAACGATCTGCGCCGTACGCGCATCCAGCGCGGGCGCGTCTTGTTGGGAATGCGGCGGTGTGACGACAGCAGGCATCTGCGGAGAAGGGGGGCTATGGGCCGCAGCAGCGGCGGCGGCTGCGACTGCGATCGCCGGCTCGTTTGCCGGTACCGCCTGTTGCGGCTCCTGCGGCGCGGCCTGCACCGACTGCTGCATCGCAGGCGCCGGTTGGATTGCCGGTTGTGCCTGCATCCCGGGTTGCACTCCCGGCTGGATCTGGGGCTGCCTCCCCGGTGGCGTCACCATTTGGGCGACCGGTACCGGCGCCCCAGCATTCGGCCCCGCCTGCTGCTGCACCGGGTGGGCCGGCTGCTGCATGATGACTTCGGCTTCAGCGGCCGCTGCTTGCCGCTGCTGCCAGACCTTGTAGGCAAAGGCACTTGCCAAACCGAGCACGACGAGGCCGAAGAGGCCCGATACGATCTTCAACCATCCCGGCACGCCCCCCTTCTTTGCAGCAGCGCGTGCAGGCGGGGGCGGGGTGTCGTCGAGCTCGTGGTCGGCGTCGTCAATGATGTCATCGCCCATCTGGATGTCCGCGTGTTCAAGGGTTGTCACGTTGTGCCTCTTCGAGTAGGTAGTGCTCGCGCTTCAATAGGAAATCAGTATTTTTTTTCTTCGTACACGGGCGCCAAGAAAACGACGGTCAGGTCCTTGTTCCGATAGAGCTTGACGGTCGGCTTGATCGCCTGTGCTTCGCGCGCAAAAGTGTCGCCCATGGCAATGCCGACTTGCCCGGCGGCCATCTGTGCTGTGCGCCGTGCGTCGATCTTGTCCGTGGTCGTAGTCGTCGTTGTCACATTGCCCACGGTGGTTGCGCTCGTGGTACCAGTGATGATGGACGCTGCCTGACCAATACCCTTCAGGGCGCCCGCCACGAACAAGCTGCCGTACTTACGCACGCCGTGCTTGTTCACGTCGTCAGCCATGGCGCTTTCGCCTTCGGAGTCGATGCCGATCGCGGTAATGGCAATCACGCCTTTGCCCGGACGCGACAACTTGTCCAGCACAACAGAAAAGCTCTGGTCGATCGCGTCCTGACTGCTGGGCTCGGCGCGGCCGAGTACGTTGAACGTCTGCTCGCCGTCATAGCAGTTGGCCACGACATCCTTGCGAGCCGCGTCCGAGCTAACACCGAATTTCAAGGTGCAATACACGGCATCGCCAGCATCAAACAGCGGCTTTTGGCCCGACGCTGCGGCCATCTGCTGGCCCGACAATTGAGGTGTAGCAGCTGCGCCGTTCGCCTGTCCGGCGCCGTACGGATTGGCCTGATTTGCCTGCATCGATGTTTGGACCATCTTTGGCGAGCGGTCCGGCAATTCATAGCGGCCGGTCGAAAAGCTTGGGCCGCCTCCCGACGACGGACAGGCCCAACCACGCGCGCAGTTCACCTGCGGCATGATGTCTTCCTTCACATACTTCGCCCGAGCCTGCGGATCCATGACGATGACCTGCGGGGCCGTTGCCGCAGGAGCACTTGCCCCCGATGTGCCGGACGCTGCGGCTGCCGCACTGGCCGGCGCAGCGGCGGGAGCGCTTGCCGGTGCCATTGCATTGCCACCGAGCTTGTAAGCGTTCGCGTTGTCGCCGGTGACAACGGGTTGGGGGATATACACGCCGCCTTGGCGGTTCACCTGCTCGCTTTCTGCATTGATCGCCTCTCGGCGCATCTGCGCCTCGGCGGGGTTCGCTGCAAACGTCGGTGAGGTGCCTTGCGGCGCAGGGGCCAGAGCGCCCGTGGCGTCAACGCGCTGCGCGGTGATCGGAGGTGGCTTGCGATTCCAGCTCATGATGCCAATGACAAGAATGCCGACGATCACGACCCCAAAGGTGATGATCGCCACCCTGCCCTTGCCCGCGCCGAACACGGCCTTGATGTTCCGCTTGCCTAGTTCGCGGCTGCGCTTGTCGGCGGCCTTTTGCGCTTGCGGATCGAATTCCGTGCCCGCGTCATCGAGATCATCCGCCGGATTGATGTTGGGATCGTTCTCGCTCATTGCATTAATTTCCGGAGATGTTCATGGCGTTGGCTTTGCCGTCAATGCTCACGAGCAACGACGGATAGACGCGATTGAAGGCATAAACATGCATGCCGTCCGCGCTGCCGACATGGTTTGCGAATGCCGGGGAAAGCAAGGTGTGGCGGGTGCGCAGATACAGCTTTCCATTCAACATCCATGCCTCGGCGCCGTAGCCGCCGACTTTCAGACGCACCGCGCCTTGCGGCGGCACGCCGTCCAAAAAACCGCCCATAGCGGTGTCCAGTTCTGGCATGCGATCCATCGCAATGATCTGCGGCTTTGCGTTCGGGTTACGCCCCGCAACGCGGACCGGGATCTGCGCGTCCACTTCATCGGACTGCCCGGCCGTGACAACAAACGTCAGCGGCGACGGCAGGTCTTCGAGCTCCACGACGACGTTGCCATAGGCGTACATCAGCCTCGGAGCCAGTTTCACAATGTTCGTGGCAGCGGCCGCGCCGTTGCTGTTGGCGGTGCGCTCGCCGCACGATACGCCGTCCGTTACGAGACTACAGTCGAGGGAAACGCTCTTGACGAACCACGGATTGCCGTTGGTGTCGCTGAAGACCAGCGGTGTGATCCAGCCTGACGAAAGCCGCACCATGCGAGGAGGCTGCGCGGCGTCCGGCTCGATGTAGAACGTGCGCGTGACCGGCTTGGCCACCTTGTTCTGCGGATAGGGCGAAATCATCTGCTTGCGGGCATTCGACGCGCCAAGCTTCAGTTGCTCGATCTGCTCTGGCGTGAGGACCAGTGCGTTTTGCTCCTGCACCGTGCTACGCACGGTCTCCTGAATGATGGGAACGGGAGGGGTCGACACCTGCTGTTGCTGTGCCTGTGCGTGCGCGCCGGCCGCGACGGCCAATGTGCACACACCGAGAATTTTGCGCATGGTCAGTTTCATTTGAGCAGATAGGACGACTCGATGTTGGCCACGGCGATGCCCCGCGAGTTCGCACGAGTGGGTGGAACACGCTTCACGGTCACCTTCAACAGCAGCGTTTCCGTAGTGGGAGCCTTGGCGCCTGCGGTGTACGACACGCTCAGCGGGACGTCGATGATCCACCAAGCCGGTGACGGCGAATTGGGGTTGCTATGTCGGGACAACACGGGCACCCGGCCCGTACCGGCGCTAGTGGCCGACACGACAAAGAAGTTAGTCCGGACTGTTTGCAGTGTCTGGGAATTGCCAAACGCATTCACGTACGCGTTGCGGTATTCCTCGGTCATGTTGCGCGCGGCAACGGTCTCGATCTGGCGTTGGAAGTTTTTGAAATCGTAGGTGTTCACGCCGACGGCGACGTCAACGGCAAACTCGGTGATCGCTGCAAGATCGACGGTCGGCTCGTTGATGCCCGGCACGCTGCAGACTGCAGCGGCGTTGGTCGTCGGGAGAAAGTGCTCGGTCTTGTAGAAGAACGCGTACCAACCGAGGAAGAAGCATGCAGCGGCCATGATGAGCACCAGTGGCAACCAGATGACAGCGGCCCGTTTGTTGTCCGAGTAGTTCTTTGCTTCCTCGTAACGAGTGTCGTGGACGCGCTGCAGATTCTTGTCTGGCTTGTTGCTCATTGGCTGGCTCGGATAATGGGGAGTTCGCACGAGAACACTGTGCCATCGCTTGCGAACGCTTGGACGTGCTCGACAAACAGCGTTGCATAGACGGTGAGTGCCAAGGCGACAGCGGCAAGCCCGTAAGTAGCATATCGGCACACCGTGGCGATATGCGCAAACCATCGACCGACAACGCGATGAAACGCGGGAGAGCGCTCGGTACGCGGATGCCCCCAACTCGTCGCGAACGGGGTGTGTGTTGGCTGGCGCTTAGTCATGACGTGGCAGGAGCGATCGGTAGTCGCGCTTGGCAGTTGGCACGACCACCGGCACCGAAGGCTCGAATGCGATCAACGGCTCGTCAAGCATGATGGCGCGCGTGACAGCCTGTTTCCATTCGGTCGTCGTCGTCACAGCGAATCGTTCGCGCCCGATCTTCCGGACGCTGGTCCAGAGGACCTTTTCGAGCCAGCGTTCGGCAATGCCGGGATTGGTTGGCGGCGCGTGCACGAAGAGGCGAGCGCGCTCCATGAGAGTCTCGAACGTTTCGCCCGCGCTGGCCAATACGGCCTCGGCAATCAATGCTCGGATGTCACTGACGCTCGGGCATTCCGTCCATTCGTTCACCACCTTGCGGATCAGTTGCTCGACGCAATCCTCCCGGACTGCGTCCGGGATCACGCCGATCAGCTCGTTCACAAAGAGGCGAACTCGGACATCCTCGTCCCCCACGCTGTGGGAAAAAACCTGTACGACCTGCTTCGCGAAACGGTGCGCGAAGTACTGCTTGCGCTGGAGCGCGGCAAGTAGTCGGTCGGTCTGGGTGGCTTCCGGCATCGGGCAGGGGCATCAAAAAGGTTTAGATAGCGGTGGCATTCTCCGAGAAATGCGGTATTTGTGTCAATCGTGAAGAGAAAAATAACGTTTTTTTCACGTGCGGCTGTCGCGATTGTGTCGTATATGGCCAATGTCCGAGTTCACCACGTCATTGCACTATGGACGGTGAACACCCACATCCCGGCTGGAGTCCGCTTCTGCCTTTTCTGTCTTTGTTGATCTCCACTCCACCCCCCGCGTGCGCAGGCGCACGCGTTTACTGGGTAGTAGTAAACAGTGGTATACGTTTACTAAAAACTATTGCACAGATCCGGACGGGGCGAATTCCATCGTGAAATCAATGGTTTAATGGCGCTTTTTGGTCGATAGTGTCCGAGTTGACCACGTACTCTGTCCGGGTTGACCACGTAGTGTGTCCGAGCTCGCCACGTACTGTGTCCGGGTTCACCACGTCCTCTGTCCGAGTTAGCCACGGAGCCTGTCCGAGTTGACCACGGTCTTGTGCGTGTTCCCCACGCCATTTGTCCGAGTTCACCACGTGCTATTTCGGCACCGGAATGCCAATGTCCGAGTTCACCACTCCCTTTCGTGGGTGCATTAGCGACGTCGGTATACGGCTACGGCCCACTCGACCGGCTGGATTTCTGTCCAAGTTCACCACGGTTTTGTCCGAGTTCGCCACGCCAACGCGCCGCGTCACCACCCCATGTCCGAGTTCACCACGTAGTTCCACTGCTCTCACCCAGTCCGTCGAGGGTGGCCTGCTTCCCTTCATTCGTTGACATTGCAATACAATGAATGACAGGGAACGTATGCGCATAAAAAAAGGCGCGCCCGGAGGCGCGCCCAACGATGGACAAGACCCGGTGGGTCTTGCAAACAACTATTCAGCGCTTACGCTTGGAACCGTCCCAGAATCGCACGCGGCCGCTGTCACCGTGCGTGAAGGTGTCGTACACCCCTACCCCACCCATTCCAAAGAAGCCGAGCATCTTGGCCACTTGTGTGGGCGTGTAGACATCGTGCTTCACGTCAGCTGCCTTGGCGTGCTTGTGCTCGGAATTCTCCTTGCCGCCTTCCTTCCGATTGGTCTCTTCAGTCCGATAGCCACTGGTGATGACCCAAGGTGTCGGCCGACCAAGTAGCAGCTCCTGCCAGTACTGAGCGCCATACAGGAGATTCAGCAGGTTGACGTCCATCATCACTGTCTGCGATTTCTGCTGGTCGCGCAGGATATAGCAAAGTCGTACGTAGTTGTTGTAATCAACCTGCCCGCCTGACCAATACACCACCCGGTACTCCTCTCCAGTTTCCTGCCGGCGCAGCCATAGCACGCGGTCGCGGACCCAGTAGTCGTCAGTGCGCGCCCCAGCGATCGATGGCACGAGTAGGGCTGCGCCGGCGGCCCCGGCGCGGCATAGAAACTCCCGGCGATTCATGCGGCGGACGCGGCCAGTGCAGGTCGTGCGTTCTGGCTGAAGAACGCGCCCTTGTGAATCGTAACCTTGTCTTGCTTCTCGTCTGCTTCGAACGAAGCGATCACGTGTTTGGCCTGCAGATCATGCAGGGCTGCGGGCAGGCCCTTCTTCCGGAAGTCGGAACCTTCTTCAGGATGGCGCGGCGCGCGTCCTTTTCGGACTTCAAAGTTTCCTTCATGTAGGTGGTCTTCAGGGCCTCAATGCTGCCGTAGCAAAGCTCGAAGAGCGTCTGCACCTTCACGGGATAGATTTTTTCGTGCTGATTGGTATGAAGGTACTTGAAGATCTGGCGCTCGATGCCACGGGTCTCGTGGTACACCTTGTCGTCGAGCAATACATAGCTGTTTTTGAACAGCAGCACCATGCGTGCATCCAGCTGGACGTATCGCTTCGACCCGGCACCGCTGAGTTCGCGGATTGGATTGAATGGGATGAAGTTCCGGTCGCGCGCCAGAACCACTAAGCCCTTGCGCAGGCGCCACAGCGCGTCATCAACGGATTCCGCGTCTGTCTTCCCAAGCTTGCGCTTTGATCCGGTTGCTTGTCTGGCAAACGGGATGGTACTTATCTCGATCCATTGCCACGGCATCAGGTGTTGGGCGATCTGGATCAGCTGCATCAACACGCGTTCATCATCATGGCGCAACTCGATGCCCGAATAGCTGATGCTGATTTGGTCGCCAATCTGCCCCATCGCTTCCTCGTCGCATTGCCGTCGGGGAACATTGTTGCTCGCGACATGAAAGATTGAGGTACGGCACAGATCTGCCGGGAACGCCGATCGGCCCGTCGGCGCCGGCGGAAAACGTAGTCCGAGATCCTGTACCTGTTGGCGATCTTCTGCGCGCCTTGGGTCAACTGCATCGCGAATCGGATCCACTGCGTCGACCCTCGCCAGCAGATTCGCTTGGGGATGGAGATCGTTTTCGTGCTGCTCCAAGACCATCTTTCTCAGTGCCTCACCCCGAAGCGCCTGTGTCAAAGGATTTTTGGTCGCTGGCGGATGCGTTTGGAGTGAATTCTGACTGTCCAGCGGTGGTGGAGCGGCGGCGGCAACTGCCGGGACATCTTCCAGCGACACGCTCCCCGCTACCGCCTCAGTCGCGGCACAACATAGATCGGTCTGGGCCATTGTTGGCGTCCCCGGCCGCTCCCCGCCCAGCATCCTCGCCATGTCGACTTGGACACGTTCCCACGCATCGTCGGGTGTCAGGTTGTGGTTCGTCATGGCCGCGAGGATGCTTCGTTTGACGTCCCGCGCACGGATCTCGGTTTGCTTACCGTCGACCAAGATGGTCGCACGTTGTTCGGCGAGGTTCGCGATGTCCATGTGTTGTGTTGCCCCGGCAGATGGGCTGGAATTCTCAAAAATGCCTGCTATTATACGCGCCATAGAAAAATATCATTAAATTTCTATCCGATTGCGACGTTTACAACATCACGAGGCGCCAAGATGGCAAAAAAATTGAGCAGGCAGCACCTGAAAGATGTCGCTTTTCTGCGTGGACTCTCGATGGAAGCACTGGTCTCGCGCACGGGCGTGCCGATGGCATCCCTGATGGCCATGATGACCGGCGGAGATAATGAGAAGGACCCCCGTCTGTTGCTTTCTCAGGACACCTATGGCCGTATCCTCCACCTGATCGGCGTCAACGCGGACAACACGGCGCTCGCGCCCAAGGAAGTCAGGCTTTGGAAGTGTCCGGCCAAGCAACAGACTGAGTGGCGCACCACGCTGAGCTCTATTAAGAAGGCACTATTCGGCGGCAACGAATCGATCGTCATGGCCGAGGTCCTGACTCGCCGCCGCATGCTCGGCCGTCCGCGCCGCCTCGTCTTACTACATGACAGCCGCGACGACGCGCAGGTCGATATCGTGATCTCTGGCGTATCCGACGGATTCGCCGAGGAGTTGCGGGGCCTCTTCCAGACTTCGTTCGCTCACAGTACGGTCATGTCGGACAAGGATTTCGACATGTTCCTCACACTCGTGGACAACAATGCCTGCAGCCACGCCCAGTTCCGGGGGATGCTAGGTGGCGGCACACTCCGCTACAGCTGGACGGACGTGCAGGCAGCGGCCAAGGAATTCAATCTGCAGCCGGACGATCTGATCGCCATGATTTCGGACCGCGTCGAAGCCGCCAAGGCCTTGCCGTCACGGGAGCCAGCGGCTCCCGTGACGGAAACCACCAAGCTGGCGCTCGTCGTTGATTCCCAACAGCAAGGGGGTATGGGGCAGTCAGGTGACCGGACGGGATCTGATGTTTCACCAGCGTCGGTCATCCCGCCTGACCACTATATGGCATTCGCCCAGCGCGCCGCCGGCATGTGACCGACACCTCCTCCTCCGCCACCAAGCCCGTCGCCGACGGGCTTTTTTGTTGCCCAAAACAGCAGGAATCTGGTTCAGATCACCTGCGGCATGCACGCAACGGCGCAAAGTTAACTTGCGTATACGTCACAGGCCAGCTAACCTTCACGCCAATGCTACAGAATAAACATCAGAATACGGTTTCTGTAGCGCGATCCTAGGAATCGCACGGTTTACAAATTCAATGACGAGATCTCATGGACATTAAACTTCCGTCCCCCGGTAAGACAAGCGCTGAAGACCTGAAACGTCTCGCGGGGTTGTCCGCGCGGATGCTCCAGAAGATTCGAGACGAAATGCTGGAGCCCTTCCCCCGGAAGGAAGCGCCTCTGATCTCTTCCACCCGTCTGCAGGAACTGTGCGCCATTGACCGCCTTCGGTTTAGTCGCGTGCTCAAAAAGGGCGAGCTCCCTCAGGGCCTGCAACCGCGCCCGGGGGGCATGCGGCATTTTACTTTGGAAGAGGCGATGCAGTGGGTGCGGGCCGAGCTAAAGCCGAAGCAGCGGAAGGGCAAAGGCAAGGTTATCGCCGTGGCCAACTTTAAGGGGGGCGTGACCAAGACAACAATGTCAACACTGCTCGGCCAAGGTCTCGCACTGCGGCGCGGCCGGAGGGTGTGCCACATTGACCTTGACCCACAAGGTAGCGCCACGACACTGTATGGGATCAATCCCCATGCCGAGATCAGCGCTGGGCAGACCATCATGCCACTGATCGAAGCGTTTTCGATGGGTAAGCCCTTCAACATGAAGGAGCTTCCGCTTGAGACCTATTGGCCAAACCTTGATTTGATTCCCTCTTCCACCGAGCTGTTCAACGCAGAGTTCATGCTGCCCGCTCGGGCGGTTCGTGATGCCGACATGGGCAAGCTCCAGCGGGAAGTCCGAGCAGAGATCGCGGCATTGAGACAGCAGCTAGCGATGGTGTCTGGCGGGCCTATTAATCCTGAGTACACACAGGCCGTCGCGAATGGGCTGAGCAAGATTCAGGACATGGTCCCGGAGGCTAACAAGGCGCAGACGCATTTCGAGAAAGTGCTGAGTGATGGCTTGGAGCAATTGAAGGACGACTATGACTACATCATTCTCGATACTGCCCCGACGCTGAGCTACCTCACAATCAATGCGATTTTCGCGTCTGATGGTGTCGTGGTGCCTGTCGTACCTGACGTGCTGTCGTTTGCGTCCATGGTGCAGTTCTGGCAGCTGTTTTCGGATCTGGTAACCGGAATGGAGAGTCGGGGCGAAGAGCATGTGAAGGAATTCGATTTCCTCGAAATTCTTGTCACCCGGATGTCGCAGAAGGATGCCCCCCGCCTAGTTTCAACTTGGATTCGGGAGGTCTATGGCAGCCGCGTGATGCCGATCGAAATCCCGGAAACCGAGCTAGCCCGGAACAGCAACATGCGATTCTCCACGGTTTATGACTTAGGAGGTAGCGATACGAGTGCGGAAACCTTGCGCCGTATTCGGATCCCGTGCGACAGCATGGTCGATTACATCGACGACAAGGTAAGCGCTGACTGGTAGGAGAAACTCAATGGCAAATGGATTGAAAAAGCGGTTCGCGTCGGCAGCTGCCAGCATCAAGGTCACCCCTGAGGATATTGCTGCGGCTGACGCTGCCCCTCCCTCGGCTCCTCGCACCGCTCCGGGCCAGATGATGGTCATGCAAGGGGCGCTGCAGAACGCAGAGGCGGATATAGAGCGGCTGCAGGCCCAACTCAAAGCAACGACGGCCCAGCTTGAGAATGTGAAGGCCAGTATGCATATCTCGCTCGATTCGATCGATGAGGTAGAAGGCCGGCGGCGCAAGCTCACTCCCGAAGAGTATGGGGAGCTCAAGGAAAATCTCGGGCGGCATCCGCTGGGCCAACCAATCACGGTTCGACGAAAGGCAAATGGCAGATACGAGCTTGTTGCTGGCCACAATCGGACTGCGGTTTTCAGGGATCTCGGCAGAACCTCGATTCCTGCTTTCGTTATCGAGGTTGCCGACGACCAAGTGGAAATGGTCGCCTTCCTCAGCAACTTGTTGTCTCCTGCGCTGAGCGATTTTGAGAAGTATTGGAACTTCAAAAAGCTCGCGCTGATCTCCGGGTTGACGCACGCGGCGATCGCTGACTCGACCGGAATCAGTCGGCCGCATGTTACGCGAATCATGCAGTTCGACGGCCTGCCTGAAGCCGCCCTGAATCTGCTTAGCCAAAAGCCTGCTCGCCTCGGCGCGAACGCTGCGCTGAAGCTAGCGAAGTTGGCTCAAGAAGGGCATGAGGCCAACGTTACTGAGGCCGTCAAAAAACTTGTGGCAGATGACTCGGTGACACAGGAACAAGCAGTGGCCTTGGCAGCCCCGAAGGACACAAAAAACGCGCCTACCGCCGCCCCGGCGGAGACAGTCAGGTTTGGCAAGCAGAAGTTCTGCGACATCTCGATTCGAAACAAGGTTATCGGCGTGCGCTTCGCTAAGTCGGTTTCCGACGATGACGCGGCAGCGTGGGCGAAGAAATTCGCCGAGTTCATGAAGGCCGAACTTGCTAAGAACGCGTGATGTTCTACTAGAACATTCTTTGAAAACAAGGACTTACGAAATGAGAAAGACGTAATTCCCCGGGCAAGCGCCCCAAAGACAAAAGCCTTCGGCTGCAACCGAAGGCTTTTGAAAGAAAAGGGCTTGGTTCCATCCCAGAGCCCGCTACACCCAACCTCGCTATGAGGAAGGACTAGGAATCCAAAGTGTAGCGGATGACGCGATGGAGTCAAGCGTGGCCCCCTCTTTTTGCAAAGAGACCCGCATGAACATCGCGCAATCCCAGATTGCAGGCGAGGATACGTTGCGCCTGCACGACACCAACATTCACGCTGCTGAGCTTGCAGCCGCCCTCGCGGACGACATATCGTACGGCGACACGCCGGCGGAGTCCGACGCCATTCCTGACGAGGATTGCCCCGACGACGAAGTGGACTTCGTCGTCGACGAGACGCGTCTGCCCTACATTGTCCTGCAGGCCAATCACCGTGCCCGCAGTCTGACTACCCTTCCCCGACGCGCTCGCAATACGCTGGCCGCGATCGCTCTCACCGTCGATCAGCACCAGCCCCTGCGCTCCGTTTTCGCGCGTCGCCCGTATCTAGCCAATCGTGCTGGCCAGTCGCTGCGTACGCTACAGCGCGGCCTCACCGACCTGCTGGCGGCCGGCATGATCCGCTCGGAGGATGAACAGAACCGCAAAGGCAGTGGCGAGTTTGCGGGCCGCTTCATCTACCTGACTGAAATGGCTGCGCGCTTGCTGGGTTTTCTTCAGCCCCTGCCTTCCCGCGATGAGGCCAAAACCGACATCCCCTCTTCTGCGGACCAACCGTCTGCCACTTTGTCAGGCCGCTCTCTATATAGGTTTTATCAGGGCCCTTCCTCTCAAAAGAGACAACCCGGAGACCTGCCTGAGGACGTGAAGCCGCTGCAGGCAATGGGGTTTTCGAAGTTCTACATCTTTGCCCTGATGCGCTCCGCACGAGTCGAACACGGTAAGCGCCTTGGCGACATTGTGGCCGTCGCTGCCAAGCTCATTGCCAAGGCTAAATACCCCCGTGCCTACCTTGCCACGCTACTGCGCAGTCCGACCGATTTCGGCTTCCTTGCCCGCCAGCGTCGCGACGCCGCCAACCGCGCCATCGCCACGGCCGAGGCCGCGCAGGCCCATGCCGAACTGCAGGCCCGTATCGCCGGGCAGGTGTTTTACGAGCGTGACGCCACCACGCGCTACGCCGTTTCGACCGACGGCACGACGCTGACGGTGCGCGACCCGCAGGAGGTCGCCGACCGAATCGCTGGCCCCGGTTGGATCGCTGGAGTAGCCAACGGGCTGCGCAGCGCCAAGCTGCTGCCGGCTACGCCGGCGCTGGACGCGCGATTCGCCGAGCGGCTAGCGGACGGACTGACTAATGGCCAGCGCGCACCGCGCGAGACCGTGGGCACGGTCGGCGCGACCAGTTTTAATGCGCAGGGAGCGGCCATGGCTGGCACCACTAGCGTTGAGCCGGGCGCGAAGCATACCCTGCGCACTGAAGCGGATCGGGCCACCGGAAAACCCGGTGGCACCCCGTCTGTGTCCAGCGTGCCGGTAGCCGAGCCAGCGCGCCGTGAGCGCAGTGCCGCCATGCAGGCCGGAATGGCCGAGCTACGCGCGCTGCTGGCCAAGCCGATCACCCGGTAATTGTCGTGCCGGGTGGGCCAAGCTGGCAGCGCGCCGCAGTGCAATGTCACTGACACTCAATGAATTCCAATGTCAAAGAATGACTGTGAATACACCGCCAAAAGGGATCTTCAAATATCGGTTGAGTGATCCGGAAAGACGACAGACGATGTAGCCCTATCCGGCCGCACTTCTGCGCACCAAATACTATTAAAAACAAATAGTTAGCGAGAGAAGAATTTAGGGATGGAAACGCAAAAACATGATGTATAGTTTATGTTACCCGGTCCGCGGGTCATCCCCGTCAACTATTGCGAGCGAACGAACCCCGAAAAGATGATCGCGCCACGCCCGACCAATCCGCCCGCCGTGCCCGCGCCCCAGCAGATGCTGCAGCCGGCCCCCACGCAGCGCTTCACGCCCGAGCAGTGGAAGGCGTTTGTGAAGTGGAAGGGCTGGACCTACAAGGAGCTCGCCGCCCACTGGGGTATCTCGACCACGTGGATGAGCAACCTCGCGCGCAACCCCGCCCGCGCCGCGCACTGGAACGACGCGCTGGTGGGACTGCCGAACAAGCGCACCATGACGCGCGACAAGCGGCTGTTGGCGCGGCGCCTGCATGGACTGCTCGACGAGCATTCGCAGGAAGCGAGAAGCCGCGAGGCCGCGCGCGCGGCGGCGGCCGAAGCGGCCAAGCGCAGCGGCGCGGGCTATCGGCATCACGGGTACTTCGCGCAGGGCACGATCGTCACGGCCTGCCGCGACATCGGCATGGTGGCAAGCGAGGGCGATCGCGGCATCGTGTTTCAGGTGGAGGATCTCGGAAAAGGGGAGCGTTACGGGATCGTCTTCGAGACCACGCTGTGGGACTGGTTCCTGCCCGAACACCTTGACCACTATCTGGCCACAACGGGCCTCACCGACCCAGTGGCGGCCGCCACCCCGTTCGTGGATGAGCGCGGGCTGCAGCAGCTGGTGGCCAGCCACAAGCTGGTGTTCTGGCCAGCGATTCCCTCGGAGACCTGAGCGACGGCGGTTGGACTGGCGCCGCGCGTCAGTCTGCCGGCGGGCGGTGCCGCGCGTCCGCGCGCGACCGCAGCAGTTCGCCGTCGGCTAGCAGGCCCGGATCTGCTACGCGGCGACGAAGGCGGCCGCGTCCAGCGACAGGTTGACGTTCAGCGGATCCCGATAGACCCGGTCGATTTGGTGCGCCAGTGCGTCGCGCTCAACGCGATGGGGGAGGGCGTGTTGCAGCGCCTGCGCATCAGCCGCCGCCGTCGGCCCGATTCGCCCGGCGATTACCGTGATGCCGAACAGCCGGCCGTCCAGAACGCCGGCCAGATAGCGGTAGCGCCGCGCGCGCGGCTGGCGAACCGCGACGTGGTCGTCGAGCGCGCATCGGCGCGCCGCGCGGGCCCACCTTTCGCTGGCGAGGGCAGCGAAGGCGAGGGCGGTTAAACCAAACAGAGGCCAGCGGCGCATGGTCACCCTCCAGCCCGAACAAGCATAGTGCCGCACCATACGCGCGGGCAGCCCCCGACATCGGCATGGCCGAGTACTGGTCGCGGCGCGACCGAATCTGCTGGCGGTGTTCCGCTGTCCTTCAGCCCCTGCAGCGCAACACCTCGCGCCGCGCGCGCATGCCGTCAGCCCTTCCATCGGTGCTGTGGCCCCGGCTTGCGGGCCGCAAGGCGACAAGCCGGCACGGCGCAGGCGCCTTCGCGCAAAGGGTGGATGGGCGCGCCGCAGGCGCGCTGGATTGGGCGATCGCGCCCCGGCGGGCGCTTCTGTCGCGCGCTGGCTCATCCGGACTTTCGCGTACGCATTTCGCGGCCTTCGTCCCCGGTCTCCGGTGCTACCGCGTTGACGGGCACCGGCGTTACCGAGAAAATCGGCGGCGCTCGCGCGCCGCGTCGGGCAGCGGCACCGTAACGCCCCTGCGCGGCGCCACAACGACCCCTCGCGTCGCCGCGTACGTGTGAGCGGCACCGCATCACTCCCACAGCGTCACCGCGACCCAAAGAGCGTGCGCGCGACTTACACCGCGCCAGCGCACCTCCCTACACCACGGTCAAGGGCGTACTGGCCACGCGCGATGCATCGCCTTGCGTTTGCCATCCCCAGCCGGTCCCCGGCCGGCCCTGCGTCACCGCAACGGGCGGTGCGCGTGCACGCGTCCGGCCTTGCGCGATATCGCTGCCCACGCTGCCGGGTGTCTGGCACGCCGTCGGCGTGGCTCGTTGCGCGCGCTCCAAACAAAAAAGACCGGCCTGTCGGCCGGTCCTTGCGATCCCGATATCTCGCTGTCTTCGCAGCGCTCGCCTTGCTGGCGCGTTACCGCCCGGACCGCAAGGTGTCACGCCCCGGCGGGCTGTGTGAAGCTGCGTCGTTTCAGCGCACCTGCGGAATGCGGCCGCCTTGCTGGGCCGCGAGATAGCTGCGATAGGTTTCAAGGGTGACGTTCTGCACCGCCGCGACACTTTCCGGGGTCGGAAACACCCGCACGCGGCCACGCCCGTGCTTGCGCTTGCCGTAATGCTCAAAGGCCGTCTTGGTGCTTGCATGACCGACGGCCGCTGACAACAGCAGCGGGGTTTCGAACGTCTGCTTCGCATCCGCGATGAACTGGTGCCGGAACGAATACTGCGTCACGCTGGAGGCGGGCTTGCGTGTGCCCGCTACCGCCATCATCCGGCAGGTCTCCAGCTCGTGCTTGAGCGCCAGCTTGAATCGCTCGGCGTCGTCTCGGGTTTCGGCCGCGCACGCGGCCAACGCGCGACCGATTGTGGCCCGTTCCTCATCGGTCAGCTGGTCGACGAATAGCTCACGCGTCTCGCCGTTTGCGCGGCCGTTCGAATGCTTGGCATTGGTCACGCGCAACACCGGCCGGCCCGATTCCTCGTGCGTTGCGAAAGCGGAGAACGACCATTCGATCGGGCGCAGGCCCGTCAGCAGCGTCGCCTCCAGTACGTCCAGTAGCGCCTGCGCATGGCGGTACCCCTCCTTGATCCGGCGACCGATTACATGCTTGATCTCCGTCCACTCGGCCAGTGGCACATGCTTGCGTTTGCGCCCGGCCGTGTTGCCGCTGGTGCGGGCGAGCCCGCCCGAGCCATGTTCGCGCAGCGCCTCAAGCGCCTCGTGGTGTCCCGGATGCTGGTGCTCGATCACGTACATGACGGCGGCCTTGCGGTAGCGCCACGTACTCATCGCCATGCCGGCACGCTGCAGGATCAGGTCGGCCACGATCTCAGAGGGGGTCGGGTTCTCGATGTGCTGCTCGCGCGCGAGCCGCTCGGCGTGGCGGCGGTAGTAACGCTCGTACGCGGCCACGGTGCTGAGGCCACGCGTTGGCGTCGATCGGGAGAAGCTGGTCACGCTCTGCATGGATGTGGAATCAGTCCGGCGGGAAATCGGTGCCTCTTTAAAGCCGTATACGGTGCCGCGCACACGTTTATCGGGCTCGCGATAAGCAATTGCGCGATCGATTTTCCACTTTTGATACCGAATTGGCAATGCCGGGGCCGCTGACAGCCTGATGTGTGAACGCGCACGATTGTTTTGGTATCTCCCCCCGTTATAGCCAGTCCGCAACGGGCCCGTAAACGTGCCGCGCCGCGCTGTCTATAACGGGGGTGCGTAAACGCACCCATCGCGATACCGCAGGGACGTATGCGTTCACTCGAAAGGCACTGACGCGGCCCCGAGGTGAAGCACGAGGGTCGTGGTATCGGCCCACCCGCATTGCGGTTGCAAAAGAATGTATTGCAATGTCAAAGAATTCATTAAATGACAGCGCATCGCCGGCGAAGCCTTGATCTCTCGTGATGCTTTAAAGCGGGGACTGGCCTTGCGCGGGTATTGGCGCCCGAATTACTAGTATTGCAATGTCAAGGAATACATCGCAATCGGCCCGTAAGGCACGGGCACGGAGGGTAGGTGGGTTCGGGTCGGATAACTGTCGAGGGCAATGGTTAACGTGCGGGCGGGGGCGCTGTCGTAAACGTGGGGTGGGGCGGCACCGTAAACGTCGGTTTACGTGGCAGCGGCTCAGGAGCCCCAAGAAGGACGACTCGGAAGGGCTGTCCGGGTGCGGGAGTGAGCCGTTTGGCGCAGATGCAACAGAAAAAAATAATTATTTTCGTATCCACGTGAGACGGAAAAGCAAAAATCTGTGAGAATGCATGCCGTGAAAGACCTGATACTTGCGTCCAAGGATCGACATGCGGGAACTTGCTAAGAAGTCGGCCATCGCTGTGGCCACGCTGGTACTGGCGGCGGGCTGCGCCCAGTCGCCCACCACGGAAACGCCGGAGGCGCAGCAGACCGCCGCCGTGCTGGCCAAGCTGGATGGCTACGCGAGCGTCGCAGTCAATGCGCAGCGCGAGCTCGCGATGGCTACGGATGCCAAGAACCAGAATGCACTGGTGCGCCGCCAACGTCTGCTCACCGATGTCGTGAATTACGACTTCTACGGTGACGTGGAAACTGTCCTGCGCGACATCACTAATAAGTACGACTACAAGCTGGAGATCTACGGCAAGCGTCCGCCGGGCGGCGTGGTCACCAGCGTGTACGTCAAGAACAAGCCGGTCCTCGACGTGCTCAAGAACATCGGCTACGCCACCCCCTTCTTCGACATCAAGCTCAATCCCGACACGATCGAGCTGCACTACAAGGGGTAATACGACCATGGCGATGGATCTCGGTTCGCTCGAAGCGCTGCAGAACCTCAATCAGCCCGCGATCGAGCGTAAGGCATCCGAATCGGGCGAGGGCGGTCGCGGCACGCGTCTGGATGCGCTGCGCAACGCCGGGCTCAGCTTGGGCGCGCGCGGCGCACTGCTCGCGCGCACCAAGGTCATCAACGCCGCGCTCAAGCAGGCCGAGCGGTCGCTTGATACGACGTACAACTTCCAGCCCCTCATGATCGAGGGCCGTGTGGTTCCGCCGGTATTGACCGAGACGCGCGACGTCTATACACAGGACAGCGACCGCACGGTCATGTTCTCGGGCGTGCGCTACAAGATGGAATCGGCCCCGCGCTTTACTTCTCGGGTACCGACGTGGCGTGAGTACCTGTATTTGGAACCGGGCGAGCTCAATGCAACCAATCTGAAGTTGCTGCCGCGCGATAGCGCCGAGCAACAGATCTGGAAGCAAGCTGTTGCCGACGGCTGGCAGGACGGCCTGAAACAGGCCGATGACATTCTGGATGCCAACGCCAAACGTCTGAACCGCGACTACACCGGCATGGTCCGGTACCGCATGCTGGCGCTAAGCAACCAGATCAGCCTGCCGGTCGTGGCCCAGTCGCTCATGCCGATCAATTCGAACGGCGACACCATGACCATCGACGAGCAGCTGCTGCGCATCACGCGCACCCCCTCGTTCAACCCCAATATGTCCCAGTGGGAAGCACTGGGTCAGGAAGTAGGCCAGCTGCAGCGACCTGCCGAGGAGACGGCCCCCGCGCCTCGCCGGCTGCCGGAGACGCGCTGATGTGGCACGTCGATCAGTCCCCGATCCAGTACGAGACAGACTTTAGCGAACCCAGCCAGTGGGGTGAGAAGTCTGACCTGCAGGCGCTGATGTACGAGGCGGTCAGGTCTCGTGCTAGCGACATCTATTTCCAGACCGGTAACCCGGTGCTGTGCAAGCGTGATGGGTCTTTGCGTCAGCTGACGACCCAGCGGCTCACGAATGACGACGTCATGAGCATTCTCGACTTCGCCTGCGGTGGTGGTACGCAGGCGTCTCGTGTCGAGATGGGTGAGGAAGTGGCCACGAGCTATAGCGTGATCGATCCAACCGATAAGCGCGACAAGGCCGGAGAGAAGCTGCGCTACCGATTTCGCGTCAATGCCCTGCGCGGTGAGTTGCGCAACGCCAAGAGCGTCCAGATCATTATGCGGGCGATCCCCGGCGAGCCGATGACCATTGAGCAGATCGGGCTCGAACCGGAGCTGGTGGAAGGCATGCAGTGCGAGGTTGGCAGTGTGTGGATTACCGGCGCGACCGGTTCCGGCAAGTCGACCACGCTTAGCGCCCAGATCCGGTACATGCTGGAACTCGACAACCCGATCGTGGATGGCAACTTCGCCACGTTGGAAAAGCCGATCGAGACGGTGTTTGACAACATCGTCAGCAAGCATAGCGTCCTTCACCAGATGGAGGTGGGGCGAGACGTGAAAACCTTTGGGGAAGGCGTGCGCGGGCTCATGCGAATGGACCCGAGTGCCATCATGGTGGGCGAAACGCGGGACGAGGAAACCGCGTCGGCCGTGTTTCAAGCCGCCAACACCGGTCACATGACCATGAGCTCGCTGCACACCAACGAGTGCGCATCGATTCCGTCGCGCCTGCTGTCGTTCTACCCGCCGTCGCAGCGGGCCGTCATGATGTTCGATGTCATCGACACGGCCCGGGTGCTCGTGAACCAACGCATGGTCCTGCACAAGAGCGGGGTGGGACGCGTGGCGCTGCGGGAATTTCTGGTCCTGAACGAGGACCTGCGCAATGACATCATCCGCAAAGCCGATCCTGTACGCCTCACCGACATGATGCGCGACCGGGTGAGGGAACACGGCCGAACCTTCCTGCAGTCGGCCGAACGCCTGTACGACACCAACATGATCTCGGGCCAGACCCTCGACCACGTGCGGAGGCAGTATGGCCGCTGACCCGCATTGGCGGAACACCGCGAACGAAGTGAAGCTTTTTGGGATCGACGCGCGTGCATTTAGCCCGTTTCCGCCGCTCCTCATCATAAAAAGTCTTTTTTTGTTCTGGTTCGGATGCATTTTAATTATTTTTTTCCTTATAATCGAGGCGAAACTTGGCCTCAATCTGACCAAGTTCATACGAAAAACCAGAGTCTGGCTCACCGGACCTGTCAAGACGGTTAGGCGCATGCGCTGAAATGACCGCTTTTCTACTCAACGATGGAATACAAACACATGGCAAAACCTCAGTTGGCCGTCGCGGCCTCTCTTCCTGACAACGAACCGGTATTCGTGGGCGTCGACGACGGCCACTTCGGTATCAAGGCGGTCACCGACGCGTTTGGTGAGCTCCGCAGCATCTATGTCGCCTCGCGCATCGCCGTAGGCACCAACATCGAACTCGCCAATAGTGGCGACGACGACAGCTGGTACGAGAACGAAGCGGGCGATACCTACACGGTTTCTGACTCGGTGCAGTTCATGGACACCCGTCTGGGCACCTACGCGCTGAGCACGGAAAACCACGTGCTGATTCACCATGCGCTGGTGAAGCTCGGCCTTGCGGGGCGCAACGTCTCGATCGCCAGCGGCCTGCCGATCAGCGACTTCTACGTTGCCGGCCGACCCAACCTCGAACTGGTGCAGCGCAAGATCGCCGCACTCGGTGCGGCCACCCTGCGCAATCGCAACCCGTCGATCCAACTGGCGAAGATCGTCGGCCACCGGGTGTATGCCGAGGCCATCGGCGCCTTCTATGACCTCGCCATCGATAACAGCGGCAACGAGGTCGATGCGGTGTGGGCGCAAGTGGATGCGGGCCCGATCGCCATCGTGGATATCGGCGGCAAGACGACGGACGTGGGCGTCATCATTAACGGCGGCCGCAACATCGACGCGGCGCGCTCGGGCAGTGCAAACATCGGCGGCCTGTCGCTCAATACGGCAGTGGAGCTGGCGCTCAAGCAGCACTTCAAGATCGATTCCCTCAATCCGAAACAGGTGGACCGGGCCATCATGACCGGCGAACTGCGCGTATGGGGCACGACCCATCAATGCGCAGACATCGTCGATCACGAAAAGGACCTGTTATCCAAGCAGATCGTGCAAGAGCTCAAGCGCCGCGTAAGAGACGGCGCCGATCTCGAAGCCGTGTATTTCGTCGGTGGTGGCTCGCAGCTGCTGGAAGTCCAGATGAAGGATCTGTACCCGCACGCCGTTTTCGTGCCGGATCCGCAAAACGCCAACGCTCGTGGCAACTGGAAGGCCGCGAAATTCACGAATCAGGGCTGAGCGGCATGTCGGACGATCAGCATGTCGAGCGCATGAATGTCGTCCTTGATCTGAAACGCGAAGCGGACCAGCAATTGCTGGCAGTCCTGCGGGGCATCCCAAACGGGGTACGTATGCATGTGTGCCGTTTGGTTCTGATGCGAGGACTCGCGGATCTGGATGAGGGCGGGCTGGGTGCCCTCATCGCAGATGCGTGTCGGGATCAGGTCGGCAGGGGCCGCAAGAGTGGCCCCAAGCCGGGCAGCCGGAGGAAGGTGGCGGCACGACTGGCAGTGCCGGTGGTCGCGGAGCAATCTGTCACTGCGCCACTGGATAGAACTGCCCCAGTCGTTGAGCAGGACAAGACGGCTGCGGTAACTGTTGCGGCACCGGCGCCGGTGGCAGCGCCCGCTCTAGTGCGCGAGGCGGACGAGGACGAGCCTCCTGTGGCGGAGTCTGAAGCACCAGCGCCGACACCGGTGCCGCCCGTGCCGCCGGTGGCCATCAAGCCGCTGGTGGCAAGGAACAACTCCCGCCTGAGCCGGCTGGACGGGTTCGGGGTAGGCGGAACGTAATTCGCGCAAGCGCAACGGAAACAAGAGGAATCATGCGAACAAGGATCTTTGCAGCGGCGGCCATGGCATTGGCGTGTACGCCCATGATGGCCAATGCGGGCTTCGATATCGACCCGGCTCTGGCCAAGAGCTTGGCCCCCAAGACGGCTGATGTCGCACCCGCGACCAGCACGCTGGCAGCCATCGAACCGAAGGCCGATCCGATCGCAAAGCTCGCCGAAAGCGCATCCGCTGCGCCGGCTGCCGCGCCGGCCGCTACAGCCAGCACGACGCGAGCTGTCGGCAGCACCACTACCGCGACCAGCGCGCCGGCGCCGGTGACGGTGGGCGCGCCGATCCCGCCGGCGCCGTTGCCGATCCGCCAGTGGCAGGTCCTACCGAAGGATCTGACCATTCAGGCGACGCTGCGCCGTTGGGCGCGTGAAGCCAGTTGGCAGGTCTCGTGGGATGTGCCCATCGACTACCCGGCCACGCTCATGGGCACCTTCACCGGCAGCTTCGAAGAAGCTACCGAGAAGGTGCTGGGTGCCTACAAGAACAGCGAATTCCCCCTACAAGGCTGCTTCTTTGAAGCGAACAGCGTCCTGCGTGTCACACGCTACGTCGAGAACAGCCGAGACTGCGAATGATGAAAGCTACCGGAACCCTGTCGCGCGTGGTCGCGGCGCTCGTCATTGCGGCCACGATCAGTGGCTGCCAGTCGCCCCTGATGGGCGAAACGAAGGCATCGCTGTCTGGTGCCGAAAGCGATATCGCAGCGGCCGGTGCGGCCAGTAAGGCCAATCAGATCCGCGACAACTCCGTGGTACACCGCGCGCGTGGCGCATGGCTGGGCGGCAAGCCGATGCCGGTGTCACAGGAAGCCAGTCTGCCGGAGATCTTCCGTCAGCAGTACGAGTTCCGTGACCTGACCAACAAGAAGATCAATCTCGCGGCGTTCGCCCGGATCTTCGCGAATAGCACGGGGATTCCGGTGCGGGTCGGGGATGTCTATGGCAACACCCGTTCCGCGATGACTTCAACCCCCACGGCCGGTGCAGCCGCAACAAATCAGCCACCCGTGCCGCTGAGCCCAACGGGCGCGCCGATCCCGATTGCACTGAATAGCCCTCTGGCCGGGCCGAGTCAGTTGCAAACCACCAGCCCCACGGATCCGATCTACTCCAGCATCGATCTGAACTACACGCGTTCGACGCCCGAGAAGGTTCTCAACGACGCCATGACACAGTGGAACCTGAACTACGAATGGCAGGACGGTGCGGTCGTGATCTCGAAGTACATCACGCGCAAGTTCACGGTGAAGATGCCGAGTCGCGACCTGACGATCGCCTCCGAAATCGGCAAGAGCAGCGATTCGAAGGCGGCGACCGGTACCGCTGCGGGCGGCGGAGGCGCCACCGGTGGCGCGATCCAGACCGGCTTCAATTCGTCGTCGACGATCCGTTCGACGGCTGAGCTCAAAGCATTCACTCAACTGGTGAACGAGCTTCAGACTCACCTGCGCGACAGCCTCGTCACGTCGAACAACTTCGAGGGCACGGTGACGGTCACCGGCAACCGCGACGCCATCATGACGGCACAGCGGATGATCGATCGGACCAACGAGATCGTCAGTCGTTCTGCCAAGTTCAACATCGCCATCTACCAGATCAAAACCCAGCGCAACGACGATCGTGGCGTCGACCTGAATGTTCTGTTCTCCAACCTGTCGCGTTTCGGCCTCGCGCTGACCTCGCCCGCCAGTCTAGTCTCGTCCGACGCCGGTGGCGTGACCTTCAACGTGCTGAAGTCGACCGATGGTACGGTCGGCAAGTGGGACGGTACCCAAGGCATCCTCAAGTCGCTCTATCAGGATAGCGACGTCGTCACACTGCGTAACCTCGACGTGCTGGCGCGCAACCGCCGTGCCACGCCGGTGAACCTCACAAATCAGACCTCCTATCTGGCGCAGACGACACCCGCGACGGCGTCGCAAGGCGGCACCGGTGGCGTGCCGGGTCTCACGCCGGGCGTGGTCACCACGGGTTTTGCAGCGACCGTCGAGGCAAACATTAACGACAGCAACCAGATCAATCTGGATCTGAGCCTCGGCATTGTGGACCTTGTCACCATTGACAAGTTCGGTACCGGCTCGGGCGCGTCGGCCCAGATGATCCAGCTGCCAGTTACGGCCGGCTTCGAATTCCAGCAATCGGTGGACCTGCGCCCGGGCGAGATGCTGGTGCTGACTGGCTATGAGACCCGTGTGGACCAGTACATCCAAAACAAGTTGGCCAAGGATCTCTCCATCTGGGCGGGCGGCTCGTTCACGGGTAAGGGCACTAAGGACAAGATCGTCATCGTGGTCACGCCGACCAGCGTGACCAACAGCATCTGACGGCTGGTGCCATGAATCCCATATTCCACGTCGATGATGGGCGCTACGTCACCTTCGGGCTGCGGTGGGTACTGCTGCAAGGCCCGAAGGCCGAAAAGCTCGCCAAGGCGCGCGCGCGGATCGATGGCGCTGCCTACATGTCTCGTATCGAGTTCTCCGAGGGTACGTACTTCGGCCTTCTGACGGACTACGATCGGGAAGCGGCCGGCGGCAAGCTGAAGAAAGGCAAGCTGCTCTCGGCCGCCGCGTTGCTATCAACGCTGCCCGGCATCAGTTCCAGCGCGATCTTCATTCATGCCTACAAGCCCCTCGGTGCGGATAAGCGCAGAGCCGCAGTGATCGTGCTGCACGACGGTGTGGTCTTCGACGACCGGATCGATATCCAGCTCGATGATCTGGAAAACCACATCGGCCGTGCGCGCGCCTCCATCGCTGACTTGGAGGGCGAACAGCAGGCGCCATCGTTCGCGATCTACGCGACCGACACAAACCTCCATCCTGACGCCACCGAATTGCCGCTAACGCAGCTGGTCAATGGCAATGCCGACGCCGCAGCGCTGGTGGATGCACGTGCGAACGCAGGAACTGCCATGCTCCTCGTAGCCATCGTGCTCCTCCTCGTCGGCTGGCTGGGTTGGGACGAGTGGGCCGATTACCAGAAGCGGCAGCAGCTGACTCAGCAACCCGCCCAGCAGGGACCGACACCGGCACAGCTGTATCAACAGGCACTCGATGCGCGGTTGCGACAGATTGGGATTGGGCCGCAAGCGTTCATGTCCGCCATCTCGCGGCCCATGGGCGAAAGTGACACGCCCCGAGAAGGATACGACCTGCGCAAATCCACCTGCAATGGCGATGGCGTTTGCACTGAAGACTGGGACCGCGTCGCCGGCATGGGGGTGCTAGATCGTTTCATCGCCGCGAACGAGGGCGCGCAGGTGAAGCCCAGTACGGATGGCAAGGGCGCCACCGTTTCCTACCGCGTACAAATGCCACAGAAGGCTGCGATCACGCGCAACGCGCTGGGCAAGGCTGCAGACGTGGATGTGCAGATGCGCTCGTTGATGCAACGTTACGTAGATATGGGCATCGAGAGCAAGCTGGATAGGCCGCTCATATTCGCGTTGCCAAACGGCGTGCAGGAAGCCGTGTTGCCTGCTGGCGTGGCGGTGCGATACATCCCAGTGGAATTCAGTGGACCGCTCGCCCTGCTGCCGGATCTGCTTGGCCCGGACAAGCCCGAGGAATTGCAGTTTCCCGCAAACCTATTTGTCGACGAGTTGACGTTCAACGGCCTGAACGGCCCAGTAACCTCTACGACCTTCGTTTTCAAGGCAACGCTCTATGTTCAATAACCTCATAACATTGCGCTGCACCCGCGCAGCAATCGCACTCGCAGTGAGTGCGGCGAGCGTGCATGTCGGTGCCGTCACGCCACTCGAAATGATGCAGAGCAGCCGGGAAGTTCGGGCTATCAACATCGAGGTGGAGAAGGCGAAGGCACGGTCCGACTTGGCCAAGCTAGGCGAATTGCAGGCTGGCGGCGCAACTGTGGCCAAGCCGCTAACGCCCGAGCGATCCATCGACGACGGCATCGTGTTGTTGTCCGTGACCGGCCCCTCCGCGAATCCCACGTATCTCGTCCAGTTCCGAGGCGTTCCTATGCCGCTCAAAGTCGGCGACGAAGCCATGGACGGATGGACGTTGGATTCCGTCACCGGCAACCGCATGCATCTGGTGAGAAAGGTGGGGAAACGGGTGGCAGAGCGACGCACCGTCATGCTCACTGATACGAGCTACGCGCAGCAGCGTGAGCAGCAGCGCGTAGACGCCGCGAAGCTTAACGCGCAACCGGGCGCCCAATCGCCCTTCATGATGCAGCCGCCAAACATGGGTGCGATCAAAGAGCCTCCCACTCCGTAACGACTGGCGACTCGCTTCATGTTCAACTTCCTGCGCAAACAGAAGGATCAGCCTGTCCGGGCCGAACCCGTTGCTCGCCGAGCGTTGCCACGGGGCGCGGTTGCGGCGAACGCGAAGGCGACCGGAGCTGGCGAGACGCGCACCGCCTCGAACGTGGTTGCCATGCCGGCCCGCGCCCCGACGAATGGCGGCACGGACGGCGCGGCAAAAGCCCCCGCGCCAACGGTGGTTGTCATCGCCCAGTCCACAGATTTGCCCGCGCATTCGAGTGTCTTCAGCGGTCAGGACAAGTTCGGTCTAATTCGTCTGGACCCCGAGCAGGTGGGCATGCTTTGCGTCATCCGATGCAACCAGCACGAGGCCCGTGTGGTGTGGGGGCCCCGCTACGCCGGGCTGGCCAAGGCTCAGCGGATCGGCATCCAAACCGACATCAAAGGTCAGCTGAACCGACATGGGCTGTCGCTTGGCAAGAATGTCCACGTTACCGAGGAAGTGCTTAAGGGTCTGCTCAATGGTGCGAAAGACCGTGTCAGCACCGATGCCGACGTGGACGCCGCCAAGAGCACGGACAGCTATCAACTGTTCCAGACGTGGGGCGCCTACTGCGTCGAGAACGATGCCACAGACGTGCATATCGAAGTGCGCGGGCAGGTCGTGCACCAGCGATTCCGGATCGATACCGAACTGGAGTTGATGCGCGACCCCCCGCTTGTATTTCCTGAAGGGGCAAAGAACGCGATCGCGGTCGCCTACAACAAGACGGCGAAGGGGGGCACGATCTCCCACTCGAACTTCATGGAATCCGCATTCCAGTATGCGATGTTTCCGTTCGAGCATAAGACCAAGCCTTACAAGTTTCGTCTGCAGACGATCCCCACCGATGACGGCTTCGACATCATTATGCGGAAGCTTGAGGTGGGCCGTCTTGCAGCGTTCCCGCTCTTCGCCGAGACGGGCAAACGCTCGCAAGGGTTCGAGCTCTCGCAGCAGGAGATGATGCTGCGGGCCATGGATTCGGAGATGGGTGGCTTGATCATTGTCACCGGCGTTACAGGCTCGGGCAAGACGACGGCGGTCAAGGCGATGCTGGACTTCCAGCCCGGTGGCGCTGGCAAGAAGCGAATCGGCGTCGAGGATCCCAAGGAATACGACATCGACAACTACACCCCGATCACGATTCAGCGGGATGTGGGCGACCCTGAGGGGAGCAAACGCGCCTACAGCCTCGCCTACGCTTCGCTCATGCGTGGCGATTTGGACGTGGGCATGGTCGGCGAAATTCGGGACAACGTGTCTGTGAACGCCGCGATGGTGATCGCCGAGTCTGGTCACTTGGCGATCGGGTCGAACCACGCTCGTTCCATGATGGGCATCATCCCGCGTATGACCTCGCAGCAGATCGGCGGTGACCTGCACGCAATGACCGAGCCGGACATCTGGCGACTCATGGTCTATCAGTCGCTCGTACCGACGTTGTGTCCGCACTGCCGTATCGCAATCGCGGACGCGCCGGTCGGCATGCAGGAGGAAATGAGGTGGGTTGCAGAACACTACGAGGTTGATACTTCGGGGGTTTTTTTGCGCAACCACGACGGGTGCGAGAAATGCCGCCGTGGCGTGAAGGGCATGACTGTCATCGCGGAGGTCTATGAGCCCAGTAATGAGTTCTTGGACCTCATGCGCGAACGGCGCACGCGCGAAGCGCGCAAGCTGTGGCTGGCGAACTGGGACGGCAAGTTCGATAGCACCAATATGGTCGGCAAGACCGTTTATGAACATGCATTCCTGAAGATGCTCCGTGGCGCGGTGGACCCGTCGGTTGCACGCAACCGCGCGACGGGCCAGAACTTCCGGGACCATCTGCGCAATGTACGGGGCAAGCTATAAATGGGCCAATTGACTGAATGGCTATCAAACTTCCGGCTGTGGCTGGCGCGCTACTCGTTTAACAGCGGGCGCGAGGATTTTTACAAGGAGCTCGCGGAAGCGGTGAATGCCGGCGAAAGCGTGTCGGTTTTCCTTGCGGCACAAGTCGCGGAAGCGGTGAAGTACCGTGAAGCCAATGCGGCCATGCTGTATCGACGCATGTTGCGTCGTCAGGATGAAAAGCAGGGGCGGTTCTCGCACATGCTGGCGACCATCGTGCCGCAAGGCGACATCTTTGCGCTGACAGCGGTGGATGAAGTCGACGTCAAGGCAAAGAAGGTCGAAAGCTTGCTCTTTCTCGCAGATTCGGTGGTCCGCGTGCGAAAGATGGCGGGCATGGTCCTTGGCGCGCTGCAGACGCTCTTCACCATGCTGCCTGTCTTCGTCGTGTTTGCGGTCATCAACGCGGTGATGGTGGTGCCGGAATATGAAGCGATGGTACCGGTCGATCAATGGCCAGCGATCGGTAAATCGCTGTACTGGGTGTCCTTCAGCATCCGCAACTTCTGGTACGTCCAGTTTGTTTTCATTGTTGGCGTGATCTGGCTCTTCCTGCATTCGCTCGACAACTGGCGGGGCCCGACGCGTAGCAAGTTTGACAAGCGATTCCCATACAGCCTGTATCGCGATTTCCACGGGAACATCTTGCTGGTGCGTCTCGCGCAACTCTTGCAGAGTGACCTCGGTCTGAGCGAAGCGCTACAGATGTTGCGTGCGAAAGCGACGCCTTGGATGCAATGGCATTTGCATCGCATCCTGCGCAACATGGATGGCGATTTCAATTTGGACTACGCATCGATCTTTGACACGGGGGTGTTCTCGCGCCGTCTGCAGAAGCGCGTGGGCGCGCAAGCCCGGCGCGGCGAATTTAAACATGCGCTGGTCGAGATCGGCAGTGTCGGTATGGAGAACGTCATGGAAGACATGCGGCGGGCCAGCAATAAGATGAATCGGATCTCGCTGATCCTCTGCATGCTGGGCATTCTCTATTTCCACGTGGCTGTGCAGATCACGGCCAATGACGTCATTAGCAAAATGAGGCAAGAGACCGACATGATCCGATAGCCATTTCTTCTTTTCCGCTTTTCACTTTAATCAGCAACCCGCCTTACATATTTTCGGACGACAAGAACATGAGCAAAACCACGCTACTCAGAAAGCAGAAGGGTATGACAATGATCGAGATGGGTCTCGTCATCATCATTGGTGTTGTGCTGACGGTGATCGGTCTGCGGTGGTATCAAAGCACGCGCAATGACACGCGCCTGCAATCCGAGGTCAGTGAGATGACGCGCACGATGGCCAAGATTACGGACGCGTATCAAGCCGCGCCGGACTTCACAGGGCTCACCACGGCCGTGGCGATCGGGAATAACGTGTTCCCGACCGACAAGGTGAACGGTGCGCGTACGGCAGTCCTGAATAACTACAACGGCGCCGTGACTGTGGCGCCGGCGACATTGGTCAACGCGAACGACTCGGCTGCGCTGACTGCCGGCGCCTACGATCGCGACGCGTGCGCACAGCTGCCCAACAAGCTGGCGGGTGTGATGCGTCGTATCGACGTCAATGGCACGACCGTGAAGCCGGATGGTGGTGCAGTCGATCCGTCGCTTGTAAGTAATGCGTGTCTGGCGAACGCAAACCAGCTGACCTATTACGGCAGCAAGAGTTAAAGAAAAAATATTAATTCATTAGATCGTTGCACCGATTATTGGAAAATGACTCGCTACGCATGCGTTTTCCTTGATCGGGCAACGCATTGCTGCGCAGAATTGCGGTATCTCGGTGCGCGATGGTGATGCGCACCCCTTCCATTCCATCGGGAAGCCTGCAATGAAGAACAAGAATCCCAAGATCGGAACGCTGCGTCGGCGCGCGAAGCAGCGCGGCATGACGCTACTTGAGATTTCGCTGGGCGTTGCGATCAGCACGGTGCTGTTGACCGCCTATGCAACACGTGAGGTTGCCCAGCGCCTCGACGACAACGTCCGCGCGCAGGGCATGGCAATGAAGGGGCCGCTGCTGGGCGCCTTGAATCAATACCTGACCGAGCGTTACTCGCAGCTGGTCCAGCCCAACGGCGGGAGTATTCCCGGCGTGGCGAATCCACTGCGGCCGACGATTGCCGAGCTGCGGGCACTGGGGATGCTTAAGGACCCGGTGATGAACACCGCATACAACGGTGGCAATTACCGAATGGTCGTCACGCAATACCCGACTGGCTGTGTGGCAACCAACTGCAATCTGGATGCGTTGCTCTACGTGGACCGGCCGATCGTTGATTGGCGCAACAGCATCGACTACGCTCGCCTCGGGATCGCCATGCGAGCCATCGGTGATGACGGTGGGATGTCCACGGCGGCTGCGCCGGGCGCATTCACCGGTATGAATGCCAAGTGGTCAACCCCCAATCCAGCTGGCAATGTGCCGGGGCTGCTGGCGGCACGTACCGGGTACAACGCGGCGCAGTTCTCTCAGTTCTATCGGCGCGACGGCTCGCTGGCGATGACGAATGACGTTGCGGTGGGTGGCTATAGCATCCAGAACGCGAATGCCGTGAATGCCCAGAAGGTGAACCTGCCGTCGGGCAGTTCGCTTCAGGTAGGCAGCACCTATCTGTATGGCGATAGCGCCAACATGGCCCTGCGGTCGCCGTCTGGCTCTGTAGTCGTTCAAAACGGAACCTCGGGGGGCTATGGTGGCTTGTATACCGGCACGGCGACGGTCTACTCGAATGCTTCGATTTCAGGGAGTGCATCGGTGGGCGGCACCATGGCGGCCACCAACACGCAGGCCAATTACGCGTGGGCCAACGGTTCGGAAGTGAACTATTCGAACGTCTACGCCGACCAGACCGTCTACGGGAACCAGTCTGTTAATGGATCCCTGATCGCGCGCGGCATGGTGTATTTGCCTGCCATGGCTTGGGCCGGATATGGCTGCGGCGGCAACGGCATTACCACCGACCCCAATGGCGAAATGCTGGCCTGCAAGGGCGGTGTCTGGCAGATGGCTGGCGGATCCCCCTCCGGTACCCTGTGCGGAAGTTCTCAGATGGGGCGCAGCGACTGGGTCGGCGGTCACCTGTGTCAGGGCTACGATCCATGGTACAGCTGCCCGTCGGGCTACACGCAGGTCGCGATCGCGTCCATCAAGGGTGAACAGGTCAATAGCTGTATGAAGAACTGAGGGCTGGATCTCGGGGAACGGTGAATGGCGCAACGCAAGTTGCGCCATTTTCATTTTGGCGTCAGGGGGCGCGCTGGCCGGGGTGGTGCATGCGGCGTTATGCCGGCTTCCGTTTCCCTTGGCTCCCGTGGCCCGACGTTGCAGCTCATGCACTGTCGGTGAAGCGCGCACCCGCGGAATCGGCGCGCGTTTGTGGGTCATATGCACGGGCAAAAAAAAACCCGCTCAGAGAGCGGGGGGAAGAGTTAGAGAGGGTCAGTCTCTTGGGTTAGGCCGGCGGGTTGTTGCGCTTGTTGCTCGACGTCTTCGCCTTGATGTTCGTGATCTTGTTCGTGTAAGCGGTGCAAGCCGTGCTATCAAGGTAGTCGGACTGGCCGGTCGGCAGCGGGTAGCGTTGATAATAGCCAGCCTTGTCGCCCGATGCGCAGGCGTCAGCGGCGTTCTTGGCTTGGGTGATCGCCTGCACGTCGGTGTTGGGATTGCCGATGCCCATATCTGCGACGGTGAAGGCCGTCGTCTCGTCAAACACGCCCAGCACCCACTTGCCAACGTTCACGGCCGAGCCATCGGCGCGTTTCTGCGACGGGAAGCCCGTTTCGAAGGTCTGCGCGAGGATACGGTTAGCGACGCGCGACGGCAGGTCGTGATCGATGGCGTAGTACTCGATCGCGAGCAGACCGTCGGCGTATGCACTCAGCGTGTCCTGCGCCGAGCCCGGGACGATCGACAGGTAGTCGACACCAGCGTGGCCGTTGGCCACACCGCCGATGCGATTGTTGCCCGTTACGACCGACATGGCGCTCGACGAAGCCGTAGTGTAGGCGTCCTTGAGGGTCTTGCCTTGCTTTCCAGCCAGTTGCGTAAGGTAGCCCGATGCCACATTCGTGACAGGCGTAATTACAAACTGCGACAGCGTTGCGGTCACGTACGGGGCCACCAGTTCCAGCGTGCCGTTCGTCTGGGTCGAGGCGTCGGCCTCGGACTTGAACGTGCCGCCCGTGGCAACGAATCGAACCATGCCCTGCGTCGTCTGGCTCAGGGTCATCGCCCAATTGCCGTTGGCATCGGTCGTTGCCGTGCCCAGCGAAGCGCCGTTCGAGCCGTCCGGGTTCACCAGATAGGCCGTGACGGTCGCGCCAGCCGTGGCGTTGTTATAGACCGAGCCCGAGACAGAAACGGTCGGTGCGCCGGCATCCTTGCCCGTGTACGGGTCCGTCGGATTCTGTACTTGCGGTGTACTCGGTGCGGCCGGCGTGTTGTTTGCCGGGGTGTCACCGCCACCGCCGCCGCAAGCGGTCAGCAGCGCAGCGATGGAGGTAGCCAGCACGAGCTTGGCCAGATTTGCGGTAGCGATGTTCTTCATAATTGTTCTTCCCCGGTTAATGTCGGTACGCGGTTGACAACGGCCATCTAGCCGAAAACTTGAGCAGCCCCTGCTGCATCACCGCTGGTTGCGCATTTCACTCAACCATGAGCCGAATGATAAGTATCGTAACGATACTCCGTCAATAGAAAAAAAACGTTTTTGTCGTTCGACAATGTAATCATTTGTTTCCAAAACAGCCGGGATAGTAGCCGATTTCTGATAGCTACGGTGTGTCAGCGCGTCGAGGAAAGCGGGGTATGACGATGCCACAGAAAAGGTTAACGGGACATCACACGGCGGTGGGGTGCCGGAGCAGTCACGGCGCGTCCGCGCCGTATGTCGGAGCGGAGACCCGGCCAAGCACTACAGCGTTGACGCATTTAGGCTGCAGCCATGTGCCGAACGTCAGGAAGGCGGCGACTTGGAGGAAAGCGAGGTCTACCGAGGGGAGATCGCGGTTGAGGGCGCGTAGCGGATACGATAGAGGAATGCCCGTCTCCGCGACGATCGCCGCGTCTGCCCATGAACGCAGAGAGTGTGGCCGGACATACGGGCTGCGAGAGCCCGCATGCACGTGCCCTAGGATGATGGGTGCGTGGGCCGGGTCGGCCCGAAGCTTCAGAACATGCAGGCCGTCAGTCGCGCGCACGGCTTGAACTCTGTCCTGCGCATGCCGCAACGAACTGGTTCCCTGCTGCGCGCGTGCGGAACGCGCATCCGTGGCAATGGCCTCGCCGACTGCAAGCGGAATCCACGTCGCCTGTAGCACCGCGTGAGGTCTCTCGAACCAATAGGTCTGGCCAACCTGCGTGTCCGCAGGCAAGTCCGTCGCGTGATACACGCCACGCGCCAGATGGTCATATACCAGTGCGACGCGCCGGCCGGATCGCCAATCATGAAGAATCGTCCCAACGGTGGGTCCGTTTCGCGCGAAAGACGCTGCATGCAGCGGTTGTCCGTGCAGCACCGTTTCGTAGGGAGCGAGCGCGTCGTGACCCAAGCAGTCGCCGGCCGCCCACATCCACGCTTCGCGCTCGGTCCGGTGAAAACCGGCGGCACGGCCGTCGGGACGGACGTGACGATACCGCTGTAGCCGACCCGTTCCGTGTCCGGTCTCCGATTTTGGTACCGGTTCCACGCGATAACCCGATGCGGCAGCAGATTCGATCTCGCGCTGGATTCGCGCTTGGGTCGCATGGTGACGCGCCACGACGATCTCCGTATCGAGCCACGAGCGCTCGCCGACCACCACGCGCACGCGGCCAAGAATCTGCGACAGGGATTGCACGAGTGCCAAGGCTGCTGCCGGATGCAGGGCACGCGTGCCGCGAACCGTGGCCACGGCAGAGTCGGACACGGCAGAGAAGGCTCGCAAACACATGGGAAGCGTTGACCCGATGGCGTCGGATGCCGCCGGCGAAAAGGTCGCCGTCACATGACTGCCTTCGGCACCATGGCCAATGGCCTCGGCTAGGCTACCTCGCACCGCCTCGATCCCGCTGGCAGCAATCCAGCTATCGAAGCCGTCAGGCAGGTCGACGTCGAAGCGATCAGCGTCGACGGTACAGGTCGCGCGCGCAAACCGGTGCGCGGTGCCGTAAGCCCTCAGGATTGTGGCGTTGTCAAAGCGTGCAAGGAAGGCTTCTGGGCCCCCGGCGCGAGCGAGAACGTCGCCGGGATGGCGCAGATCTGCGGCCGCGAGGAGGAGGTAGGCGAGGGCGGTGTCGCCCTCGCAATGGGCGACGAGCTGGACCTTGGTAAGCGGCGGTACCAGCTCGCCATCGACGATCTCGTCCGCCTGAAAGACCGTGGCGTCGGCATCCAACGCATTGAAGTCCTGTTGATCCATGCGTCGGCGTGCGGTGGTGAAGTCAGGAGGGGGTGATGCCGGGCGACGCATCCTTTCCGGATGCGGGACCAAAGCTCTTCTGCATGGCCTTGTCGCGCGCCTTCTGGGCGACGTGGGCTTGCAGTTCATCCAGCGGCACATGCAGGCGCTCGTAGATGCGCGCATCGTTCAGGCTCGCAGCCCATGCGTGCCAGGCGAGTTCGGCAGCAAGACCGTCATCGGTCATGTTGGCCAGATCCTCGAACGACCGTGGCTTGACGTCGGCCCGGAAGTCGGCGGAGAAATCGTCGAGCTTACGGAGTGCCTCTTCCGTCAGCTCAACCAGAAATGCGCCTTTGGCCGCGTCATACGCGCCCAGACGGATGCCGGGCATGGATTCGAGCAACCTGCGTTCCGATTCCGGGGCCGCGATCGTGCCGTAGTAGCGCCCTGCAAAAATCAGGTTCATGCGCTCCTCCGACGGCTGTGGCATGGGCTTGCCGTCGGGCATCGTGACGTCATGGAACGTTAGCGGATAGCGCAGGAAGAAGCGCCCGTGGATGCTGTGCGAGCCAACCACCTGCTGCTTCGCGGAGAACGACGAGCCGTCCTCGAAAGCGAACTTCAGCGTCCCGTCGAGACCATCGGCGTAGACGGAAATATGGCGCACAGTCGCGTCCTTGAGATTGCCCTTGGCATCGACAATCGCCGTCGTCTTCCTCAGATTCTTGTTGACGAAGACGTCGCGAACGTAGTCGGCATGCTCCTGCGCCTTCTTCGCGATCGTTGCCTCGGCATCGTCGCGGACGGTGATGACGTAGACCTTGCGCGCGGCATCTCGCTTCACATCCACGAGCTCGCTGATATCGCTGGCGTGCCCGGGACGGTCTTTGAAGAACTCCGCAGGGCGCTGCGGCTTCTCGGCGTCTGCGACGGCCCCCAAGTAGCGGTGCAAGGTTCTGCGTAGCGCCTCGGCCTTGTGCTCGCGCACTTCATCGAACTTTTCGTTGACGATGCCCAGCAGCAAGTTGCGCACCAGCATGACGGTGGCGTTCTGGGGACGATTTGGGGCGAAGCGCTCCTTGCGTTCCTCAGCAGGCTTGGGTGGGGCTTTCTTGATGGCCTTCTTCTTGAGGTCATCCAGTGCGGCAGAGAGCGGCAGGATCTCTTCGTAAAGCGCCATCGCGGCCGTCATGGCCGGGCATTCAACCCGTAGCGCCTGCAACTTCTTGATGCGTCCCGGGATGGTGTGCGCGTAGGGAATGCTCCCCCAGATCAAGATGTCCTTGACGGCCTCCGGCGTATCGTCGCCCCGCGCCACATCCCGGAGCGACTGTTCCGCCTCGTCGATGGTGCGATTGACCGCTTCCTTGGCTTCGGTCAGCGTAACGTTGGGGATGGCATCCAGACGAATCCCCTCCGCGAGATGGGCGACCGCTTGCTCGAACCGCTGAAGCGAGCGGCCCTGCACGCTCGCGCGCAGCAAGGGGAAATTCTCGACAACAAGGCGGTCGGCGAGAGGCTTGGTCGATTCGGACATGTGTCGCCTCCTCAGGCGAGATCGAAAGCGGTGGCGGAGGGCAATTGTGCACGATCGGCGGCGGGGGCGGCCGGCTTGGACGCAAGGGCGTTCAGCTCACGGAGCTCTTCGAGCTTTAGCGGGCCAATAAAGCGACGCTCGATCGTGATCGCGTCTTGGCTGCCGGCGTCGGCCACTGCGCCATTGGGACGAATGAACCAGCCCCGCACTTCGGCGCTGTCTTGCACGGTCGCGGCCGATTCCGGCGTCAGCAGGACGTGCTGGTAGTTCTCCGCCTGCGCGGCCCAATACTTATAGACGAATCCATGCGCGAGCGCCTGCTGCACGTCGAATCGACCGTCGGGGTGCCGGATCGGCAGGGCATTGAGGGCGCGGGCAAGGATCGGCGCCAGTTGAGCCGCGTCGGCATCGCCGCTGGCGAGGAACACTGCGTCAGCCGCCATTTCGAGTTCTTCCGCGAGCTCGCCGCTCTGTGGGTTGAGCGGGTCGAACTGTTCGATCGCGTAAGCGATGCGGTTCTTGAGCGTCGGCACCGAGCGCATGCCCGTGGCAATGGCTGTGTCGAGCTTGTGGGCAAAGCCGGCGGCACTTAGCGACATGTCGTTGTCGACGAGTGCAACCTCGACCGACTTCGGCCAGCCGTTGGCGCGGTGGGTCACGGCACCCATCGAGAAATTGGTGCGGTTGTAGCTGGCGGGGGAGTCGAGATCGCGCATAGTTACCGTGGCGCCATCCTTGCTGAGCGGCTTGTAGTGCTCGCCTTTCCAACCTAGCGAACGCAGGGCGTTGCGTACGGCAATGATGCGGCCATTCATTAGGTGGTCGCAGATGTCCTGATTGCCCGCGACACGGGCGAAGGCCGCATAGTCGACCGCCTTCAGGAAATGCGGCACGTCGCTCGATCGCAGACCAGCTTCGCGCACGCTATCGAGCTCCCGATGGAGCGGCGTGCCGATGCCGAGTGTGGCCGCCAGTTCGCGACCATCAAGCGCCACGCTCACCACGGGCGTCGTGGCAAGGTGATGCTTCGCCGCCTCGGCGAAAGCGATGCGATATAGGGCGACTCGGTCCATCTCGTCGAGCAGGACACCGGGCTCGCTGCGGTAGCACAGCAGGGCCGCCGGTGCGAGCATGCCGCCCGCGTTCGGGCGCGAGATGGCTTCGGTGTGGAAAGCGACGAGGGTCATGCCGTCGCGGTGCACCGTGCCCTTGCCACCGCCCGAGTCGTTCTCCGATATGCACGCCGTCACGTAGTCAGGCGTCTTGCCCGAGACACCGTACTCCCAGCCCTTCAACGCGCGCTCGCGATGCACCGAGTCGGTGACATATCGCAGCGTATCCATCTGACGCAGCGCGGCCTCTCGCGAAATCTCCGTGACACCGGCGTGATCGGCGTCCACGGCAAAGAAGCGCGGGGCGTCCACCGTGGCGGCGGCGCGCCGGATCCGCTCGGCGTAAAACGGATGCAGACCCTGCGGGGCGATCGCGGTCCCGTTGGTGCCAAGCACCCAGATATGCGTGCCGCGTGCCGTGGAGGCGGTCAGGTCTTCCGTGACCTCGTGCAGCTTGTGGCCATTGGCTTTGAGCAGCGCATATTCAGGGTGTGTGAGAACGGCGTCCATGGCGTCGGCCACGGCGGCAAGACGCTGTGCGAGGGTGCTGGCGGTCATGATGAGGGCCCGGAGAAGAATCGCAGATCAGTAATCGAGGGAGGGGCCGGCGTTCGGTGTGGCGGCGGCCGGACGCGGGATCGTGGCAGAACGGGTCAGACGCTCGCTGTGCGCGCAAAACGAGGCAGTTGCCTCTTCGGCGGCGACGCCGTGCGCACTGGCCCACGCGAGGAGCGAGGCGGCGTCGGTATGGGTCGTGTGATCGGCCAGCCCACCACCGTGCACGCTGACCATTGTGCTGTCGCGGGTGAACACGTAATGGCCGGGCACCGACTCGTAGGCGGAGCCGAACCGGGCGGTGATGTCCATCAGCCAGTCGTGCTGCGGCGTCGAAAGCGGCGAATAGGTATTCAGGTTCCGCTGAATATTGCGCACGAAATCCCGCTCCCTCGGGGTCAGTGCCGCGTAGATCGGATCTTCCTGCGTCAGCAGGTTCACAGCGGCGCGCCGGCGGCGGTGCAAGGCTTCCTGCGCCGCCTCAAATGCCTCGCGCTCGCGCTTGGCGGCCGCCATGTGGTCGGGGTCGGACAGCTTGGCGAAGTCGATCACGGTGACCGCCCCTTACATGCCCAGCACGGGAGGCTTGTAGTCGTTGACTTCCGTGATGCGGATGCCGGTCTCCTTGCAGGCTGTCAGAGCCAGCAGATCGCCCCGCTTGGCCTGCGCGCAGACGAACTCGTAGGCGGCAATATCGCCGGCGAGACGCCCACCCGGTACCGCCGTGATCGTGAGACCTGCGGTGCCATCGTTAGCGGGCGTGATGCGCCAGCCTTGGCGCGCGGCGACGGTGACTTTTTCCGGTGTCCACGTCGTGTCCCGCTGGCCGACCGTCTGCAGTGCGATATCGCCCTCGCACAGGGCCTGCAGCTTGTCGTCGCACTCGCTGCCGCGTGGGAACGGCTTCTGCTCGCAGGTATCGCGAAACACCTTGCGCAAGGCGTCAGTCGTGCGGGTCACCGCGCTCAGCAGGCGTAACTGGTCGTCGGCACCCGGCAGGCCGAAGCGCTGCAGGTAGCTGCGGAACTGGCCGGTCGCCTCGGCCTGATCGTGCTGGCCACGGGCGATGAAATCCCTCTGAGCCTGCTCGGCGAACTGCAGGAACGCGTCGACCGCCGTCGGCAGCGGCGCTGCCGGAATCCTCGCCCGCAGTTGCCGCTCCAGCTCGGGGTCATCGCCCAGCGCGCGCAACTCCTCCGCGCGCACGAACAGGGGCAGCGGCATGGTCGGTTCCGCCTTGTCCCCGGCCGCGTTGACAAACCAGACTTCCGCGCCGGGGAGGAACCCCAGCGTTTCGGTGTCGCCGTTGGCCAGTACGGCATACGGGTAGGCCGTGTGGACGCTCGCGTGCTGGCGCAGGAGCACGCGGTCTTCCTGCAGTGCAGCAACCATATCGATCTGCTGCTCGTTCAGTTCCACCGGCTTGTGGCTTGTCATTGGGGTTCGCTCTCGGAAAAATGCGGCGTTACGGGGTAGGGGTGTCGTCCGGCCGCGAGGCGCGGGCGTACTGGGCGCGCAGCCGTTGACGGGCTTCATCCAGCAGTTCGGCACGCACTCGCTCGTGCAGGCCATCGATGACGACCTTCTGCTCGAACGGCAGGCCGGCCACAGCGGCCTTCTCGATGCTGTGCACCATGGCGCTGCCGTTGTCGGCGCCGAACAGTTCCTTGTCGACGGCGGCGGTCACCAACGTGCGCAGCGACTTCATGTGGTCGACGTAGGCGCTCTGGGCGCGCGGATCGTTGTCGACGCTGGCCGCGAAGGCCATGGCGGCGGCCCTGTTACGGGCACCGGCGATCCCTTCGGGATTGCCTACCGCCACAAAACGGGTGCGCGCCATCGGATGCAGCAACTGGCCGAGAAAGGCGCGAAACGCGTTTTCACTCTTCAGAGCCTTGGACATCTCGATCGCGCCAATCTGGACCGCCTTCGGCGCCATGGCGACCAGCTCGCGAGCGTGCTCCGGATTGTCGGCTAGAGGCGGATTCAGCACATAATCGGTGAGCTTCTCGGGGGGGAGCCCCTTGATTGCCGCCATGCCAGCAATGCTGGACTCGAAAGCGGCGTCCGCACCGGTGCCCTTGAGCATCAGGGCGGCAATATCGGCCAGCGGCATGGTCGCCAGCTTGGTGGCGGTGGAGGGCGCGCGTTCTTGGAGGTCGTAATACATTTCGCTGTCCTTGAATTAGTCCGGACTCGAATGATAGAGGGTCGCGTCAGCGGCGGCCGAATTCCGGCGGGCGATGCTGTCCCGGGCGGTCTGCTGCAGCCGGGCGCTGGCGATCGGGCTGAAGGCCCGTTGAACCACACCGCCGGGCTGGGCCAGCGCCTGCAGGACATCGTCTGGGGCATGGCGATTGGCCGCCACGGCGGTCAGTTCGGCCGCGCCGAACGCCACATCGTGGGTCGAGACAATGCGGCGCAACGATTCGGGATCGCGGATGCCGGCGATGGCGGCAAGGCGCACCGTGCGGTCCGCCGTCCCCTTGTAGAAGGCCTCGCATAGCTTGGCAAACTCGTTCGTCCCGTCATACAGCGCGGCCTGTTCGGCAGCGTTTTCGGTGATGCGCAACTGGACCAGCGAATCATCGGTCTCGGCCCACATGGCCTGCATGACCGACGCAGTCAGCGCCGGGTTATGGGCCAGCACGCGCTGCAGCGCGCGATCATCCTTGAGGACGCTATCCGTCGCCAGCAGGCGCTGCGTTTGCTCCGGAATGTGCTTGTTGCTCGCCAGCGTGCGCATGACTTGCCGGTGATGGACGAACATCGCCTGCAGGTAGTGCAACTCGTGCGGATGCGTGGAGCTCTCCGCGATGTGGACCGTGGCCCGCAACGCGTCGGTCAGTTCCGGCTTCGCGGCCAGCATGACGTCGACCTTCAGGCCGTTGATCTTGGATTCGATCTCGGCAAGGTCGTTGATGGCGGAAAAGGCGGCGAGGCGCTCACCGGGCAGCACGACGGCCGAACCATCGCGTGGCACGAGGCCTGCATCGAGCGCGAGCGCACGCATGTCAGCAAACGAGCCGAAACGCCCCGTGCCGGGCGGCGGGGCCTCCATGGCGGTCAGCGCGGCGAGCGACGGATTCATTGGAGCACCTCACCGGTCGTCGGACCCGCCATCAGCAGCTCACCCGGCAACACGCCGATGGCTTCGAGGGCGATGGCCTGAAACTCGGACCGGAAGGCGAAGTAGTAGACCCCATCGGTGGACAGATAGGTGAACTGGCGCTCGCTCGTGCCCGGCATGGCGTCGTCGGCGACCGCCTGCAGCAGCTCAACCGTATTGGCATCGAGCTTGAGCGCGGCGCGCGGGTCGAGTGGTTCCTCGTTAATGGCCACGGCGGCGCCCGGGCGCTTGACCGCCAGCAGGTCGAATCCGGGGAGGATGGCTGGCACCAGCAGCGGCCGCTCGCCGGCCTCGGCCAGTGCGACGTCGATGCCCCTCAGGGCCGCGACGATCTTTTCCTGCAGCGCCTCCATGTAAAACGAGCCGCCCACGGTACTGCCGAGGACGGTGCGGGCACGTTCGCTCGCGGACTGCGCAAACTTCACTCGTTCAGCGTGTTGCATATGTGTGGCCTCGAATCGTAGAAACCAATGAAAGACTGGGTAGGTATTGGTATGATTCTACGCACACAGATTAGAAACACCAAAAATGGCCATATTTATGCGCCATGGATGATTTAAGCGCGCGTAGGAATACGAAATAAATATTTAAATGACGTCCAAATTCACCATTGGGAGCCAAAATGGCTAATCCATTTACGCCGCAATCGGGAGATGCGGCAGTCGAGATGCTGAAGCTGGTGTTCGGTCCGGTGATGGATGCCATCGTCCCGGGGATCCAGCAGACAGCGACGACGCCCAGCAGTGGCATGCTGGCCGAGGCCTTCCGGATGTTCAATTCGGGCGTCCTCATGTTCGGCAGCCTGATCGTGACCTACGTGACCATGATGGGTATCGTCAACACGGCCAACGACGGGGAGGCGCTGGGCAAGCGATGGTCGACGTTCTACACGCCGCTGCGAACGTTTTCTGCAGCGGCCGCGCTGATCCCGGGCTCGTCCGGATACGCCGCGATCCAGATCATGATGCTCATCATCGTGTCGTACTCGATCGGCTTTGCCTCCACGATGTGGAAGGGGCTGAACGAGTACATGCTGGGCACGAACGTGGCCAATGAGGCCGTCAAGAGCATCGTCAAGGATCCGGCATTTGATTCGATCGCCGTCAACGCAATGCGAATGACCTTGTGTGCCAAGGGAATCAACGCGGCGATGAAGGCGGTGTCCCCGGATTCGCAGGTGAATCTCCAGTACATCAAAACCGATGCGGCGCCGGACAAATCGTCTGCGGGTGCGCAGATCAACAAGACGACGTTTGCGTTCAGCGATCCCAAGTGGCCCAACAGCGAGTCGCTCTGCGGGCAAATCGTGATGCAGAGCACATACATGGCGCCACCGCGCAGCGGCTCGAAGCTCGCGAATGACGTGGCGCCGTCGATCAAGGAAGCCGTTTATCAGGTGCGCGCGCGATATGTGGAGTCGTTCTTTACTGGCGACTTTGCGCAACAGGCGGACCGGCTCGCGCAGGCGGCCGTGACGGACGGCGCCACTTTCAGCTCGCAGAACTTTGCAAAGCTGATCGATGACATGAAAGACCGCCAGATGGCGGACATCGTCAGCGCCGTCAGCAATGCGATCAGCCAAGGGGAAAATGGCGGGACGCTCAGCAGCCTGACAGACAAGGGCTGGGTCTATGCCGGCTCCATGTACCGGGAGATGGGCCGTCTGAAGGACGCTGTACGCAATACGACAACGTCATCGTCGAACTTCATTGCGGGGGCGGATAGCCCATTAGAGCGCGTCCTGACCGGCGATACCCTGATTGCCGCGAATGCCGTGTTGACGCAGTACAACGCGGTCGCTGCCGAACTAAGCCACCGTGTTTTTCAGATGGCCTCGCAGAATAGCTCGAACGAGCCGGTGGTCCCGAAGCTCAAGACCAACTTCTCTGTCGCGGATATGACCGATGGTGATGGCGCGAAGGGGCAAATCAACGGGTTCTTTAACCGGATTAGCAATTCTTATCTGACAGGTGCAATCTACTATCTGGAAGATCCCGACGCGGATCCAATCATGAAGATCAAGAACCTCGGTGACTGGATGGCAACCGTAGGCGAAACGATCATCTTGGCCAAGGCAATCGTCATTGCGAGCCTGACAGCGTTGAAGGTTACATCCGTTGCCTCGCTGATACCGGGTACGTCAGGCGTCGGCGGCGTCGTTGCCGGGATCCTTCAATACATCATCGAGATGTGGAGTGCGTTCGGGCCCTCGATCATGGCCCTGATGTACCTTGGCTACTATCTGGGCATCTGGATTCCCATGGTGCCGTTCTTCATGTTCGCGACCGGCGTGGTCGGGTGGCTGGTGTTTGTCGTTGAAATGATGGCCGCAGGGATGTTGTGGGCGGCGGCGCACACCACGCCGGCACGAGAGGACAGTTTTATTGGCAGCCAGACACAGGGCTACATGTTGCTGATGTCCGGGTTCTTCCGCCCGGCACTCATGGTGATCGGCTTAGTCGCGAGCAACGCACTACTGTATCCGGTGACCTCATACCTGAACGAAGCCTTCCTGAGCTCTTTCCGGTCACTGCAGGCGGACTCGGTGACGGGTCTGTTCTCTTTGGCCATGTACATGCTGATCTACTGCATCGCAATCACGGCGTGCTACATGCTGCTGTTTGCACTGCCACAGGCGCTGCCGGACAACATCCTGCGCTGGATTGGTGCGGGTGTGGGCGATCTCGGTGAAAAAGGCATGGCGAGCAAGCTCGAAGGTTCGGCCAGTACGCAAGCGCGGCAAGCGGCGGTGTGGGGCTCTTCGGGCGGTCAGAAGTTCAGCGGGCTGCAGGGCGAAAAGCGCAATAAGGTGGATCGCGACAAGGCGGCTGCGGCGCAAGAGAAGGCGACCAACGCACGTCACGACGCCCTGATGGGTGCACTTGGTCAAAGCCGTAACGACCCAGTCGGCGAGACCGGCCAGTCGACCGTTAGTGGGCTCAGCGATATGTGATCGAACGTATCGCTGTATAGGGGGACGGTGCGATCACGAAGAGGCAGCGTACCGTTCGCTAAAAACAAGAAAGGCCGGTATTGTCCCGGCCTTTCTTGTTTGTAACATTCAGTTCACGGCGCAGGCACGTACCACGGTCGCTTCTTCATCTCCGCCGGCATGCTGCGGACGTCACGAAGGATGTAGCGCTTACTGATCGATTCGTCCAAGTTCGCATCGAACTTGCGCGACAAAATTTGGTGCGCCTGTTTCACGGCATCCGCCTCGTCCGCGCCAGTAACACGGGCGAGTTCGCGCGCAAAAATTTCGAGGGTTTCGCGGGCGGCCTTAGACAGTGCCGCAACTTCATTGCGCTCAGACATCGAGGCATCAAGATCTTGCCGCAGCTTGCTCATGGCATCATTTCGCGCCCTGATGGCTACCACTGCGGCGGCTACGGCGTTGCCGCTTTCATCCGAGGCGGGAAGGCGATCCACAGCCGGCGTCGGACGCCGCCCGATTCGGGCGAGGTCTTCTTGCAGGCCCATCGCGTCTTCAGCATTCATCATGAAATAGCTCCTTGGTTTTCGCTACTGTATCCCGTCACGGCCAAACGCGCCACGGTCGGGCTGGGTTGACCCGATCCAAAGAGCCGCGCTACCGGGGCGCCGTCTTGGGGCTGCCGTCCAGCCGGATCGCGGGCAACCACGTGTGGCTGTCAGGAGCTCGCGTGACCGTGCCACGCACGGTCACGCGCTGGCCGGTGAACGGCCGCGCCTGCGCTACGTCCAGCCCGCTCAGTTCCCAGACGACATGGCTATCTGTCTCCAGCATAACCGTCGGGAAGGGCTCATTGCCCTTGATATGGATCTCGCCGATAAGCGTCAGCGGCGAGCCGGCGGTTGGCGCTGCTGCGCAGCCAGCGACGCTGACGAGCGCCACAGCTGCAACCATCGATTTCTGCACAATCCTCTCCAAATGATAATGGGGCGGCCGTGGCCGCCCCATTGGCTAAGCGCCTTACTGGATGACCACGGACAATGTGGTGCCAGCGGGGATCTTCACGGTTTCACTATACGTGCCGTTGACGGCCTTCCGCACCACCGGCAGGCTGGCGTAGGGCTGCAGAGCTGTCGGCACGGATTGCGTGAGCGTGCGGTACGGAGCTTGCGCCACCGGGTCGATCAGCGGCAGGACGAATCCGCTGTCCAGACGCGTCGGATAGCCAAAGCCAGCCGGGCTGCTCGCCGCCGGCATCAGCGACGTGGCCGTGGCCGCGAAACGGCGCAGCTGGTCGGTGAAGCCCGAGGTCGGGACCGTGGCCTTGATCGCGTTGTCGAGAACGGTCACCGAGTCGGTGCTGCTGGTGTTAGCGAGCAAGTTCTTGAAGAAGCCAAGCCCCAGCTGGCGATCGAGGAAGCCACCGAAAGAGCCCGACACGGAATAGCTGTCACAGCTTGCGCCAAACGGCGTCCAGTCCAGCAGGCTGCAATTGTAGGAGCCAGCCTTGTAGCCCACATAATTCGGGAAACGCACGTCGCGGACGTTGTTGTACGTCGGGTCGATAGTATGGCTCGCGAAGTCCTCCATCATCATCGCGCTCGCTTCCTCCAGCCACGTGTCGAACTGATACTGATTGCCGGCGACTACGCCGCGACGGTAGAAGTTCTGCATATGCATGCCCTCGTGCGCCATCGTCATGAGCATAGCCTGCAGTCCCGCCGGGCCACCCAGATAGAGCGTTTCGGCATCCAGATAGAGCGATACGGATTCGTTGCTGAAAGGGTTGGAGCTTCCACGCACAATGTTGTTACGGCTGAAGAAGTAACCGACCATGCCATACGGGGTCGCATTGCGATCGAAGTTCAGGATCACGATGTCGATCGGCTGGCCGCTGCCGGCGATCAGGTTCGAATAGTTGTGGGCACCCCATGCCGGGCCGCCCACCGACTTGAGCATGTCGTAGATCTTGCCGCTCGATGCGAAGCCGCTCACGATGCTGTCGAGAATGGACGAACTGATCTTCGTCGGATCGCTCTCGCCGTCCTCCACCCACACGTTCAGCGTCGTGCCATCCGAGAGCGTGGTCTGGCGCAGCAGCGTGGCCGAGCGAGCCGTATTGTCCGAGTGGTACCACGACTTGGTGTCGTTGAGGACCGACGCGGTCGGGCCAGCGAAGATCGAGCGGGCAGGGCCGTTTGCCTTGGCGCCGGCCAAGCTCACCCAGCCATTGCGGTTGAATTCGGCGATACGGGCCTTCTCGGCCTCGCCGCCATCATCGAAACGCAACTGGCTCGCGGCGATCGACGGGTAATAGGAAGCGGTGAGCGAGATTGCCGGCATCGCCTGCGCCGCAGCGGTCATGTTGGAGAAGACGAGCGTGACATCCTGCCCCTTCACACCGGAAATGCTGAGCGGAACGTCGACGGCCGATGCCGAGGCGTTGACGCTTTGCCAGACGCCCACGCCGCTACCTGCGTAGGTATGGTCGTCGACGGCACCGCAGTTGGTGCACGCAGCGGTGACGAGGCTCGCCGGCGCGGATGTGCCGCCGGTGCCCGGGTTGTTCGACGTGCCACCGGTGGTGGGCGTCGTCGTGTCAGTAGTGGTTGTCGCCGTGGAGGCATGGGTGGCGGAACTATCATCACCGCCGCCACCACATGCGGCAAGGGCCGCCGCAGTCAGCAGTGCCAGTGCAAAGGACCCCGGACGAGACAAATTGCGCGAACGCATCAAGATTTCTCCTTGTTATCAAAGTCTGCGCCGAAGTCGGCGCATTGCTTGCCTTATCGGCAAGAGGGCTGGCAGCGGACACCCCGCGTGTCGGGGGTGCCCGGATGCGATCTGATGGATGGCAAAACTCGGCGATTTACGCGGTGCAGATTGCAGATGCCGTCGCTACGCTCTGGGCCGGCCGATAACCCGGCAAGCTGCGTTCAGCACAAAAATGCTCGAATGCCCGAACATCAAAGGTCGCGTCCAGTTCGCGACCCGGGCCGACATAGTCGAAGAGCGCCCGCGCGATCACGGCCGTTGCATCGACGATGTGCGGCACGCCTGTGGAGGCCACCCGCGCGAGCAGGGGCGCGAGATCCGTGCGCGTAGCGGCTGCACGGAAGTCCGCGACGCTGTACGCGGGCGCATGCGGATCCACGGGCAGATATGCCGGCCACGCCAGATGGGGACTGTCATCGAACGCAGCGGCGATTTTGGTGCCGCGAGGCGCCGCATTGGCGATCGCGAAGGCTTCGAATTCGCGGGTGCTGATGCGGCGGGCATCTTGTGGCACGTCGTGCCCGGGCAGGTGCTCCAGATGTCTGCGGATGGCCGGGGCGCTGGTTTCGTCGTGCACGAGCAATTCGCACGCCAATGTGCGGGCGCGGTCTTCGTGGCCCCGGTGATAGGCCGCAAGCAGAAACAGATGCCCGTCGACCAGCTCGAAAACACCATAGCCCTGCGGACGTGGCTCGCGCGAATAGAGGGGGGTGACGGGAAGGCTGCCATCGGCCTCGGGTCGCACGTGGATGGGCAACACGAAAAACTGCCGTGCGGCGCGGCCGCCGGCGTGGCTATACCAGTCCGCTGCGGTGGCAATGGCATCCCACGCGAACAGATCAATGGCGCGGCGATCCCATCCCTGTACGTGGATGTTGTAGGTCTCGACGGCAGCGTGGGCATGATAGAGCCGTGCGCGCACGAGCTCGTCGCCGTGTGCGAAGATGGCAAGCGTGTCGCGATCTTCGAAGGCGGCACGCTGGTATGCGACGGACAAGGCTTCACGCTTGCGCTGCTGGGTGGCGACGTCCCAGTGGAATTGCTGGGCAATCTCGGCGAGCTGTTGGGCGGGTCTCATGACGGTATGGAGGAGGATGGGCCGCCGTTTGGCGGCAGTGTCTGCAGTAAGGCAGGTCAGGCAAACTCTTCTGTCATGCGGCGAGCTTCGGTCTGCTGGTTCAGGTACACGCGGGCCCATTCGCTGGAGTTCTTGGAGCCCTTCTCCTTACGCTGTACGAGCGCAGTCTGGTGAGGGACGATGGCCTTCAGCGACTCGACAGGGCAGAGCATCTTGCGCGCGGCAGTCGCCCAGTAGGTCTCGTCGATGCGCAGAATGACCTTGGTAGCCATCGCGGCATTGAAGTCTTCCGGGAAGTGCGTCGGACTCTGACTGGCGCAGATCAGGCTTCTGCCGAATTTTCGGACTTCACGCGCCATCGTGTTCAGGATGTTGTCCTCATCCTCGTCGACAAAGGCGTGCGCTTCATCCAGAATGTAAATCGCCTTTAGGTCGCTAGATTCGCCTTCTTCGATGGCCTTCAGGAACAGGTCGCGCAAGTGGAATAGCACGAATAGCTTGCGCTCTTCGAGATCCAACGCCTTGAGGTCGTAGCGCCAGACCGGGGCGCTCGGATCGAATGGCGGCCGCTTTGGCTTGAAGATCCCGATCAGTAGCAGGGTTTCAAGGCGATCGATCACACCCCGGAGGACGTCGGGTGCGTCGTACTTGCCGATGTCCTCAAGTTCATCCCCCGTGCGAACCGATAAAACTGCATCCTTGTATTGATCGATAGCCCGTTGGCGCAGCTTGTCCAGTTCCGCTTCGGCCTCTTCATCACGGAATTCGGTGTTGGAAGTGCGCAGCGATGCCAGCGTCTTGCGACGCAGGTTCATCGCCGCCCGGTTGACCAGTTCCAGTTGCGTGATCGCCTTCTTGTCGGCGCCGAGATACGATTCAAGGTACTTCCGGCGCGCGAAAATCAGTGCGTCCTCCAGCGACGGGCATGTCCGGCCCGTTGTTTTCGGCTTCCACCGTGTTATGCCGCCCTTGTAGTCGTCGACGCCGATCCACCAGCACTTGGCGTCGCCATCCCACCGGGCACCGAAGGGCTTGGCGTCGTCTTTCTCGTTGATCGGGACGTCGAGGTAGAGCCGATGGGTGTCACCCCCATAGAGACGCGATGCCGATTCGTCGATCACCCATGTTGACGGATCGTTCTGATAGATGCCGTGCTGCGCATAGACGTCCTGCAGGATATTGCGCAGGCAAGCGCGTTGCTTGTCGCCCAATTGGCGAGTCACCTTGTCGAGCGTCTTGATGAGGGTGCTGATGGCCTTGCGTGGACCGCCGTAATGGGGGTCGGACCCAATGCGCAGCGGGTTGAGCCCATATTCGCTTTGCTCCGAGAACCGCACTGTGCTGGCGCCCGGGATGTCGATATCGCCGTGAATATCGAACACATGCATGGTCGGGGGGCGGCCGTTGGAGGTGGCGATGATTTGGCTGATCGCGGCGCGCAGCTGGTGTGTCTTGCCGGCGCCCGAGCCGCCCGTGATCTGGATGTGGCCGTTGACAAGCGTCGCAAAATCCGAAATGACCGGCTGGCGGTCGCGGGCATTGGTGCCCCAGACAATCTTTGGTTGCATGGTTCTTATAGGTCCGAAGACGGCGCCGGGGCACCGTCGAATTGCTGTCCGCGTTCGAGCGCAGGCTCGGGGCGCTTCAGGCCCACGAGTGCGGTAACGGTCTTCTTGCCTTCGCTCATGGCGTAGGCGATCGTGCGGCGGCCGTTGAGCACCACCGGGCGGCCGCTGGACATGTCGATGACGACCTCGAACTGCGACGGGTTGTGCCCGAGCTGCGCACGCAGGTCGCCATGCCCCTCGGTTGCGTGGCGATCGCACTCTTCGATAAACCAGTCGAGCGTTTCCTGCTTGGGCAACAGGCCCTTGATCGCGAACTCGGCATCGCGTTGCCAGATGCGGGTGTCGGTATCCACTTCCGGCGTGCGGAACTTGCGGACGTCGTCCAGCAACGCGGTCTGGTCGGCTTCGAGCAGCGAGAGCGGGGTGGTGCCATCTTGCGCAACGGCTTCCAGATCTGCGCCGGCGTCTTCGAGCGCGATCACGGTGTTGGCATAGCCCAGTGCGGCGGCGTAGTGGGCCGCCGTGTAGCCTTCGCGATCAGTGATGGTCGGACTCGCCTGCGCGTCGAGCAAGGCCTGTACGCTCGAAGTGCGGCCCAGTCGTGCGGCGGCCATCAAGGCCGTCAGCTTGTGGATGTGATGCAGGCGGTCGATCGAGATCGGCTGCGCGGCGAGCTTCTGGATTACGCTGGCCGGCCGACCCTCCTGAACGGCGTCAAAGAGCTTGTTTTCAGCGGCTGTCACGCGCAACAGCGTGGTTTGGCGCTGTTCGTTGTAGACGCGGTGTTCCTTGACGGTACCCGTGACGTGCAACCGCTCGCCAACTTCGCCCATCTCTGCGCCCGAGCAGAACCACACCAGATGGTTGCCGTCGTCATCGCGCATGCGATAGAGCATCTTGTCGCCATACTGGTCGCCCGGAATGAGGGTACGTCCGAGGATCGTGACCGCGCGCTCGATCTTGCCATCGACCTCGCCCACGAAAGCGCTGATGCGCGTGTCGGCCGCTTCCAACCGGCGGAATTCCCGATAGTCGTACGCGGCCACGGCCGATACGAGGATCCCCAGTCGACGGGCGGGAATGTCCTCGCCGGCGCCGAGCACCGACAGGTTGTGAAGATAGGTCGACTGCTGACGTTCCACGGCCATTTCGTCCGAGACCAGCCATGCTTTCACGCGGGCGGCCTTGTCGCGGTCGGCGGGCTCGATCTTCGGGGGGAGGGGGGCGCCCGGGCGTCGACGCGAGAAATGCTCGGCCACAGCATCCGCAGTGGAGATCACCTGCTGGAATTCCGCCTTTTCCTTGGACATGTAGCCGCCAATGCGGACCTCAGCACAAGCGGCTTCGAGAATGGCTTTGACCGGAAGCAGTTCCGCATCGGCACCACGGGAATACTCCTCGCATTCCGTCAGGTCGTCGTGCATCTCGACGAGCACTTGCAGGCAAGCCGTCTTGGCAAACGGATCGTCACCGTTGAAAAAATCTGTGAGGCACGTGCTGCCGACCTGCAGGTGGCGGTCGGTGGCGATCTCACGCAGCACGAAGGTGGTGTTGCGGTCCCGCGTTGTTTTGCACTGATCGCAGTCCGGCGCGCACTCGCGATACTGTGCAGGGGTCTCCTCCATGCCGAGCACGAGCGGCGTGCTGCCGGCAGAGAAGTCCAGCTTGGCCACAAACGCATAGCCGCTTAGTACCGGTTTTTCTCCTGTCACGGTCACGTCCGACACGTTGGCCATGATCTCTTGGCCGACGGTCTCGTTGGCTTGAATGCTGACCCGCGTGATGCGCTGGAGCTTCGGCTCCGACACCTGCAGCCCGATTGGTTGCATGCCGAGCTTCGCTGCACGCTTGTTGATCCGGGCGATGGTCTGGCGCACGCGGCCGAGATTTTCGACGGGGATGGCGTACGTGCGGCTGAAGGTGTCTTGGCTCATGAGATATCCAGTTCAGGACGAGGTGCGCCGCGTTGCCGCGAGGGCTGGCAGGGTCAGGCTAGGGGGGAACACCGGGCCGAGACTGGTGCGCAGCACGCGGGCGATCTGCTGCTTCGCGCAGAGTGCAAGCGGAGCGGGGTTGCGGTCGCTGGCCGAAGGACGGGTGATAAGGTAGGTCATGAAATGGCTAGGTCAGGGAGCCGGCGTCGGTGGCTTGGGCAACCATTCGTCGTCCTCGGCGGTCCAGAAGGCACCAGCCGCCGGGACTTTGGCGTCCCGCAGGTATTCGAGATCCGGCTTGGCGTTGCGCACGGCGTCGAGGTGGGCGAGACCGAGCTCGACGTGTGTTTCGCGGATCTCGGCGTCGCCGTTGTGCTCGAAGAAGAGCGCCTGCACGGCTTCGTTTGGCAGCTTGTTGCCGATGGCCTGCACCACCCGCGAGAGCTGGTTGACGGCAGGAATCGTCTGCGAGAGATGGTCGTTGCCGTATTCGTCCGGCGTGCGTGCCCGCAGGCTTGCGCCAAACAGACGTATCTCGGTGGCGGTGTCAGGGGCGCTCATGGGCAAACTCAGAGATGGGAGCGGTCAAGCATGGCACCGGCCTTGGCCGCGCGCTGGGCGGAGAGGTACGGTGACGGCGTGGCCGGCACTGCTTCGATAATCATGTCGACCATCCGACGGGCGAGGCGGCGGAAGCTCTCGTCGATGTGCTCGGTGGGCAGGCCCGTGAATCGGTGTTCGTGGATGCGGCGGTGACGGGCGACGTGGTCCATCGTGCGCAGGCTTTCCACGTCCTTTTTGGCGTTGTGCCGGTAGTTCGTGACGTAGATGGCCCCCATCTCGGGGATCAATGCCCGGGCGATGGTGACGCAGGCGTCCTCGTTGTCGAGATCGGCGCGCAGCCGTTCCACGGCGTACTCGGTCATCTCCAGTACGGCGTTCAACCCCTTCTGCACCAGCGTTTCCACGTCGGGCACGAAGTAATCGAAGGAGTGCACGGCCTGCGTCTGCAGGTCCGGCACGATAGAGAGCAGGGCCACCCGCTGGGCGGTGACCAGATCCAGCTGGCTCGGCTGCAGATCGGGCTCGGGCGCCTGCCTCACCTTGTCCAGCGCGGTCTGGATCATGTCGCTGATGAGCGGTGCGGGAATCTTGGCTTTGCCCGTCGCATACGCGAGACGCCAGTTGAGCGCCGCAATCTCGGCGGACTGGGTCGACAGGCTGTTGAGCATCTCGGCATCTGCAGGGCGCGTGCGATCCAGCCCTGCAAATTCGACCATTGTGTCCGTCAATACGTGGGCGTCTTGGAGCAGTTCGTTTGTCGCCTCCACGATTTTGGCATCGCTGCTGTCGCTGCCGGGATGCACGACCACGGCCTTGATGAGCGCGGCCATGATGCGCAGCGCGGAATAGGCGCGGCGCGCCATGGGGGACGCGGCGTCGCGTGGCGCGGGCTCGGGGGCGAAATGATTGACGCGGCCATCGGCTTCCACTTCGGACGCGATGGGGTCCATGGGATGTGCCGTCAGCAGCTCCTCCGTTACCGACATGAATGCTCCGAGGTGATCTGTTGTCGCGAATTCTACACAAGAAACTGCTTTTAATGGATGTGAATCCGCCGGATATTGGACTATTCTATGTATATGGATACGAAAAAAACATTGATTTCACGCGCTCGTGAACTGCTGGCGGTCGTCGATTTCGCGAAATGGATTGATTCGTGTGACGCGAGCGGCGCAAAACAGATGGAATACCCGTTCTCGGGGGTGGCGCTGGATGCGTCGCTCTCGGATCTGTTCGCGTTGGCGCACGACAACGTCGGCTGGATGCTGGCAATGCACGCCAAGGAAGGCCAGTGGCTGGCCCACCTGCCTCTGCATAGCGCCTATCTGGGCTTTGGCGAGGGACTGGTGCTGGTAACCGATGCGTTCACGATGCTGGAGGAAGAGGTGCCGGCGATTGCCGTTCAGATCTTCGTGCCCAAGGTATCGCTGGTTGAACTGCTGGGTGCCCAGACCCTGCTGGGCTTCGGACTGGGGACGGATGTGCCCGGCGAGGCCGCGCCAGCCGTGCAACGTGTCAACCGGCTGGTGCCCCTTTACACCCCCGAGCGGTACGAGGCCGAGCGTCGCGTGACGACGCCAGTCACCTCGCGCCGGCTCTTTGCCCGCTGAGCCAGCTGAGGCCGCTGAACGCCGTACGGAGCGACGACGCAACATGCTGAATTTGAGAAGCCCGGACCCCGCAAAGCCAATCCACGCTGGCGCCGAAGGACTGCAGATCGGGCAGGCCGACCACACCGTGGTCCGACTGCCGGCGCGCTTCTTCCTGCGCACCTTGGGCGCCTACAAGACCGGCCGCACGCTGGTGCTCGCGGGACAAGCCATCTGGCATGCCGATGGCGACAGCCGTCTGGTGCGGACCACGCGACTGACCCGTCCAGCGACCGTGCCAGAGACGTTCGGGGATCCCCGCCGGCATTGACGATCCGACCCTGACCCAACCACCCACCCCAAAACAGGCACCCGCCCCGGGTGACTTCTCGTAACCGCAACCATCCATTACCGTGATCGACTCTATCCCCAATGCACCAACGCAACCGCAGCTTGCGGCCTCCCGGATGTATCTGCTCGCCAACGTCCTCAATATCGTGCTCACGCTGGTGGGCGTCGTTTTCCTGAATAGCGGGTGGGCGTTCCGGCACGAAGGGGTGCCCCCCTATGTTGTCATGGCCGCAGTGGGCGTCATTCTGAGCTCGAATGGCTCGGTCATGGTGTGGGACCGTATGCGTGCCAGCAAGCGTGCGGGACGGACCAAGAAGCGAAGCGACTATGTGCTGCTTGCCTGCGGCGCAATCGTGCTGTTCGAGGGCTTGGCCGGGCTGCAGGTGGCGTTCGCTTACGCGTCCACACAACCAGCGGTGGCACAGCACGCACAGGCGTCCGCGCACGATCTCTATTACGTGACCCGCTGCGAGCGAGAAAGCGCAGCGTGCTGGTACGCGGCCGCCGCTACGGCCAGTACCGCCTTTGGCGTGGCGTCGGTACCGCTCATGGCGCCGCGCGGGACCTTCGATACCGCGCAGATGCAAGCTGTGCTTCGCCGCGCGACAGCGCTACTCAAGACGGAGGCCAGCGGTGATGCCATGCGGGCCTATCACACGCGCGATCGCGCCTGTGCTCGCTCGATCCTTTGCAGCGTGACGCTCGGCAGGCAAACAGCCAAAGCTGCGGCCAGCCTCCAGCAGACCGCCGCCGCGATGGCGCTGCTGGCGGAGCGCGCATTGCCCGCTGTAGAGTCCAAGGCGCCGTGAGCCGGGAACAGCATCGCGTGCTCGTGGGGGCGGCCGAACGCTGGTTGCGTCGTCGCGGCTTTGGTGTGATCGGGACCGAGATCTTTGCCGCAGGGTGCCGGGAGCAGGCCGATGCCATCGGCTTTCGGACCAACGGCACGGCACTGGTGGAATGCAAGACCTCGCTCGCGGACTTCCGCGCTGACGCCAAAAAGCCGGAGCGCCAGCTGGGAGGACTGGGGGTGTACCGGTTCTACATGTCCCCTCCCGCTCTCATCACGCCAGAGATGCTGCCGCCACGATGGGGACTGCTGTGGGCCGATGGCAGAAACATCGAAGAGGTTCGCGTCCCTCAAGGTAACGCGTGGCCCGCCTTCAACCCGCAGTATCCCCATGGCGATTGGACCGCCTTCATGCACGCCCCCGATCTGGACGCGGAGCGGCTTGTGCTGTTCTCGATCGCCCGGCGTCTGGCGCGCGGCGAGTCTCCTGCCCGGCGTTGACAGTGTTGGCGGCGGGGTGTGTGTCGAGTATCATACCGATACCTAAAGAATCTTTCTTGCACTGCCCATGGCCACCAAGACTGCGCCCGCGCGCCGGATACCGAAGCCTCCGGCGACGTCCGCCAACCCTCGTAAGCCGATGCCTGCCAAGCGGGCGGCCAAGGGGGCCGCCGACCCTTCGGAGGGCGTTGTGGCGGCGGGCGCGAACGCCGGCGTGGTGTCGGCCTTGTCGATCGAACAGATCGCCGAAATCCGGAGCCGCCTCGGTTTTGCGAACAACAGGGAACTGGCCGAGGCCCTTGGCCTCTCTCACGTCAGTCTGAAACGCATCATGACGAGCGCGCAAGGCATGAGCAAGCAGGCGGCGGTGCTCCTGCTGGCCTTGCTGTATTTCCGCGAGCGGCCGCAGGCGGCGGCGGAATTCGATCAACTCCTCGCCCAGTACAACGCCGCGTTACCAAAAGTATCACAATGATACTTTGAGGGTATCGTAACGATACTTACAATGTCCCGGCACGCATCGAGAACCGGAAGACATTGAACTGTGGCAACAGACCTGTTTCCCCCCTGCAACGTCCTGCTCGCGCAACGCGATCCCTTGGCACCGTTTTCACGCTGGCATGCGCGGGCATGGCAGGCAGCGTGGGAGCTGCACTCCCCCTGCGTAGCGGTGCTGGGTGCGCTCTCGGCGCGCCGCGCCGCCATCCTGCACACGCAGCGCGCGCGTGCCAGCGATACCGCCGCCCATCAGCTGTACTACCGCGAAGAGGCCGCACGCCTGCGTGCAATGGCTCGGGCGGATCTCGTCAGGGCTCGCGCGTTGCGCGCGGCACCCGTGCGGGTTCCGTATCTGCTGATCGCCTGTAGCGGCACCAAACGGCCGGACGCGCAATGGCTACCAGCCCTGTCGCGCTACGACGGCCCGGCCTATCGCGTGCTGCGCGGTGCCGTGCAGGCCACGGGCTGCCGCCCCTCGATGCGGATCCTCTCCGCCGAACTGGGCCTGATCTCACCGCAGACGGCGATCCCGGATTACAACCGGTGCATGGACGATGCGCGCATGCGGGAATACCTGCAGAGTGGCAAGGGCGCGGCCGAGGTCAGCGCGCATCTGCACGCGGTGCGTCCGACGGACATTCTCGTGATGGGTGGTGCGCGATATCGCGAGGTGTTCCACGATGCGCTCGTGCGGGCCAACCTGCCGACCCATGTGCGCCAGCTGACCGTGCACGGCGGCATCGGCGAGCAGCTCGGCCAGTTGCGGCGCTGGCTGCATGGGTTGCCGGTGCCGGACGCGCTGGATCTGGCGGGCACCCGTGGACGCCCGCGAGTCAGACCGGGCAGCGCCGCCACCGACGGGGCAGGTTGGCAAGCCGGTCACCTACGAGACCGGCTTCCTCTTTGGGGGGAAGGTAAAACGCAACAAACCGCCAGCCGTCGCGCGGTCGGCGTGTAAGGGAGCGCGTCGCCGCCGTCGGCGACGCCCAAGTGACCGCGCCGGGCGCGCAGCAGCTCGCGGCGATGCCTCCGGATATGGCCTGCCGGGTTGAGCCATGCCTTGTCCGAGGTCGGCGGCGCCAGATGCATGCCGGCCTTCCCGAGGCACGCCAGCAGCTCCCGCAGCCCCTCCAAGCCCGCGCCATCTTCGACGCGGTAGCGCGCCCAGTTCTGTTGCTCCTCTTCGTCCTTCGCAGGGAATTCCCAGCTGCCCACGGCGATGCCGATGCCTTCGGCTAGTGCGCGTGACACGGGCGCCGGAAGCGGCCGGTCGGCGGGCGCCGCCCTCCACCGCATTTCCAGCGCATCGACCGCATCGGCCAGTGCCTCGATAGCGGTTTGCGCACGCAGCCGCTGCACGTGAACGGATTGCATGCGCGCCACCAGCTTTGTCGGCAGCTGATGAGCGTCGTGATCGACGGCGGCGACGGCCGGACGTGTGGCCGGTCCAACGCCCAATCGCTGCAGAACAGTGTCGAAGCCAGCCAGCTTCGTGCCGTAACACTGCAGCGCCAGCCACTCGTGGGCCATCTCACGAATCGCGAGGTCATTCACGTCAGGCGCCATCAGCCGCGCGGCGGCGAGCGCAACGACGCGGCCAATGGCCGGCGCGGCAGGAAGGTCCTGCAGGCGCCCGGTCGCGCCCCTGCGAAGCTCCACGCCCTCTGCGCGCAGCGCGCGCAGGATGGCGCGCCACTGGACCTCATACAAATCGGCATCCACGGCACGCCCGACATGTAGCGCGTGCGCGGACAGTTCGACGAATGCGGCAGCCCCGCTGTCCGCTTGTCTCACCAGAACGAGGCCTTTGGCCTGCAGGGCATGAAAGACACTCAGAGACACGCTCTTGTAGAGGCCTTGACGACCGGCGTTCAGCCCCTTTTCGGCCAGTGTGCGGTACGGGAGGCAGTGGCCGGCCTTCGTGAGGTGGTACGCGTCTCCAAGCAGGAAATCCACCTCTGCCAGCACGTCAATCCCCAGATGGGGCAATGCGGTGCTGGCGGCCGGTACGAACGCCAGCCCCTTGGCCGCGAGCACACAGCTCGTCGCATGCAGGAACGCGGACCAGCGGGCCCGCATCATGGCGGCGACATAAGGCATGGCGAACGCGCCGCTGCGCAGGCGCGCCGCCGAGCGTGCGTGGACAGCGTCAGGCGTGAGCGCGGAAACAGGGGGCATCGAAGAATCGGCAGACGGCACAAGTCGGCTCCAGAGGCGCCCGAAGGCGAAATCCGATCATTGTAAGCTAACCAAGGAAATAAATATTATTTTTGTGTCTTTATGCGCAAATCAGTCGGTAAATTACTATCCTAACCGTTATAAATGGCGGTATCTCGATAAAATCTCACCAATCTGGATCATCGCTGGCCGTCCGGTCAGGCCCCCATGCAGCAGACCCTCCCTCCCACCACCGACCGGGTTCCGCACGCGGAACCGATCACCGCGCCGGTCACGGGCCCCGGCCATCCCGCCTTCGAGGCATGGTTTGCCGGCTCCCGGATCATCCATGACGGCGCACCGCTGGTCTGTTACCACGGCACGGCGGCGGACTTCAGCGTCTTCAAGGCCCACCAGCCCGTCACCGTCTACCGCCTGAACGGGGAGGCGATCACCCGGATCGACAGCTGGGATGTCGACGGCGACTGGTCGCGCCGCCCCGAGGGGTTTCACTATGGGGCACTGGTCGACGCGCAGACCATGGGCGCCGAAGCCGCCTTGCGCTTTCGTATGCGCGAAGCGGCCAGTCTTTCGCCGCGCGCCCCCGATCCGTCGGATGACACTGAGCGTCGCTTGACCGACCTGCGTCGGATCGTCGGCGGCACGTTCACCCACACCATCGAGACGCAGGCGACGGGCGATGGCCACTACTTCACGCCCGACCAAAGCTATTCCTTCGTGCGCGATATCGGCCGACATGACGCCGGCCGGGTGATGGCGGTCTACCTCTCGATCCGCAACCCCATCTACTTGAACGCCGCACAGATCGAAACCGCTGGCATGGCCGACCGGGTCGCCCACTACCGGACGCTCGGCCACGACGGCGCGATCTTTGCCGACTATCCGGACGATCTAACACGCCGTGGCTGGAGCGGCGCGTCGCAGATCGTGGCGTTCGACGCTCACCAGATCAAGTCGGTGTGGAACGTCGGCACCTTCGATCCCGGCAATCCCGACATCCGTTTTCGGCGGGACGAGGCAGCCGCGCTGGCAACGCCGCCCACGCTGGCCACGCCACGCGCCCCAAATCCTTTCACCTTTCCGGGTGCCTCGCCCTTTGGTGCCGGCGTGCGGGCCCGGCTGCCGGCGAGCGCCGTTGCCCGTGATGTGCCGCCTGCGCCGGCCATTGCCCCGGCGCTAGCCGAGGAGGCCGCCCGCGCGCAGCGCGCGGCAGCCTTTCAGGCGTGGTTCGCGGATAGCGCCATTCGGCACGCGGACGGCCGGCCCCGGATCCTGTACCACGGCACCGCGACGGACTTCACCGCCTTTCGCCCAAGCCGGGGCACGCCGTCGGACCCGGGCTGGTACGGCAGCGGCATCTATCTCACGGCGGATGCGGAGCTCGCGTCGGCCTACGCGGGCGATATCGGGAATCCCGTCGACGCCGACGCCGCCAGAACAGACCATGGCCCGCGCGTGATCGCCGCGTACGCGGCGCTGCAGAACCCCTACCACTGGCCGCCGGGCCGGCGCGCCGCGACCACGGTCGCAGAGGCGCAAGCGATCCGCGCCGAACTCGAAGCCGCCGGCTATGACGGCGTGGTGGTGGGCAATGCTTACGCCGATCCCGAGGTGGCCCCGCACTGGGAAGTGATTGCGTTTCACCCGGCACAGGTCAAGAGCGTCTACAACGTGGGCACTTTCGATCCCACCGTGGCCGATATGCGCTATGCGCGCAGCCCCGACCCGTTGGAAGTGGCCAAGGCACCGGGCGCTGATCGCCATGTGGCCGGAACACTGCGCACCCAGACGGAGGGGTTCCGCCGGTGGTTCGGGGCGAGCCGCGTGGTGCAGGACGGGCAGCCGCAGATGGTTTATCACGGCAGCGGCGCGGAGATCAGTGCCTTCGATCTCGCCCGCGCCGGCGAGCACAGCGAGCGCCTCGGTGAGGTCGCGTTCTTCACATCGAGCCCACGCGTGGCAAGCGGCTACGCGGTACATCTTGACCAGAATGCCGAACTGGTGGCGCTAACCGAAGAGACGCGCCTGCTGCGCGAGCAGTGGGCCGAGGTGCGTGCGCTGCACGGCGCCGACACGGCGGCCTACCGCGCGGCCGAGACCGCCTACTGGACCGTGGCCGATCGGCGATCCACGCTGGCAGCAGCGATCCACCGGTTTGAAGCGCCGATCACGGGGGCCAATGTGCTTGCCGCATTTTTGGCGCTGGATAACCCGCTGGAAGTTGATGCCGGCGGGCAGCTGTCCCGCAAGGATGGGCTGATGGCCCGCGCGATTGCACAGGCGCATGCCGAAGGCCGCGACGGGGTGATCGTGCGCAATGTGCTGGACCATGCGACGCCGGCCACGCGCGAGCTCTCCGATGTGTTCGTGGTGTTTGACGCGACCCGCATCAAGGCGGCCTATGGCAACAGCGGGGAGTACTCCGCTGCGAGCGCCGACCTGCGCTTTGCGCGCGGCGCGGGCCAGATGCTGCCGGCGCCGGCGCAAGCGGCACCGCAGCCGGTCGACGGGCCGGGGGTTCAGGGTGCCTTACGCCAGCACCGGAAAGAGGGCGCATTCCGAGATGCCGATGCGGCGTTTGACGCGTGGTTTGGCGACAGTCAGATGGTTGATGCGGTGGGAGAACCACTGGTGCTTTACCATGGCACCGACCGGGACTTCTCCACATTCAGCGATCACGGTGCAGGCGAACGTTTCGGCCACGGTGTGGTGCACGGCTACTATCTGACACAGGATCCAGCGGAGGCAAGCGCCTATGCCGGTCGCGGCGTTGGAGCGAATGTCCTACCCGTTCATGTTCGTCTCACCAATCCCATCGTCTTTGACGTCGATCAAGTACCCCTGTATATCCAAGACAGGACGTTGCGTGAACAATGGGGCCTGCCTGCCATCGACGAAACGTCCGATTCGTCGTCCAAAGAAATGACCGAGGCAGCCATCGCGCGCGGGCACGATGGCATGGTCGTGCTGCAGGAGGGCGAGCGGGTGATCGTTGCCGTGTTCGATCCGGCGCAGATCAAGAGCGTCTTCAACATAGGTACATACGACGCGCTGAATCCTGACATCCGCTTTGCGCGCAGTGCCACGAGCGTGATGGAAACATCGGACGCGCTAGCGGGCGCCAAACGGGATGCTGCTGCCGCATTTGACGCATGGTTCCGCGATTCAAAAATCGTGGATCGCGCGGGTGAGCCGCTGGTGCTCTACCACGGCACGAAATCGGACTTCGTCGCGTATGACACCACGTCAATCGGCGCGACCGATTGTGGACTGTTAGGCAAGGGGTTCTATTTCACGTTCAACCCCGAAGAAGCGAGCGGCTACGCGCTCAACGAACAGTATGGCCACGGCGACGCCGCGAATGTCCAGCCCGTCTATGTGGCCCTGAACAATCCATTCGTGATCGCGCAAGGCCTACTGCCGGACGGCCGGACCGTGCAGGAACTCCACGGTGGGACCGTCATCACCGCCAGCGGCGGCAACGCGGTGCGCCAACTTGCCGAAAACGCCGGACATGACGGCGTTGTGTGGACGAATCGGGAAGGCAAGATCCTGCATGTGGTGGCGTGGCAGCCGGAGCAGGTCAAGTCCGCTATCGGCAACGCTGGTACGTATGACGCGAACAATCCGGACATCCGCTTCTCGCGCACGTCGGCGGCCAGTGTCGCGGACACCGACCCTTGGATGGCCGGATCCAAGGCGGTAGACGCACTGGGTAAGCCGCTGATTTTGTACCACGGTACCGCCACGACATTCGACCAGTTCAGGGCGCCCCGTCAAGGCGTCTACTTCTCCTCCGAGGAGGAAGTCGCACAGGCCTACGCTGAGTATGCGGTCAGCAAGCGAAAAGGCGACACGCCCCATGTCAAGCAAGTGCATCTGGCCATTCGCAATCCACTGGTGGTCAACCTGCGTGGCGCGACCTATTCCTTCCGGCGATTCGAGCGAGCCATCGTCAAGGCGAAGTGCGACGGCTACGACGGCATCCAGTTCCGCAACGTCGACGACATGCCGTGGGGCACCAGCACCACACGCTCAGACGTGTGGGTCGCATTTGATCCAGAGCAGATCCGGACCGTGACGCCTCCGGCTTCGGTGGAGGCGGAGCTGCATCACCACCCGCGCAGCCCCGAGGAAGCGTTCGACGCATGGTTTGGGGATTCCATGGCGATCGATGCCCAAGGTGAACCGCTGGTCTTGTATCACGGCACACAGGCGGACTTCAACGCATTCGAGCCGGATCGCCGACGCACCAAAAGCAGCATCAGGACACCCGATCCCGGATTCTTTTTCACACCCGATCCGGTGATCGCGTCACTGTATGCGGGCTGCGACGAGCATTTTCCCTCGCCCGAGATCGGCACCGTGATGCCCGTGCATTTGCGCGTCACCAATCCGCTGATCTTCGACTTCAAAGGCGACAAGTACGGCCGCCGGGAAGTGATCGAGCGGGCGATCGCCAACGGCCACGATGGAGTACTCATGCGCAATCACTATGACGCCGGCGGCGTGAGCGATCAGTGGGTGGTGTTTTCGCCGACCCAGATCAAAAGCATCTTCAACGCCGGTACGTATGACCCGTCGAATCCGGACATTCGATTCCGCAGAGCGCCGACAGCGTTGCCGGTGGCAGCGCCAAGGACGACACCGTCGACACACGACGACGGCTACGCACCGTGATCCAAGGAGGACGCATTTGATGCCCTGCTACCTGCACACCACCAAACCGGCCAGCCGCGCGGAATTCGACCAGTGGACCCTTATGGGGTACCTCGGCACGTGGGAAGCCTACTGCACCGCGAAAAATCGCACAGCGGGCCAGAATAGCTTTCTGTGCGGCGAGCTCGGCCCGCACTGTGCCGACTGCGCCGATGTCGGCGCCTACCTGTGTGATTACCCGGTAGGGGACGGCAAGACCTGTGATCGCTCGATGTGCGATAGCCATGCGCATGAGATCGCGCACGAGCTGCACTACTGCGATGCCCACTACAAGATGTGGGAAGTCTTCAAACAAGCTGGTGGCGTGGACGCGGCGTTGCGCAACGTCATCGCCTACAAGACCGAGAAATGACCATGCAGAGCACTCCTACCGCGAGCCTGCATTTCGCAGCCGGACTTGCGTCGCCGTTCGGGCAGCGCGCCCTCCAGCGTCTACGCCCCACGCCGTCCGATGTGACGACACAGCCGTTCGAGGCGTGGTTCCACGGCAGCACGATCTGTGATGCCCGGGGCGAGCCCATTATGGCTTTCCACGGGTCGCGCGCGGCGTTTGATGCGTTCGCACCGGAAAAAGCCGAGATGGACGGCCGCGTGGCCCCGGAGTACGGTCGTGCCCACTACTTCACCCTCGATCCAGTGGCTGCCGCCGGCTACGCCGCCAGTGCGCAGCAGTTCGGCGGGGAGGTGGTGTATCCGGTCTACTTGTCCCTGCGCCGGCCGTATGTGATCGACCTCACAAAAGTTGCCGTCCGCAGCGTCTACGCACCGGGCCACGATCCCGCATTTATCAAGCGCCTGCAGGCGCGGGGCTATGACGGCATCATCGTGGTGGACGAGGACCAAGACGGGAGGAAGCCCGCCGGGCTGCTGCCGGACCTGCAAGCCTTCGCGAGCGAGATCGTGGTGTTCGACGCGGCGCAGATCCGTTCTGCCATTGCGGACGCCAACGACTTCACACATCCGGCTTACCAGAACTCCCTTGGACGCGATACGGCATTTCGCCGCTGGCTGGGACGTTCTCGCGCGGTGGACGCCTCGGGGGCGCCCCTGACGCTTTATCACGGCACCATGGCGGATTTCTCGACCTTCGACTTTTCGCGTCTTGGCGAAGCATCCGATCACCCGACGGCCATGCTGGGCGCCTTCTTCTCGACGAACCCGGACACGGCTGCGCAGTGGGCGTGGGATACCGAGAACGGCGGGCAGATCATGCCGGTACATTTGGCCGTCGAGCACCCGCTCGAACTGGACGGTGAAACGTTCCGGGCGCTGGCCAGCGATCGCAGCTACCGGGACCTGCGGCCACTGGTCGAAGCGCTGCAGGCCCGCGTGCGCGCCGGAGGCCACGACGGCATTCACGTGCGGGCGATTCCCGGGGCAACAGGCGAGGATGCGGAATTCGCCGGAGACATCTGGATTGCGACCAAGCCTGAGCAGATCAAGAGTGCGATCGGCAATCGCGGCACCTATGACGTGGGCAATCCGGACATCCGCTTTGCGCGCAGCGCTGCGGAGTTACTGCCCGAGCTACTGGAAGTCGGTGGCGCGGCCAACGGCGAGGACGCCCGGAAAGACGGCGCATTCCGAGAGGCGGGCGCGCGCGACGCCGCTTTCGCCGCGTGGTTCAGGGACTCCAAGATCGTGGATCCCCGTGGTGCGCCGCTGGTGGTGGTGCACGCGACGCTAAATGACTTCTCGGCCTTTGAATTGCGCCACGGGGAAGCCCAGAGCCACGGCTTCTTCTTCGCCCCGATGAACGAGACGAATCACTATCTGTGGAGCTACCTCGATGCCGTGAAGTATCAGGAGCAGGAACGGGAAGGCAACCACTTCTTTATGCCGGTGTACCTGTCACTGCAGAACCCGAAGACCATCAATACGACGGATAGTGGCCAGTGGGCGGATCCGGACGACGAGAACGCGGCGATCGCTGCGGCCAAGCGCGAAGGACACGATGGACTGATCCTGCGCGACGACGAGCACGACACCACCTTCTACGTGGCCTTTGACGCGACGCAGATCAAAAGCGCGCTCGGCAATCGTGGCACCTATGACGCCAATCATGCCGACATCCGCTTTCGGCGCACTGAGACCGAGGAGCGTCTGCAGGCACAGTCTGAACCAGCGGCAGCGCTGTTCGACCGCTGGTTCCGGGACTCGATGGCGGTGGACGACGCGGGCCTGCCGCTGACGCTCTACCACGGCACTTGCGCCTCCGAGCCGATCACCGAGTTCTGCGGTAACGCATACGCCGGCTGGTTCACGGAATGCCCGGCGCGCGCGAATGCCTATACCTCGGCAAGTATGGACGACGGCGGCGAAGACGGCGCCATCTACCCCGTGCATCTGGCTGTGCATCATCCGCTGGATCTGGCGCACCTCGACGCCAATAAAACGTTCGACGCGGCAACGCTGGCAGCCGCCATGGGCGTGCCGGTCGATGAGGTGCAGGAGTGTTTTGACAATGTGGCATCCGGCCCGTGCTACTGGAACCTGATCGACACGCCAGACTTCCGCGAGTGGGTCGAGGCACTGGGCTGCGATGGCGTACGCATCCGCGAGGGCGGTGTTATGACATGGGCGGCTGTCCGTGCCGAACAGATCGCTAGCGTTTATGAGCACGTTGCATCGGCCGCGCCGGCGCCGGCGGTGCTCGGACCGCAACTGGATGCGGCCACGACCAACGACGCGGCGTTTCGCGACTGGTTCAGGAACTCCGCCGCCGTGGATGAGGCAGGGGTGCCCCTGACCCTGTACCACGGCACTGCCAGCGACTTCAACGTGTTCGACCCCAGCATGGCCGGACGGAACTTCGCACAAGATCCGCAGGGTCTGTTCTTCGCCGAGAACCCGGCCATCGAGCCTTTCATGTCGGGCGAGAAGGCGGCGGGCTATACGCTAAATGGCCAGCACATCGTGCCAGTCCACCTCTGCGTCCAGCGCCCACTGGTAATGGCGCCACGCGAGACGCACGTGCCCTACGAAGGCATGCGCACGATCGGCGGTACCGATCTGTACGATGCGCTGGACAAGCCGGCGTTCTTCGCGCGATTGCGTGAGGGAGGCCACGACGGCGCCTACTTCCCCTACACCCGCAATGGCCGCCGGGAAGGCATGTGGATTGCGCTCGCGCCCACGCAGGTCAAGTCGGTTTTCAACGCCGGTAGCTACGCACTGGACAACCCGGATATCCGATTCGCCCGCGCTGGCGCATCGCTGGCAACGGCGGAGGATGCCGGCGCGGCGACGTTGCCCACAGCGACGTTTGAGGCATGGTTTCAGCAGTCGCAAGTGGTGGATGACTTCGGTCAGCCCCTCACGATGTACCACGGGACCTCCAATGACTTCGCGGCGTTCGATACCAAGGACGGCACCACCGAAGGGGCGGCGTTCTTTTCCACGTCGCCGGCCAATGTCTTCGCCGACCCCTTTACGTGGGGGCAGGACCCGGAAGATGTCGAGATACGGCCGAACGTGAAGCCGGTGTTTCTCGCCATTCAGAATCCGCTGCACGTGACGCGCGCGGACGTGACGGAAGACGGTCATCACAGCTTTGATGCCATGCGCAGGATCATCGCATTTGCGCGCCGTGCGGGGCACGACGGCCTGCACATCGTGGGTTACAACGAGGGCGGCATCGAAGCCGACCAGTGGGCTGCGTTTCACCCGCACCAGATTAAGAGCGTTTTCAATACCGGCAGTTTCGACGCCACCAACGATGACATTCGTTTTGCACGGGAAGCGTCGGCGACGCTGCCCCACGTTGCACAGGACGGTATCGAGCCATAAAAACGATGACACCAATGAAGCCAGAAGACACGCGCCCCGACGTTGCCGCAGACACGCCGGTATTCTCCCCCGTCGACGTGAGCGCCGAGCGATTTCGTGCATGGTTCGGCGCGAGCGCCATCGTGGATGCGCAGGGCGCGCCGCTTGTTGTCTATCACGGGACGCGAAATGACGTGCGGGCCTTCTCCGATGACTTCCTCGGTGCAGGGGCGGACCAGTATCGCAATATGGGGGACTACGGTGACGGGTACTACTTCACCATGGATCCGCAAGCGGCATCCGGTTATGCCAACCGCGAAGGCGACGGCGACGGGCAGGGGGCGAACGTCTTGGCCGTCTATCTTGCCGTTCAAAACCCGATCGCCTCGGAGGCGCTGTTTGCGATCGATGGCGTACAGGGCATGCTCTCCGATCCCTATCCGGGCGAGAGCCTGCGGCCGACGCTCGAAGCATTGGGCTATGACGGCATCATCGTCGACGGCGGCCGGGAGATCGTGGTCTTCCGGCCCACCCAGATCAAAAGTGCATTCGGCAACGCCGGCGACTACTCTGCCGCCAATCCGGATATCCGGTTTGCGCGCGATGCTGCCGATGCCTTGGGCGGACAGCCGACGTCGCTAACGCTCACGCTGTTTCATGGCTCGCGATCGCGCTTTACCGAAATCCGCCCATCGAGCCGGGGATTCTATGGAGCCGGCGTCTATTTGACTGACGACCACGACGCCGCAGCCGAATATGCGGACAGCGCGGCGGGCAACACCGAGCCCGTGGTCTATCGGGCCGACGTGCGAATGCAGCGGCCCTTTATGTTCGACGCGCCGGAGGCCGTTGAAGAGCCGACGAGTCACACGCTGGCCAAGCATCTGTTGACCGGCGAGGTGCTCGACAGCACGCTGCGATTGCTGAGTCGGACGGGTGAGATGGGCAGGGCGATTCAAGACGTGCTGGCCGCACAGGGCTATGACGGGCTTGTGGTGAAGGTGCCGGATTCGCCGACCGAGTACGTGGCATTCCATGCGGATCAGGTGACGCTGGAGCCGTTGTCGACCGCGACTACGGTCGACGCGATGACCTTTGAGCAATGGTTCGCGGGTAGCGTGGTGCGCGACGAAGATGGTGCACCGTTGACGCTCTTCCACGGCTCGAAGAGCGATATCCATGTGTTCGAGAAAGGCAGGAGCAATTTCGAGGCGTCTTCATCCGTTCTCGGTTTCTTCTTCGCTCGGGATCCGGCACTCGCCAGCACCTATGCCTCGCATGATTTCGTGACGGGCACGGCCGCTCCCAACGTGATGCCTGTCAACGTCGCGTTGCGCCACCCGAAGCGCGAGCCGCTGTCGCGCATCAGTGAGATCGAGGAAGTGTGGACCGTCGAGCAGGCGCAGGCCTATGTGCAGGCGCTGCGCGCGCAGGGGCACGACGGCATCGTCTTCGGCGACGCTGAATATGTCGCGTTTGACGCAAGCCAGATCAAATCGGTGTTTCACCGCGAGCACTACGCGTCGGGCGAGGCGGACGTGCGCTTCCGTCGTTCGACCGATGCGTTGCGCGATGCGACACCAGAGGCACGGTTCGCTGCGTGGCTCGACGGTAGCGCGGTGGTGGATAGTGCGGGTGCGCCCCTCGTGGTTTATCACGGATCGACGGCGGACTTCGCAACGTTCGACCCGGGCAGAAGCGACAGCCAAAGTGGAACAGGCGTGCCGCATGGCACGTTCTTTTTCTCCTCCAGTCCGCAGGTGGCCAGCAGCTACGGGGTGTCATGGCAGGGCGACTTCTCGGCGACCTATCACGATGGAGCGAACGTCAAGCCCGCCTACCTGAGCTTGCGCAAGCCGCTGCGGGTCTCCGCGAAGGGAGAGAACTGGCGCGAGCTCGACTACAAGGGCCAGACACTGGATATTAATGAACTGGCCCGGCTGGCGAAGGCCTCCGGCCGCTATGACGGCGTGATTGTGTCGCGCGTCCGGGACAAGGGCGTGGGTCATGTCGACGACCCCGTGGCCACCACCTACATCGCGTTTCATCCCGCGCAGATCCGCAATGCGATCTCTGGTGAGGTGATGGGCCCCGAGCAGTTCGATCTGCGCTTCCGACGCGATGGCACTGCGGCATTGGCCAACGACCCGGCTGGGGCGGAGGCCGCATTCGATGCTTGGTTTGAGGGTAGTTGTGTTGTAGACGCGATGGGCGAGCCGTTGGAAGTTTTTCACGGCACGGGTGTCGAATTCTATACGTTTGATCCGCGCTTTATCGGGGAACGGGACGCCGGATTTTACGGACGCGGCTTCTACTTCACGCCGGATCTCGCGGAGGCGGAGTCATACGCCGAAACCTATGCGGAGTTCCTCGACGAGGATGATGAGGCACCAGACCACGGCGTGACGCATGTTGTCCGTGCGTATGTGAGCCTACGTTCGCCATTCATCTGGGATGTATCGGACGAAGCGGCACGGGCGCGTACGCGAGCCCGACTGGAAGCGTTTGGCGTGAGGCTCGCTGAGCTGAACCCGTGGACGGCGCTGACTGGGCGCGAGCGTGATCGATTCAACCACGCGGTGCGTGCGGCCGGGCATGACGGGGTGTTGGTCCTCAAGGACATGAGCTTGGACGTGGATCTGGCCATCCCCGGCATTGCGGAGATCGTTGCCTTCCATCCTCACCAAATCAAAAGCGCCACGCAGAATATCGGCACATTCGATCCAGCCAATCCGGACATCCGCTTCCGGCGGGATACCAACCCGGCGGCCAACCAAGGCGTCGTGGAATTGGACCTCTCGGTCCCGGCCGATACGTATGCGACCCTGCATGACGCGAAGCTCGGCGATACGACGATTGTCTACGGCGTACATGTGACCGATGGCGGCCCTGTGGTCAAGATTTCATCGGTCCGTACGCCTGTAGCAAAACGCCGCAGCGGAGAAGCGCGGCGTGCGCTGCAGGAGGTACTGAGGCAGTCAGACGCTGCTGGCTTGCCAGTGGCGCTGGACGCCTCACCATTGGATCACCGCACGCGGCTGGACAAGCTCGTGTCGTTCTATGAATCCCTTGGTTTTACAGTCACCGGTGAGCGGGTGAATCGGCTGGGCGATCCGCGCATGACGCGCGCGGCGCAGAGCTCCCATCTGGATCCCGCTGGGTATTGGCGTCAGCGGGCGCTGGAGCGTTGGCTGGGCCGCAGCCAGATCGTCGATGAGGAGGGAGTGCCGTTGGTCCTGTATCACGGCACTGCAGGTGACTTCTCGGCGTTCGACAAGCGACGCCTCGGTGACGTGACAGAGGCGACAGACGCTCGGCTTGGCTTTTGGTTTTCAGGACATCCGGAGCGCGCCAATGCGGCGGCGGCTGATGCACAGGCCGTAACGGCGGACGATGCTGGTGCCAATGTCTTGCCCGTGTGGTTGCGGATGGAGGAGCCATATCACGACTATGGTTCGGTGTACGAGCAGTTAAGCGACCCGGAGGCGACCGCCAAGATCATTCGTCGCGCGCGGCGCGCGGGTCACGATGGGGTAATTTTCCACAATAGCGAAGGCGGCACCAATTACGTTGTGTTCCATCCCGAACAGGTCAAGTCCGCTATCGGCAATGTGGGCACGTTTTCGCGCTCCACTGCTGATATCCGATATCGCCGGCAGGAAGCGCCTGCCCGACGCCTTTCTGTTGACCTGCCGCGCTCGGATTTTGCGCGTCTGCGACCAATCGCGGAAGGACAGGCGATCGCGCTCGTCATCGGCAAGACGGAAAAGCCCGGTGGTGTGGACCCCGTTCAGCAGTTCGATGCCCGCTTTAGCGGTGCCAAGCTCAACCTCTTTGGAAGGGTCCCTGTGAGTGCCTTTATCGCCAACGAGTCGGGGGCCCGTTACGATGGGACGGTCGATCTCGCGCGGGCCTACGACTACGCTTCGCGTCCCGCTCAGGACGTGCCGCCCGTGATCGCTGTGATCGGGCGACGCAGCGGCAAGCTGAGGATTCTGGATGGCGGACACCGGCTGAGTGCCGCACGCTTGCGCGGAGACGTGGACATCCCGGTCATTGTGCGAGTGCCTGCGGATGCGGAACTCGCATTCCTACCAGAAACCAACACGTTATCGGACCACGCACCGGTGGCGAAGTCGGACGGGAAGGGCATTGATGCGCAGACCGTACGGCGTGCACTGGAGGCCGATGAGTACTCTCACCACGTGGACATCTACCCGACGTTTGCGGATACCCCTGCCTATGTACAGGCGGCGGCGCGATCGGAATCCGATCGGGGCGTGAAAGGCTACTGGGACGCGAAGCGCAACAAGGTGGCGCTAGTAGCCGAGTATCTGAAATCGGAATCGGAAGCACGCAAGATCGCGCGGCACGAGCTCATCGGGCACTTTGGGATTGAGCGGATGCTTGGGCCGGAGCGGACCGAAGAGGTGACTGCGATGGTGATAGCGGCCGAGAAAACCGGTAACCGAGTGGTGGCGATGCTCGGGCGGCGTGTGGACCGGCTCCAGCCGGGTCTGAATGCCAAGCGACGTGCGTTGGAGATTGTCGCGCACATGGCCGAAGCCAATATGCATGACCAGCCGATCATGCGGCGGGTTGCAGACGGCATGCGCGTATTCCTACATCACATTGGGTTCCTGAAGGCCGATGTCACCGATGCCAAGCTGTGCCGGCTGCTGCGTGATAGCCAGCGCTATGTCCGCAAGCTGCGCTCGGATCATGAAGCGGTGCAGACTGCAGCGGTGCCGCCGGTGCCCGCGTCGGTCGCCCCGCCCGCCAACTGGACACCTGAGGTGAAGTACTACGGCGTCATCGGCGCCCACGAGAATAACGCCGAACTGCTGCGCGCCATGGGCGTAGAACTGGGTCCTTACGACTATGCAACGCGTCGGTATCCTGCGCGATTCGGGCGCGACGCGAAGGAAGCCTTGTCAGCCCTGTCGACGGATTTTGATGTCCGGGCTACTGCCGTGCATCGCGGCGCCGAAGTGGGCTTCTTTAGTCCGCGCCATCGCAATGCCCAATGGCTGGAGGAACGGCTGGCCGTGCTCGGCTGGCAGCTGGCTACCGATGGTAAGACCCGCGAGCAGGGAAGGCGGCTCTTGCAGGAGCGCGATGCGGTGGCGTCTGCATTGGCAGCCGCGCGACAGCCTGCCCACTCCCGGTCAGGCCAGCAGGCGGACTTTGCGCCGGCATGAATGGTGGGCCACGCCCGGCGAGGCTCTTTGAGGCGGGCTGTGCGAAGGCGCAATCATGCCAGCGCCCCCCTGAGACGCCGGACGTCAACACGGATCCCCCTTCCGTAGGGTAAGAGCCACGGCGGCCCGGGAATCGTCGTGCCTGTTTGTGTTGGTGTAAAAGATGGGCTGGCCGAAACTGGGCGAGCGCATCGCGGAAGTCGTTTCGCCATCGCAACCGATCAGCAGTGTCGAGTTCCTGAAGGGCCGAGAACGCGAGCTGCAGGACATCGAGCGAGCGATGTATGCCAAAGGGCGAAGCATCTTCATCTACGGCGATCGCGGCGTGGGCAAGAGCTCGCTGGCCGCGACGGCTGCCTATCTGCACCAGACGGCTGACGCAAAGCCTGTCTTCGTGGGCGGAGCGAAGGGAGAAACTTTCGTCAGCATCATCGCCAACATCGCGAATCAGGCGCTGGGCCGGTCGCGAGTTCATACTTCAAAGGTCACTCGTGGCGTCGCACTCGAATGGCGGGGGCTGAAATGGTCATGGGGACAAGAGATCAGTGCGCGCGATGTTACGGCCCAGCTGGCCGGCGTAGGCGACGCAGTTGACCTGCTGTCTGAGGTTGCTGCCGTGCATTCCGACTCGCCGGTCGTCGTGATCGACGAGTTCGACGCGATAGATTCCCCGGAGGAGCGCGGCAAGTTCGCCATGCTGCTCAAGCACCTTGGCGATCGCGGGGTGCCGCTCAAGATCATTTTCACGGGGATCGGTACGTCAGTGACTGAACTGCTGGGTGCGCACGCGTCGGCGTCGCGGCAACTGGCCCAGATCGAGGTGACGCGGTTGGGCTGGGAAGCGCGGCGGGAAGTCGTCATCCACGCCGCACAGAAGCTTGGCTTGGACGTGGATGAGAACGTGGCGTGGCGCATGGCCATCGTGTCCGATGGTTATCCGGCATACCTGCATCTGATTACGGAAGCCATGCTGTGGCAGGCGGCCGATGACAACGAGGCCTGTGATGAGCTGACGTTCGAGCACTATCACCTCGGCCTGCGGAAGGCGATCAGTATGGTGACGCTGCAGCTGCAGGAACCGTATAAGGCGGCTGTGCTTTACCGGCCCGAAGAGATGGAGGATATCGTGTGGGCCACAGCCGATGGCGACGACCTGTGGCGGGATACGCGCGACATGTATGAGGCTTACAAAATGATTGCGGCACGACGCGAGCGTCTGGAGGTGATGGACCGGGGCAATTTCACCAAGGCATTGGGCCGCCTGAAAACGAAGTCATACGGCGAGTTGCTGCAGGGTGTGACCAACCGCCCGGGCTGGTACACGTACACCGAGAAAATGGTGCGGGGTTATGTGCGCATGCAGGCTGAAGCCCACGGTGTGGAATTGAATGGCGAGCGGCCGGCACAGCGCCAGCGGATGCACGTCTCGTCAAGCGCAAGGAGTGGGTATCGCGGTTCGCAGATTCCCCGTGGGGCGCGGCTCGATTTCGGTCAGCAGCGGGAACGTGCGGAAGAGGAGGACGCGTAGCGTGCCCAGTTGGCAAAGTGGAGGCCGTCATGGGCCTGACGCCGCCTTACGATAGAAGCCGTACCCATGGACCCGCGTCACCAGACCAATGCGTGACGGCAATTTGGTGGGGACAATTCTGGGTTAAGGCGTGAGCGCTGCACTCGCGCACAATGAGAAACGCCGTCATATGACGGCGTTTTTCTATGGGCGAGCGGTAGCGGCAACATCCGCGACCGGTGTCGTCAGGCCTTCAGGCCTCGCCGTCGGGAATCAGGAAGCGATTGATGTTCTTGCCCAGCCAGCCGGGCTGACGACCGCGACCCGACCACGTCTTACCGGTCTTGGGATCGCGATACTTGGGCGGGTACGGCGTCTTCTCCGCCTTGGCAGTCTTCGCGCCGCTGCCAGCCGGGCGCCCGCGTCGGCGCGGAAGCAGGTCGTCTGTCGTGAGGCCATAGTCAGCCATCAGCTGCTGGATCTGAGCAATCACCCCGGCGACTTCGTTGGCTCGGACTTCTTCCAGCTTGGCTTCGAGCGCTTGTTTCTCCGCGAGGAGTTCCTTGTAAGACGGCATTTGTTGTTATCCCCGTTGAACTTCGTTGGTAGGTTGGTTGATGGGTGGTTAAGGCCGGCAGGATATCAACATAAGAACGGAGATCGCGCCGGCGCGCGAGGGTTCACGTTAAGACTGCCTTGGCTGTCCGGAAAGGCTATAAGTGTGCGTGATTCCCCACAATGCGATGATTAGTATAGCGTTATCGCAGGAGATAAATCCTTGGATAAAGGGAATAAATGGACCCTATCTCACAGCTTGAGGGAATTTACCGCGCGATACATCTCGTTTTGCTCGGCATGTGTATAAATTGCGGTTGTCGCAATGGATGCATGGCGTAGCTGGCTTTGAATCACGGGCAATGGGTGTCCATTCTGGCTCATTAACGTCGTGAATGTGTGACGGAACCAATGAGGTGTGGCCTTGCGAATGAGCACCGCGTCTTCCGGATGCTCGACTTCCAGTATTCGCGCTGCAGTCCTTAAAGCCTTCTTGACGAGGTTATACATCGCGTCGTTGGTCAGGGGCTCTGACAGCGCGGCCTGCAGCCCCTGATGGCCCAAACGGATGACGATTGGGGTTGCGGGATCAGAATGCCGGCGGTCGAGGCCGAGCAAACGCAGATAGCGCTCCAGTGCTGCGACGGCTGCCTGATTAATGGCGACGGGCTCGGTCTTCTCCCCCTTGCCTACCACAGTCAAGAACCAATACGTCGCGGCGGCCTTCTCATCTCGATAGGGGTACATATCGCCAAGGCGTGCCTTCGCCAATTCAAACCGCCGCAAACCGGTATTCGCCAAGAACCGAACGACAAAGAGCATGCGCTCTGCTTCGATATGCGCATCGCCTTGGCCCGCCAGCCGCTCGCACTCGCTTTGTAACGCCGACACGAGGCGTTCAAACGTGTGGAGCGGAAAATGCTTTGGGACTTTGCCCGGCTGGGGACCTGCCTTGCGCCGATATCGCGCGGCTTTGAATGGATTGCCATCCAAATAGCGGACATCCGTGAGATAGGTGAATAGTCCCTCCAGTACCGTCATGGCATACGCGCGGCTTCGCTCGGACAGTGGGCCTTCGAACGGTTTCCACTGTCCTGTCGCCTTCCGAGCATTTCTCCGACCGCACCATTCAGCAGGCGGATTGGTGATAAAAGCGCGATATGCGTCAAGGTCCTCGCGTTTAAGGGATGACAGCGGTTTGCCCGCAATGCCGATTACCCAACAGTAGAAGCGCTGCGCCTCCTTGCGATAGGCGCGAAATGTCGACGAGGTCGGCGGATACTCGGCTAGCCACGTGTGAATAGCATCGATATCGGTATCCGCTTCGATCTGGCGGACGCTATTTTTCGCGCGATTGCTACCGTCCCGGCCGGATAACTCCACCGGGAGGCCGCGCTTGGCGATCTCGTCCAGCGAAGGTGGTGCTGGTGTGAGTGGGATGACTTCCGTTGTCATGCTAAGGTCGCCGTGGCCTCCGTGGTGCGAACGGGGAAGAAGTTGTCGAGCTCGACGTCGGACAGGCCCGAGAGGGCGCTCGCGAAGTGGACCCGCGCGGCGCGTCCGGCGCGCTTCCGGTAAGCGTCAGAGCCGCCCGCTGCAAGGCTCCGCACGATAGTGCTGAGCGGAAATGGGGTCCCCGGCCATTGCGATGTGCTGACGGAACTCGTGAGCGTATCCGAGCCGTAGCCGTTGTCGCTGAGGCGCAGGCCTTCGCCCTCGACCGCGAGGCACGTGAGATTCGGAGAGATCGGCTGCCTCGCGAACTCGGCCTGCGCGTCCTTGCTTGCATAGCGGCGCACAAAGGACGTGACGATCTCCTCGCGCTGCGTATCGTTCGCGAAGTGGTAGAGCCAGTGGACGAAGGGTGCGTGCATGGCGATCAGGCGAATGGCTTCAGCGTCGTTGCTTCGCGGCTGGACGTAGGCGGCAAAGGGGATAGACAGAAAGCAGTCACCGACCATGCTATGTCGGCCATTGCGTTGGAACGCATAGATCTGCGAGAGTGCCCATCGGAGAAACTCCGGATCGAGACCAGCCCCGGGGCTGCGAAAGTTTTCGCGATACACGCTCACTGCCGTTTCCACGGCAGCGCGGGCTTCAACCAGATGCCGTGGCTTGAATTGCTCGGGCTTTTTTTGCAGCCAATCCAAAACGGCGGGCCAGTCCTGCAACACTGTCTCGGCGGGATTGGGCTTGTCAGTCATCCATTCGAAGCGCTCGGACGTGCATTGGAGTGCCGTCTTCCGTGGGGTCACGGAAAAGCGTCGCACCCATCCCCAGTCGGCGATTGTGGTGTCGCGCTCCGCCTCCGGTACCACTGCATAGACGGCGAGCCGATTCTTGCCTGTCAGCGTGACGCGCAGTGGCTGAATCCCAGTTGCCTCGATCCAGCGGTGCGTGCGCTGCAGCAGGTCATCGCTGCCTTGCTGCGCCCACACTTGGTCGAGAATGGTGCCTAATGCCTGCTTCTGGCTTAGATCGGGCAATGATTTGCCGCGCTGTGCGCATCGCCAAGCGATGATGCTGGCATTCAGAGTGTCGTCGATAAGCCCAGTGGGTACGATACCGGCGTCGCAAATTGCGTTACGCAGATAGTCGCGCGCAGGCTGCTCGGCAAGTTCCTCCGCGCGCAGGCGTGCAGCGGCGCGTTTGAACAGACGGATGTACGCGATGTGATGTATGCGTGCATGCCGGTTGTGGACATACCATTCGAGGGTCTCTGACGAGACGCCGTCAAGACACAGGACACCCGTCTGCCCGCCGGATGCCGGGCGCGCCTTGGTCAGGCTTACGCGTGCGCTAAACTGGGCGCCCTCCGAGCGGTATGAGGTCCGTGCCACCAAAACATCCACGCAGAGTTCATTGCCATCCTTGTAGGCGATCAACTCCGCGCTATCAGCGACTGGCTTTGCGTAGCGATTGACAAAGTCCCGGTCGCGCTTCAGGCAGGAAGGCGCGGTCTCTTCGTCCAGCAGGTCATCAAAGTAGCAGAGGACTCTCGATCCGCTGCGCAACATCGAGTTCTGGTGTTTGATGAACGTCTGCACATCGGGGCGGTGCGTGCCGATCAAGGTCTCAGGTTCGTCATCGGCGATGAAGACGAAATGGCGTTGCTGAAAGCCAAGGGTCAGAAATTGCAGGGCTTCTGCGGGATCGTAGAAATCCCCGAATAGCCGCTCGCGGTGGTCGAGCCCGCATAGCAGGATCAGGAAGCGCTTGTAGTGCAACGCGAGACGTTCGTGATCTGCTACCGCGCTCGTAAATTCGAGATCGCGAAAGGTCAGGTCGCTGCCATCGAAGCCTGTGAACACCTGATCGATCTCTGCGCGGGTCGGGAACAGTCGTGGCGTGCCTTCGTGGGTCGGTTCGCCAGAGTAGACGCGGTAGATGTTCTCACCGTCGCGAATGAGCAGGAACGTGGTCTTGTTCCTTAGCTCGCGTCGTGCCGCTTCGAATGCGTTCATGCCATCGTAGCGCGCACGATCGCGGCGGGTGGCCATCGCGACAACAGTACGGGGCTTCGGAAGGATCTGATCACGGAAGGCAGCGTTCGTGCTGAGGGCCTTGTCGAAGGCTGGAAGGCTATAAAAATCCCAGTCTTCGTCGACGTCAGCCCATGCCGCCAGTTCACCGTCCGCATAGAGCTTGGCCTGACGCAGATGCAGCTTCTCTTCGCGAGGCGCCGACTCGCCGGTGGCAATGCGTTCTATGACGACGCCTTTGCCGGTGTACAGATCGAGGGACGCAATGCCCTTCATTAGCTCGGATGCGTACTGGCGTACGCTGCTCGTCCGTGCGAGTGCGACCTGCGCCTTCTCGGCAAAGAACGGGGCCAGTGACTGAAGGACGCTCGCGATCTCATTGGTCCGCGTGGTCATCCACTTCGCGGTGAGCTCCGCACGTACAGCTTCTCGCTCTGCGAGCAGGCGCATCGCCACAACGTCCTGCGTGGTCAGGCGATTCTGCAGGACGAAGTCGATGTCCGTGCGCATCGTCCCACCCACACCGGAGAGTACGAGTGCGGTGGACGGGGCGTGATCACCGGTATTGCGAGCCTCGCGGGTGAGCTCATCTTGCTTCTCCGCTTCCCATTTGCTCAACCCGCTCGTGATCGCCTGCGCCATGATGGCGGGATTGCGCTGGCCCTCCTGCAGTTCGTGCTGGATCTCGGCAACGCGTGCGTGGATCGCGGCTATTTCCCGTTCTCGAACCGCTTCGCCATCGGGTGCGTACTCGAAGGCGTTGAGGAAGTCATGCACCAGCATACGGATCGACCCTTCGCCGATCGATGGATGCTCCGCCAAGACGATCGTGTGCGCGGCGGCGTCATACACGTCAACCGCAGCCAGTAGCAGGACGGTACCAGCTTTGACGAGGTTGTCGTGATTCTTCCATGTCGAACTGTTGACTTCAGTATCCGCCTTGGCGCGCCAGTACGTGCCCGGCTCCATCGTCTGGAAGCGCTCCATACGGTGGCCGTTGGTGTCGTCAGCGGTAGTCGGTTGAATCGGAGTCAGGTTGCTCATGATCGGTCTTGTCGGTCGATTGTTCAGTGCGGATTCCGTCCGCATCACTCGGCCGTCCAGCGCCGCGCCAGTTCGAGGCAGCGCTTGCACGTGATTTTAGAGGTGAAAGCGCTTTTGGCGGCGCCAGTGATCTGCGTTTCGGGCTGGCTGTAGCGGCGGCCGTTACTGCCGCTGGCCGCCGTGCAAAGAAAGTCGCCGGCGGTGCGGGTCAGGCGGTCGACCGTCAGGGTTTCCAGTAGGAGGATGTGATTGACCGTGGCCCGGTTGCGGCCGTCCCCCCACGAGCTGGGACTCAGCCCGCTCAGGACGTCCTTGATGGCGCTGACCCAGCGCACCGGCAGGCGAAGGCGGGCATTGAACGCGATGGCTTCGGCGAGCCGTTCCGCGTCGCGGGCTTCGTCGGCGAGGCGGTCCGCTTCATGGCTGGGCTTTTCGCAGCGCATTGGCACGGTTCCAGTCGTCAAGGCGCATGCATTCGGCATCTCGATGAATCGTGACGCGTACCTCGGTCCCGGCGGGCAGCTCTCGCCGGTGAATACCAGTGGCTCACCGTCTACGCGCACCGTGCCATCGGCAAGCACTACCGCGTGGTGTGCGCGGCCGGCCACGGCGCTCAGCCAGAGCGGATTGATGAAGTTGGTGACGACGCGCAGCCCATATGTCCGGCCTGCCGCGTCCATGTATGCGGATTGGGTCAGGGTGCGCGCCGTCCCGGGGTGTCTTTTTCGGCCCATTTTTCTAGCCCTACTCTTCTTTACGCGACTCATGATAATGGCAATTATCATGAACGGCAACCCTTTCAAAGTACGAATATACAGATATATAGCAATACAAATGTATTGACACGGAAGGTCCGGACTTCTACGATGTGACTCGTTCGCGTACGCTGCGCGGCGATCCCGCCGGCGTGGGGCTACATCCCCGGCACGCCGCGCCGAAGTACATATGCAGGGCCCCGCGCGCCAGTTGGCGCGGGCCAAACCTCAGGGAAACGTGTCGATGGATCCGCTTACTACCGGTCTTAGTGTTGAGCAGCTATACGCCGCAGGCATCGGCCTCGGGACCATGCTGATGTTGGTGCTCGTGCAGGAAGCGCGCGACGCCTTGGCCCGCCGGCAGGACGCCGCGCTGGCCCGACATGTCCCGGCGGCCCGGAAATGAAACGCGCCATGGACGGTAGCGCCCGGGCGGTCGCCATTGCCACGCAGACCGTCCCCCGCGACAAGGTCGCTGCCGTGATGGCTGTGGCCGCTGCCGTCGCTGAAGGCCTGACCCCGAAGACGCGCCGGGCGCTGGCTGCGCTGGAAAAGCTCAGCCCGGCACAACGGGCCGGTCGCACCGTCGAGGTCGACGCGCAAGCCGTGCTGGCGCTCGTGCAGGTTCATGGCGAGATCGTCGAAGTGCTCAGCGGCGAGTTGTCGCGCCTGAGCGGCGAGCTGCAGGCCACCAAGCAGACTTCGCTCGCGCTATGAGCCCCATTCTTTCCTTGTCGGAACAGATCGACATCGCGCGCGCTGCAGGGGTCGTGCTCACGGCGCTGGACGTGTCGCGGCTGCAAGCATTGGATGCGCAACGGGCGGAAACGCTGCGCCGCGTTTGGCATCCTGTCGACCGGCATGTTGATGGATTGAGCGCCGCGTTCCATCTCGGTACCGTGGGCGGCAGTGACCGCAACGTCGGCCGCCTGAACGGCCGGCGCGCCCGCTTGCTCGATCGGACGATTGACGCCGCAGAACGGAATGTGCCGCTCTACCGCAAGGCGGAAACGCTTGGTGCCGCGATGGCCCGGATCCTATCGGGCGAGGAAACTGAGACGGCACGCGGCGAACGCGCGGCGAAGCAAGCCGCCGCCGATGCAGCGCTCGCCGCGCGGATCGCCGCGCTCAAAAAAGGTGACCTGCTGCTGCGCTGGACGGTGCTGGCGGTCTATAGCGACCGCGACGGCTATCCGTCCACGCTCGCCTACCGCGATGCGGATGGGCTACGCCATACGCTACCGATCACCAAGGCCTTTTTTCGCGGCGACGTGGTTCGCTATCGGGTGCTCATTGACGTCGCCCGGGCGCGCGTGGGTACGGCGGAGGTTGTTCAGCCATGAAGCCATCGAGCGCCAGTCCCATGCCGGGCACGGTCGCGCTGGACCGTGACGCACTGGCTCGCGAGCGGGCGGACTTCGAGGCCTTCTACAAGGCCAAGGGGTGGCCGCAGAGCTACTTCATCCCGCATGGCGGCGGCCGCATTGACTATGGCCGTGCCGCGACACAGGACAGATGGGAAGGCTGGCGGGACCGCGCCAGCCTCACCGATACCCCGGGCAACGTCTTCGTGCCGTATCCGCAATGCGTCGCCGCCGGCGGCGACTGCGTGCGAGAAGCCCGCTGTGTTGCCGACTGCCGCGATCGGCAGCGGAGAAAGTTCAACCAAGGAGCGCAACCATGAGCGCAGGACATCTGACTGCCGTGCAGTCCCACTGGAATCACGCCGTCAAAGCCGACATGGACCGCCGCCACCGCAAATGGCCGCTTGGCACGGCAATCCAGACCAACACCCCGGCCGGCTATCTGGCGGGCCGGATCGTCAAACACTGGCGCAAGGGCGAGGTCGCCCATGGTGCGACGGTGGAATTCCCGATGCTGGTCGACATGGGCGATGCCAACGGTGCGCGCTATGCTCACGTGATCCCGTTCCGTTCGATGCGCCCGCAGCCTGAGGTGTCTCGTGGCTGAGAAGCCGGCCACTGACGCGCAGCGACGCATGCTGCGTGATATCCACCTGCATCGCGACGCGACGTACAGCCTTTACGGCCGATCCGCGCATGGCGGGGCCACGCGCACGCTGTTTTCGCTCAAGGAGCGTGGCTGGATTCTGAACCCGCGCACGATCTCCGCCGCCGGCTGCAAGGTGCTCGGCGTCGAGCCGCCGGCGCCGCCCAGCCCTGAACTGCTTGCCGCTTTGGCGGGCCAACCGACCAAGGTCGTCGAAGCAGCGCTGGAGGCGTTCGCGGTGTGCTGTGTGGGCCCGAGGCGCATCAAGCTACAAGACTACCGGCCGGGTCGTCTGCTGTTGCATCTGGACGAAACCGACCAGATCGTGACACGCGTCACGGTGGAGTGAATATGGTTGCGCCGATCGAAGTACTTGAAAGCTTTGGACTGCCCGATACGTTCACACCAGAGATGGTGCCGCTCGCCGGGCAGCGGTTCGTGCAGGCCTGCGCCAAAGGCATGACCAAAGACGCGCTGATGCGCGCAGCACGCCGCGCCGGCTTCGACCCGCTGTGGAAGCGGCTGGAGAACATGGGGGCAGGCGTGTACGGCTTTGGCCTGACCATCGATGGCATGGTGGTGCCCTTCATGGTGCGCATGCGCGCCACGGCGCCGGCCCGCGAAGCTCCGGCGCCTATGCAGGCCGTGCTTTTCTGACTGGAACATTGACCTATGACTGCATCGAATCCCGAAAACGCGGCTCGCGTTGCCGGCGGGGACGCCGGTGTTACCCGGCATCCCTTGCATACCGATACCATCCTGCTCGATTGGCTGGAGAAGTTCGGCAACGTGAACTTCGATTTCGAGAGGGAAAAGGTAAGCTTCCCGCTACCGGATTCTTTCCGCGAGGCCGACAGCCTACGCGAGATCTTCCGGGCCGCCCGCACGCATCAGATGTCCACGGAGCAGGAGGATGAGATGAGGACAGACAGCCGGCTTGCGCTGCCTTCGGCCGACGCGCGGCGGGCGCAACTGGCGCAGGGCATCGCGCGTTCGCGAACCTGATCGAGTGTGCGGTGCTTGTCTCCACCACGCCGCCTTTGCGGTACAGCCCCTGCCAAGGAAAACTTGACATGAAGCATTCAGACTTTCGCATAGGCATGGCGTTCACCACATCGGATGGTGAGCTCCATTGGCGCTGCACGGACGTGGGCACGCGCACCATCGTTGCAATCCGTACCAACTGCCCGACGCAGCCGGGACCGTTCAATGGCCCCCCGTACGCCGTCTCGGAGATCGTATTCGACGAGTACGATTTCGAAGGATGCGCGCCGCATGCTCTCGACGGGTCGCCGAAGTGAATCGCGGCAACACCCGATGACAGCGCTGACGGTGCGGTATCTCCCCATGCACGAGGCGTGTGCCAGCGCGCCCAGATTGGACACGGCGGTGATCTCCATCACGAATCCGGGGGCCGCGGCCTCGCTGCAGCCCGGCTGGGGCGCGATGCTGCGGGTGCAATTCAGCGATGCCGAGTATGTGCCCGGCGATATCGGCCGGCGTATGGCGGATGGCAGCCGGTTTGACCCGGCGACACGAGGATTCCCGACGCAGACGCAGGCACAGGCCATACGGCATTTTTGCGAGTCGGTGGCAGTGGCCCCGACGCTGACGCGCGTATTGGTCCACTGCAACGCGGGCAAGCGTCGCTCGGGTGCCGTGGCGTGCTATCTCATGGAGCGTTTCGGGGCCACGCTCGAAGGGGCGGTACCGGAGGATCCGAACCGCACAGTCCTCGCCTTGCTGCGCGACCCGACGTGGGCGCGCAGGGTAGCGCCGTCGGCGGGATGGCGATCGCGCTGGGCAGCCGCCCGCAAGTGGCTGCGTGATGTTTGACATCGATGACAGGAGAACTTATGAGCGCAGGACATCTCACGCCTGAGCAGTCGCGCTGGAATCGCGCGGTGAGCATGGACATGAAAAGACGGCATCGCAAATGGCCGCTCGGCACGGTGGTGCATATCAAGACGCCAGCCGGGTACTTGCAAGGCAAGGTTTGCAAGCATTGGCGCAAGGGCGAGGTCCCACATGGCGCCTCGGTGGAGTTTCCAGAGCCGATTGACATGGGTGATGGCAATGGCCGGCGTTTCAGTCACGTGGTCTCGTTTCGCGCGATGCGACCGGTGCCCGGGCACCCCTGACGCGGCCCTGCGTGGGGACATCCCGGCAGGCGCCGGGAGCGGCGGACAAGCCGTGGACAGGCGTGGACAACCGGAGGTTGCCCACGCGCTGCCCACCGCTATGCCCCACCTTGTCCCCAATACGGGCCTTGCACCAGCAAGCGAAGCGCAGAGACGACCGAACCCCAACCCCACTGCCGGCAAGCCAAGCCATTTCGTAATGCGACACCTTTTCTGACGTAAGGGATCGGACCTATGACAACCAACAAACAATCGGCGCTGGATGGGCTGCGCGCCCATATTCGCGCATTCCTGACGGATTTCAAGCTGAGTCATACCTGCGATACGCAGACCGGCGAGCGATTCCCGCTGCTGGACCGGCTGTGCGCACCGGGCGATGCGGGGCACGACACTGGCGAGGCTGAGATCGCCCTGTTGGCCGAGGCGCTCGTCACCGCCCTACCTGAGGGTGCGGCCGATGCTGTCAAGCACGGTGGCCTGCATGCGGTGATGGAAGCGGCAGCATGGCGCAACGCAATGAACGGGCTGTGTACCATCTGGCCGGCCACAGCCGACGAGGCGGCAGATCATTTGCGGCGGCGCCTGCATCCGCAGCGCTACGCGGAGCCGGCGACTTCACCGGGGACTACGGCAGAGCGCGCGCCCGTGGCGACGGAAGACGGGATCGACTATACGGTGGTGCATGCATTCGCTGACAAGCACGGCGTGTCGTACAACGCGGCCTGCGCCATGGTACGCGCCGCGTGCGCCGGGGTGCAGCCTAGCACTGGTGCTGGGGTTGGCTTGCATCGGGATACCATGCTGCTCAACTGGCTGGAGCAACACGGGACCGTGAATTTCGATTTCGAAACGGCGCAGGTACGTTTCCCGATACCGGAATCGTTCCGCGCGGCCGACAGCCTACGCGAGATCTTCGACGCGGCCCGCGCGCATCAGGAGCACGCGGATCAGCTGGAGGGAGCCGCATGACGGCCAGTAGCGTGCTGCCGCCGCCGTCGGCCGACGCGCTGCGGGTACAGCTGGCGCAGGCCATCAAGCATTCCCGGGCCTATGTCGGGCAGCACCGGTCGCTGGATCCCGTGGCCGCTGAGCATATCGTGGCGCTGGGGGGCCTGATCCAGCACCGCCCGCTCCCCGGCGGGGTCGCACTCGCGAGCGAAGCCCAGCATGACCGCGAATTCGCGCTCTATCGAACGGTGATGAAGGCGGCCTTCGATAAGGGCTATGGGTGCGTGAGCGATCCGATCGCGGCCGCGCCACCGGCGCACGTCATGCCTGCGGCTGGCATCGCGTGCGCGCAACCGGACGTCTGAATGGTGTCGGCAAACAGGCCTGACGCGGCCCTGCTTGGGGACATCCCGGCGGGCGCCGGGAGCGGCCGGAAAAACCGTGGACAGGGGTGGACAACAGAAGGTTGCCCACGCGCTGCCCACCGCTTTTCCCACCTTGCCCCCACTGCGGGCCTTGCCCGAGCGAGCGAGTGGGAGACACCCATCGAACACCCAACCAAACAGGACTTCAAGATGTGGACGGCAATACAGCGCCTGTTAGGGCGCAAGGCAGCGCAGCGAGCCAGTGGCCCGAGCGCGCAGACGGTGGCCGGCGTCCTGCGCGACTGGCCGTACGACACCGCGCCGCTCGTACTGGTCGCCGGCAGTGCCGGCACGGGCAAATCGACGTTGGTGCGCGATGGACTGGCGCGGCTGGCGGCGCCAGCGCGCAGCACGCTCGCGGTGGCGCAGGACGTCCCCACGGATTTCTGGGTGCAGGCCGAGGCGGGCTCGCCATGGCTGGCCACGCACCGCTACGACTACCACACACACCTGTGGCAGGCCACCGCAAGCGAGGCGGGGCAGGCCTTGCTGCAGGGGATCGCGCTGGATGCGCTTGACGCGGCGATCGCTCGCAACGCGCGACATCTGGTCCTCGATTATCTGGGCCTGCAGGGTGCCGCCCTGCAGGCGTTCTGTCGGCGCGCGCGCGAGGCCGCACCGGGGCTGGGTCTGATCGTGGTTGAGCAGGAACTGGCACGGCTGGCCCCGGTGTTGCCAGAGGTCGATGCGCTGGTGCTGTTTCCCAGTTGGGAATGGCCGCTCGCGCTGCCGGCGTGGGCGAGCGAGGCCGACGCGGGCACTCCGATCACGCGCCACGAATTGCTGGCGAGCGGCCACGGGCCGTTGCGTTGCTACCGGCGCGTGCAGGGGCGCGACCGCCCACGGGCCGGGCACCCCGTCCCTGAGGCGCCGGCCACCTCCTAACGCGCCACTTTTCCGTTGCTGGCGGTCCGGCCGCACGGCACGCTGTTTGCCGCTGCCGGCACCCGGGCACGGCCCCCCTACCCCGATATGACCCAATCTGCCACCCACTCCGCCACCCGGACGGCCACCCAAGCGGCCACCCAGACGGCCATCCTCTCCGCCGCTGACTGCGCCGCGCCGCCGCGCGTGCTGCGCCTGCAAGTCATGGCCGCGTATTTCCACGCCATCCGCGATCGCGAGAAGCCGCTCGAATTCCGGCTCGACACGCCGTACTGGCGCCGCCGGCTCGTGGGCTGCACCTTCGATGCGATCGAGGTGGCGCTCGGCTACCCCAAGGCGGAGGACGCGACCCGGCGCCTGCGCCGCGTGTGGCGCGGGGTCACGCCCCAGACGATTACGCACCCGCATTTCGGGCCCGAGAGCGTGGCGGTGCTCGCCATCGATGTCACGGGCGCGGATCTGCCGCTAGGCGCGCCATCCGGCCTGATGCCATGACGCTCGCCAGCCGCCCTGTCGCGCGGGCCGGCCGCTACTGCAGCTGCGGTAAAATCCCCGGCCCCGGCGTCTTCGGCCCCCGGGCCGCTTGCCACCGATTTTCCTTCCAGTCACCATGATTCCGGCCAAAGAACTCCGCGAAGTGCTTGTTCCCAAGGCGTTCTACGCCATCTTGGAGGCACAAGGGCGCCCGCCCACCGTCGATCTGGTGACCGCGTGGCTGGTCGAGAACGGCCATATCGACGGCGACGGCAAGCCCAGCCGCAATGTGATTGCCGAGGCCAACCGTGCCTGCTTCGCGGACCTCTCGCGGCGCCTGAAGCAGCCGATGCTCGAAGGGCTGCCCGAGGAGGCCGTGCGACTGGTCTTCGCCCTGCGTAACGAGCTCTACAAAGAGGCCACGGAGACGTTCGATGGCGAGCGCACGGAACTGCGCGCTGCCGCGCAGGCCGAGGTGGCCCGTGCTCAGGCGGCGGTGGACGCCGCGCAAGTGGCCCGCGACGAGACGCGCCAGTTGCTCGACAAGGCCCTGCGCGATCTCGATGAAGCCGCCTCCGCCATTGCGCAGCGGGACAAGGATGTCGAGGCGGCCGAGGCGGCCAAGGCCGAACTGCGCCGGCGCCTTGAGCGTGCCGAAACCGATCTGGAAATGACCCGGCGGTCCGTGCAGGCGCTGGAGGCGGCCGCCCACGCACGCGAACGTGCGCATGGCGAAGCGTTAGCCAAAGCCGCGCACGAATTGACCGAAGAACACAAGCGCGGACTGCTGGCGGTGGAACGGGAACGCGCCGAGACGAAGGTCGTCCAAAAGCATGCAGCCGAGCTCCTCGCGCGCTTGGACAAGCTGCACGAGGCCGAGCGCGAGCGCGTCCGGCAGATGGCGGTGCTGGAGACCCAACTGGTGGCGGAACGTCTGGCCGTTCGGCAGGCCCGCGAGGCTTTCAGCAAGCTCGACACCCAGCTGCAAGGCACGCAGGAGACGCTGCGCCGCGTCACCGAGGAGCATGCCGGGCTAGCGGCGCAGCTGGAGGCCCAGCAGGTGGCGCACGAGGCGGCGACGGCGCCGCTGCGCGAGCGGCTGGCCGGCTTCGGTACGCTCAGCCCCCATACACTGGAAGATCTGCTGCTGCGCGCCTTTCTGGAAGGTGGTGCCCACCGGGGCAAGGGGGAAGCTGCCAGCCACGCGCGCACGGCCGCACGCGCCCTGCTGCAGCCTTTCGATGTGGCCGTGCGGCCGGCGGCCGCTGGACTCGCCGATACCGCACACCCCGACGCCGGCGCCAATGCCGGCACCGCCGGGCCGTCCGGCACGCCACCGGCCGCCGCCTGACCGGCCGCTCGTACCGAAATGGTCGCCAGCCCGCGTCCGCTCGCGGCCGATATTGCCGTCTTGACACGGGCTGTAATGATGCCTGTCGTCTTCCCGAGGTGGTGGCATCCCTGTTCGAGATTCGGAACGCTTCGCTATACTGGGCCGATCAATGCGCGGCTTAGGAAACAGAATGCGGCCTTGCGCAGCGAGTGGCGCGCGCTAGCACCGCGCCGCAACCCACGGCGGCTTCCTCGCGCGCTATGCCACAGGTCAACGATGAATGACAAGCTCAAACGGTTGCTGGTGACAACGCCCCAAGGCGCATCGGGCACGCTCGACAAGGCCTCGCGCTTCGTTTTCCACTACGCGACCACCGAACGGCCGCGCGAAGTGTCGCTGGGCATGCCGCTACGGGCCGGCGGCTATGGCAGCACCGACCTGCATCCTGTTTTTGCGATGAACCGGCCGGAGGGGTATCTGCGCGACCGGCTTCACGACCGGTTCAGCAAGCACATGAAGCTGGACGACATGCGCGTGTTGCAACTGACCGGGCATGCCCAGATCGGCCGCTTGCGCTATGCCACACCTGAAGAAGAGGCGGGAAAGATGAGCGTCGCAGGCGGGCTCCATTGGCTCTTGGCGGACGAGCTGGCGGGCGATCGATTCGGCGAGCTGCTGCACAGCTATGTCGCGTCGGGCATCAGCGGCGTCCAGCCCAAGCTGCTAATGCCAGATGAGGACAATCTCGTAATGCTTAACGGGAATGCGACGCCGGGGATGCGTTCGACGATCATTGTGCCGAACCTGATCGTGAAAACCAGCGGAGAGGATTACCCGCACCTGACGCAGAACGAATTCCTCTGCATGGACGCCGCGCGGCGCGCAGGGCTCGCGGTGCCGGATTTCTGGCTGTCTAGTGCCGGCACGCTCTTTGTCGTGTCCCGCTTCGATCTGCAGGGTGGCCGGCCGTTGGGCTTCGAGGATATGGCGGTGCTCACGAACCGCACCAATGACAACAAGTACGCGGGCTCGTACGAGGAGATTGCAGCGGTTCTCCGTCACCGCTGCGGGGCAAACGCCGGGGAAAGCTGCCGGCGATTCTTCGAGTATCTGGCGTTGACGGTGCTCGTGCGCAACGGCGACGCGCACCTGAAAAACTTTGGATTGCTGTATGAGGATCCACATACCGCGCCGCCCAAGTTGTCGCCCCTCTATGACGTGGTCACCACGACGGCGTACACCTACGAGAACCGCAAGACCGGCATTGACGAAATCGACCGCACGCTGGCGCTCAAGCTCGCCAAGTCGAAGCAGTATCCCAGCCGCGATACCCTGATCGCGTTCGGCCGTAACGTCTGTGGCGTGGCCACGCCGGAGGAGGTGCTGCAGCGTATCAGCGACGCCATGTCGGACACGCTGCAGGAGCATGGCGCAAGGATGGACCCGGGCCTCGTGCGGAACATGCGACGTGAGTGGGATAGCGGCCGCCTGTCGATGGCGCCGGATGACGTCTATCAGCGTGCTGTACTCAGCGGCATGGGGGGGGCCGCTGCCTGATTGCGTGTGTCAGGGCCGTCACCGTGCGGTGGGGGCGCAGCCTTACAGGCTGAGTGCCGAAACGTCGGGCTGGTGCGCAGGCCGAGGTTTTCGATCGCGCTTCGCGCGGCCTCGTCAGCATGGATATGGCCCTATTGGCCTGCGTAATGCATGGGAGCTCGAAAGAGGATGCTAGCGCCGGCTCTGCGGCCAGCGCAGCGTGTTCAGGGGGTGGCGTCCACGGTGTAGTTCACGGCGCGGCGCGGCGCGGGCGCAGGGGCATCCGCCGGCACGAGGAAAGCACGCGGACAGCGCGGCAGCATTTCACGCAGCCGCTTCTCGGCGGCGTGCAGGTCGTACTGTTCGGCCTCGCGCTTGGTCGGGACCCACGACGTCAGGCCCCAGTAAAATCGGCCTCCCCGCTGAGTCCCCATGTCGGAGTGCGGCACGGCCGGCGCGTAGGGGATGTCTTCCGCGATCAGGTACTTGAAGTCATTCCGTGCAAACGGGTGCTGCCGTGAGGGCCGGGGCTGCAGGCTCACGTGCGTACGCGCATCGAGCACGTGCTCGATGCGCTGAGCCGCCCACTTGGCGCCGATCGCATCACGCTGCAGCAGCAGTTCCTTGGCGTGCTGGAGGATCTGACCGAATCCTGCGAGGTCCACTAGGCTGAACGAAGACAGACCCTTCGCGGCGTCGCGCTGTACGCGCAACTCGCGCAGCTGCGCTTGCGAGATACCGTCGCCTGACAGCGACTGGCCGACGGCGGGCAACTGTTCCACGGCAAGGCGGAGGACATCGGCGATCGTCGGCAGATCGAGCGCCGGGTAGTTGGCCGCAAGCTTCGGATCCCAGTCCTGCGCCAGAATCCGCTGCGCGAGCGCACCGGTCAGCGGCACCGCATCATCCTGCAGCGTGACAGCATTGTCGCGCAGGTCCCACGTCGCGAATTCCAGCTGCGCGCGTCGGGCCGGCTCGCGGCCGAGCAGTGTGGTCAACGTATCGAGCGGTACGGCTTGCTCGATCACGGGGGCTCTCTTGCCCGAGGGGTTGAAGCCGCGATCGAAGTACACCCGGACCGTGACCGTTCCTTCGGTTGCGTCGGGAATGCCAAACGCGCCACTGCTGAGTTCAATTTCCCCTTCCGCAGAGAGGCGCACCAAGGGGCCTGCGGAGCCGAGGACGTCGTTGTAGACGCGCTGCGCGGTGTAGCGGCGCACTTCCCAATAGCCAGTGGTGGGATCCCGCGCAGGCTCAAGCGCTGCCATGTATTGGCTGTATGCGATTTCCCCGCGCAGCGCATCGAGACCAAGGTCATGCAGCCGATCCGCCCCGGCGTCGCAGGTGGACTGCTCGCGATGCACGAACTGCAACTGGTATCCGCCGCGTTGCCCTGTGGCAAACGCCACGAGGGCGTCGTAGGCGCGCCCCTGCGCATGCGCCGGAAAGCTGGACGTGCCCCGGTCGTACGGACCGAGGGCGACGCCATGGCGTTCCAGCAACTCGGCGTTGCTCTCGTCGGTGCGGATGTGGCCGTAATAGCCGCTGTAATCTTGGGTCATGGCGGCTTCTCAATGCACAGCGGGCGCGGCATCCTCGTGCGCGATCTGGGAGATGTCCCATGCCGGCAGACCGGCGCGCACGCAGGCGGCAATTGATGCATGGGTGCCCCCGACGTCGGGTTCGACCCAGACGTATTGGATGTCGGACGGCGGCGGCGTCTGCCATGTCGACATGAATTGAAGGGCGTGCGTGACGGATGGAAATGCCGCCGCGCTTGGCTGGTCCGCAGTCTCAAGATTCGACCAAAAGGCAACGCCCAAGCATTCGCCGAGAAAGACACCGTCGGTCGGCGAGTAGATCACGACGTCGGTGCGACGCAGCCCTTCCTGAAGGGTCTTGCTGAGGGACGTGTCGGACTCATCCTTGCGTTGCAAGTCCATCTGTTGGAAAGAATCGCGGCACGTCTTGGTCAGCGTAATGCGATCACGTTCCGGGTCACGGTAAAAGACCATGTGGCCATTGGCCAACAGATAGGGGCGTGCCGTCGCCGGTGCATCCTTGAATGCCAAGACGGCTTGCATCGGGTCACTAAAAACGGCCACATGGCGGCGATCGCCCCCGGTGTGGGTCAGGACCGTGTATTCGGCGAAGGGCCGAAGCGTGGGGCGCGCGCCATGCTGCTCCCCCGCTTTGCGCGCCTCCTTTTCGAGAACCCGGTAGGCCTGCGACTCAGCGTGGCTGGCAATGATGGCGGAAACGGCCGGGTGGGCGTGGTTGAACAGGGCGCAGAAGTCCGGGTTATCGGTCATGATCGCCTCGATCAGGCAGGCAGCTTCACCCCGGCGCAACGTGTCTTCGAGCGCGAGGAACTCGCGCTGTTCCAGTTCGATCCATTCTCGGACCATCGCGCTGGTGAGCAACACCGCGTCGGGCTTGCGTCCGACTGCGAGGCGCGCCGCGATATCGCGGCCACATCGCTCGAAGTCGGCGGCCTTGGCGGTGCTGACAGCATTGGCGAAGGCGATCTGGCGCATTTCGAGCGCGTCGACACGGCTCGCGTCTGTGAGCGCCGAGTCGTTCTGTATGTCCTGTTGCATGCGCGCTATGAACGTCGCCAGTTCGCGATTCTGCGTCTGATCCGCTTCGTCACTGGCGGACTGGGCCTCGGCCCAATCGAGCACGTAGTTGTCCCATGACCCGTCCTGCGCGGTTAAACCTCGCTGCAGAGCCACGCCCATGGCTTGCGCGAGCTCACCAAGTCTCCTGCCGTCAACGGTGGCCGGCTTCTGGCCATCGGTCGACGTGAGAGACTGGATAACTGCCTCAATGGCCGAGGCGGCGCCCCGCCAACGGCGGCGTTGGACCACTGGCGCGCCGGATAGGTGGTACGTGACGAATGCCGCCTCGGCGCGTACGTGCTCTTCGGTCATGCCCGCGCGTAATTGCATGTCTTGCGCATCAACGGGCCGCTGGTGCATGGTGAGCGGGAAGTCATTGCAGAATTCCGCGAGCCGGGCGAGCCCCTCGGCAGAGGTGCGAGCGGGAAAGGTTTGAGTGGCGTCGTTGTAGGTGCCAAGCGAGACGCCAAAGCTCTCCAGCATGGCGCGTTGGCTTTCGTCGGCGTGGATGGAGCCGTAGTAGATCGGACTTGTCATCACTGTTCTCCCTTAAGCCGCCAGATCCGGTCGGTCGGTCTCGTATGACGGCGCGCTGTCGGCGACGCAGTCGCGCAGCCATTCCGCATCGGCGTTGGCGTAGTACAACGCGCCGTCGAACCAACTGAAGTCGCGGCTATTGTGGCGCGCGCCTTGCTCCAGCAACTGCAGCAAGCGATCGATCGGCACAGAGGCGGTCTCGACGCCGGGGTGCATGGCGTCCAGTTTCGGTTGCGCTTCGAACCGGAACTCACCGGGAGACACGATGAGCGCCGGAATGTCTGGCCGCCATTCTTTGGCCCGATTCCAACGCGAGGGCCCGCCGTTGGCGCGTACCGACAGCAATTGATTAGCGATACAGGCTTGGCGCAGCTGCAGCACGCGCTGCAAGAGCTCAGGCGTGACATCAATCATCGCCCATTCCACATGCGGGCCGTCGGCCTTCGAGCCGGCCTCAACATAAAGTCGTGCCGGCTGCAGGCTTGCACGTTCGCGCTGCAAGGCATGCTGGAGACTTTCGGTGACGGCACGGCGCTGAGCCTGCCAGTTATTGACCTCGTTCGAGCGGCTTTGCTGGAAGTCGATGAAGGCGGTTTCCGCCCGCAGCGCGGCTGGGGTGGCGTCGTCCGGCGTATGGACAACCGGCAGATCGAAATGCCGTTCGTGCAGCATGGCCGGAAAATCCCCCTCGTGCTGGCTCAGGCGAAACGCGGTCTCGGCGCTGGCTCGGGCATAGAACAGCTGCTCTTGGTCGTTGTAGCCACCCAATTCGACGCCCAAGCTTTCGAGGAAAGCTCGCTCGGTCTGGGGGGCCTTGATGGTGCCGTAGAGGAAGGCGCCGTTGGCCGCCGTCAGGAGACGCTCGATGGCTTCCGGCGAAGGCTCGTTGCCAGTAAAAACCAGTCGGCAGGCTTCATCGTAATCGCAGCCGAAGCCTTCCATGCAGATGGGCACGTCATCGCCCTTCTCCCCCGCCCGCAGGCGGGCCAGCAGATCCTCCAGCGTGCAGATTTCGTTGTACGTGCGGAAGGCGAGCTTGTTGCCACTTTCTCCGAAGAGCATGGCCCGTTTTTCATCGATCTCGATCCAGCGACCTTGTTGCGTTACAGTCATCGCATACCCCGCAATAAAATAAATATTAAAAACGCATCCAAATTGATGTAAAAAAGCTAGATAGATGCGTTAATTAGCGCGAATAGATAATAATCCATTGCGCGGGGGCTGGAAAGGAAAACGCTAGAGGGGGTGGCGGGCCCCTCGAACCGGGGCCGGGAAGAAGGCTGGACGCCCCCCGGTCGAGGGCGTCTGCTGTAGGGGGGGTCGCTTGAGAAAACGGAAAATATTGCACGCTAAGCCATGGAAGCTCCCGGCCGAGCGCCGATTACCGAGCGGCGAAGGCTAGATTCATCTGGCGTGCCCGCTTGACC
>NZ_CAJZAG010000013.1 GCF_914271485.1 Cupriavidus pampae
GCTGACCGTTGTCGAGTTTGACGGTCGTCACGTTGGCGAGGCGTTCGGTGCGCGTGTTGCGCGCCTGATCGCCGGCCAGCGCGCTGGCGGAGGCCATGCGCGGGTTGTGCAGCGCCTGATCGAGTGTGAGCGAACCCGGCAGCAACTGATCGACGATATATGCGCCGAAGTAGAAGCGCGTCTCCACGGCCGGGCTGAAGCGATAGCCGAAGTTTGCGTTGAGTTGCTCGTACTGGCCGCGCTCGTGGTTGCGATAGCCTTCCGAGTGATTGACCGTGAGATTGGCGAGGAAGTCGAACGCGCCAATCTGCCGTGACACCTGTGCGCTGGCGCGCGCGGTGCCGAAGCTGCCGCCGTCCACGCGCACCATGTTGGGCGTATCGGCCGTGAACGCGGTGGGCGTGGTGAAGTTGATCGCGCCGCCGAGCGTGGTGCTGCCGTACGCGAGTCCGTTGCCGCCCTTGTAGATCTCCGCGGCGGCCAGGCCGAGCGGATCGATCTGGTAGTAGTCGCCGCTGCCATCGGCAAAGTTGGTCGGCACGCCATCCTGCAGCAGGTCCAGGCCACGCGCGTGGAAGCCGCGCGCAATGCCGGAGCCGCGGATCGACAGTCGCAGCTCCTGACCGTAGCGTTCCTGCACGTACACGCCGGGCGCGTCCTTGAGCACGTCGCGCAGGTTGCTGGCGTAGGTGTCGCTATACGACGCCGCGTCGACAAAGCCGACCGATCCCGCCGACTGGAACAGCGATTCACGCTGCTCCTCGACTCCCGGCGTGGTCAGCGATCCCTGCCGTGCGTCCGCGGTCGCCGTTACCGTCGCGGTCGGCAGCGTGATGACAGGACCTTCGGCGCGCGCTGCGCCATGCGTGAACAGACCCAAGACCACCGTGCCAATCAAATGGCGACGATAGATGAAAGCCACCCTCTTCTTCTCTCTCTGATTCATGTTGTTCGATGCGTTTGTTTGCTTCATGTGTGGATGCCAGTCGACCCGCGGAAGTTTGCCGAAGCACCCTCTTCGCGCGCCATGTGGCAAAGCGGCGCACGGCACGCGCAAGGTCATGGATCGGTATGGGCGATCTCGGCGATCGAAATGCCATCGAGCACCGCCAGGTATGCGGCCAGCGCCCGCGCGATGGCGTCTTTGCAGTCCGCGCCTGCCGCGCATCGCCCGTCTTCGCGCATGCAATCGACAACGGCGAATGGTCGTTCCAGTGCGCGCACCACTTCACCGACCGAGATCTCCTGCGCTGGCCGCGCCAACCACGTGCCGCCGATGCGGCCACGCGCGGTACTGAGGTACCCCGCCTGCCGCAACCGCTGCAGGATTTTCACGGTGTGATTGCACGGAAGTCCGATGCCTGCCGCCACCTCGCGCGCGGTCAGCAATACGCCCTTCCTTCGCGCGAGATAGACCAGCGCGTGTATGCCGAACTCCGTCTGTATGGTCAGTCGCATAGGCGTTGCGGCACCCTCGTATCAGCAATATTCGCGTCATAAACGGTAGCCATTTTTTTCCTCCCTGTTATGCGACCGAGTCTATTTAAGATGCATGTTCCATACAAGATTTGCGGGTTTCTACGCTGTGTGGCTTCGATTTCTGTCTCGTTTACGCCCACATAGCCCTCACTTCATGTGTGCCTACTCCTGGGGCGAATCGTTAACATGTATAGTGCATGCATCTTTAAACGCAACGCCACAGGGGCACACGTTGAAATCCTTCCTTGCCACCATCACCGCGACGCTCGCGGCGACGACCGCGCTGATGACCGGCGCGCCGTCCGCGCTGGCCGCGACCCGCAACTTCGAGATGAACATCGAGGACACGCGCATCACGCTCGTGGACAAGCAGCAGTTCCACACCTTCGCGTTTGGCGGTCAGGTGCCGGGTCCGCTGTACTACGTCGATGAGGGCGACGAGGTCAACGTGACGGTCAACAACATGACCGCGTTGCCCCATACCGTGCATTGGCACGGCATGTATCAGAAAGACACGTGGAAGAACGACGGCGTGCCCGGCGTCACGCAGGAAGCCATCAAGCCTGGCGACTCCTACCACTACCGTTTTATCGCCGCGCCGTCCGGCACGATGTGGTACCACTGCCACGTCAACGTGAACGAACACGTGGCACTGCGTGGCATGTGGGGTCCGCTGATCGTGCGTCCAAAGACCCCGACTGCGCTCGAGAAGAAGGTCACGAAGGACTTCATCCTGATGTTTTCCGAGTGGGACTCCAAGTGGGCCGACAAGCCCGGCTTCGGCGGCCTGCCTTCGGACAAGCCCGACTACTTCACCATCAATGGCAAGGCTTATCCCGACACGCAACCCATTCGCATAGACAAGGGTGACGTCGTGCGCTTGCGGCTGATCGGCGCGGGCGACAGCATGCACAGCTTCCACTTGCACGGCCACAGCTTCAAGATCGCCTTCAAGGACGGCTTTCCGCTGCCCACACCAATCATGGCGGACACCATCATGTTCGGTCCGGGCGAGCGCTACGACATCATCTTCGAGGCCAACAACCCCGGCCGCTGGATGATCCACGACCACGTGGATTCGCACACCGTCAACGGTGACCGTCCGATGGGCGGAATCATGAGCGTGGTCGAGTACTCGGGCATCCCTTCCGACCCCTGGTACGACTGGGCCGGCAAGAAGTACCAGCCGAACTTCTATTACGAAGAGTCGCTCAGGAAGGGCCCGGGTCAGTACACCAACGACAACCTCAAGGGTCAGGCGGTGCAGTGACCGCCCACAGGAGTCTTTCATGAAACGCCCCATGTTCCCGCGGCTGCTGCCGTCTGTGCTGATACCAGCCGCCTTCGCCACGCTTGCCATGTCATCCGGGCACGTGCAGGCGCGTACGGGTCAGGAGGTCCTGCAGCAGCAGTGCGTGGCGTGCCACGCCGTAAGCAAACCGCAGTCGCTCGACCTCGAACGCTTGTGGCAGCGCAAGGGACCGGACCTGTATTACGCCGGCATCAAGTTCAACCAGCCGTGGCTTGAAAAGTGGTTGCAGAACCCGACCACGATCCGCCCGGCCGGCGTCATGCCCGCGCGCTCCGTGCGCGCCGCCGCCGACAAGACACCGGACACGGTCGATCCGGGCGCGCTTACGCCGCACCTTGCGCTCAGCAAGGACGAGGCGGCCGCCGTCGCGGCCGAGTTGATGAAGCTCGGCCCCGACCTCGGCCTTGTCGAGAAAGGCGCGTTCCGCAATGACCCGCCCAACGTCTCGATGGCCGGCATGCTGTTCTCGAAGCTGCGCGGCTGCGCGTCGTGCCATTCGGCCAAGCCCGGCAACGGTGGCAGTTCGGGGCCGGAGATGTACGACGGTGGCGCGCGCTTGCAGCCCGACTATATCGTTGCATACCTCCGCGATCCGCAGAAGTTCGACCCCCACGTGTGGATGCCGCGTCTGGACCTGAATGACGCCGACGTGCAGAAGCTCGCGGGATACATCACCACGCTCAAGGGAGAAGCCAAATGACGCGCTCGCTCTACTTGCTGCTCACCGCGGGACTGGCGCTGGGCGCGCTGCCGCAGGCCCGTGCCGACGACCAGTTCGCGCAGGCAACGCGGCTCTACAACACCTACTGCGTGCAATGCCACGGCGTGAACCGCGATGGCAATGGCGTGAACAGCCGCGACATGCCCGTCAAGCCGCGCGATCACACCGACACCAAGGCCATGGGGGATACACCGGACGAGACGCTGCTCAAGGCGATCAAGGGCGGTGGTCTGGCCGTGGGGAAATCCATTCTGATGCCGAAATGGGAGGGCGTTCTCACCGACGATGAAATGAAGGACATGGTTGGCTATCTGCGCTTCGTCAGCAAGACCTCGAAGTGAATGTGGCGGCCAGCTTCAATCCACCTCGATCAACCAAAACCAACAACAAACAAACCGGAAACTAGCAGGCAATGAAAGCACTCCGCACCATCCCTACGCTTCTGTTCGCAGCCGCCGCGCTGCTGGCGGGCGCGCAGGCCTACGCCAAGACTGTCAAGGTCACGCTGACAGCGAAGGAAGTAGACCTGCCCATCGACAACAAGGGCACGATGTACCGGACCTGGACCTTCGATGGTCAGGTACCCGGCACCGTCGTGCGTGTCACGGAAGGCGACACCGTCGAGTTCACGCTGATCAATGACAAGGCGAACAAGAACTCGCACTCGGTGGACTTCCACGCGGCCCGCGCCGACGTCGTCAAGGACTTCGAGTCGGTCAAGCCCGGCGAACAAGGCAGCTACACGTTCACGGCCGACTATCCGGGCGTGTTCTTCTATCACTGCGGCGCGGATCCGATGATCCAGCACATCGCACGCGGCATGTATGGCGCAATCATCGTCGACCCCAAGGATGCGAAGGCGATGCCGAAGGCCGACCGCGAGTATGTGCTGATCCAGTCGGAGCTCTATCCGAACCCGGACAGCCAGGCCGACATGATGGCCAACAAGTGGTCCAACGTGATGTTCAACGGCAGCATCTTCAAGTACGACCCGGTGCACGATCCAAACGCGAGCCGCATGCTGCAGGCCAAGCCCGGCGAACGCGTGCGCATCTATTTCGTCAACGCCGGTGTCAACGAGTTCTCGTCGTTCCATCCGATCGCGGGAATCTGGGATCGCGTCTACAGCAGCGGCAACCCGAAGAACGTGCAGGTTGGCCTGCAGAGCTTCGTGGTGGGACCGGGCGATGCCGCCACCTTCGATCTGATCTCGCCGAAGGAAGGCGCCAACGCGATCGTCACGCACTCGCTGCGCGGCGCCCTTTCCGGCGCGATCGCGATCATGCAGTTCTCCAACGATGCCGACCCGAAGGCCGGCAAGGGCGACAACATCCTCGTGAGGTAACGAGGGCGTAGCGCCGCAACCAGGGTAGTACCGGGGCTGGCCGACCTTCTGACAGGGGTCTGCGGCCGGCCCCTCCACTCAGTCCTTAGCGACAAGATGAACATGAAAGACCGTGCGATGTTGGGAACCGGGGCGGCCGCGGTGCTGCTGCTGTCCGGCGTGATAGGCGTGCTGGCGATGCAGGATGCCGCCAGCGATCCGTTTATCGGCCATGCGTTGGCCTCGAGCGCGGACGCGGTTGCCCACGCGGCGCGCCACCAGCACGCGCACGGCAAGTCCGCCGCTTCCGAGGCCATGCCCAACGTCGCGCTGCGCGGCACGGCATCCGCCCCCGGCGGCACGGTCTATACCTGCCCGATGCATCCGAACATCGTCACCGCGCAGCCGGGCAGTTGCCCGATCTGCGGCATGCACCTGGTCAAAGGCAATGTCAGCCAGCCCAGGCACGAGGCGGCATCACACGTCACGATCGAGGTTGCCGAGGCCGCGTACCGTCAACTCGGCGTGACCGTCGAGGTGCTGGACCGCCACGACGTCAAGCCGGTGACGCGTACCTACGCGGTGCTCGAATCCGATCAGGGCCGCTCCACCTCGGCCACACCGAAATTCGAAGGCTGGGTCAAGCGACTGGGGGTGTCGGCCGTGGGCGAACGCGTGCATCGTGGTCAGGTGCTGTACGACCTCTACTCCGCCGACGCGCAGCAGCGGCAGCGTGACTACATCGATCTGCTCACGCGGCGCGACAGCCTGGCCGGCGGCGGCATGGCCGGGGTCACCCAGAACAACGCGATGCTGGCGAGTGTCGCGCGCGAGATCGTGCGCATGCGCGACCGCCTGCGCGAGGCCGATATTCCGCCGGCAGTCATCGCCAGGCTGGAAACCGAACGCCGTGTCACCGACGTGATCTCCGTGCTCGCGCAGGCCGACGGGGTGGTCACCGCGATCAACGTCAAGCCCGGCGGCTTTGCCGGCCCCAACGAAGCGGTGCTCGCCTATGGCGATCCGCGCGGCACCAGTGCATCGGTCGTGCTTTACCCCGACCAGTTGGCGCAGCTGAACGACGGTGCGCAGCTCACGCTCACCACGGAGGCCGTGCCCGGTTGGCGCGCCCGTGTACCGTTACGCATCACCGCTGCCGAAGTCGATGCCGCCACGCGCAAGGCACGTGTGCGCGTGGCACTGCCAACAGCGCCCGCCGCGCTGGTCGCCGGCGCGATCCTCAACGCCGAGATCGAAATGCGCGGCGCGACCACGCTGACCGCGCCGCGCGATGCGGTGCTGCGCACCGGCCACGGCAGCTTCGTGATGGTCGCGCTGGGCGAGGGCCGCTTCCAGCCGGCCGAGGTCACGCTCGGCAAGGAGGACGCCGAGCGCGTGGAGATCGCGAGCGGCGTCGCGCCGGGCACCGCGATTGCCGTCAATGGCCAGTTTCTGCTGGGCGCGGAGGCCTCGCTCGCGGCCACGCGGCAGCGCCTGAGCGGTGGTGCGCCCGCCGCCGACGTAATGTAGGCCCACCCTCGTAGCCCCACCCTGGTAGCCCTACCCTGCCGCCGCCGCGCCGGGTAGCGGCAGCCAACCTTCCCATCCAAGCTTTCTGTCTTCGGAGACATGCTGTGATTGCGCGCATCATCGACTGGTCCATCCGCCATCGCGCGCTTGTACTGCTGGCGGCTGCCCTGTTGTGCGGCGCCGCGCTGCTTTCGCTGCGCACGCTGCCGCTCGATGCGCTGCCGGATCTGTCTGACACCCAGGTCATCGTCAAGACCGACTACCCGGGCCAGCCACCGCAACTGGTGGAAGACCAGGTCACCTATCCGCTCGCCAGTGCCCTGCTGTCGATTCCCGATGCCGAAGCGGTGCGTGGCTTCTCGATGTACGGGCAGTCCTACGTCTATATCGTGTTCCGCGACGGCGTGGCCCCGGCTGTGGCCCGCGCGCGGGTTACCGAACAACTGAATCAGGCGCGCGACCGCATGCCGGCCGGGATCACGCCGGCACTGGGCCCCGATGCCTCCGGGGTCGGCTGGATCCTTGCCTATTCCCTCGAAGATTCGACCGGGCAGGTGCCGCTCGACCGGCTCAAGGCGCTGCAGGACTACTATCTGGCGCCCGAGCTGCGTGCGATTCCCGGCGTGGCCGAGATTGCCAGCCTCGGTGGCAAGAGCCGCCAGTACGAGATCCAGCCCGATCCGCAAAAACTGGCGGCGCTCGGCCTGACCGTCGCGGAGATCGCCGCGGCGGTACGTGACAGCAATCAGGCCATCGAAGGCGGTGCCTTTGAACTCGCGCGGTCGCGGCTGGTGGTACGCGCGGGCGGGTTGCTCCGTACCCCCGAAGACCTGCTTGACGTGCCATTGCCGGTGAACACCGACGGTGGCACCGTACGTCTGCGCGACGTCGCGCGCGTGGCCACCGTGCCGCGCCCGAGCGAAGGTGCCGTCGATATCGACGGTCACGGTGATGCCGCCAGCGCGATCGTTGTCATGCGTCAGGGACAGAACACGCTTGCCACCATCGAGCGCGTCAAGGCGCGCCTGACACAGTTGCAAGGTGGCCTGCCGGCGGGCGTGCGGGTATCGCTCGAATACGATCGCTCGGGGCTGATCCTGCGCGCGATCGACACGCTGCGCGGCAAGCTGCTGGAGGAATCGCTCGCGGTAGCGCTGGTCTGCATCGTGTTCCTGTTGCATCTGCGCTCGTCGCTGACCGCCATTGTCACGCTGCCGGTTGGCATCCTCGGCGCGCTGCTGGTGCTGCGGTGGCAGGGCAGCACGGCCAATATCATGTCGCTCGGTGGCATCGCCATTGCCGTCGGCGCGATGGTGGATGCCGCGATCGTGATGGTGGAGGCGATGCACCGCCGGCTGGAGAAGGAGCCCGATCCCCCGGCCGCCCGCCGCTGGGTCATCGTGCGCGAGAGCGCGATCGAGGTGGGCCCGTCGCTGTTCTTCTCGCTGCTGATCATCGCCGTCTCGTTCCTCCCGATCTTCGCGTTGCAGGGCCAGGAAGCGCGGCTGTTCTTCCCGCTTGCGTTCACCAAGACCTACGCGATGGCCTTTGCCGCGGTACTCGCCATCACCCTGACCCCGGTGCTGATGGGCTATGCGGTGCGCGGCAAGATTCGCCCGGAAGCGCGCAATCCGGTCAGCCGCGCGCTGCGCGCCGTGTATGCGCCGATGTTATTTGGCACGCTGCGGCACGCGCGCATCGCGCTTGGCGCGGGGCTGGTGCTGGTGCTCGGCGCGGCGTGGCCGCTCGCGCAGGTCGGGAGCGAGTTTATGCCGCCGCTCGACGAAGGCGATCTGCTCTATATGCCCACAACGCTGCCGTCGGTTTCGGCGGCGGAGGCGCAGCATATCCTGCAATTGACCAATCGCATGATGCTGCAGGTGCCCGAGGTGGAGCACGTGTTTGGCAAGGTTGGCCGCTCCGATTCGGCGACGGATCCCGCGCCGCTGTCGATGATCGAAACCACGATCCGGCTCAAGCCGCGCGCGCAGTGGCCGGCCGGCACCACGGTGACCGATGTGATCGCCAAACTCGATGCCGCGGTGCAGGTGCCCGGCCTCACCAACTCCTGGGGCTATCCGATCCGCACGCGCATCGATATGGTCTCCACGGGCATTCGCAGCCAGTTCGCGCTCAAGATCAGCGGCCCCACGCTGGCAGGCATCGACGCGATGGCCGCCGACGTGCAGGCGGTCCTGCACGGTGTGCCGGGCACGCGTTCCGTGTTTGCCGAACGCGCGGGCAGTGGGCGCTATGTCGATATCGACTTCGACCGCGGCGCGCTGGGTCGGTTGGGTATTGGCATGGCGGATGTCCAGGCGGCCATCGAAGGCATGCTCGGCGGCCAGCAACTGACCATGCTCGTGGATGGACGCGAGCGCGTGCCGGTGACGATGCGCCTGCCGGCGTGGCTTCGGGAAACGCCGGAGGCCATCGGCGCCCTGCCACTGCGTACGCCCACCGGCGCGCGCGTGCCGCTGCGCGAGGTGGCGCGCGTACGCATCGCCGATGGTCCCACCGAGGTCAAGAGCGAGAACGCGAAGCTCGTGGGCTATGTGTTCGTCGACGTCGCCGATGCCGATATCGGCGGCTACTATCGGCGCGCGCGCGCCGCGCTCGACGCGGCCAATCTGCGACACCCGGGCCATGCCGCGACCTGGACCGGACAGTATCTGCAGTTCGAGCATGCGGCCGCCAATCTCGCCGCGATCGGGGCTGCTACCGCGGCACTCGTGCTCGCGCTGTTGTATATCCACTTTCGCAGCGCACGCCGGGTGTTGCTGGTCACGCTGTGCCTGCCCGCGGCGGTAGCGGGCGGACTGTGGCTGGTGTGGCTGCTCGGTTTCCAGATGTCGGTCGCGGTGGTCATCGGCTTTATCGCGCTCGCGGGCGTGGCCACAGAGTTTGGCGTGGTGATGGTCCTCTATCTGGATCAGGCCGTGCAGCGATGGGTGTTGCAAGGCCGCCCGCTGGGCCGCACAGGCTTCTACCGCGCGCTGGTCGGCGGCGCGTTGCTGCGGCTGCGACCCAAGGCGATGACGGTCTCCGTGATCCTGGCTGGGTTGCTGCCGGTGATGTTGTCCGATGCCACGGGTACCGATGTGATGCAGCGCATTGCAGCACCGCTGATCGGCGGCATGCTGTCGGCGCCGCTGTTCTCGCTGCTGCTGATGCCGGCGCTGTATGCGTGGTTGTTCGACCCAAGCAGGGCAGCCAACAAGGTGGCGGTATGAAAAACTACCTGCGCGCCTTGTGGAGACTGCTGGGATCGATGCGGTTCGCCGTCACGATCCTGATGGTCGTGGCAATCGCCGCGAGCATTGGCAGCATCGTGCCGCAGAACGCGGGCATGGCGGACTACGTCTCGCGCTATGGCACCGCTGGCGCCGAAGCGCTGCTCTGGCTTGGGCTTACCGACGTTTATCACACGCCGTGGTTCGCCACGCTGCTGATCGTGATGGCCACCTCCACCGGCATCTGCGTCGCCCGCAATCTGTTGCCGATGCTGCGGCAGATCCGGGATCCGCTCGATCACGTGAATCGGCGCTTCGTCGAGGGCTTGCCCGCGCGGTTCGTGTTGCCCGGCCAGCATCACGTCAACTGGCAGTTGGAACGGCTGATGCCGCGTCTGCGCCGGGCGCGCTACCGCACGGTGGTGCGCCGCAGTCCCGATGGCTCGCTACTGGTGGCGGCACGACGCGGCGGTGCGCGGCGCATCGGCTATCTGCTGACGCACATGGCCATCGTGCTGATTACCGTGGCAGCGTTTCTGAACAGCGACATCGCGGTGCGCGCGCGGCTGGCACTGGGATGGCAGCGCATCGAGACACGTGCGCTTGCGGTGGATGACGTGCCTCCCGCCAGTGTGCTGCCCACGGATACATGGAGCTTCCGCGGGCAGGTGACCCTTGCCGAGGGCGATGCGGGCAATCACGCGATCGTGGCGATGGCCGATGGCTACCTCGTGCAGCCGCTGCCGTTCGTGCTGAGGCTGTTGCGCTTCCGCGTCGAGCGTTATCCCAACGGGCAGCCACGCGACTTTGTCAGCCAGGTGGAAGTCGTGCGTGCGGGCCAGGCTGCCACCCGGCACGTACTGCGCGTCAATCATCCGCTTACGATCGACGGCGTCACGCTGTATCAATCTGGTTTCGCCGACGGTGGCAGTGCGCTGACGCTCACGGCACTCGCGCGTAACGGCACGGCCACGCCGCTGCGCGCCACGGTCGGCGGCAGCGAGGCGATCCTTCTCGGCGATGCGCCATGGACGTTCGAGGCGACGGATCTTCGTACCGAGAATATCCAAGGCAGCGACGCGCCGGCGACGAGCGCGCTTGCGCGTTTTTTGCGCGGTCATGCCGTGGAGAGCACCGATCTCGGCCCGAGCATCGCCTACCGGTTGCGCGATCCCGCCGGGCAAGCGCGCGACATGATGACGTATCTGCGACCAATGACATTCGATGGCGTACGCTATCGGGTCGGCGGCGTTCGCCGCGAGCGTGACGACGAACGGGGCAATGAAGCGAGTTTCGACTACGTCCGGATCCCACTCGACCCCGACGACACGGCGACCACGTTTACGCGCTTCGAAGACCTGTTGCACCGTGAGGATGCACGGGTCGAGGCCGCACGTGCCACCTTCACCGATCGCGCTACGGCGGCACTGGCCGCGCGGGCGCTGGCCACGTTCGCGGAGGATGGCATGCGTGGTGTGTCGACACTGGTCGCGGAAACCGTGCCCGAACCTGGTCGCGAGGATGCCACCGCGCTACTGCTTGCATTGATCGCGCGCACCACGCCCGCGCTCGCCCGCATGGGCGCGGACGCCGATCCCGCCCGCATCGGCCGCTTGCTGACCGCGCACGATGATGTGATGACCGCCGGCACGCCTCTGTGGATCGTCGATGGCACGTTCACGCAGCGTCAGGCTTCCGGATTACAGGTCGCCCGCCAGGGCGGCAATGCGCTGCTCGTCTTGTCCATGCTGATGCTGGCGGTTGGCGTCTGCCTGCAATACCTCGTGCGTGAGCGCCGCGTCTGGCTGCATTGGCCCGCCGATCGCGGCGACGGTGCTGGCGCGGCTGTGGCCGGCATGCGCGCGCAGCGGCGTTCGCCCGCGCTCGATGCCATGCTTGCGGACGAACTGCGGACGCTGCTCGGCCCACTTCTCAGCCCAATTGTCGATGCCAGCCCCGCTTCAGCACCTCACGCTCCGCCCCACCCGGCCGTCAACACTCGGGAGTGACCATGTACCCAGCCTCGCTTTCCTCTCATACCGCCCTGCCACAACGGCTGCCTACCACCGCTACGCGCTTCTGGCGTCCGCTCGCAGTTTTCGTCCCCGCCGTGGCATTGCTTGCGCTGCTGTCGATCTGGCAACTCGCGCGCGATCTCGGCCGCACGCTGACGCCGGCCGACATGGCCTCCGGTCCGGTCAGCCAGCCGCTGCTGCTGGCATCGGGCGCACTGACCGCCATCGCAGCGGCGCTCTACCTTGCGGGTTGGCTGCGCCACGGTCCGCGCACGCTCACGGCTGGCCGCGTCGCGATCTGGGTTGCGCTTGGCCTGGCCGCCTCGGCATTCGCGGTGCGCTGGTACGAGTCCTCGCAGATCGGACCCGGCATGGGGCATATTCCGGTGAGCAATCTGTACGAAGTTTTCGTGGTGTTTATCGTCCTGACCGGATTGATGATGCTGTACGTCGAGCGGCGCTGCAATTCGGCCGGCACCACGGTATTCGTGCTGCCGGTGTTATGCGCGGCGCATGCCTTTCTGTTCTGGTACGGCGCCACGCGCGGCGCCGGTGCGATTACGCCGTTGATTCCGGCGTTGCAGTCGTACTGGATGAAACTTCACGTGCCCGCGAACTTCCTCGCTTATGGCGCCTTCTCGATCGCCGCGATGCTCGCGGCGGCGCGTCTGGTGGCGGGCCATCGATTCCTGCTTACGCGCCTGCCGGCCGACGCGTGGCTCGACGAAGCGATCTACCGTGCCATCGCGGTCGGCTTCGCGTGCTTCACGGTGGCGACGATTCTCGGCGCCCTGTGGGCGGCGGAAGCCTGGGGCGGCTACTGGTCGTGGGATCCCAAGGAGACGTGGGCGCTCGTGGTCTGGCTCAACTACGCCGCATGGTTGCACTTCCGCATGCTCGGCAAGGCGTCCTCGATCACCCTGGCGTGGTGGGCGCTGGTCGGGCTGTTTGTGACGCTCTTCGCGTTCCTCGGGGTGAACATGTATCTGGCCGGGCTGCATTCCTACGGTGCGCTGTAGCCCGACCCCATCGCCTCAAGTCAACGCAATGCCGCCGTCCACGCGCAGATTGACGCCGGTGATAAAGCTGCCGGCATCGCTGGCCAGCAGCAGCGCCGCGTTGGCGAGCTCCTCGGGACGGCCCAGGCGGCCCAGCGGAATCGCGTTCGACATCATGTCTTCAAACGCCGGCCGCGCTTCCGGTGCCACACCGAGCTTGGCGAGGATCGGCGTATCGACCGGCCCCGGGCTCAGCACGTTCACACGAATCGCGCGCGTCTTCAATTCCAGTGCCCAGCTGCGCGCGAAGGCTTCCAGTGCGGCCTTGGTGCCCGCGTAGACCGCATGCCCTTCGAGCACCTTCTGGCTCGCGATCGAGCTGACCAGCACGATCGCACCGCCGCCGCGCATGACCGGCACGATCTTCTGCACTCCGAAGAACACGCCGCGCGCGTTGGTGGCGAACTGCACGTCGTACTCCTCCACGCCGACCCGATCCGACGGCGTGATCGTGTTCATGCCGGCGTTTGCGACGTAGATATCGATCTGGCCGAAGCGCTCGGCCGCATAGGCGGCGACACGGTCGTGCGTGGCAAGGTCGGCGATGTCGCCCGTCAGGCCGGTCGCGCGCGGGCCCAGCGCTACGACGGCCGAGTCAACGGCGTCCTGACGACGGCCAACGATGACGACATTGGCGCCTTCGTCGATAAAGCGGCTGGCGATTGCGTATCCGATGCCACTGTTGCCGCCGGTGACGACGGCGGTTTTTCCTGCGAGCGCTAGCATGATGAAGGTTCCTTCATTGATGGAATGGCAGCCATCATGCGTGCGCATCGCTGCGTGGACTAGCCTACAATCGGCCCATCACTTGTGCCAATCTGTCATCAATGTCGATCGAACGCCTGCACGGACTTTCCGCCTTTGTGCGCGCCGTGGAAGCGGCGTCTTTTACCGCCGCCGCACGCACGCTTGGCACCACGCCATCGGCGGTCTCGAAAAGCGTGGCGCGGCTGGAGGCACGGCTAGGCGTCAAGCTATTCCAGCGCTCGACGCGCGCGGTGGTGCTGACGGTCGAAGGGCGTGCGTATTACGAGCGCGTCGCGTCGCTGGTGCGCGGACTCGAAGAAGCGGCCGATGCGGTGGCGCCAGCCGCCACAGCGGCAGGCCGGCTGCGTGTGAGTATGCCCAGCGACCTTGCGCGCTCGCTGCTGGGACCGATCACGGCGGTGCTGATGCCGAAACATCCGCGGCTGACACTCGACGTCAGCGTGAGCGACCAGCACGTCGATCTGCTCCGGCAAGGCTTTGACCTTGCGTTGCGGGCCGGGCATGCGGCGGACAGCGGCCTGCATACGCGCCATATCGCGGATCTGCCGCTGGTGCTGGTGGCCGCGCCCGACTACCTCGCGCGCCACGGTGTGCCGCACACGGTCGCCGAGCTCGCGGCACATCGTCATGTGCGCTACCGGCTGGCTGGGCAGGTGGTGCCCATCGCGTTCGCCACCGACACCTGCCCGCCGCTCGAGGGCGTGTTCGACACCGACAGCGGCGAGGCCATGCGCACGGCGGCGCTGAACGGGCTTGGCATCGCGCAACTGCTGCGCACGACGGTGCAGCGCGATCTCGATGCCGGCACGCTACGCACGGTGCTGCCAGACGTGGCGCTGCGGCCGGTGCCGCTACAGATGCTGCACGGCTTCGGCCGGCGGCTGCCGGCGCGGGCAAAGGTGTTCATTGACTTTGTGGTGGGAGAGATCGCTTAAGCCAGTGCCCCTGCGAAAGAATTTTCGGTTTGACTGTAACGATTTGGGTCCGAGGCGCGACTCCTAAGGGAGATGCCCCTTTATGGAAGCCAAATCATGTCCACCCCACAGCTCAACTGGAAAACCTTAATCATGGCCGCTACGCTTGCCTCCTCTGCCGTCCACGCCACCCCACCCTCGCCTGCCGAGCAGGTGGATGCACTCAACGGTGTCTTCGGCAAACACGCTGGTGCGCGTGCCAGTCATGCCAAGGGCTTCTGTGCCAGCGCGCAGTTTGTGCCGTCAAAGCAGGCCGCTTCGTTCGTACGTGCGCCGTTGTTTGTCGAGCCTTCGGTGCCGGCCATCGTGCGCTGGTCGATCGGTGGCGGCAATCCGGGGATTTCGGACAAGAGCCGCAGTGTGCGCGGCCTGGCCGTGCGCCTGCAGGGCAAGTCCGATACCTACGATCTGGTGATGATCTCCGAGCCGGTATTCTTTGCCGCGACGCCGGAGTCCTTCGTCAGTTTCCTTCAGGCCAGAGTGCCCGATCCCGCGACCAGGAAGCCCGATGCGGACAAGATCAAGGCGCACAATGAGCGCTTCCCGGATGGCACACGCCAGCCCGCATTGCTGGCCTCGCACGCGGCCCCACAATCCTATGCAACCACGCCCTATCATGCCAACCATGCGTTCCGCTTTACCGGGAAGTCGGGCCAGAGCACCTGGGCGCGGGTCGTCATGGAGCCCGTGGCGGGAACGCACTACCTGACGGCGGAACAGGAGGCGTCGATGCCAGACAATTTCCTTCACGCCGAGCTGAACGAACGACTGAACAAAGGTCCGGTGGAGTTCATCCTCTTTGCCCAGCCCGCCGGGCCCAATGACACGCTGACCGATTCGTCGCAGCAGTGGGCGCCGAATGGCCCCGCGCGCGTCGAACTGGGTCGCCTGAAGGTGACCGCCCTCGCCGATCCCGCTACCTGTACGCCGACGATGTTCGTGCCGACGGTGCTCCCCGCCGGCGTCGAACCGTCGGCGGATCCGATCCTGCAAGCGCGCGCGGCGGCCTATGCGGTCTCCCTGCAGCGCCGTCTGCAGCAGTGATCATGCGTGCAGCCGCGGAGCGAGACGTGCAGTGGCCACCCGAACTGGCGGCTCATCGAGATTTCCTGCGCCGGCTTGCGCTGATGCAGATGGGCAGTCCGTTCGAAGCCGACGACGTCGTACAGGAAACCTTGATTGCCGCCGCAACGGGGCTGCATGGCTTTACTGGCAACGTGCCGATGCGGGCCTGGCTGGTCGGCATCCTTCGCCACAAGATCGTTGATGTCATGCGACGCTGGCAGCGGATCGTCCCGCTCGACCTGAGCGACGACGCGATGGCGGACGGCCATGTCATGGAGGAGATGTTCACCGCCGACGGTACGTGGCTACCCGAGGCACTGGGAAATGTCGATGGTCCAGGGGACCGCCTGGATCGTCAGCAACTTCTGGAGTTGGTGGAGCTTTGCATGCAGGCACTCCCGCCCGCGTCGGCGCGGGTGTTTCTGCTGCGCGAGTACCTGGGTATGGAAATCAGCGAAATCGCCACGCAAACCGCGCTTTCTACGGGAAATCTGCGCGTAATCATGCATCGCACTCGCCTGCGTCTACGCGCATGCGTGGTCCGAGGCTGGGGAGAAGAAAGATGACTCAATTACCCGATTCGCATCAGGACGCTGGTGGCATTCGTTGTCGTGACGCCGCTGGCCTGGTCTGCGAAGCCCGTGACCGCGAACTCGTGCCAGACGAGCGCGCCGCGCTCGACGCGCACCTCGCTGTGTGTCCATATTGCAAAGTGGCCAGCCGTCAGTTCGCGGCCCTGTTCGAGCAACTCGATGAGCTTCTCGGCAAGACGCAATCGCGACCCGAATAGTCGAGCCGAGCGAGGATGACGCCGCGATGCACGTCAACTCGGAAAATGTGTCCCAATCGACACAATGCAATATGCGGTCCTTTCGGTTATTGCGATTTCGTTTGTTTCGATTTACCATGCGTCACCACGCACAGTATGTATCGGAGCCCCCATGCCACACACCATCGCCAACACACTGCTGCCATCGGCAGCTGAGAGCGCCATCGCGCGCGAGTCGTCGCGCAGCTTGGCAGTCGTTCTGGACTGCAAGGCCGAGACGCAGCAATTCGACTTCAGAAACGCCCGGGGCGAGGTGCAGCAAGTCACGCTGCCCACCACGGCGTTAAAGCTTCTAGTCGATTTGCTCTCTGAAATCGGGAATGGCAACGCTGTTTCGATCATCCCTATTCACGCTGAGTTGACCACTCAGGAGGCCGCGGACCTCCTGAACGTGTCGCGCCCATACCTTGTGCAATTGCTCGAGAAGAACGAGATCCCGTTTCGCAAAGTCAATACGCATCGACGCGTTCTCTATAAAGACGTCGTGGCATACAAGGAACGTATCGACACCGAGCGACGGAAGGCTCTCGACGAACTCGCGGCTCAGGCGCAAGAGCTCGACATGGGATATTAAGGATGGCGTCGAACTTTGCCGTGGTCTACGACGCTTGCGTTCTGTTCCCTGCTCCACTTCGTGATCTGCTCATGCGGCTCGCTCTGACGGACCTGTATCGCGCCAAGTGGACCGATCAGATTCATGATGAGTGGACACGTAATCTGATCGCGAGGCGCCCAGACCTCGACGCTGGCAGATTGCAGCGCACGCGCAGCTTGATGAACGACAAGGTTCGGGATTCGCTCGTCGTGGGCTACGAGCACTACATTGAAACCATCGAATTGCCTGATCTAGACGATCGGCACGTGGTCGCAGCGGCTATCCATGCAGGGGCCGAAGCGATTGTCACATTCAATCTGAAGGACTTCCCGAAAGCGGCGCTCTCAAAGTTCAATATGGAAGCGCTGCATCCGGACGACTTCATCATGGATCTGTGGGACCTGCACAAGGGGAAGGTGCTGGCAGCGGTAGCCGAACACCGCGCATCGCTCAAGAACCCGCCTATGAGTCAAGACAACTACCTTGCCACGCTACTCAAGCAAGGTCTGACGAACACCGTAGCGACGCTATCTGAATTCAAGATGGCTCTTTGATCAGATTGATCTCGCGGTACGAGAGCGCTCTGCACGCGGTTCGCGATCAATACATCCCTGCCTGATCCAGCTCACGCGCGCGCCGGGCATCCTCGGCATGGACGTAGACCGAGGTCGTCGCCAGCGATGCATGGCCGAGCTGGTGTTGGACCACGTCGAGGGCCACGCCGCGTGCGATGGCGTGGGAGCCGAAGGTGTGTCGCAGCCAATGGGCGCTGGCCTGTGCGAGGCGCGCAGCGGCGGCTGGGTCCTCCGTGGCCAGCACCTCGGCCGCTTGAGCGAAGAAACCCTTCCGGATTGCATCGAGCTGCGCGACGGAGAGTCGGCCGGTGGCACCATCGTTCTTTACGCGACCGATCAGAGGCGTTGCCGGGTGCAGGCGCTCGAACTCCCGGCGCAGGCCGCGCGCGGCCAGGTAATCGCGCAGGACCTCGATGACCGGCGCGGGCACGTGCACCTCGCGGGCGCGCGTGCCCTTCCCCACGAACGACAATGTCCACACACCGCGCTGATCGGCGGAGAGATCCTGCTGCCGCAGATCGCCGACGGTAACCCGAGCCTGTTCGGAGATCCGCAGGCCGGTGGCATAGGCGAAGCGCAACAGAAACTGCATGCGCGCGGTGCGGGCGTCGTCGGGAGGCAGACCCGCGGCGAAACTGCGCAGGAACTGCCATTGCGCGTCGGTAAAGCTGCGCGCCACCTTGATGCGGCCCTGCCCCGAGGCTTTGGGTTTAGGTAGCAGCGCGAACGGGTTGTAGCGCAGGTACTGAGCGCTGACCAGCCATGTACACAGGCTCTTCACGATGGTGAACGCCTGCCGCACGCTGCCGGGAGACAGCGGCCCTTCAAACGGACGCCAGTCGAAACGATAGCGCGGCGTGCCGCGCGCACCGACCCATTGCGCTGCGGGTTGCGGATCGGCAATGAAAGTCAGATACGCGCTGCAATCTTCAACCGTCAGATCGGACAAGGCCTTGCCACGGGCGAACACCGCCCACAGCAGGAAACGCTCTGCCTGCGTACGGTAGGCGCGCCATGTATGACCGCCGATGGGCATATGCACACCGAGCCAGGCGTGAATGGCCATCAGGTCGTTCTGCGCGGCGATACGCTGCTCGCTGCCGGCGGCCGCGCGGTTGTGGCCGTGCCGGCCATCGAGGGCCGGCGGTAGCAGCAGCGATTCCAGCGGAGCGACCATTGCGGCGGGCGGACGCAGGCTCGACAGCTCCGCAGTGGTCGCTTTGCGTCGCGGTACCAGCGCAGCGGGAGGGATGGCGCCGAGCTCGGTCGCGAACTCGGCCAGCCATGCCTCGATGCGTCGGGCCGTGTGGGCACCGATACGGTCTACACGCTGATACCAACGCGCGCCGCCCTGCGCGATGCCAGCCTGCAACGCAGCAAGCGTGGTCCAGTCGACGGCGATCAAGCGATGCGCAATCGCTGGCGTGAACCAGCCGCTGACGGCATCGTCAGCCGATGGGCGTGCCGCGAGCAGCGGTTGCAGTTCATCGAGCGCGCGTTGCTGACGCTTGCGACGAGCCTGCCGGGCGGAAGCGGTCTCGCCGGCGGGCGGGTGAAACAACGCGTGCCAGGCGGACTCGCTCCAACGGCGCGGCGATGTCGAACCTGCTGTCGCAGCCTTCCCGTCTTTGCTCACGGGCCGCGTCGCCAGACGCTGAACACCGCGGGCAAGCTCCTCGGCAATCCAGTCAGCCGTCGCGCGCGCCAGGCGCAGATCGAGTCCCGTATCCAGATAACGATCGGCCAATCGAGCGAGGTCAACACCTTCGAGCACGCCACGATAAAACGCGAAATGATGCGGCCCCAGCAGCCGCGCAGGTGCGACCGCAGCGCGCTGGCGTCGGCGTGCTGGCGAGAGGGTCGTGGCGGGTTCGGAGGTTCGAGGCAAGGCAAATCGAGGGAATTTGGACGGCTCCAATAGTACCGCAGCGACCGGAGTTAGATGCTTAAAGTTGCTATCGAGATAATGATAGTTATCAAGATATGTGATTTCTGTTTGGACGGATCCACGCCAAACATCACCGCCCCTTGTTTGGCGCAATCTTCCCCAGCCCAAGCTTCTCCATCGACTCGTGCGCATCCAGCACCATCATGGCGACTTCGGCGACCGTCACGCGTAGCTTGGTCGCGCGTTCGCGCATGTATTCATAAGCCTGAGTCTCCGACATCTGCTGATGGTCGCCCAGGATGCGAATGGCTTTTTCGACTTGCCGGCGTGACCGCATGGTCGATTCAAGCTTGTCGATCTTGCCCTGCAGGCGTTGGTGGAAACCTTGTGACGAGCGTGCCAGCACCAGGGTGCTCAAAATCCCGGCGGATCGGAATGGCTTGGTGATGACGCCATGGGCCCGGGTGTCGAGCAGCAGTTTCAGCGTTGTCGGGCTTTCATAGTCCGATAGCGCGACCATTGCGGCATCCACCGCGCCGGCGGTCCATTCCGGGTTGCCCTCCAGATCCTGCGACACCTGGAAGAAGATCACGTCGGAGCCGGTCGGCGGATCCGCTGGATGCGGCCAGACGATCCGTAGCCGACAGCCAATTCGCTGTATTTGCTGGACGATGATGTCCCGATCCTCTCCCGGCGGATACACGATCGTCACGCATATGCTGCGCAGGTCCTCATAGAGTCGTCGAAGGCTGGCACTCATGGGTTCACCTCAACCAGAATTCGGAGAACCCGAAAGTAGACAGATAAGGGTCCGGCCGGATCGGTTCCTTCGCCTCCCAGACAATGTCGAACTGACCGTCACTGCGACAGACGCCGATGCGCGGCGTCAGGCAGCAATGATTGTTGTCGGCATCGAGCACGACGCGCCCTTCCGGCGAATCGAACTCGACCGCGTGCGCCGCTTCCACGAGCTTGCGACGATCCATGCTTCCGCAGCGCTGAAGCGCACGCGCAAACAGGTGGACCTGCGTATAAGCCATCTCGGACCACGTGCTGGTCGGCCGATCGCCGAACCGCTGGCGCCATAGATCGATAAAGCGCCGGTTGCTTTCGTTCTGCAGCGACCCGAAATACGTGGCGGACGTGATATGTCCCTCGCACAGTTCAGGCCCGATCAGGCGAATCTCCTCTTCGGTCATGGAGAGGCTGGCAATCGGAATTCGCTTCGGATCGAGCCCGAAGTCACGATAACGCTGATAGAACTGCCGTGCGGACTGACCCACGAGCGTGGAGAAGACGACGTCGGGCTGACACAAACGGATATCCTCCAGGACTTCGTCGAGCTCACCCTGTTCCGCCTCGAGGGGAAGGTAGACCTCGTCCAGCACTTCCCCGCCCTGCTGCTCCACCATATCCCGCATGATCCGATTGGATTCGCGCGGATAAATGTAGTCGGCCCCCACAAGGAAGAACCGCGTCCCCTTGTTCTGCATCAGATAGGCCGCGAGTTGCACGCTGTTCTGGTTGGGCACAGCGCCGGTGTAGATGACGTTCGGCGAGTACTCGAAGCCCTCGTAGAACGAGCAATACCAGAGCAACGCATTGCTACGCTCCACCACGGGTAGGACGGCCTTGCGGCTCGACGAGCGCGAGCAGCCGAAGATAACGGTGACCTCGTCCTCGACGAGCAGACGCGTGGCGAGCTTGCGGTACTCGGTGGCATCGCCCTTTGGATCATAGGCCACTGGGATGAGCGGGCGATCCAGCACGCCGCCAATCCGATTGATCTCCTCGATCGCCAGTGCGGTGCCGAAAAAATGCTCGGACTCCGTCACGCTCGTCGCGCCAGAGCGCGAGAACAACACGCCAACGCGCCAGCCATCGTCCTGTGAGTTGTCATCCGCCATGATGCGCCTCTATCGGTCAAAGATATCTTGGAGCATCTGCCCGTCGCGCGTCTCCTGCAAAGCGAGCATCAGCAGAATCCGCGCCTTCTGCGGACTGAGGTTGTCGGCAAAAACGGCGCCGATCGCCTTCAGCGTTTGCCCTCCGCCCACGAATCCATAGGAAGGCTGCACGCGACCATTGGGAACGCGCGTAGAGATCGCCACCGGCACGCCGCCGGCGATGGCCTCGCGAATGGCTTCGTACATGGCCTCGTTCACATTGCCGAAGCCTAATGCCTGCACGACGATCCCTTCCGCGCCCAGACCGACGGCCGCCCGGATCAGGTCGCCGCTGGCACCACCAAACATGGGAACGATCTCGACGCGCGGAAGTACTGAACGCCCGATCTCCATATACTGCCTGCGCGCGGTAGTGCGCGAGATCACGATCCGGTCTTCGTCGATCACGCCCAGCAAGCCAAAGTCGCCGGACTTGAACGTCTCCACATCCGCCGTATGGGTCTTGCTGACTTCCCGTGCGGCATTGATCTGGTTATTCATGGCGATCACCGCACCCATGCCCCGCGTGTTCGATGCCGCGCAGATCCGTGCGGCATTGAGCAGATTGCGTGGTCCGTCGAAATCCGGCGACGAGGCATTGCGCTGGGCCCCGATCAGCACCAACGGTTTGTCGCTGCGAACCGTGAGATCGAGGAACCAGGCGGTCTCCTCGAGCGTATCGGTGCCGTGCGACACGATCACGCCGGATATGTCGGGCCGCGCGATCGCCTGCTCGACGGCGCGCTGCAGCGCCACCCAACGCTCCGGGTCCATATAGTCCGACGGCACGTTGGAGAGGTTATTGACCTCGAGCCGCGCGATGCGGGAGATGCCCGGCACGATGGCGACCAGATCATCCCCCGATAACGCGGGCACCGGCGCATTCCTCACGGGATCGATCTTCATGGCGATCGTGCCACCGGTCGAGATCAATTGGCAAAGCGGCAGGCTTGGAGAGGCTGATGTCATGGCTGGAGCGATAAAGGCAATGCGTACTCGATAGATAGCCCGCGTATTCTGGCAGTCAGACGCGCAAATGTGCAAACACGGAATCGACGGCACCGTCCGCCCTGGCCTCGCCCTGATCGACCACCTCTCCCTGCTTGAGAATCAGGTACCGATCCGCCACCTTGAGCGCGAAGGGAACATTCTGCTCGACGATGAGCATGGTGGTGCCATGCTGCTCGCGCTCCCGCAGCAGGGCATTGGCAAGCCGCTCGATCACCGAGGGCTGCAATCCCTCCGTGATTTCGTCGAGGACGATGACCGAAGGCCGCATCATCAGCGCCCTGGCCAGCAACAGCATCTTCTGCTCGCCCCCGGAAAGCGTGCCCGCGGGTTGCGGCAACCGGCTCTTGAACACGGGGAACAGCGGCTCGATGGCGTCGAACCGCTCCTGGAACAGCGACTCCCCCGCCAGACCCAGCCTGAGGTTATCGCGGATGCTCAGATCGGCGAATAACGCATGCTCCTGCGCGGCATAGGCGATGCCCTGCCGCGCGATCCGGTGCGGTGGCATGCGCGTAATGTCCTCTCCATGCAGGTAAACCGTGCCCGCCTTCTTTGGCAGAAAGCCCATGATCGACTTGAGCAGCGTGCTCTTGCCCATACCGTTCTTGCCCAGCAAGGCGACCGCTTCCCCCTTGTTCACCTGCAGGGAGAGATCCATGAGCACGATCGCGCTGCGATACCCGCTGGTGACGCCGTCCAGCTTGAGTGCGACGGAATTCATGACGCCTCCTTTTGCACATGCGAGCTGCCGGAGTAAATGGTCTTGACCAGCTGTGAGTTCACCACCTCCTGGAAGCTACCCTGCATGGCGATGGTGCCCTGATGCAGCACCACGATACGCGTGGCGATCTGTTCCACGAAATCCAGGTCGTGCTCCACGAGCAGGCAGCACAGCCCGTAGCGATGCGCCAGCGATGACAGCACCTCACCGATCTGCGTGCGTTCGGTCTTCGTCAGGCCGGCTGTCGGCTCGTCCAGCAGCACGACGCGTGGCTCCAATGCCAGCACCATCGCCAGTTCGAGCGCCTGCTGCTCGCCATGCGACAGGTCGCGCGCGACGCAGTGCAGCTTCTGATCGAGCGCGGTCACGCGGATGACATGCAACGCATAGGCGGGTAGGCGGAGCCAACGATCCTGCCCGGTCAGCGACGGCCGTTCCAGGCGCGTACCCGCAATGCGCAGGCATTCCGCCACGGTGAGCGATTCGAAGATATTGGCGTTCTGAAACTTGCGACCCAACCCGAAATGCACGCAAGTCTCGGGCGGCGACTGCAGGATGTCGTGCCCGCAAAGCTCCACCGTGCCACCGCTGCGCGCGGCGCCATCGCTCATGCAACGCATCAGGGTCGTCTTGCCAGCACCGTTAGGACCGATCAACCCGACCAGTTCACCCGGCCTGGCCTCGAAATCGATACCCTGCAATACCTTCAGCGCACCAAAGTTCTTCTCTACGCCCTTCATCCGGATGGCAAGCCCGGAAGGCGGATTCGAAGCCGCCCCGGATTCGCGCTCCTGAAGCTGCGGGACGTGGACCGATGACCTGCCGAAGCCGAGCGGTCTCAGCAACAGCGGCATCAACCCCTGCGGCAGCAACACGATGACCACGACGAATGCGCCACCGAGGATAAGCTGCCACGCGAACGGCATGCTGCCGCTGAGGTAGGCGGTGGCGACATTGATGAGCACCGCGCCTGTCAATGGGCCCCAGAGCGTGCCGCGTCCGCCAAGTGCCGCCCAGATGATGAACTCCGTACCGAGCGCGAAGCCCGCGAGTTCGGGCGCCACGACGCCGCTGAACGATCCGTAGCCGAATCCGGCGATGCCGGCGACGGCCCCCATGGCGACCAGCAGAACGATCTTGACCAGCGATGTGTTGATGCCCAGGTAGGTGCAGCGAGACTCGTTGTCGCGAATGGCGGCGAGAATCCGGCCCGCATCGCTGCGCACCAGCATCCAGGCCAGCAGGCCAGCCAGCACGAGCGCCCCGCCCGCAATCCAGTACCAGGCTTCGATCGAAAAATCGAATGTTTCATAGCCCGTCAGCCCGGAGCTCGAGCCGGTCCAGTCGCCGCCGGACAGTAACAGTTGAGTCAGGACGATCGGCAGCACCAGCGAGATCACCGTGGCAAAGAATGGCGATGCGCCACGGTAGAACGAGAGCCACCCCACCAGTGCCGCCACGGCGGCACTGGTGGCAATGGTCAGGACCACCCCAAGTATGGCGGTGGCAATGCTGAACCCACTGTGCGTGAACACCAGGCCTGCGACATAGGCACCAATGCCGAAGAACGCGGACTGCCCGAAGGTCAGGTATCCCGTGTAGCCCCAGAGGATATCTACCGTAATGACCACGATCGCAAAGAAGAACGCCTTGATCAGGATGTTCTGCAGGTACGTGTCGAATAACCATGGCCCAGCCGCAATAACGATCAGGGCTACGGCCGCAACGGCGACCAGCCGAGAGGCCGATGGCCGTTGCCGCGCCTGACCGGATGCGGGCAAAGCGATGTGACTGTCAGCCATGAGAAAACCCCTTCGGACGAATCCGCAGCGTGACCGCGGCCAGCACGGCGATAGTCAGGCCGCCAAGCACCGGATTGGCATAGGTACTGACCAGAACCTGTGCGGAACCAAACACCACACACGTCACCAGCAGGCTTGCCATCGAGTGCCCCGACACCATGACGAGCATAAAGGCGCTGATCAGCCATGGCAGACCCATGTTCGGATCGACGCTCGAGAGCGGTGTGATCATGGCCCCGGCCAGCGTGCCCAGTCCCGCGCCGAGGCAGAACGTGATGAAACGCACCCGGCCCGAATGGATGCCGAGGCTGCTGGCCAGATCCTCGTTCATGATCACCGCACGCGTGTTGACGCCAAAGCGGGTGCCCGTCAGTAGTGCCGTCAGCAACAGGCACAGCAGCAAGGCGACGGGCACCAGCACGAGGCGATACGCCGAGTACTCCACGCCCAGAACCGACCATGTGCCCGCGAGTGGCGCGTCCGCGAACTGGACTTCGCGGCCGAACGCCATCACGATCAATTGCCCGATGACGATGCTGAGCCCCCACGTCGCGAGGATGGCGTCGAGCGGACGCTTGTACAACGGCCGCACGATCAGACGCTCGACCAGCATGCCCACCGCGACACCCACGATCATGGCGAGCGGCCAGCCAAGCCACGGATCGACATGCAGGCGCGTCACCACGTAGCTGGCATATCCACCCAGCGTCAGCAACGCGCCATGCGCGAAGTTCACGATCTTCATGACCCCGAAGATCATCATGAGCCCCGCCGTCACGATGAACAGCATGCTCGCCGTGGTCAGCAGATCCAGCAATAGCGCCATGGTGTCCCCTTACTTGATATTTGGGCACTGTGCACCCGGATCGACGTTGGCAAAGGTCTCGAGGATCTTGATCGACCCGTTAGCCTGCACCTGGCCCAGGCGCATGGAGAGCGGCGTGTGCCGGCTCTTGTTCATCTGTACCGTGCCACGAGGACCCGAGAACGACACCTCACCGAGAGCCTTCGTCACCTTGGCCGCATCGATCGATCCCGCTTTCTCGGCCGCGGCTTTGAACAGGTAGAACGCTTCATACTGCGGCTCGGACAACTCGTTCGGCGTTTTCAGGTCGGCACCGAATTTTTTCTGCATCGCCGCCATGAACTTCTTGTTCTCTGCCGATTCGATGCTGGTCAGGTAGGACGCCGACATGTACAGGCCCTCGGCAACGTCGCCCATGGTCTTCGCGGTCCCTTCGTCGATGGCAAGGTTGCCGTACGGCAGTGTCAGGCCGGCGCCCTTGATCTGTTTGGCAAGCGAGACATTGGGGGCGCCGCCCGCGGTTGCACTGATCAACGCATCGGGCTTGGCCGCGCGGATTTTCGAGACCACCGTGGTCCAGTCACTGCCGTCGATCGGGAGGTATTCCTCGCCTACCACCTTGCCACCCTGGCGTTCGATGTATTTCTTCGTGAAGTCCAGCATGCCACGCCCGAACGCGTAGTCATTGCCGACCAGGAAGAAGGTCTTGGCGTTTTTGGCCTTGACGAAGTAGTCAACGACGGGGGCCACCTGCTGCTCTGGCACCCATCCATTGACGTACATCCAGTTGTTGCACGAGCGGCCCTCGTAGAACGAGGTGTAGATATAGGGCACCTTGCCCTTGTTGATGACCGGAAGCGCGGCGTTACGCGCGGCGCTGGTCTCCATGGCGATCACCGCGCTGACCTTCTTCTGGAATACCAGAGTATCGAAAGCCTTCTGCGCGCCGACGGCACCCGAGGCATCGTCCACGATCTCCAGTTCGACCTTGCGGCCGAGAATACCGCCCGCTGCGTTGATTTCCTCGACTGCCAGTTGCGAAGACTGGACCACCGCGGGCGCTACCACGCTGTTGGCGCCCGACAGGCCAACCGCGACACCGATGCGAATGGGGTCGGCGGCATAAGCTTGCGAGGTCAGCAGCACGGCGGCGATGGCGCCGGCACGAAGGATGAGCGGAAATGCTTTCATGGTGAGCTCCTGTGTCAAAGGGGGGAACAAGAATGCGGCGCCATTATTGGCGGGGCGTCGATGTCGGCATGCCGAGCATCGCGTCGTAGAGGTCCTCGCGCCGATCGCGCAGAACGTGATTGAAGTCGTTCAACTGCCGGCCGCGCCGTGCGACGCTCAGGTCGATGCGCGCATAGAGAATCTCTTCGCTATCGAGGGACGCCGGGCCCGCCATCGGCCAGCCATCCGCTCCCACGATCAGGCTCTGGCCAATAAATGGTTGCCCGCGTTCGGTGCCGACACGATTGGCGCAGACGATGGTCAGGCCGTTGCTGTGCGCACCTGCCATGGCGAGCGTATTGGCCATGGCGGGACGGTCGGCGGGCTGGTTGGGCATGGGCACCCAGTTGGTCGGCATGGCCACGATGTCCGCACCTTGCATCGCAAGCAGACGGAATGTCTCGGGGAACCACCCGTCGTAACAGACGACGATGCCCAGGCGACCCATTTCGGTATGGAAGACCGGCAGACCCTTGTCGCCGGGCTCGAAGAACAGGTTCTCGTCGCCCCACAGGTGAAGCTTGCGATAGGTGCCGAGATGCCCCTTGGCGCTGACAAGCACTGCTGAGTTGTAGAGCCGCTCGCCATCGCGCTCGGCGATGCCGGAGACGATGTGGATGTCGTGGCGACGCGCCGCTTCGATCCAGGCCTGCGTGGACGGGCCATCCGGTACTGGCTCGGCCAGCGCAAATGCCTCGGCGCGGCTGGCAAACACGTAGCCCGAGTTGGCCAGCTCAGGCAACACCACGAGCCTGGCGCCGCGCGCGGCCGCCTGCTCGATCATTGCGAGTGACCGGGCCAGGTTCTCGTCTTTGCATCCCACGCGCGGCGCCATCTGAATGCTGGCGACGGTGGTTGGCGGAAATGGCGAAGGTTCGTTGTGATTGCCCAAGAGGGACATGCGAGCTCCAAAAAGCAAAAAGCCCCTGACTGCGCACGCGCGCATGTCAGGGGCTTTCATAGCCGGTATGTGGTCAGCAATGTTGCTGAGGTGCTGACTGAGACTTCGCTCAATCAACCGTTGCATTCTCGTCGCGGAAGAAAATAGGTGTCAACTAGGTAGATACCCGAGTCGTATCGATAAGCAGACTTCTGGTGGCAGCAAGGAAACCGCCAATACAACACGCTGGCAGATCGCTGTACGCTGCGGAGGCAGCACGCAAAACCGAGTTCAAGAAAAACGCAAACAGATCCATCTCAGGAGGAGCCTCTCGTTATGCAGTACCGCAATTCCATCCTTGCCGGCGCAGTCGTAGCCGCCGCTGGCCTGGCACTCAGCGCCCCACTGGCCAACGCGCAATCCACCCCTTACCCCTCCAAGCCGATCAGCATCGTCGTGCCGAATCCTCCCGGCGGCGTTGTCGATACGTCCGCGCGGCTGATCGCTGATACGATGGCCAAGCAGCTCGGGCAGGCGGTCGTCATCGACAACCGCGCTGGCGGCAGCGGCAATATTGCTTATCAGATGGTGGCGCGGGCGCCGAAGGATGGGTACACGCTGCTGGCTTCGTATTCGGCGTACCACGTCGGCAACCCGTCGATGTTCGCGAAGCTGCCGTGGAGCCAGAAGGATCTGGTTCCCGTGGCGTTGATCACGGTCGCGACCAATGTCATTACGGTCAATCCGGCCGTGCCAGCGAACAACCTGAAGGAGTTCATCGCTTATCTGAAGCAGAACCCCGGCAAGGTCAACTACGCGTCGCAGGGTAATGGCTCGCTGTCCCATGTCGGGACGGAACTGTTCACGCAGGTCACCGACACCAAGATGGTGCACGTACCGTACAAGGGCTCGGGTCCGGCGATTCAGGACGTGCTGGCCGGACAGGTGCAGGTGTTCATCACCACCCCGCCCTCGGTGATCGGACATATTCAAACCGGCAAGCTCAAGCCGCTGGCCGTGACCAGCAAGGCACGGCATCCGATGCTGCCCAATGTGCCGACCACTGCGGAGGCTGGGTTGCCCGGTTTCGAGCTGGAAGCCTGGGTGGCGCTGTTCGCGCCGGCCGGTACCCCGCCCGACGTCGTCGCCAAGCTCACCACGAATGTGAAGCAGGTGCTTGAGCAAGCGGAAACGAAGAAGCGCGCCGAAGCCGTTGGTATCGAAGCGCGCTATCTGGACCCGGCGGGCCTCGGCGATCTGGTGGCCAAGGACTCCGAGTACTGGGGCAAGATTATCAAGGCAAAGAACATCACGGCGGATTGATTGCCGTAGATGTCTCCGGGGCGGCCCAGCGTGTGCCGCCCCGCTAGTCTGGCTAGATCAATTCGCGATACAGCACCGACAACGCGGCACTACCGGAAGTGCCATCGCGCCACATGCGCGCGGCAAACGCGTCCTCGAATTCTTCGCTGCCCTCCTCGAACAACTCGTACACCGCGTCATGGGACAGCCGTCCCTCCAACACCTTCAGCGCAGCATCGATCGCGTGTTGAGCGCGTTGCGGAAGCTGCGGTTGCAATGCTTTCAGGGCGGTAATCTCCGCCTGCACCTGCTCATCTGTCTTGATCGTCATGTCGTATTTCCTGTCTTGGCGCCGTCCGAGAGCAGTGAGAGGATACGCGGGTCGCGCGTCCGCAGTCAAAGCTCGATCTGAATTTTGCTCTCCGGTGTGGCGCAGCAAAGCAGAACCGATCCTGATGGCGGTGCCGACAGAGGCTCTGGTGAATAGCGCACTGTTCCATCGAGCAACGATGCCCGGCAGCTATGACAGACGCCTGTTCGGCATGACCAATGCACTGGTACATCGCAGGCTTCGGCGAGTTCCAGCAGGCTTTTGTAGCGGGTGCTCCAGTTGACGGTGACGCCGCTGCGGACGAAGCCCACTGCGGGTCCGTCGCCGGCGGGGCCTTCTGGCAGGTGGGGTTTGGTGCCGGGCACGCCGGACGATGTGCCGATTTCCGCGCCGAAGACCTCCTCGTAAATCTGCCCATTAGCCACGCCCCACTCGCTCAGTTGCTTTCGCATGGCTTGCAGGAACGGTTGGGGGCCGCACAGGTAGAAATCGGCTTCCTTTGGCACGCCCGACGCTTGTATCTGGGCTACCGTGAGGTGTCCTTCGATGTTGAACCGTCCGTCGGTTCGGTCTTCCGCGTCGGGGCGGCTGTAGAACACGCTGACCCTGGTGCTGGGCCGTTGACTGACCAGCGCCTGCACCTCTTGCCGGAACGCATGGTGCCGGCCATCGCGCGCGCCGTGAAACCACCACACGTCGCGTTTGGTGGCCTTGTCTTCGGTCAGCGCGTACAGCATCGCCAGCATCGGGGTGACGCCGATCCCCGCGCTGAGCAACACCACCGGCGTCTGACCCGGTTTCAGCAGAAAATCTCCGCGCGGCGCGCTCGCTTCCAGCGTCATGCCCGCTGCCGCGTTGGCGTGGAGGTAGCGGCTGACCAGCCCATGGTCCTCGCGTTTGACACTGATCCGATAGGTACTCAGTGCAGGGTCGCCCGATAGCGAATACATGCGCATCTCGGTCGCCCCGTTCTCTCCCGCGGTCGCCTTGATCGCAAGATGCTGCCCGGGCAAGGGAGGCGGCAACGCTGCGCCGTCGATCGCTTCCAGCCAGATCGACTTCACGTCGTCCGATTCCATCGCGGTCCGCGCGACACGGAACTCGCGGAAGCCTGGCCATGCGAGAGCGGGTTCGCTCGGGTCGAGGCCGGCATTGCCCGAGCCGCTGCCCTGGGCCGCCAGCATCGATTCGAAGGAATGCCGCCATCCGATACTGAGCGCGGGCTCGCGCAATATTTTGCATAGCGCGTCTTCGGGGTGATCTTCGGTATAGAGCAAGCGATCGACGGCCGTCACCGACATCTGTTCGGCGCCAGTGGAGAGCAGCTCGATATCGTCGCCGGCCGCGATATGGCCCTCCCTGAGCACGCGCATATAGAAACCGGGACGACCGTGCGTCACCACGAGTGCCGGAAACTCCGGAACCGCCATGCGGATGCCGAGCCGGTAGCAGGTCACCCGAGGTTGCGAGACCTCGAACTCCGCCGTGCCGATGCGGTAGCGATTACCGATGCAGACCTCGGCGTCCTCGAGCCCCTCCACCGTCAGGTTCTCGCCGAACTGGCCGTACTCGTAGCCTTCGCGTCCGAGGAATTCGTTCCAGTATCGATAGGAAGACATCTGGTACACGAACACGGCGCGTTGTTCGCCACCGTGGCCCTGCAAGTCTGTCTGCGCATCGCCGTCGATATTGAGCCGGCCGACGAAGACGCGGCCCTCGACTGGAGATTTCCAGATCGAGGAACGGACGATCCGCCCCTGCCAGGCGACCTCGCTGGTCTTGCCAACATTGACGGATAGCAGCTTGCTCATGGCGTCCTCCGATCGTCGGGCCGCGCGTCGGGGAATTGGGGGATTTCAACCCTTCGGACGCAGCGGCGGTATCGACGGTACCACGGGCATTTTTGCTATGTCTTCTGGGTGCAACCTGAAGACGTTGGGATAGCACGTACGATCGGTGTTTTCCTTTGGTTCCGTCGAGCGCCAGGTGTAGAGGCAGGTGTCGCAACCGAACACGGTCCATACGTTGGCTACGGCGGATTTTGCGCGGATCTGGGTGGTGGTCGCGCCGCAGCGCGGGCAGACCCATGGGGTGTCTTCTGCGTCCATCTTCAACCTCCGATGCTAAAACTCGCTGGCCTTACTTCCTGAGCGCGTGGATCAGGGGCAACAGCTTGTCGCGCCATGCGTCGGTGCCTTCGGGCGTATCGAGGACCTCACCATAGTCGCCGCGGCGGTCGGGGGCCTTGGGCGTAGTGGCGTCGATGATCATCTTGTGCGCCATGCCGTTGGGCTCGCCGGCGGGGTCAAGCAGGTTCTCGGCAAGGTTTGGAATGATCACGATATCGCCGGCCGGATTGGTGCGCACGGACATCGCCCACATCACCTGATTGAGATTGAACGGGTCGATATCCTCATCGACCACGATCACGATCTTGGCGTAGCCAAGCCCATGCGGGGTCGTGAGCACGCCCATGCCCACCGATTTGGCAAAGCCGCCATAACGCACGCGCGTGGAAACGATGACGATCAGGCCATGCGTGTATAGCGCATTGACCGCTACCACCTCTGGGAACATCCGATTCAGCTGAATAAAGATCGGCGCGCTGGTGGTCATCGCCTGCAGGAAGTCGATCTCGGTCCATGGGCGGCCTACATAGACCGACTCGAAGATCGGGTTTGTGCGGTGCGAGACGCGGTCGATCTCGATGACGGGATACAGGTGGCCGCCCGAGTAATAGCCGGGGAATTCGCCGAATGGTCCTTCGATCTCGCGCTGCCTCGCCAGAATCCGGCCTTCGAGCACGTATTCGGAGCCCCACGGCACGTCGAGGCCCTTTTCCGTGCGTACCACCTTGTAGGGCTCGCCCTGCATCACGGCCGCCATCTTGTATTCGAGCTGGTTGTAGAGCAGCGGCGTGGCGCCCATCAGCAGGATAACGGGCTCGTTGCCAATGCAGATGGCGATGGGCAGGTCTTCGCCGCGCGCCTCCGCATGGGACAGATGGATCGCGATATCGTGCTGAGGCACCGGCTGGATGCCGATGCGATTCTTTCCCTTGACCATCAACCGGTAGACGCCGACGTTCTCCACATCATCGTTGTCCCAGTCATCGGGATCGCGGGACACGATGCAGGCCTTGTCGATATAGAAACCGCCGTCGCCTCGATTGAGGCGGAACAGCGGCAGCAGCTCGAACAGGTTGATGTCCTTGTCCACGCGCACTTCCTGCCACGGCGCGCTATCGACGCGTTGCAGCTCGCCCGGAAACAACTGGAAGCGCCGTACGAACTCGAAGAAATGTTCCTTCAGCGGCGCGTCCTTGTTCATGCCCAGCGCCAGCGCGTGGTTCGGCCAGGAGCCATGCGTGTTCAGCACGACCTGCGCGCCGGGGCTGCCGGCGATCTTGTCGAAGAAAATGGCCGGTACCTGATCGCCGATCTGCGCGAGCGCGCAGGCCGCCGCGGCGAGATCGGGCTCGAATTGCACTTCGTCGGTGATGCGCAGCATCTGCCCTTCCTGCTCGAGCACGCTGAGGAAGGCACGGAAGTCTGGATAGGCTGTCATGGCGGGCCCCTGTCGTGACGGACGGTTGCGACGCTGCCGAGGCGGTTCAGGTTGCCGCGCGCAGGGCCTCGATCTGGCGCTGCCAGCGCGCCAGCGCCGGTGCTTCCTCGTGCAACTGGAAGGTGATGCCGCTGCGCACGGTGGCATACGGCGCAAGGTGAAAGCGTGCCGACAGCGGCTCCGCCTCGAACAACGCGATCGTGGGAAATGCCGCCGCATCGGTCAGACGGCGGCACGTCAGACGCACTTCGCCCATGCCGCCATCGTGCGCGAAGGTCACGGTCACGCGGTGATCGCGCTGGATATTGGCGGCGGTGGTGGACTCGGCGAAGACGGCGAAGCGCAGCGATCCCGATGGCATGGCAACCATGTCACCCGCGCTAAGCAGTGAGGCATGCGGCCACCCTTCGCCATCGACCGTGGAGATCCGCAGGGCTTGCATCTTGGCGAGCAAGTCGGTGCCGTCAAGGTAGGCGACAAGCTCCGCGGGCAGCGTACTCGACGCCTTTGCCTGCGGCGGGACGTAGGTGTGGTCTGCGGGGTTCACGACGCCTCCGATCAGCTATGGCGTCAATCAGTATGTTTTGCGGAGGTGGTTTGCGAAAGGCATCTTCCGTGTGCGGAAGGTGCGCTACCGCACGGTTGAAATATTCAACCCATGCTAGGCCGCGGACCGGTTTTTACGAAAGTTTGATGCCGGCTGGCGGGCTCTTGACGAAGCTTCTATCGGCGCTTGCGTAAGCTCGAAACACCCCACTTTCGAGATCGTCATGGGCACTACTTACCTCGAATATCGACTCCTGCTGGCCGGCATCGCGGTGCTTTGGCTAGTCCTGCTGTTTCTCTTTCAATTCCGGCTGGTGGACAACCTCGGACAAAGAGAGGCCGAGGCCGCCCATCACGCTGACGGCCAATAAATCATGCCTCTGCATATTCAGGTAACGCCGTACAAGGGCGGCTGGGACGTCATCCACGAAGGCGCCCGCTACGCGGACTCCCACCACCCAACCCGCGAAGCCGCCGTGCTGGCGGGCGCGACCCTCGCCCGCCAGGAGAAAACGACTCTGGTGACTTACGACATCACCGGCGAAGAATGCACGCGTCTTGACTACACGACCGTCGCCGCGGGCGCCGTGGTCTGATGTAGCTCAGCCGCGTGCTGGTTCGAAGTTGTGCTGCCTGACGCGCCGCAGATCCTGTCGCAGCAAATCCAACAACATGGCTTCGGCCCGCGCGGCTGCGCGCGCCTGAGCCTCCAGGGACAGCTTTTCAGGTAGCGATGCGAACTTTGTGACGGCGATTATTCGCGAGCATTTTCGGCGTAGGCTTCATGGCTAGTGTTGCCGTGGCGTAACATTGAGCGGAACCACGTACCGAGGGCACAGCATGGAACCACCAGCAGTGAAAGAGTCCACGCATCGGCGACTCGTCGCGGCTTGCCTGACGCTATGGGTCTTCTCGATGGTGCTGGTCGCGACGTTTCTGTTCGATACGTGGCCGCATGACTGGCTGGACGACGATCAGCGGCAACCGTGGTTCCATGCGCTGGTGGTCGTCGTGCTGACATTGCTGGCGTTCTTCAGCAGCAATCTGCACCACCACATCATCCACGAGCGCGAGCGCAAGGAGAAAGCCGCCGCGGACGGCAAGGCAGTCACGGATGAGAAAGACGGGTGGAAGCACGATGATGATGCCGACGAAGGCATCGTGTTCCGCATCTTCGGCTCGTGGTGGGGCATCATCCTCGTGTTCATCATCCCCACCGCGGCCTATTTCGGCGCGCATACGCTGCACCACCCGCTGCCGGAACCCGCGATCTTCGTGATGGCGGTGGTGGCGATCTTCGTGGCAGCGGAGCACTACGCCTCGCTGGACAAGCAGCGTCAGGACCTGCGCTGGGTCACGGATGAGCTCGGCAAGCAAGTCACGAGCATGCAGAACACGCTCGGGACCCGAGACGGGCGCACACGCATTTACGGCGAATATGCCCAGCGTGCCCCGGACGAACCCATCCACGCGATCTACCGCTCGTTCGATATCGATGACGACTGGTTGAAGACCGGGGACTGGGGTCACTACATGGCCTCGACGCAGACCACGTCGCTGGTGGGCGCGCTGCGCAGCGGTGACCGCCATCGGGTGCGGATTGTCTCGCCAGTCCGCCCGCCGGCGGCGTCAACAGACGGTGACCAGATCGAAGCCGCCGACCGGTTTCACAACCTCATCGGGTTGATCTGGCACTGGCTGGTGCTCAACCGGTTCAGGGCAGAAAACGCTGGATTCGACTTTCAGATCGCCATCGCCGAAACCCCACATTGGGTGCACGTCGTCAACGACAAGGTCTTCCAGATCGTCGGCGAGTATCCGCACGAACTGCGGGTCAAGGATCTGACGCTGAATATGGGCGACCTCGCGCCACGGCTGGTGACGTGGATCCGCGACGACATCGGTATGCTGTGCGAGAAAGGACAGCCCGCCGAGACGTTTATCGGCGCGGTCCTGCAACCTGCGCAACAAGCTGCGCAACAACCAGCGCCGACGATGGAGCAACTCGGCTGGCAGGCATGGGCGATGCACGCCGCCACACGCTACGGCATCGACCAGCCGCCCCCGGAACTCCATCGCAGGTTCGAGGCGCTTATCCACGAGTTTCAAAGCGCCACGACCATACTGCGAGCCTAGCGCTGCAACGCCGCCAGCGCTTCCCGCGTGTTATCGGGAATCGGTACCGGTCGACCGGATTCACGGTCGACATACACATGCACGAAATGCCCCGCCGCGCAGATCGCTTCGTCTTCCTCGCGGAAGACCGCGACTTCGTAGCGCACACTCGAATTACCGAGCTTGGCCACGCGCACGCCGATCTGCAGGCGGTCCGGAAACGCGATCGAGCGGAAATACGAACAGCCGGTGTCCACCACCAGACCCACGACGTCGCCGTTGTGGATATCGAGCACGCCGCGCTCGATCAGATACTGATTTACCGCGGTGTCGAAGTAGCTGTAGTAGGTCACGTTGTTCACGTGCCCGTACACGTCATTGTCCATCCACCGCGTCTGTACGCTCGCCAGATGGCGATAATCGGCGCGCGTTGCGTCACGCATACTGGGCGCCCCCCGCGGCATCGACCACCACACCACTCAGATACGACGCCCGTGCCGATGCGAGGTACACCACGAGGTCCGCCATCTCGGACGCCTGGGCCGCCCGGCCAAAGGGCAGGTGCTCGAGCATTTCCTGCCAGCGCGATTCATCACCATACTTCTCCTGCGCACGGCTCTTGTACAGCTTCAGAAGCCGGTCGGTTTCGGTCGGCCCGGGATGCACCCCGACCACCCGCACGCCGCGCGTGGTGGAACGCGCGCCGACCGCACGCGTGAACGTTGACAACGCCGCGTTGCCGGTGGCACCGCACAGATAGTCGTAGCGCGGCATCTCGGCCGCAATGCCGATGACATTGACGATCACGCCCGAGCCACGCTCCATCATCCTGGGCAGCGCCATCCGGGTCGTCTCGATATAGCCAAAGACCTTTAACTCCCACGCCTCGCGCCACTGCGCATCGCTCATGGCGGTCAGCCCGCCGCCGGGAATCGCGCCGGCGTTGTTGACCAGCACGTCGACGGCGCCAAGCTGAGCGTCCAGCGATTGCCGCACCTCGGGCGCCGACAGATCGCCGACGAAGGTGTCGACCTTCGCCCCATGCTGGTCCGCGAGTTCGCGCTGGGCTCGCGCGGTCGACTCGGCAGAGGTGCCGGCGATCGTGACATTGGCCCCTTCCGCGGCAAACGTCACCGCGCAGGCAAAACCGATGCCGCGGCTTCCGCCGGTGATCAGGACCGACTTTCCTTGCAGTTGCAAATCCATCGTTATTACTCCTGGCGCTGTTGGTCAGCCGACAGTATGAAGTCAAACACGACGCGGTTGAATGCCTCCGGTTCTTCGAGGTTTACCGCATGCGTCGTGCGCGGAACGATCCAGAGCCGGGCATCGGGAATCGTGCGTTTCATGAACAAGGCCGGTTCGATGCAGGGCTCGTCATCGTCGCCGGTGACGATCAGCGTGGGCACGCGCAACTCGCGCAGCTTCGCTTCGAGCTCATAGATGGTCTGCCGCCGCATCTGATAGCCGCGCGTCGTGAGCGACGAACCCAGCGCCGAGTGTTCGGCGAACTGGCGATTGAACTGCTCGAAGCCGCGCGGATTCTTCTCCTTGAAGCGCCGACGGATCGTGCTGTTGGCGTAATGCTCGATGCCCTGCTCCATGCCCATGGTCACCAGCCGCTCGGCCAGTTCCGCGCTATCGCGCAGAAACTGCTCGCGGCGCGCCGGGTCCGAGCCATGCCCGGCGCCGACCAGCGTGAGCGAGCGGGCGCGCTCGGGGTAGGTCAGCCCGAAGTTCAGCGTCGCATAGCCGCCCATCGAGACCCCGACGATATGCGCGTTCTCCACGCCGGCCCAGCGCATCACGCTTGCGATGTCCTCGACCGCAAAAGCCTGACCATACTGCTCGACGTCGGTCGGCACCTCGGATGGCGGATAACCGCGCGCATTGAAGGTGATACAACGAAAATTCGGGCCGAAGAAACGTACCTGATCGTCGTAGTTGCGGTAGTCGCCCGCAAACTCGTGAACGAACACGATCGGGATGCCCGCACCGGTGGATTGGACGAATAGCTTCACGCCGTGGGAGTCCGCAAACTGCATGATGGTGTCTCTTGATCGTTGTAGTGGGAGTCAGAGCGGCTGGCTCGAGGCGTAGATATTAATCCCCTTGCTCTCCCGGACAAAGAACAGGCAGATGACAAAGCAGGCCGCGGCCAGCCCCACCGGGTACCAGAGCCCGGCATAGATATCGCCGACCGCCGCCGAGATCGCGAACGTGGTGGCCGGCAGAAAGCCGCCAAACCAGCCGATGCCGATGTGGTACGGCAATGACATCGCCGTGTAGCGGATGCGCGATGGGAACAGCTCGACCAGCATCGCCGCGATCGGGCCGTAAGTCATGGTGCCGAACAGCATCAGCGTGATCAGCACGAGGATGGTCATCGGCTTGTTGATCTGGTTCGGATCGGCGGGCCCGACGTGATAGCCGCTATCGGTCAGCGCCTTGCCCAGCGCGGCGTTCAGCGCCTTGGTGCGCGCACCGTCTTCGGCCGTACCGCCCTCGAAGCTATCGATCACGATCTTGCCGACCTCGATGCGGGCCGGCTGGCCGGGCTGCGACGGCACCGAGGTGTAGTTCAGGCCAGCCTTGGCGATGGCAGCGCGCGCGATATCGCAGGAACTCTTGAACTCGGCCGTGCCCACCGGATTGAACTGGAAGCTGCAGGTTGCGGGGTCCGCGCGCACGGCGATCGGCGCCGACTGCTGCGAGCGTTCAAGCGCGGGATTGGCGTAATGCGTGAGCGCCTTGAACAATGGGAAGAAGAACAATGCGGCCAGCAGACAGCCGGACAGGAACACCGGCTTGCGGCCGATGCGATCCGACAGCTTGCCGAAGACGACGTAGAACGGTGTCGTAACAATGGTCGCCGCGATAATCAGCAGATTGGCCGTGCCACCATCGACCTTGAGCGTCTGCGTGAGGAAAAACATCGTGTAGAACTGCCCGGCATACCAGACCACCGCCTGCCCCATGACGATGCCGAACAACGCCAGCAGCACCACGCGCAGATGCTTCCATTGCCCAAAGGCTTCCGAGATCGGGGCCTTCGAGGTGGTGCCCTCGCGCTTCATGCGCTCGAACTCGGGCGACTCGTGCAGCGTCAGGCGAATGCGCAGCGAGATCAGCAACAACAGCAGCGACACCAGAAACGGAATGCGCCATCCCCATGCGGTAAAGGCTTCTTCGCCGAGCAGGTAACGCGTAGGCAGAATCACGGCCAGCGACAGCAGCAGCCCCAGCGCCGCGGTGGCCTGGATCCACGCGGTGCGCGCGCCACGCTCGTGGTTGCCCGCGTGCTCGGCTACATACACAACCGCGCCGCCGTATTCCCCGCCGAGCGCCAGCCCCTGCAGCATGCGCATGGCGACAAACAGGATCGGCGCCGCGATGCCGATCGTCGCGTAACCGGGCAACAGGCCGATGGCAAACGTCGCCGCACCCATCAGCGCGATGGTCACCATAAACGTGTACTTACGCCCGACGATATCGCCAATGCGACCGAAGACCAGCGCGCCGAACGGCCGCACGGCGAAGCCCGCGGCAAAGCTCAGCAGCGTAAAGATGAATGCGGCAGTCGGATTGACGCCAGAGAAGATATTGGCCGAGATCTGCGCGGCCAGCGAGCCCGCGAGGAAAAAGTCGTACCACTCGAACATCGTCCCGAGCGAGGACGCCAGCACCACCCGGCGCTGCGACTGTTCGTGCGCGCCGGTAGGCGCACTGGCGATGGCGCCATCGATGCTGGCCGTCATGAGGTGTCTCCTGTCTTGTTTTATAAGGCGGAGTATAGAAACCGCATCGATCAAGGAAAAATATTGAATAACGATGGTTCCATCGCGTAATCTTATCGATCGGCGTACCCTGCGCGCCGTCGTCAGAGGCCAGTCAGCCATGGAATTCAAGCAACTCAAGTACTTCGTCAAGATCGCCGAACTGGGCAATATGACGCGCGCCTCCGAGGCGCTGCGCATTGCCCAGCCCGCGCTCAGCCAGCAGATCATGAATCTGGAGACCGAGCTCGGCGCGCGCCTGCTGGACCGCGGCGTGTACGGCGCACGGCTCACCAGTTCGGGCGAGGTGCTGTACGGCTACGCCAAGTCGCTGTTGCGGCAACACGAAGATGTGCGGCAGGCGGTGTCCGAAGAGGTTACCCACCCGACGGGACGCGCCGCCATCGGCATTCCGGGCAGCACCGGCAAGATGCTGGCGGAACCGCTGGTGCGCCAGTTGCTGTCGAGCGGCGGCATCCTGATCGAGATCGTCGAGCGCCCCAGCGCGGAACTCGTGGATCTGGTGGCGGCGGGCAAGCTCGATATCGCCATCACGGTCGATGCGCAGCCGCGCCGCGGGGCGCGGATCACGCCACTGTTTCTGGAGGCGCTGTACGCGGTCCTGCCGCAGAGCGGCGTGCACGGGCGCCAGACCCTGAAGCTGAAGGAACTGGCCGATAGCCCGCTGATTCTGCCCAGCGCACCCAGCACGATCCGGCATCGCGTGGAGGCGGCATTGCTCGACAAGCGGCTGAAGTTTCGATTGGTCAGCGAGGTCAGCGCCACCGACATGCTGATCCGCCTGGTCGCCGCGAACCTTGGCTGGACCGTATTGCCGTGGTCCGCGATCTCTGACGATATGCAGCGCAAGACCGGCATCGCCGCGCTGCCCATCGCCGGGCATCGGCTCGATCGGGAGATCTCGTTGTGCGTCTCCGATGTCCTGCCGCTGAGCCGCGCGGCGGAAGTCGTGGTGGCGACGACGCTGGCCATCCTCAAAACGCTGCTGGCCGACGGACACTGGATGGGCGCCCGCGTGCTGGCGGACGGACCACTCGCCAATCCATCGTAATTTCCTATCGAGCCATCCTAATTCCATATTTTTTTTCGTTTGACGACGTTCTTATACTGAGCGCAGCAAAACGAAAAGAAGGACTGGAGATGAGCGCAGGAGACGAAGCTTTCGAGCGGCCGCTGCAGGGTGTGAAGGTGCTGGAGCTGTCGCAGATCATGGCGGGACCGACGTGCGGGCTGATGCTCGCCGATATGGGTGCCGAAGTCTTCAAGGTCGAGAAATTCCCGGCTGGCGACGATTCCCGCAACTATCGTCGCGAAGGCGATTCCGGCCTGCCGCCCTCCTTCATGATGCTCAATCGCGGTAAACGATCGATCGGCATCAACTTCAAGTCGCCCGAAGGCAAACGCGCGCTGCTGCGCATGGTCGCGCAGGCTGATGTGCTGACGGAGAACTTCCGCCTCGGCGTGATGGAACGTCTGGGTCTCGGCTACGACGTGCTCAAGGAGATCAACCCGGCCCTGATCTATTGCTCGGTGACCGGTTACGGCCGCGAAGGTCCGCTGGCCAGCAAAGGCGGCTTCGATCTGATCCTGCAAGCGTTCAGCGGCCTGATCAGCGTCACCGGCGAAGAAGGCGCGGAGCCGGTCAAACCCGGCATTTCGATTGCGGACGTGAATGCGGGCGTGCTGGCGGCGACTGGCATTCTGGCGGCCTATATCCATCGTCTGCGCACCGGCAAGGGCCAGCGGGTCGATACCTCGCTGCTGCAGGCATCGATGCAGCAGCTCTACTGGTACGCCGCGGCCTACTTCTCGCGCGGCATCGTGCCCAAGCCGTCGGGCACAGCGCACCCGCTGGTCGCTCCGTATCAGGTGTTTCGCTGCGCCGATGGCCGCATGGCGATCGGCGGCGCCAACCAGGCGAACTGGGAGCGTATCGCGGACGTGCTGGGACATCCGGACTGGAAAACCGATCCGCGCTTCGACAGCCCCGAGGTACGCCATGCCAATCGCAAGATTCTGGCGGGCCTGATCGAGGAAGTGCTGGCCGGCGACACGCTTGCGGTATGGCTCGAGCGCTTCGACGCCGCGTCCATTCCGGCTGGCCCGGTCAACGACGTCGGGCAAGCACTCGAGCATGAACAGGCGCGCGCGGTGCGCATGGTCGTGGATGTCGAGGCGCCAAAGGGCGGTTCCAGCGACTCCATGCGCGCGCTCGGCCTGCCGATCCTGTTCAACGGCACGACGCATATCGCCAGCAGCGCCGCGCCGTCCGTCGGTGAAGACAGCGCGGACATCCTGCGCGAATTCGCGTTCTCCGATGCCGAGATCGACGAACTGGTCGCGTGCGGCGCCATCTTTCAGGCCGAACACGGCCGCGGCCGCACGGCGGGCACCACCACCGAAGCGGTAGCTTCCTGAACCGGGGACACGATGAAGCTCGACAACCATGCCGCCGCGGACGGCAACGCGGGGACACACGCCACTCATGAAGCGCTGAAGGTGACGATCAACGATGGTCTCGCCATCCTCTCCATCGAACGCCCGGAAAAGCGCAATGCACTGACGCTGGCCATGTGGCGCGGCATCGCGACCATCATGGCCGATCTCGATGCGCGCGAGGACGTGCGCGTGATCGCGCTCACCGGCAGCGGCGCAAGCTTCAGCGCGGGTGCCGATATCGCCGAGTTTGCGACCGTACGCGCCAATCCCGAACAGGTCGTGGTCTACGAACAGGCCGTCGATGCCTGCTGCGATGCCATCGAGAACGTGTCGAAGCCGACCATCGCGGCCATCAATGGCTTCTGCATGGGCGGCGCGCTGAACGTGGCGATGGCCTGCGATTTCCGCTATGCCGTGCCCGCCGCGCTGCTGTCGATTCCGGCCGCGCGGCTCTCCATCGTCTACGGCCTCAAGGGTACGCGCCGTCTGTTCGCGCTGGTCGGGGTTTCCAACGCCAAGCGCGTGCTGTTTGCCGGGCAGGCGGTGGATGCAACGGAGGGCTACCGCATCGGTCTGGTTGACGAGGTCGCCGAGGACGTCATGGCGGCGACCCGTACGGCGGCCGCCGTGCTGGCCGACAACGCCCCGCTCTCCATCAGCGGTGCCAAGACCATCCTGAACAAGCTGGCCAGCGCGGATCCGACGCTGACCGAGGCAGCAGTGCAAGAACTGGTAGACCACGCCGCGGAGAGCGAGGACTACGCGGAAGGTCGCCGCGCGTTCGGCGAGAAACGCCGGCCGGTGTTCCGGGGGCGATAGCGAGCAATCAAGTCAAGCAGCAAACCAGAAACGGCACCACAGCCGGCTCAAGACAACAATTGGAGGAGACCACATGCCATCACAGACACGCTTTGCCTTGCTCGTCGCAGTTGCGGCAGGAACCCTGATTTCCGCGCCGGTCGCATGGGCGCAGGACGCTTTCCCGAACAAGCCGATCCGGCTGGTCATCGGTTTCCCACCGGGCGGCGCGGCGGACACGATTGCGCGGATCTATGGCGAAGGCCTTGCGAAGGAACTGAAGCAACCGGTGATCGTCGACAATCGCCCGGGCGCTGGCACCACGATCGCGGCGGACTACGTCGCGAAGTCGCCCGCCGATGGCTACACCCTCTATATCGGTGGCGCCAGCCTGATGGGCGGCGACAACGCGCTCTACAAGAATCTGCGTTACACCCCGGCGGACTTTACCCCGGTCACGCAATTGACCACGGCGCCGTTGCTGCTGGTTGCCGGCAAGAACTCCGGCATCAAGAGCACGGGCGAACTGCTGCAGAAGGCGCGGCAGTCCCCGGGCGCCCTCAACTATTCCTCGAGCGGCAATGGCGTGGTCACCCATCTGGCCGCCGTGCACTTCGCCAGACTGGCCAACGTCAGCATGACCCACGTGCCCTACAAGGGCGGCGCACAGTCGGGACAGGCGGTAGCGGCAGGCGACGCGCAACTGAGCTTTGCCACGCCGGCCTCGGTACAACCGCTGATCGATGCCGGAAAACTGTTGCCGATCGCGGTGACGTCGGCCAGGCGCTCGGCGGTGATGCCGAACTACCCGACCATCGCCGAGTCTGGCGTGCCGGGCTATGAACTGAACAACTGGTATGGACTGTTCGTGGCCAAGGGCACGCCGCCGGCGCTCGTCCAGCAGCTGTTTGCCGCCAGCGCCAGGGTGTTGCGCGAACCGTCGATCCAGAAGCAACTGGCCGGCCGCGGCGAGGAAGCCGCGCCGTCGGTCTCGCCCGATGCGTTCAAGACCTTCGCCGCGCGTGAGGGCAAGCTCGACGTCGAACTGATCGCACAGAGCGGCGCCAAGATCGACTGATTGGACGACTGATTGGACGACAGATTGGACGACTGAGCGGAGGCGCGCGCGGGGATGTCCGTTACAGGACAATCCCGCGCTCCGCCGGCATCTCCGCGAGGTCGCAGGTCTCGCCCAGCATGTCCATGAGTTCCCGCTCGACCCTGCGGCTGAGCTGTGCCATGGGAATATCGTTGGGGCTGCCTTCGAAAGGATTCTCGGTACTTTCCCCCACCTGCTCCAGCACCAGATACATCCACGCGATCATCGTTCCGAACGGCACCGCGAGCCAGATCATATGGCCGTGCATGACGCCCGACACATTGGCGTTGAGTTTCGCGAATTCCGCAAGAATGCCGAACGGCAGCAACGCGCAGAACGTACGGACGAACAGCCGGTTGATCACCGCGTACTGCCGGGGGTACGGATAGTTCTTGATGCGCTCCGCCCGCCCCTGCTGGTTGAACAGGTTGCGAATCGTGCTGCTCAATTCCATATAGCAGCCGTTACTGAGCTCGCCGTCATCCAGGGCTCGCTTGATGGCGGCCGACTGATCGCTCAGCAGACGGATCGCGGGGTTCTCGGCGCGCAGGAGCGCGTCGATCTCGGCGGCGGAGAGATACCGCGCGAGGGCCTGTTCCAGCGGCGTCTCCCACTCCGGCACGCTGTAGTACTTCTGATATTCGATGTTCGACGCCAGGATCAGGCTCTCCCAGATCTTTGGCGTGCGCAACTGGTAGCGCAACGCTGTCAGCCAGGCGCAGTGCCGCAGGATCAGGGCTCGCCCCGTTGACGGCACGGACACGAAATCGCGGCTCATCACGCCGAAACAGCGGCTGCCGTTCACGATCTCGGCCCAGATCTGCTGCGCGTCGATGACACGACTGTAGGTCTGCACGTTACGGAAGCCGACGATAAATGACGTGGCGGTGCCCAGCAGGACCACCACCGGAATCGGGATGGCCAGCCATGTCATGCCGAGGCTGTGGTACAGGAGGACCGGCACCGTACTGCATACGAATGCCGCGTAGAACTTTCGTCGCGACCAGATCGCGAAGTCGCGTATTGAATACGATTTTCCCAGATTCATTGTGCTTGTCTCACGGCAGGATGGCCGGGCGCAATTTTCCTCCGGGAACCCCGCCGCAATGGCCTCCGGCACCCATGGCATTTGAGGATGCCACTCGAGGGATACGTGGAGTATCCCCCTTTAGCGTCGGAGTGGCGCCGAAGTGGCGGGCTGGCTTACGCCGGTTCCCGCACCGACGGCCGTGCGTCGACCCGTGCCTTCCAAGCGTGCAGATGCGTCAAGTCGTCGGGCACCGGGATCTGCGCGAAGCCGGCGAACAGCAGACCGGCCCATACCGTGATATCGGGCATCGAGAACGCATCGCCGGCCACGTACGGCTGGCGGCTCAACACCTCGTTGAAATAACGCATGCCGGCCTCAGCGCGCACGCGTTCCTGGCGTCCCCAGACCTCACGATCGGTCCATTCCGGGCGCTTATGGGCGCGCAGCGCGTCGCCGAGTCCCGGTGTGGCGTGGTGGAAATAGATGCCAACCGCGTCGATGAGCTGCGACTCGGCACGCTTCTGCATCATGTGGATCACGCCTTTTTCGCGCGGGGTACGGCCCGTCAGGACGGGGTTGCCATCGAGGTTATCGAGGTACTCGGTGATCGCCGTGCACTCGGAAATGTAGGTGCCATCGTCGATCTGCAGCACCGGCACGGTGCCCGTGGGGTTGATGGCGAGGAAATCTGGCTGCTTGTGTTCGGCAGCCGGCAGGTCGACCTTCACGAACTCGATCTGGGAGCCAAGTCCTTTCTCGGCCAGGACGATGCGAATGCGGAGCGGATTGGGAAAACCAGGGATGTCGTAGAGCTTCATAGTGGGCCGCGATGAATGTTTCCGTTGAGAGAAGGGTCACTTACCTATCGATAAGTAGGTAAACATCCTACGGGTATTTTTAGGCGTTCGTCAAGCTTACCTAGCGCTAAGTAACCAGCTACAATGCCGCATGGTTACTAGCGATACGAAGCAACGCATCCTCCAGATCGCGCGCGGCATGGTGCAGGCGCACGGGTACAACGCGCTCAGTTTTCGCGATATCGCGCAGGAAATCGGGATCAAGGGACCGGCGGTGCACCACCACTTTCCGACCAAGGGCGACCTCGGTGCGGCGCTGGCGCGCGCCTATACGGAAGACGCTGTCGTGCTGCTGGAAGAGCTGCTGCTGACCTCGCACTCGCAGCGCGAGGTGTTCGAGCGCTATGTCTCGGTGTTCCGCGCGGCGCTCGAGAACGACAACCGCATGTGTCTGTGCGGCATCATGTCGGCCGAGCTCGCGGACCTGCCCGAAGCTGTTCAGGTGGAGGTGAATCGGTTCACGGACGTCAATATCGCGTGGCTTACGCGTCTGCTGGCGCTCGACGCCGAGCCGGCGCCGGAGGACGCGCGCCGGCGCCGCGCGCTGGCGATCTTTACGGCCATCGAGGGCGCTCAGCTGGTGGCGCGCGGGCATCGGGACATCGCGATGTTCAATCGCGTGATCGATGCCTACCGGGAGGCGGGGTTGTGCCCGTGAGGCTCAGATGGGGAAACGCACGTCGGCCAATGCTTCGCTGACGGTCCACCACGCACGCGCCACGTCGGGATCGACCGCGTGCGGCAGCACCCCGAGCAGCGATTGGGAGGTGGCGGGGATCAGGTCCGCCACATCGCAGTCCTCGCAGTACAGGCCGCCAAGGCCCACCAGCCGTGGGCTGGTCGCGCACCAGACCGTGGTGGCCGCGCCCTGCTCCATGGTCTTGAACAGTTTGGCGAATTCCGGCCGGGGTTCGCCGTCGGGCGTGAAAATGCCGATCTCGATATAGTCCGCCTGCGTCAGATGCTCGCCCAGTCCGGTCTTGATCGCTCCCGGATGGACGGAGAACGCGCGCACGCCATGCGCGGCGCCGCGTCGGTCCAGTTCCAGCGCGAACAATGCGGCGGCAGTCTTCGATTGACCATAGGCCTGCCATTTATCGTAGGGACGCGCGCGGTAGTCGGGATCTTCAAGATCGACGCCGCCAAAGCGATGCGCCCCCGAACTCAGCGCAACCACGCGCGCGCCTTGCGCCGCGACCAGGGCCGGCCACAGCCGCGCCGTCAGCCGGAAATGCCCCAAATGGTTCGTCGATAGCTGCAATTCGTGGCCATTCACGTCCCGCTGCAGGGGCACGGCCATAATGCCGGCATTGTTGATCAGCGCGTGCAGCGGTTGACCCTCGGCAAGAATCCGCGCGGCGAAGGCATCGACCGAGGTCGGATCGCTCAGGTCCAACGGGGCCGTCCGCACGCCATCGATTCCCGCCAATGCCTGTGCGGCCCGCTCCGGGTCGCGTGCGCCGACCCAGACGCTGGCGCCCGCCGCTGCCAGTGCGCGGACGGCCTCGCGTCCAAGACCCGCGTGTCCGCCAGTGACGACGAACAGCCTGCCGCGCAGGTCCAGATTACCCACCGCCTGTGCGGCGGTGGTGGTGGCATCGAAGCCGCTTCCGAGTTTTTGTTGGATTTGCATGGATGTATCGGCATGGCGCCGTATCGTGAAAGGCGCAGTCTAGGCAGCACGTGCATCCGCGACCATAATCCCTCGTCCACGATACTTACCCGATCGTCCACGGATGTCCAACGACCCGCTGTCCCAATGGCTGATGATGCTGGCCGCGCACTGCTCGCTCAGTGGATCGCTGCAGGCGAGCGGCGAATGGGCGGTCACGTTCGAGACCGAAACCACCAAGATCAACGTGGTCGCCGAGGGTGAAGCGTGGCTCGTGCATGGGGACCTGCCGGCACCGATCCGGCTGCGCGAGGGCGATGGCTTTATGCTGACGCGCGCCGGTACCTATGCGCTTTGCAGCGATATCTCGCTGACGCCATTACCCGCCGAGGAGGTCTTTATCGACCACCGTGGCGTGATCGAGGGCGTGCCGGGCACGCCGCGCGGATCTCAGTGCTATATGGTCGGCTGCGCGCTGACACTCGATGCGATCGATGTCGAATTGCTGACTTCCGCGCTGCCGCCGGTGGTCGTCGTGCACGGTGAAGATGCCAGCGCGGCGTCGATGCGATGGCTGATCATGCGGCTGCGCGACGAACTGGACTCGCCGGAGCCCGGTGCCGATGCCAGCCAGGCGATGCTGGCCCAGATGCTGTGCGTGGAAACCATCCGCTACTGGTGCCGGCCCGCGATCGGGCCCACGTGCGCCGGCTTTCTGGGCGCGTTGCGCGACGATCGCATTGCCGCGGCGCTGCGCGCGATGCATGACGACGTGGCGCGGCCATGGCGCGTGGAGGAACTGGCCTCGCGCGTCGCCATGTCGCGTTCCGCGTTTGCGGCGCGCTTCAAGCAACTGACGGGCATCGCGCCGCTGGAGTACCTGCTGCGCTGGCGCATGCGCATGGCCGCGCACGCGTTGCAGGGGCGCGAGACGCCGATGCAGCGAATTGCCGAAGCCGTTGGCTATCAGTCGGACAGTGCATTCAGTCTTGCCTTCAAGCGCGTCTATGGCGTGGCCCCTTCCGCCTATCGCAGGCGTGAAGACACGGCAGATCAACCCTAATGGAGTTATTGATGACCGAATACCAGCTTGACCATGCCACTGCGGCGGACGTTCCCGACATCGTTCGCATCGTCAATGGCGCCTATCGTGGCCAGGATGGCGTAGCGGGATGGACGTCCGAGGCTGGGCTGATTGCCGGGCAACGGACCGATGCCGCGCAGGTTGCGGCGCTGGTCGCGGGCACGGTCGCGGGCGACAACCCGGTGGTGCTGGTGATGCGCGAGCGTCCGAGCGAACGTGTAGTGGCCACCATCTGCCTGGACCAGCTGGAGCCGGAGCGCACCGAACTGGGCATGCTGTCGGTCGACGTCACACTACAGGGCGGTGGTGCCGGCAAGCGGCTGGTGGCGTTGACGGAAGACTATCTGCTCGCCCGCGGCGTAACGCGAGCCTGCATGACCGTGGTGCATGCTCGGGCCGAACTCATTGCCTGGTATGGGCGGCAAGGCTATCTGCCGACCGGGGCGACGGTGGCATTCCCGTACGACGATCCGAGCGTGGGCCAGCCCTTGCGCGACGATCTGCATTTTGTCGTGCTGGAAAAGCAGCTGGCATAGCTTCCGCATTGTTCAGTCTGCTTAACAATGTTTGAAGCGTTCATGCATTGAATGCACAACGGTCGCGCTCTTACACTTGGGCCATCCATCAGAGAGGAGCCCAGTCATGAGCGTCACCCCCTACAACGACAATCGCCAGGTTGGCCACTACATCAACAACGAACACGTGGCGGCGCTGAGCGATCGTTCGCAGCCGATCTACAACCCGGCCACCGGCGAAGTTGCGCGTACCGTCGCACTGGGGGGCAGCGAGGAAGTGAAAGCCGCCGTGGCCGCCGCGGCCGCCGCGTTCCCCGCCTGGGCGGATACCCCGCCGCTGCGCCGCGCCCGCGTGATGCAGCGCTTTCTGCAACTGATGAACGAGAACCGCGACCAGCTGGCCGCGATCATCACCGCCGAGCATGGCAAGGTGTTCTCCGACGCGCAGGGCGAAGTCACGCGTGGCATCGAAGTCATCGAGTTCGCCTGCGGCATTCCGCAACTGCTCAAGGGCGACTACACCGAGCAGGTCAGCACCGGTATCGACAACTGGACCATGCGTCAGCCGCTGGGCGTGGTGGCCGGTATTACGCCGTTCAATTTCCCGTGCATGGTGCCGTGCTGGATGTTCCCGGTGGCCATCGCCACGGGCAATACGTTTGTGCTGAAGCCGAGCGAGCGTGATCCGAGCGCAAGCCTGTTTATGGCGGATCTGTTCGCGCAGGCCGGCCTGCCCAAGGGCGTGTTCAACGTGGTACAGGGCGACAAGCAGGCCGTGGATGCGTTGATCGATCATGACGACGTGCGCGCGGTGAGCTTTGTCGGCTCGACGCCGATCGCGCAGTACATCAGCGAGCGCTCGGCCGCGCGCGGCAAGCGTGTGCAGGCACTGGGGGGTGCCAAGAATCACCTCGTGGTCATGCCGGATGCCGACGTGGAACGTACGGTCGATGCGCTGATCGGCGCCGCGTATGGCTCCGCTGGCGAGCGATGCATGGCGGTGTCGGTGGCTGTGCTGGTCGGCGATATCGCGGATCGCATCATGCCGGTACTGGTCGAGCGCACGCGCGATCTGGTCATCGGCAATGGTATGGACGACAAGTCCGAGATGGGCCCGGTGGTGACGCAACAGGCCAAGGAACGCATTGAAGGTTATATCGGGCTGGGCGTGGAAGAAGGCGCGCGGCTGCTGGTCGATGGCCGTAACCTCGAAGTGCCCGGCCATAGCGGCGGCTATTTTGTGGGCGGCACGCTGTTCGACCACGTCAAGCCGAATATGCGCATCTACAACGAAGAGATCTTCGGGCCGGTGCTGGCGTGCGTGCGCGTCAAGGATCTGGGCGAGTCGATCGACCTGATCAATGCGCACGAGTTTGGCAACGGCGTGTCGTGCTACACCAGCGACGGCGGCGTGGCGCGCGAGTTCTCGCGCCGCATTCAGATTGGCATGGTCGGCATCAATGTGCCGATTCCGGTGCCGATGGCCTGGCATGGCTTTGGCGGCTGGAAGCGCAGCTTGTTCGGTGACATGCATGCCTATGGCGAGGAAGGCGTGCGCTTCTACACGAAGCAGAAGTCCATCATGCAGCGCTGGCCGCAGAGCATCGACAAGGGCGCCGAGTTCGCGATGCCGACGTCGAAGTAAATGGTGGACGTGGGCGGGTCTTGACGCATTGTTCAGCTAAGCGAACAATGCGTGGATGGAAAACGATAACAAAGAGACCCGCTGGTCCCACGTCTATTCGCTCGTCGTACTGGGTGAACTGGGCAGTTATACGGCGGCCGCCGCGCGGCTGGGGCTCAGCAAGAGCGCGCTGAGCCAGCGGATTGCCGAGCTGGAGCGCGGGGCTGGCGTGGCGCTGGTGCGCCGGACCACGCGCAGCATGCGGCTGACCGAAGCCGGCCAGCAACTGGCCGATGCCACGCGTGGGTCGTTCGATGAGATTGCGCGCAGCTTTGCCGGGGTACGCGATCTGGTCGGTGAACCCCGTGGACTGGTGCGCGTGACCGCGCCGGTGGCGCTCGGGCGGCAGCAGATCGTGCCGCGTATTCCAGCGTTTCTGAAGACGTATCCCGACGTGCGCATCGAACTCGAGTTGTCCGACCGGCTGTCGTCGCTGGTGCAGGAAGGGTTCGACCTCGCGATTCGCCATACCGCGGCGGCGCCAGACACGCATGTGGCCTGGACACTGTGCCGCACGCACGCGATTCTGGTGGCGTCTCGCGCGTATCTCGATGATCACGGCACGCCCGCCTCGCCCGAGGCGCTGGCCGACCATGTCTGTCTGCCCTACTTCCGCAGTGGCGAAACGCCGGCATGGAGCTTCGAGCCCGTGCGTGGCAGTGGCGCGCGGCGCAACGTGGCGATTCGCGGAAGCTTTGCGGCGAACAATAGCGAAGTGCTGCGCGAAGCCGCGTTGCAGGGGCTTGGCATTGCGCTGTTGCCGGACTTCTCCGCGCAGGAGGAATTGCGCGCGGGCCGGTTGGTGCAGGTGCTGCCGAACTGGCGCTCGGCGGGGGCATTTGGCAACCAGTTGTTTGCGATCCGGCCATATAGCCCGTATGTGCCGCTGGCGGTACGGGCATTTGTGGATTACCTGCGGCAGGCACTGAAGGATGGGTTTGGGGCTGCCCTCTCCCCCGGCCCCTCTCCCCGAGGGAGAGGGGAGAAAACAATTGGTTAATTAACCTTTCACCCTCTCCCCCGGCCCCTCTCCCTCAAGGGAGAGGGGAGCAAAACAGACATCAAACCATCAGCAAAAATAATTCGTCGTCGATGGAATAGGCGGATCGGACCGTTCGTCCTACTGGCAGACAGCGCATAACTCAGCTGTTGCCGACTCTCGAAAGGACTGATCATGAAATTCCAACGCCCGCTGGTGGCCGCCCTGGCCGCGATTTCCGCTTTTGGTGTGCTCGGCTTCTCGCAAGCCGCATCGGCACAGGACAAGCCCGCCCCCGTAAAAAATGTGGTGCTCGTGCATGGCCTGTATGCCGACGGTTCGAGCTGGGAAAAAGTCATCCCGATCCTGCAGGCCAAGGGCCTGCATGTGACCTCGGTGCAAAACCCGACCACCTCGCTCGACGCTGACGTCGATGCGGTCAAGCGCGCGCTGGCGTTGCAGGACGGCCCGACCGTGCTGGTCGCACACTCGTACGGCGGCATGGTCATCAGCGAAGCGGGCGTCGACCCCAAGGTGTCGTCGCTGGTTTACATCGCCGCGCGTGCTCCCGATGCCGGTGAAGACTATCCCGCACTGACCAAGAAATTCCCCACTGCCCCGGCTGGCGCCGGCCTGCAATGGTCGGGCGACTACGCCAAGCTGTCCGAACAGGCGTTTGTGAAGGACTTCGCCGGCGACCTGCCGGTGGACCAGGCCCGCGCCTACTACGCGGTGCAGCAGCCGATGGGCCGCGCCATCACGATGGCCAAGACCACCGTGGCCGCATGGCGCCAGAAGCCGTCGTACTACGCCGTATCGACCGAAGACCGCACGATCAACCCCGAACTCGAGCGCTTTATGGCCAAGCGTATGGGCGCCAAGACGATCGAACTGCCGTCGAGCCACGTGTCGCTGATCTCGCATCCGCAGGAAGTCGCCAACCTGATTCTGCAGGCGGCCGGTCAGCCGACCAACTGAATATGCGGATTATGAAGTCCGGTTGCTAAGTGTATTAATCAAAAGCCACTTCTCACGGAAGCGGCAGTCTCGTAGGATGCCGGGGGGCCGATGCTGGCCTCCCCGTAGTTGGCCTCCCCATCCCTGCACGAGACACGATGACCACCACCACACTAAAAATCAATGGCCAGGTCCATCAGGTGGACCTTTCGCCCGACACGCCCCTGCTGTGGACGCTGCGCGATTCGCTCGGCTTCACCGGTACCAAGTTCGGCTGCGGCATGGCGCTTTGCGGCGCCTGCACCGTCCACGTTGACGGCCAGCCCACGCGCTCCTGCGTGACGCCGATCTCGACCATCGCCAACAAGTCGGTCAACACCATCGAATCGGTCGAGAACGACCGCGTCGGCAAGGCCGTCCAGGACGCCTGGGTCGAACTTGGCGTGGCGCAATGCGGCTACTGTCAGGCCGGTCAGATCATGACCGCGACCGCGTTCCTCAAAAGCAATCCGCGTCCCACCGACGCGCAGATCGTGTCCGCGATGAGCGGCAATATCTGCCGCTGCGGCACCTATACGCGCATCAACGCGGCCGTCAAGCGCGCCGCCGCCACGCTAAACGGGAGGACCGCATGAGCCTGACGACCGAAAACAACCAAAGCGCCGACGTGCTCGCTCGGCCTTCTCGTCGTTTATTCCTGCAAGGTGGCGCCGCGCTGACGCTCGCCGTGCAGATGGGTGGCGTGGTCTCGCTGGCGCAGGCGGCCGAGCCCAAGAAGTACGGCGGCGACGCGATGCCCGGCGGCGTGGTCGACAACCCGCTGGTGTTTGTCTCGATCGGCACGGACGGCATTGTCACGATCGTGGCCCACCGCGTGGAAATGGGCACCGGCGTGCGGACCAGCCTGCCGATGGTGGTGGCCGACGAAATGGAAGCCGACTGGAATCGCGTCAAGATCGTGCAGGCCGACGCCAACGAAGCGCGCTACGGCAGCCAGAACGTCGACGGCTCCCGCAGCATGCGCCATTTCCTCTCGCCGATGCGCCGCGTGGGCGCTTCCGCGCGCCAGATGCTGGAAGCCGCTGCCGCGGCCCAGTGGAACGTGCCGGTCAGCGAGGTACAGGCCCGCAATCACGAGGTTCTGCACACGGCCAGTGGCCGTCGTCTCGGCTTTGGCGAACTGGCCGAAGCCGCGGCGAAGCAGCCCGTGCCGGCCGCCAACGCGCTCGTCCTGAAGAAGCCCGAAGCGTTCCGCTATATCGGCAAGGGCAAGATCGTGCCGACCGACAGCCGCGACATCGCACGTGGCCGCGCCACGTACGGCATCGACGTGCGCCTGCCGGGTATGGTCTACGCCGTCATCGCACGCCCGCCGGTCTACGGCGGCAAGGTGCGCAGCTACGACGCTGCCGAGACGCTCAAGGTGCCGGGCGTGCAGCGCGTGGTCGAGCTCAAGGGCTACGACGGTCCGCCGCTGTTCAATCCGGTGGGTGGTATTGCCGTGGTCGCGACCAATACGTGGGCCGCGATGCAGGGCCGCGCCGCGCTGAAGATCGAGTGGGACAACACGGCCGAAATCGGCGCCAAGAATGCCGGCTATGACTCGGCGGCATTCCGCACCACGCTGCAAACGGCCGCGAACCAGCCGGGCAAGGCGCTGCGCAACGATGGCGACGCGCTGACGACGCTGTCGTCGGCACCGGCCGCGCGCAAGGTCTCTGCCGAGTACTACATCCCCCACCTCGCGCACGCTTCGATGGAATCGCCGGTCGCCACCGCACGCTTTGTCGACGGCAAGTGCGAGATCTGGGCGCCGTCGCAGGCACCGCAGGGCGCGCTGGAAAGCGTGGCCAAGCACGTCGGGCTCGATCCGAAAGACGTAACCGTGCATCTGACGCTGCTCGGTGGCGGCTTTGGCCGCAAGTCGATGGCCGACTTCATCTCCGAAGCGGCACTCGTGTCGAAGGCGCTCGGCGGTACGCCGGTCAAGCTCCAGTGGACGCGTGACGACGATCTGCGCCACGACTACTTCCACACGGTGTCGGTGGAACACCTCGAGGCCTCGCTCGACAACGGCGGCAAGCCGTCGGCGTGGCTGCACCGCTCGGCGGCGCCGACCATCGCGTCCACCTTCAAGGTCGGCGCCGAAGGCAAGGCCGATTTCGAGGCCGCGATGACGGCCATCAATATTCCGTACCAGATTCCGGGCATCCGCCTGGAATCGGCGGACGTGCCGGCGCACGCGCGTATCGGCTGGTTCCGCTCGGTCTCGAATATTCCGCATGCGTTCGCGGTGCAGAGCTTCGTCAGCGAACTGGCCCACAAGGCCGGCCGCGATCCGAAGGACTATCTGCTGGAACTGATCGGCCCGGCGCGCCGCATCGATCCGACCACACTCTCCGACAAGTGGAACTACAACGAGTCGCCGGAGGTGTATCCGCTCGACACCGGCCGCATGCGCCGCGTGGTGGAAGAAGCCGCGCGCCGCGCGAACTGGGGCCGCAAGCTGCCGAAGGGCCACGGCCTTGGCATCGCGATCGCGTACAGCTTCGTCACCTACGTGGCCACGGTGGTGGAAGTGAAGGTGGATGCCAAGGGCGAGATCACGATCCCGCGCGTGGACATGGCGATCGACTGTGGTCCGCAGGTCAACCCCGAACGCATCCGCTCGCAGGTCGAGGGCGGTTGCGTGATGGGCGTGGGCCTGGCCATGCTGGGCGAGATCACGTTCAAGGATGGCAGCGTCCAGCAGAGCAACTTCCACGACTTCGAGGTGCTGCGCTCCCATATGGCGCCGCGCGTGATCAACACGTGGTTGGTCGGTGGCGACTTCGATGTGCCCGCCGGCGGTGTCGGCGAGCCGCCGGTACCGCCCGTGGCACCCGCGCTGTGCAACGCGATCTTTGCGGCAACCGGCAAGCGCATCCGCTCGCTGCCGATCCGCGATCAGCTCACACGCACCTGACAGCACGAGGGGGAGACCCCTGCGAGGGCATGCCCAGGAACGCCGCGGTATCACCGCGGCGTTTTTTTGTTGCGTTTTGCAAAGTTGCGTGTCGCCCGGGCCGCCCGATACATAGCGACACACACCCCGCCCCCGCACTCACCATAATCGCCTCACATTCTCGTCACCCGTGAGGCACGCCATGAAGCGAACCCTGATCCTTGCCAGCATGATCCTGTCGGCGTTCACCGGCGAACTGCGCGCCACCGCTGCCTGCCGCTGGGTGCCCGCCAAACCGGCCGCGGTGCAACAGCGCCGTACGTCACGCCAGGAGTCGCATCATGCGTAATGCCATTAAAGTTGCCCTCGCTGCCGCAGCCGTCGCGGCCCTCTATATCGTTGGCGCCGGCGCCAGCATCAGCACCCCCACCGTCGGCGATCAGGGCAAGGCGCCCGATTTCGTCGGCATCGACAAGTGGCTCAATTCCCAGCCGCTGAACATGGAGAAACTGCGTGGCAAGGTCGTGCTGGTCGACTTCTGGACGTACTCGTGCATCAACTGCGTCAACACGCTGCCCTATGTGAAGCAGTGGTACGAGAAGTACAAGGATCAGGGCCTCGTGGTGGTGGGCGTCCACACCCCGGAGTTTCCGTTCGAGAAGTCGACGTCGAACGTGGAAGCGGCCATCAAGCGTTTCGGCATCACGTATCCGGTCGCGCAGGACAACAACTACGCCACGTGGTCCGCGTACAGCAACCAGTACTGGCCGGCCACATATCTGATCAATGCCGACGGCAAGATCGTCTACAAGCACTATGGCGAAGGCGCCTACAAGGAAACCGAGTCGGTGATCCAGAAACTGCTGAGCGAGCGCAAGCAGTAAGCCAGGCGCGCGTTACTCTCCCAAAGCGCCACCGGGCCGCATGGTGGCGCTTTCCAGCAGTTTCTCGTGGATGAACGCGTGCAGCAGGATCGCCTCGCGTTCGCCACAACCGTCGAACGCCACACCCACGCAGTGGAACGGCGCTTCAACGATGCCTTCGATGTCCTGGCGCTCATCCCGCGTAAAGCCGGTGATCGAAAACTTCGACTTGATGCCGGCCGCGCGCAGCGTGAACTCCAGCCGAACCTCGCGGCCCGGCTCGGTGAGCGCGTCGCTGGCGGTGCTGATCGAGGCCCCGCCCATGCTCAGATCGGTCAGCAGCACGGTCTGCGGGGCGATGCTGCCGTCCAGAACCGTCAGCTTGGCCACCACGCGCACGGGCACGCGCACACTGCCGCGCATCTCGCGGGTTTCCACGTTCTGGATATCGGCCAGCATCCAATATGGAAATGGCGTACGCGACGACGCATGGACGCGCGCGGAGAAGCTCAGGATGCTGGTGCCGGTAAAGCCGCGGAACAGCACGGTTTCCCCTTCGACCACGTCCACCTGCTTGCCCGTCAGGTTCGGCCACGCGATAAACGCCGCGCCCTCGGCAAAACCGATCAGGCGGCTGACCGCCGCGCGGCTGGCATCGCCCGGCCGCTTGACGTGCAGCAGCGTGCCGACCGGCAGGCCATAGCGGTCATGCCAGGGCGAGCCCGGCTCGTCCGCGCCGAGCGGCGCCATGTCGTCCGCCCAGAAGCAGCGCCCGGCCTGCAGCACCAGCCGGCGCTCCTCATCGCTCTGGAAGACGGTGCCCTCGTCGGCAACCGGGAACCCGAGCTCGTCGACCAGCGCCGATTTCAGGGGCGCGCCCAGTTCGATGTCTTCTGCCTGAACCTCTTTTCGCATAGATGGAATCCATTTGCGCCGCGAGCGCCTCATCCATAACTCTAGCAAACTCGGAAGACGGTTTCGAGAGACTTGCAGATCACCGCGCGGCCATGCCGTCGAGCACCTTCGCGGCGGACAGATGTTGCGGGATCGGCAGCCCCTGTTTGGCGTTCTCGGGCGCGATCTGCACGCCCTGCGCGCTGCCGCGCGCCGCAAGGTCGTTGCCCTTGCCGTACACCTCGCGCGTCACGCTGCCGATCTCGGTGTCGGACAGATCCGATCCGGCCAGCAGGATTGCCGCCGTTGCCACGGTCGGGACGGGCTGATCCTGATCCGAATATGCGCCCGGCACGATCGTGTACGGAAAATAGCCGCGCCGGGTGGCCACCAGCGTGTCGATGCCGGCCTTGCTCAGCGGCAGCAGACGCACCTGATCGTCGACCAGCATGTCGCGCACGCTGTCCGCTGGCACGCCGATGATCTGCACTACCGCATCGACTTCGTTGCCACGCAATGCCACCAGCGCTTCACCAATCGCCAGCTCCTTCGGCACGATATCGGGCAACGCCAGGCCATGGGCCTGCAGCACGCGTAGCGCGGTGGTACGCGAGGCCGAGCCGGGCGTGCCGATGGCGACCCGCTTGCCGCGCAGGTCGGACATCGCCTTGATGGAGCCGCTCGCGGCCACCAGCACATGCACGGCCTCCGGATACAGGCTGCCGATCGCGCGCAACGTGCTGAACGGGCCGCTGTCCGCAAACGCGCCCTTGCCCTCGTATGCATCGAGCACCGCGTCGCCCTGCGCAAGCGCCAGCGAGACCCGCCCATCGCGCAGCAGGCGCAGGTTTTCCTCGCCGCCATGGGTGACCAGTGCCACCGCCCGCATTTTCGTGCTGGCTGCCATGGCTTGCGCCAGCCGCAGGTACTGGCCATGTTCAGCGCCTGCCGCGATCGCATAGCCAGCATCGATGCGCGCACGTCGCGCCTGAATGGTCGCGTAGGCGGCCTGCAATTCCTGCTGAATGACGGCCTGCTCCGCCGGCGACGCGGACTGCTGCGCGGCATCGATGACCTTGCGCATGGCGTCGAGGATCGCGGTGGGACCCTGCGTGGCATTGGTCGCGTACGCGGGCGCCTCGGCCGGACGGTATCCGCCCGCGGAGACGGCCACCCAACTGCCGCCTTCGCGGCGATACAGCGCGGTGCCGTGCGCGCGAATCACGTCGCCCGCCTTGTTGCCGCCGGAGGTAATGCCACTGATGCCCTTGGGGCCGGCACCGAGTGCCGACACCAGCCCCGCCACACCGGGTGCATCCCACGCGCCGAAATCGAAATCGCGCCGGAGCCGCAGCTCGGTATCGAAATAGACGATGCGCCGCGTCTCGCCGCTGGGCGCCTTGGTATCGGCCTGCGAGCCGCGCCGCGCAAAGTCGGATACCTCGACCGTACCGGGCGGCAGCGCCTGCGCCAGGCGCTCATCGACGCCATTGCGCAGGGCACCCGCATCGGGCCCGCCGCTGCAGGCGGCCAGCGCTGTCGCAAGGCAGAGCAGCGTGAGGCAACGCATGAGGTGACGCATAAAATGACGCAGGACATGAGGCATGGTCATCCCCCCATGAATGGCAGCGCGAGCAGCAGCGTCAGCACGAACGCATTCATCAGGTCAACGAAGAATGCGCCGGCCAGCGGTGCGATCAGGTAGCTGCTGGGCGCCGGGCCGTGCCGGGCGGTGATGGCCGCCATATTGGCCATCGCGGTGGCGGTGGAACCCATGTTGAAGCCGATAAACGCGGCCGACGTGACTGCGGCCTCGTAGTCGCGGCCCATAAAGCGAAAGCATACGAACACCACGTACAGCACGATAAACACGACCTGCATCGCAATGATCAGCAGGAACGGTCCCGCCGAACGCGCGACATCGACGATATCCAGCGCCATCATCGTCATGACAAGGAACAGCGACAGGCAGGTGCTCGAGATCAGATCGGCGGCGCGATCGTCCCATCTGACGCCCACGAATGGCAGCAGGTTGCGCAGCGCGATGCCGGCCATCATGCACCACAGGAACGAGGGAATCGTGATGGCGCCGCCAGACAGCTGCGCCGCCAGCCAGCGGCTGGCCACCACGGCGGCGAGGATGCCGGCCAGCGAGCCGATCACCGAGATGGTCGAGATCGGCGCGGCGGCCTCGCGTTCGCTGGCGACCGCCGCGTCGTCGGACGCCGAGCGCAGGCCGTACTTGCTGATCAGGTATTGGGCAACCGGGCCCGCGATGATGCCGCCGACGATCAGGCCGATCGTGGCCACTGTCATCGACAGTTCCATCACCGATTGCAGGTTGTTGATCTCGGCAAAGCGCTCGGCATAGGCAGCGCCAGTGCCATGCCCGCCGACAAGCGTGATGGAGCCGCCGACAAGCCCGAAGATCGGATGCAGATCGAGCAGCCGCGCCATCGACACGCCCACGAGGTTCTGCACGAGGATGTATGGGAACAGGATGATCAGGAAGATCACCAGCGCGCGACCGCCGCGCCGCAGCATGCGCAGGTCGGCGGTCAGACCGACACCGCCGAAGAACATCAGCAGCAGCGTCGGCTTGATGCTCTGCTCCATCGTGACCTGAAAGCCGGAGGTCGCGACGGTCACCGACGCCAGCACCGCGAACAGCAGTCCGCCGGTGATGGGGTCCGGAATGTTGTAGCGGGACAGCACACCGACGCGCCGGTTGATCAGCGCACCGATGAGCAGCATGACAAGCGCGGCCAGCAGACTGGCAACGGGTTCGAGTTTCATCGGGATGTCTCCCTTGTTATCGCTCCCCTTCTTTTTATGCTCCCACGTCTGTCGCTCCCTGACAGCACGGGCCCTTTTGACGATAGAGCGCAAGTGCCGTCATTGCAACCTGTCTTTGTCTGACCGAATCAGCGATGACCGGTCAGGCCAGCATCGGCACGCCAGCTCCGCGTGCCACGGCCGGCAGCTGGAACGACGCCACCGTGCCACGCAGCACGCCGGCCTGCTCTTCGAGCGCCTGCGCGGCCGCCGCGGCCTCTTCCACCAACGCGGCGTTCTGCTGCGTCACCTGATCCATCTGGGTCACGGCCAGGCTCACCTGCTCGATGCCGGCCGATTGCTCGGTCGACGCGGCACTGATCTCGCCCATGATGTCCGTCACGCGACGCACCGCCTGGACGACCTCGCCCATCGTGGCGCCGGCCTGATCCACCTGCCGCGTGCCCGCTTCCACGCGGTTCACGGTGTCCTGAATCAGCGTGACGATTTCCTTCGCTGCCGTGGCCGAACGCTGCGCCAGCGCGCGCACTTCGCCCGCCACCACCGCAAAGCCGCGTCCCTGCTCACCCGCGCGCGCGGCTTCCACCGCGGCGTTGAGCGCCAGGATATTGGTCTGGAACGCGATGCCTTCGATCACGCTCGTGATATCGCCGATCTTCTTCGACGCGGCATCGATCTCGCTCATGGTGTCCACCACGCGGCGCACCGCATCGCCACCGCGCGCGGCGGTATCGGAGGCATCCACAGCCAACTGATTGGCCTGCTTGGCGTTGTCGGCGTTCTGACGCACGATCGAGGTCAGCTCCTCCATGCTCGATGCGGTCTGCTGCAGCGCGCTGGCTTGTTCCTCGGTCCGTTGCGACAGGTCGAGGTTACCGGCCGAGATCTGGCCCGTGGCCGTGGCAATCGCCTCGCTGCCGCCACGCATGGTCTGGATCGTGGTGATCAGGCCCTGCTGCATCTTGTCCAGGCCGCGCAGGAGCCGGCCCATCTCGCATTGGGTGGTCGCCTGAATGGACTGGGTCAGGTTGCCGCTGGCGATCTCATCGAAGCTCTCCAGCATGCGTGTCAGCGGTACCGAGATCGCGCGTTGCAGGCCGATCGCGCAACCGAGCGCGGCGAGCACGCCGATCGCGATTGCGGAGATCACCAGCCACAGGAAGTGCTCGGAGCGTTCCGTGGCATGCGCATAAAGGGCTTCCGCCTGCTTGCGCTGCGTGCGTTCAAGTTCTTCCATCGCGCCGGAAAGCCCCGAGTTGCGCGGCGGCAGCGTGACCATGACGATATTGTCGGCGCCCGCGCCATCACGCGCGCGCAGCGCCGCGAACAGCGGGTCGAGCGCATCCTTGAAGTACGCCGCGCGAATGCCCTCCACCTTCTCGGCCAGCGCCTTCTCCTCCGGCGACTTCGGCAGCGCGAGGTAGGCCTTCCACGCTTCGTCGGACTTGGCGCGATAGGCCTGTGCCTTGTCCACGGTTTCCATGACATCGGGCGCTTCGGGGTGCAGCATGGCGCGGTCGAGCGTGGTGCGCACCACGGTCAGGTTCAGCTGCGCGCGGGCGACGCTCGCCATCGCGGCCATTTCCTTGCCGTAGATCTCCTTGATGTCGCGATCGGCGGACTGCATTCCCACCGCGCCGATGATGCCTACCGCGACCAGCAGCACCGCGAGCAGGAGCAGAGCTGCGTTGAGGCGCAGCCGGATGGACAGCTTGTTGAACATGATGGACCCCTGTTACGTGGACTTGCGTACGTAACGGCGTAAATCGGGCGCACTTTAGGCCAAAGTATGTAATGTCTTGTTAGCGAGGCGGAAAGCTGCGGCTCGCGGTACGATGGCAACCATTTTCCGCTCTGCCGCCCTCCGAATCATGAAGCGCCAATTTGACGACCTCCAGCTTGGCAGTATCGAACTGTTCAACCTCGCCGCGGAGTTGAGCAGCTTTTCGGCCGCCGCCGTGGCCGCCGGAGTGACCCCCGCGGCCGTGAGCCGCAGCGTGTCGCGGCTCGAGGAACGGCTCGGGGTTCGGCTGTTCGTGCGCACCACACGCCAGATCCGACTGACCGAGGAAGGCCGTACCTACTACGAGCAGGCGCGTGTGGCACTGGCCCAGCTGGTCGATGCCGAACGGCTGATCAGCGGCCAGCATGCGGCGCCGGCCGGGCGGCTGCGCATCAGCCTGCCCACGCCGTACGCGCATTACCGCGTACTGCCGGCGCTGCCGGAGTTCCGCAAACGCTTTCCGGACGTCGAGATGGATGTCCATATCAGCAACCGCAACGTCGACTTTGCCGACGATACCTTCGACCTGTCGGTCCGGGGCCGCGCGCCCGATGATTCGACGCTGATCGCGCGCAAGCTCGAGGATGCCGAAATGGTCGTGGTGGGCACGCCCGCATACCTGCGCCAGTCCCCGCCGCTCAAGACGCTCGACGACCTGCACGCGCACGAATGCATCGGCTTCGATATGCCGAGCAGCGGCCGTCGGCTGCCCTGGATTTTCCAGGTGGAGGGGGAAACCGTCGACGTCACGACCACCGGCACCTACCGCACAGCGGAGGATGCGCTCGGTGGCGCCACGCTCGCGCGCGCCGGCGCGGGGCTGTTCCAGACCTATCGCTTCGTGGTCGAGCAGGACCTGCGCGATGGCACGCTGGTCGAGGTACTCAAGGATTTCGGCGGCAGCTCGCGCCCCTTCGTGCTGCTGTACCCGCACGCGCGCCATCTGTCGAGCCGCGTGCGCGCGCTCGTTGATTTCCTCGTCGAGAAGTTCTCCGACTGATTTCCCCGCAAAACAGTTGATACATGGCGGAACAGGTTCCGAGTGGATCTCGCCTTGACTTGTGTATCTCAATATACGAACATGATTTCGGCATCGATCTGTTTTTGGGATCAAACGACATCATGGATCTGACCGAACTCGAGATATTCCGGACCGTGGCGCAGGAGCAAAGCGTCACCCGCGCGGCCGCCGTGCTGGACCGCGCGCAATCCAACGTGACCACACGCGTCAAGCAGCTCGAGGAATCGCTCGGGGTCTCGCTGTTCCGCCGCGATAGCAAGCGCATGATGCTGACGCCCGAAGGCCAGCGCTTTCTGGGCTATGCCAATCGGCTGCTGGCGCTGGCCGAAGAGGCGCGGCAATCGATGCAGCAGGCCGTGCCCACCGGGCGCCTGCGCATTGGCTCGATGGAAGCCGCGGCCGCGAGCCGCCTGCCCCATCCGCTGGCGCGCTTCCATCAGCAGTGGCCCGATGTTGAGGTCGAAATCCAGACCGGTACCACGCAGTTTCTGGCCGATGCCGTGGCGGGTCATCGCCTGGATTGCGCGATCGTCGCCCACCCCTCGCCCGAGCTGTCGCGCTCGGGGCCGTCGCCCGAATTCGGGGCCGGGCTCGAAGGCACCTATCTGTTCACCGAAGAGCTCGTGCTCGTGGTGCCCGCCAGTCACAAGCGCGTGCGCCGGCCCTCGGATCTCGAGGTGCGCAGCCTGGCCGCCTTCGCGCGCGGCTGCACCTATCGCCAGTGCGCGCTCGACTGGCTCGGTAGCGAAGGCGATGGCGTCCAGCGCGAGATCAAGGTGCTCGAGATGTCCTCTTATCACGCGATGCTGGCGAGTGTCAGTGCCGGCGCCGCGGTAGCGATCGTGCCGAAGTCGCTACTGGAACAACATCGGTATACGCTCGACGTACAGACCGTCAACCTGCGCAAGGTGCATTCGTACCTGATTCGCCGCGAGGGCTTTCATACGGTTGCGTACGAGGCATTTCTTGAGGAGTTGCAACGTGTCTAGCCTCCATTCCACCGCCTCGCGTCCCGCACCCTCCTCGGCCGCGCCATCGCAGTTTGCCGCCACCATCGCGGCGATGCTCGCGCTTGCCGTCGCCATGGGTTTTGGCCGTTTCGCCTTTACCGGCATGTATCCGCTGATGGTGCGCGACCATCTGCTGTCCGTCGATGGTGGCTCGTGGGCTGCCTCCGGCAACTACGCGGGCTACCTGATCGGCGCGTTGCTGGCCTCGCGCATGCCCACCGCGCGCGCTGCCGCCACCGCGCGCATCGCGCTGGTTGGCACCGTGCTGGCGCTGTTGGCGTTGGCGCTGCCCGTGCCAGCGGGCGTGGTCATCGCGATTCGGCTGATCGCGGGCGTGCTCAGCGCGTTCGGTCTGGTGGCCGCCGCGGTGTGGCTGTTCTCCCATGTGGGCAATCATCGGGGCGCACCGCTGCTGTTCGCGGGCGTCGGCGTTGGCATTCTGGCATCGGCCGAGATCATCGCCGGCGGCAACCTTGCTGGCTGGTCGAGCCCCGTGATGTGGATTGCGCTCGCGGTGGTGGCCGCGGCGTTCGTAGTCATCGCATGGCCCGCGCTGGGGCGTGACTATGCCACCTCGGCGGAGAGCCCCGCGCATAACGCCACGATTCCCGGGCTGGTCGGTCCGTGGCCACTGATCGCGGCCTATGGCCTCGCCGGCTTTGGCTATATCGTGACCGCCACCTATCTGCCGCTGTTTATCCGCGACGCCTTGGGTCATGTCGATCCGATCCACGTATGGGCCGCGTTCGGTCTGGGCGCGGCGCCGTCATGCTTCGTCTGGCATGCCGCGCACGAGCGCTACGGCACGCGTCGCGCGCTGTCGGTGAATCTGATCCTGCAGGCCATCGGCGTGCTGTTGCCCGTGTTGGTGCCTTCCGCCGCCGGTTATCTCGGCAGCGCGGTACTGGTGGGCGCGACCTTCGTCGGCACCACGACCATCGCACTTTCGGCTGCGCGTCATGTGGCGCATCGCGTCAACTTCAATCTCGTTGCGGTGCTGACGGCGGCTTATGGCATTGGCCAGATCGCGGGCCCGCTGGCCTCTACCGTGCTGATGGGCCATTCGCATAGCTTTACCTGGCCGCTGGTCAGTGCGGCTGGCGCGCTGTTGGCTGCCACGCTGTTCTGCTTTCTTTGATTCCGTATTCGATTTCTGCCTGATTGCTGCGAGTCCATCATGTCCTTCTCCAATCCTCTGCTCTCCCGTCTCGGCATTACGCTGCCCATCATTCAGGCGCCCATGGCGGGTGTGAGCACCCCCGCGATGGCTGCGGCGGTTTCCAACGCGGGTGGCCTCGGTTCGCTCGGCGTGGGCGCGACCAATGCCGCGGGCGCGCGCAAGGTCATTCGCGAGACGCGCGCGCTGACCCACAAGCCGTTCAATATCAATCTGTTCTGCCATCCGCCCGCAGTGGCCGATGCGGCCGCGGAGCGCGCATGGCTCGACTACCTCGCGCCCGACTTCGCCAAATGGGGGGCTGAGCCGCCGACACGACTCGCCGAGATCTACAAGAGCTTCGTTGTCGATGAGGAAATGCTCGAGATGCTGCTCGAGGAAAAGCCCCCCGTGGTGAGCCTGCATTTCGGGCTGCCGCGCCGCGAGTGGCTGGATCGCCTGCGCGCAGCCGGTATCTACCTGATGGCAAGCGCGACCAATGTGGAGGAAGCACGTCTGATCGAGGCTGCTGGCGTTGACGCGATCGTCGCGCAGGGTGTCGAGGCGGGTGGGCATCGCGGCATGTTCGATCTCTCCGCCGTCGATGAGGGGCTGGGTACGCTGGCGTTGGTGCGTCTGCTGGTCAAAAACACGAAGCTACCGGTGATTGCCGCAGGCGGCGTCATGGACGGTGCCGGCATTGCCGCGGCGCTGGCGCTGGGCGCGCAGGCCGCGCAACTGGGCACCGCGTTCGTGACCACGACCGAGTCGGCCGCGGATGCGGCATATCGCAATGCGCTGCTCTCGGGCACGCCATTCCGCACCGCGTTCACCAGTTCGATCTCGGGCCGGGCCGCGCGGGGCATTCACAACCGCCTGATGGCACTCGGCGAAGCCGCCGACCATCCGCGCGTGCCGGATTATCCCATTGCCTACGATGCCGGCAAGTCGCTGCATGCGGCCGCCAAGGCCAAGGGCTCGGCCGCGTACGCGGCGCAATGGTCGGGCCAGGCCGGCTCGCTCGCGCGCGCGATGTCCTCGGCCGAACTCGTGGCCACGCTGGTGGCCGAGTTCGAAGAGACAGTGAAAGCGCTAAGCAGCTGAAGCACCGGCCGCAGCCGCCGCGTCTGCCCGCCGGTGTCTTGCTCCCCTCTCCCGCGGGGAGAGGGGCCGGGGGTGCGGGCCCGCGGCGCGTGCCAGCCACGGAGGCTCGCGCTAGCTGCCGTGCACAAGTGGCCCGTGCACAAGTGGCAACACGTCCCGCGCGAGTTCTTCCATGACCTCATGCGGTGGGCGTGGCGAATCGGTGAGGTTGAACGCCACGTGGTGGGTCCCCGCCGCGCGCATCGCCTCGAGCAGATCGACCAGCGCGCGGGCGCCGGTGCGGTAGCCCAGCGCCATCGGCACCGGCGGCTCGTCGCGGCGATCGCATAGCTCCAGGCGCGTGGCCACGCCGAACGCGCGAAAACGTCCGTCCGCGACGCGCTCGGTTGCGTTGCGCCACATGCGATAGCGATCGCGCTGCGCATCGGGATCGCGGTGATAGGTCATCCAGCCAACGGCATTACGCGCAATCCAGTCCACGCTCTGCCCGCCCGAGCCCACCGCCAGCATCGGCAGCGGACCAGCCAGGCGCGGCAGCAGATGAAACTCGGGTTGGTCGTCGTCGTACACCTTGTCGGGCCGGCTGTCCGGAATCACGCGCGACGGATGGCCCAGCGCGGCCGCGACCGTTTCCCAATGCGAGCGAAACAGATCGCGGCGCGCGTCGGTGTCCTGACCAAACGCCGCGTACTCGGGTGGCCGGTCGCCGGAGCCCAGGCCCAGAATAAAACGCCCACCCGACAGGCTGCTGACCGAAATCGCACCCTTCGCGATATGGAGCGGATGCCGCAGCGTCAGCACCACAGCCCCGCTGACCAGCGCGATGCGCTGCGTCCGCGCGGCCAGCGCGCCAAGCAATACCCACGGATCGAGATGACCGACCGGGTCCGGATACTGGTCGCTGTTCAGCGGCACATCGCGCACCCACAGGGCCCGAAAGCCGAGAGCATCCGCCTGCGCGGCCAACGCGAGTTGCTGCGCGAAATCCGCGACGATCTCGCCCTTGCCCAGCAACGGCAGCACGAGTCCGATGGACAACCGATCCGGCTGGAATACCCGCGCTTCCACAGAAGACGCGTCGCGCCCGGCATTCGACGACATGGTGCTTTCTCCCGACGATGACTCATGAAAGCCTATACCACGACATTGCTGCCAAGGTATTCCCAGTCGGCGTTGCTAGCGCCATCGATCGGTGGCTCCGACAATGCACCGCCCGCGATTTTCAGGCGGAAGTACTCGACCGTGCCGCTGGTGGGATGGGCGCGCACAAATACGTCGCCGACCTTGCCTTCGCGTGCATCGGGCTGCCACGCGCGCATTGGTGCGGTCGCCTCCGCCGCCGAGGGCAGATCGTTGCCCAGGTATTCCCAATGCGCGTTGTCCCGCCGGGCGTTGGGAAAGAAGCCGTAACGACCGTGCCGGTCCAGGGCGATCAGGCGAAAGAACTCGATGGCGCGCGTGTACGGATTCTCGTACACATAGACATCTCCGATGTTTCCCTGCCGATCGTGGTCGCCCCAATGCCCGGTGCCTAATACCTGGCGCGCAAGACGCAGCGCTTCCGCGCGCAGGTTGTAGCGCAGCAGCGTGGCAAACAGCCACGGCCAGTATTCGCTCTGCCGCGCATGCAGCTGCGCGCCCAGCACCGTGCCGACCAGCCATTCGCGTTGCGCCGCGTCGAGCACGAACACGCCGCCGCCGCGATCCTGAGTGCGTAACGGCGAGGCGATCCCGGCCGCCGCATCGGACCCGAGTCCCGCCGTCAACACCACCATCTCGTCCAGTTCGCGATCGCCGCGCCGGAGTGCCTGCGCATCCCCCGAGCGGCGTTTGCGGTTGGGATAGAACGCACGCATGACCAACGAGTTGAACAACTGCTGCGGACTCTTGCCATCGACGCGGTGAGGCTCCTGCTCGCGGTACGCAGCCACCGAGCGATACACCAGGGGCCGGGCGACGGAGGTTCCGCCAGCTCCGCGGGCTTCGCGCCGCAGATACTCGGTCATGCGGCGCGGCACCGGCACGGTGCCCTTGACCAGCCGCGCCGCCGACGCGCTGCCATAGGCCACGAGTCGTGCGCCCTCGCTCAGGTCCGCATGACCCTCGACGAGCGCCTGTGCTTCCTGCCGATAGCTCGGCAGTGCCGCAAGGCCCTTGATAGCCTTGCCGGTGATGGGCTTGTCGAGCAGCATCACACCGATATCGCCGATCGGTCCGATGCGCTCCTCATACCGGACGAGCCTGCCGCGCGCCGGGCCACCATCGGCAAGGATATAGGTGCGGCCACGCGCCCGGCGCCCCGCGCAGGTACCGGCGGTCAACATCACGCGCGGCATGATCAGCGTGCCCGCGCACTGCGGATGGTCCATTGACCATTGCGCGATCTGACCGTTCGGCGAGCCCTGCGTGGTTGGTGTGGTTGGCGTGGTTGGCGCGGTTGATGTGATTGGCGTGGATTGCGCAGTCTGCGCGGGTTGCGGTGAAGGGCTGCTGGCTCCCTGCGGTGCCTGCGCGGACGCCAGCGGCGGCGCGGCAAAGCATGCCGCGGACACCAGGCACGTAATACGAATACGACTGACTGCCATCGCGTAGATCTCCCTGTCGGTGGGTGGAACAAATCTACGTGGGGAGTGCGGGCACTGTTCTGGATGGGCGTGCGTGCTGGGAACAGTCTGGCATCGGCACTCCGGCTCGCAACTGATGCGGATCAAATGCGGCGGGCAACGCATGCCCAACCTTCGTTGGGTATGCATTTAATGCATGCAACTAATGCGGACGCTGCGCAATGGGCCGCAACATGCCGTAACGTGTGGCAGCGTGCGATGGCACGCGACGCCGTGCGTCCGTCAAACAGGCCTCCGCGCGGGACGCGCTACAATACGCGCCCTCATACCGACGCATCTTTCGATTCGCGTCGATTCATTCGATCCCATCGCAAGGACAAAGCGGGATGCCGTTGTCGAATCCGGAGAACTGGCGAGGCAAGGCGCTGCTCGGGGGCTACCACGATCAGCCCGAGAAGGAACAGGCGGCGCTGCGGATCGCGCTGGGCGCGGTCGCGCTGGTGCTTTACATCGGCTACACGCTGATGCACCCGACGGCCACCAATATCGCCACCGTCGCGATGGTGGCGCTGTACGTCCTGTTCGGTGTGCTGAGTTATGTGGTGCTGTTGCTGCAGCCGCGCCGCTCGATGTGGCGGCTCGCCGTCACCACGTGCGTCGATCAAGGCATGGTGATTGCCGCGCTGGCGATCGGCGGCCGCTCGGCGCTGCCGTTGCTGTTCGTCGTGTTCTGGTTTCTCGTGGGCGCGGGCTGCCGTTACGGCAAGGGTCCGCTGGCCTTGTCCTGCGCGGTCACGGTATTCGGCATGTCCGCGCTAATGGGCGTGGAGCCCTGGTGGATGGCCAACCGCCCCGCTGGCATCGGCCTCGTACTAGGCGTGGCGGCTACCTCGCTATACCTGTATGTGCTGGTGGACCGGCTCGAGCGGCGCGCCGCCACCGATGCGCTGACCGGACTGCAGAACCGCTCGAGCCTCGACCGCTCGATCGAGCGCGCCCAGGCGACGCTCAAGATGCAGGGCGGACATGCCGCGCTGCTGCTGATCGATCTCGACGGGTTCAAGGAAGTGAACGATTCGTTCGGCCATGCGGTGGGCGACGAGCTGCTGCTGCATTTCGCGCGCATGCTGGCGCGCGACGGACAGCGCGGCGACACCATCGCGCGGCTGGGCGGCGACGAGTTCGTGGTGTTGTCGGTGACCGCGCAGACGCGCGTCCAGGCGCGCACGCTCGCCAATGCCATTCACGCGAATCTCGAAGGTATGCGTCAGATCGCCGGTCACCCCGTGTCGATTTCCGCGAGCATCGGCATTTGCATGCTCGACGGCGGCGCACGCGACGGCCCCGACAATAGCGATGTGCGCAGCGTCATGAAGCAGGCGGACCGGGCCATGTATCTGGCGAAGGAACTCGGCAAGAAGCGCACCGCGTTCGCGGACGAGCTCGCGCAGAACGACGCGAGCATGAATGCGGAGTCGCCTGTGCGCACGCCGTCACGACCGCGCACCTCGGTACTTCGACAGCGCCGCTGAAGCTTAGGCAACCGAGCGCTGAAGGATTTCCTCACACGCAAATAGGGAAATTCCGACACACCAGCAGCGTGCTGCACTGCGATAATCCGCCGCTGGCATATCGCTGGAACGCGCTGGAACATACCGGCGGGCAGCAGGTCCGAATTCCCGTGCCGCCCCTCTAGCCCTCGCCCTCCTCACGATGTCCGCGAAACCGATTCCGCCTGTTGCTCCGGATCAACCGGATGCCCCTTACGCTCTTCACGTCTCGCACGTTCCTGACGCGCGCGACGCCGAACTGCATCGCATGCGCCACGCGCTGGCGAATCAGTGCCAGCGCATCCGCCTGACGCTGCAGGCGATTGGCGAAGGCGTCATCACGATCGACGCCGACGGGCGCGTGGAATACCTGAATCCCATCGCCGAGGAACTGACGGGCTGGACCCTCGACGACGCGTGCGGCCGGCCCAGCGAGGTGGTCTGCCGGCTGGTCGATGAACACAACCGACTGAGCCTGCGCCGCAAGGTGCGCGACGCGCTGGCCGCTGGCACCGGGCGTTTTCCGCTTGGCCGTGCGATTCTGCAAAGTCGCCATTGCCTCGAACATCGCGTGGAGGCCGCGGCGGCGCCGATCCACGACATCGATGGCGCGCTGGTGGGCGCGGTGCTGACCTTGCGCGACGTGTCGGAGCAATACCGGCTGGGCCGCGAGATGGAATATCGCGCCACGCACGACACGCTGACCGGCATCATCAATCGCGACGAGTTCGATCGTCGGCTCAATGCCACGCTGGCCGAGGCCCACGCCTCGCACATGCAGCACGCGCTGATGTTTATCGACCTCGACCAGTTCAAGCTCGTCAACGACGCGGTAGGTCATGCGGCCGGCGATGAACTGTTGCGCCAGATCGTGCGGGTGATCAAGCGCTCGGTGCGCGCCACCGACGTGATTGCGCGGCTTGGCGGCGACGAGTTCGGCGTGGTGTTCAGCCAGTGCTCGATCGAGTCGGCGCAGGCCATCGCCAACAAGATCTGTCGCGATATCGACCAGTTTCGCTTTCAATTCGCGGGGCAGCGCTTCCACGTCGGCGCCAGCGCCGGGCTGGTGCCCGTGGACGAGCGCTGGACCACCTCCGCCGCGCTGCTGCAGGCCGCCGACAGCGCCTGCTATGCGGCCAAGGCCGAGGGCCGCAACCGCGTGCATACGTATCTGCCCGCGGACGAGATCATCGAGGCGCATCGCGAGGAGATGCAGTGGGCGCGCCGGCTCGAGGCCGCGCTCGACCGCAATCAGTTCGTCCTGTACTGGCAGCGTGTGATGCCGCTGCAGATGGAAAATTGCCTGGTGCATGCCGAGCTGCTGCTGCGCATGGTGGACGACAACGGCAATCTGGTGAACCCCGGCGCCTTTCTCGGCGTGGCCGAACGCTTCCACCTGGCCACGCGCATCGACCGATGGGTGGTGCGCACGGTATTTTCGTGGATGCACGCCCATCGCGCGCAGCTTGCCCACGTCGGCACGGTGGCGATCAATCTGTCGGGACTGTCGATCGGCGACCGCGATTTCCACCGCTTCGTCAATGCGCTGCTCGAAACCACCGCGTTCGACCATCACAAGATCTGCTTCGAGATCACCGAGACCGCGGCCATCATGAACCTCGCCGAGGCCTCGTCGTTTATCGAGGGCATGCGCGTGCACGGGGTCCGTTTCGCGCTCGACGACTTTGGCGCCGGGGCCGCGTCATTCGGCTATCTGCGCAACCTCGATGTCGACTACCTGAAGATCGACGGCCAGTTTATCCGCGACCTGTCCCGCGATCGCGTCAATCAGGCGACCGTACGCTGCATTCGCGACGTGGCGAATATCACCGGACAGTTTACGGTCGCCGAATTCGTCGAGACCGAAGCGGTGGAGCACCTGCTGCGCGAGATCGGTATCGACTACGCGCAGGGCTACCTGCGGCACCGCCCGGCCCCGCTGGCGGAGATCTTCGCGCCGCCGTTCTAGCGTCTGGCGGCGCGTGGGTCGGTGGAAAGCCCGACGTGACACCGCTTACGCTGCCAGCGCGTCCTGTCCGCTGCGCTCCCGGATGCGCGCGGCCAGATACTCCGCGTCGCGCGCGATGCCCGAGAAGCGGCCCGAGCCCCACGTGTGCAGCCACGGCAGTCCGAGGAAATACAGCCCCTCCACCGGCGTTACGCCGCGCTGATGGCCAGGGTAGCCCTTGCCATTGAACACCGGCGCGTCGAGCCAGCCGAAGTCCGGACGGAAGCCGATACACCAGACGATCGCGCCGATATTCGCGCGCGACAGGTCCAGCGCTGTACGTTCCTCGGCCGGCGTCCACACCGGCTCGTACACCGACGCGGGCGGCGCTTCGATATCGTGCCGCGCAATATGCTTGTCGATACCGGCATTGATGCGGTTGTACGTCGCATCCGCATCGTCGAGGTTCTCGCGCAGGTTCGGCGCAAAGCGCAGCATGCCGTATTGGTAATCCTCAAGCGCGCCGAACAACTCCATGCCTTCGCTCGCGAACTTGCGCAGATCGATATCGCGCCCGCCGTCGCGGCCGGTGACGTAGTGATTGGTGTTGTCGCGCACGCCCTCGCGCAGCGGGTGTTCCCCCACTGCCATGTCGTAGTACTGCATGTCGGCCAGCCAGTCCACCACGTCGCGGCCGCGATAGAAGCGCGCGCAGCGCGGCGCCTGGCCTACCGCCAGATACACCTTGCGCCCCGCCAGATGCAGATCTTCGGCGATCTGCGCGCCGGACTGGCCCGAGCCCACCACCATCACCGCGCCTTCCGGCAACGCCTGCGGATTGCGGTAGTCGGCCGATTGAATCTGACGAATGCTCGCCGGCAGGCGTTCGGCCATGCGCGGCACGATCGGCGTGTGATAGCCGCCCGACGCCACTACCACCTGATCGGCGGTGAAATCGCCGCTGCTGGTGCTGACATGGAAGCCCCCGCCCTCCCGCCGCGTCACGCGCTGCACCGACGTGTGTTCGCGCACGGGGGCGTCCACCATGCGCACGAAGCCATCGAGGTACTCGACGATTTCATCGCGCTTCATAAAGCCATGCGGATCGTTTCCCGCATACGGATGTCCGGGCAGCGCGCACTGCCAGTTCGGCGTGACCAGACAGAATGCGTCCCAGCGCTGCTCGCGCCACGTATGCGTGACGGTCTTTGCCTCGAGCACCAGGTGGTCGATGCCGGCGCGTTGCAGGCAGTAGCTCATCGAAAGCCCGGCCTGCCCACCGCCGACGATGATGACGCTGTAGTGATCGCTGCCGTGAGTCTGACTTGTTGCTGACATGTCGTGTCCTCCCATGTTTGTTGGTTTAGCGTCCGAAGCCAAGGAATTTCACCGTGGCATCGGGCTGCGTGGCATAGCGCTCGGCCGTGGCCTCGATTTGCGCGAGCTGGTCCATGGCCGACGAGCAGGCGTAGCCATAGCGCTGGCGTACGCGCTCGGATGCGGCGCCAAGCGCGGCGCGTGCGCGCGCCAGAAAGTCCTCAAGCGCGTAGTCGGCGCCGGCCTCGAAATGCGACTCGACCACGGTCGAGGGCGAATAGCAGGTGGCCTCGGTCTGATCGGGCCACACAATGCGGAAGTAAGTAACGGGCATAGGAGATCCTCAGGAAGCGTCCGACGGCACAATGAATGCGTCGTCCGCAAAGTCCCACAGCAGCGTGCGGGCCGCGCCGTTGTCGTGCACGGTGACGCGCGTCGATGCGTCGATGCCGCCGATGTCCTCGCACGCGAGACCCCGCGCGCGGAACCGCGCCATCACGGCGTCGACGTTCGATGGCGACACCGCCAGCAGAAAGCCGTAACTCGGGAATGCGGCGAGCCAGCGCGCCATCGGCACGTCAGGCGGCCTGGGAATGCGTGCGAGATCGATATCGGCGCCCACGCGCGAGCATTCCAGCAGCATCAGCGCGGTACCGAGCGTGCCCGCCATGCTGATGTCCTTGGCGGCCGCGCACAGACCGGCTTCAGCGACCTCGGGCAACAGTTCGAGGTCGTCGCGCAGCCGTTCGGGTGGCGCGCTGGTCGATGCGTTCCAGTACGGATAGGGCTCCGCGAACGCGCCGCGCAGATCCACCGTCATCAGCAAGCGATCGCCGGGCTGCGCGGCGAAACTCGACAGCAACCGATTCGCGCGGCCGAGAATGGCCACGGCAAGCTGACCGTGATCGCTGCGCGCATTGCTGTGGCCACCGACGATCGGCACGCCATACGCGGCTGACGCGGCAGCCATGCCGGCCAGCACGTCCTTCGCGTCCTCGATGGTCTCGCTCCAGATCGCATCGACCACGGCCAGTGGCCGGCCGCCCATCGCGTAGACATCGCTGATATTGACCATCACCGCGCTATATCCCGCGAACCATGGCATGGCGCGGATGAAATCACTGACCATGCCCTCGATCGCGAACAGCAGGTACCCACCGGCGCCATCGTCGATGGCCGCGCAGTCGTCACCGACCGCAACGGCCTGACCGAGGTCCGCCACGCCGCCGGGCAATGCGCGCCCGAGCGACGAGAGCATGCCCGCGATATCGGCCTTGTGGCCGAACCCGCGGCTTGCGCGCAGGGTGGCGACAAGTTCGGGGACACTCGCTACGATGTTCATGCCGGCAGACCTGTCGCTTGCCGCCCCGGCGCGGTAAAGCCGACATGCGGCGTGGTGCACGGCGGATAGTGGCGCAGGTCCGCCTCCATCAGATGATGCGGACGGCCGAGCAACGTCTCTTCTGCCAGCGATTGCCAGTGCAACCGCCGGAACAGCGGCTCGTTCTGGCTCTGCACGTGCGCCAGGAAGCGGCGGCAGCCGAGCGCGTGCGCGCTGCTGACGGCCAGGCGGATCAGCGTGGCGCCGATCTTGCCGTGATTGCGATGCGCGGCATCGACCGCCAGCCGCGAGCCGAACCACACACCGGGCTCGCTCTCGTGGATGCGCACGGTGCCCACCACGACGTCGTCGTGGCCGGTTTCGCATTTGACCGCTACGAGCAGTTGCGCGAGATCGTCGATATCGTCACGGTCGTCGGCATCGAAGATGCCCTGCTCCGCGCAGAACACCGCGCGGCGCAGACGCATGGCCTCGGCGGCTTCCCATGGCGTGGTGGCCCAGCGGATGCGAAAGACGGTGGAGACCGGAACTTCTACACAGAGATCGTCTGTCATGCTGCCAACTCCTCGTACGACGAAAGCGACGAGCACGCGCCGCACTTGCCACAACCGGCCTTGATATCGGCCGCGCGCATGCCCCCGGCGCGCACCATCGCGCCCAGCGGTTCCAGCACGGACTGCATGAACGCCGGCGTCGGCGCCGGATGATCTTCGAGCGGTGTGCCGCTGATGGGCACAAACGGCACCACGAACGGGTAGACGCCGATCTCGATCAACTCGCGTGAGATTTCCAGAATCGCCTCGGCCGTATCGCCGAGACCGGCCAGGATGTAGGTGCTGACCTGACCGCGGCCGAACACTGCCACCGCCGCGCGAAAGGCCTCCATATAGCGGCTGATCGGCACCACGGCCTTGCCCGGCATGATGCGTTCGCGTACCGCTGGCGTGACCACCTCCAGATGCATGCCGAGCGTATCGACGCCGGCGGCCTTCATGCGTTCGAACCACACGTCGTCATCGGGCGGCTCGCATTGCGCCTGGATCGGCAGGTCCACGGCCGCCTTGATGGCGAACGCGCTCTCGCACAGGATGGCCGCGCCGCGATCGGGCGTGGGCGGCGTGCCCGTGGTCAGCACCATATGCTTGACGCCATCGAGCAGCACCGCGGCGCGCGCCACTTCTGCCAGTTGCTGCGGCGTCTTGCGCGCAATCGTGCGACCGGCCGCGAGCGACTGGCCGATTGCGCAGAATTTGCAGGTCTTGCGGCGGCTCTCGTAACGGATGCAGGTCTGCAGCACCGTCGTCGCCAGCACATCGGCACCGTGCAACGTGGCGATATGCGAATACGGCACGCCGTCGAGCGTCTGCAGGCGCGAGAAACGCGGCGCCTTGGGAAAGCTGATGTTGGCAATCGGGATCGTGCCACGCATCAGCGCGGTCTTGCCGTCCGCGTCGGGCGCGGCGGCAAGGAACGGCGAGTTCCATGCGGTGCTGGTATGCACCGGCACCATGATGGTCACGCCGTCGATCGTCACCGCCTTGTGGTCGGACGGTCCCGCGCCGCCGCGTCGGCTGGATGCACCCGCGCTCGGATCCACGAGGCGCAGTCCCGACGACTGCAGTTCAGTCATCAACTGCCGGCTCGAGGCTGGCATCGTCTCGTTGATACTCATATTGGGCGCTCCCAGAGAAGTTGGCGAATGCGTTAGCCGAATGCGACGAGGTGGTCGCCGAAAAACCGGCACCCATGGGCGATGCCGTGGTCGCGGGCCGATCGTTGATCGCGAGGCTCAGCAGTTCCGGCCGCGCGTAATGGCCGACCGAGTCCATCATTCGCTTGCGTTTGGTGATCAGCGACATGTCGAGGTCGGCGATCACCATGCCCTCGCCCTCCTTGAGCGGCGCGGCCAGGTGCTGGCCTTCGGGCGAGATGATCGCGGTGTTGCAGCCGCCGCGCAGCGCCTTCTGCAGCGCGGGGTCGGTTGTAACCGAAGCGATCTGCGCATCGGTGAGCCAGCCGGTCGCGTTGACGACGAAGCAGCCCGACTCCAGCGCGTGATGGCGGATGGTGACCTCGATCTGTTCGGCGAAGATCGGGCCGACCAGCGAGCCCGGAAACTGGCTGCAATGAATCTCTTCGTGCTGCGTCATCAGTGCGTAGCGCGCGAGCGGGTTGTAATGCTCCCAGCACGCCAGCGCACCGACGCGGCCAATCGCGGTGTCCGCCACCTTGAGCCCGGCGGCGTCGCCCTGGCCCCAGATCATGCGTTCGTGGAACGTCGGCGTGATCTTGCGGCGCTTGAGCACGAGCCGGCCGTCGGTGTCGAACATCAGCTGCGTGTTGTACAGACTGCCGTGATCGCGCTCATTGACGCCGAGCACGATCACCATGCCATGGCGGCGCGCGCGCTCAGCCATGGCATGGGTCACGGGACCGGGCACCACCACGGCCTGCTCGTACAGCCGCATATGCTCGGCACCCGATTGCACGGGCGGGCGAACGAACGAAAAATACGGGTAGTACGGCACGAACGTCTCCGGAAAGACGATCAGCTGTACCCCTTCGAGCGCCGCGCGGTCGATGGCCTCGCAGACCTTGGCCAGCGTGTTCTCGCCGTTCTCGAGGTCGGGCGAGATCTGTACCGCGGCCGCGCGCACTATGCGTTGTCGTGACATGGTGGTTCCTAGTCGTGCGATATAAGCGGCGTCAAACGGTCCAGGTGTCGATGATCACGGCGTTGTCGCGCACGTGCAGCAGCTTCAGGTCCAGCACGTCGAGCGGATTGATCGCGCGGATGCCTTCGATCAGCGACGGCTCGCCATGGCCGTACAGCGCCTGCAGCGCGAAGCGGCAGGCGTACACCTTGCCGCCCTCGGCCATGAACTTGGTCAGTTGGTTGTTGAAGTTCAGATGGCCCGGGAACGCTTCATCGCCGAGCGTGGGGAAGCCACGTTGCACGCCGAGCGTCACGCCCGGGCCGTACAGCAGGATCGAGGTCTCGAAACCCTTGCGTTGCAGGCGCGTGGCCTGGAGCATGTTCACGAAACCGATCGAGCCTTCGAACGCGACCGTGTGGAACGTGACGAGTGCCTTCTGGCCCGGCTCTGCCTTCACGTCCTCGAAGACCTTCTCTTCGTAATCGACAAAGTAGTCGCCTTTCTTGTGAAGCGGGGCGCTGACTGCGGGCATGGTGCTCTCCTCTGATAGATGGGCAAGATGGGTAGATAACGATCGGCCGGCGGGGCCGACGCCATGCCTTTTCGCAACGCGCGTGCCATCTTCGGGGTGCCGGCATGCGATCAAGAGCCGATCTGCCGCGCATTGCGCCATTGATCGCATCGGTGATTTTTCATGTCGCGGAATGGCGCCGACATGATCCGTACAAGACGGCGTGAAACGGCTGGGAAGCCGCGCGCACCAAGGTTGTGGCGGTGCGCAGCAACGGGGCATGGGCGAGCGTTGTATGGGCCATGCGCGCACCATCATCGAGCCGATAAAGATGCGATCAATATCGGATTCACGCGTCAATGATTGGCCAATCAGGCGGGCACGAAACCTGCACACTGCGATCGCATTGATCCTGTTGCGGAGTGCATCGTGTCGAGTCTTGCCAATCATTGGCTCAAGCGTCTGGCGGAAACGGACAAGCCCGCCTATCTGATGATCCCGGACATGATCGAGGAGGATCTGGCGAGCGGTCGACTGCGTGCACGCGACCGTTTGCCCGCGCTGCGCGATCTGGCCGATGCGCTGCGGCTCAACTACACGACGGTGGCGCGCGGCTATGCGGAAGCGCGCAAGCGCGGGTTGATCGATGCCAAGGCCGGCAGCGGCACTTTCGTACGCGGACGGCCGCCCGCATTGCCGTTGCAGGCCGGTACCGGTGCGGAGATGAGCATGAATATGCCGCCCGAGCCCGCCAGCATGACGGTGCGGCTGCGCGAAGCCGCGGCGCGCATCCTTGGCAATGCCGATCCGTATACGCTGCTGCGCTATCAGGACTTTGGCGGCACGCCGGCCGATCGTGCCGTGGCTACCGCGTGGTTGCGGCAGCGGTTGCCGGACTGTCGGGCCGATAGCGTGCTGATTTGCCCCGGTATCCACAGCGCGCTGGTGGCGCTGGTGTCGCAGCTCGCGCGGCCGGGGCAGACCATTTGTCTCGATACGCTGGCATATCCGGGGATCAAGGCGATTGCGGCGCAGCTGGGCGTGCAGTTGCAGGCGCTGCCCGCGGATGACGAGGGGCCGCTAGGGCCCGCGTTCGAGGCGCTGTGCCGGACGCAGTTGCCGAGTGCGCTGTATGTCAATCCGACGCTGCAGAATCCGAGCACGCGCACGATGCCGCAGGGGCGGCGCGAGATTCTTGCCGACATCGCGCTGCGCTATAACGTGCCGATCATCGAGGACGACGCGTACGGCATGCTGCCGCGTGAGACACCGGATCCGATGGCGCGGCTTGCGCCCGAGCTGACGTATTACGTGACGGGCATGTCCAAGACGTTTGGCGCGGGTCTGCGGATTGCGTTTCTCTCCGCGCCGACGCCGCGGCAGGCGCAGCGGCTGGCGGGCACTCTGCGGGCGACCACGGTAATGGCGAGCCCTTTCAATATGCTGCTGACCACGTCGTGGATTCAGGATGGCACCGCGTCGGACATGATCGCGGCGATCCGCGCGGAGAGCGTGGCGCGGCAGGCGATGGCACGGGAGGTGCTGGGTGGACATGCGGCCGGGCATGCATTCGATGCGGACCCGGAGGGCTTTCATCTGTGGCTGCCGATTCCGCCGTCATCGGGCTGGCGACCGTCGGAGCTGGCACTCCACCTGCGCTCGCGCGGCATCGGCGTGGTCTCGAGCGCGGCGTTCTCGACGGACGGCAATCCGCCCGACGCGGTACGCATTTGCCTCGGCGGGCCCAACGACCTCGAAGAAATGGAGGAGTGCCTGCAGATCGTGGTGGACACGCTGGATGATCCGCATCATCTGCATACGGCGATGCTCTAGGTGGGCTGCCCTCTCCCCCGGCCCCTCTCCCCAGGGGAGAGGGGAGAAAACAAGGGAAACGTGATACCCCCTCTCCCCCAACCCCTCTCCCCCTGGGAGAGGGGCGCAAACCGACGGCATAGCGAATGCTCATGGTTTGCTCCCCTCTCCCTCAGGGAGAGGGGAGAAAACAAGGGAAACTTGATACCCCCTCTCCCCCAACCCCTCTCCCCCTGGGAGAGGGGCGCAAACCGACGGCATAGCGAATGCTCATGGTTTGCTCCCCTCTCCCTCAGGGAGAGGGGTTGGGGGAGAGGGTGAAATCAAATCTACCTATTGTTTTCTCCCCTCTCCCTCGGGGAGAGGGGCCGGGGGTGAGGGCACATGTCCCTGTCATCAGCACGGATACCGGTCAGTGGTATGTTCTGTCAGGCGCCCTCTCCTGATTTAGATTCCCGGAACACCATGACCAGCGCCCTGCTTCTAGAAAACATTCATGCCAGCGCGCAACAAGCGCTGACCCAGGCTCACCTTACCTTTGCCACCCAGCCCAAGGCGCTGGCGGGCGACGCGCTCAAAGATGCCGTGCAACAGCATGAACTGCTGGGCATCCGCTCCGCGACGCATCTGACCGCCGACACCTTCGCTCACGCGAAACATCTGCTGTCGGTTGGCTGTTTCTGCATCGGCACCTCGCAGGTGGACCTGCCGGCCGCCGCGCATGCGGGCATTCCGGTGTTCAACGCGCCGTTCTCCAACACGCGCTCGGTGGCAGAGCTCGTGATCGGTCAGACCATCATGCTGATGCGCCGGATCCCCGAGAAGAGCCGTGCCGCGCACCGGGGCCAGTGGCAAAAGACCGCCAAGGGTTCGTTCGAGATTCGCGGCAAGACGCTGGCGGTAATCGGCTACGGCAATATCGGTGCGCAGGTCGGCATCCTCGCCGAGGCGATGGGCATGCGCGTGGTGTTCTACGACATCCGCCCGCGCCTGTCGCTCGGTTCGGCGGTGCCGGCGCCATCGTTGGCCGATGCGCTCGCGCAGGCGGACGTGGTCACATTGCACGTGCCGGCCACGCCGCAGACCAAGCTGTTGCTCGATCGCGCGGCCATCGCGAGCATGCGCCGCGGCAGCATTCTGATCAACGCCTCGCGTGGGTCGGTGGTGGATATCGACGCGCTGGCTGCCGCGCTGGATGAAGGCCATATCGGCGGCGCCGCGATCGACGTGTTTCCCGTGGAGCCGCGCAGCAATGCGGATGCGTTTGTCACGCCGTTGCAGGACAAGCCCAATGTCATCCTGACGCCGCACGTCGGCGGTAGCACCGAGGAAGCGCAGGAGAACATCGGCGTCGAGGTGGCATCGAAGCTGATCGACTTCGTACAGACCGGGGCGACGATTGGCGCGGTGAATCTGCCGGAGATCCAGCCCGCGCCGTTGCAGGCGCCGGCGCGGATTCTCAATATTCACTACAACCGGCCGGGGGCGTTGTCGCACTTCAACCAGGCGGTAGCCGATATTGGCGCGAATATCGTCGCGCAGCAGTTGCAGACCGAAGGGGATATCGGTTACGCGATCACCGACATCAATATCGTGCCGCCGACGGGGTGGGTGCGGTCGCTGATGGAGGATCCGACGGTAATTCGGACGCGGATGATTCTGGCTTGAAGAAACGGTGACGTTTAGCCACCCACATGCGCGCCCGGCCCTTGGGTAGCCATGATGTCCTGCGGGTTCCTCAGCGGACACGCACGCAGTGACAAACAGCCGCACCCGATGCATCCATCCAGCTGATCGCGCAGCATCGTCAGCGTCTGGATGCGTGCATCGAGGTCATCGCGCCAGGCCGCCGACAGACGGCGCCAATCCGCCACCGTCGGCGCCTTGCCCTTCGGCAATTGCTCCAGCGCCTGCGCGATGACGCCCAGCGGCACTCCCATGCGCTGCGCCACCCGAATCACCGCCAGCCGGCGCAAGATCCCGCGCGCATAGCGCCGCTGGTTGCCCGCGCTACGCGTGCTCGCAATCAATCCCTTCGATTCATAGAAATGCAACGCCGACACGGCAATACCGCTGCGCGCCGACACCTCGCCCACGGTCAGCGGGTCGCGCGCGCGCAGCTTTCGTTCAACCGGGGTGGGTTTCAAGTTCGACGCCATCGGACATGTCCATCGTAAATGCAAGCGGACCTCTATCCTAGGTCATCATCGCGCTTGACCTCAAGTGTGCTTGAGGTTTGATACTGCCGCATCGCCGCTCCCGGAACCTCGTCATGAACGCATTCGCACCGCTGCCCCCGGCCTTCATCGACTTTATCAACCCGCCCGAACTCTATGACCCACGCCCCAACGGCTATTCGCACGTGGTGGTCGCGCACACGCCCGCGCGCATCGTGCATGCGGCCGGCCAGGGCGGCGAAGATGCAACCGGCGCGCTCGCGCCCGACTTTGCCGCACAGGTGGATCAAGCCCTCCGCAATCTGCGCCACGCATTGCAGGCTGCGGACGCCGATATCGCCGACGTGGTCAAGATCACGGTGCTCGTGGTCGACCATTCCATGGAGCGCCTGCGCATCTTTACCGAGGCCTGGCAGGCCCTGCTCGGCGACTGGCCCGCACCCGCCTGTACCCTGATCCCGGTGCCGCGACTGGCCCTCGATGGCATGCTGTTCGAGGTCGAAGCCACCGCTGTACTGCCAATCTGACAATCCGCAGCACGATCTGCTGCAAATGATCACCGCCCCGGAGTAATGCGGCAGTTTCTGCCGGCCACCCTTGCCTAGAATCGTCTGCAAGACCAATGCATTCGATAACAGGAGACAGGCCATGGGGCATGCCGATCCACTCGGGCTGCTGAAGCTCGATGCCACGACCGCTGGTAGCGCCGACGCACCACGCGATATCGACCCGCAGGAAACCCGCGAGTGGACCGATGCGCTGAGCGGCGTGGTCGAGCATGCCGGCGCGCAGCGCGCGGACTATCTGCTCGACAAGCTTGGCGAACATGCCAGCCACCTCGGCCTCGGCAAGCGCCCGCACCCCTACTCCGCCTATCAGAACACGATTGCCTCCACCGCGCAGCCGCCCTATCCCGGCAATCGCGCGATCGAAGAACGACTCACCGCGATCCTGCGCTGGAACGCGCTGGCAATGGTGGTGCGCGCCAACAAGGCCTACGGTGAACTGGGCGGCCACCTGGCCAGCTACGCCTCCGCGGCGGAGATTTTCGAAGTCGGCTTTCACCATTTCTTCCGCGCCGACAGCGCCGAACGCAAGGGCGACCTGGTCTTCTTCCAGCCGCACTCGGCACCAGGCGTCTATGCCCGCGCCTTCCTCGAAGGCCGACTGTCGGAGCAACAACTCGGCCGCTACCGGCAGGAAGTCGATGGCGGTGGCCTGTGTTCGTATCCGCATCCGTGGCTGATGCCGGAGTTCTGGCAATTTCCCACTGGCTCGATGGGCATCGGCCCGATCAGCGCGATCTACCAGGCGCGCTTCCTGCGCTACCTCGAACATCGCGGCCTCGCGCAAACCAGTGGTCGCCGCGTGTGGGGCGTATTCGGCGATGGCGAGATGGACGAGCCCGAGTCGCTGGCCGCGTTGTCGCTGGCCGCGCGCGAAAAGCTCGATAACCTGACCTTCGTGATCAACTGCAATCTGCAGCGCCTCGATGGCCCCGTGCGCGGCAACGGTCAGGTGATCAACGAGCTGGAAGCACTGTTCGCGGGAGCGGGCTGGAACGTGATCAAGGTGATCTGGGGTTCCGAGTGGGACGCGCTATTCGCGCGCGACCGCAATCACGCGTTGCTCAGGCGCTTTGCGGCGATGGTGGATGGCGAGTATCAAACCCTTGGCGCCAAGGACGGCGACTACAACCTGTCGCGCTTCTTCCATCAGGACCCGGAGTTGAAGGCGCTGGTCGCCGGCATGAGCGCGACCGATATCGATGGCCTGCGTCGCGGCGGCCATGACTTCCGCAAGCTGCATGCGGCCTTCCAGGCGGCCGCCGAACATCCCGGACGCCCGACCGTGATTCTCGCCAAGACCAAGAAGGGTTACGGCATGGGCGATGCCGGCGAGTCGCGCATGACCGCGCATCAGCAGAAGAAACTCGATATCGACGCGCTGCGTGCGTTCCGCCAGCGCTTCTCGCTGCCGATCGACGATGCCGCGCTCGAATCGATGGCGTTCTACAAGCCGGCCGACGACAGCCCCGAGATGATCTACCTGCGCGAACGCCGCGCGGCCCTCGGCGGCTATCTGCCGCGACGCGCCACCACTGCGCCGAAACTCTCCCTGCCGCCGCTCGAACAATACGGCCGCTTCGCGCTCGAACCCGACGAACGCGAGGTGTCGACCACCACTGGTGTGGTGCGGCTGTTCACGAACCTGATCAAGGACCGCACTATCGGCCCGCGCGTGGTGCCGATCGTCGCCGACGAGGCACGCACGTTCGGCATGGCGAACCTGTTCCGCCAGATCGGTATCTATTCGCCGATGGGTCAGCTGTACGAGCCGGAGGATGCGGGCTCGATGCTGTACTACAAAGAGGCGAAGGACGGCCAGTTGCTCGAGGAAGGCATTACCGAAGCGGGCGCGATGGCCTCGTGGACCGCCGCGGCCACGTCGTACAGCGTGAACGGTGAGCCGATGCTGCCGTTCTATATCTACTATTCGATGTTCGGCTTCCAGCGTGTGGGCGACATGATCTGGGCCGCTGCCGATCAACGCGCGCGTGGTTTCCTGATTGGCGCCACCGCGGGCCGCACCACGCTGTCCGGCGAGGGGCTGCAGCATCAGGATGGCAGCAGCCAGCTGGTGGCCGCGACGGTGCCGAACTGCCGTGCGTACGATCCCGCGTTTATCAGCGAGGCGGCCGTGATCATCGACCATGGCGCGCGTGCGATGCTCGACGAGCAGCGCGACGAGTTCTACTACATCACGGTCAACAACGAAAACTACACGCAGGCACCGTTGCCGGCATCAGCCCATGCGGACGTGATTCGCGGCATGTATCGGTTTGGCGAGCGGGGGGATGAAGGTGGCAAGGGCGGCCCGGCGCGCGTGCGGCTGCTGGGCTCGGGGCCGATTCTGCGCGAGGTCATCGCCGCTGCGGAGTTGCTGTCCAGCGACTGGAACGTCCATAGCGAGATCTGGAGTGTGACGAGCTTTCCGGAGCTCGCGCGCGATGCGCGGGAATGCGAGCGGCAGCAGCTGTTTGGTGGCAACGCGGAGGCGCGCAGCCACGTGGCACAGTCGCTCGCCGGCGATGCGCCAGTGGTTGCCGCCACCGATTACGTCCGTGCGTATGCGCAGCTGATCGCGCCGTACGTGTCGGCGCGCTATATCGCGCTGGGTACCGATGGATTTGGTCGCAGCGACACGCGTGGCGCGCTGCGGCGCTTCTTCGGTGTCGATCGGCACCATATCGTGGTCAGCGCGTTGCAGGCGATTGATCCGGTGCTGCATGCGCGGGCGCTGGAGCAGTATGGGCTGCGGGCCGATGGCGCGGCGGCGTGGGAGCGTTGACGCTAAAGGTGTTGACGCTAGAAGTTCAGCCTCAGAACTGATCGAGCGCGTCCATGATGACGCCCTTGCGCAGTTCGGCGGCCACTTCGAGGTTGGTCGGTTGCAGGGACGCCATCAGGTCGGCGTAGACCAGCACCGGTGGCGCCAGCCCGGGACGCGTCGGATCATCGATCGACGCGTCCCAGAACGCTTCGAGGATCTCGATCGGACCGTTGGGCTGCGGCTTGAGGCGATAGCGCGAGGTCAGCGCATGGATGCCCTGTGCCATGCGCGCGGGCCGCATATAGAGCGTCTGGGGTTCGCCCGACAACTCGCTGCCCGGTAGCAACGCCAGCGCGGCCACCTCGCCGCCCCAGCATGCGTCGAACGCGGCAAGGTCTTCCGCGCGCAATGCGCGCCACCAGTCCGAGCTGGGGGCCGCGAAACGCCGTGGCTGCAGCCGTGGCCGCAGGATCGTCGGATAGTTGGCCACCCACTCGTCGAGCAGCCGGTCCGGCGCCGTAAGCCGGCGCTTTTCTTCCACGCGGCCGTCGCCATGATGACCAGCGCCCGACGCGGCACCCTCCTCGCCATCCTCCGTGCCGTCTCTGACACTGTGGTTGGCGCCACCTTTGCCCTTGCCCTTGGCGCGGGCGCCTTGTGGTGGCTCCCCTTGAGCGTCCTCCGACTCCGCAGCTTCGCTCGGCGGCTCGCTACGCGTGCCCGCGCGGCCCTCCGCGCGTGTTTCCAGCAGCCAGCCGCGCGCCGCCAAGCCATTGAACACCGCGCCCACCGACCCGAGCGCGATCCCGCTCAGATGAGCAATCTCGCGATAGGTCGCCTGCAGCAATGCCGGCTGGCACAGCAGCGTGAATACCATCCGTTGCGAACTGGGGTTGCCGGTGGTCCGCATCGGCGGACGCACCAGACTGCCGGGCGGGGTCTGGCCGCATACGAACACGAACAGGCCCGCCACATCGAGGTAGGCATTGCCAGCGGTATCGACGAATTGCAGCCCCATCTCGCGGCATTGCACCGCCAGGGCCGGGGTCAGATAGGTGGTGATCAACAGCCCGGCATCCGAGCCCGCCGCTTTTTCGCCCACGACTCTCTCGCCTTTATGTCCGGCCAGTTGCGCATGCACGACCGACAGATCGCCCGAGGTCCGCACCGCCCGCCGGCACACGACGGCCAGCCGGCTCGAAACGGCGCCATGCCGCAAGCCCACCGCGGCGGCCGAAGCTACCGCTTCCCCAGTCTCGGCGCGGCTCGCGCGGCGAATCCGCCGGATGCGGCCCTGTATGCCGGTAATCCGGTGCAACGCGGCCAATGCCGCCTCCACCCAATCGATCTCGCCCGTGTTCTGCTCCATGGCCGCCCCACCTTGCCTCGTCGCTCTGGTTTCGTCGGAACTCCAACAGACTTTTTTCGCCTGAGGGAAATCATGGCCGAAACCGCGTCGGTGTTCAACATTTCCGCGTGTTCATGTTTCATGAACAGCGAGATTTCCTGAACGAGACATAGCTGAAAGACATTTGGCCGCAGATCAGTCGGCAAGTTCCGAGTCGGCAAGCTCCGAAGTACGCGGGATGATCACGGCCTGACCGTGCAGTTGGCCGTCGGCATCGAGCAGTTGCCACAGCGTGGCTTCCTCGATCATGAAACGCTGGCCCGACTTGGTGATGCGAACCCCTTTGTAACCGCTCTCATACCCGAGCGTCTGCACGCGTTCGAGGAAGCGTTGCCGCTCTTCGCGATTCGGCGCCTCGGCCGATAACCGCGACGGCAATCGCGTAATTTCGTCCCAGTCATAGCCAAAACGCTGCTGGGCGGCAACGTTGCCATAGACAAAAACGGGGTCGGGTGCGGTGTTGTGCGCGAGGACGGCAAACGGCGCCTCGGCATAGAGCCACGCCGCACCCTCGGCGGCGCCGAGCTCGATGGGCACGAGCGCCTGGCCCAGCAGACGCTGGTAACTCGTGGTGAGCAGACGATGGAAATCGAGATCCTGATAAAGCGGTACGGACGGTGACGACATGTCGGACAGGCAAGGCAGCAAATGAAGCCCATACCATAGCAAATCTGTCCCCCGTGCACGCGCTGGCAGATCCGCTGCCGTGCGCGGCGCTCACCGATCGTGCGAATGCAATAACGCACAACGCCGCCGCTCTTGGCCAACAAGCGGCCAACAAGCGCGCCACGCTGACGACAGTGTCAGACAAACGCTGATCCCGTTAGAGGGCGCGCTTGCCTAAAAATCCGTTATGGCGTCCGCGGAGGCGCCCCTAGAACAAGGAGCGGATTCATGGCCAGAAATTATCAGGTCGTCTTCAACGACGGCCAGTGGGATCTGCGCGTGGACGGCGTGCCACGCGCGATCAGCCGCCACAAGTCGCGAGAGGAAGCCATTCGCGTCGGTACGGCGGCGGCCGAACGTCTCAAGGTCCAACTCACCATCGAGGCTGACGACGAGGGCGAAGCGACTGTCACCCCCGCTGCGGACGAAGACACCGCGCCACCGTCGCTGGCGGTGGCCTGACGGGGGGCCGGGCCCCCTTACTCAAGAATTGTTCTCCACTGGCGGTGCGTCGGGATCGCGCTCGCCGACAACGGGTGCGATCTCGCCCTTGCTCTCGCGTTGCGACGAAGCATCGCGCGGCTCATCGCTACGCGGTTTGTCATCCGCGCCGTTCGGGGACGCCTGAGCGCCTTCACTCTGGGGTTCACCATGTGAGCGGCGTCGATCGCGATTGCGACGACGACGCGTGCCTGCGTAGGCGAAAGGCATGTGATCTCCCGATGCGTGTCATGTTATTCGGCTTTGGAGCGGTTCACCCTCGCGCGCGACATGCGCGAGGGCGTCATTCAGGCTACGATCAGATTGAAGATTTGGTCGGCGTGGTGGTTCCCGGTTGGCCAGGTTGCGTGCCAGTCCCGGCCGCAGGCTTGGTGCCACTGCTGCCCGCTTCGAGCCGATTGCCCTGGCCCTGCGTCTCGCGTTGCACGCGCAGCTCGTTCTGTACCTCCTTCACGCCGAACACGTCGTCGGCCATATCCTCGATGCGGTACTTCTGCATGCGATCCGGCACGGTACCGGTCAGCGTGACGACGCCGCTGGCGACATTGACCTCGACATCGTGCACATCGAGCCGGCCGCTATGCGTCAGACGTTCGCAGAGGTCCTCGCGAATCCGTTCGTCCGAGCGTATGTAGCCCTTGGGCGCCACGCGTTGCTGCCGTGTCGTGGCCAAACCTCCCGCACCCCTATCTCCGCGATTCGATTCGCCCCGGTAGGTCCGCTGCTGTCCTTCATAGCCACCGTAGCCGCTGGAACTCAACCGGTTGCGCTCGTTGGCGCCAGTGAATTGCTCGTAAGCGCGCTCGTCGTCGCCGCGGCCGCTGTAATGTTGGCCCAGACCGTTTTGGCCCTGACCGCCACGGCTTTCCTGCATGCCACCACGATAGCCACCGCTAAAGCCGCCGCTGGGACCGCCATTGGGGCCACCGCGTGCGAAGCCCTGCTGGCTACGCGCCTCATCACGCGAACTCACCAGCGTGTCGCGATCGAAGTCGCTGCCGTAGTCACTGACGCCGTAGCCACCGCGATAGTGTGTGCGCATATCGGGCCGTTGCTGGCCGCCGCCTTCGCTGCCCCAAGGCGCTTCACCACGATTGCGCTCGGGACCCTGCCCGCTTTCCCGTCCGTACATGTTTTCACGGCCGCCTTCGTCCCATGCCTCTCGACCGCGCTGGCCCTGATGCCAGTCTCCCCATTGCTCCCGCTCGCTGCTGCGGCCTTCACGCTGGCCAGCATCCCAGTCCGAGCCGCCGCCCTGCTGCCGCGCGGCACCTTGCCAGTTGCTATCGCTGCCGCCGGGCTGACGTTGAGAGGAGAGCCAGCCGCCGCTGTCGGCCTGCTGTTGGCGTTGCCCGCCATGCGGCCAGCTATCGCGGCGCGGGGTGTCACTCGAGTTGCGATCGTCGTCGCGATCGCTGCCGTATCCGCTGTCCCTGTTGTTACCTTGGTTCATGAGAGCCTCCGGTTGCGTTCGGTTGGTGCGTGGATGCATCGAACGCAAGTTCCATACCCCGGCGACGCAGGCCCGATTCCACTACCGCACGCGTCTTAGTGTGCGCACCACGGCCATGCGAGATGCGCCGCGCGGGCCGCGTTTTTACATCGGCCATATAAAAGCTGCATGCCGTCGCCACCACGCGCCCGCCGCGTGCACGACTGTAGTCAGCGTCCTACATCGGTTTCAGGCATCGCCCTCGTGCTGGCGAACAGGTGCGGCACGTATCGTGGAATCACTGCCAACACGCTTGTTCCCTTGACTGTCAGGAGACCCACATGAAACGCACTCTCGCCACCACAGCCCTCGCGGTCAGCGCTTTGTTCTGCCTGCCCGCCCTCGCGCAGCAGTCTCCCTCGCGCACAGAACCGAACCCGTCCAATCCGCCGATCGAGGGCCCCGCGGCAAATCGCGGCACCAGCGCTGGCGTACCGGGCAATCTCACCAACCGTGCCGATGGCTCGTCGCAGACGACCAGCAAGCCGAAGAACACCGGGGACCGCGCCAAGAAGCCACGTCAGCAGAGCGCGGCGCCGTACTCCACTGCCGACGCGCCTTCGGGCCCGAAGGGCGACTCGCCTGACCCGGCACCGAAGAACTAGTCATTGCGCGTGATCGCTGAACGTAAAAATCGCCCGCCTCGCGGGCGATTTTTTCTTCGATACATGTCGCACCCCGCGCACACGGCACACGACTTGCTCCATCCCAACGATGACCACCCGATGGAGAAGACATGAAAACAACCTGGGTCCTTATTGCCGACGAGGCCATTGCGCGCATCATTGCGTACGGCAAGTCAAGAACGCTGGAGCCGGTGGAAGAAATCACCGACCCCGATGCGCATGCCGAAGGTGCGGAAATGCGTCGCGACGCCTATGGCCGTCGTGCGGCAGGAGGTGGTCAGGGCAGTACGCAGGCTGGCGCCACCGCATCGGCTGCGAACGACCAGATGCATCAACATGCGGAAGTGTTCGCGAAACGCGTGGCCGATGTCCTTGGACAGGCACAGCAACAATCGCGCATGGACGCCCTTATCATCGTGGCGCCACCGCGCTTTCTCGGCCTGCTGCGCAAGGCATTGCCAAAGAATGCGGCGAACATCGTACAGACGGAACTGGATAAGGACTTCGTCCACTTCACCAATGACGATATTCACGAGCGGCTTCGCGAATATCTGAGATAAATAAAAAGATTGTCTGGCGTGTCATGGGGGCGCCCGACGCGCCCCTTTGTCACCTACATTAGAAACTCGCGAATCCGGAGGTTCTCATGGAAGCCCTGCGTTCCTCGCTGACACGGTTAAGCCAACTGGCACAGTCCTGCGCGGAGGCCCTCTCGGGCGCGGCCGCCGCAGCCTCCGACCCGCAGGCGCGGGCGGTCCTCGGTCATCGGGCCAATATGCAGCGCTGTGCCGCGGGGGAACTCGCGACGCGTGCGTGCGCGTGCGACGACGCGTCTCGTGCAGGGGAAGGCTCCGGCGGAAGCGACACCGGGGCGTCACAGCATCGCCGTGACATCGCGGCCGCCGCGCCGCCCGCCGATACGAGCGAAATCGCGCGTCTGCGCCACGCTGCCCAGCAAGTCGCGCGCGCCGCCGCCGCATATGGCTCTGTCATGCGCGATCCGTTGCCGGACCCCGAACTGCGCCTGCTGCTCGCGCACTACTATCGCGGTGCCACGGAACTGCAACGCATGCTCGAGTTCCGCGTAGCCGAGTTCACGCCCTCACGTCAGGGCAACGGTAGCAGTGCCAGTACCGGTCGCAGAGGTAGCGGCCACGAGGCCACGCACCGCTGACGCGCGCAATCAACCATCGACGCGAGCCCCGGCCAGTTTGCGCGGCGCGCGCTGGCCCGCGCGCAGGCATCGTATGAACTCCTCCGCATACGGCACCACGCCCAGCACCAGTGCCGCCCCGAGTACCCCAGCCTGTACCGTACCCGGCAGCGGATGGCGTTTCAGTTCCAGCGTGAAGCGCGCCACCTCGTCGCCCGCACCAAACAGCGCGAGGAATTGTCCCCAATAGGCCAGCGCCAGCATGCCAATGGCCGTCAGTGGCAACACCTCCAGCAGGCTATGCATGTGCTGCTCGAGCGGCCGAATCTCACGGTGCGTGCTCGCGTATTGCACGTCCACCCAGGCCGTGACCGCATGAATGACCAGGATTGCCAGCATCACCGCAAAGAGCGCGGCATTCACCTCGAAGAACAGCACCAGCAACAAAGGCAGGCCGATCTCGACCAGCATCATGGCGTGGAGCGCGGACTCCAGCGCGCCCGAGTTGCGCTCGATATGCGTGCGACGATGGCACCACCAGTCACCGAGTCCCGCCGCCAGCCATAGCGGCACCAGCACGACCAGCAGCAACCATCGGACCGGTTCCTGGATATCCATCGTCAATCCTTTCAAGCCTGCCGTTGCGCCGTCAATTCCAGCTGCGGCTGATACGGACGGATCACCAGCGCGACGAAATCTTCGTCACCCGGTGCGACCACTGCGTAGACCAGTCCCGACATCACGAGTGCCACTTCGCTGAGTTGCGCTGAAATCCGTGCGGCGATGAAGTGCTGCAACAGATTCGGGTCCGCCGATTCATCGATCGCGCGCGCGGTGGTGGAGATGGTCTCGAGACAACGCTCCACGGCCTGACAGACCACGACGACCTCATTGAGCGCGTGCCCGGTAGTGGCTGCGCGCACGAGGACGGATACGCCCGAACTCGGCATCGCGCGGTGCCAGCCCGACTTGACGCGGAAGTCCGGCAACGCCAGCCCCGCGCCATCCTTCTGCGCAATCACATTGAACTGATGCACGAAATCACGCGGACTGATCGACAGCAACTGTTTCTCTACCGGTGTAGAGGACACCGCTACCGACGATGCAAGACTCAGTGTGACGAGGATGCCGGCCAGGTTCATCGTTCCCTCCCAATGCCTGGGGATGCCGCAGCAAGTGCCATTCCAGCCCCGTCGCTTTGATCATAGGCGGCGCCTTGCGTAAGTGGAAACCCTGAACGGTGCCCGCAGTCTATCCTGCATGGATGACGTATCAATCGAACACGCAGGAGTCTGACAGTGGCATGCAACTTGCCGCGTGCGAGATTCGGAACGAATCGACGATCCCAAGGAGACCGCCATGAGCAAGCATCAACGCCACGTACCTTCCGCCGACGATACCGGTGCGAGCGATCCGGACAGCATCCCCAGCACACTCGATCCGAATCTCGATACCGACACCTTTGACCTCGACGACGGGCTCGATGAACTGGCGCGTGAAGGGCACGATCCGGTCGAGCAGGACAACCCCGAAGACGAGATCTACGCGGACGTGCAACGCGCGGCGGAAGCGATGCCTGTGGATACCCCTGCCGATCGCGCCGACCAGACCGACAAGCGCATGGAACGCCCACCGCGCCCGGACCTGAACCTTGACGACGACGAGGACGACGAGCTCGAGGTATGAATGAAAACGGCCCTCCCGAGGGAGGGCCGTCGAGCCGCATCAGAAAGCGCCATAAGGAAGCGCTATACGGAAGCGTTATTCCGATGCAAGCACGCCGTACGGGCGCACGTGAAGATGGTTGACGACATCGGACACGCCAAAGGTGTCATCGGCAATATCTTCGATTTCGTACTTGGTACGGCGATCGTTGACGTGGCCTTCCAGCGTGACGACGCTCGCCTGCACGCTGACCGTGACCTCGCTCACGTCGAGGTGCTCCCGATGCGTGAGACGCTCGCAGACGTCCTCGCGTAAACGTTCGTCGCTACGCGTGTAGTTCTTCGGACCCACGCGTCGCTGCCCGCCCTGGCTCGGTCTTCCGTATTGGCTGCTGTACGCGTCGGCGGCCGGGTTACGCGATTGGCCGCCATATGGGCGCGAACCGGCACCGAGTTCCCAATCGCGTTGATCGTTGCGCTGGCCGTTGCCACCCGCCGCGCCCGGTGTCGTGCCACGCAGGTCTCGCTGCGCGCGCGTGCCCGCGTTGTAACCGTCCTCGTAACCGCTGCTATAGGCACTGACATAGCCCGGTGCGTGCGGTGATTCCTGACGCGGGTAGTCGGGTTCGGAACGGCCGGGATAATAAACCGTGCCACCCTGCCGGCGTGCGCCCTGCTGCTGGGTTACGCCCTGCTGCTGATTGTCATAAGGATGACGCTCGCGGCCATTGCCGTAGCGGCCATCGGAAAGGTCACGACGGCGCCATTCGCGCTCACCGCCCGGCACATTGCCGTAACCTTCTTCGGTACCGCCGTAACGCTGGTCGGGGCGGCCGCGACGGCCGTAGTCGTTGGGATCGTTGGGTCGAGTCATGGATGTGCTCCTCCTGTTATCGGAATGAACACCCCATGTACGGCAAGTTTCGTACCGGCACGCATGTCGCCATGTCGCGAAGCCAACGCCACAATGCGCGTGCAGTTTCTACATCCGATACGTGCAAAGGAACGTACCGACAAACGTACCGACGAACGTAGCGAACCTCTTATTTGCCTGCCGTCTGCACGGCCGCGCCCTCGCTTTCCGAGGTAATCAACCGCAGACCGCTGGCAATGGCCGCGACGCCCGCGAAACCGGCACCCAGCGCCAGCGCAAGCGTGGGACCATGATCGCCGGCCAGGCCGAACGACAACGCCACCAATCCGGCGCCGGTCGCCTGACCCAGCAGACGCGCGGTCGCGATCACGCCACTGGCACCGCCGGCTCGCTCGCGCGGTGCGCTCGACATCAGCGCCTTGAGGTTGGGCGACTGGAAGAAGCCGAAGCCCGCACCGCAGATCGACATGCGAATGCCGATATCGAGCGCGCTCGCGTCCACCGGCATCATCGCCAGCGAGGCCATGCCCGCGCACATCACGGCCAGGCCGACGCCACCCAGCAGGCCGGGCGGATAGCGATCGGACATGCGGCCCGCGATCGGCGCCATCAGCGCCACCACAACCGACCACGGCGTCATCAGGAAACCAGTCTCCACCGGATTACGGCCGAGCACGTGTTCGAAATAGAACGGCAGCGAGACAAACGCGAGACCCTGTGCCGCGAACGAGCAGATCGCGGTCAGCGTCGACAGCGCGAACATCTTGCGCTTGAACAGATCCACCGGCAGCATCGGCGCCGGATGGCCGCGCTCGCGGCGCAGCAGCAGGATCAGGGCCACGACAAACACCGCGGCGGCGATGGCCACGTGTTCAGTCGGCGCGCGTTGCACGCCCTCGCCCAGCGCGAAGATCAGCGAGGCGAAGGTAATCACGTTGAGAATCGCGGCAACCGGATCAAAGCCATGCTGGCTGCGCGGCGTCTGCGGCAGCGACTTCCACGCGATGGTCATCGCCAGCAGACCGATCGGCAGATTCACCGCGAACAGCCATTGCCACGGCCCCATCGACAGGATGATCGAGGCCACGGTGGGACCCACCGCGAATGACACGCCAACCACCAGCGCATTCAGCCCGAGCCCTCGACCCATGCGGTGCGGCGGAAAGATCGCGCCGATCAGCGCCGCGTTGACGCTCATGACCGCAGCCGCGCCAATGCCCTGCAGCACGCGCGCGGCGGCCAGCGACGGCAGCGACCAGGCCATCGCGCAGACCACCGACGACAGAATGAACACCACGAGCCCGGCCAGATACACACGGCGATGGCCAACCTTGCCGCCGAGCGCCGCGAACGGCAGCAGCGTCGCCACCATTGCCAGCTGATACGCATTGATGATCCAGACCGACGCCGCGGGCGTGGCATGGATATCAGCGGCAATGGCGGGCAGCGCGGTATTGGCGATGGCGGTATCGAGCGTGGCCAGCGAGACCGCGATCATGATGGCCGCCATACCGCGCTTCTCGCGCGCGGTCATCGGCCTATCGTCGGGAGCGTTGGGGGCGTTGGGGGCGGGCGTAGCGGCGGCGGGGCTGGCGGTCTTCTGCACGATGGTGGTGTCGTAGGCGGTGGAAGCACGTAAATGCGGTTGGAAAATCCGTTGTCGGGTCAACGATTCCAAGACCGAAAGATACGTCAAATTTCGCCACCGTGCAGGAGTGACCTTCGAGAATGGCCAGCGAAGGGGCCGGGGTGGCCAGAAATGCCATCAAACAGCGCAAGTTCGCCGCCCTTTTGACGCCAAACCTGCCCAAACGTCAGGTTTTTTCGGCGAACGCCTGCGACGCCCAGTCCATGAACACGCGTACGCGCGGAGAGAGCTGCCGGCTGCGCGGATACAGCAGCGACACCGGTAACGGCGGCGGCGCGTGCTGCGGCAGCAGTTCCACCAGTTCGCCGCTCGCCAGCTCCTCCTCCACGCTGTAACGCGGCAGCTGAATGATGCCGAGGCCCAGCCGGCAGGCGGCGGTCACGGTTTCGGCACCGCTCATCGACACCGGCGCGGCGAGCATCAACTCCCGCATCTGTTCGCCGTGGCTGAACTCGAGCGGCAGCACGCTGCCCGTCAGGGTCGAGCGAAAGCCAATCATGCGATGGGCGCCAAGGTCTCCAAGCGACATGGGCAGGCCATATCGCGCCACGTAGCTGGACGACGCGCAGGTGACCTGCGGCAGGTGCGCCACGCGCCGCGCAATCATGTCGCTGTCCTGCGGCGTGCCCGCGCGAACGACGCAGTCGATCCCTTCGCGCACGAGATCGACGAGGCGATCTCCCTCGCTGATCTGCAGCTCGATGCCGGGATAGCGTTCCAGAAACGCCGGCAGCGCCGGCAGCAGGAAATGCCGCGCGAGCTTGCCGTGCACATCGACGCGCAGCACACCCTTCGGTGTAGCGCCCGCGAAGCTGGACTCGGCTTCCTCGAAATCGGCAAGCAGGCGGCGGCAACGCTGGAAATAGGCTTCGCCGTCGAGCGTCGCGCTCACATGGCGGGTGGTCCGCTGCAGCAGGCGCACGCCAAGGCGTGCTTCCAGTTGCTTGATCGCGTCGGTGACTGTGGAGCGTGGCAGATCCATATCCTGCGCGGCCGCGGTAAAGCTGCCGCGCTCCACGATGCGGACGAACACCCGCATGGTGTCGATTCGGTCCATACGAGTGTGCGTGCTGTGCGTCAGTAACGCATCTGCACGTCGTCGACACGATTGGTGCGCGTGTTGAACAGGCAGGTATAGCGGAAGGACATCGCCTCATCGCTGGCATCGGGCTCGAACGTGCCTTCGCCATTGACGCCCGCCTGCGTGGCGGACTGTTGATAGATGCGTTCGCGGTCCGGCATCATCATCACGCTGCCCGGTTGCGGATAGCGCGACTTGACCGCGTTGGCGACCACTTTCTCGCACGCGTTGCCCGCGGCTTCGAGCGTGGCGCGGCTCAGGCCGCCTTGCGCGCCGGCAGTGCCCGGCGGTGTGATCGTCGTCGAAGGCGAGGTCGACGAGGGCGGCAACCGCTGCGGTGACGATGGGGTCAGCGGCGTAGAAGTACAGGCAGCGAGCGTCGACAGCGTCAGCGTTGCGGCCAGGATCTTGAGGTAGCGAGACATCTGGTCGTTCCAGGATCGTGGACGTAAGTCGCCCGACCCTTGGACTCTATGCCAGAAATGCCTTTGGAGCAACCTGACGGTCACCGCTCGCATGCGCGTTCGAGTCGTCGCATGCGCAGTCTCCACGCCATCACGTGCCCGTCATATGCGTGGCCGCGGACGCGATGCGCGCGCGCGTGCCTTCGCTCGCGGCCGGACCCGCCGCCACCACGTGACGTCCCATCTTCAGTTGCTCGCCACTCGCCGCATCGACCAGCACGGGCTCCACGGTCTGTCCCGTCTCGCGATCGACCAGTTGCACACTTACGCCCTCAGGCGCGAAATACCGGTTACCCCATGCCAGCATCGCGAGCAGCACAGGACGGAAGTCGCGGCCGCATTGCGTCAGCACGTACTCGTAGCGTGGCGGACGTTCGGAGTACAGCCGCTTCTCGAGCAGGCCCTCCTCCACCAACGCATTGAGCCGGCGCGTCAGCATATTCGGCGCGATATCGAGATTGCGCTGGAACTCGTCGAAGCGCGTCGTGCCATAGAACGCGTCGCGCAGGATCAGGATGCTCCACCACTCGCCCACACGCTCGAGACTGCGGGCGATGGGACATTGCATGTTGCGGAATGTCTTGCGTTGCATGATGTTTGCGCTCCCCGGCGCGCCACTTGTGGTGAGCGCCTGTCAGATAATTTTTCCCCTGATGATACCTGCCTCGTCAATGGGCATCGGCGGAAGGCGCCTTCGGTGGCACCACTTTCTTCATCATCGGCACCACCAGCAGGGCCAGCGCGAAGCCGATCATGATCACGAAAAATGCATCGCTGAAGGTCTGCGTCAGCGCTTCGCGCAGTGTCAGCGCGGCCAGTTGTTTCCACGCCGCCGCCTGCGCCGCCACGGCATCGTAGCCCGCCGCGATAAAGTTGCGCGCCACGCCATCGACAAGCGAGGACATCGCTTCATTGGTGCTATTCAGATGCTCGGCCAGCCGGAAGTAATGCAGGTTGGTGCGATCGTTGATGATGGTCGCGCACGCGGCAATACCGATCGCGCCACCGAGATTGCGCATCAGGTTGAACAGGCCCGAGGCCTGCTTGAGGCGGCTCTGCGGCAGGCTGCCGAGCGTCAGCGTGACGATCGGTGCCACCGCGAATTGCTGGGCCATGCCGCGCAGCGCCTGCGGCAGCAGCAGTTCCTGCCAGCCCCAGTTGTGCGTGATTGGCGTGAAGCACCACATCGACAGGCCGAACAGGCTCAGGCCCACCGCCAGCAGGATGCGCAGGTCGACGCGATTGCCGAGGAACGTATAGAGCGGAATCGACGCCACCTGGAACAGCCCGGTGGAGAACACCGCCAGGCCGATATCGAGCGCGCTGAAGCCACGCACGCGGCCGAGGAACAACGGCGTCAGATAGATCGTCGCGAAGATGCCGATGCCGGTGATGAACGACAGCAGACAACCGATGGCGAAGGTGCGTTCCTTGAGCGCGCGCAGATCGACTACGGGGTTCGCGAACGACAGCGAGCGCCACAGGAAGGCCACGCCGGAAATGCCTGCGATCCACGCGGTGGCGAGGATGGTGTCATCGCCAAACCAGTCCCAGCGCGGACCTTCTTCCAGCGTGTATTCGAGGCAGCCGAGGAACAGCGCGAGCAGCACCATGCCGAGGTAGTCGGCCCCGCGCAGCAGCTTGAGGTCGGGCTTGTCGATCTTGACGAACAACGGCACCGCGATGGTCACGAAGATGCCGGGGATCAGGTTGATAAAGAACAGCCAGTGCCACGAGGAGTTGTCGGTGATCCAGCCGCCGACGGTGGGTCCAAGCGTCGGTGCGAGCGACGACAGGCCGCCCACGGTGGCGGCCGCGATCACGCGTTGCGGGCCCGAGAAGAAGACGAAGGCGGTGGTGAACACCATCGGGATCATCGATCCGCCGAGGAAGCCTTGCAGCGCGCGGAACGCGATCATGCTCTGGATATTCCACGCGAGGCCGCACAGCATCGATGCCACGGTAAAGCCGGCGGCCGAGGCGGCGAACAGCCATCGCGTCGACATCACACGTGCGAGCCATCCCGAGAGCGGGATCACCACGATCTCCGCGATCAGGTACGCGGTCTGCACCCAGACGGTTTCGTCGGTGCCCGCGGACAGGCCGCCGCCGATATCGCGCAGCGAGGCCGATACGATCTGGATGTCGAGCAGCGCGATGAACATGCCCACGCACATCGTCGCGAACGCGAAGATCTTCGCGCCCGTCGACAGTTCGCTGGCGGGGACGATCGAGCGGATCGGGGCGAGCGGTAGTGGCGCCGATGGCGTGGGTGGCGACCCTGCCTGCGCGACGGCCGCGTCGCTCATGACTTCACCTTGTCATTTGCATTGGCGCTCGGTGCCGTGGCGGCATTGGCTTTGTCCGCCGCTTGCTCGCTGTCATGCCCATGCGTATCGACTTCGGCCGTGACCGACAGACCCGGACGCAGCAGGCCGAGGCGCGAGTCGGCGTCGTCGAGCAGCACGCGTACAGGCACACGCTGCACGATCTTCGTGAAGTTGCCGGTGGCGTTCTCCGGCGGCAGCACGCTGAACTGCGCACCGGTGGCCGGCGCCAGGCTGCCGAGGCGGCCATGGAACACGCGGCCTGGCAGGACATCGGCGTGGACCGTCACGCGCATGCCGGGGCGCATATGCGCGAGTTGGCTCTCCTTGTAATTGGCGTCGATCCACAGGCCCGAGGCGGGCACCACCGACATCAGCTGCGAACCGCTGGCGGCATACGCACCCACGCGCGCGCGGCGATTGCCAATGGTGCCATCGACGGGCGCGCGCAGTTCGGTGTAGCCCACGTTGAGCTGCGCGAGGTCGCGTTCCGCGATGGCCTGCGCCAGCGCTGCCTGCGCCTGCTGCTTCTGCGTGCCGATCACGTCGAGCTGCCGTTCGGCGGCGACCAGGGCCGCCTGCGATTTTTGGCCGTTAGCCACCGACTGCTTGTAGTCGGCATCGGCCTTCTCGGCGCTCTGCGTCGATACCGCCTGCTTGGCCACGAGGCTCGTATAGCGGCGTTGATCGTCGCGGGCGCGCACGGTTTCGGCATCGGTCGCCGACACACCGGCGCGGGCCTGGCCGATCACGGCCTGCTGCAGTCGCAGATTGGCATCGAGGTTGGCGAGCAGCGCCTGCTGCGCGGCCACCGCACCTTCGGCGCGTGCCAGCACCGCGCGGTAATCACGGTCGTCGATGCGCGCCAGCAGGTCGCCCGCGTGCACGGTCTGGTTGTCGGTCACGGCGACTTCGGTGATATAGCCGGCCACTTTCGTTCCCACCACGGTGACGTCACCGCCGACGTAAGCATCGTCGGTTTCCTCGAGGAAACGCCCCGCCGTCCACCAATGCGCGCCGTAAGCAACCACGCCGGCACCCGCAAGGACCAGCACGGCGATGGTGGCAAGGCGCTTGGCACCTGGCTTGGCGCGCGCACTGGCACCTGAACTGTTGGCGGTATCCGAGGGGGCGCGCTCGGCGGTGGTGCTGGTCGTCATGGGAGCTGTTTCCTTCTGGGAATGAAATCTGGGTTGCTATCAACTTGAAAGTTAGTATAGAGTTGTTACTAGCACTATGCAAGTAACTAAATCGAGCTCGCCCATGAACGTGTTGAACACCGTGTCGTTGAATGTGTTTCGTACTGCCTCCGCCACCCGGATCGCCCAAACCGCCTCGCTGGCGGCCGTTGCCGCGGCCGCGCTGGCGCTGGCCGGCTGCGCTGTTGGTCCCGATTACCAGCGCCCCGACCTGACGGCGCCGGCCACCTATCCGCATGCGGATGTCCTTGCCGCGCGGCCTGCCGCCGCGCCGGCACCGTCGCTGGATACGTGGTGGCTGGGCTTCGACGACCCGGTGTTGACGCGCATCGTGCAGCGCGCGCTCGCCGAGAACCTTGACCTCGCAGCGGCGCTGGCGCGCGTCGATCAGGCCCGCGCCGTGGCGCAGGAGGCCGGTGCGGAGTTGCTGCCACAGGGCAGTGCCGGTGCAAGCGTGCTCAAGCAACGGCAGTCGCTGGTGAATCCGATCGGCAAGCTCAGCAACGCGCTGCAGGGCGATCGCCGCAGCGTGACGCTCTATGACGTGGGGGTGGCGGCAAGCTGGGAGATCGATGTCGCGGGCGGCCTGCGCCGCGGCGCGGAGGCGGCGGGCGCGGAGGCACAGGCGGCCGAGGCGCAGCACCTTGGCGTGCGCGTGACGGTAGCGGCCGAAGCGGCCGACGCGTATTTCCGCATTCGCGGTGCGCAGCGGCGGATTGCCATTGCTGAGGATCAGATCGCCACCAACGGACGCCTGCTGGAACTCGTACAGCTACGGCAGCAGGATGGTCTGGCGGCCACGCGCGAGGTCGCGCAGGCGCAGGCGCTGGTGGCCCAGGCGCGCACGACGGTGCCGCCATTGCGCATCGCGTTGCAGACGCAGTTGAATCGGCTCGATGTGTTGATGGGCGCGACGCCTGGCACCTATGCGCGCGAACTCGATAGCGATGGCTCGGTTGCGGCAACCACCGCGGCGGTACCGGCGATCTCGGCCGCCGAAGGCCCGGTGGCGTTGCTGCGTCGCCGTCCGGACGTGATCGCCGCCGAGCGACGTCTGGCCGCCTCGAACGCGCGCATTGGCGTGGCCACGGCCGAGTACTACCCGAAGGTGTCGATTTCCGGGTTGCTGGGTTTCGAGAGCCTGCAAGCCAACACGCTGTTTACGGCCAAGGCGTTTCAGCCAACGATTGCCGCGGGCCTGCGCTGGCGTCTGTTCGACTTTGGTCGCGTGGATGCGGAGGTCAAGCAGGCCAAGGGCGCAAATGCCGAGGCGCTGGCCAACTATCGTCAGTCGATGCTGCGCGCCACCGAGGACGTGGAGAACGCGATCGTCACGCTGACGGAGCTGGAGAACCAGTCGAAGGAACTGGGCACCGAGGTCGATGCGCATGTGCGCGCGCGCAATGCGTCGGAGGATGCGTACAAGGGTGGCGCGGTGAGCCTGTACGAAGTGCTCGAGGAAGATCGCTTGCTGCTGACCGCGCGCGATGAACAGGCGCGGGTCGTGGCAGACAACGCGCGGGCTGCGGTGGCGACGTTCCGCGCGCTGGGTGGCGGATGGTGATGGCAGATTGAGACGCCGTTTGCCCTCACCCCCGGCCCCTCTCCCGAGGGAGAGGGGAGAAAACAATAGGTAGATTTGATCTCACCCTCTCCCCCGGCCCCTCTCCCTCCACAGGGAGAGGGGAGCAAAACGTTGGCATACGACGCGCGCCAGATCTAGCCGTGGCAATGGGCCGCCACTTGTTTGCTCCCCTCTCCCTTGGGGAGAGGGGCCGGGGGTGAGGGCTTCCGGCGCTTCAACTACTCACGGCATCACCCGTCGCTCATCCCCAGTCGCCACGCGCGCCAACACCGGCACCAGTGCCGCCCCAGTGTGACTCGCCTTGTTGCGTGACAACGTCTCCGGATCCGACGCGCCAACGATCGTGCCACCGCCGGCGCCGCCTTCCGGCCCAAGATCGATGATCCAGTCCGCTTCGGCAATCACATCGAGATCGTGCTCGATCACCACCACGCTGTGGCCGCCATCCGTCAACCGATGCAGCACGCGAATCAAGCGTGCCACGTCGGCCATATGCAGCCCCACCGTCGGTTCGTCGAGCACATACAGCGTGTGCGGCGCCTTCTGCCCGCGACGCGTAATGTCGTCGCGGACCTTCGACAGTTCGGTGACCAGCTTGATCCGCTGCGCCTCCCCGCCCGACAACGTCGGTGAAGGCTGCCCCAGCGTCAGATAGCCCAGCCCCACGTCCTTCATCAGCTGCAACGGATGCGAAATCTGCGTCAGCGCGCCGAAGAACTCGACCGCTTCGTCGATTTCCATCGTCAGCACTTCGCCGATATTGCGACCGCGCCAGGTCACCGCCAGCGTCTCAGGGTTAAAGCGCTGGCCATGACACACATCGCAAAGCACCTTCACATCCGGCAGGAAGCTCATGCCAATCGTGCGCACGCCCTGCCCTTCGCATGCCGGGCAGCGGCCCTGCCCCGTGTTGAACGAGAAGCGCGAAGCGGTATAGCCGCGTGCCTTGGCCTCGAGCGTTTCCGCAAACAGCTTGCGGATCGCATCCCACACGCCGATATAGGTCGCCGGACAAGAGCGCGGCGTCTTGCCGATCGGGGTCTGATCGACCTCCAGCACCCGATCGATCGACTCCCACCCGGTAATCGCCTCGCAACCATGCCACGTGTGCGAGACGCTCAGCGAACGGATAGCAGTCGGCTTGCCAGCCTTCTCCGCTGCTGTCCGCGCCCGGCGCGTGGCCGGCGACGACATCACCGAACGGCCCACCGCATCGAGCAGATTGGCCATCAGCACGTCACGCGCGAGCGTCGACTTGCCCGAGCCCGACACACCGGTAATCGCCACCAGCCGCGCCAGCGGAATCCGCGCGGTCACGTCCTTGAGGTTGTGCAGATGCGCGCCCTGCACCGTCAGCCACTGCTCTGGCTCGGCCACCTTGCCCGCGCGGGCCGGCCGTACCGTGCGGCGTGCCTGCAACGGATGCACGATCGGATGCGCGAGGAACTGCCCTGTGGTCGAATCCGGCGCGGCGGCGAGCGCCTCGACGCCCCCCTCCGCCACCAACGTGCCACCGCGTTTGCCGGCACCGGGACCGATATCGATGATATGGTCGGCACGCCGGATCGTATCCTCGTCGTGCTCCACCACCACCAGCGTATTGCCCTTGTCGCCCAGCTTGCGCAACGCGTCGAGCAGAATCTGGTTGTCGCGCGGATGCAGACCGATGGTCGGTTCATCCAGCACGTAGCACACGCCCTGCAGATTGCTGCCGAGTTGCGCGGCCAGGCGAATCCGCTGCGCCTCGCCACCGGAGAGACTCGGCGCCGCGCGATCGAGGCTCAGATAGCCAAGGCCCACCTCTTCCAGAAACTGCAGGCGGCTGCCGATCTCGCTGACCACATCGCGCGCAATCTCCGCATCGCGGCCGGTCAGACGCAGACCATCGACCCACCGCCGCGTATCGGACACCGTCCACTGCGCCACCTCGGTAATCGCCTCGGTATCGAACGTCACCGCGCGCGCCACCGGGTTCAGGCGGGTGCCACCGCAATCGGAACACGGCGTATCGACCACGCCTTCCGGCTCCTGCTCCTCGGACGGCAGGCTCTGCTCGCGGCCACGCTCGTCGCTGCTACCCAGCACGGTGTCGTCATAGACCGCGCGTTGCTCGCGCGTCAGCGCCAGCCCCGTCCCCACGCAGGTCGTGCACCAGCCATGCTTGCTGTTGTACGAGAACATGCGCGGATCGAGTTCCGGATAGCTCGTGCCGCAGATCGGACACGCGCGCCGCGTCGAAAACACCTTGGTATCGCCCACATGACGCGTGCCATCGCCGCCATGCAGCGCATCGTGCAACCCGTCCAGCGGCGCCAGCAGATGCATCACGCCCTTGCCGATTTCCAGCGCCTGGCTCAGCAACGCGCGCAATTCCGCCTCGTTGTCGGGCGAGATCACGAGGTCGCCCACCGGCAGTTCGATCGTATGTTCGCGGAAGCGATCCAGCCGCGGCCACGGGTCCACCGGCAGGAATTCACCATCCACGCGCAGATGCGTGTTGCCCCGCGCCTTGGCCCATTTGGCCAGATCCGTGTATACCCCCTTGCGATTGACCACCAGCGGCGCCAGCAGCCCCACATGCTGGCCACGATGATCGCGCAGCAACTGCGCGGCAATCGATTCCGGACTCTGCGAAGTCACCGGCGCGCCGTCATGCACGCAATGCTGAATGCCCAGCTTCACGTACAGCAGCCGAAGGAAGTGCCACACCTCGGAGGTCGTGGCCACCGTACTCTTGCGGCCACCACGCGACAGCCGCTGCTCGATCGCCACGGTCGGCGGAATGCCATACACCGCATCGACCTCGGGCCGGCCCGCCGGCTGCACGATCGAACGCGCATAGGCGTTGAGGGACTCCAGATAGCGCCGCTGGCCTTCATGGAACAGGATGTCGAACGCCAGCGTCGACTTGCCGGAGCCCGACACGCCAGTAATCACATTGAACTTGCCGTGCGGAATATCGACATTGAGCGCCTTGAGGTTGTGCTCATGCGCATTGACGATGCGCACCACGTTCTCGCCCTCCACCGCGCGTCGCGCCCGCGCGGCCTGCAATGCGGTCTGCAACGGCTTGCCCTCGTTGGCCTCCGCGCGTTCCGCCGCCAGCGTGCCGGACTCACCCAGCGCCGCGTCGTAGTGAATCAGCGCCTTGCCAGTATGCGACGCCGTGCAACGCTTGACGTCCTCCGGCGTACCCACGCACACCACCTCGCCGCCCGCATCGCCGCCTTCAGGACCGAGGTCGATCAGCCAGTCGGCCGCGCGAATCACGTCGAGGTTGTGTTCGATCACGATCAGCGAATGACCGCCATCGAGCAGCTTGCCAAACGCTCGCATGAGCTTGGCGATGTCCTCGAAATGCAAACCCGTGGTCGGCTCGTCGAACATGAACAGACGCTTCGGCACCTTGGGCGCCTTGGTCACGCGTCCGCCACGCCCAGCCGGCGCCGCCTGCGCGTTCTCCGCGAGGAAGCCCGCGAGCTTGAGCCGCTGCGCCTCGCCACCCGACAGCGTCGGCACCGGCTGGCCCAGCTTGACGTACTCCAGACCCACATCGGCAATCGGCTCGAGCACCCGCAGTACGCCCGGATCACCGGCGAACAACGCGGTGGCCTCGCTCACCGTCAGCGCCAGCACATCGGCCACGCTAAGCGCGCGCGCAGGCTCGCCCGGCATGGCGCGATCGATCTTCACCTCGAGCACTTCGGGGCGATAGCGCGTGCCATCGCAATCGGGGCAACGCAGGTAAACGTCGCTGAGGAACTGCATTTCCACGTGCTCGAAGCCCGAGCCACCGCAGGTCGGGCAACGGCCATCACCCGAATTGAAGCTGAACGTGCCCGCGGTATAGCTGCGCTGCAGCGCCAGCGGCGCCTTGGCAAACAGCTTGCGAATCTCGTCAAACGCGCCCACATAGCTGGCCGGGTTCGAACGTGCGGTCTTGCCGATCGGCGACTGGTCGACAAAGACCACGTCATCGACCTGCTCCGCGCCGATGAGCGCGCGATGCGCACCCGGGGACTCGGTGGCCTTGCCAAAGTGGCGCGCCATTGCGGGATACAGCACGTCCTGCAGCAGCGTCGACTTGCCCGAACCGGACACACCGGTCACGCACACCAGCCGTTGCAGCGGAATCTCCACCGTGACATCGCGCAGGTTGTGCTCGGTCGCGCCTTCCAGCACGATGCGCGGCATATCGGCCGCCACCGGACGCGGTTGCCAGTGCGAGGCGTCCGCCACGCGCTTGCGTCCGCCGAGGTAGTCGCCGGTCAGCGTACGCTCCTTGCGAATCGCCTCGGGCGTGCCGTCGAAAATAATCGAACCACCGCGCTCACCCGGACCCGGGCCCATGTCGATCAGACGATCGGCGGCTAGCATCACGGACGGATCGTGCTCCACCACCACCAGCGTATTGCCCGCATCGCGCAGACGATGCATAGCCTCGACGATGCGGCCGAGGTCGCGCGGATGCAGCCCGATGCTCGGCTCATCGAGCACGAACAGCGTATTGACGAGCGAGGTGCCCAGCGCCGTGGTCAGGTTGATCCGCTGGACCTCGCCGCCGGACAACGTGCGACTCTGGCGATCGAGCGTCAGATAGCCAAGGCCCACGTCGCACAGATACTTCAGACGTGTGCGCACTTCCGCCAGCAGCAGCTTGAGCGCATCGTCGAGCAGCGTGCTCGGCAGCGTCAGATCGTCGAAGAAACGGCGGATGCGCGCGATCGGCATCAGCATCAGGTCGTGCACGGTCAGGCCCGGCAGCGCTTTCAGCTGACTGCGATCCCAGTCCACGCCGCGCGGCAGAAAGCGCGCCTCGGGCGCCAGCACGGTATCGGCATTGGGCTTGGAGCCCAGGCGCCACAGCATCGACTCGGTCTTGAGCCGCGCGCCGCCGCAGGTCTCGCACGGCGTATAGCTGCGGTACTTCGACAGCAGCACGCGGATATGCATCTTGTAGGCCTTCGACTCCAGATAGTCGAAGAAGCGCATCACGCCGTACCACTGCTTGTTCCACTCACCGTTCCAGTCCGGCGAACCATGGATGACCCAGTGCCGCTCGGCATCGGTCAGCTGGCTCCACGCGACATCGCGCGGAATGCCGGCCTTGGCCGCATAGCGCATCAGATCGTCCTGGCATTCCTTCCAGGCCGGGGTCTGCATCGGCTTGATCGCGCCGTCGCGCAGCGACTTGCGCGCGTCGGGAATCACCAGGCCGAGATCGACGCCGATCACGCGGCCGAAGCCACGGCAGGTCTCGCAGGCGCCGTAGGCCGAGTTGAACGAGAACAGCGCGGGCTGCGGATCGGCATAACGGATATCGCTCTCGGGGCTATGCAGCCCGGTCGAGAAGCGCCAGACCGGACCGTCCCCTTCATCCGTGACCACCTGCACGCTGACGCGTCCGGCGCCACGCTTGAGCGAGGCCTCGATGGCCTCCAGCGCGCGCGAGCGCTCCACGTTGCCAATGCGGAAACGGTCCGCCACGACGTCGAGCACCTTGCGCGCGCCGGTCGGGGACTCCACCACACGCTGGCCATGCACGCGCGTGTAGCCGCTGACGGACAACCACTGCTGGACTTCGTCGTCGGTCGCGGACTCCGGCAGCTCCACCGGGAACGTGACCACCAGGCGTGCATCGTGAAACGGCTGCCCCGCGGCGGTGCGCGCCGCCAGCTCGGCATAGATCGTCTCGGGCGAGTCGTGACGCACCGGCAGCGCGGTCTGGCGGTCGAACAGCTCGGCCGCCCGCGCGTACAACAGCTTCAGGTGGTCGTTCAGCTCGGTCATGGTGCCGACCGTCGAGCGCGAACTGCGCACCGGATTGGTCTGGTCGATCGCAATCGCCGGCGGCACGCCGTCAACCTTGTCCACCTGCGGACGGTCCATGCGATCGAGGAACTGGCGCGCGTACGCGCTGAAGGTCTCCACGTAGCGGCGCTGGCCTTCCGCATACAGCGTGTCGAACACGAGACTTGACTTGCCCGAACCGGACGGACCGGTTACCACGGTCATCTGCCCAGTGTGAAGATCGAGATCGACGTTGTTGAGATTGTGCTGACGCGCGCCGCGGATGCGAATGGTGCCGCCGTTATTACGGGATTCTGACAATTTATCCACCAATTCAACTGGTTAAGATGAATTTCTGAGGTTGTTTCTGAGCTTTATGGCATGGCGTTCTGGCCGAGGCCGGCCGGAAGCGTCCCGCCACTATACTGTATGTTCATACAGTTATCACGAGGCCCGTCGCGCGAGCCTTGAGTGCGCAACAATCCTGTTGCATCATCGCTTCGCACTGTCCCGGTGATAAAGCCGGTGCGGCGATGCATTCCAACGACCCGGAGCTACCACCAGACGCCTCCGGGCACCCGGTCGAACATGAGAATTCCGCCTTTACTGCAGCGCCCCGTCACGCTTCTTGCCCTCTTTGCCCTGCTGGTGGCGGGGCTTTGGTGGTGGCTGCTGCGGCCGACCGAGATCGTCGATACGGTCGTGGTAGGTCGGGGCGATATCGAGTCCAGCGTGACCGCGCTCGGCATTCTGCAACCGCGTAGTTATGTCGATGTGGGCGCCCAGGCGTCCGGCGCGATCCGGCGCATCCACGTGCAGGCCGGCGATACCGTGACCAAGGGCCAGTTGCTGGTCGAGATCGATCCCTCCGTGCAGCAGGCGCGCGTCGATGCCGACCGTGCCACGCTGGCGAGTCTGCGTGCCCAGCTTGCGGAGCAGTATGCGCAGCGCGACCTCGCGCGCCAGCAGGCCGAGCGGCAACGCAGCATGGCGCGCGATGGCTCCACGCGCGACGAGGATGTGCAAACCGCCGAGGCCGCGCTGCGCGTGGCGCTGGCACGCATCGACAATCTGCGCGCGCAGATCGACGGCGCGTCTTCGGCGCTCAAGGGCGACGAGGCGCAGCTGGGCTATACGCGTATATATGCGCCGATTGCCGGCACCATCGTGACGCTCGATGCGCGCGAGGGGCAGACGCTCAACGCCACCTACCAGACCCCGACGATCCTGCGTATTGCCGACCTCTCGGCGATGACGGTATGGACCGAGGTGTCCGAGGCTGACGTGCGTCGCGTGCGGCCCGATATGGCGGTCTATTTCACGACGCTCGGCGTACAGGATGGCGAGGGTACCGCGCGACGCTGGATCGGCAGGGTGCGGCAGATCCTGCCCGCGCCCCCTACACCTGCCGGTCCGGCGCCCGCGGCAGGCACGGCGACGGCGGCCTCCCCGGCTGGCAAGGTGGTGCTGTATACGGTGCTGTTCGACGTCGATAATGCCGATCGCGCGCTGATGCCGCAGATGAGCGCGCAGGTGTTCTTCGTGGCCTCCAGCGTCAGCAATGTACTGGTGGCGCCGCTGCCCGCGCTGCAACCGGTGAGCGGCCAGCCGGGCCGCTACACGGCGCGCGTGCTCGGCGGCGACGGCAAGATCCTCGACCGGCAGGTGGCCACGGGCGTGCGCGACCGTCTGAGCGCCGAAGTGCTGTCGGGCCTCAAGGAAGGCGAAAAGCTCGTGACCGGCGTACGCTATGAGCGCATGGCGGACGGGAGATTCCGATGGTAGCCGTCGTATGGTAGATACCGTTGCGCGCGACCGCTTGGAGCCGGGTGGCAGGCCAGGGGAACCGGCCAACGAACCTCGGCACGATGCCGCGGAGACCACGCGCGCGTCCGAGGCGGGCTTAGCCGCGCCACTGCTGTCGCTGCGCAACGTCCGCCGCGCGTATACCAACACCGACGGCGGGCCGGCGACCGAGGTGTTGCGCGGCATCTCGCTCGATATCGCCGCGGGCGAGTTTGTGGCAATCATGGGTGCATCGGGGTCGGGCAAATCGACGCTGATGCATATACTCGGTTGCCTCGATCGGCCGACCAGCGGCCACTATCAATTTGCCGGCCACGATATCGCGCAGCTCGGTGCCGACGAACTCGCGTGGCTGCGGCGCGAGGCGTTTGGCTTCGTGTTCCAGGGTTATCACCTCGTGCGCTCGCTCGATGCGCTGCACAACGTCGAGATGCCAGCGGTCTACGCGGGTGCGAGTCTTGGTGAGCGCGAGCGACGCGCGGCGGCGCTGCTCGACCAGCTCGGTCTGGCGGACCGTGCCACGTTCCGTCCGGGCCAGTTGTCGGGCGGGCAGCAGCAGCGCGTCTCGATCGCGCGCGCACTGATGAACGGCGGCCACGTGATCCTCGCCGACGAACCCACTGGCGCGCTCGACAGCCGCAGCGGCGCGGAAGTGGTGGCGCTGTTGCGTGAGCTCGCCGACGCGGGGCATACGGTCATTCTGATCACCCACGATCGCGCGGTGGCGGCACAGGCGCGGCGCATCGTCGAGATTCGCGATGGCCAGATCGTCTCGGACAATGGCGTACGTGCTCCTGTTGCCCCCAACGCCCCGCGCACGATGATTCCCGCCTCGCTCGACCCCCGGCGGTTTCGTGCCGCGATGGCGGCCGGCATCGCGCATACCGCGCGGCCATGGACCGATATGCGCGAAGCCTTCGCGGCGGCATGGACCGTGATGTGGACCAACCGCTTCCGCACCGCGCTGACGCTGCTCGGCATCATCATCGGGGTAGCGTCGGTGATCGTGATGCTGGCGATCGGCGCCGGCACGCAGCAGAAGGTTATCGCCAAGATCGCGAGCTTCGGCACCAATCGCCTGTACGTGGTGCCGGGCGGCGACGTGTCGCGTGGACCCGGCGGCGTGCTGACCGAAGCGGACGTCCGCACGATCCGACAGATTCCGCACGTGACCACCGCCACGCCAATCCTGCGCAACAAGGTTACGCTGCGCGCGGGCAATGTCGACTCGTTCGTCAACGTGATGGCCGTCAATACCGACGCGCGCCGCGCGCTGAACTGGAACGTCGCGCGCGGATTGTTCTTCACCGATCAGGACGAGCGCAATCTCGCCACGGTGATTCTGCTCGGCAAGAAGACGCGGGAACGCATGTTTGGCGATGCGAATCCGCTGGGCGCCTATGTGCTCGTCAACAACGTGCCATTCCAGGTCATCGGTGAGCTCGAGGAGAAAGGCGCCACCTCGGGCGATGCCGACGATGATGACGTGGTGCTCATCCCCTACGCCACCGGCGCGCGCCGTGTGCTCGGCACGATGAACCTCAACTGGATCACCGTGCTCGTCGACGATATCGACAATGCCGAGGCGGTGACCAAACAGATCGGCGACGCGCTCGAGGCCACGCATCGCGTGCGCGACTTCCGCGTCTACAACCGCGCGGCGTCGCTGCGCGCGCAGACCGAGACCCAGCAGACCATGACCATCATGCTCGGGCTGGTGGCGGCGATCTCGCTCCTGGTCGGTGGTATTGGCGTGATGAACATCATGCTGGTCACGGTCAAGGAACGCACGCGCGAGATTGGTATCCGCATGGCGGCGGGCGCGCGCCAGCGCGATATCCAGCGCCAGTTCCTGACCGAGGCGATCACCGTGACGCTCGTGGGCGGATTGGCGGGCGTGCTGATTGGCGTGGCCATCGGCCTGGCGCTGCTGCATTGGGAGGTACCAATCATCTTCTCGGTACGCGCGATGCTCGGCGCCTTCGCCTGCGCGCTCGTCACCGGCCTCGTCTTCGGCTTTATGCCCGCGCGCCAGGCCGCGCGACTCGACCCCGTTACCGCACTCGCGAGCGATTGACCATGACGACACGCTGTGGTCTTTCTCTCGCCCTGGCGATCTCCCTGCTGGCCGGTTGTGCCACGGCGCCGAAGGGCGACATCCCGCCACTCGACGTGCCCACGGCGTGGCGCAACGAGACCAGGGACGCGACAACCGCCGTGGTCATCGAGCCGAACTGGTGGCAATCGTTCAACAGCGCCGAGCTGACATCGCTGATCGAACAGGCGCAGGCCAGCAGCTTCGACGTCGCGGCCGCCGCCGCGCGCGTGCGGCAGGCACAGGCGCAGGCTCGCATTGCGGGCGCGGCGCTGTTGCCCGACGTCAGCCTCTCCGCCACCGCGCAGCGCTTCAAGGAGCCGCAGTTGGCCGTGTCGGGTTTCTACACGGCGCAGCTGTTCGCAAGCTACGAGATCGATATCTGGGGCGGCAACGCGGCGCTGCGCGATTCGGCGCGCGCGTCGCTGCTGGCCACCACCTACGCGCACGACGCGGTGTCGCTGACGGTCATCGCCACGGTCGCCAATACCTATCTGCAAAGCGTCGCGCTGCGCGAGCGCGTGACAATCGCCGAACGCAACCTCGACAATTCGCAGCGCATTCTCGCGCTGGTCGAATCGCGCGCGCGGGCCGGCGCGGCCTCGCCGCTGGAGCTTGCGCAGCAGCGCGGGCTGGTAGCCACACAACGACAGGAGCTCGCGCTGCGCACACAGCAGTCGCGCGCCAGCCTCGCCGCACTGGCCGTGGTGCTGGGCAAGTCCGTCGAAGGGTTCGACATTGCCGCCACGTCGCTCGACGAGATCGCCGCGCCCACCGCCAGCACTGGCGTGCCGAGCGCGCTGATGGTGCGCCGCCCCGACCTCGCGCAGGCCGAGCGCGCATTGGCCGCGGCCGATGCCGATATCAAGGTGGCGCGCGCCGCGATGCTGCCAACGCTCACGCTCACGGCCGGTGCCGGCGTTGGCGCCGAACATGTGCGCAACCTGTTCGATACCTCGCTGTATAACCTTGCCGCCGGCCTGGCCGTGCCGATCTTCAACGCCGGACGCCTCGCCGCGGGCCGCGACCTTGCGGTGGCGCGGCGCGAGGAATTGCTCGCCGCCTACCGTGGTGCCATCGTCAACGCGTTCGGCGACGTCGAGACCGCGCTGACGGCGGTAGACGGCGTAGCCAACCAGCGCGTCGCCCAGGCAGAGGCACTCAGGCAGGCGCGCGAGACCGCACGATTGGCAGAGTCGCGCTACCGCGCGGGCGCGGAGACGCTGCTGACCGTGCTCGATGCGCAGCGCACGCTGTACGCCGCGCAGGACCAGTCGGTGCAACTCGGGCTGTCGCAGCTGCAAGCCAGCGTCAGCCTGTTCCGCGCCCTCGGCGGCGGCTGGAGCACGCCGATGCCCCTCGCCCAACTCTCACCGCCGCACAGTTATTAAGGGAAAACCCGAAACACTGGCACGCCACTTGCTCCACTTGTCATGCATGACAAACATTTTGGAGTCCGCATCACCATGGCATCGCAGTTTTCGCTCCCGCGCACCTTGAAAGCGCGCACCCGCACCATCTTGAACCTCGTTCTCGCCGCGGCCGGTGTTGCCGGTGCGTGCGCGGCCCCCGCCGCGTTCGCCGAATACCCCGAACGTCCCATCCAGCTCGTGCTGTCGTTCCCGCCCGCGGGCGCCACCGATGTGCTCGCGCGCGCTGTGGGCCAACGTCTGTCGCAGGTCCTGCACCAACCCGTGGTGGTCGAGAACCGCCCCGGTGCCGGTGGCGCGATCGGCCTCGGCTACGCCGCCAAGGCCGCGCCCGACGGCTACACGCTGTATATGGCCGCGGTCAGCAATGCCGCCATCGCCGCGGCCACCTACGCCAACCAGCCCGCCAACCTCGGCAAGGACTTCGTCCCCATCGCCGGCATCGGCACCGTGCCCCACATCCTGGTCGTGCCGGCTTCGCTGCCGGTAAAAACCGTGCCGGAACTGGTCAAGTACCTGAAGGCCGCCCCGGGCCAATACAACTTTGCCTCGCAGGGCGCGGGCACGCTGTCACACCTCGAGTCCGAACTGTTCCGCCTGCGCGCGGGCGTGGACGTGATTCACGTGCCGTACAAAGGCAGCTCGTTCGCCATGCCCGACCTGATGGCCGGCCGCGCGGCGATGATGTTCGACAGCATTCCATCAGCATTGCCGCACGTGAAATCGGGCAAGCTGCGTCTGCTCGCGGTGGCCTCGGACAAGCGCGTGAAGTCGCTGCCGGAAGCGCCGACCATGATCGAAGCCGGCATTCAGGACTTCCGGGCCGACAACCTGTTCGGCCTCGTCGCGCCGAAGGGCACTCCGCCTGCCGTGATCGAAAAGCTCGCCGCGGCCACCAAGACCGTGCTGGCCATGCCCGACCTCGTCGACACCATGGACGCGCAAGGTGTGCAGATCGCGTTCACGCCCGCCGACAAGTTTGGCCGCATGATCAACGACGAAATGCGCGACTGGAACAAGGTCGCGCAGGCAGCGAAGGTGAAGGTCGACTGATTCGTCCCTCTCACTGCCTCAACGATCCTCGCGTATGATCGTTGGCTGGCCCCTCTTCTCCAGAGGGGCCGTTCCTGTTTTCATGCCATCCCCGGCATTCCCGTCATCCTCGCCCTTCGCTCATGACCTCCTTCTGGGACTTCCCTTATCCGTCGCGCCGCGTGCCGGTGCTCGCCGACAACGTCGTGTCCACCTCGCAACCGCTGGCCGCCGCGGCCGGGCTGCGCATGCTCGCCAAAGGCGGCAACGCCGTGGACGCGGCGCTGGCCACCGCAATCGCGCTGACCGTGGTCGAGCCGTGCATGAACGGCATCGGCGGCGACGCGTTCGCACTGATCTGGGATGGCAAGAAGCTGCATGGCCTCAATGCCTCGGGCCGCGCGCCGCGCGCGTGGACACCCGAATCGTTCTCGCGCTACAGCGCGATGCCGAATCTCGGCTGGGATGCCGTGACCGTGCCCGGCGCGGTGTCCGGCTGGCGCACCACGTGGGAGCGCTTTGGCTCGCTGCCGTTCGAAGACCTGTTCGAACCCGCGCTCGAATACGCGCGCAATGGCTACGTGGTGTCGCACACCGTGCATCGCCAGTGGCAGGCGCAGGTGCCCGTGCTGGAGAACCAGCCCGGTTACCGCGAGGCCTTCGCCCCGCGCGGCCGTGCCCCGCTGCCTGGCGAACGCTTCGTGGTACCGGGCCAGGCCGATACGCTCGAACGTATCGCGCGCACCAAGGGTGACGACTTCTATCACGGCGAGCTCGCCAAAAAAATCGCCGATCACGCGCGCGCCACCGGCGGCCGTCTCGACGAAGCCGATCTGGCCGCGCATCGCGCCGACTGGGTCGAGCCCATTTCCATGCGCTATCGCGACGTGACGCTGCACGAGATCGGGCCGAATGGCCAGGGCATCGGCGCGCTGATGGCGCTCGGCATGCTCGAGCATTGGGACATCGGTGCCTCTGGCCGCGACAGCGCGCGCACCATGCATTTGCAGATCGAGGCAATGAAGCTCGCGTTCGCGGACCTGCATGCGTACGTCGGCGATGCAGACGCCATGCGCGCGGCCGGCCGCGTAACGCCCGAAGCGCTGCTCGACCCGGCCTATCTGGCCGAACGCGCCAAGGCCATCGACCCCGACAAGGCCTCGTATCCTGGCCCGGGCAAACCGCATACCGGCGGCACCGTGTACCTGACCGCCGCGGACCGCAACGGCATGATGGTGTCGTACATCCAGTCGAACTTCAAAGGCTTCGGCTCGGGCGTGGTGGTGCCGAATACCGGCATCGCGCTGCATAACCGTGGCTGGGGCTTCAACCTCACGCCGGGTCACGCCAATCAGGTGGCACCGGGCAAGCGACCGTTCCACACCATCATCCCGGGCTTCCTGACGCGCAACGGCGCGCCGCTCGCTTCGTTCGGCGTGATGGGCGGCTCGATGCAGGCACAGGGCCACGTGCAGATGACCAGCCGCTTCGCGGACTTCGGCCAGAATCCGCAGGCCGCCAACGACGCACCGCGCTGGCGCGTGCTCGACGACAACATCGGCGTATCGGTAGAAACCCATGTGCCGCGTGAAACGCTGGAAGGCCTGCGCGCGCGCGGCCATTCGGTCGAGACGGCCGCGGCCGACAGCCTCGACTTCGGCGGTGCCCAACTGGCGATGAAGATGGAACACGGCTATGCCGCCGCGTCCGACTATCGCAAGGATGGCTATCCGGTCGGGTTCTAAAGGGGCTACCGCGCTGCCGCTCAGCCGAGCGGCAGCGCGGTGCTGTACAACACCTGCTTGAGCGCAAAGCTCGAGCGGATATTCGACACGCCCGGAATCTTGGTGATGTGGTCGATGATCAAACGCTCCAGTGCCTCCACATCGGGCACGATCACACGCAGCAGATAGTCGGCGTCGCCCGACATCAGATAGCACTCCATTACCTGCGGCAGCGCCGCGACGCGCCGCTCGAACGCATCGAGCGTTTCGCGTCGCTGCTTGTCCAGCGAGATCTGGATAAACACCACCACCTTGAGTCCCAGCCGACGCGCATCCAGCAGCGTGACGCGCCGCGAGATCACGCCCTGCTTCTCGAGATTCTTCACGCGCGCGAGGCACGGTGACGGCGACAGGTTCACGCGGCTCGCCAGCTCCACGTTGGTCAGGCTGCCGTCGCGCTGCAGTTCGCCGAGAATCCGGATGTCAGTGGCGTCGAGGTCGATGTCCAGCATGTTGCGCTTCCGAAATGGGGTTGATCGGCATTCTATGCTGGAATCGCGGTTTTATGCGGCCCAATGCGGTCAATGCTGCGGTGCAAGGAACCATAGACTCTAGCTACGGGATTTCCCCTAGCGATGCCTTCACCAAGCACCATCGATCCGGAGCCGCATCATGTCCGCCCCCATCGCCTCCGCCGCTGCCGGCGCGGGTATCCGCAAGTTTCTGCCGCTGATTGGCGCCGTTATCGTCTGGGGTGGCAACTGGCCCGTGATGAAGTACGGGCTCTCGCACGTCAGCCCGCTGTGGTTCGCCACGGTGCGTTTCGGTTCGGCGGCGCTGCTGAGTGTGCTGGTGTTGGGGGCGCTCGGACGACTGCGCATGCCGACGCGTGCCGAATGGCCGCTGGTGCTTGGTGTGGGTCTGCTGCAGATGGCAGCCTTCACGGCGCTGGCACTGTGGGCATTGCAGTACGTCGCCCCCGGCCGCGCATCGGTGGTGGCCTATGCCACCGCGATCTGGGTCATCCCGCTGGCCTCGCTGGTGCTCGGCGAACGGCCATCACGGATGCAATGGGTGTCCACGGCGCTCAGCTATGCGGGCATCGCGGTGATCGTACTGCCGGCCGTCACGCATTGGGAATTGCATACCATCGTCGGGCTCGCAATGCTGCTCGGCGCATCACTGGCGTGGGCCGTCAGCATCATCCAGTTGCGCGCGCATCGCAACGTTCGCCTCGGTGCCGACATGATTCCATGGCAGACGGCGATCGCCACGGTACCGCTGCTGCTGCTCGCCCTGTTGCGCGATGGCATGCCCGAACTCAGCGCGTTCGTCGATATCTGGCCGGCCATCGCCTACACCGGCCCGCTCGCCACCGCGCTGACCTTTATCCTCGTGCTCAATATCACGCAGACGCTGCCGCCCGCCGCTACCTCGATCGCGATGCTTGGCGTGCCCGTGATCGGCCTCATGGTCTCGGCCGCGGTCTGGCATGAGCGCCTCTCGGGCGACCTGTCGATCGGCCTCGCGTTGATCGCGCTCGGCGTGGTCACGACCGCGCTGGCACCACGCTTCGAGCGCGCGTTGCGGGCCTGAGGCACTCATGCGCCTGTAGCGAGGCGCTTACCGGCAGCAGGTCCCCGTGTACCAGACCGGCGTGCCGGCCACGTTGTAGATGACCATATTCCCGTCGTTCTGCACGTAGAGATACGAGCCCGGTTGTCCCGACGTATTGCTCTGCCACACCGTGCGGCCGCTTGGATCGAACGCCACCAGATTGCCATCGCTCTGCAACAGCACCTGCACCGCGTTGGCCGTGACGGTGCCGGTCGACCAGATCGGCGTGCTGGGGCCGTCGTACAACACCAGATTGCCGTCCATTTGCATGTTCAGCGTAAAGCGTCCATCGCACGACACCAGCGTTTGGCCCCTCGTGAGCCCCATGCCCGGCGCGAACTGACCGCATTGCGTGGGTGCCTTGACAGGCGGCAGCGTATTGCCATTGAACTGCGTGAGATCGATGGCATTGGCAATCGCCTGCAACCCGGCCGTGTTCGGATGCAGATGGTCGCCGCTATCGAAGTCCGCGCGCAGCCTGGTCGGATTGGCCGGGTCATGCACGGCGGCATCTTGATCGACGATCGCGTCGCAGCCGCTGGTCGCGCCGCGAATGAAGCTGTTCACCTGCTGGCGAATGGTCTCCTGGGCTGCGGTCCACGCCGAGTACTTCTCGTACGGCGTGAGCGTGGAGCACAACACCTTGAGCCCCCCGTCATGCGCCTCGCGCACGATCTGCTGCAGTCCACCGGTCAGTTGCGCGGTCGAGGGTGGCGGCGTATGCGACGTCAGGTCATTGATCGGATCGTCGGAAATGATCACCCACTTGACGCCGGGTCGCTGCACCACGTCGCGCTGGAAGCGCGACACGCCCGCATTGCCGGAGCCGTCCGCCAGCAACTGGTTGCCAGTGATGCCGGTGTTGACCACGCCGATGGTCTTGCCGGCCTGCGCCAGACGCACCGCGAGGTCATTGGGCCAACGCGTGTTCGTATTCGCGGCAGAGGCCAGACCGTCCGTGATCGATGCACCAAAGGTCGCAATGGCACCGGTGGCCGAGGCGTTCTGCACATCGAGCCCGCTGACGAAGAAGTAGGTCTGCCCCGCCACCGGGTTGGTCTTGACGTTGGGCATGCTGAGGCTGCCGCTCACGTTGCCCGTCGATACGTAGTAGTCCTGCAGCGCAAAGCTGTGGCCGGCAGTGTCCGGCACCGAAGCGCCGGGCAGGTACACGCTGATGGCGACATCGGCGAGCGCGGGGATGGTCATGCTGACCGCATCGCTGATCACCTCCTGGCCCGGCGGCACGGTCACCGTGTTCACACCGTTGAAGGTCAGCGCGCGGTCGGTCCCGCTCGCGATGGTCGAGCCATTGGCGCGCAGCGCGATATGGGCGGCACCGATCACGAGCGGCTGCGTACTGTACAGATTCGAGAGATGCACGCGCGCGGCGGTCCCGCCAATACTCGTATGCAGGATCTGCCGGATCGTCTGGTTGTTGAAGCCCGGATTGTCGAGGCGCTGCGTGGCCACGCCCCAGGTACCGACCCACGAGGGGGCCGGATCGGCAGCGTGCGCGCCATGTCCGTGAATGGCAGCCGCCAGAGGCAGCACCAGCCCGATGCCGCGTAATGTGCGAACGAGGTTGTCAGCGAGATTCGTCACCGTTGTTGTCCTTGTAGATGGGAACGTGCGCCCCGGCCTGGCCGGAGCGCGCTAACGGTAAGCGAATTCGATACACGCGGGAGCCCGCGATACGTTCCGATACGTTCCTGACGTGCGAAAGCCCGTCGAATCGTGCCAAGTGAAAGCGCGATGTGGGTCTCGGCCCGGAACCTTTGCTGCCAGTCCTACTGCTAAGGCCGGTTGGACACCACGACGCGCTTGTAGTCGCGCGCCACCACATACATCGGCATCTTGCCCGCCAGCTGTTGATAGGTGTCGGGCGACATCACCGCGAGCGCGGGGCCGTCATCGTTCCAGGCGGCCTCGAACGCGGCAAGCGTCGGCATCCAGCGCGAGGGCTCCACCGACACGCCAAAGCCAAGTTCATCGGCTTCCGCCACCATGGTGAGCGGATGGCGCACGTAGAACGGTAGCGTATGGTCGAGCGTGCGCACGCCATACAGGGGCATTTCCGGCGTGAGCTTGCGTGCCACGACTGGCGCGATATCGGCGCCGGACAGCGGACGCCCGACCGTGTCATAACCGAGCAGCGCAACGGTAAAAGCCACGTACATGGCAAGCCCGTACGTGACCATGCTCGCGGTCAGCCGCTCACGCGCGGCGAGCCAGCGAGCGAGCACGACGCCCGCGAACATCAGCGCGAACGTGATCGCCACCCAGATCGCATACGTGCGATAGAACAGATTCGGAATATTGTTGGCGGTCAGCGAGCCGACGATCGGGCTCGCCATCAGGCAGAGCGCGGCAATCGCGCCGGCCACCGTCAGCTGGCGCCGCCATGCGCGCGCGTCCATGCGATCGAGCACCACGGCCGCAAGAATGGCCAGCGCTGGCACCACCGGCACGATATAGCCGGGCAGCTTCGAGCGCGAGATGCTGAAGAATACGAAGATGGCAATCGCCCAGACACCGGCAAGAAGTAGCGGGCGGAACGAATGGGGACGAGCCGAATTGGGACGAACCGAATGGGGACCAACCGATTGCGGGCCTGCCGTTTGAAACGACGTGCCCGTCGGGCCGGACCTCAACGCCCGCCACATGCGCGGAAACAGCCCCGCCCACGGCAGCATGCCGCCGACGATCAGCGGCACGAAATACAGCAGCGGCCCCGAGCGCGAGTGCACATTCGACGTATAGCGCTCCCAGTGCTCGTGGATAAAGAAGAAATGCAGAAATTCCGGGTTGCGCCGCGCGATCAGCCAGAACCACGGCACGGTGACGAGCAGTAGCACACACAAACCCGCGCCCCAGTGCAGCCGGCGCCAGAGTGTGCCATCGCGCGCCACCAGCGAGTAGCACACCAGCACGAGGCCCGGCAGCGCAATGCCGACCAGGCCCTTGGTCAGCACGGCCACACCCATGGTCGCCCAGCACGCCAGCATCCAGCGGCGGCGTTCCGCGACCGTCGCATCAGGATGCATCGCCATCAGCATGGTGGCCAGCGTGCAGGACATCGCGCCGGCCAGTGTCATATCCAGCGTGTTGAAATGCGCGGCCGTGCTCCACATCGGCGCGCCCAATAACACGATGGCCGCCAGCCAGCCCGCGCGCGCGCCAAACCAGCGCCACGTGGCCAGCATCGTCATGCCAATGCCGAGCAGACCCGACAACGCCACGCACAGCCGCGCCTGCCACTCACCCACGCCAAACATGGCATAGGCCACCGCCGTGACCCACATGTGGAACGGTGGTTTCTCGAAGTACTTGAGCGCGTTATAGCGTATTGTGACCCAATCGCCAGTGGCCAGCATCTCGCGCGAGATCTCGGCGTAACGGCCTTCGTCGGGACCGATCAGATGGCGCATGGCCAGCGTGCCGAACCACACCACGAGCACCGCCGCCACCGCCGTGGCGATCCACCACAGGGTGCGCCGATCGACGCGCTCCCACGGCCGCGCGGCCGGAACCGACAGCGGGACGGGGTGCGACAGCAGATCGGCTGACTGGGCCGGGTCCGAAGTTGATGCCGGATGCGCCATGAAAATGCTCGTAGAGGCATCCGCTTGCGATGTGCGTGCGCACGGATGCGATGATTGCGAGAGCGCAGCATAGGAGCCTAACCTTAGCGACACATTAAGCGCGATCAAACTGGTAGGCTTACATCCGTTTGAAGTTGCAGTTCCTTACATTTATTGGAGAAATGAGAATCCTCATCGTCGAAGACGACCCCATGCTCGGGGACGGCCTGCAACGCGGTCTGAAACTGACCGGGCATGTCGTCGACTGGTTCAGCACCGCGGCCGCCGCCGACCACGCGGTCGGGGTCATGGAGTACGACGCCATCGTGCTGGACCTCGGGCTCGACGAGGATGACGGCGGCACGCTGCTGGCGCGCTGGCGTGCCAGCCACCGGACGACGCCCGTCATCGTGCTGACCGCGCGCGATGCGGTGGAGAGCCGCATCGATCTGCTCGACACCGGCGCCGACGACTACCTCGTCAAGCCCGTGTCGATCGACGAACTGGCGGCGCGCCTGCGCGCGGTCACACGGCGCGCGGCCGGCCAGGCGGAACCGGTCTGGCGGCACGGCCCGCTCGAGTTCCACCCGGCCTCGCGCCAGGCCACCTGGAACGGTGAGCCCATCGAGTTGACTAGCCGCGAAGCGTTGCTGCTCGAACTGCTGCTGGCCCATCCCAATCGCGTGCTGACGCGCGACTTCCTGCGCGACAAGCTCTACGCCTGGGACAAGTCCGCGGAGAGCAATACGCTCGAGGTCCATATCCACCATCTGCGCCGCAAGCTACATCCCGCCATCGTGCGCACGCTGCGCGGGGCCGGCTATTCACTGGGCTCGCTCGAGGCGATCGGGGCCGACGCATGACGCTGCAGCGCCGGCTGATTCTGTCGGTAATGCTTGCGGCGACGCTCGCCTGGGTGCTGACTAGCGCGATCATCTACGTCAGCGCGCGCGACGAGATCAACGAGCTCTACGACACCGACATGGTGCGCATGGCGCAGCAGATGCAGGCCGTGCTGCCGATCGTCAATATCGAGGCGCTGCCGCGCCCCGCGCCACCCTCCCCGACGCCCGGCGACGAAGACCTTGGCGACCTCGGCAGTGCGGGCCTCGGCGAACTCGCCATCGCGGCATGGCGGCCTGGTGGCGAGCCGCTGCATATCGACCCCGACGGCGATCGCCTGCCGCGCGCGCCAAACGTGAAGGGCTTTACCGAGGCCACCATCGATGGCGTGCTCTGGCGGCTGTACTACCTCAACGACGGCACGGTCGGCTGGCGCGTGTGCGTGGGGCAGGTGCTCGCCGAACGCGAGGAACTGATCTTCACGTATATCCAGGCGCAGGTGCTGCCGTGGGTGTTGGGCATACCGTTGCTCACGCTGCTGCTGGTATGGGCCGTGCGACGCGCGCTGCTGCCAGTGCGCACACTGTCGTCGCAACTGGCCACGCGCGCGCCTGACGATCCGACTCCGCTCGACATGTCGCCAGTGCCGGGCGAACTGGTGCCGCTGGTCGCGGCGATGAACCAGCTGCTCTCGCGCGTCACCGCGCTGCTCGAGCACGAGCGACGGCTGACTGCCGACGCCGCGCACGAACTACGCACGCCGCTCGCTGCGCTCAAGGCGCAATGGGACGTCGCGCGCCGCTCGCCCGACGATGCCGAGCGGACGCAGGCCAGCACCAAGGTCGAAGCAGGCATCGATCGACTGACGCGGCTTGTGAATCAGTTGCTGACCTTGAGCCGGCTCGAGGAGACGACGCAATTGAGCGTGGCGCCGGGCCATGCACTGCCGGCGCGCTGGCCCGAGATCGCCAATCAGGCGCTCTCGGACTGTCTGGCGCTGGCGGGCAGCCGCGATGTCGACGTCGAGCTGACGTGGCCGACCGAGCCTGCGGCGCCGTTGCCCGTGATCGGAGACCCCGCGCTGCTCGGTATCATGCTGCGCAATCTGCTCGATAACGCGATGCGCTACAGCCCGCCCCATACGCTCGTGACGGTCGCGTTTCTGCCGGACCGTATCGAAGTCATGGACCATGGGCCCGGGGTATCTGCCGAGATCCTGCCGCGCCTCGGCGATCGGTTCTTCCGCGAGGCGGGACGACGCGAGCAAGGCACCGGCCTCGGCATCTCGATCGCGCGACGCGTGGCCGCGCTGCATGGCCTGCGCATCGAGTTCGCCAATCGTCGGGCGCTGGGCCGGGGACCGACCGGACTGATTGCCACGGTGCGCGGCGACGAGGCGACCCAACCTCGCGCTCAGCCTCGTCCACGTTCAGGTTGAGCGAGGTGAACAGCGGCATGGCACGGGCTCTTCATTTCGTTGTCGCCAGCGGGCTGGTGGCCGCGATCGCGGGCTGCGCGGGTGCCCCCGCGGCGGCACCGCAGGGCCCGGTCACGACCACCATCGATGTGGTCGAGCGCGACTGGCATACCGATATCTGCGTGCGCACCGACGATGCGGGACCCGCCATCGTGGCGTTTGCGGCCGGCTACGATGGCTCGCGTTTCCTGTGCTTCGGCTTTGGCGATCGGCGCTATGTCCTATCGCGCCAACGCGATGCGTGGACTTTGCTGTCCGCCCTGATTCCGGGCGACGGTGCGATCCTGCTGACGGTATTGCGGGACACCCCCGCCGCGGCATTCGGCGCCGACAACGTGGTGCGATTGGGCATCGATAACGACGGACTCCAGCGGCTGCGCGCGTTCCTCGTCAAGTCGGTGCAGACGGACGCCGCCGGCGCGCCCATCAAACTCGGCGAAGGTCCGTACGAAGGCGGATTGTTCCTGGGCGCGACGGCCACCTACGCAGGCTTCTATACCTGCAACACGTGGACGGCGGAAGGCCTGCGCACGGCGGGCGTGCCGGTCTACGGGCCCGTGCTGTTCGCCAGCGGCGTCATGAAACAAGTGCGCGCCCTGGCGGACAGTGCCGCCACGGCATCACGCTAGCAAGGTCCGGGGCTGCAAACCGTGGTGCTGCTGCCCGCTGGCGGCGTGACGACAGTCGTGCGATTGGGCGGTTGCGGATCGCTGCTGCTGAAGGACACGCAGCCGGCAAGTGCAACGGGGACCAGCAACAGCACTAGAAATCTGGACATGGTTTCGCTCCCACAGGGTTCGGTTGTCGGCAAGCGGCGCTCATCGGCGTCTTTGTAGAAAGTATAGGCAGGCGACTTTTGGTTCCGCCATCGGCCCTTCTCCTACAAACGCCACGCCACATACACCGCCCCCCACAACGAAACAAGCCGCCTAGGGGCGGCTTGAGTGCGGCTTGAGTGCGGCTTGTTTGCGATGCCAACACGCGCGGGTGCGGACGTTGCCGCCGCCCCCGCGCGCCTGTCATCAGAAGCGGTGACGCAGACCCACCAGCACGCCGGTCTGGTTCGCACCCGCCACAGCGGTACCCGCGCCGGACAGACCCAGGCTCGAGCCGTCCTTGTTCTTGGTGTAACCCACGTTCACGTACGCATCGGTACGCTTCGAGAACGCGTAGTCGGCCGACAGCACGAACATCCACGGATCCGCACCGCTGTTGTGGGTGTCGGTGTAGTACGCCGAGCCGGTCAGCGACAGCGCCGGCGAAATGCGATACAGACCGCCGAGCCAGTACACGTTGTTACGCGTGGTCGCGGCCGTTGCGCTCGCGGTGCCGTCGTCACGCATCCAGCGATAGCCGGCGAACACCTTGGCCACCGTGAAGTCGTACGAAGCGCCAACTGCCAGGCGCTTGGCCGAGCGGTCGGACAGCGCGGCGGTCGCGCCCTGGAACTGGTCGTAGGCGATGCCCACCGACGCCGGACCCGTGGCGTAGGACAGGCCAGCGCCGAAATTGCGCGCGGCCTTGGGGCTGCCCGGGATTTCGCCGTTGTTGTCGCGGCCCGTGCTGTAGAAGCCCGTGCCGGTCAGGCCGCCGAACTTGCCCGTGTACTTGATAGCGTTGTCGGCACGGCCGTTGAACTGCGAGTCAACCGAGTTCAGCGAGTAGCGCGGGCCCACGCCCATCGGGTCATAAGCACCGAACAGGTCGTACAGCGCGTTCTGCTGGCGGCCGAGCGTAACGGCGCCGAACGTGCCTTGCAGGCCGACGAAAGCCTGACGGCCGAACAGACGGCCACCCTGGCCCGACACGCCGGTGTCGATATCGAAGCCGGACTCGAGCTGGAAGATGGCCTTCAGACCACCGCCCAGATCTTCGGTACCGCGCAGACCCCAGCGCGAGCCCGACATGTTGCCGGAGGTCACACGGGCCACGGTCTTGCCATTGCCGCCGGGCACGTGGGTCGCGACTTCCACGCCTGCATCGGCAATGCCGTACAACGTCACATTGGTGGCCGACTGTGCCAGGGCACCACCGGAAATGGCGCAGGTACCCGCTGCGGCCGTCAGAGCAAGGAGAGCTTTCTTCACTGGATTTCTCATTCTGTTAATACGAGGAGTGACCCTGGGTCCGGGTCCTGCACGCGGGGCTCGCAGCGGCCGAAGCCGGTGCCCGCGCGGGACCACATGTATGAGGGACGGGCGGATTGTTACAAACGTTTGTGAAAGCGATGTGTCGATGAAGGCGCCGGATTACCCCCCAAACGAGGCATATGCGACACAAACTGCGCTGGAAACTCCTAATTGCGATAAATCGTGACCGGCGATTTGGTAGGATTCGGGGTTTTCTTTTCGGCGGCATGATGCGAGCGGGGGTTTTCCACGCGCGCGGGCGCCAGCCAGCACATGCGCCTGGATCAGTTCAAGACCGTTGCTTTGTCCCGCTTTGCGTTCCTTCAGCGCCTGCGTCTTCCCGCAGTTGGGCTCCATTTCCGCCCCACCCGGCGTGGCATCATGCTCGCCGGTGCAGCAGTGCCGGCGGCATTCCTGCTCTATGTGCTGGTGCTCCTTCCGTTTACGCCGGGAATCAGCGACATCCGCAAGGCCAAGTCCGAGCAGCCCGCGCGCGTGTTGTCCGAGGATGGCAAGGAGATTGCCGTCTACCGCTGGGCCAATCGGGACTGGGTCAAGCTGGCCGATATCTCGCCCAATGTCGTCAATGCGCTGATCGCTACCGAGGACCATCGCTTCTACGACCATCACGGGCTCGATTGGCGGCGCACGGCTTCGGCCGCGCTGCATACCTTCTCCGGCGATCGCCAGGGCGGATCCACCATCACGCAGCAGCTCGCGCGCAATCGCTACCCCGATGAGATCGGCCGTGCGCCGACGATGACGCGCAAGCTCAAGGAAGCGATTACCGCGTTCAAGATCGAGGCGCTCTATTCGAAGGACGAAATCCTGGAAACGTACCTGAACACGGTGCCGTTTCTGTACAACGCCTTCGGCATCGAAATGGCCGCGCGTACGTACTTCGACAAACCGGCGGGCAAGCTCGATGTACTCGAGGCCGCCACGCTGATCGGCATGCTCAAGGGCAACAGCTATTACAACCCGGTGCTGAATCCCGAGCGCGCGCTCGACCGCCGCAATATCGTGCTGGCACAGATGGTCAAGCGTGGACGGCTCGAGGCGTCGAAGCTCGATGCGCTCAAGCGACGGCCGTTGCGGATCGACTTCGAGCGTCAGATCGAAGCACCCGGGCCCGCGCCACACTTTGCACAGCAACTGCGCAAATGGCTGATCGCATGGGCCGATCGCAACGACTACAACCTGTATACGGACGGACTCGTCGTCCATACGACGATCGATGCGCGGCTGCAGACGCTGGCCACGCAGGCGGTGGCGCATCAGGGCAATCAACTGCAATCGATCGCCAATGCCGCGTGGGGACCGCGCGCGGGCTGGGGCGAGAATCGCGCGCTGGTGCAATCGTTCGTGCGGGAGTCGACCGAGTTCCGCACGGCCGTGGCAGCGGGCCAGCCCGAGGATGCGGTGCTCAAGCGCCTGCTCGCGGACAACGCATTCATGCAGGCGTTACGCCAGCAAAAGACGCGTGTGCAGGCCGGGTTTCTGGCGATCGAGCCGAATACTGGTGCGATTCGCGCGTGGGTGGGCAGCCGCGACTTTACGGTCGATGCATTCGATCACGTGCAGCAGGCGCGGCGACAGCCGGGCTCCACGTTCAAGCCGTTTGTCTACGGCGCGGCGTTTGCCGCCGGCGAGACGCCCGACGATACGCTCGTGGACCAGCCGGTGGAGATGACGCTGGCCGGTGGCGAGATCTGGCGGCCGACCGACGAGTCGGCGCCGACGGGCCGGCCGATGAGCCTGCGCGATGGGCTGGTGTACTCGAAGAACACGATTACGGCGCAACTGGTGCAACGGGTGGGACCGGATCGCGTGGCCCGCCTCGCTCGCGCGATGGGCGTGCGTGACAGTCATCTGGATGCGGTGCCCTCGCTGGCGCTGGGCACGAGTCCGGTGACGCTCAAGGAGATGGTCAGCGCGTACGGCACCATCGCCAATGGCGGCCAATACGTGGCGCCGTCGATGGTCACGCGTATCGAGGACAGCGAGGGCAACGTGCTTGCGCAATTCCGCGCTCCACGCCCCGAACGCGCGCTGTCGGCCACCGCTACGGCTACGCTGCTCGACGTGATGCGTGACGTGATCGACCGTGGTACCGGCACGGCGATTCGGACGCGCTACGGCATTCGCGCCGATGTGGCCGGCAAGACTGGCACCACACAGGACAATGCGGATGGCTGGTTCATCCTGATGCATCCGCAACTGGTGGCGGGGGCATGGGTGGGCTTCAACGATAGCCGCGTAACGCTGCGCAGCGATTACTGGGGTCAGGGCGCGCGCAGCGCGCTGCCGATCGTCGGGGATTTCTACCAGCGCGCCCTACGCGCCCGCGCCATCGACGGGCGCGCGCGCTTTGCCGAGCCTGAGGACACGGGCTGGTTCTCGTCGATGACCGGACAGGTGCGTGGGTGGTTCCAACGCTTGTTCGCGTCGCGGTCTGGTACGAAGGAAGACACGCCGCAGGCGCCGCGCCCCAGCCCACGGCGGCCGGTGCTGCCGGACACCGAAGCCGACGCGATGCCACCGCCCGCCCCGGCCTCCAACGTCGCGGTGGACCCGCCGAGCGCGCCGGACATCAGCGAGGTGGTTGAAGCCGTGCCCGCCTCGGACACCGCACCGACGCCACCGGCCGCTGCACCGACAGAAGCCGCCTCGCACCCAGAAGGCGCCGCCAGCCTCTGATCAACCCGTCCGCGCCCGGCAAGGCGCCGACGGCGGCTCGGGGACCGCTTCGCCGGGCAACACCGCAATCGGGCGCAACCGCAGCGCCCGCAGCGACGCCTCGGACAACGTCAACGGTGGCTCATCGGTAGGCCGCGCCAGCAGATAACCCTGCGCAAGATCGAATCCAATATCGCGGCAGGCGAGCAAATCGGCCTCGCTCTCGATCCCCTCCGCAATCAGCGCCGTATGGCTAAGCGTCGCCAGCCGCCGCAAGGCCCGCAGCGCCTCGAGCTTGAACGGCGATTCCGCGGCCCCATCCACGACCTCACGCGCCACCTTGATGTAATCGGGCTTCAGCGCAATCCACTGCCCAAGATTCGCGTGCCCCGTGCCATAGTCATCGAGCGCAAATTGCACCCCGCGGCTGCGAATACTCGCAATGGCGCTGGCCAGCGTGTCGAGCGGGCCCAATGGCGCCTGCTCGGTCAGCTCCACCACGATGCGCGTGGAGGGCATCCCCTGACTGTCCAGGAACGCCCGCACCTCATGACGGCTGGCATCGATCTCACGGATCGAATCGGCGCTGTAGTTGATGAATAGCTTGCCTGGCAACCGCGCCCGCATAAACGCGGCGATCGAAATGCGCGACGCCAGTCGTTCCAGCCGCACCAGGCAGCCAGCCCGCGCGGCTTCGCGAAATAGCGCCAACGGGCTCTCGAGCGGCGTACCGGCCGGGCCGCGAATCAACGCCTCATAGCCAAGCACCTCGCCGGTAGACAGCGAGCCGATCGGCTGAAATACGGGCCGCAGGCGTTGTTGTTCCAGACATTCCGCAATGCTGGGCATGAGGGCTCGCGAGAAGTCTTGCATCCGTACTGGACATGGATCGGCGGTGGACAAATGCCACTCCCACTGTAGGCTATCGGCCTTCCGCCCACGCGACTTCATCCCTCGGGTGGGGGGTAAACCTGATTTCGTCACTCATATCGCGCATAAGCGCGGCACGAAGTTCGCACGATCGGCGCAGCGACACGCCCAAACCTTCCATGCGGCATCGCAACAAACACCCGGTGGCGGCCTCGCCAGCCGTCATAGCACTGTCACATAACGCCACCACAATCCGCTTCAACCAGAAAACAGGCGCAGGGCCGAGCCGCGATTTACGCATTGCAGCACAGGAATTCCTTGACGCCTGATTTTTCGGGGCTTGAATGAAAACGATTTCATTGGCATCGGACCCACGTGACCACTGACCCCACGCAACCTCCGTCGACCTCTGCGTCCTCTGTGTCGCCCACGTCGCGCCCCGCAGGCGAAAGCCATGTGACGCTGGCCGACGTGGCCGAGGCCGCGCGGGTCTCGCTGGCCACCGCATCCCGCGTCTTCAGCCACCCGCAACTGGTGCGTGAGTCCACCGCCCGACGCGTGCGCGAGGCCGCGCAGCGCCTGAGTTTCCGCCCCAACCTGCTCGGCGCCAAGCTGCGCTCGCAACAGACCCGCATCCTCGGCGTGATGTTGCCCACGCTGGAAAACGCCGTGTTCGCCGAATGCTGGCATGGCATCGAGCAAGCTGCCATGGCCGAAGGCTACTCGCTGATGCTGGTCACCAGCGGCTACGAAGCCGAGCGCGAACGCGAGCGCGTCGAATATCTGCTGCGCCATCGCGTCGACGGCCTTGTGCTGACCGTGGCCGACGCCACGCGCAGCGCGGTGCTCGATCAGCTCGACGCGGAAGGTGTGCCCTACGTGCTGGCCTATAACCAGGCCGCCGAAGATGGCATGCGCCACTCGGTTTCCGTCGACAACCGCACCAGCGCCAGCGAGGGCGTGCGCGCGCTGATCGCGGCCGGACACCAGCGCATTGCCGTGGTCTCGGGCGCATTCATGGCCTCCGACCGCGCGCGGCAGCGCTATGCCGGCTACGAGGACGCGATGCATGCGCATGGTCTGCAACCGCTGCCAGCGGTCAACCTGCCCTCGCATATCGCCAGCCCCGCCGTGCATGCCGGCGCGCAGATTGGCGCCCTGATGCGCGCGCCGGCAGCGCCCACCGCGTTCTTCTGCACCAATGATCTGCTGGCCATCGGCCTGATCTCCGAACTCAAACGGCTGGGCCTGCGCGTGCCGCGCGATGTCTCGGTGCTCGGCTACGACGGCATCGCGCTCGGCGCGCTCGTCGAACCGCCGCTGGCCACCGTCGTGCAGCCCAACGCCGATATCGGCACGCAGGCGGTCAAGCACCTGCTGGCCCGCCTGCATACCGTCGCCGGCCGCACGGCCGCCCCCGTCACGCTGCTGCCCCATGGCCTGCGCGTGACCGGCACCGTGGCCGCCCCCCCAGACACCACGACCAACCTGCCCTAACCACTCAACCGAGGGAGCTTCCCATGTCTACCAAGTCCTCCTGGCAACGCCCGCTGCGCTGGCTCGCCATGGCGCTGACCGCCGCCGCCTTCAGCCAGGGCGTCGCCGCGCAGACGGCCATCTGCTACAACTGCCCGCCCGAATGGGCCGACTGGGCCGCGCAAATTCGCGCCATCAAGGAAAAGACCGGCGTCACGGTCCCGCTCGACAACAAGAACTCGGGCCAGTCGCTGGCTCAGCTCGTCGCGGAAAAGGCCAGCCCGGTCGCCGATGTGACCTACCTCGGCGTGACCTTCGGCATCCAGGCCAAGGCTGCCGGCGTAACCGCGCCGTACAAGCCCGCGCACTGGGAAGACATCCCCGACGGCCTCAAGGATCCGCAGGGCAACTGGTTCGCGATCCATTCGGGCACGCTCGGCTTCATGGTCAACGTCGACGCGCTGCGCGGCAAGCCCGTACCGCAGTCGTGGGCGGATCTGCTCAAGCCCGAGTACAAGGGCCTGATCGGTTATCTCGACCCGGCCAGCGCGTTCGTCGGCTACGTCGGTGCCGTCGCGGTGAACCAGGCCATGGGCGGCACGCTCGACAACTTCGGTCCCGCGTTCAAGTTCTTCAAGGACCTGCAGAAGAACCAGCCGATCGTGCCGAAGCAGACCGCGTATGCGCGCGTGCTGTCGGGTGAGATCCCCATCCTGCTGGACTACGACTTCAACGCCTACCGCGCCCGCTACAAGGATCAGGCCAACGTCGCCTTCGTGATTCCGAAGGAAGGCACGCTCGTGGTGCCGTACGTGATGAGCCTGGTCAACAAGGCACCGCATGAAGCCGAAGGCAAGAAGGTGCTGGACTTCGTGCTGTCCGACGCCGGCCAGGCACTGTGGGCCAACGCGTATCTGCGCCCGGTACGCGCCAGCGCCGCGGTGCCCAAGGACGTCGCCGCGCGCTTCCTGCCCGCCGCCGACTACGCGCGCGCCAAGCCGGTCGACTTCGGCAAGATGGCCGACGTGCAGAAGGCATTCAGCGAGCAGTACCTGAAGGAAGTTCGATAAGCCCCACCCCCGCGCCTTACCTCACGCTTTATCCCGCGCCTCTCTCCTTGTCGGGGAGAGGCGCCCCAAAGTCACTGCCATGACTCAGCGTTCCCGTACCTTATTCCTGTTCGCGATGCCGGCCCTCGTGGTCTTCCTCGCGTTCTTCTGCCTGCCGATGGCGCGACTGATCGCGGTCAGTCTCACCGGCCAGGACGGCGCCTCGGTCTACTGGATCGTGCTGACCAGCCCGCGCTATCTGCATAGCCTGATGGTGACCGTGCTGCTGTCCGCCTCCGTGACCCTCGTCACGCTCGCGATCGCCGGCGTGGCCGGCACCTTTCTGCAGCGCCACACCGTGCCCGGCAAAGCCATCCTCGTCGCCATGCTGACGTTCCCGCTCGCGTTCCCCGGTGTCGTGATCGGCTTTATGGTAATCATGCTCGGCGGCCGCAATGGCCTGCTCGCCACCATCGGCGACGCGCTGGCGGGCGAACGCTGGACCTTTGCCTATGGCCTCGCCGGCCTGTTCGTCGGCTACCTGTATTTCTCGATTCCGCGCGTGATTCTGACGGTGATGGCCGCGGTCGAAAAACTCGACGCCTCGCTCGAAGAAGCCGCGCGCTCGCTCGGCGCGGGCCCATGGCGCGTGGTGCGTGACGTGATGCTGCCCGCGCTGATGCCCGCCATGCTGTCGAGCGGCGCCATCTGCTTCGCCACCAGCATGGGCGCGTTCGGCACCGCGTTCACACTGGCCACGCAGCTCGACGTGCTGCCGCTGACGATCTACAACGAGTTCACCAACTACGCCAACTTCGGCATGGCCGCCGCGCTGTCGATCGTGCTGGGCGTGGTCACGTGGGCGCTGCTCACGGTGGCGCGCTGGTTCTCCGGCGACGCGGTCGCCGCCACGGCCTGAGGAGACGACCCATGGCAACCCCCCGTCGCTCCACGCAATACTGGATGCAACTCGCGCTGACGCTCGTGTTGTGCCTGTTCATGACGATTCCCGTCGTGATGTCGGTCCTCGCGGGCCTGACCAACAATATCTTTATCGGGCTCTCGAGCGGCCTTACCACACGCTGGCTGGTCGAAGTCTGGTCGCTCTATCGCGACACCATCTTCCTCTCGCTCGGTATCGCGCTGGTCTGCCTGGCCTGCACACTCGTGCTCGGCGTACCCGCCGCGTACTACATGGCCCTGCGGCGCAATCGCCTGACGCGCGTGATCGAGGAACTGCTGATGCTGCCGGTCGCGGTGCCGGGCCTGGCCACCGCGCTCGGGCTCATCCTGCTCTATGGCGGCTGGCAGGGACTGCGCACGAGCTGGGTGTTCATCCTGATCGGGCACGTACTGTTCACGCTGCCGTTCATGGTGCGCTCGGTGCTGGCGATCCTCTCGGCGATCGATATCCGCACGCTCGAAGATGCGGCCGCCAGCCTCGGCGCTACCCGCCTGCAACGCTTCTTCACGGTGGTGCTGCCGAACTGCCGCCAGGGCATTCTCGCGGGCGCCCTGATGGTCGTCACGCTCTCGGTCGGTGAATTCAACCTGACCTGGATGCTGCATACCCCGACCACCAAGACATTGCCGGTAGGCCTTGCCGACAGCTACGCCTCGATGCGCCTCGAGATCGGTTCGGCCTACACCATCATCTTCTTCGGCATGATCATTCCGCTGCTGGTCGTCATGCAGATGATGAGCGCGGCCGGCGCCCGCGCGCGCCGTCATCTTGCCGAACCCGCTACCGAACCTGTGACCGCATCCGCCGCCATGACACCGCTTGCGACGAGCGCGGTGAACCATCACGCGAACCATAACGCGGACGAAAACGCTGAGACCCGCCATGCATGAACCCACGACCATCCGCCTGCGCCAGTGCGCCAAGACCTTTGCCGACGGCACGCGCGCGCTGCATCCGCTCGACCTCGATATCGGCGCGGCCGAAACCGTGGTGCTGCTTGGGCCCTCGGGCTGCGGCAAAACGACGACGCTGCGCATCATTGCCGGGTTGGAACAACCCGATGCCGGCGGCGAGGTCTGGTTTGGCGACCATCGCGTGACCGACCTGCCGATCGAACGCCGCGGCGTCGGCATGGTGTTCCAGAGTTACGCGCTGTTTCCGAACATGACCGTCGCCGGGAACATCGGCTACGGCCTCCGTGTACGCAAGATCGACTCCGCCACGCGTAAACGCCGCATCGACGACATGCTCGGGATGATGCATCTGGAGGCCCTGGCCGATCGTCGCATCGACCAACTGTCGGGTGGCCAGCGCCAGCGTGTGGCACTTGCACGCGCCATCGCCGTGCAACCGCGTGTGCTGCTGCTCGACGAACCGCTCACCGCGCTCGACGCCAAGCTGCGCGACGCGTTGCGCGCCGATATCAATCAATTGCTGCGCAGCCTCCATATCACCGCGATCTACGTCACGCACGATCAGGCAGAGGCGATGGCGCTCGGCGATCGCATCATCGTGATGGACAAGGGTTGCATCGCCCAGTCGGGCACGCCGCAGGATATCTATCGCGCGCCCGCCAACGCGTTTGTCGCGGACTTTATCGGCACCATGAACCATCTGCCTGCCGCAGCCGAGGGCAACCTCTGGCGCGTGCCGGGCGGTGCGGTGCCGATGGCGGCTTCTGACACCGCCGCCAACATACCCTCCAACATATCCTCCAACAGCAGGGCCGATCTGATGTTCCGCCCCGAGGACATCGCGCTCGTGCATCCCGACGATGCCCACCTGCAGGGCAGCGTGATCACCGCGCTGTTCCTCGGCAACCACACGCGCCTGCTCGTCGACGTGGGCGCCGGTGCGCCGCTGATCGCCGATACCTCGCGCCGCGATGGCTGGCAACCCGGCCAGCGCGTCGGCCTGCGCATCGATACCAGTCACCTGATTGCCCTGCCCAAGGCAGCGTAAAAGAACCCCGCATGTCCGCATCTCTCAACCAAGCCGCGCCGTACTTGCTGGCGCAGATCACCGACCTCCATATCAAGGCCGGCGGCAAGCTGTCCTATCGCATGGTCGACACCGCCGGGGCGCTCCACCGCTGCATCGATTCGCTGCTGGCGGCGCCGCAGCGCGCCGACGCGGTGGTCATCACCGGCGATCTCGTCGACTTCGGCAGCGAGGACGAATACCGCTTTCTGCGTGACATCCTCGCGCGCCTGCCCATGCCGTACTGGCTGATGCCCGGCAATCACGATCATCGCGCCACGCTGCGCCGCGTGTTTGCCGACCACGACTACCTGAACATGCATGGCAACGGCGATGCGCCCGTGCACTTCACCGCCGACGCCGGCCCGCTGCGGCTGGTCTCGTTCGACTGCACGGTTCCGTACAAGCCGCACGGCCGCGTGCTGCCCGAAGGCGCGGCCTGGCTCGATCGCACGCTCGCGGCGCAGCCCGGACGACCGACGCTGGTGATGCTTCACCATCCGCCGTTCCATACCGGCATCGGCCATATGGATGCGCAAGGGCTCGAGAACAGCGACCTGCTGGAAGCCGTCATCGCGCGCCATCCACAGGTGGAACGCGTGATCTGCGGCCATCTGCATCGCCATATCGCGCGCCGCTTCGGCGGCACCATCGCGATGACCGCGCCAGGCCCCGCGCATCAGGTCGCGCTCGATCTGGACCCGGATGCGGCCTCGCGCTTCCGCATGGAACCGCCGGGCTATCTGCTGCACTGGTGGCACCCGCTGCACGGGCTGGTCACACATGCGGCCGCCAGCGGCGACTTTGGCGCGCTGCATCCGTTCTTCGATGCCGATGGCAAGCTGATCGACTGAGTCCGCCCACGCCGCACGCCCGTCGAGCGGCCTTTGCGATAACATCTCGGGCTTGTTCAAGCATCCTGGCTACAGACCGTGATTCCGCATGACGGAACGCGGAGCCCGCCTCTTTTCATGGAACTCCTGCTCCTCAGCAACTCGACCAGCGACGACGGCTACCTCGTCCCCGCTCTCGACGCCATTCTCGAACTGGCCGACGGCCGCCAGGACGCGCTGTTCGTGCCCTATGCCGGCGTGACGCGCGACTGGGACGACTACACCGCGCAGGTCCGCGATGCGCTTGCTCCCGTGGGTATCGCGGTGCGCGGGCTGCATCGCGAAGCCGATGCGCGCGCGGCCATCGACGCGGCCACGCTGATCATCGTCGGCGGCGGCAACACGTTCCGTCTGCTCAAATGCCTGCGCGAACAACAGCTGCTGGAACCGATCGCACAGCGCGTGCGCGCGGGTGCCACCCGCTACGTCGGCTGGAGCGCTGGTTCGGTCATCACCTCGCCGACCATCCGCACCACCAACGACATGCCGATCGTCGATCCGGGCGGCCTGGACTCGCTTGGCCTGATGCCGTTCCAGTTCAACTGCCATTACTTCAACCTGGTGGTGGCGGGCTTCCGCGGCGAAACGCGCGATCAGCGCCTGGCCGAGTTCACGGTGCTCTCACCGGAGATGCCGGTGCTGGGTCTACCCGAAGGCGACTGGGTACGCGTGTCCGGCGAACGCCGCACGTTGCATGGCGAACATGCCGCGCGCTGGTTCCTCGGCGAGCGGACGTGGGACATCACCGCGGGCGCACTCGAGGTGCCGCGCTAAACGGGTGTATGCAATGGGAAGCGAATCGGAGAGAATGGGAGGCGAAAGCGAGCGAACCTAAAACGAAAGCAAAACGACATGCTCGCCCAAAAAAATACCCACAGCCGGGTGGAGTGGGTATTTGAAGTGGTATGGACAAGTCGCGGAATTCGTCCACGGCCGCATCGTGACACTTTGGCCCCTCATCGCCAATAATCTTTCCGGACTAGCCTGAAGACTCGCCGGTGTTCGCATGGACTTTCCGGCGGGAATGAAGTCAAATCTGGTGTCAGCCTCTCTGCACTTCTCATGCCGCGCGCCCGCCTACTGCTTATCGATGACCACACGCTGTTCCGCACGGGACTGCGGTTGCTGCTCGCCGATAGTCCGCACGTGGCGTCGATCCTCGAGTCCGGCTCGGTGATGGACGCCGTGCAGCAGCATGCCGATCAGGACATCGACATCCTGTTGCTCGATGTCCAGATGCCGGGCCTCAACGGGATCGAAGGCATCAAGGTGCTGCGCCGACATTTCCTCTCGGCACGCATCCTGATCGTCTCCGGTACCTCCGGCCTCGAGACCATTCCGCAGGAAGTCCGCAAGGACATCGCAGGCTTTCTGCCGAAGTCCGCCGACGCGCGCGAGATCGAGGAAGCGATCGGTTGCTGCCTGTCCGGCGGCACGCATTTTCATCCCACCGGCGGTTGCCCCGATACGGATGGCCCCACGTACAAGCAGAGCCCGCTGACGGCACGCCAGCTCGAGGTCCTGAGCCAGCTCAATATGGGCCGGTCCAACAAGGTCATCGCGCATCATCTCGGCCTGTCGGAGAACACGGTGCGCGTGCACGTGGCCGCGATACTGGATCACCTCGGCGTGGTCAGCCGCGTCGAGGCCATCCTCGAGGCCCAGCGCCGCGGACTCGTGCAGGCGCAGCGCTAGTCGCCGCCGCACCGGCCACGGGTCACCTCGATGCCAACCCTGCGCTCCCTGCTCCCGCACTTCGACGAACCTCGACTGCTGGCCGCGCAGATGGAGCTGATCGACCAGAGCTTTGGCATCGCGATGCTCGGTTGTTCGCTGGCCGCGATTTTCCTCGCCAGCGGTCTGACGATTACCGGTGGCCATCCGGGAGCGTTGCCGTGGGCTGGCCTGATGGTCCTGCTCTGCACCATCACCTATTTCGGCCGCTATGCGATTCCGCATCGACTCAGCGAGAGCAATGCGCGCACCTATGCGCGCTGCCTCACCGCGATGCTGGTCGTGATCGGCGGGTTATGGGGCCTGGTGGCCTGGCTGTACCTCGATATCCGCTCCCCCGCCGTCGTGATCTGCGTGCTGTCGCTGATCGCGGGCATGAGCGCGGCCGCGCTCGCGGTGTTCTCCGCGTGCCTGCCCGCGGCGATGGCCTTCTTCGTGCCGGCCATCCTGCCGGTATGGATCGTGTTCCTGATGACCGGCGATGTGGCGTATCTGCCGATGTTCCTGGCCACGCCGCTGTACCTGATCGTGTTGATCATCTTCGCGCGCAACTACGCGCGCGTGGCACGCCATGCGATTGCGCTGCGCTTCGAGAACGTCGAGCTGATCGCGCAACTGCGCGAGCAGACCTCGCGCGCGGGCCAGTTGCAACGCGATGCCGAGCAGGCCAATCGTGCGAAGTCGGTATTCCTCGCCTCGGCCAGTCATGATCTGCGCCAGCCGCTGCATGCGCTGGGCCTGTTCCTGATTTCGCTGGCACGCACGTCGCTCGACGATCATCAGCGTCAGTTGCTCGCGCATATCGAGGCCTCGTCCGGTGCCGCGCGCGAGATGCTGAACACGCTGCTCGACTTCTCCAAGCTCGAGGCCGGCGTGATCACGCCGCGGCCGCGGCCGTTTCGGCTGCAACCTCTGCTGCATAAGCTCGAGAACGAATTCGCGCCACAGGCCGACGAACGCGGGCTGGTCTATCGCACGCGTGACACCACGGCCACGCTGTTCGGCGATCCGACGCTGATCGAACTGATCCTGCGCAACCTGATCGCCAACGCCATCCGCTACACGCGCACCGGTGGTGTGCTCGTGGTCTGTCGCACGCGCCGTTTCCATGCTTCGATCGAAATCTGGGATACCGGCATCGGCATTCCAATGGCGCAGCATCGCGAGATCTTTCGCGAATTCCACCAACTGGGCAATCCCGAGCGCGATCAACGCAAGGGGCTCGGTCTCGGCCTGGCGATTGTCGATGGTCTCGCGCGCGCGATGCAAACGCGCGTATCGATGTCGTCGCGGCCGCATCGCGGTTCAGTGTTCCGTCTGCGCCTGCCGCTTGCGTGGATCGCGCCCGAGGATAGCGCCACGCCGAAGTCGGCCATGCGACTCGACGGCCTGCGCGTGCTAGTCATCGACGATGACGCCGCGATTCGCGAAGCGATGTCCGGGTTGCTCGGCGTCTGGCATTGCGCGTGCCATACCGCCGAGTCCGAGGAAGAGGCGCTGGCCGCGCTCGATCGTTTTACGCCAGACCTGATCCTCGCCGATTACCGTTTGCGCGGCCATCGCACAGGTCAGGAAGCGCTCGAGGCGATTCGCATGCGCCTGGGGCAATCGCTGCCGGCGATCATCATCACCGGCGATACCGCCGCCGACCGGCTGCGCCATGCCCATGCCGCCGGCACCGCGCTGCTGCACAAGCCGGTGGTCCCTGGCGAACTCCACGCGGCGATGAGCACGCTGCTACGCGAGTCTGAATGGATCGGCACGGAACAATAAGGATCAGCACGATCCATGCGTTCAACTTATTAATTGATCGCTTATATTAATTGGACTTAGGTCAGGTCTCGGACGGACACTGCAACCACTTGCAGCGAGGAGACTGACCATGGATCTGCCCAAGCACGATCTGCTGATCGACGGCAAGCGCGTGCCGCCGGGCGGTGGTGACTATTCCACCGATATCAATCCCGCCGATGAAACGCCAATTGCCCGCGTGGCACAGGGCACCGCCGAAGACGTGGAGCGCGCGGTGCAAGCCGCGCGGCGCGCGCTCAAGGGGTGGAGCGGCATGCGGGCCGCCACACGTGGCCGCATCCTCTATCGTTTTGCGGATCTGCTCGAAGCCCACACCGAAGAGCTGATTGCGCTGGAGAGCCTCGACGGCGGCAAGCCGCTCGCGAGCGTACGCCGGCAGGACGTGCCGGCCGTGATCGACACCGTGCGTTATTACGCGGGCTGGTGCGACAAGATCAACGGACAGGTCGTACCCACGCGCCCCGACGCGCTGACGTACACCGTGCGCGAACCGGTGGGCGTGGTGGCGGCGATCGTGCCGTGGAATTTCCCGCTGATGATCGGCATGTGGAAGATGGCGCCGGCGCTGGCGTGCGGTTGCACGCTGATCGTCAAGCCGGCCGAGATCACCCCGCTGAGCGCATTGCGTATTGGCGAACTGGCGCTTGAGGCGGGCGTGCCGCCGGGTGTGCTCAATATCGTCACGGGCAAGGGCAGCGTGGTGGGCAACGCGCTGGTTGCGCATCCGGGCATCGACAAGGTGACCTTCACCGGCTCGCCGAGCGTCGGCCGCGGCATCATGCAGGGCGCGGCGGCCAACTTCAAACGCGTCACGCTCGAGCTCGGCGGCAAATCGGCCAACGTCATCTTTGCCGATGCCGACATCGAAGCTGCGACGCGCGCGGCGGCGTCGGGCATCTTCTTCAATGCGGGACAGGTGTGCTCGGCGGGCTCGCGCATTCTGGTGCAGCGTCCGGTCTACGACGAAGTGGTCGATCGACTCACCGCGCGTGCCAAAGCGATTCGTGTCGGTGACCCCGCCGCGCCTGGAACGACCATGGGTCCGGTGGTGTCCGCCGCGCAGATGAAGACAGTGCTCGACTATGTGGAGATCGGCAAGCGCGAAGGCGCGAGCGCGGTGGCGGGCGGCACCCGCATCGGCGAGCGCGGCTTCTATGTCGCGCCGACCGTGTTCGCCAACGTCGAGCATGAGATGCGCATCTCGCAGGAAGAGATCTTCGGCCCGGTGGCGAGCGTGATTCCGTTCGACGACGAGGACGACGCGGTGCGCATTGCCAACGGCACCGCGTTCAGTCTGGCGGCGGGCGTGTGGAGCCGCGATATCGGCCGCGTGCACAAGATCGCGGGCGAGTTGCGCGCGGGCACGGTATGGATCAATACCTACGGCTATACGGACGTGCGCCTGCCATGGGGCGGCTCGGGCGACTCGGGCCTGGGGCGCGAGCACGGAGACGCCGCCATCGAGAACTTCACGGAACCGAAGGCGATCTGGCTCTCGCTACGTTCGTAGCGAGCGTAGCGTCAAGTGGCAGCGATTCAAAATCGGGCCGGCCTCCCTGGTCGGCCCTTTTCGATTGGTGTCAGCCAATCATGCGCATTGGCAGCAGCGCATATACGACCGTCAGCACTCCCACAATCGCGGGCGAGCCATATTTGAGCGCCGTGCTTTGTGCCTGCACGCCCAGATAGGCGTACATGCAGACCAGCACCATGGCGCACGCAAAGACGAGGCCGTCATAGACTTGCATGGATGTCTCCCAGAGTTCGTTCTTGCGACTACTTCTGTGATGCAGCGGGCTTATTGGGGATGCCCGTCTTACTGCCAAATGCGATGTCTATGACTTCATGGTGGTCACTTCAACGGACCAAAGCAATCATGGAAATCCCTTCGTTTTAAGTGCGCACTGAATGGTGCGATGCGGTAAATCGGGGGGGGGGTTTGACGTGCGTCTCTCCGTGAAGGGAGAGGGAAAGGACAACGCGAGCGCATCGCCAACGTCTTGCTCCCCTCTGCCGGAAGGGAGAGGGAAAGGCAACGCGAGCGCATCGCATGCCAACGTCTTGCTCCCCTCTCCCTGAAGGGAGAGGGGCCGGGGGAGAGGGTGAAAGCTTAAATAACCAATTGTTTTCTCCCCTCTCCCTCGGGGAGAGGGGCCCGGGGGTGAGGGCCCGCCCTTACCTTTGCCCGAAATGGGCATCCTTGAACAAATCCCCAAGCCCCCGCGGCTGACACCGCCAGTACTGCTTGGGCGCGCTGACCTTGGCCCCCAGCTTCGCCGCCGCATGCCACGGCCAGCGCGGGTCGTACAACATCGCGCGCGCGATCGAAATCACGTCGGCCTCGTCGTTGCCAATAATCGCCTCCGCCTGCTCAGGCTCGGTAATCAGCCCCACCGCCATGACCGGCAGCCCGACCTCGGCCTTTACCCGCTGGGCATACGGCACCTGATACCCAGGTCCGAGCTTGATCGCCTGCTGCGGCGACACCCCACCCGTGCTCACGTGCACCGCAGCACAACCACGTTCCTTCAGCGCGCGCGAGAAGGCAATCGTGCCGTCGATATCCCAACCGTCAGGCACCCAATCGGTCGCCGACACCCGCACCCAGACCGGCTTGTCCGCCGGAAACGCTGCCCGCACCGCGTCAAACACCTCGAGCGGAAAGCGCATGCGATTCTCGAGCGAGCCGCCATACTCGTCGGTCCGCTTGTTGGCAATCGGCGAAAGAAACTGATGCAGCAGGTAGCCATGCGCCGCGTGAATCTCGATGCCATCGAGCCCCAACCGCGCCGCGCGCCTGGCCGCCGCGACAAAATCGTCTCGTACCTTGGCCAGCCCAGCACGATCGAGCTCGATCGGTGCGGCCTCGCCCTCGGCATGCGGCACTGCCGACGGTGCCAGCGTCTGCCACCCGCGTGGCTGGTCGGGGCGAATCTGCGCTCCACCGTCCCACGGCGCGTGGCTGGAAGCCTTGCGTCCCGCGTGCGAGATCTGCACCGCCACCGCGATCGGCGAATACGCGCGAATCGCCTTCAGCACGCGCGCCAGCGCGGCTTCGTTGTCATCGTTGTAAAGCCCAAGGTCATCAGGCGAGATCCGTCCTTCAGGAGAAATCGAGGTCGCCTCGATAATCATGAGGCCGGCGCCCGATAGCGCCAGATGCCCCAGATGAATCATGTGCCAGTCGGTAGCATTACCTTCCTCCGCCGAGTACTGGCACATTGGCGCAATCGCTATGCGATTGGCGAGCTGCAGGTTGCCGATCGCGTAGGCGTCGAAGAGATGGCTCATGGAATCGATTCCTTAAGATGTCGTCGCACCGATTGTAGTGATGCACGGAAATCTCTGCAGAACCTCACGTCGGTATGCAGCCGTATATGTCGACGTCCAGCGATATACATCAGGCGATAGCCGGCTCCCGCACCAGAAAGTCCGCCGCAAACGCGACCACCATCGCCACCGCGCCGCAGGCAAAGATCAGCGCATAGTTCTCGTTCGTATGAGAGAACAGGTACGAGTAGCCATACCCCGCCGCAGCTTGAAACAACGCAAACGCCGTAGTGGTCCGGCTCCACGCCACGCGCTGCGCGTGCGCATCGTGCGGCATCATCGTCTGGATGCGGCCCAGCACGATCGGCACGACGCCGGGCGTGAACATCCCCAGCACCACGGTGGCCACCACCAGTGCCACCGTGTGGCCCGACACCGCCAGCAACGCGACACCAAAGGCCTGCGCCACCATCGAGACGCGATAGCCATTGCGATACCCGATCCGCTGCGCCAGCGCGGTACTGACCAGTGGCCCCGCAATCGCGGCCACGCCATACAGCACCCAGTAGTTCGCCCCCACCGCGGTGCCCTGCCCCAACCCACGCGCCACATAATCGACCAGCAACACCATCGCCGGCACCAGCCCCAGCGCATTCGCCGCGTACTGCACCGCGAGCACGCGCAGCGGCTGACGATATGTCGCCAGCGTGGCCACATGCGAAACCGGCGTACCTGCCGCCCCAGCAGGCTGCGCGGCACCGTGCGGAAGATCGGTCGCGGGCCAGCCGAACCAGCTGAACCCCGTCAGCAGGAGGGACAGCGCGCCGAGCCCGAACCACGTCTGCACCAGCCCGAGCTTCAGCAACTGCGGCACCACCGTACCCGACGCGGCGATGCCAAGCCCGAGCCCAAGAAAGATCATGCCGCTGACAATCCCGCGGCGTTCCGGCGCCACGTGCGGCAACACCGCCGTCGCTACCAGCACCATGATCGCGCCACCCGACAATCCGGAGAGAAAACGCCAGCCAAAGAACCAGCTCACCGACAGCGGATACGCACAGGCAAAGAACGCGGCGGTCGCCATCAACATCAGCACTCGCAGCGACATCCGATTGCCAAACCGTGAAGCAATCGCGCGCCCATAGATCGCGCCCGCCAGATAGCCCGCAAAGTTCGCGGCGCCGAGCGCGACGGTGGCCGAAGCCGAGAACCAATGTTCGTGAATCAGCGTGGGAATCAATGGTGTATAGGCAAAGCGCGCGAGGCCAATGGCAACGAGGCTTGCGCACAGACCCGCGAGCGCCGCATATAGCGTGCGGGCATCGAGCGGTGACGGGCTCGTGCGTGCCATCGCGTTGGCATCTTGTGACATGGGAGGACTCCTGAGGATGCAGGCCGCCGCACCCGGGCAATCATTGCCGTGGGCGACCAGACTTCGATAAGGGAAAAATCGGAAAAGCGGACCGCGCTCAGCGGTTCACGCGGGCGTTATGAATCAGGCAACGTCAGCCCCAGCATGGCGAGCGCGGGGCTCAAGGTCGCGCGCAGCAGCACACCATCGGGCATCACACGCGCCAGCACCCGCATGCCGCAATGGCTCGCCAGCAGCTGCGCGGAGGCCTCCTCGGGAGCGAGCGCGGTCACCACCTCGCCGGACGCGATGCCTGCACGGATGCATCGTTCGAAAAACGCGCGCAGATGCCCCAGCTCGGTAGCGATCAACGCCTTGAACTCGGGATCGTCCTCGGACGCCTCGAGCGCGACGTTGATAAGCATGCACCCGCGATGCTGTGGATCGGCCAGCGAAAGCGAAATGCTCTCGGCGATATACGCGACGAGCGCCCGCCCCGGCGGCAACGACGACTCATGCCGCTGAATGCGCGCGCGCATCGTGCGATCGAGGTAGTCATCGAGCGAACGTAGAAACAGCGAGCGCTTGTCGCCAAACGCGTTGTACAGGCTGGGCTGCGTCAGCCCCATGGTCTGGGTCAACTCCCGCGTGGAAGTGGCCTGATACCCCTTGGCCCAAAACAGCTGCTGCGCCGCCATCAGGGCGGCCTGCTCATCGAATTGTCGCGGTCTGGCCATCGTGTTTTGTAGCAGTTGATACGAAACGAGGCTCGATTATAGATCGAGTGCTACAAAACGCAAGGGGAAGTTGCCTGGCCCCCGGACCCCGCAGACGGATCGCCGTGCTATTCGTAGATTTATTTAAATTAATTTATAGAATTTCCGTTTAATGATTATGACAACATAATTTGGCATTAAGTCTAGACTTCCAGCGATCACGATAGGAAATAAAGTTGCTGGGAGAATGCACATGCCACACCCCCATCGCTTGAGCGTCATCGCCTGCGTCACCGCGGGAGGCGTACTGTCACTGACTGCAATGCCAGTTTCCGCAGCTCCATGTCCGGCGGCATGGCAAAGCAATACGGTTTATCCAACTGCAGGCGCGACCGTTGGATATAACGGTCGTATTTATCAGAGCAAATGGTGGACGCAGGGCAATACGCCAGGCACGGAGCAATGGGGGCCGTGGGAAGACAAGGGTGAGTGCACGGGCGGCGGCGCCCCTGCTCCTTCGCCCGCTCCTACGCCCGCTCCTACGCCCGCTCCTGCTCCTGCTCCTGCTCCTGCTCCTGCTCCTGCTCCTGCTCCGGCTCCGGCTCCGACTCCCGCACCGACCCCAGCTCCCGCGCCAGTGCCCTCACCGATGCCTGCGCCGACCCCTGCCCCCACTCCCGCCCCGGCTCCGGCACCCACCCCCGTCCAGACCAAACCCGGCTGCTACGCCCCCTGGAGTGCCAACGCCATCTACAACGAGAACAACGTCGCCTCCTATCAGGCGAAGAACTACCGCGCAAAATGGTGGGCGCAAGGCACCACGCCGACCACCGGCGATCCATGGGCGGTCATCGAGGACTGCGACCCGGCCAAGGCCGCACCACCCGCGCCGACCCCGACACCGACGCCCGCTCCGGCCCCCACCCCCGTCCCGCCCAATGTCCCCGTGCCCACGCGTGCGCAAGCGGAGCAGGTGGAAAAGGATCTGACCAATACGCCAGCATTTGCGGCGATCAAGCAGATGATCCGCACCGCAGACAACGCCATCGTCGACGCGACCGATGCCGGCGTGGCCAGCAACCCGCCCAACGTCCAGCGCGTCGAGAAAATCATGAACGCGTCCAAGTGGGAATTCCTGTTCCCGCGCCGGAACGCTGCTTACACGTACCGCGCGTTCCTGCAAGCCATCGCGAAATTCCCCGCGGTCTGCGGGGACTACAAGGACGGCCGCGATGCGGAAGCCATCTGCCGCAAGACACTCGCGACCATGTTCGCGCATTTCGCGCAGGAAACCGGCGAACACGATATTCACTCGAGCACGCCCGAGTTCCGGCAAGGCCTGTACTGGGTCAGGGAAATGGGCTGCGCCGAGACCGGCGACGGTTGCGGCTACAACGCGGAGTGCGACCCCAATATCTGGCAGGGGCAACTCTATGTGTGCGGCAAGAATCCAGACGGGGCCTTCAAGAAGTACTATGGCCGCGGCGCCAAACAGCTCTCGTACAACTACAACTACGGACAGTTCTCGCAGGTGATGTACGGCAAGCCGACCACCCTGCTCGACGACCCCGACAGCGTCGCCAGCACCTGGCTGAACCTTGCCTCGGCGGTCTTCTTCTTCGTGTATCCGCAGCCGCCGAAACCATCGATGCAGGCGGTGATCGACGGCAGTTGGCAACCCAACGCCTCGGATCAGGCCAACGGGCTGGTGCCCGGCTTTGGCGTGACGACGATGATCATCAACGGCGGCGTGGAATGTGGCGGCGGCACCGAGGTCGCGCAATCGCTGAACCGCATCAAGTACTACAAATCGTTCGCGACCGAGCTAGGCGTGCCGGTGCCCGATAACGAGAAACTAGGATGCACCGGCATGAAGCAATTTGCCGACGGCGGCAGCGCGGCGGTCGACACCACGTTTGTCAAGGACTGGCACGAGAACATGGCGTACCGCTGCATGCTGGTGAACTATCAGGAAAAATTCAGCGCGCTGATTCCCGGCGACTATGTGAAGTGCGTGGAGAACGAATGGGGCGTCAAGCTGAAGTAGCGTGAAGCTGAACGAAGTGGGCGTGGTGGGTTCAGGGCCCCTGCGCAAACTCCACCTCTATGTTCACGTGGACCGCATCGCTGACTGCGGGGAACCAAGCTGAGACACCAAACTCGCGCCGGCTGACCTCGCCGGTCGCGGAGAAGGCCAGCAACCCCGCGCGCGGCGCGCTTCCCGCAACGTTGCTTTCCGTCACCTGAAAGCTGACCGGACGCATGACCCCGTGCATGGTCAGATCGCCGTATAGCCAGCCACCGCCCTCCCCGTTGCGCACAAAGCGCGTGCTGACAAAACGAATCTCCGGATAGCGGGCGACGTCGAGCATGCCGCTGCCCCGCACGATGGAAGACAGAAAACGTGGGCGCGTTTCCACGCTCGCGGCATCGATCGTCACTGTCACCTGACCGGACTCAATGCCGGCCGGGGTCGCCTCGAGTTGCGCATCCACCCGCCCAAAGCGCATCTTGAGCGGCGCGTGCGAGACATCCACGTCGAACGTAACGTTTGCACGCTGCAGGACGTATCCGTCGGGCGGTACGGCTTGCGCCCGATTGACGGCGCCGGCCAGCGATGTAAAGGTGACAAGCACAAATCCGGCAATCACGTGCCAACGGGCGGCACGGAACCAGGATGATGAATCGCACACGGCGCCTCCTCGGCGGAAGACCAACGTCCCACCTCGGTAAACACGTGGCCGACGGAAACTATTCCGTCCACATCGCCATTTACATCAATCGGGCTCCCACTCGCCCGTGAGCTTTCCAATCGAAGCACGCGTCTGCGTCAGGATCTCCTCGGCGAGCGTCGCATCGGTGCTGACCCGCGCCAAAACCATGGCACCGAACATGGCCGCCCAGCTGCCGATCGCATCCCGGCGGGCATGCGGGTCGTCGGCGTTGCGCATGCTTTTTTCCAGACGATCCAGCTGCGCGCGAATCATGGCCGTCATCGCCTCACGTGCCACCGGCCCCTGTCGCAGGGTATCGGGCGCCATGCCCGCGATGTCACAGCCATCCGCCCGGTTGGCCAGGTGGCGGCTGGACAGATAGTTCTCGACGTAGCGTTCCAGCTCCACGCGCGGACGCTCCCGCGCCGCCCGATGCGCAAGCGTCTGTTCGATCAAATCGTCCTTCGACTGGAAGTGACCATAGAAGCCGCCGTGCGTCATGCCGGCGGCCTGCATGACATCGGCCAGCTTGACGCTCTCGAATCCCCTGTCACGGAACAAGCGGCTCGCCTCCTCGAGGATCCGGAGCCTGTTGGCTGCAAATTGTTCGCGGCTGACCTTCATGGCAAATCCTGCGTCTGATGATGGTTGACATTTTACATGTTCTGAATAATGATTGTATTCATGTTTTTGAACATGATTAACCACCGTCACGCAGAGGCCACGAAATGAACCGTAGAAATGTGCTGAAACTGGGGGGACTGTCGCTGCTGTCCGCGTCGCCCTTGGTCGCCCACGCCCAGAGCAAAGGCGGCCTGAGCTATCAGGTGTTCACCGCCACCCGACCGGGCCTCAACCGGGAGGTGCCGCCCGGCAAGGAATCGCTGATGTGGGTGGCCAACTCATCCACGCTGATCTCCGGGAAGAACGATGCCGTGCTGGTCGATACGTTCCTGACCGTGGCGCAATGCGAGGAATTGGCGGACAAGATTGCACGCACAGGCAAGCGGCTTCGCACGATCTATGTCACGCATGCCCACGGCGATCATTTTCTGGGACTGAAGGTGCTGCTGGATCGCTTTCCCGATGCGCGCGCGTTGGCAACGCCGGACGTCGTGGCTACGATGCGTACGCAAACCACGCCCGAGAAGCTCGATGGCAGATGGCGCAAGCTGTTTCCCGGACAGATATCGGAAGTCATTGCGATCTGCGAGCCAATGACCAGCGACACGATCGAACTGGAGGGAGAAAAACTTACGGTGGTCAAAGTCGGCCATACCGATACGGACAACTCCACCTGCCTCCATGTCCCGTCGATCGGTTTGGTCGTCGCGGGCGATGCGGTCTACAACGGCATCCACCCCTTCCTGATCGAATCGACCCACAGCAATCGTCTGCAGTGGATCGCCGCACTGGACAAGATCGAAGCGCTCAAGCCGCAATACGTAGTCGCCGGCCACAAGGTGCCTACCCACGACGACAGCCCGCGAAATATCGAAGAGACCCGCCAGTACATCCGAGATTTCATCCGACTGGATGCCTCGACGACTTCCGCCCGGGATCTCTACGACCAGATGCTGGCGCTCTATCCCGACCGAGCGAATCCCGGCTCGCTGTGGAGTTCCGCGCAAGCGGCGAAAGCGCAGGGGAGCTAGTGGCTGCGGGCAATTTTCTCACCCACACGCTTTTTGCCTCCCCCCGCGTCTTTACGCGATTTATAGAGGCGGACGCCCTCGTTGATGCAGAAAAATTACGCCCGCCGCTATACCTTCGACTGGTCCCCATTCGAAGCCTTCATTTGATGATCACGAGCGGCACCATCATGCAGTTCGACATCGATGCGGAGCATGCCTGGCCGCTTCGGCACGCGCTGGCCAGAGATTTGCAAGGCAGTCTATGGTCGATGAGCCTGGCGCTGCTGCCGGGTAGCCGCCGAATGCGCCTGTCGCTGGCGCTCTCCGGCGCGGCGCTCGACAAAGCGCTCCCCGCAATCGACAAGCTTGCGCCCGGTACCGCGGTCAGCTATGTCCGCGAAAATCCCGGCGCCTCAACCGGTATGCCGACCGTGGCACGTCTTCTCGATGCCGAGCACGTTCTATTGAACCTGGACGTAGCGGACCAGAACGCATTGTTTGAGCACGTTGCATCGGTTGCGGCACAGCAATACGGCGTCGATGCCGAGACGGTCCTGACCCATCTCGCGCATCGCGAGTCGTCAGGCTCGACAGCGCTCGGGCAAGGGGTCGCTGTCCCTCACGCGCGCATTCCCGGCGTGCCTTGCGAGATGGTCTTCTATGCAAGGCTCAAAACGCCGCTGGCGTTCGGCGCCGCCGATGGCCGTCCCGTCACGGACGTGATCTGCCTGCTGTTGCCGGAGTGGGCCAGCAATATCCACCTGCATCTGCTGGCCAGCGTTGCCGAACTGTTCTGCGACCATCGTTTTCGCGAGCGCCTACGGCAATGCGACAACGCCCGCGCGGTCGTCCATCATTTCAAGCACGGCACCACGATCCAGGCGGTCGCCGCCTAGCGTGTAGCGCATGGCGCTTCATGCCGGCAACAGCCCGGCCGCCCGGTAGTTGTCGATCAAGGTGTCGAACAGCTTGATATCGTCGCGGCCGCGTGCCATCAGTTGCGCGCCCGCGATGGCCGCGAAGATCGCATGCGCGCGCTTCTTGGCGTCCTTGGGCGCAACGATCTCCGCCGCCACCAGCATCTTCGCCAGCCATGCGATGTTGATGTCCGAGAAGGTCTGGACTTCCTTCTTTACCACTTCCGGCAGATCGTCGAACTCGGCAGTCATGAAGCTGCAGAGGCAGATCCGGTTGTCGTTCTCCAGCGAGCGCCGGAACAGGCTCGGGTATTTGCGCAGGCGGTCGGACGCGTCCGGTGTCTTCTCCGACAGCGCTTCCAGCGCGATCGCGGTGTCTTCCCAGTAGCGCTTGGCCACTGCCGCGGCAAGGTCGGCCTTGCTCGGGAAATGGTGGTAGAGGCTGGCAGCCTTGATACCGACCTCTTCCGCGAGCGCACGGAGATTTAAGCCACTGTAGCCATGTGCCTGCGCAATCTTGGTCGCCACAGCCAGGATCCTGTCGCTGGAACTTGTGCTTGCCCGGTTTTCCACGAAGCGTCCTCGATGAAGTTTGACCGCGCCGGCGGCATCCGCGTCGGCGTGTCCCAAAGGTGTTGACGAGTCGAAGTATAACCGATTAATCTCCATACCTAACAAACGTTCGGTAGGGCCCATCGAACGTTTGTCGATCATCCTTTGTAGTCCCTCATCGAGCGCTTTAGGAGCCTGCCAAATGAGTACCGAACTGTTCTATCAAGACGCGACGACGCTCGCCCAACTCATCCGTACCAAGGAAGTTTCCCCTGTAGAGGTCGTACAGGCCCACCTCGACCGCATAAGTGCCGTGGATCCCGCGCTCAACGCGGTCGTCGCGATTGCCGACACCGCCCTCGCCGCAGCGAAGGCCGCCGAGGCGGCAGTACTGAACGGTGAAGACGTCGGCCCGCTGCATGGCGTGCCCTTCACCGTCAAAGACGCGATCGATACCGCCGGATTGCTGACCCAGCGCGGCTCGCCGATCTTCAAAGGGCGCGTGCCCGACACCGACGCGACCACCGTTGCGCGCATGAAGCAGGCAGGCGGCATCGTGCTGGCGAAGACCAATATTCCCGAGTTCTCATTCTGGATCGAGACCGACAACCTGCTGTCTGGACGCACTCTCAACCCCTGGAATCTGGATCGCACGCCGGGCGGCAGCAGCGGCGGGGAATCGGCAGCAATCGCGGCGGGCATGGCGCCGATCGGTCTGTCGACCGATGTCGCCATCTCGATCCGCGGTCCCGCGGCGCATACCGGCGTGATGGGCCTGAAAGCAACCCATGGCCGCATTCCAATGACCGGCGTGTGGCCGCGTGAACCGCGCCGCTTCTGGCATGTGGGTCCAATGGCGCGCACCATTCGCGACCTGGCGCTGACCTATTCAGTGCTGGCAGGGCCCGACGGTGCGGATGGTTATTCCACGAGCCCACTCGGACTGGACAGCGGGCGGACCAATACCGGCGGACGGGCGTTGCGCGTCGGTTGGCTGGTCGAGCCGGGTTTCGGCGCCATCGACCCTGAAGTCGCCGAGACCGTTCAGGTCGCGGCCGAAGCGCTGAAAAGCACGGGCGTCATTGTCGAGCCCGCGCGCATTCCGATTATCGAGGAGGTCAACGCGCTCGAACTGCTCTGGAAGATTCAAGCCATGGAAACCAAGCCCGCATTTCGCAAGGTGACGGCCGGACATGAAGACAAGATCTTCAAGCATGTGCAGGCGGTGTTCGACACGCCCGACACATCGATCGAGGATTTCGTCGCGGCCGAGCAGCAGATCGAACGGATACGCGACGGCTTCAGCCAGTATTTCCAGCGTTACGACGCGCTGCTGTGCCCGGTTACACCGGTGCCCGCGCACGGGCATGACGCCTCGGAGTTCGTGATCGGTGGCGAAACGGTATCGTCGCTGCACATCATGGATACCACCGCGCCCTTCAGCGTCACTGGCCTGCCGGCGCTGTCGATGCGGTTCGGCACCAGCTACGATGGCCTGCCGATCGGTGTGCAACTGGTATCGCCGTGGCTTGCGGAGTCCACGATCCTCCATCTCGGATCGCTGCTGGAGCAAGTGAGCCCGGTACGCGATCTTCACCCCGACCTGTCGCGCCTCGCCGTGCGTGCATAACCGTCTGTGTCTCATCGCGCTGCCGGCGAACAACCGGCAGCGCGTTTCCCTCGACAAGAATATCCAAGACATGTCGCTTCCCATCGATCAGCAACGCCGCCGCCTGTTGAGTCATTCCTCAGCGATGGCCGGACTCAGCATGTTCAGTCTCGCCGGCCTTGCAGCACCGCAGAATCCTTCACCCGGACGATCGGACTCGACCGATTCGCTTGGCCCAATCCGGCAGGTCAACGCCGGCAACCTGAACATTGGCTACGCGGAGGCCGGACCGGCGAACGGGCCAGTGGCCATCCTGTTGCACGGGTGGCCGCACGACATCCACAGCTTCGTCGATGTGGTCCCATTGCTGGCAGCTGCCGGTTACCGCGTGATCGTGCCCTATCTCCGAGGCTACGGTCCTACACGCTTTCTTTCGGCAGGCACGCCACGCAACGGCCAGCAGTCCGTGTTCGCGGTGGATGTCATCGCGCTGATGGACGCGTTGAAAATCGACAAGGCAGTGATCGCCGGGTTCGACTGGGGTGGGCGCGCCGCGGATATCGTGGCGGCGGTCTGGCCCGAGCGCTGTCGCGCACTGGTGTCGGTCAGTGGCTATCTGATCGGCAGTCAGGAGGCGAATCGGAAGCCCGTGCCGCCGCAGACGGAGCTGCTGGCGTGGTTCCAGTATTACTTCGCCACCGAGCGCGGCGCGCGAGGTTACGCCGAGTACCGCAACGCTTTCAATAAACTGATCTGGCAAAACGCCTCGCCGCAATTCAGGTTCGACGACGCCACGTTCCTGCGCACGGCCACGTCATTCGACAATCCGGACCACGTGGCCATCGTGATCCACAACTATCGATGGCGTTTGGGACTGGCGCAAGGCGAGTCACAATACGACGACCTCGAACAACGGCTGGCGCAGGCGCCGAAGATATCCGTGCCCACCATCACGCTGGAAGGCGACGCCAACGGTGCACCGCATCAATCGCCCGCGGCCTATGCCGCGCAGTTCATCGGTCCCTATCAACATCGGAACGTCGACGGCGGCATCGGTCACAACCTGCCGCAGGAAGCGCCCAAAGCGTTTGCCGACGCGGTGCTGGGGGTGGTGAAGTTGTGAGCAGCCGGCGCAGGCGGTTGGGGCGCGGTGGTATCAAATTGTCAGCGTCGTGGCTTCGGGCATCGTGTGTCCACTATGATGAGTGACGATATCGCTACGCCCGAAGACAAGATGAAACCCACTTACCTCCCTCTCGCCGCCCTGCTTGCAACGATGGTATTCGTCACCGGATGCTCGGACCGGAAGTCGGGCGCCGAAGCTCAGAATGCTCAGATTCCTGTCGCGAGAGCGCCGCTGGCCGATGATTGGCTGGGCAAATGGAACGGGCCCGAAGGCACGTTCCTGGAGGTTGCCGGTGGCAAGGGACGTTACGAGGTGACGGTGCAGAACCTCGATGGCCCGCGCACCTTCGAGGGCCGGGCCGTCGACTCCCGCATCGCATTCGAGCGCGATGGCGTCACGGAAATGATTCGCGCCACCAATGGCGCCGAGACCGGCATGAAGTGGCTCGCGGAAAAACAAAACTGCCTGACGGTTCGGTCCGGCGAGGGGTACTGCAGAGACTAAGTCGCATAATGCCCTGACGTGGTACCTCCGGAGCCCCCGATGCACCTGACCGATGTCCGCCCCCGCGATCTGCTGCGCAGCGCGTGGCGCTTCATTTGGCACACGTTGGTGCAATACCGCGCAAACCAGGGGCTGCTGCTGGCCGGTGCGGTGGGCTATTACGCGTTGCTGTCGATCGTGCCATTGCTGATCCTGACGGTGATCGCGCTCTCGCATGTCGTCGATCCGGATCTGCTGCTATCGACGGTCGCGCATTATCTGGAATGGGTGGTACCGGGCCAGTCCCGCGCGCTGATCGCCGAACTGGCTGCCTTCCTGCGCAACCGCGGCACCTCGGGATGGCTGTTGCTGGTCACCATGCTGTTCTTCAGCTCGCTCGCCTTCACTGTGCTGGAGAACGCCATGTCGGTGATCTTCGTGCATCGCGTGGCCATCCGCCGGCGGCATTTCCTCGTCTCCGCGGTGCTGCCGTACTGCTATATCGCCGTGATCAGTCTGGGCCTGCTGGTGGTCACGATCGTGTCCGGCCGCCTGCTGGCGATTGGCGAGCGACATCTGGACGTGTTGGGACACGAATGGTCGCTGGACCGGCTGTCGAGCGGGCTGCTCTATCTGCTGGGATTCTTCGGCGAGATCATGCTGCTCACATCGATCTACATGGTCATGCCGGTAGGACGCCTGTCGATACGCCGCGCGTTATGTGGCGCCGTTCTGGCCGCCGTCCTGTGGGAGATTTCGCGGCATCTGCTGGTGTGGTACTTCACCTCGCTGTCGCAGGTGAGCCGTGTATATGGCTCACTGACGACGGCGATCGTCGTCCTGCTGAGTCTCGAGATTGCGGCCGCGTTGTTGCTGCTGGGAGCGCAGGTGATTGCGGAACTGGAGCGTGGCGACTGGAAGAAAGACCGTCAGCTACCTGAGGAAGCCAAACCCTTCCGTACGTAGGGCAAAGCGCGGCACGCTCACCGCAGCCTGCTCAACTATCTCAACTATCCGCACGCTTCCACGCGGCCACGAAGGCGCGCAAGTCCTCGGCGGATGCATCGGTCACGGCCCAGTAGCGCATACCGCGCGCGGTCCAGCTTTCCATCTCATAGCCCTGCAGTGAGCGCGGGCCGCCATCCCCCTTGTCGGGCAGGACAAAGACTTCCAGCGGATGCTGGGCGCGTCGATACACAAGCACCGCAACGCGCCGTCCATCGACGTAATCGAGCCGTCCGCCCACGAGTGGAAAGCCCTGCCCGGCAAGGTCTCGCACTTCAGGCGCATAGTCGATGCGACCGTTGAACCAAGGCTTGACCGTGTGACGATCCGACGAGGCCACGTCGATCTCGCGGGTCGATAGCAGCGCGCGCACGTGGCTCGCGACGACGGCCTGCGCAGTCAGATCGGCCGGCGATTCGCGCATGGCATAGGTCGTCAGCCCGAGCCCCACCGCGGCCACGGTGACAGCGGCCATCGTCGCGTTGAGCGCGGGCGACCATGTGAACCAGCGCCGCCAGCCAGCATCCGCAACGGGTTCTACATCGGCCACTACCGGCTCGGTGGCGGGCAAGGCCGCCAACACGCGCGCGCGCAACGCCGGCGATGCACGGTGATAACCGGCGCCCTGGCGCACGGCTTTGCGCAGCGTCCTCAGTTCGCGAAGCGCGCTGACGCAACTGTTGCAGTCCTCGAGATGACGCTTCAGGCGAACGCCGTCCGCCGCGCCGATTTCACCGTCGGCGCACGCCTGCAGCAACGGACGGGCCTCATTGCAGTTCATGGCCGGTCTCCCCAATTGAGCGCTGCGCTTTCGACAACGCGGCCGACAAAGCAGCCGGTGTTTCGCGCAACACCACGATTTCCGCGGCAAGCATCTTCCTGCCTCGCGCCAGCCGCGACATCACGGTGCCGGCCGGGATATCGACGATGCGCGCGATATCGCGATAGTGCAGGTCTTCGAGCTCGCGCAGCACGATCACCTCTCGAAAGGCGACCGGCAGCCGTTCGAGCGCCGTGTGTACCAGTCGCGCATCCTCCTCGCGCAGCAGTGCCTGCTCGGGATCCTCCGGCATGCCATGCCATTCCGGCAACACCGCATCGGGAGCACTGTCGTCATAGCCGGTTTCGGCTGCGGATTTGCGTTGCTGGTGCATCGTGAACCATGTATTGCGCACGATCGCAAGCAGCCATGGACGCGGCCGCTCGCCACGAAAACTCGCGAACAGGCGAAACGCGCGCAGGAACGCTTCCTGCACCACGTCGTCGGCATCGCTCGTGCTGCCACACAGCCAGCGCGCGAGGTTGTACGCGGCGTCGAGGTGCGGCAGCACCAACGCATCGAAGCGGTGGCGTTCGCTGGGGTTCACCTCAGGCCTCGCGGTGCCATCTGGCAGTGGGGGTGGGGACGAAGGAGCAATCGGAGCAATCGGAACAATCGGTCCGCGGTCGAATCATGCGTGGATCTCCCTTGCTTTACCGACGCGACACCGAGTTTATTCCCGTCATCGCATGTTTTTGGTGAATTTTTTTATTCGCGCGCCGATCGGGAATTTCTGGGCACACGCGCCGGTATGACAGGCAGGATCATCCAGCAAAGGAGCGACCATGACCCCATCCTGCAAGCGGCGCGACTTCCTGCGCCTGGCCGGCGCCGGTGCCGGCGCGGTGTTCGCCTCGGGCCTGCCCGGTTGGGCCGCCGCGCGCGACGACGATTTCTTCTTTGTGCAGCTATCCGATGCGCACTGGGGTTACCAGGGGGCCGCCAACCCCGACGCGCGCGGCACACTGCCCCGCGCCGTGGCGGCGGTCAATGCGCTGCCGCGCCAGCCGGACTTCATCATGTTCACCGGCGACCTGACCCATAGCACCGACGATGCGGCCGAGCGGCGCAAGCGCATGCGTGAGTTCCAGACCGTGATCGCTCCGCTCAAGGCCGGCAAGATCTACCTGATGCCGGGCGAGCACGATGCCAGCCTCGATAACGGTGAGGTCTACCGCGAACTGTTCGGCCCCACGCACTACACGTTCGATCACAAGGGCCTGCATGCGATCGTGCTCGACAATGTGTCCGATCCCCGCGGACAGGTGGGTGACGCGCAGCGCGAGTGGCTGGCCGCCGATCTGGCGAAGCAGTCGCCCGATGCCCGCATCGTGGTGTTCACGCACCGGCCGCTCTTCAATCTCTATCCGCAGTGGGACTGGGCGACGGGCGATGGCGATCGCGTGGTGGAGTTGTTGATGCCCTATCGCAACGTGGCCGTCTTCTATGGACATATCCATCAGGAGCATCACCACCTCACAGGTCATATCGAACACCATGCGGCGCGTTCGCTGATGTTCCCCCTACCGCCACCCGGCTCGCAGCCGCGCCGCGAGCCACTGCCGTGGGACGCCGCGCAACCGTATCGCGGGCTGGGCTGGCGCGAGATCACCGCCATGCGGCAGCCGGCCGGCTATCGGCTGGCCGAGCGTCCCGTGGCCGACGCATAGGGAGGCCGACCATGACAATCGCCAGATATCCGAGCGCGGGTCGCCGGACGATGCTTGCATGGACCTTGGCCCTGCTTGCCACGCCGCTGGTCGCGCGGCGCGGAGACGCCGCCGCGCCGCGCGTCATCGCCATCCGCGCGCGACGCTTCGTGTTCACGCCCGACAAGATCGCGCTCAAGGCGGGCGAGCCTGTGGTCCTCGAACTCACCGCCGAGGACGTCGTGATGGGCTTCAGCGCCCCCGACCTGGGCGTCCGTGCCGACATGCCACCAGGTCAGACCGTACGCGTCACGTTGAAGCCCGCAAAGGCGGGCAGCTACGTGTTCCTGTGCGACCTCTTCTGCGGATCGGGGCATGAAAACATGAGCGGTGTGATCGAGGTTTCGGCCTAGCGCTTAGTCGTCCCAGTGGGTATCCGCGAACTGCGCAACCAGGAAATTGATCAGCGCCCGCACCTTGGGCGCAAGATGCTTGCGCGATGGATATACGGCATAAATGCCGAGTTCGAACGAGCGGTAAGCCGGACAGACTTCCACCAGATCGCCGCGTCGTAAATCCCCGTGCACCAGAAAGCTCGGCTGGAAGATGATGCCGCCCCCGGATAGGCCAATCGCCCGACACGTGTCTCCGTTATTGCAGCGCACGGACGACACGGTCGGCACCGTCACGTCTCCCTCCGCGCCGGTGAAGGTCCACTCATTGCGCGACGCAAGGTGGCTATAGGCGATCACCTTATGCGCAAGCAGATCGGCCGGCCGCTCCACGGCGGGGTGTCGCGACAGATAGTCCGGCGATGCGCATGCCCGCATGCGGGTTCTGGCAAATTGGCGTCCCACCAGCGACGAGCTGTCCATGCGGGCGATCCGCACGGCGACATCGAAACCCTCTTCCACCAGATCGACCAGTCGATCGTTGAGCATGACGTCGAGCTCGATCCTCGGATGCGCCTTCATGAACGTGGCCCAGAGCGGCGCCAGATGCTGGATGCCGAAACTCAGTGGTGCGTTCACGCGTAGCACCCCCGCCGGTTCTTCAGAGCCAGAGGCGGCCGCACCTTCCGCGGCATCCATCAGCGACAGCACCTCGCGCGCCTGCTGATAGAAGACCCGCCCCTCCTCCGTCAGAGAAAGTCGCCGCGTCGTGCGGTGCAACAGCCGCACGCCAAGTCTTGATTCCAGCGCACCGACATGGCGGGACACCGCCGCCTTCGACATGTCGAGTGGTTCAACGGCCGCAATAAAGCTGCCTTTGTCCACCACGGTGCAGAACACCAGCATTTCCAGCGCGCGGTCCATTTGTCTCACTAAGCGAGATGAATAAGCTCATTGACCCATCTTTATCCCTGCAATCGATTCTATACACTCCATGCAAACCTGATCTCTGAGAGCAACCGCATCATGAAATACCTGTCCCTCGACAATCAAAAGGACGAAGTCCTTCTAGTCGCCCGCATTCTGCTGGTGGTCCTCTATGTACTTTTTGGCTGGCAAAAGATGGTCGGCTTCTCCGGCACCATCGGATACATGACGTCCGTCGGCGTGCCTCTTCCGGCGGTGGCCGCCCTTGTCGCGGTCGTGGTAGAGCTGGTGTTCGGCGTGCTTCTTCTGATCGGCTTCTATACCCGCCCGCTGGCACTATTGCTTGCCGTCTATACGCTTGTGACGGGATTCATCGGTCATCCCTACTGGACATTAAGCGGAATGGATCAATACATGGCCATGATCAATTTCTACAAGAACGTCAGCATCACCGGCGGGTTCCTGCTATTGGCGTTGAATGGGCCTGGCCGCTATTCCATCGACCGCAAGTGATCGACTTTCTGACGATATCGGGCCTGATCGATGGCGGCGTTACCTACGTCTCCAATCGACACGGCCCATCGGTAGCGCTGTTCGACAGTGGCGTGCTGGCGCCCAACATGCTGACCTTCAAGGGTGCCGAGGATCTGGGCGGCGGCAACAAAGCGCTGTTCGAACTTACCTCGCAGTTCGACCTCGACAGCGGCTCCGTCATCCCAGGCGCTGGGCAGATCTTCAATCGCACGGCTCTGGTCGGCGTTTCCAGCCAGCGCTACGGCACGCTCACGCTGGGCACGCAGTATGACTTCATGTACGAGTCATTGACGCTCGGCAAATTCGACGGCGCGTTTCTGTTTGGCGGGATCTACGACTTCCGTCAGGGGCCATTCGCGGCACTGGGCATACCGAACAATCCGACGGGTGCATTCGATTTCGATCGCCTCGCGGGAGGCACGCGTGTCCCGAAATCAATCAAGTACCGCAGCCCCGAGATCGGCGGCTTCACACTTGGAGCGCTGTATGGTTTTGGTGGCGTAGCGGGGTCCTTCTCCTCGAGCGCGACCCAGAGCTTTGGCGTCAATTACGTGAACGGTCCGCTGGCGCTGGGCGCTGCGTACGTTGACGTCAGATACCCGCAGCTCGGCGATGGCCACGATGGCATCCGCAATTTTGGCTTCGGCGCGCACTATCAGTTCGCGCACGTACTGGCGATGCTGTTGTACACCAACACGCGCAACACCGACACCGGTGCGGCGATCGATGTCTACAAGACTGGCGCCGCGTGGGATATCGCTCCGGCGTGGACGTTGGGCCTCGACTACGCCTACATGCGTGGGAACGAGGCGTTGCAGAACAATCGCGCCCAGCAGGTAACAGGCGCAATCCAGTATCACTTGTCCAAACGCACCACGGCCTATGTGGAAGCCATCTATCAACACGCCAGCGGCGATGGCCCGGCGACACAGGCATGGATCAATAGCCTGCCCGCGACCGCTGGCGCGGCCAGTAGTCACGTGCAAACGCTGATGCGCATCGGGCTGGCGACGCGGTTCTAACTCTTCTACGCTTGCAGCACTGCCTAAGTTGAACCTACATCAGGAGCGCAAGCGATGAATGCACAAGGACCATCCGGCAATCTCCCGGAAGACCCTGCTGCCCCGTGGGCAGACCCATGGGCCGTGTGGCGAAACTGGGCAGCGCCGAATCTCGCCGACCAGCACAACCCATTTTCCGGCGATGTGACGCAATGGATTCGCGCGTGGAGCGAGGCTGTTGGACAGGTCGGCCTGCTCAACATCAACTACGGCGGCTCCTCCGACCCGCAGGCCGAGCGGCGTATCACCGGTCGTTACAGCTATGGGCGCCAGTTGGGCCGCCTGATGGAAGTGCTGGTCCCGTATGTGCGGAAGCACGAAGGCGAATTCAAGGAAGCCTCGGACGCACGGGCAGTCAAGGAATTCCTCGATATGGCGCGCGACATCGAGGCAATGAAGCACGGCAGCGTCAGCGATCTACTCGAGAAAGCCAGTAAATGGCGCAAGGATCCGGACTTCAAAACCAAGCTGGCCGAGCTGCGACGTGGGTTGGACGAACTGGAGAAATCGTTGAAGTAACGCCATTGGGCTATCATGCCACTCCCCTCCGAAGTAGCTCCCAATGATTTCCATCCGTAATGTCACGCTGCGCCGCGGCGTCAATGTCGTGCTCGATCAGGCGTCCGCCTCCTTCAACCCTGGCGAGAAAATTGGTCTTGTCGGCCGCAATGGCGCCGGAAAATCGTCCTTCTTCGGTCTACTGAACGGTACGTTGCACGAAGACAGCGGGGAATTCTCGATTCCCGCCGCGTGGAAAATGGGCCAGGTCGCCCAGGATATGCCGGAAACCGAGCAGAGCGCGACGGACTTCGTGGTCGAGGGGGACACCGGGCTGCTGGCCGCGCAGGCCGAAGTCGACGCCGCCGAGGCCAGCGATGACGGTATGCGCATGGCGCACGCCTACATGGCCCTGCACGATGCCGGTGCGCACGATGCCCCCGCACGGGCGCAGGCGCTGATCCTCGGCCTCGGTTTCAGTGCCGCGCAGCTTACGCAGCCGGTGAACAGCTTCTCCGGCGGCTGGCGCATGCGGCTGCAACTCGCACGCGCGCTGATGTGCCCGTCAGACCTGTTACTGCTCGACGAACCGACCAATCACCTGGACCTCGACGCATTGGTCTGGCTGGAAGCGTGGCTCAAGCGCTATCAGGGCACCCTCGTCGTGATCAGCCACGATCGCGAATTCCTCGATGCGGTCACGCAGGTAACGGTGCACGTCGACAACGCCAAGCTCGTGCGCTACGGCGGTAACTACAGCAAGTTCGAAGACATGCGCGCCGAGCAACTCTTGTTGCAGCAGGCCGCGGTGGCCAGGCAAGCGGACAAGATCGCCCACCTGCAGAAGTTTATCGACCGCTTCAAGGCCAAGGCTTCGAAGGCCAAGCAGGCGCAGAGCCGCGTCAAGGCACTCGAACGCATGGAGAAGATCGCGCCGGTGCTGGCCGATGCGGAGTTCACCTTCGAGTTCAAGGAGCCGCTCAACGTCCCGAATCCGCTGCTGTCGATGCTGGATACGAGCTTCGGCTATCCGGCACCTGCCGACGCGCCGGCGGGCACGCCGCCCACGGTCATCGTGAAGGGTATCAACCGTTCCGTGCTGGCCGGGCAGCGCATCGGCATTCTCGGCGCCAACGGTCAAGGCAAGTCGACGCTGGTCAAGACGGTGGCGCACGCGCTGGCGCCGATCGCCGGCGAGATCAGCGAAGGCAAGGGCCTGAATATCGGGTACTTCGCGCAGCAGGAACTCGACGTGCTGCGCCCGCACGATACGCCGATGGAACACATGATCCGTCTGGCCAAGGACACGCCGCCGCATATGCGCGCGCCCGGCCAGAGTGGCACCGAGCAATCGCTGCGCACGTTCCTCGGCACCTTCAGCTTCAGCGGCGACATGGTCCATCAGGCGGTCCACACCATGAGCGGCGGCGAGAAGGCGCGTCTCGTGTTGTGCATGATCGTATGGCAGCGCCCCAACCTGCTGCTGCTCGATGAGCCGACCAACCACCTGGACCTCGCCACGCGCGAGGCACTCGGCATGGCGCTCAACGAATTCGAAGGCACCGTGATGCTAGTCAGTCATGACCGCGCGCTGCTGCGTGCCGTGTGCGACGAGTTCTGGCTGGTTACGAAAGGCGGCGTCGAGCCCTTCGATGGCGATCTGGACGACTACCAGCAGTTCCTGCGCGACGAAGCGCGTCGCCTGCGCGAAGAGGCCGCAGCGGCATAACAACGCCGCGCTCCGGCAACGCCCCCTGCTCAGGGGGCGTTTTTCATTCCGCCTTCGATTGTCGCTTCTGGGACAACGTGTTGCGTCCCTTCGCACGCCTACTGGTCCGCGCTTCGCCTTCATACACTCTGTCATACGCCCAGTGCGTCTTCCCCACACATGACAGGACTTATCAAAGATGAGCGCAACCACCCGCAATACGCAGCCGGTCACGACCCCCATTGGCAAGGAAGCCGCTGGCGAGCTCGTGTCGTCCCGCTACGCCGTTCGCATCGGTGATGTCGACGTCGTGCTGATCAGCGATGGCATTCTGCCGCTGCCGACCTCCACCATGTCCACCAATGTCAGCGAACCGGATCGCAACGAATGGTTCGATGGCCGCTTTCTGCAACGTGACATGTTCGACTGGGCGCTGAATATCGCACTCGTGCGCAGCGGCGACCGTCTGATCCTGATCGACTCGGGCGTGGGCGACGGCTTCGAATATTTCACGCGCGCCGGTCGCTCGGTGATGCGTCTGGAATCGGCTGGCATCGACCTCGGCGCGATCACCGATATCGTGATTACGCATATGCATATGGACCACGTTGGCGGGCTCAACGTCAATGGCGTCAAAGCCAAGCTACGCCCGGACGTGCGCATTCACGTGGCGGCCGCCGAGGTCGAATTCTGGAAGAATCCGGACTTCAGCCAGACCGTCATGCCAGAAACCGTGCCGCCCGCGCTGCGCAAGGCCGCCGATACATTCGCAAAGCTATATAGCGAAAACATCGTGCAGTTCGATCAAACGGTGAACGTCGCACCGGGCGTATCGGCCCGCGTGACGGGTGGACACACGCCGGGCCACTGCGTGGTGGACGTGGCATCGAAGGGTGAGAAGCTGACGTTCGTTGGCGACGCGATCTTCGAAGTCGGCTTCGACCATCCGGAATGGCAGAATGGCTTCGAGCATGAGCCGGAAGTGGCGACGGACGTGCGCATCGCGCTGCTCAACGAAGCCGCCGAAACCGGCTCGCTGCTGGCCGCCGCGCACGTCGCGTTCCCGTCGATCGGTCATATCGCAAAGAACGGAGACGCGTACCGCTTCGTGCCGGTACAGTGGGACTACTGATCGATTGCATTGAAGTTTGTCAGCAGCGCAAAAGTTGGCCACAATCGGAATGTGGCCACCCCCGATTTTCGCGTGAGCAATCCTGACACGACACACACTGCCGCATCGCAGGCCTGCCCCTGCGATGCGCTCGTCATTCGCGCGCAACCCACCGTGGTGGATCGCCCGTGCCGGCGCAAGCCGTACGCGCTCGCTGCGACGATTCTTGGCTCGAGCATGGCGTTTATCGACGGTTCCGTCGTCAATGTCGCGCTGCCTGCCATGCAAAGCGAGTTTGGCGCAAGCGTTGCCGCCATGCAGTGGATCGTCAACGCCTATCTGCTGTTTCTCGGGTCACTGGTACTGGTGGGCGGAGCCATGGGCGACAAGCTCGGCCGGCGCACCGTCTTTATCGCCGGCATCGTGGTGTTTACGCTGGCGTCGATCGCGTGCGGGCTCGCGCCCAACGAGGGCGCGCTGATTGCCGCGCGCGCGGCGCAGGGCTTTGGCGCGGCGTTCTTCGTGCCCAGTAGTCTCGCGATCATCGGCGCCATCTATGAGGGCGCAGCGCGTGGGCGGGCCATTGGCACCTGGTCCGCGGTCGGGGCCATCACCCTGGCGGTGGGACCCGTGGCCGGTGGCTGGCTGGTCGATACATTCTCGTGGCGCGCGATATTTCTACTCAACGTGCCGCTGGCGGTGGCGACGATCGCGCTGGCGATATGGGCCGTTCCGAATAGCCACAAGCTCGATGCATCCCAACGACTGGACTGGCCCGGCGCGATCAGTGCGACAGCGGGGCTCGCCGCCCTCGCCTATGGCCTGACCGAAGCGTCGTCGCGCGGCTTTGCCGATCCGCTCGTACTCGGCACGCTTGGTGCCGGCGTGCTCGTGCTGGCCCTGTTCGTGAGAATCGAGGCCAACAGCCCTTTCCCCATGATGCCGCTCGACGTGTTTCACTCGCGCGACTTCACGGGCGCCAATCTTGTGACCCTGCTGCTCTACTTCGGTCTGAGCGGCGCGCTGTTCTTCCTGCCCTACACCCTGATCCGCGCCCATGCCTATACCGCGACAGAGGCAGGCGCGGCGCTGCTGCCGTTGCCGGTCATCATGGGTGCGCTGTCGCGCTACACCGGCGGCTTATCCAGTCGCTTCGGCGCGCGGGTGCTGTTGAGTGCCGGACCATGCGTGGCTGGCCTCGGTTTCCTGATGCTCGCACTGCCATTCGTACACGGCGGCTATTGGACCGCCTTCTTCCCCGCACTGGCCGTGCTCGGCCTCGGCATGACGATCACCGTCGCACCTTTGACGACGACGGTGATGGAGTCGGTACCGGTCGACCACGCAGGCATTGCGTCCGGCATCAACAACGCGGTGGCGCGCGTGGCGGGACTGCTGGCCATTGCGGTGCTCGGCATCGTGTTCGTGCGGACCCATCAAGCCGCGCTATCTACGCAGAACGATGCCCTTGCCATCGCCGATGCCCTGCGCGCCGTCGCGCTGGTGTGCGCCGTGTGCGCGTTTGCGGGCGGTGGTCTTGCGCTGGCGACCATCCGGCGCCGCCAGTAGCAACGTCCTGAATCATTCCACGCGGATATTGCGCGCCTTGACGAGCTCATGCCACCGCGCCGATTCGGTCTGCAGAAACGCCTTGAACGCCTGGGGCGTGTTGCCGACGGGATCGAGCCCCGCCTGCTGCAGCTTGGCCTTCACGGCGGGGTCCGCCACTGCCTGCTGTACGGCATTGGCGATGGCCTGCACCCGGTCCGGCGGGGTGCCCTTCGGCAGAAATACGGCGTTCCACTCGAGCACCTCGTAGTTGGGCATGCCGCTCTCGGCCATGGTCGGCGTATTGGGTAAGGCGCCGACGCGATGCTTCGAGGTGACGGCCAGCGCGCGCAGTTTGCCTCCGGTCACGTATTGCAGCGTGGACGCCGAATTCCCGAAATACGTGGCCACCTGCCCGCCCATGACGTCCGTCAGCGCCGGCGCGCCGCCCTTGTAGGGCACATGCAGCAATTCGATCTTTGCCTGATCGTCGAACATCTCGGCCGCGAGATGCGAGCCGGTGCCCGCCCCTGCGGACGCGAAGGTGAGCTTGCCGGGCGCCTTCTTTGCCGCGGCAATCAGATCGGCAACCGTCTTGTATGGTGCGTTCGTGGCCACCACGAGGATCTGCGGCGCCGTCGCCACCAGCGAGACCGGAATGAAATCGCTGACCGGATTGAAAGGCAGCTTGCGTAGCGCGGCATTGACCGCAAAGGCCGATGCGTCGTAGAGCACCGTATAGCCGTCGGCCGGGGCCTTGGCCACGACATCCGCGCCGATCACACCGCCCGCGCCGGGCTTGTTATCGATGACGATCGTCGTGTTGAGAAGCTCGCCCATTTTCTGGGCCACGATACGCGCGGTGTTGTCGGCACCGCCGCCGGCCGAGTACGGCACGACCATGCGGATCGGTTTGTCCGGGAACGCGGCCATTGCGAGTGCCGGCGTGATGGCGGCGAGGATCGCCATGGCATTGCCAAGGCGTTGCAGGTATGTCTTCATGTCGTGTTGTCTCCGTGAGTCTTTTGTCTTGCTCGCCCGCCGGCTCAATCGTTGGCGAATCCGTACAACCGGGCGGGGTTGTCCACCAGAATTCGGTGCCGGACGGCATCATCGCCCGTCCAATGCGTGAGCAGGTCGAATAGCAGCGAATCGTCCGGCTTGTGATCGGGCTCCGTGAAGTGCGGCCAGTCGCTGCCCCACACGAGCCGCTCCGGTGCCGCGCGCACCCATGCCCTGGCAACGGGATCGATATCGGCATACCGCCCCGCCTCGCCGACGATCGAGTCCAGATACGCGCCGGACAGCTTGAGCCAGCTGTTGCCGCGCGCGAGCAGTTCGGACACCAGCGCGAATGCAGGATGTGCGATACCGCCAGGCAATGGCAGGCGCGCCATATGGTCAAACACGAGTGGCGTGGGCAGCCGCAGCAGCAGATCGCGATGCGCGACGAACTGATCCGCGGTCCAGTGCAATTGCAGGTGCCAACCCAGCTCGGCGATGCGACGCGCGAGCGTTTCCACCATATCGAAACCCACTGCCGCGTTCGCGTGTGTATATAGCGAGAAGCGAACGCCGCGAATGCCACCGGCATCCAGCTTCTGCAACGTGTCGTCGGTGACATCGGGGTGCAGTACAGCGATGCCGCGCGTAGTGGTCGCACCGAGTTGCGCGATGGCATCGAGCGTGGCGCTGTTATCGGTACCGTAGGTCCTCGGCTGCACGATCACCGCACGACGCGTACCGAGCAACGCCTGCACGCGCCGGTAGTCCGCTACCGTGGCATGCTCGACCGTCGGTGCGATCGCCTGGAAGCGTGGATCGTAGATATGCAGATGCGCGTCGCAGGCATGGGCAGGCGTCGTGCTGCGCGGCACCGTGTCCGCCGCGCTGTTTGGCACACGCAGCACCGGTGCAGCGCGCGCCTCAGACATCGTGCTTCATCCTGTCCGCGGCTTCGCGCACGAGTTCGCCGTGCTGATCCAGCGTGGGCGCGGCGAACGGATCGGGCCCCGGCGTCCGGCCAAACTTGATCGGGCGCGTAAAGCCGCGGTAGCGGCCGACAACCGGATGCTCGAACGTCGCGATCATCTCCTCGGCCGTCACCTGCGGGAAGTCGAACATGTCTTCGACACTGCGCGCCGCCGCACAGGGGACCGCTTCGCCAAAGATGGTCTCCCATTCCATGGCCGAGCGCTCGCGCAACGCCGCATGCAGTGCGGGCACGATCTCGTCGTGATGCTGGGCACGCTTGCGCACCGAATCGTAGCGATCGGTCTTGAGCAAATGCGCCAGGCCGGTTCTCTCGCACAATGCCTGCCAGAAGTGCGGCGTATTGGCGGAGATGTAGATATACCCTTCACGCGTCGGATGAATGCCGGTGATCCCGCCCGAACGCATATCGCGCCCGACTTCACGCGGCTCCGCATCGGCCCAGATCATACGGGCCGACTGCATCGTCAGTGCCGCGCGCAGCAGCGACACGCCGACGTATTGACCTTGTCCGCTCTTCTCACGCTCATAGAGGGCGGAGGCGACGGCACCGGAGACCAGCGATGCGGCGTAGTAGTCCACGATCGAGCCATACAGAATCTCCGGCGGCCCCTCCTTCTTGCCCTGCAGCGTACACATGCCGGTCATGGTCTGCAGCACCTGATCGTAGCCGGCCTTGTCCTTGAGCGGACCGGTTTCGCCATAGCCGCTCACAGCGCAGTAAATCAGGCGCGGATTGGATTGGCTCAGCTGTTCGTAAGCGATGCCGAGCCGTCCGGGCACGCTGGGCCGGAAGTTATGCACCAGCACGTCGGCCTGGTTCGCGAGTGCACGCAGGCGCTCGAGGTCTTCGGGCTGCTTCAGATCCAGCACCACGCCAAGCTTGCTACGATTGACGCCCAGAAAGGCCCGACTCTCCGTCTCCAGCGTCGAGGGATACTTGCGCAGATTGTCACCAGCGGGCGGCTCCACCTTGATGACGATGGCCCCCTGATCGGCCAGCAGCGAACAGCCATAAGGCCCTGCGATATAGGCGCTCAGATCCAGCACCTTGACCCCGCTGAGCGGGCCGGTGCTGCCCGTACGCGCGGCGCCAAAAGCGTGTTCGCCGGTGGTGGCTTTGGTGGCGTTGGTATCCATGCAATGCTCCTGAATCAATCTCGTCAATCGGCAACGATGTTCTGCTGCTTCGCCAGCGCCTTCCATCGGCCCACATCGGTGGCAATCGTTTCGGCGAACTGTTTCGGCGTCACGGGCCTGGCCTCTGCGCCCTCTTTGAGAATCGCGTTCTTGATCGCCGGCTTATCCAGCGCGTGGTTCACGGCAGCGTTGAGTTGCGCCACGATGGCCGGCGGCGTGCCCGCCGGCGCGAGGAAACCCCACCAGAGTTCGAACTCGTAGCCTGGGACCGCGTTCGCCATCGGCGTCAGGTCCGGCGCAATCGGGCTCGGCTTGGCGCTGGTGATGCCCACGGCCCGCACTTTCCCCGCACGCACCATCGGCAGCAGCGAGGGGCCGCTCGAGATCAGCAACTGCGTCTGATTGCCGATCAGATCGGTAATGGCGGGACCCATGCCCTTGTACGGCACGTGCTGGATCTGCAGCTTGCCGGCCTTCGCCTTGAGCAGCTCGGTGCCGAACTCGTTGACGCTGCCCGGGCCGGATGACGCGTAGTTGTACTTGCCGGGATTCTTACGGATCAGATCGATCAGTTCCTGCGGGGTCTTCGCGGGCAACTCATTGCTCACCGCCACGATAAACGGGCCCTGCGCCACCATGGCCACCGGCGCGAAGCTCTTCACCGCGTCGTAGGTCAGCTTGGTCTGGACCGCGGCATTCGTCGTCATGCTCGATGACACGGCCACGAGCGTATAACCATCCGGCGCCGCCTTCGCGGCCATCGAGGTACCGGTGTTGCCGCTCGCGCCAGGACGGTTATCGATGATCACCGGCTGCTTCAGCTCCTCGCCAATCTCCTTGGCCACGATGCGCGCGAAGATATCGTTGGAGCCGCCGGGCGGGTACGGCACGATGATCGTGATGGGCTTCGACGGATAGGCGCTGTCGGCAGCCAGCGCCGGCAGGCTCAGCGTGGCGGCCGCGGTCGCGCACGCAAGGTACGCGAGGAATGCAATGGGGTGGCGCGACGGAATGGTCGTCATGATGTTGTCTCCGAATGTATTTTTATAGGTGCGGTACAGAATCAGGCGGCAATCAATCCAAGCCGCCTGCCAATCTCGACGATCGCCTGTGCGCGTTGCACGAACGGCGGATCGATCATCTTGCCGTCTACGACGTAAGCACCGATGCCCTCGGCCTCTGCCCGCGCGGCTGCATCGACAACGCGCAGCGCATGCGCGATTTCCTCGTCGGAGGGGCGATAGACATCATTGGCCAGCGCGATCTGCGTCGGGTGAATGCAGCTCTTGCCGAGGAAGCCCATCTGACGGGAAATTTCCGCTTCCGCGCGAAAGCCTTCCGTGTCACGGATATTCGCGAAAACCGTGTCGTACGCGTAGACGTTGCCTTCCGCGGCGGCCATCCTCACCGCGAACATCGCAGCGGTAATCGCCGCCAGATTGCGTCGATGGATACCAGCCGGCTCGAACAGGTCGCCCAGGCCGAGCTGCAGACCGGCCACGCGCGGATGTGCCGTGGCCAGTTCCGCGGCTCGGCGCAATGCCACCGGCGATTCGATATTCAGCAGCAGTCGGACCTTCTCGTCCTTGTCGGTAAAGCCATTGGCGCGCTCGGCCCGCTCGATGGCATCGGCCACGCGTCGTACATCGTCGGCGCTCTCTGGCTTCGGCAGATTGATGACATCCAGTCCGGGCACGACCACCGCGGCGATATCTGCCTCGAAATGCGGGGTACTCAAGCCATTGACGCGCACGATCAGCGTCTTGGCGGAGGTCTGCGCCAGATCGGAGCGCAGCATTTCCGATATCAGTTTGCGCGCCTCGGCCTTGCGGTCCTCCGCCACGGCGTCCTCGAGGTCGAAGGACAGCGCATCCGCCTCGCTGGCGAATGCCTTGGGAAAGAACTCGGGCCGCGAACCGGGAACGAACAACTTGCTTCTCATGCCAACACCCCCTCACAGTGGATAGCGGGGAGTTTGCCCAATCCGATCAACAAGATAAACTATACTTTCCTACCTTCACACCATAGAGATTCTATGGAAACCGCTTATGGAAACCGCTTACCTCCGTGCTTTCGCGCTTGTGGTTGAAACTGGCACGTTGGCAGAGGCCGCGAGACGCCTCAATGTCACGCCCGCGGCCATTTCCCAGCAAATTCAGGTATTGGAGCGGCAGCTCGGTACAACACTGCTCGGTCGCGCAGGCCGTACGGTAGCGCCGACGGAGTCCGGAAGACGTCTGGCGGAGCGCAGTGTGTTGCTGCTGCGTGAGGTAGATGAACTGCGTAGCTGGATCAATCAGGCCGAGGAAATGCATGAGCTACGCATCGGCACGATCAATACCGCGCTGCACAGCCTGTTGCCCGATGCGCTGTCGCGCTTTACCAATGCGCATCCGGACGTGTCTGTCCATATCCGGTCGGCGTTGTCGGGAGAGCTGTTTGAAGCAGTCAAGCAGCTGGAACTCGATGCCGCGGTTTGCCTGCATCCGCCGTTTGCCCTGCCCAAGACATTCGCTTGGGAGTTGCTACGGCAGGAACCGCTGGTGGTGCTGGCCAGAGCCCGGGACCGGCAGATGGATCCGCATGAGTTGCTCCGAACCAAACCGCTGATTCGTTACGATCGAAGTCTCGGCGGCGGCAAGCAGGCCGATGACTACATGCGCAAGAACGGCATCACGCCCGCGCTGGAACGCTTCGAGCTAAGCTCGTTGCTCGCCATTGCGATGATGGTGGATCGCGGGCTTGGCGTATCGCTGATTCCGGATATCGCCTCGCCGCTGACGACCCGGCTACAGGTAGCCAAGCTGCCGCTGCCGATCCCCTCGGAACCCCGTCGGTTTGGCGTACTGTGGCGACGCGCATCGCCATGCGCGGGCCTGATCAAGTCGTTCCTCGAACATGCCCGCGCTGCGGCTCAACTATCTCTGTGATCTCCACATCGATGACGTCATCCAACCTTGCTCGCGCCTCGCGGCTTCATTTTGATCTGACCACGGTGCAGCTGTTTATCGCCGTGGCCGATATGGGCAGCATTACCCGTGGCGCGGAGCGGCTGCATCTGGCGCCGGCGGCCGCCTCCCGCCGCATCCTGGAGCTGGAATCCCAATTGGGCGTGTCGTTGTTCGAGCGACTCCCACATGGGATGGCGGTTACCGAAGCCGGCGGCGCGCTGCTTGCCCACGCACGCGGCATCAGCCATACCGTGCAGCGCATGCAGGACGATGCGGCCTCGTATGTGGGCGGCGTGCTCGGTGTGGTGCGGATCGCCGCGCCGAAGTCCGCGGTCATTCAGTTTCTGCCGTCGGACATCCAGCGGTGCGCAGTGGAATGTCCGGGCATTCGCATCGATCTGCAGGAGATGAACAGCGAAGAGGTTCAGCAATCGCTGCGTCGTGGCATGGCCGATCTGGGCATCTACGACGGCAATCTAGGTGTGGTGGACCTTCCCACCGCGCCCTATCGGTCCGACCGGCTCTCGCTGGTAGTCGCCCGCGACCATGCCCTCGCACGCCGCAAGCGGGTTACGCAGGACGATGTCTTCAATTGCGACCTGATCGTGCTCAGCGCGAGCTCGGCCATTTCGATCATGCTGGAACGCCTTGCCGCCGAAGCGGGAAGAACGCCGCACATGCGGATGCGCGTGCAGGGCTTCGATAGCATCGCCGCGCTGGTCTCGGAGAATCTGGGCGCGGGCGTGATGCCGGAAGCCATCGCGCAAAAAGTCGCCGCGGGCACCCGCTTCGTCCGGATACCGATCGCCGAGCCGTGGGCAGACCGGCGCTTCGTCCTGTGCCACCGGCCCCATGGCGAGCTGTCTTCGGCCGCCCATGCGGTTCTCCGGGTGCTTGCGCAAAAGGCGAAACCAGACTCCCCCAAACAGCGATAGCCTTCCGCCGGCGCTGCGAACATCATGGTCTCCATAACAAGTACTACGGAGACAGTAATGCAACGCAGACAGTTCATTCTCGGGGCGGCGGCCGGGTTGGCGGTTCCCTCCCTCGTGTGGGCGGCCGATATGGCGGGCCCCGTGCGAATCCTGGTCGGGTTCGCGCCCGGCGGCGGCACCGACGTGCTGGCCCGTGTACTGGGCAACAAGCTCACGCAGATGTGGAACACCAGTGTGGTGGTCGAGAACAAGCCGGGGGCATCGGGCTCGATCGCCGCCGGTTATGTCGCCAAGCAGCCGCCCGACGGCACGACCCTGCTGATGGCGCACGTCAACAGCCATGCCATCGCGCCCGCGATGCTGGACCTCAAGTACAACCCGCGCGCCGACTTCTCCCCGATCGCGATGGTCGGCGTCACGCCCAATATGCTGACCTGCCGCGCCGAACAGAAAGTACGGACGGTCGCTGAAGTCGTGGCGCTCTGCAAACAGAAGCCCGGCAAGGTCTCTTTTGGTTCTTCCGGCATCGGCTCGTCGCAGCATCTGGCGCTCGAACTGTTCCGCATGCAGGCCAAGATCGATGTGGTCCATGTCCCCTACAAGGGATCTGGCCCGCTGGTGGCCGATCTGCTCGGTGGTCAGATCGACTATGCGTTCGATACGATGACCGCCGCCACGCCATTTATCCAGCAGGAGAAGGTCGTCGCCATCGCGCAGACGCGGCTGAAGCGCGCTGCCGCCTATCCGAACGTACCGACGCTCGCCGAGTCCGGATTTCCGGGTCTCGATGCCGCGTCCTGGTATGGGCTCGTTGGCCCCAAAGGCATGTCCCCCGCGCTGGTCGCGCGCATGAATGCCGACGTCAACCGCGCGTTGGCAATGCCCGATGTGGTCGAGCGGCTCAAGAGTTTTGGCGCAGAGGACTACGGTGGCTCCAGCCAGCAATTCGGCGACTTCATCGCCTCGGAAGCCACCAAATGGGCCAAGGTCGTGAAGGACGCCAACGTGAAGGCGGAAATCTAACGACCGCTCAACGCGCTACCCACCAGACAATCTCAGCAGGATACGACGATGACCGATGCGCACGACTCTCAGGCACCGCGCAGTGCCAACCCATTGCCCCTGGCTGGCGTACGCGTTCTGGATGTGACGCAGGTCATGGCTGGCCCCTACGCCTGCATGCTGCTGGCGGACCTTGGCGCCGACGTGATCAAGATCGAACCGCCCAAGGGCGGCGACCAGACGCGCGGTGCCATGGGCTTCAAGATGAAAGGCCCGGACAGCATGGGCTTTCTGAACATGAACCGCAACAAGCGCAGCATCACGCTGGACCTCAAGACGGCATCCGCGCGCGAGGTCTTCCTGCGGCTCGCCAAAACCGCTGACATCCTGGTCGAGAACTACCGCCCGGGCGTGATGAAACGGCTGGGAATCGACTACGAAACGCTCCGCGAGATCAATCCCAAACTGGTCTATTGCAGCATCTCGGGCTTTGGCCAAACCGGCCCGTGGGCCACGCGCCCCGGCTTCGACCTGATGGCGCAGGCCATGTCAGGCATCATGAGCGTTACGGGGTATCCCGACGGACCGCCGGTGAAGGCAGGCGTACCGGTGGCCGATATCGGCTGCGCGCTGTTCTCGATCTACGGCATGCTCTCCGCTTACATCGGCGCGAAGGAAACCGGCAAGGGCCAGTACGTCGACGCGTCGCTGTTCGACTCCGCGCTCGCGTTCTCGATCTGGGATACCTCGGAATACTGGGGCACCGGTCGCGAGCCGGAGCCGCTGGGCACGTCCAATCGCATGAGCGCCCCGTATCAGGCGGTCAAGGCTGGTGACGGGTACTTCGTGATGGGCGCGACGAATCAGAAGCTGTTCACACTGCTGTGCAATACGCTCGGCCGACAGGATCTGCTCGCGGACGAACGCTTCGGCACGGTGGCATTGCGTCTGGCCAACCGGAACGAACTGATCGCCGCGCTCGAGGAAAGCTTCGCTGCCGATAGCTGTGACAATTGGATCGAGCGTCTGCTGGAGGCTGGCATTCCAGCCGGACCGATCCTGACGTATCCTCAGGCGTTTGACAGCGAGCATGGCCGGCATCGTCAGATGCGCATCGAGATCGATCATCCGATCGAAGGCAAGGTGCCCAATATCGGCTTCGCCGTCAAAATGGGTGGTACCCCGCAACAGGTACGCCGTCACCCACCGCTGTTGGGCGAGCATACGGCAGAGGTACTGGACGAGCTCGGACTCTCGAAGGACGAACAGGAGTCGCTGGCCAAAGCCGGCGCATTTGGCGAATGACAGAAGGTTCTGCACAGGGACAGGTCGTCCTCTCCAGACAGGGGGCGGTCGCATTCATCACCATCGATCGGCCGGCCGCACGCAATGCGATGACGTGGGGCATGTACGAGCAACTGGCTGCGCACTGCCGCCTGCTGGCGGCCGCGACCAACGATGCGCCGCGGGTCGTGGTGCTGCGCGGCGCCGGCGGCGAGGCCTTTGTCGCGGGCAGCGACATCGCGCAGTTCCAGCAGTTCTCGGGCGGCGACGACGGCATTGCCTATGAAGCGCGGATCGACGAGGGCATTCGGTTGATCGAACAGCTGCCGATGCCAACGCTCGCCGTCGTCGACGGCTGGGCCGTTGGTGGCGGACTCGCGATCGCGACCGCTTGCGACTTCCGCGTGGCCACCCCGAAGGCGCGCTTTGGCGTGCCCATCGCCAAGACGCTGGGGAATACGCTGTCGGCCGAGAACCTCGCCAAACTGCGCGCGGCGTGGGGGCTGCAGCCGGTACGGCGCATGCTCCTGCTGGCACAGATTCTGGATGCGGACAGCGCGTTGGCGTGCGGCTTTCTTCATGGCGTGTACGTGCCAGAGGAAATCGATGCACAGGTCGCCGTGCTCTGCGACCAGCTCGGCGCGCTGGCGCCGGTCACGCAACGGGTCGTCAAGGAAGCGCTGCGCCGACAGACCGTCGAAGCCGTGGCCGACACCGACGACCTCGTGCGGGCGTGCTACGCCAGCGAGGACTTCCGGGAAGGCGTCGATGCATTTGTGAATCGACGCCCGCCTGCCTGGAACGGACGGTAAAAGTAAAACAGCCCGCTTCAGAAAGAAGCGGGCTGTTTGGGTACTACGTCGTTACGACAACCTTACTGCGGACGGTTCACCGAAATATCGAAGAACAGCGATGCCGGGTCCAGGCTGATCAGCACCCCGACGCCGGTATTGCCGAGCACCAGCGAGATACCCTCGCGTGCCGTCGTGTCCGACGACTTCCCGCGATAGCGCAGGCCCGGTGTGGGCGAGTTCTGCGTCCACGCGTCGATACGGCCGTCGCTGGCGCGCTTGCGCGTGTAGGTGCCCGTGGCGGCATCGACCGACTGGATCGTCGTCGACGCAATGTCCATGACCACCGACAGGTTCGGCATGAATGTCGCATCCCAGTAGCTATTCGTCGAGCCGACGACCGGCAGCGGACGGGCAACCTGCTTGGATGCGATGACGATGCCGGTCTCGCGGGTGATGACAGCGGTGTACAGACCGTCGGTGCCCTTGAATACCGCTACGGCTTCCGTGCCGCTCGTGTCGGTCAGCGTGAACGCACCGTTCGACGTTGCCGCCAGCGTGGGCAGGTCAGCAGGCTCCCAAGGCGTGCAGCTATTTACGCCCGTGCAGTCGGCGCCCGCCGTGAACTTGCCGTCGGCGGCCAGCGTGAACGTGAGGCGCGTCGGCGCGAACACCTCCGACGTGTTATCGCGCTCGTAGCCCACCGCATTCCAGGTGCCCGCCAGTTCCGCAAGCGAAATCTGTTGTGCGGGGATCAGCAGGCCAGGCAGCAGCAGGCTGCCACCGGGGTTCGAGACGTTGCGTACCAGCGCAATGCCCGACTTCGACACCATCACGTCATTGACGGTCGAGTTGGCATTGGTGGTGAAGCGGCAGGCCTGGCCGCCCAACGGCGTGAACGGCAACTGTGCAATGGCGTTGCCGCTGGAGTCTAGCGCGGTCAGCGTGGAGGCAGCGGCATCGAACGAGGACAGTGTCTGGCTGCCCTGGCCGATCGCCCAATACTTGCCCGTGCGCAGACCCGCGCAGCTGTCCGAAGCCGGCTGGAGGATCGTCTGGATGGCGGCCGCACCGGCGTTGTTGCCAACGGCCGAGGACAGATCCGCCAGCGAGGTCTTGGCCTTGGTCAGGCCAGCGCCCAGTTGGTCGAGCAGCTTGTCGAGCGCATTGCCGGCGTTGGCGCCATTGGCAGCTACCAGCGTGCCCTTGATCGCGTCCACGCCCGTCAGGTCGAACAGGCCGAGCAGCAGTTGACGTACCGTGCCATTGGCATCGGTCAGGTTGGCAGCCGTCAGGCGCGCCTGTGCGTTGGCGTCGAACTGCGCGAAGAATGCGTTGGTGTCGCCCTTGGCCAAAGCGGCAGTGATCAGCTCAGTCAGCGGCGTGATGTTGGCCACCACCGCCGTGCCCGTGCCAGCCTCGATGACCGAATGCAGGACGGTGCCGTCCGGCGCGCTGACGCTCAGCACACAAGGGCGCTGGAGGTTGGCGATATTGATGGTGAAGGTGCCGTCCGCCGCTGTTGTGGCGGTACCACTACCCGATGCGCACTTGGCCTGCACCGTAGCGTTGGCGATCGCCGCACCGACTGCCGCGGTACCGCTGATCTTCGTGGTCGGCGCGGCTGCCGCCGGCGCGCTATCCCCGCCGCCACCGCCGCAAGCGGTCAGCACGGCGGCCATCAGGCCCGTCAAAAGGAGCTTCGATTTCATCCCTGTCGTCTCTTCTAAGGTGGCTTCTTCGGCCGCCCGCCGGGTGACCGACCCCTGGCCCCCTTGTATTTATGCGCGAGCGGAACTGCCACGGCGTGGGATGCCAGTGGCAGGCGGCGTAAAGTTTGGCCTCAAGGGGTTACGGCAGCTACCCCCCCTCGGGAAGCATTGACAGATGTCGCCTTTTTAATGTTTTAGTTACATAACATGTCGGATTGACCGGCCTCGCGATGGTGGTGCCGGCACGATCTGTTTCCAGCCTTGCCGATCAGCCGTTCTGCCTCCTGTGCGACGGCTGCTGGCACAGGCAAGGCCAACAACGCCTGCGAAGCGGTCTGCATCACCTTTGCGGACAAATCCGCCCCCGACATGTCTTCGTAGCGCGCCGGAATTCGCTCCCTGAGTCGAAACAGCCGTTGATGCGCCGATCGGGTGATCTGGCCGTAAGTGACCGCCTGAACCCGACCGCGCAGAACGCCTTCTTCCTTTAGCTCTTTCTCTCGCGTCGTCTTCGCCGCGATCTCGTGCCCCACCACAAAGGCCCGGAACAGCGGCGTCCCGTCTAGCGCACCGCTGCCAAGAAAGTCCTGCACATAGCCGTCGGCCTGATTCATTTCTTCACGCCCGACCGTGGACTTCCCCTTCTTGAGTTCGATGATCAGCACGTTCTGAATGCGCGTGAGCGTCGGATCAGCCAAGTCGAAGCCTTCGGTCCCGACGATTGAACACGTGGCATCGGCCAACACCAGTATGTCGGGACGCTGCTTGTGGTTGATGAACGCCTCGGCAGACAGTCTCTTCTTGAAGATCTTCTCGGCCGCTGTGCGCAGACTGACGTTCGATGAATACTCGCTACTGTCAAACTCGGGACCAAACAGCCACCGAGCTTGAGTGACCAAGGGATGCAGCGTGTGCAGTTCGTCTGTGGCATCGTCCCCGCACAGCTTCTCTATGGCCGCGAGCACGGCCAGGCGATGATCGATCTCGTCGAGCACCGACAAGGCGTCGCGGACCGTCCACTGGCCCAGAAGACGGTCGAGCCCATCGATATCCGACTCGTCTAGCTTGGTGAGCATATCAAGCAGAGCGGAGCCGCCGCGCGCCTTCTCCAGATTGATCAACGCCTGGACCGCAGCGGAAAGGACGTCTTGAGAGACCGTAGGCGTGGTCGTCACCAGCTCGCGCGCGAAGGTCGCGACCTCAGCACGACCTAGCTGCGACAGTTCCTTGAACTGTTCGCGATTTCGCAGCAGCGCCTCTTCCGAGCTCTCCTCGACGAGACTCGAAGACAACGACGTAAACACGCGCTGGGCATAGATCCGGACCGCCGCGAAAAGCGCATCCGCGTTTGGCCCATTCTTGAATCGAGCCCAGTCCGGTTCTACCTCAGACATCCAGCCATCGCTGGTCTTGACCACAATCGAATAGCGCTTTGCAAATCGAGCACGACCGTCGAGGACCGCATCGGCGCCGACAACCCAACCGGGCGTGCCGACGAGGCGGCCATTTACCCAAAAGGCAATGCCTTGGTAGATCGTCGATTTGGCAACCCTCGTTGAATCCACGACGTAGGCCTCCGCCGGTGGACACCCTTCGATGGAAAGGTCCACTCGCTCGATGAGCCCCGTTTGGTCCCCCAACTCGACGGACTGGTTGTTGACCCGTACAACAAACTGCGGGTCGTGCAGGAAGCGGGCGGACAGGATCTCTCGAATTCTGTCCGGGTGGGGCAAATGACGCTCGACGATCACCGAGAGCTTCGTTCCGTGGTCCCCTTGCAGGAAGCTGCCCTCCTTCTCAATCTTGAAGGGCGACTCCTGACCCTGCGTGCCGATTTCAAAGGCCGCACCCTTGTCCTCGCGCCAGGTCTCTACCGAGTACTGATCAGCGAAACACAACAAGCCATGACGCCCGACACCATTGTGCCCATAGGCTCGACGCCGCCAATCATTCCGTTCCGGCGGAAATTCCACGTTCGAGCTTTGGTGCCTGGTCCGGTCATAACCGAGTTTCATCCACCGGGCCTTGAACTGCGCTGCCGTCATACCGTGGCCATCGTCTTGAACCGTCAAGACAAGGTTGCGCGCTGGTGGAATGGTGAGATCGACCAGCGACGCTCCCGCATCCCATGCGTTTGCTACCAGCTCGGTGAGAGCAATCTCAGGATCGTGTGCGATACGGCCTAGCGTACGGACCAGGTAGTGCTCTTCAAAGAGTGAACCCATCGAGTCGTACGACTCCCGCTTCGGCCTTATCACTTCGCCCCCACATGCTTTTTGGCCTCTTTTTTGACTTTGTTGTTCGACACGATGGACCAGCTCCGGTTGCTCTCAACGACGTTTCCGCGACTATGCGCAACCCTCATCGCTGTCACAATCGTTGTCTTACGATAAAGTCGAAAAGCAATCACAGACGTCAATCAACCGATGAGACAACGTCTCAAACTGGACGATAGAGCACCATTACCGGACTTCCGCATCGGACCCGTGATCTACACTCCAAAGCTGTCCTCGCGAAGGTGTGGGACGTGATTCTGGTGGATATCTCATGAAGAAGGATGCGGCAAGTCAACATATGGATCCTCCGCTGGCGCGGATCTCGGGGGATCAGCTGGACGGTTTGTTATCGGCGCTGATCGTGGAGTTTGTCCGATTGACCGAGTGCCTGGTGAGTCCGGGCTGGCGCCTGAACCTCGGCGGCACCTCCGCCCCGGGGATACATTACGTGCTGTCCGGCCATGGTCGCATGGTCCTGGAAGGACATCCCCCCATCGCGCTTTCTCCCCACACGCTGGTCATTACGCCGCCTAACCAGTACTTCCATGTGGAAGTGCTGCCCGAGGACGCCGATAGCCGAATTTCAAACGAAGTCGAGGGTCGTTGGAAATCATTCCCACCCGATGCGATTCGAAGATTCGTCGCGGGCGAGGACGGCCCACAACTGATATTGATCTGCGGCTACTTCCAGGCGTCCTACGGTACGTCGCTGAGCCTGTTCTCGACGCTGAGCGCGCCCATCGTCGAGCAGTTCGATAGCGCGCAGCACATCGATCGCACATTGCAGTTAGCGCTTCAGGAACTCATCAGCCAGGAGCTGGCCATGGGCACCATGACGGCGACCTTGCTCAAAGTCGTGTTGATCGCATTGCTGAGGCGCTCACTGACCTCAATTAACTTGTGGGTCGAAGGGTTCTCGCTGCTGGGAGATATCAATATTGCGAGAGCTTTCTCGCATATGGCGGCGCGGCCGGGTGCGGATCATTCCGTGGACGCCCTCGCTCAAATCGCATTCCTGAGCAGATCATCGTTTATGGCCAGGTTCACGGAGGTCGTCGGCCTGCCTCCCATGACAGTCCTCCGGAAATTGCGCATGCGTCAAGCCGCATCGATGCTGAACACCGAAGAGTTATCGGTCGACCAGATTGCGCGCTCGGTCGGATACGCCAGTCGCAGCAGTTTTCTGAAAGCGTTCCACGACGCTTACGACACGCTGCCTTCCGACTATCGCGCTCGCCGACGGGCCAGTGAATGAGCCGCTTTGAAGGCTACGATGGTGATACACCGCTTTGTTGAATGTTCGCTTCCCAATACGATTTGGCTTCCTCGGCGAACGTCCGACGAAAACCGGTCGGGTCCACGCCGTGAAGTTCATTGAACGCGAGGGAGAAATTGCTCCTGCTGGAGAATCCGACGCGTTTTGCGACCTCGGCCACCGGCAGCGCAGTAGTAATCAATAGTCCGCTGGCGCGTCGTAATCGCACCAGCTTGACCAGATTCATCGGCGATTGACCGAAGGCGCGCCGGAACGCTGCGGCAAACGCTGATCGACTCATCCCTGCAATCATCGCAAGGCTGTCCACCGTATAGGCGACGGCAGGTTCATTGAAGATCGCGCACAACGCACGACTCAGCCGCGCGTCCGAAACGCCCGCCAACCACGGCAGCGGTTGGGCGTCGCACGCGACCCAGCGACGCAATGCCAGCACCAGACACTGTTTGACCAACGCCTCGGTCAACGCACGTGAACCCACTCCCGGCTGAGTCGATTCGGCCAGCAGCATCGCAAACTGGTCTCGCAATCCATCCGTATCGTCAAATCGGGCCACCAGTGGCTCGCGCAATGACGCGAATGGGTCTGCACCCCCAACCAACTCCACGCGCAACTCACCGCATGCCATGACGATGCCTTGCTGACCCGTGCCGACGAAACGGTAAGCAACCCCCGGCTGCAACAGCACGAAGGTATGCGGTTCCAGTGGAATAGAAGGCCCGCCGTGAACGGCGAGTACGCCAGCACCCTCAAGGCAGTAATGCAAGCTCGCGGTCTTGAAGGCGTCGACACGCATTCCCCAGCTTTCGCGTATATCGCGGACCTTGATATGAGGCACACCGATATCCATGGCGGCCAAAAAATAATCCAGACCTGTGTACGGAGACGATAAAAATTCGAACATGCATCGAGTATGAACGCAATTCAAACATCTCGATTATTCGCAGCAAACCGGAAATGAAAATATAGATTCGCGGGAACCATATCGAGACTGAACCGAGCATCCGTCACTCGGCGAAGCTCGCACATCTGGACGAATCCGAACCATTTCGAGACCACAAAGTACGCACGCGAAGCTACGATCAATGCTCAATTACTCTCCAGCCGTCGATTAAAAATGACCACTCAATCTATTGAATCTCGCTTACAGATTTCCGAGAAAGGCGTTGGGACACTCAACCATCTGGCTCTGCTCAGATGGGCACTCGTAGTGGTCTTTCTCTGGTTCGGCGGCATGAAGTTCACTGCCTATGAGGCCAACGGTATTGCGCCGTTTATCGCCAACAGCCCCATCATGAGCTGGTTGCACGCCCTCTTCGGCGTCCAGGGCGCGAGTTACGTCATAGGTGCATTGGAGCTCTCGACCGCAGCCGCGCTGATCGCCGGCGCGTTCCTGCCCATCTTCTCCGCCTTGGGCGCGGCGATGTCGGCGGCGACCTACTTCATCACCCTCACCTTCTTCTTGAGTACCCCTGGCGTAGCGGAAGCGACGGCGGGCGGATTTCCGGCCATTTCAGCAATGCCGGGCCAGTTTCTTCTCAAGGATCTTGTTCTGTTGGCCGCATCGCTTTCGCTCCTCCGGGCGTCGATACGCGCCTCGTGAACGCCTAACCACCTGATGAGAGCCGCACCATGACCAAACCGACCACGGTGACCAATGCCGTCATCGAATGCATTCTGAGCCGCAGTGCCGCCAAGTACTACGACCCTGACGCCACGCTGAGCGACGAGCAGATTCGCGAACTCGTGCAAATCGGCACCAGCGCGCCAACATCCTTCCATTTGCAGAACTGGCGCTTTATTGCGGTGCGCTCGCGTGCCGCCAAAGCTCGGCTGAGCCCTATCGCGTGGAACCAGCCGCCGATCACCGAAGCAGCCGTCACGTTCATCGTCTGCGGTCAGCTCGCGGATTCCAGCGTCATTCCGGATCGGCTCGCGCCATTGGTCGAGGCGGGCGTCATGCCGGAAAAGATGGTGCCGGAATGGGAGATCCCCGCCCGCAATCTGTATATGGAATTCCCGCAGCGCCAGCGCGACGAGGCAGTGCGTACCGGCACCTTTGGTGCCGCCGCGATGATCTATGCGGCACGCTCGATGGGATTGGGATCGACGCCGATGATTGGCTTCGACGCCGACGCCGTGCACAGCACCTTCGGATTGGCGGCGGACGAAGTGCCGGTCCTGCTGTTATCCGTAGGCGTGGAACGATCCGGAAACTGGGCGCAAAAGCCCCGCCGTCCGATCTTTGAAGTGTTGGATATCGTTTAACGCCGCGTTTAACGAGTCATTAACTACTCAATTCTCAAGGAAGATTACGATGTCAAGAATCCCCGCTCTGAACCCGGAACAGGTGCCGGCCGCTTCGAAGGCAACGCTCGATACCTTCACCAAGAACATCGGGTTCACGCCCAATATGATGACTGCCTTCGCGCAGAGCCCCATCGCGTTCAACGCTTGGGCTACGCTCCTCGGCTCGTTGAGCAAGGCACTCGATGTGAAGACGCGTGACAGCATCGGATTGGCTGTGTCCGAAGTGAACGGCTGCAACTACTGCCTGACGGTTCACAGCTTTACGGCGCAGCACATGGCCCAGCTGCCGGCAGACGAGATCATCCTCGCGCGAAAGGGTCATGCCACGGACGCCAGGCGCGATGCCGCGGTCCAGTTCGCGCGCAAAGTCATCGAGACCCGCGGACAGATCAAGGACGCCGATCTGAAAGCGATCCGCGATGCCGGCTATACGGACGCAAACGTCATGGAGATCGTCGCACTGGTTGCCATGTACTCCCTGACAAACTTCTTCAACAACGTGTTCGATCCCGAAAAGGACTTTCCGGCTGTAGCACCGGCCGGTTCGATCTGAACTTAGGGCCGGCCCCGCCGCTTTCGGCTAAGATGCCGCGATGACTCGAATCTTCGTCTTCTCCTGCTGATCGCTTGAGCCCCGCTTGAGTCCAAGCCCTGGGCTCAGCGAGCGATCTGTTTTTGGTGCCGGACATACGCCGGCTGGCCAATTGCACCTGCGTTTCGACACGGCACAAGCGCGTGCCAGGCGAACGCCGCGTTGCCTATGGAAGATTTCTGTCATGCATAAGCCATCCCTTCTCGTCAGCGGGATCTCGGGCCAACTTGGTCGATCTGTGATTGAACAATTGTCTGGTCGCCCTGGTTACCGCCTGATTGGCACAACCCGTACCCCCACGTCGCGACTCGACTTTGCAACCCACGGTATCGATGTCCGATATGCCAACTTCGATGATCCGAGCTGCCTTGCGAAGGCATTTGACGGCGCAGATCGCATCCTGCTGATAAGCACCAGTGCCGAATACTGCGGGCCGCGCCGCGTGGAACAGCATCGCCATGCTATTGCGGCTGCTCGCGATGCCGGCGCACGGCAATTGATCTATACGTCGCTACTCAATGCCGACGCCTCTACGCTTGGACCGATTGCCAGCGATCACGCATTAAGTCTGAACCTCGAGGACAGTCAGATCCTGAACATCACAGGCGATGTCCCCGGCGAGCGACGACTTTCGCCTGCTCACCGGATACCGCGCGAGTGCTGTGGAGGATTTTCTGATCTCGCACCGCGAGTCGTTGCTACGTTTTCTCCGGCATCGCTGATGAATGATGGCTCGTAATCAACCATTGCGAGCCATCCCAGCGGTAAGTGTAGGTATAGCGAGCCTTAACAACCGCTCCAGTCCTTGCGAACGTGAACGTGTAGAGGCCGGCGTCCACGGCGGAATTACACCCTAGCTCAATGGTACGGAAGTCGATCTTTCCCGACGGACCGTTTTTCAGAAACTCATTGAAATAGTCCACTTTTTCTGCCGGCGTCAGCCGAGGCTTATTGGACACTGTCGCAAGAAGGATCGAGCGGTCCGCATAGTTGGCCGCTACCTTGGCGGAATCGCCTGTCTGCAACGATCGGTTCCATCGATCGAACAATGCCGCGATCTCCTGCTCCGAAGTCTGCTTGCAGGATTCCGTGCGCGACGATTGTGAGGCTTGTGGAGTGGGTGGCGTCCCTGGACTCGTAGCACATCCTGCCAGCAACAGAGCCAACGTCGCAATGGGAAGTATCTTCATGGCAGGGCCCTCCGACTGGCGCATTCAGGATCAACCACGTATTCAATGAATACGAACGCCCTGAACTCGGCTATTGACCTTTAGGGTAGCTCGCAAGCGACAATAGTCCCGTGATGATCAGTGGCGGATGATGGGTGATCGCTCATCGTGGGTCTCGCTATTGGCTTCTCTGGCTGATGGCTCGCTATTGCAATTGGCTGGAATGCGGTTATCCTTTGCGCTGGTTCGAGATCCCCATACATCGTGCATCGCATCGCTCGCCGGCATTCGTGGATTGCCGGATTCCTTCTGGTTGTGTTCCTGTCAGTGCAACTGGCAACGGCTGCCTACGCCTGCACGATGGGCAAGGCTGCGCCTGCGGAATCACCGATGGAAGCGCCGATGGAAGCGCCGATGGAAGCAATGACGTCCTGCGCGGAGATGGCCGATCAGGTTGCAGTGCAGAACAACGGACAGAAGGCCCTGTGCATGGCCCATTGCCAGGCCGACGCCAAGCACGCCGATCACGCCGCGCCGCAGGTCCCCGCATTTATCCCGGTGCTTGCGAGCATCATTGTCGAGCCCCCCGTGCTCGACGTTACGCCAGTCATCGCGCTGCATGCGCAGGCTCGGCCGCGCGCCCCGCCGCCGCCGCACGCCATCCTTCACTGCTGTTTCCGCACCTAGCCTCCGAAGCTGCGCCACGTTCTTGTCGCTCCCGATTTCCCGGGAGTAGTGGTCGTCGTTTCCGGAGGCTTTATGTCATTCCCGCGTTGCCTGAGGCTGGCGCTGCTTTGCGCGTCCACCTTCGGCATGTCGGTGTCGCTTGCCGCGCCCCCACATGCCATCCCCGCTCTATCCATTGAAGAGGCCGCCGCGCTCGCCACAGCGCATGCGCGCGATGCCGAGAATTCGTACGGTGCCATCGAGTCGGCAGTACAACAGGCGGTGGCTGCCGGGCAGTTGCCCGACCCCGTCCTCAAAGTTGGACTGAACGATGTCCCCATCAACGGCACGGACAAGTTCTCGCTGAGTCGTGACTCCATGACCACGCGCTCAGTCAGCGTGCTGCAGGAGTTCACGCGTGCTGACAAGCGACGGGCACGCACCGCGCGTTTCGAGGCCGAAGCCGCTTCCGCAGATGCGCGGCGCATGCTCGGCATGACCAACGTCCAACGCAACGCCGTGGCCGCATGGATCGACCGCTGGTACGCCGAGCAGGCGGCCGTCTTGCTCGGTCATCATTCGCATCCGTTGAATCTCGCGCAGGAAGCCGCCAATGCAGCCTATCGCGGCGGCCGAGGCACGCGCGCCGACGTGCTATCCGCACAACTGGAAGTGCAAAAACTGCGCGACCGAGAAAGCGAGAACCAGGCGGTGCTCGACACTGCCACCGTCAATCTATCGCGCTGGATCGGCGCGGATGCGACCCGGCCACTTGGCGAGCGCCCTGTGCTGGCCATACCGGACCGAGTCGAGCAACTCATCCGCACACGTTACGACGGCGTGCCGGAAGTTGCCGCCGCCCAGCGCGAGGTGACCCTGGCGGAGAGCGAGGTACGCGTGGCGGACGAAGCGCGCAAGCCCGACATCGCGGTGGAGTTGATGTACAGCCAGCGTGGCGCCGCATATTCCAACCTGACTTCGATCAACGTGAGCTTTCCGCTGCCGTGGGATCGCGCCAATCGGCAGGATCGCGAGGTGTCCGCTCGGCTCGCGCAGGCCACGGAGGCACGTGCAAAGGCTGAAATCATCCAGCGTAATACGGACGCCATCGTTGGCGCGCGCCTCGCGGAGTTGCGTCGCAACCTCGAACGCCTCAGGCGGTATGACGATGCCACGCTGCCGCTGGCCAATGCACAGGCCGAAGCCGCGCTGACGGCCTATCGCGCCAATACCGGGTCGCTGCTGGCCGTGGCGGAAGCCAACCACCGTGCCATCGATACCGCCTTGGAACGGCTGGCGCTCGAACAACGCACGACCCGCCTCTGGGCCGAACTCACCTTCCTGACCCCATTGGCCACCGCACAAACCGAACCCGCCACCAAGGACGTCAAATGAATCCACGACTGAAAGTTGCCGCGGCGTGCGTGGTGCTGATCGGTGCGGCCGGCTATGCCGGCTATCGTCTCGGCGTTTCCGAAGGCGCGTCCGCGATGCAAGGCCCATCGATGGCAGGCGCGACGGCGGCTCCCGGCAACGTCGATCCGCAAACTGGCAAGACAGTGCTCTACTGGCACGATCCAATGGTGCCGGGGCAGCGCTTCGACAAGCCGGGCAAATCGCCATTCATGGACATGCAACTGGTGCCGGTCTATGCCGATGGCAATAGTGCTGACGCGAGCGGTGTCACGATCGACAGCCGGGTCACGCAGAACCTCGGCATCCGTACGGCAGAGGTAAAGCCCGCGCAAGCCTCCTCCATGCTCGACGCCGCCGGCAACGTGGCGATCGACGAGCGCAGCGTCCAGGTCATTCAGGCAAGAACCAGCGGCTTCGTGCAGCATGTGGGCGTGCGGGCCACACTCGATCCGGTGCGACGGGGCCAGACCTTGGTTACCCTCTACGCCCCCGACTGGGTGGCAGCGCAGCAGGAATACCTGGCCGTGGCGCGACTGTCCCAAGGCGATCTCTCGGATGCGGCAAAAGCGCGCATGCTGCAAGCCGGCATGACACCAGCGCAGGCCGATGCAGTCGTCCGCTCGGGAAAGCTGCAGACGGCCCAGGGAATCGCCAGCCCGCTTGATGGCGTAGTGACTGAAATCGCGGTCCGCGAGGGAATGACGGTCACGCCGGGTATGACCTTGTTCCGATTGGCCGATCTTGGCCAGGTGTGGGTAATTGCCGAAGTGCCCGAGGCGCAGGCGCGTGGCATTACACCGGGGCAAGTTGTCACCGTTTCTACCACGGCCGCCCCCGAGCCGGTCACCGGCAAGGTCGATGCAGTTCTCCCCGACGTCAATCCCGCCACACGCACCATCAAGGTCCGCATCGTCTTGCCAAACCACCAGCGCAAGCTGGTGCCCGGCATGTTTGCCAACGTGCGGTTTCAAGGCGGTAAACAGCCCGACATGCTGCAGATTCCATCCGAAGCCGTGATTCGCACGGGTCAGCGCACCATCGTCATGGTCGATGCTGGGGCGCAAGGGTATGTGTCCACAGAAATCCGCACCGGTCACGAAACCGATGGCATGACCGAAGTCCTTTCCGGACTGTCTGCCGGCCAGAAGGTCGTGACGTCTGGCCAGTTTCTGATCGATTCCGAAGCCAGCCTGCGTGGCACGTCGACACGCCTTGCATCGCCGACAGAGCCATCCGCGCCCGCCATGCCGGAAAGCGGAAGCATGGGACAAGGAGCGAAGCCATGATCGCGCGCATCATTCTGGCATCGATCCGTCATCGCATCCTCGTGCTGCTGGCTACAGTCATGCTGATCGCCTGGGGGTTGTGGGCGATTCACGGCACACCACTCGATGCGCTGCCGGATCTGTCCGACACGCAGGTCATCATCCGCACACCGTTCCCCGGGCAGGCGCCACAGCTGGTGGAGAATCAGGTGACCTATCCGCTCACCACCACGATGTTATCGGTGCCGGGGGCAAAGACGGTACGGGGCTACTCGTTCTTTGGAGATTCGTTTGTCTACGTCCTGTTCGAAGACGGGACCGACCCGTACTGGGCGCGCTCGCGTGTGCTGGAGTACCTGAATCAGGTGCAGTCGCGACTGCCGGCGGCAGCCAGGCCTGCGTTAGGGCCCGACGCTACCGGCGTGGGCTGGATCTATGAGTACGCGTTGGTCGACCGCACCGGCCAGCATGACCTGAGCCAACTGCGCGCGTTGCAGGACTGGTTCCTGCGCTTCGAGCTGAAATCCCTGCCGAACGTCGCCGAGGTGGCATCACTGGGTGGCATGGTTCGCCAGTACCAGGTGGTTCTGATGCCTGATCGTCTGCGCGCCTATAACCTTTCGCAGGCCAAGGTGCTCGCGGCGATCCGTGGCGCCAATCAGGAGGCAGGTGGCTCGGTACTGGAACTCGGGGAAGCCGAGTACATGGTGAGGGCATCGGGCTATCTCAAGACGCTCGCCGACTTCAGACAGATTCCGATCGAGACCAGCGGCGCGGGCATCGCCGTCCGACTCGGGGATATCGCCAACATCCAGCTCGGGCCGGAAACGCGACGCGGAATCTCCGAGCTCGATGGCGAGGGCGAGGTGGCTGGCGGCGTGATCGTGATGCGTTCGGGCAAGAATGCGCTGGAGACGATCGATGCGGTCAAGGCCAAACTGGAAGCGCTCAAGAAAAGCCTGCCCGCCGGCGTCGAGATCGTCACGACCTACGATCGATCCGGGCTGATTCACCGTGCCGTGGACAATCTCACCCACAAGCTCATCGAAGAATTCATCGTCGTCGCACTGGTCTGCCTGGCGTTCTTGTTTCATCTGCGTTCCGCGTTGGTGGCCATCGTGTCGCTGCCTCTTGGTGTGCTGGCCGCCTTTGTCGTCATGCGGTACCAGGGCGTCAATGCCAACATCATGTCGCTGGGCGGCATTGCGATTGCAATTGGCGCGATGGTGGATGCTGCCGTGGTGATGATCGAGAACGCGCACAAGCATCTGGAGCGCTGGCATGCGGGACATCCTGACGAGCCGATGTCCGGCGCCGAACGCTGGCGCGTGATTGGCGAAGCCGCCGCGGAGGTAGGTCCGGCGCTGTTCTTCTCGCTGCTGATCATCACGCTGTCCTTTGTGCCGGTGTTCACGCTCGAGGCGCAGGAAGGCCGCCTGTTTTCACCCCTGGCCTTCACAAAGACGTACTCGATGGCGGCCGCTGCGGGTCTGTCGATCACGCTGGTGCCCGTGCTCATGGGCTACCTTATTCGTGGCCGTATCCCCAGCGAGCACGCCAATCCACTCAACCGTTGCCTGATCCGCGCCTATCAGCCGTTCCTCGCACATGTACTCCGGCATCCACGCGCCACCATCGTGGTCGCCGTTGTCGCGCTGGCGGCAACGGCCTGGCCCATCTCGCGCATCGGCGGCGAGTTCATGCCACCACTCGATGAAGGCGATCTGCTCTACATGCCCTCGGCACTCCCGGGACTGTCCGCTGGCAAGGCCGCTCAGTTGTTGCAGCAGACAGATCGGTTGATCAAGTCGGTGCCGGAAGTCGCCACCGTCCACGGCAAGGCCGGCCGCGCCGACTCGGCGACCGATCCAGCGCCACTGGAGATGTTCGAAACCACGATCCAGTTCAAGCCACGCGACCAATGGCGCGCGGGCATGACACCGGACAAGCTGGTGGAGGAACTCGATCGCGTGGTCAAGGTGCCGGGCCTGTCGAACATCTGGGTGCCACCGATCCGCAACCGCATCGATATGCTGGCCACCGGCATCAAGAGTCCGATCGGCATCAAGGTGGCGGGCACCGACCTCAAAGAAATTGACCGGATTGCGACGCGTATCGAGGAGACCGTGAAGACCATCCCCGGTGTCACGTCCGCGCTGGCGGAGCGGCTCACCGGCGGGCGTTATATCGACATCGATATCGACCGTGCGGCCGCGGGTCGCTATGGACTCAATATCAGCGACATTCAGAGCATCGTTTCCTCGGCGATTGGTGGCGACAACATTGGAGAAGTGGTCGATGGGTTGGCGCGCTTTCCGATCAATCTACGATATCCGCGCGACTACCGCGATTCCGTCGAGCAACTGCGCAGCCTTCCGATCGTGACGGATCGTGGCCAACAGATCGTCTTGTCCGATGTGGCACGCATCCACGTGGTGCAGGGGCCGCCGATGCTGCGCAGCGAGAATGCCCGGCTGTCGGGTTGGATCTATGTTGACCTTCGCGGACGCGACCTGCGTTCAGCGGTGCGTGACATGCAGGCTGCGGTGGCCAAGGCGGTGCCGATGCCGGCCGGCTATTCGCTGAGCTGGTCGGGGCAGTTCGAGTATCTGGAGCGCGCAAGTGCCAAGCTGAAGCTGGTGGTGCCGTTCACGTTGCTGATCATCTTCGTGCTGCTCTATCTGGTATTCGGGCGCCTCGATGAGGCACTGCTGATCATGGGGATGTTGCCGCTGTCGTTGATCGGTGGCTTCTGGCTGCTATACCTTCTCGGGTACAACCTGTCTGTGGCGGGCGTGGTCGGTTTCATCGCATTGGCGGGCGTCACGGCCGAATTTGGCGTGATCATGCTGCTTTACCTCAAGCACGCGTGGCGCGACCGACTTGAGCAGGGAGAAACGGGAACCACCGCGCTGCTTGCAGCCATTCAGGAAGGCGCCGTGCAGCGTGTGCGCCCCAAGGCCATGACGGTGGCCGTCATTCTCGCCGGGCTGATCCCGATCATGTGGTCGCATGGCACCGGTTCCGAGGTCATGCAACGCATCGCAGCGCCGATGATCGGCGGCATGATCACGGCACCGCTGCTGTCGCTATTCGTGGTTCCCGCGGTCTACCTGCTGATGCGCCGTCGTCAGGCGACGCCGGCCGCGACGGGGTCCGTGCCCAACATCAGGCGGCCTTGACTGCGAGCGTCTTCGACCATCCTGAAGAAACGGGCAGCGGTGTCCGCCATGATGGGTTCGGCGGGCATGCTGTCCTTGTATTCGTCGGCGCTGACGTGACCATCCTCGTTCGCGTCCATCGCATCATGGATGCTGGCCAGTTCATCATCGCTCTTGCCAACGAGCTGCTTTGCGAGCTCGCTTCGCGAGATGAAGCCGTCCTCATTGCTGTCGGTGGCCTTGAGCACTTCGTTCTTCTGTGCGTCAACCATGTCGACGACCTTGATATCGAAACCACGGGCGCGGAAGCCCGCCATGGCGTCCGCATTTGCCGCCGCAGTGTCAGCCGCCTGCGCGCGCCGCGTTGTCGACCACGCCTGGGCATTGCGCACCGCGTCCGCGCCACCGATCGTCAATCCATTCATCAAGTTCTCTCCTAGATAGACATCCACCGGGACATTCCGGCAATGGAATCGTAGTGGGCGGCTACTGGAATTGACGTTGGATTAAGTGCGGTTTACGGCGCTAATTTCAGTATTTTAGGCATTGGTTACCGCATCTTTTTGCTTTTTATTTCAAGCAAGGTATCCACCGACATATCACAGGGAAAGTGAATGCTGATGAGCTGCTGTCTCAGAAACTTTCACATCTATCACCAAATCTTTGACTTCTCGCCGATCGTGTCTCTGTGCAGTATTGAGTACTGAACTTGATGAGGTCGACGATGGCGGAACGGGACAAGGTAGACACCACTCGCAGGCTGCTCACGGTCCTCGGCGCGACTAGCCCCCTGACGTTGGCATCGCTATCGGCGGCGCCATTGCCGGCGGCGGCGGCCGAATCAAAAGGGGGGGCCCGCGAGCCCGCCACCGCCGCCAACAAAGAGGTTCAGCCACCGGCCGGCCTGCCGATGCACGCCGGCTATGCGCAGGTGATCGCGCGCATGGCCTATGTGTGGGGCTGGCCCATGGTCAATATGCTCAACCGCTTTGCACGCATTACCCAGGCGCCCCACCCCGGCCTGCTGAACGGCGTATTGCCAGCAGCGCCTCGCGGTCAGGTGGGCATGCTGCACGACTACATCGATCCCGCGGAAACGTTCGTGACCTGCCCGAACCAGGACGTGGTTTATGGACTGGGCTTTTTCCAGCTGGATGAAGAACCCGTCGTGGCACAGGTCCCCAATTTTGGCGATCGGTTCTGGGTCTACGCGCTGTACGACGCACGAACCAATCAGTTCGGTCAGATCGGCAAGCCCTATCGCACTAAGCCCGGGTTCTACCTGCTGGCCGGGCCGAACTGGAAAGGCAGCAAGCCCGCCAACGTCACGGCGATCATCCGCTGCCCGACGTCGCTGGCCAACGCTATTCCGCGGGTCTTTATGAACGACACGGCCGAGGATCGCAAGGCGATTCAGCCGGTTATCAATCAGATCGTGTTCTACCCGTTGAAGCAGTTCGATGGCCGCATGAAAACCATCGACTGGGCAAAGGCGCCCGAGATTCCCGGCCCCAAAGCCGATGCCGGCGCCAGCGACGGCGAGACCAAATGGGTCATCCCGGAGAAGTTCTTCGACCAGTTCGGACAGGTGCTGGACACCGTGCCGCCACTCCCCGGCGAAGAGGCGCTATACGCCCAGTTCCGTTCGCTGATGGAAGTCGCCAACCGCGATGCGGAAATCAAGAAGGTGCTCGTGTCGACGGCCGTCGAGACCGAGCGTGACGCGATCGGGCCGTTCTTCGAATGGCGCCGCAACGGCTTGCCCGCCGGCAACGGCTGGAACCGCTCGACCAACAACGCTCAGACCGGTTTCGACTACTTCGATCGCACCGGCACGGCCAAGTCGAACATGTTCGACAACCGCCCTACCGAGACCCAGTATTTCTACACCGACTTCGATGCGGCCGGCGTGGCATTGAGCGGCGCCAGCAACTACGAGATAGTCTTCCCCGCCGGACAGCAACCGCCAGTCAATGGCTTCTGGTCGCTAACGCTCTATAACGACAAGCACCTGTTCCACCCCAACAACCTCAAGCGTTATTCACTGGGCACCAAGAACACCACCCTCAAGCGAAACGCCGACGGATCGCTAACGATATATGCCGGCGCGACATCGCCCGGCGCGGAGCGCGAGTCCAACTGGTTGCCCGCACCCGCCGGCGCCTTCTCGCTCTATATCCGTGCCTATTGGGGCAAGCAGCCGATTCTCGATGGTTCGTGGAAGCCTCCCGCGATTCGCAAGATGGCGTAACGATCGACAACCCTCCGCGAACACATACAACCTAGGGCTTGAGATGAAGAACTATCCCTGGATTTCTATCGCATTGAGCACCGTTGCGCTCGGCCTCTCCAGCGCCGCGGTAGCGCAAAGCTCTCGCTACGATGCCCTCGCCAATGCCCCGTTCGAGAAGGATTACCCCACGCCCGAAACCTCGCGCATGCTGCAGGAGGAACTGATCTTCCAGCGCGCGACGCAAGCGTATTTGTGGGCGTTGCCGGCCCTCAATATCTGGGCGATGATGGAAGGCTCGGAGAAAGTCTTCGGTGGAGGCTACAACGTTCTGCCGGTCTGGAAGGAACGAATCAAGGCTTCCACGCAGGTAACGACGCCAAACTCCGACGTTGTTTATGCGATGGGCTATCTGGATCTCAAGAAGGACGGTCCGATGGTCGTCGAAGCGCCGGCTGGGGTGCAGGGCATTATTGACGACTTCTTCCAGCGCCCACTGGTGGGCCCAACCACCGACGGCCGCAGTTGGACTGGCGATGTGGGCCTGGCCGGTCCGGACAAGGGCAAAGGCGGAACCTACGTCCTGCTGCCCCCTGACTATAAGGGTGAGCCGCCGAAGGGCACCCTGCCCAAGGGCGCATTCGTCTACCGGTCCCGCACGTACAACGTGTTCCTGTTCTGGCGCACGTTCTTCAGCGATCCGAAGGACCTGTCGAAGCCGAACGCCCAGATTGCGGCTACACGCATCTATCCGCTGGGCCAGAAGGCGTCGGCCAAGCCAATGCAGTTCCCCGACGCCAATAGCAAGCCAGCCAATCTCCTGTTTCCGCGCGATGCGAGTTACTTCGACATGATGTCGCGCTTTATCGACAGCGAATACGTGGATCCCGCCGACCTCGACATGCGGGGATTCCTGCATACGATCGGCATCGAGAAAGGCAAGCCGTTCTCGCCGAGCCCGGAAATGCGGAGCCTGCTCGAGCGTGCCGCGCAAACCGGCTTCAAGATCAGCAAGGTCGTGATCGCCGATATGGTCGCGAAGGAGCCCGGCGGCAAATACTATCCCGATCGGCAATGGGTCAACGTATTCGCCGGCGAGGACACCTCGTTCCAATCCGCACACACCTATACCAACCTCGAACAGCGGTCGGGGTATTTCACCAGCGCCTATTCCGCCAGCCCGGGCATGGTGAAGAACATCGTGAACGCGGGCGCAAAGTATCCGGTCACCTCGCGCGACAAGGATGGCAACTTCCTCGATGGCGCTCAATCGTACGCATTGCACCTGCCACCGAATATCCCCGCAAAGAACTTCTGGTCCGTCACGGTCTACGACGGCACCACGGCGTCCGGGCTCGACAACGGCCAGCCGTTCCCGTCGCTCAACCAGATGGACAAGCCTGTACAGAATGCCGACGGCTCGACCGACCTGTACTTCGGCCCGACCGCGCCGGCCAACAAGGAAAAGAACTGGCTCCGCACGGTGCCGGGCAAGGGCTACTTCGTCATTCTGCGGCTATATTCGCCCGAGAAAGCCTTCTTCGATCAAACGTGGAAGCCCGGAGACATCGAGAAAGCGCGCTGATGCGTGTGCGCATCTGACACCGTACACCCGCGACCATGAACGAGATCATCCGCCACCCCGCCGTCCTCTTCGTTCTGCTGCTCGTGTTGCTGGCGATAGCCACGGCCATTGGCGCACTCGTGCTGCGCCGGATCCGGCCGATCCGCGCCGATGGTCGTGACGACTTCAATATCACCCAGGGTGCGACGCTGACACTACTGGCGTTGCTGATCGGGTTCACGTTGTCGATGGCGGTCGGACGATACGACCAGCGCAAGAACCTCGAAGAGGAGGAAGCCAATGCGATTGGCACCGAGTACCTGCGCGCGGAGCTGATCGAGGGTGCGGACGCCGACAAGGTGAAAGCGCTGCTGGTGCGCTACCTCGACCAGCGGCTTCTCTACTATCAAACGCGCGATCGCGAGCAACTGCGCGCGATCTCGACGGCCACCGCCGCGATCGAGGACGAGATGTGGAGAACCGTGCGAGGCGTTGCACGCGAGAAGCCCAACCCAATCACCGCGCTGGTGGTAGCGGGCATGAATGACGTCATCAATTCGCAGGGCTATGCCGAGGCGGCGTGGTTGAACCGCATTCCAATCGCCGCATGGTGCCTGATGATCATCATCGCCTTCTTCAGCACGCTGATGCAGGGCTATGCCGCACGCGCCGAAACGTCGAATGTGTTTCTGCTCTTCATCCTGCCGGTGACCGTTTCGCTATCACTGTCGCTGATCGCTGATGTCGACAGCCCGCGGGGTGGCCTGATTCGCGTGACGCCACAGAATCTCATGAGCCTGAAGGCTTCGCTGCATCCCTAGGCAACGCTGGCCGCACTGACAGTTAGCCCGGCTCCATGCCGGATTTCTTGATGATCGGGGCCGCCTCAGGTGCGGTGAGGAATTTCATCAGCGCCTTTGCGGCTTCCGGCGCCAACGAAGTCGTGGGCACGCCTGCCGAATACGTCGTCACGTATTGAATGTCGGCGGGTAACGGTCCGAGGTAGTCGATACCCTTGGCATGCACCAATTCGCTGACCTGCTGAAAGCCAAGATCGGCCTCCCCGCGCGCGACCAACTCGGCAACTTGCGCCCCCGAGGCGGGCTGCTTCAACTTGTCCTTGATCTGGTCGGCGATACCCATCTTCTTGAACATGTCCGCCAGATAGAAACCGCTCGGCCCTGTGGAGTAGGCCACTGAGTTGGCTGCCAGGACGGCCATCCTGACCTTTTCGCCCGACGAAATATCAGGCCTCGGCAGGCCCGCGCGCAAGGCGATGCCAATGCCGACCTTGGCGAAATCCACGCGATTGCCTGCGGCCAGCTTGCCGTCGGCACTCAGCTTGTCCATGGCGCCCGCGCCGATAATGACCACGTCGATCATCGCACCGTCATTGACCTTCCTGGCAATGGCTTCGGTGCCGCTCCAGCTCACGGCAACCTTGTGCCCGCTCGCGCTTTCGAAGCCCGCAATGAGATCGAGGAGTGGTTCCTTGACGGCATTGGCAGCCATCAAGGTCACTTCGGCTGCGTGGGCTCCGCTCATGCCAGTCGCCACCAGAGCAGTGACGAACACAGTTCGAAACGCAGCATTCCATAGCATCCGCATGACAGGTCTCCTCGCGCTTTAGTCGCCCTACTCTCCCCCAACCGCCTCCTGCCTCGCTTTTCTGCGCAAGATATCAGCCGGCACACCAAAAGTCCGTACGAACGCACGGCGCATGCGCTCCCGGTCAGCGAAGCCTGCTTCCTGCGCCACGACGCTGATCGTATGCCGCCCTTGCTCGATCATGAATCTGGCCGCCTCCAGTCTCAGTTGCTCCACGGCTTTGGCCGGAGACTGGCCAGTCTCAGCAAGGAAGGCACGACTGAACTGGCGAGGGCTCAGGTTGGCCACATCCGCAAGTTCCTCGATCGTAAGTGGATTGCGCAGGTTGCGACGAATATGGGTCAAAACGGATTCGATGCGATCCGACTTGGGCGTCATGTCGAGCAGCGCGGAGTGCTGCATCTGACCGCCTAGCCGACGCTGGTTCATGACAAGGAGTCTGGCGGCCATTCTCGCGGTATCGGGACCTAGATCGTTGTCGAGCAATGCCAGTGCAAGGTCGATGCCGGCCGTCATGCCAGCCGAGGTCCAGATCGGACCATCGTTCACGAAGATCCGGTCCTCCTCCGTTTTGACCTTCGGAAAGCGCAATCGGAACTCGGCAGCGTGTGCCCAGTGCATGGTCGCGCGCCGGCCATCCAGAAGACCCGCCTCCGCAAGGACAAAGGCACCACTGCAGATGGAGGTGACGCGCCGCGATGCCTTGGCGGCCTCTCTGACGAATGCCACCACGCCAGCATCCGCGCTGGGCATCTTCATCTCGGTGATCGAGCCCACGATGACCGTGTCGAACGCCGTATCCCCGAACGCCTCGGTTTCCAGCTTCATTCCGCCCGACGATTCAACGCTTCCGCCGTGCTCGGAGAGTAGTCGGATCACGTAGCGCTGCCCCGCCGGTGGCAGGTTCGCCATTTCAAAAACGGTGAGCGCGGCAAGGCTCATCATCTGAAACCGTTTCGGCACGATGAAACCGATGCGATGCATATCCAGTCCTGCGTCCTCAATATGACCTGGCGTAGTCAGGAATGGCTGGATTGTATTCCCAAGCGCAGGCCAATGCGCTTGACGCGTGGGTGCCCTCCCTTGCGATGACGGACGTCATGAATGGTGGCAATAACGACCGACGCCGTCGCGACCGGCCCTCTAATGTTCAAGCACTTCTCTTACTTGCCGCAGGGCCAAACAAAGGATACGCACACCATGTCGAGAATCATTCGGGCCGCCGCCGTCCAGATATCTCCAGTTCTATACAGCCGGGAAGGCACCGTCGACAAAGTCGTCCGGAAGATCCTGGAACTGGGCAAGCAAGGCGTTCAGTTCGCCACCTTCCCGGAAACCGTCGTCCCTTACTACCCCTACTTCTCGTTTATCGAATCGCCGTTTGCGATGGGGGCCGAACATTACAAGCTGCTCGAGCAATCGGTGACGGTGCCGTCCGACACCACCCGTGCGATTGGCGAAGCCGCCCGCCAGGCCGGAATGGTGGTGTCGATCGGCGTCAACGAGCGCGACGGGGGCACGATCTACAACACCCAGCTCCTGTTCGATGCGGATGGCACGCTGGTACAGCGCCGCCGCAAGCTATCGCCGACTTATCACGAACGCATGGTCTGGGGCATGGGCGACGGCTCCGGCCTGCGTGCCGTGGATACCGCCGTTGGCCGCGTAGGCCAGCTGGCGTGCTGGGAGCACTACAACCCGCTCGCGCGTTACGCGCTGATGGCCGATGGCGAGGAGATCCATTCGGCCATGTATCCGGGCTCGTTCGCCGGGGATCTGTTTTCAGAGCAGATCTCCGTCAACATCCGCCAGCACGCGCTGGAGGCTGGCGCCTTCGTGGTCAACGCCACCGCGTGGCTCACCTCGGAACAGCAACAACAGATCCTGCACGACACCAACACCACGCAGGTGGGCCCGATCTCCAGCGGGTGCTTTACCGCGATCGTGTCGCCGGAGGGCGAGTACCTCGGCGGTCAGCCGCTGCGCGAAGGCGAGGGAGAGATCATCGCGGATCTGGACTTCTGGCAGATCGACAAGCGCAAACGCATGATGGACTCGCGCGGTCATTACAGCCGACCGGATGTGCTCGGACTCCTGATCGACCGTACGCCGAGAACGCATGTAATCGAACAAACGCGGCGCGTGCCAGGCGAAGAGCAAGGCAGCGAACTCGACCTCTTGGCCTGAACACGAAGGAGCAAAAAATGGAATTCAACAATGTCATGCTTCAGCGCAACGCTGAGTTTGCCACCATCGACTTCGCACCCGAGTTGAAGATGATGCCGTCCACCGGGACCGTCGTCGTCGGCTGCGTCGATCCCCGCGTGGATCCGGCCAATGTCCTCGGGTTGAAGCAAGGCGAGGCCGCGGTCATCCGCAACGTTGGCGGCCGCATCAACAAGCCATTGCTGGAAACGCTGGCAGTGCTCAGCGTGGTGGCGAAGGCCGCTGGACGCCCCGATGGCGCGCGCAATCTCGTGCTGCTGCAGCACACCGATTGCGGAATCATCGGCTGCCATCACCATGCGCCAGCACTGCTCGCCAAGCATTTGGGGGTGGAGACGAACGCTCTCGACGCACTCGCGATCACAGACCCCTACAGGGCCGTGGCACTCGACGTCGCCGCACTGCGCGCCAACACCGACCTGCCTGACGGCCTGACCGTGTCCGGTCTGGTCTATGACGTCAAGACTGGCCTGATCGATACCGTCGTCCCGCCCGCCCCGCTGCGCGCGCCTGCCGCCTGACCGCCTCCCTCCAACTCGAGTTTGAAAATGAACAACGCTTTGTATCTGATTACCGGCGCCACGGGTGCCACCGGCGGCGCCGCGATTGAAGAACTGCTGTCCCAAGGCGCACGCGTCCGCGCCCTTGCCCATCGCGACGACGAACGCGCCGCCGAGTTGCGCGCCAGGGGCGTCGAAGTCGTGGTCGGCGATCTGCTGGACCATCGCGCGGTGGAAGCCGCGCTGCAAGGCGTGTCCGGCGCTTACTTCGTCTACCCGATCATGGAGCCCGGACTCGTCGAGGCCACCGTCTGGTTTGCGCATGCGGCGAAGCTTGCGGGCGTGCGCGCGATCGTCAATATGTCGCAGATCTCCGCGAGCGCGGACGCGCAAAGCCAGGCGTCGCTCGCGCATTGGTACGGGGAACGCGTGCTGGATTGGGCAGGCGTTCCGGTGACGCATCTGCGACCGACGTTCTTTATGGAATGGCTGACGTATGGCTTTCAGCGCTCGCAGATCGCCAACGACGACCTGTTGCGCGTACCCGCCGGAGGCGGCCGCCACGCGCCGATTGCAGCCGCGGACCAGGGCCGCGTGATCGCCCGCATCCTGCTGGATCCTGCCACGCATGCAGGCAAGACCTACCCACTGTTCGGCGCTGAAGAACTGAACCACGAGCAAATCGCGGCAATCCTCGGCGATACGCTCGGCCGCCCGGTGCGCTACGAACCTGAAAGCATCGAATCATTCGAAGCGCGCCTGAAACGCATCAACTTGTCAGCCCACTTTATTCAACACATCACATCGGTGTACCGCGCCTATCAGGCAGGCGAGTTCGCCGGCATCAACAACGTCGTCGAACAGATCACGGGACAGAAGCCCGTTACGGTACGCGACTATGTGGTCGAGAATCGGGCGTTGTTTCAGCCGGCAGGTTGAGCGACCTCAAATCGTCCAGTCTGGACAACAACAGCCGCAGGATCGGTGAAGTATTGCTAGCGCTATAGCCCACCACCAGATCGATGTTGGGCACTTCGCCGGCCAGCGGTCTGCTCACCACAGACCACGGCATCAGCTTTTGCACATAGGCGGGAATGAGCGTGACGGCGCGGATCGAAGCAATCAAAGACATCACCATCGCAGGGTTGTCCACGCTCTGCGCAATCTCGACTTCGACGCCGGACTCGAGCAAATAGTCATCGACAACCTTCCGCAATACCTTTGCCTTGTCCGCCATCGCAATGAACGGCTGATGTCGAAGGTCTTGCGGATGCACCACATCTTGCGCCGTCAGCGGATGATCGCTAGGCATCAGCACCACTAATGGCTCATGGCCGACGACCTCATAGTTGAGGTCGTAACCTGGCTCCGCGCGCATGAACGCAAGGTCTAGCTTGCCATGTGCCACGGCAGCAGCGAGTTCCGTCGAGTAGTCGCTCGATACCGTCACCTCGATGTTCGGTAGCTCCGCGCGCAGCAGATGCATGGCATCCGTCAGCCAGGTCATTTCCTGGCCAGTAAGAAAGCCCAGCCTGAACTGCGGCTTGGATGGCTGTGCGGCGCGCCGCGCGGCTTCGACCGCAGCGTCGACCTGCGCCATGGCCAGCCGCGCGTGGTCCATAAACGCCTTCCCTGCTTCGGTCAACGTCACACCATGGGCGCCGCGTTGCAGCAGTTCCACGCCGACCTGGTCTTCAAGGTCGCGAATCTGCCGGCTTAGCGATGGCTGCGAGGTATGCAGTCGATTGACCGCGGCTTCGGTCAGGCTGCCCGCCTCTGCCACCGCGATGAAATACCTGAGATGCCTTAACTCCATGATTCGCCATGCCTGCGAGGCATGCCCTCCCCCTTACTAAGTCTTTTTCAGAGGCGACGAAAGTCCCTAAATTGGCTCCTGTGGTCACCCGAACCCGTTGCAAACGCCTCTTCAGGCATGCGTTGCAGCGATACCTTACAGGAGTTTCACATGAACGCAATCTGGTCGATCAAGCCGTTGCACGTTTCGGCCGCCTGGACGTTGCTGTCAACAATGCAGGCACGCATTGCAGCCAGCGAAGCCGAAGCAGTCGTTAAGATCTCACGTTCCACTTGACATCAACCAACTAGTTGGTAGACTGTTGCCCATGGAAGCACTCGACCTCTCTCCCAAGGCCGTCGAAATTGTCGTCTGCACGCAGTCTTTGCTTGCTACACGCGGTTACAACGGCTTCAGCTACGCCGATATCTCTGAAAAGGTGGGCATCAGCAAGGCCAGCATTCATCACCACTTCCCCAGCAAGGCGGAACTGGTGCAGATCGTGGTCAAGCTGTACCGCGAGGAGACTCGCAAGGGTGTGGCGGCAATCGAGGCGCATACCGGGGATCCGCTCGAGCAATTGCGCGCGTACACCGGTTACTGGGAACGTTGTATCCGCGAAGGGACCGCGCCGATCTGCATCTGCGCGATGCTGGCGTCCGAGCTGCCGGCGATTCCCGAGGCGGCTGCGATCGAGGTGCGCGGGCATTTCCAGGATCTGACCGGCTGGCTGGCTTCGATCCTGGCGAAAGGCGCGACAACCAAGACGTTCCGTTTGCGCGGCACGGCGGATGCAGAGGCTGCGGCGTTTCTGGCCACCGTTCACGGCGGCATGCTCGCGGCGCGTGTGCATGGCAATCCCGAGGCATTTGTCTCGATCGTCGAGCGATCCGTACAGGTTTTGTGTTCCGCAGCCTGATGGGCTGAGTCGTCCTCGGATATCGGGGACTTTTATTTGACCACGCAGTCTACCAACTAGTTGGTAGCAATAAACACCACAGGACAGGACATGGACTACACCCCTAATACCCGATCGCAGGCAAGCGTCTGGCTCAAGCCTTACTACTACTCGCGCGCGGCATTCTCGATCGTATGGGTCGCCGCTGCGTTCACGATCGGCAGGACCAACCCCGCAGTGGCGGCGATTCTGCTGATGGTCTATCCCGCGTGGGACGCCCTGGCCAACCTGTTCGATGCGCACCGCAATGGCGGCATGAAGCGCAACCCGACCCAGGCGCTCAATGTCGTGGCGAGCGGCGTCATCACCGCCGCCGTGGCAATTGCGCTCGGCATCAGCATGAACGCGGTACTCGGCGTGTTTGGCACATGGGCCATCCTCGCTGGCCTGTTCCAGCTTGGCACGGGCGTGCGTCGCTGGAAGAGCGCGGGCGCACAGTGGGCCATGATCCTCAGCGGCGCGCAGTCGGCGCTGGCCGGTGCGTTCTTTATCAAGACCGCAGCCGGCAGTCAGGTTCCGGGCATCACCGATTTCGCGCCATATGCCGCGTTCGGAGCGTTCTACTTCCTGATCTCGGCGATCTCGCTGTCGGTGGCCGACATGCGTCGCGCCAAGGAGCGGCGACTGCAAGCCTGACGCGCGCGCAGGCAGTTGCTACGGCAGCGCCCCTACCTGCTTGAGCACGGTGCGGGCGATCTCCTGCCGCTTGGCGCCGACTTCGGGCTGCGGCATATCGAGGTTCATGGCGAAGACGTAGGTGTCTTCACCGCGCGTCACCCAACCGACCCACCAGCCCACGTCGACCTTGCCCGACGTCGCCCAGCCGGTCTTCGCGCGCAGCGTGTACGCCGGCGTCTGTTCGATGATCAGGATGTCATCGAGCGCCTTGAAGCTGTGCTCGGAGATTGCCGGGACCGTGTGCGCGGCGGCGTTGCGCAGGAAATCGATCTGCTGGTACGTGGTGATCTGCAGATGACCATTGAGCCAGAACCGGTCTACCGGCCCCTCGACATCGGCATTGCCGAAATGCGCCGCACCAAGGTACTTGCGATACTGCGCGGTGCCCACGCGGCGCGCGAGCGCCTGATAGGCGGGCACGCATGAATTCTTCAGCGCCACGCGCAGCGGTACCTCGGCATTGCATACCGCTGGCAGGATCGGCTTGCCGTGGTGCATCCATACCTTGCCGTCCCATGGCAGCTTGTCGTTATCGACATCGGCTACGGCGCCGGTTTCCAGTCCGATCAGCGAATTGAAGATCTTGAAGGTCGAGGCCGGCGAGTACGCAGTGGCCGCGCGCTTCGGGTTGTAGGTCAGCATGCGTTGCTGCCGCACGTCGTAGACGACGATGGTGCCGTCGACACCTGCCGCATCGAACAAGGGCTTGGCATCGATGGGCGTCTCCGCGGCTTGCACGACGCCGGCCGCGCAGGCCAGCAACAACGGCATCAACAATCGGTGGACCAGTTTGCTTCGCATATCACCTCCGTGGGTTGTTGTTATGGGTTGGTGCGGAGCATAGGCGCGGGCTTGAAAGTCGCCAACCTGCGCGGGTGTAACACGCGTAACATGACGGCCAGATGGCCACCTCCAATACCCTTCTCATCGATCTCTCGGGCCCCTACTCTGTCGGCGCGCACACTGCGCGCTATCAGTCGGTCTGGCTGCTCGCGCGCATCTGGCTCGCCGCTTCGCGCGATCGCGAAGATCTTGCCGTAGCGGCCGTGCGCGCGCGCTTCGCGGAAGCGGCAAATATGCGGATGATCGTGTCGCGCGCGTTTGGCGACTTCGCGCTGTGGGGTGTGACGGTGGGCTGGGGCCATGACAAGACGCTCGACCCTGCCGCCCTGCGCGCCGACCGGCGCAGCCGTGGTCCTTTCTGGATGACCACCGCTACGGCACGCAAGCTGCGGTTCAGCGCCCACGGCAAGACGCTGCAAGCCGCGGGCGTTGCGCGGTGGCTCGGACAGGCCTCCACCGAAAGCACGCCGGCGAGCGAGAACACTGAAGGCCTGCAATACGTGATGCGCGACATGGCTTTCTGGCGCCATCTGACGCTTGCCATGCGTGGCGCGCAAGACGGCTTTGCTGGCGCTCTGGACCATCCGGACCACAGCGTGGCCGAGTCTTTCCGCGCCGCGCACCGCAGCGCGGCCGACGAATTCCAGCAGGCGCTGTCGCTGCTCAAGGAAAGCCTAGCCTGGCGCCGCAGCGATCGCCTCGACAAGAGCCGTGCCGCGCTGCGGCGTTTCGAAAAAATCGTGGCGGCGGGCCGGATCGACGCTGCGCTGCCGACATTCGCCGCCATGGCGCACGTGGTACGTGGATGGGAGCACTACACACGCGGTGACCTCGATGCCGCGCAGCACGAGCTGGCTCGGCTATCGGGCGATGCCGAGCTGCGGCCCGTGGTGCGCTACAACCCGCGCGTTCGCTTCGAAGCGTTGAACCTCGACGCACTGATCTGCAAGAGCATTGCGTTGCGACCCAGTGCAGCGGGAACGGCGAACGCCTCCTTGCAACGAGACGCCGCACGCCGCGCGCTCGGCGGATTCTCCGACGCGCTGCAAGCCGCGTACGAGGCCGACTCGGTTGACGCCGCACAACACGCCGCCGCCAACATCGGCTGGTCGCTATGGCTGTTCTGGCAATACGGATTGGTGGACGAGTCGGTGGACGACAGGCGCGCGCTGAGCGCGGAACACGTCCAGCATCAGGCCATGCGCTGGCTCGGCCTGTCGGAATGGATCTGCGATCGTTTCGGCGTGGGCGGCGGGTCCGCCTGGAACACGATCTTCCTGCTGCGCGTGGCACGCGGCAATCTCAGTGCCGACGCGCCCACGTCGCTGAGCGCGTTTCGCGCACGCAAGCCGCTGACGGTGGCCGCCGCGATTGACGCGTTGCGGCCGTTTCATGCGCCATTCGCCCCGGCCAAGGGCTTCGTACGCTGGTCGTCGGTGGCCACCTTCGCGCTCGAGGAACACGACACTGGCCGCGTCCGCTACAACGCGCTGCAAGTGGCCAACCTGCTGCTGGAATCGGCGTGGTATCTCACGCAGGAGCAAGGCGCATCGACGCAGGCGTACGCAGCCATGGAGCGATTGGCGACACAGCTCGGCGCATTGCGCGCGGCAGAGCGTGGCTTCTTCCATGCGGAGATTCGCACCTTCCCGCCAGAGCTGCGTGACGTTGCCAAGGAGGCAGCGCGAACGAAGCGCGCTGTCGCCTAATACGCCGTCCCCTAACGCGAGGCCGTCAACGACTCCGCCGTATCCACCAGCACCTGCCGGAACCACCGATGCGCGGGATCCTGCCGATATCGCACGTGCCACGCGATATCCACCGGGAACGTACCCAGATCAACTGGGGCCGGCAATACCTTGAGCCGTGAGTCCTTCGCGATCTGATTGCAGATCAATCGCGGCAGCGTCGCGCAGTAGTCGGTGGCCGCAATGATCTCCGGCACCGCGAGAAAATGCGTCACGGAAATCGCCAGCTCGCGCCGCAGGCCCTGTCGCTCGAGCGCCTGAAACAGGCCCACGCGCAGCCGCCCCGGTGGCAGGACATTGACGTGCCGCAGCCCCTCGTATTGCTCGCGCGAAAGCGTATCGCCAACCTCAGGATGATCGGCACGCACCACGCACGCGAGGCCATCGTCCATCAGATGCTGGATCACGAGGCTGTCGGGTGGGTCGACGATGCGGCCGAGCGCCATATCGGTGGTCCCCGAGATCACGCCGGTCTCGGCCAGATCGCTGCCAAACGGCGTCAACGCCACCTTAACCCCCGGCGCCGCGCTCCGCAGCGTGGCCACCACCTTGGGGATCAGCACGATCTCCGCGTAGCTGTTCGGGGCGATATGGAACTGCCGGACCGAGGTGGCGGGGTCAAAGTGCTGCTGCCCAAGGATCACGTCATCGAGCTTAGCCAGCGTATCGGCCACCACAGGTGCGATCGACTCCGCGAACTGCGTCGGCTTGATGCCGTAGCGCTCGCGCACGAACAGCGGATCTCGCAGCGTCTCCCGCAGCCGATTCAGGGCATTGGACAGTGCCGGCTGCGTCATGCCGAGGCGAGCCGCCGCGCGCGTGACACTGCGCTCCTCCATCAGAGCGATGAAGACTGGCAGGAGATTGAGGTCGTAGCGCATCACTTATTCTGTCACATGAATATCTAAAATAGAACAAATAAATTTCTCAAATATCTGGCCATTACGCATAGTTAGGGCAACCAAGCGCCGCCCACCAACGGTTGGCGGCACAGATGCAAATTTGAGGAGTTTTACATGACTAACTCAGTACGGCTGGCCGATGAACCCCAGCCATCTCTTACCCCTTCGAGCAGCCTGTCCCGCTCGCTGGCGCTGTTCGCGCTGGCCCTTGGCAGCTTCTGTATCGGCACGTCCGAGTTCGCCAGCATGGGTGTGATTCAGCTGTTCTCAGCAAGCCTCGGAATCGATGTGCCGCAAGCCACGAGTGCGGTAACTGCCTATGCGCTGGGCGTGGTGGTGGGCGCGCCGGTGGTCACGCTGGCCGCGGCACGGCTCAATCGCCGTACGCTGCTGCTCGCGCTGATCGCACTGTTCGTGGTCGGCAATGTCCTGTCGGCGATCGCGTCCAGCCTGCCCTTCCTGATCGTTGCCCGCTTTATCAGCGGTCTGCCGCAGGGCGCGTACTTCGGTGCGGGTGCCATGGTCGCGAGCTATATCCTCGGGCCGGGACAATCGGGACGTGCCTTTGCCATCGTCATGACTGGCCTGACCGTGGCCACGATCATCGGTTCGCCGCTGGCGACGTTCCTCGGTCAGACGCTTGGCTGGCGTGAGACCTACCTCGCGGTGGCGGTGCTGTCCGCACTGGCATGGCTTGCGATCCGCCAGTGGCTGCCGCGTACCAGCGCACTCGATGGCACGCCGGTCGTGCAGGAACTGTCCGCGCTCCGCAGCGGCAAGGTGTGGGGCGTGATGGCCGTGGCCACTGCCGGCATCGCCAGCCTGTTCGCGATCTACACCTTCGTTGGCCCGATCGTGACCGATGCCACAAGGCTCGCGCCGAGCATGATTCCGGTGGCCCTCGCGATCTTCGGTATCGGCATGACGGTGGGCAACTCGGTGGGCGGTCGTCTCGCCGACCAGTTCCCGATGCGTGGGCTGGTGCTGGGCCTGAGCACTGCGCTGATCGTGCTCGTGATCATCGCGATCGATGGACAGACGCCTTCGGTGCTGTTCCCCGCGCTGTTTGCGCTCGGTGCCGCGCTGATGGCCTCGATTCCCACCATGCAGGTCCGGCTGACCCGCTTTGCCCCGCAAGCGCCTTCGCTAATGGGTGCGATGACGCTGGCTGCCTGCAACCTCGGCAATGCCATCGGTGCATGGGCGGGTGGCGCCACGATCGACGCCGGCTTCGGTTTGCTGTCGGTGGCCTGGGCGGGCTTTGCCCTCACCCTGGCCGGCCTTGTGATCTTCGGCCTGACCCTCGTCAACGCAACGTCTCAACCATCCTTGGCGGCCAACACCTCCGCGCAAGTCTGACCTTCGATATCACTCTCTCTCTCTTCAAGGAGCACATCATGTCTATCAAGCACGTACTCTTCATCCTGACCAACGCCGCTGAAATCGGCCCGAACCATCGCGCCACCGGCTACTTCTTCCCCGAAGTCGCCCACCCGTACGAAGTGTTCGCCGAGTCCGGCGTGGCCGTCGAATACGCCTCGCTGCAAGGCGGCACGCCGCCGGAAGACGGCTACGACGCGAACGATCCCGCGCAACTGGCGTTCCGCAACAGCGCGGCCATCCGCCGCATGGCACATAGCCGCAAGCTGTCGGAAGTGGACGTCCTCGACTATGACGCGATCTTCTTCCCGGGCGGCCTTGGACCGATGGTCGATATCGCCAACAACCCTGAAATCCAGCGCGCGGTCGAACGCGCCTGGCAAGCCGGCAAAATTGTCGCAGCAGTCTGCCACGGCCCCGCCGCACTGCTCGGCGCAAAGAACGAAGATGGCACCCCGCTGGTCAAGGGCCGCAAGCTGACGTCCTTCTCCAACGCCGAAGAGTCGGGCTACGCGCAGGCCGATGTACCGTTCCTGCTCGAAGACGCGCTGCGCGCCGAAGGCGCCGAGTATTCGTCTGTTGATGTATGGCAAGAAAAGGTGGTGGTGGACGGCAAGCTGATGACGGGCCAAAACCCTGCATCGGGCGGCCCGCTCGCCAAGGCCATCGTGGCAGCGCTGCGGTAAGCAGCTTCACGTCTGAACGAAGGGCCACATCGTCGCGCTAGCGACATGCGGCCCTTCGTTTTTCGACCTCGAGCATAGAAAAATTTTGCCGGCACGCGACAACTGTCGTGCATCCTATGACGTCGTATTGCAACTTCGTTCCGTGAGGACTTTATGAAAAGAACTTTTGAGATATGGGAAGGTACGGATGAAGATGGCGATCGACAGAAATGTGTTATCGGGAAAGGTCAGTTTGTTCAACAAGCAAGGTCGATTGGATCCGATCCAGTGCTCCTGACAACCTTTGATGCAGACAGCGCGGAAGAAGCATCGATTTTTCTTGATAAATTTTGCTGGGGTGACTAGTCGAACTGAGTTGCGTTAGGTCATCGCGAGGGTGACGCAAATAGCGACCCCAATGAGAGCAAGAAAAAGGCCCAAATACTTCCATCCTTTTCGCGTACTAGGAAACTCGCCCATACCGTCCGTGAGGAACGCCCATCCGATCACGAAGATGATGAGGATCGGCTTACTTAGTAAGCTGGCTACCTCCGCTAGTCGGCATCCAATTCGTTGCCGATCAGATCGGAAAAGGCGGCGGTTTCGAGGAAACATCTGAGAGCAGGTTTGTAGAATTTCGCAATCGCTGCCGGAGCGTTGCGGCGCGTTGAGGAAGCGGTTTTGAAGACCGCAAATTGTCGTTGATTCTCGCTTCAACGTCGAACTATCGCTGGTGATGGAGAACGAAGCCATGTGCGTATCGGGTAAAGCGGGACGCGGCTTCCGGACCCATCTCGGCCAGATAAGGCAAGCTTGACCGGCGGTTATCAAAAGCCTTTCCGCCGGTCAATGGTGTCTGTCGAGGTTCGCTTAACACCTAGCTTGGTTAGTCGACGCAATTCCTATATCAAGGCTGCTGGTAGAGCCACACAGATCCGTCGACAAGCTTGGCGGCGATACGCACCTTGCCGTTCGCGTCGAGCGCGCTCACAAAGTCTGTTGGTGTGCCGGCGGCAGGCAGCGCAATCGTCGTGGTAGCTCTGGTGTCCGTATTGAACAAAGTCCACGAAGACGCCGACAGCCCCACCAGGAAATGCGGAATAGCGCTCAGCTTGATCAAGGACGGCACCGCGCTCCACACGTTTGCGTAATGGGCGCCGGGCGAAGGTCTGCTTACGATACCGAGGCTACTTGCATAACCATAGACCTGTGCATTCTGATCCGCCGCATTTGCGGCAACCGCCCCAAAGCTAAGCGTGGAGGTTGCCGTATAGACATATGCCATCGTCATGCCATTCGACTGGATAATCTCGTTGACGCCGTCATTGTGAAGCGTCATGGCGCCACTTCCATCCGGGAACGGACGAGCATCGAGAACCGGTGCATCGCTAAATTCGCCAGTAGGCTGCATCATCCCTCCAACCCGCTCCCACCACGACGTCGTCCACGACACCATATTGGGACACCAGCCGGTCGAATCAATGTTGCCGCCGGTCGTGGTCACAAAGTTGCGTCCCGTCGGGGTCGGACCACATCCCCGCAAGGATGTGTCGGCGCGCGCGCCGGCAAGGTCACCGTCGAAGCTGCCGAATGAAACGCTCGAGCCATCGGCACCGAGTTGCACCATCACAGCCGAATTTGCCGGGTTCGCAGCTGCCGCGAGCCAGATACCTTGTGCGGTAGCCGGCAGCGCCGAGCCGGGCTCGACCGCTGTATCATCGGCAGCACCGAAACGCTCCAGTCGTGCCGGCTGACTGCCATCCGCAGTCAGGCGCCACACACGCGTGCCGTCGATCGCCAGGCTGATGATCGAGGGGCTGGCGATCGGTGCATCCGGCAGGCGCGTCCATACGCCCGGTGACGACAGCGGCAGTGTGCTGCTGTTCGAGCGGCCATCCGGATACGTTGCCGTGACCGTCAACGTCGCGGTATAGGCGGTAACCTGAGCAGCATCCATGCCGATCGTCACGCTCCCGCCGTTACCCACGCTAACGATGGAGGCCGCCGTGCCGCTTTGCTGGATCGACCAGGCCAACGTCACCTGACCTGCCAGGTTGGCACCCTGTGCATCGGTCAACGTTACCGACACGGTACCGGTGAGCCCCGGCCTCACGCTCAGCGACGACGCCGAAAACGCGATCGACGGCAGCGGCACCAGCGCCCGTGTGAGCGCTGCATTGCTGCACAGGCGGTCACCTGCGGGCGTGCTCGCGCACGCGGTGAGCTGGCCCGTAGCCGCGAGCGTGCCCGTAGTCGAGACCTGCGCCGAATGGCTGTCCGACGCCGGCGTCACCGCAAACGTGTTGTTGTCGATCGCCCACGACCAGTCCTTCAGATCCGCTGCGCCATCCACACCGTCCGAACGCTGCACCACCGCCGTGACCACTTGCGGCGCGGCACCAGCGTTGACCGTCAGCGTGGACGGCGACAGCGTGAGTGAATAGGTCTTGGCGGCCGCAGGCTGCACGGCCAGATGCGTGGTGCTGGCGGCCTGGCTGCCATCGGGAAGCGTGGCCGTGGCAATGACATTGGCCTCGCCCGGTGCCAGCAGGCGTACCGTCGCGTAAATACCGACCGGCTGCGTGACGCTGGCCGCCGCAGCAGGTGCCAGATCGGACGCGGATACTACGGTCGCGACCGCTTCATTCGATGACGACCACGCGAACTTGGCGCCCTTGACCTCTTGGCCATCGGCACCCAGCAGCGTTGCCTTCAGCATCATCGTGCCGCCCTGTGCCGGTGCAGCGGTGCCGGTATCGACAACGAGGCGGCTGGTAGGCGTTTGCGCGGGAGGTGTTTGCGTGGCAGGAGGGGATTGTGTGTCATCGCTGCCACAGGCGGACAGCAGGCTTGCCGCAAGGACAAGCGATATCAGACCGGTGGTGCGAGCGCGCGCCCCGGCGTGGAAACAGTAAAACATGTGACCTTACCCGTTATTGTTGGTTTGAAAGCGCATGTCGCCGGCGTGCCACGGTGCCTTATCTAGCGACCGATATCGGGCGCAAGCGATATGTTCGGGCGAATCTAGCAACGATGCCCTTACGCCCTCCACCCCACTTCGGCACTATTAAGTTCTGAGAATTCGTGCTCAGACAAACAACAGCCACGCACCGTAGGCAACGAACAGCCACACGCACATAACCAGCACCGCTCCCCAATAGCTCGTCGGCTTCTTTTGCTGGTCCTCAAGCCATTTATCGGCGTGGCTGCGACATTCCTTCAGCACCTCATGAGGTATCAATCCCGTCTTTCGGCCACGCTCGCGATACCCCGTCAGCTCGACAGCCTGACACGCCCGAATGCAGCCAGAATGGTCAGGTCATAACCAATCTTCAAAACACCGCAGGCTACCAATGGGGCTCCGGCCCAACCCATTGCCATGAGCCCGCCGGCAAGCGCCGGACTAATCGCGGCGGCGAGGCTACGTGGCACTGCAGTCAGACTTGCCGCCGCGGCTCGCTCGGCGGGGGTGACCACCGCCATCACGAATGCCGTCCGCGTTGGCACATCCATTTGGGACAGAGCACTGCGCGCCAGCAGCAATAGCAACGTCAGCGTCAACGACGGTGAGAATGCGGCGGCAATCAGGAACGCACTAGAGGGTATGTGCGTGAACACCATGGTGTTCACCAGACCGATCTTACGGGCTAGCGGAACAGCGGCGAACTGGGAGGCTGTTGTGAGTAGTCCGGCCCAGAAAAAAAACTGGCCCGCCGTGCCCGGGGACATCCCGAAACGCTGCATTAGCCAGAGCGACAGCAAGGCATTGACGACCAGGCCACCTGCAAACGCATCCACACTGAACAGCATCGCGAGTCGGATCACGATTCGGCGTGATGGGCCCAGTGGTGCGGCTGTCGATGTCGACTGCGGATGTGGTTCAGGCAACCGCGCGTAGAGCGCCCAGAGAGCAATACCCGTCAAAGCGTAGACGACAAACATCAAGCGCACGGCATCGAGAAACGGCAAGCCAGCATGCTTGGCAAGCGAGGCCGGTACTGCTGCGGCCAGCGCCCCAAATGCAGCGGACAGCGAGCCCGCTATACCGTAGCGTGCGAACAAAGCGGTGCGTGCGTCGGGTGCCGCGGCCCCGGCAAGTCGTGCCTGCTCCAGCGGCAGGAATACGCTGACATCCCCCGAGCTTGGGTTTAGCGTGCCGACAAAGGCAACAATCAGCAGCGGCCAAAGCGAAGACAGACCCGCAAAAGCCGCCCCGGTCGCGCACATCAGGACCGCCGCAAACATCAGCAGGCGACGTTGTGAAAAGCGGCTCCCGATGAGTCCGACCAGAATGGTTGCGATGGCGGAGCCAATCAGCGTGACGCTGCTGATTAGCCCCACGGCGAACTGGTCGAAGCCGAGCGCCAGCAGGTAGGCGGGCAAGAGTACAGCCACGAATCCATCGCAGAACCCACGCAGTGCCCGCCCGGCAAGCAGCGGCGTTATTTCCTGTGGCATTAGTGATGCAGCAGCGGATAGGCTGCGAGGCCAATCAGTGCCGCGCCCGCGACGATCATCGGTTCAGGCAGCTTCTTGAACTTCAAGAGCAGGGCTACAGTGACGAGCGCCAGCAGCGTGGAAGAGAAGTCATGCAACCAGCTTAGTGGGTTGTAGTCCCCGCTTCAACGTTGTAGCGATCTCTACATCCAGTCTTGGGATGGATTCGATGCTGTTTGCTTACTTGATGGCGAAACGCACCGTGACGGTCTTGCCGTCGGCAAACTTGACGGTCGCGACACCTCCCAGCCTACTCGTGTGCCATGGGCTTGAAGTCGATGTAGTGGCGTTCGGTGCCGCCCCAGAAGGCACTGCGCTCATATTGCGTAAGACCGTGGTTATTGCGCAATCGCTCGGGAAGATCGGGGTTGGAGGAGAACCATCTTCCGAATGCCACAAGATCGGCATCCCCACGCGTGAGGATGGCCTCTGCACCGGCACGGTCGAAGCCGCCAGCAGCAACGATCGGCCCGTCAAAGTGTTCTCTCAAGTGAGCGGATGCTGTCGGCTCAGCACCCTCCGTGAGCGTTTCGGTTCCCATGACACGCGGCTCTATGACGTGTAGATACGCGAGGCCGAACTCGTTAAGACGTTTTGTGAAATAGCTGAACGTGCTTTGCGGGTTGCTATCCGAAATGCCGCCCCACTTGCCACTTGGTGACACGCGTACGCCGACGCGGTCTGCACCCCAGACCGACGCGAGTGCCTCCACCAGTTCAAGCGAGAACCGGGCACGTTTTTCAATGCTGCCGCCATACGCATCGGTCCGCTTGTTGGTCCCGTCTTGCAGAAAGGTATCGGCAAGATATCCATTAGCGTTGTGCAATTCGATGCCGTCGAAGCCCGCATCGCGCGCCCGTGTCGCGGCAACGCGGAAGGATTCAATGATCGCCGGTATCTCGTCGGTGCCGACGGCTCGATGAGGAGAATTTGGAACCCAGCCATTCCGCGTAAGAACAGTTGTCTCGAACGGCACGACCGACGGAGCAATTGGCAGGCTTCCGTGGCTTAGATCTACGTGGGACTGGCGACCATCATGGGCGATTTGCACAAAAATGCGCGCTCGCCGTTGGTGAACGGCGGCGGTAACCTGGCCCCAGGCGGCGACGTGTGCGTCGGTATAGATACCAGGCGCGCCCTGGTATCCGCGACTGTCGTACGATGGGTGTGCACTCTCGGTAATCAGCAAGCCGCCATCCGAAGAACGTTGCCGGTAGTATTCCACCATCATTGCGCTTGGGCTGTCGTCTTCGTTGGCGCGCAGGCGAGTCATCGGGGCATGAACGACGCGGTGATTCAGCGTATGGGGCCCTACGGCAACCGGCGAGAATAGTTTCATTTTGGGGAAATATGTAAGGAAGTGCGGTGGCCATCTTTCGCGAAAGAACCGTGTATGGCTTCCGTAATGACGGCCACCTACCAAAGCAATCAGGCTGACGTACTCGCACGAGCTGAAACGGCGTCATGCCATCGTTTCAGTGCGTCGTGACTCTCGGGAATTGGCATCGAAAATGCCTTCGTCGCAAAGTCCAGCGTCACCAGCGCAGTGATGTCGGCTGCAGAGAAAGTGTTTCCTGCCACGAACGTGCTGCGACTCAGTTGAGCATCGAGATCGTTATAGAAGTTGACCACGCGCTGCCTGCTGCGCTCAACGAGCTCTGGAATCTGGTCGTAGCCGTGAGGTCCGGACAAGGCGCGTCCCTTGAGCCCAGGCGCGTTGTTACGCACACCTTCCATAACGGCCGCGAACCCTTCAATTTCCATGCGTCGTTCCCACATCGCGACGACTGCCTTTTCGGCCGCCGTCGTGCCGTATAGCGAGGGCGTCGGGTGTGCATCGTCCAGATAACGCATGATGGTGGACGCCTCCCCGATCGCGGTGCCGTCGTCCAGGACTAGCGTCGGCACGACACTGCGGGGATTGATGGCGCGATAGGCCTCGGAGTTCTGCTCTCGCGTCCCCAGGTCTACGGGTAAGAGTTCGACTTCGATGCCTTTCTCTGCGATCAGGATTCTCACTCGGCGCGCGTTGGGCGATCCGTTTGCATGGTAGAGCTTCATCAATTGACTCCGATTAGAGTTTGGAACCGCCATCGACGCGCAGCGTCTCGCCCGTGATCCACCGGGCCTGGTCGGATGCAAGAAATTCGATGGCAGCGCCGATGTCGCTGGGATCAGCCATGCGCTTGAGAGCCTGCATGCCGAGCGTGAAGGCCTTGCCCTCGTCGCTCTTGGCAAAGCTGGACATGTCCGTTGGCACGACACCAGGGGCTACCGCATTCACGCGGATCCCCCGCTCGCCGAGGGTGGCGGCGAAGTGCTTGACGAGCGTGTCGATCGCGCCCTTGGTGGCCGCATAAGCGGACAGCGTTCCCATGGCCGAATGCGCGGCAAGCGATGACAGCAGGACCACGCTGCTCCCTTTGCACATGGCGGGCAGCAACTGCTGCACCAGGAAGAATGGCGCCCGTACATTCACTGCGAAGAGATTGTCGAAATCCTCCACGGTGGTGTCTTCGATGGGTGCGGCCAGCGCAATGCCGGCGTTGGCCACCAGGATGTCGAGGCGCGAACCGATGATGGCCCTGGCTTGCTGCGCGAGCTTGTGCGGACCATCGGGGGCACGCAGATCTGCGGCGATGGCCTCGGCCTTGCCGCCGAGCGTCCGGATTTCGGCAACCACTGCCTCGGCTTCGCTCGCGGCACTGCTGTAGTGAACCAGCACCTGAGCACCCGCCTTCGCTAGCGCCAATGCGCTCGCGCGACCGATTCCCCGCGATGCGCCTGTTACCAGTGCGGTCTTGCCAGTGAGAGTTTTCATGTTTGACAGTTCCTGTATTCAGACGCCTTGCCAGGCGGGGTAGTCGGTGTAGCCGCGCGAATCGCCGCCGTAGAACGTGTTGCGGTCGTAGGGATTGAGCGGTTGCCCGTCGCGGATTCGCGATGGAAGGTCCGGGTTGGCGATGAAAGACCGTCCGAACGCGACGGCATCGATGTGCCCGTGTCCGATCTCCAATTGCGCCTCGTCGCCGTTGAATCCGCCAGCGGCGATCACCGGGCCGTCGAAATGCGCTCGCAGATCGCGCGCCGCGACGGAGCGGATGTCCTCGGCAACGTCTTCCGATCCAACGACGCGGGGTTCGACCACATGCAGATAGGCCAGACCCTTGCCTGAGAGCGCTCCGGCGATGTAACGAAAATCGGATTCGGGATCGCTGTTCGACATGCCGTTGAAGTGGCTGCTTGGCGTCAGCCGCACGCCCACGCGTCCGTCGCCCCAGACCGCTCGCACGGCATCAACGATCTCGATCAGCAAGCGAGCGCGATTCTCGATTGGGCCGCCGTACCGGTCTGTACGACGATTACTGCCGTCCTGAAGGAACTGGTCGATCAGGTAGCCATTGGCAGCGTGGATTTCCACGCCGTCGAAGCCGGCTTGCTGCGCTCGCTTTGCAGCGCCGACGTACTCCTCAATGACTGCCGCGATCTCGGTGGTTTCGAGAGCCCGTCCCGGCGATGCAGGTACCCATCCTTCGCTAGTGAAGGCAACGCCCTCGTAAGGAACGACCGATGCCGTTACCGGCGCCGCGCCTGCGAGCAGGCTGGAGTGCGCAGTTCTGCCAACGTGCCAGAGTTGGGCGATCATGTGCGCGCCGCGTGCATGCACGGCCGTCACGATTTCTTGCCAGGCGTAGCGCTGCGCGTCGGTATAGAGGCCGGGTGCGCCGAGGTAGCCGCGCCCAGTTGCCGACACCGTGGTGGCTTCGCTGATGATGAGGCCGCCCGCGGACGCGCGTTGCGCGTAGTAGTCGCGCATCAGCGCATTCGGAATGTCGCCGTCTCGATCGGCACGGAGGCGCGTTAGCGGTGCCATGACCACGCGGTGGCCAAGCTGGATCTGGCCCAATGCCAGCGGGCTGAATAGTGTGTTGGACATTTGATATCAGCCTGCAGTCTTGCCGCCGTCAACGGTGAGGATCTGCCCCGTCACAAACGTGGCGCCTTCGGATGCCAGGTAGAGCACTGCCGCGGCAATTTCCTCCGGCTTGCCGACGCGGGCGAGCGGTACGCCGCTGGCGAGTGCCGCTTTCCGTTCCGGCGTCCCGGTGAAGCGGTCGAGCATGCCGGTCTCCGTCGGCCCGGGCGCGACAGCATTGACGCGTACACCCGTGGCCGCGACTTCGAGCGCCGCCGACTTCGTGATGCCTTCCACTGCATGCTTGCTGCCCGCATACACCGAGGCATAGGCGGCGCCTTCATGACCGTAGGTCGATGAAATATTGATGACGTTGCCCGAGCCCTGGGCGGTCATGACGCGCAATTCGTGCTTGAGGCTCAGCAACGTCCCTAGGACATTGGTGTCGAACGTCGCGGCGTAGCTTTCCGCGGTTTGCTCCGTTATACGGCCGGGCGTGCCTTCCGTGCCGGCGTTGTTGACAGCAACATCGAGACGGCCGAAGCGTGTGACGACCTGGTCGACCAGCTGGCCTACCTCTTCGTCATGGCGAACATCGGCTTGCACGAACACTGCGTCGGCGCCCAGCTTGCGCAACTCGGTTTCGAGTGCCGCACCTTCGGCCGGACGACGGCCCGACACAACGAGCCGTGCGCCGGAGCGGGCAAAAGCAAGGGCGGTTGCACGACCGATGCCGGTCAGTGCGCCAGTGATGAGAACGACGGGACTATCCACGAGAAGCTCCTGTAAGGTATCGCTGCGACGCATGCCTGATGTCGCGTCGGCAACGGGATCGGGGTGACCACAGGAGCTAATTTATGGGCTATCGCCGCCCAGGGATAAGACTTTGTAAGCTGAGGGGCATGCCTGTTGGGCATGGGAATAAGCCCGCGCGGCTCCATACTGCCGCCCGGGCTTCATGCCTGACTCACGGCAAGACCGGCTGCGCCGTAGCCCGCGCGATGATTGCGTCCGCATCGCGTTGCAGCAGGAACCGCTGCGCCACCAGATTGTTGGCGGCCGTTGTCACCGCCGCCACATAACCCGCCTGATTCACGTACAGCGATTCCAGCGATGGTCGGCCATCGCCAGCCGCGATGCGCGCCGCGTCGGTCTTGTGGAGCGGGATGAACGCGCCCGTCAGGTTAAAGCCGGCAAGATCGTGGCAGCGGTCTGCCACGGCCCGGCCGCACAGCTCGGCGCGAGGAACGAAGATGGCACCCCGCTGATCAAGGGCCGCAAGATGACGTCCCTCTCTAAATCATCTTGGGCCGCTGATCATCGCAATGCACGCCGATCTTCGCCTCGGACGCGAGCGCGTCAACATGGTGAAGTCGATCTACGCGAAGGAGGATCGTGCCTTTGAATCCGAGTGGCGCGAAGAAGGATTGCTGCTGTGGGAGCAGCAATAGGCCTGAAGGTGGTTGCCAAAGAAGGTGGCCGCCAAAGACAAAGGGCCGTCTGTTCGACGGCCCTTCGAAAAAACCTACCACCTACGCGACACGACTGTCCGGCTCTGATTGCCCTAAGTGGGACGCCCCGCAGGTGGTAGGCAGGAGTATAGGAAAATTTTGCCGGCGCGACAACCGTCATCCAGCCTATGTCGTCGTGTTGAAACTATCTGTCGAATTCAGAGAGAAACTATTTCACGCCGAGAAAAATGATGCCAGCTGCATGGCCTCCCCGAGGAACGCGGCTGACGCCGTGCCGGAGGTTCACGCGAGAGCTTCCTTATGTGCCCTACATCGGTCGGCTGTGAACGGCGCAGGCGACTGCCCCCCGTCGGCAGCTCATAGGCAATCGCGGCGGGCGGCTATCGGACCCAATAGGGTCATTCAACTTTCGGTAGACCGGACATTCGCCAGCGTCGGTGTCCTCGGTTGGATAGTGCCTGACTAGCGTTATCCGTGCCATTCAGTGCTGAGCATCGCGTACCGATGCTCGTCGTGCCACACACCGTGTACGAGCATGCTTTCGCGCGTCGTCCCTTCGCGACGCATGCCCAAACGCTCCATCAAGCGGATGGATCCAGTATTTTGTGTGCTTGCGTTTGAGGTTAGACGATGCAACCGCCGCTCTCCGAATGCGTACTCGATTAGCCATTTTGCCGCTTCGGTCGCATAGCCTTGACCAGAAAAAGCCCGATTTAGCGACCATCCGATATCACCGGTCCGCTTGCTGCCAGATTCGATATACATTCCGACCTCTCCGATCATGCCCCCGCTCTCTCTCAGTTCTATCGCGAACATGAGCCAGCAGTTGTCAGCATCAGAGGTGAGCTCAGCCTGTTTCGCCAGAAACTTCAGCGCCTCGGCGTGAGGCATACGCTCAATCGGCTGCAGGCGCATGTTCTCGTGGGCGTTCCGATAGGCTAAAAAAGCCTGCAGGTCTTCTTGTCTGGGCCGGCGAATGACAAGCCGATCTGTGTACACAAGAGTCATTGTTTCTTGATTTGATTTTTGAAATGTTTTCATGCGTAGCGATTTGCGTCGAGCCCAGGCTCGCAGCTTTTCGGAAAGCCTCATACAAACTCAACCATTCAGAACTTGCAGGCTCTCGATCTGGCTGAGGGGTAAGCCGCCCGACTATCTAACCGTTTTCCGAGTAGATGTTGATCAATTTCGAGCTATTCCCCTTTCCTGTGGTTAGCCACAAGATGGAATGCATGCGAAGCGATCGACCAATGGCACGTGTCCGAACCAGTCGGCAGGCCCGGGAAGGTCCGTGACGCATCTCCGTTTGATATCTCCTTCGTCAAATTGACCTAACCAATGAGAAGCACCTGAAAATGAAGCTCAAGAACAAAGTTGCATTCATCACTGGCGGCACCTCGGGCATCGGCCTGGAATCCGCAAAACTTTTCCAGGCCGAGGGCGCCCAGGTGGTGCTGGTCGGCTCGAACGCAGAGCGCCTGGCCGCAGCCGGCAACGAACTTGGCGGCAAAGCGCTTCTGGTTGGTGCCGACATCCGTAAGGTGGCCGACATCGAGCGTGCCGTCGAAGAAACCCGCGCCAAGTTCGGTCGCATCGACGTCCTGTTCGCGAACGCGGGCGCGACGACGGTCGCTCCGCTGGAGGCGGTGACGGAAGCGTATGTCGCCGACAACCTTGCGCTCAACTTCACCGGGACGTTCTTCACGATCCAGAAAGCGGCTCCGATCATGACTCAGGGCGGCAGCATCATCGTGACGACGTCGTTCCTCAACACCATCGGCTATCCCGGCCTGTCGATCCTGGCGGCGACCAAGGCTGCGGCGCGCTCCCTCGTCCGCACCCTGGGTGCCGAACTGGCGCCGCGCGGCATTCGCGTGAATGCAGTCAGTCCAGGCGCGATCGCGACCCCGTTCTACAGCAAGATCGGCTTGCCCGACAACGTGCTATCGGAGGTCGCCACCAGCATCACGCAAAGGATCGGCCTGAAGCGCTTCGGCGACGCAGTGGAACTCGCGAAGACCGCGCTGTTCCTCGCCAGCGACGATTCGTCGTACACAACCGGCGCCGAACTCGTCGTCGACGGCGGCATGACCCAGTTCTGATCACCTCAAGGAACCAGAGTGTCGTGGCCAGCGCTGGGCTTCGGCCCGGCGCGCTCAAACGAACGAGAGTGCATGACCGGTACCGTACCCGTGGTCCTCGGCGGCCCGGCCGAAATCCGATGAATTCTAAGGAACACTGACATGCGCATTTTTCTTCTCGCCGTCCTCGCGGCATCGCTAGGCCTTGTCTCCCAGACATCGGCTCAGGCCCAGGTGTCGCTCAGCGGCAAGACGCTTGCCCTGAGCACCGCAATACTCGCCGCCCAGACCGCGGTCGACACCTGCAAGGCCAACGGCTACGACGTGACCGCGACGATCGTTGATGTCTCCGGCACGCCGCAAGTCGTTCTGCGCGGCGACCACGCAGTGATCCACACCAAGGACAGCAGCTTCCGCAAGGCCTATACGGTCGTGACCATGGGTCCGATCTTCCACGTCGATACCACCAGCGGATTCATCGGCGTCCTGGCGAAGTACCCACCACTCGTGGCGCAGTCGCTGGCCAGCACGCCCAACGTGACGGCCCTCCCCGGAGGTGTCGCGTTCAAGGTGGGGGACGAGACGGTTGCCGGCCTCGGCGTTGGCGGTTCGCCCGGCGGCGACAAGGACGAGGTCTGTGCTGTGGCCGGTGTCGCCAGGGTGGCGGAACTCGTGAAGAAGTAGACGCGACGACAGACGTTCGAAGCGCTCGCCCGCCGCCTCAGGATCGATTGAGCGCGGCGCGCATTTTTTTCAACGGGATGGCCGGCGCCCGAAGCCCGCGAGCGCCTCACGGAGCTTCGGCACAGTGAAGTCGATGAATCGACGTAGCTTGACCGGCATCATGTCCCGTGACAGGTGAACGAGATGCACTGGTATCGGGTCGACCTCAAACTCTTGCAGGATGAATCGGAGTTTCCGGGCGCGCACCGCCTCCGCCACGTCGTGCTCGAGCAGCAGCGTTGCGCCCACGCCATCGATAGCGGCATCGGCCGCCGCATCCGGCGACGACACGAGCAGTCGCGGCGTGTCCGTGACCGTGTGAACCTCGTTCGTATTCGGATGACGAAAGCGCCAGGGCGAAAGAAACGGGCTGTTGAACACGACGCGTGGGTATCCCTGAAGATCCTCAGGGCTGCGTGGTACGCCCCGCTTCTTCAGGAGCTGCGGGCTGGCTACCAGGACGACCCGCAACATGCCGACGCGCGTCGCGACCAGGCTGCTGTCGCGCAGGTGGCCGATTCGGATCGCGACGTCCGCATGCGAATCGACGAGGTCGATGTTGCGGTCGGACTGCAGCAGCTGGATCCGGATCTCGGGAAACTGAGTGAGGAACTGGTTGACGATGGGAAGCACCCGCAGGCGCGCCACCTGCACCGGCGTCGTCACGACGAGTTCGCCGCGCGGCTCCGTGAATTCGCCGGCCGCGCGACGCTCCTGCTCGTCGACCTGCTCCAGGATGTGCCTCGCTGCGGCAACGTAGTCGGCTCCCGTATCCGTCAGCAACAGCTTTCGTGTCGTTCGAACGAGAAGCTTGGTGCCGACTATGGACTCCAGGTCGTTGACATTGCGCGTGAGCGTGGCAACGGGAATCCCCAGTTTTCTGGCGGCGGCTGACAGGCTTCCCTCTTCGACAGAGGAAACCAACATTGCCATCGCTTCCAGTCTGTCCATTGACGCACCTCGACAAGCCAGCGGCAGGGACCCGCCGAGCTGCGGCATCGAACAGCCGCGAGGCGCTATTCTACATGCGCTCAGTACAATGCACCGTACCCTCCACTTCGCAGCGGGTGCAATCGACGCGCAGGCCGACGTACCGTTGATTCGACGCCAGCCAGAATGTTGAGCCCCCACGCTATCTGCCGCCACGCTGACCTGTCTATGACGCCTGAGCAAATCTGAACCGGCCGGTCATAGGGCCTCAGCAGTTACGCCGATGATTGGCCCGGCCAGGTTCGTCACTTCGACCGTGAACCGGACATTCCCCGATAGCTCTACACCCGTGGCTCCCTGTCCGACGAGCTGAGTGAACGGAAGCGCCATCAAATACGCCGGGCGCTCTTCCGCCCCGGGAATGTTGACCATCCGGCGGATCAGTAGATACGGGCTCCCCGGAACGCCGCGATTCCACTCATCTGGAAGACAGTATTCGAGGTAGTAGTCCCATGCCGGGTTCGCGCGAATGTTCCTCAGCTTGATGCCGAGATTGGCGCGGGCGCCGGGACGTGAGATCGGCGCGAGCGGCACGGTGATACCCGCACGCATCCAGTTGCCATCGTCGACGAAGAGTCGTCCTACCGGCAGCCAGTCCTTCTGCACCATGTGGGGCAGGCAGACGGCGGGGCCGAACGCGACGTTCCAGGGCGGCCGGATGAACGCGCCGTTCTGGCTCATGATGCACGCCGGGTCCGAATAGTCGGACGCGGTCGTGAGATCGGGTCCGACGTCGTGGTTCATCCCGAAACCGTGCCCCATCTCGTGCGCCGTGATGTTGCCGTCGAACGGCGGTGTCAGGCACACCCGTCCGCGCCCATCCGCGCTGCCGTCAATCCAGAACGGCGCCCATTCCGGATTGCGCCAATCGGCTCCCCGCGGCGCGCCGTCCTTCGCCCAGTTGCGCGTATACACCACAATCTGACTATGGAAGCCGGTGAGCGGATCCTCGCCACGCGCTTGCGCGGCACGAATCCCGGCATCGATTAGTGCCTCGCGGCCGATTCCCCCGGCGTCGATCCTACGCATGTCGGTTTCGACCCATCCGAAGACACGGCTGCCGGTGACGTCGACGCCGCCGTGCGACACCTCGTGCCAGTACTCGATCAAACCTCCAGTGCCCGGTGTGAAGGCTTCGCGGAAAAAGCGCTCTGCGAAGCCTTCACGACTGGCGTCCGCCGGGTCGCCCTTGAAGCGGCAGAGGATAACCGACCATGGCTGATCGTTCGAGTGCTGTCCCCAGAAACTAGACCAGATGTGGTTGTCGAAGCCAATGACGAACAGATCCAGGTTTCCCGGTGCTCGGGTGACTGCGGCTATCTGCTGCTTTTGGTGATCGAACACATGCTGCCCGGGTAGCGGGAACCACTCGCCGTTCCATTGACCCGCGGCATTGGGCCAGAACGTGGAATAGACGCGGTTATCGAAGCCAATAACGAACAGATCCAGGTTTCCCGGCGCCCGTGAGACCGCGGAGATCTGCTGCGTCTGGTGGTCGAACACATGCTGCCCGGGTAGCGGGAACCACTCGCTGTTCCATTGACCCGCGGCATTGGGCCAGAACGTGGAATAGACGCGGTTGTCGAAGCCAATGACGAACAGGTCCAGGTTGCCCGGTGCCCGGGAGACTGCGGCGATCCGCTGCTTCTGGTGATCGAACACGTGCCGCCCGGGTTGCGGGAACCACTCGCTGTTCCAGCCGACCTGATCGTTCCAGAACGTGGAGTAGACGCGGTTGTCGAATCCAATGACGAACAGGTCCAGGTTGCCCGGTGCCCGGGAGACCGCGGTGATCTGCTGCGTCTGGTGGTCGAACACATGCTGCCCGGGTAGCGGGAACCACTCGCTGTTCCATTGACCCGCGGCATTGGGCCAGAACGTGGAATAGACGCGGTTGTCGAA
>NZ_CAJZAG010000014.1 GCF_914271485.1 Cupriavidus pampae
AAACAACTTTGCGCCGATGATAGTGCGGATTACCCGTGTGAAAGTAGGTCATCGCCAGGCTCTTATGCTCAGAACCCCTCAGCGCACTCCGCTGAGGGGTTTTGTTTTTTATGCTTTCGATTTACGCTGCCGCATAACATGACCGAAGACACGACCGAAGACGATCCGTGCTGGTTTTTGTACATGCTCGAATGCGAAGGTAATTCGATTTACACCGGCATTACAACGGACGTCGCCCGGCGCTATGCCGCGCACGCTGCAGGAATTGGCGCGAAGTACACGCGTGCGCGCAAGCCGATTCGACTGCTGGGCTGGATGCGGTTTGCTTCGAAGTCCGAAGCACTACGCGCTGAAATTGCGACCAAGCGGATGACCGCGGCGCAGAAGCGCGCCTTCTGCGCGCAACTTGAAGCCCCTCCACCAGACAATGCATAAAAAAACGCCGGCTTGCGCCGGCGTTCTTGTTTTGCGTCCTGCTACTGCCGATCAGACCAGCGTCAGCGTGACCTCGATGTTGCCGCGCGTGGCGTTCGAATACGGGCACACCTGGTGCGCAGCGTCGACCAGCTTCTGGGCGACTTCGCGCTCGATACCCGGCAGCGTGATCTTCAGTTCGGCCTGGATGCCGAAGCCCGCCGGGATCTGGCCGATACCAACCGAGCCGTCGATCTTGGCGTCGGCGGGGATGGCGATCTTTTGCTGGCCAGCGACAAAGCGGATCGCACCCAGGAAGCAAGCGGAGTAGCCTGCGGCAAACAGCTGCTCAGGGTTCAGGCCGTCGCCAGCACCACCCATTTCCTTGGGCACGGCAAGCTTCACGTCGAGCTTGCCGTCGGACGTCACGGCACGGCCGTCACGGCCACCGGTGGCGGATGCATGGGCGGTGTAAAGGACTTTGTCCAGCTTGGTCATTTCTTGCTCCTGTTTCGCCGCGAGGGCAGGGTTGGTCTCACAAGTTTCATCTACGCCGCAGACGCGGCTTCATGCATCGGTCCGCGCGCTCTCCAGCGTAGACCGCAATTCCTGCAACCGTAGTGTCAGAGTCTGAATTTCTTCGACCGAACACTGCGTTGCACACAGCAACTTTTCCGGGATGCCCCGAGCACGCTGACGAAGCTGCCAGCCCGCATCGGTCAGCCGCACGATCACGCGGCGCTCGTCCATGGAGTCGCGTTCCCGGGTGACCAGGGACGACGACTCGAGTCGTTTGAGCAGCGGCGTCAACGTGCCGGAGTCCAGTGACAGCCGGTTGCCGAGTTCTGAAACGCTGAGCTTTTCGCGTTCCCACAGCACCATCATCACCAGATACTGAGGATATGTAAGTCCTAACTCACTGAGGATGGGCTTGTACACCTTGGTCATGGCCAGCGAACTCGAATACAGCGCGAAGCAGAGCTGCTGGTCCAGCAGGAGCAGTGAGTCGGCTTCGGAAGGTTTCGTGTCGATGTCCATGAGACGTATCTTACACGCAATTCAATTGTGTGTAATATAAATTTGAAGAACCCATGCCGACAATAGGGTGGTGTCGAGCGTGTTGCGTGCCTTAAGTGTGATTTAAGTCTGCGTCCCTACGATGTCACTGTCGCGTCGGAATTCCCCCGCGCAAGGACATCAGAAAGGAAAGAACACCATGATCCGCCAGACGCTTGCTCGCTCTGCCTTCGGTATCGCAGCACTCGCCGCCATTGCCGGGGGCTACACGTATCTGCAAAAGGAAGTCATCACGCCGGGCTATGCCGCCACGGCACCCGTCGTCGCCTCCGCCTCGCCGGTAGCGGTGGCGAGCCCCACCGATTTTTCCTCCATCGTTGACCAGTATGGTCCCGCAGTGGTGAACATCAGCGTGACGGCGCGCGCGCAGCGCACCTCCGCTCAGAGCGGTGCCAGCATCGATCCAGATGATCCGCTGGCCCAGTTCTTCAAGCGCTTCGGTCCGCAGTTCCAGGGGCCGCAGGCTCAGCAGCCGCAACTCGTGCGCGGCCTGGGCTCGGGCTTTATCGTGAGCCCGGACGGCGTGATCCTGACCAACGCGCACGTCGTGGACAACGCCACCGAGGTGACCGTGAAGCTGACCGATCGTCGCGAGTTCAAGGCGAAGGTGCTGGGCAGCGATCCGCAGACCGATATCGCGGTGATCAAGATCGACGCCAAGGACCTGCCGACGGTGCGTCTGGGCGACCCGGCGCGTGTCCGCGTCGGCGAGCCCGTGGTCGCGATCGGCTCACCTTATGGTTTCGAGAACACGGTGACTGCCGGTATCGTCAGCGCGAAGTCGCGCTCGCTGCCCGATGACACGTATGTACCGTTTATCCAGACCGACGTGGCAGTGAACCCGGGCAACTCGGGTGGGCCGCTGTTCAACCAGCGCGGCGAGGTAATCGGTATCAACTCGCAGATCTACAGCCAGACCGGTGGCTATCAGGGCCTGTCGTTCGCGATTCCGATCAACGTGGCGAGCAAGGTCGAGGAACAGCTGCTGGCGCATGGCAAGGTCACGCGCGGCCGTCTGGGTATCTCGGTACAAGAGGTCAACCAGGCGTTGGCGCAGTCGTTCAACCTGCCGAAGCCGACTGGTGCGCTGGTGAACTCGGTGGAGCCGGACGGCCCCGCAGCGAAGGCCGGGCTCAAGCCGGGCGACGTGATCGTGCAGCTGGGCAACGACGTGATCGACCATTCGGGCGATCTGCCGGAGCATGTGGCCGACATCAAGCCCGGTACCGAGACGCAGCTCAAGGTCATTCGCAAGGGCGAGCCGCTTACGCTGTCGGTGAAGGTGGGGACGTCGAAGGATTCGGCGGTGGCGCAGAAGGCGAACTTGAACGACGCGAGCGGGAAGCTCGGGCTGGCGGTGCGTCCGCTGACGCCGAACGAGAAGCGTGACAGCGGCATCGAGGGCGGCCTCGTGGTCGAGGACGTGGCCGGTCCGGCGGCGCGTGTGGGCATCCAGCCGGGCGACGTCATCCTGTCGCTGAATGGCACGCCGATCAGCTCCGCCGATCAGCTGAAGACGCTCGTGTCGAAGTCGGGCAAGCAGGTGGCGCTGCTGGTTCAGCGCGACGATGCGCGCATCTTCATCCCGCTTGATCTGGGTTGATGAGCCCTCTCGTGTGCTGCGGTTTACGCGGCACACGAGGTAGGTATACGTCATGTTTACCTGCGGTATACGCCCCGTATACGTGACGTCAGCGTCCACGTATACGGGGCGTATACATACCCGCAAAGCCTTGCCACAGGCGGATTCCAAGGCAATAAAACACACCCGAAGCGCGCGCGAACAGGTATGATCTCGACTGCGATGCATGAAGCGTGTGGTGATTTCGGTCACCACGTCTGGTTCCTGCTGAATCGACAGAAGAAGGAAGTCTATGCAGTTGGATTTCAACCGCGCCCCCATGGTGCCAGGTTCCGCACCTGGTACCGAGCGCGCCCGGCAGATGCCGGGCAAGTCCGCCGGCAGCGCAAGCTCGCCGCGCCGACGCAAGAAGGTCGATCCGCCTCACTGGGAGCGCGGCTATCGTTCCCACTACTACCGCAGTGATCGTGGCGAGAAGCTCGGCGAGGTCCGGCTGTCGGATCGCGGTGAATTGCCCGTCGTCTATCGTTGGGCCGCCGGCAACTATTCGGGTGCCGAGGGTTCGCTCGTCCACGCGCGTGCGCGCGTCGAAGAGACCGTTGGCTTTGGCATGCGCCAGTTGTCGCTGTTCTGAGGCGACTACCGTTGTGACTGCGACTCGCCTTGCCGAGCCGCTGTAGTCCCCGTTTCGACATTACCCGTTTCAACACTGCCGCGGCTAGCGACAGTGTCGCGCGCCCCTCGCGCCGCGTTGTCCCCTGACCATTTCCGATATCGATACCGATACTCGACCGAACCCACGACGGTTTCGATGGTCGTCCCCCACGTGAACTCAGGCACGATCGCTTTCGAGCGCGGCCAAGGTCTGATGGAGTTTGTTCAGCGAGCGCGTGGCAGTGGCCAGTCCGCTTTCGCCGAACGGTGCCCACGCCTCTGCGTAAGCAGCATGCACGGCCGGAATCGCGCGATCGAGCAGGCGTTGGCCGGTAGCCGTGAGGCTGAGTTCGAGGCTGCGCCGATCCTGCGTCGACACGGTACGGCGCACGAGTCCGCGCGCTTCCAGACGATCGACCAGTCGTGTCATCTGCGTGCGGGTGGCATCGATCGCCACGCCCAGCTCGGACGGGATAGTCGGCTCGCCGGCATCGATGGCGAGCATGCTCAGGACCAGATATTGGCCGAGGTCGAGGTCGAACTGGCCCAGCGCGCGCTCGATGTGATTGCGTAACAGCCGCGCCGACCGTAGCAGCAAACGCGAGGCGACGATGAGGTCGCGCGGAGCTTCCGGATGCATCTCGCAGAACCGGTCAACACGATGTTCGAAAGACATGATACTGATTTCATTCGGAATAGTTACGAATGAAATTATATGCAGCGCAGCGGCGCAATACAACGCTAGCGTTTGCGCATTAGCCGGATCGCCTCGCGGAGCGCACGATGCAGCGGGGCCAGGCTGCCGCGCCCGGCGGTAGAGGGTGCGCCATAGCGCAGGCGCACGTACTCTGCTGTGAAGGCGTGGAGCGCCGGCGCGGCCTGCGGGAGCGCTAGGGCGGCGCGGTGCGCGAAGTCCTGTGGGCCTTCGGCCGTACCGCGTTCGCAGCCACGCCGGGCGAGTTCGCGGCAGAAGCGCGCATAGACGGCCTGGAGCGGGTCGAGCCGCTGCCGGCGCAGCCACAGGGGGATCATGCCGAGTAGCGTCAGGGCGGCCAGTCCGATCATGAGGATCTGCGGCAGGCGATCGTCCATGCCGAACTGCCGCAACAGCGACATCTGCCGCGCGCGATCGTAGTCGAGCACCCAGCGTTGCCAGGTGTACATCATGCCGTCGAGACCCCAGCGCAGATCGCGCAGCCAGCCCGGGGTTCGCAACGCGCGCACGGCGCCGGCTTCGTCACCGGCGAGCGCCGCGTCGACACCTTGTTCCACGCGACTCGGCGCCACGGCGCTGGTCGGATCCACGCGCACCCAGCCGCGTCCGTCGATCCAGACTTCGGCCCAGGCATGCGCGTCCGACTGCCGCACGATGTAGTGGCGGCCGATCGTGTTGTACTCGCCGCCCTGATAGCCGGTGACCACGCGCGCGGGTACCCCCGCCGCGCGCATCAGGAAGACAAAGCTGCTGGAGTAGTGTTCGCAGAAGCCGCGATGCGTATCGAAGACGAACGAGTCCACCTGCTGGCTACCCAGTGGTGGTGGCGAGAGCGTGTAGTAGAACGCCTCGCCGGCGAAGACGCGCAGCGCGGCCTGTACACGTTGCCATGGGTCCGGGTATTGCTCCGCCCAGCGCGACGCCAGCGCGCGACTACGCGGATTGCCGGCAGGGAGTTCGAGCGCCATGGCCCGCACGCGTGGCGGCAGCATCGGCGCGGCATCGGTGCCCGGGCTGAACGTCGAACGCGCGCGATAGCGCATGGGACGGTCGATCGGTGCGCGCGCGAAGAATTCGCCGTCGGACGACATGCGCGCCTCGGAGGTGCCCGACAGGGCGACGCCGCGGTCGAGCAGATATAGCCATGACTGCTGGCTGGCTTCGAGCGTCACGAAGTAGTCGCGCGTGCCCGCCGGTGGCGGTCTGGTGATGTCATCGGCGTCATCGTGCAACGTGGGCGCGGCTTGGATGAGGCGATGCTGTTCCAGCGTGCGCCATTGCTGGCCGTCGTAGCGCCACAGCACCAGCGCGCGCCAGTACAGCGCGCTGGGTGGCAGTGGGTCGCCGGTCATGTCCGCGCGGAACGCGACATCGGTGGAGCGAATCAATTCACCGATGCTGCCCGGGCGCATGGTGTCCGTGATGCCGGTACGGCCGGTGGCTTCCGACTGTGGCAGACGCCACAGCGGATGATCGAGGCGCGGGAACAGTACGAACAGGAACAACGCCCAAGGCAGGCCGATCAGGGCCATGCGGCCAAGCAACGGCCAGATCGCGAGTCGGCCGCGTGCCTCCGGATGATGCAACAGCAGCCAGTTGCGCAACACCCACGCGCCGATGGCCATGCTATATAGCGCGAGCCAGAACGGCTGATCGGAAAGATAGAGCGTCAGCAGCAGATAGAACGACAGTTGCGTGACCATGGTCGCGTCCGATAGCGCGCGACATTCGAGCAGCTTGAGGATGACGAACGCACCGAGCAGCGCCACGCAGAGATCGCGTCCGAGGCTGCCGCCGGCTTGCCACACCAGCGCGGCCGAGGTGGCCAGCACGAGCATGGCGATGATCGCGAGCATCGTGCGCGATGGCAGCGGGGCGCGCTGCCGCCACAACAACCAGCGCCATGCGAGTAGTACCACGAGCAGCAGGCTGACGCTGACAGGTAGCGTGCGTGCCTGAGGCGCGAGCACGAGCGCGAGCTGCCCCATGAGCATGCCGTGCTCCTGATGCGCGAGCGGACGCAGGCGGGCCGTGCTCATGATGTCGGACGCTCCGGCCACAGCGCGAGCGCTTCGAGGCAGGCGCGGCGATGCGCGGCGCCATGGCCGGGAGCGATCTCGACCGCCGGCAGGCGCAGCCCGATATCGAGATCGTCGCCAGCGGCCAATACCCATGCGCACAGGCGCGACAGGCGGGCCTCGGTGTCGAGGCCGTCCGGCAGCGCGTGCCAGTCCAGCCAGCAGGCGGGGTCGCGCGTGGCCTGGCCGGTGCGGCTCATCCAGCGGCCCGTGCGTGCGCTGTGCTTCCACGCTATGCGATGCAGCGGATCGCCGGTGCGATAGCGGCGCAGTTGGTCGATGCCATCGTCCGCCGCCACGGCCAGCGCACCATCTTCCGCATCGTCGGCGCGTGCGATCAGCGGCAACGGTGGGGCGGGGGTTTCCGGCGCGGGATAGACGAGCGTGGCGAGCGGCAGGTCGGCATAACTCCAGACGCGAAACAGGCCGAACGGAAAGCGGCTCTCGAGCGTGACGCGTGGCAGTGCGAGGCGGCCGCGCCGCTGCGCCGGCAGGCGCAGCGCCAGCGCGCCATTGGATTGGCCGTCGAGCGTCAGCGATGCGGCTTCGGTCGGCACCGTGGCCACGTCCTTTGTCGCCGATCCGCGTGGCCCCCTTGCGCGCGCCTGTTTGGGTGCCGCGGCGCGGGCTTCCATGCCGATGCGCGCGGTGTCGTCGCGATTATCGACCTGCAATGCGAACACGGCCGCATCGCCGACAAAGGCCGGGGCGACCGCGCCGGCGCCGACTTCGAGGTCGAGCAGGTTGCGGTACGCGGTCCACATGCAGGCCATCACGATGCCGATGAGCAGAAACGTCAGCGCGAAGCCGAGGCTGATGTTGTAATTCAGCGACGTCATCAGCATGGTCAGCAATAGCACCGCAAACGCCGCGCCGCTGCGCGTCGGCAGGATATAGAGCTGGCGGCGATGCAGTGTGACCACGCCATTGACGGGACCATGCGTGCGGCGCAGCCAGTCGGCGGGACTGCGCGGGCGCGTGGCCGTTGCGGATGGGGTGGGGGATGTCGACGTGGACATGGCAGGGGAGGGAAGCGTCGAAACGCCGCGCGCTCGGCGAGCCGGTCGGCCTGCGATCAGGGAATCGACACCGAGGCGAGCAGGCGCTCGACCACGGACGTCTGGTTCGCACCTTTGCCAGCGCCTGAGGGCAGCAACCGGTGGCTGGCCACCGCCGCGAACACCGCCTGCACGTCTTCGGGCACGACCATTTCACGCTGATCGAGTAGCGCCCAGGCGCGCGCGCAGGCCAGCAGCGCGAGGCCGCCGCGTGGCGACAGGCCCGCGGCGAAACTGCCTTCGGCGCGCGTGGCGTGCACCAGCGCCAGCACGTAATCGACCAGTGCCGGCCCCGCGTAGACCTTTGCCACCGCGGCCTGCAGGGCAACTACCTGTTCCGCGCTCATGACCGACGTGGTCTCGGTGACCGACGCGCCGCCGAGATAAAGCACGCGCTCGAACGACGGGTCCGGATAGCCGAGCGAAATGCGCATGGTGAAACGATCAAGCTGCGATTCCGGCAGCGCATGCGTGCCGATCTGCTCGAGCGGATTCTGCGTGGCGATGACGAAGAACGGCGTGGGCAGCGCGTGGGTGACGCCATCGTGCGTGACCTGATGCTCGGCCATGGCTTCGAGCAACGCGCTCTGCGTCTTGGGCGGGGCGCGATTGATTTCATCGGCCAGCACCAGCTGCGCGAACACCGGACCGCGATGGAAGCGGAACTCGCCGGCATCGCGCATAAAGACCGAAACGCCGATCAGATCCGCGGGGAGCAGGTCGCTCGTGAACTGCACGCGCTGGTATTGGAGACCGAGCGTGCGGGCCAACGCGTGCGCGAGCGTGGTCTTGCCCACGCCCGGCACGTCCTCGAGCAGCAGGTGTCCGCCTGCGAGCATGCAGGCGAGCGCCAGGCGGACCTGACGCGGTTTGCCGAGCACGATGCGGCCGAGTTGCTGTTGGGCCTCGGAGAGCGAGGCGAGAATCCTTGGGCGGGCGGTCACGTTGGCCTGTCGTCTGACGGTCTGAAATTCGATCGGAAATTCGGGCGGGTCGAGAAGAACCTGCCCATTGTAGCGGCGCGCCAAGCCGGCTGAACGGTCTGCTTCCGCACGCTCGGTGCCGCGCCGCAGCCGATTGACCGCAAGTTGCGCGAGCGCACGCTGGTTCTGGCATCATCGGTCTGTTGGCGCATGCCAGATTCTCAGATGGCTATCATCCCCCCGCTGCAATGACTCTTCCGTTAAAGGACGCATCTGACGCGTCCGCATCCCTGGATTTCGACTCCTCCGCGCCGCTGGCCGATCGGGCTGGTCTGGCGAGTCTCGCGCGCGCGTTTCACGCTGGCGGCTATGTGATTCTGCGCAATTTCGCGAGCGAGCCGCAGTGCGCGGACCTGGAGGCGGTGACGCGCGCGCATCTGGCGGCGGCGGTGCCGCCGGTGGAGTTCGAAGCTGATCTTGGCTATCCGGGCGCGCCTGCCACGCGCGAGGCCGCGGGCGGAGCGACGGTACGGCGCCTGCGTCAGGCCTATGGGCGCGACGAGGTATATCGCCGCTGGGCAGCCGATCCGCGCATCGTGGCCACGGTCGAGGCCTTGCTTGGCGAGCCCGCGCGGCTGACGCTCGCGCACCACAACAGCGTGATGACGAAGCACCCGTTCTACGGCAGCCAGACTGGCTGGCATCGCGATACGCGCTACTGGTCGTTCACGAGTCCGGAACTGGTCACGGTGTGGCTGGCGCTGGGCGATGAAGATGAACGCAATGGCGTGCTGCGCGTGATTCCGGGCTCCCATCGGGCGAAGCTCGAGCCGGCGCAGCTCGATCCGGCCGAGTTCCTGGTGGAAGCGCATCCGGCCAGTCAGCAACTGCTGCGTGGCACGGTGCCGCTGGCGCTTCATCGTGGCGACGTGCTGATTTTCGACAGCCGGTTGTTCCACAGCGCCGGCCGCAATGAATCGAATGCTGTGAAGCTATCGATAGCGTTCGCTTACTTCGGTGCTAGCAACCGTCCTGTCGCCGGTTCGCGCTCGGCGGAATTCGGCAGCGTGGATCTGCCGCCGGCGCCGTACTGAGTCGTCGACCGGGTCGTCAATATCAGGTTCTCAGCTGGAGCAGTCCGGAGATCTTTTCGGACGCTTCCAGCAGCGGCGGCACGAAGCGCTCGACCATTTGCTGCGCGCTGGTGCGATTGGCCTGGCCGCTGATATTGATGGCGCCGATGACCTGTCGCGCGCGGTTGCGGATGGGCGCGGCCACCGAGACCAGGCCTTCTTCCAGCTCCTGATCGTTCTGGGCCCAGCCTTGGGCGCGGATACCCGCGATCAGCGTCTTGAGCTCGCCGATATCGGTGACGGTACGGCTGGTGCGCTGGCGCAGATCCGACGCGAGCAGCACGCGGTCCAGTTCGGCATCGTCGAGGCCCGCAAGCAGCACGCGGCCCATCGACGAGCAGTAGGCCGGCAACCGGCTGCCGATCGACAGGTTGATCGTCATGATCTTGCGTGCCGGCACGCGCAGCACGTAGACCACTTCGGTGCCGTCGAGTACGGAGATCGAGCAGCTTTCGTGGACCGACTGGGACAGCGCTTCCATGATCGGCTCGGCCAGATTCCAGAACGGCATGGACGTCAGGTAGGCAAAGCCGAGATCGAGGATCTTGGGCGTCAGACGGAACAGACGGCCGTCGGCCTGCACGTAGCCAAGTCCGACCAGCGTCAGCAGGATGCGCCGCGCGCCGGCGCGCGTGAGTCCGCTGGCCTGTGCGATTTCGGTCAGCGTCTGGGCCGGATGTTGCGCGTTGAACGCGCGAATGACGGACAGGCCGCGCGCAAACGATTGCACGTAGCTGTCGCTGGGTTTTTCCGCGGCGGCGCCCTGCGGCGTGCCCGGTTCGTGGTCGGCTTGGCTCGCCATCGATCAGGAAGTCGTTCAGGAAGTCAAAGCCCCGTGCCGGAGTGGCACGGGAGGCCGGAATCGTAGTGGAAATATGCGCGACTCGCCAGTCTTTAGCCGCCCTCTGGCCACCCCTTGGCCACCCGTTCGGCCGCGGCCGCCGGTGGGGCATTGTGTCGCGCGCGCTGACGTGCGCACCGCTCTCCCGCATAATGTGCGTTTGCACAACGTCGCCCGGCCGCAGCAGCTTTGGTCGGATGATTCAGGAATAGCACCCGGTGAACGAAACAATCCAGTGGAATGATTGGGAGGCGTTCTGCTGCGTGGTCGAGCAAGGCACCTTTACGGCGGCGGCCGCGCAGTTGGACTGTCCCAAGTCGCGTGTGTCGGCGGCCGTGGCGCGGCTGGAGACGGCGATTGGCGCCAAGCTGCTCGAGCGCACCACGCGCCGCATGCGGCTGACCGACGCGGGCGGCGCCGTCTATCGCGACGTGGCGCCGCTGTTCGCGCGGCTGCGCGAGATTCGGCAGGAAACGCTGGCGCGCGAAGAACGCGTGCAGGGCATGCTGCGGATTGCCACGCCTTACGAGTTCGGCGCGCAGCAGCTGGGCGGTGTGATCTGCCGCACGCTGGCCGCCCACCCTGCACTCGATATCACGGTGGAGATTTCGCAGGGACTCGTCGATCCGATCCGCGAGGGCTTCGACATCGCTTTTGTGACCGTGGAGTCCGATCTGCCCGATTCGGGCACGATCGCGCGCCGCATCTGGCACGTGGAGCGTGGTCTGGTGGCGGCGCCGTCGCTGGCGGCCAGCCTGCCGGCGCAGATGCAGCCGGAAGACCTCTCCAACATGCCGACGCTGGCGACGCCGGGTGCGACATTCTGGGAGTTCACGCTCGACGGCGAGCGAGTCTCGGTGCCCATTCGCCCCCGCATGCAGACCTATAACGCCGAATTGCGCTTGCAGGCGGCGTTATCGGGGCTGGGCATCGCGCGTGTGCCGATGACCTATGCCGAAGCCGAAATTGCGCAGGGACGACTCGTTCGGGTGATGCCGGACGTTCCGCTGCCACCGTTGCGCGTGTTCGCGCTGCTGCCCGATCGGCGGCTTCAGCCACGCAAGGTGCGCGCGTTCATGGAGGCCATCGAGTCGATGATGGGCGAAGAGGAAAGCGGGACGGGCGGTGCGGGCGGGCTGACCTGGTAGGGGATGCCAGATTGCCGCTGGGGAAATTTGCTGGGGAGGCAGGCTGCCGGGCCATGTTGCACTCGGCGGTCCGCCTCTCACCGTGACCCTCTCAGCCTCGTGGGGGAGAGGTCAAGCTTGCGGAAGGCGCGGTTCAGGCGCCTTCCGCGTGGCGCGTCATGCGCCCCTTATGCGCCTTCGGCAAACACGTCACGACGTTCCGTGACAGTGCGTGCGCCGTCGCTGTAGGGGCTGCGCGGTTCATTGACCGAGCGTGCGCCATCGGTGAAGGTGCTGCGGGGTTCGTTCACGCCGCGCGCGCCGTCGGTGTACGGATCGCGAGCGCCAACGTGGCCGATGCTGCCGTCGAGACGGGCAATATCGGTCAGGGGTTGGGCGGCGTTGGCAGCGGCGCCCATGGTGAGGCCTAAGGTAACAAGCACAGCCGCAGCCGTGCCTTGGAGCTTGGAGAGATTCTTCATTGTCGTGCTGGTCCTACTGTATTTTTGTGAAAGCATCGTGACTGGGTGTCACGGTGCCAGTACTGTAGGCGCCAGCGCGCGCGGGAAAAAGAGCCAATCCTCGACAGTCTGTCCAGCCCCCTGAACAATACGTGTTAACCCTAAAAGTATCTAACGTGTTCTGCGGTCGTAATTTGCCCTGATTTCGCCCCGGAATGGCACGAAATCAAGGCTACGGGCGGCTTTACACGCTGCCCAGGCTCAGTCGGGCAATGACCATCAGCAGGATTTGCGCGATCACGAAAAGGATCAGCGGGGAGATGTCGAAGCCACCCAGGCGGGGCAGGACCCGACGCAGGGGGCGCAGTAGCGGTTCGGTCAGGTGATAGATGGCGGGCGCCACCGGCGAGTGCGGATTCACCCACGACAGGATTGCCATGAGCAGTGTGACCCACATGATCAGGCTGATGCCCCACTTGAGCACGTGGAGCAGGGCGATGGCCAGAATCACCGGCAGGAAGCCGAGGGGATCGCCCTCGTACAGCAGCGTGCGGCACACGAGATAGATCACTGCCGTCAGCCAGGCGGCGATCAGGGTTGCCCAGTCGATGCCACCGAAGCCTGGAATGATGCGACGCAATGGCCGGACCAACCAGTCGGTGATCTGAAACACCCCTTGAGAGACAGGATTACGCGAGGGCAGGCGAGTCAGCTGCATCCACAGGCGCAGCAACAGCGCCATGCCGAACAGCGTGAAGACGATATCGAGCAGGAACTGGACGATTTCCGTGAACATCGGGCGGATTTCCGTTGGCTAGTGAAGGTGTCTACGACCGCACAGATTCTGCCACACCTCGGTATGCGCGCGACCGCACCGGACGCAGCAAAGTGCGCCACTATAATGGGCAACCTCATTCACGCCACGCGGTCTGGTGGCGCACATCCGACGATTTCTCCGTTTCGACACATGACACGCAAGGCCGCAGCACCGCTTACCAAGCAGGAATTCGAGGCACTGTCTGATTTTCGTTATCAGCTGCGGCGCTTCGTGCGCTTCTCGGAAGACGCGGCGCGTGGCGAGGGCATGACCGTGCAGCAATACCTGCTGATGCTACATATCCGCGGGTTTCCCAATCGCAACTGGGCTTCGGTGGGTGAGCTGGCTGAGCGGCTGCAGACGCAGCAGCATGGCGTGGTGGCGCTCGTCAATCGTTGCGAGACGGCGGGACTGGTTGTGCGCAAGGCCAATGCCGACGATCGACGGATTGTCGAGGTGCATCTGCTGCCGAAGGGCGAGCGCAGTCTGAACCGGCTCGCGCTGCGACATCGTACCGAGCTGGAGTCGTTGCGGAATACGTTCCGGGTAGCGCGGATTACGGCGTTTAACGATGAGGGCGATGAGTGAGGGGTGTGCCCTCACCCCCCACCCCTCTCCCCGAGGGAGAGGGGAGAAAACCGTAGGCCAGAACTTTCCTAGCTCAGGTGTTGCGACAAGAAGGTCAGGGCGCGGCCGTGGGCCAGGGCGGCTGAGGGCTGGTGGTAGGACGCGCGGGCCCAGCAGTTGAAGCCGTGGTCGGCTTTTTCGTAGACGAACACTTCCGTATTCGGCTTGCCTGCGACCGCCGCGCGAATCTGTGCCACGTGGTCGAGCGTGATGTGGGCGTCCAGCGCGCCGAAGTGAAATTGTGCCGGGACGCTCAGCGCTGGCGCTTCCTGCAGATTCGCGTGAATGCCACCGCCGTAGTACGGCACCGCGGCGTCGACGAGTCCGCGCGCGGCCGAAAGGTATGACAGCAGGCCGCCGAAACAATACCCCACCGCCGCCACCTTGCCGCCGTTGGTTTCCGCGCGCAGTACCTTGACCGTCGCCGCGATATCGGAAATGGCCGCTTCGACGTCGGTGGCCTTGCGCAGCGTCAGCGCCTGCTCCATGTCGGCACCCGCATAGCCGAGCTCCACGCGCGGCGCATTGCGCCAGAAGATATCCGGCGCGAGCACGACGTATCCATCCGCCGCGTATTGGTCAGCGACCGAGCGGATGTGTTCGTTGACGCCAAAGATCTCCTGGACCAGCACGATGCCGGGACCGTTTGCCTGCTTGCCGGCGGGCGGCAGGCTCAGATAGGCATCGAAGCTGCCATCGTTCGTTTCCACTTGAATCCAGCGACTGTTGGGCGTGCTTGCCATGTGTGAGATCTCCGGAGATGGATCGGGAATGAATGAGTGCGCCAGTGTGCCATCGCCATCAAGTTGATGCTGGACGACTGGGCAAAGCGCTTTCAATTTGCTTACGCAGATCATATCGGACGCATCTTTAGAGATATTCCGAGAGGCAAGACGCGTTTGCTATGCGATTGTGACGACCCGTCACAATCATCGATGTCTCATGCCGATTCGTCAGTTTGTTTCGCCGGTTGCCACACCTTATGTCACCCTCTGTGCCACCCGCTACGCCACGCCGTTTGCCACCGTGCTTGGCGCGATCTGCGCGATGCCCGGGTTTGCCACGCATGCGCTCGCGCAGCAAGGAGTACCGGCGCAGGCCCAGCCTGATGCCAGAGAGCCCTCGCGGCTGCTGCGCCGCGATCAGATCATCGAAAATCAGCAGCAGGAGCGATTGCAGGAGGACCAGGAACGCGCGTTGCGCGCATTGCCCGATCCCGAGGGCGCAGATCTCGAATCGCTGGCGCCGCGCGTGGAGGCGCCCGAGGTCAAGGACGATGCGCGCGCGGCGTGTCGCGAGGTGCGCCATATCACCATCGGTGGCGACGCGCAGCGTGTGCCGGCCGATCTGCTGGAGCGCATTCGCAAGGAGTTCGAGGGCCGCTGCCTCGGTGCTGCCGAGCTTGGTTCGATACTCACGGAATTGACGCGGCACTTCATCGTGCGCGGCGAGGTGACCACGCGCGCGTATCTGCCCGCGCCGGTATCCGACGAGGGCGACCTCGAGATCAAGGTGGTCGAAGGTGTGATTGAGCGCTATGACGTGGATAGCGACCGTGCGCGTGCCATCTGGCCACGCGGTGTGTTTCCGGCGCGGCCCGGAGATTTACTCAATCTGCGTGACCTCGAGCAGGCCGTCGAGCAGATCAACCGGCTCTCGTCGAACGATGCGCGGCTCGAGCTGCATCCCGGCAGCGCACCGGGGCAGACCGTGGTGCGTGTGCAAAACCGCACCACGCGGCCCCTGCATCTGTATGCGTCGCTCGATAACCTGGGCACCAAGGCGACTGGCCGCAATGCGTTATCGGCAACGATCACGGTCGACAGTCTGCTCGGCTTCAACGAACTGTTCGCGCTGACGCGCCGGCAATCGGTCTTTCCGCTTGAGGGCGAGCACCGGTCCGAGGCGACCGCGCTGCAGGCGCAGGTCCCCTACGGCTATCACACGTTCTCGGCGCAGTGGAGTCGCAGCAGTTATCTGAATACCGTGGCGTTACCGCGCAGCGGGCGCAAGCTCGCTGTCGAAGGTCGCACCGATGTGCTTAGCGTGGGCGACGATCGCGTGGTGTATCGCGATGGCCTCTCGCGCGTCTCGGTCTCGGGCCGCATCTCGTTGCAATCGGGAGAGACCTGGCTGGCGGGGCAGTCGATTGGCGTCGCCAGCCGTGACTTCACGTTTGCCGAGCTCGGCGTCGGTGGCACCACGCGCTGGCTCGGCGGCATTTCCACGGGCCGCGTGGCGGCGGTGCGCGGACTGGCGGCGCTTGGGGCGTATCACGATCCGGCCGGCCTACCCGACGATGCGCCGCATGCGCAGTTCCAGAAGTTCACGATGGGGCTGAGCCATGCGCGCCGCCTGCGGATGACAACACGCCATGCACTGATCGTGTCCGCGCAATTCACGGGGCAGTACTCGCTCAACACGCTGTATGGCTCGCAGCAGATCCTGATTGGCGGGCCTGGCTCAGTGCGCGGATTCCTGAACCACACGCTGGCGGGTGACCACGGCTACTACGCGCGCGCCGAAGCGAGTCTGCCATGGCAGGCGTCGCATGGTCCCAACACCGTTCGGGGGCGCTTCTACGCGGGCATCGACTGGGGCACGGTGGTCAACCGCAATGCGGCCGTGCCGTCGGGCGCGCTGACCGGCGTTGCTATCGGGATGGTGGCGAACTGGCGGGCGCTGAGCATCGATGCGTCGGTGTCTCGGGCGGTGCGGGCGCCATCGGCGAGGATGCGCGAAGGCACCGTGTTTGGCGTGCGTGTGAGCTGCGCGATCTGAGGCGGCTATCTTCAAAAATCCGCAAAAAAAATGCCGGAACCCGACGGGGACGGGTTTCCGGCATCGGACCGCGCGGAGCGGTCGCAGTACTACTGATCGATCGGCGCGGGCTAAATTGGATTACCAGCGCAACTGCACATTCTTTTGTCCGGGGCCAAGCGTGGTGCGCTTGGCCGCGCCTTCATACGTCGCTACCACCTGATACGACGCCCGCGGTCCCTTGATCAGGCAACGCGGACCGTCCGACATGAATTCCGCAACCTGCTTGCCGTTGCGCATGAGCTTCACGTTCACGTCCGCGAGGTATTCGCCATTGCTGCCCTTGGTGAACAGCAGGCCCATGTCGTAGCGGCTGGCCTCCGAGCGCAACTGCTGCTGCTCGTCCTGGGCAACGCCGCCACAGACATAGGTGAACGGACCTGCCGTGGCGGTGGTCATCTCCGCGTGGGCCGCCATCGGGGCGGCCAGCGCGGCGAGGAACGCTGCCGACACTGCCGCACGTCTGGAACCGGATTTCATCTGCCTACCCATCTGCCTACCCTCATGCGCGGCCTGTCCGTACGGGAGTACCTCAGACCGCTGATGATCATGGCTCTAGTAGATATCCGGTGGCGCGTCTCGTATGTCAGTGTTTGGCTGAATTTTGCGACAGCGCACGACGGCGGGCTGCATTTCGTCGCTTTTCATACGGTACCCATCGTGCGTTCTGCGCGATCCCGGTCGGCTCAGGAAGACTGCGAGTGCGGTGTTCGCTATGGTCCGCTACTTGATTTCAAGCACGGACCACTCGAATGGAGACGACGTGACGGCACCAATGATTGAACTGGTTGAGGCTGACGCCTGGAGCGATATGTTTGCAGCGGCGCCGGCGGCCCTGGCGCAACGATTCGGCATGGCGACGGGTCGGATCGGCGGTCATCGCTTGTTCGCCATGCGTCAGTCGGCGTCGACGCTCTTCAATCGGGCGCTCGGCTCAGGTGTCGAGGGCCAGGGCGATATCGCTGCGCTCGATGCGGTGCTCCCGTGGCTGGCGGAGCATTGCGCCGCGCGCTGGGCCGTCGTGCTTGCGCCCTCGGCGGTGTCGGACGCGCTCTCCGCGAAACTGTCGGCGCGCGGATTGGCCGTGCAGACCGATGGGCTGATGAAATTTCATCGGTCGGCGGCGCCGGTCGTGGAGCAGCCTCGTTGCGCATATGACATTCGACTCGTAGGCGAGGATCGGTCGGCGGATTTTGGTGGCACGGCCGAGGCGGCGTTCGGCCTCGATGCCGGGCTTGGCGAGATGTTCTCGGCGCTGTGCGGGCGGCCGCACTGGCGGACGTATGCCGCCTACGACGGCGACACCCCGGTGGGGGTGGGCGCCGCGTATGTATCGGGTGATTTTGCCTGGCTAGGCGTGGGGGCAACGCTCGAAGGGTATCGCCAGCGCGGCGTGCAGAGCGCGCTGCTCGCACGCCGGATTCATGATGCGCAGGCGCTTGGCGCGAAGACGCTGACGATCGAGACGCATCGTATGGGACCCACCGAAGCCCCCAACGGATCCCACCGCAATGTGTTGCGCGCCGGGTTTACGCCGGCGTACTTCAGGCAGGTCTTTTTAGGAGCCTGAGCTGGCGCACGGTCAGCGCACCGATCAATACTCGGAGGACTGGCGGAAGCGGGTGTTCCAGTTGTCGGTGTAGGCGCGCACGATCGTCGAGTCGCCGCGGATCAGCATGCCGTTCTCGGCGTTGCGCTGTTGCGCGGCCTTCGTGAAGTTGAAGGACCCGGTGAACACGGCCTGGTCGTCGAACACCATGACCTTGTTGTGCGCGATGGCCGGCTTGGTGTCGACCACGACAGGAATGCCCGCGTGCTTGAGGAAGGTGGCGCTGGTGTAGCGCTCCGACGCCTGGCTCTTGTCGACGATCACGCGCACATCGACGCCGCGGCGGTGCGCGTCGGCGACGGCTTCGGCGATGACGGCGTTGGTGAACGAGTACGCCTGGATCAGCAACTTGTGGCGCGTCTTGCTGATGGCGTCGACGATCATGTCCTGGCAGCTCGGGCCGTCGGGGACGAAGCACAGTGTGTAGCTGCTGCCGCTGGCGAACGGCGCGGGACGCGCGGTGGGGGTGCCGATGGCATCAGCCAGGCTTTCCAGCGAGGAAGCCAGGCGCGCGTGTGACGGGTTGACGAATCCAAGCAGGGCGACGGCGAGAAGCGCCACGGCGGGGAGGAAGCGGGGACGGATAGAGCTGAGGGAAGCGGGCACGGCGATGGAAACGGGTTGGCGGCAGCGAATGAAAAACCGGCCCGCAGGGTAGCAGGCCGTGCCTTTCTGAGCAATATCGATCACACCCGCTTACGTGTTTCCTATGATGGAGAGACACCCAACCCGAAAGGAGTTCTCATGTCGAACCACACGTACAAGCTCGTCGAGATCGTCGGCACGGCGGCCGATGGCACGGATGCGGCGATTCGCAGCGCCATTGCGAAGGCCAACGAGACCATCAAGCATATCGACTGGTTCGAGGTGGTCGAGACGCGCGGTCATGTGGTCGACGGCGCGGTGGCGCATTTTCAGGTGACGTTGAAAATTGGCTTTCGCGTGAATTGACGGCCCGGCCCCTCTCCCTCGGGAGAGGGGCAAACAACGCGTTCAATCAAACTGATACGACCACAGCAGGTTGACGCGCGGGGAGCGGTGGTCGGCGTTGACGGGTTTGTCGCCGACCGGTTGTGCGACCGAGATGTCCATCGAATAGAAGCGGCGGTCGGAAAAGCGCAGGCCGATGGCAACCGAGGCCAGGCTGCGGTGCGACAGCGAGAAGCTGTTGGAGAACACGCGCGCCATGTCGTACGAGATAAACGGTTGCAGCGTCTTAAGGTACGTGAAGTCCACCGCGAACAGGCGGTTGATTTCCGCGGACGCGCCAAAGCCCTTGTCGCCCGCGACTTCGCCGGCGGGGTAGCCGAGGCCGAAGAAGCGGCCGCCGAAGCTGATCTGCTCGCTCGAGGCGAGTTTCTGCGCGCTGTACTGTCCCGCCGCCGAGAAGGCGACGCCAAAGCCCATCGGCAGATCGTTGGCCTGCGACATCAGCAGACGCGTGCGCACGAAACTCAGATCGTTCTGATTGTTCTCGCGATTGGCCCCCAGTCCGTCGATGCCCTTGAACAGGCCGAGCGTGGCGCTGCGCGTCACGCCCTCGCCGCGGAACTGATAGGCGAGCTCGGCGCTGGCCACGCGTACGTTGGTGCCCAGCGTGACTTCGCGTCCCGCGCCGGGTTGCACCGCCTGGGTGTAGCGTTCGAACTGTTCATTGAGATAGAAGCCGCCGGTGCCCGTCAGGGTATGTCGGTTGCTGAGGATGAATGGATAGCTCAGCGAGGTGCCGACACGCTTGCTGTCATTGACGTAGCGTGAATTGAAGCCGATCGGCGCAAGCGTCGAGTTCTGCGGATTACCGCGATAGTGCGAGGCATACAGCTTGGCCAGCATGCCTTCGGTACCCAGCGGCTGCGCGTAGCTGGCCGCGTAGTACTCCTCGCTGTCGCGGCCCTTCGGATAGAGCGCCGACACCGAGATCTGCTCGCCGAGCGGCGTGAGACTGTTGGTGGTGGCGGTGGCAATGCCGCGCACGCCGGGCGATACATATTCCAGACCGGTGCCGAACGTGAACGGTTTGCGCTTGACGTCGAGCACCATCTCCGACGCGCCATCGGTGGTCGTCGGCGGCTGCACGGTGGCGGCCACCTGCATGCCAGGCTGCTGCGCGAGCACGTTCACATAGTGCTCGAAGCTCTCGTTGCGCAGCGGCCGGTCTTTCTTCAGCTGTTCCGCGATATTGCGCAGACGGCCTTCGGCCGGACCGGGCTTGCCCTTTACGACCACGTTGGAGACGTAGCCCTCGACCACAGTCACCAGCACGTCGCCGTTCTCGAACGCCTGCGCCGGCACGAAGGCGAATGACAGCGGGTAGCCCGCTTCCTTGTACATCGCGGTGACTTCTTCAGCGGCCTTGAGCAATTCGGCAACCGTGATCTCACGGTTGGCGAGCGGCGAGAATTTGGCGGCGATCTGATCGAACGGCAGCGTCTTGACGCCCTCGATCTGGAACCGGCGCGGGGTGAGGCGCGCGGCCAGCAGGTTCTGCAACGCGTTATCGGGACGTTCGACCTGGACGGTCACATTGCTTTGCGGTGGCTTGGCCGGTGCGATATTCGGCAGCGTTTGGGTCGGATCGCCCTGAATCGGGCTGCGTTCGGCGAGTGCGAACGGATGGTGGCAGGCACCGACGCCGATGATCAGCGCGGCAACGCGGTTGCGTGTACGCATGGTGATACCCCAGAAAAAAGTGAACTGCATGCCGGCTATTTATTCGCGACCGCCGAGGGCGGCCCTGCGGCGTGGCTCGCCCGGCAGGGGTGCCGTTCCCTCCTGCCGGCTTTGCGAGTGACCGCGTTATTGCTGGGTAGAGCGCCGCGACGGCGCAGGCCGTCGCGAGAGTTGCCGCTTAGCGCTTGGTGCCGCCGGTCAGACCACCAACCAGACCGCCGACCAGGCCGGTGACCGGTGCCAGCGGATTGGTGCTGGCGCCCGAGCCCGAACCGGCCGCGGGAGCATTGCCGCCGGAGAGCGCGGTGGTCACGCCGCTGACGAGGTTGGTCACCGGAGCTAGCGGGCCACTGGCCGCACCGCCATTTGCAGCGCCGCCCACCGCACTGGTCAGGCCGCTGGTCAGACCACTGACGAGGTTGGTGACGGGGGCGAGCGGGCCGCTGGCGGCACCACCGTTGGCACCGCCAGTCAGGCCGCCGGTGAGACCGCTGACGAGGTTGGTGACAGGAGCGAGGGGGCCGCTGGCGGCGCCACCGTTGGCACCGCCGGTCAGGCCACCGGTGAGACTGCCGACGAGGCTCGTGACCGGCGCGAGCGGGCCGCTGGCGCCGCCGTTGTTGCCACCCGTCAGCCCACCGGTGAGGCCACCGAGCAGACCCGTGATCGGCGCGAGCGGGCTGCCGCCGGTGCCACCGTTCGGGTTGTTGACGAGACCGCCCACCGACGCCACCGTGTTGCCCGCGCTGGTCACGATGCCGCCCACGCTCGAAACCACCGGCGTGTTGGTCTGCGTGATCGTGTTGCCGCCATTGGCGAGCGCGCCGCCCAGTGCGCCAAGTAGCGTGCTGACGGGCACGCCCAGGCCCGTGGCCGCGCCAAGGTTCTGCGTGGTGTTGGTCAGTTGCGAGGTCAGCGGCACGATGGCCTTGCTGACGGTGCTGGTGATCTGCACCACCGGGCCCGTGGAGAGCGCGGTGCCGAGCTTGTCGCCCACCTTGTCGACTACGCCACCCACTTGCGTGACGAGGTTGCCGACGGGCGTGGTCACTGCGGCAAGCGGTGCGAGCGCGCCGGTACCGAGACCGGATACCGCGCTGCCTGCATTGCTCACCGCACCGCCGAGCTCGCTGACCACGTTGCCGGTGCTGGCCACCGTGGTACCAAGCGGGTTGGCGTTGTTCGGCATGTTGCCAAGGCCATCCTTCACGCCATTGCCGAGCGCATTGACCGCGCCGCCGACCGAGGCCAGCACGCCACCGAGACCGTCCTTGGTCTGCGTCGACACCACCGGCAGCGGGGCGTTCTTTACCTGGTTGCCGATATCGGTGACGGCGTTGCCGACACCATTGAGGATATTGCCGGCGTTGTCGACCACAGTGCTGGTCGGTGTCTTGACGACGGTGTCGCCACCGTTGTTGCCGCCATTGTTCCCACCGTTGTTCCCGCCGTTATTGCCACCGTTGTTGCCACCATTGTTGGCGTTGTCGGTGCCACCACCCGTGCCGCCGTTGGTGCCGTTGGTGCCACCAAGGCCGCCGTTGGTACCGTTGTTACCGGAATTGCCGGTGGTGCCCATCGACGTTGAGCCGCTGCCGCTTGCGCAGCCTCCCAGGGCGAGCAGCGAGCCGACCAGTGCGGCGAGGATGACTTTACTTGCGACCGTATTGACTGCGTGCTTCGAAGCACGACGTTGTGCGTTGCGCATGACCGTTTTCCTTTTGATTACCCGACAAAGATTCACGACGCTGTTTGCCGCTGTTGTGTGTTGCATGTGGCGGCGCGCCGTACCCGTATGTCGTTAGCGCAAGCGATGTGCCAGTCGACCGCGTCTCTACCGCTTCTGTGGGGGGTCGTCGCGGGAAGCCGCTTGCGGCAAGGGTTTGCGCGTGATCGCTCAAACATGCGCATGAAGCAGGCGGTGTCGCGGCGGCCTGTGTTTCGCGTTACGCGTTACGTAACGAGGCGGTGACGGCGAAACACGTTACGTGACACGTAACGTCTCCGCGGCGTTTGGCGCAACCGTGCCGCGGGCTTTGGTGATCGCCCAGAGAGCCGCCTGTAACAAGGCTTTGCGACGTGCGACACAGGATCGTTTGAGACAGGCGTCTGCGCTTGGCACGCGCTTTGCGGAACAGGGTCCGCGAAATTCGACAGTGCATCGATGAATGCAGCGGTCCGATCCGAACGGGTGGTTGGTCACGCAGATGTCGATCGAGCGCAAGACGCCGCGCGGGATCCATAGCGAAGAACACCAAAGGAGAAAATCATGAAGGTCACAACCCACCGTCCGATGAATCTGATGGCCATCGCCTCCGCGGCGGCTCTCGTCATGCTGGCCGGCTGCTCCTCGAGCGGCAATGGCGGCGGCGGCGCGAATCCGAGCGGCCCGAGCACTCCCGGCACGCCGACCAATCCCACGCCGCCCGCGCAGACGCCCCAGACCACGCCGATCGGACAGGTCGGCAACGGCGCTGGCAATACCGTGGTGGCTACGGGCAATGCCGTGAGCGAGATCGGCAAGCAACTGCAGGATGCGAATCTGCCGCTGCTGCCCGATGCCACGCAGAACGCGACTGGTGGCGTGCTGATCAAGGCCGGTGAAACCGTGGCCACGCTGGGCAATGGCGTGCGCGCAGGCCTCGGCCAGATCGGCGCGGTGGACAACCCCGTGGGTGTGACCGTGGGTAGCACCGGCAATGTCGTGGTGAAAGCTGGCGAGACGGTTTCGAGCGTCGGCGATGTCGTGAAGTCGCTAGGTAGCGATCAGCTCGCGCCGCTGGCACCGGTGGCCAATCCGGTGGGCGGCATCGTGCAGAAGGTGGGTGAAGTCGTGCAGACCGGCGGCGGCAAGCTCGGCGATGCGCTGAACAACGGTCCCGTCGCACAGGTGACGCAGACGGTGAGCAAGGTGATCGTACCGCTGACCACGCAGGTCACGAACGCGACACAGACGGTGGGTGCGGCCACGGGCCTGGGCTCGCCGGTGAACTCGCTGCTGACGACGCTCGGCGGCACAGTTGCGAGCGGCGGCAGCATGATCACGAATACAAAAGCGCCGGTGGTATCGCCGCTCGGCGGCGTGGTGACTGAACTGGGCAAGACCGTGGCGGTGGCCGGTGTGGTGCTGCACGGCAATGGCACCGTCGGTGGCAATCCGCTCGGCGGTTTGCTCAATACGTTGCCGCTCTCCGGTGTGACCGGCGGCCTCGGTGGTTCGGGCAGCGGCGGCTCCAGTCCGCTCGCGCCGGTCACGGGTCTGCTCGGCGGTTTGACGGGCGGGCTCGGCAACGCCGCGGGAGGCGGAACGGGAGGCGGAACTGCGGCGGGCCCGCTCGCGCCGGTCACTGGTTTGCTCGCACCCGTGACGGGTCTCGTCGGTGGACTGACGGGCGGGATCAAGGGTGCTACGTCTGGCGCGACGGGTGCTGCCGGTGCGAATGGCGCCGGACAGTCGGGTCTCGGATTGCCGAATCTGCTGGGCCTGGCGCGTTGATTTCCGTCAATGAGATGCGTCGTCGCGTTGCGTCGCACGCATCAGGATCTTCCCTAAACGACTAATTTACGGTGCGCTGTCGTCCTTACCCCGCGCGGCGCATCCTTTTATTCGCAGCACGCAGCGTTTCGGTGCCTACGGTCCGGACGCTGCACTTTCTACATGTTTTTTCCCCCTGTTCTTTAACAATGCGACACAACGTGACGATTCAGCGAGGACTCACTCTGTCTGTTTACTTTGCTTCAAACGCATGTCAGTGCATATCGTTTGTTAAGACATAGCTCGAATGGGGGGTATGTCCAAGACAATGCATGTCTTATAAATTCATCACCAGCGAAAAAAACGCCAAAAATAACTAACCAATTCGAGTTAGTTCGGGCACGGGGTAATAAAAGCAGCGCTGGGGTCGCGAGTTTTTTCTTTCACGTCGGGAGTGAATCATGAAAAAAGTGCTGGCGCGCTTTCACAAGCAACAACGCGGAGCTACCGCGATCGAATACGCCCTTATCGTAGGGCTTGTGGCCCTTGGCATCGCCGTTGGCGCGGAATCGCTAGGCAAGGACATCAGCTCTGGTTTCAAGGACCTTGGGACTAAGGTCAAGGGCATGATGTCGACCAGTAGCCCCACTACCCCTAGCTGAGCGGTAAGACTCGCGTGACCGCATGAGCGTCACGCATACGCCATCGAAACTCTGAACTCCGTTTTGCGTCCGCATAGATCAGATACGCGGATGAGCGGACTCGTGCGTGCGATGGATGTGGGTCGACTTCTGCTTTCGAGCAGATCAGCGAGAACGCTTTCTCATTCAGGGTCCGCGCCACCGGTTTGGCGCGCGGCGGTCTCACGACCGGGTGAAGCATGTCACGACACGGAAACCGGAACCGGCGCCAAACCGCGGGGGTCGCGGCGCTGGAGTTCGCCATCGTACTGCCGTTGCTGATTACGGTAGTGCTGGGGATCGTCTATTACGGCGTTGTATTTGCTCTGCAGCAGTCACTGACGCTTGCTGCGGCGGAGGGCGCGCGCGCGGCGCTGCGCTATCCGCTTGCGGCGAACGGCGGTAATGCGGGAGCAACTGTCGGTCCGCGCGTGCTTGCCGCCGCGCAGACCGCGCAGGCAATGCTGCCGGATTCCATTCGTTCGCTCGTCAATAGCGCAGATATCGCGCAGGCCATCGCATGTACCGCGCCTGCCGGTGCCGTCTGCGTGCGCGTGACCCTGAACCTGCCTACTACGACGTTGCTGCCACAGCTGCCGCTGGTCCCGGTGCCGGCGACGCTCACTGGCAGCGCGACTGTGCAGCTGTCTCCCGATACATAACAACGAGGCGTCTTGCGACGCCGCTGAATTGCCGCGTTCAATCCTGCAGTGTTCGATGACAGGAAAACCGGGTAACAAAAGGGTCGATGCATGAGCAGCAATACGATTCGAATCATCGCGGTCTGCCTGCTCGTGCTGGCGGGCCTGCTGGCGTTGCTCGCCTGGCAGGTCGGCCGTCAGAGCACGCCGACCGTGCAACAACCGGGTGCGGTAGCACTGCATCCGGTAGTGGTCACCACGCAGCCCGTGAAGGCCGGCAAGCCGATAGGTGCGGATGCGGTGCGCATCGAGCAGCTGCCGATCGATCCGGGTGGCGCGTACCGCGACACCGCGCGCGTGGTGGGGCAGGTGCCGCTGGTGGATCTGGGCGCGAATGTCCCTGTGCTCGAGAGCCAGTTGCTGGCTGGCCTGGCGCGTCAGGTGCCCGAAGGCGAGCGCGCGGTGGCGGTGGCCGTCGATGAGGTAATCGGCGTGGGCCATCAGGTGCAGCCCGGCGATTACGTCGATGTGTTCGTGGTGATGCGGCGCGATTCGCAGGAGATTGCGGAAAGCCAGGCGCGCATGCTGCTGTCGCGGCTGCGTGTGCTCGCCTACGGCCACGGTGCGGTCAACGAGGCGGCGCCGCATGAAGCCGAGCAGATGATGACGCGCCGGGGCGATGGCGCGAAGACGGCCGTCTTGTCGGTGCCGCTCGCCGCGGTGAGCCAGCTCGCGATGGCACAGCAGGCCGGGCGTCTGCTGCTGGCGCTGCGCAATCCCAAGGATCCTGAAGTGCCGAGCGAAGGCATGTTCACGGAACCACCCGGCGTGCTGAAGGCGCGCGTGGGCGTTCCGCCGGAAGCCACGCGGGCGCCCGCCGATCGCGCGATTGCGGGCGTGGCGCTGGCGGGCATGCTCGGCACGCCACTGGCGTCGCGCAATACGCCGGCACCCGCCGTGCAGCCTCCTTCGATCGCGGCCGCTCCGGTGCGGCGCGAACCTGCAACGACGACCCGGACTTCCGGCGTGGAAGTGATTCGCGCCGGCAAGCGAGACACCGAATAAGACGAGTCGCACGGTATGCCCAGACACTTCCTCGAAGCCTTGCGACCTGGCGTGCAGGTTGGCGCGCGCAGTCCCTTCACGTTCACCGTTGCGTGCCATGTCGTGGCCGCCGCAATGGCGATCAGCCTTCCGCTTGCATTGACGCTTGCGCCCGTCTCGCCCGCCCATGCACAGGAAGCCGCCACCGGCGCGCGCACGATGCGCATGCTCGCCGGTGCGCAGCAGGAAATTCGCCCCGGCCCCGCGCTCGAGCGTGTGGCCGTCAGCAATCCGGGCGTGGCCGACGCGCTATTGCTCAAGCATCGTAGTGGCGCGCCATCGGTGCTGATCGTCGCCAAGGCGCCGGGCGTGACGGATCTGATGATCTGGAGCGGCGGTACGCCGATCAGCTACACGGTGCAGGTGGATGCGGTGGCGCCCGATCGCGATGGCGCCGACGTCAGCATCTCTACCGCGGGCGCCGCGATCAGCGGCCAGTCTCCCGATGCCGCGGCCGCCGCGCGCGCGCAACGCGCCGCGCGCATGGCGGCCGCGGGTGGCAAATCGGCTGACGGCAAGACCGATGCGAAGGGCGCGCTGATCGTCGATCGCTCGACGGTGCCGATCTCCGGCACCGTGCAGGTGGACGTGAAGGTGATCGAGATCAGCAAGACCGTGATCAAGGAGGTGGGGCTGAACTTCATCCGGCAGAACAGCGGCTTTGCGTTCGGCTCGTTCAGCCCGACCACGCTCAACAAGATCACGCCGAATCCGCAGGGCATGGATATCGAGGGCACGGTGCCGATCGCGAGCGCCTTCAACCTGCTGGCGGTGTCGGCATCGCGCGGCATCTTTGCCAACCTGAGCATTCTCGAATCGAACGGGCTCGTGCGCGTGCTGGCCGAGCCGACGTTGGTGACGTTGTCCGGACAGAGCGCGAGCTTCCTGGCCGGTGGCGAGATCCCGATTCCGGTGCCGCAGGCGCTGGGCACGACGACGATCCAGTTCAAGCCTTTCGGTATCGGCTTGACGGTCTCGCCGACAGTGATCTCGAACCAGCGTATCGCGCTGAAGGTGGCGCCCGAGGCGAGCGACCTCGATCCGTCGCGCGGCATCCAGCTCAACGGCGCGGTGGTGCCGGCGATCGTCACGCGGCGCGCGGACACCATGGTCGAACTTGGCGATGGCGAGAGTTTCGTGATCGGTGGCCTGGTGAGCCGCAACACCGTGAGCAACGTGAGCAAGGTGCCGTTCCTGGGCGATCTGCCCATCATCGGCGCGTTCTTCAAGAACCTGAATTTCCATCAGGAGGATCGAGAGCTGATCATCGTCGTGACGCCGCATCTGGTGAAGCCGATGGCCAAGGACGCGCCCGCGGTAGCAGCCGTGGGTAACGACGGCCGCACCGGTACCAATCCCAATGTATGGGGCCGCTTCGTGGCCGGCGAAATCGTCGATCCCACGTTGCCGGGCTTCTCGCGATAGGAAGCGGGCGACGATGATGCAGCGAGACGTAGAGATCGACTACCTCCTGATGAACACGCGGCGCGACGATGTGCGCCAGTGGCTCGGCGACGCGCTGACGGGGCTGGGCGCGCTCGTCTCGGAGGATGGCTCGCACGAGGCATTCGTCGAACAGATCAGCACGATTCGCCCCGGCCTGGTGTTCCTCGATTTCTCGGGCGCGCAGGCCAAGGTTTCGGGGCGGCTCGCGGAACATGTGGTGCGGCTGTTTCCGACGTTGCCGCTGGTGGCAGTGGGAAACCCGTCGGAGCCCGAGGCGATGCTCGTCGCGTTGCGGGCCGGCGTGCGGGATTTCATCGACCTGCGCGGCAACCCCGCCGATGCCACCGCGGTGGTGAAGCGGCTGATGCTGCCGCGTTCGCAGGTGAAGGCGGCGGAGCCGACGCGGCGCGGCGGCATCGTCGCGGTGCTCGGCGCGCGCGCTGGGGTGGGCGCGACAACGCTGGCGGTGAATCTCGCGGCCGCGGCGCGGCGCGGTGCGGCCGCGGAAGTGCTGCTGCTGGATCTCGGGTTGCCGGTGCGGGACGCGGCGCTGTACTGCAACGTCTCGCCGCAGTTTCATTTCGTCGAGGCGGTGCGCAACCTGCGCCGCTTCGATCAGGTGTTCGTGCGGACCGCGCTCGCCCATCAGGTCAATGGCGTGGCGCTACTGCCGCTGCCGGAAACGTTGGGCGAGTTACGCGACATCTCGTACTCGGAAGCCCTGGCCCTGCTGGAGCGGCTGCGCGCGTTCTTCGATCTGCAGGTGATCGATCTCGGTGGCTTCACCAATATCGATTTCATGGCGCAGATCGTCAACGCCGCCGATCACGTGATGGTGGTGGCCGAGCAGAGCCTCGGTGCGATCGTGTCGGCGGCGGAGCTGCTGCAGGAGTTGAAGAAGCGCGAGATCGAGCGCGACGATCTGCGGCTGGTGGTGTCGCGCTTCGATGCGCGGCTTGGCGTGGATGCCGCGCAGATTGCCGATCGCGTCGGCGTGCAGGCCGTGGAGACATTGCCGGAGCGGCGCGAGGCGCTGTTGCTGGCGACCAACCGCGGAGTGGTACTCGCGGACGATCTACCCAACGATCCTTACGTACGCGCGGTGGATGCGCTGATGGAACGGCTGGGCTATCACGCGGGACAGGCGGCCGAGCGCGGGCTGCTGGCCCGGATGAAAGAGAAACTGCCCGATGCATGGCGCGCGCCGCGCGGCAAGCGGGCTGGGAACTGACATGACGCAAGCGATCGAATTCTCGGACAACGCTTCTGCCCCGTTTCCTGCGTCGCAGGAATTTCACACGATCAAGGAGGCCGCGCACGAACATCTGCTGACCCGTATCGAGGAACTCGGTGCGGAGTTCGGCCGCTGGTCGCGCGTGGCCATCCAGCGCTTTGTCGACCTCGAGCTCGAGAGCTTCACGCGACTGCGCCGCATTCCGATCAATGAGGCGGAACTGCGGCAGATCTCGGAGGCACTGACCAAGGAGCTGGCCGGGTTCGGTCCGATCGAGGATCTGCTCAACGATCCCGCGGTGGAGGACATCCTCGTCAATGGCGCGCTGGACGTCTATGTATCGCGCCATGGCAAGCTCGAACGCATTCCGGTGCGCTTTGCCGATGGCGGCCATCTGCTGCGCATCGTGCGGCGGATTCTGGCGCCGATCGGCCGCCGGCTCGACGAGTCGAATCCGATGGTCGATGCGCGGCTGCCCGATGGTGGCCGTATCAACGTCATCATTCCGCCGCTCGCGCTAGAGGGGCCGGTGGTGTCGATCCGCAAGTTCCGCAAGGACCCGCTTACGCCGGCGGACCTGCAATCGCTCGGCACGATGAATCCCGAGATCTGCGAGCTGCTGGAGGCCGCGGTGAAGGCGCGCTGCAATATTCTCGTCAGCGGAGGTACGAGCTCGGGAAAGACCTCGCTGTTGAATGCACTGGCGACGTTCGTGCCGGTGACCGAACGTGTGATCACGATCGAGGACACCGCGGAACTCGCGCTGAATCACCCGCACGTGGTGCGTCTGGAGAGTCGGCCCGGTGGGTTCGAGGGCACCGGCGTGGTGACGATTCGCGATCTGCTGCGCAATAGCCTGCGTATGCGGCCGGACCGCATCATCGTCGGCGAGGTGCGCGGCGGCGAGGTACTGGAAATGCTGCAGGCGATGAGCACGGGCCACGATGGCTCGATGGGCACGATTCACGCGAGCAGTGCGCGCGAGTGCCTGTACCGGCTGGAAATGCTGGCGGGCTTCGCAGGGTTCCAGGGCAGCGAAGTCAGCCTGCGGCGACAGATCGCCAATGCGATCGACTTCATCGTGCAGATCGGCCGGCTGTCCAACGGCAAGCGCCGCATCCTGTCGATTACCGAAGTGACGGGTCTGGGCGACAACATCATCTCCACGCAGGAGTTGTGGCGTCACGAGCCGGTGCAGGGCCCGGACGGCAGCGAGACCGATCGCTGGCTCTCGCTTGGCCTGATGCCGCATTCGCCCAAGCTGGCGCGTATGCGTCCGGCGGGCTTTATGCTCGACGATCGCTTCGATGTCTAGCGCCGGCCTTCTGCTCGCTGCCATCGCGCTGGTCATTCTTGGCGCGGGCCTGCTGATGCTCGCCTCCGCGCGCGGGAAGGCGCAGGCCGAGGTGGCGCGCGCGCATTTGCAGGCGCAGACCGAGCAGGTGCGGGCCCGATATGCCACGCCGATCGAACCGGGACCGCAGGCGGCCACGCGGGATCTGCGCAGACGTTGGGTAGAACTGCTGCGGCGCGCGGACCTGACCGATACGCGACGCATGTATTTGCGCTTCGGTGTGCCGGCGCTGGTGGCTACGCTGATCGGCGCGCTGGTTGGCGGAGGTATCGGCGGCATGGCGATGCTGGTGGTCTCGGCAGCGCTGATCGCGTTTGTCGTGTCGCTGCGTATTCGTCGCATCAAGGCGCGCATGTTGCGTCAGCTGCCAGGCTTTCTCGATGGCGTAGTGCGGCTGATGGCCATTGGTAGCAGCGTGCCGGCCGCGTTCCAGAACACCGTGGTGAATACCGAGGCGCCGCTGCGCCAATGTCTTGTGCATGCGATTCATCTGCAGCGTGCAGGCAAGGAACTCGATCAGGCCGTGCTGCAGGTCGGCCGTCTGTATCGGCTCGACGAGCTCGTGATGGTGGCCGCTGTGCTGCGGCTGGCCACGCGCTATGGCGGCCGTGCGGATGTGGTGATGGAGCGCACGGCGACGTTTATGCGCGATCACGAGGAAGCGCAGCGCGAACTGATGGCGCTGTCGGCCGAGACGCGGATGTCCGCGTGGGTGCTTGGGTTGCTGCCGCTGGTGATGGCGGGCGGACTGTTCGTGATCAATGCCGGCTACATCCTGTCGATGTGGCAGGACCCCGCGGGGCGCGCGATGCTGATTGCCGCCGGGGGTCTCGAGATTGCCGGCGTGATCCTGCTGTACAAGCTGGCCCGGTCGATCTAGGAGCGAACCATGACGATGACGACGCTGGTTTCGCTGAGTCTGCTGGTGCTGGCCTGCGCCGCGGGGCTGCTGGCGTGGCCGCTGTTGCGGCAGTGGCGGCAGCGATCGCGTGCCACGCGCACGATCGATACGGCATTGCAGCGGCAGGCGGGTGCCGGCGCGCAGGCAGCAGCTCAACCGGGTTCCGCGCCTGGCACCTTGCCGCAAGCGCAAGCGCAAGCGCAAGCGCAAGCTGCGGACGCGGGTGCGAACGGTGCCGCTGGCGCAACGGCGAGCAACACGCTAGGCAGCAAGATCGGCAAGACCCTGCACGCGCGCTTCGACCAGCGGTGGCTGGAATCGCGCGTCGGCCGCGCGGTGGTCACCGCGGAGGAGCAGGCGTTGCTCGAGCAATGCGGTTTCTACGGCGCGCGCGCGCGCGCGGTCTTCGGTGGGCTGCGCGTGGCGTTGCCGCTCGTGGCGACGATCCTCGCCGTGTTGTGGCGGCTGCCGCAGGGCGCCGGTGCCGCGCTGACGTGGGGCTTCGTGGCATTCGCGGTGGCGTTCTTCGCGCCGAAGCTTTGGCTGCGCCGGCGCGCGAAGAATCGGCTGGCACAGGTCGACGACGAATTGCCGGTGCTGATCGACATGCTGCGGCTGCTGCAGGGCGTGGGCATGTCAATCGATCAGAGCCTGCAGATCATCGTGGTCGAGTTCGGCAACCTGATGCGTGTGCTCGGCCCAGAATTGCATCGCGCGAACCAGCAGTTTGCCTCGGGGCGCTCGCGCGAGCAGACGCTGCTGCGTATTGGCCGGCTATTCGACAGCGAGGATCTCAAGGGCCTGATCACGTTGCTCACGCAGGTGGACCGCCACGGCGGTGGAGTGCAGGAGCCCTTGCGGCAGTTTGGCGAACGGTTGCAGGTTGCGCGCAAGGCCCGCATGAAGGCCAAGATCGGGAAGCTGACCGTGAAGATGACGGGCGTGATGGTGGTGAGTCTGCTGCCGGTGCTGCTGATCATCACGGCGGGGCCGGGCTTTCTTGGGGCGATTCGATTGTTGTCACAGATGGGTGGGGCACGATGAACAGGAACATGGTGGGGCGCGCGACGAACGCTCCGTTACTAGGCGTCGTGGTGGCGTCGCTGGTACTACTGGCGGGCTGCTCCGGTTTGAGCGGTACGAACAGTGCCGAACGCATGGCGCAGCAGGCCGAGGCGCAGATCGAGCTGGGCAAGCTGCGCGACAAAGAGGCGCGCGCCGAGTACAGCGACAAGGCGGTATATCTCGGCTTGATTGGGCGCATGCAGCAGGAGGGGTTGTATTACGCCTCCCTCGCGCATATCGATGCCTATCAGCAGCGCTTTGGCGCGCCCCCCGAACTGAAGCTGTTGCGTGCCGATGCGTTGCGCGAGACCGGGCAGGATGAGGCGGCCACGCTGGCGTATCGCGAGCTGTTGAGCACCGATCGCGCGGCGCGCGCGTATCACGGGCTGGGGCTGATCGCGGGCAAGCAGGGTGACTTCGCGCGCGCGGTGATGGAACTGCGTCAGGGGGCCACGCTCGATCCCATCAGTGCGCCGATCGCCAATGACCTTGGCTATGCGTTGATGCGCGGCGGTGCCCTGCAGGAAGCGCGGGTGCCGGTGATGCAGGCGCTGCAGCTCGATGGCGCCAATCCGCGCATTGTCAGCAACGCCGCCGTGTGGATGATGGCCGATGGCAAGCGCGCGCAGGCGGCCGCGATGATGCAGCAGGCGAATCTTTCGGAAAGCACGCGCGCCGCCATTCGCAAGGAAGCCGAGCGCATCGCGCGCGCGGTGCAGACGCGTGCCAGTGCTGGTGGCGCGAAGGCCAACGCTGTCAGGCCGCTGGCGTTGTCCGATGCGCGCGGCACGCAACCCTCCACTGCTACGGGGATCCTGCCATGACCGTTCGATATCTTGTTTTGGGTGTTGTGCTCTGCCTGCCGGTGGCAGTTGCGCAGGCGCAGGGATCGATGCAAGCGCAGGCGCCTGCACCCGCACCTGCACCGACAGCGCGGACCATGCCTGCCGTGGACGAGCGCGGCGATGCGCGTGCGTTGCTACAGATTCAACGCTCGGGCGCGCAGGCGGGGCCTGGTTTGCCGATGACCGGTGAGCAGGCCGCGCTGGGTTACGAGCGCTATCTGGAGAGCTTCCGTTATGCGATTCCGGAGTTCTTTACGAGCCAGGCGACCGGGAGTCCGCTGCGTGGTGGGTCGGGTAGTCAGGCGTTGGGCCAATAACGGACCGATCGCGATGGTTGCGCCTGCCCTCACCCTCAACCCCTCTCCCGCGCGCGGGAGAGGGGCGCGTCTCGTGCGTGCTCGGCAGCGTGGCGCGGTGAGCGTGATGGCGGTGATGCTGATGGCGACCATCGGGATGGCGGCGCTGGTGTCGATCGATATTGGCTACGTGTTCTACGGGCAGCGGCAATTGCAGAAGATGGCGGATCTCGCGGCGGTGTCCGGGGCACAGCAGCTTAAGCGCGCGGCGGATCTGTCCGCCACGAGTGCCAGTGTGCTGGCGGCGGTGCAGGGGACGGCGGCGCAGAATGGGTACAAGGCGGCGGTGACGACAGGTTGCAACGACGTGGCGACCGGTGCCGCCGATGGCATGCGGTCGTGCCTCGGGTTGTGGGACCCGGGCAATCCGGGCAATGGCGACAGCAAGCGGCATTTCAACGCGGGCTATAACCCCGCTACGGTCGCCCCCAACGCCGTGCGCGTGCAGGCGACGATGACGTTGCCGGTGTTGTTTGTGTTTCCGGGTTCCAGCGGACGGCAACTCCGCGCGGAGGCGATCGCGGCGGGCAGCCCTCCCGTGGCGTCGTTTTCGTTGGCGAGCGGCCTGCTCGACGTGAATACCGCGAACGGCCTGCTTGGCAAGTTGCTGGGCCCGAACGTTACTGTCAGTTTTAGTGCGCTTGATTGGACTGGACTGGTTGGCACCAACATTACGCTCGAGCAATTGAGGGTCGCCGCAGGCGTGGGCACGATCGACCAGTTGCTGGGCCTGCAGCTGTCATTGCGTGACTTCTACGCGCTGGTGCTCAAGGCGGCCAACAAAAGCGCACTGCTCGGCGTTGCAGTCGGTAGTCCGGCGACGACGCTCGGAGTTGGTGCTGTGGGTGTGGCGGTGAGCCTGGCGCAACTGGTTGCGCTTGGTGTGCTGGCGCCGGCCGCCTCGTCGGCTGCGGAAGTTGGCTTGAATGTAGCGTCGCTGCTGATGCTGTCAGCGCAATTGGCAAACGGCAATGGCGCTCGCATCAAGCTCGGCGACCTGAATCTGGGTGTGGCACGTACCGCCGTGGGGCTGTACGTCACGCAGCCGCCGCAGACTGCCGTGGGTCCCGTGCGGCAGACCGGTGCGAACACATGGCAGACCAATGCGCGCACCGCCCAGCTAGGTTTGCGGTTGGATGTTGTCGTCGACCTCGCGATCGCGACAGTGAACCTTCCGCTATACGTTGAAGCGGCGGCCGCAACCGCGTCGCTCACGCAGCTTCAATGCGCGGCAGCGCCCGCGGACCGTCGCGCAACCCTGCGGCTGACGCAGCAGGTGGCGAACGTGTGCCTTGCCAACTCGAACGGCTCCGCGAGCTGCGAGCCAACGCGAACGGTGTTGGCAAACATTCTGGGTGTCAAGGTTGTCAACGTGCCAGTCAGGAACACCGTCGGCACGGCAGGTTCGCAGGATATCGTGCTTGCGCCGGGGCAATATGTGCGCGCACCCGCCACGAATCAACTGACAACGGCGGTGAAAGCTCTGCTGAACAATTTGCATCCGACCCTTGATTTGGGTGGTGTCCTGATACCTCCGCTCATTGATATCCCGGCACTGCTGAATGCTTTGCTCGATCCAGTTGCGAACCTGCTAGACCTGGTGGTCCTCAACCTGCTGACGCCGCTCGGCATTCAGCTCGGCAATGCCGACCTCTGGATGAATGGCATCGACTGCAACAACGCCGAATTGGTGTACTGAAACGAAGAACGAGATCATGAAAGCCGACCGCTGGGCCTACGAGAGCCTTGAAGTCTATGTCTGGGAAGGCAAATACGAGATTGCCGACCGTGTGGCGCGCTTTCTCACGCCGCTTGGGGTCGATGTGATTCGCGCTGGCGCGCTCGAGTCGTTCCCCTCGGAGACGCGTACCAAGCCGAGCGTGGCCGTGATCAGCGCGTCCGTGATCGGCACGGCGAAGTTCACGCTCGAGTGGGAGGCCGCGCATGGCATGCCCGTCGTCTGGGTTGCCGCGCCAGACCGCGAAGTGGACCCGGGGCGCTTCCCGGCGGAATACGCGCACATCCTGCCGCATGACTTCTCGGGCCCCGACCTGCGCTCGCAGATCGGCAAGCTGCTGCCGCAATTGCTCGCAGCGTCCGAGAACGCGCCCGACGTTGCCGACCTCGTGGCGGGATCGCCCGCCATGTTGCAGCTATTGCAGCAGGTAGACACCTTCGCCGACTTCGACAGCAACGTGATGCTCTACGGCGAAACCGGTGCGGGCAAAGAGCGTATCGCGCGGCTGTTCCACGATCGCAATCGCACCTACGGCAAGGGCCCGTTCGTCGCGGTGAACTGCGGTGCGATTCCCGATGGCTTGTTCGAATCGCAGTTCTTCGGTCACGCGAAGGGCGCGTTCACGGGCGCGATGTTCGCGCATCGCGGGTACTTCGAGCAGGCGCATGGCGGTACGCTGTTCCTCGACGAAATCGGCGACCTGCCGTTGTTCCAGCAGGTCAAGCTGCTGCGCGTGCTCGAGGAGAACGCGCTCACGCGACTGGGCTCGGCACTGCCGGTCAAGCTCGACTTCCGCCTGGTGGCCGCCACCAACAAGGATCTGCGCGAGGCAGTGGGTCAGGGCAAGTTCCGTGCGGATCTGTATTTCCGGCTGGCCGTGATCGAACTGCGCATTCCGAGCCTCGAGGAGCGTGGCGCGGCGGACAAGGTGGCGCTGCTGCAATCGTTCATGCGGCATATGATGAGCCCCAAGCGCTTCGACGTGCTGCCGCCGATGCCGGACTGGCTCCGTGGCGCGGTGGGCACCGCGTTCTTCAACGGCAATGTGCGCGAGCTGCGCAACCTCGCCGAACGCGTGGGCATCACGGTGCAGCAGTGCGGCAGCTGGGACGAAGAGCGCATCCGCCCGCTGTTCCGTGGCTTGCGTCCCGGTGCGTTCGACGGCAACGAGCGCCCCGAATCGCGGGGCGATGCCGAGGAGCGGCGCCGCATTATCGCGGCGCTCGACGCCAATGGCTGGCGCCGTCAGGACACCGCCACCTGCCTCGGCATCAGCCGCAAGGTGCTGTGGGAGAAGATGCGCAAGTTCCAGATCGTCGATAGCGAAGCCGCTGACAACGAAGTAGAACCCGCCTGAGACTCTGGCGTGACGTTATGATGCGGCACTCGCGTCGCGAATGACGTTGCCCAAGGAATCAGATTGCGCTTTCTCCACACCGCCGACTGGCATCTCGGTCGGCTGTTCCATGCCCGGAGCCTGATCGAGGATCAGGCCCACGTGCTCGATCAGTTCGTCGCCCTCGTGCGCGAAGTGCGGCCCGACGCCGTGCTTATCGCCGGCGACGTCTACGATCGCGCGGTGCCGCCCCCTGACGCCGTTGCCTTGCTCGACGATGTGCTTGCTCGCATCGTGGTGGGGGAACGCGTGCCCGTGGTAATGATCGCCGGCAACCACGACAGCGCGCAGCGGCTGGACTTCGGCGCGCGCCTCATGACCGGCCAGGGTCTTCATGTGGCGGGACGCGTGGGCGCGCAAGCCAGCAGCGTGACGCTGCACGACGCGCATGGCGAGGTACGCATCTACGCGTTGCCCTATGCGGAGCCGGCCGCGGTACGCGACGCGCTGGGTCTGGAACTGCCGAGCCACGAGGCGGCGCTCGGCGCGCAACTGGCGGCCATCCGCGCCACGCATCCTGCCGGCGTCCGTTCGGTGGCCGTGGCCCATGCCTTCGTGGTGGGTGGCGCGGCCAGCGAATCGGAGCGGCCATTGTCGGTGGGCGGCAGCGGTGCCGTCGCGGCCGGCGTGTTCGATGGCTTCGATTACGTTGCCCTCGGCCATCTGCATCGGCCTCAAACGCTCGGTACCAACGTCCATTACTCGGGGTCACTGCTCAAGTACTCGTTGTCGGAGGCCGGCCACGCCAAGAGCGTGTCGCTGGTCGAGCTCGATGGTGCCGGTGTGGCGCGCATCGAGCCCATCGCACTGAAACCGCGGCACGATCTGCGCCTGTTGCGTGGCGACCTCGCGACGCTGATTGTGCAAGCGGCGACGGATCCGTATCGTGACGATTATGTTCATGCGGTATTGACGGACACGGGCGCGCTGCTGGATCCCATGGCGCGGCTGCGGCAGGCCTATCCGAATGCGCTGGCGATGGAGCGCGCGGTGCTCGCGCGCAGCGGCAGCGCGAGTGAGGCAGGCCGCCGTTTGCGCGAGCTCGATACCGGCGCTTTGTTCGCCAGCTTCTTCCGCGAGGTGGCCGACGCCGACCTCGACGTGGACCAGCGTCGTACGCTGGACGACCTGCTTGCCGCAATGACGGCATCGGAAAGGGAATCGGCATGAAACCGCTCCACCTGAAACTGCAGGCGTTCGGTCCGTTCGCGACCGGTGAGTCGATCGATTTCACCCAACTGGGTGACCAGGCGTTCTTCCTGATTCACGGACCCACCGGCGCGGGCAAGACCACGCTGCTCGATGCGATCTGCTTTGCGTTGTATGGCGATACCTCGGGCGGCGAACGCGATCCGCGCGATATGCGCAATGCCAATGCCGATCCGGCGCTGCGCACGGAAGTCACGCTCGAGTTCGCGCTGGGCGCGCAGCGCTATCGCGTCACGCGGTCGCCCGCGCAGGAACGGCCGAGCCAGCGTGCTTCCGGCACGCATGTGCGCGAAATCCCGAAGGCGCAGCTCGATGCGCTGGTCGACGATCGCTGGGTCAGCAAGGCGACCCAGCCGAACCGCGTCAGCGATGCGGTGCGCGAGTTGCTCGGCTTCGACAGTGCCCAGTTCCGCCAGGTCATCGTGCTGCCGCAGGGCCGCTTTCGCGAACTGCTTACGGCCAAGTCGCAGGAGCGTCAGGCGATTCTCGAGCGTCTGTTCCAGACCGAGCTATATCGTCGCGTCGAGGAACTGCTGAAGGAGCAGGCGGCCGGCATTCGGCGCGAAGCCGATACCATCACGCTGCGGCGCAAGACCTTGCTGGATCAGCATGCGCTGGCCACGACCGAGGCGTTGGCCGCACGGATCGCGGGCCAGCAGGATGCGCTCGCGATGCTCGATCGGCAGGAGCATCTCGCGCGCGCCGATAGCGACGCCGCGCGGGCCGCACTGAGCAAGGCCGAGATCGAGGCGCAGCAGCTCAAGCGCTGGCGCGAGGCCGAGGAAGCGTTCGGCAGGTTGTCGGCGCGGCGCGAAGCCATGGTCGCCGAGCGCGCGCGTCTGCGCACCGCGCAACGCGCGGCGCAGGTATCGCCGATGGCCGAGCATCTGGCCGCGATGGTGCGTGATCAGACCGAGGCGCGCGAAGCGCTTGCGCAGCGCGAGCAGGAAGTGGCGTCTCACTCCGTCGCCGCGCGGGGCGCGGCCGAGGCACTGGCAAAAGAGCAGGCGCGCGCGGAAGAGCGCGTGGCGTTGCAGCGCGATATCGCTGCGCGCGAGGCCATGCTGCCGCACGCGCAGCGGATGGGTGCGCTGCAGGGGCGGCTGGCCGACGCGAGGCAGGCGTTGACGGTGGCGACGCGTACGCGCGATGCGGCCACCGCCGCAGTGACGCAACACGTCGAGCGTCAGCAGGCGGTTGCGCAAGCGCTGGAGCGCGCGCGTACCGAGGCGATGCCACTGACGACATTGACGTTGCAGCGCGATCGCGCGCTTGAACGTCAGGCTCGGCTTGCGCGCCATGCGGCCGCGGCGGCGGGTCTGCCCGCGCTGCGCGAGGCGCTGGCCACTGCAGATCATGCGCATGCGCGTGCGGTGAGCGCGCGCGATGGAGCGCGACAGACGCTGAGCCACGATGAACGGGCATGGCGTACAGGACAGGCCGCGCGGCTGGCCACCGACCTGGCGCGTGGCGCGCCGTGTCCGGTGTGCGGTGGCACCGAGCATCCGTCGCCGGCCGTGCATGCGGAGTTGCTGTCGGTGGGGGACGCGCAGCTGGACGCCAGCCGCGATGCACTACATCGCGCCGACGAGCTGACGCAGGCCACGGCTGCACGCCGGCAGGCCGCACAAGGTGAGCTGACGCAAGCCGAGGCGCGGCTGGCCGATCTGGCGGAGCTGGAGCTGGTGTCGCCAGGCGCGGACGCCGATGCGTTGAGCCGGGAGATCGAGGCCGAACTCGCGCGGCTCGCTGCCGCCGTGGCCGTGGCAGAGCAGGCGGGCGCGCAGCTGTCCAAACTCGACGCCGCACATACAGAGGCGCGCGCCGCCCACGAGGCCGCGGTGGTGCACGCGCGCGATGCCGAGGCCGCCGCCCAGCAGCAGGCCCACGCAACCGCCCAGCTCGAAGGTGAATGGCGCGGCGCTTGCGCGCAGATCCCCGAAGACTCGCGCGATCCGGTCGCGCTCGAAGCCGCGCTCAAGCAGGCGCGCGAACGCGCCAGCACACTCGAGCAGGCATTGCAGCGCGCGCAGCTGGCCGAACGCAACGCGGCGTCGCAACTCGCCGCCGCCGTGGCCGCGCTCGACGCCGCGCGCACGCAGCTCACCCAGACCGATGCGCGCCATGTGCTGGCGCAGGGGTCGTTCGTCAACGCGATCGCTGCCGCCGGCTTTGACAGTCTGGAAGCATGGCAGACCGCCTGCCTGCCGTCGGCCGCGATGGTCTCGCTTGACGAAGCCGTGCGCGACTTCGAACTCGAGATTGCACGCGCGGCGGACCGGCGCGAGCGCGCCGAGGCGGAAGCGCGAGAACTGCAGGTGCCCGATTTACCCGCGCTGCAAGCCGCGCGCGACACCGCCGCAGCCAACCTCGAGGCGGCGATCCGTCAGCGCAGCGAACTGGCAGCCGCGCGCGAAACACTGCTGCAGTGCCAGCGGTTGCTCGACGCACTCGAGGCCGATGGTCGCGATATCGAGACCCGCTACGCGGTGCTCGGCCGCCTGTCGGAGGTGGCCAACGGCAACAATCCGCGCCGCATCACGTTCCAGCGCTTCGTGCTGGCCTCGTTGCTGGACGAGGTGCTCGAGGCCGCCTCGCAACGGCTGATGCGCATGAGCCGCGGCCGCTATACGTTGCAACGCGTGCGCGAGCCCGTGGATCAGCGCAGCGCCGGCGGGCTGGACCTCGAGGTATTCGATCACGACACCGGCGGCACCCGCCCGGCCAATACGTTGTCCGGCGGGGAGGGCTTCCTCGCGTCGCTGTCGCTGGCGCTTGGTCTGGCCGACGTCGTGCAGTCGCGCGCGGGCGGCATCCAGCTCGACACGCTGTTCGTCGACGAGGGCTTTGGCACGCTCGATCCGGAGAGCCTCGACTTTGCTATCCGCACGCTGCTGGACCTGCAGCAGGCCGGCCGACTGGTCGGCATCATTTCTCACGTGACCGAACTGCGCGAGCGCATCGATGTACGGCTCGAAGTGCGTCCCGGCGCGGCGGGCAGTCACGCGGTGCTGCAGCTGCCTTAATACGCCTTTAACCCGCCCCAGACCTGGGGCGGGACGGCAAGTGCCGTCCCGCTGGCTTGACCTCGCATTGGTCGCAGGTGTAATCTCTTTCACGCTGTTCATTGTGCGAATTCAAGTTCGATATGCGAACAAATCGAACGGGTTCAGAAACCCGCGAGATCAGGCATATCCTTGAGTTCCGCTTCGGCCAAGCGCTTGCGGCGCAACGACGCTGCTCGTACCAGACAACACAAGAGTGTCGGACCCTGTTCCGCTGCCGCCGTCCTGCGGTGACGCAGTGGATGAAACGTCCAGCCAGAATTATCCGGAGACCTGCTTTGCGCGCCGCCCCCTGCGGCCCGGGCCCGGACCGCTGCCCGGACCCTTCCGTGAATGGAACGCAAGTGATCAACAAGCTATATGACTCGGTGGAAGCGGCAGTTGCCGATATCCACGACGGCGCCACGATCATGATCGGCGGCTTCGGTCTCGCAGGCATGCCCGCGGAACTGATCGACGCGCTGATCGCCCAGGGCGCGCGCGACCTCACCATCGTCAACAACAATGCCGGCAACGGCGACACCGGTCTGGCCGCGCTGCTGAAGGCCCGCCAGGTACGCAAGATCATCTGCTCGTTCCCGCGCCAGGCCGACTCGTACGTGTTCGACTCGCTCTATCACGCGGGCGACATCGAGCTGGAACTGGTGCCGCAGGGCAATCTGGCCGAGCGCATCCGCGCAGCCGGTGCCGGCATCGGTGGCTTCTTCACGCGCACGGCCTACGGCACGCCGCTGGCTGAAGGCAAGGAGACGCGCATCATCGACGGCAAGGGTTATGTGTTCGAGCAGCCGATCCATGCCGACTTCGCGCTGATCAAGGCCGACTCGGCCGACCGCTGGGGCAATCTCACATACCGCAAGACCGCGCGCAACTTTGGCCCGATCATGGCCACCGCCGCCAAATGCGCGATCGTGCAGGTGAGCCATATCGTCGAGCTCGGTGAGCTCGACCCCGAAGTTGTCGTCACGCCGGGACTGTTCGTCAAGCGCGTGGTGAAGGTCCAGGGCGCTGCCGCCAAGGCCGCCTGACGCGCGAACGAGGAGAACCGACTATGCAACGCCTGACCCGCGATCAGATGGCCGCCCGAGTGGCCAATGACATTCCCGAAGGTGCCGTGGTGAATCTCGGCATCGGCCTGCCCACGCTGGTGGCCAATCATCTGCCCTCCGACCGTGAAATCCTGCTGCACAGCGAGAACGGTGTGCTGGGCATGGGCCCGGCCCCCGCGCCCGGCCAGGAAGACGGCGACCTGATCAACGCCGGCAAGCAGCCGGTGACGCTCAAGGCCGGCGGCTCGTTCTTCCATCACGCGGACTCGTTCGCGATGATGCGCGGCGGCCATCTCGACTTCTGCGTGCTGGGCGCGTTCCAGGTGTCCGCCAAGGGCGACCTCGCGAACTGGCATACGGGCGCACCGGGCGCGATTCCCGCCGTGGGCGGCGCGATGGATCTCGCGATCGGCGCCAAGGAAGTGTTCGTGATGATGGAACATCAGACCAAGCAGGGCGAGAGCAAGGTTGTGCCGGAATGCACGTACCCCCTCACCGGCATCGGCTGCGTCACGCGCATCTACACGGACCTGGCCACCATCGACGTGACGCCCGACGGGCTCGTCGCGCGCGACCTGGTGGAAGGCCTGAGCTTCGACGAACTGCAACGCATCAGCGGCGTGCCGCTCAAGCAGGCCGTGGCCGCCTGAGGCGGTCCGACCGACTCGCGGCAATCAGAACCGACATAGCACCGAGAGAGACAGACCATGACTGAAGCCTTTATCTGCGACGCCATCCGTACCCCCATCGGCCGTTACGGCGGCAGCCTGTCGGCGGTTCGCCCCGACGATCTGGGCGCGGTGCCGCTGCGCGCGCTGATCGCGCGCAATACCGGCCTGGATCCGGCCGTGATCGACGACGTGATCTTCGGTAACGCCAACCAGGCAGGCGAGGACAACCGCAACGTCGCGCGTATGTCGCTGCTGCTGGCCGGCCTGCCGGAAACGGTGCCGGGCTCGACCATCAACCGCCTGTGCGGTTCGGGCATGGACGCTACCGGCACCGCCGCGCGCGCCATCAAGGCTGGCGAGGCCAACCTGATGATCGCGGGCGGTGTGGAGAGCATGAGCCGCGCGCCGTTCGTGATGGGCAAGGCGACGGCGGCGTTCTCGCGCGATGCGCAGATCTTCGACACCACCATCGGCTGGCGCTTCGTCAATCCGGCCATGCGCGCGGCGTATGGTGTGGACGCGATGCCCGAGACCGCCGAGAACGTGGCCACCGATTACAAGATCAGCCGCGAAGATCAGGATCTGATGGCGCTGCGCAGCCAGGAGAAGGCTTCGCGCGCGCAGGCCGACGGCACGCTGGCGCAGGAAATTACCGCGGTCACGATTCCGCAGAAGAAGGGCGACGCCATCGTCGTGGAACGCGACGAGCATCCGCGCGCGACCAGCATGGAAGCGCTGGCCAAGCTGCGCGGCGTGGTGCGTCCGGATGGCACAGTGACGGCGGGTAACGCCTCGGGCGTGAACGATGGCGCCTGCGCACTGCTGCTGGCCAGCGAGGCAGGGATCAAGCAACACGGCCTGACGCCGCGTGCGCGCATCGTCGGCATGGCCACCGCCGGCGTGGCGCCGCGCGTGATGGGTATCGGTCCGGTGCCCGCATCGCAGAAGGTGCTCAAGCAGCTTGGCCTGACCATCGACCAGATGGACGTGATCGAGCTGAACGAGGCGTTTGCCGCGCAAGGTCTTGCGGTGCTGCGCCAACTCGGCGTGGCGGACGACGACAAGCGCGTGAACCCCAACGGCGGCGCGATCGCGCTGGGCCACCCGCTCGGCATGAGCGGCGCGCGCCTGGTCACGACGGCCATGTACCAGCTGCACCGTACCGGTGGCCGCTACGCGCTGTGCACGATGTGCATCGGCGTGGGCCAGGGCATTGCGCTCGTGATCGAGCGCGTCTGACGCATGCGGTGAAGCGCGCGAGTGTAATGTCCATACATTCAATCGCGCGCTAAATGTTTCGAACTTCCTGACGTAAACCCGTATGGGAAGTCTCAGTGGTGTCTCTTCCCCCAACGAGGTAGAGCAAATGCGGCCGGGCCGACAGGCTCGCCGGCCCAGCCGCATCTTTTTCTGATGGAATCCGGCAGTCGCACGCCGGTGCGGAGTATTGAGATGTCCCTTCCCGTTGCCACGCTCGTGACCGGTGCCAGTTCCGGCATTGGCCGTGCCATCAGCGAAATGCTGCTGGCGGATGGCGTGACCAAGGTAGTCAACGTCGATTACGTTGCCCCCACCTGGTCTCATCCCAACATGACCTTCTTCCAGGCCGACCTGACCAACGCCGAGGCGACTCGCGCCGTGGCGGCGCAGGTGACCTCGCAGTTCGCGGTGACGCGGCTCGTGAACAACGCGGGCGCCACGCGCCCCGGCACGGCCGACACCGCGACTGTGGAAGACCTGAACTATGTCGTGGGTCTGCATCTGCAGGCCTCGATGCTGCTGACCCAGGCCTGCCTGCCCGCGATGCGCGCGGCCGGCTATGGCCGCATCGTCAACATGGCCTCGCGCGCGGCGCTCGGCAAGCCGGATCGCGTGGTGTATGCCGCGACCAAGGCCGGCCTCGTTGGCCTGACCCGAACGTTGGCGATGGAGCTGGGCGGAGACGGTATCACCGTCAACGCCGTGGCGCCGGGCCCGATCGCCACCGAGTTGTTCCGCAAGAGCAATCCGGAAGGCGCCGAACAGACCAAGCGCATCCTCGCCAGCATCACGGTGAAGCGCATGGGAACGCCGGAAGACGTGGCACGCGCCTCGCTCTTTTTCCTGTCGCCCGACAACGGTTTCGTGACCGGTCAGGTGTTGTATGTCTGCGGCGGTACCACCCTGGGCGTTGCGCCCATTTAAGACAAGAATCAGCACAACCCGGCGGCCCCACGAGGGTCGTACGGTCCCTTCGATCCTGTGGAGTACAAGATGAGCATGACCAAACAACCCTCGAAGGTGCGCAGACACCTGCTGGCAGCCGGTGTGGCACTCGCAGCCGGTTTCACGGCCATTGGCGGCGCCCACGCGCAAGCCGCTTACCCGACCAAGCCGATTACGCTGATCGTGCCGTTCTCGGCCGGTGGCACCACCGATATCCTGGCGCGTATCGTCGGTCTGGAACTGGGCAAGGCGCTCGGCCAGCCGGTGGTGATCGACAACCGTCCGGGCGCGGGCGGCAACATCGGCGCAAGCCTGGCCGCCAAGGCTCCGGCTGACGGCTACACGCTGTTCATGGGCACGATCGGCACGCACGCGATCAACCAGTCGCTGTACTCGAAGATGCCGTTCGACCCGGTGAAGGATTTCGCGCCGATCACGCGCGTGGCCATGGTGCCGAACGTGGTGGTGGTGAACCCGAAGGTTCCGGTCAACAACATCAAGGAACTGATCGCTTACGTGAAGGCGAATCCGGACAAGCTGTCGTTCGGTTCGTCGGGTAGCGGCTCGTCGATCCATCTGTCGGGCGAGCTGTTCAACATGATGACCAACCTGCATATCCAGCACATCCCGTACAAGGGCAGCGCGCCTGCCGTGAACGACCTGCTGGGCAATCAGATCGGTCTGATGTTCGACAACCTGCCGTCGTCGTACCCGCACGTGAAGGCTGGCAAGCTGCGCGCGATCGCCGTGACGTCGGCCAAGCGCTCGCCGGCACTGCCGGACGTGCCGACCGTGGCGGAAGCCGGTGTGCCGGGTTATGAAGCTACGTCGTGGTTCGCGCTGTACGCCACTGGCGGCACGCCGCAGGCCATCGTCGATCGTCTGAACGCCGAGACCGTGAAGATCCTCGCGCTGCCGGACGTGAAGAAGAAGCTGGCCGAGCAGGGCGCCGAAGCCAACCCGGAAAAGCCGGCCCAGCTGGCTGCTTTCATGAAGGCCGAGTCGGCCAAGTGGGCCAAGGTGGTGAAGGCCTCGGGCGCGACGGTGGACTGACGGTGGGCTGACCGACGTTCCATCTCGCACGATAAAAAGCCGGCGCGCTGCGCCGGCTTTTTTTTGCACCCCACTTAAAGAAAGCCCGCGACACCATAGCGATGGCCGCGGGCCGAATCCCTGGCCCCAGGCTGCGGGGCGGGAGGAGACAATCGTGCGTTACGACAGGCTGTACTTGACGACCTGTTCCTCGACGCCGACGAAGCGCACGAGCTGGCGCAGGCCGCTCGCGTACTCCTTGATATGGTGGCCTTCGGGCGTGTCGGGCAGCCGATAGTAGATTGGCGCGGACGTGGCACGACGCTGGATCGGACCGGGACGAGCGGTCATATCGGACGGCTCGGCGGACAGATCGGATAGTTCGGTTAGCGCGGACAAGGTTGCCGTGTCCGGTCTTGCGTTCATGACTGACTCCCGTGAAACGCATGGCGCTGAACGTATGGCCGGGAAAAAGGCGCGCGCATGCGGGTTGCAATGTCTGGAATGTATTGCAGGTCAACAGGAATTGCCATTTCGACTTTTTTAATTCTGTATCGGAACAACTGTGCAAAGTGTCAGAAATGGACGAAGGTGACATTTGTCACATTCTGGTGAATGCTTTCTCCAGTTCCGGGCGATATCACACCTGTTAACGGCATGACTTGCCCCGACTTGCGCGCTACCATTACGCGATCGTCACGGGCGAACTCCCAGCTTGCAATCTCCGTGCCCGTTGGCAACCCACTCGAACGCATGTCCACTCCGCACGCACTGTTGATCTCGCTGATCGAGAAGCCGTCGTCCGGCTATGACCTCGCACGCCGTTTCGATCGGTCGATCGGGTACTTCTGGCACGCAACGCACCAGCAGATCTATCGCGAACTCGGCCGCATGGCGGAGCACGGCTGGATCGCGGTGGAGCAGGCGGCCGCCGCGGCCAGCGTGTCAGAAGGCGAGGAAGCGGAAAAAAGGAACCGTAAAAAGGTGTATTGCGTGCTGGAGGCCGGCCGCGCGGAACTCGCGCGCTGGGTTCTGTCGCCGGGGCAGGGGCTCGACCAGCGTGAGGAGATCCTGGTCAAGCTGCGCGCGGATGCCGCGATCGGACCGCTCGGACTGAACGAGGAAATGGCGCGATTGATCGCCTTGCACGAAGCGCGCCTCGAGACCTACCGCAATATCGAACGGAAGGATTTCTCCACTGCGCGCATGGATCGCGCGCAGCGGTTGCAATACGCGCTGCTTCAGCGCGGTATTCGCTTCGAGGAAGACTGGGTGGCGTGGGGCCGTGAGTTGTTGCCGCTGCTGACAATGCCAGCAGCGTAGGTTCTCAACGCGGCCTCCAGCTCCAGCCCGGTTACGTCGAACCTCAGCCGAGGGCTGGCGCCTTGGTCGTACGCGTTTCGGCCAGGCCGAGGCGACGGCGCGCCAGCGCGTACTCCTCGATAAACCGGTTGACCAGATCGGCTGCTGGCACCACGCGCTTGATCGCGCCCACACCCTGACCCGCGCCCCAGATTTCTTTCCACGGCTTGACGCGCGTGGAGCCGAAATTCATCGACGTGGGATCGGAGACCGGCAGCGCGTCCGGATCGAGACCCGCGCGCACGACGCTGTCGCGCAGGTAGTTGCCATGCACGCCCGTGAACAGGTTCGAGTAGATGATGTCGTCGGCGCCACTGTCCACGATCATCTGCTTGTACGCGGCGTCGGCGTTGGCCTCCAGCGTGGCGATAAACGCCGAGCCAATATAGGCGAGGTCGGCACCCGCGGCCTGGGCGGCCAGCACCGCGTCGCCGCTGGCGATCGCGCCCGACAGCAGCAGCGGACCGTCGAACCACTCGCGAATCTCGTGCAGCAGCGCGAACGGCGAGATCGTGCCCGCATGGCCGCCGGCGCCGGCCGCCACCGCGATCAGCCCGTCGGCGCCTTTCTCGATGGCCTTGCGCGCGAAGCGGTTGTTGATCACATCATGCAGCACGATGCCGCCATAGCTGTGGACGGCTTCGTTGACCTCGGTGCGGGCACCCAGCGACGTGATGACGATCGGCACCTTGTAGCGCACGCACAGTTCGAGGTCGTGTTCGAGGCGGTCGTTGGAGCGATGCACGATCTGATTGACCGCGAAGGGTGCCGCCGGGCGCTCCGGATGGCGTGCGTCATGCTCGGCCAGCTCGCTCGTGATGCGGTCTAGCCAGACCTCGAGCTGCTCCACCGGGCGCGCATTGAGCGCCGGGAACGAACCCACCACGCCCGCCTTGCATTGCGCGATCACGAGGTCGGGATTGGAAATGATGAACAGCGGCGATGCGACCGCCGGCAGGGACAGTCGGTCTTGCAACAGGGCAGGCAGTGCCATGGCGGATGCTCCTAAACAATGATGTGCACTTCGTATATGCAACTCGTTGCATAGTATAGGCGACTGGCGGTTACCTGCAAGAGACCGCTTCGCCATGGCACGTGTGCACTTGTGGCGCGTTGTCTACAATGGGCGCATCGCCTGCCGTATGACGGAAGAGTCAGTGACCGCCAATCCAAGTGCCACCCATGCCGACCTTCATGCCGCACGACCTGTGCCGTCCGACGCATTGTTCGACGCGGACCTCGATAGTTGGCGTACCCATCCGGAACGCGCGTTCGATGGCTGGCTCTCGCAACACGGTTTCCGCCACGGCACGGCGGTCGTCTACCGCTCCATGTGGGGCAAGCTGCTGCGCTGGTCCAGCGAGCAGGGTCTGGCGCCACTGAGCTGGTCGGCGGCGCAGATCGGCGATTTTCTCGATGCACAGAAGCTTCATAAGTCGCATCGCTATCGTTACGCACGCCTGATCGAACGCGTGTTCCAGCATCTGTCGCTGGCGCGGCAGGACTTGCCGAATCCCGCCAGTCTCGCGGTGCGCGCGAAGCTCGCGGATGGCGAAAATGATCCCACGGCCTTTCTGTTGCCGGGCGAGCGCGATCTGCTGGTGGCACGTGTGCTGGCACCCGCCTGCGATGCCGCGCTGGACGCGCCGGGCAACAAAGGACGCGTGTCGCCTACACAGTGGAAGCGCGCGCGCGATGTCGCGCTGGTCGCGGTGCTGCTCGGCGCCGGACTCAAGGTGGCGGAGATTCGCGCGTTACGGCTCGATGCCATTGACGGACTCGAGGATCGCGACGACCATGGTGTGCCGGCATTGCAGATGGTGCGCGCGGAGAACGGGCGCGCCTATACCGCGACGCTGTTGCCGTTCGCGCATGCGCCGCTACGGCAATGGCTGGCGCTGCGGGCCGCCGCTGGTTCGCTTGGCGACCTTGTATTTCCGGCGATGGCGTCGGGGCGGCCGATGCATCCCGCTTCGGTCTATCGTCGCGTGGAAATGTTGCTAGACGAAGCGGGTGTGCTGGCCGGTCGCAGCGAGCGCGCGTCGCCGCAGACATTGCGCAATACCTGCGGCGCGATTCATTTCGACGCGGGCACGCCGCCCGCGGCGGTGGCGCAGTTGCTCGGCATGCGCGATCTGGAATCGGGCTGGCGGCTGCATGCCGCGTATCAGGCGTGGCAGGCGCGGGCCGGATTGCCGGTGGCCATGCGGGCCACAGACAGCGGTGGCAACACCAACGGCAACGGTGGTGGCAATCGCGGCGAGACGCAGCATGAGAACCGCGATGGCGGACAGGATGACAACCGCGGTGCAGATGTACTTTCGGCGTAACCTTCGGCGGGTATGATGGCCGCCCGCTCAACGACTTCCATCCAGAAAACGATCACATGTCCGAGACCCTACTGCTGACTGGAGCCACCGGCTATATCGCTTCCCATACGTGGGTCGCGCTGCATCGCGCGGGATACAACGTCATCGGCCTCGATAATCTGTGCAATAGCAATCGCGCGGTCGTGGAGCGGCTGACCCGCATTACGGGAGCCACGCCGCATTTCGTGGAAGGCGACGTGCGCGATCGCGCCTTGCTGGACCGGCTCTTCCGCGAGCATCGCATCACCGGCGCGATTCACTTCGCGGCGCTGAAGGCGGTGGGTGAATCGGTAGCCAAGCCACTCGCCTATTACGACAACAATCTGAACGGGCTGCTTACGCTTTGCGCGGCGATGGATGCCGCCAACGTACGCCAGCTGGTTTTCAGCTCGTCGGCGACCGTATATGGCAATCCGCACACGGTGCCGATTCTTGAAGATTTTCCGCTGTCGGCGACCAATCCCTACGGACAGACGAAACTCATGGGCGAGCAGATTTTGCGCGACCTCGAGCTTTCGAATCCCGCCTGGAGAATCGCCTATCTGCGCTATTTCAATCCGGTCGGCGCTCATGAAAGCGGCCTGATCGGCGAGGATCCCGGTGGCGTGCCCAACAATCTGATGCCGTATGTCGCCCAGGTGGCGGGCGGTCGTCGCGAAAAGCTGATGGTGTTCGGCGGCGATTACCCGACCGTCGACGGTACCGGCGTGCGCGACTATATCCATGTGTGCGATCTGGCCGACGGTCACGTCGCCGCGTTGGCTTATCTGCGCGACAAGGGCGCGGGCATGACTGTGAACCTCGGCACTGGCCGCGGGTATAGCGTGCTGGAAGTGGTCAAGGCGTACGAGCGCGCGAGCGGCAAGCCCGTGCCGTACCAGATCGTCGAGCGCCGTCCGGGCGACATTGCCTCGTGCTACGCGGACCCCGCGCTGGCGCAGAGCCTGATTGGCTGGCGCGCGCAGCACGATATCGACCGCATGTGCGAGGATTCGTGGCGCTGGCAGTCGATGAATCCTCAGGGGTTTGCGGGCGCGAACGACTGAGCGTCGTGCGCAAATAAAAAACCGGGCCATGAGCCCGGTTTTTTATTGCCGACGTCAGACTTAGCGGATCAGAAAATCCTCTACGGTCTTGCCGTTGGCCAGTGCCGCCGTGAGCCAGCCCGGACGCTTGCCGCGACCCGTCCACGTATTACCGGCGGTATCGCGGTAGCGAACCGGCACCTTGCGGCTGGCCTTCTTGCCGGCCGCCGGCTTTGCGCCAAATCCCAGATCGTCGGCAGTCAGGCCATATTGATCGATTTTCTCGCGAATATCGGCAATCACGGCAGCCTGCTCGCGCGACTTGATCTCCTCGGCCTGCTTCTGCAGTTCGTTGATTTTCTGAACGATTTCCTGATATGTCGCCATGGTTCGCCTCGTTTTGCCTCGAAATGTCCGTCTTGACGGTTTGCGAAATGCATAATGTCGCGGGGAATTATAACTGTCTCTTGCATAACTGCAAATGCCAGCTTGCCTGACTGCAGGCAAAGCGGGCATTTCTTTTCATTTCATTTGCGGTGCTGAACTTTCACGCTGCGGCGCGGTCGCGCGCATTTCACGGACGGGTCCGACTTTCTCGCTGGCATTCTGTGCCGGATTTGTGAAAATCGGCTTAATGCACCGGCGTGCCGCGCCAGCGCTGCCATTGAGAAATTTCTGAGTCGTAGCGTGAGCGTCTCGATAACCGCCAGCGCCGCCATGTGCGCAAATCTGCATTCGTGAATGTCATTCACCAACATGCCTCAAGGTCGAAGCCGGGGTCGCCGTTATTGCCCAAGAGCGGATCACCACGGAGTGATCCACCGGGATGAGAGTTGGAGGAGAACTCTCGTCGCATCCAACCTAATGGCTTCGGCGCATCATGTCCTTTCAGAATATTCAGATCAGAACCCTGCTCAGGGGGGCGATGGGCTCATTGACGGCAATTCTGCTGCTCGTCGGTGGAGCTGGGCTGCACGGCATTTCGCAGTCCAACGATGCGCTCAAGGAAACGTATTCGAATCAACTCGCATCGGCGCAGGCGCTGAGCGAGGCCATGATCGGGACCACGCGCGTGCGTCTGGCGCTGGACCGTGGCGTCATGCCCGGTGCCGAGAACGAGGACCTGAAGAAGCACGTCGATCGCTCGAAGCTGTTCGTCGACTCGTCCGACACCGCGTGGCAGCGTTACATGGCGTTGCCCCAGGGCGACGAGGAGAAGGCGCTCGCGACCGAACTGCTGCGCAAGCGCCAGGACTTCTTCTCCAAGGGTGTCACGCCACTGCAGCAGGCGCTGCTGGCGCAGAACCGCGACGAGGCGCTGCGCCTGGCGCGCGACGTCTTGCCCGAGTTACAGCGGAGCCTGAGCACCGCTCACGAGGCGCTCGAGAAATTCCAGATGCAGGCCGGCAAGGAGAACTTCGAAGGCGCCCAGACGCGTTTCGAGCGGCTGCGCGTGATGGCCGTCGTGCTGATCGCACTGGGAATCCTGATCGCCATCGTCGGCACCCTCACGCTGCACCGCGCGATCGTGCGCCCGGTGGAAGAAGCGCTCGGCGTGTTCGAGCGGATGGCGCGCGGCGACCTGACCTCGCGCATCGTCAGCGTGTCGCGCAACGAAATCGGCCGCATGATGCAGGCGCTCGCCGCGATGCAGGAGAGCCTGTCGGGCATCGTCACGCAAGTGCGCGGCGGTACCGATTCGATCGCCTCGGCCACGCAGCAGATCTCGGCCGGCAATACCGACCTGTCGCAGCGCACCGAGGAACAAGCCTCGTCGCTCGAACAGACCGCGGCGAGCATGGAAGAACTGACGACCGTGGTGCGGCAGAACGCCGACAACGCGCGCCAGGCCGGCATGCTGGCCGGCGAGGCCTCGCAGATCGCGCTCAAGGGCGGTGACGTGGTGGGCCGTGTGGTCGAAACGATGAACGAGATCAATGGTTCGTCGCGCAAGGTGGTCGAGATCATCGGCGTGATCGAAGGCATCGCGTTCCAGACCAACATTCTGGCGCTCAACGCGGCAGTGGAAGCCGCCCGCGCTGGTGAGCAGGGGCGTGGTTTCGCGGTGGTGGCGGGCGAGGTGCGGAGCCTGGCGCAGCGTTCGGCCAATGCGGCCAAGGAAATCGAGGCGCTGATCAGCGAGTCCGGGCAGCGCGTGGAATCGGGGACGCGTCTCGTGGCCGAAGCCGGGCAGACCATGGGCGAGATCGTCCAGGCCGTGCGCCGCGTGACGGACATCATGAACGAGATCGGCGCGGCCACGCAGGAGCAGACCACGGGCATCGAGCAGGTCAATCAGGCCGTGAGCCAGATGGACGAGGTGACCCAGCAGAACGCGGCACTGGTGGAAGAAGCCGCGGCCGCGGCGGGCGCGCTCGAAGAGCAGGCGCAAAAGCTCAAGAACGTGGTGTCGGTGTTCACACTCGCGGCCAGCGGCACGCGTCCGGCGCCGGCGGTAGCCGCCGCGGTGGCGCGTGTGGCCCCGGACCTCTCCGCGCCGGCGCTGCCGGCTACCGGTTCGCGCCAGCCCGCGCGACCGGCCTCCGGACGTGCTCCCGTTGTACGCAAGCCACGCGAAGCGCGGCTGCTGCGACCGGATGTGGCGACGGCGAGCCCTGCCGCGTCTGCCGACGACAACTGGAGTGCGTTCTGAGTCGAAGGATTTGAGCGAACTCCTGTTCACACGGCGCCGGCAAAATGCCATGATGCGGGCTTTTGTTCCCGCCTCTTCGGTGTGAGTCGTGCACGCGTTCCCAAGATGTCCGGATTTGCTCAAGCCCGCAGCCTGTAAGCCCTGGACTGTCAGCCCCGGTATGTAAGCTCCGGTATGTAAGCCCCGAATGATTGCCTCGACCTCTAGTCTCCTGCTGTTCGCTGTGCTGCTCGGCGCCGCCGCCGCGCTTGGCATGCGCTCAGCCAGCCGAGATGCGAGCCGGGACGGCAAGTTGCTGCGCCGGCTGTCATGGTCGGCTGCCGCCATGTCGCAGGTCACGATCGGCATGCCGCTGTGGGTGGCCATGGGTTCCGGCTCGCTGTCGGCGCTCGAGGATCCTCTGCGCGCGGCATCGGCCTTCGCGTCGGCCACCGCCGCTGGTGTCGCCTCGGCACACGTTTTCACATTACTGAAACAATGGCTGGGCGCGGCGACACGCGTCTGGCGCGTCGCGGCCGTGATGTCGATGGTCGGCGGCGCCGGCATGGTCGCCGTGGCTGGCGCGCGCATGGGCCGCCTGTGCGGCAACGGCTCGCTGACCGCGCGCGCCTGCATCGACGCGGCCGTGTTGCCCGACCCGGGTTGGCTTGGTGGCGGCATCGCGCTGTTGTGCTTCGCGATGTTCGCGTTTCATCGCGCGCAATCGCGCGGATGGCTGCCCGCGCCGATGCGTCCCGAGGCCACCCTGATCGACGACACACCCGACGACTTTCCCTCGGCGGCGGCCTTCCCGCGGCAGACCAATGCGGTCGTCGCGGCGGGTGGGCGCGGCGCGCGGCGGCAGGTCGGGCGCATTCCGGGCCTGACCGTGCGACCGTCCGCCCGTGGCGGCGAGGCCGTGGGCGAGTACAGCGTCTCCACCGACCTGCCGGACCGCATCGCGTTCGGCCGCTGGCTCGACCAGACCCTGGCCCAGGCCAGGCTCACCGAGACCGGTTGCGCTGTGCTGCTGATCCATATCGCCGACTTCCGCGAAGTGGACGAAGTGTTCGAAGTACGCGCCGATGACATCCTCGCGCAGGATGCCGGCGCGCTGGCGCAGGCCGCGCTGGAGCCGCACGACTTCCTCGCGCGGCTCGCGCGCGACGAGTTCGCGGTGGGCGTGCCGGAGCTCGTGCATCACAGCCGCGCGCACGAGCTGGGCTCGCGCGTGCTGGGCTCGCTGGCCGAGTTCGTGGCCGCGCGTGGATTGCAGATGCAGATCGGTGTGAATATCGGCATCGCGATCTATCCGCGCGATGCCCAGACCTCCGAGGCGCTGATGCAGGCGGCCCGCGTGAGCTTGTCCGAGGCGCGCGAAAGCGGCTCGAACCAGGTGCGCGTGTTCAACTCCGCCGCCGGCGAGCGCGCGCGCCGCGTGCGCGTGATCCGACGCGACCTGTGGCTCGCGATCCAGGACGACGGTCTGTCGCTGCATTACCAACCCAAGTTCGACGTGAAGCATCGCACCGTGGTCGGCGCGGAAGCGCTCTGCCGCTGGCGGCATCCGACCCTCGGCGTGGTCAATCCGGCCGAATTCATCATGGTGGCGGAGCAGTCCGGCCAGATCGACAAGCTCGACGACTGGGTCATCGCGAGCGTATGCGCGCAGGTCCGGCTGTGGCAGGACGCGGGTTTGCCGGTGGTGCCGGTGGCGATCAACGTGTCGGGCCTGCGGTTTGCCAGCCGCAACTTCCCGCAGTACCTGCTCGAGCAGATCCATCAGCACGACATTCCGCCTTCCGCGATCACGCTCGAGATCACCGAGACCGCGGCGATGAAGGACATCGGCAAGTCGCTCGAGACCCTGGCGGAACTGCAGGCGCTGGGCATCCATGTGGCGCTCGACGACTTCGGCAGCGGCTACTCGAGCCTCGGCTACCTCAAGCGCCTGCGGGTTGGCACGCTGAAGATCGACCGCACGCTGATCGGCGGGCTCGATGCCGATCCGCAAGGCCGCGCGATCGTTGGCTCGATGGTCGCGCTGGCCCACGAGCTGCGCATGAAGGTTGTGGCCGAGGGCGTCGAATCCCATTCGCAGCTCGATATCCTGAACGCCATGGGTTGCGACGAGGTGCAGGGCTACCTGATGGCCCAGCCACTCGACGCTTCGTCCTTCGCCGAGGTCCTGCGCGACACGCAGCCGGTGCGCGTCTGAGGTAACCGGGATGGCGCGATGAGACCGTTTCGCATTGCCAAATCCCGCCAAGATTTAGCGCCAAATTTAGAGGCTTCCCTCTAACCCCCCCTTCACGGCGCTAAAGCAGGCGCCCGCGCAGACGATATGAGGAAGGCAAGGGCACGCTCTCTTGCATCCCACGCGTTCTGGAGCCTGCCCATGTCCCTGCCGACCATTCTCGTTGCCGACGATTCGCCTTCCATCCGCCGCATGATCAGCGCCTGCCTGCGTGCGGCCGGTTATGAGGTCACGGAGGCGGCCGACGGCAAGGAGGCGCACGAGGTGGCGCTCGAAGGCGCCTTTGGCATGCTGGTGACCGATCAAGTCATGCCGGTCATGGACGGGCTGTCGCTGATTCGCGCGCTGCGGGCCACGCCGCACTATGCCAACGCGCCGATCCTGATGCTGACCACCGAGGCCGATGGCCAGATCCGCGCGCAGGCGCGCGAGGCCGGCGCGTCCGGCTTTCTGGCCAAGCCGTTCGACCCCGACCAGCTGATTGCTTCGGTCGAGGCGCTGTTGCCCCCTCCCTCGGAGGGGTGACCGGCGTAGCAAAGTCGCCCTTCATCCACCTCGCGAACAGCCGTTAACACTGGGGGGCGATACCGTGTGCGCCGGCTTGCCGGGCAGCGGATCGGGTCGCGCACACGCGGGCCGGCCGCAAGCCGCCCGGCAACGACCAACACTGCCAGCGGGGCAACATGACTATCCAGACGAAAGCTGACGGCGCCGGTGAAGAATTTCTGGCCTTCCGGCTCGGCCGCGAAGAGTACGGCATCGACATTCTCAAGGTGCAGGAGATCCGCGGCTACGAATCCGTGACCCAGATCGCCAATGCGCCGGCCTATCTCAAGGGCGTGATCAATCTGCGCGGCATCATCGTGCCGATCATCGATCTGCGCATCAAGTTCCGCCAGGAAAAGATCAGCTACGACCAGTACACGGTCGTGATCATCGTCGACCTCAACCAGCGCACCACCGGCATCGTCGTCGATGGCGTGTCCGACGTGCTGACGCTGTCCCAATCGCAGATCAAGCCTACGCCGCAATTGTCCGGCGGCATGGAAACCGATTACATCCGCGGCCTGGGTTCGGTGGAGAACCGCATGCTGATCCTGGCCGATATCGAAAAGCTGATGGGCGTGGAAGAACTCGCGGCCATCGACGCGGCGGCTCGCGCCGCCTGAAGGACCCGTGAGGGGAGCTGGAACCGGGCGTCGCGGCCCGGTTTGCATCATCTGCCGGCATGACAACGAAACAGCGCTGGCGATGGGAACGGGCAAGAGTGGCCGATACGGTCACGAACAACAATGCGGGAGAGCGCAGTGATGCCACTCCCGGTCTTTTCTGACAGAAGGGGGTAGTTCTATGCAGTGGTTCAATCAACTACGCGTTACGACCAGGCTGATAGCCGGCTTCCTGGTCGTATCCGTCATCGGTGCCGTGATGGGCCTGCTTGGCGTGATCAACATGGGGCGCATGGCGGAATGGACCGGCAAGATCTACAACGAGGATCTGCAGGCGCTGAAGGCGGTGCAGGACGGCAACATCAACCTCGTGTACGCCAGCCGCGCGCAGATCGCGCTGCTGTCGGCGTCGACGATGGGCGAGCGCGCCACCGAGAAGGAACGCATCGAGAAGTCGCTGACGACCATGGAAGAGCGCGTAAAGGCCGCCAAGGGTTCGTTCACGCAGCCCGAGGGCCAGGCCATGGTCAAGCAGTATGAAACGCTCGTGCCGCCGTTCCGTGACCGCATGAACAAGTATGTGGCGCTGGTCAACAAACAGCCGCTGGACACCTCGCAGTTCGAAAGCTCGGTGTTCGCGGAGAGTGCCGACCTGCTCAAGGACAGCCGCGCGCTGGAAGACGTGCTGTTCAAGATGGTGAAGCGCCGTGATGAACGCGCGCGCCTGAACATGGACGAGTCGGACGGCGTGTACAAGAGCTCGCGCGTCCTGATGCTGATGCTGGTGCTGGGCGGCGTGGTGTTGTCGGTGCTGCTGGGCCTGTTCCTGGCCCGCGCGCTGTCGCGCCAGCTGGGTGGCGAACCTGGCTACGCGGCAGGTATTGCCGCGAGCATCGCCGACGGCGATTTCTCGAGCAAGGTATCGCTGCGCAAGGGCGATCAGTCGAGCCTGCTGCACGCGATGAGCGAGATGCAGCGTCACCTGTCGCGCATGGTGCGTGATTTCAAGGAAGGCGCCGAATCGATCGGTACCGCCTCGCGCGAGATTGCCGCGGGCAACAACGATCTGTCGCAACGTACCGAGCAACAGGCCGCCTCGCTCGAGGAAACGGCTTCGAGCATGGAAGAGCTGACCAGCACGGTGCGTCAGAACGCGGATAACGCGCGTCAGGCCAGCGGCCTGGCCGCCAATGCTTCCGAGACCGCGGTGCGCGGCGGCGAAGTGGTGGGCCGCGTGGTGCAGACGATGGACGAGATCAATGAAGCCTCGCGCAAGATCGTCGACATCATCGGCGTGATCGAAGGCATCGCGTTCCAGACCAACATCCTCGCGCTCAACGCGGCGGTGGAAGCGGCGCGCGCGGGCGAACAAGGCCGCGGCTTCGCGGTGGTGGCCGGCGAGGTGCGCAGCCTGGCGCAGCGCTCCGCCAATGCGGCCAAGGAAATCAAGGGCCTGATCGGCGATACCGTGGCACGCGTGGACAACGGCGCGGTACTGGTGGGCGAAGCCGGCCAGACCATGGGCGAGATCGTACAGGCGGTCAAGCGCGTGACCGACATCATGGGCGAGATCAGCGCGGCGTCCGCCGAACAGAGCTCGGGCATCGAGCAGGTGAACCAGGCTGTGGCGCAGATGGACGAGGTGACGCAGCAGAACGCGGCGCTCGTGGAAGAAGCCGCCGCGGCGGCCAGCTCGCTGCAGGAGCAGGCCGGCCGACTGCAGGACTCGGTGGCGACGTTCCGTCTGGCGCAGGACGACGAAGGCCGTGGCGGCCCCTCGCTGGCGATTCTGCCCGCGGCACGTCCGGCGGCCAAGCCTGCCGTGACGGCACGTCTGACGGCCGGCAAGACGCGCCCCGCGCGTGGTGCCAAGGCAGGCGCGGCCGCGGCTGGCGCAGCGGCAGCAGCCAGCGCAACGGATTTCGAGGAAGTGGCGGCAAGCGAAACGCCGGCACTGCGTGCGGCAACCGCGGGCGGTGCTTCCGACAACGGCGACTGGAGCGCGTTCTAAGGGCCTTGCGCCCGTCTTGAACCCGGTTTGGCGCAACGCGTCCCGCCCTGGCCCATCCACCGCTGCCGCGGGGACGGGCCGGCCGGGACGCGCTTCTGTTTCGATGAAATCATGACCACCGACATCAATCTGTCCCTGTCGGCCGAGGCGACGGCCAGACTCAGAGCGGACTTCGACGCGTTTGTGAGGGTCTCGACAGGACTCGATGCCGAGTTCGTGCCGCCTGCCTTCGACGATTTCCTGCGCGCGCGCCTGCTGCAGCAGGATGGCCCGCTGACCGAGCGCGCCGTCATGCGGCTGCTTGCCAGCGGCGAGTACGGATGGGCGCGGAAGGTGTTCGACAAGCAATTGCCGAATGCGCTATCGGCACTGATGCGCGACGCGCAGCGCTTCGGTTTCGGACTTGCGGTGCAGCCGGAATGGTCGCCCACGCAGCGCCTCGACCACGCGCGCCAATGGGCGCAGCAGATCCTCAGCGAGGCCGGGGCCGACGCAGCCTTCACGGAGGCACTGGCCGCGCAGATCGCGGCTTCCGCCGTCGATATCCGCACCATCGAGGAGCGTATGCGCACGCCCTCGTGGCGCATCGCGGAGAGCCTGCGGCAGCGTGCCTACGACCTCATGTACGCGTTGCAGACGGAACAAAGCGAAGCGCTGGGCCGCAGCAAGGTGGGCGAGATGCGCGCGCTGCTGGGGCTTGCGCTCGAATACGGTTCTGTCAGCGCGGACGAGGCCGCGCGCGTTCTGGAGCAGGTGGAACGGGCGCGACCGCATCTGTTTCGCGAGGCCCCCGACGACGTCTTCGCGCGCCTCGCAGCCTGGCTGCGACAGCTGTTTAGCCAAGCTACGCCGGTCCGTCAATAGTGGAATCCATTAGCGCGGGCGGTTTCCGTAGCGCATGCGTCACAGTTTCATGTCGCAATAGATACGGACGTGCGCGTTAACAACATGTCTGACGTCATGGCTGTTACAAATAAGGGCAGCTATGTCTTTTCCATACGACATTTGTTCTCCCCCAACTCAAGTAGGGATTGGCATTGCAGGCCGATTGCCGATATAAACGTAACAGTTTCACTTACACTCTGTAACATCTGTAACGGATCAGAGATGTGGTGTTACCAGGCGTAGTTCCTATTGTCGTACGTCGTACCCGTCGCACACGCACAGCAACGATCTGGTCGCCGACACAGCTTTAACGTGTTGGTAAGCGCCGGACAAGCGGTCGAAGGGTTTTTTGGTAGCGGGGAAAAATTGGAAAGCAGTGAAGTTCTCCAGGAGATCAGGGAGGTTAACCTCGCCTATCTGCTGCTCGCGCAACGACTGGTGCGCGAAAACCAGGTGGAAGCCATGTTCAGGCTTGGCGTCAGCAAAGAAATCGCTGAGATTCTTGCCAAACTGACATCGGCGCAGCTCGTCAAACTGGCGGCATCGAATATGGTGCTGTGCAGGTTCCGTTTCGACGATCATGCGTTGCTCTCCACACTCACTCACACGGCCAAGAGCCATGATATGCAGCAGATCCATGCTGCAATCCTGCTTGCCCGGCAACCCGTGGAGCAGCTCAATTGACCGCGCTCCTCCAGGCCCAGCCAGCTCGCAGTTTCACGGCTACTCCCGTACCCAACCGCAAAAGTGTCCTGCAGGACGCCAACCAGACCCAGCTTGCCATTGAGCTGATCGGCCTGGGTGCGCGCCTCCAGGTGCTCGAAGCCGAGACTACGCTCTCGCGCGACCGGTTGATCCGTCTCTACAAGGAGCTCCGAGGCGCCTCGCCGCCCAAGGGCATGCTCCCGTTCTCGACAGACTGGTTCACGACCTGGCTGCCGAATATCCATTCGTCGCTGTTCTTCTCCGCGTACCAGTTCATGGTGCAGGAAGGAGAGACGTCGGGTATCCGCGCCGTGGTGGCGAGCTATCGCCTGTACCTCGAGCACGTTTCGCTGCTGGGCGGCGAAATTGTCTTAAGTTTCACCCGTGCATGGACGTTAGTACGGTTTTTCGAGAGCAATATGCTGCAGCTTTCCACGTGCACATGCTGCGGCGGACAATTCGTGACGCATGCCTATGAGCCGCACGCGAACTTTGTCTGCAGCCTGTGCCGCCCGCCCTCACGGGCAGGGAAAGTCAAGAAGCTCTCGAAGGACGCCGTAGCCGCGCAGACCACCGCCTGATTCCTGGGTGACGTCGGCGGCGGCAAGGCGGGCCCCGAGATCGGGGCGCGCGGTGACCCCGCGCGCCTGTACGAAGGGCCCTTGTACGCTGACGCGTGTTTTCTAGACGGGGATCCGATCGTGCTTGTAGTTCTTGGCTATGTCGTCGTGCTGGCTGCGGTGCTGGGCGGGTATGCCATCACCGGCGGCCATATGGGCGCGCTTTATCAACCGGCGGAACTGATCATCATCGGTGGTGCGGCGGTCGGCGCATTCATCAGTACCAACAGCGGCAAGGCCATCAAGGGGACCATGAAGGCCCTGCCGAAGCTGTTGCGTGGCTCCAAGTACAACAAGGAGCTTTACCTGGACGTGATGGCGCTGCTGTACGTGCTGCTGTCCAAGGCGCGCCGCGAGGGCATCCTGTTCCTCGAGAAGGAAATCGCCGACCCTGCTGCGAGCAGCGTGTTCAGCCAGTACCCACGGATCCTGGCCGATGCGGTGATGATGGAATTCCTCACCGACTATCTGCGCATGATGGTCAACGGCAACATGAACGCGTTCGAGATCGAGGCGCTCATGGACCACGAAATCGAAACGTACCGCCACGAGGCCGAAGTGCCTGCCCATGCGCTGTCGCGCGTCGGTGACGGCCTGCCGGCATTCGGTATCGTCGCCGCGGTGATGGGTGTGGTGCACGCACTGGCTTCGGCGGATCTGCCGCCGGCCGAGCTCGGCGCACTGATCGCCCACGCGCTGGTCGGTACGTTCCTCGGCATTCTGCTGGCATACGGCTTCGTCTCGCCGCTGGCCGCTCGCGTCGAGCAGCAGGTGGACGAGAGCGTGAAGATGTACGAGTGCATCAAGGTCACGCTGCTCGCCTCGCTCAATGGCTATGCGCCGCTGGTCGCGGTGGAATTTGGCCGCAAGGTGTTGTACTCCACCGTGCGCCCGTCCTTCCTTGAACTCGACGACCACGTTCGCGAAGTCAAAAGCCTGACCTGACGGGAGAGCAGTCATGAGCAGTGCCCAGGATCTGCGCCCGATTGTCATCAAGAAGGCGAAGAATCGCGCCAAGCCGCACGGCAACCACAGCTGGAAGATTGCCTACGCCGACTTCATGACGGCCATGATGGCTTTCTTCCTCGTGCTCTGGCTGTTGAGCTCGTCGTCGCCGAAAGCCCTCGTCGGTGTGGCCGAATACTTCAAGACGCCGCTGAAGGTGGCGATTGCTGGCGGCGACAAGAGCAGCATGTCGAAGAGTGTCGTGCCTGGCGGCGGCAAGGATCCGATGGCCAAGGACGGCGAGGTGATGCGCGCGCAGACCAACGATCCGTCGGATGCGCGCCGCCGCGAGCAACAGGAATCGGAACGCCTGCGCCAGCTGAAGAGCCGCCTCGAGCAGACCATCGAAAGCAACCCGGTGTTGCGCGCGTTCCGTCCGCAGCTGCTGCTGGACATCACGAGCGAAGGCCTGCGCATCCAGATTCTCGATACGCAGAACCGTCCGATGTTCCGTACCGGCAGCGCGGCGGTGGAACCGTACATGCGCACCATCCTGCGCGAGATCGGCCCGGTGCTGAACGAGATGCCGAACAAGGTGAGCCTGTCGGGCCATACCGACTCGCAGACCTATATGGCCGGCGAGCGGGCGTACAGCAACTGGGAGTTGTCGGCCGATCGCGCCAACGCATCGCGGCAGGAACTGATCGCGGGCGGCATGAGTGAAGGCAAGGTGCTGCGCGTGCTGGGCCTGGCCGACACGATGCCGCTCGACAAGAACGATCGCCTTGCTCCGGTCAACCGGCGCATCAGCATCGTGGTGTTGAACAGGAAGGCACAGTCGCAGTTCGAGTCCGAGAACGCGAGCGCCGCCGATGTATCGGTGGGCGCGCAGAAGGGCAAGGCAGGACAGGAACTGCAGGCCGGTGTGGCGGCGGCGGAAGCGCCCCCGGCGGCGGCAGCGCCAGCGGCAGGCTCGACGGGAGCGGCTGGGGTGACCCCGGCGGCAAACGCGGCGCCCGCGGCAGCAGGCAAGCGCGAATGAGGCGCGCCGCTCCCAACCGAGCGGCGCATCCTAAGGCAATTTAGCGGACCAGGACGGCCATGTCTGTCGATATCGATATCACGCAGTTCTACCAGACCTTCTTTGAAGAGGCGGAGGAACTGCTCGTAGAAATGGAGCAGCTGCTGCTCGGGCTGGATCTCGACGCGCCCGATGCGGAAGAGCTCAACGCAATCTTTCGCGCGGCACACTCGATCAAGGGTGGTGCCGCCACGTTCGGCTTTGCGGCACTGACCGAGACCACGCACATCTTCGAAAACCTGCTCGACCGCGCGCGTCGGCAGGAAATCGCGCTCACGCGGGCCATCATCGACACTTTTCTGGAAACCAAGGACGTGTTGCAAGACCAGCTCAACGCCTATCGCAACGGGACCGAACCCGATCCGGAAACTTTCCAGCGCATCTGCGCGGTCCTGCAGCAGCTCGCGCAGGAAGCCGGTGGCGACGCTGGGGCGCATGCGCCCGCCGCGGCCCCTGCACCGGCCGCCGCACCGGCACCCGCCGCCGCGCCGGCAGGTGGCAATCTCAAGGTACGACTGATCGGTGTGTCGCCGGCGGACCAGGCGCTGCTGCGCGAGGAGATCGCCAACCTTGGCGAGATCACCGGTCAGCAGGAAGCCAACGGCGAACTGACGATCTGGCTGAATAGCCCGTGCGGCGCCGATGACATCATCGCCGTGTGCTGCTTCGTGATCGACGGCGACCAGATCGTGGTCGAGGCGTCTGACGGCACCGCGCCGGTAGCGGCTGTGGCTCCGGCCCCCGCACCGGTTGCGGCTCCGGCACCGGTGGCGGCCCCGGCCGCCGCGGCGCCCGCGAAAGAGGGCGCGAAGGAAAAAGCCAAGCCCGCGGCAGCCGCTGCACACACCCCCGACGCCGGTTCCATCCGCGTGCCGACCGAGAAGGTCGACCAGATCATCAACCTCGTTGGCGAACTGGTGATCACGCAGTCGATGCTCGCGCAGACCGCTTCGTCGCTGGACCCGGTGCTGTTCGACCGTCTGTTCTCCGGCATGGGTCAGCTCGAGCGCAATGCGCGCGACCTGCAGGAAGCGGTGATGTCGATCCGCATGATGCCGATGGACTACGTGTTCTCGCGCTTCCCGCGTCTGGTCCGCGACCTCGCCGGCAAGCTCGGCAAGCAGATCGACCTCGTGACGTTCGGCAAGGCGACCGAACTCGACAAGGGCCTGATCGAACGCATCATCGATCCGCTGACCCACCTCGTGCGTAACAGCCTGGACCATGGCATCGAGACGCCCGAGAAGCGTGTCGCGGCTGGCAAGGAGCCGACCGGCCAGCTGATCCTGTCCGCGCAGCACCATGGCGGCAACATCGTGATCGAAGTGAGCGATGACGGCGGTGGCCTGAACCGCGAACGCATTCTGGCAAAGGCCGTGCAGAACGGCCTGCCGGTATCGGAAAACATCAGCGACGAAGAAGTCTGGCAACTGATCTTCGCGCCGGGCTTCTCGACCGCCGAAGTGGTGACGGACGTGTCCGGCCGCGGCGTCGGCATGGACGTCGTGAAGCGGAACATCCAGGAAATGGGCGGCCACGTGGAAATCGCGTCGCGCCCGGGCAATGGCACCACGACGCGTATCGTGCTGCCGCTGACGCTGGCGATTCTCGACGGCATGTCGGTGCGCGTGGGTGAGGAAACCTTCATCCTGCCGCTGAACTGCGTGATGGAGTCCCTGCAGCCGAAGGCCGACGACGTGCATACGGCCGCCAACGCGGAGCGCGTGATGAACGTGCGCGGCGAATACCTGCCGCTGCTCGAACTGCATCGCGTGTTCAACGTCGACGGCGCGCTTCAGGAACCCACCCAGGGTATCGCGGTGATCCTGCAGGCCGAAGGCAAGCGCTTCGCGCTGCTGGTGGACCAGCTGATCGGCCAGCACCAGGTGGTGTTGAAGAACCTCGAAACCAACTATCGCAAGGTGCCATGCATCTCCGCCGCCACGATTCTCGGCGACGGCAGCGTGGCATTGATCGTGGACGTCGCCGCGCTTCAGCGCACCGGCGTGCGCCGCCAGGACCCGGTGCTCGCCTGATCGGGCGGACGCGCGCAACACACAGCAAGGAGAGAACACATGGCCGGCATCGGACACATCGATACCCAGGGGAGCGAAGCTTCGGGCCAGGAATTCCTGGTCTTCACGCTCGGCACCGAGGAATACGGCATCGACATCCTCAAGGTGCAGGAAATTCGCAGCTACGAGACGGTGACGCGCATCGCGAACGCGCCGGACTTCATCAAGGGCGTGACGAATCTGCGCGGCGTGATCGTGCCGATCGTCGATCTGCGCCTGAAGTTCCGGCTCGGCAACGTGCGCTATGACCACCAGACCGTGGTGATCATCCTCAACGTTGCCGGCCGCGTGGTGGGCATCGTGGTGGATGGCGTGTCGGACGTGCTGACGCTGACTGGCGACGATATCAAGCCGGCACCGGAGTTCGGCGTGTCGGTTTCCAACGAGCACCTGACAGGTCTGGGCTCGGTGGAAGGTCGCATGCTGATCCTGATCGATATCGAACGCATGATGACCAGCCCGGAAATGTCGCTCGTCGAGGCCGAAGCGGCGTAAGCCGCCAGGTCTCGCAGGACGCCAGTCACGACGTAAGCCAAGACGCAACAGCGCGCGCTTTCAGGCGCGCGCCCACCAAGACCTTCGCCCCCCATTCATCATGACGCAGCTCCGTTCTTCCGCCAGTGCCATCGGGAAGCCAGCGGGGGCTGTTTCGCCCACGATGCCCCTGATCACGCCGTTGCGTGATGACATGCGCGACTTCCTGCTTACCGAGCGGGATTTCGAGAAGGTTCGCGCATTGATTCACAAGCGCGCGGGCATCTCGCTGGGCAGCCACAAGCGCGAGATGGTCTACAGCCGGCTCGCGCGGCGGCTGCGCTCGCTGCAGCTCACCGATTTCGGCAGTTACCTCGCGATGCTCGAGGCCGACGAGGGATCCGTGGAGTGGGAGTACTTCACGAACGCCCTGACCACGAACCTCACCTCGTTCTTCCGCGAAGCGCATCATTTTCCGCTGCTGGCCGAGCATGCGAAGAAGACCGGCCGGCCATACAGCGTCTGGTGCGCGGCCGCGTCGACCGGTGAAGAGCCGTATTCGATCGCGATCACGCTCGCGGAGACGCTTGGCGACCGCGCGACCTCGGTACTGGCGACGGACATCGACACGCAGGTCCTGGCCAAGGCGCGCAACGGGGTCTATACCACCGAGCAGGTCGCGCGGCTGTCGCAGGAACGTCTCAAGCGCTTCTTCCTCAAGGGGACGGGCGCGCGCGCCGGCGCGGTCAAGGTTAAGCCGGACCTCGCCTCGACCATCACGTTCGATACGCTCAATCTGCTGGCGCCCGACTGGGGCATTCGCGAGCAGTTCGATGCGATCTTCTGCCGCAACGTGATGATCTACTTCGACAAGCCGACGCAGGGTCGCATCCTCGAACGCTTTGCACCGCTGTTGAAGCCGAACGGGCTGCTGTTCGCGGGGCATTCGGAGAACTTCTCGTATGTCACGCGCGCGTTCCAGCTGCGCGGGCAGACCGTATACGAGCTTGCCGGGAACGCTGGCCGTTCTGGCGCGGGAGGACCGTGATGCGCACTCCGCAGATGCCCGAGGCGATTGCCACGCGCAAGTATTTCGATCGCGAGTTCGGCAAGCAGGCCATCAAGCTGTTGCCGAACGAGTACTACGTGACCGGCGAAGACGTGGTGCTGACCACGGTGCTGGGCTCCTGCGTGGCGGCCTGCATTCGCGACGAGGTGACCGGCGTCGGTGGCATGAACCACTTCATGCTGCCGGATGACGAGAACGCCGGGCCGGACCGCGTGCTGTCGGCATCGATGCGCTACGGCTGTTATGCGCTGGAAGTGCTGATCAACGAACTGCTGAAGATGGGCGCGCGCCGCGAACGGCTGGAAGCGAAGGTTTTCGGTGGTGGCGCGGTGCTGGCGAACATGACGACCCTCAATATTGGGGACCGGAATGCCGATTTCGTATTGAAGTACCTGAGGACGGAAGAGATACGCGTGGCGGCGCAGGACCTGCGCGGTCCGCACGCCCGGCGCGTGAGCTACTTCCCGACGACGGGACTGGCGCTGGTGCGCCGGCTCACTCGCCAGGACGATACGGTTGTCGTGGAGCGCGACGAACGCGCATTGGCGCGCGCGCTGTCCACGTCCACGAAAACGCCCGCACGAGGTGCCGTGGAATTGTTTACGCGGCAGACGACGTCGAGAACGTCGTCCTGAAGACTACAAGAGACGCAGAACTATGACCGCCGCAAAAATCAAGGTGCTGTGCGTGGACGACTCCGCGCTGATTCGCAGCCTGATGACGGAGATCATCAACAGCCAGCCCGATATGGAAGTCGTGGGCACGGCGCCGGACCCGCTGGTCGCGCGCGACGCGATCAAGCGCCTGAACCCGGACGTGCTGACGCTGGATGTGGAAATGCCGCGCATGGACGGGCTCGACTTTCTCGAGCGTCTGATGCGCCTGCGGCCGATGCCGGTGTTGATGGTGTCATCGCTGACGGAGCGCGGATCGGAAATCACGATGCGTGCGCTGGAACTGGGCGCTGTGGACTTCGTGACCAAGCCGAAGCTTGGCATCCGCGACGGGCTGATCGACTACACGGACACCATCGCGGACAAGATTCGCGCGGCATCGCGCGCGCGCGTGCGCAGTGCGGCCACCGGGCCGACCAACGCAACGCCACCGGCGCCGATCCTGCGCAGCCCGCTGCTGTCCACCGAAAAGCTGATCATCGTCGGCGCATCGACGGGCGGCACCGAGGCGATCAAGGAATTTCTGATGCCATTGCCGCCGGATTGCCCGGCGGTCATGATCGTGCAGCACATGCCGGCCGGCTTCACGCGTTCATTCGCGCAGCGGCTCAACGGCCTGTGCCGCATCACGGTGAAAGAGGCCGAGCATGGCGAGCGTGTGCTCCCGGGCTATGCGTATATCGCCCCCGGTGACTCGCACCTGATGCTGGTGCGCAGCGGCGCGAACTATGTCGCGCACCTGTCGCAGGACCCGCCGGTGAATCGTCATCGGCCGTCGGTGGATGTGCTGTTCGACTCCGCCGCGGAGCACGGCGGCAAGAACGTGACGGGCGTGATCCTGACTGGTATGGGCAAGGACGGCGCGCAGGGCATGTTGCGCATGCGCGATGCCGGCGCATACAACCTGGCGCAGGACGAGCAGTCCTGCATCGTGTTTGGCATGCCGAAGGAGGCGATAGCCACCGGCGGCGTGCATGAAGTAGTGCCCCTGCATTCGATGAGCCAGCGCGTCATGGCGCATTTGGCAACATTCGGTGCGCGGGCGCAGCGAGTTTAAATTTTATCCACAACTGTTTTGGAGCCGTAAAAGTGGACAAGAACATCAAGATCCTGGTGGTCGACGACTTCCCGACCATGCGTCGGATCATCCGTAATCTGCTCAAGGAGCTGGGCTTCAATAACGTCGACGAAGCCGAAGACGGCGCCGCCGGCCTGGAGAAGGTAAAGGACGGCAGCTTCAACTTCGTCGTGTCCGACTGGAACATGCCGAACATGGACGGCCTGACGATGCTGCAATCGATCCGCGCGATCCCCGCGATCGCCAAGACGCCGGTGCTTATGGTGACGGCCGAGGCGAAGAAGGAAAACATCATCGCGGCCGCGCAGGCTGGCGCCAACGGCTACGTGGTCAAGCCATTCACCGCCGCCACGCTGGACGAGAAGATCACCAAGATCTTCGAGAAGCTGGGTAAGGAGTGAGGTGACGCCATGTCGACGACTCAAACTTCTGCCAACGATTCGGCCGAGCAGATCATCCATCGCATCGGCAACCTTACGCGGATGCTGCGCGACAACATGCGGGAGTTGGGGCTCGACAAGGAAATCGAGCGTGCCGCCCAAGCCATTCCCGACGCGCGCGATCGCCTGAGCTACATCGCGACGATGACCGAGAAGGCGGCCGAGCGCAGCCTCAATGCGGTCGAGATCGCCCAGCCGCTGCAGTCCTCGCTCGAAACGCAGGCCGAGGCGCTGGACAAGCGCTGGGAGGCGTGGTTCGCCAAGCCGGTGGAACTGCAGGACGCGCGCGAACTCGTGCTGGATACGCGTGAGTTCCTCACGGACGTTCCCGTCAAGGCGCGCGCCACCGGCAGCCAGCTGCTCGAGATCATGATGGCCCAGGACTTCCAGGATCTGACGGGCCAGGTGATCAAGAAGATGATGGACATGATCCGCTCGCTGGAGCAGGAACTGCTCCAGGTGCTGCTGGACAACGTCCCGGCCGAGCGCCGCGCGGAGATGCAAGCCACGCAGGCAGCGCAAGCCGCGCAGGCGGCCGAGGCCACGCTGCTGAACGGCCCGCAGATCAACCCCGAAGGGAAGACCGATGTGGTGGCAGACCAGTCCCAGGTGGACGATCTGCTGGCCAGCCTGGGCTTCTGATCTGTCTTGCGGGCACGGGCGCCCGCAGGTTGATGTCGATAATTTCCCGGATCAGCGATGGTCCGGGAAAATCTGCCATCACGATGCCGACATAGTGCGGCTTCCAGGCACGCAGACGCTCGAGCACGAGGTAGTTGATGCCTTCGAACGCAATCGTGCAGATGCCGATAAAGCAGTCCACACGCGGGAAATCCGCATAGACGTGCCGGAATGCCGGCGTCGTCAGCCCCGTTGCCAGACGGGCCGCGTGGTCGTGCGCACTCACCTGCCCGCTCGCCGCGAAATAGGGAAACACGCCGCCATTCGCTGACAGGTAGGTGACGAAGCCCCACGGCCGCGTCAAGTCGAACACATCACTGTTGCGCGCCTTGCGCAATGCGTTTCGCACGGTGTCCCATTTTCCGTACAGATCCCAGTTCGTGCGCAGATGCCAGGCGTCGGAGACTTCGTGCAACGTGAAATAAGTGCTCTCCGGAAAAAGTATGATGCGTCCGCGCACGCTGCCGAGCCGTGGCACGAGAGGCGAGGCCACCTGTATCAGGTCTCGATGCGCCGCGGTCTCCATCATCATTGCCGTGTCGATCGGGACTGTGCTCCAGGTCGGCGGGCCTTCCTGTCGCACCCGCACCAGCAGGACTTCGCTGGGATGATCGAGCAGGAATTGCCGCATGGTGCGCAAGATCTGCTGCAGCGTTGCGTATTGCCGGAAGGGGCCGTGATAGGCCTGCAGATGATTGCGGACCAGCCGGACGCGAACGTCGAACGCGCGCACGCCTGCGTACAGCTGCGCGCGCAGCGGCATTGCCTGCGTGGCCGCCGCATCGCCGCCGAACCGGCTCATCGAGTTGTGGGTACCCGGTATCGAGAGGTTGTTGAGATAGCGGCTGTCCGGTAGCCGGCCCATCCAGTCGGGATAGAGTTGCAGTGGATGCGGTTGCTGAGAATAGGCGCCGGCCGGGCGTGCCTGCACCGGCTGCGCCGGGGCCGTGCGGGCAACGATGAGCCAGAGCGCCAGCCAGATGGCGTTGCATTGCGTAACGCGCATGATGATCTCCAGAAGTGAGTTCCTCGGAGTCGACATGCTGGAATGCGCCGCGCGTGCATTCCTTGATCAGGATTCAATCGCGCGTGAATTGCAGGTGCGTGCTCTTGTGCACGCGAACCATGATGGAAAGCGCTAGCGGCGGACCAACGCCACCACATACACGCAGGGCGTCTTGCCCGCATTGACGAACGTGCACGGCGCCGGCGCGCCAAGCTGCAGGCAGTCCCCCGGCGCGAGCGTATGCACGAGCTCGCCCTCCTCGAACACGAGCGTGCCGGTGCGGACCCAGATTTGCTGGTGCTGGAAGGCGAACGCCGATGAGGGATACGAAACGCGCGTGTTGCCCGGCAGCGTGACCTCGATCAATTCGATCATGCCGCCGCTGATCCCGCTCCGTGGCGAGACCGCGCGGCGCGTATAGCCGGTTTCGGGATCCTGCCACACCGGTTGGTCGTCATGCCGGCTCAGCCGTTCGTCCGCCTGCTCGGCGAGCGCGAGCAGCATCGACAATTGCAATCCGAACGCGCCCGAGAGCTTGCCCAGGATGGTCGCCGTGGGACTCGCCTCGCCGCGCTCGATCTTGCTGATCATCGCCTTGGACACGCCCGAGCGGTCCGCCAGGTCGGCCAGCGACCAGCCGCGCGACTCGCGTTCGATGCGCACGCGCGCGGAAATGGCCTGAGTCGGGTCGGCGTTCGGTTGGCTAGCCATGCGAGTTTTTCTTTCCTGATTTCCTGCGGGCGAACGGCGAATTATAGGGGGTGCTTTCCTATCGCACGGCTGTGTCGTGGCGTCACGACAGCGGGTTAACCCTTACAGAAAATAGTTTTGATCGGTGGTCATACGTCCACTATAGTAGACGACAAATCATACCGTGACCGGAGCCCCCGACATGCCTCGCGAGATTCGCTTCAATGCCTTCGACATGAACTGCGTCGGCCATATCCAGCAGGGACTGTGGACGCATCCGCGCGACCAGTCGACTCGCTTCGGCGAACTCCAGTACTGGACCGAGTACGCGCGCAAGCTGGAAGCGGGCCTGTTCGACGGCGTTTTCTTTGCGGACGTGCTGGGCGTGTACGACGTGTTTGGCGGCAATGCCGATGCCGCGCTGCGCGGCGGTGTGCAGGTGCCTGTGAACGATCCGACGCTGGTCATTCCCGCGATGGCCGCCGTGACGCGTCATCTGGGCTTCGGCGTGACGTGCAACCTCACCTATGAGCAGCCGTTCCTGTTCGCGCGCCGCATGTCCACGCTCGATCATCTGACCGGTGGCCGCATCGGCTGGAACATCGTGACGGGCTACCTCGACAGCGCGGCGCGCGCGATCGGCATCGACGGGCAGATGGCGCACGACGATCGCTACGATCTGGCCGACGAATACATGGAGGTGGTCTACAAGCTCTGGGAAGGCAGCTGGGACGACGGTGCGGTGCTGGCCGATCGCACGCGCGGCGTCTATGCCGATCCGGACAAGGTGCGCGTGATCCATCATCACGGCAAACAGTACAAGGTGGATGCGATGCATCTGTGCGCGCCGTCGCCGCAGCGCACGCCTGTGCTGTATCAGGCGGGGTCGTCGACGCGCGGCCGCGAGTTTGCCGCCACGCATGCCGAATGCGTGTTCGTGAACGGCCAGAAGAAGGAGGGCGTCAAGGAGATCGTCGATGACATCCGCGCGCGTGCGGTGAAGCTCGGCCGCGATGCGGACGACGTCAAGGTGTTTATGGGCGCGACGCTGATCGTCGGTCGCACCGACGACGAGGCACACGAGAAGTTCGAGGCCTATCGCCGCCATGTGAGCGACGAGGCCGCGCTCGTGCACGCGGCCGCATCGCTCGGCATCGATTTCTCGAAGTACGACCTCGATGAGCCGATCCAGACCGGCAAGAGCCAGGCGATCGTGTCCAATGTGGAGGCGATGAATCGCAGCGCGGGGCCGCAATGGACGCGGCGTAAGCTGCTCGAGCAGATGGTGCTCGGCAGCCGGCAGGCACCGTGGGTCGGTTCGGCGGATCGCCTCGCCGACATGCTGGTAGGGTGGAGCGAGGAGACCGGCGTGGATGGCTTCAATCTGTCGCGTACCGTGGTGCCGGAATGCTTCGACGAGGTGGTGGAGCTGCTGGTGCCGAGGCTGCAGGATCGCGGCGTGTACAAGACCGCGTATCGCGATGGTACCTACCGTGACAAGCTGTTCGGCCACGCGCGGCTGCCCGCCACGCACACGGCGGCGCAGCATCGCCACGTACGGTGATGACGGAGGCGACCTGCATGGACAAGACAGCCTTTCGCGATGCAATGGCCGGCCTGGGAGCGGCCGTCAATATCGTCACGACCGATGGCGATGCCGGCCTCGCGGGCTGCACCGCATCGGCGGTTTGCGCGGTGACCGACGACCCACCCACGCTGCTCGTATGCATCAATCGCGCGAGCCGCAACAACGCCGCGATGCGCGAGAACGGCCGCCTGTGCGTGAACGTGCTGGCGGCGGATCAACGTGATATCGCCACGCATTTCTCCACGCGCGACCTGTCGATCGCCGAGCGCTTTGCCTGCGCCGAGTGGGATCACCTGGCCACGGGCGCGCCAGTGTTGCATGGCGCGGTGAGCGCGCTCGATTGCGAGATCGCATCGGTCACGGAGGTCGGCACGCATACCGTGTTCTTCTGCGCGATCAAGGCCGCGCGCACGGCAAGCGATCGCGATGGGCTGATCTACTTCGCGCGTGACTTCCATCGCGTTACCGCGCCGTCCGCAACATCGTCGGTGTCGGCGGCGTGATGCACGGTGGCGTGATCGATAGCCATCCCATGCGCGGCAAGTTCGCCTCGCTGGCCATCCTGCTGATTTCGCAGGTGGCCGCCATGGGCGTGTGGTTTTCGTCGAGCTCGGTTATTGCGGTGATCAAGCACACGCACGCGATTGCCGCGTTCGATGAAGCATTGCTGACCAATGCCGTGCAACTCGGCTTCGTGATCGGGACGATCGGTTCGGCGCTGCTGTCGCTGCCCGATCGCTACGACCTGCGGCGGCTGTTCGCGGCCTCCGCGCTGATTGCCGCGCTGGCCACGGGTTTGCTGGCGTTCCTGCCGCCCACCGGTCCGATCGTGGTGCTGCTGCGCTGCGTGACGGGCATGTGCATGGCGGGCGTCTATCCGGTGGGTATGCGGCTCGCCGCCACCTGGGCACGTGGCGATCTGGGCCTGCTGATCGGCCTGCTGGTCGGCGCGCTGACGCTGGGCTCGGCCAGTCCCCATTTACTCGCGGCCACGGGTGGGCTCGAGTGGCGCACGATCTATGGCATCGCAGCCGCCTGCGCGGCGGCGTCGGCGCTTCTGATCGCCTTCGCCAGTATCGGCCCGAACATCCGCCGAGCCACCCGCATCGACGTCGCCAAGATGGCGCAGGCGTGGCGACAGCCGTCGCTGCGGCTCGCCAACCTCGGATATCTCGGACACATGTGGGAGCTATACGCGATGTGGGCGTGGCTCGCGCTATTTCTTCAGCAGACCTTTACCGCACGCGGTATTGCCGATGCGCGTCTGCAGGCGGAATGGCTGACTTTCAGCGTGATCGGCGTGGGTGCCGTAGGCGCCTGGCTCGGCGGCTGGCTGGCCGATCGCGTCGGCCGCACCGCGGTGACCATCGGCGCGATGGCCACCAGCGCGTGCTGCGCGGCCGCTATGGGGTGGCTCGCGCAGGCACCACTCGCGGTGCTCGTGATCGTCGCGCTGATCTGGGGCGTATCGGTTATCGCCGACTCAGCGCAGTTCTCGGCCAGCGTGGCGGAACTGGCCGACCCCACCTCGGTCGGCACACTGCTGACCGCCCAGACCTGCGCCGGTTTTCTGCTCACGCTGGTCAGCATCCAACTGATCCCCAGCATCGTCTCCGCACTCGGCTGGCGCGGCGGCTTCGGCATGCTGGCCATTGGCCCGGCGCTGGGTTGTGTGGCGATGTGGCGGCTGCGAAATCATCCCGATGCCGCGCGGCTGGCCGGCGGCAAACGGTAATCGCATCCGGCTTCAGGCTTCAGGCGGCGGCGTGGTCGGTCGACATCGACAGTTCACGCCACTGCGCCAGTTCGCGCTCGACAAACGAATGCTTCTGCTCGATGCGCGCGATCGCGTCGGTGCCGAGTGGCAGGCGCAGCGGCGGCGTTTCGGTATCGGCCAGTTGCAGGATCGCCTTCGAGAACTTCTGCGGGTCGCCGGGTTGCTTGTGGTTGAGATCCGCGGCCACGTCGCGCATCTTGCCCACGGTGTCGGCATAGTCGTCGATGCGTGCCACCGTCGAGACCAGCGAGTTGTCGTTGAGGAAGTCGGTGCGGAAGAAGCCGGGCTCGACCACAGTCACGTGGATGCCCAGCGGCGCCAGTTCCTGCGACATCGCCTCGGTGATGCCCTCTACCGCGAACTTGGTCGAGCCATACACGCCCCAGCCGAAGTAAGCGCCATAGCCCCCCAGCGACGAGATATTGATCACGTGGCCGCTGCGTTGGCGACGCATTTGCGGCAGCACCGCGCGCGATACGGCGAGCACGCCGAACACATTGGTCTCGAACAGCCGGCGCGCTTCCGCGAGGCTGGTTTCTTCCACCGCGCCCAGTACACCGAAGCCGGCATTGTTGACGAGTACGTCGATGCGGCCGAAGCGCGCGACGGCAGCCTCCACCGCCGCGGCGGCCTCGACTTCGTTCGTCACATCGAGCTTCACGGCGAGCAGGTTCGGATGCTCGCCAAGTACGTCGGTGACCTGCTGCGGATTGCGCGCGGTGGCTACCACGTTATCTCCACGCGCCAGCGCATCGCGCACGATCAGCGCGCCAAAGCCGCGCGAGGCACCGGTGACAAACCAGACTTTTGCGTTGTTCGATTGAGCCATGATCCAACTCCTTTGCTTTGTTCGTTGAGGGTCGGCGCCGTATTTCGGTCACCGTTGGAAGCAATGGTAGGCAGCGGCCAATCAACAAACAATGGTGGTTTGAATTGGGGTACTCACAACTATTGGTTGTGAATTGGCGCAACAAAAAAGCCCGGATTTCCCGGGCCTTTCTGGTCAGCGCTGAAGACGGATCAGAAGTCTTCCGCGTCCACGTCGTAGTTCGCCGGTTCCCAGCGAATGGCCAGCAGCGACAGCAGGCCGGCCAGCGGGGCCACGGCGATGACCCAGAACACCTTGGTGCTCAGTGCGGCGGCCATCACCGGGAACAGGAACAGCGAGACGGTGGAGCTGGCGCGCATCAGCGTCTGGTTGAGGCCCACACCCACGCCACGCAGCGAGGTCGGGTAGCTCAGCGAGGCATAGGTCATGGTGTGCGCGCCGGGACCGAAGCCCTGGCCCAGCAGGAACACCGCGAGGCAGGCGATCGCGCCCACGACTTCGCTGGCGCCATGCGGCTTGCCGATGAGCGCGAGGCCGATCAGCGCGGCCAGCTGGAATGCGTAGCCGACCGTGGTCAGCTTCCAGGCGCCGGTCTTCGGCACGAGGTGCACGCCGATCAGGCCGCCGACAAATGCGAACAGCAGGTTCAGCACGAGCGAAACCAGGATCGTGGTCAGCATCGACTGTGCCAGGAAGCTCGCGATGATTACGGGCAGGCCAAAGGCCACCGCGTTGTAGGCGAACGAGGACGCGATCGACATGATCGTGGCGAGCGCCGTGCGGCGCGCGTACACGCCCTTCAGCAGCAACGCGTAGTTGCTCCACGAGGCCGGACGCTTGGGCGCCGTGACCACCGCGTCCGGAGCCACTGCGGCATCGATGCCGTACGAGCGCTTGAGGATCGCGGCCGCGCCCTTCAGGTCGCCCTGATTGGCGGCCCATACCGGCGACTCGCTCATATAGCGGCTGCGCACGGCGATGATGATCAGTGCGGGCACCGCGCCAAAGCCGAGGATGATGCGCCAGAGCAGGCCGCCATGTCCTTCGGGCAATGCCGAGTAGCACAGCAGCACCAGCAGGTACGACACGCAGATGGCCGCATACCAGGTGGGGCACCACATCGCCACGCGCGCGGCCTTGTTGCCCTTGCCCTGCAGCTTGGAGAATTCCGCGAGGAAGGCCATCGCGACGGGCAGGTCGATGCCGACACCGAGGCCCATCACGAAGCGCGCCCCCGCCAGTACGTACTCGTTCGGGGCGAACGCGCAGGCGATGGCGGCCACCACGAAGAACAGCATGTCCGCCATGAACACGCGATAGCGGCCGATGCGGTCGGTGAAGTAGCCCCCGAGAAACGCGCCGACGATCGCGCCGAACGTGATCGCGGACGCGACCATGCCGGTGCCGGCCGGCGTCAGGTTGAATTCCTTGGCGACGTCCTTGAGGCCGAAGGCGAGTGCGCCGAGGTCATAGGCATCGAGGAACACGCCGCCCAGGGCAATGGCAACAACCATGCGGGCATTGCTGACTTTTGCACCGCCCTCATTGACCAGTCGCGCCACGTCGGCGGCGGAACGGATGGTGGCTTTGGGCGCGGAAGATGCCCCGGCATTGGCCGCGGCACCGGGAGAGAGGGCGAGATCGACTGACATATTGATGTTCTGAAGGCAAAAGCGGATGCCACGGGGTGCGTCGGGCTGCTCAAAGAACGATGCCCTGGGCCGGACTTTTCCCGTTTAGCGAAGCGCCGAATCCTACGCGGACAATGCCAATACAACAAAATGGTTTGTCGTTATATGTTTATCGCCTATGGATCGTTGACGTTTTTGCATCACACCCCGCGCCAGCCCTTGGCGGAAAGTGATCTGAATTATCATGGCGTGGCATTTCCGACGAATTTCAATAACAGGAAAGGTCCATGCACATGATGATGGCGGGGTCGGCCACCAGGGAAGCACGGCAACGGGAGAGGGCGCTGTTTATGGGTCGCGTGCTGGTGGGCGCCGGCCAGGGGATTCTGCTGTATTCGCTGTATCGCGCCGCGCAGGATCACTCCACGCTCGCGCGCGACTACGTGTTTGCGCCGATGCTGCTGGCGGCGCTGATGATTCCGCCCATGGCGATCCTCGGCTTCTCGCAATTGCGCGCGCCGCGGCTCGTATTCTGGTGCGTGCTGCTGGCCGCGGTGGTGGCGATGCTCGGGTACCACGACGCCTGGCGCCATATCGATCCGGCCGGTATCGAGCTGGCCCGGGCGCGTTATCCGTCCGCGCATGTCGCCTTTATCGCGGCAACGATCATGTTTATCGCGTATGCGATCGTGGTGGCCGCCGATACCGCGGGTACCTACGTCGCGCCGTATCCCGCGTATTTCCGCATCAGCTGGAAACTCGGCATTCAGGGCCACCTCGCGGCGCTGTTCGCGGCGGTGCTGTATCTGGTGTTGTGGATCGGTGCCGAGTTGTTCGAACTGCTGGGCCTGCGCTTTCTGGAAACGCTGTTGCGGCAGGCGTGGTTCAACATTCCCGTGCTGACCATGGCATTCGCGGCGGGGCTGCATATCACCGACGTACGCGATGAATTCGTGCGCGGCGTGCGCACGCTCGTGCTGACGCTGCTGTCATGGGTGCTGCCGCTGCTCGTGCTGCTGCTGCTCGGCTTTCTTCTGACGCTCGCGTTCAAGGGGCTGGCGCCGCTGTGGGCGACGCGTTCGGCCGCTTCGCTGCTGCTCGGTGCGGCCGCGCTGCTCGTGGTGTTGATCAATGCGGTCTACAAGAGCGGCCTCGCCGAAGGCCCGGTGCCGCGTCTGCTGCGGTCGGCCACGTCGCTAGCCTGCCTGATTCTGGTGCCGCTGGTCATCATCGCCGGCTACGCGCTGCTGCTGCGCATCCAGCAGTACGGCCTGACCGAACGCCGGGTGCTGACCGCCGCCGCGTTGCTGCTGGCGGCCTGTTATGCGGTGGGCTATGCGTGGGCCGCGCTCGAGCGCAATGCGGGGCTGTTGCGCATCGCATCCACCAACGTACTGACTGCATGCCTGACGGTCGTGGTGCTGGTGGCGTTGTACACGCCGGTGGCGGACCCCGCGCGGCTGTCCGTCAATAGTCAGGTGGCGCGCCTGCACGCCGGCCGCATCGCGCCGGACAAGTTCGACTTCCACTATCTGAAGACCAACGCCGGCCGCTATGGCCGCGAGGCGCTGGCGCAGCTGGTGTCGCAACCCGTCACGCAGACCGACGGGCCGAACGCGGCCGCGATCCGCCTGCATGCGGCCAACGCCAGCCGCCCGCCGGCATCGACCGAGTTGCCCGACGCGGCCGCGATTGCGAGCCTGATCGACCAGCGTACGCCCGAGCGGCCTGTGCCGCCGTCGTTCTTCAGCAACGCGTGGGGCGACGCGGCCGCGCGGCAATGGCTGCCCGGTTGCCTGATGGCACGGACGAAGCGGTGCGATGCCTTCGTCGTCGACTTCCTTCCCGGCGCGGGCGGCAATGTCGTGCTGATGGAGACCAATCGTCAGGATGCGCAGGTGTTCGCGCAGGACGCCGACGGGGTCTGGCGCCGTGCCGCGCGCTTCCATGTGCGGCCCGAATGCGCGGATGCGGTGCGCGAGAGCATGACGAAGGGCACATACGCGCAGGTGCCGCCGCCATTGCCGCAGATCGATATGGGCGATCAGTTCGTGCGGCTGCTGCCGGCGGAGACCGGGCCGGCGCCGTGCCGCGCGAGCGCACCGCCACCGTCGGCCAAACCAGCGTCCGAAGTGGGCGGATAATCGACGCTCGTTATTTCTACCATCGCAACAGGAGACATCAGCATGACGCAGGCAGGAAAGGTGGCACTGGTCACGGGCGCGGCTCGTGGGATCGGCAAGGCAACGGCGCTGGCGCTGCTTGAGGCGGGTTACCGCGTGGTGCTGGCGGGACGGACCGCGGAAACGGTCGAGGCCGTCGCGGCGCAGGCGCGTGCGGATGGCCACGACGCGCTGGCCGTGCAGTGTGACGTTGCCGACGAGGCGTCGGTGGATCGCTTGTTCGCAAAGATCCGCGAGACCTACGGGCGGCTGGATCTGCTGTTCAACAACGCGGGCGTCAACGCCCCCGGCATCCCGATCGATGAACTGACGGTGGCGCAGTGGAAGGCCGTGGTCGATACGAACCTGACGGGCTCGTTCCTGTGCGCGCGTGCCGCGTTCGCGCTGATGAAGTCGCAGGACCCGCGCGGTGGCCGCATCATCAACAATGGCTCGATCTCGGCGCATGCGCCGCGGCCCAATACGGCGCCTTACACCTCAACCAAGCATGCCATCACGGGTTTGACCAAGGCGTTGTCGCTCGACGGCCGCGCCCACGACATCGCGTGCGGGCAGATCGATATCGGCAATGCTGGCACCGACCTTGCCTCGCGCATGGCGCGCGGCGTGCCACAGGCCAATGGCGAGATTCGTCCGGAACCGCTGATGGATGTGGCGCACGTGGCCAACGCGGTGGTACATATGGCCAGCCTGCCGCTGGAGACCAACGTGCAGTTCATGACCGTGATGGCCACCAAGATGCCGTTCGTCGGCCGCGGCTGAGGGCCAACGACGCTTCGCTCGGCCCTCCTATCAAGCGTCAGTGGGACGGATCCTGCCGACGGTCGTGGAGGCGGTCGAGCAGGTCGTCGCAGACCGGTACCGCCGCCAGCAGAAACACCAGCATGGCGAGCGGTACCGTGGCGACGAAGCCGACGTGCTTGAAGCCCAGCGCGCCGAGCACGCCGCCAAGGAAGAACATCGCCAGCAGCGCGCCGAGCAGGCGCAGGCGTGCGCGATTGGCCATCACCTTCTCGCCGTTGGCGTCGAGGTTCCAGTAGAACAGCTTGCCGAGTTCGATACCGAGGTCCGTCACGATGCCCGTGACGTGCGTGGTGCGGATTTCCGCGCGCGAGACCTTGGTCACCAGCGCGTTCTGCAGACCCATGATGAAGCAGAGCACGGCCACGGTGGCGGGCACGAACATCCAGCTATGGCCGACGAACGCGTGGCCAAGCAGGCCGAAACAGAGCAGCAGCAGGGACTCGAGCATCAGCGGGGCCGCGAATTCGCTGCGCAGTCGCTGGCGGCGCGCCCAGTTGACGAGCACGGCACAGACCGATGCGCCGACCAGGAAACACACCACCGCGCCGATACCGGCCGAGACCGCGACAATCTCCCCGACCGCCAGTTCATCCGCGATATGCGAGACGATGCCCGTCATATGCGACGTGTATTGCTGGACCGCTAAAAAGCCGCCCGCATTGGTCGCGCCGGCCACGAACGCCAGCAGCAGGCCCAGGTGCTGGTTGGCACTGGGCGAGCGCTCGCGCGCGGAGATACCGCGCAGGTAATGAATCGGCATGGCAGGATCGGCTCGACAACGCCAGATGTCGGCGGGACGATCAACGATGGCACTTCTACGAAGTTGTGTAAAGGGGCGCGAGCCCCTTCCGCAGCGTCAGTGCAACGGTCCCAGCTGGGCGCCGGTCTTGCCCGCCCCCATGAACGCGGCAGCGTCCGCCGCCGTCAGGCCGCGGCTGTCGCGGGCGTCGGGGTTGGCGCCGTGGGCGATCAGCAACTCGACGATCTCGGTGCGGTTGAACATTGCCGCGGTCATCAGCGCGGTGCGGCCGTCGGGCGAGGCGCCCTCGACGTCGGCGCCATGCGCCAGCAGCAGTTCGACGATCTCGCGGAAGCCCTTGAAGGCAGCGCCTGCCAGCGGCGTCTGTCCCGCTTCGTTGCGCGTATCCGGGCTCGCGCCATGTTCGAGCAGCGCGCGCACGGCGTCGACGTGCCCATAGTAGCTGGCCAGCATGACCAGGCTGTCGCCCTTCTCGTTACGCAGGTTGGGCGGCAGGCCGCGCTCGATCAGCGCCGCGAGGCTCTGGCCGTCCCCACTGCGCGCGAGCGCGAACACTTCGCGCATCGCCTCGAGCATGCGCTCTTCGTCGTCGCCCGACGATTGCGGTGCATCACTCATGATCGGTATCCTGAAAGTTGCCCCTCTCCCGGAGGGAGAGGGGAGCAAGACCTCTGCTTTACTTCTTGGCGTCGAAAGCCTCGATCGCCGCGGCCACACCTGCACCGTAGGCCGGATCAGCCTGCGTGCAGTGCTTGATATGCAGGTCCTTGATCGGACGCGACACACCGGCCATGGCGCGCGCGGTGTTCTCGAACAGGCGTTGTTGCGCGTCCGGCGGCATCAGGCGGAACAGGTCACCAGGCTGCGAGAAGTAGTCGTCGTCCTCGCGGTGGTTCCAGTGGTCGGCGGCGCCTTCCAGCGTCAACGGCGGCTCGCGGAAGTCGGGCTGCTCCTGCCATTCGCCACGTGTGTTCGGCTCGTAGCCGATGCGGCCACCAAAGTTGCCGTCCACGCGCATCACGCCGTCGCGATGGTAGAAGTTCACGTTCTTCGCGCCGCGCGGCGCATTGACCGGAATCTGGAAGTGATTGACCGTCAGGCGATAACGCGCGGCATCCCCATACGAGAACAGCCGGCCCTGCAGCATCTTGTCCGGCGAGAAGCCGATGCCCGGCACGATGGTCGACGGCGCGAACGCGGCTTGCTCGACGTCGGCGAAGAAGTTTTCCGGGTTGCGGTTCAGCTCCATCACGCCGACTTCAATCAGCGGATAGTCCTTGTGCGGCCACACCTTGGTCAGATCGAACGGATTGATGCGGTACTTGCCGGCTTCATTCTCGGGCATCACCTGCACGAACAGCTTCCACTGCGGAAACTCGCGGCGCTCGATGGCCTCGTACAGATCGCGTTGATTCGACTCGCGATCGCGGCCAACCACTTCGGCGGCTTGCGCGTCGGTCAGGTTCTCGATGCCCTGCTGCGAGACGAAGTGGAACTTCACCCAGACGCGCTCGTTCTGCGCGCTGATAAAGCTGTACGTGTGGCTGCCGAAGCCATGCATATGGCGGAACGAACGCGGAATGCCACGATCGCCCATCACGTACGTCACCTGGTGGAACGACTCGGGAGACTGCGTCCACCAATCCCAGTTGCTCTCGGCGCTACGCATGCCGGTGCGCGGATCGCGCTTGACCACGTGGTTCAGGTCCGGGAACTTGAGCGGGTCCTTGATAAAGAACACCGGCGTGTTGTTGCCGACCAGATCCCAGTTGCCTTCCTCGGTGTAGAACTTGACCGCGAAGCCGCGGATATCGCGTTCCGCGTCGGCCGCGCCGCGCTCACCGGCCACGCTCGAGAAGCGCGCGAACATTTCGGTCTTCTTGCCAACCTCGGAGAAGATCTTCGCGCGCGTGTAGCGAGTGATGTCGTGCGTCACGGTGAACGTGCCGAACGCACCGGCGCCCTTGGCATGCATGCGGCGCTCGGGAATCACCTCGCGGTCGAAGTGGGCCATTTTCTCGAGGAACCAGACGTCCTGCAGCAGCGCCGGGCCACGCGGGCCGGCGGTCTGGATATTCTGGTTATCGGGTACGGGTGCGCCGAAGGCGGTGGTCAATTTGCTCATGACGGATTTCCTTGATGCGGGCCGGCATGCCATCGGTGAGTCATGCCTTGTCGTTGTGAAACGCCGCGAGGGTTGCTCGCGGCGGGTTCCGGGACCCCTGCGTTCCCGGTAGAGTTCGACTGAACTATGGCAGACGGTTGCCGGCAAGTCATATCGAATTGTTCAATTGTTTCGATAGCTGCTCATGTCGTCTTTCAGCCAAGCCGTAAATCCCTGTTAAGGTTTCGAATTCGCACGGTGATATCCATGGAACCCATTTCATTCGAGTTTGTGAGCGTCGCGGAGGCCAAGCGGATTCTCGATGGCCCGGTGCCGAAGCGCGCGGGGGCCGACTGGACCGAGATCCGCGATCCGAACACGATGGTGCCGCAGAAGCTGTCCCCGGTCGCGCTGCGCTGGCTGCGCGATCTGCCGTCCGCCGCCCGCCCGCTCGAGCTATTCCACGGCTACCCGCGCATCGCGAACCAGCTCGCGGTGCTGGCGGAGAACGAGGCGGCGTTGCTGGCCTATCTGGCGGACCTGCTGATCGACCGGCGTGGCGATCGGCAGGGTTTTCCGGGCAATATCGCGCAGGAACTGTCGCGGCTGAATGCCCATCTGATGGGCCTGCTGCCGCCGGAGGAAGCTCAGTTGTAACCTGCCGCGGCCTCGTGTTCCGGCGCGGCGAACTCATAACGACCCTTGCCCTGCGCCTTGGCCATGTAGAGCGCGCGGTCGGCCATATTGAGGATGGCATCGGCGTTCTGGCCCTCGGGCCGCACGTGGGCGATGCCGATACTGACGCCAAGCCGCACCTGCAGGCCGCCCGACAGCTCGTAGCTCGCGCCGATCTCGCGCAGTAGCTGCTGCGCCAGCGCCTGCACGCTTTCACGACTTTCGTTACGCAGCATGATCACGAACTCGTCGCCGCCGATCCGGTAGACCTGGCCGCGACCGGGCACGGCGTCGCGCAGGCGCGCGCCGACGCGCACCAGCAGCTCGTCCCCACAACCGTGGCCGTAGGAATCGTTGACCGGCTTGAAACCGTCAAGATCGAGGTAGAGCAGTGTCAGATAACGGCCAGCAGCCATGCGCGCATTGCTGGCTTCGCGAATCTCGGAAATCAGGCTCGCGCGATTGAGCAGACCCGTGAGCGAGTCATGGCGCGCGCGATGCGCGTTCTCGCGCTCCGAGCGCATGGTCGCCACCACCATCGTGTTCATGCGGAACGATGCGCTCGACATGCTGGCCACATAGAGCGGCAACTGCAATAACGTCAGCAGGAACAGCGGCTCGCCGACGACGAGCGCGCCCACGCAGGTCGGACCCAGGCTAAGCAGGATCATGAGCGTGGTCATGCGCGGCGCGCCGTAGTTGCGGAAGCAGATGCCGCCGCACATCGCGGCCGCCGACAGGCACGCCATCGCCGCGGACAGCCAGTCTCCACGCGTGACACACAAGTAGGTACCGACCCCGACGCTCGCGGCCCAGGCCAGCGCCAGCGCGATATGCAGATCCGTGGGTGTGGGCTGCCGCGCAATACCGGCGCGCCGCGCGATGGACATCACCACGATGCGCGCGAGGCAGATGGTGGTCTCGAGCGCGAGCCAGCCATAGAACGGCGCCGTGCGCATATGCAACGTGATGACTAGCGCCACGAGCACGGTGTTGAGCATACCGCCGTAGAAGATCGACAACGTGCCGAACAGGCTGCCGACCAACGCCTCCCGAATTTCGGGCGTGACATCCTTGCCCGGATCCGCAATCCAGCGAATAGGGCGCCAGCGCGGGGAGGAATACACCCGGGGCGACAGGAACATGGGCGAGTACGGTTGCGTCATCTGCCGGCATTTTGCCAGACCAGATGGAAAATTCCGCGCGCCCGAAGGGGGGTATCGGGCGGTTCGTAGCCGTGCGCGGGACCCTCGTCGCGGGCCATCACACCGGTGTCGTGCCGCCCCTGGCCGCCTTCCACATGTCGGCGGCACACCGACAGCCATGCGCGGACACGCACGGTAGGATGGAGCGCCTTGCGCCCCCGCACGCGCGCCCGCCATCCGCTCGTGGCAAACGGCCCGGTGCGGCATGCCTGCCCACTTCCGTTGATCGCCCATGATCGGTTTGCGACAGACCTCGTTTCAACGTTTCCTGATTGGCACGATTGTCGTGCCCGTCGCGCTTGCGGTCGTCTTCGTCGCGGACGCATTGACGCCGCTGGGTGTCACCGCATGGCTGTTCTACCTCGTGCCGGTTTGTCTGGCACTGTTTGCCGACAGCCAGCGCCTGCCGCTGCTGACCGCCGCGAGTGCATCGATCCTGCTGGTGGTGGGCTTCTTCCTGTCGCCGCCGGGCGCGAGCCCCACGCTGGCCATCCTGAATCGAAGCTTCGGCTTCGTGGTGATCTGGTTCCTTGCGGTGGCTGTGTACCGCTATACGGTTTCGCGACTTGCGGTGCAGCGCAGCGTATGGCTGCATCAGTCGCAAGTGCGCATTCATCAGGCCGTACGCAACCCGCAGTCCGCCGGCAATGTCGGCGACGCGCTGGTACGCGCGCTGGCGCAGACGCTCGGCGCGCATGTCGGTGTGGTGTATCAATGCGACGGTGGCCAGTTGCGGCGGCTCGCGGGGTGGGCTTTGCCGCAGGCAGGGGCGAGCGCCTCCCCCGAGATGTTGGCACCGGGCCAGACCATCGCGGGTCAGGTCGCGATCGAGGGCCGGGTCATCGCGCTGGGCGGGCTGCCCGCCGATTACCTGCCGGTGTCGTCGGCGCTGGGCCGCACCGCCGCTGGCGAGGTCATCGCCGCGCCGTTGACCGCGGAGGGAGAGACCGTCGGGGTGGTCGAACTCGGATTCGTTTCGGCACAGCGCGAGACCGCCGATATGATCGAGCTGTGCGAGCGCATCGGCGAGCCGATTGGCATGCTGCTGCGCGCGGCACTCTACCGCCACCGGCTCGAACAGTTGTTGTCCGACACGCAACGCCAGAGCGAGGAACTGCAGGTTCAGCAGGAGGAACTGCGTGTCTCCAACGAAGAGCTCGAGGAACGCGGTCGCGCGTTGATGGAATCGCAGGCACGGCTCGAGTCGCAACAGGCCGAGCTCGAGCAGACCAACGTCCAGCTCGAGGAGCACGCGCAGCGGCTGGAAGCGCAAAAGCGCGAGATGCTCACGTTCCAGACCGAACTGGCCGCCAACGCGCGCGTGCTCGAACGCTCGAACCAGTACAAGAGCGAGTTCCTCGCCAATATGTCGCACGAGTTGCGCACGCCGCTCAACAGCGCGCTGATCCTCGCCAAGCTGCTGCAGGAGAACAAGCCGGGCACGCTCAACGAAGAGCAGGTGCGCTACGCGGCGACGATCCATGCCGCCAATACGGATCTGCTGAACCTGATCAACGACATTCTCGACCTGTCGAAGATCGAGGCCGGACACCTGACCGTGGAACCGGAGCAGCTGGACCTCGACACCTTCGCGCGCACGCTCGAACAGATGTTCCACCCGGTGGCCGCACAGAAGCATCTGGCGATGCGAGTGGAGTCGATGCCGGGCGCGCCCGCCACGATCGTTACCGATGGCCAGCGGCTGCAGCAGGTGCTCAAGAACCTGTTGTCCAATGCGTTCAAATTCACGGAGCAGGGCGGCGTGACGTTGGTGATGGCGGCGCACGGCGACGATGCGGTGCGCTTCGAGGTGCGTGACACCGGCATCGGCATTGCGCGCGAGAAGCAGCAGGTCATCTTCGAGGCGTTCCAGCAGGCGGATGGCACCACCAGCCGGCGCTTCGGCGGCACGGGTCTTGGCTTGTCGATCTCGCGTGAACTCGCGCGGCTGCTCGGCGGCGCGATCTCGGTGGCGAGCGAGCCCGGGCAGGGCAGCGTGTTCTCGTTGACGGTACCGCGCGTGCTGGGCACGGACGGCGCCCCGCGCGCGGGGCTGGCCAATGCCGCCGCGCCGCCGCATGCGGCAACGGCTGCGGAATCTGCCGCGGCGATCGCACTGGCATCGTCGTTACCCAGGACGACAGCGCATCAGACCTCGGCAAGTACTTCCATCAATGGCACGGCGGTCGGCGCCACAGTTGGCGCCACACCCTGGCCCGCTCCGATCGCCGACGACCGCGCGCGACGCTCGCGCGGCCAGCGGCTGATCCTCGTGGTCGAAGACGACCTTGCATTCGCCGGCATCCTGTACACGCTCGCGCATGAACTCGACTTCGACTGCATCCACGCCACCACATCGAGCGCGGGCCTTGAACTCGCGCGCGAGCATCAGCCGTGCGGCATCCTGCTCGACGTGGCGCTGCCGGACCAATCCGGCCTGACGCTGCTCGATTGGCTCAAGCACGACCCGGTCACGCGCCATATCCCCACGCACCTGATTTCCGTGAGCGATCATGCGGAGGCAGCGCTGCACCGTGGCGCGATCGGCTACACGTTCAAGCCGAGCGGCCGCGACCAGCTGGCCGATGCGATTCGCGGGCTCGAGGCGCGCATGGTGCAGGGCATGCGGCGCGTGCTCGTGGTGGAGGACGACGCGGTACTGCGCGAAAGCATCGGCGCGCTGCTGCGCTCGCTCGACGTGGAGATCGTGACCGCGGACAGCATCGCCGAGGCTACCGCGGCGCTGGCCGCGCGGCGCTTCGATTGCGTGGTCATGGACATGGCGCTGCCCGATGGCACCGGCCACGATCTGCTGGCGCGCATGGCCGCCGATGCCGGCGACGGCGGTCAGCCGATGCCGCCGGTGATCGTCTACACGGGCCGGCAGTTGTCGGCCGAGGACGAGCAGCGGCTGCGGCGGCATTCCAAGTCGATCATCATCAAGGGCGCGCGGTCGCCGGAACGCCTGCTCGACGAGGTGACGCTGTTCCTGCATAGTGTCGAGTCGGCGCTGCCGGCCGAACAGCAGCGTATGCTGCGCGACGCGCGCAGCCGCGACGATGCGTTCGATGGGCGCAAGGTGCTGCTCGCCGAGGACGACGCGCGCAATATCTTCGCGTTGTCGCGCGTGCTGGAGCCGCTCGGCGCCACCGTGGAAATCGCGCGCAGCGGCCGCGAGGCGCTCGACAAGCTCGAGCGGCAGAGCGACATCGACCTCGTGCTGATGGACATCATGATGCCGGAGATGGACGGCATTACCGCGATGCGGGCGATCCGCGCCATGCCGCAATATGGGCGGCTGCCGATCATCGCGCTGACCGCCAAGGCCATGCCGTCCGATCGCGAAGCCTGCCTGCGCGCGGGCGCCAACGACTACATCGCCAAGCCCATCGACGTCGACAAACTACTTTCCCTGTGCCGCGTATGGCTACACGCAAGCTGAAACCCCCGACCGTGCTCCCCGCAGACGTTGACAGCAATGCTCAAGCCGACGGCGAGATTCGCCTGCCCGACGCCACCTTCGAGATCGAGCTGGACCTGCTGCTGGAAGCGATCTTCCGCAAGTACCAGCACGACTTCCGCAGCTATGCGCGCGCCTCGCTGCGTCGGCGACTGCGCCAGGCGGCGCAGGACTTCGGACTGGAGACGCTGTCGCAATTGCAGGACCGTATGCTGCGCGATAGCGCGGTATTCGCGCGGCTGCTGCAGTATCTGACGGTGCAGGTCAGCGAGATGTTTCGCGACCCGAGCTACTTCCGTGCGATTCGCGAGCACGTGGTGCCCGTGCTGCAGACCTATCCGTCGGTCAATGTCTGGGTAGCCGGCTGCAGCAGCGGCGAGGAACTGTGGTCGCTGGCGATCCTGTTCGAGGAGGAGGGGCTGGCCGAGCGCACGGTGTTCTACGCGACCGATATCAATCCGGAAGCGCTCGTGGCCGCGCGCGCGGGCGTGTATGATGCGGGCCGCCTGCGCGTGTTCGGCGAGAACTACCTCGCGGCCGGCGGGCGTCGTTCGTTGTCCGATTACTACCATGCCGCGTATGGCAAGGCCAAATTCAGCGCGAACCTGATTCGCCAGTCGGTATTCGCGGACCATAGTCTCGCCACCGACAGCGTGTTTCAGGAAGCGCAGCTGATCTCGTGCCGGAACGTATTGATCTATTTCGATCGCGCACTGCAGGATCGCGCGTTCGGCCTGTTCCACGACGCATTGGCGCGGCGCGGCTTCCTCGGGCTCGGCAGCAAGGAGAGCCTCCATTTCAGTGGCCACGCGCACGACTTCGAAACGGTCGACGCGCGCGAGCGGCTGTACCGCAAGCTCTGAGGCCGCCCATGCGTCCGCGACAACCTTCAGTGAGCGCCATCGTGATCGGTGCCTCGGCGGGCGGCATCGAGGCGCTGGGCGCGCTGCTGCCGCAATTGCCGGCGGACTTCGCGCCGCCGGTGATCGTGGTCGTGCATCTGCGGCCCGATACGCCGAGCCTGCTGCCGGAGGTATTTGCCGAACGCTGCGCGCTGCCGGTGCGCGAGGCGGAGGACAAGCTGCCCGTGCTGCCGCGACATATCTACACCGCGCCATCGGACTACCATCTGCTGGTCGAGCGCGAGAGCGCTATCGGTGGTAGTGACGATGGTGCGTATTTCTCGCTGTCGGTCGAACCGCCGGTGCGCTATTCCCGGCCCTCGATCGATGTGCTGTTCGAATCCGCCGCGGTGGCGTGGCGCGAGCGCGTGCTGGGCATTCTGCTGTCCGGCGCCAACGACGATGGTGCGCGTGGTCTGAGTGCGATTCGCGCGGGCGGGGGCGAGACCTGGGTGCAGTCCCCCGCGAGCGCGGCGGTGGCGACCATGCCCGAACACGCGATCGCGCGCGGCGCCGCCGATCGTATCCTGTCGCTGGCCGAGATCGGCGAGATGCTGCGCCGGGTTTATTGCGAATGACGTTGCGAATGACGATCCCCATGTCCACACCCATCAAGATCCTTGCAGTCGACGACATCGCCAGCAATCTGACGGCGCTCGATGCCGTGCTGGCCAAGCCCGATGTCGAGATCGTTCATGCCAGCTCCGGCGCGCAGGCGCTGGAACTGCTGCTCGAGCACGAGTTCGGTCTGGCCATTCTCGACGTACACATGCCCGAGATGGACGGCTTCGAGTTGGCCGATCTGATGCGCGGCAGCAAGCGCACGAGCCAGATTCCGATCCTGTTCCTGACCGCCGCGGGCGAGGACAGCCAGCGTGCGTTTCGCGGTTATGCGAGCGGCGCCGTGGACTTTCTGTTCAAGCCGATCGATGCGCGCGTGCTCGCGGCCAAGGTCGATGTGTTCGTGCAGCTGGCGCGTAACAAGCAGCAGATGGCGGAGCAGCTCAAGACGGCCGAGCAACTGCTCAAGACCAACGAGATGCTGATGGCCGTGCTTGCGCATGACCTGCGCACGCCGCTGTCGGCGATCATCGCCTCTGCCTCGTTTCTCGGACGCTTTGGCGGCGAAGAGAAGCTGCGGCCGGCGACCGACCGTATCCAGCGCAGCAGCGAGCGCATGGCACGCATGGTCGATCAGTTGTTGCATGTGGCGCGTCTGCATGGCGGGCGCGTTCACATCAATCCGTTGAAGGAAGACGTGCATGCGATCTGCGCTGCCATCGTGGATGAGTACGAGGTGGCGTACGGCAAGGGCCGCATCGCCATCGCTTCACACGGCAACACCATGGCACAGGTCGATCCGGATCTGATGGCGCAGGTCATGACCAACCTGATCGGCAATGCGCTGCATCACGGCGATGCGCAGACACCGATCGCGGTCCATGTGGACGGTGAGCAGACGGCGCGGGTCGTCATCACGGTGCGCAACGGTGGCGCGATCGAACCCGCGGTGCTGCCGCATATCTTCGAAGCGTTTCGATCGGGATCGTCGGCGGCTCAGGGCGGTGGCGGATATGGTGGCGCGTCGGGCGGCAGCGCGGTTGCCGTCAACGGCATGTCGCAGGGTCTCGGGCTCGGCCTCTACATCACGCGCGAACTTGTGACGCTGCATGGCGGCACCGTGGATGCGAAGTCGGGGGAGGGGGAAACGGTGTTCGAGGTGACGCTGCCGCGCGAATCTCCGAACGGAGACTGAGCGGACGGCAGCGGGGGGAGTGATGCGGTGCCGCGGGCGCGCGAGTCAGACGACCGTGGCGTAGCTGCTCGCGCGGACCTTGCCATCGCTGCCGTGTACCAGCAGTTCGACCTTGGTCAGCCGCGCGCGGCGTTTGCCGGCGGCAATGGCTTCGGCGAGTGTGGCGTGATGCGACTCCGCATAACGCGCGCCTTCGTGAATCACATCCCAGCCGGAACCGTACGGCATGACATGAAGCGTGGCTTCCATGGTGATCTCCTTCAGTCTGATGGCATTGATCTTGCGCGCTGCGGCATCGGCGGGATGTCCGGCGCTGTCTGACACGCGCGTCGGATATCCGCGACGCAAGCGGCATGCCAGTTGCGGCCCGATGTGATGCCGAGCGCGGCGAAATAACAGCGGGGGCCTCATGTAACCGCTCTCCACACCCCGCATTGCGCACATGGTTATGCGATTTTCCCGCGCGCTCCTATGCTCAAGGAAAACCGTGCACAGGAGACAACCATGCAAGCGAGGTTCGCACGCGGCATCGCCCAGATGCCCTTGACGGTGGCGGCCCGGGAAGTACAGCAGGCTGAGGCGGCCGTCATGCCCGAGGTCGGCGATCTGGTGACCGTCTGCAGTCGTGACCAGGAAACCAGATTCAGTATCCGCCTGATCGGCGTCGCCGGCCCGGACCTTTGGTACGGCAAGATCCACGAGATCAATCGCGGTGTCGAGATGCTCGTGGTGGCGGAAGGGCTCGAACTCGATGACGTGGTCAGCGTGCGTCGCGCCGAGATCGCGTCGGTGATTCCCGCGGAGCGTCCGCACTGACCATCGGTTGGCGTTGCCGCGAAGGGCACGCTACGGGTATGCTGCGTTGCACATTGAACGCCACATCGATCCCGTAATCAGCCGCCCATGGTAACGCCGACGTCTTCCTCTTTCTCGCCTTCCGCTCCCTCATCGTTCGCACCCACCCGCCGGGAATCGTTCCCGGGACCGGCGGGCGCGCTCGAGGTACTGATCGACACGCCGATGGATACGCCCACCGGCATTGCCGTGGTCGCCCATCCGCATCCGAGCCAGGGCGGTACCGCCGAGCACAAGATTCCGCAGGTGCTCGCGCGCGTATTGCAGGCGCATGGCTTTGTCGTGGCGCGGCCGAACTATCGCGGCGTCGGTGCGAGCGAGGGCGACTATGATGGCGGCCCGGGCGAAGCGCAGGACGTGCTGGCAGTGGTGCGCCAGTTGCGCGCGCAGTATCCGGATCTGACGCTCGCGCTCGCCGGCTTCTCGTTTGGCGCCTACGTGCTGACGCTGGGCGTGGAGGAGCTCAAGGCAGCGGGCGAGGTCATCGCCCATCTGATCCTCTCCGGCATGCCGCATGGCCAGCTATCGGAGACGCTCGCGTATGAAACGCCGGCGGTGGCGGAGGTCGCGCCGGGCGCGTTGGTGGTGCACGGCGAACGCGACGAGCGCGTGCCGCTCGTGAACGTATTCGAGTGGGCCCGCCCGCAGGAACTGCCGGTGGTGGTGATCCCGGGCGCCGGGCACTTCTTTACCGGCAAGCTGCCGGCGTTGCGCACGGTGGTGGAGGGCTATCTGCGCCGGCCGCTCTAGAACTGGTAGTTCACGGAGATATCTCCGGTCAGGTTGGTGGAGCGCTGCACGACGGGGCTATTGCGCGCGCCGCCGACCAGTTGCGACACACCGAAATCGGCGGTCGCGAACCAGTGCTTGCTGAACATCCAGATTCCTGACACGCCGCCGCCGTAGGACTTGATGCCGCCGCTCGGGTGGTATTCGGCATACTTCGAACGCGCCGACTGCTGGGCGTTCACGCCGAACCACGTCTGCATATAGCGCGAGTCCACAAACGTCACGGTCGGCCCGAGGAACCAGAAGAACCTCTCCGAACTGCCGGGCATCGGCATATAGGCGCCGAGGTCGCCGATCCAGCCGTCGGAGCCGCCGAGCTGGCGCCGGATATTGGCGCGGATGACCAGCGGAAACTCTTTCGACACCACGTACTCGGCAAAGATCTTCGACTCGGGCACGATGCCGATGTTACCCATCCCGGCCAGATGGTCGTGGTCCTTCTTCTCGCGCCGGCCCATGTCGTAGGTAATCGCCAGACCCATGCGGATGCGGTCGGTGTGGATTGCATTGAAGCCGATACCTTCGCCGGTGGAAGCAAACGCGAGGTCCTTGTAGCGGACGTCGATGCTGGGTCCGCCGAGGATGTAGTAATCGTTCGCGCCCTCATAGCGGGGACGCACCGTCATGGCCGCGCCGACGCGGACTTCCCAGGTGGGGAGATCGGTGGTGTAGAGCTTGCGCAGCGGGACACCGACGGAATACGCCCATTCCGGCAGCGGTGAGGGAGTCTGCGCCCGCGCCTGCGATGCGCCCAGACAGGCGAAGAGGGTCAGCAGCATGCAGAGCCATGCGCGTATTGGCGCGGAATTTTTCTTGTAGGTGGTCGGCACGATTCCCTCCGGGTTTGAGCAGACAGCGCCGTGGATGACGGCAACTTATCTTTTCATCGAACGCCCCGCCGTCGCAACTTCCTCGAATCTCACATCTTTGTAGGAGGGACGCCGATTTCGCGGGCCCCGCTGAATGCCTACCATCTGCTTCGCTAAGCTTCGTTAACCTTGCCGTGGTGTCTCTTTCTTCCTGGGCCTGTCGTCAGGCGCTGTCGTCGAGGTCGTCCGCGCGCCAGTCGAGCCGCATCTGCAGGAACGTGAACGACGTTGACCAACCGATCAACATCAGACCAACCACCGGCTGCACCGCTGCCACGAGCCGCAACGGGCCGACCGGAAAGATGTCGCCGATACTCTGCGTGGTGAACGTTTCAAGCGAGAAGTAGATGAACGCGGCAGTACCGTGGTCGGGCATGCCCTTGAGGGAGCCGATCATGAACACGTTGGTGCCGAGCCAGTAGCCGAAGCCGAACACCATCGCTTCGACGCAATGCGCCGCGATGATCAGCACGATCATCGCGCCGATATTGACCTTGCTGCTCCAGCGGCGAGGATGCAGGGACGAGATCAGCCGCAGGGCCTCGTAGTGCAGCGCGACGGCGATCACGGTGAGCACCACGGTCATGGCGATGGCAATCAGGTAGGAACCCGTGGTGTCGTGCATGGCAGGCAGGTGCGGGAGGACTCGGGGACACTATACGCCCGTGTCGCCACACGCTGGTCGAGCATTTGTACCGGTTGCGTTACCGCGCGCACGCGTCGATGGTGGTGTGCAACTGGCGATGTACCTCAGAAACCAGGTCCTTTCGGGCACGGAGGGTGCGATGGACATTGTGCGGGCGTGGGTCGGGAGGCAGCGATGAACAAGTCGGACGGCATGCCGTCGATCCGCCAATCGTCCGCACTGGCCGATGCCGGCGCGCCGCCCTTTCTTGCCGGTGGTGGCGAAATGGGCGCGCTTATCCGCGCGTTCGACTGGACGGGCAGCCCATTGGGCGAACCCACGCAATGGCCGCAGAGTCTCAAGACCGCGATCCGCATCATGCTGACTTCGCGGCAGCCGATCTGGATCGGCTGGGGCGAAACACTCCTGTTTTTCTACAACGACGCGTACAAGGCCATCATCGGCGGTCGCCATCCGAGCGCGCTCGGCCGGCCCACGATCGAGGTGTGGCACGAGATCTGGGACGACATCGGCCCGCTGCTGGCGACCGCGATGGCCGGCGTCGAAGGTATCTTCGTCGAACAGAAGCTCCTGATCATGGAGCGCAACGGCTACCCCGAAGAGACCTACTACACGTTTTCGTATAGCCCGGTCCCCGACGACCATGGCGGCACCGGTGGCATCATCTGCGCGAATTCGGATGGCACCGAGCGCGTGCTGGCGGAGCGCCAGCTGACGCTGCTGCGCGAGCTGGGCGCTTCCACCGCGGAAGCGCGTACACGCGAGGAGGTGTGCCGCGTCGCCATGCAGGCGTTGCGCAGCAATCCGCACGATGTCACGTTCGCGCTGCTCTACCTCGGCGAACGCGATAGCGGCGAGTTGGTGCTGGCGGGCCGCGAGGGCATCGCGGCGGACCATGCCATGGCACCGGCCGTCTTGCGCCGCGAGGCGGCAACGCCCTGGGCTGTGCAAGACGCGCTGCAACAGGGCCGGCTGATGCTGGCCGAGCCCGTTGCCGAGGGCGGCAATGTCTTGCCCGGCGGCGCGTGGGCGGTGCCGCCGCGGCAGGTTGCGATCGTGCCCGTGCAGCCCTCGGGCGACACGTCGCAGCATGGCGTGCTGATCGTCGGACTCAATCCGTTCCGCCTTATCGGCGATCGCTACCGAAGCTTTTTAGGCCTGATTGCCGGGCAGATCAGCGGCGCCTTTGGCTACGTCAACGCCTATGAGGAAGAACGCCGGCGCGCGGAGGCACTGGCCGAGATCGATCGCGCGAAGACCACGTTCTTCTCGAACATCAGTCATGAATTCCGCACGCCGCTGACGCTGATGCTGGGGCCGCTCGAGGAAATGCTGAGCCGCCCGAACGCCAATAGCGACGATCAGGCGTTGCTCGAGATTACTCACCGCAATGGCATGCGGCTGCTCAAGCTGGTCAACGCGCTGCTCGATTTTTCGCGCATCGAGGCCGGACGCATGCAGATGCAGCCGCAGGCGACGGACCTGCCCGCGTTCACGGCCGATCTGGCCTCGCTGTTCCGTTCGGCGATCGAGTCGGCGGGCATGCGGCTCGTGGTGGACTGTCCGCCGCTATCGACACCCGTCGATGTGGACCGGACGATGTGGGAGACGATCGTCCTGAACCTGCTGTCCAACGCCTACAAGTTCACGTTCCACGGAACGATCGCCGTGACGGTGCGCGCGTTTCCGGAGAACGGTATCGATGATGTTGAACTGGAGGTGCGCGACACCGGCATCGGCATTCCCGAAGCGGAACTGCCACGCTTGTTCGAACGCTTCCATCGTGTGGCCGGCGCGGTCGGGCGCTCGATCGAGGGCAGCGGCATCGGCCTGGCGCTGGTGCAGGAGCTGGTGCGCCAACATGGTGGCGAGATCGACGTGGACAGTCGCCTCGGCGAAGGCACACGTGTTGTCGTGCGCATGCCGCGCGCATCGCGGCTTCCGGCGACGCCAGTCATTCCGCAACCGGCCCCCGCGCCGGTGGAGATGAGCACGCAGGCGCGTGCCTATGCGGAGACCGCGACACGCTGGGGTGTCGACGCCGCAACCGCCGAGACGATGACAGCCGACACTGTGGCAACCGACGCGCCCACGGCACCGTCGTCCGACACACCGGACACCGTTGCGACATCGCGCGCGCGCGTGATCGTCGCCGACGACAATGCGGACCTGCGCGAATATATGCGCCGGTTGCTCGAAGGCGCGGGGCACGCGGTGCTGCTCGCCAACGATGGCAACGAGGCTTTGGCGCTGGCACGCGTGCAGGCGCCGGACCTGATCGTGTCCGACGTGATGATGCCCGGCATGGACGGGGTGGAACTCGTGCATCGGTTGCGCGAGGATCTGTCCCTGCGCGATACGCCGGTGTTGTTGCTGTCCGCGCGCGCCGGTGAAGAGGCGCGCGTGAGCGGCTTGGCGAGCGGCGCGGACGACTATCTGACCAAGCCGTTCTCCGCGCGTGAACTGCTCGCGCGCGTGGCCAGCAATCTGCAGCTGTCAAGACTGCGGCGCGAGACCGAGCTCAGGTTGCGCGACGAATCGCGCATGCTCGAAGTGCTCAACGCGGTCGGCACCACGGTAGCGGCCGAGCTGGATCTGGGTCGTGCCGTGCAGGTGGTCACCGACGCCGCGACGGAGCTGACCGGTGCCGCGTTCGGTGCCTTCTTCTACAACGTGCTCGACGAGAAGGGTGGCTCCTACACGTTATATACGCTGTCGGGCGCGCCAAAGGACGCCTTCGAGAAATTCCCGATGCCGCGCAACACCGCAGTCTTCGCGCCCACGTTTCTCGGGCAGGGCATCGTGCGCGCCGACGACATCACGAAGGATGCGCGCTTCGGCCGCAACCCGCCGTATCGCGGCATGCCGCAGGGCCATCTGCAGGTGCGCAGCTATCTGGCGGCGTCTGTGGTCTCACGAACCGGCGAGGTGATGGGCGGGCTGTTCTTCGGTCATCCGCGGCCGGGCATATTCACCGAGCGCGCCGAGCGTATGCTGGTGGGCATCGCCGCGCAGGCGGCGGTGGCGATCGACAACGCGCGGCTCTATCAGGCGGCGCAGGCCGAAATCGCCAAGCGCACCAAGGCACAGGATGCGCTGCACGAATTGAATGCGACGCTCGAGCGCCGCGTCACGGAGACGGTGGCCGATCGCGATCGGTTGTGGGACCTCAGCGAGGATCTGCTGATGGTGACGGCTTCCGACGGTACGCTCGAACGTGTGAGCCCGTCGTGGCGGCGCACGCTGGGGCTGACATCGGCGGACGTGCTCGGACGCTCGTTCATCGTCTTCGTTCATCCCGAAGATCTGGTCGCGGTAACCGAGCAGATGATCGCGCTGCGTGGGGACGGCGCGGCGGTGCGCTACGCATCGCGGCTCGGCCGTGGCGATGGCAAGTGGCGCTGGATCGCATGGACCTTGACGCTCGACCCCGCGTCGGGACGCATTCACGGTGTCGGCCGCGACGTGACCAGCGATCGCGAAGCCGCGGAAGCGTTGCGTCATGCCGACGAGGCACTGCGCATGGCGCAGAAGATGGAGGCCATCGGCAAGCTGACCGGTGGCGTCGCGCACGATTTCAATAACCTGCTCCAGGTGATCGGCGGCAACCTGCAGCTACTGGCGACCGACGTGGCTGCCGAGGAACGCTCGACCCAGCGCGTGCGCAATGCGCTCGCGGGCGTGGCGCGCGGCGCCAAGCTTGCGTCGCAACTGCTGGCATTCGGGCGGCGGCAGCCGCTGGCGCCGAAGGTCGTCAACCTGGGCCGCTTTATCCGCGGCCTCGACGACATGCTGCGGCGCGCGCTTGGCGATGGCGTGGAGATCGAGACCGTGGTCGCCGGGGGCCTGTGGAACACGCTCGTCGACCCGTTTCAGGTCGAGAACGCCTTGCTCAACCTCGCCATCAACGCGCGCGATGCGATGGCCGGCCATGGGCGACTCACTGTCGAGGCCGGCAATGCGTCGCTCGACGCAGCGTATGCGCTACGCCATGCGGACGTCACGCCCGGTCAGTACGTGATGGTGGCCGTCACCGACACCGGCATGGGCATGACGCCGGAGGTTCAGGAGCACGTGTTCGAGCCATTCTTCACGACCAAGCCGGAAGGACAGGGGACGGGCCTTGGCCTGTCGATGGTCTACGGCTTCGTCAAGCAGTCGGGCGGGCACGTGAAGATCTACAGCGAGGCTGGCGAGGGCACCACCGTGCGGCTGTATCTGCCACGCGAGCGCGCGGACGAAGACCTCGAGACCGACGTCGATATGGGGGCCGCCATCGGCGGTACCGAAACCGTGCTCGTGGTCGAGGACGACGAGGACGTGCGCAACACCGTGGTCGACATGTTGTCGAATCTTGGCTACCGGGTGCTCAAGGCCAGGGACGCGCTGAGCGCGCTGGCGATCGTCGAGAGCGGCGTGCCGATCGACGTGCTGTTCAGTGACGTGGTGATGCCGGGACCGATGCGCAGTCCGGCGATGGCGCGCAAGGTGCGTCAGCGGCTGCCGGGTATCGCGGTGCTGTTCACGTCCGGCTACACCGACAACGCGATCGTGCATGCGGGGCGGCTCGATGCCGGGATCGAGTTGCTGTCCAAGCCGTACACGCATGAGGCACTCGCGCGCAAGATCCGCCACGTGCTCGCGGGCGGTGGGGCAATTTTCGAGCCGCTGCCGGTGCCCGAGCCGCACCAGGCTCATCCGACCCACGAGCCGGCGAGAACGGCAGCGCGGCTTCCCGACATGCGCCTGCTGTTCGTCGAGGATGACGACCTCGTGCGCGCGAGCACGACGGAGCTGCTGCGCAGCTTTGGCCTCGAAGTCATCGAGGCCTGCAATGAAGTGGAAGCGATGCACGCGATGCGCGACCATCGCATCGACGTGCTGCTGACCGACGTGGGTCTTGGCAGCGTATCGGGCGTCGATCTGGCCATCGAGGCCGCGCGCCAGTGGCCAGCATTGCGCGTCGTGTTCGTCAGCGGTTACGACGTGACGCTGACACCCGCGCAGCGCGAGGTGCTGCCGCACGCGATCTCGTTACGCAAGCCTTACGCGCTCGACGCGTTTATCGACGCACTGCAACGCGTGTTTTCGAAGCCGTAAACGAAAAAACCGGCGGCTAGAGACCCGCCGGTTTTCTACAAACCTCAATCAGACCAGAGCGCCGTCGGTATAGACATCGCGTTGACCGTTACGGGCACCATCGACAAACGGGTTGCGCGGGCTGTTGATCTGGCGGGCGCCGTCCTTCCACGGGTCAACTTGACGCGACGGTTCGGACGAGACACCCACGCGGTCCAGACCGGCTACCAGCGCGCCGTCGGTGTAGACGTCGGGTTGGCGGGCACCGTCGTAGAACGAGTTACGCGGGCGGTTGACGTTGCCAGCTACCAGACGGGCGCCGTCGGTGAACGGGTCGAAGCTGCGGGCACCTTCGGTGTAGCCATCGCGGTTGCTGATGCGGGCGCCGTCGGTGAAGGTGCTGCGCGGTTCGTTGACGCTGCGGGCACCGTCGGTGAACGTGCTGCGGGGTTCGCTGATGGTGCGGGCACCGTCCAGGTACGGGTCACGTGCGCCTTGTGCGGCTTGGGCGGCACCACCAATGAAGGCGGCTGCAAGGGCGGCGGCGGTAAGGATGGTCTTGGCGTTCATGGTCTAGCTCCTGGCGTTGGGCCGCTTCTGTCGGCCCGGTATCTATTTCAGGGATCTTTCGGCACATGCATCTACTACTAGGTAGATAACTTGGCTCAAAAAAAAGACCGCCTGTCCGGTACTGATCTTAGTGCTGTGGTGCTGGTCTGCTTTCGCATTTGCCGCGCTTTGCTTTGCTTGCCGGTTCACTGCGTCGCGACCATGGACCGAATATTATCTACTACTAGATAGATAAGCAAGGGGAAGTTTTAGAAAACCCTCTCTAAAGCCTTCTTTCCCTTAATAAGGGCATTATGAAGCACAAATCAACCGTGTGAAGCCGTCGAAGACCCTACGATAGGTATTGCACTGGGCACTTGAGCACGCAGATCGGCGCCGCTCCCGTCGCCAGAGAGCAGCGGCAGGCGGATGATCAGCGAGGCGCCGCCGCCGGGCGGCGATTCGGCGTCGATGGTGCCGCCGTGACGTTCGATGATGCCGCGGCAGATCGACAGTCCGAGGCCCATGCCATTCGACTTGGTGGTGTGGAACGCGTGGAACAGCCGCGTCATATGCTCGGGGGGAATGCCGGGACCGGTGTCGCTCACGATCACGGTCACCGCGTTGTCGGGCGTGGTGCGGCTGGACACCGTCAATTGCCGGCGGCCTGGCATCGTGGCCATGGCCTGCGCGGCGTTGACCATCAGATTGACCAGGACCTGCTGAAGTTGCGTCCAGTCGCCGCGAATCGTCGCGGCATCGGCGGCGAGGTCGAGATCGGCGGCGACGCGATGGTCCTGCAGTTCGCGCCGCACGACCTCGAGCGCCCCGACCACGAGCCGGTTGACGTCGATCTGCTCGTACTTGGGCGCCGATTTGCGCGCCATGGCGCGAATGCGCTGGATGATCTCGGTGGCGCGGCTCGCATCGCGCACGATCTGCTCGACCGAGTCGGCGGCTTCCTCGAGGTTCGGCTGCGGCCGGCGCAGCCAGCGCAGCGCGGAATTGCCGCAGGCGATCACCGCCGCCATCGGCTGCGTGACCTCGTGCGCGATCGAGGCGGCAAGCTGGCCCAGCGTGGCCACGCGCGCGGCATGGGCGAGTTCGGCCATGGTGCCCTGCAGCGCCTGCTGCGTGCGGACGGTCTCGGTGACGTCCATCAGCGCGCCGACATATTCGTGGCGATCGCCCTCGCTGACCGTGCGCCGCGCCACCAGATGCACGTGCAGCACCTCGTCGTCGGGCATGCGCAGCCGATGCTTGAGTTCGATCAGCGGCGCGCCGCCGAGCATCGCGGCATGCGTGCGCTGAACCTCCGCCAGGTCGTCCGGATGCACGCGCGGCATGATCCGGCTTAAATGGGCTTCCTCGGTCATCGGATAGCCGAAGATGCGATACGACTCGGTGGACCACACCATTGTGCCTTCCGGAAACCGGATGAAGATGCTGCCGGTCTTGCTGAGCTTCTGGGCTTCCGCGAGAAATGCCTCGCTGCGGGCCAGCGCGGCCTCGGCCAGGCGACGTTGCGCCATGTCCGCCAGCATGCGCAGCGCGAGCATTGTCGTGGTGCAGATGGCCAACAGGGCGAACAGGCAGCGCACGAGGTGGCCGTGATCGTCCATATGCGGCGGCGCCACGCCATAGGCGGTCAGCGTGAGCACGGCCGAAGCACCCCCCGCGAGGCGCGTGGCGGGCATCGAGCCGGTCAGCGCCACCATCAGGATCACGAGTACGTAGAGCACGGCGACGGCGAAGTCGAGCGTCGTCAGCGCGTCGATCAGGAAGATAGCCAGGCCCAGCGCGAACGCGGCGCAATTCAGCAGTCGATTGGTCGTCTCGTTACGCATGCGGCTGGATGTGGTGTGTATCTGGTGTGAATACCATGACCCGAGCGTGATACTAAGCCAATGTATCGGCAGGTGAAATCATATGAAAGTATGACCACTTGTCTACATGGCAAGGCATGGATCGCGCGTGCCGATGCTCGGGCAAATGCGAAATACGCTCCCGGGATGCAAAGCGTCTGTCACGGTGACGGTGCACCATCGAAACACCATCCTTCCCGTTGCGATCACTCACCTGGAGTCACCATGTTAGATCCTTCGCGCGCCGCCGATCCCGGGCTGGCCGTTACCGAACTGTCCGATTCGCTCAACCGCCTGCTCGCGGACGTCTTCGCGCTGTACCTCAAGACCAAGAATTTCCACTGGCACATGTCCGGTCCGCATTTCCGTGACTATCACCTGATGCTCGACGAACAGTCGGACCAGATCTTCGCGATCACCGACGACATTGCCGAGCGCGTGCGCAAGATCGGCGGCACCACGCTGCGCTCCATCGGCAATATCGCACGCCTGCAACGGCTGCGCGATAACGACGAGGAAGCGGTCACCGCGCATGCCATGCTACGCGAGCTACACGCCGACAATCTCGCGTTAGTCGCCGCGATGCTCGAATCGCACGATCTCTGCGATGACCATGCCGACGTCGCCACGGCGAGCCTGCTGGAAAACTGGATCGACGAAGCCCAGCGTCGCGCGTGGTTCCTGGCCGAGGCCGTGAAGTAGTCAGAACAAGTTCAGAACAACCTGCGACGCGCGCGGCGGTCGCCGCGTGCGGTACGCAAGGCATGGTTCTGGTACAGCGCATAGCCGACCATGATCGGCAGCAGCACGCCGACGCCGACCAGCATCAACGCGAGCACGCGATCGTCCGACGCCGCTTCCGCAAGCGTGAGGCGGCCGGGCACGACATACGGGAACACACTCGACGCGAGTCCCGCGAGCGAGACCAGGAACAGCGCGACCGCCACGCCGAACGGCGCACGGCGCGCGCGCTCATGACTATTGCGGGCCGGATGGCGTAACACGACCACGAGACGCACGAGATACAGCGCAAGCGCCGCGGCAATCAGCCCGAGCGCGATGGATGCCCATGGCAGCGTTTTCAGCTCGTCACGTTGATGCCACAGCATGTCTCCCGCCAACAGCACCGCGCTGCCCAGGGCGAGTACCAGCGCGCACGGCGTCCAGCGCCGATGCTCGATGGACGCCACGCCGCGACCGATCAGATAGGTGGATCCGAGCAGCGCATAACCCGCGCACACGCCGAGTATCGCGGCAAGCACGAGCGTGCTGTGCCACGCCCCGGGGCGCATGCCGGTGAGCAGGCGGCCGACGAGCACCCCCTGCGACACCGCCACCAGCAGACTGCCGAGACCGAGGAGGCGGTCCCATGTGGCGAGGCTCCAGCGTTGATGCGGCCGCCGCGCCTTGGTCGAAAGCTCGGCTGTCGCCGGCAATCCGGCGGCATCGCGTGCGCTGCCGCGCAACTCGATGGCCGCGCCGCGTGCGATCAGGCCGAGGATCAGCGTGATGACCGGCACGTACAGTTGCGGCAGCAGCAGCGCATAGGCGGCGGGGAACGCGCCAAACAGGCCGCCGCCGATCACGACCAGCCAGGTCTCGTTGGCGTCGCGCATATGCACGATCGTGTCGATCATGACCTCGCGCGTCGGGCGGTCCGGCGCGAACAGGCTCAGGATGCCGATGCCGAGGTCGAAGCCATCCGAAACCACATAGCACGCCGCCATGAGCGCGAGGATCCAGAACCAGACGTCGACGAGCAACGTATGGGGAAGAGTGTCCATCGAATGAATCCGAGAGTGTCGCGGCTTGCGCGCCTTGTTTTTCGGCCTTAGCGTCCATGCGCGCGGTAACGGAACACCGGACGCGGTTCGTCGCGCACGGGCTCGTTGACGTGACAGGCCTGCTCCAGCGCGGCCGCCAGGATCATCGCGCCCGCATTGAGCGCGGCGGGCCGCGAACGCTGCGGGCGGAAGATCGCCTCGCCGCGCGCGATCGGCCGGCCCGTCAGCGAGCAGGTGCCCGAGGAACGTGCCGAGGCCGCGGTCCAGATCTGCTCGCCGTAGCGGCAGTGCGTGGCATCGCGCCAGCTCACGATCGCCAGCGTCGGGCTGGGCCGTTCGATCACCGTGACCATCGGCGCATGCGGGCGTTGGGCGCGCTGCGCGCGATGGGCGTCTTCGTCGGCGGGGTGGGCCGTCATCGTCGCCAGCGCGCCGGCCGGAATGCGTTGCGGCGCGAGCAGGGCAATGGTGCGCGACCACGTGTCATGGGCGGTGCGATGGCGGCCATCGTGCATCTCTTGCGCTTCAGATGCTTCGCGGGTGTCGTCAAAGGCGGTGTACGCGGAATCAAGCATGGGAGCTCCCGGTGGTGGTTGCGACCTTGACGCGCCAGCAGTGCGGCGTATCGCCAACGAAGCGTTTGAAGACGGTAGTGAAGTGCGCCTGCGAGCGGAAGCCGCAGCGCAGCGCCACGTCGAGCACGCTGCCGCCGGTCTGCCGCAGCAGATCCTGTGCGTGTTCGATGCGTCGGCGCAGCAGGTACTCGTGCGGGCGCATGCCCGTGGTGCGGCGGAACTGTGCCGCGAAGTGCATGCGCGTCATGCCCGTGCTCTCGGCGATATCGGCAAGGCCAATGGGCGTGTCGAGATTAGCGTCGATGTATTCGAGCGCGCGGCGCAGGCGCCATTGCGGCAGTTTGGCGCGCGTGCGCTGGCCAGTGGCCGCGCGATGAAAGTGGGCGGCCACGACGCGCGACACGATTGCCAGCGCCACGCTGTCCGCGAACATGCGGCCGAGGCCGGGGTCCTGCGTCTGCGCTACGGCAAGGGCCTGTCCGAGGCGCTCGAGCGCGGGGTCGGTGTGCAGGAACGGATCGTCGAGGATCACGTCGTCCAGCGGCGCGTGGCCGAACTGGTCGCTGTGGCAGCGGGCCAGCACGGACTGCGGCACGAACAGATGCAGCACGTCGCAGGCCCCATCGTAGGTGGCACTCGCGGCGACGCCCGGGGCCGTGATCTGTACCGCGCCCGGGGCAAGGCGGCCATCGAAGATCGGCTTGCCCCCGCACAGCAGACGCACGGAGGCCGTGCGCAGGTTCAGGCTGATGCAGTGCCAGCGCGCATCGCCGGGATGGGACACGGTCTGTGTGTCGCCGCCTTCGCAGGTCCAGCGCGAGACCAGGATGGTGTCCAGATCGCAGGGCGCGGCCTGCGGCGGATAGCGCCACGCGCGCTCCGGTTGCACCGGATCTGGCATGCGCGCGGCGCGCGTCAGGTCGAGCATCGGTGCCGAATCGCGCCGCGGCGGCTGGGGCAGGAATGCGGGCGTGACTGGCACCGGCATCGAAAGATCTTTCATGGCAGAAACTCCGGTAATTCGGTGGCGGACGTCAGTCCGTGTACTGGATGAACGCAACGGCAATCAGGATCAGATTCATCACGGCAAGCGCAATCCATCCGTACATCAACATCAGGCTTTCGTTGTCGTTCATCGCTTACTCCTTGCTTCCGGCGAGCTACGGGGTGATGGGTCACGCCGGCTGCGCCACTTCCATGATCCGGCGCCCGAGCGCTATGCCCCAGCGCACCAGGCGCCGGTCGGCGGGCAACTGACCGAGCTCCCAGCTAGCCAGCGCGCTGTCGATGTCTTCCACGTCGTGCATCACGTTCTGCAGCGCGCGCGCCAGCGCCAGGGCGTTGGCCGCGGCCTTGCCGGCACCCGCGCCGGTATGCGGTCGCGCGACGAAGGCGGCATCGCCCACCAGCGCAACGCGGCCGAACACCATGCGCGGTGCTTCGTAGTCGTGGATCAGCTGCACGAATGGATCGGGCGTGGCCGTGACCAGACTGGCGAGCGCGGGGGCGAGTTCGTCGCGCGCATCGCGGTGCAGCGCCTGCATCTCGGCCTCGCGTAGCGCGCCCGGCGGCAGCGAATGGGTATGGCGATGGCCGTCGCGATCCTGCAGCAGCGCTTCGAGTGCCGGGCCCTGCGCGATGCGGCGATACCAGACCCAGTTCTGACGGCGCTGGCCGGGGCGCACGCTGCCGTCATCGCCGGGAATGCGATAGCTGAGGAACTGGTGGCCAGGGCCGTCCTGGAAGGCGAAGGCGTCATCGAGCAGCTTGCGGCTGTCGTCGCTCAACGCCGCTTCGGCGAGGATGCCGCGCCATGCGACGTAGCCCGCGTAGGAAGGGGTATCCGTCGGCAGCAACTGCGCGCGCACGCTCGAGAGCGGGCCATCGGCACCGATCAGCAGATCCGCCTGCACGCTGCGCCCAGACGCGAAATAAGCGGTCACGCGCGGCGACTCGAACGAAGGGTCCTGCGTGAACGAGACGAAGGTCTCGCCGGACTGGACCAACGGGCCCAGCGCTTCCCGCATACGCAGGTACAGGCCATTCCAGGCGATCTGCACCTGCGGCATGTACATGCGGCGTACCGAGCCATCCTGCGCGACGAAGATGCGGTCGCGGGAGGGCACACCAAAGTTGGGGCCGTAGCTGACACCGGAGAAATCGAGTGCATCGGTGACATCGGGTTGCAGCACGAGGCCGCCACCGCGGCTGTCGAGGTCGCGCGGCGAGCGCTCGAAGACCTCGACGTCCCAGCCGATGGCACGCAGGCAAATCGCGCTGAGGAGGCCGCCGAGCGAGCCGCCGATGACGATGGCACGAGGACGCTGGAAGATGGGCATGGTCGGTTCCGGTCGATCAGCGCGCGACGCCGTCTTGCAGACGGGCCGCCGGTGCGTGGTGACGTGCGTCGGTGGTGTCATCCCACGTCGGCAGGCGCGTCGCGGTGGCCCGCACATAGATACGCAGGTCGGCGGGGCGCAGACCGCTCATATCGCGATCCATGTCGGGGTTGACGTTGCGATCGCTCGCGAGCCTTTCGCCATTGGCGCGTTCGCTGATACGTTCCCCCGCGTTTTCCCCGGCTTGTTCCCCATAACGGTGCGAGGACCCGAGCGCGCGGGCGCCGATCGACGATTCCGTGGTGAGGCATGCGGCGAGAACCATCGAGAGAAGCGCCGCGCCGCCGAAACTCATCAGGAGCTGGAGCCAAAGATGCCGGTACGTCATGTTCGGACCTCCGTTGCGATATGTGTGCTTGTTGCATGGAATCGTAGGAGGGAGGACATGGTGGTAACAATTGGCGCGTGGTCGGTGGGGCGTTACACGAAGGTATGAGTCAAGCAAAACCTCGTGCAGTTGACTTGGCACCAATGGTCCGAAGTCGTTCCATTCCGAAACCCCGCAGCGATCGCGAAGATGGTCACCACACATGCGCCTCGACAATGGCGTCGAACGTAGAGGGGACGACTTCCACGCGTCCTCTGGCGCACCCCTGGCACCGACCGGTTTCAGTTCCGATACACAAGCGCGATATCCCGCGCTTCACAGGAGTTCACGATGGCCACGCTGGCGATCTCCGCCACGGCACGCTTGCATACGGCACCGCGATTTGCCACGACCCTGGTTGTGGCGGCGGTGGCCGCTGCGACGATGTGTGGTGGCTGTGCCGATTTTGGCGCTGGCCATACGACGCAGACTCTCGCGCCGGTCTCGGCCACGCGGCACAGCCTGCCGGAAGAGCACGGCGCGTGGCCAGATGCGGGCTGGGCCGATCGCTTCGGCGATCCACAACTGCGTGTGCTCGTCGATGAGGCCGTGGCCGGTAGCCCGACGCTGCAGGCCGCGATTGCGCGTGTGGAGGCCGCGCGGGCGCTGGCGCAGGGCGCGCGCAGCGCGTTGTATCCGCATGCGGAGGTCCAGGGCGGTGTCGCGCGCGAGCGCTACTCGGAAACCGATCTGTTCCACGGCACCGCGCTGGCCGGCAAGTGGCTCGATCAGGTGCATCTGAGCGCGGGTCTGACCTACGACCTCGATTTCTGGGGCAAGCATCGCGCCGAATTGCAGTCGGCACTGTCGACGGTGCGCGAGGCCGATGCCGAGCAGCAGTCCGCGCGGTTGTTGCTGACCACCAGCGTGGCGCGCGTGTATGCGCGGCTGGCTACGCTGTACGCACTGCGCGATGTGACCGCGAGCACCATTGCGCAGCGGCGCGATCTGGCGTCGCTGGCAGAGGCGCGTCACGCGGCGGGGCTCGATACGCAGGTCGGGATCACGTTGCAGAGCGCGAGCGTGGCGAGTATCGAGACGGAGTTGACGCAGCTCGACGATGGCATCGAGATCACGCGCCACCAGTTGGCCGCGCTGATGGGCAAGGGGCCGGATCGCGGGCTTGCGATTGAGCGGCCCACGTTGCTGGCGCGGCGTGATGACGCGTCCGCACAGCCGTTCGACCGTTTGCCCGACGATGCCCGCATCGGGTTGCTCTCGCGCCGGCCTGACCTGGTGGCCGCACGGTGGCGCGTGGAAGCCGCGTCGCAGGACATCGAGGTGGCGCGGGCCGAGTTTTTGCCGGATATCAGCGTATCGGCGATGGGTGGGCTGACTTCGATCGCGCCCTCCGACTTTTTGCTGGGCGCCAGCCGTGCGTTTTCGTTTGGGCCGTCGCTGACGTTGCCGGTGTTCGAGGGCGGCAAGTTGCGGGCGAATTTGCACGGGCGTTATGCGCAATACGACGCCGCGGTGGCGGATTACAACCAGACGCTGGTCGATGCGTTGCGCGGGACGGCGGACACAGTTGGCAGCCTGCATGCGGTGGCCACGGCGCGCACGCAGCAGGCGCAGGCACTGGACCTGTCGCGGCGCGCGTGGCTGCTGGCCACGGATCGTTGGCAGGCGGGGCTGGCGGATCAGCTTGCGGTGCTCGACGCGCAGACCGAGGTGCTCGCGCAACAGCGGCAGGCGGCGCAATTGCAGGGGCAGCAGGTGGATCTGCTGATGGCGCTGGTGTGGGATCTTGGCGGAGGCTATGGGGTGCCCTCTCCCCCGGCCCCTCTCCCCGTGGGAGAGGGGAGCAAACAAGAGGTAGTTTCGGATTCACCCTCTCCCCCGACCCCTCTCCCCTCTGGGGAGAGGGGAGCAAACCGCGCGCGCGTTGAGGAGGCATCATGACTGCACAGAACGCCGGTAGTGCACCGGGCTCGGCCACCACGCCCTCGGGAACGCTAGCAGCTACCCCTGCGGCGTCGCCCGCGCTGACACCGACGCCGACGCCGACACCGACACCGACATCCGCACCCGCACCGACGCCGATCGGCGTGGTGCCGCACATGTCGGGTCGCAAGGTTGCCGCCATCGCGGCCGGGCTGCTTGTCGCGGGTGCGGCCGGTGCGTTCTACTGGTGGCACGACGTGCGCAATGTTGCCGCGACCGAGGACGCATACGTCGGTGGCAACGTGGTGCAGGTAACCCCGCTCACAGCCGGCACCGTGGTATCGATCGCTGGCGACGACACACAGTTCGTGCGTGTTGGGCAACCGTTGGTCGAACTCGACCCTGCCGACAGCGAGGTGGCGATGGAGCAGGCCGCCGCGCAGCTCGCGGCGACCGTGCGGCAGGTGCGCACTCTGTACGTCAACAACGGCACGCTCGCGGCCAATATCGCGTTGCGCGCGGCGGACCTGGCGCGCGCGCAGGACGATCTGCAGCGGCGTCAATCGGTGAGCAATCCGGGCGCGGTATCGAAGGAGGAGGTCGAGCACGCGCAGACCGCCGTGCGTACCGCGGCGGCAGCGCTGCGGGCCGCGCAGGAGCAATTGGCATCGAACCGCGCGCTGACCGATCGCACCACGCTTGCCGCGCATCCCGATGTCGCGCGTGCCGCCGCGAGCTATCGTGCCGCCTACCTTGCGTTTGCGCGCTCGGCCTTGCCCGCGCCGGTCGATGGTTTTATCGCGCGCCGCGCGGTGCAGGTAGGGCAGCGCGTGGCACCGGGCACGCCGTTGATGGCCGTGGTACCGCTCGATCAGGTATGGGTCGACGCCAACTTCAAGGAGAACCAGCTGCGCCACGTGCGCGTGGGGCAGCCCGTCGCGCTGTATGCCGATCTATACGGCACGCGCGTGCGCTACGACGGCAAGGTCGCCGGCTTCTCCGCAGGCACCGGCGCCGCGTTCTCGCTGTTGCCCGCGCAGAATGCCACTGGCAACTGGATCAAGGTGGTACAACGGTTGCCGGTGCGCATTGCGCTCGAACCCGCGCAACTGGCCGCGCATCCACTGCGCATCGGTCTCTCGATGAGCGTGTCGGTCGACACGCGCAACGACGCCGGAGCCTCGCTCTCCACGCTGCCGCCGCTCACGCCGCTACGTACCGATGTCTATGCCGAAGTGGCGCGCCAGGCCGACGCGCATATCGCAAAAATCATCGAGGCCAATGCAGGCTAGCCAATGCCGGCTAGACATCGCTGCTAACGTAACCACCGCTGCCACGCCGCGAAAATCGCCACGAGCAGACAACCGCATCCAACAATCGTCAGCAGATTGGCGCTGGCCACCAGCGTGGCCTGCTGGTCGATCTGCTGCGACAGCGTGGCCAGCACCGTGGACGATGGCACGCCACCCAGACGGAACGGATCGACCCGATCAACCAGATGGGTGCGCGCCACGGCCTCGCCGAATTGCAATCCCTGCGCGCCCAGTCCGGTCCCAAGCGCGGCCGCCAGCTGTCGCACGATGTTCTTGAACTGATAGGCATGCGGAAAATCCTCGAGCGAGGTGTCGAGGAACGACAGCCGCGCCACCATCAGCAACGTGAATGGCACCGAAGCCGCCTGTAACAACAGCACCGGCAGAATGCGCGCCATCGACAGATCGGTCTCGATGCGCGTGGCAAACAACCAAGCCGAAGCGGCGATCATCAGATAGCCAAGCGCAAGATAACGGCGCGTGCCGGGCAACTTCATGCCATACCAGACGAACAGGATGGACATACCGACACCAAACGCCTCGGTCAGCGTGAGCACACGCCCACTGGTCTCGAACGTAAAGCCGAGCCCCAGCTGCAACAGGTTCGGAATCAGGTAGTTCCACAAGCCACCGAACACCGCATACGTCGCATAGAACAGCACGCCAGTCTGATAACGTCGACCACCGAGGCGACGCGGATTGAGCCACGCATCCGGACGGCGGCGCAGGCGCAGAAACGCCAGCACGACCAGCGTCATGCCGGTGAGCGGCCACAACAATACCTCGGGCGTGTCGAGCGCGGTATAGATGCGCAGATTGGCCAACCCATGGATCAGAATCAGCGCGCCCGCGCCGAGCACGATCACGGTGCGCCAATCCAGCGCGGCCAGTGTGGCGAGGTCGGGAATGACCGGTGGCCGCACGCGCCGCGGATAGGTGCAGGCCACCAGCAACCACACGCAGACGGTAACGACGGCCTGCAGCACGAAGATCATGCGCCACCCCGCATCGAGCATCAGAATTGCGGTGGTCCACGGCGCCACGGCATTGAGCCCCAGCGCACCGATCACGAATGGCCACAACAATCGCGCGCGCTCCTGCGGCTGCGCCAGCAGCTGGATCAACGTGCGCGAGGCCGCGAATAACCCGCCCGCGCCAAGACCCTGCACCGCAAGCGCGAGCGACAACTGCAGCACGTTGTCCGACACCGCGCACAGCAGCGCGCCCACGATGGCGATGATCAGCCCCAGCAACGTGGCACCGCGATAGCTGATGAAGTCGGCCACGCCGCGCAGGATCAGATTGGCGACCACCGCCGCGCCCGCGTATGCCGTCAGGCACCACAGAAAATCATCGGGCGTGGCATAGACACCCGCGCGGATATGTATCGCACCCGTCGCGAGCATCGACGTGGCGACGAAGTCGACGCCCGTCGCACACCCGAGCGCGAGCCCAAGTGTGAAAACGGCGGGGCGCCCCAGCGTCGGTAATGCGCTTAGCGGGACGGCAGGCATCCGTGCGCGGCGGTGCAGGGCGCGGCCTTGGCGTCATGCGCGGATTTGCGGGTCGGGGATTTGGTGGACGGCGCGGGTTTGGGCGCGATCAGCTGATAGTCGTATCGATCGGCGGCAAACGGGCTGGTGGCGGGATCTTCCGCGTAGCCAGTACTACAGATGAACGCGGCGGCTGCCGCGGCGAGGGCTACAGCAATTGGGTAGATGCGAGGGGACATGGGAGGCTCCGTGGTGGCATGACCGTTCCCATAAAGCATATCGATCGGCGTCGCCAGACGTCAGCCGTACCGTGGTCTCAGCGTTCCCACCTGAACGTATGGTTCGGCGCGCGCGTGCGAACTCGCAAGCGTGTGCGGCGCGCGAAAGCCGCCGCGGACCGGGCCATCAGCCGCCCGGCGCGCGCAGCGGAATCGTGAACGTGAACGCGCTGCCGTAGGGCACCAGCGCCACCGCGCGCAACTGGCCGCGGTGCGCCTCGATGATCGACCGGCAGATCGCCAGTCCCATGCCCATGCCATTGACCTTGGTGGTGTAGAACGGCTCGAAGACCTGCTCGGCCATTTCGCCGCCAATGCCAACGCCGGTGTCGCCCACGCTCACCTCGAGCGCATCGCCCTCCACGATACGTGTGGCAATCCGCAGGACGCGTGCGCGGCCTTCGATCTCGCTCATCGCCTCGATGGCGTTGACGATCAGATTGAGGATCACCTGCTGCAACTGCACGCCATCACCAAACGCTCGCGATGGCTCGGCATCGAGCTCCAGCTGCACGGTCACGTTACGCCGCGCGATCTCGCTGCGCGAAATCGCCAGGATGTGCCGAATGGCCTCGTGGATATCGACCGGTGCCAGTACCGGTGCCGCATTGCGCGTCAGGCTCTGCAGGCTGCGGATCATGTCGCCCGCGCGCTGGCCTTCGCTCGCGATCGCAACCAGCCCTTCGCGCGCGTTGTCGATATCGGGCGTGGCACGTGCCAGCCAGCGCAGGCTCGCGCCAGCGTTGGAGACGATCGACATCAACGGCTGATTGATCTCGTGCGCGATGGACGCCGTGAGCTGACCCACCGTGGTCGCACGTGCCACGCGCGCCAGATCGGCCTGCGCATTGCGCACCGCATCCTCGGACTGGCGCCGCGCGGTGATATCGGTCACCGTGCCGAAATAGCGCAGCACATCGGGCGCGCCGTCCTCGGGCGGCATCGGCTTGCCGATCACCGCGACGTGCACGATCGAGCCGTCGCGTCGGACGATACGATGCTCCACCTGCACGGGCAGCCGCTGCGCCGTATTGATCTCGACCAGACGCTTCATGGCGGCTCGGTCTTCGGGATGCATGCGCGACAGGAATACCCCGAACGGCGCATCGCGCTCGGACGGATCGAGGTCGTAGATGCGCAGCAGTTCGTCGGAGCAATAGAAGCGGTCTTCGCACAGATCCCAGCGCCAGCTGCCGGTATGGCTTACCGTCTCGCCCATCGCGAGCGTGGCCTCGCTGGTGCGCAACTCGCGCTCCACGCGCTGGCGCCGCTCGTTCTCGACCAGCAGGTCGTCGTAGAGCCGCGCGGTGCGCAGCGAGATCGCCGCCTGCGCGGCCACCAGCTCGAGCAGGCGCGTCTGGTCGAGCGTGAACGCGTCGCGCACGAGGCGGTTCTCGAGGTAGAGCGCGCCGATGACCTCGTTGTGGCGCACCATCGGAATGCAGATGGCCGAGCAGTCCGGATGCCGCGCAAAGTACGGGTCGATGGCGAACGGACTCGCGCGCATCGAGGGGCCGATCATCGCCACCTGACCCGTGCGCGTCGCGGTGTGGAACATCGACAGCGGCAGTACATCGGCATGCAATGGATCTTGCCCGATGCGCACGCGCACGCCATCGACGGCCGTGTCGGCATGGGCCTCCACCAGCGGTCCTTCAGGATAGATGCGGATCAGCAGGCCCCGCTGCGCGGCCGCATACTCGAGCGCGATCGTCATCAGCTTGTCGATCAGGCCGTCGAGCCGGATCTCCTCGGTGAGCGCGCGCGAGGCCTTGATCACGCTTTCGATATCGACGGTATGAAAGCCCTCGCCAAGCTGCCACACGCGCGGCTGCGTCGGATTGATGAGCTCGGGAAAGCGCGTCTCCATCTGCCGCGCCTTGGTCAGCGCGCCCCAGCGCACGTAAGCGTCGCGCGCATCGCGGCGATGCGCGTGTGCCGCCGCGGCCAGACCGAGCGAGGCGCAATGATGCGCGGCGCGTTCGTGCGCAATGGCGACGATCTGCGCAAAGCCATGCGCGGTGGCGTGCGCGATGGCCTGCTCGTAGCACGTCATCGCGCGCATCGCATCGCCTTCGCGGCGCGCCAGTTCGGCTTCCACCAGCAATGCCTTGTCGACGAAGGTGACTGGATTGATGGCGGCCCAGTCGCGAATCTTGCGCACATCGGCGCGCAGCGTATTCCAGGCCTCGAGGTCCGGCTCCTCGGGCGACGTCGCGATGGTCAGCGCGCGCAGCAGACGGAAGTCGAGCTGATGGATATGCGCGGGGGCCGACCACGCGAACGTTGCCGCGCGATCCAGGCACAGTGCGGCCGCTTCGTGGCGTTCGGCCAGCAACAGCATCGTCGCGCGATAGAGCCAGTGCCAGAACTCGAATGTCGAGAGGCGCTCGCCGCGCGGAATGCCTTCACCGTCGGGGCCGGCATCGTCCATCCAGCGTTGCGCGGCGCTGTCGTGCGCATCGGCCCCCGCGCGCAGGCCATCGACAAAGCGCTGCTGCGCGAGCAGGATCGACTCGACGTCCTGGAAGCCCGCGCGGCGTACGAACTCGAGGCCGCGCGCGATCTCCACGGCCACGTCGTCGAGCCGGTCGCCACGCACGAGCATCGCGGCGACGATATGGCAGCACGCGTAGCAGGCGGTGGTCACATCGCCATGCGCGACGCCCGCGGCAAAGCCAGCGCGTGCGCATTCGATGGAGTACGAAAGCGGCTGCGTCCACACGCTGAGCTGGTCGAGCGGCAACTGCACGCGCGCCATATGCGCGGCATAACCATGATGATTGACCAGCCGCCGCGCCATCTCGCCGTAGCGAAAGCCGTCCGCGTAAGCGTCGAAGCGATGGCAGACCTGCACGCCCAGCCAGCCCAGTGCCGAGGTGGCGGCGGCCGTCATGCCATGCTGCAGCGTCAGCCGCAGCATCTGGCACAAGCTCAGGAACGCGAGGTTCTCGTCGGTGAAGCTAGCGGGCACCATCAGCGCGGCCAGCAGGCTCATCGCGCCTTCGGTGTCCGGATCCTTCATCACCGGCAACGCGAGCATGGCGCCCAGCGTGGTCGTCGCCAGCATGGGCTGGATCGTCGCATAGAGCGTGTTGCACGCGGTGGCCGACGGATGGGCGTGAAGCTCGATGCCGAATAGCCGCAGTCCGGCGATCGCGGTCTCCACCGCCAGCACGTTCTCGGAGCGGCGCGAGTGCATCTCGATCTTGAGCCGATACGCGCTCGCGCGTTGCAAGATGTCCCCAGGCCCATCGATCAGTTGCGTGACCAACACCAGCGCCGCGTCGAGCCGGCCCTGCAGGAACCAGCAGTTGGCCTGCTCCTCGCGCAGCGCATGATAGAGCGCCTGCCCGCCCGGAGATGCCTCGGAGGCATGCGTGGCCTGGCGCGCGTAATCGAGGCCATTGCTGACGTAACGTAGCGCGGCATCGTAGGCGGCCGCGCGCCGCGCGCGCTGGGCGGCGGCGAGAAACAGCTGTGCGGTGCCGAGCGCGTCGGCGTTGGAGGAGGTCGTCGCCCTGGCTTGCGCCAGCAGTCCGGCCGCGCGGAACAGTACGTCATCGCGCAGGTGATCCGCGCCACGATCACCCTGCGCACGATGGTCGGCATCGGGGGTCCGTGCGAGCGTCTTTGCGAGCGTCTGTGCAAGCAAGCGGCCCGCGCGCAGGCTCACCTCCGCGCGCGTATCGTCATCGAGCCACGCATGCGCGGCTTCAAGGATGCGATCATGCGCAAACAGATAGTCGTACCGTGTCGGTACGACCAGACCCGTTGCGCAGGCGGGGGCCAGCCGCGCATGCAGCGTGGCTTCGTCCAGGCCGAACGTGTCGCACAGCAGGCCGAACGAGGAGGTGCTGCCGAGGCAGGCCATGCCGCCCAGTAACTGGCGCGTCTCGTCCGGGAGTTGCTGCAGATGCTGCAGGCTGAATTCGGCGACGTTATCGGTGCAGGTACGCGCATCGATGGCTGAAAGATCGTAGCGCCAGCCATCGATATCGGACGAATAGGCGACCAGCCGTTCGTCCGCGATCATCCGCATGAACTGCCGCACGAAGAACGGGTTGCCTAGTGTCTTGGCGTGGATCACTTCGGCGAGTGGTCCCATCGCGGCGTCGGGCGTATGCAGCGCCTGCGCCAGCAGCGTGGCGACCGCTTCCACCGGCAGACCCGCGATGGCGATATCGTGCACCGGCACGTGCTCGCGCAACTGGGTGAGCGCGGTGGCGCTGGCGTTACGCGCGCTGCAGACCAGCAGCAGCCGCAACGGCCCGGTACCGCCCGCGAGCCGCGACAGCAGTTCGAGCGTCGGTTGATCGAGCCATTCGATATCGTCGATCAACAGCACGAAGGGCCGGTCCGGTTGCGCGAACGCATGGATCAGGCAGCGCATCGCCAGATCGACGTGCATATCGGGCTCGACCGATTCGGTTGCGGGCGAGTCCGGGAAGTCGTTGACCAGCAGCCGCAGCGCGGGCGCAATGCTCGACGCCACGCGGCCATAGGCACCGAGTGCCTGTTGCAGCCGCTGCCGCCACATGCGCACGGCGTCCTCCGGCAAGCCGAGAATCTGGTGCACAAGGCCGCGAAACGCATCGGCGAGCACGGCATAGGGAACGTCGCGGCGAATCGGGTCGGCCTTGCCGGCCGCCGACCAGATGCGTCGCTGCGGCATGCCTTGCGCAAATGCACGCATCAGCGCGGATTTGCCGATGCCAGACGGGCCCGTGAGTGCCACGACCACGGGCCGCGAATTGGCCGCCACGCGCGTACACAGGTCGGCGATATGGGCGAGGTCTGCCTCCCGTGCATACAGCGTGTCCGGCAACTCGAGCGTGCCCGGCCGGTCGCGCTCGCCGGGTTCAAACGCATCGATGCGGCCATGTGCGTGCCAGGCCTCCACGCAGCGCGCCAGATCGGCTTCCAGACCGGCGGCGGACTGGTAGCGATGCGCGGGGCGCTTGTCGAGCAGCTTCAGCACGATGCGCGCGAGCATCTCCGGGACATCGGGCGCGATCTCGTGCGGCGGCGCCGGCGTCCCGGCCACATGGCTGTGGATCCATTCGGTCAGGTCGGACGGATTGCGCGCGCTGAACGGTAGTTGGCCGGTGAATAGCTGGTAGAAGATCACGCCGAACGAGTACAGGTCGCTGCGGACATCGATCGCATGATGCGTGCGGCCGGTATGCTCGGGCGACATGTAGGCGGGCGCCTGGCCCGCGATGGTGATCATGGGGCCGGCGTTGAAGCCGCCCTGATAGTGACCGCCATTGGAGCCACCGTTGGACCCGCCATTGGATCCGCTATGAGATCCACCGTTGCGAGGCGCGTGGTCGCCGCCGGCCGGCCGGCCATCGGGCACCGGGGTCGGCTGCGCAAAGTCGAAGCGGCCGAGACGGCAGCGATCTTCGGGTTCGACGATCAGGCTGCAGGGGGTCAGCGAACAGTGCACCAGCCCCGCCTCGTGGGCGGCGCGTAGTGCGGCGCTGGCGTTGCGGGCGATGGTCAGCACGCGGGCGATCGGCAGGCGCTCGTTCAACAGCAGCGTCAGCGGGTTTCCGCCGTGATCGTCATAGAGCGCGGCCACGCCATTGCGGTAGCGCGTGAGCGCGCGCGGCGTCAGGGCCCACTGCGGATGCAGCAGCGCGCGCAGCGCGAACTCGTTCTCGAGCCGGCGCGCGGCCTCGGCTTCCACCTGGGCGGACGCCGCATGGGCAAGCACGATCCGACGGCCGGTGGCCGGATGCACGCCCCGCACGAACGCGACGATGCCATCCTGATGGATGGTCTCGAAGCGGAATTCCGCTAAAGCGAGCGCGTCGGGCAGGCCGCCGTGGGATGAACCATCGTGCAAACCGCCTTCGGATAAGCCGATTTTGTCGATCGTCATGATGCGGCGCCTGCCGTCAGGCGGCCGGTGGTCTCAAGCGTGGCAGCAGGGCATTCTCGATGCAGCGGATGATATCAGTGTCCTGGAACGGCTTGTTCAGAAAGCACGAGGCGCCGGCATCCCGGGCGCGCTGCTCGTAACCTTCCTGGGCAAATGCGGTCATAAAGACCACCGGCATATCGTAGCCGCGCGCGCGCAAGGCTTCGCACAACGCGAAACCGTTCATGGCGGGCATCTGGATATCGGTGATCAGGCATGCAATATGGTCGATCGACGCGGACTGCAACAGTTCGGGGCCGCTGCTGAAGAGTTCCACATCCAGGTCAAACGAACGCACCAATCGTCCCATGGCATGCCGGACGGAAGCGTCGTCGTCGACGATGGCAATCACGGGGGTGGAAGTCACACAAAATCCTTAGAGTCTTGAGCGGTGACGAGGGGTCCGACGCCCTCCACCACTTGCTCACAGGATAGTCCCACCGGCCTGCGGGCCATATCATACGGTGGTATTGTCGTCGCCACGCTGACACACCCCGCCGCTTGCCAGACCCCACGCGGGGCGCGAGCACCCCGTCCGGGGGCATCGAGGCGACTCGCCCAATCAGCGTGTACGGTAATACCTTGGTATTAGGCACTACTCTCCCTGCAACAGCCCTACATCGGGCGTTGTGAAACATCACTGGCGTCTGGCGGGGCGGTCAGAAATTATGCCGCATGCCGAGGGCGAACGTCTGCGGGTCCGCGCCCGCGCTGATGCCGAGCTCATTGATCGCAAAGTCGTAGATGCCCTGGCTGCGGTTGTTGATGCGGCTGTAGAACGCGAACAGCGCGGTGCGCTTGGAGAGCGGATAGTCGTAGCCCACCGTGATCTGCGTGGCGCCGGTGTCGGGCCCGCTGCGGAAGAATCCCACGGTATCGGTGGAGGAGCCGGTGCCGTTGGCGGCCAGCCCAAAGCCGATGCGCACGCTGCCCACCCCCACCTGCTGCACCAGCGATGCATAGTAGGCGTTGCGCTGCAGGTCGCCGGTGTCGGTGCGGTAGTGCAGATGCTCGTAGACCGCGGCGATCCGCGTGCCGGTGCGCACCTGCCACGCAAAGCCGACCTTGAGCGCGTCGTCGTTGCGGCTGGCGGCCTGGTAGTGCTGGTGCACTTCGTAGGCGATGGTCGCGTTCAGCGGACCCGAGTCGTAGACCATGGCCGCCGAGTACAGCGCGGGATTGCGCGCGACGGTGGTTTTTTCCTCCGGCAACCCCGCGCCGAGCCAGACGCTGACCGGCCCGAACGACGGCGAGCGGTACTGCACGCTGTTTTTCTGGCGCCGGTCGAACGAGCTTGTGTCGTCAATATTGTTCGAGGTGGAGGTCGAGCCGTTGCCAATCAGCGCCATATAGCCGGCGGTGGTCGGATAGTACGGATCGTAGCCCATCGTCGACTCGGTGTAGGGCGTGTGCCAGTGCCCCATGAACAGCAGCCCGTAATCACCCTGCAGGCCGACGCGCGAGTTGCGGCTGGCGATCACGCCCTGTCCGGTGTCGAGCGACAGATTGCTTTCGATCTGCCAGACCGCCTTGAACGAGCCGCCGAGGTCTTCGTCGCCGCGCAGGCCGAACACCGAACGGTAATTGGTCTGGCGCACCACGCTGCCCAGCGCGGTGCCATCGGTGGCGGTGCTTGCGCGCGAGTATTCGATGGCGGTGTTCAGGCGGCCATAGACCGTCACGGTGCCGGCCAGCGCCGGGGCACTGCCGGCGACTATCAGCACGGGCACGGTGAAACGGGTCAAGCGGGTCAGCCGGTTCAGCCGGTTCAGCCGCTTCAGGGGACAACCGATACCAGCCATCATTGCAGTGCGCTGCCCTTCGTACCCGCCAACATTGCACGATCCCGTCTGGCGCGGCGTGCGCGCAGGTCTTCCCAAACGATCAGCAGGAACGCGCCGCACAAGCCCAGGTGCTCGTAGAACGCGTTCATCAGCATAAAGCGCGCCTCGGGCGGCGCATCCCAGTAACGGTTGGCCATCAGCGTCGCGGCAAGCGTGAACGCGGCGAGCGCCAGTGCCGCCAGCCAGCGCCATACACCCAGCACGATCATGGCCGGTGCCACCAGTTCGAGCGCGATGACGGCGATCGCGGCAGGCTCGGCCGGCGCGATGCCGAAGTGCTGCATCTCGGCCACCGCGCCGCCGAAGTCGAATAGCTTGACGAGGCCGCCCTGCAGGTAGGCCGCGCAGATCAGCAGCAGCGCGAGCGTGCGCAGCCAGTGCGGCGGCGCCTGCACGGCGGTGTCAGCCGTGGAATGAGCGCCGCGCATCAGAACGCCCAGCACGAGCAGCCGAGCGCGCCCCAGAAGGTGCTCTCGTCGCTGGCCGGCACGCTCGAGGTCCAGGCGCGCGCATGCGCATGGCCATGCACGCCGCACGACGACGCGCAGCCGCAGGCCGTGTTCATGGCCAATTGCCTGGCCTGTGCGGTCGGGCGCGGCTGGTACTTGCTGCCGTGGCGGGCCGGCGACCAGTCGGGCATCGCTGGGGGGAGTGAGGGCGAGTACTGGTCGAACTCGTTATCGCCATATACCACCTTGCCACCGAGCACGGTCATCACCGATGTGATGTCCTGGATGTCGTCACCGGGCACCGCGAAGTAATCGGCCGACAGCACTGCGAGGTCAGCGAGCTGGCCGACCGCGATGCGGCCTTTCTTGCCTTCTTCCGAGGAGAACCACGTATTGGCTTCGGTCCACAGCCGCAGCGCGGTCTCGCGGTCGAGCAGGTTCGCCTGCGGATACATCGACATGCCGCCCACGGTCTTGCCCGTGGTGAGCCAGTACAGCGACACCCATGGGTTGTAGGAAGCCACACGCGTGGCGTCGGTCCCCGCGCCCACCTTGACGCCGCGCTCGAGCATCTTCTTTACCGGCGGCGTGGCTTCGGCGGCCTTCGAGCCATAACGCTCGACGAAGTATTCGCCCTGATAGGCCATGCGGTGCTGGACGGCGATGCCGCCGCCGAGCGCCGCGATGCGGTCGATATTGCGGTCCGTAATCGTTTCCGCATGATCGAAGAACCAGTTCAGGCCAGTGAACGGGATGTCCTTGGCGACCTTCTCGTACACGTCCAGCGCGCGCGAAATGGTTTCGTCGTAGGTCGCGTGCAGGCGCCACGGCCAGCGCTTCTCGGCCAGCAGACGGATCACGGGTTCGAGGTCGGCTTCCATCGAAGGCGCCATATCGGGCCGCTCGACGCGGAAGTCCTCGAAGTCGGCCGCGGTGTAGACCAGCATCTCGCCCGCGCCATTGTGGCGATAGAGGTCGTCGCCCTGGCCCGGCCTGACGGTCGAGGTCCAGGTCTTGAAGTCGCTGAGTTCTTCCTTCGGCTTCTGCGTGAACAGGTTGTACGCGAGCCGAATCGTGAGCTGACCTTCCTTATGCAGCTCCTCGATGATGTTGTAGTCCTCGGGGTAATTCTGATAGCCACCGCCCGCGTCGATCACGCCGGTCACGCCCAGGCGGTTCACTTCGCGCATGAAATGGCGCGTGGAATTCTTCTGGTACTCGGCCGGCAGCTTCGGGCCCTTGGCCAGCGTCGCGTAGAGAATCGTAGCGTTGGGCTTGGCCAGCAGCAGACCGGTCGGATTGCCACTGGCGTCGTGCACGATCTCGCCGCCAGGCGGATGAGGCGTGTCGCGGTTGTAGCCCACCGCGCGCAGTGCCGCGCCGTTGAGAATCGCGCGGTCGTACAGATGGAGGATGAACACTGGCGTGTCGGGCGCCACGGCATTGAGTTCCTCGATCGTCGGCAGGCGCTTCTCCGCGAACTGGTGCTCGGTAAAGCCACCGACCACGCGCACCCATTGCGGCGCGGGTGTGCGGTCCACCTGCGCCTTGAGCATGCGCATCGCATCGGCCAGCGAACGCACGCCATCCCAGCGCAACTCCATGTTGTAGTTGAGGCCGCCACGGATGATGTGCATGTGGCTGTCGATCAGCCCCGGAATCGCGCGGCGGCCGTTGAGGTCGATCACGCGTGTCTGCGGTGCCGCCAGTTTCATGACCTCGTCGCGCGTGCCCACGGCCACGAAGCGCCCGTCGTGGATCGCGACCGCGTCCGCTTGCGGGCGCGTGCGGTCGAGCGTGGTGAACTTCCCGTTGACGAGGATGAGGTCTGGCGTCTGGGGCGAGGACATGGCGAAAATCTCCGAAGAGGCCGCCGCACCGAGCGCGGCAGCCGAAGCAAGAAACTGGCGACGACGCATCAGCGCTCGATGACCGGTGCGTGAACAGGAGCGAGCGACTCGTGCTGCGTGGCGGTGCGCTGCGCGGCCTTGTGCACCATCGTGTAGGCGTAGTCGACGCCCATGCCATACGCGCCGGAGTGCTCCTTGGCTACAGCCATCACCGCATCGTAGGTGTCGCGGTTCTTCCAGTCGCGTTGCCACTCCAGCAGCACCTGCTGCCAGGTCACGGGCACCACGCCGGCCTGCACCATGCGCTGCATGGCGTAGTCGTGCGCGTCCTTGGTGGTGCCACCCGAGGCATCGGCCACCATATAGATCTCGTAGTCGCCTTCGAGCATCGCGCACAGCGCGAACGTGGTGTTGCAGACCTCGGTCCACAGACCTGCGACCACGACCTTGCGGCGGCCGTTGGCCTTGAGCGCGTCGCGCACCTTCTGGTCGTCCCACGAATTCATCGAGGTGCGCTCCAGTGTCTTGGCATTCGGGAAGACGTCGAGCAGTTCCGGGTAGGTGTAGCCCGAGAACGAATCGCTTTCCACGGTGGTGATCGTGGTCGGCACATTGAAGATCTTTGCGGCCTTGGCCAGGCCCACCACATTGTTCTTGAGCGTTTGACGATCCATCGACTGCACGCCGAACGCCATCTGCGGCTGATGGTCGATGATGATCAGCTGGCTGTTATGCGGGGTCAGCACTTCGAGCTTGGGATTGGACATGATGTCACTCCTTGCAGAACGGGTTGGGCAGGAGACGGAAGACTATGTGCGCGCCCCGGTCGCGACCATCCCCTCATCGTATTAGTGCCCTCGACATCGGCCGTGCGAGCACACGTTTGTACAAAAACCGCACAGCCGTTCTATCGATGCCGCACTGCGGCATGTACATTGCCACCGGGGTCGCGCCAGTCGCGCGATCCAGTCTCATCCGCCGTCTCAGACGGTTGCATAAGGAAAGGTGCCGCCATGAATTGCTCGAACCGCACGCCCGGGCTTGCACCGCTCGCACCGCTCGCTGTGCTGTCCGCGTCGATCGCGCATGCGATGCGCGAGCCGCTGACCGCCATCGCGCTCGAGGCCGGTACCGTGCAGCGCCGGTTGCGCGGGGCGTGTGGTGCTGCGAATGCCGGCGCGCTCGAGGACGTGAGCGAAGGCCTGCGCCGCATTCAGGAGCAGGCCGCGCGCGCGGACGCGCAGATGCGCTGCCTGCATAAGCTGATGCGGATAGAGGACGGCGTGTGGGGAACGGCGCACGGCGAATGCTCGACGTTGTTCGCGTTGGATGCGGCCATCCTCGAAGCTGTGGCGCTGGCACGCGTCGCACTCTACGACGCGGGGCTCGACCTGCAGGTGGAGATCGCACCGGCGCTGGCGCGTGTGGAAGGCGAGCGCGCGCGGGTCCAGCATGCCGTGCTCGGCCTGCTGGCGGAGGCGTTGACCGAACGCGCGGGACGCAACGCGCCGGCGGCGACGCTGCGGCTGGCAGTGGGATCCTGCTTGCAGGGCGGCGCGAGTGTCCACCTTGCGCTCGAGAGCACCACCGAGGGCGCCACCCAGGGCACCACCGAGGGCACCACAATGCGGCGTGCGCGTCTGCCGATCGTCTCGGTGATTGCACACGCGCATGCATAGACTCGCCGCATCCTGCTATCCTCTGGTGGTCTTATGCCGCACGAGCAGATCACCATGCACGCTATTGCCCCTCGCCCCGCGCATGTGGATACATTCGGATGCACGGCCGACCGCCTCAGCGACGATCAGGCACTGATCGGCAAGGACGTCCAGTTCTACCGCAAGAGTTCGCTCGGCAAGCGCGCGACGCAGGTCGTCATGCCGGCCACCGATCGTGGCGTGCTGCTCGGCGTAGCGCTACGCGGCGGACATCGCCGCCGCATTTTCGATGGCCGGCAGGCGCGCACGCACGACTTCGACAACGGCGCGATCTACCTGCGCAGTCTCGCGGTGGAATACAAGGCCGATCTCTGCAGCGACTTCGATTTCATGCTGGTCGAGATCTCGCGCGCGTTCATCGAGCGCGTGGCCGTGGAACGCGGTGCCAACACCATAAGCCTGCAACCGATGGCCGGTCATGCCGACCCGGTGCTCGCGCACCTTGCACATGCCATGGTGCCGGTGCTGCAGCACCCCGAGCAGGCATGTCAGCTGTTCGTCGACCAGTTGAGTCTGGCCATTGGCGCCCATTTGGTGCATCGCTATGGTCCGGGCGCGGCGCTGCCTGAGGATGGCGGCAAGGCGCTCAGGCGCCTGCCCCAGCGCAGCGTGGAACGCGCCAAGGAAATGCTGGCCGCGCGCATCGACGGCAACCTGTCCGTGGGAGAAGTGGCCGATGCGTGCCAGCTGTCGCGCAGTCATTTCACGCGTGCGTTTCGGGAATCGACCGGGCAGACGCCACATCAGTGGCTGATCGAACGGCGGCTGGAACGCGCTTACGCGTTGCTGCGGGACACGGATCTGCCGCTGGCCGAAGTGGCGATGGTGTGCGGCTTTTGCGATCAGAGCCACTTCACGCGCGTGTTCGCGCGCGCCACCGGCGTTACGCCGGGCGTCTGGCGCCGCGCTGTCGTGTGAGGGAATGCGATCCGGTGGCCGCGCTCAGTCCGGAGCAGCCCTGACAAGACCGAGCGCGCGCGCCATCGTGACGAGCTCCGCGAACGTGCGGGCCTGCATCTTCTTCATGGTCTGCGCGCGATAGGTCTTGACCGTCGCCGGGCTGATCTCCAGCGCTTCCGCGACTTCCTTGTTCGACAGGCCGCGTGCCAACAGCGTCATGGCATCGCGTTCGCGTGGGGTCAGGCTGGCAAAGCCGATCCGCAGCGCGGCGGTGCGCTCCAGGTCGGCGCGGCGCTGGCTATCGAGGTGCAGTGCCTCGAACACGGCGTCGAGCAGCTCCTGTTCCCGAAAAGGCTTGGCGATGAAATTGATCGCCCCGCGCTTCATGGCCATCACGGTCATCGGCACATCGCCGACGCCCGACAGGAACACGATCGGCGTATGGATCCCGTCCTCGCGCAGTTGCGCCTGCAGGTCCATGCCGCTCAGGCCGTCGAGCGAAATGTCGAGCACGATGCAGCTGGGCCGGTCCGGCATGGGCGCGGCCAGCAGTGCTTCGGCCGTGGTGTGCTGCACCACCTGCAGGCCGATCGAGGCGAACAGACCCGACACCGCGTCGCGTACAGCGGCGTCGTCGTCCACGACGATGACCACGTAGTCACGTGCGGTGTCTTCGGTCCAGCCAGAAAATCGGGATGTCACTTCCATGATTCGGTACGCAGAAACTTCAACTATTCAGTGAATCGGTGTGTAAAACGTCGGGCGTGGGCGGGATAACGAACTGGAAGATGGCTCCCGCTGGGTGATTGGGCGATGCCCACAGTCGTCCGGCGTGCGATTCGACAATCGATCGACAGATCGCAAGGCCCATGCCCAGTCCGTGCTCCTTGGTCGTGTAGAACGCCTCGAACAGTTGCTCCGCCTGCTCCGGGGGCAGGCCGGTGCCCTCGTCGTGTACCGCCACCAGCACACCGCCGGCTTCCGCGCGCGCGGTGCGCACCAGTACCTCGCGGCGCCGGCGCGATTTGTTGGTGGCCTCGCGGTGATTGGGTCCATGAGCGGCGGCCGTGGCATCGATCGCGTTCATCAGCAGATTCAATACGACCTGCTGCAACTGCACGCGGTCCCCGGCCACGCGCGGCAGGTCGGTCGCCAGCGTCATGCCGATCGTGCAACCCTGTCGCATGGCCTCGCCGCGCACCAGTGGCAACGTGTCCTCGATCACCGAATTGAGGTCCACGCACGCCCGCGCCGTGGCCGTCTTCTTGAGCATGGCGCGCATGCCCGCGATGACCGCGCTCGCGCGTTCGCTCTGCGTGGCCACTCCGTGCAGCGCGGCCTGTGCCTCGTCGAGGTTCGGCGGCGCGCGGCGCAGCCAGCGCGTGGCCGCACTTGTGTTGGCAATGATCGCCGCCAGCGGCTGGCTGACTTCATGCGCAATCGACGACGCCAGCGCACTGAGCGTCATCACGCGCGACACATGGGCGAGTTCGCACTGTGCCTGCATCAGTGCCGCGTCAGCGCGCCTTCGTTCGTGGTACAGGCGGCTGTTCTCGAGCGCGACGGCGGCCTGCGAGGCGAGCAGCTTGAGGATGGCGGCACGGGCCGGCACGAACACGCGCGGCGCGAGGCGGTTCTCGACGTACAGCACGCCGACCAGCGTCGCCTGGTTGAACAGCGGCAGGCATAGCATCGAGCGTGGCCGGTAGCGTTGCACGTAGGGGTCGCTCATGTACGCCGACAGGTTCGGGGCATTGTCGACGCCAACGCTCTCCCCGGAAGCCAGCACCTGCTCGATCAGCGGCAGGGGCGCGCGATCGGCGGTGATGGCGCATCCCGCGCCGCCCTCCGTGTCGGGGCCGCTCGTGGCACCGGTGTCGGGCGCGCTGACGATCGTGCCATCGTCGCTGGCCAACGCATCCGCGGCCAGGCGTGGACGACCGTCGCGCATCAGGATCAGCATGCCGCGGGTGGCGCCGGCCTGTTCCAGCGCGGTGCGCATCAATGTGTCGACCAGCTTGTCGAGGTGGATCTCGCGCGAGATCGCCAGCGATACCTCGAGCACCGTAGCCAGATCCAGATGCTCCAGCGGCGCGTCGATGGTGCCCATCAGCGCGGGCCGGTGCTCGTCGTCGGCCAGCCGTGGGTAAAGTGCATCGAGCTGCCACACCTTGCCGTCGGCACCCCAATGACGATAGCAGCGGCGCGCTTCCTGCAGGTACATGCGCGCCACCTTCGGCAGCCCGCGCGACAGATAGAAGCGCGCGGCGAGCTCATTGGCCAGCGCCTGGTTGTGCACCAGCGCGTGGTCGCGCGCGGTGTCGATCGCCACTTCGTAGCGGCGCATCGCCTCGACGTCGCGGCCGTCGAGCCGCGCGATCTCGGCACCGACCAGCGCGGCGCGGTCGGCAAACGTGGCCGGACAGTGCTCGGCCCAGCGTTCGAGCTGACGGTGATACACAGCGAGCGCCTCGCGCCGCTGGCGCGCATCGGTCGCGCCCTCGCGCTGGGCCGCGTGCGCGAGCGCGGCATAGAAGCAGTGCTCGGCCTGCTCGAGAAACGACGGGCACGACCACAGCAGCGGTTCGGCCTGCTCGGCCGCGTGCACGGCGGCGTCTATGTCGCCGGCAAGAAAGCGTGCCTGCAGCCGGCGAATCCAGTACCAGCAGGCCACCAATGCAAGACCCTTGTCGCCGCTCACGCGTCGCGCGAACGCGTCTTCGTCGAAGCCGCTGCGATCAGATCCCCCCTCATCCGACGAACCCGGTTCATCGAACGAGCCAAACACGGGCGTCAGGCCGCGCAACGTACGGATCAATTGCAACTGCAGGGCGATGCGATCGGTGGCCAGCCCAAAGCGCGCCTGGCGCGCATAGGCGAGGCCGGCCTCGGCCTCGGGCTGTACGGTAGCCAGCGCGTCGCCGCTGACCAGCGCGTGCGTGATCAGGTTGTTGTGGATGAACGAGGCATGGGTCACGTCGCCGAGCCGGCCCATGACATCGACCGCGCGGCGCAGCACGCCGGTGGCCACGGCCAGCGGCTCTCTCCACGGCAACACGTGCGCGCCCACCACCTGATAGACGCGCGCCTGCACACTAGGGATGGCATCGCGATCGGCCAGCGCCAGTGCCAGTTGCGCGAACGCGAAGTTTTCGGCGTTACCGGAAGCCGGCTCGAGAATCATCGCGAGCCAGGCATAGCCGAGTGCCGAGGTGCCGCCGTTGCCGTGCGTCAGGCTCAGGTTGACCTGACGCAGGATCGCGCGCGTGCGCAGGTGTTCGTCGGTGTACCACGCGGGGGGCATCAGCGACGTGAGCACCTCCATGGTGCCCAGCGCCACCGGATCGGTCATGCGCGGCAGGTCGAGCAGGTCGGTGACGGGCCGGTCCCCGAGCGTCTCGCGCAACTGCTCCCGCAGCATGCGGTATTCGCGCTGCACGTCCTCGGCCGACGGGTGCGCGGTCCAGGCGCCCTCGGCCCGCTCGAGATACTGCACGCCCACGGCCGCCGCGAGGTCGCGCTGGTCGCTGGTCATCAACAGCTCGAGCAATGTGCGCGTGGCGGTGGCCAGCTCGGGCAGATCGGCGCGGGCGCAGGCGCCGGCGCCCGCCTCGAGCAACGTGGCAACGCGTCGTTCGGCCTCGGGGATATCGCGCGGGGGCACCGCATGGCGGGCGCGGGTGGCGGCGCGGTGGGGCACACCGGGGGCCGCGCCGGGCGCGTCAGCCTCGCCATGGCCGGCAGCGGCGAGGTCGTGCCGGGCCAGCGGAAATACCGGGATGTCGCGCGCAAGCCGCCATGCGTCCGCGCAATGGCGCAGGTCCGCCGCCAGGCCCGCCGCGCTCTGATAGCGGTCCTCGGGCGCCTTGGCCAGCAGCTTCATGACGATCTGTGCCACCGCCACGGGAATCCACGGCCGGCCCTGATCCACCGAAATGGGCTGCCGCGCGACATGGTTGTAGACCCAGTCTTTGGCGTCATGCCCGCGAAACGGTAGCGTACCCGCGAGCATTTCATAGAACGTGATGCCGAGCGCGTACAGGTCGCTGCGCGCATCGACGGAAAGATTCATGCAGCCGGTCTGCTCGGGCGCCATGTAGGCGAGCGTGCCGGCGATCTCGGTCTGCGGTGTGCCGACGCCACGGCCATGGCCGGCCTCGGTGCCGCGCGTCGCGATGCCGAAGCCGGTCAGCCACGCGTTGCCGTGCGTGGGGGTATCCGTATGCTCTTCAATGGAAACCAGCACATGCGCGGGTTTGATATGGCGATGGAGCACGCCCGTGTCGTGCAGCTTCGCCAGCGCGGCGGCGATCGGTGGCGCCAGGCGCAGGAAGCGATCCACCTCCATTGGCGCGCCAACCAGACTGCTCAGCGGCGTCGCGCCCGGGTCTTCGAGCAGCAGCACACCGTGGCCCCGCTCGCGATGAGAGGCCACAGGCCGCGCGGCCCAGGCGCTGTCCAGCACGTCGCGCAGGTCGTACTCGCGAGCCAGCCGGGCCAGCGTGGCGGGCGCCGGGCTGTCGCTGAGCGTCCAGGCCACGAGCATGGGGCGCCAGCGGCCGTCCGCATCGGGACGACGGCATTTGCCGAAGATGACGTCGGCATCTTCCCAGAGGATCTCGAAGCCGAAATCGCGGCGGGCGTCCAGAAATGAAGAGGCGTACATCGTCCGAGTGTCATCGCGCCGCCGGACGTCGTCCGGCGCAACGCCTTGCGAAGAGCTGTGCGAAAGTCGCGTTGAATACTCGCGTGGAAAACTCGCGTTGAAAACTTTTACTTCGCAAGCTTTTAACAGGGGAAGCGACGATCGATGAGGGTCACCCTTCGGGATGTAGGGTTATTGAAAGAATGGGATCGGTGGGAAATGAAATCGATTTCAGGCGAATTCACGCGGTCGAGAGGAGACCGGACCACGTCGGGCGGCGCTTCAACAGCCACCCAGCACGCGCTCTATACAGTGGATCAGGTCATCCTCGTCGAACGGTTTCGCGAGGAACTGCGTGGCGCCCGCGGCGCGCGCGCTCTGTTCCATGTCCTCACCGGCAAACGCGGTCATCAGGATCACCGGCACGTCGCAGCCCCGCGCGCGCAGCGCCTGGCATACCGCAAAGCCGCTCATCGCGGGCATCTGCACGTCGCTGATGATGCATGACAACGCATCGATGGACGGCGCCTCGAGCAGATCCTGCCCGCTCGCATAGAGTTCGACGCGAAAATCGAAAGACCGCAGCAGGCGCCCGACGGCCACCCGGACAGCCTCGTCGTCGTCGACGATGCCGATGGCGTGAGAGGCGGCGCGAATGGCGCCAGCAGAAGCGGCAGAAACAGCAATCACACGGAATCCTTCAAGGCTCCTCTCGGCGGTTGGCAGCACCCGATCTGCGGTAACTGCCAGATGTGAGCATACTGTCGCGCGACCCATCTTGGTATCCCACAATTGGGTACCCTTGCTACGCGAACGAAGCCTTACGGACACCATAACGTGCCGCACGCCGCGCCGGTGCACAACCGGCGCCGCGCACGGGCATCAATGCGTCTGGTCCTTGTCGGCGCCCTCGCGTGCCGCCAGTGGGGGCGCCGGGGTGCCGGTAATTTTAGGCATGCACTCGGAATGGAACCAGGCCACCGTCACCGGCTCGCCGGCCAGCATCCGCTTGATCGGCGGTACCACCTGCTCACCGATCAGCATGCCGAGCAGACCGATCAGTGCCACGGCCGGCGGCGCGGGCGAACGCACCTGCATCAGTGCATAGATGATGCCGACGAGCACGCCGGCGCCCAGGGAGACGAGATAGAGTTTCATGGTGCGAACGAGATAGAGATAGCGGTTGAACGTTTCAGTGGCGCGCGGGCTTCGCACGCTCGTCGCGCGGCAACCCCACGCCAAGCAGGTGTCGCACCCGCGGCGGTTCGGTGCCGGTGTGGAAGCGCACGATATCGCGCTGGAGGTCGGCATCGGCGTTTGGCACACGGCGATGCTGGCGCAGATGCTCGGCCCACGACTCCACGAGGAACCATTCGGTCAGCAGTTCGGGATCGGCCGGGTCTTCCATCACGCCCCAGTTGAACGCTCCGTCGCGCAGACGTTCCTCGGACAGCTTGTGCACCGCGCGCAGGAAGTCGTTGCGATGCGCATGGGGAATGCAATACTCGATCAGGATCATCACCGGACCGCGGTCGTGCGTGATGCGATCCGCCATGCCATCGGCCATTTCAGGCTCCGGCCAGTGCTGCGCCGGGCCGAGATCTTCCTCGCCGCGCGGCAGGCGCAACCGGTGCAGCAGCGTGGCGGCGATGACCAGGCCGATGCCCGCGATCAGCAGCGCATGCGGCGTGCCGAGTGCCTGCGCCACGAACCCCCACAACAGGCTGCCGCCCGCCATCGCACCGTTGAACACCATCTGGTAGACGGCCAGCGCGCGGCCGCGCACCCAGTTCGGCAGAATGGCCTGCGCGGCGCCGCCGAGCGTGGTCAACGCCGTAATCCACGCGGCGCCGAGCAGCAACAGCAACGGCAGCGCCAGCCAGATCGGCGGCGCGAACGACAGCGCGGCCATCACCGCTGCCGTCACGAGCGCGGACAGCAGCACCATGCCGTCGCCATCGAGGCGTTTCTGCAACGACGGCATGACCAGTGCGCCGGCAATCGCGCCCGCGCCCACCGCGCCGAGCAGTACGCCGTAGAGCCCGGCGCCGCCGTGCAGCAATTGTTTCGCCACCAGCGGCAGTAATGCCCAGACGCTGCTGCCGAACGCGAAATGCACGGCGGCGCGAATGAGCACGATATGGAGCTTGCTGTGCGCGCGCGTGAAACGGAGCCCCGCGCGGAATGCACTGAAGAAGTGCTCGCGCAACGGGTCGGGCGGTTGCACCGGACGCCGCCACCAGACCAATGCGGCAATCACGAAGAGGTAGCTGGCCAGGTCGGCGCCATAGGTTGCCGATGCACCAAACGCGGCCAGCAGCAGGCCGCCGGTGGCGGGGCCGATCGCTCGCGCGATGTTCACGCCCAGCGCGTTCAGCGCCACCGCCTGCCGCAGCGTGCTCGGTGGCACCAGTTCGGGGACGATGGACTGCCACGTCGGGCCCATCATCGCGGCACCGATGCCGCCGACGAAGGCGAGGCCGATCAGCAGTTCGATGGTCAGCGAGCCACGCCATGCCAGCAGCATCAGCGTGCCGCTGACGAACGCCAGGCCGATCTGGATGACGATAAGAAAGCGGCGGCGATCGAGAATATCGGACAGTACGCCCGCGGGAATCGCCAGCAGGAATACCGGCAGCGTTGCCGCAGCCTGGATCATGGCGACTGCCGCGGGTGAGGTCGACAGGTCGGTGGCGAGCCAGGCGCTGGCCACATCGCGCATGAAGCTGCCGATATTGCCAAGAATGGTAGCCACCCACAGGATGGCGAACGTCGGTTGCGCAAGCGGGGCGAAAGAGCCCGCGGCGGGTTTGGCGGTCGTCGAGGTCATGGAGGCGGGAGGCAGTTGCTATCGGGCGCAAGACTAGACCCCAAGGGCGACCGCGGCCATGCCCTCATCGTATTAGTGGGCCAACTCTCGTGATCGGGCGTCGTACTTAGCCGATGGTATGGGTGGCAGTGGCGGCGGCAGTGTGTTGAAATGCACGCCGGACTGACCGGGCTGGTGTGGTAACCGCACACCCGGGTTGGCGCATTGTGCGGCCCGGTCCGCTGTATATAATCCGCACACAACGCCAACGAGCGGAACGGAGAGAAATCGTGACATCGCAGAGCGGAGAGCCTGCCGTCGCCAACGAAGACGCGATGGTGCTGATCGTTGACGACGACGCCATGCTGCGCGCGGGGCTGGGCAACCTGTTCCGCTCGGTGGGCGTGCAGGTGATGCTGTTCGGCTCGGCCGCCGAGCTACTTGAGTACAAGCTGCCCGATGTGCCGTGCTGCCTCGTGCTCGACGTACGGCTGCGCGGCCCGAGCGGACTCGACCTGCAGACGCGGCTCGGCCAGATGGGCATCCATATTCCGATCATCTTCATGACCGGCTACGGCGATATCGCGATGACGGTGGCGGCCATGAAGGCCGGCGCCGAAGATTTCATGGCCAAGCCATTTCGCGATCAGGACCTGCTGGACGCGGTATCGGCGGCGCTGGAGAAAGACCGTCTGCGCCGCCGCGGCTTGCGCAAGGTGGAAGAGATTCGCGCGAATTACGCCACGCTGACGCCGCGCGAATCAGAGGTGATGGGCATGGCGGTGACTGGTCTGCTCAACAAGCAGATCGCCGGCGAGATCGGCATCAGCGAAGTCACCGTGAAGATCCACCGCGGCCAGGCCATGCGCAAGATGAAGGCCCGCACGTTCGCGGACCTCGTGCTGATGGCCCAGCAGATCGGCATCTGCAAGACCGACCAGTAATTTTCTCTTCAGCGGCCGGCGTCGCGCTCGACTACCAGCGCGCGCAGCAACAGCCGCGTCTGCTCGAGAATCACGCGCTCGATCCGGGCGGCCTCGTCGGCGCCAATCGACTCCCATCCCATGGCGCGCAACACATTGCGCTTCTTCGTCGGAAACGCCGCGCCCTGGCCGTCGATGGCGATCGTGCGGATACGCGTGATCTCGTCTGTGGCCGGACGCCCCGTGAGCCGGCCGATCAGTGAGCTCGTCACGCCGAACAGGCGCTGATTGAGCCCGCGGTCGAATACCTCGAACGCGGCCGGCGGGCCGAGGCCCGCGCGCTCGCGCGCAAGAAACTGCCGCCACGGCGTGGTATCGCCGCAATCCGCCGCAAACGACACGAATACCGCCTGAATGGCCAGATAGGCATCCATCAGCGCTTCGTCGCGCGCATCCGCCTGCGCGAGCACTGCCTCCGCCATCGACACGCTGGGGTCCAGCCGCGCCCAGACCCGATCGACGATGAACTGGATGCAGGCCAGGTAGACCCCTTCCTTGTTATCGAAGTAGTACTGGAGCGCGGGCGCATTGACGCCCGCCTGCCGCGCGATATCGCGCGTGGAGGCGCCCTCGAAGCCATGCGTGCCGAACAGTTCGAGCGCCGCCTCGATGATCCGCGCGCGGGTTTCCTCGCCTCGCTGATAGCCGCCCTCTGCCGCGGGCCGGTGTCGCGCCATGTGTCCCTTTCCTTTTTCGTGTTGATCGCTACAGCCCGAAATATAACAGTTGACACATTTTTTCCAAGTGGAATAATTGTGCGCTTCTATTCCAATCGCACGACGCAACGCTCATGTCGTCTTCCTCCTCCTCTGTTCCGGCCGGCCAGGCCGTCCCGACCCACGCGCCCGGCACCCGCCCCAGCAATCCCGCGCGCGCGTCCGGGCGCCGCCGCTTTCTGATCGTGGCCGGCCTTGTCGTGCTCGCGGCCGCCGCGATCTACGGCGTGCGGTGGTGGACCCACGGTCGCTTTATCGAAAGTACCGACGATGCTTATCTGCAGGCCGACAGCATGGCCGTGGCGCCGAAAGTGACCGGCTATGTGGCGGAGGTGTACGTCCGCGACAACCAGCAGGTGGCGTTGGGCCAGCCGCTTGTGCGCCTCGACAATCGCCAATATCAGGCCGCGTTCGATGAGGCGCAGGCCAACGTCAATTCGCGCCAGGCCGACGTGGCACGGGCGGAGGCGGACCTCGCGCAGCAAAAGGCGCGTATCGCGCAGGCCGGTGCGCAGGTGGACGGCGCGCGCGCAGACGCGCGTTATGCGGCGTCGCAGGTAGAACGCTATGCGCCGCTGGTGAAATCCGGCGCGGAAACCGAGGAGCGCAGCGCGGAATTGCGCAACGCGCAGACGCGAGCCACCACCACGCTCAATGCCAACGAGGCCTCGCTGCGCGTGGAGCAGACCCAGATCGCCACGCTGCAGGCGCGGCTGCAACAGGCGCGCGCGCAGCTCGAGGTGGGCGAGGCCAGCGCCCGTCAGGCGCGGCTCGACCTCGACGACACCGTGGTGCGCGCCACGCAGGCCGGCCGCGTGGGTGATCGCGGCGTCCGCGTGGGCCAGTTGGTGCAGCCCGGCACGCGCCTGCTGACCGTGGTACCGGTGCAGGAGCTCTACCTGACCGCCAACTTCAAGGAAACGCAGGTTGGCCGCATGCGCGCCGGACAGACCGTGGCGATCCATATCGATGCGCTGCCGGGCGAGCCGTTGCACGGCACCGTGGATAGCCTCTCGCCGGGCACCGGTTCGCAGTTCGCGCTGTTGCCCGCGCAGAACGCCACGGGCAACTTCACCAAGATCGTGCAGCGTGTGCCTGTACGCATTCATATTGATGTGCCGGCCGACGCGCGTCCGGTGCTGGTACCGGGGTTGTCGGTGGTGGTCGACGTCGACACGCGCGGGGCCAGCCATGGCTGAGGCGGTAGCCAGCGCCGCGTCCGCACCTGCGCCCGCGCGTCAGCCCAACGCCAGCACCGGGGACTGGATCGCGGTCGCGGCCGGCTCGCTCGGCGCGTTACTGGCCACGCTCGATATCTCGATCACGAACTCGGCGCTGCCGCAAATCCAGGGGCAGATCGGCGCGGCCGGTACGGAAGGCACGTGGGTCTCAACGGGCTACCTGATGGCGGAGATCGTGATCATCCCGCTGACCGCGTGGCTCACGCGCGTGTTCGGGCTGCGCCGTTTCCTGCTGTGGAACGCCGTGCTGTTCACGGCGTTCTCGATCATGTGCGGGATGTCGCATTCGCTGACGGAGATGGTGATCGGCCGCATTGGGCAGGGGTTTGCCGGTGGCGCGATGATCCCCACCGCGCAGACCATCGTGCGCACACGCCTGCCACGACATCAGATGCCGATCGGCATGTCGATGTTTGGGTTGATCGTGCTGCTGGGACCATTGCTCGGGCCCGTGGTCGGCGGCTGGCTGGCCGAGAATGCGAGCTGGCGCTGGTGCTTCTTCCTGAATCTGCCCATCACGCTCGTGCTGGTACCGCTGCTGTACTTCGGGCTGGAGGCGGCCAAGCCGAACTACCGCACGTTCGTGAATGCGGACTGGCTCGGCATCGTCGGGCTGGCGATCGGGCTCAGTTCGCTGACTGTGGTGCTCGAGGAAGGGCAGCGCGAACGCTGGTTCGAATCGCATCTGATCATCGGGCTGTCGCTGATCTCGGCGCTCGGCATCGGCATGATGATCGTCGGGCAATTCACCGCGAAGACGCCGATCGTGCGCTTGCGGCTGCTGCTCAACCGCAGCTATGCGAGCGTGATCCTGATCGTGTCCACGGTCGGTGCCGGGTTGTATGGCGTGGCCTATCTGCTGCCTCAGTTCCTCTCGACGATCGCCGGCTACAACGCCGAGCAGGCGGGCGGCATCATGTTGCTGTCGGGGGTGCCCGCGTTTCTGATGATGCCATTGCTGCCGCGATTGCTGGGCAAGGTCGACAGCCGCTGGCTGGTGATCACCGGGCTGGTGCTGTATTTCGCGAGCTGCATGCTCGATATCTCGCTGACCACCGATAGCGTTGGCCATGACTTCGCGTTGTCGCAGATCCTGCGCGGCTTCGGCCAGATCCTCGCGATGATGCCGCTGAACCAGGCGTCGATGGCGGCCGTGGCCGCCGAGGAAGCCGGCGATGCGGCGGGGCTCTACAACATGGCGCGCAATCTCGGCGGCTCGATCGGCCTGGCGTTGCTCGGCACGCTGATCGATCGGCGCAATGCGTATCACGATGCCGTGATACGCGAGTCCGTCACCGCCAACAGCTCGATCGGCCAGGAGCACATGGCGCAGAGCATCGGCGGCTTCCTTGCGCAGCACGGCGATGCCGCGCACGCCAAGCTGCAGGCCGTGGCGCAGCTGTCGGGCGAGATCGCGCGGCAGGCCGCGGTGATGACATTCTCCGAAACTTTCTACGCGCTTGGCGTGGCGCTGCTGCTGTGTATTCCGCTGGCGCTGATGCTCAAGTCGCCGCGTGCCGGCGCGCCGCTTTCTTCTGGCCATTGATGCTGGCCCCAGACATGACACGATTTTTCTTCGCCCCCCGCACCGTGGCACTGGCTGCCGCCATGGTTGCCGCCTTGTCCGCCACAGGCTGCATGGTCGGCCCCGACTATCGCGGCGCGCCCGAGGTTGCCGGCAACGCGCTGGCCACGCCCGCATTTCCTCACGCGCCGACGCGCACGACCACCGCGCCCGGCGTGGCCGACTGGTGGCATGCGCTTGGCGATGCGCAGCTCGATGACCTGATTGCCACCGCGCTCAAGAACAGCCCCGACATCCGCGCGGCCCAGGCTCGCGTGCGTCAGGCCCGTGCCGGGTTGCGCGGCAAAGAGGCCAACCTGCTGCCGAAGGCGAGTGTCGATGCGGCGATGTTGCGCACGCGCTCGCCCGATCTGTCGGCGCTGTCGTCGCAATCGGGCGATGGCGGTTCCAGTGGCGGGGGTGGCCGCGGGCCGCTCACGCTCTATATCGCGGGCTTCGACGCCAGCTGGGAACTCGACCTGTTCGGCGGCACGCGGCGCGCGGTACAGGCCGCTTCGGCCGAGGCGGAGGCCTCGTCGGAGGAACTGGCCGATGCGCACGTGCAACTGGCCGCCGACGTGGCGCAGGCCTACGTCAACCTGCGCGAGCAGCAGGCGAGTCTTTCGCATCTGCGGGACTCCGAAAAACTCGAGGCCGATATCCTCGATCTCACGGAGCAACGCCGCGCGCGCGGGGTGGCCTCGCAGCTCGAGGTGGAACGGCTGCTGACGCAGCTCGAGAACACGCGGGCGCGTATCGCGCCGGTGCAGGCGGCGATCGTCGAGGCTGGCGATCAGCTCGCGCAACTGACCGGCCGTGGGCCCGGCACGCTCGATGGCGAACTCGCCGACACGCGGCCGCTGCCGGCCTTGCCGGAATCTATCGACGTAGGCGATCCGGCCGCGCTGCTGAAATCGCGGCCCGACATTCGCGCGGCGGAACGCCGGCTGGCCTCGCGCACCGCGCAGATCGGCACGGCCAAGGCCGACTGGTTTCCCAAGGTCTCGCTGCTGGGCTCGCTCGGCTACTCAGCCGCGGTGCCAGGGCACCTCGTGCGCAAGGACAACGCCACATGGCTGACGCTGCCGCGTCTGCAATGGAACGCGCTCGATTTCGGCCGCGTGGCCGCCAACGTCGATAGCGCCGAGGCCGGCCGCGACGAGGCGCAGGCCACCTACGAGAGCACGGTGCTCAAGGCGCTGCGCGATGCCGACGTGGCGCTGTCGCGTTATGGCCATCAGCGCGAGAACGTGGTGACGCTACGTCGCGTGGAAGCCTCGGCCGAACGTGCTGCTGCCCTGCAGCAGCAACGCTACCGCGCGGGCACTGCCAGCATGCTCGAATGGCTCGATGTCGAACGCACGCGCGTGACGGCGCAACAGGACCGCATTTCCGGCGATGCGGGGTTGCTGCGCGACTACGTCTCGCTGCAGAAGTCGCTCGGCCTGGGCTGGACCACGGGAAGCTGAGCCATCAAAGCTTTCAGCATCGCCATTGGCACGCGAGCGCCGGGCTAGAGCTCGTCATCGTGTCGAGCTCGCTTTACCGCGGGCGCTTGATCCGGTACGTCCGTAGCGTCTGGCTGCAATGTGAAGCCGTTGCGATAAGCCAGCATCGCGTCCGCGATGCTGATGGCTGGTATCGTCACGGTGCGGTGTCGGTCCTGATACGCGGAATCCAGGTAGGTCTGAATCGCGAAACTGTCGATATCGACCAGGCGTGCTTGATCCGGTAAGGCGAGCGCGTACTCTGGGGCGATCAGAATATCTTCGATGATTGAATCTCTTGATGTGTTATCAGCGTCTGGATCTTCACTGACTGTCGCCCGGAGAATGGCGATGGACGCCCCATCGCGGGTGAAGTGAATGTAGACCTCGCTGGGGTCATGAACCGCGATCTGTTCTCGCACGATGTATGCATGCCAGCGTGCCGCGCGAGCGATGTTGCGTACGTTGGCTGGCAGCGCGGCATCGGCCTCTGCCTGGGCGTAGCGCTCTTGCCAACGCGTTGCCACGGCCGCGACGGCGCGCCAGTCGCGAGGCGATGCACGCATCTGCCATTCCTGCGCTTCGTCCTCCTCGAAGTGGATGAGCTCGAACTGAATGTTCGTCAAGGGCACATGCGTGCCATCCGCATTGACCACAAGTGGTCTCACGCCATGCATTTGCCGAGGTCCTCGTACGGTATGGCCGTAGTCGCGTGGCGCATTGAACGGCCAAATCGGCAACGGCGCGGCAGGAGGCGTCGAAACGGTTGTGGTGGTCGGCGCGGTGGTCGGGGTAGCGGAGGCCCGTGAGGGCGCCGCACCGGGAACGGACACATGCAGGCCGGCCGCCACCAACGCAGCATAGCGAAACGCATGATTGAGCTGGAGCAGCCACGACTCACCACCGCTGCGAGCATGGTCGAGAACGGCGGACTCAAAGCCTTGCGTCCACTTGCCATGCAAATTCGATGAGTGGCCGAGACTGATGCGCTCGATGCGCGCGCCGAAAGCGTCCATATCCCAATTGTTGTGGGTGAGCAGCCGATAGAGCGCGATGATCAACTGCACGCGAACCGCGCAAGCATCGGCGTGCCGTCGCGTACGAGCTCCAGCCGTGGTGAAGGGGGGCGGCAATCGCCGGGCGCATGTACGGGCTGCGGCGTATGACGCGATGGGATCGTCGACGTGGGTGGCACAGCGCTCGGCAAGCGTGCGGCCGTTTGCAGGATTCGTCAGCGCCTTCATGCATGACTGGATGTTCGCCCGCTGCGAATCGTGTGATCCCGGGGAAGGTTGCGCGTAAGTGGCAGCGAGCATCAGCATCAGCAGGTCCACGGAAAACTCCCATCAGATTGGCGTTGGAGAGTAGGACCGTAGCGCGAACAAATACCCGCTTAAATCACCGATACGCGAAAGATGTGATGATGTAGCGCTCGCATGGCCAGCCCGGGCGATCGGCACGAGCGGGGTAAACTGCGGTGCAGGCCCACCACCATTTCTTCACCCATGCATTTCAATGCGAACGACAGCATTCTGGTCAACATCGTAACGAGCGCGATCATCGTGCTCGTGGGCTCGCTGATCATGAAGCTGGTCAACCGCTTCTTCCAGGCGCGACTGCAGGCCGACAATCGCGGTAGCTACCGCGCCTGGACCGTCGCCACGCGGAACGTCGTGGCGGCCATCATGTTCCTGCTGCTGCTTGGCATCTGGGTGTCGGAGCTCAAGAGCGTCGCGATCTCGCTGGCGGCGTTTGCGGCGGCCATGCTGCTGGTCGGCAAGGAACTCGTGATGTGTTTCCTGGGCGCGTTCATGCGCATGGTCTCGCGCCCGTTCCAGCTGGGCGATCTGGTCGAGATCGGCCCATTCTCGGGCGAGGTCATCGATATGGACGTGCTGTCCACGACGCTCGTCGAGGTGGCCCCCGCGCGCCAGTACACTGGTTTCACGGTGCAGGTGCCCAACAGCATGCTGCTGACCACCGCCGTGCGCAATCACTCCAAAGCGGGCGGCTATGCGCTCGACATGGTTCGCATTCCGCTGCCCGTTGGCGTCGACCCGGATACGGTGGAAGCCGATCTGCTCGACGCGGCGCGCGAGGCGTGCGCGGCATTCATGGACGAGGCGGGCCGCGAGCTGCGCCGCTACGGCGACATGCGCTTTGTCGATCTGTCCCAGTTCGAGCCACGCGTGGTGTTCGACCCGTTCGATGCCGTCCGCTACGACGCGGTGGTCCGTTTTCCGGTGCCGATCGGCTCGCGCCTGCCCGTCGCGCAGAAGATTGTGCGTGCTTACTACCGCCGTTGTGCCCAAAAGACTGAATCGCCCGTGTCAGACGCTGGATGATTCCGCAAAGTCACGTGCCGGTGTAGTGTTCGTTTAGCCACGCATGCGACGTGGCCCGAACAGCGGATCACAGGCAGGTGTCGAGGGAGAGCGCATCATGGCGTCACGGTTCTGGCGGTCGTGGATCGGTGTATTGCTGGCGGCCACGGTGCTGGCCGCGCTGTTGCCGGGCTGTGCCAGTTTGCCCGCCAACGAGGGCCGCACGCCGACCGCTGCCATTACCGACACCGCCGACACAGCGCTCGGCAAGACGCTGGCCCCGCGGCTCGCCCGCAATCCCGGGCAGTCGATCTTCTATCCGCTGGGCACCGGGCCCGACGCGCTCGCCGCGCGTCTGGCGTTGGCGCGGGCGGCCACGAAGTCGCTCGACCTGCAGTACTACATCTTCGACGCCGATCACACCGGCAAGGCACTGATCGGCGACATCATCGACGCGGCGGACCGCGGGGTGCGCGTGCGCATCCTGGTCGATGACCTGCATACCGACAAGTCCGATACGGTCTGGGCCGCGCTCGACTCGCACCCGAACATCGAGATCCGGTTGTTCAATCCGTTCGCCCAGCGCGGCGGGCGCTGGCTGCAGATGCTGGTCGACTACAGCCGGCTCAATCGCCGCATGCATAACAAGCAGATGACGATCGACAACCTGGTGACGATCGTCGGCGGCCGCAATATCGGCGATGCCTACTTCTCCGCGCGGCCTGACGTCGACTTTTCCGATCTCGACGTGATGGTCGCCGGCCCGGTGGTGCCCGCGGTGTCGGCCACCTTCGACGAGTACTGGAACGACCCGAGCGCCTACCCAGTGGCAACGCTTGTGCCCGAAGGCAAGGAAGCCCCGGCGGAGATGCGCGCGATGCGCAAGCAGATTCAGGCCGAGGGCGAAGCGGCGCGCGCGAGCCCGTATGTGCAGGAGCTGCTGGACTCGGGGCTGGCCAAGGGGATCGAAGCGGGTCGCCTGCCCGGTTACGTGGGCAGTGCCACGGTCATCGCCGACAAGCCCGACAAGATCCGGGACGATCCCGACGATTCGTCATCGCATGGCGGGCCGCAGTTGCGCAAACTGCTCGAGCAGGCGCAGTCGGACCTCGTGCTGGTGTCCCCTTACTTCGTGGTCGATGACGACGGCATCAAGTGGTTCGCGGCGCAGGTGAAGCGCGGCGTCCATATCCGTGTGCTGACCAACTCGTTCGAGGCCACCGACGTGGCTGCGGTGCACGCGGGCTATGCCCCGCAGCGCAAGGCGTTGCTGCGCGCCGGCGTGGAGTTATACGAACTCAAGGCCACCGCGTTCGCGGACCTCACGCGCACCACCAAGAAGCCGCGCATGTTCGCGTCCTCACGCGCGAGCCTGCATGCGAAGGCTTATATGGTGGACCGGCAGCGGCTCTACATCGGCTCGTTGAATCTGGACCCGCGTTCGCTCCGGCTCAATACGGAAATGGGCGTGGTGGTGGACAGTCCCACGCTGGCCCAGCGCTTTGCGGACAACATGGACAAGTCGCTCGGCGATGTGGCCTACAAGGTCGAGCTGAAGAAGGATGAGAACGGCGTCGAAAGCCTGACCTGGACGACGCGCGAGAAGGGTGCCGTGGTGACCGTGGACAAGGAGCCCGGCATGAGTGTGTTCCAGCATATCGGCGTCAATATGCTGCGGCTGCTGCCGATCGAGGACGAGCTCTGATCAGTCGGCGTCGCCGAGCAGCCCGCTGGACTTGGCGTACTCGTAGAGTTCATAGTCGTTGCTGAGGCCGAGCTTCTTCATAGCCACGCTTTTCTGCGCGCTGATAGTCTTGGCGCTGCGATTGGCCACGCGCGCAATCTCCACGAGCGGAATGCCCTGGGCACAGCGCCGCAGCACCTCGAGTTCGCGGCGGCTCAGGCGCGGGCCCGGCTCGGGCCGGTCCGGATGGGCGAGCGACAGCATCGACTGCACCAGCGGCGTCACGTAATGCTGGCCGCGGAACGCCGCGCGAATGGCCGGAAACAATTGTTCGACCTCGTCAGCCTTGTTGATGATCGACGACACGCCGATCTTCCAGATATTGCGGATCAGCGCGGGATTGTCGAGCATCGTCATGACCACGATGCGGGTGGTCGGATAGCGGCGGCGCAGCATCTGCAGCATCGGCAGCCCATCGCCGTACTGGCCGCCCGGCATCGCGTAGTCGGTCACGATGATGTCGCACGCGGTGTTGTCGAGCAGGCGCATCAGCCCGGTGGAGTTGCCGGCCTGGCCAACGATCTCGATGCCATTGCCCTGCGCCAGTGCGCGGCAAATGCCATCCAGAACCACCGGATGGTCGTCGGCAACGATAACCTTGATCATGACGTTCTAGTATCCAGCGCAGCGGGGGAGGAATCAGCGGCCCCAATCATAGGATTTCTCCTAGGAAACACAGCTAGGGGATCGCTTAAATCGCGTGGTGAATACTAGCCAAACTGTGGTGCTGTGGGGGCCGTCTCGGCCTGCGCAGACTCTGTCCGCGCAGCCGTGCCGCGTGGTTTCGTTCGCGCGATCTTTCGACTAGTTGGCGAACTGTACGAGGATGTTGTTCATGGTCTGCAGGCCAGCCTCGATCAGGTGCTGCATGTAGGCGCCCAATTGCGGCATGACGAGCATCAGCACGAGCATGCCGCCGGCCAGCGTGATCGGGAAGCCGACCGCGTAGACCGACAACTGCGGCGAGGCGCGGTTCAGGATACCCAGGGCCAGGTTCAGCGTCAGCAGCGCCGCGATCAGCGGCAGCGAGAGTAATGTGCCCCAGGCAAAGACCATCGAGCCCGCGCGCGCGAGCGCGCCCCAGCCGTGGCCGGAGAGTGGCGTGGCGGCGATCGGCAGGCCGTTGAAGCTGTCAACCACGGTCGCGAGCATGGTCAGGTGACCGTCCATCGCCAGAAACATCAGCATCGCCACGAGGTTCAGGAAGCGCGACACCACCATGGTCTGGCCGCCGGCGTTTCGGTCGTAGAACGAGGCGAAGGACAGGCCCATCTGCAGGCCGGTAAATTCGCCGGCCACCTGCACCGCCGCGAACACCAGCCGCATGGTGAAACCCATCGCGATACCGATGCCGACCTCGTTGAGGATGATCAGCAGGCCTTCGTAGGAGTACGCGGGGACGACGGGGATATTGGAGAGGGTCGGCGACACGATGGCCGCCAGCGCGGCGGCCAGCCCAACCTTGGCGCGGCGCGGAATGCTCGACTCACTGAACAGCGGTGCCGCGGCGATCAGGCCAAGCAGCCTGAACATCGGCCACAGGAACGCGGCGATCCAGCCATAGAGCTGGTCGGTGGAGACGTCGAGCATGAACGGCTGCTCAGCGTGCCATCGCGGGAATGCTCTGGAACACTTCCCGCATGTAGTCGACGTAGGTATTGATCATCCACGGACCGACCAGCACCATCGTGATGAACAGCGCGATCAGCTTGGGAATGAACGTCAGCGTCATTTCGTTGATCTGCGTCGCGGCCTGGAACAGACTCACGGCGAGACCGGCCACCAGCGCCACCAGCAGCAGCGGCGCGGACAGCAGCAGCGTCATCTTCATCGCCTGGGTGGCGAAGGTCATTACTGTTTCTGGCGTCATGATGGCTCCCGATCAGTTCATGAAGCTCTGCGCGAGCGAGCCGAGCAGCAACTGCCAGCCATCGACGAGCACGAACAGCATCAGCTTGAACGGCAATGAGATCGTGGCGGGTGGCACCATCATCATCCCCATCGCCATCAGCACGCTGGCGACGACGAGGTCGATGATCAGGAACGGAATAAAGATCGTGAAGCCGATCTGGAACGCCGTCTTGAGTTCGCTGGTCACGAAAGCCGGCACGAGGATCGACATCGGCACGTCCTCCGGACCCTGCATTTCGGGAGCCTTGGCCATCTGCGCGAACATCGCGAGGTCTTTCTCGCGGGTCTGGCGCAGCATGAACGCGCGCAGCGGCGCGGCAGCCTTGCCGGCGGCGTCCTCGAGGCTCATGCGGTTCTCGGAGAGCGGCTTGTAGGCGTCGGTGTAGATCTTGTCGAACACCGGCGACATCACAAAGAACGTCAGGAACAGCGACAGGCCGACCAGCACCTGGTTGGGCGGTGACGATGCGGTACCGAGCGCGTTGCGCAGCAGGCCCAGCACGATGATGATGCGCGTGAAGCCGGTCATCATCAGCATGGCCGCCGGCAGGAACGACAGCGACGTCATCAGCACCAGCGTCTGGATCGACAGCGACCAGATCTGGCCACCGCCCGGCGCGGGCTTGCTGATGACGCCCGGCAGCCCCTGCGCCTGCGCGAAGGTGGGCGAAAGCAGCGCGAGCGAGAGCAGTGCGAGGGACGCGACCAGCGCGTATCCCCCCGCCGTGGGCAAGCGCCGCGTCATCGCGGCACGCACGTTGTTCATGACTTCTTCAGGTTTTCCTGCATCGACCGCAGCAGGCGTTCGGCGAAAGTGCCGGGTGTCTGCGATGGCTGCGCACCAGGGTAGGGTGAGGGCTGTCCGGCCAGGCTGCGATCCGCTGGCATGGTGTGGAGCGGGCGGATCTCGCCGGCGGACACGCCGAGCACGATCCACGTATCGCCGACTTCGACCATCAGCAGGCGCTGGCGCGCGCCCAGCGACAGGCTGGCGACGACCTTCATCGCGCCACCGCTGACGTGACGCACCAGTCCGGTACGCCGCGCGATCCACGCAATCGCGAGGATCAGCGCGATGACACCGAACAGGCCAAGGCCCGCCTGCGCGAGACTGCCGCCGGCACTGATGGCGGAGCCTGCTGCCGTCGAGCCACCGGTGACAGGGCTGGCGGCCACGCTGCTGGCCGCGCTCGCCGTGCTGAGCACGAGCGCGTCAGCGGCATGGGCGCCGGCGCTCACCATCGCCGAAGCGGTGGCGAGGATTGCGCCGACGGTCCGATCAAACACCGCGCGCACGCGGCGCGCGGCCGGCCGGCGCGATGCGGCTGTCATTTGTTGAGCTTCCGGATACGTTCGGACGGCGTAATGATGTCGGTCAGGCGGATGCCGAACTTGTCGTTGACCACCACCACTTCGCCCTGGGCGATCAGGTAGCCGTTGACGAGCACGTCCATCGGTTCGCCGGCCAGGCCGTCCAGTTCCACCACCGAACCCTGCGCGAGTTGCAGCAGGTTCTTGATGGGTACCTTGGTGCGGCCGAGTTCAACCGTCAGCTGCACCGGAATATCGAGAATCATCCCGATATCGTTGTGGAAGCCGGTCGGAGCGTCCTGCGCCAGCGGCGGAAATACCGTGGCTGCCGCCGGAGTGGCCACGGGCGCAGCCGCGACGGGTGCTGGCGTGGCGGCAGGTGTTGCCTCGGCGCTGGTCTGCTCCGCGAGGGCGTTGGCCCAATCGTCCATCGGATCGACCGGCTTGTCCTCTTTGCCGTCAGTCATGATCGGTTTCCTTGTTGGAATCGGTGTCTTGGTAATTGATCATCCGTTCTACGCGCAACGCGTATTGGCCGTTCATCGTGCCAAAACCGCATTGCATGACGGGCACGCCATCGACCTTGCCGAACAGTTGCTCCGGCAGTTCGATCGGCAGCACGTCGCCGGCGCGCAGCGCGAGCACGTCGCCCACGGTGCTTTCGAGATGGGTGAATTCGGCCACGAGCTCGACCTCGGCCGCACGCAGCTGGTCGGAGAGCTGGCCGAGCCAGCGCTTGTCGACCTCGACCTCGTCCTGCAGCGGATTGGTCAGCAGTTCGCGGACCGGCTCGATCATCGAATACGGGAAGCACACATGGAGCTGGCCGCCCACGGCGCCAAGCTCGATGTGGAATGCGGTGGTCACGACGATTTCCGTCGGGATCGCGATATTGGCGAACTTGGTGTGCATTTCCGACCGGACGAACTCGAGGTCGATCGGATGCACGGTACGCCAGGCCTGTCCGTAGCTGGTGAGCGTCAGATCCAGCATGCGCCGGATGATGCGTTGCTCGGTCTGCGTGAAATCGCGGCCTTCCACACGCGTGTGGAAACGGCCATCGCCGCCGAACAGGTTGTCGACGACCAGGAAGACCAGGTTCGGGTCGTACACGAAGAGCGCGGTGCCCCGCAGCGGCTTCATGTGGACCAGGTTCAGGTTGGTCGGGACCGGCAGGTTGCGCACGAAGTCGCCGTACTTCTCGATGCGCACGGTGCCCACCGAGATGTCCGCGCCGCGGCGGATGAAGTTGAACAGCGCCGAGCGCAGCGAGCGCGCGAAACGCTCGTTGATGATCTCGAGCGTGTGCAGCCGGCCGCGGACGATGCGTTCCTGCGTCGCGAGGTTGTAGGGACGGATCCCGGTCTCGTCGGCCGCGGGTGCGCTGCTGGCTTCGGGCGTATCGGTTTCACCCGAGACGCCTTTCAGTAGTTCGTCAACCTCGTCCTGCGAGAGGAACTTGTCGTAGGCCATCTAGTGTCCTGCCCCATGAACGGCTATGTGAATATCGATTGCTTGGGTTCGCGGGGCGGTGCTGCTTTATTGCACCACGAACGATGTAAACAAGACGTCCAGGATCTTCTGCGCCGGCAGACCCGTCGCGAACGGCTGGCTCACCGCCTGCTGGATATCCTGCGCCAGCTTGCGTTTGCCTTCCACGGTCGCGAGGTCAGCTGGCTGACGTGCCGACAGGATCAGCAGGATGCGGCTACGCGCTTCCGGCTGGTACTGCTGGAGACGCGCCTGCGTTTCGCCGTCCGCTACCTTCAGCGACAGACCGGTGTGCAGGAAGCGGTCGCCGTCCTCGCTCTTGAGGTTGACGGTGAACGCGTCCAGCGGCACGAAGATCGGCGGCGGAATCACCGGCGCGGCCGGAGCCGCCGGTGCGTGGTTGCCACCGAAGACGCTGCCGAGCACGAAGCCACCAACGCCCAATGCCGCCACCAGCACGCCGCCGCCAATCAGCAGCAGCCGACCGCGCTTGCTGGAGTTGCCGCCAGTCTGGGAGGGGGAAAGCGTGTTCGCCATGAGAAGCCTGTGTCGAATTGCCTGCCATTCTTCCGGAATCGCAGACAAGCAAAGGGCCGATAAAAAGGGGGAAACCCGCTCAGCTTGGCCGTTTGAGCCGATCGGGCATGGCTGGGCGCTGGCTTGTGCACGCCATGCGCCCCTGCATGCTCTGGTTAACGAATTAATGAAGCGGAACTTAAGACATGCGTGTCGCGAAAACAACGGCGCCGCGATGTCGTTTTCGTTTTTCATGTCGAAACGGCCGACGATCCTAGTCTGGGCAAGGCTTGGCGGCGCATACTCTTATATAAGATATAAGACATTTGATCTCTGTCGGACTTCGGATTACAATCACGCCGGCACGGTCGGCTATGCCGATCGCTGCGACGAGACAGAGAAGAACGAGTCGCACCTGAACAACCCGGGTTGCTTCCGAAAACCCTATTACCAGCAGGTTCCCATGCTTGATAACTATCGTGCCCATGTCGCCGAACGCGCCGCGCTTGGCATTCCTCCGCTGCCGCTGACCGCGCAGCAGACCGCCGACCTGATCGAACTGATCAAGAATCCGCCGGCTGGCGAAGAGCAGACCCTGCTGGATCTGATTACCCACCGCGTGCCTGCTGGCGTCGATGACGCCGCCAAGGTCAAGGCCTCGTACCTGGCCGCCGTCGCGCTCGGCACCGAGAAGACGCCGCTGATCACGCGCGCACGCGCTACCGAACTGCTGGGCACGATGCTCGGCGGTTACAACATCTCGCCGCTGATCGAGTTGCTCGACGACGCCGAAGTGGGTGCCGTGGCCGCGAACGGCCTGAAGACCACGCTGCTGATGTTCGACGCGTTCCACGACGTCAAGGAAAAGGCGGACAAGGGCAACGCCAACGCGGTTGCCGTGATCAAGAGCTGGGCCGACGCCGAGTGGTTCACGAACCGTCCCGCCGTGCCGGAAAGCCTGACCATCACCGTGTTCAAGGTGACGGGCGAAACCAACACCGACGATCTGTCGCCGGCGCCGGACGCGTTCTCGCGCCCCGACATTCCGATGCACGCGCTGGCGATGCTGAAGAACGCGCGTCCCGGCATCACGCCGGAAGAAGACGGCAAGCGCGGTCCGATCAAGTTCATCGAAGACCTGAAAAACAAGGGCAACCTGGTCGCCTACGTCGGTGACGTGGTCGGTACGGGTTCGAGCCGCAAGTCGGCTACCAACTCGGTGCTGTGGTTCACGGGCGAAGACATTCCGTTCGTGCCGAACAAGCGCTTTGGTGGCGTGTGCCTGGGCAACAAGATTGCCCCGATCTTCTACAACACGATGGAAGACGCCGGCGCACTGCCGATCGAACTCGACGTGTCGCAGATGGAAATGGGCGACGTGGTCGAACTGCGTCCGTACGACGGCAAGGCGCTGAAGAACGGTCAGGTGATCTCCGAATTCAAGGTCAAGTCCGACGTGCTGTTTGACGAAGTGCGTGCCGGTGGCCGCATTCCGCTGATCATCGGCCGCGGCCTGACCGCCAAGGCGCGTGAAGCGCTGGGCCTGGCACCGTCCACGCTGTTCCGTCTGCCGCAGAACCCGGTTGACTCGGGCAAGGGCTTCACGCTGGCGCAGAAGATGGTTGGCCGCGCGGTGGGTCTGGCTGAAGGCCAGGGCGTCCGTCCGGGTACCTACTGCGAGCCGAAGATGACTTCGGTGGGTTCGCAGGACACCACCGGCCCGATGACGCGCGACGAGCTGAAGGATCTGGCTTGCCTCGGCTTCTCCGCCGACCTCGTGATGCAGTCGTTCTGCCACACCTCGGCGTATCCGAAGCCCGTGGACGTGAAGACGCACCACACGCTGCCGAAGTTCATGAGCACGCGCGGCGGTATTTCGCTGCGTCCGGGCGACGGCGTGATTCACTCGTGGCTGAACCGCATGCTGCTGCCCGATACCGTGGGCACCGGTGGCGATTCGCATACGCGCTTCCCGATCGGCATCAGCTTCCCGGCAGGTTCGGGTCTGGTGGCCTTTGCCGCTGCCACCGGCGTGATGCCGCTGGACATGCCTGAGTCGGTGCTGGTCCGCTTCAAGGGCAAGATGCAGCCCGGCGTGACGCTGCGCGATCTGGTCAATGCCATTCCGCTGTACGCGATCAAGGCGGGCCTGCTGACTGTGGCCAAGCAGGGCAAGACGAACATCTTCTCGGGCCGTATTCTGGAAATCGAAGGTCTGCCTGATCTGAAGGTTGAGCAAGCGTTCGAACTGTCGGACGCGTCGGCCGAGCGTTCGGCTGCCGGTTGCTCGGTGCGCCTGAACAAGGAACCGATCATCGAATACATCAACAGCAATATCACGCTGCTGAAGTGGATGATCGCGCAGGGTTATGAAGATGCCCGCAGCCTGCAACGCCGTATTCAGGCGATGGAAGCCTGGCTGGCCAAGCCGGAACTGCTGGCACCGGATGCCGACGCCGAGTACGCCGCCGTGATCGAGATCGATCTCGCGGACGTGCACGAGCCGATCGTGGCCTGCCCGAACGACCCGGACGACGTGAAGACGCTGTCCGACGTGGCCGGCGCCAAGATCGACGAAGTGTTCATCGGCAGCTGCATGACCAACATCGGCCACTTCCGCGCCGCGTCGAAGCTGCTCGAAGGCAAGCGCGACATTCCGGTCAAGCTGTGGGTGGCTCCGCCGACCAAGATGGACCAGAAGCAACTGACCGAGGAAGGCCACTACGGCGTCTTCGGCCAGGCTGGCGCTCGTACCGAGTCCCCGGGCTGCTCGCTGTGCATGGGCAACCAGGCACAGGTACGCGAAGGCGCAACGGTGATGTCGACGAGCACGCGTAACTTCCCGAACCGTCTGGGCAAGAACACGAACGTGTACCTCGGCTCCGCCGAACTCGCCGCAATCTGCTCGCGCCTTGGCCGTATCCCGACCAAGGAGGAGTACATGACGGACATCGGCGTGATCAACGCCAACGGCGACAAGATCTATCAGTACCTGAACTTCGACAAGATCGAAGAGTTCAAGGAAGTGGCAGACACCGTGACCGCCTGAGTTTCATCAAGGCGGCCGGCCACGCCGGCAGAACTGAGACCCCACGCGCAGCAATGCGCGTGGGGTTTTTTCATGGCTGCGATTTGGTGAGTGGTTCAGTGAAGAACGCCAGCGTAAGCGCCGCCTTTGAAGCCCGTTTCTTCTTCCCACTTGCGTAGCTCTTCAGCCCTAGCCCTCAGAGCCTCAACGCTCATGTCGGGCCGAGCGAAGAGGGCATGCGCGCGAGCCAATGCCGCGTTCTCTTCCTCTTGTTCAGAGAGGCGGATCTTGGCGACAAGTTGCGGTTTAACAGAGTTCTTTCTATCCATGGCGTCGCATAAGCGGCGTAGTAATCTGGGCGAGCTTGATGTGCCGACATGTGCGGACGGCTGCCAAGTTCTCCCTACCTCACTCGATTCTCGACATACTTCTTCGCTTTCGCAACGCGCGGCATCTGTTTCGAATGACGCAGTTGCCAGAGGTCATGGTCGATTTGCATACCGAGCCATGTCTCGGCAGTGGGACCACCGATCCATTGTTCGAGTCGCACAGCCATCTCTGTGCTGATGCTCGCCCGCGCGTTAATCACGCGCGACAACTGCACGCGCGAAACGCCGAGTTGCTCGGCGGCCATGCTCACAGTCATATTCAAGGGCGTCATGACATCCTTGATCAACGCGCCTGGGTGTGGGGGGTTAAACATCTTCGTCATCTGGTCTCAGATAGCAGAAAGGGCGCTCACGCGCCCTTTCTTGAGATGCCTTTGGGGCATCAAGTAACCGCGGGTGATGTTAGATGACTCGCTGACGGGCAACCATCGGAGTTCTGCGATTTGTTTCTTCGAGAACGTGCCGTCACGGCTGATCGTGTTGATTGCATCCAACGCGTTGCGTCGCTCGATGGCGCGGATGCGTTTGGCAAAGTATTCGCCGTCAAAGAGATCGCGGTTGGCATCGGACCTCCACGTCGATAGCGCGGCCAGAAATGAAAACGCCCAGGGGTTCGGCGCGTCCGGGATGTGGTGGGACGGCTTACTGCCAAGGGCGGGATGAAAAGAATTCTACTGAAAGAATCGCTTTCAGCGCAATGCCTCGGCTCAGCGCTTGCGGTTTCGCAAGCGCGCGTGGAACTCGGTGGCGAACTTGTCCACGAGCGCGTACTCGGTTCCTTCGCCGCTGTTCAGCCCTTCCATGATGAGCTCGTACAAGAGAAGGTCGGCATCGCTCCGCGGACCAATAGCGTCGGCGGCGAGTGGCAGCAGTTCTATCGATGTTTTGCGAGTCATGATGGTCGTAGCCGAGCTTCTGAACGCGTGATCGTGGAGGATTTGGTTTCAAGCATCCATCGGCGTCTCGCGAATTTCACTACTGTGATGGTCCGGCCAAAAAACAAAACCTCCACACGCATCGCTGCGCGTGGAGGTTTTCTACTGAGGACTCGGGCTTACGCGGCGAAGCCGCCGTCGATGTTTAGGCTCGCACCCGTTACGAATGCTGCTTCCGGGCTGGCGAGGTATGCCACCATGCCGGCGATTTCTTCTGGGCGGCCGTGGCGGGGGAGGGCCATCAGGCCGTGGAGCGACGTGGCGAAGTCGCTTTGCTCGGGGTTCATGTCGGTGTCCACCGGGCCCGGTTGCACGTTGTTCACCGTGATGCCCTTCGGACCGAGGTCGCGGGCCATGCCCTGGACCAGGCCCTTGAGGGCGGACTTGCTCATCGCGTAAGCGGCGCCGCCGGCGAACGGCATGCGGTCGGCGTTGGTGCTGCCGATGTTGATGATGCGACCGCCTTGACCCATGTGCGGCAGTGCGGCCTTGGCGGCGACGAACACTGCGCGCACGTTCACGGCCAGCGTGACGTCGAAGTCTTCGAGCGAGAACTCTTCGACCGGGCCGAGGCGCAGAACGCCTGCGTTGTTCACGAGAATGTCGATCTTGCCAAAGGTGTGCGCGGCGTCGTCGATGGCGTGGGCCAGCGCGGCCGGGTCGGCAGCATCCGCCTTGTAGGCCTTGGCGCGGCCACCTTCGGCGCGGATGGTTTCGGCCAGTGCTTCGGCGCCAGCGGCCGATTGTTGGTACGTGAAGGCAACCGCGGCACCTTGGCTAGCCAGGCGACGGACGATGGCCGCGCCGATGCCGCGGGCGCCGCCGGTGACGAAAGCGACCTTGTCGGTCAGGTTGTTGCCCAGCGAGGTGTTGAGGTTCGTGCTCATGTTTAACTCCAGTTCGAAATCAGTAGAAGGTGAACGGAGTATGGTCGGCGGATTACCTTACCGGTAGTGGTTGATTCGCATAAACTTCTTCAACCAATGGTATAAGCTGCTTCCCATGGAAGCGCTCAATCTCCTCGAATCGTTTGTGCAGTCTGCCGACAGCGGCAGCTTTTCGGCGGCCGCGCGCCGGCTTGGGCTGACGCCTGCGGCGGTCAGCAAGAACGTCGCGCGGCTGGAATCGCACCTCGGGCTGCGGCTGTTCCAGCGCAGCACGCGCCGGCTGACGCTCACGCAGGGCGGAGAACGGTTCTTCCGGCAGGTATCCGACCCTTACGCCACGCTGCGCGATGCGTTCGCCGGGGCGGCGCAGGATGCCGGTAGCCCGACCGGCGTGCTCAAGGTCAGCATGGGCCTCGCGTTCGGACGCGAATACCTGGTGCCGCTGCTCGACGACTTCCTGACGCAGTACCCCGCGATCGTGCCGGACTGGCACTTCGATAACCGCGCGGTGGACCTGATTCGCGACGGCTTTGACGCGGCCATTGGCGGTGGCATCGAGCTGACCGAAGGCGTGGTGGCACGCGAGCTCGCGCGCACGCATGTGGTGGTGACCGCCTCGCCGGCCTACATGAAAGACCGGCCTCTGCCGCGTCACCCCGACGACCTCGCGGAGATGGATGGCATTGCGCGCCGCAACGCTTCCACCGGCCGCGTGCGCGCATGGACGTTGCGCAGTGCGCTGGGCGAGGAAGCGGCGGTGGTCCACCGCACGCGCGCCATTTTCGACGATCCCGAGGCGATGGCGCATGCCGCCATGCGCGGGCTGGGCATTGCGTTATTGCCGATGCCGCATGCCGCGCCGTGGCTCGAATCCGGCGCGTTGCAGCGATTATTGCCGGGGTGGTGCGCCGACAACGGACCGATTGCGCTCTATTACCCCAACAAGACACTGCTGCCGGCCCGAACGCGCGTGTTCATCGACTTTGTGACCGACGCCTTCCGCACGCGCGGCATCGCGCGGCGCTTCGACGGGCGTTGACGATGTGTGTTGAAGCGACAAGTTGAAGTGGTGGGTGCGGCTTCTATACTCGACCCATCCCATCCTGCGGCATGTCCCATGAGCGAACCCGCCGACGTGCGTCCCGTGTCTCCACCGCCCCCGGCCCCCGCATGTCCGCCGCCCGCGTGCGTGCCGTCCGGCTTCCGCCAGGGCATCATCACCGCCATCACCGTACTGCTGGGCTTCTCGCTCGCGTTCTGGCGCTTCTGGGGCTTCGAAAGCTCGGGCCGCTGGAGCCCGATATCGGTGTTCGCCGCCGCCTGCCTGCTGGTGGCCGTGGCGCTCCAGATCGTTTCGCTATTTCGCGCGTTGCGGATCGAAGACGATGAAGTGCCCGAGTATCGCCGCACCGTGCGCTGGTTCATCGCCTCCGCCGTGGCACTGCTGATCGGTCTCGCCGGCGCGATGATTGACGCCGCGCTCGGCGAGTGACATGCGTGTGACCGACGTTGTTAGCTGCGCGTCGGCTCCACGGCCTGTTGCACGGGCCGCGTGGCCGGCGTGTCGGTGGGACTGACCACCGCGTAGAAGTAGCGACCCTGACGCCAGTACTGCGCGAGCAGGTTGCCGTCCTTGCGATTGCCATTGTCGAAGTGCAGCACGTCGCCGGGCGGGCGGACGTAGAACACGATCGACTGTCCCTGCTCGTTGCGATACAGCACCATCGCCGCGGTGCCCTGCTGCGCGGACATCAGTCGGCCGCTCACGGGTTTGAAGCCATAGGCGCTGAAGTCCGGCAGCGTTTCGGGCTGCACGAAATGATGGTTGAGCCAGGCCTGCAATTCGCGCGGATCATTGGTCTTGATATCGACCATCGGATCGTTATTCGCCATACGATCGTCCGCGACATCGGCTGACGTGTTGCTGACTACCGGCTGCGCATCGCGGTTGCCGGGCGAATAGCTGGCATTGCTGACCGCGAACATGCGATAGGCCTGCACCGCATCGGCCATCGGCAGATAGTTCTGGCGCATGGAGTACTCGCGCGACTGCCAGCCGCCGAAGCCGCCGACCACCAGCGCCATCATCACGGACGCGGCAATCGACATGCGCTGGCGCGTGCGATCGCGCAGCGTGCGGCGAATGCGGAACGGGTCGAGCCGCGCCGGTGTGTCGGCGGGCGGCGGCTCCAGGCTTGCGCGCAAATGCTGCGAGGCCAGGCGGATCTGCTCGATCTCGCTGGCGATTTCAGGATGACTCGGGAGCAGGGCGTCGATCTGGCTGCGCCGCGTCTCGTCGAGCTCGCCATCCACATAGGCGTGGAGTTCGGGTTCGGTGGGGATCAGGGCATTCATTTCATCACCTGCAGGGACGGTTGAGAGACGACCTTTCCTTCGGTCAGGTCGCGAAGCGCTTTGCGGGCGCGCGAGATGCGCGACATTACGGTGCCGATGGGCACGCCGAGCGTGTCCGCGGCTTCCTGATAACTCAGGCCTTCGACGGACACGAGCAGCAGCAGCGCACGCGCATCGACGGGCAGCCGATGAAAGCCATCGAGCGCCGAGCGCGCCAGCACCACGTCTTCGGTGGAGGGCGCCATGTCCTCGTCCTGGCCCACGCCGAAAAGCGAGAGCAGGCCCGTATATCGCTTATTGCGCCGCTGGCCATCGAGAAACACGCGGTAGAGGATCGAGAACAGCCACGCGCGCAGATCGCCTTCGTCGCGGCGCGTCTCGCGACGCGTCAGCGCGCGCTCGAGGCAGCTCTGGACGAGGTCGTCGGCACTGGACTCCTGGCGGGTGAGCGACAGCGCGAAACGGCGCAGTCGCGGGATCACCTCGCGCAGTTCATCATCGGTAAAGTCCTTGCTCATGTCGGTCAGCCGGTAAGGCTTTCGGGTTCCACTGCACGGTAGACGAGCGGCTTCGGAGATTATTCCACGCGTGCGCAAAAAATATGGACGCGAGTGCGGCACGAGGCTTACAGTGCCTTGCCCCATGTGGCATTCCACTGGGCATCCCGATACGAATTCCCATACAAGAAGCCCGCACAAGAAGGAGACATTATGTACAAGTTCCGTGCCGCTGCATGGCTGCTCGCCGCTACCTTCGTGCCGGCCTTCCTGCCCGATGCGGCCGTCGATGCCGCCACGCTGCGCGTGATGAGCTCGGGCGGATTCACTGCGGCCTACAAGATCCTGGGTCCGCAGTTCAGCGCGCAGACCGGCAATACGCTCGAGACCGAACTCGGGCCGTCGATGGGCCAGTCGTACGAGGCGATTCCCAACCGGCTGGCGCGCGGCGAGAGTGCCGATGTGGTGATCATGGTGGGCTACGCGCTCGACGAGCTGATTCGCCAGGGCGTGGTCGATCCGCAATCGCGCGTGGAACTGGCCGACTCGCGCATTGGCATGGTGGTGCGCCAGGGACAGACCGTGCCGGATATTCGCACCGAACGCGCGTTGCGCGAGACGCTGCTGCAGGCCAAGTCGGTGGCCTACTCCGATAGCGCGAGCGGCGTGTACATCGAGAAGGAATTGTTCACGCGCCTCGGTATCTCCGCGCAGATGCAGGGCAAGGCCAGCAAGATTCCGAAGATTCCAGTGGCAACGGTGGTCGCGGATGGGCAATACGAAATCGGCTTCCAGCAGGTAAGCGAACTACTGCCTGTGTCGGGCGTGTCGTTCGCGGGACGCATTCCGGAGTCGGTGCAATCGGTGACGCGCTTCGCGGCGGGCATTCCGGTCAATGCGCCGCATCCCGCCGAAGCACGCGCGTTGCTCGAGTACCTGGCCGCGCCCGGCGTGCAGTCGATCGTCAAGGACACGGGACTCGATAGCGTCGAAAAGTAAAAAAGTAAGTGTGGGAATTGTCTTACGTACATTTCGGAAGGGGGCCGCTGCTTCATCTCGGTGCGAAAACATAACCTTCAACTACGGTGTGGCCACGACGCAAAGACGTGTGGCCCGGATAAAAAATCCACTTAGAGAAGGAGCACGACATGACGATGAAGAAATTGCTCTGCGCGGCAGCAGTGTGTTCGATGATGGTGGCCGCTCCGGCCGCATTTGCGCAGGCCGGCTCGAAAGCCGACTACGACGCCGCCGTGAAGACGGCCGACGCCAACTACAAGGCGGCGAACACCAAGTGCGACGGCCTGAAGGACAACGCCAAGGACGTCTGCAAGGCGGAAGCCAAGCGCGACCGTGACGTGGCCAAGGCCAACGCCGAAGCCAGCCGCGACGGCACCGACAAGGCGCACGCCAAAGCTATGAAGACCAAGGCCGATCGCGACTATGACGTGTCGAAGGAAATGTGCGACGACAAGTCGGGTAATGCCAAGGACGTGTGCGTGAAGGAAGCCAAGGCTGCTCACGAACAGGCCCTCGGCTCGGCGAAGGTGTCCAAGGCTGCCGCCACCGGCACCAGCACCGACGTAGCCGAAGCGCGCGCCGATGCCCGCAAGGACACCGCCGACGCCGCCTACAAGGCTGACAAGGAAAAGTGCGACGCCATGAGCGGCGATGCCAAGGACAAGTGCCAAGCCAACGTCAAGGCCAAGTATGCACGCTAATCCGCGCTAATCCGCGACACCTCCGACACACCCTACACATACACACGCAAGGAGTCCGATATGAATTGGGACCAGATGGAAGGCAAGTGGGATCAGGCCAAGGGCAAGATCAAGGAAAAGTGGGGCAAGCTGACCGACGACGATATGACGGTCATCAACGGCAAGCGTGACCAGCTGGCCGGCCGCATCCAGGAGCGCTACGGCTACACCAAGGAAAAGGTCGAAGACGAGATGAAGGAATGGGAACGCGATACGCGCTGGTAATCCACAGCGTTGTTCGCCAAAGTCGATGCGCGGACGGTGCATCGCAGACAACGGGGCTTCGGCCCCGTTGTTGTTTTCCGGACCCGACTCAAGTGGGGACGCACGGACCGCGCGTCTGTGCACGCACCGGAATAGTGATCGGAATAGTGCCGTAAGCGACGCTCATCAGGCACAATGCGTGACGAATTAAGCATTAATTACGACTGAATATCGCCGAATTTAGTACGGGCGATATCGATCGCACCGTAACATTGCGGCTCACCTCATTCGGCGTCGCGCTTGTTGGGTGCGCGGCCATGCATGTACGCGATCCTGCCCGCCTTCGTTTCGTCGATCTTCCTTGGTTACGGCCTGTATGTGCTGGTGACCCAGGGCGTCACGCGCGTATCGACTTCGTTCTTCCTGCTGTGCGCCACTACGTTCGCCTGGCAGGGCACGTGGGCATTCCTGTTCCAGTCCGAGCATCCCGACGTCGCAATGCTGCTCGCGCGCGTGGGCTATCTGTTTATCCTGTTCCTGCCCACTACGTTCTATCACTTTATCTGCGAAGCGACCGAGTGCCGCAGTGAACGGCCGGCGCTGCTGGCGTCGTACGGCGTGAGCCTGATCCTGTCGGTGCTGCTGCTGACCACGCATCAGATCGTATCGGGCTACTACACGCTGTTCTTTGGCGAGTATCCGAAAGCGGGCCCATTGCATCCGCTGCACGTGCTGCAGACCATGTTGCTGGCCGCGCGCTGTGCATGGCTGCTGATCAAGGCGCGCACCAACGCCACGGCCGAGCGCCGGCGTCGCTTCAATCTGTGCCTGCTCGCGCTCGCGCTTTATTCGGTGGCCGCGGTCGACTATGGCGTGAACTACGGCCTCGCGTTCTATCCGCCGGGCGCTATCTTTATCGCGATGAGTCTCGGCATTCTCGCGCTGAGCGTGGTGCGCTACGACCTCATGCATCCCTACTCGCTGGCGGCGACGGTCGCGCATGAAGTGCGCACGCCGCTGGCAACCATCCGCATGCAGGTGCAGGAGATCGCGCTGGCGTGGCCCCGCTTGCTGCAGGGCTACCGGCTCGCGGTCGAGCATGGCCTGATGGAAGACCGCATGCGTCCCGGACAGATCGAACGCATGAGCCAGCTGATCGGTGGCATTACGCGCGAAGTCGATGGCACCAGCACCGTGATCGACATGGCACTGGCTTCCGTGACGCTCGAGCGGCTCGATCGCAGCACGTTCGCGCCGCATGGCGTGGCCGCATGCGTGGAGTCGGCGATCGAGCGTTATCCGTTCCAGCCCGAAGAGCGCGACCGCGTGCGCGTGCATGGTTTCGATCCTGACTGGCGCTTCGTGGGATCGGATACGCTGCTGGTCTACGTACTGTTCAACCTGCTCAAGAACGGGTTGTATGCGATACGTACGCATGGCAGCGGCGAGATCGAGATCGCGGGTGGCATAGAGGGTAATTACTACCTGCTACGCTTCAGCGATTCGGGGCCTGGCATCCCCTCCGATGTGCTGCCGCGCATTTTCGAGCCGTTCTTCTCCACCAAGGCGCATGGCCGCGGCAACGGGCTCGGCCTGGCGTTCTGCCGCCGCGTGATGGAGGCCTTTGGCGGCCGCATCGAATGCGCGTCGCGCCCCGGTGTGCAGACCACCTTCACGCTGCGCCTGCCGCGCTTCCATCCGCTCGGGGATCGTCCCGACGAACGTCTGCGCACACGCACCGCCGGCTGACGGCTCCGGCGGCACGCGCTTTCAGCTTACTGCTGCCACTTCAATTCCCTGGATACCTCGATATCAGATCGTTTCAGTTCGCAAACGGCGGCAGGACCAGTTCGTACTCCTTGACGCGCTCGATGATCTCGCGCGGAAAGCGCGAGATGCGCTTCTCCCGATCCGCGAACACGATCTGCTGGTAGCCCAGTGACACCGGCCGACCCTCGACGCTGAAGCGGAACAGCAAATACGCGGAGCACTGGCGCACCTGGAACGTGTTGAGGTAGCAATCCACGCGTTGGAACGGGAAGGTTTCCTCGACGTACTCCTGGTGCGCGCGCTTGGTCACGAACACGCCACCGGCGGCCAGCAGGTTGCCGTGGATGCATTCATGGAACCAGCGCTCGCGGCAGATGCCCTGCCACTCGAAGTACCGTGCGAAGTAGGTGTTCATGAAGGCATTGGAGTCCTTGAGGTAGATGTCGATGGAATGGTGAAAGGTTTTCTGCGAGGTGGTTTCCAGCGCGTCCTGATCAAGCAGGGCGGTACTGCGGTTGAGCACTTGGGGAATCACGTCACGCATCAACATGGAAAAGCTCCTGAATGGGTCTGACTGCAGTGCGGCAGCCGGCGCGTGCCCCCGGGGTGAGGTGCGGGGCATGACGCATTCTGGCTTGACGGGAGAAACGGCGGGGACGCGCTGTAGGGGGGAGCGTTAGCGCGGCGGTCTTACTTTTGTGCCGGCGTGGCCGGCAACTCCCGCATTGGCACCTCGGTCACCTTCAACGTCTTGTCGAAGTTGCATTGAAACGCGTAGCGCTTGTCACCGTCTGTGATCTCTCCGATCACGGCCATGCTGGTGCGGCCTTCCATCGCGTTGATGGTCTCGAATCTCGCGTTTTCGTGACCCTGCTTCTGGACTGCCTTGCGGCATTCCGCGGTGGCGCGTGTGCGCGCATCGGCAAATGCTGGGGTGGCGAGCGTCAGCAGGCAGCACCCCGCGGTCAGCCATGCGGCGCATCGCCATGTTCTCCATTCTGTCTGAGAGGACTGCATTGTCGGCTCCTGCCATGGATCAGACACCCTTGCAGCTTATCAGCCGCCTGCGTCCCCAGCAGTTACAAGCTGTTTCGTCATGTGGGCTGACGCATATTTCCCTTACGTCATAAAGTGAAGTAAAAGGCATAAAAATTTGCCTTCAAGCTGTCAACGCATGAATCTTTCAATCCGTTACGGATCATTACAAGCCAGGCGGTGACAAGGCTGGACAGCACAGGGGAGCAGTCAGTCGTGCAGGATTTCGTTCCGATGTTGTACCAAGGGCTCTCGGGAGCCCGCGGGGGCGCGTTCAGTGCCGGCCCGCTGCGCTATCTCAAATTTCTCGGCGCCATGATGACGCTGTCGGCTGCCTGCTATCCGGCGGGCACCCGCCGGTGCTGGACGCGCCGCGCGCGCATGGTGGCGATGTCCGCGCTGCGCGAAGGCGCGGTGCGGCCCTGGTTGCGTGCCGCCGGGTCGTGCGCGCTACTGCAACGCGTGATCGCGCTGCGGCCCGGCATACTCGAGCGTCCGTATCGCCCGCTCGGCGAGTTCGGCATGACCTTCCATGAGCGCGCGAGCCTCGTGGTCGATCACTATGGCGTGATGCATGCCACCTTGCCGCTGGCCGTGTGCGAGCGTGTCTACCTCGGCGGCGGTCTGGCATGGTCGTTTGGCGAGGGCCGCTACACGCTGCGCCTGGGCGACTCCGGTCCGAACCCGAAGGAAGGCGAACTCGCGTTCTACTGGCACGATACCGCCACTAATACCTGCCTGGCGCAGTTGAGCTTCTACCTGACGCACGGCTACGACGGCCCGGCGGTGTTTATCGGCGGGCTGCAGGGCCCGAAGGGCGAGGCCAGCCGCGAGTACATCCGCATGTCGACCAAGGCGTGCGAAGGCGTGCGCCCGAAGGATGCGGTGATGGAAGCGCTGCTCGCGCTGGCCGGCCATATCGGCGCGCGTCGCATCGTCGCGGTCTCGCGCGCGAATCACGTGGGTCGCCAGCGCAATACGCCGCGCGAGATCCAGGCCGACTACGAAACCTTCTGGCGCGAGTCGCACGCGGTGGATCTGCCCGACGGCAACATGGCCATTCCGGTGATGCAGCCCGTGCGGGACATTGCGGACATTCCGTCGAAGAAGCGTTCTGCCTGGCGGCGCAAGCAGGCCGTGGCCGAAGAGATTCGTGCGCAGGTCTGCGCGGAGCTGCGTTCCGCCTGAGTTCGACCTCGGTTCGATCTCAGTTCGACCACAGTCCGACTATCGCACGCAAGCCGGCGCCTTCGCGCCGGCGCTCGCTGTCATCTGTCCCCGCCGCTCGACGATGCCGCTACACTGAGTGTCTCCCCCAGACAGAAACGGACCACCGTAATGGAGACAAAGGCAGTGGAGCCAAAGACCGTGAGTGCGCATCGTGACCCTGAACAACGCGAGTCGATGAATGGGGCCGAGAGCCTCGTCAAGACCTTGCTCGCGAGCGGCGTCGACACCTGTTTTGCCAATCCGGGCACGAGCGAGATGCATTTCGTCGCGGCCCTTGATCGCATTCCCGGCATGCACTGCGTGCTCGGCCTGTTTGAAGGGGTGGTGACCGGCGCCGCCGATGGGTATGCGCGCATGGCCGGCAAGCCCGCCGCCACACTGCTTCATTGCGGCCCGGGCCTCGCCAACGGTCTGGCCAATCTTCATAACGCGCGTCGCGCGCAGACCCCGATCGTCAATATCATCGGCGACCAGGCGACCTATCACCGTCCGTTCGACGCGCCGCTCACGGCCGATACCGAGGGCTGGGCGCGTCCCGTTTCCGTCTGGACCCGTACCGCGACCACGGCCGCGACCGTCGGCGCCGATGCGGCTGCCGCTGTGCAGGCCGCCATGGGCGCGCCCGGTGGCGTGGCCAGCCTGATCCTGCCGTCCGATGTGTGTTGGGACGAAGGCGGACAAGTTGCGGCGCCGTTGCCCGCCTTGCCCGTGCCTCAGGTATCACCCGATGCCATCCAGCACGCCGCGCGTGTGCTGCGCAGTGGCGAGCCGACGCTGATCGTGCTGGCCGGCAGCGCGTTGCTGGAAGGCGCGCTGACCAACGCGCATCGCATTGCCGCCGCCACCGATGCGCGGCTGATCACGCCGATGTCCAATGCGCGCGTCACGCGCGGCCGCGGCCGTCTCGCGGTCGATCGCATTCCGTATTCGGGCGATATCGCGCGCGGCAAGCTTGCGGGCATTCGCCATGTGGTGCTCGTGGGGGCGCCGCCGCCCGTGACATTCTTCGCGTACCCGGGCAAGTCACCGCGTCCCTATCCGGAGGATGCGACGATCCATGTGCTCGCACGTCCGGAGCAGGATCTTGGCGATGCGCTCGCGCGGTTGGCCGATGAAGTCGGCGCGCGTGGGGCCGAACTGCCCGCGACGGCATCGCTGACGCTGACGCCCGCTTCGGGGGCGATCACGTCCGAAGCCGTGGCCCAGTCGCTGTCGGCGCTGCTGCCCGAACAAGCCGTGGTGGTCGAGGAAAGCGTGAGCTTTGGCCGCGCGTTCTATCCGGGCACGGTCCACGCCGCGCCGCACGACTGGCTGCAATTGACCGGTGGCGCGATCGGCGAAGGGCTGCCGCTCGCGACGGGCGCCGCCATTGCCGCGCCGGGCCGCCGCGTGGTGTCGCTGCAGGCCGATGGTTCGGGCATGTACACGCTGCAATCGCTGTGGACCATGGCGCGCGAGAAGCTCGATGTGACGATCGTGCTGCTGGCCAACCGCAAATACGCGATCCTGCTCGGCGAGCTGGCTGGTGTGGGTGCCAACCCCGGCAAGACCGCGCTCGACATGCTCGATATCGGCAACCCCGATCTCGACTGGGTCAAGCTGGCCAATGGCATGGGCGTGGAGGGCGCACGCGCGACGGACATGGACACGTTCAACGACCTGTTCCGCATGGCCAATCAGCGCAAGGGCCCGTTCCTGATCGAACTCGTGATCTGATGATCTGGTGATCTGTTAGCAAAGGAGGCGCGCATGCTCCAACTTCGGCCCGGCTGCGAATGCTGCGACAAGGATTTGCCCCCTGACAGCGCCGATGCGCGCATCTGCTCGTTCGAATGCACGTTCTGCGTGGACTGCGCGACGAACAAGCTCGCCGGTCGCTGCCCGAACTGCGGCGGCGAGCTCGTGGCGCGGCCACGACGGCCGGCGGAAAAACTGGCTCGGTCGCCCGCGTCGACCGAGCGCGTTTTCAAGCCAGCGGGGTGTGGCGGGTAAGAGCGCCCCTTCCCGCCGCTTGCCTCGCTACCCCAGCGTCGCCCATCCCTGCATGGCCTGACCACCGGCGTCATCGCCGGTCCACAGCAACACGCGTCCCGGCGTCTCCGGATCGGGCGTGGCACCGACGGTGACCGTGTCGATATGGAACAGCGGAGCCAGCCCGCGAAAGCCGAAGGTCTTCACGCGTGCATCGGGCTGTTCGTGACGCAGCAGTTCGAGCATCAACGTGGCCTGCAACGGGCCATGCACGATCAGTCCCGGATAACCCTCCACATCGCGTACGTACTCGAGGTCGTAGTGAATCCGGTGGCCGTTGAACGTCAGCGCGGAATAGCGGAACAGCAGCACCGGGTCCGCATGCACCGTGCGTTGCCAGTGCGCGCGTTGCGCCAGGCGCGGCCGCGGTGGCATCGGCAGGCCGGGCTCGGCCGCAGCACGGTAGACGATGTCGTGACGCTCGTCGATTGCGGTCTTGCCGTTGACGGTCAGCGCGTGATCGACCGTCACGAAATACAACTCGCCCGTCCGCCCGCTCTTGTGCGTGACATCACGAATTGTTGACGTGCGCGTGACGGTATCGCCGACGCGCAACGGCGTGTGAAACGCGATCTCGCTGCCCGCCCACATGCGGCGAGGCAGCGGCACCGGCGGCAGAAAGCCGCCCAGCCGCGTATGGCCGTCCGGGCCGAGCGTTGACTGCGGCGCGCGCGGCAGGAAATAGAGCCAGTGCCACAGCGGTGGCAGCGGTCCCGCAGCCAATGCCTCGCCATCGAGGTCGAACGCGGCGGCCAGCGAAAGCACTGGCTCGGGCGCAAGCGTCTCGGTGCGCGACTCGCTGCGGCCAATCCATTCGCGCAGGTGGGATAGGGGGGACAGGGGGGACAGGGTCTTGTCGTCAGTCATGGTCATGATTGAAAAATATCAGCGCGCGGGGGGCAGCCAGTCGCGAACGTTGGCCTCGCTATCCAGGCGCCATGTGCGCGCGATGATCGCGCGCATCTCGGCCTCGCTCGCTCCGTGACGGAACGCGCCGAGCTGAATCGCCTTGGCCTCGAGCTCCGGTCGCGACAGCGTGTTATCTGGGTCGCCCTTGGGCACGTCCACGCGCGCCTCGAGCGTGCGGCCATCGGTCGTGCGCACGGTCACGCGACCGATCCACTGGCGCGGATATGCCGCGTTGATCTCCTCGTCGAGCACCATCTCCACCTTGTCGCGGAACGATGCCACGCGCGCGTCCTGCAGGGCCTGCGTCTCGAACTCGCCGAGGCCGGCATGCGCATGCACGGCCACGAGTCCCAGCACCGTGCCCATCGAGAACTTGGCCTGATGGATCGTGGTGGGATTGACCACCGGACCCAGCACGTCGATCGCGCCCTGATGCACGTGCGCGGTCACGCCCGCGATCTGCTCGGCGGTAATGCCGTCGCGGCGTACCAGCGCGGCCAGCGCATCGGCGGCCGGATGGGTATGACGGCACGATGCAAAATATTTGAACGAGGTCTCGGCCGTGGCCCAGCGCGTGCCGAGTCCGTCGGTCAGCGCCGCTGGGTTGGCGTCGCTCGACATGCCGGCCGCGAGACCCTGCGCGCCTTCCAGAATACGCTTGGCGCCCGTGAAACCCGCGCGCGCGAGCCACGCGGATTGCAGGCCGTCGGCGGCGGCCTTGGCCGTATGTAATTGCTTGGAGTCGGCCGCGTCGCGCAGGAACTCCCATAACCCCGCCGCCTGGGTACCCGCGGTACCGAGCGCCTGGTTGATGCCTTCGGCATCGAGCCCGAACAGCTTTGCGACCGCGGCGGCGGCGGCGAGCGTGCCGACGGTGCCGGTGGTGTGGAACACCCGGTAGTGCGAGCGCCCCATGAATTCTCCGATGCGAATGCCGGCCTCGTAGCCCGCGATCGAGGCGAGCAGCACATCCGCGCCACTGCGGCCCTCGGCCTGCGCGGCCGCGAGCACTGCGGGAAACACCACCGCGGCCGGATGCAGCACTGAGCCGTTGTGCACATCGTCCTGTTCGACCACGTGAGACGAGGCGCCATTGATCAGCGCGGCGAAGTACGGCGAGGTGCGGCGACGGTCGACGAGGACTTCGGCATCACCGGTCGACGGTCCCATCGCGCCCGCGAACTCCTGCAGCCGGCGGATGGCGGGTGCGTCCTTGCCTGCAATGGCCGACGCGATCCAGTCGAGATACAGGTCCTTGGTGCGATCGAGCACGGGCGTCGGCACATCGGACAGCTTCAGGTTCGCCAGGAATTCGCAGAGCTGGCGCGTGGGGTAGGTGGCCTCGCTGGAGGACAGGGTCATGGCGGTATCTCCTCAGAACGAGCGCGGCAGCTCGAGCACGTGTTCGGCCACGTAGGACAGGATCAGGTTGGTCGAGATCGGCGCCACCTGATACAGGCGCGTCTCGCGGAACTTGCGTTCGATGTCGTATTCGGCGGCAAAGCCGAAGCCTCCGTGCGTCTGCAGGCAGACGTTGGCCGCTTCCCACGACGCGTCGGCGGCGAGCAGCTTGGCCATGTTGGCTTCCTTGCCGCATGCCTTGCCGGCGTCGAATAGCTGCGCGGCGCGATAACGCATCAGGCTCGCCGCCTCGACATTGACGAACGAGCGGGCGATCGGGAACTGCACGCCCTGGTTCTGGCCGATGGGCCGGTCGAACACGATGCGTTCGCGCGCATAGCTGCTGGCACGCTCGACGAACCAGTAGCCGTCGCCAATGCATTCGGCCGCAATCAGGATGCGCTCGGCATTGAGGCCGTCGAGGATGTACTTGAGGCCGCGGCCTTCCTCGCCAATCAGGTTCTCGGCCGGAATTTCCAGGTTGTCGAAGAACAGTTCGTTGGTCTCATGATTGACCATATTGCGGATCGGCTGAACGGTCAGGCCGTTGCCGATCGCATCGCGCAGGTCCACCACGAACACGGACAGCCCTTCGGACTTGCGCTTGACCTGATCGAGTGGCGTGGTGCGCGCGAGCAGCAGCATCAGGTCCGAATGCTGGACCCGCGAGATCCATACCTTCTGTCCGTTGACGACGTAGCGGTCGCCCTTGCGCACCGCGGTGGTCTTGAGCTTGGTGGTGTCGGTGCCGGTGGTCGGCTCGGTCACGGCCATCGACTGCATGCGCAGCTCGCCCGAGGCGATGCCCGGCAGCCAGCGCGCCTTCTGCTCTTCGGAGCCGTGGCGCAGCAGGCAGCCCATCACGTACATCTGGCCATGGCAGGCGCCCGAGTTACCGCCGGTGCGGTTGATCTCTTCCATGATCACCGAAGCCGCCGTGAGCGGCAGGCCGGAGCCGCCGTAGCTTTCCGGGATCAGCGCGGACAGCCAGCCGGCCTGGGTCAGGGCCTGCACGAATTCTTCGGGAAACGCACTGTGTTCCTCGACGCGCTGCCAGTAGGCGGAGTCGAACCCCTTGCAGAGGTCGCGCACGGCTTCGCGGATTTCCGGGTAGATCTGGTCTTGGTCCTGTTCGGCGAGCATGTCGATGTAATCGGTGAAGTGATGGGTGGAAAAGCGTGTGGCCATTATTCCGGAGCCCTGCCGCGACGGACATTCGCATTTGCCAAAGCACGACTTAGCGAGGCGCTTAGGGAGACCCCGTATGGAGCCCACCCGAGGGGGCCACCCCGGGGACAACCCTAGGTTTCCACGGCGGCGTGTGCACCCTTCGGCAAATCGGAATTGCGCGTCTCCGCGAATCCTTTCACGCTCGCTCGCTAAGCGATAACAACCATTAGGAGACTTTATGACCGAACCGCGCGCCGCCGTCGCCACCGCCATCACTACCTTCGCGCTCGTTGGTGCCACGGCTCTCGCCGTGCCCGGCACGAGCCATGCCGCCGACCCATACCCGTCGCGGCCGATCGCGATGGTGGTGCCGTTTGCGGCGGGTGGTCCTACCGACGTCGTGGCGCGCTCGGTCGCCGCCGCCATGTCGAAGTCTCTGGGGCAGAGTGTCGTGGTGGAAAACCGGCTAGGTGCCGGTGGTACGGTGTCGGCCGCATATGTGGCCAAGGCCGCGCCCGATGGCTACACCATCCTGATCCACCATAACGGCATGGCCACCGCGCCGGCGTTGTACTCCAAGCTGCCGTACAAGCCGCTGACGGATTTCTCGTTTGTCGGCCAGGTGGCGGACGTGCCGATGACGCTGCTGGGCCGGCATGACCTGCCCGCCAACACGTTGCCGGAGCTGGTCAGCTACATCCAGAAGAACCAGAGCAAGGTGAATCTCGCCAACGCGGGTCTGGGCGCGGTATCGCAGCTGTGCGGCATGCTGTTCCAGAAAGCGATCGGCGTGGACCTGCAGACCATCCCCTATCAGGGCACCGCGCCGGCGATGACCGCGCTGCTGGGCGGGCAGGTGGATGTGCTGTGCGATCAGACCACGCAGACGCTGCCGCACATCAAGGCGGAGAAGGTGAAGCTGTACGGCGTGACCACCGCCGCGCGCATCGCCGCGCTGCCCAACACGCCGACGTTGCGTGAAGGTGGCCTCAAGGACTTCGAGGTCAAGGTTTGGCACGGCATCTATGCGCCGAAGGGCACGCCGCCCGCGGTCATCGACAAGCTCGACGGCGCGCTCAAGGCCGCGCTGAAAGACCCCGCCGTGGTTGCGCGCATGCAGGACCTGGGCGCGGTGATCGTGCCCGAGGACAAGCAGACCCCCGAGGGTTTGCGCACGTGGCTGGCGTCGGAGATCGACAAATGGTCGCCGATCATCAAGGCCGCTGGGGTCAAGGCGGACTGAGGGTCCGCACTGCCCGGTGTTCCCCTCTCCCTCAAGGGCCCTCAAGGGGGAGGGGAACGATCCAGGCCGCAGATTCACACCGGCTCGCGGGCCGCTTCCACCAGATATTTCACCAGCGTCTCCGCAAATTGCGGCAGCTCACGGCCCGGACGGCGGCACAGGCGCAGTTCGCGCCGCGCCCAGGCATCCTCGAGCTGGATGAACCGCAGTACCTTGCGGCTCGCATAACGGCGCGCGCAACTGTTGGGCACGATCGCGATGCCCGCCCCCGCCTCTACCATGCGGCACACCGCGTCGAAGCTCCCCACCTGGATGCGCAGGCTGATGCGCTTGCCCATGCCGCTTGCGATGCGATCCAGAAAGCTCTGGATCGCCGAGGACTGATTGAGCCCCACGAAGCGGCAGGTGTCGAGCAGATCGACGAAGTGCAGCCGCTTGAACGCCGGCAACGGGTGATTGACGGGCGCGATCACGATCAGTTCATCATTGCAAAGCTGCATCGCATCGAGGTCCGCGGTGGCTACCTCGCCGGCGACGATGCCGAGGTCCGCCGCGCCGGCGCTCACCGCCGACACGATCTCCGCCGACAGGTGTTCTTCGAGTTCGATATCCACATCGGGGTTTTCCGATAGAAAGCGCGACAACGCCGTGGCGAGGAACGAATTGGTCGCGGTGGTATTGGCCAGCAGCCGCACGCGCCCCTTCACGCCTTTGGCATAGGGCCTCAGGTCCGAGTGCAGGCATTCAAGTTGTCTGAACACCTCGCGCGCGTGGCGCAACAGTTCATCGCCCGCGGGCGTCAGCCTCACGCCCTTGACCTGGCGGATCAGCAACTGCGTCTGAAAGCTTTCCTCGAGTTGTTTGATACGGGTGCTCGCGGCGGGCAGCGAGAGAAAGCTGCGCTCGGCCGCGCGCGTGAGGTTTTCGGTCTCGCCAACGTTCAGAAATAGCCGCAGGTCAGTCAGGTCGTAATGCATGGTGGATATCGATATGTCCCGAGTGTCGATTGTTGCGGTGCACACCCTCGTGGCACGCAATCTGCTCGATGGCATGCGTGATTGTGCCGCAGGTCATCTACGCACCCGCACGGTGCGCGATGCATCGTGCAAATAAGCAAACAGCGACGTCACGCACAAGGATCAACCATTCGCTTGAGATCGATCAACCAGATGGTGCGTATGGGTGTAGGTAAATGGCTGACAAACGCTGTAGGTAGGGAACGTTTTTCACGCAGGCGTTACAAACCGTTAGCCTTCCCGGATATGCATGTTGTACCGGAAAGGTGTAAGGTGTGTCACAAGCATGGTCGATGGCCCGTCGCGTGCGAGTCAGGATCGTGAGTGTCAGGTTCCTTCGATGTTTATGACATCGTTGAGCACCGTTCGACATCGATGGATGCAGCGTGATTGGAACGTAAGTAAGGCAACGTTTCCTCATGATGCATGCGTCAACTCCGATCTCAACTCTGCCGTTATTGACTATGATGAAGTAAAGACTTCGCAACATGGCAAGTCCGTCAAGCCGGGGTGATGGAGTCAGCGTTGCCGCGAGGTCACTGGGAAGTAGAACAGCCTTCGCCTCGGACGTGGGGACTCTGACGGGAGTGAGGTATGGACATTTTTGGCCACTACGCCACGCGGTTCGAAGCACGCAAGGAAGAGGAATACACGATCCAGGAGTATCTGGAGATCTGTAAGAAAGATCCCTCTGCCTACGCGACTGCTGCCGAACGCATGCTCACCGCAATTGGACAGCCCGAACTCGTGGACACGCACCACGATCCTCGGTTGTCCAGACTGTTCTTCAACAAGGTCATCCGGGTCTATCCGGCGTTCCGCGATTTCTATGGGATGGAAGACACGATCGAACAGATCGTCTCCTTCTTCAAGCACGCGGCGCAGGGCCTCGAAGAACGCAAGCAAATCCTCTATCTGCTGGGGCCTCCCGGAGGCGGCAAGTCGTCGCTCGCGGAAAAGCTCAAGGCGCTGATGGAGGAGGTACCCATCTACGCCCTCAAGGGCTCGCCCATTCATGAATCGCCGCTCGGGCTGTTTGCGCCCGAGGAGGACGGCAAGATTCTGGAGGAGGACTACGGTATTCCGGTGCGCTACCTGAATACCATTCCTTCGCCATGGGCGGTCAAGCGGCTGCACGAGTTCAACGGCGACATCACGAAGTTCCGTGTGGTGAAGCTGCGTCCCTCGGTGCTGGCCCAGATCGCGATCGCGAAAACGGAGCCTGGCGATGAAAACAACCAGGATATCTCCTCGCTGGTCGGCAAGGTTGACATTCGCAAGCTGGAGGACTTCCCGCAGGACGACCCGGATGCTTATTCCTATTCCGGCGGACTTTGCCTGGCCAACCGTGGCCTTCTCGAGTTCGTCGAAATGTTCAAGGCGCCAATCAAGGTCCTGCACCCGCTGCTGACCGCGACGCAGGAAGGCAACTACAAGGGCACGGAAGGCTTCGGCGCGATTCCGTTCGACGGCGTCATCCTGGCGCACTCGAACGAAGCCGAGTGGCAGAGTTTCAAGGCCGACAAGAACAACGAGGCATTCCTCGACCGGATCTATATCGTCAAGGTGCCGTACTGCCTGCGCGTGTCCGACGAGGTGAAGATCTACGACAAGTTGTTGCGCAGCAGCTCGCTGTCTGCCGCGCCCAACGCGCCGAACACGCTCAAGATGATGGCGCAGTTCGCGGTGCTCACACGGATCAAGGAGCCCGAGAACTCGAACGTCTTCTCAAAGATGCGCGTCTACGATGGCGAGAGCCTCAAGGACGTGGATCCGAAGGCGAAGTCGTATCAGGAGTATCGCGACTACGCGGGCATCGACGAGGGCATGAACGGCTTGTCGACACGCTTCGCGTTCAAGGTACTGTCCAAGGTCTTCAACTTCGACAACACCGAGGTCGCGGCCAATCCGGTGCATCTGCTCTATGTGCTCGAACAGCAGATCGAGCGTGAGCAGTTTCCGCCGGAGCAGGAAGCCAAGCTGCTGTCGTATATCAAGGAGTACCTGACCACACCGTTCGTTGAGTTCATCGGCAAGGAGATCCAGACCGCCTATCTGGAGTCCTATTCCGAGTACGGACAGAACATCTTCGATCGCTACGTGGTGTTTGCCGACCTCTGGATTCAGGATCAGGAGTACCGCGATCCGAACACCGGCGAAATTCTGGACCGCAACGCGCTCAACGACGAGCTCGAGAAGGTGGAGAAGCCCGCGGGGATTTCCAACCCCAAGGACTTCCGCAACGAGATCGTGAATTTCGTGCTGCGCGCGCGGGCCAACAACGGTGGCAAGAATCCGGTCTGGACCAGCTACGAGAAGCTGCGGATGGTGATCGAGAAGCGGATGTTCTCCACGACGGAGGATCTGCTGCCCGTGATCTCGTTCAACGCCAAGTCGTCGCGTGAGGATCAGGACAAGCACGAAAACTTCATCAACCGCATGGTGGAGAAGGGATATACGCCGAAGCAGGTGCGATTGCTGGTGGAGTGGTACCTGCGCGTCAGGAAGTCGTCGTAGTCCCCTGACCCACTGTGCTTGAACCTTGCACTTCCACGAGACCGCCCGGGAATGAAGCGAAGCAGTTCTGAAAAAACCAGATGCCTTCCCGGGCGGTCTCCATAAAGGCGGCTTATGGCAACGGTCATCGACAGGCGCGAGAACGGCGGCAACAAGAGCGCCGTCAATCAGCAACGCTTTATCAAGCGGTACCGGGAGCAGATTCGGCAAGCGGTGGCGAAGGCGGTGTCCGGCCGCAAGATCATGGACATCGAGCAAAGCGGTCAGGTGTCGATTCCGGTCAAGGACATCTCCGAGCCGATCTTCCATCACGGTCAGGGTGGCCGGCGGGAATGGATTCACCCCGGCAACAAGAAGTTTGTGCGCGGTGACAGTTTCGATCGCCAGCAGCAGGGCAGCGGTGGCGGCGGCTCGCGCGCGAGTGACAGCGGCGAGGGCGAGGACGAGTTTGTCTTTACGCTGTCACGCGAGGACTTCCTGAATTTCTTCTTCGAGGACATGGCGCTGCCGGATCTGGCCAAGCGTCACCTCGCCAAGATTGCCGACGTGCGCAAGGTGCGCGCCGGTTTCTCCATCGATGGCACGCCGTCCAACCTGTCGATCCTGCGCACGATGCGCAGTTCGCTGGGACGCCGCATTGCGCTGTCGAGCCCCTATCAGAAGCGCCTGCGCGAGCTCGAGCATGAATACGCCGAGCTGCTCGAGAAGGGCGACCCTTACTCCGAGGAAGCGCTGGCGCTGCAGGAAAAGATGAAGCATCTGCGCGCGCAGGTCGATCGCGTGCCGTTCATCGAGAAGCTGGACCTGCGCTACAACAATCGCGTGCTGAAGAAGCGCCCGCAGGCGCAGGCCGTGATGTTCTGCCTGATGGACGTGTCCGGTTCGATGGACGAGAGCCGCAAGGACCTGGCCAAGCGCTTCTTCATGCTGCTGTACCTGTTCCTGAAACGGAACTACGAGCGCATCGACGTCGTGTTCATTCGCCACCATACCGTGGCGAAGGAAGTGGAGGAGGAAGACTTCTTCCATTCGCGCGAATCGGGCGGCACCGTGGTGTCGAGCGCGCTCAAGCTGATGGTCGAGGTGATCCACGATCGCTATCCGCCGGGGCAGTGGAATATCTACTGCGCCCAGGCGTCGGACGGCGACAACTGGGCTGGTGACTCCGAACTGTGCGGCCGGTTGCTGCGCGAGGCGATTCTGCCGCTGGTCCAGTATTACGCCTACGTGGAGGTGGCGTCGGAGGAGCCGCAGAACCTCTGGGAGGAGTACATGACCGTGAAGGGCCAGTTCGACCACTTCGCGATGCAACGGATCATCGGCGCCGACGAGATCTACCCGGTGCTGCACGATCTCTTCCAGAAGCGCGCGGCCTGGCCGTCGCGATAGCTACAGGGGACGCATATGGCCTACCTCTCCACGGGTTCCGAATGGACCTTCGAACTGGTGCAACGCTACGACCGCGAGATTGCCCGCATCGCCGGCGACTTCCAGCTCGACACGTATCCGAACCAGATCGAGATCATCACGGCTGAACAGATGCTCGACGCGTATGCGTCGTCGGGGCTACCGGTCGGCTACAACCACTGGTCCTATGGCAAGCATTTCCTCTCGTCCGAGCGCAGCTACCAGCGTGGCTACATGGGGCTTGCTTACGAGATCGTGATCAACTCGAACCCCTGCATCGCGTATCTGATGGAAGAGAACACGATGCCGATGCAGGCGCTGACGATCGCGCATGCGTGCTATGGGCACAACTCGTTCTTCAAGGGCAATTACCTGTTCCGCGCGTGGACCAATGCGGACGCGATCATCGACTACCTGCTGTTCGCCAAGAACTACGTGGCCGAGTGCGAGCAGCGCTACGGCGAGCAGGAAGTCGAGGTGCTGCTCGACTCGTGCCATGCGTTGCAGAACTATGGTGTGGATCGCTACAAGCGGCCCAAGAAGCTGTCGATCACCGAGGAAGCCGCGCGCCAGGCCGAACGCGAGAACTACCTGCAGACGCAGGTGAACGACCTCTGGCGCACGCTGCCGAAACACCGGCATCCGCATCTGCGACTCGAGGAGGATGAGAACTTCGAACCGGAGATCGTATTCCCGCCGGAGCCGCAGGAGAACCTGCTGTACTTCATCGAGAAGAACGCGCCCAAGCTGCAGCCGTGGCAGCGGGAGATCGTGCGCATCGTGCGCAAGATCGCGCAGTACTTCTATCCGCAGCGGCAGACCAAGGTGATGAACGAAGGCTGGGCCACGTTCTGGCACTACACGATCCTGCATCAGCTGTACGAGGAGAAGCTGGTCAACGATGCGTTTATGCTGGAGTTGCTGCAGGCGCATACCAACGTTATCTACCAGCCGCCGTATCACAGCCCGTATTACAGCGGTCTGAACCCGTACACGCTGGGCTTCCACATCTTCCAGGATCTGCGCCGCATGTGCGAGAACCCGGACGAGGAAGACCGCCGCTGGGCGCCCGAGATCGCCGGCAGCAACTGGCGCGAGACGCTGGACTTCGCGATGCGCAACTTCAAGGACGAGAGCTTTATCCTGCAGTTCCTGTCCCCACGCGTGATCCGCGAACTCAAACTGTTCTCGGTACTCGACGACGACCGCGAGGGCAAGCTGCGCGTTACCGCGATCCATGACGACGAAGGCTATCGCACGATTCGCCAGCTGCTGGCGAATCAGTATGACCTGTCGAACATGGAGCCCAACATCCAGGTAACGGGCGTGGACGTCGGTGGCGACCGCTCGCTGACACTGCGGCATATCCAGAACGAACGCCGCCCGCTGGCGCAGAACTTTGACGAGGTCATTCGTCACGTGACGCGACTATGGGGCTTTACGGTACGGCTGGAGGTCGGCTACGAAGACGGCCGCAAGGAAACGAAGTACGAGTGCAAGCCGGAACGGCGACACGGGCAGCAGCGCAAGGCTGCGTAGCGGCGGTTCAAACAAGAAGACAAGGCCCAGCGATCAAGCTGGGCTTTTTTTCGTTGCCCTCAACGGGGTTGAAGCCGCCGTTGGCATAACGTGGATGGCAATCCCTCTCCAGTAGGGCGGCAGCCGTAACGGTAGGAAGCATCCGATGCAACGTCGAGATGCAGTCGAATTTTCCCCTATCGAAGATTAACGGCGCGCTTTCATCAGACTTGAGGTCGCCGCGGCGAGGGCATCGGCCTGAGCGCGGCGCTGGTGCTTGGTTTCAGCGTGGTGGCAGTCTGCATGCGTCCCGTTACGGCCGCAACCCTTTAACGCTCGATACGTTCCGAATAAATATTCCAATAGCCGTTCGTATGAAAGTTGCGGCATTTTGACGAATGCCAAAGATGTGTGGATCAGTGCTTTTCGATAAATTTT
>NZ_CAJZAG010000015.1 GCF_914271485.1 Cupriavidus pampae
GGACTCGACCAAGACTGATACGAAACCCTACAATCGACACCGCGCAACTCCCATCCCGCCGAATCGGTCACGATCCCGAAATCGGCGGTCACGTTCGCCGAAATACGCAATCAACGAGCGGATCAGGGAGAGCCTTCCATCATTGCTGGCATCACGCGTGAGGTGATGGCTGCTCACCGCATCGATCAGAGTCGGGTGTTTGTGGCCGGGCTGTCCGCCGGTGGCGCAATGGCGGCTGTGATGGTACAGAGCTATCCGGGTCTCTTCGCTGCCGCGGGCGTTCACTCAGGACTTCCGGCAGGAAGCGCGCACGACCTACCCTCTGCGCTAGCTGCGATGAACGGCGGCAAAGGAGTTGGACCTTCAAAGCGAGGCGTGGCTCAACGAGTGAAGGCGGTACGTCCCCTGATCGTCTTCCATGGCGATGCAGATCACACGGTGCATCCGTCGAACGGGGCAAGGCTGATGGAGCCGTATCAACAAGGACAGCCCAAGGACACGGAAAGGAACAGGGCCACAACCGGCCGCAGATATACCCGCGAGAAGATTAGCTCGGCGGGCGGTGTGGATGCCGAATACTGGCTGATCCATGGCGCCGGTCACGCGTGGTCGGGGGGCGGCACTGACGGTTCCTACACTGACCCCAAGGGGCCAGACGCCAGTGCGGAAATGCTGCGATTTTTCCTCGCGCATCCCTTGCCCCGCTGAGATCTGCTTTAACCGCTATTGACGACTGCGGCTGATCAATGCGTTTAGCTTTTGATAATCCGCGGGCTTAACCATGTAGTGGTCGATTGCGCCCTGTCTGTGGTGTCCGGTGGCAGGAAGGCCATAGCCGCTGAGGGCAACCACGAGCACGCCGGTTTGTTCTGGCATTTCGCGGATCCGGCGTGCCACTTCATAACCGTCCATGTCAGGCAGACCAATATCGAGCAAGATCACTTCCGGCTGGAACTCCTCAACCGATGCAAGAGCCGCGGTTCCATCTGCGGCGATACGTACTTCGTGCCCATCCAGTTGCAAAAGAGCGGCCGTGCTCTGCGCGGCATCATTGTTGTCGTCTACAAGCAGTATTCGGCGGCTGGTAGGGGCACTTGGTATCTCGACAGGCTTTGAGGGGCGATCCGCCAATGTACCGTGGGGCAACACGGGCAAACGTACGACAAACGTGCTGCCTTGGTTCGGCCCTGGGCTCGTTGCATGGACGGTGCCTCCATGCAGTTCGACTAGCTTACGCACGAGAGCCAGTCCCAGTCCCAGGCCAGACTGACGCCGTTCCGCAGGCGAGTCTGCCTGCACGAAGATGTCAAAAATTGGTGACAGAACTTCGTTCTTCATCCCGATACCGTCATCGGTCAGGGTGATGACTGCCTCATGGCCCTGGCGCTCGAGTGTAAGGGCAATATGGCCGCCATCTGGGGTGTACTTGATGGCGTTCGCCAGCAGGTTGCTAACAATCTGCTCAAGTCGCAGGGGATCACCCGTGACAATTAGCGAGCTCGGCGGCAGCCTGAGCGTAAGCTCGTGCCGTTGCAGATCCGCAAGCGGGCGCAGGGTCTGAATCGCGTGCCGCACAGGCTCAGCCAGATCTATCTGGACGGACTTAACGACGATCACGCCACGGGTGATTCGTGAGACGTCGAGAAGATCGTCGACGAGGCCAATCTCATGGTCCAGTTGTCGCTGCACCGACGCCTGCACCTGCCGAACCGTCACGGCATCGGCCGTACCGCGTTGCCAGACGAGTAGGCCGCTGCGAATTGCAGCAAGCGGGTTGCGCAACTCGTGTCCAAGCATGGCCAGGAATTCGTCTTTCTGACGATCGGCTTCGTGCAACCGGGCGAAGTCCGCTCGCTGCCGCGTGACATCTTCGAGCGTCAAAAGAATCGACCCCTGCCCTGACCAGTCTAACCTGCGCGCATTGAGTCGCATGGTGCGCAGGCCGATTCGGGGGAAAGCGTGGACGATCTCGTAATCGCGAACCGCGGAATGCCGGGGAAGCACATTCTCGAGCAGTTCACGTAGCGCCGGAATGTCCCACTGGCCGTTGCCCAGTGCGTATAACCGGCAGCCTGCCGTACCCTCGACGGTGGTGGAGAACATCTGGCAGAAAGCGGCGTTGGCTCGCTTCACGCGAAGGCCGCCATCAAGCACGAGGATAGGCTGCGCCGTCGTCTCGATGATCCCCTCCGCAAAATCTCTCGCCCCCGCAACATCGGTGTGCAACTCCTTGAGTTCGCGCACCCGATATCGCAGTTCATCATTTGTGGTCGAGAGTTCCTCATTGATCGACTGGAGCTCTTCCTTCGCCGTCTCCAGCTCCTCGTTCGTGCTGCGGAACTCCTCGTTGCTGGACAGCAGCTCTTCCTCGCTGGACTTGAGTTCCTCGCGGGCGCTCTCGTGCTCTTCCAGCGCCGCTCTGAGACGCTCGCGGGTTGTGGCAAGCTCGTCTGTCAGCCGTGCGATCTCCTCATCCTTCCCGCTGCGGGTACGAGCGGATTGCTGGCCAACCCGCTGCTGCAGCAATTGGAGGATCAATGCCCTGAGAGGTGCATCTGCAAATCCTCTTTGCGTGACCGGAGGGTAGATGTGTCCCTCGAAAAAGACCAGAAACCAGCGCGAGTCGATGCCCGCCAGTTTTACGGGATGCACTTCAACGCTCGCCGCACAGTCGCTGCCAGCAAGATTGACCCGCAATCCTGTCCGACGAGCCGGCGCACCGCTCTGGCGTACGCTATTGATCGCTTCCGTAACGGCCAGAAAAATCTCCGGCCGGGCGAGTTTCTGAAGGTTCATGCTCGGGGGGCCATCCGGATTGGAAAGCCACCCACTTGTATCGCCGCGAAACATCAGGATATTGAGGTCGCTATCGCATACCACGCCCGGCGGCGCGTAGCGCCCCAGAGTTTGGCGGTCGGCCTCTGTGCGTAGTTGCGTCTCGCGGGTTTGTTCACGAGCAGACGTTCCATGCCGATTTGTTCCTCCATGGCCCCGGTCTGCGATTGTGCCCGGTAACGACGGCTGAATACTCGGTCGTGGTTTTCGGATATAGACCTTGGAACTTGCATCCTCCAGGACACCAAAATACTCGGAGAATGCACCGACAGTTTCGGAAGGGCCGAGCATCAGAACGCCTTCAGTGCGCAATGCGTAATGAAAGAGAGGCAGCACACGGGCTTGTAATACCGGCTCGAGGTAGATCAGCAGGTTCCTGCAACTGACCAGGTCCATGCGCGAGAAGGGAGGGTCCTCCGCGACGTTGTGTCGCGCAAAGGTACACATGTCACGTAGAGATTTGTCGATACGAAAGTACTCACCTTCGCGAACGAAATATCGACTCAGGCGCTCCGCCGAGACGTTGCGCGCAATATTCTCTATGTAACGCCCGGAGCGAGCGGCTTCCAGAGCCTCAAGGCTGACGTCCGTGCCGAAGACTTGCACTGGAGTATCCGGAAGTCGGGGCCCAAGGTACTCAGCAAGACAGATGGCGAGTGAATAAACCTCCTCCCCACTTGCGCATCCTGGCACCCATATCCGAATGGGCCGATTCACACTCGCCGCGCCGAGAATGCGAGGAAAAACGCTTTGCACCAGGGTGTCAAAGGTCTCCGGATCACGAAAGAACTCCGTGACGCGGATGAGCAGGTCACGACCTAGCGCAAGGGTCTCGGCAGGATCTTCTTCAAGTACCGCACGATATTCTGCAAGCGATGTCAGTTGCCGCAACGCCATGCGGCGCGCGAGCCTGCGCTCGACAGTACCGCGCTTGTAATGGGTAAAATCGATAGTGCAGGCTGATTGTAAGAGCCAGAAAATGCGTCGAAGGGCTGGGCCTTCCAAGGCGTCGGGGCCTGTCTGATCATCGTCTTTAGACGGACGGATCGGGAGAGCTGCGATCCGTCCGATCTCTGCCGCGATCTCGCGCGGCTTTAAGACGAAGTCGACGCAGCCAGTATCAATTGCCGCCCGCGGCGTGCTGGAAAATTTTGCGGACTCCTCATCCTGCGCAAACGTAATCCCACCCTCTCGCTGCAGCGCACGCAGACCCAACGCGCCGTCCGACCCTCCACCCGAAAGAACGACGCCGATGCAATTCCGACCTTCATGCGCCGCCAGCGAGTCGAAAAGATCATCGATGGGCATGGGAGGGCCCAGTGTGTTGCCACGTGGCTCTAGGTGAATCTTCCAGCCATTCACCAACATTCCGGTGTTGGGCGGAATCACGTAGACCCGATTGATCCCTACTTGCATTCCGTCCACCGCTTCGACCCCTTCCATTTCTGTACGCGTGGCCAGAATTCCGGGCAGCAAACTCTCATGGGACGGGTCTAGATGCTGAACGATCAGGAACGCCGCACCAGTGTCGCCAGGAAGCGCGCCAAAAAAGTCCGATAGCGCTTCCAGTCCACCAGCCGATGCGCCAATACCAACGAGCGGAAACGAGGGGCGTACCGATGCTGCACAATCAGTGGACAGGCTAGTCAGCATGAGTTTGTCCTCAAAGCCAGTACGTTGCCAACGTCGCCGATCACGTTTCGCCGCACTAAGGTCTCCTCAGATCATACGCTTCGACTGCGGCGGCGGGCCATGACCTTCTCCCATTACTGCAACTTTGCTCCCGATTCGGCGCCGCAATGTGCAACGTCAAAAGAGGAAACTCGCGAAGCATCGTGAACTGGTCGACCATGCGCCGCTTATTGAGGGCAGCGACGCTGTTGCCGATCACCTCAAGTTAGCAGCGCTGGCGGGCACGATGATTGCGCCTATGTCTTGCCTTGCCTTTCGCAGGGCAATCACAGAGGTCCACAATGTTCATTCACAACAAACGTTTGCAGTACACCGTTCGCGTCGCACAAGCCGATCCTGGCCTCGCTAATCTGCTTCTCGAACAATTTGGTGGCCCTCAGGGGGAACTCGCCGCGGCCTGCAGGTACTTTACTCAGGCGTTGGCGGAGGAGGATCCGGGGCGAAAGGATATGTTGCTCGACATTGCTACCGAGGAACTGAGTCACCTTGAGATCGTGGGGTCGATCATTGCCATGCTCAATCGGGGCGCCAAGGGCGAGCTTGCCGAAGGTGTACAGAGCGAAGCAGATCTCTACCGGTCCATGACCGGCGCGGGAAACGACAGCCATGTCACGCAACTGCTGTTTGGCGGTGGCCCGGCTCTGGTGAATTCCGCTGGTGTGCCATGGACTGCAGCGTACATCGACAGTATTGGTGAGCCCACCGCCGATCTCCGCTCCAATATCGCCGCGGAATCGCGCGCTAAGATCGTCTATGAACGGCTGATGAACGTCACCACGGACCCCGGGATCAAGGAAGCACTGGGGTTCCTCATGACACGCGAGATCGCTCATCAAAAATCGTTTGAGAAGGCGCTCTACTCGATATCGCCGAATTTCCCGCCCGGAAAGCTTCCAGGCGACGAGCGGTTCGCGACGATCTATTACAACATGTCCAATGACGATCAACGCGGGCCGTGGAATAGCGACGAAACCTTCGCGTACGTGGAGGACCCGGAGCCCGCAGTCGACGGTGGGGACGGCACAGCTTCCGTTAAGCTTTCAGCAGACGAGCAAGAGGCTGTCATGCGCTTCGCCGCTCGCGGCCAGTCAGATCCCGAATCGGAACCGATGACTGGTGCAGAACTCGGCGCCGTCGGCGCGTTGGCAGAGCAGAAGTGATGCGCTCCACGTGGCCCCTGCTGAGCCATTGAGGGGACAGACCATGCATCTGTTCGAATCGGCATGCTGGCATTGGCATAGAGCACCATTTCGAATGGGTCTCGGCTTGGGCGTGGTCGCCGCCGGTGCGCTCGCCCTCTGCAGCCGTTGTTTTGCCGGATAGTGGCCCCGGACCCGAATAACGTCCTAGGGCGCATGCTCTTCAACGCCGGACGTAGGCCTCTTTAACTGTTGAGCAGTACAGACAGTCCGAATCACGCGAGACCTCAGTAGGTCAGCATCACTGCCACTGGCAGCACGTCCGGCACGCCGGCGACGTCTGCGCAAGCCAGGGCAAAAAAAATCTCCACCAACCCACAAGGATTCATCATGGATAAGTCAAAGATACCGACTGAACAACGAGCCGTCCTAGGCATGCTTGCGGACGACCATCGCGCGGTAAAAAAGCTGTTCAAGCAATTCGACAGCACCGGCAATGACAAGGAAAAACAGTCGATCGCGGCAGAGACATGCCGTCAGTTGACTGTACATGCGCAGATCGAAGAAGAGATTTTCTACCCTGGACTCCGAGGCAAGTCTGACAAGATCGATGACATGCTGGATGAGGCGGAAGTCGAGCATGGGGTCGCAAAAAATCTCATTGCCGCGATCGGTTTGGGTGAGTCAGACATGCTGGAAGCCAACTACACGGTGCTTACCGAATACGTCGGCCATCACGTCGAGGAGGAAGAAGGCGAGCTGTTCGAAGCGGTAGTCAAGGCGAAGATCGATTTGCGCGAGATGGCCGCACAGCTTGAGCAACGTAAGCTCGCGCTGATGGGCGAAATCGCTTGACACCTCCCAATCGGGTAGCCCTCGGACGCGGCAAACTGACCGCGGTGGACAAGATTCTCCAGGCCTGAGGCCTGAGGTCTGAGGTTCTAAGGCCTCAGGGCTGCGAGCTGCCGGCTCGATATCCATTTACCTTTGCTCGCCCAGTGGCGAGCTTTTTTATTGTTTTGGTCTGCAGCCAGGGACATGTGCGCATTCGCTGAGTGGTGGAATGACTGTTGCGTGGAGATGTAAGCCCCAGTATGGGGTGACACCGAGGAGACTGACATGAGGGCACTTTGCTGGCATGGAAAGCATGATGTTCGCTGTGACACGGTTCCTGATCCGGGCATCGAGCATCCGCGAGATGCGATCGTTAAGGTGACAAGCTGTGCGATCTGCGGCTCTGATCTCCATTTATTCAACGGATTTATTCCCGGCATGGAGAGCGGTGACATCCTCGGCCATGAGTTCATGGGCGAAGTTGTGGAGGTAGGCGCGGAGAACCATCGCCTGAAGGTTGGTGATCGCGTGGTCGTCCCCTTCACCATCATCTGTGGGGAGTGCGATCAGTGCCGTCGCGGCAATTTTTCCCTGTGCGAACGGACCAATCGCAATAAAGGTACCGCTGATAAGGCCTTCGGGCACACGGCGGCCGGTCTGTTTGGCTATAGCCATCTCACTGGCGGGTATTCAGGTGGTCAGGCTGAGTACGTGCGCGTACCCTACGCCGATGTCGCACCTGTCGTAGTCCCGGAGGGCATCGTCGATGAGTCAGTGCTATTTCTCGGCGACATTCTTCCCACGGGCTGGCAGGCCGCTAAGCAGTGCGATATCCAGCCGGGCGAAGTGGTGGCGATATGGGGTGCCGGCCCCGTCGGGCAGTTCGCGGCGCTGAGTGCATTGATGCTCAACGCAGGTCGAGTGATCGTGATTGACCGCGTCCCCGAGCGCCTGGCGATGGCCGAGCATATCGGCGCCACCGCGTTGAACTTCGAACATGTCAGCGTGGTGGATGCACTCAACGAACAGACGGATGGTAAGGGACCGGCTAAGTGTATTGATGCGGTCGGGCTGGAAGCGCATGCGTCTGCCTCCATGGATTCCATGTATGACCGCGTGAAGCAGGCAGTGATGCTGGAATCGGACCGCCCGCACGTCCTACGCGAAATGGCATACGTCTGTCGGCCAGGAGGCGTACTGTCGATTCCGGGCGTGTACGGCGGAATGGTCGACAAATTCCCGATGGGCGCGATCATGAACAAGGGGTTGACGATACGAACAGGTCAGACCCACGTGAACCGCTGGACGGACGACTTGTTACGCAGGATTGTCGAAGGGGAGATCGACCCGTCGTTTGTCATCACCCATCGGATAGCGCTCGAGCAGGGACCAGAAATGTATAAGACGTTCCGCGACAAGAAAGATGGTTGCATTAAGGCGGTTATTTCGATGTAGCTGGCGTTCAAGGCCGCCGGGGAAGCAATTCCCCCCTCGGTAGCCTACTGTAGTAGTAGAGCCGTCTCGTTCTCTGAGCGACGTTCGTTGTCTAATCGTTTCATCACCCAGGCTCTGTCATGGATACCTTGCCTGCGTTATTACAACCAGACCAAGGGAGTTGCCATGAGAATTGCACAGATCGCGCCCCTCGCCGAGCGCTGCCCACCCAGCCTCTATGGCGGGACGGAGCGGATTGTTTCCTATCTGACGGAAGAGCTGGTTAGACAAGGCCACGAAGTGACATTGTTCGCTAGCGGGGACTCTATTACCCACGCGGCACTCGTTTCGAGTTGTGACGTTGCGCTGCGACTGGGTGTTCGAATGCGAGACCCGCTGCCGTATTACATGATGATGCTCGATGAGGTAGCCGCTAGAGCCGGGGACTTCGACATACTTCACTTCCACATCGACATGATGCATTACCCGTTGATGCGGCAGGTGCCTGCTGGGTTTGTCACGACCCTGCATGGACGTCTTGATCTCCCGGACATTTCCCCCTTCTACGCTCACTTTCCGAACTTCCCATTGGTGTCCGTGTCCACCGCGCAGCGTTCGCCGATGCCGGCGGTGAATTGGGCCGGCACCGTTCTACACGGCATCCCGGGTGCGCTGCTGGCGTACCGTGCAAAACCCGCCGGTGGCTACCTTGCGTTTCTAGGCCGCATCTCGCCGGAGAAGCGCCCTGATCATGCTATCGCCATCGCGGCGAAAGCCGGTCTTCCCCTCAAGATTGCGGCGAAGATCGACGAAGTAGACCGCGCCTATTGGGAGAGCACCATTCAGCCGCTGTTGGCTGCGTATCCCCAGGCGGAATACATCGGTGAGATCAACGAGCACGAGAAAGCAGAGTTTCTAGGGAATGCTTCTGCCCTGCTCTTCCCGATTGCCTGGCCAGAGCCCTTCGGACTGGTAATGATCGAGGCGATGGCGTGCGGCACACCGGTGATCGCGTTCGACTGCGGCTCTGTCTGCGAGGTGGTTGATCCCGGTGTAACTGGCTATATCGTCCGGACAGTCGAGGAGGCCGTTGCCGCCGTGCGAAAGATTCCAGACCTCCCGCGCGCAGCTGTCCGATCGGCGTTCGAGGCCCGTTTCACTGTCGAGCGGATGGCTCGCGATTACGTTCGAATCTATCGGCAATTGTCACTATCCGATACCAGCGACGCGCCGCGCGATGCGCCCGATGAACTCGTGCTCGCCTAAATAGGGACAAGATCCTATGCCTTTCGAATTGCCCGCCCGGCTTGCCAACGCAGCACTGGTCAAAGGTGCCCCCCATGTTGCCCAGTTCTACATTCCTACGTCGGCCTCCTTGCAAGAGCGCCGGCCGCGGACGCTTAAGCACGGAGATACTTTCGGGCTGTTCGATCATAACGGCGATGCGGTTGGCGCCCTGGGCAGTCCTGAAGGGTTGTATCACTTAGATACTCGCCATCTATCTTTTCTGCAACTCACCCTCGACGGCGCCCGGCCCATGTTGCTGTCTTCCACCTTGAGCGACGACAACTCGGCACTGACCTGTGATCTGACCAATCCCGATCTATCGGACGCGGAAGGAAATTTGAGGCTGGAGCGCGATCTGATTCATATCCGCCGCACCCGATTCCTCTGGAATGGCACGTGTTACGAACGTATTATCGTGCGGAATTTTGACGAGTTTCCCCGTCGCGTGCGGGTCGACATAAGCTTCGATGCCGACTTTGCTGACCTCTTTGAGGTGCGCGGAGCTCTGCGCCCGCGTCGGGGAACATTGCATGCGGTAACGTTTTCCGAAGAAACGGCAACCTTGGGCTACACCGGCCTGGACAACGTCGTGCGAACTACGCAGGTGAGCTTTCATCCAGTCCCCTTCAACATGACCGGAGACTGCGCGAGTTATGAGTTGATGCTTGAGCCGATGTCGGCGCAAAGACTCAGTGTCGAAATTCGCTGCGCGTCGCTCTCTGAAGAGCCCGCAGGGCCAAGAACGTTTCTGATGGCATTGCGCCAGTCCCGGCGAGAGTTGCAACGTATGTGTCGCCCCGAGGCTTTCGTCACTTCGTCCAGCGAGATGTTCAACGAACTGGCACGTCGCAGTGTGTCCGATCTGCATATGCTGCTGACCAATACGCCGTACGGCTTGTATCCGTATGCTGGGATCCCTTGGTTCAGTACGGCCTTCGGGCGCGACGCGATCATTACTGCCTTGCAGACACTATGGATGGACCCTCACCTCGCGCGGGGTGTACTGCAATACCTCGGAGCGAAACAGGCTAAGTTCGTTGACCACAAGGCTGATGCAGAACCAGGGAAGATTCTGCACGAGACACGCCACGGCGAGATGGCGCTGCTTGGGGAGGTTCCGTTCGGCCTTTATTATGGGAGTGTCGACGCCACGCCTCTGTATGTGGTTCTGGCAGGCGCGTACCTGCAGCGAACGGGCGACATCAAGACCATCGGCGCGCTATGGCCGAATATTCTCGCTGCTCTTAACTGGATCACGGAATATGGCGACCGTGACGGGGATATGTTCGTTGAGTATGGCCGACAATCGCCGGATGGCCTCATCAATCAAGGGTGGAAGGATAGTCGCGACTCCGTGTTCCACGCCGACGGCAGGCTCGCCCCCGGCCCAATCGCCCTCGTCGAAGTGCAAGCGTATGTCTACGGTGCATGGCTAGCTGCTGCGGCCATCTGCGCGGCGCTTCAAGACACGTCGGGGGCTGCAACCTATACCACCAGGGCTGAAGCACTACGCGAGGCTTTCGACGCGCGATTCTACGACGCAGAGCTGGGGACCTACGTTCTTGCTCTCGATGGGGACAAGCGCCCGTGCAGGGTGAGCACATCCAATGCGGGACATGCACTCTTTACGGGTATCGCACGGCCTGATCGCGTGCCATCGGTCATCGCCAAGCTGATGGGCAACACGAGCTTTTGCGGTTGGGGAGTTCGGACAGTATCCACAGATGCGCCGCGCTTCAATCCTATGAGCTATCACAACGGCTCCGTGTGGCCACACGACAATTCGCTGATTGCGGCAGGTATGGCTCGTTATGGCTATCACGGCGAGGCCGGACGAATCTTCGAAGGCCTGTTCGCAGCCTCTGGATACATCGATCAACGCCGTCTGCCAGAGCTTTTTTGCGGATTTCCTCGCCAGCGTAGCCAAGGTCCGACTTTTTACCCGGTGGCATGCGCCCCACAAGCCTGGGCAGCTGCGGCGCCGCTTCTGCTTCTGCAGGCTTGTCTCGGCTTGGACTTTGATCCGCACGAGCCTGCCATTACCTTCGATGCACCATCTCTGCCTGGATTTCTCGATGAAGTCTTTCTCGGCAACCTGAGTATCGGCGATGGGAGTGCGGATGTTGCCATCCGCCGTATGGGTAGCCGAGTGGTTGTTGATGTGATAGCACGCCGAGGTGAGGTCCGGGTGCTGACGCGAACCTAGTTCGTCCCGCTTAGAGAAAAGGGCGGCCGTAGCCGCCCTTCTCCGTCTGCTGTTCTTCGCTATCGGCGCGTCACAAGTGACGCGCCTGGTGCGAAAACGAACGGCAAATCAGAACATGGCACATGGGCGCGTATCCCTGCTACAGAGGAGGCCCGCTCCCCATAGGAAATCCGGGCAGCGACAGTCATATGCTTTGCCGCAACTCTGCATAGGGGCGCGCATTACACGCTTTGATCGCCTTTTTCGCGGCCAGCGGTTTGCTGGGGTTCGCGTTGTTCTTTCTTGTCATCGTCTTCGAGCTGCGCATCGGTACCGCCTTCCTCCTCTTCTGGCTGCGTTCCCTGCTCGTCCTGCTCCTGAATTGGGAGCGCCCCGCTCTTGTCCTTTGCGCCGTCAACTCCGTCAGGTTGTTGCGGCTTGCCCTGCTGCTGATTCTGTCCAGGTTGCTGTGCCATGATGAACTCCTTGTCGTGGCTGAATGCCACATGAGGGTAGTCGCAAGGCGCGTACCAACTTGGGAACGCTCGTCTCTCAGAAAGAAAAGAATCCGCGACGAGCCATGGTCATGCTGTGGAGAGTCTTCCTCAAAAGCGACGGCCATTGACCAGTGCCACATCCCTCGTATTTGTACCGGTAACGAACCTTCTTCTTGTAGTAATCGTTGGACCGACGGTGCGTCGCCCTCCCCGGTTCGATGCCCTTCTGGTTGCCCGGATAGTGGACGAGATCCGCTCATCCAAGGGAATCTCAAGGCCCGTAGCGAGACGCTAGTGATTGTCCGGCCGGGGTAATTGAGCTCGTGAAGCATCAACGTGGGCTGGGTACAGAGCTTGCGTTGGTGTTCAAACTAATGAAGGGGCATCGTCCATGAGTCATCCGAGCGGCATGCATCAGAAATCGTTCCATATCCTGCTGGGGGTGGTGACTATTGCCTTCTTCTGGCTCTTGCTTCCTTTCTATGGAGCAGTGTTCTGGGGCGCGGTGCTCGCCGTCATCTTTGCGCCGGTCCAGCGGCGCCTCGTCAAGCGCCTTCACGGCCGACGAACCATCTCGGCACTGCTGACGCTGCTACTTGTACTTGTACTGGTCATCCTGCCACTCTCTCTTGTCACAATCTCATTGGTGGATGAAGGCGCAAATCTGTACGAGAAAATTCGAGTAGGTCAGATCGACTTTGGCGTCTACTTTCAGCAAGCCTTCGAAGCGCTACCACAGTCTGTGCGAGCGACACTGCTGCGCTTTGACATCGGAGGTGTTTCAGACATCCAGGACAAGCTAAGTGCGAGCGTGATGCAGGCAAGTCAATTCTTAGCCACGCGCGCCTTGAGCATCGGCCAGAACGCCGTACACCTTATGATCGGGTTCGGGATCATGCTTTACCTGTTGTTCTTCTTGTTGCGCGATGGCCCGGCGCTGTCGCTCAGGCTGCGGCTTGTCGCACCACTCAGCCCATCACATCAGCAGCATCTCATTCGCAAGTTCACCACGGTGGTTCGCGCGACAGTCAAAGGCAACATCGCGGTTGCGCTTGCACAGGGAGTCCTGGGCGGAGCGATTTTTGGAGTGCTCGGAATCCAGGGCTCCCTTCTGTGGGGCGCGCTCATGGCGGTGCTGTCGCTTCTCCCAGCGATTGGGGCGGCACTCATCTGGGCTCCGGTCGCGATCTACTTCTTGCTGACGGGGGAACTGGTGAGCGGATTTATCCTGCTGGGATTCGGTGTGCTGGTCATTGGCCTGGTGGACAACGTTCTGCGACCGATTCTCGTCGGAAAGGACACCCAGATGCCGGACTACGTCATCTTGATTGCCACGCTGGGTGGTATGGCGCTTTTTGGACTCAACGGTTTCGTCATCGGGCCGCTCATCGCGGCCCTCTTCATCGCAGCCTGGGACTTGACCAGCTTCAGTACCAGCACGACCACCACTCTGTCGCAGGACGACCGCGGTGCCTATGCAGGGTCACTGGATGAACTGACGCCATCCGAAGTTGGTGGCGTGTACGCAAAACCCTCGTTGCAAGGCTCGCTTCACCAGCAGGCGGACCTGGGCCAGCCTCGTTATCTTCTCACGAGGCGCTGAGTCGGTTTGTCGGACATGGCATCGGCAAAGGATGTGCTATCCGGGCATGAGTCCCCCGAATCCGCCCGAGGTGCGAGTACGCTCTGGTACGACTATTGCGGGACAGATAGCGGCAAGCAAGCGGGATTCTCAGTCGTGAGGGTGGCAGTGCCGAGGCTTCCTGCGGTAGTTCAGTGGCTAGGAGATGATGTCATGGAACGGACAACAAAGTATCGCGGTTTCGGCATTCGCGTCGAGCTCGAGAACGTAGCTAAGGATATGTTTGATGTATGGTTTCAGATCGAGGGGCCGGCATCGTCGCAAGGTACGAAGTCGATTGGGGAACGTACAAAAGTCTTCGCTGGCCCATATAGCCGACGCTGGGCCTATCTCGTTGCAGAGCTTGGCGGCCGAGCTGCGGTGGACGTCGTCCTCAGTCTGGGCTTACTCCCGCAACAGAAGGGCGTAATCTGAAGCGTCGGCGGTGTAGCGAAACCGCAGACGCGAAAGGCTCTGCCCGTGTGAGCCAATCGACGAATGCAGAACGTTGAACTCGCTAGCTATAGGCCCACGAACCCGGGGCGGTGTTACCAGGTCGAGATGGCCTTTGCTGTGAAGACCGGCATCTCGATTCCAGCGGGTAAATCGACACATGCTTGGACGGTTACCTGAGGACGCTCAGAATCCACACTGCCAAAGATTGCCGCAAATGGCATGGCGGAGGCATCAACGCCGGTGCCGATGCGTAGCAATCCGGTTGGGATCGAGATGCCGGACGGATCTAGCAGGTACCATCGGTGAGAAAGATAGACTTCCACCACCGCATGAAAGTCAGACGGGCTTCTTCTGGTGTCTGCTCCATAGTCCAGGCTGCTTGACATGCGTGCGGGAATGCTCAGCGCACGACAGATTGCTATCATCAGGTGCGCGTAGTCGCGGCAAACGCCGGCACGTTCGACAACAGTATCCAAGGCCGATGTCCGCTCGTTAGTTGAATGCGAGAGGAAGCGGACGTGATTTCGGACCCATTCTCGGATCGCGTAGACGCGGGCATATCCCTGACGCATGGTGCCGAACTCACGCATCGAGAATTCCATGAGACGGTCGGATTCGCAGTAGCGACTGGGGGTTATGTACCTGAGAACTTCGAACGGAAGTTCCGCAACTGGGATCTCAGCTAACGATTCGGTCTCGTCGAGCGCATGATCGATGTTAACTATGGCCTCATAGCTCACCGTGAAGGGGCCTTTGGGCACCCGCAGCCTTAGAAGGCGATTGCACAGGATAGGATCGGTGTAGCGGCTGGCAATGACTGCTGGCAGAACGTCCAGTCGCTCGAAGACGACGGACTGTCGAGCAGTATTCGCTGCTTCAACGTTCAGAATAAAATCCGCCCAGGAATCCTTCACGTTGTAGGAAAGTTGGACCGTGTATTGAAGTCGATTCATGACTCCCTCTCGCAGTGAACGAGTTGGTTCCCGAGCCCGGTCACCCTCCTTTGCCTGGTGCCGAACGGTGACTAGATCCTCGCACCCGTTGAGACGCGCGCGACGGATAGAAGTCTCAATGCCAGCATTCCAAACGAAGCCGAGATCAGCGAAGCGGCAAGTATCCCAACCTTCACTGACCCTATCAGTTCGGGACTAAACGCCAGACCTCCAATGAACAGCGCCATGGTGAATCCAATACCCGCCAGTAAGCTGCCAGCCGTGAGCGTTGACCAGGGAAGATCGCTCGGACGATGTGCGAGCTTTAGCTCCACAAAGAGCGCACAGCAAACAACAATTCCCACAGGCTTCCCCACCACGAAACTCAGGAAAATCGCTGTAGCGAGTGCGGGGTCTACGGTCGCCGGGACAAAGGTGACGCCCGCATTCGCCAAAGCAAAAATCGGCATGACGGCGAACGCGATCCATGGGTGAAGAGCGATCTCGAGCCGCTCAATGGGAGACATTGCTTCCCGAGTCGCCACTCCCGCTCGTTGCAGGTCTCGCCTCCCCACCGTATCGCCGCTCCAATGGCGGCCTGGCGGGTAGGCAACCACCCTGTCGAGTATGGCATGCAGGCGATCATCACTGACCCAACTACGCGCAGGTGTCATCAATCCTAAGACTACGCCGGTCAGCGTCGCATGAATACCTGAAGCATCAACGGCGAGCCAGATACCAACGCCGAGCACGACGTAGAACGGGACGCTCCGAATTCCAATTCGGGCTGCCACCATCACGATCGCGAAGCCGGATGCCGCTAGCACCAACGGAACCCACTGCAATGCGCCACTATAGCTGACGGCAACCACTGCAATCGCGGCGATGTCATCGAAGATTGCGAGAGCCAACAGGAACAGTCGCAGGCTTTCAGGTACGCGCCGACCAAGCAAGGCAAGGCAACCGATCACGAAAGCGGTGTCCGTTGACATCACCGTTCCCCACCCAGCGGCGCTCGGTGCATCGCCCACCAGCAGCAGAAACAGCCCAACGGGAAAGACCATACCTCCAAGTGCGCCAGCCAGGGGCATCACGGCGACCTTGAGGTCGCGAAGCTCTCCCAGGACCATTTCACGTTTGAGCTCGAGGGCGACGACGAAAAAGAACAGCGTCATCGCCGCATCATTGATCCAATGCTGAATCGAACGCGTGAATCCAAGATTTCCCCATGAGAAACCGAAGTGTGTATCCCAGAGTGCAAAATACTGGGCAGCCCATCCGGAGTTCGCAAGGGATAGCGCAATGACGACGCAAACGAACAGGACAGCCCCGGCCATCGCCTCAATGCGAAGAAAGCGCAGGAATGGCCCGGTAAAGTGATCCGCCAACTCCCGCGGCAGCTGTCCGATATCTTCTTTCACTCCATTTCTCGGTGGGTGCTCGGCAGTGTAGATAGGTCGCGATCACGCCCCAGGCATCGCTGGACCTGCGGAGTGTTTCGTCACGATCCTTTTTGTACCTCCGGAGGATCTCGGCGGGGCGGTGCGGATCAGCGCAGAGCCCCGAGTAACTCATCCGTGGATATGCACAAAGTGTCCCAGCGGTGGACAGCGCCCATCTAGGTCGATGAAGAGCGCGCGCCCATCGCCGAAACTTCCAACATCTTCAACCGGTTTTGGATCGTCTCTTCGCCTTGGGCTTTCTGGGTGTAAGTACCTCGGTCCAATACTTGGTCGCCTGTGCAACACCTTCTGTCATTGCCGTCGTCGTCTGACGTTTTGCCTCCGCAGTGATTCGGCCGCGCGTTGCACCCGCAACACGATTGGCCTGACTCAGCCACATGCTCATGAAGGGGTTCTTTTTCACCCATGGATTCTTCAAGGGGATCTCCGTTGTCGATGAGGGCGTGGTCAGGGGAGCGATGAATGATTCAGCGCAAACGCCTGACGACGCCATGGTTGGGACGAGACGGTATTGACCCGCCCGGGGGGTTTACAGCTGCGAGCCTTGGTGTTTTGAGCTGCGAAGAAGGCGTGCAGTTTTTCACGGGCGTCGGATATTCGCGCAAACTTGTCGCGAATGTGTCCTCTGCGTTAATTTACGTCCCGACTCACCCTCTCCAATTCGTCCGCGTCTGCGTCCGCCGAGCGGAGGCGATTCAGCGCGCAGGACAAGAGCTTGCCCTCGTTCGAGTCCGTTATTGCCTTGAGCATGTTCATTGCAGCCACGACGTCGTCCGCGTCTTCCCCATCCGTCCGTCCGCAGCGAAACATTGCGTCGTATTCGTTGGCAATGCGCTCCGCCAGGGTACGAATGAACTTTGGGTCGAGTTCGCCCTTGATGGATCCGGTGACAACATGCCTGGTCAAGGCTGCGAGCCCTTCAGTCGTTGTCTCTGTCTCACCCACCGCTTGCTTGTCCATGCGATCCCCCTTAATGCTGACCAGCTATGTCCGCCGCAATTCGCATATCAGCCATCCATAGAAAACTGCTAGATCCTCCGCACGCCGGTCGCCCGGGTAGATTGGTAGGGGGAAGGCGGGGCGGCAGGCGGGCGCCTTATAAGCGGGGCAGGCCGTGGTTCAAACCTTCACGGGTGGAAATGTTCTTTGTGGACGTTCCGTGATCGCTGAGGTGGAGCGCACACAGCGTAGGGAACGCAATCACTCTTCGCGCAATGATCGTGCCGGGTGCTATGTGTCTTGCCTACACAATTGCGCCGACGGTATCGCACCTCATCCCTACAACGCACAACTGGTACGTACGCTCAGGGCTAGGGTGATGCTTCCCACTGATACGTGAGGTTTGCTCGAAGGCGAGGCACGGATATCGCGATCGCAATGCAGTTCCGGCACAACCACGATGGTGCAGTTGCAGAAAGGTCCGGTAGTCCTGCGTGACATTGCAAAGATGGGGGCCGCGCTTCAGGGACAGATATCTTGGATTGCATCGAAGCGAGACTGGGGCGAGGCGGCATATCCCCGACTTTTCTTGCACGCATTCACTCCCTGTTTGGGAGCTCATAGCGCGGCGCGAAGCGAACTCCCGCACGCAGCCTCTACGTAGGACGGCAACCGATATCGACATCCATGAACTCGGAGAATGCTCAGATACCGCTGGTGCCGCTCGCGCTTCTGCTGCCGCACACAGTAGGAATCAACTAGGGGCCTCTATGATGTTTCATCGATTCCTGATCGGTTCAACTTCCTCTGAAGCCATTCTCGAGGTCCATCTGATTCAATCGCTGCCAGGCGATTGGGCCGATCTCGTTCGAATCGATGCGGGCATCCGGTCGCTACGCAGGACAAGCCAAGATGTCCCTCCCTACTTCTTGGTACACGACCGGTCGTGGCAACGAGCAGTCTCGGAATCTGAGAGATTGATCAAGCGGGTCAATCGATTCTCTTACGACTCGCTTCGTGATTTCCTGGACCAGCATCTTCGACGTACCTTCCACGAGCATGATCTGCGGATACTCGGCTACGGACAACTTTCGAAGGCCGTGAAGCCGGCGTCGTTGGTTCCCGTACGTCAGAAAGCAGGCATTAAGAGCACACGAGCCCTCCGACCGGTGGCATGAACGTTGCCTCTGGGAGGGGAACTGGGGGAGTCGAACCATGAGGCAATCCGAACGTTTAGAGACAGGAATCACCGGATTGGACACCATCCTTTGCGGTGGCCTTTTGTGCGGGGCATCGTATATCGTCCAGGGGAGCCCAGGAACGGGCAAGACAATCCTCGCTAATCAGGTAGCGTTCCTTCAGGCGCGCCGGGGCACTCGCGTCTTATACGTAACGCTTCTCGCGGAATCCCACGACAGACTCTTCCAGTCACTTTCGACGTTCGATTTTTACGACACTTCGATTGTCGATAAAGAAATAATTTACATCAGCCTGTCCAAGGTTCTCCGTGAAGGCGGGCTGCCAGGGCTGGTGCGTACGCTTCGCGCTGAGCTTGTTCGACAGCGCTGCACGATGTTGATCGTGGACGGCTTCTCAATCGCAAAGGATAGTGCCGCGGCGGCGTTGGACATCAAGACGTTCATCGCGGAGCTGCAAGGCTATGCCGCTCTCATAGGTGGCACGGTGCTTCTACTCACGAGTTCCCATATCGACGATGCGAGTCGTGAGCACACAATGGTCGATGGCGTGCTTCAACTCAAGGAAGAGTTGGTGGGCGTACGTGGCGTTCGTTTGATTCGCGTCGCGAAATCGCGAGGCAGCGCGTCGTTAGCTGGACTCCATCAGTACCGAATATCGGCTAAAGGCATCGATGTCTATCCCCGTCTCGAAGCGCTTGCCACCCCATCATCCGATGAGACGAGCGTTGTTGAGGAGCGAGCGACAAGCGGTGTACACGGCTTCGATGGGATATCTGGGGGAGGACTTGTCACCGAATCCGTTACCCTCCTCATGGGACCTCCGGGGAGCGGAAAAACGACTTTCGGATTGAACTTTGTAAGCGCGGCCACGCGCAACTGCCCAGCTCTGTTCTTTGGTTTCTACGAATCCCCGGCACGACTCCGCGTCAAGGCCCGGGCGCTTCACCTGCCAATCGAGCCGCTTGAACACTGCGGCGCCCTTCATGTTTGCTGGAATCCGCTGCGTGAAAATCTGCTCGATTTCCTCGGTCATCAGTTGCTGGATACTATCCGCAAGCATGGTATCCGACGGGTGTTCATCGACGGCATGACAGGCTTCCAACGTGCTGCAGTCCATTCGGCCCGCGAGATCGAGTTTTACACCGCCCTTACCAATGAACTTCGCGCGCTGGGGCACAACAACTGTCGCGGCGCTTGAGATGCGCGACAGCTCCGGGGGCGATGTCGCGCCGTTGCCAGAGTATTCGAGCTTAATGGACAACCTGGTGCGTCTACGGCAAACAGTAATCGATGGTGAATTGAGTCGTTTGCTCAATATCGTAAAAATGCGAGACAGCGCCTTCGACAATGGCTTGCACGAAGTACAAATTCGCGAAGGCGGGCTGCATTTGAGCGGCCGGCTAGCGATCATGCCTGATTTTCTTCATAGCCGACAGTTGGCGCTCGACTCCCGTCAGGAAATTCAGATCGGACGTCAGCCATGGCAACCGTAGTCGTCGTGGACGATGAATCTATCAACGCCGACGCGTTGGCGGTGATGCTCTCTATGGAAGGCATCCGGGCAATCACCGCTGCGGACGGTGCCGAGGGCCTTCGAATCATCGCGGCGGAAGTACCTGACGCCGTCATTACCGACTTTATGATGCCAGTCATGTCTGGCTTCGAGATGGCAGTGGCGATGCGCGCAGACTCCTTGCTCTCCAAGATCCCGCTGGTGCTGCTTACCGCGGCACAGGCCGAAATTGGCCATTGTCATCCTGACCTGTTTGATGCGGTGTTTGAGAAGCCTTGTGTGCCGGCCCGCATCATCGCGAGGCTATTCGAGCTGATGGCAAAGTCAGCGTAACTCATTAGTTAGACGGAAATGCGCGACCCATCGGGAAATGACTCTGCCCTATTTCCTCAGGTCCGTACCGGAACCTCGCGTATTGGAGGTGTTGAGGCTACGCTCCCCGTTTGCTGTAGATAGACAGCGCATCGGAGATGCGCTAGGTTGCGTGGGGAATGTATTTCAGTATATAAATTACTGTGCGGAGAGATTTCGAGTGGCCACCTCTCGGTAACTAGCTGGACTTCTCTCGGGGCCTTTCACTGGAGTCTGCAGTTACGCGATTGCATTGATTGTCGCCGCATCAATGGCGGCGTTTTTGTTGCGGACGGCGGTCGCCAGAACGAATGCGTACAGGCATACTGCTTGGCGCGAATGGCGGGCCGGACTCAAGATTCGTTGGCCGGGCAACGCAACAAAGCTACCAGCGAGCTTTCCCGACCGCGACACAGGTCTCGCAGGACGTACTGGAAAGCGGTTGTACGACTGCCGTGATTTTCGTTATGCTCCACGTTAGCCGGCGGGGTGCCGGCGTTTGAGGAACAGGGAGAACCATGGCAACGAAGCAAACTGCGGTCACCAAGGCAACGGCAGCAAAACCCAAGGCGCCGGCGAAGAAAACTGCTGCGCCTGCGACGAAGGCGCCTGCCGCCGCCGCAAAACCGCTGAAGGACACCTTCAACAAGTCGAGTCTGCTTGCACACTTGGTTGAGCAAACCGAACTCGACAAGAAGACGGTTCAGAGCGTGTTGATCCACCTCGAGAACACCATTACGAATGCCCTGCACAAGAAGGGCGCTGGAGAGTTCACGCTTCCCGGCCTCTTCAAAGTTGTCGCGACCCAAGTGCCCGCCACAAAGAAGCGTTTTGGTAAGAACCCCTTCACCGGCGAAGACCAATGGTTCGCAGCCAAGCCCGCTTCGGTGAAGGTGAAGGTGCGCCCCCTGAAAAAGTTGAAGGACGCGGCGCTCTGACGTCACGCTGCGAGCTCCTGGGCTCGGACCTCTAGGCTTGATGCCACGGCGGTAGGTGGCAATGGTCTGACCCGACTACATGCGGAGCCGCAAGCTAGCTGATGTGTGAAAATGGCCCGCTCCGTGCGGTGCCGTTTTCACATGCAGATGCGTCGATAGGGCGGCCACCCAGAGAGCCCCACAACACTCAGGACACTACGCCATGGATACATTGTGGCTTGTCGACCCTGCTCGAGCCTATGCAGACTGGCAACAGCGCGAAGCTTCTGGCGCGGATCAGCGTCCGTTCTCCGAGCGCTCGATTGTTCAGCATCGCGCAATGTTCGATCGTTTTTACCGTCACCTTATCCGGCATGGGGCGACACTCTCCAGTTTTGGCCCTGAGCTCCTGGATGGATTCTGGCTAAACAAGGATGTTGCCGACCACAGCCCGGCCACGCGCATGCGCTATCTTAAGCTCGTGGATCGCCTTTGCAGGCAGTTGATGCATGCTGGTGTGCGCACGACAAACCCGGCAGCAGAGTTGGTGCTGCGCGCGCAATGGCCGCACGATGACCCGCCCCTGCACTTCCTGCCGAAGAGCGTTGACCTGCGGTTGCAGGCCTTCGTGCAGCCGGTAGCAGACGATGACCTCGCGGAGGCACGGTGTCGCGCGATCGTGGCCATGTACCTTGGTACGGGTGTGACGGCACGAGAAGGCCGGCATGCACTCATGCAAGACCTCCATCCTCGTGGGCGCGCGCCCTATTTGCACGTACCGGCGAAGGGACCCCGAATCGCCCGGACTGTGCCTCTCGAGTCGTTCGCCATCGCACCACTGTCGCACTGGCTGAGAGTTCGCGGGAAGCTACCCGTTGAAGGCGAACTTTTGTTTACCCTTCGGCAACGGGGCACTCCCGTCACTGACATGAGTCTGGGGAATATTGTCCGAATGGCTTTCGACGCTGTCGGCTACACGGCGGCCGAGATGGGGCCACAGATTCTTCGAAATACATACAGCCGACGGCTGCTAATACGAGGCGTCACGCCTGCGGAAGTCTCGCTGCGCCTAGGCCTGACCAGCCGGCGCACCGTTGATAGAATTTGCGCAACACTTCCCCGTCGTCGCAGCGAATAATTCGTCCTGCTTCTCTCCTCTGCTAATGCTTCGCGACCTCGCGCTTTAGCCGCGGCCTGTCCACAGATGCTCACTGTTCACGCCTGGCCGTGGACTACTCGTTAATCTGTATCTGCGTGTCACTGAGAGGGGGCGAAACGGGCTCCAAATCGAAAAATGTGGCCGGATTCTCTCCGAGCCACGCGCAAACTTTCACGAAGGTCGCCAGGTCGGGGGCCATCCTGTTCTCGATGCGCGACAGTGTTGCCGCGCTCACTCCAACTTCCTTGGCAATTTCACGCAGAGAACGCTCGCCTCTTCGTCGGGACATGTAGTCGGCGAGGATATCCATCTTCACATGTGCCATTTTCTTCCTGTCATGCATATCCGATCGTGGCCAGATTCCAGCCTTATTTCTGACGGTGCAGTGTGGAAGCTGACGCATGGCAACGATACCCCGATCTCACGATAGTCATATCGCACAGCGGAACATCACACAAGATTCCCCGGTTGTGATTGGATTATGCAGTGTTGGTATTCGCGCCGCTTCGTGAAGTGGATTGTGGGGGGAAGCACTGCGAGACGGCAGAGCCCACGACGCTCAGCCACTAAGCAAGGTGACAGCATGGAAAGCGTACGAGAAAGCGCCTCCTGCACATCTTGGGTGCTGATCTTTGGCAGCGCCGCGCGCCTGTTCCGTTCATTGCGCGACCGACCTACTCACGATACGCCTCCAATATTTGAACGCTATGGTCCCTCTCCGGATGCTGTAAGGAGGACAATGAGTCAGCCAGACAGGTGAGCCGCGCTCCAGAATCGCCACACAGCGGCCAGCCAGCCACCGCCTTAATGCGAGGGGTTGATGAAGCCATCGAGCACAATGAATGCCGGGAGCACGCTAACGCCCATTGTTGCGATTGGTGCGGCGGCCGGCGGAATTGTCGCTTTACAGAAGGTGTTTCAAAAGCTGCCAGCGTCCGTGCCCTTTGCGATCGTGGTACTGCAGCATCTTCCGTCGGGCCACTCGCAACGCCTCGCCGCATTGATCTCCAACTGGACGCCCTTGCCCGTTCTTGAGGCCAAGGATCATGTGGTGCCTCGGATAGGAGCGGTGTATGTCCCCTCCCCCGACTGCGTGCTGACTGTCGGGCCGCATGCGTTACGCACGCGTAGGGACAAAGGCGATAGCCATTACCGTGGCAACACCCACGTGATTGACCGCTTCCTAGAGAGTCTGGCGCAGCATCACGGCAAACGGTCGATCGCTATCATTTTGTCGGGCACGGGGATAGACGGCACGGCCGGCGCCTTCTGTATCCAGCAGGCCGGCGGCATCGTGATCGTGCAGGATCCGCTCACGGCGGTCCACGACGGCATGCCGAACGCCGTGATACGGCGCGACATCCACGATCACGTTCTGCCGCCAGGAGCCATCGGACAGCAACTCGTAGCTTGCTCCGCTGCAGGTTATTCCCGTCCTCAGCGGGACCGGAGCCCGACGCAGGAGGATACCCGGGCGTTGGCCCAAATCATTTTGCATATCCGCATGCATTCCGGCCTGGACCTCACCGGTTATAAGACCTCCCCATTGCTCTGGCGCGTCAGACAACGCATGGAAGTACGAAGCGTCCGCGACTTTGCCGACTACGCGTGCCTGATTGCGGAGGATGCCGTCGAGCTCGAGTCGCTCATCCGCGAACTTCCTATCCACGTTACCGAGTTCTTTCGAGACCCGGCTGCGTGGGCGGCGCTCAAAGCGGATGTCCTCATTCCCCTCATGCAAGCGAACAGTACTGGCAATCCCGTTCGTACCTGGACCGCTGGCTGTGCAAGCGGCGAGGAAGCGTACTCACTTGCGATGACGCTCGAGGATATCAAGCAGGAGATGAGTCTCCCAGCGAGTTTTCAGAGTTTCGTCACAGATGCCTCGCCCGAGATCCTTCATCACGCCAGTCGTGGTGTGTTTGCGGCCCCAGCATTGGGCGCCGTGTCCGCAAAACAGCGGAAAGACTATTTCTATAGCGCTGACAAGATGTTCAGGGTCACGCGTCATTTGCGCGACCAGATGGTTTTCTCATCGCAGAATTTGATCTCCGACCCGCCGTTCGCCGATATGGACCTGGTGACCTGCCGTAACCTTCTGATCTACCTTGAACCTTCCACCGCACGCCAGGCAATTTGCGTACTCCACAGCGCGCTGCGTGTGGGCGGGTATCTGTTCCTTGGCGGCAGCGAATCCTATGATTTGGCGAAGGACGGATTCCGGAAAATCTCAGCGAAGTTCAACATTTTTCAGAAGACAGCGAGAAGCCCCGACGTACCACCTGCCGAGATGGCCGCGAGGCAACGTCGCAACATCCCCACATTTAACGATGGCGTACGGCAGCAGCCGGAGGACCAGTTCGTCTTTCCTTCTGTACTTGTGAACGAGCAAGGGCAATTGCTTCGCATCTACGGCGACACACGCGCGGTATTGCGAATTCCGGCCGGAGCCCCCACCCATGATTTTTTCGCCCTCGTGCCGTGGCAATGGGTCGACCAACTGCGCCACGCCATGCGCGATGCATTCGCGCTGGATGAGCAACGTGTAGTGCAGGGGCTGTCTGAGAGTTCCGGCTTGCGAATCAGAATGACGCCTATGCGTCCATCCGACGACAGCCCTCCGAACCGGCTGCTGCTGTCATTCGTGAGCGAGGAGAATATTCCCGGTGTCCTCGGACCAGTTGCAGTGCTCACAGGTCAACAGGGGCAGCCGGAGGAGATGAAAGGGACATCTTCCGAACTCGGTTCGAAGCCAGCCTTTCTTTCCCATGACGAACTCACCGTCTCGCGCGATCAACTGCAAACGCTGAACGAAGAGCTGCTTGCATCGAATGCACTACTCAATACGAGTAATGACGATCTTCACAGCGCGAATGCAAGACTACATGGAAAGATCGCGCAACTGGAGACGCTAAGTAACATTCTCTCGTCTGGGGAAGTCATGACAATCTTCCTCGACAAGGCACGAAGACTCTGCTGGTTCACGCCGGCCATGACTCTGCTGTTCCCCTTGATTCCGAAGGACGTGGGTCGAGATATCAAGGACCTGGTACCTAAGTTTAGCGACTCTTCCTTTTTCGCCGACATCACGGACGTCCTGAATGCAGGTCACCATCGCGACACGGTCGTGCACAGCATCGCCGACAAATGGTACCTCAGGCGAATGTATCCCTACCCTGTAGAGGGAGGAAATATCGAGGGCGTGGCGATAACGTTCGACGACATTACCGAACGTCGTCACGTGGAGAATGCATTATGGGCCAGCGAACACATGCTTCGCCGCGGTCGGATTTGGCTCTCGTCGCAGAAAGAGGCATTCGAGGCGGCGATGAACGGTGCCCCGCTCAGCCAGGCTCTGGGCATCCTCTTACAGACCATCATTAACGAAACGGATGATGACCGGCGGTGTGCCTTCTATGTCGAGCAAGACAGCGCGCTGCATCATGTGGTCGGCATGCCGAAGGCGTACGCCCAGCGCGTGGATGGCTCCGAACTATCACTTGAATCCGTGGCCTGCAGAGTCGCGACATCGTCGGATCAGCCCGTTACCACGTGCGACATCCTCCTCGACAAACGATGGCAGCCCTGGGCATGGCTCATCGCAGAATTCGGATACCGCGCTTGCTGGGCGTTTCCTCTGCGGACATCGCACGGGAACTTCGTCGGCGCTTTGGCTATGTACTTCAAGTCGCCGCGTACACCGCAGGTCGCCGATTTGGAATTGGCGGCCGCTATGGCGCACACGGCCGCCATTCTGATCTCTAAAGACAGGCGCATTGTCGTGTCTCATGAGAGACCGTCGCCATCCACGAACGAGTGACGAGATTCCGTACGCCCTCTCGTGGGGTCACTCAATTGAGTGAGGCCATACGCGTTTTCAGACCCGCGGCACGAACGGCAGCCCCTACGGTAGGCCGGAAGTACTTACTATCCGTCCCTTAAGACGACTTTCCGGACAGCGGACGGCTCCCCATTAGCACGTAGACTCAAGATGCCTTCCCTCTTGGGATAGGTCTTTTCCAGTCTAAATCGGTTGCCCGTCCTCGGACGGGATTTTTTTTGCGCGATCAGATCGAAGATGTGGGGAGAATATTGGTGCCGGCTCGACAAACCGTGCTGCGGAACAGCGGATACGAGTCTGCCTAAAACCGTGAAGAGACCCGAGAACGAGCGCTAGGAGTTGATCCGCCGTTTCTAGGAGCGGTGCTAGGCAATGCCCCGATCCCTGATGCGCATGATGGTCTGGCGCGACACCTGGAAAAATCGAGCCAACTCGCTGACGGACCTGCCCCGGCGAAGCGACACGAGTATCTCATCTTGCGCCGCTGCGGACACAGTTGGCTTGCGGCCAAGGCGATTTCCGCGCTCAAATGACGCGCTGACGCTCTCCTTCATGCGCGCGCTGCGCGATTGGCGTTCGAGGCGGCTGACCGCCATCAGGGTAAGCATGGGCGGCGATGGGACTGCACCCAAAAGGTCTTCGCCGCCGAGTTCCACGCATCGTGCGCTGACGCCAAGGGCTTTAAAACGGGCGAGCGTCTCGAGTACCTCGCGGATATTGCGCCCGAAGCTGGCGAGCTTCAGCGTAATGATGGTATCCCCCCTGCGAACGCGCCGCAGCATGTTCTGCATCTCCGGTCTGTCGAGTGCAGAGAGAGATGCGTCACTGCGCTCGAAGCGAGCGTGGCGAAGGTCGACCACAATTCCCGCCGCGTCAAACGCCCGGATTTCGGGCTCGAATTCGTCTAGCGTAGCTGCAGCATTCGTGTAAAAGTAGTTTGCACTCATGGAAGCTCCAGACCCACCTACATTTAGCCTCGTCGCGAATCATTCGCATCAGACTGTGACACGACTCGCTTACCCTCTCATGTGCTTGCCGCAATTCGTAAGGCACCGGAATGCGACATGCCAACTCTTAGACGAAAAATCTCCCTACTCCCCCGGCCAAGGCCCGAAGACAGCTGGGATCGATGCGCACATAGTATCCCGATGCCTGCGGGCCCATTCAATGAATTCTGACTTCCTGGCATCTCACTCGGCAGGCAGTCACGGTTCCGCCGATTGCTGGCAATGCTCGCCTGCGGCAGGCATGACACGGGAGCCTCGCCGTACGCGTTGGCGAGCCGCAGCGCCCTCCAGCCTCTCGGCATTTGATCGCCGCCATCGAGCCTTTTCGCTCATGGAAGTTTCAGCGAGCAGGCACGGCCAGGTTCCCCGCCAGTCGTTGACCAGCGATCGATTGTAGTTTCGTCAGCCCCAACTTACCGATATCAGTATCAGCGGCTGACGGCGGCCCCCGTTGGGGCAGGTCCGGCCCAAGTGTCAGGTCAACCCCGACGGACAGACACCATCGGAATCATGTCACCGCGCAAGCATGACTCAACCCCCAATCCACGGTAGTGAGCGAGTCAATCTCCCGCATGACCGCCTCGACGCTGATGTGCGTCGCGCAGACATGCCCGAGCGGGCATTTTTCCCAGCTGCAAGGGCGGCACGGCGGATAGTCCGCCAGTATGCGGTGCCGACGCCCGTCAAGCGGTGCTCGTCGCCAACTGTCCGTTCCACATGACACCACGACGCTGGGCGTGTCCGTCGCTGAAGCAATATGCCACACGCCGGTATCGTTGCAGACTAATAGCCGAGCATTGGCGATCAAAGCGCCCATCACCCCAAGCGATGTTCTTCCGCAAAGATTGATCACTGCTACGCCGACTTGCGAGCACAGCAGATGCGCAAGCGCCTGTTCGTCTGCGGCGCCAGTAATCACCACCGGCCACCGGTCGGCAAGCATGCGCGCGACCTCTGCGTAGCGCTCCCAAGGCCACCGCCGCGATAGCATTCGCGCCCCCGGATGGATGCAGACATAGCCGTCCGCCTGAAGATCATGCTCGCCCGCGATATGTTTCCAGCCGGCGTAGTCCTCAGGCCCCAGTGGAAACTCGAGACGACTCTCAATGCTCGGATAACCCAAAACGCGGGGCAATACAAGCAGACGCTCTATTTCGCTGCCTTGAGGGCACGGAACAAGATGCTCCCTGCCGCCGCGGTGCACTCCCGCTTCTTCCGCTGACGTGCAGCATCCAACCAGTGCCTTCGCGTCGAGCCGGCGCGCGACCTCGTTACTCAGAGCGCAGCTACCGTGCAGCTGTATGGCCAGGTCGAACTGCCGGGCGCGCGCGGCGTGATAGAACGCTTCGGCATCGGCTGGCCGATATGGCTGCCCTGGCAACCCCGGCATGCCGGGAAACGACATGAAATCATCGACAAGATGCGAGAAGCGAAGGGAAAACTCTTTCGCCCACGGCAACCCGATCAACGTGATATGGGCGTCGGGCTCGCCTTCACGTACGGCACGCAGCGCGGGCACCGCACAAAGCATGTCGCCCAGTTGCAGAGCCCGGAACACTGCAATACGCCGTCGCGTGCGTCCCGAAGACGAGCGTTGTGGCGTGATCGTCGTGCCAATCAGTTCACTTAAGTCGGTCATGGCGGCAGTGAAAGAGGTTACGGATGCGCGATAAGAAGAACGATGCGCCCGAGGTGCCTCTGGTCATGCGAATGTCGTGCCACCCAATGCTATCCGCGCGTCTATCCTCCCAAAAGAACAACGGGAATCGCCCGCAATTTGACGGGGCAACTCCTCCGCCTGCCATAGATGCGCACGCCTTGAATCGGTGTGCGTGACGGTGGAACCACCGGTGCTGCGTGGCAACGATTTGCGACTGTCGGAAAGCGTCAAAGAAGACTGGGCCCCGATCCGCCGTCGCAATAAGCGCTTGCCTGTTCGCCGCAACACCGCTCTCCGTTGCAGAGAGGTCAATCCGCTCTTGGTTCGCGAAGGAACACCTGCGGGCTGCGCGTGGGGAAATGTGATGACCGGCGCCACGAGCAGCGGACGTGTCCGTCGCGATTGCCACGATGATGCGGCGCAGATAACGGCGGCTGGTGAACAGGCTCGATGTCGCTTTGAGCTGCCTTCGGAATCGGGAGAACGCCAAACCACGAATACTCTCGGAGCCGTGGATGCTTCCCCCGTTGGGTGAGCTATCAGAACAAAGTGTGCCGATAACCTGCACGACGAATCAGTTGCCGGGCGCAAGCGAGTCTGTCCGTTCTCGACATGCTGGCCGGACGAGCGAAATGAAGGACTTGCAGGACGGTGTGCCTAGCGCTGTAGGCATCTGCTCAAAGCTGCCTGATCGATGCGCTCGTTGCTGAGGCATACCTTCCGCCATCGCGAACCAGAGACCCGGAGAAAGGAACCTAGGACGGCACGGCTGCATTGCTTCCTACTCACAGCGCGGATCGCGCTGCTACAAGCATGGGCACTTACTGTTGCGACGCATCGAATAACAAGAGCACAAATGGTTCAGCCACCGGGCAATGACTTTTCAATGGCTCCATAAACGTCGATATCGCAGCCAATAGCGTGAGAATGCGATTACTTCATGAGGTCATGCCGGGCATCAACAGCTTCGGGGACCAGGAGATCACCAGTACGTTGAAACTGAACATGGTGAACATGGTGAACAGGGCGAAAGTCCGGATCGATCGAATGACGGCCAACTGACCCTTGCCAGTGGGTTCGAGGATTTCGATGGCACCTGCAAAAAGGTCGAAACGAACTCCGGGCCAAAATTCTAAGCGCTGCATGCAACACTGTTAGCCCAGCTGAACAACGCCTCAACGGGTCGTTCACCTCGCCAGCGAAGCGCGACCGCCTGTGCCGGATTACGGACCCGCCCTGGGACGGCGAGGTGAACGTATCAGCGAGTCGCACGACGGGTCCGCCCTGATCTTGAGCTGTTCGCATCGTCCGCGTTCTTGGCGTCTCGCATCAGCGCTGCCGGAATATCACTTTTCAGTAGATCAATCCAGGCGCGGGTCCTCGGCTCAAGAAAGTGCCGCGACGGCATCAATATGTAGACCCCGATGGCAGGCGAGCGCCACTCTGGCAGCACGTTCACCAACTCACCGCTGCGGACACGGTCCACAGCAGAGAACAAGGGGAGCATGGCAATGCCCAATCCATTGCACGCTGCATGAAGTACGACTTCGGGATTATCGCCAACCAGCGGACCGGTCGGGTCCATCCTGAACGTGCTCTTCCCATCAGTCATCGTCCATTGAGCTGTGGTGGATGGGTTGGCAATACGTAGGCAGGCATGTTCCGCTAGCACATTGACCGACTTGGGGGTGCCACGGCGCTCGAGATAGGCGGGGGCTGCGCAAAGGACGCCATAAGCTTCCCCAAGTTGTTGCGCCACCAGATTTGAGTCCGGCAGCCGTTGTGCCAGATACACGCTGACGTCCAAACCTTCGGCTATCAAATCCGGCATGTGTTGAGAGGTGCTGTACTCAACGATCACCTTCGGATACGTCGAACAGTATTTCGATACGAGCGGCACCACGTAACGTTCCCCGAATCCCGCCATGCAGCGCACCCTGAGTCGTCCCGTCGGCTCGACGCTGGCGCCGCCTACCCCACCCTCCGCCTCGGCCACCAGGTCAAGGATGCTGCGGCACTGGTTGGCGTATCGTTCGCCCGCACTGGTCAGGGCGAGCCGGCGGGTGGTTCGTTGCAACAGCTTTGTCTGCAGTCGCTCTTCCAGCCCGGAGACCAGCCGTGAGATCTGGGCCGTGGTTAGGGCCATCTGGGAAGCCGCCGCGGTGAAGCTGCCCGAATCGACGACTCGCAGGAACGCCGTCATCGCATGAAGTAGTCCGTAGTCGAGATTCTTACGCATGACGCAACAGAGTTTCTTTGGCAACTGCATTGTTACATCGAACGAGAGTTTCTACTATCGACTCGTACCCCGATGCATCCCATTGACGAGGCAGCAGCCATGTCAATGGCCCAAATGTCCGGCCACGAGATCTATCCGTGTGCACGCTCGTCTGCTTTGTTGCTGATCCCGATCACGCTGGCGGCCGGCCGGTCCGCAGAGGACAAGCAGTGGCTTTATCGCGACCGGTGGCAAGGCTGGGCACTGAGCCGGGCGTGAAGCCCGATGTTTTCATCAACCTCATTGAAGTGGCTAGTGAAAATTGGTCACCGGGAACGGGCTCGCCGGCGTAACTCGGCGGCCAGCCAGCAATGAGGCAGCGCCCTCGATTTTCCTTACAACGACTCTGGAGTTCATGATGTCCAAACCCTATGCTGTTCCCCTTTCTCCCCGAGGCCTCTCCAGCATTGCACCGCCTCCTCCATGGCATTATTCCGGCGATTTCCTGATCGTCGAATTCTGGGCGGATCCTGCTGCCGCCGCGGCGGTGTTGCCTGCCGGACTGATCCTTGACCCGGAATCTCCCGGCCACGCCACGGCGATCTTTGTCGATTGGCAATTTACCGGTGAAAACGATGAGTTGCTGGACCCCGCCCGTTATCAGTATCGGGAATTCTTCGTCCTGGTCGACGCGTTGCATGCTGGAAAGCCGGTGGCATTCTGCCCGTACATCTTCGTCGACAACGATTCGGCCATGATGCGTGGCTTGATTCAAGGTTTTCCGAAGCGTCTGGGCGCAGTGCATCAAACACGTACATTTTCGGCTCCCAGTCTTGCCGCTGCGCAAGTGGCACCGGGCGCGCGGTTCGCCGCTACGGCATCCACAGCAGGTCAGCGCATTGCGCGCGCCGAGATCAAGTTGACGAACAAGGTTGGTGATCCGTCGACCGTGGGGTTGGCAGGACGTCCAATCGTCAATCTGCGACACTTCCCACGCCTCGCTGCGGGCCAGCATGACAATCCGGCCGTTCACGAACTCGTCGTATCGATCACGGATAATCCGCGGATAGTGGATGTATGGGCTGGTGAAGCCCAGCTCAACTTGCCTTCCGTACCGAACGAGGAAGTCTCAGATCTGGCACCGGTGCGTGTTGGCACGGGCTTCCGCCTCTCCATGTCCTATACCGTGACCGATCTTAAATCGCTCTAGAGCGCGCGACGGCAACGGAAGGCCGACAATCATCGATGTCCAGAGGAAGATAAGCTGCCCAACCTTGCCCAAAGTCCGCCACGATCCCAGGCGACCGAATCAGGCAATCGCCAGCAGCCAGCGACAGCATCACGGGAATTGGCAGCAATCGTCTTCACCGCACCGCATAGACTATGCCGCTAAGTGGCGATAGCGGACAATCTCAACCGATAGTGACCGCCGTCAGGCGTGCACGGGACAATGGTTGAAATCCCGCCGAAATGCCACCGATGCCTCGTAAGTCTGCCGGCGGACGCGCATGATCCCGCCAAGGGGGCGGTGCGCAGCCAGGCCGTGCCAGGGACTGAACGACATGCCATCATCGATGGCAGCCGCGCTCGATTCAGTCCAAGCGTCCTGCGGCTGCGCACGAATGCGTGCGACGGCAACATAGGGACTCTGGTCCTCCGGCCATTCGACGGAAGCATCCTCGATAGGCATGCTCAAGATGTCCGTGGCGAGCTGGACACGCACTTCCCACTCCGCACCATGGTTCGCGAAGAACGCGCAGACAGCGTCTCGCAGAGCGTCGGGATGCCCACTTAGCTTAATCCGCGAGTCGACCAAGGCCACAAGCTCGGGCGATACAGGGGCAATGCTCAGCTTGGCGTAGTAAGGACCGTACAAGATCGGGACGCAGGTGTAAAACGTCTCACCCAGGATATGCGTGGGTGGATGGCCACCCAGGCTCTTGATCGCAGCGCTTTCCACACCGACCGATTCGATCGCTTTTTCTACGCCTCGCAGTAATGCGGACAAGGCTTTCTTCCCTCTGTGCGCACGTTCTGTTGTTTTCGCGAGGATCTTTAGATTCGAGAGGAGCTTTTTTGGCGTCGCCGCCGAGAATGCTGGCGCATTTACCATCACAAAGTCCTGAGTCGCATGCCTTTCGCTGCCCGGCAGCCGCTCTCCCTCAACGTTCCCAATTTTGATGGCCAGACCACGGGGTGTAGAAACACTGTCGTCCAAAAGATAGCCGGGATTCGTCGACAGCCGCATCGCCACCGGATGTAGCCAGGAATGAGCAAATATTCCCTGCCTGAGCGGCTCGGGCAGATCGTGGAAGATCTCCATCTCTGCCTCGAGCACGCCGTGACTTTTGGCGTGAACGCTGCGGACGGCATACCCATAGTCACGCGCGGTGACCTGCTGAATCTCGTGCAACACCGCGATCAGCTTGCTCACGGTTTCGGCCTCGTCCTTCGGCACTTGCTCGAACGATCGGTCAAAGCGCAGCGGCTGAATTGACATTGAAGGGGACATATCAGCTCCGAAGATCGGTGGTCGATGCAGAGGACACAAGCCTCATTCGTGCGTCAGCCCAACCCTGTGGACTCGTGATCAGCCTTGCTGGAATCAGGATTGAGCACGAAGTGCTCAAGCGAGCCGGCCACAAATTTCTCTAACGACCCAAGCATCGGCGCCCAGCAGGGTCAGCGCGTCGCCGCCCCGTTCTGATCATGCCCAGATGCATATATCACGCGCTCGGGTCTTCCTTCCCGCGGCCGTGACCTTGCGTCGGGTCACGTTTCTCGCCAACTTCATCGCCCTTCTGAATCGCGCTGTCGATCGGATCCTCCTGGCCTTCCGGCGGGATGTCCCGTTCTTGCTGCTCGATCGAAGGATTGTCTGCCCCTTCTCCGCTGCCTTCGTTCTCTAACGGTTGCGGAGCCTTTTCTTGCTGAGGACTCTGACCCGAATGCGATTGTTCTACCATGGTGGACTCCGTGTTCGCGGCTGAATGCCACGAGTTTCTTGACGCAAGGCCCATACCAATCCGAACTCGCGAACGACTCGACGAAGTCACGATCGCAGCTGCGGCCTCCACCCTGCATCACACGAGTGCCTCAAGCAAAATGACCGGAGGTCAACGAGATCGCGTTCGGATTCGTACCGGTAACGAAACTCTTCCTTGTAGGATTCGGGATTGGGGCAGACACTCCTCCGAGTCAGAAACAAGCCTAACTGCGCGCCGGGGTTGTCAACCTCATGCCCCAACCCTCTCCTGAACTGAGGCAATCCAGGGGAGGGGCTTCGCACGACATGTTGGTGATATCTCGACAGTGGAGAATGCATGATCGAAGGTAATGCGTCAGGCGTGGCGGTAGTCGCAGCGGTCGCCGGTAGCCCTAAGCATGAATTTAGCAAACACGTGCAGACCAGCATTCGGTTAATGGCCGGGCACGGCGTTGAGGGGGATGCGCATGCAGGGAGCACGGTGCAACACCGCTCGCGTGTTCGTGTCGATCCCACTCAGCCCAACCTCCGCCAGATTCATCTGATCGGCGCCGAGTTACACCGGACTTTGGCCGCGTCCGGCTTCACGGTTGCCCCTGGCGCCCTTGGCGAAAACGTCACCACGGAAGGCGTCGATTTGCACGCGCTTCCTACCGGAACTCTACTGCGCCTTGGGGCGGACGCCGTCGTCGAGCTAACAGGGTTGCGCAATCCATGTTCGCAGATCGAGCGATTTCAGCCCGGCTTGTTGGCCAAGGTACTCGGGCGCGACGCATCGGGAGCACTCGTGCGCAAGGCTGGCGTCATGGCAATTGTGCTTGCCGGTGGAGTAGTAAGCGCTGGCGACTTGATCGCCATTGACTTACCGCAGCCGCGCTATCATCGGTTGGAGCAGGTATAGGGCTCGAGGTCGGCGGGCAGTCGTTCGTTTTAGTTGGCTAACATGTGATCGACCCACTTTAGTATGGAGTCGAACCTCGCCGGAAGCAGCAACGCCGCGGCAGAGGTTGTTAGCCACCTGAACTCGTGGTGTTCCGGGCGACCTAGCGCAGGATTGACAGGAAGACGCACGGCCCCATGCTGAGATTCGGCAAGATAAATGCGTACGACTTTTCCGTTCGCATAAGGAGCGGTGTCTCGATAGTCGCTCCCCCACCGCATATCCAGATCTATCAGGCCTGTTTCCTCCGTGGCCTCCCGTAACGCGGTCTGCAATAACTCTTCCCCGGCCTCCGGCATCCCCTTGGGAAGATCCCAGTTCCGGAACGCTCGCAGTACGAGACAGTGCCACTCGCCTTCCAAACGACGAAGTACGACCAGGCCAGCGGAGTACCTGACAGCGGAGGGCCCCAATGCTATCGGCTTCATGAGTGCGCGCGCCATGGGTGCCTCCGTCGATCGGGATCTGCCGCTCAAAGGGCGTGCAATGACATTTTTGCCGGCGGCTGCGCCGGCGTGACCTCAACGCGGGCTTCGAGGAGCCTCAAAGAGGCCAAGGCCTCCCATAGAACGCTCTCCGGCACGCGATTGACAATCAGCATATTCCGCTCGTTCCTCATCGGAGCGGCATTCGAACGTGGCGAAAGTCCCGCGACCTCCACTACAACGCTGCGGATCTTGTCCAACAAGGTGCCGCGTCGGTTGTCAACGGCCGGTATCGGGTACAGCGAAACCGCTGAGTCGGGGCAGAGGGCCCGCAGTCCCTTGTAGGACTCGGCAGCGTCGGCTGCGTTGTTGAAGTAAGCCACTAGAGTACGCACTTCCATCTCCTTTGCATTCGCGTGGTGGTATGCGAAACGTCCGTGCAACGTTCATGCCGCAACCAAAATTCGAGGCACCGCAGCACTGAGATGGCAATATCGGCCATGCCTTGTTTTGCGAAGGCACTCAATCCATGCCGCACTCAGTACCGGCGTGCCCAGCGTCAGCAATCCACGCTCACTAAAGAAAGTGCCTCATGACTCCAGGCAGGGCGTGCGCACGCCGACTTCCCTGCTCTCTCTCTGACGAGTAGGCTGCTGGCCTAACAAGCGCATACATGGGCCGTTTTCCGGCGTCGCGTCGCGTACCCGTTCGAAACCGCCGGTCGCATAAGGAGAGAACTTAAGAAAAAGCCATCTTGAGATGAGCGCCACAACCACCATGATGAGCACGGCGATGAGCAGGTGTGCGAAGGTTCGATGGCTTTTGATCACGGTCGATGCGAAGAGAAGATCTTGATCCCTGAAGCGATGGAAGCCACTGGTGTGCTGACAGCTTACCGCACCGAACGACGAGCCACGCACCGAAATGATTAGCGTCGTTTTCCTGCACGTTGCCGGTGATAAAACGTGCCCGACGACGCGCTTTGGCAAAGATCGGACAACGTCCGACATGACGTGGACTCGCAAGCCGGATAAGCTCGTTAACACCCCGGAATCTGTGCGAGCGTGATCGCCTCTCGCGGGCCCACTCTCGAGTGGTCGGGGTACGCGCCGCCGTGATCTCGAGCGCCGCAAACCCCCACGACTTCTGCCACATCTCTTCCGCCCCATACGCGCGCGGCCTCCTGAACGCGATCCGATTGCCAGACCACTTGGCAGAATTCCTCAGCGGGTTCAGCACGGCGCAAATCCAGCTTGACGTCACCCGCACCATCCATAAGTAACTCAACTAGATGGAAGAAAAATTATTCGTTTGTCTTCTTTTTAGGAAGTCGTAATACTCGCTCCATCACCTTCCCTGCCGGACTACACCATGACCCATCGTAACGCCGTTGCCATCGTCGAAAACTTCTGGAAAGAGGTCTGGCAATCTCGCAATCCCGATGCCATTGACGCTCTTGTTGCCGAAGATTTTGGCATTACATCGGGGGGCGTACTCATCGAGTCGCGCCCCCTCTTCAAACAATGGGTGGCCAGGTTCCTGGCAAGCATTAATGATTTCCGCTTTGAAGTTGTGGAGTCTTTCCAAGACGAGTCCGGTAGCCGTGTGGTTTCTCGCTGGGTGGTGACCGGGCGTAACAACGGCTTCATGGGCTCTCACCCTTGCCAATCGCCTATCCGCATGACCGGTACGGCAGTTATGCATGTACGCCCGGATGGATTACTGCAGCACAATTGGGTAGAACGCAGCGCACTCGAAGTGCATCGCAGCCTCGCCGCCGCCAATAGTTAACATGGCTCTTAACGGTTTGCGCATACCCCGACGATATGGCCACTTGGTGTTTGGCGTCATTCAATCCGGGCTAACATGCGCGATTGCAGCTTCCATTGGCAGCGCCCCTTTTCTTGCGCAGGGAAGTTTCCTAGGGCATTGGGTGCGAGCGTTTGGCGTCGGATGGTTGATCATGCTTCCCGTCGTGGTCGCGGCTGGACCTGTCATACATCGCATAGTGGGATTGGTGACGGCTGAATGCGACACGGGTCACTCCGAGGCGGATCGACACAGGCTAAGACAGGAAGACGACCCGCAGATCGCAGGAGGGCGAGAAGAAGAGGCGCAGAGCAAGTGGAAGTCGTGATCGCACTGGGCGTATTCCGCGCAGAATCCTCGCCGATGCTGCCACGAAATGAATGGCGGAAGCATTGCTGGAATGCGCGTCTGAGCGACGAGGGTCATGACGCTCGCGGCCCGCGTCGTATGCCCTCCCCAGTCTTCTTACGCAGGAATCCAGCCGCAGAGTGGGCATCCTTTTACGGTGCGGCATTCTAGGGTGACACTACCAGCGCTACGCTCGGCCAGCACTGATTCGAAAACCCTGCCGCACTCTTTGGATGCACGGCAGATGACCATAGGCTCTGAGGCGAGCCACGTCTTCTCGTGCCGATACGAGCATACCCTTCGAGCCTAGCGCGGCCGCTTCTATGCCAAAGACACCACATTTCGCGCACGAATACCTGTAGCCCCGCAGATGAGATGACCGCACTCGCCCTGCGTCAGCGCCGCACAACGGGCAAGTTGCAAGTTCCGAAAGCATGGCCTCTCCAAGTATGCTGTACAAATATACAGTATCAGTATAGGGGACCCTGGGTCGAAGAGAGGAGAAAGGTCGCGGTAAATCTAGCCTGGAGGCGACCCGAAAACACGACATGCGGCTGAAGTCGGTCCCGGTGCACTCGAGCCGTGAGTTGTCGCTGCGACGTGCAACGACTCCGACTATTGTTGGGCGCCTCGCGCTGAGCGGTGATGACGCATGACTGTCGACGCCCAAATGGCTGCTACGCCGCCATGCGCGAAGGTATCTCTAACGTTCTTCCGGGACGACGAGGTGGGCGGCAGTGACGCTTGTTTCGATGGCACTGAACGTGCGGACAATTCCATGCAGGTCTAAAGCGCAGAAACCAAAGTGCCGCAGTTCCGCTAGAACTGTCGGCGGATAAATGCCGACCATCGGCGTGTCGTCGGCGAGTTCCGTGAGGGCCTCGTATTCGGGCTGTCCGAGCCACTGCTGGAGATCAAGCGGGCAATCTAGAAGTCTGCGGTGCGCCGGCAAAAACAATGCGCGGTCCCGATTGCGAACAAGGCGGATGTTCATGACGTAGCAAGGAACGAGAGCTGAGCTGACAGCGGGCGTAACGAGCGTGTGGACGGTGCGCCCATATTCAACTTAGCAAAGTTACCATAGCCGTCAAGAGGTCCGGGGGCGTGACGGGGCATGCTGTCGGACAGGCACCGACATCTACTTCCGGGGGGCACAGCTACGATGGTTCCAATCCCTCCTCACGCCGATTGCTGGCACCGCCGCTTGGCTGTGGAGGGCTACCTAGGATGGTTTTGGACAATAGCGAAGGACATACATCGCAGCCGTACCGGGGATTCACCCTGCATGCGCTTGTGTTCCGACCGGCCTCCCCCATGGATCCCAACTGGGGCTACGAAGTCGTTGTCATAGACGACCAAGGCGAACTGAAGAGCGGCCCCCATTCACCCGTGAGTGGTTATCTCACGCGCGGAGCCGCAGAGGATGCGGGCACTCGCCGCGGACGTCTCGCCGTCGATGTATTACTCGACCTCCTTTGATGCCGTCGCACGAACGCCGGATCGCGCTAAAGAAAGGCAGCTGGTTTGTCGTCGGTCACCTGCGCATTTCGGCACCGCGCGGCGCTGCCTATGCTCACACGCGATTGGGCGAACTAATGCGCACATTTTTTATCTGCGCGGGCGCCGAGGCAGCGTTAGAGCAAGTCCTCTAAGCTTACCTCTTGCTTATCTATCTAGTAGTAGATAATATTCCCCACATGGACGCCGTTGCACTGCCCGGCAGCAAACAGAAGCACCGGACAGCAGCATCGGACCCGCAGCAGAGCAGTTAGACAAGTACCGGATAGACGGTCTTTTTTTGAACCCGATCATCTACCTAGTAGTAGATGTACAACGGAAAAAGATCCCTGAAACAGATACCGGGCCGACAGAAGCGGCCCAAAGCCAGGAGCAAATCATGAACGCCAAGACCATCCTTACCGCCGCCGCCCTTGCCGCCGCTTTCATCGGTGGTGCCGCTCAAGCTGCTCAGGGTAGCCGCGACCCGTATCTCGACGGTGCCCGCACGATCAGCGAACCGCGCAGCACATTCACCGACGGTGCCCGCATCAGCAACCGTGATGGCTATACCGATGGCGCACGGGTCGGCAAGGCCGACCCCTACACTGACGGTGCTCGCCTCGTAGCCGGCCTGGACCGCACCGGGGTCTCCGCCGAACCCGCCCGCAAGGTTGACCCGTACACCGACGGTGCCCGCGACATCAACCGTCCGCGCAACCCGTTTGTCGATGGCGCCCGTAACGGCCAACGTGACGTGTACACCGACGGCGCGCTGGTCTGATCGATAGTTGCTCCGGCCCCTCATGCGCGGACCCTCCCGCCGCGCATGAGGGTGCAAGAAGAGACCGGCGGCTCGAGCCGCCGGTTTCCCGTTTACGTGCCGTGCACTTGTGCGTCTAACACGAACAATGCAGAGGCCGGACAGCTGGCGTGCCGGTTCCGATGAGCACTGATATAGTCAAACTCGTTGAATTGCCGCATACCGAAACGCCGTGCTCCCATGTCGCCTTTGCGAGGATATGTTTGGACAACCCGGACATAAGCCTCCCCATTCCCAATTAATTGGCAGCCGCCTTCAGGCATCTAGTGCTGCAGGCAGCGGATTTCGATATATCTGCGGCGATTGCGGTTGCACTATTGCCCTAGTCTCCGACGATGAAGGTTCAGACAAGTGGGCGCAAGCGGGTCGTGTGCCTTCATAGCGCTCTGCCCCCAACCGGAGTGAAGCACATGTTGAAGATGGCGAAAACGCCGGATGGCTCCGACGAGTCGCACGCGACGACAGGGAATTAGTTACAGGGTGAGCGTCCTCAGATTAGCCCCGAAGTAGCGTACCGGCGCCGTGCCCGAAGTACGCCTGAACAACGCGATGAAAGCGCTCACGTTGTTAAGCCGAGTTCAAGAGCTACGCTACGCTCGCGACCGTCTCACACGCCGCCAGCAGCTCCAGCACTGCTAGCCGAGCGCGCTGACGCCACGCAGTGAACGTCAGCCCTGTCTGGCCGATGGCCCAGTCCGTTGACGACCTCCCGCAAGCGGTGACGCGACGTGGAAACCTCTGCGCCCGACGTCGCCGGCAATATATGGATTGCTTATCATTGAGCAGCGAAAAACATTGCATAAACAATAATTTATGCAATACGTAAAAATGTTTAATTTTCATTGATGCATGGCGCGGCCTACGCTCCAGTCAATTCTTCGTGATTGTCTGGACATTCAAATGGACCGCCAACCGATCTCCGACCCAGCGCGCAGCGCCACGGCACGCCTGACGCGACGCTATCCCGAAGCCAGCACGGAGCCGCCGATCGGTGCGCACCTCATCTCGCCGCGTCGTGGCTATAGCCATCACGGCATCTACGTGGGAGATGGCAACGTTGTGCATTACGCAGGTCTTGCCGGAGCGCTACGTCGTGGCCCCATTGAGGAAGTCAGCATCACGCATTTCGCGGCTGGGCACGAGGTCTTGTTCGCACCCCATGCGGCCCCCGCATACGTCCGTCAGGAAGCCGTGCAGCGTGCACGGTCGCGTCTGGGCGAGAATCGTTACCGGCTGCTGACCAACAACTGCGAACACTTTTGCACCTGGTGCCTGTATGGGGAAGGACGTAGCGAACAGGTGCTCGCATGCTTGGTGGATCCGCGGGCGGCGCTTCGGACGGTGCTATGCCTCTTCATTGCCTTCCTCGTGACGGCATGGCCGATATCGTTAGCGTCGGTATCGTCAATAAATCGCACCGACCTTGCGTGAGGCGCCACTGCCGGACGTCAATCCTGACTACGCAGGAGAACAGATCATGGAGCCGGAAAGCTAACTGGTAGCGTCGCAGAAGACGATGGAAGCCTGTGGATTGCGGTAATGCAGCCTGCTGCGGAGCGATCCGAAATGCGTGCTGGCATCTCTCGGCAATCAGACCATTCGACGATACAGGACAACGTCGCACCCCGTCATACGATGAACCTGATATGTCAGAATCAGCTTCAAACAGCGACTCACTGTTTCATTAGAAAATAATAATAACGCCGCGTGGAATTCTTCACTTCCACATCAACTTCGCCATGACATCATCAGGATATGCATCTCGACCAAGCTCGGGAACATCCAATGTGTTGGGTTCAGCGCGGAGATTTCAGTGGCCCCCGATACGAGGCGCTATCTGTTCCCTATGGTTTGCGTCACACCATCCATGCTGGGAACGCACGTAAATGCCGGCCCACTCCCGGGGGCTCACGCAACAAGCGTCTGCGAGCGTGCGATGACATGTCCCCGCTTTGATGACGTATATGCATCCCATCCGCCATTCCGCTTTGCCCGTGCAACAAGCCTCCGTCACGGGAAGGAGAAGGTCCCGGGCTGGGCAAAAGATGAGCTCGAGCGGAATAACAACATGGAAAAAGATGGCGAGGCGATTCTCTACGCCGGGGTGATAGCGGAACATACCAACCTCGAATCGCACATGCACCGTCGGCGCGACCGACGTTTCCCTGCCGACTCCCGTCTGCAGCCAGTGATCGCTTGTCGTTCATTCGCACAACGTCCAACCTGAGTTGGTTGCGGCGGCGGAGGACGAACCAGCCGACGAACATGAAATAGCTCAACGTCGGCACAAGGGAGGCACGATGAAGAGCATTCACCAAGCAAAGGCGACAGGTGCGGCGCGGCCGAACGGACGCCATAACGCTCACTACCTGCTAGTTGGGGTTGCTGTCGCCGGTCTCACAAGCGAGGCAGACGCGCAAACATGCACGACGATCGGCACGGGCCAAGTGTCTGCAACCGACACTTGTACTGTGGGTGCCGCGTCCATCAGTACCACCGCAGCCAATCCGATTGCCATGACTGGTACCGGCACCGGCGCGAACCTGACGGACAACGGAACAACGCTCGGCCTCTCCGTAGCGAATGCCATCGGCGTGAACGCCCTTGCGGGCGCGCGAATCAACTTCAATGGCGGGAGCGTCAACACGACATCAAACACCGCCGCGCTAGCCAATGGCCAGATCGGCCTGCGCGCGACTGGTGCCGGGAGTTCCATCTTTGCCGATTCCGTACAGATCAATATGAGACCCGCTGCCGGTGTTTCCCTGTCGGCGGTCAGGGCCGAGGACGGCGGCACAGTCACGCTCAGCAACACCACCATTAACATTGGCAGCGCCGGTAGCGGCAGAAACTTCAATCATGGGCTGGTCGCCAGCGGCGCAAACAGCAACATCTTTGCGACCGGGATCAACGTCACAGCTGCCTCAAACTTCTCGAATGCCGCCCGCGCGGAGCTCGGCGGTACCGTGACGCTGGTCAGCAGCACGCTCGCTGCCACCGGCGCCGGCAACGCGGTCAGCGGCCCCGCAGCCGCGGCGAGCGCCTTATCGGGTGGCACGCTGGTGATTCGGGGTGCCAACACAATCCTCAGCGGCGGCGTCAGCAACCAGTCGCATGGTCTGTTTGTCTCAGATGTGGGTTCGACAGCTACTGTATCGGATGCAACGATCCTGGCAGTGGGCGGCAGTAACTCGAACGGCGTTTTTGCAGACAACGGTGGCAGCGCCGCAATCTCGAGCAGCACCATCAGCTCGGCAACATCTCGCGGTGTGTGGGTAACCAACGGGGCGAGCGTAAGCCTGACCAATACCACTGTCACGAGTGCAATCAGCAACGCGGTCGCCGCCGGAGCCGGTGGCAGCGTCACCATTGACGGGGGGCGTCTGGAGAACAGCGGCCAGGTGCCGACACTCTCTGTTGGAGGCGTGAACACAACGGCAACCACGCACAACACCGCCATCATAAGCACCGGCAACGCGAATGCCCCTGGCGTGTATGTCGGTACCGACGCGCTCGCGACGATCAATGGAGGTACCGTCGACACATTCGGCACGACGGAACGTGGCCAGCGTGTCAAGGGAATCGCCGCAAATACCCCAAATGCGCGCCTCATTGCCAATGATCTCGGGATACACACCCATGGCGATGAAGCGATTGGCGTCGCCGCCGACGACGGGGGTACGGTCACATTGAATCGTTCAACCGTCCTCACTGATGGGCGCAATGCAATTGGCGTCTACGCGGGGGTTGACCCAACTAAGCCTGGACAGGCCGTCGTCGTCGCTAACGCATCGGCGATCGAGACGTTCGGTGAAATCGCTCACGGTGCCCAGGCACAGGCGCAGACCTCGCTTGCGATCCCGGCAACCGTCACGCTCAATGACAACACTTCCGTCATCACGCATGGAGCCGGGGCGGTCGGTTTGCGCGCGGTGCTCAAAGGAAAAGTCGAGGCACTGCAAGGTAGTAACGTCACAACTGAGGGTTCGGCCGCCCATGGCATGCTCGCCCTCGGTGACCAAAGCCTCGTGATTCTCAACGGTGCAACGGTAACGACAAGTGGCATCGCGGCACATGGCGGGGTGGCGCGAGACAGCGGCCGCATCAGCGGCACGAACGCCACGGTGACGGCGACGAATGCCAACGCTGCCGCCTTGTATGTTGCCGCGGATATGAGTCCCACCTCTGCGGATTTCACGACGTCGGCGCTCAGCAATCGCAGTGGGCCGACCATCGCAATCGCCGGCGCCGGTACCGTCTCGCTCGTCAACTCGACGGTCTCTGGCAGCGGCGAGTGGCTCCGTGTCGGCACGCCAGCAGACTTCCCGACGCTTCCCGCACCAGAAAATCCTATCGCCCGACCGGAGCCCGTGCCGCCCGGAGAGGATCCATCGACGCCGCCCGCAGACTTGCTGCTTTCAGCCGGAGCCCTCTCCACTATCGCAAAAACTCCTCAGGCTCTGGATACCTTTGCCACGGTTGATGCGTCCGGATCGATGCTGATAGGGTCAGCTATCACCATGCCAGGAAGCACATCAACCGTTACCTTACGCAACAGCACCCAGTGGGACCTGACGGGAAACTCGAACCTGACGAATCTCACCAACGACGCGAGCCGCATTCTCTTCTCTACTCCGGTCGCGGGAGCGTTTAAGACGCTGACAGTGAGCAATTATGCAGGGGCCAATGGTGCGTTGATTGGACTCAACACCGTGCTCGCCGCGGACAACTCGCCTTCGGACAAGCTGGTCATCGACGGCGGTAAGGCAACGGGCGGCACCGGGCTGCGCATCACCAACGCAGGCGGTGCGGGCGCGCTGACACAGGCCAACGGCATCATGGTCGTCGATGCCGTCAATGGCGGCACGACCACTGCGAGCGCATTCGTACTATCCGGACGCGCGGTTGCCGGACCATACGAATATCGCCTATTCCGCAGCAGCATTGACAGCTCCAATCCACAGGCCTGGTACCTGCGCTCGGATCAGACGCCCGCGCCCCCCGTTCCTCCGCCCAACCCTGACGTCATTCCAGTGCCCCCAACACCGTTGTATCGCCCCGAGGTTGCCGCCTATCTGGCCAATCAGCGACTGGCTGCGGGGTTCCTGGTGCACAGCCTGCACGACCGACTGGGAGAGCCGCAGTGGACCGAGCAGCAACGCTTCGACAATGATGACCAGAAACGCGGCGCGGGATGGGTCCGGCTGGTAGGCAAGGACATCGGCTCGCGCAGCCGCGATGGCAACTTCGACGTGAACAGCGATGTCTGGATGCTTCAGGGCGGTGGCGACGTGGCGAGCTGGTCAGTATTCCGCGGCGATGACCGCATACACGTGGGTGGCATGCTCGGATATAGCTGGGGCTCGAGCACGGGTCGCGCCGCAGGCAATCCCGCGACCGCAGACAGCGATGTGCAAGGCGTCAATGTGGGGGTGTACGGAACCTGGTTCCAGAATGACAAGTCTCGGCTCGGCTGGTACACCGATCTCTGGGCCCAGTATGGCTGGTACACCAACCACGTGAACGGCCAATCGCTGCCCACCGTAAAGTACGACTCCCGCGTGCTGGCGCTGTCCGCCGAGACTGGCTATGCCTGGTATGCACGTCATGAGCGCGACTGGGTCATCGAGCCTCAGGGTCAGGTCATCTTTGTTCGCGGGCATGAGAACGGTGTGACGGAACCCAACGGTACCCGCATCGACGGCGGAGACGGCAGCGGCTGGATCACGCGCCTTGGGGTCCGTCTGCACAGAACCTGGATTCACGACTCCGGCAAACGCACGCAGCCTTATCTCACGGTCAACTGGTGGCACGACGCAGTGGACAACGTCCTCACCTTCAACCAGGTATCGTTACGGGACATGTATCCGCAGAACCGCTACGAGATAAAGATCGGCATCAACGTCGAGCAGGGCAAGGGATGGACTGGCTGGGGCAACGCCGGATGGCAGTTCGGCAGTCAGTCTTACCACGCGTTCATCGGACGGCTGGGGGTCAAGTATGCGTGGTAACGCATGCTGGGGGCATCGGGTGGCGCCGACGCTCGCAACATAGTATTCGCAGCCCGAGTTCTTTTTCGAGCGACCGAGCCCCGACTGAAGCGATCGGTCGTCGTGCAATAAAGGCCGGCAGCAGGTGTATGGGTTACACAGCGCCGCTCCCTTGCAAGAGGACGTAAGGGCGCGTTTGCGCCACCCGAGCAAAGCGCCTTTGTCGCCTAACGACCCAGAGGCATAGCTGTGGCATGGGAGTACAACTTTTCGCGGCTTGAGGGCAGTGGCCCGGCATCGGGCTTGCGTCCGGCATCGTACTACCCACCCACCGATGCCACGCTCCGCGCATGGCATCACACCGGCGCTCACTCATGTCCACTAAACTTTCACGCCTTCGCTCGCCCTCATCTACGGCACCCCCCGCCGCTGGTACCGCCATCGCCACTACCGCCGCGCTGGCTGTGGCTGGTACTGCCACCGCCCTCTGGGCGAGACATCGGGCGCGCGTAGCCGAGCACGAGCATCCGCCCCTTGGCCGCATGATCGACGTTGATGGCGTGCGCCTCCACTATCTCGAGCGCGGTGAGGGTCCTCCGGTCGTCCTGCTGCACGGGAATGGCGTGCAATTGGAGGATTTTATCGCCAGCGGACTGTTCGATAAGCTCGCAGAGCGGCATCGCGTGATTGCATTCGACCGGCCCGGTTTCGGCCATAGCACCCGCCCGCGGGGCAAGCTATGGACCCCTAGCCTTCAGGCATTGTGGCTTGGCAAGGCCTTGGAACGCCTGGGAGTAACTCGTCCGGTGGTCGTCGGGCATTCCTGGGGTACCTTGGTAGCACTCGCCATGGGCGTGCAAGCACCCTCCAATATCGCAGGGCTGGTGCTGCTCTCCGGCTTCTACTATCCGACTGCGCGCATGGAAGTCCCACTCAACGTGCCGGGGGCAATTCCGGGGGTGGGCGATGTGTTACAGCATACCGTGATGCCTGTCCTGGCTCGCTTCGCGCTTAAGGGAACTGTGCGCAAGATGTTTGCACCCAACCCAGTGCCAGATGACTTCCTGCAGGTTGTGCCACGTGAAATGATGCTCCGCCCTCGGCAACTGCGGGCGGCAGCCGAAGATACCGCATTCATGATTGCGGCGGTCACGCAAATGCAGGAAGAGTACGCCCAGCTACAGGTCCCCGTGACATTAATCGCCGGAGCGGATGACGGCATCGTTGATCCGACCGCCCACACTAAGCGCTTGCACGATGAACTGCCACGCAGCGAACTCAAGATGGTGGCAGCAGGCCATATGGTGCATCATGCCGTGCCCGCCGAAATCGCAGACGCTGTGGAAGCATTGTCGTCTCCGGTCGGTGCTGCCGCATAACAAGACGTCGAAGCTATCCCGCTTGATTCGGACCATAGGAGGCGATTCGCTGCAGTCGAGTGGGATTGGCTGGATGTGGCCTCTTTTGCTCCGATGCACGGGGGCAATTTCCGTCAACGAATCTGTGTCGTCATGGGAGAGAGAAGACATCACCAGCCCCCTCTTTGAAGCTGACTTGGTGCACGACGGGATCCGTTGCCGCTCTGGCACTAGACCACGGGCACAAGGGGAGCAGACGGCCTGGCACGCCTGCCACTCTCGACCGCCTTGGGGGGATCGCGTAGCACGGAGGCGCCTACTTCCATGATATCGCGCAGGGGGACATCATTCGGTGCATCTCGCGGCATAAGGAAATGCACCGTCGCCCAAGTCGGGAAGTCTGCGGGAGGTGCTAGCACCTGAGTCTTACCATCAGAGGTCACCAGCGGAACATTGAAATCGAGGATTGGGCAGAAGCCTCCCGCGGAATGCATCAACGAGATCTGCGATTGCCATGACGGGACCACCGTCTCACGGCAATGGCTCACGTGTCGCATCAGGAAGGCGCGAAGCGGACTGCTGCTCTCGCAGTCCTCCTGTAAGAGAATCCAGTCCCTGCCCGCCAGACCATTCTCTCTGCAGCGGTCAGCACTGACCAAACGACGCGGCGTTGCCATGATGTTCAGCGGAACCACGCTGTCCTGCATATCTACACCGTCCACCATGAAGGCGCAATGTAACTCGCCGGCCTCGAACGTCTTGTGTATGGCTGAATGAGCGGTCACCGAGCACGCACTAAAACTGTGGCCGGGAAAATTCTCATAGAGCGCCGTAAGAATGTAGGTAATCACGGGATCGCCAATCGATGGGGAAAACCCGACGAACACCCTGCGCCCGGCATCTGCTCCAATCTCTCGAGCGTCGCGCGGCTGCGCGACCTCCATCCATTTATCCAATATCTGACGCGCGGCACGTTCTAGCTTCACTGCAAAAGGAGTGGGTTCCAGCGTGCCGCTGCGGTTGACGAACAAGGGATCCCTGGTGATATCGCGCAGTCTGCTCAGACTGTATGCGACTGTAGGCGGGCGCACCTGCGCCCACGCTGCCACGGTTTGTAGGTCGCGATACTCCATGAACAGGACAAAAACGCGCAAGAGCTTGATGCTGACGTGCCGCATACGTAAATCTCCCCAGGCTCGAGTAGTTCATGGGTGTAACGCATTGGCGTCGCCGAATACAATTACAAGGGCAACCCGACACGAATGCGGCATGCTTTCTACGCTAACTGTAAATGCAGAGGGACGGGAAACAATGCTAGTGCTTCCGGGCAAGCCATCCATCTGCCTCGAACAAATGCCACTCGGTCACACGGTCCCAATTGGAAACGTCGGCAGCCATTGCGGCCACGGAAATTTCGGCTTCGCTCACAAGGCCCGGATCGAGCGGTGAAGGCCTACGTTCCATCGCGCGACCACGCACCGCCGGACACCTTCCGCGCAGCGCTGAACATGCACTGAGCAGGGGTTTGAAACTGGAATGATGTTGGCAAGCTTAGTACTAAATTTCCGCAATCCGACCGAAAACACGTTCGAATTTCAAGCGCTCTGCATGAATTAAAACTAATTGCTTTATCAATCAAAGCGGGCGCTACGCTCGAATCGCTCCGTGCCGTCTGCCTATCGACGTCCCTGCAAACGACCGGACAGTGGCCGCAAACGGCTATGCATGCTGGCGAAACGTGATCACACCGAACACCACGGCACTGACTGCGAGCGCCACCGCAAACATGATGACGCCTGCCGACAGGCCGAAGAAGTCGATGGCGTACCCGGCCGATACCGCCAGTAATCCCGCCGGCAAATAGCCGCCCATATTCATGATGGCATTGGCCTCAGCTCGACGCGTATCGGGCACGTTCAAGCCGATCAGCGTCAATCCACCAAGTTGACCCAACCCCTGGCCGATGCCAGCAAGCAACGCAGACACCAGCAATACGGGCACGGACGACGCGAGCACGGCAACGCTCAGCGCGCCCATCGCCAGCACCGTCGCGGACGAGCCCGCGGCGAATATCGCCCGTACCGACCAGCCGCGAACCACGAACTGCACGCCAGTAGCAACGGCAAACATGGCGCAGGCCATGCCACCCGCCAGCAGGGGACTGCGAACGTCCAGCAAGCGAGCGAGCAGCGAGGGGCCCAATGCCAGCACGAACGACGTCGCTGTAATGCCGGGCCCGAACACGGCAATGCCGGATAACACGTGGCGCCGATACTCGCGCGGCAGCGACGGCAGGCGCAGACGTGTACCGCTCGCTGTCACATTGGGCCGTGACAACGGCAATCGCGCGGTCACCACGAATGCGCTCAGTAATACGACAAACTCAATGGCGAACACCGGGCGCACAGCATCAGCGAGCGATTGCGCAATGCCACCGGCCAGCAATGGACCGAGTCCGGCGCCGAGCACCATGGCCACAGACGCGAGCAGCGCTGCCTGCCGACGACGCTCGCCACCGCCAAGATCCCCGACGGTCGCCATGCCCGCGGAAACGATGACGCCCACCGCGATCCCTGTCAGCAGGCGCGCGACGGCGAGCATGGCAATGGACGAAGCGGTCGCGAACAAGACGCAGGCAACAAGTGCCGCAAGCAAACCAGGCAGCAGGACCGCCTTGCGGCCAATCCGATCCGAGAGCTGACCGGCGATTAGTAAAGTGCCGAGCAGGCTTGCGATGTACAGCGCAAAGATAACCGTTAGCATTCCCGACGAAAATCCGAGCGCGCGCTGCCACACCACATAGAGCGGCGTCGGAGAGTTGGACAGCATGAACACCGCTGTGACAGTCCACGCCGCGCGGACCATATCGGGCGTGAACGTAGCAGGTGCGCGAACCGGTTGCGCGACGAGCGTATCGGACATGACGTCCTCCAGGAGAGAAAGAAGGGGCTCGACGCCGCAAACCGCGATACGTCGATGGGTTGTCCGATCTTTCCCCAGATCGTCGCGTGTGCCTATTCCGTGAACATGCAGGCTGTGGGTGCAGAATTGCACAAGGCGCTGTACATGGTTGCCTCAGAGCGCCGCCGTCTCGCCTTCGATGGACGCTGGGTGGCGGCAAAGTGCCGTGACCTCGACTTCCATGTACGGATAGAGTGGCAACGACGTCAGGATGTTGTGAAGCTCATCCACACTGTCAACGTCGAAGACACTGATGTTTGCCCATTTGCCAGCAATGCGCCAAATGTGCAGCCACTTGCCAGTGCGTTGCAGCCCCTTGGCAAGCTCGATCTCCTCGGCGCTGAGCGCCTTGATCTTCTCCATGTCCGTGCCCGGCGGAACTCGAACGGTGATCTTCGCCTGGAAAAGCATGAACGTCTCCGTTAGCCGCATCACGCCTTGAGCAGCGCGGCCTCCATCGGCAATTTACGAATGCGCTTGCCGGTCGCCGCGGCGACGGCATTCGCCACAGCCGGGAACAGCGCTGCCGTTGCCGCCTCGCCAACACCGCCGGGCGCCTCGACACTGCTCACGATATTCACTTCGATAGCAGGCGCCTCGTTGATGCGCATCACCCGATAGTCATTGAAGTTGGACTGCTCGACCCGCCCATGGCTGAACGATATCTTTCCCCACAGAACCGCCGAGCACCCGAAGATCACGCCACTCTCGATTTGCGCTCGAATGGTGTCAGGATTGACGACATGCCCGCAATCGACAGCGCAGACCACACGCCTGACCCGCACCTCCCCCTTCTCATCGACCTCCACCTCCGCCACCTCCGCTACATAGGAGGCGAATGCAAACTGCACGGAGATCCCGCGCCCCACCCGCAGGCCGGCGCGACTGGGCTTGAGCGGTTGGTGCCAGCCTGCCTTCTGAGCAGCGCGTTCCAGCACAGCCTTTGCGCGAGGTTGCTTCGCGAGCAATGCGCGGCGATATTCGTAGGGGTCCTTCCGCGCCGAATTCGCGAGCTCGTCGATGAAACTCTCGACCACAAACACATTGTGGGTCGGCCCTACGCCGCGCCATTTCCCGATCGGCATGGGCGTCTCGAGCCGCACGTAGTTCACGCGCACGTTGGGAATTGCATAGAGAAGATTGATCGCACCGATGACGCCGTCCGGATCGACGCCATGCTTGAACGTGCTCGGCAGATAGCGAGCCATCACGGCCGCGCCAGTGATCTTGTGGGTCCACGCCAACGGCATGCCCTGTCCATCCATTACGGCATCCAGCTGATTCAGGTAGTACGTCCGGAGAATGTCGTGTTGGATATCTTCCTCGCGTGTCCAGATAAACTTCACCGGCCCCTGCACTTGCCTGGCAAAGCGGACTGCTTGCGTCACATAGTCGACTTCCAGGCGACGCCCAAAGCCGCCGCCAAGATACAGCACATGTACCCTTACCTTGTCCTTCGGCAGGCCTGTCACGGCAGCTGCCGTCTCTTGCGCGCGGGCAGGCACCTGAGTACCGGTCCACACGTCACACGAATCGCGCGTGACATGTACCGTGCAGTTCATCGGCTCCATGGTCGCGTGCGCGAGGAATGGCAGCTCGTAACGCGCCTTGATTGCATTTCCTCCGCTGCGAAGCGCTGCGGATACGTCGCCAATGTTCTGCGCAACGACACCGTCGCCCCTCGCCGCCTGCTCCATGCTCGCGATCAGCGTTGCGTTGGAGAATCCGGCGTTTGTGCCCGCGTCCCAGTCCAGCTTCAACGCGGACAACCCTCGCCTTGCGGCCCACATGTCGTCGGCAACCACGGCAACGGCATCGTCGATCCGCACGATCTGACGCACCCCCTTGATCTCGAGCGCGCGTCTGTCATCGACGCCGCGAAGCTTTCCACCTACCACCGGGCTTGCGGCAACCGTCGCGATCCCCATATCCGGCAGCACGACATCGATGCCAAAGACAGCCCGCCCCTCGACCTTGTCCCGCGAGTCGAGCCGTTTGACGGGCGTACCGATCAGCCTGAAATCGCGAGGGTCTTTGAGGGCTACGTCTGTTGGCAGCGGCAGCTTTGCCGCGATGCCTGAGAGCTCTCCATAGGTCATGCGTCGGCCACTTGGGGGGTGCATAACGAGACCGTTCGTGGCTTTACAGGTGGAAGCGTCTACCTTCCAGACTTTTGCCGCAGCGGTGACCAGAAGCGTCCGGCAGGTCGCGCCGGCCTTGCGCATGGGCAACCACGCGCCCCGGATCGATGCCGAAGCACCCGTGATCTGGCTGCCAATTACCGGATCGCGATACAGGACGTCATCCGCGGGCGCGTGCTCGAGTCGTACATCGTCAAGCGATACCTCGAGCTCCTCTGCTATCAGCATCGAGATCGATGTATAGGTCCCCTGCCCCATCTCCACGCGAGGCATGACAAACGTGATGTGCCCTGAAGGTGCAATCCTAATGAAGGCATCGGGGGCGAAAGTTCCGGCCGCTGGATCCTCCTCGACGATCTCGTTCGTGGAAGCGAGCAATGGCAGCGCCACACTCATCAGCAAGCCACCGCCGCTGCCGGCAATGATCTTCAGAAACTCACGCCGCTGGCTCATGATTTCAATGCTCCGCCGCGGCCTTCTTGATCGCTGCACGAATCCGCAGGTAGGTACCGCAGCGACAGATATTGCCCGCCATCGCGGCATCGATGTCGGCATCGCTCGGATGCGGATTCGTCGCGAGCAAGGCTGACGCCGACATAATCTGCCCCGATTGGCAATAGCCGCACTGAACCACATCAAGATCGATCCAAGCCTTCTGCACCGTTCGGCCCGAAGGCGTCGCTCCAACGCCTTCGATCGTGACTACCCTGCGTTCGCCAACTGCCGCAATGGGCATCACGCAGGAACGTACCGGCAGGCCATCAAGGTGTACTGTGCAGGCACCGCATTGCGCAATGCCACAACCGAACTTGGTTCCCATCAGACCCACCCGATCGCGCAGCACCCACAGTAGCGGCATGTCCGGTGGCGCGTCGATCGTTCGGCTTTCGCCGTTGACGTTGATGGCATACATGCGAACGGACCTCCCACGCTATGTCGGACAGTCTGGCGTGTGTGAACTGGATCCGGACGGTGATGCCGCGGGAAACAGGGACTCGGGCGGGACGCCCTCATAGGCATCGTGACGGTCCGACTGGCTATCAATCTAGTCGCCGGTTGGAGGAAGTTCCATTGAATTCTCTGCGAGACGATCGTGCTCAGAATGGGCGGACGCGACCTAGTTAGCTGCTTACAGAAAAGATCGCTCGCGGAGGCGTGTGTGAGAGCTGTCCAGCTACTTGGGGAAGCAGTCGGCAATGAATTGCATAACACTTCGAATAGCGGGTGCGTGGCGGACGTCGTCGTGCGTGGAAGCCCACACTTCACGGATCAATGGTGTGCCGACGCATTCCACCAACGCGAGGCTCTCATCCCAGTCCCCAAGGAAGTACGGCAGAGCAGCAACACCAACACCCCCGCACGCCGCGGCATGCTGCACATCCAGGCTATTACTTCGGAGCACAACCGGACGAGACATTGCCTGTTGATCCAGCCAGATTTGCTGAACGGATCCATCCATGCTGTCGTCGTATCCGATGAACTCGTAGCTCTCAGGCGTGCGCGAGGCCAGGTACGCGGGCGATGCATATAGTCCGAAGGACACCGTGCCCACCTTGCGCGCGACAATGTCCGCCTCGGTCGGCCGACTCAGGCGAACCGCAACGTCCGCCCCCCGGCGGGTCAACGAGACATTATGCGTTTCGGCGATCAGCCGTATGCGCACAGCGGGATGTTGCTCCCGAAGCTTGCCGAGATTCGGTGCAATGACACTGACTGCCATCGAGGGGGGCGCGCTGATCACCACTTCGCCTGCGACGACCTCCCGCCCAGCGACTGATATGCGTTGGACCGCAAACGATTCCCCCTCCATGCGCCGTCCCAATTCCGCAACTTGCTGCCCCTCCGCCGTTAGCACATAGGCGCGCGGTCGGCGGTCCACGAGCTTGAGCTCGAGCGCCTGCTCCAGTGACGCGATTCTTCGCGCGACAGTCGCATGATCAACCTTCAATTGGCGCGCTGCCTTCGCAAGCGATTCATCCTGGCTAAACGCAACGAAGTAACGCAAATCCTCCCAGTCGAACATAACCCTCCTCTCCATGTCTGCAAATGCAGCCGCGTTTCCAAATGCGTTCGCGCGCTAGCTCATAAGGACACTGGGGCTGGAACTCCTAGTCCAACGAAGGCTCTGGACTACCGGATGCCGGGGGCGCGCCCCCACTCTCGAGCAGCACCTCCGTGAGCAGCGCTATTAGAGGTTCAATCATTTGCTGCATTCCCGGTACCTGGGCCGCGACGGATACTTCCGTCGCCGGCAATGCAGGCCAATGCTCAGACGGCGGCAAAAGCCTCATGCCTGGTTGAACAAACGATTTCCCCAACGCGGTTACGCCGAGCCCGCCCAGAACCGCGGCCTGCACACCAGCCAGGCTGCTTGCCGTCACGGCGGTCACCCACTCGCGCCGTGCAGAGTTGAGCGTTTGGGTCATCACTTCTCGGTAGCCACAGGGCGGGCGCATCATGACAAGCCGCGCCGGCTTGCGATGATCATTGCGGAAGTCTCCCCCGGCAATCCAAACCAATGGCTCGCGCCAGATCACGCGGCCGCCTTGCAGGGCTTGTCCCTTACGGGTCTTCGCGATCACCACGTCCAACTGACCTGCCTCATAGTCCTCGAAAAGCGCCTGGCTCGCGCTGGTGATTAGCTCCATACGGACATCCGGATACCTCTGAGTGAAGCGGGATAGCAATCGAGGCAGTTGCATCTGAACAAGATTTTCCGAGATACCTAGTCGCAACGTCGTGGCCGGCGTGGGCGTTCGAACTGACTGCAGGAACACGTCGTAATGGGCGAGGAGCTGCCGGCCCGCAGCCAGAAGTCGCTCGCCCTCGACAGTCAAGCTCAGCGCACGGCTCGTGCGTTCAAACACGCGCATCTCGAGCGCCTCCTCCAAGCGCAATACCTTCTGACTGACCGCAGATTGCGACCGTCCGACAGCGTCTGCAGCGGCCGTGAAACTTCCCGTTTCTGCCACAGCGACAAACGCGCGCAGCAGGCTTAAATCAATACTCGGGTCGGACATGATTCATTAGACAATCGACTGGAATGAATAAATATTATTCGTTTGTCTTCTTAATAGCAAATGTCGATACTGGCGTCAGGCTGGCGACAGTGGTCACCGACAAGCCGACTTCGGACTAATGCCGCGATGTCGGGCGAAAACCTAGTTGGAGCACCGTGATGAACACACGAACTGCGGTAGAAATCGCCAATCGGTTCTGGCGTGAGGTGTGGCAGGAGCGAAACCCTGACGCAGCAGACCATCTTGTGGCGGACGACTTTGCGATCACGTCGGGGGGCAGGACAATTGAATCGCGTGAGGCTTTCAAGCGTTGGGCCACCGCCCTCCTCGCCAGCATTGCGGATTTCCGGTTTGATGTCGTCGAATCGTTTCAGAACGAAGCAGGCGATCGCGTAGTCACGCGTTGGGTCGTGACAGGGAGAAACCGAGGCTTCATGGGATCACCTGCTTGCTACACGCCGATTTCTATGACCGGCACCGCCGTGTTGCATGTTCGTGAAGATGGGCTATTGCAGCACAACTGGGTGGAGCGTAGCGCGCTGGAAGTACAACGCTCGCTGGCCGCCGCTGCGCATAACCTCTTTTGAACTGATCTTCGCTTTAAGCGCATCTCCTCACGGCAAAGAGTCGGCAACCTCGGGAACCGCCCGGTCCTGCGATCCACGAGGTGGCCAGCGAGGTCCGAACCTGCAGTCCGAGAGTCCGCTTTTTTTGGCCACATCTGATACCTCTTCCTCGCTGTCCGAAAGAGCACAGTGAGCTGTAAGCCGTAAGGCGTCGGCAGTGAGATCTACGCCTACGCTCACGGCTCGCAAGGGATGTCGTGTCGCAGCGTGGTCAGACGGAACGTCAGGATAGCTTGATTGCAACTTTCAGCACACCGTCCCGTTGATTGGAGAACAAATCATAGGCTTCCACGATATCCTCCAGCTTGCGTTCGTGAGTGACCAGAAGGCTCAAGTCCAGCCGCCCGGACTCGAGCACATTCATCAATCGACGCATGCGCTCCTTGCCTCCAGGGCACAGCGCCGTGTTGATCTTGTGGTCACCAAGCCCCGCCGCAAACGCGGAGAGTGGGATGGTCAAATCCGACGAGTACACGCCCAGGCTAGAAAGCGTGCCACCTGGCTTCAATACACGCATGCCTTGCTCGAACGTCTGCTGAGTGCCCAGCGCTTCGATCGCGGAGTCGACTCCGCGGCCGCCGGTCAGACTCATGATCTCGTCTACCACGTCGCAGTTGCGGAAGTTAAGTACCACATCGGCACCGAGCTTTCGGGCAACCTCAAGTCGCGCATCGTTGCCATCCACGGCAATGATCGTGGTCGCCCCTTTGAGCCTTGCGCCAGCAGTCGCGCATAGACCAATCGGTCCTTGTGCGAATACCGCCACGATGTCACCAATGCGGATGTTTGCGTTCTCCGCGCCCGCGAAGCCTGTCGACATGATGTCCGGGCACATCAGCACCTGCTCGTCCGTCAATCCATCGGGAATCGGCGCGAGGTTCGCCTGCGCGTCCGGCACCAGCACATATTCCGCCTGCGTGCCGTCAATGAGATTGCCGAATCGCCAACCTGCCGTAGCCTTGTATCCGTGGCAGCCGCACAAGCCTCTGGCAATGAGATAGGTGCCATCCTGAGAGGGCACGCCATCCATGGCTGCGTATGTATTGAAGTTCGGGCAGATTGCACCGGCAATGACACGCTGTCCCTCACGGTATCCGGAGACGGCGATCCCAAGCTTCTCGATCACGCCGACGGGTTCGTGCCCTACGGTCAGGCCACGTTCAACGGGATACTCGCCCTTCAGAATGTGCACATCCGTACCACAGATCGTTGTGGTAGTGATGCGGATCAGCGCCTCGTTCGGGGCCACATCGGGAATTGGTTTGTCGGCGAGCTCGATACGGCCGGGCTCGACAAAGACGGCGGCTTTCATCATGGCGGGCATATCGCACTCCTCGGAATCAAGCTGTTCGAGTGTGACGACATGCATTGGCGAAGGGAATTCAGTTCTTTCAGCGCCGTGTTAACTAGATTCTCACCAGCCTGCGGTTGTTGTCCCCGCCCAGTGAATTCAACCTCCGCGTGCCGGCAGTCGCACACGCGTACGCGCATGCGCCGAGCTCGAAATCTCAAAGAAAGAGGCCGCCGCAATTGCCATGAGTACTCGCGGCGGCCCAACTACTGCAGGGATGACGTCAGCAGTATTGCGCGCGCGAGCGCCGCGCTCAATTCAATTCTGATGTCCAAGATTCTGGCTTAGTAGATGCTCGTCGGGAATGTGCGTTGACCCGGCTTGAAACGCCCCACTTTTGTTAGTAACTAAAGGCATCCGCTCCGGATCGGCAATTCGACCGAGTAGCCGGCTTGCTCGAGCGGCTCGGCACCTCATTCCGTGTGCCCATTGACGGCAACTCGAGCAACTTTAGAGTGGCCTGAAAGCGGCCTCCCATGGCGGCGAAAAGGTGATCACACCAAACACCACCGCGCTGACCGCGAGCGCAACGCGGCGAGCCCAGCCGCAGTCGTCTCAGTTCCACTCATGGACTGCCTCATATCCGCTCCCGTCCGAATAACAGACGTCAAGCGCTCACAGGCGCCGACTCCCTTGCGTCGCCCCCCCGGATGGATGTTCCGCTTCCTACCGAAACGCCGCTGCGAGGGCTCGCTGCAGTATCGCTGGGTCGACTGGTTTGACAAGATGTTCCGCGAAACCCGCCGCGCGCGTGCGCTGGTAATCCTCCGGCGCCCGTATCCTGTGATTGCGATGAGATGGAGGCGATGAAGCTGAGGAATCGCGCGCAGCCTGCTCGCAAGCTCATAGCCATCCATCCCGGGTAATCCAACGTCAACAAATAGCTCTGCGGCAGTGCTCGCAGAGCTGTCACGGCGGCACCAATTACCACCGGGTGATCCCGCCGCCATCGGCAAGGATTGTCGCCGCGTCGCACCACCGCACTTCGAGGGACTCTCGACTACGAGGCGCGACTCGCTAATCTCGGCAACCTTGAAACGGGGTCGTACACTGCGGCAATACTGGAGGGTACACGCGGCACGGCGTCACACGATCCCCTGGGAGACCTTGTAACTTGGCCCGCCCGTTCACCAGGTGTACTTCACACCAAGGCGGCCAATGAACGCGTGGTAGGACTGCGAGCCCCATTGCCAGCCGACATTGCTCCAGCCAGTCCAGCCCTTGCGTCCCTGCACGTCGAGCCCAAGTTTTACTTCGTAGCGATTGCTCGGATACAGGTCCCCCATGCTGACCCCATTCAGCGCAACCTGGTTGTCCACTGAGTCATGCCACCAGTTCAGCGTGACGTATGGCTGATAACGGTAGCCCTTCCCGTCGATCCACGTCCGATGCATACGCACGCCTAGACGCGTGATCACGCCACTCGCGTCGGAACCGCCAACTTGCGTACCGGTCGGCTCGGTGAATGTCCCCTGATATCCGTGCACATAGATGATCTGCCCTTGCGGCTCGATCACCCAGTCGCGCGTGAAGCTTGGAAGCCACGCATAACCCGTCTCCGCGGATAGCGCGAGTACCTTCGAGTTGTAGCTGGCTGTAGGCAGGAGTTCACCATTGACATGATTGGTGAACCAGCCGAACTGCGCCCAAAGATCGGTGTACCAGCCGAGGCGTGCCTGATCGTTCTGGAACCAGGTGCCATAGACGCCAATATTGACGCCCTGAACGTCGCTGTCCGCCTTGAACGGATTGCCGCTTGCACGCCCCGTGCTGGAGCCCCAGTTGTAACCAAACATCCCGCCAACATGCAGGCGGTCATCGCCGCGGAAGATCGACCACTGCGCGACATCACCACCCATCTGCAGCATCCACGCGGTGCTTTGCACGTCGAACGTGCCATTGCTCGTGCGAGAGCCGATATCCTTGCCGACCAGGCGTACCCAGCCATCGCCGCGCCGCGCCTCGTCGTTCTCGAAGGTCTGCTGTTCTGTCCACTGCGGTTCGCCCAGCCGATCGTGCAGGCTGTGGACCAGAAATCCGGCAGCAAGGCGCTGGTTGGCAAGGTATGCCCCAACCTCAGGCCGAAGCAACGGCACGATGACGCTCGGATTGGGCGGCGGGGGGATCGGCGGCGATGGAGGTTCTTGCTGCTCAGACCGAAGGTACCAGGCATTCGGATTCGTGCCATCTGTCGCACCACGAAACAGTCGATACTCGTAGATGCCGCCTACGGCTCTGCCCGTCTGTGTGAACGATGTCGCGCCAGTAGTGCCGCCGTTGGCGACGTCAACCACCAGGATGCCGTTTTGAGTGGTGAGCGCGCCGGGCCCGCCTGCGTTGGTGACGCGGATCCCCGAGGCGCCAGACGCCGTGCCGCCGTCGATGATTAGCTTGTCCGACGCCGAGCCATCCGCACCCAGGAACGTATTGACGCCCAGTACCCCGTTGTTGCCCACGTAGTTTTGCGTGGTCAACGTCTTGAAGGATCCCGACACGGGCGCGGTAAACGCGATCGTGCCAGCATTGGTTACCTGCTGTACGACGCGCGAATTGCCAGTCAGCGACCAGATGCTCGTCGCACCGGCATTGACATTGGTGACATCCTGCGCCGCTCCGCTCCAGCGAGAGTTTGTCTGCAAGGCGATATTGGCCGTTGCCGTGGCATTGGCGAACGCATCGCCCGAAAGAACGCTGCCATTGCGCGCGGTCAGATCAACCACCGTCGGTTGCGGCGCGGTCGCGGACCCGACGGCTTCCAGCAATCGGGTGCCACCTGTCACGGTGGCATTGTCGGTCGTGATGCTGCTCTGGCCACCACTCGCGAAGATTGCCACCGAGTCGGGCACGCTCATCGTGCCGCCGGTCATGGTCACGCGATTCATCAGCGTGTTCGAGAAATTCTGCGAGACGATACCCGCGACATTGCCGATAGTCGTTACGTTCGTGTTATCGAGCTGGATGCTGGGACCCACACCACCGGTCACGTCGGTCCCTGTAATCAGGTAGAGTGCACCGCCGCCATTGCCCGAGGCACTTACGGTCGATCCCGTGGCTGTGACCTGCCCGTTCTGGTCCGCACCCAATGCGTATGTGCCAGCGCCCGTGCTGTTGATCGTGCTGCCGGTGAGGTTGATAGCATTGAGCCCGGATACTGCGCGGGCGCCCGCGTAAACGCCGAAGCCGTTCGCGGCATTCATGTTGATGGTGGTGTTGGTCGCGTTGATCGTACTCGTCGACGATGCTGTTGATTGGCTGCCAGGCGTCGCGCGCAGCCCCGCCGGTGTACCCGAGGTCAATGACGTAAGTGCCGGCGTAGTGCTGCCAGCGTCAGTGACGAGCGCCGAGGTGGATGTCGAGGCAAGACCGATCGATGATCCGCCCGCGCGTCCGATGGTGATCGTCGCGTCAGATAGTGTCACCGAAGAGCTTGTGCCAGCGTTGGCAGCGCCGATGCCGCGCGGATCGCCGCTGGTCACGTAAATGCCGGTGCCAGCATCGGCACCGTCGATCACAAGGCCGCGTAACGTAGCCGAGGAGCCAGCGACCGCTGCGACGCCCGTGCTGCCGTTTGGACTCGCTTCACCGGTTCCTGTCAGATGAATAGTGAGTCCATTGCCAATGGCAGTGCCCGACTGTGGCGCGGCGTCCAGAACGATGCCGGTGCTGGCCTGACCGTTCATGTTCAACACGGTGCTGGCAGGCAGCACAATCGTTCCGCCGTTCTGTGCGTACACGCCGATGCCACGCGCCCCATTGGAGATGATGCCGTTAACGCCAGAAAGGGTGAGGCTGCTGCCGGCGCCTGAGCTGCCAAGCGCGATCGCCGCGGTACGCGTCGTGACGATGGTGCTGTTGGTCAGGCTGATCCGTCCGCCCGTCTGGGCAACGGCGCCGTAGCCACCGCCGTTTCCTGTAGCCGTGTTGCTGATGGTAAGACCTGTTGCATCGATCGACGCGGCCGAACCCAGTGCAACGGCGGCGGAGCCAAAAGTACTGGTCGATACCGTAACACCTGGACGCCCAACGATAGCGGCCGCGGCCGTGGCGGAGTTTGTGAACAGTCCGTGGCCGGAAGCACTCTGTATGGCAATCGGGCCAGCCGTGAATCCCGCTGCAGAGGGATCCAGAGTGAGGGTTCCTGCCGTAACAGAGGTGCCGGGGCTCGCGCCAGTTGGCGCTACGGTGGTGTTGCCAACGATCGTTTGATCGCCCGTTGATGCATTGTTGACGATCGTCGTCGTGATTGTGCCGGGACCTACGTTCTGCGCCTGAAGCGAGTTCGCACACATCGTAAAGAGCGCGGTGCCCGTCCATAAGCGCCGCGTCCATCGCTTGATGGCAGAGCGTGCGGGCGGTATGCATGGCTTGCCTTCATCATGGCGCGTCTCTCCTATCGCTGTCATGCCTGCCCTCCCGACATGAGTGTCGATGCGTCAGTGCAGATGCGCTGCCATCGTCATTGACTGCGTACCGGGACGGGCAACGCAACGTCCGGCCGCCCCAACGACTTTGCAAAGGGAGAATCTGCGTTCAGGAAATCCGTCATCACCCTGCGCAGGATGTCGGTGCCATCGCCAAGCAACGCGGTTTTTCCCTCGCGATTGACGTAATGAACGGTGGCAAAGCCCCGCGTCGTGTCATACAGCACGGCCATGATGTGCTCCGGACGCTCCGGATCTGCCATTCGACCAAGCAGGTAAGAACGGTCATCGATACGCAATGGCAGCATTGACGAGGCTGTACCAGGTGACGGCGTATCGCGCGCGATCTGATTCCGTTCCCCCTGTTTTGGCAGCTTGACCTTCACCCACTCTGGAACGACTTCATCGCCATGCCGCAGACTCAGCGACAACGCATGTCGGAAAGCGGGCGTAGCGGCGTACACCTCGTCAAGCTTCGGGCACTGCGACGCCTCCTTGCACTGGCTGGCCATGTATGCGCCGCGTGGAGGCTGTTGCCGGGTGGTGACTTCGACGTCGGCACCACGGGCGCCTGTGATCCCAAGCAGCAGGAGCGCTAACAGCGAGCGCATCAGGCAATCACTCGTCGTGCCAACTCGACATGGCATCGCGGGCATGGGCCCCTCCTCTCGACTGAACTCGCGGCGAGACTTCCATGAGAACAAAACCTATTGAATCAGGTGCGAACACACACCAGAAGTGAATATTTCTTAGATTCGTATGTATGGATTTTGTCTTACACAAATCATTCTGTACCGACGGACTCGTTATTTGCACTCTCAAAATCTGATTCGACAGATAAAAATGCATCGACTAAGTCCGGATCGAATTTTGATCCTCGGCCGTCGCGAATGACTTCCACTACTTCCCGGTGAGGCATTCTTGTCTTGTAGGCTCGGGCGCTGGTGAGCGCGTCGTAGACATCGGCAACACTGAGCACTCTCGCCGTCAGGGGAATGTTTTTGCTGGCAACCTGATTTGGATATCCCGCTCCATCCCATCGCTCATGATGAAACAACGCCACTTCCGCCACGCAGGTCAGGAACTCACTTGTACCTCCCCGCTGCATCAGCGTAGCAGTTGCGATGCGATATCCGGCCGACGGATGGCGCATGACAATAGCAAATTCATCCTTCGTCAGCATCGCCGGTTTCGCAAGAATCTCTCGCGGAATGCTCAATTTTCCAATGTCATGAAGCGCCGCGCCTGCTACCAAGACGGCAGGCGCGACATGTAACTCGCCCATCTGCCTGGCGCTTAGGGCCTTGACTAGCAACCAGACATAGCGTCCTGTGCGTACGGAATGGTCAGCGAGATCAGAAGCTGTGGTCAGAGAATTCGCTTTTCGTGGCGGCATCTGAAACATTCTTCTCGCCGTACGAATGAGCGCGGTGATCTCCATGCCGTAAGGTGCGGCATAGAGATCGCCCCTTTTTACAATGACTGGGAAGGTAATGTCTTCTGTCATTTCAGTCAGACCCCACTTCAGGATAGATTGATCGAAACGATCTACGTGCGCATCGATTATCGAATAACAGCTAATATAATTTGACCATATCATCCTCCGATAAATTTACAAGCACATATCCGATAAGCTTAGGTGTGTTAATGACATTCATCGTATTTTTATCCTGTCGAAGCGAAAATCTCGCTCTCGAGAGGGCCGTACGAGATGCGCGCGGAGTGCCTCCAGGATCATCCTAACGACGTGGATCGAGTTCGATCCCTCCACTCCGGGGTTCGGTGAAGACATGGCGATGTAGCACGTTGCGCTCTTTGTCACCGAAGAATGCGCCTGCAGCGTCCCCATCCCGGACGGAATACTGAGGCCCAATGTCCCCACCCTCTAGCGAGGACGAAGGAAGATTTGAGGAGGATTGAGTGGCGCTTCCACGGGACTGTCGTGGCAAGGACGTCGGAAGGACGTAGAGGCGAGCGCCGCGCTAAGATCGGCGGGCGGTGACGCGGGCAGCGCTTGCGTTGCCAGAATCAGACCGTCTTGCGCTGTGGCGGCAACAGACCGAGCTTGGTGAGTGCCTTCAGGTTGGTTTCGACGTACGTCACCATGCCATCGATCTTCACCGCCAGGTAGTGATCGAAGCATGCGGCATCCTGCGAAACCTCCACGTTCTTTGCGGCCTGGAATGCCTCTAGCAGCTTGTCGCGCTCGACACTAGCGCCCATCCAGCCAAAGATGCGGATGAACGTGTGGATTCTTCGTCGGCGCGGGATAAGCTTCTCGGCCTCTTCTGCCGTGACGAACACTTTGGTCATGATAAGGGAACCTTGATCAGGGCTATATCTAGTTGGTAGTGGTTTAGACGCCGAAAAGCAGCCCTTCGGAAGTGGGATAGAAGCCTACGGGTATCTCCGATGTATCGATGCCGAACTCCCATGGCGTGGAAGACTGCGGCACCGGGCACTCCGGCGCGACGGTCGAGCGGTCTGAGGAAGCCACCCACGATCCAAGCGCGCTCAAACGGTCGGCCTTTTTTCGCCAAGAGAATCCGCGGAGGTGAGACCACCGCAGAGGTCGGGTATCGCATAGTCATAACAGCGCTGGCGCGTCGCCTCGTTCGGCCGCGTGAGCGACTAAATGAGGGGATCAATGCTAATCTCAACCGACGTGCACCGGAGAGTGGAGGCTGTCATGGAAGGTGGGATACGTGAGGCGTTGGAAATGCACTGGCGCGCGTCTGCGGCCGGTGACCTCCAAGCTGAGCATGATATCTATGACGATCAAGCCATCTGCGACTACCCGCAATCTGGCGAACGCATTTTTGGACGCGCGAATCTGCAAGCATTGCGCGGGCACCATTCCGACAAACCATCAGGATTCGACGTTAAGCGAATTCGCGGCATGGGCGATCTATGGATTACCGAGTACATCATCCGCTATCAGGAACAGCCGTCATGCGTGGTGAGCATCATGGAGTTTCGCGATGGGAAAGTCATCCATGAGACCCAGTATTTCTCGGAGCCCTTTGCCGCTCCGGCATGGCGCAGTCAATGGGTGGCGGTAGTTCCCTAAAGAATCTAGCGCGGTCAGTGCACCTGCTTGGGATAAACGGACGTCGCGGTGGCCCCCCACACGCGCAGCGCTGATTAAGCGTTGACGACATCTCTGCTGTCGACTGCGCAAGACCACGCACCTATGTTCACTCCGCCTCAGAAATTCCAGAGCACTCCCTCGCGGAACGTTCTCGGCTCCGCCGGATGGACGTGGTGGTCATTGATCCCTGTGGCGACACCATCGGCATTGAGTGGCGATGCCTCGCCTTTCAGCAGCGAGGCATAGTAGTAGTCCATGTCATTGACGCGCTTGCCGAAGACATTCAGCACCTCGGCAAATATGCGTATATCCTTGAGCACGCGATAGCCCAACTTCATGTTGACGAGAAACGACGACGTCGAGCGCGCGCTATTGTCCTCGATCAACGGGCGAGGACCAAAGTACCGCCCACGCGCGCCCACCGACCAGCGCCCCCAGTTGTACGAAATGCCCATGGATGCAGTGGTCTGGATCGATTCCGGGATGTAGTCGCCGAGGTCTTCATGATCGCGAAAGCGCGCGCGCGAAAATGCCGCATCGGCATCGACGATTAAGCCAGCCAACGGACCTTCGGCCGGTGCATAGTACGCGGCCAGCTCCACCCCGCGGCGACGACTCGGAGGGCTTGGCTCCGTCGTACCGGCATCGCCCGAATAGACCAGTTCCGAACCGATATCGAGCTGCCACAGCGATGCTGACAGCTGCAGGCCCGGCGCAAAACGCTGCGTACGCAGACCGACCTCGTAGCCAGTGGCGGGAACTAACACGCTCACCTTCTGCGCAGCCTCGCCCGTCGCGGGATCGATTGTGGTGGTGGCCCCGCGCACGTCATTACTGTGGAACCCCCGCCCATAATTCAGGAACACTTCAGTCCGATCCGCCGGGGACATGATCACGCTGAACTTGGGGCCAAGGATATGATCGCTGCCATTGCCCGAGTTAACCGGATTGTCGCTTGACACGCCATACCAGAACTGGTCGGCACGCAGGCCGGCCACGGTGCGCAGCCAAGGCAGCCATTCGGTGGCATTGCGGACGTACAGCGCGGCGCTGGTTTCGTTAACCTTGTCGGTGCGCACCATCTCGTAGATCTGACGCGCTTCCGAATTGGCGAGCGTGATTGGATCCAGGCGATCGTAGCGCACCTGCATACCCAGTTCTGTTTCCGTATCGCGCTGCCCAAGCTTGCCGAACCACAGACGCGACGCGTTGACGCCCGCCGTCACGCGATTCTCGAACTGCTGGAATTGATCGCCGCGCTCCGGGTTATTCAGCGCGTATGTGAAGTTAGAGAACAGTTGCAGCCGGCTCTTGATGACGTAGGCATTGGCCTTGAATAGGCCCGAGTCCAGCGGCCGCAGCCAGTCGGCGGATAAGCTGTAACGCGACGCGTAGCCACCATCGCTCGGATCGATGTACCCATAGCGGGAAATCAGCCCTTCGTTGATCGCGCGCTGGGGCACCTGATCGGTGGCATCCCAGCTATTGCGATAGCCCATTGCGGTCACGCCGATGTGCTCGCCGCCGCCGAGTGGCATCGTGTAGCGCAACACGCCGTTGAGCTTGTGCACGCCTTCCGGTAACGCCCATGGGCCATTGTTCCCCATCCACTCGAAGCCATAGAGCATGGTGCCCGGCCCGACCTCGTGCGAATCGGCCAGTACGCCGCGGCGGTAGTCTTGCTGCCCCAGTTCGATCTGCGCGATACCGGACGGCAACTGGGACATGTAGTCCATGCTGACGGCACCTGCTGCCGAGAAGTCGCCCTCCTCGGCGTAGTACGTCCCTTTCTTGTAGGCGATGCCGTTGACCAGGTCCGGGATGACGAAGTTGAGGTCGGTATAGCCCTGCCCATGCGCGTTAGTCCGCATGTTCACCGGCATCCCCGCCACCGAGGTGGAAAGGTCTGTGCCGTGATCAAGGTTGAAGCCGCGCAGGAAGTACTGGTTCGCCTTGCCGTCGCCGCTATGCTGCGTGACGATCAGCCCAGGCACCGTTTCGAGCAGTTCGCCCGGCCGCAGCAATGGACGGTTCTGCAATTGTTCGCGGGTGATGAAGCCTTGATTGGCGCTCACACCCGTATCGGTCGTGGTGATTACGCCCGCATCGGCATGCACCGTTACGGGGGGTAAATCCTGAATACCACCCGCCCTACCCAATGATGGTGCAATCAGTGCGGATGCTGCGAGGAGGGGGGATGCAATGGAAGAACGGCGCCGGCCCGGCACCGGACGGAGATTGTACGACTGGTTCATTTATTGTTTTATGAAAACGTATGAAGAATTAAGCAAACCTCATACCAATCGACCAGCGTTATCTTGAGCGTCTGCGCGCCCGACGGGGTACGTGCCGCCCGTTGCGTTCAGTCGTGGGAATGATGCTGGTGGGCGTGCGGATGCGCATGCGATTCATGGCGCATCGGGTCTGCTCCGGTCATTACAAGTGCTGACCAAAGTCGATAGGGGGTCTGATCACGGAAGCTGGACGTCGGCGGATATCCCATTCGATGTCGATCGCGGGTATGAGGTGGCCAGCCTCGGGCCTCTTGGCGCGAAATCTCCGGGCCATCGCAGCGATCCGCGCCTCAGAGTCTCGCTGATCGCGTTAGCAAGTTTGCGTACTTCGCTGGCCGGTCCCCTGAGGATGACGGTCTCGATGCTCGTCCCGGAAAGGTGCCTCAAGCCCAGCGCGTTCTAGGAGTTTCACGCCATCAAGTTATTTTGAGAGCGGACTGCTGGCAAGTGTGCCCTATGCGCGCCGGACGTATCGCATTGAAACATAGGGGTGGGCAGATGTAATAACTTGCAACGCTCAGATCGAACACATAGCGATGCGTTACGTAGACTGGAGTTTTGACGCGAACCTACGATTATGTGCTTTGATAGCGCGCTCCACGGACACCCATCGATTCAGGGCGGAACACCAGCGGGTGCCCAGGCAGCTCATACTGGGTCACAGAGCACCGCCAGCACCTGGGGCAGCTCATCCGGCTTTATAAAAAAATGTGTAAAACCGGCGGCGCTTGCTTCAACCCTCATCTGTATGGAGTCGCAACCGGTGTAGGCGACAACGTTCCACCGCGCCTTTGGAAACCGAGTTCGAAGCTCTGCCGCAGTTTCCATCCCGCCCATGTTGGGCATGGATAGATCAAGCAATATGACATCCGGCATGTACCATCTCGCAGCAGCGAGTGCCGCTACACCGTCATGGCATGCGTAGACGAGGTGACCACACGCGTGGGCAAGCTCAGTGAGCGCTTCTCGTTCTGCCGGGTCATCTTCTGCGATGAGGATTCTCATTGCTCTTACTCCTCGTTGCCGCGTTTATCCAAACTGGTCCCTCCATCGGCATCACCACCGGTGTCGCCGAGCGATACGTTGCGGCAAAGCTTCAGCTGGAAGATCCAGTCGCCCTGGCAGTGAAGAACGCCAACGCAGCGAGCGCCAAACAGTCGCCATTCGATGTCCGTCAAAAAACACACCGATTGCAGAACCGCATCCAGGTCTTGGGCCTTGCCATTTCTATTTCCTGTTTGCGGGGTGAGCGGGCACCCAGTACTCCCGCCGAACTACGTCGCAAGTCTCGTTCCATGGCCAAGCGCCCGAGCGTCGCTCAGTATTTGCTCATGGTTCCAAAGAAACCTCAGACCAACGCATGGTCATCTCTCCGCTATCGAGCTCAGAAACGGGAGTCGTTCGTTACATTTCAAAAATGGCCAAGGCGTGTGATTTGAGATATCCCCGTCTACTTCCGGCTAGTTGCAGCCATCGATAGCCGCGCGATGGAGGTCCGCTTTGCCGAAATCTGAATTCGGAACTCCCATACTTGGCGTATCCAGAAGGTCCAACATCGGTCACGGCGGCGAGATTTGTCGAGAGCTCGTATCACGGGCAATGCCGATGGCGCGAAGAAGCCCCTATGCCTTACGCCACCGGTCCTCCCAGCCGGCGTGCGGCCGCTAGGGATTCTCGTCGAGGGAAAGGAACTCACGCCACACCGATGTATGGCTTGACTACAATAGATAACAGAATGCAGCGAGGGACGATGTCATTCCAGTCCCAATGCGGCAGAGGGCAAGTGCGGACGAATCTTCGATCAGCGCTATAGCGCGGCTAAAATGCAACGGCCCAAGGTTTGCGCACGAACAAGGACTTTTGGGTCCAACGCGCTCAGCAGGCCAATGAATGGAACGACACACTCCTAATCCTCCTCGCCTGACAGATGCCGGCGCCCAAAAGCCTGAACCGGCTCACCTTGACGAAATGCTGGATAGCCTGAGCGACGGATTCATGTCGATAGACAAGTCGTGGCGCTTCACCTACCTCAACAATACGGCTGAACGATACCTCCGGCAGGAGCGGGAAAACCTGCTTGGACGCGACATATGGCAGTGTTACCCGGACCTGGTGGACTCCGGCTACTATCGCACCTACCAGCAAACGGCGGCAACAGGGCTTCCCGGACGTCACACTGACTTTTACGCACCGCTCAGCACTTGGTTTGAAGCTCGCTCATTTCACCACGACGATGGGATTACGGTCCTCTTCCGCGACGTCACGCGCGAACATGAGCACGCCGCGCAGTTGGAATTCGAGGCGAGCCACGACTTTCTGACTGGCTTGGCTAACCGACGCAAGTGCATGCAAACACTATCGTGCGCCGTCGCTGAGGCTGCTTCGTCTGGCTTTACTAACGGTGTTTCCCTGGCGGTGCTATATATCGACTTGGACCATCTCAAGGAAGTCAACGACGCGTTCGGTCATGCTGTCGGCGATGAGTTGCTACGCGCCTTTGCGACGAGGCTACTCGCAATTCTCGAACCTGCTTTCTTTGCCGCGCGCGTAGGAGGCGACGAGTTTGTTCTGTTGTTACGCAATACCACTGAAAGCGCGGCAGAAGCATTTGCGCACTCGGTGCTCAATGTGCTCGCACTGCCATTCCCGGTTTACGGCAGGTCCGTATCCCTGTCGGCCAGCGTTGGTATCGCACTGCTGAGAGAAGAATCGGAGTCAGCCGAGGCGTTGCTAAGTCATGCCGATACTGCCATGTACGCAGCGAAATCATCTGGCGGGTTGCAAGTCCGCACGTACGATACGGCACTCGACCGCGGCATGCGCGACCGCGTTGCCTTGCGCAACGATCTTCGTGAGGCATTCGCGGCCAATCAGTTCGAGCTCCATTTCCAGCCTCAGATAGCACTCGCGGACGCCTCCCTAATCGGCGCCGAGGCGCTTCTTCGGTGGCGTCATCCCGATCGGGGCTTGTTGACACCTTACGCATTCTTGGATCTGTTGCTTGACTCCCCATACGAAGGGGCGCTCGTCGAATGGCTGGTCAATCAAGTTTGCCTGCATATCGTGGCATGGCGGCAGAGGGGCGTCCTTGTACCGCGCATTAGCCTCAATCTGTCGGCTCGGCAACTTCTCGGACTGGGGCTTACAAACAGGATTCTCGAGATCGCGAGGGCGCACGACATCTCCCCCACTATGCTCGATGTTGAAGTCACAGAGGATTCTCTAGTAAGCGATATCGAAAAGGCATCGTCAGTTCTTGCGGCGCTGAAGCAAGCAGGTATATCTACCTCGCTGGACGACTTCGGCGCTGGATACTCCAGTCTCAGCTATCTAGTCCGGCTGCCGATCGACACTCTCAAGATCGACAAGTCGTTTGTCCGAGCGCTGGTGGATTCAGAGAAGGCCACGGCAGTCCTTCGAGGCATCGTCGGTCTTGCCCGTTCGTTGGGCATGAAAACTATCGCAGAAGGCGTCGAGAGCGAGCGCCAGGTCGAAGAATTAAAAGACGCCGGCTGTGACTCCATTCAGGGTTATCTAATAAGCCGTCCGCTTACCTCGGAGGCCTTTGCAGAGTTCATGCTACGCATGTAACGGGCGAAAAAGGCAATGCCACTCGCGCTGTCTGAGCCATCGACCAAGTTAGATGACCGACCGCCTAGGCAGGCTATGGGAAGCGGCAGCTATATTCGCTGTCTCGGCAGACCGCCAGGGGTCGATAGCGGCCCACTATGAAAGCGTGGCCCCGCTGTTGCTCACTCGCAGCCCCTTGCTCTCCTCACGACAATGACCAGCTCGATATGCAGCTAAACCCATCGGAGGACTCGCCCTTCGAATGGCAGCATTACCAGAGTACGCGAAAGGCGGACTGCTGCCCTATGGGCAGGCGTTGGGGCGCGCGTAAAAAGGCGCTGCGACCCTCAGAACCATAACATCCGCATTCCGCGCCACGGCCGCAAAGCCCGTCCTTCGGCTCGAGATCCCTGCGTCCGAGCACCCTCGGCGCGACCGAGCTTCGCCTGCCTAGCTCACCGCAGTGGGTTAGCGGCCAGACGCTGCCGACCTATCAAGTGTGACCCTCTCCTGCACCGACCTCCGTTTCCCCGCCCGACGTACGTCGGGTTCTTGCACGCTTGCGCTCTGATCCACAGAAAAAACAACACTCAACGCCCTTATTAGGTCGAAATTCATTGACCGGTTACGAGAAAGTTTCAAACCGCAAGCTGAATGCAACGGTGTGTAATTTTGATCAAGAATTCCTTTTCTAGTAGGAGCTCCGCCGCGCCCTCCCCCCCGGGCAACTTGATGCCATCGTCTGCGTGACGAGCCTCGGCCGCTTTGGCGTCGTCCCCACTGACGACGTCACCCTTCAGGTCGTCAGACGCGGCATCGAAACCGCAGAAATCAGACAAAGCGAGGCAGGATCAAAAAAGACGCGCGAGCCAGCGCGCGCGTATGGTAGTCCGTGTCGCGCTGCCAGACGGGAACGGAAGACGCACCGGGAGCTACATTCATGGTCAAGATCTACGGGCGAAGGCGCACAGCCAACGGCTACGCGATTCGCGACTTTCTCCATCGCAGCGACATCCCTTTCGAATGGATTGAACTCACATCTGATGAGGACGCCGCATCGCTTGCGCGTGTACAGCATCTATCCGATTCGCGTTTGCCAGTGTGCGTGTTCAATGACGGCACACGGCTCGAGTGCCCGACCGTCCGACAGATCACCGAAAAGCTCGGGTGGTTCGCCAATCCCTCACGCTCGGAGTACGATCTCGCCATTTACGGCGCCGGTCCGGCGGGACTGAGCGCGGCGGTGTACGGTGCTTCGGAAGGACTGCGCACGGTGCTGGTGGAGCGCTGGGCCCTCGGCGGCCAGGCCGGCAGCAGTTCCAAAATCGAAAATTACCTCGGCTTTCCGGATGGTATCGGTGGTTGGGAACTCGCAGAGCGCGCTCGCTCTCAGGCGATGAAGTTCGGTTCCGAAATACTCCTCGCGCGTGCCGGCACGCGGGCGGAATTTCCGCCGGGTAAGGGCGTCGTTTATCTGGAAGACGGCACCCGCATCACAGCGCGAGCGTCGATCTGCGCGACCGGGGTAGCGTATCGCAAGCTCGGCCTGGCCGACGAGGAGCGGTTGTTCGGCTCCGGCCTTTATTATGGCGCGGGTGCGAGTGAAGCAGCACTCATGCATGGCGAGGACGTCTATGTCGTTGGCGGCGGAAACTCTGCGGGGCAAGCGGCGATGTACTTCGCACAGTCGGCAAATCGCGTCTGCATGGTAGTGCGCGATGCGTCGCTGAAGAGCACGCTCTCGCAATATCTGGTGGACCGCGTGAACTCGGCACCGAATATTGAAGTTAAGACGTGCACGCACGTCACGGCGCTCGCCGGGGACGAGACACTGCGTGAAATTACGTTGACCGATAGACGTACCGGCCAGCACCGCAACGTGAAAACGCACTGGCTCTTCGTCTGCATCGGTGGCGTCCCGCAAACAGAATGGGCGGCGCAGGTGGGCATCGTGCGGGACGAGGCAGGCTATCTTGTCACCGGTCCAGACCTGCGTGAGTTCGAGCGTAGCCTGCGATGGCCGCTCGATCGCGCGCCGCTGCATCTCGAGACCAGCATGCCGGGCGTGTTCGCTGCGGGCGACGTGCGCCATGCGTCGATCAAGCGCGTTGCATCGGCGGTAGGCGAAGGCGCGATGTGCGTGGCGCTCGTGCATCGCTATCTTAATGGCGGCTGAGCGGCTCCTCGCGACGACGTGCTCCGGCAATTGGCCACCAGAGCTCCACCCCTCCGACTCAAGCCTGCACGATTCAGACCGCCAAGCCCTGTCGCCAGGTGTCTTGACACTTGGAAGGCGACGCCGCGCCACCGGCATCGCCCGGGACCTTCCATCATACGTGCGCCAGTTTCTGCTCCTTCGCTTGGCGCGCCGTTTTCGCATCGACGGATGGCTTCTGCACGCGCACTGCATTCGCTCCCGCGTCATAGGTGATCGTCACTTTGTCGCCATCGCGCACGTCGCCCCGCAGCAAGGCATCAGCGAGTTGCGATTCCACTTCCGCGCGGATCTTGCGCTTGAGAATGCGTGCGCCGAACTCGGGGTCATAGCCAATCTCCGCGAGGTGATGGCGCAGCGTGTCGTCGAACGACAACTCAATGTTCTGTCCGGCCGCCGTTCGCTGCACGCGCGCGAGTTGCAGATCAACGATGCTGCGGATCTGCGCCTTGCCTAGCGCATGGAACACCACGACCTCATCGACCCGGTTCAAGAACTCAGGTCTAAAGTGGTGGCGTAGTACCTCCATCAGACGGTCACGCAACGCGGGGTAGTCGAGCTGCTTCTTGTCGGAGCGCATGTTCTCCTGGATCATTTGCGACCCGATATTGCTTGTCGCGATGATGATGGTGTTCGTGAAATCCACGAGACGTCCCTTGCCGTCGGTGAGACGGCCTTCGTCGAAGAGCTGCAGCAGCATGTTATGCACTTCCGAATGCGCCTTCTCGATTTCATCGAGTAGCACCACGCAATAGGGGCGCCGCCGCACCCGCTCCGTCAGCTGACCACCTTCCTCATAGCCGACATAGCCGGGGGGCGAGCCCACCAAGCGCGCTACTGTATGCCGCTCGGAGTACTCACTCATGTCGATGCGCACCAGTGCGTTCTCGTCGCCGAACACTGAGGCGGCGAGTGCTTTGGCGAGCTCGGTCTTGCCTACGCCAGTCGGTCCGAGAAAAAGGAAGCTCGCGGTCGGCTTGCCGGCTTCGGTGAGACCGGCACGGGAGAGACGGACGGCCTTCGCAACAGCGCTGACAGCGTCATCTTGACCGACCACACGTTCCCTCAGGCGATCTTCCAGACGCAGCAGCTTCTCTCGGTCCTCTGCTGTGAGCTCTGACACCGGCACGCCGGTAAGCGACGCCACGACCTGCGCGATGTCCTCGGCCGTCACCTCTTGCGAACTGGTGCCACGTTCCTTCTTCCACGCTTCGGTCGCATCGTCAAGGCGCTTCTGTTCAGAGACGAGCTTGCCTTCCAGTTCCTTTGCCTTGTCAAACTGTTTGGCCGAGCTCGCCGCATCCTGTTCCTGGCGCGTGCGGCGGATGGTCGCCTCGATGTCGTGTAGTTGTATCGGCCGGGAGTTTGACGAGATGCGCACGCGGGCGGCCGCTTGGTCCAGCAGGTCGATCGCCTTGTCGGGCAGGAAACGCGCGGTGATATAGCGGTCCGAGAGCTTGGCCGCGGCCGCGATGGCCTCTTCGGTAAGCTTCACCTTATGATGCGCTTCAAGGCGGTCGCGCAGTCCGCGCAGAATCTCAATGGTTTCCGGGACGCTCGGCTCAGGCACATTCACCGGTTGGAAGCGACGTTCGAGCGCCGAGTCCTTTTCGATGTACTTTTGGTATTCGTTGAGCGTCGTGGCGCCCACGAGATGCAGCTCGCCGCGCGCGAGCGCAGGCTTGAACACGTTACCGATATCGAGGCCGCCTTCGCCGCCGCCCTGGCCCGCACCGACGATAGTGTGCAATTCGTCGATGAATACAATCAGCCGGTCTTGGTTCCCGACGATCTCATCGAGCACCTGCTTCACGCGCTCTTCGAACTCACCGCGATACTTCGCGCCCGCGACCACGCTGTTTATGTTCAACTCGACAATGCGTTTGCCGCGCAGCACTTCCGGCACTTGATCTTGGGCGATGCGCTGCGCGAGTCCTTCGACAATCGCCGTCTTGCCAACGCCCGGTTCGCCGATCAGCACCGGGTTGTTCTTGCGCCGGCGGGCAAGAACCTCAATGGTCGTTTCGATTTCCTTGTCGCGACCGATCACCGGATCGAGCTTGCCACGCCTCGCAAGTTCGCTGAGGTCGCGCGCGTACTTGTCAAGCGTTGGCGTGGTAGAACGGCCCTCGACCGTGCCTTCCTCGGCGCCCTTGCCGACCACCTTGACTGTCTTCTGCCGGAGCGCATGCGACGACAGTCCGTACTTGCGCAGCAGCTCGCCCGCAAAGCCGTCCTCCTCTTCGACGAGTCCGATGAGGATATGCTCCGGTCCGACATAGCTGTGGCCAAGTTCTCTTGAGGCGGTAAGCGCGTTCTCAAGGGCGCTCTTCGCGCGCGGCGATACGCCGATGCGCTCCTCGTCCGTCTTCTCGCCGCGAGTGCCGCGCGGAGCGTTCTTCCCAACGTCCGTCTTGATCTCATCGGGCTCGAGCTTGAATTCGCGTAGGATCTCCTGCACCACGTTGTTGTCGGCAAGTGCGAGCAGCAGGTGTTCTGTATCGACTTCGGACTTACCGAACTCAACCGCCGCTTGTGCGGCCGCCTGCAATCGGTCCAGGCCGCTCTCGCTTAGGAACGTCTGCAGGTCAACGGCTTCGCGCGCACGGCGATGTCGACGCGGTCGGTCGCCGGCCCTCACCGCGCGCTCACCTACGCCCTCGCCCCCATCGCCGCCATCGCCGCCCTCTCCTGCATGCTCGCGCCTCTCGTCGGCCTGGCCGAGAGATTGCCGGCCCCCGAGCCTGCCTTCGAGCGGCGACCAAATGTCGTCGAAGAGACTTTCGAAGAGGCCGCCGTGAAAGAGTGATTCAAGCGGCGAAAGGCTACGCTGATTGCGCGCCATGAACGCCATGGAGTGCTCGTCGCACAGCATCAACTGACGACGCTGGCCGTTCTCGGTGATTGTGATCTGCGCGGTCGCCGGCTTTCCGCAGACGCTGCAAGTGGCCATGGTGTCCTCCGTTGGATAGGCAGTGAAGGTTTGAAGACGAGGGGTCGTACGAAAGTGATGAGGGGATCTACACGCGGGAGCACAGCAGCTAATCCGCGAAGGCCGAATGTAGGGTCGCTGGCGCGACCCCCACTCTCGCGCCTCTTTTCCTCGGGGGCTCTTGCGCAGGAAACGGAAGGGGAAATTTTGCGCCGCTGCACTCCCTTTTCCGACAAGCCGCTAGAGCCGCCCGAATCGTCAGATGCTGCGGCGGCGCGGCCCGAAGTCAGCCCTTGGCATATTCGAACTCCGGCAGCTTCTTCAGCGCCTCCTTGTTTGCGCCGGGCAGGATTGCCTTCGGCGCAATCTGCTTGAAATGCTGAACCGGGATGGCGACGCGATGCGTCGCCATCCCGAGAAAGCCGCCCACGTCGATAACCGCCGCGGAGACGGAGCCATTGGGTGCCACAATCAGGTCGTCGATGCGGCCAACTTTTTCGTTATTTTCGTTGTAGACATCGGTGTGGATCATCTTCGATGCGCGCCAGCCCGTTGCAACCAATTGGGCTTCAGTGACAGTTACGCCAAGTGTCGCCTTGCCCGCGATAGGCGTTTCCTGAGCGGTCGCTCCGCTGGCCACCAAGCCACAAGCGGATAGCGCAAGCACGAGCATCGAGAGCCTTGCAGCTAATGGGAGGCTAGTCTTCATGGTGTTCTCCATAACGCGCAGCGGGGTACGTCGACGTAGGGCGCGAGATACGCTCACGAGTGCGGCGACGGTAATCGGGCCCGCGCCCACAGCCTGCACAATTGTTATGCCGCGGATATGGCCAAGCATACGTACGGGAGGCGTGCGACTCTTTCGCGTTCCTGCCCAGAGGTGTCGGATTCCTGCGCGTGTTGGTCGCTCATGGATCGCGAGCCGCGAGCGGTTCACCCGATCGTTGGGCGGTGATGCGCGAGGCGGAAAGCGCGAGGCGTGCAGCCTGCATATCGATGAAACACTTCGGTGAAATGCTGCTGCGTCTGAAAGCCCGCGCGTGCCGCGACATCGACTAGCGGCAGACTTCCTTCGAACAGCATCAGCTGCGCAAATTTCAACCTCTTGGTCGTCAGATAGAAATGTGGCGCAAGCCCCGTCGCATTCTTGAAGGCATGCGCAAAATGGGACGGACTCATGTGCAGAAGCCCCGCAAGGTGCACGATCTGGATGTTCTCCGCGATGTGTTCGTGTATGAAGTGTTCCACGACGCCCAGTTTTGTCTCGGAGAGACTCGTCCCCACCTCACGCTTATCGGCGTTGCGTCCGTAGCGGCACGCAAGATGAAGCGAGATAACGTCAGCGAACGCAGCCAGACACATGGGGTTGGGGCTTATGCCCGAGTGCAACGTCATCAGCATGTCAGCCGCTTCGCGTAGGAACGGGTCCCACGCTGTGACCCAGCACGGGATTTCACAAGACTTGGTACCGAGCGTCTTTCGAGCGGTTTCTCTCAGCTTTGCCGAATTGAGCGCAACGACAAGACCTCGCGGATCGGCGTCATTGCCGAACTCGATGCGCGCCCATGCCGGCACGAGCGCGATAAACGGCGCACTGACTCGAATACTATGAAATGAGCACGCGCTGCCCCCGTCGGCGCTCGCATGCACGGTGGTTCGATCCGCAGGGATGACACACAAGATCCATTGCGTTGACTCTACGGCACAGTCCGTGCGGGATGCGTCAATCGAGTGGCAGTGAAGGTAAAGAAATTCTGAAGGACGTGACATTTTGCTCCATGGCGTTGCATTTGCCACGGAGGAGATCGAACTCGTGACTCCTCGGAGTCTAGTGTTCTATTGCCGTCGATGTTAGGTTAGTTTTTTCTGCATACGGACACGCTGCTTTAGCGCAGGGACAAAATGCGACTTCGGGACTGAGGCACGGCGGGGCACAGCAGGCGAGTCGAAAAAGGTATGTTCAGTAAAAGAGTTACCTTTATGGACGGGTTATTGGCTGCAGGTCGCCAAGCGACAACGCGCCTGCCCACCATCCGCGGCTTTGCGCCGAGGATGGAGTAAAACCGGAAAGTACTGGTGAACTCCGAGACTTAGAGGTGAATCAGACGCGCTCTTCACGATCCTTCGCGGCAAACTCGGCAATCGCGGCATCGACAGGATCGTCGCGCTGCCGCATCAGCCAATAGACGCTGCCAAGTGAAACCAAGCCGGCCGCGAGTGCCGCAATGTGAGCCGGGTCCGTGGCCGGATCAAGGATGATGAACTTGCGCGCTATCGCGAGCATCGCTACCAGGATCACGGTCTTGACTTGCACGATGTGATCGCGTCTTAACATAACGCGCGTGATCGAATGTTTGAACTCCATCGCGATCAGGAGCGTCATCACCATCCCGAAGACCGCTTGGAAGATCGCATGATCCAAGGAATCGAACGCCCCTGACAATAACAGCGAGACGACCGCCCGAATCAGCTGCCACAGCGATACGACAATGATCACGGAGATTACGACGCTCAGGATATGGGCGATGATCTGCTCAAACCGCTCATAGAAGGTCAGCACGCGCCATTGCAGCCTAAGCTCATTAAGGTTCACGGGAATTGGTCAGACGTCATTTGCTTATCGATCGGCTTGCGGGAAGATCTGGCATGACGAGACGTCGATACCGACGTGCGGGCACTGAGAGGATGGCATCCGAAGGCCGATCAGTCCAGTGATGTTGAGCCAGGCGTGAGGCCGTTTCTTTCGCCCTTGCGCTGACTCTTTGCTCTGAACTGCTGTGCACAAGACTTCTGTCGGAGGACAAATAGAGCGTAAGCCAACCGCCATGCTCTGTCGCGGCAGGACTACCGCTTAGTAGGCGACTATTGCTCCACCGCTGGCATGTCGCAACGCGAACCGGGCGATCGGCCGCGGTGTTCATCCGGATTACACCGCTGGGTTCCGCTGGCGCATTGTTTCCTCCGCAACCTCCGCACTCCGCAGCAGCGGCGCGAGCCGCTCCCGCTCGCCGGGACGATTCCTGCCTCGAACTTGGGGTTTATCGATGGTTCGGTCTTCCATGACGCGCTGACCGACACGCAAAGCGAGTTCGGCGCAAGCCCGCAAGCGACGACGACGGCGTAACGACCGTGATGCCCCCAGTGAGAACGGCGTGCCCGCCAAGCATCCACGCAAAGGCCCCCACGGGGGCGTTCGGATAGCGCGATGGACGGACATCATGGGCCCCACTCCGAACGAGTTTCTTAGTGCGGTGTAGAGGACACGGTCTCTCCGCGCTCCTAACGGAGACAATAGCTTTGCATCGATCGTTCACCGATGCGATGTCGCTTCACAAGCGCCCTCAGACTATTGCCCACCCAGCAACACTGCGGGCAATCAAACATGCCTAGTCGCACTCGACGTGCTTGTACTACCTTGACCGCAAACAGTGCTGTAAGAAGATGGCTATACGGTGGAGACCCGTGACGTGACGTGGCGCCCGACACTCGGCAGGTGTGGAACTTCGCAAACGCACAGATGGTAGATGCAAGAGCATCGGTCTCTGGCGATTGAGAAGCACCGACATTTCGATCGCGTCCTAAACGACTTAGTGCACGGAGTGTGCGTAACCCGTAGGCTATGAAGAGGACCGCAGCGGTTCGCTACTATTCCGCCCTCTTTGCATCCGAGCAGACGGTCGTGAAATACGACTACGCAAAGTGGATGCTTGAAGATCCCGTGTGAACTTTGCCATCTCGGCACGCGGCGCAAAGGTCGGGGTCGACCATCTTGGCATCCGGACAGACGATACCGTGCTCGTCGCGACCAGTTTGATCTTCGCGCTCGGTCTGTGTGCTCGGACGTCGCCGGGCCATCCTGATCTCTCTTCTACGTAAGGTCGCGAGCCCGCGCTGCTCTCTCAGAAATGACAATGAATCACCGACCGTGAGACATCAGGAAGCGGTCGTTCTGCTCGTATCACGTATCGGCAGCAATGGGTCGGCCAGAGAACTTCACCCGCAGACCGTTGGCACCGAAAGAGAGCCCATCGGACCCGTATGCTCCATCAGGGCCCCAAATCAAGGAGCCAATGATTTCCGGGTGGAATAGTCATACCAATTGGACAATCAGATACCCGTCATTTCCAAGATGATCGTTTCATATAACGCCTCCGCGGCGGGCCGCAATGGCCTGTCTCGGCGGCGTATCAGTGCAAGGACGCGGTCCACGTTAGGTTCGATCAAGGGTATTGCGCGAAGCCGGGAATGATCGCGCGGCACCGCCATGCCTGGGAGCACCGCCATGCCCAGACCGGCGTCAACCAGCGCTAACACCCCCACGACGTGGTTGGCTTCGTAATGAATGGTAGGTCGTCGCTCGAGGCGGGCGATGGCAGTTTCGATCAAGGCGCGATTACCACTTTGCTTCGACACGCTGACCATCCGTTGCCCCGCCAACTCCTCCCAGGCTACGCAGGCCCGCCCGGCCCACTCATGGTCTCGCCGCAACACCAATCGATAGGGCTCGGCGCGGATCGCATGGAACTCGATGCTAGGTTCCAGGGCGCCCATGAAGTTGAGCCCGAAATCCGACTCTCCCGACATGACGCTTGTCAGTACAGCGGTTGCGCTTTCGTCAATGACACGGACGCGCACGCCCGGATGTCTTTTGGCAAAAGCATTGATCGCATGCGGCAGTAAATGCAGCGCGGCAGATGGTATGGCAGCCACTGTCACCAGGCCACGGCGAAGCGTAGTCTCGTCGCCAAGCCGAAATACTGCGTTATCGAGGATATCCAATGCGGCTCGCGCCTCCTCCAGGAACTGCCGGCCGACATTCGTCGTTTCCACGCGGCGCGTCGTCCGGTCCAGCAAGCGGGAGCCGAGCGTTTTTTCCAGCTTTTCGATCCGTCGGCTAAGTGCTGGTTGCGAGATGTGAAGTGCCTCGGCGGCTATACGGAAGCTTCCCTTTTCGGCAGTCGCGACGAATGCCTGCAGGTCTTCCAATGCGAAATTAATGTGTGACATGCATCGGATCATCAGAATATTGCAATTCACAGATTAGTCGCACCGGAATATGCTTGCAATGCCTGATTGGGATGATGCGATATGTATCAAGGCGCACAAATAGACTAGCTGGAGACAATCTTGAAACTCATCGTTCGCCAACTCGCGCTCGCCCTTGCCCTGAGTGCCTGCACCCTGAACGCCTTGGCTGAAGGCTGGCCCGCAAAGCCGGTGAAGTTCGTTGTACCCTTTGGTCCGGGCGGCGCCAACGATCTAGTTGCCCGCGCTGTGGCCGAGGCCGCATCGAAGCAACTTGGTCAACCCATCATCGTCGAGAATAGGCCCGGCGCCGGCTCGGTATTGGGTGCCGACTATGTGGCCAAGTCCGCTCCGGACGGCTATACGTTCCTCGCTCCGGCGGCCGGCGTGCTCACCAATGCAATGATCAAGGCCAACCTGCCTTACAAAGAGGAGGACTTGGTCCCCGTCGCCATGCTGGCCGTCAGCCCATCGGTCATCGTGGTGCCCGCCGACTCCCCAATCAAGGATCTCAAGAGCCTAGTTGCCAGCGGCAAAGGCGGAAAGAGCTTAAATTTCGCCACGGCGGGTACTGGCAGCACGCCACACTTCGTCGCGGAGATGTTGAAGCTGGCGACCGGCGCGAAGCTTGAGATCATTCCCTACAAGAGCGGTTCGGAGGGCATGGTCGCCGTTGTCGGGAAACAGGTAGACGCGACGTCAGAGGCCAGCGTCGTGGTGTTGCCACAGATTAAGGGCGGCAAGCTGCGAGCGATCGCCTCCACCTGGAATACGCGCATTGCCGCGATGCCGGATGTGCCCACCGCCACTGAACTTGGCTATCCCGGCATATTTATCGGTCACTGGTCCGGCGTCTTCGCCCCGCGCGGTACCCCTGACGCGATTCTAGAGAAGATGAACCAGGCCATCGACACCGCTATCAAATCACCGGAGCTGCGCGCCAGATTGATTCCGCAAGGGATCCAGCCGGTAGGTGGGACGCGGGCCGACTTTACCAAGTTCCTATCAGGCGAAAAAGCTCGCCTCGGCCCGATCGCGCGCGCGGCCAATATGAAAGAAGACTGATGGGAGCCGGCGAGTATAGATTCGCCTAAAACCACCTTAGAGTTGAGATGAAACGAATCCTCACATCCCTTCCGAACCATCCCCGTATCGCCGGCATCGCCGGCACCACGATCACCGCACTCGCACTGCTCCTGCCCACCCTCGGACACGCAAGCGAGCTTCTTGCCGTCACGTCTGGAGGGTTCGCTGAGGCGTCCAAGCAGCTTACAAGTCACTACAACAAAGAAAACCCTTCTGCTCCCGTTACCCTCACCTTCGGGCCGTCTATGGGCAAGACTGACAACGCAATCCCAGCCCGTTTGGCGCGTCAGGAACCCATCGACGTTGTCATCATGGTTGATAGCGCGCTAGATCAGCTCATGGATAGCGGCAAGCTAGAGCCCGGCAGCAAAGTTATTCTCGCCAATTCGAAGATTGCCTGTGCTGTGCCCGCCGGCAAGCCCCATCCCGACTTGCACACCGCTGCATCCGTGCGTCAGGCTTTTCTCGACGCGCCCTCCATTGCATGGTCCGATAGTGCAAGCGGCGAGTATATTCAAGGCGAGCTACTGGCTCGTCTAGGCATCGAGACTGAAGTGAAAAAGAAAGGCAAGCAGATCCCGGCAACGCCCGTCGGAGAGATACTGGCAAAAGGCGAAGCTGCATTCGGATGCCAACAGCACAGTGAACTGCAGCCGGTACATGGTATCGACATCGTCGCCGAACTGCCGGACGAACTTCAGCGGATCACACCATACGCGGCCGCTATCGTGAAAGGGAGCACGCATCGCCCCGCAGCCAGGGCGTTCATCCAGTATCTGGCGGCGCCGCCGAATGGCAAAATTATCAAGGCAACCGGGTTGACGCCCTCAGCGATAAATGACGCAGCGCTAGTAACTGATAGCTATTAGATTTCTTTGTGTTTATGTCATCGTGCAGGGCCACAACGACATCGTCGCACCAAGGGTGAACTCATACACGATGCAGCAGGCCAAGCCCTACGCACAACGGATCCTGTATCCGTATGCTAATCACGGCTCGTTCTATCGGTACCCGCGTTATTCGTGGCGCCTCTCTACCAATCTCCCGAGCTTGGGGCATACACCACTCCCGTCGCAGCCGCCTGGCGCTTGATAAGGCAGGTGACAGCCATCACGCCGGCAGCGACGCGTCGCGGTGCAGGGACGCGGCTTGCCGAACGCAGTGGATGAAATAGTCGGACGGTGCGCTCAGGATCGCGCCTTCACGTTGCAGCAAAGCCATCTGCAGCGTGGGCGGGTTTTCCGGCAGATTCAATTGGACCAGCTGAGAGTCGGGGTCGAGAATCAGCACGTGCCGCGTCAGCGCCATCACGGTGTCGACGTTGAGCAGCAGCTTGCTCGTCAGCAGGTTTGAGGTGCAACGCGTGATGCGGCGGGGTGGCGGCAGGTCATAGCGTGCGAACACCGCTTCAAGATAGCGCGGAAACTGTTCCGTCGCATCGGCGTGCAGCCATTCGGCGTCCTGCAGCTCGGCGAAGGTGGTCGCACCGGCATGACGGCTGCCACGGCGCGTCGCGAAGGCGGTCGGAAACGACAACAGCGGCTCGCAGGTCACGAAGGCGTCGGCCGGCGGTGCGCCCGGTATGGCCGCCAGTGCGAAGTCCAGGCGGCTATTGCGAAGGTTGTCGAGCAGCTTCGGCAGATTCCACTCGCGGAACTCGACGGCCACCTCGGGCATAGCCGAGCGAAACGGCACGAACGCCTCCGCAATCAGCGTCGCCCCAGCTAGCGGCGACACACCGATGCGCAATTGTCCGCCCACCACGCCGCGCAACTCCGCCATATCGGCCTCGGCGCGCTCGAACTCATGCACGATCAAACGCGCGCGCGTCAGCAGTCTGCGGCCCTCGTCGGTAATCGATACCCCCCACGAGTTGCGCGTGATCAATGACACGCCGACTTCGGATTCCAGCTCGCGCATGGTACGCGTGACGGCCGGCTGACTCACGCACAGCATGCGCGCGGCCGCATTGATGCTGCCTTGTTCGGCAATGGCGGTGAGAGCCCGCAAATGGTGCAACTTCATGTCTATATGGCTCTAGGTAGGGGCGACGATCACGCGCCGGCGACGCTATAACGCATCGTTATCCACATCCGGATTTGTGCGTACTCGCCCGCTAGTTAATTTCATAGCATGACGTCTTTGTATCAACGGCGTTACAACGCATGAAACGCGAGCGAGATACTACCGCGCACTTGTCGCCGACAGCAACGCATGCGAGGCATCCGCGCTTGCTGGTCGATCGCTTGCAGACACCCCGTATTCATCAAGAGGAGAAGTCATGAAACGTTTGGTTCTGTGCGCGCTGGCCCTGGCAGCCGCCACGGCAGTCTCGTCCGGTTGTTCCGATAGCAATGCTGCCAGCCCCACCTACGACAGCTCACTCGACAGCGCCTCCAGAGCGCAGCAACCGGCCGTCATGCAGATGCTGGAGCAGTTGGTCAACATCGAAACCGGTACGGGCGACCCGGTCGGCATGCCGCAAATGGCCGACTATCTCGCCCAGCAGCTGGCGGGACTCGGTGCCACGGTCAGTCGCCAGCAGGCTGCTGCCGGTGTCGTCGGCGAGAACATCGTCGGACGGTTCAAGGGCACGGGCACGGTCAAGATCCTGATGATCGCGCATATGGACACGGTGTACCCGCGCGGCTATCTCGCGAAGGCACCGTTCCGCGTTGACGGCAATCGCGCCTACGGACCGGGTATCGCGGACGACAAGGGCGGCATCGCGGTCATCCTCAATTCGCTCGCCATTCTCAAGGCGCGAGGCTTCAGCGATTATGGCGAGATCATCGTCATGTTCAACACCGACGAAGAGAAGGGCTCCTTCGGTTCGCGCGATCTCATTCAACAGCTGGCCGCTGGGGCCGACTATGTCATTTCTCATGAGCCCAGCGGCGAAACGGAGGGCATCGGCCTGGCCACCTCGGGCATTGCTTACGTCGAAGCCAAGATCACCGGCAAGGCGGCGCACGCCGGCGTCGCCCCCGAACTCGGCGTCAACGCCCTGACGGAAGCGGCGGATCTGATCCTGCGCACGCAGGACATCGACAACAAGGCCAAGGAGATGCGCTTCAACTGGACGCTGGCCAAAGCGGGCAGCGCATCGAATGCGATTCCCGATTCCGCGACGCTGAACGCCGACGTCCGCTATGGGCGCAACGAAGACCTCGACGCAATCCAGTCGATGCTGTCCGAGCGGGCGCAACGCAAGCGCCTTGCGGCTGCCACGGTCGAGGTCAGCGTCACGCCTGGACGCCCGGTATTTAACGCCAACGATGGCGGCAAGTTCCTCGCCAACAAGGCGGCAGCGATCTATCAGGAACTGGGCTATACGCTGACGGTATCCGATACCCGCACCGGTGGCGGCACGGATGCCGCTTACGCGGCGCTGTCAGGAAAGCCGGTCGTGGAGAGCATGGGCCTGCCCGGCTTCGGTTATCACACCTCATCGGCGGAATACGTGCTGATCGATGCGATCCCGCGTCGCCTTTACCTGAGCACGCGCATGCTGATGGACCTCAGCCGCGGCCACTGAATTTGGAGCTCCCCCTCTATCGGATGCGACAAGATACGGGCAAGTGGGGGGCGATCTCTCGAGGGTTTCCAAGAGACCAGGCCCGGCTCCCCCCGTCTCGCTGGATCCGCCGGCGCTCGTCACTCTGCCACTGGCGCTCCTGCTCTTCATCGCTGGCAGCCTTATCACACGCACGGCGCCCGCCGCACAGGGAGCGCTCTCCTTGGCGAAATCGTGACCCAGCCTTTCGCCGAACGACATGAGCCAGGCACATGCCATACGTGCCTGGCGTCTGCGTGACGATGTCGCTCACGAACGGCGGTCGCCAAGCGAACCGCGTCTGTGCTTCCAGGGCCGATTGCAGGCGATTGACGCGCTGATTTAGTTCTCATTCGGAATGTCGGTAAGAGGCCGTCTCAGGATAGGATTGGCTGGCATCGTGGCAGCGACGGTCGGCGTGGTGTAATCCCCGGAAATCCCGATCGAGTTGTTCCGCTTGGACAACTTCAACACAAGTCGCATTGCGCCAGATTCCGCCGGACTGGACCCAGTCGCCCCGACATCGATCGACCTCAAGCGCACGATCGCCCGGCGGCGCCTTGCCGCCGGATTGGGTGCATTCTCAAGCCGACTGTGCATTGCCTCTCGATGCCGCAGAGTCACCGAATGTTTGCATGCGATGGATGAAGTCGGGTGACTGGGTCGCCAACTCCAGCAACTGCATCCCTCTTACGAGATCTGCGAAATTGTGTACGCCCATTCTCGTCATGACTTTCCCCCCGCAGTTTCTTTCTCAGAAGCCAGCCGCACGTTGTCGCTTGTCAAAGCGCTAGGTACAACATCGAGCATGTCCTGATCCCGGAACGGCCGCGAAAAAAGTGAAGGGCGCCGGCCTTCATATCCTTTAACGCTTCTCTGTAGTTGAGGGCGTGGCGGTAGTTCTCGACCACAGCAAGGAAGAGACAGCATTCGCGTTTGCCGCGGCGCTAACGATACGCAACCTAGTCACGCGATCGGGGATGGTTTCAGGATATCGACTTGTTGCCCACGCCCACTCTGCCGCAGATGCCACCCGCTATCGGTGCCTACGGCGCTGGAGCAGAATCTACGAACGGTCTCGAATGGATGCGGCGCGTGTTTCGACATCGCCGTTCACCCCTCTTTCAACGTCGCGGGGGTCCCTGCAATGTCCGTTCCGCTTGAAACGCATTCGGCGACCGGTTTGCCGATCGGCATGCAGTTTGCAGAGGGTTTCTGGCGCGAAGTCACGTTGCCGCAATCGACCGGACAACTCGAACGGACTCGGCCTTGGGTCGATCGTCGGCCAATAATGTGGGCCGGATGCCCGTAGAAATAACGACGACTCAGGATGCCCCGCGCGGGGCCACGTGGGATGAGAGAGGGTCGCGCCCATCATGCTGAATTCGGAGCTGCTGCGGCAACGCCGTTGCGAGTAGCTCCCTTCCTGCCAACGCGGCTCCGCGCTTCACCGCTCATGTAAGGATGCCGCGACTAGGTTTTGTCGCCGGTCCAATGCCGCCGAAGTTGGGCACCGCCTTCATCTGAATACCTGCACAGCCTCTACGAGCCGGGCTGCTTGCGCCCGCAATGCTTCGGACGATGCAGCGCCTGTCCGGACAAGTTCCGCATTTTCCTGCGTGAATCTGTCCAGCTGCGCGACTTCGTTCCCTATGTGGGCTACTCCATCGGCCTGCTCCGCGTTGGCGAGACTAATGCTTGAGATCATCTCCGATACACGCTTGACCTGATCTACCATGCTGCGCATGGTGTCTCCAGTATCGGTAACCAACTTCGCCCCTGATTCCACCTTACCGGCGCTCTCGGCGATCAATGATTTAATTTCCTTTGCCGCGCTCGCGCTGCGCTGCGCCAGCGCGCGCACTTCGCTCGCCACTACGGCGAAGCCGCGACCAGCTTCGCCGGCGCGAGCGGATTCAACAGCCGCATTCAGAGCGAGAATATTGGTCTGGAACGCGATCGTATCGATCATGCCGACGAACCCTCCAATCTTGGAGGAACTGTCGGAAATTGCGTCCATGGTCGCAACAACCTCGGACATCGCTTGGCCACCTGTGATGGCTGCCGCCGTCGCTGCGTCGGCGAGGCGATTCGCTTCCTGCGCCGTCTGAGCGTTGCTTGCAACAGTTGCCGTGATCTCCACCATTGCGCTAGCCGTCTGCTCCACGCTGGCGGCTGTCGAGGCTGTGCGTTCGTGAATATCACCAGTACCGCGCGCAATAGCTTCGACCGATCCTTCCAAGCCTACAACCTGTTCGCTCACATCATCAACAAGCCATCGAAACATGAGACCCAGCTGACCAATGGTTCGCAATGTGATACCGATTTCGTCCACGCGATCAAGATGCGCTATCTCCCGACTGTCACCGGACGCGACACGCAATGCCTGAGCTTTCATCGATTCAATTGGCTTGGCAATCTGCCATTCCAGCCACCACGCGGCCATCCCCGCGGCCAACGTCACCCATGCCGCGAGCCCCGCTGCAACCTGCAATGGCAGGCCCACTGATGACACGGCGCCGACCGTTGCTGCCACCATGCCAGCCAATCCCATCCTGAGACGGCCTCTTACCGACATTCGTTTCAACGCCGAGCGCCACGCCATCCAGCCGGTACGTACTACCAATCCTTTGAAGAATTCCTGGCCGCGTGCATTACCCTCTCTGAAATCCCGATAAAGTTTCTCCGCTTGGGCAATTTCATCGCGAGTCGCATTGGTTCGCACTGACATATAGCCGGTGGTGACCCCATTTCGCACTACAGGCATAGCGTTCGCTCTTACCCAGTAGTGATCTCCATCCTTGCGCCGATTCTTGACCAACGCGGTCCATGGTTCGCCCTTCTTAAGCGTCGCCCACATGTCCGAGAACGCCTCCTTTGGCATATCGGGATGGCGTATGACGTTGTGCGGCTCGTTCTCGACCTCGTCCCGATCGAATCCACTGGCCTCGATGAACGCGGAGTTGGCGTATCGGATCAGGCTTGCTGTATCGGTGGTGGACATCAGCGTTGCATTTTCGGAAAGCTCGTACTCGTGCTGCGTGACAGGGACGTTGATTCGCATTGGGTATCTCTAAATGTGGCATTCCAATACGATGTAACGGCGGAGGTGCGCCCGCCTTTAGTATCAAAGCCGAATGCAATGGCCCCCCAACACGATTCGGCATGCAGACGTCATCGAACCCACCAGTCGAATCCGAGCACGATCCCGCAGCGTCGCGGGCGACGCGTAACCGGTTACACAAGCACGGGGCGCGCGATCACGAGACGAAACATCCAACCGCAAGGACGCCGGAAAGGCAGGGAGCCGAGCGCACTCAGATCGGGAGGAGAAATCGTTCTGCCGACGTTTGAAGCGATCGGGCACGCGGGCGAGGGCATGGGGCCGAGAATTCTTCGGAATGAGTTTGGCCGCAGATTGGTGCGGCAGGGCATTCCCGCCGGCGAGTTCTCGTTTGGCGTTGGCCACCGCGGAGTCCTGTACGGCCGGGCTCATCGCGTCGAGCATTGCCGGTGCTTCCGGCACGGGGAGACGTCCTGCGATGCGCGATCGTGGAAAATTTCATGGAGACCATCAAGGATATCGATGGCCCCGGGACGATAATGAGCGAATCCCGCCCATGGTCTATCCCTTTGCAGCCTAAACAGGCTCGATAAAATCCGTGCCCGACGTCACCCTCGCCTACCTCGTTTTGACGAAGGTCGACATGCCGTCTATTGCTTCATGAGCCGATGATAGCGCTAGCGTTATAGCCGCATGCGGAGCGCTCGCACATTCTTCAATCGTTGGTGGCAGAAGTCGGCGCGATCCCATGCCTGTGCTGACTTGTGTAATTGTGACCGTAGCAAGGAAGCGCTCGCGAGCGACACCTCGACCGTTATCCGCGACGGTTGCCTGACGCACCTTCGCTGACACACGAAACCCCTTATAAACTGCATTGTTCTCAGACATGATGGACGTCCTCCTCACTTCGAGCATACGCGCATAAGCCAAGCTGCGGAGGATTACTTCGTTGGCACGAACAGAAGGCTTCATTGACCACTATCGCTCCTGTCTCTTCCCCCCACTTCTTCCATCTGCGGCATCACATTCCACAGATTGAACGAGTGCCGATGAGCCAATGCAGCCTGATTCGCGCACGAGCGTCGCGTTGCTTTCTTCGATCTGGTAAAGGCGTACCTTTCGAGCTGAGGCCGACGATGCGCTTTGGACACTCGTGCTTGTTCGCCGATCAACTTGCTGGGGCGAGCGGCGGATGTACCTTGCGAAAGCGGTCGCCGCGGGGCGTCTGGTCGAACGACAGCTCAGGGGCGGTTTACCCCCTTCAGGTTGGTTAGCGGCAAAGGTCATCCGGCGTAGCTTCTTATGTGCAAAGTAAAAGCCCCGGCCGTCTTGCGACGCCGGGGCTGTGTAGAAGGAGAGGTCCTATGCAAGGCACAGTCAGTCGAGTCCGCCGATTGGCGCACCCATCTTCTTGTCTTGCGCTTTGAGAGCGCGGAGTTCGATGACGACATAGCGACGCAGCACGTTACGCTCTTCGCCTCCGAAGAAAGCCCCTGCAGCATCGCCGTCAAGAACGCCAAGCTGAGTCTGGATATACCGACAGGCCGAATTCAGCGTTTCGTCGACGAGATCCTCGATCAGTTGCGCATTACGATCCTCGAAGTTCGATAACCACTCGTCCAGGGCATCCATCGCACGCCGCACGGCCTCGGTGAATGCCTCCGTCGCGTTGCCTTCCGCTTTCGGGAAGATCAAAGAGATCTCGGCAACTTCACCGAGGATCGCCGTTATTTCCGCAAGCGTGATGTGTTCACGAACGGAAATGAGGCTGGCTGCTGTAGGCGGGATGCGCCGCTCCGCGATAGCTCGCTTGATGAACGTCTGACCACGGTCAATCGCGCGGCCAACGAAAGCGCTTTGTTCAGGGCTGAGATCAAAGGGAGACGGATAGTTGATACGTTTCATAGGAGAAAAGGAATGTCCACCACCCTCTAACGAGGGTGAAAGGCGTTGACAGGAATTTGCGCGGCCACAGAACTGTCGTGGCAAGTACGCTGGAAGGACGGAGAGCCAGGCGCCGCGCCTGGATCGGCGGCCGATGGTAGAAGTGAGCTGGAAAAAAATGCCCGCTTCCCTTTCGGCAAGCGGGCACGGTTGATAACGCCGCTGGCGGTCTACGACTGCGCCAGCGCTATAACATCGATCACGGCATCGGCCTCGTCGACCAGATCGGGCGTCTGAGAGATGAAGAACTCCCGTTCGTATCCGCCCAGCCGCAACACTTCGCGCTTCATCTTCATGAAGGCACGCTTGCGCTCCGGATCCAGCGGACCGTCAGCCTCGTCAGTGAACAGCGTCCGGAAAGGCTGCTGCGCGTCCTGGCCCCGGTAGAGGGCAATTCCGCGCGTCAGACACTCGTTGATCCAAACCTTCTGGCCTCCTGACATCACAGCGAAGTCCTTCATGCTGTCGTTGTCGGCATCGATCACGTTGATAGCGAAGCCTTCACGCTTATCACCATTGGCAAGCTCCGTCTGCGTGTGGATCGCAGTGGTGAACCGCGGTCCGTAGCAAGCCAGCAGCAGGTCATTGACGATCTGCGTGATGGCCGGGCCCGCATCATCGATGGACAACGCGATCACGCCATCGTTGCCCAGCCCCTTCGCAAGAAGCTTCCATCGCGCGATCTCGTCGGACAGTGCTTCGGCCTTGGCCTCTGCCGCCGGCAAGCCGGCGAGCTCGGTGTCCAGGCGCTCGCGCTCGACTACAAGGGTGCTCTCCTGCCGGATCAGTGCTTCGATCCGGCCCGCGATCGCCGCGACAGCCTCCCGGCTCGCTGCAATCTGGCGGTCCATCTGGGCCAGCTTGCCTGTCACGTCTTCGGTGGCCAGCGTGGCCAGTTCCCGACGTACCGCTTCGAGTTGCGCGTGCACATCCGCAATATCCCGCTTGTGGCGGTCAATACGGGCCGAGTCCTCTTCAGCCAGTGCAGCGAGATCCCGTTCAGCCTGCGTCAACGCTTCACGCGCGGTATCCAGCAGTGGCTTCCTGGCGGCCAAAGCCGTCAGTCGCTGCAACGACTGCTGGTCGCGCGAGAGTCCGGACTGCAACGCGGCAAGGTCATTGCGCGCGCCGGTGAGCTCGGCAAGTTCTGACTGCATCGACGCGATTTGTGCCTGCTTCTCGCGGTAGCTCGAGCGGAGCGCTTCAACGGCAATCATCTGCTGACCAAGGCCTGTTTGGGCCGTGCGAGCCTGAGCAAGCAACGGGCAGGTGGCGTGCATCGGGTCAGCGCGACATGGCACGGTCTCGATCACGTCAGCCTGCAGCTTCAGAGACTTATGCAACTGCGATGCGGACGCACCGCGCTGCTCCAGTCCCTTGAGCTCCGAACTCAGCGCGGCGTGCTGCACGTTCACCGCATCGAGCTTCGCAACGATAGCCTGCTGGCTCACGGCTTCTGCCTGTTTCTGGCCGATGACCATTTGCATGGCATCCCGCTCGCCGGCAGCAGCCTCAACTGCGGCCGCCTCCGCCAATACCGCGCGGTGGCTTGCTACCTGACGGTCGATATCACGGCGACGCGCCGTAGTCCGTCCGACTGCCGTCGTCTCATCGCTGGCAAGCAATGCCGCGCGCTGGTCCAATTCAACTTTGCGCTGGCCCAGTTCACGCAATCGCGCCTCGACACCGGCATTAGCTTCCCGCTTCGCGGCAAGTGTGGCGCGCTCCTGCAGCAGCTTGGCGCCGGCGGCAACTTCCTCGACACTCGCCGCATGCTCAATATCTAGGCAATCACCCAACTGCCAGATCTCGCGGGCAACAACGACCTTGCGATCGCGTTTGCCCGTAAGCGCCAGCACATCGCGCTGCACCGTATCCAGCGAGCGACCGAGCACCTTTGCAACCTCACCTGCTTTCGCGGACAGGTCACGCAGATGCTCGATCCCCAGCAATTCGGCGAGCAGCTTCTTGATCTCGCCAGCCTGATAGCTCGCAAGCGGGCGCCGGTTCTGCGCAGAAAACACGCTGGTGAAGAACGCTTCGGGCGATCCAAGGACCGCCTCGAGACAATAGTTGTAGGTATCCGCCTTGCCGTCCGACAGCGTGCCATCGGCCAGTTGAACGGGCGACCACCCGCCAGCGGTGCTCTTCTCGAACAGGTAGTACTCGGCCTTGCGGCTCTTGCCAGGGTTGCGGAAAGCAAAAGCAGAGCGATAGGTCTTGCCGCCGTGCTCCCATTCCAGATCCTTCTCAGCGCGCGGAGCGCAGAGATGGTCCCAGTAGGAGAACGCGTCGGCGGACATCTTGCTCGCGTGACTCGGCATGATCGGATACGGATGCAGGTTGTCCATGATCGTGGTCTTGCCCGCCCCGTTGGGGCCGACAAGAGCGATCAGGCCACGCGGCAGCGTCGTCAAATCGACCGTAACGCTCTCCCGATGCATACCATCCCGGATGCCGTGAAACCCGGCCAACGTCAACTTCAGTGGGCGCATTCGGACACCTCCGTACCAGTGAACGAGTGCATGTACTCCGAAGGCACCTCCATCACGTTCTCGTCGAACGTGGGCATCTCTGAGGCGACTGGGGCATCGCGCTCGGGCTTGCCCACAATAGCGCGCTCCAGAGAGCGACGCGCTGCGGCAAACTGCGCGGCGGCCATCTTCATCACGGCACTCCATTCCTCCAGGCCCGTGAGGGCACGGAGTTCCAGCTGGCTCCACTGGGAAGCCAGGCCGTTAATGAACGACCAGATCAGGTCCTGCAGCTCCTTGGACGGCGCCACGGCGAAATAGGTGCTTCCACCCGCCTCGCCGAGCGCCATCACCAGCATGTGATCGCGCTTGGCGATCACGGCACCGCGACCGGCGCCGAACGGCTCATACATCATGCACTGCGTGAAGCCATGCTCCACAGACAGGCGTTTGGCCATGGCCGAGCGATTGATAAACGTCTCCTCAACGAAGAGCCAGTCCGGACCGGCGTGATAGAGGATCAAGTTGCACTCCTGAGAAATGACAGAGTGCGCCCCGGACGGGTGGCACCCGTCTGGGTAAGAGAAGGAAAGGGATGCTGTGGGGTCGATGCGCCTGCGGCGCGGGTAAAGCCAGATAAACCAGATTTCGACAGCCTCGCAGGCTGTCGGAACATGGCTTTCATGTTCGAGTGGTTGGCGTATCGCTACGCAAAAAGGTCATCGGTCAGCCAATCGGCCGCTAGCACTGCGCTGTCCGTTGCCGGGATCGCAAGATCCTCTGGACCGTCATCGTCCAGCTTCATGTCGGTCAGCGTCGCCATGACGGGCGTCGTGGTCTGGATCGATACAGCAACGTCGGAGGCTTCGATCTCCTTCCGCACTGATTGCGCTGACAAGCCGGCAAGCACCTGATCGACGATCGACTGCGCATCGAGCGTCATGAGCATCGACAGGCTGTCCATCAGCGGATCTGCCTCCACACCCGTCAACTCACACCAGCGGCCGAGCTTCTCGGGCAATGTGGCGGCCCGGCTGATGCCTTCTGCCCGGCTCCGAACGGCTGGTAGCACGCGCGCCTCGAGCTTGACCTCGGCACTGGCACTGAACAGCGCCTGAATGGCGTCCCGATCGACCAACTGGCGATGCTCTTCGTTGACCGTCCAGCGCACGCGAACGAACCTGTCGGCAGCGTCGGCAGCGACCCCCGCGAGCTTCGCCATGTCGGGGGGGCCGTCGAAGTCCACGCATACCGTCTCGCGCGCCGGCGTCCGCACCTGTGTCGCCGTGGTCTGCCCGACACTGATCTGCCATTGCAGATAGCCTTTCGCGCCGATCTCGCCGTAGTGGAAGCGACCAATCGAGCCCGGATACGCCACCACCCTGCACTCACGCTCCCATTGCTGGGCACGATGAATGTGGCCGAGCATGAACGCATCGCACTCAGCATCGAACAGTGCACCGATTGTGAACTCGTGATCGAAGCCTGCCATGGGAACGCCGTGCTCGGTCTGGCAGCCGTTGACAGTGCCATGCGAGACGCCGATCGTTCGCACGCCCTGTGCGCGCCATTGACGATTCACGGCGCCGGCGGCAGCAAGATAGTTAGCCAGGTGGTCGCCCACCGCCGTGGCGGCACTGGCGATACCTGCCGCCGCCGCGAGGACTGCCTTGTTGACGGTTGGCACACAGGTGAATACGACCTCCGGCATGCCATGCTGCGCATGAAGGGCATCGATCTCCGCAGGCGCAAAGACCGGACCGTCAGACGGCACAAATTGCCCCGCGCAGAGCGCAACCTGATGGATGCGATCGGCGACGTACACCGGGTGGCGCGAACCGATCAGCCGGAACAGATCCAGCGTGCCGGGCGGCTCATGGCTGAAGGTGCCCTGCAGCATGAGCACTGGCATGTAAGCCGTCAGTTGGTGGATACGGCGGGCCAGCGCCGACAGTGCAGGCGTGTGGGCATCGAGCCGATGATCGGTCGAGTCGCCAGACACCACACCGACGTGACAACCGGACGCGATAGCGTTCTCAAGGGCAAATCCAAAACAACGGTCGGCCTCGACCAGATTGCCGGGTGAATAGTGCAGATCCGAGAAATGGCCCACGAGCAGGCTCTCGCCTTCTTTGAGCATGATGTACCTCCAAGGAAATGTGCCAGCATTGCGGCAGGAAATGAAAAGGGAAGCCACGTGGCTTCCCCCGAAATGCCGGCACGAAGCGGGCGGACTTACATTGAGACGTCTGCCGCGATCACGGCGATCTGTTGGTGAAACGCGAGCGGGTCGGCCAGTGCGGTGCGCATCTCCTCGAGCAGCTTGCGAACGTCGTGGTCGCGCTTGGACCAGCCGCTGCCAAACGCGACCGCAGCGTAGACACGCAGCTGATTCCGACCTTCCTCGGCGGCGAGGCCGAGACGGGCCACGAGATCCTCGAACTGGCTCTCGATATCGTCACCGTCGGAGGTGTCCGCGAGCGGTCGCTCTGGCGACCCTTCAATGACGCGTTCAGGCTGGACCGTATCGGCATCGGGGGCCACAGGTCCCTCAAGTACCGCAACAGCCTGCGTAGCGAGCTCGAGCGCTGGGGCGGCCCGATCGGACCCATCGAGCAGCGCACCGATATCGATCTCCGCATCCAGCATGATGAGCCACTGCATCTGGCGCAGCGGCTTGCCGCTCTCATCTATCCGACTGATCTCGACCTCCTGCTTCGACATCCAGAACTTGACGCCCACCAGCTTGCCGCGTGCCATCCACACGGTCTGCATGGCGGCGTGCGCCTTCTGCAAAACGTAAATCGAGGTCGTGGGCATCTCGATGAGGCCAAGGCCCGGGGCGTGCGGCACGGCAAAGTAGAAGCTGGCGGAGAGGTTGCAACCACCGCCCTGATACTGGGGGCAGTGCTGCGGGTCGCAAAGGCCGTCGGGTATGTCGTCGTCCTGGCGCAGGATCACTGTGCGGCCGCCCCACAGTCGTTTAGCACGTGTGGCACGTGCATCGCGCTCGGGTGGCGCATACATCTTGCAGTAGCGCCGGCCATCGCTGCCGTACTCGGAGAAGTACTGCCTCCCGCTCTGGGTCCATGCGACGAGCTGGTTAGGCATATTGCTCAGCCAGTCGTCAAACGCGAAGATCACCGGAAAACGCCACAAGCGGAATCCGTGGCCGTCGCCACGGTCTTCGCCATAGCGCTGAACAATGTCTTCGGCGACTGCCGCATTCGCAAAGTCCGAACCGCGGCACGTGAACCACGGAACGTTCTTGGGAACCAGCGCAGTCCTGATGCCAGTGGCGCGCTGAATCTCGGTCCCGATTTGCTCGAACGACTTGCCCTGCGCGAGCAGCGCGTCGTGGAGGGCTACGGCTTTAGGACTCTCGCGCGCGGCCTTGGTCAGCACCTTGATGCCAGGACGGATCTTGCCAATGATGGGCGGCCGCATGGGCCGCTCTTCTAGGAGGCTTCGGCGTTCGCCGGGCTCGCTGTAGGTGATGGGTGCATGCATACGTTCCTTTTCCTTTCCACTAGGAATTGAACGACGCTCGCGCGGATGGACGCAGCATGCTCCCGAAGGCGCAGGGCTGTGTCGGCCCCGCGCTGGGTCGTTACGCGATTGAGGAAGTCCGCTTGCGCGGCTTCCGAGAGACAGGCGACATGAGACGCCTCACAAAGTGTTCGCCAGGCTTGCGGCATGTCCTTGTATTGCGGACGGCGCAGGTCCAGCGTTGCCGCGATCGCGGCGGTAATCTCGTTCTGGTGCATGAGCATCTCCTCAGGAAGGGAAGATCGAGGTCTCTCACCAGACAGAAACAAAAAAAGCCCGCTCCGGATTGCGCCGGCAGCGAGCTTGTCGATTCAGATACCAGCAACGCCACGCCCCTTCCGGGGGCGTGGCATTGTGGGAGCGGCGCACTGATGCGCGCTGCTCTATGTTGAGGACGTAAAGTCGCCCTCGTGCAGCACGGTCACGCTGCACAACAACCCTTTTCGCGAACCCACAGGTTCGGCCGCAGGTTCACGGATCGGCTCGACGTCTGCCGTTCTGCCTAGGAGGGGCCTTTGAGAGAGATCCACATGGTCCCAGGCTCGAACAGTGTCCCGCATGCACTCACGAAGAGGCACAGCGAAGACGCGTATTACGAGCTGATGAGGGGAAGTGTTCGGCGAAAACACTTAGCACAAGGAATATCCACACTGGTAGCCAACCAGTCGGTGCGTGCGCAGATGCACGACTTGATGCAGAGAATGGACTCGCAAGGAGTCAGGTCGATGCGTCAGTGACGCGGGGTATGGAAAGGATTGTGGCAGATTCTCGCCGGAGAAAAAGTCAGAAAGCTCAGCAATTTCGTATAGCTTTCACCGCCCGATGGTGAGCTTTTGTGTCGGACAATTTCCTGCGAGAGAGTTCTACATACGTACGGAAAAATGGCCGAATCATGTGATCCCCACTTTCGGGGGACGGAGCCTGACGTTCAGTCGCAGTCGCCTGAACCTTACAGCAGCCTCCAGGAAAGCAGCATCTCCCTGCAAACCCCTTCTCCAGACAGCGGGCCCAAGCCGATCCGGCGACTGCTCAGCCAGGACCGTGTGTCCAGAATCGTTCCGCACACGGACAGCGGCACGGTGCTCACCTACTGTTCCGACTTCGTGCGCAATTTCCTGCGCAGCGACTACAACTTCATCGCGTCCAAGATGAGCGTCGCGACAAAGGGCAAGACCCTCGCGCTGGACAATCGCTTTCGCGACGCCAATACGTGGATGGACGAGAAGCTTGCGTGGTCCCGTAGCTTCCGGCGCCGCAGCATGAGTCTGCGCTACGACAAGCGCGAGGTTGTCGTCACCAACTCCCTGGCCGGCCGGCTGATCCGCCTGCTGAACCAGCACGATCAATTGTTCGCGAACGTCCTTGGCGCCTACATGGCCGGCAACATCGATGCCGCGCAGAAGGACGATGCGCTTCTCGGGGCGGGTCGCCACATCCGCGCGATTCACCGCCTCTGCATCCCCGACAACGACCGATTCTCCCGCGACGGCAAGCTGCTCGAAGTGAACCGCTGATCCTTCTCATTCAGAGGACTTTGATGGATATCCAAGAAATCGCTCGCCTGCACGCGCGATACGCCGAGCCACCGCTTACGATCGACATGCCCAGCCGCGGCCATGGCACGCCGATGCTCGAGCAACCGCAGGAAGCTGCGGCTAGCACGAACACAACAACGATGTGGGGTCGGCTTCCCGAATGGCAGCGCTTGGTCGTCGTCATGCTTCTGGTTACAGCGGTCGCATTCCCCATTGGCAGGTGGGCCGCGTCTGGTGGCAAGCGTGACGCACAAACGGCGGTGACCAAGGGCCCAGCCGGGGAAGGTACATCGGGTACTCCTACCGAGGGCGGGAGCCCCCAAGCCGAGGAATGGCCCCCGAAAGCATCTGTGACTATCCCCGAGCGCGATGCCATCGAACCTCAGCGCGCCGCGGTCCCCGCGCAACAGATTGCCGGTGTCGCAAGCACAGCGCCTGCACCACCTGTCGCGCAGACGCCAGCTTCCAGCGCCGACGCGGCCGCCCCCAGGGTAAAGGCTCCGACAAAGACTCCCACTGTGTCCCCCCAAGCGCCCACAAGAACAACGCCAACATCCAATTTCCAGACCCACGCCACGCCAACGCAGCAGACACCGCAGGCGCCACACGCAAGCGAGCAGCGTCGTAACGAGATAAAGCTTTTCTGAACCATGTCCACAGCAAACTTCAGCCTTATCTCAGCAGGCCTCAGCATCCATGGGGACGTTGTCGCGGATCACGGCATCAGTTGCCTCGGGCTGGTAGGCGGCGACCTGCGATCGTCACAGGGCCTCGTTCATGTCGGGACTGAGGGTCTGATTCGCGGTACCGTCGAGGGCGATCACCTTCTCCTCGACGGTACTGTCGAGGGCGATGTCATCGCACGCGTCTCCCTTCACATCAATGGCAAGGTCAAAGGCCGCATCGCCTATGCCGGCACCATTCGCCTTGGACCCAATGCAGCGCTCGAAGGGACGATCTCCCGCGTCGCCGGCATCGGATACGAAGCACCGGTTACGCCAGGCCGCGCCGTCGAGGCACAGCCCGAACCCACAAACGCATAAGCATGCTCATCCTATTTCCGCAGTAAGCTCCCCTAAAACAGTACTGTTTCCGGCGACGGACAACAAAAAACCCGACGAGCGATTCGTCGGGTTTTTTGTTCAGGGCAGAGTTTGGGGCTTCATGCTAACAATCTCCTCCACGGTGAATAGCTTTGGAATCATGATCCACGGGCCTCTACGACCCTCATCGTCGATAAACGCAACGACGGGCAAACGTCCGTCAATACGACATTCGAAAGTCCGCGTCCCACGCACCGTATCAAAAATCACATAGCGCGCGCCGTGGTGGATGACGAAGCTGTGGCCGTCCTGCCAGATGCGCAGCCCGGACTGGGATACGGCCGCGGGCATCGCTATCCGAAGAAGCCAGTCTTCAAACCCGAGCCCGGTGCCACCCCGTCGCGTCTCCGCGCGCCATTCATCGACTCTGTGACGCAGCCCCTGCCGCGGCAGATCCGCGATGACGACATCCAGCGGATCGGCGTCCGTGCGAGCCTTAGCTGCGCCGCGTCCTCGCCAGAGCAACTGCTGCACCTCCCGGCGCACCGTTGGAGACAGTGCATATACACAGAGCACCAGTGCGATTTCGCAAACGATGGCAGTCTGACCAAGTACGTCTTCGATAGGGATTTGCATAGCGCGACCAAAAAAGAGGCCCCGGACCTAGCCGGGGCCTTCGCCCGAAACGACCACTTCAACACCATTCAACGGCACTTTCAGTGGTCACTTAAGACTTGGTGAAGCACGCATCCCGGTTTTCGCTCATCCGATTAGCTCGAGCGCGGCATCCCAAGCCTTCTGCTTGAGTGCGGCGCCCGCGCCGAACCATGCTGAGTTCAACCGGTTTCCCGGGTTGCGGGCGCGCTGCTGGTGGTCGACGTACTCCGTGACGCTGTTCACAAGGCCCCATGCGGTGCCGGCAGCCGATTGCAGGGTCGCGCCGCGCCCGTTTCCCTCAAACAGACTCAGGACGGCCTTCACGCCGCGGTCGTTCACCTTCACGGAGCCCTCCGCTCCCGGCCTCGTCCACGAGTAGGTGAACAGACGCTGGAAGAAGCGTTCAGACTCGGTGTGGCTGACCTTGCGCTCGGCCAGCTCGTGCATGCGAACCATAAAGCCATCCCACGAAGAAATGGTGACGCCCAGTTCGTCCTTGACCGCCTGAGGATCAAACTCACTGCGGTGCGGTACCTTCACCGCACCGCGGTTGCGGCCGAGCGCGATCTGCAGGGTGTTGTTGCAGACCACCCGCACCGACGTGAACTGGGCCGTGGTGGCGAGCGTCCCGTCGCAGGCGGTTGCCAGCAACAGGTAGCCGCGCACTTCGTCGCCGCCGGCGAGCGTGGTCGACTGGCCCGTGCGCGCGAGCGCCCAGAGTTTGCGGCCGCCCTTCAGCACACCAGCCGTTTCCAGTTGAAAGCCACCGACCTCGGTGAGGTCACGATAGAACTCGAGCACCTGCGAGGGCTGGACGACCTGATAGCGCTGCGACACCGTCGAGAGGGGCGCCAGCGTAATCCGAGCGATACAGCACCTTCTGCTCGGAGAAGGCTTTCACGGCGTCCAACTCGTGCGCGCCGGTGCGAAACATGACGTCGGTCTCCTCGATACGCCAGTTCATGCCGGCGGCTTCGGCCCAAACGTCGAGCGGCTGGAAAGCTTGCAGGCGGTTGCCTAGGCCGTGCCAGGGTGTTGCACCAGCGTAGGCCATGGTTTGAACGAGATGGGACATGGAACTGCTCCTTGAAATGGAATGGCTCGCGTACGACGGGGTCATTGCTTATCGCTGGATGACGCCGGTCGCGGGACAGATGGGGAGGGAGTGGAAACGCAATGAATTGCAATGCTCGTGCTGGTGTGAGACGTAGCGATGGGATTGCAGAGACAGAGCACGCCCTTTCGGGGCGTGCTCCGAAAGGGTTGGAAGAAAATGGCGACTCAGGCAGCCACTCAGGCAACGACTCATGCAGCGACTCAGGCAGCGACTGCAGCGCGCCGCTTCGACTTGCTGCGGCTGCCCACGATTCGCACGGCCGCGATCTGACTGAGCAGCACGGGATCAGCAATGCGCCAGATCTCGCCACGACCGTGGCCGACCTGGTTCCAGCGTCCTGCCTGCGCGAACTTGCCAGTCTCGAGCAATGCAGCCTTCAGCTCGCCCGGCAGATTCCAGTCCGCAGCGACGAAGATTTCGTCATCAGCGAGCTCGATGTCCGACAGGTTCACTGACAGCGCGCCATAAGGCATGCCGTCATCCGCGCAGACGAGCGAGATTGCCGCGCGCAGATTGCTTTCATACACGGTGGCACACAGCTTCACGCCGGCGGGATAGCTGGCCAAGCCAATGGCATAGACATGAACGTCCATCAGGGGACTCATCAGGGGACTCCTTTGATAGGGGAATCGCCCTGACGGGACGACGCCCCGTGTGGGTATATGGAAAAAGTTGATCGCGCCCACGGGGGGGCGCGACAGTGAGGAACTGGATAAGGCGAAGGAACGAATCGACGGACACAGCAGTGCGTCGCTGATCAGATGCGCCGATCAGATGTACCGATAGGCTCGCCTCGAGGGCATCACGAAAGCCGGCGGCGGTTGACGTTCGTATGACGGGGACGATAGCGAGGGATACCGCCTACGCGGTTGGGGCAGCGTGCTGAAGCCTTCCACTACGGTGCCCAGTAGCTCGATCCTGATGGAGATGGAGGCGTACGTAGCGTCTTCAGACAAGACCTCCTCCAACATCCTGATCTCGAGAAGGTCGCAGATTGCGATATTCCAGAGCCAGTCCCGCACAATGTCTCGCCAATGAGGGTTCTCAGCCGGGTTGCAGCGCGGGAAAAAGTAGATGCATTTCTCCTCGCGGTACGTTTGCCCGACGTAGACACCATCGTCATTGGCGACCCGGAAGTCGCGTAGACCTCGCTGCTTGCAAAAGAGAACCAAAGTTTCGGCTTGCTCGCGGGAGAGGAAAATTCGATGCATGCATGTGCTCCACATTGAAAGTCACGGAGCACGCCCGTCGGGCATGCCCCGATGGGTAAGTGAGAAGACCAGGTTGCGCACGATGCGCGTGTTGATGAGCTAGCCAGAACCGGAGGCTCCAGCTAGGAGCGTTTCCTGTGAACCTTCTTCCGATTCTTAGAAGGCCGAGGCCGGCGCGGGGGAATGCCCATGCCACGCCGAGGGAGCTGACACATGCCGTCGACCACCGTGCCTAACTGCTCAATCGCGACACGGACGAATGGATATGGGGGATCTTCCTCCAGAGCCTCTTCGAAATGCTCAACATCCACCTCGTCACAGATCTCCATGTCCCAAAGCCGATCCCGCACTAGCTCTCGCCATAACGGGTCTTCGACGGGATCGCAGCCAGGGAAGTAAAACAAGCATTGGTCCTGGCCAAAGGTTTGGCCTACGTAGACGCCGTGATCGTTTGCGACGCGCACGGTAGTTTGGCCGTGCTTCTTGCAGAAGGCGACGAGCTCCTCCGCCTGTGCGCGACTGAGAAAAATTCGATGCATTCAGATGCTCCATGAGAATGTGTAACGGAGCACCCCACCGGGAGGCGCCCCGGCGGTCGGAATGGATCTGTAACTCAGGCGGTCATGCTGAGCGCGGGCGCCGCGTCCAACAGGTTGACGCCTGCTTGAGTCAGAAAAGAAAAAACGCATCCCGAGGGATGCGTCCAAGCGGTGAGCCGACGGATCGGCTCCTGAGAAGAATTTGGCTGAGAAGGGGCTGGTCAACCCTCCCGGTCTAGGTCCCTGAGTTGCTCTTCGCGCTCTGCATTGCGCTGAACCCAAAGAAAGAAGGCGGCAATGCCCAATCCAAATACCAGAACAAATGGACCAAACATCACTTATCTCCTTTCAAAAACGTTGCGCCTGTGACCAATAATACCGCAGCCAAGACGGCTAGGCATGCACAGTTAAGGACGACGGTAATCGACCAGGTCGACCGACCAGCAGCATATCCGACAAGGCCTACCACTGCCGCCGCAGACAATGTATGACAGTACCGGCCATAAGCCTGCGACTGGTCTGTGTTCGGATCGCGGAACGATTCTGCAACACGTTTGGTCCACGGGTCGCTGATCGCGTGCTTCTTGTCCAACTGATAGCTCGGGCCCGCGATATGGATCATAGGCGCCGCCTTGCCCTTGTACTGCGCGACGAGGACATAACCTTCGCCTGCGTCGGCAGCAGTCGAAACGCGCAATGCCATGCGCTTGGGCAACTCCACGATGTCGTTCTTGAGCAAGGTCGCGAAGCCAGTCGTCTCCTCTCCTGAAGTCGAGGTGAAGGTGACCTTAATGAGTTGGCTCATGCAACGCTCCGGTCAACCGCGCCGTCCTGCCACTACGCGCAGCGTAGAAACAAGATCGGCATAGTCAGGACCACTCGCCAGCGACGCCAAGCACACAGCATTGTCGCGGCCGCCCGTCAAATCATCGCGGCCACGGCAGGTTCGGTACGACATGCACACGCCGCCCCCTGTGTCGGTGGGATGGCGAATCTCAATCAGCAACGACTCCGTGTGCAAAGCGAACACGGTCACATCGCGGCGACGCTGGCGGTGCTCGCGGATGGTGAAATCACGCGGGCGCAATGCCATGTCGCCTGCAAAACGGCGCAGCAGGCGGCAGGCATCCTGACGGATGACCTCGCATACGGCAGGGTTGATCGGCGTATGCCGATGGGTAAAGGATTTGGGGAGTTTCATGGGATGTCCTGAGTTAGAACGGGACACCCCCTCCCTGCGGGACGAGTGTCCCAGCTGGGTTGGTCCGGACAATGCCGGACAGGGTCGATGCGTCGTTGACGCGAGTGAAAGCGGATGAAAGCAGCTTGCCGAAGCCTCTGGGCTTGGGCAAACCCTCTCGGGCTTGCATTTGCTAAGTCAAGTGACATCCAGCATCTTGGAGATCGCACGGAGGACGTCCCAACCGTACTGCCGGGTCAGGGTTTTGCAGACCAAGAGCTTTTGCACAGTTGCCTTGCGGCTGACTGACTCACCGATGTAGAAGATGTGATCGACATAAATGATCCAGCCTTCTGACCACCCTCGGTAGAGGGAAATAGCCAGGCGATCGCTTGCACCTGGCCAACCGCGATCCGGCCTCGGACCGTACATGGCTTCGTTGTCGTCGCCCAGCGAGTTGGCAGTGCTGATCCATTCAGGTTCCAGCTCGGTACCCCGGAGGGCATCCTCGATCTGATGGAGGACTTCCGCAATCGACTTGTCCTCGGTCAGGACGGGGGAAAAACTGATCTGAGCGTCTGCAACGGATGGCATGGAATGCTCCGGTAGGCGCAAGAGGTCCCGCACGGGAACCCCGTGCGGGAGATTGAAAGAAGTTGGGGTCGCCTGTGGAGACGGCCTTTAGCGAGTCAGGCGATAGCCGCTGCCGGACGACACGAGGTAGAGCTGCTGCCCGGTGACGAACTGCTGATCTGCATCCTGCGTGACAGTGATCTGGGTGCCATTCTCCTTGCGGACAATGACTTCCACGCCTGCACGCCTGTTGAGTTGCGATGCGACGCCTTGTGCCAGCACCGCGGATACAGTGCCGGACATCGCCCCCGCGACGTAGCGGCCGTTCCCGCCGCCAATCACACGCGCACCGAGCACCCCACCCACCAGCGCACCAACAATGGCAGGAACGCCGCTGTTGGCCGACGAGTAGCCGTCACTGTCCACGATCGTTACCTGACGCAGACGAACCACGGTCACGACTTCTGCGGAGCCCGTGCGAAGCGCTTCCGAACTGCGGTAGCTGTTCGGAGACGTCTGCTGAGCAGCGCAGCCGGTAAAAATGATGGAAGCAAGAAGAAGCGAAGCGAACCGCTTGAACATGATGGCCTCTGGGAAAATTGGGGGCCAACATGCCTACGGGCAGGAAGGCCCGTAGGTGGGAGAAGATAAAGCTGTCCGGCTATACAACCGGAAGGATCGATGCGTCGGAGACGCGGAAGGTGCTGAAATATTATCAGCGCCCTCGCCCTACGGCAACCGCTGAGGCTCGGAGAATAGCGCGTTGCGAGACTGGGAAATGCACGCCCTAGATACGCAAGGCCAGCCGGCCCATACACTTGGCTTCAGGACAAGGCCTCATGCCAGGAAGTCCATACGAATCGATCGAGACGTCAGTGTGATGCGAACCTTTGCGGCCACGGGTTCCTCCAGCGCCTTTCGCAAGTCAGACACCTCCAGATACTCACCGACATCATCGCCACCGAAGATGCGATCGGCGTTCTCCGAGAAGTCCGCGTCCTTCGCGGGATCACAACCCTTGAAGTAGAAAACACATCGCTTGTCGGGTGTATCACCCGTGCTGTAGCCAACATAAGCGCCGTGATCCTTGGCGATATAGAACGTCGCCGAGTTGGCAGCGTCACAGAAGGCGACCAGCGATGCAACCTGCGTGCAGGAAAGGGTGATTTGCGGCATGAGAGAAGCACTCCTTTGAGTTGACGGAGCACTCCCCTGCGGGACATGCCCCGCAGGGGTTGAGAAAAGTAGTTAAGGTCAGACCTGGCCCACTTCGCGGGCCAACTGGTCGAGCATCGCTTCGACAATGCGCTCACGCCGGGTCTGACGAGACAAGGTGTTAAATGCACCGTCGGCAGCGAGGTGTACGAGCGCATCCACGATGCCGATCCATTCCTCGACCTGCACCGCGGTACGTACGACGTTGGGAACGACAGGCGCCTTGCTTGCGATGCAAAGTACCGCGTCGAAGGGCGTCAGATCCAGCGCATGCTGAAGCTCCATACGCTGTTCGATGTAGCCGGAGAGCAGGAAGGAACAGAATGCGCCAAGTGCAACGCTGGCATCGTCCGCCAGCGTCTGGATCCACGCCAGCGCGGCAGGACGGACATTCACATGCAGGGATTCGCTATGCGCCGCCGGTACGCGGTCGTCTTGCGCAAGCTGCCAGCCCCACCCCGGGCCGATAGCATAAAGATCCACCAGCTTGCCGTTCCAAATGTGGGGCTCGGCTTCGAAGCAGGCCACCTGGTCTTGCTCCACGTGGATGAAGGCATCGCGGCTTGAGTCGAACGACAGCCCCGGGATGGCCTCGCACAACTGTAGGGCGTCGCTGCGCGTGAACATGGGATAGCTCAGCGGGTGCCACGGCTTACCGTTCGAGTACGCGATGGCGACCAGTCCTTTACGCAACCGGGGGCCTGTCACGAAGATGCGACGAAACGCCGAAGAGGTGTGCGATGGAACCGAGGAAATGCTCACGAAGTGCTCCAGGAAGATGGATGGAGCACTCCGTCAGGGCAGGTGCCCCAACGGGATGAAAAGAGGTGTGGCGACAGCCACGAGTCGATGCGCCTAGAGCGCGAGGTGTGCCGGCATCTTAGCAGCCAGGCATACGCCACCGCAACGGCCCCATAAAAGAAGAAAGCCATTCCCGACGAATCGGGAATGGCTGATCAAATGGACTGGCACGGGCGCCTGACGCGGGCTTTGGGAACGATCGGCTTGTAGCCGAAACGCGCCCACGTCGCAGGATCGACGAGCAGCGGGCTTGTTCTTCCTGTTGAAAGGTTAACGAATGCACCGCAGTACTGCAGCGTACCGGTGCGAAACAGGGTCCATAGGAGGTTGTACGCCTGCACCGCGATCGCCATATTGATGACCAGCGACTGCTTTTGCAGCGCATCTGCCATCGAACACGACGGCGCGGTATCGACCTTGTCCTTCTTCGGGTCTAGCAGTTGCGGATACAGGTCACCAACGTGCGGTAACCGTGGGACTCGCCTGCGCGATACCTGCCCAAGAATGACTTGACCGGCGTGAGCCTCGTTACCGCAGTCGAGGTAATAGCCACCCGTGCCGCGTCTCATCGCGCCAACGATTGCCTTGCGGGCAGCCCGCGTATCGACGCAACCAATCACCATGTCGCAGGCAAAGCGATCGCCCTCCCCGATCCGACGCGTTCGCGCTTCCCAGCGCGTCCCCATGAGATTGTTCAAACGATTGACGATCAACGGGGCCTTGTACTGCCCGACGTCCACCGGATAAAAGCCCTGACGACCCACATTCGTTTTGCTGACTATATCGTCGTCGAAGACCGTACAGTGGATACCACCCGGATGGCCGAGCTCAATCATGGCGTGATGCAGACGCGCGAGGCTTGGCAGCAATGCACTGCCGGTGCCGCCGGCGCCGACCACAAGGACTTCCCAGGCGCGGGCGGTCATTTCCGCAGGGATGCGATGCTCGAAGGTCATGCCTGCTCCTCCAGACAAGTTGCGTCATACCACTGCGCCGGAATCGTCTCCACTTTCTCGAAAATCCCCTTCGCGCAAAGCCGCAGCGCCATCGACAACGTCGCGCTGCCACAGTGACCGACCACGAATGCGAACTTCACATCGTACCGGTCATCAGCATCGTCCTTGCTCGAGAAGCCTGCGCCGTAGCGTCCATGCGAGTGGCAGTCGACGACTAGCACTTCGCCGTCGGCAAGCCGCGGACGATCGTAGTTGAGATGACTGCTGCTCTGCTCGAGGATACGCACCGGGATCAGCCTGAAAGACGCGGAAGCGGCGTTCCAGACGATCCAAGCCCCCGTTTCCACCGGATGCGCGCTACGCGCCATTGCGGCGAACTCTCCGATCAGCTGCGCCGGAACGCGCCCGCATCGCAGCTCCGTGGCCTCCGTCGCGTCCCCGTAGGGAAGCGCCGTCGAATGCTGGAACGCGCCCATGCGCCGGACCACGCGCAACCAGGGTCGCACGATCTCGAGGAACACGCCATTTGCCGCGATGAGCAAACGCTCGCCTGCCATTTCCAGTGGGGCCAGCGCACTGAAGCGCGGCACCATGACCGTGGGAAAGGACTGCTGTAGTGCCAGGTCAGCAGGATGCATCATTACTTCTCCAGTTTGCCGGCGATCAAGTCGGCCAGCGTGCAATTCATGGGAAGAAGGACCTCCTTCGGATAGTCGGTAAAGCGACCATCGAGCATGTCCTTCCAGAAAGCAAAAGCACCGCGCTCGTAGTTCAGCCGCTTGCTGCCGTGATTCGGATGGGTAAATGCCGAGTTGAAGAACCCGGCCTCCCAGCCAGCAATGGACGAAACATCGATCTGTTTGGGAACGCGGGCGCTCCCAATGCACACTGCTCCGAAGTCCCATGTGTTGAAGTACGGCGGCTCATGCAGGACGTCCCCAGGCTCTGGCCTCTCATCGCCATGCAAAGCGAAGACGCTAAAGCCGTCGCTCGATGCCTGAAAGACGAGGCCGGGATGCGGTACCACAGCGTTGCGCTCGCCCAGCTCCTTGCATGCGAAGAACACGCGGCGGTGGCACGGCGGGCACCACCACGTCACCGCGGTCGCGGTGATGGAAAGGACGTTTGGCGTCAGAAACTCGCCCTTGGGGAGCGAGGCCTCGGCAACCTGTCGCACCACCTCAATCAACGCTCGCCGATTCAGGGGTGTTCCGGCGCCGATGACAGGGCGGTCATCCGCGCCGACTTCGATACGGTGCGCCGTGGCGTAGCTGAACTCGCCGGCGCCGACGCCATAAAGCAATATGGCCCCTTGCAGGGCCACGTCTTGCGGTTGTTTGCCGCCAGAAAGAATCTTGCCCATAGGGCCTCCTATCGAAATAGCTCAGCGAGTGCGCGATCCAGTAGCGTGATGAGCGAAAGTGTCTGGTCCATCAGCGCATACTGCTTGCGGATGGCTGCCGGTGTGTCAGCAAGGGGAATGAAGCATTGGAAATCGGTGTAGCCGCCTTCGTTGCAGCACTGGAAGTGGGCGTCAATGAGATCACCGACGTAGTCACCCGCCTGATAGGCGATCGATGCACCCACATAGGCGGGCTCCGCCCATTGCGAACCGTGCAAGAGCGAAGCGTCTCCCATGCGCCGTAGAGCGAGCTGGAGATCCGCGAGGGCGTAGCAAAAATCCCGCCGCCAACCCTTTGCGGTTTCGCCGAGCGATCGGACCGCTCGCGGCCCGAGTACGCTCAGCCTCAGCGACTTGTCTGCACGCATCCATTGCGGAAGCAGATCATCGGGCGCGAGTTGTGGTCGCACGACCGATGGCAGATAGCGCTGAATATCCTCGTCATCCTCGGAGTATCGTTCCTTCAGCGCTTCCCTCGCGCCCTTGTCGTCGAGAATCTCGCCGTCCCAGTACCACCGGGATAACATGTTCAGGAACTCGTCGGGGGTACGCATGTGCAACGAGCGAGCGGAAGCTTCTGTGATACCTGTCATTGCCGTATACAGCAGCGACGGGTGCAGCCGACGTAGCGCGTTTGCACGCTGCTCGCCAATCACGTGCAGATTGTCATTCTCCAGCTCGATCGCCAGATACAAGGGCGAGATGACATCGGTGTGCCAGCCAAACTCGCAAACCTCGTGCTCGGCGAACGCGCGATCCACCAAACGAAGATTGAAAGAAAGGATCTTCGTGCTTGGGAACCGACGAGTCACCCAGGCCGTGAAAGCCTGTGCGAACGCCTCGATCGCGCTTTTGGGGTTCGATACGTCGGCGGCAGAGAGCGCGTTGATGCGGAAATGCTGACGCACCAGTTCACTCAGATCCTCGGCTTGAGCCGCGCGCACTTGGCCCCTCATGGGGACCGAGTGTGGGATTGACGGAATCGTCAGAAAATCATGGGCAGATCGACGTCGGGCAACGGGATGCTGTTGCGCAGACGACCATGCGGGTCGTTCTGCAGTGAACGATTGAACAACCGACTGAGGATCGAACAGCATTCTTGAGTCTCGTCTGAGTGTAAAAAAGCCGCCCTTTCGGGCGGCTCCGCGGTGGATTCGAACTGGCCGGTAGCCAGCGCTTTCATAAGGTCAGTTTTGCGCATGCCACACGCCCTTGGCGCCGGCGGCGCGAACGAAGGTGAAGCGAGCGAGGTTGTCGGAAACGTCCGGACCTTCCACAGCAGCAGTAGTGAGTTCGGGGTACTGGGCCGAATAGATATCGCGGACCTGGACTGGCGTGAAAGCAGGACCGGGGTCCATGAACGTCATGCCGTTGTAAGAAAACTGACGGAGCAGCTTGATGACTTCGAGCGCCATGGCGGTCTCCTTACAAGAGCGATGCGAGGTCGGTACCCGAGGACGCCGGCGCGTTCGGCGCGGCGCCAGACTCGGTCTGCGCTTCGGCGTTCGAAGGGGCGTCGCCTCCCATATCGTTGCCCGCGTCGGCGTCATCGTTCGACGCCGACGGCAACGCCGCCTTGGCCAGCGCCTTCGTCGCCTTGGACGACTGCGTGGTCTTGGCCGCGTCGAGGATCGACTTCGTTGCCTCGGCCTGCTCTGCGAGCGAGCAATGCGATGCAGTGACACCCGCAACGGTGGCCGCGAACTCCGCATCCAGTTCCGCCGGCGTGGCCGACAACGCCAGGGGCGTGGTCAGCGCAGCATCTGCGGCATTCTTGATGACAGGAAGCACGACAGCGGACATGGTGTCGCCCTGCATCGTGAGCGTGATGACGACTTTGTCACTCGCGCGCACGAGCGGTACCAATTCAGTGAACATGGTGAATCCTTTTGGGGAAATGGAATGACAGAGGGCGCCATCGGCGCCCTCTGATAGACAATGAATGATTGCGTTCAGAAGCCCAGAACCTTGGGCACCTTGCCGGTGTAATCGAAGCCATCGACCGCCAAAAGACCGGCGACCACTTCAGGCTTCGACTTGTTGAACAGCTTGGCAAAACCATCGCCAAGCGTCTTGCGAATGCCCAGTTCGTCCGCCAGTACCTTCATCTCGGACTTGGTGAGCATCTCCAGGAAGTCCTGCGACTTCTGCAGGTTCCAGTGCAGCTTGAGATCGAGCTTGTGATGGCGGCACAGCTCACGGAGGTTCGACACCTCCATGCCGTCGATCGCCGCTACGGTGAGCGCGATGGTCAGCAGCTGGCGCTTGCCCGCATCGATCCCCTGCACTGCCGTCAGGCAGCCTTGCAACGTCGTGGACGCCTTTTGCTCCGTTACCTTCTCGAAGATCTTGCCCATCTTGTCCCCATCGATGTTGCGCGCGAGACCATTCAGGGCAATCGAGATCAGATACGCATTGGCCTGCTCGGCGTTCTGCGCGACTTCCTTGCGCAGCGCCTTGCGCCAGAGATCGGTCCGGTAGTTCTTGACCTTCTCCGACTCGCTGATTGACGTAACGGCCTTCTCAGCAGGTGCCGAGGCCCTGTCGCCGCCCTTGGCGGGCGCAGACTTGCCAGCGCCAGCTGCGCTTGCAGGAGGCTTCTCCTCGGCCGCTTTCGCGTCACGGTCAGCCTTGAGGCGTATGGCAACCTTTTCCGCATTGCAGGCGGTATCGAAGCACTGGCCACTGTAGACCTTGCCTAGGTACCCCGGAAGACCACTAACGGCAGCGCCGAAGTTCTGGCAACCGTGACAGGCTTTCGCCTGTTCCTCGCCCACACCGGTGGGACCGTCAACCTGCAATTGAATGCGGGTCTCGTTGTCGCCGGGGCGAATGATGCGGACGACCTGATACTCGTCCTTGAGCCCGTAGGCGATGCCTTCGAGCTTGCGGTCGGACTTCTCGATGTAGCAGGCGCGATTGGTGCAGTTCCCCGTCGCGATCGCCTCACCAAACATCTCCGTCTGCAGCGAGGAATTGTGCTGGCAGGTTGCGCACTGCGCCTTGTCGAAGATGGCCTTCTCGAGACTGCACGCGGCGGCTTCAATAGTCTTCTTCAACTCGACAATCGATTTTTTCTCATCGATGATCACGGGCAGGAACTTGTCCTGCTTTTCCTTCTCGAGCGTGGCAAGCAGTTCTGCATGACCGAGTTGGATTTTCTGGTGTGTGAGTGCTTCTCGCACGAGCGGGCTGCAGTTCATCAGCGCAAGCCGCTTATCGAGAGTGCTTCGTGACCAGCCAGCGACGCGCGCCGCTTCGTCACGATCGCCTTTTGCTCGGCCGACGAGGTTGGAAGCCCAGACGGCTTCATCCGCCGGCGGCATATCAGCACGTTGGACGTTCTCGACGCCCGCAAGCGTGTCCGCCGTATCGTCATCGATGTCCTTGATGAAGATAGGCATCTCATAGTCCCGGCCATGTTCCTCATACGCGGCGAGATAACGGCCCTCGCCTGCGACTTCCTCGAACTCGTACTCGCCATCAGGCTCGATGGGGCGCACGAGAATCGGTTGGATGACGCCGTGGCGTTTGACGGAAGCACGGAGTTCCGCGAACTCCGCTGGGTTGCGATAAGTACGCGGATTGGCGCGACGACGAATCTTGCGCAGCGGAGCGGTGGTATTGGTTTGTTGCATTTGTGGGTTCTCCGAGACGGAAAAGGGGAACCCGTTGCCGCACCGGGAACGTGGTTCCCGATGGGGTGGAGGATTGAACTACCAGGCAATGCCGGTGGGTCAATGTAGTGCAGAAGCTGGCACCTTGCGGTGCAGGGTCGATGCGTCTGAGACGCAGTAGCTACAGAGAGAATACCCAATTACAACGTTGCGAGCAAGATACGCGCACGCGCGGCCGCGAATGTCACGAATGGCGTTGTAGGTCGAATCGGTCGACTGGCTCGCGAAATCCTCCATCATCATAGCGGCGCCCTCTTCCAACCAGGTGTCGGAGGCATACGTGAGTCCCTTCACCACGGCACGGCGGTAAAAGCTCTGCATGCGCATGCCTTCCTAAGCCATGGTCAGGAGCATCGATGTCATGCCGGACGAACCTCACCGTAAGCCGCACAGGGTCGAGCCGTGTCGCACCGGACTTCGCCCATACGAACCGATCTTCGCATTATCGCCGCACGGGTTGGGGGGTAAGGCAGACCATGGCCGACGTTTGGACTACTTGTCGCCGGATCCATGATGCCCAAAGTCACCTCCAAATCTGCCAGCGATGCCTATGCCACGCCGGACTCGTCGACGCCCGCGACGCCGAGCACCTCCGCGCGGCGGCGTTGGGGACAAGGGGCGGGAGGCTCCCGCCCGCCGGGCATGCCGAGCTCGTCCGTGCCGCGCCCGACGCCCTCCGCAGGCATACCTCATTCACGGCCTGCGCGCCGGCAACTACCCGGCAATCCGGTGCCTCAGCCGCCCGCGCAAAACACAATGGAAATCAGCGAACCGTCCAATGACGGTGGCTGGGGCCGTGTGCTCGAACAATTGGGCGAATTAGAAGAGCCGCCATCGCTGTCGCACTGCCTGGTCCTGACCACTACTCCAGCCGGGCAACGGCTCGCCTGGGCTCCGCCCACGGGGGATGATGACGGGCCCGACGCGGCGCCCGATACTGGCGCAAAGGACGCTAGGGAACTTCTCAAATCCGTGATCATCGACGCGATCCTTGCGTTGCCCGACGCGGATATCAATGCGCCCGGCATCCTGTTTCCGGAGCAGGATGCCGACATCTTCCGGCGTGCCAACGACCCGCTCGATGCCATGGATGTGAAGGCGCTTGCAGGGAGAATAAGAGACCGGCTCGCCCTGTATGACACCCCACCCACCGTAACGCTGCGGATGCCGCTCACTGCCGAGAACAGAGGCATGCTGTTACCGTTTCTGGACAAGGCGGCGCCCGGCAGCTATCTGTCCGCGCAATCCGTCGGCCATGGCGAAATTGTCCTGACCAGCCGGCTGATCAGGACACCCGGCGCAGATGAAGCGCTTGCGCAGCAGGCGTTGATGCAGTTGTTCGATCATGCCTGGCACCAGTTGGAGGGAGTGGGAACCGGGCTGCCACCGCAGCAAAGGGACGACCTGAAGTCGGATTTTGCCGAAGAACCGCTGACGGCCAGCAGTGCGGTCGGTTTGCTGAACAACATTCCGATGTTGGCGCAGGATCGTCGCCTCTCCACGCAACGCGATGCCGTCGACGCACCGTCGGCAAAGCCTACGCCGACCGAGGCGATCGCATGGCTGGTCGACATGGCGGATCAAAGCGCGAGGCTGTGCCCCGATATGTCTGCGCTCAGGGCGCACTTCATCTGGTTGGGTCAGCAAGCGATGAGTCACTGGTTGACTGACCGTCTTGATACGACATCCACCGTGGCATTTCTGACGGTGCTGCAACAGCGTCTGCTGGCGATACCGCACCCATTGCTCCAAAGGGCCGCAGCGGCGATTGGCGACAAGGTTGCGGGACTTCAGTCGCACGGTGCCACAGGGCCCGCACCGACTCGTCTCAACGACAATGTCTACGGCCGGAAATGGGAAACTGCTTTCGCGGAGGTATTGGCCGAGAAGCCCTCGCAGGGGATGCTGAGTGCCGCGACCACCGTGCGCCGGCTTCTGTCGACGGTACACGCAAGGTGCACGCCCGCACAGCAACGGTCCATCACGCAGGACACTGTCAACCGCATCCAGTCGGCCTATCCCGGTAGCTGGCTCGCCGCCGATCCCGCCAGCGCACAACTGCTGGAGTACCCCGATCGCGCCTCGGTGTTGAAGGCTTTTCTGAATACGTCTGCCCACGACGGCGCATCCTGCATGGCCACCTATCTGGTCGTATGCCGCCTGCTGGCGGCAATACAAGAGGTGGCACCGGATATCGCAACCTGGAAGGCGGCCGCGGACACGAACTACGATCTGCTGCTCGACGAGCGCGGCGAAGATAAATTTCCGAAAGACGCTTATCAGCAGGGGCCAGACGTGGGGATGCTGATGCGGCATCAGATCTCCCCGAATTTCATGAACTACGACGAGGAAGACGACGTACGTGGCGTGCTCTCGAGCGTGATCGACTTTGACGCGCGCACGCCCGCTATCGATGCGGCGCTGAGGACCGGGCGTCCGAGTATCTGGGGGTCGTCCGGAACGACCAACCTCCTGCTGCATTTTCTGGCCGATGCCTTGCAACACCCGGCCACCGCGAATGCCGTGAGGTGCCTGGACATCAAGCATATGATCCTGGGCCTGGCAACGATGGTGATGCGCGATGGGGGCCATTCGCTGCGCGAGGTCTTGCGCGTGCTGGAGCAGACTGCAGACAGGCTGCCGGATCCCGTGCGCCAGCCATTGACGCCCAGTCCAGCACCGGCCTCGCACTACGGGGCATTCTTTGCAAGTTTCGCCGCGGACATCGAGACCACGCGATTATTGCACCACGGCAATGAGCAGGCGTGGCAGTCAACGTTGGACTATCGCCGCGAACTCGCCAGCGAACTACGACGCGAGACGGAACCCGCGCATTGACGCTGGCGTCACCCTCGATCCCGCATTTGTCGGGGGCGAATCTTCGCGCCCGCTTACGCAGAAATGGGTACGCTATCGCCCTCTGGTGGTGAAACGGGACGCTCGCTGACCAGAGTGCCGCTTTGTCACGCGTCGGGAGTCGGGAGTCGGATCTATCCACTGCGATGCTATGCCGCCACCAGTCTTCCCACCATTGCGAGCACGGCCGTGAGAGCAACTGTTATGGCTATCGTCAGGCCAATGCCGGCCACGTGAGCGGTGAGCACCCATGCGTCGGGCAATACGTGCCGTGCGCGCGATAGGTGCGATAGATGCCGGCGCGTTGCCATCACGCATCCACGGCGGGTAGCTCGTCAAGTTCGGGCGCGGCAAGGTAGAGCACTTGATACGCCGTGATATTGCCTGCTGCTCGCGAGTCCGCCCCCGGCGCGCTCGTCTCACCTTCCTCGCCCACCTCCCCCGCCTCGCCAGTGGATAGCAGAATGCGCGTGATCCGCCAGCGCGCCGCGTCGACCCCGACCGCCGCCACCACGGTGTCCTCTTGCCTCGCGATCTCGCGGTTGCGTTCGATCTCTGCAGCCAGCGTGGCGGTCAGGTCCGCATCCACGGGGATGTCGCGCTCTTCCTTGTAGGCAAAGCGCGCGGTGGTGGCAAGCCCGCGACGCGCGTCGAGCACCACACGCGTGTCGATCTCCGCGCGGCCGAAGCTGTCCGTGACGTTGCGGTAGTGGCCGCCAACGAGAAAATCCCGGAATCCCGCGCCATCGCGCCACAGATATAGCGAGGAGTAGTCGTTGGCAGTGGCACCGTACCGGCCAGCCTCTCGCAACAGGAAGCCCTTGAAGTAAAGACGTTTGGCATCGTCCCACAGCGTCCCGCGCGTTTGCGCGCGAGCACGGATTGCAACAGTGTCGAAGTTGGCAGGCAGACGGTGGGCGTAATGGGCGATAAGCATCGTTGGCTCCAGTTGAAGAAGTGGGTCCAAGCGTAGCTGCTCACCAACCATTGTGAAAAGAGATGGATTAGTATTTCAATGATTCGATTTCACAATGTCAGACCATGAAGACCCTCGACATCGATGCGGTACACGCCTTCGTCCTGACTGCGGAACTCAACAGTTTCACGCGCGCGGCGGAAGCCATGGACAGCACGCAGTCCGCTGTCAGCCTGAAGATCGGCAAGCTCGAAAAAAGTCTCGGCCGGAGGCTGCTCGAGCGCACGCCGCGGCAGGTCCGGCTGTCGTTCGATGGTGAATTGTTCTTGCCTGCGGCAAAGGCGTTGCTTGCCGCGCACGCGGGTGCACTCGAGGCTTTCGGCAGGACGCAGCGGCGGCTCGTCATTGGCGTCAGTCACCATATCGTCGGCCCCGAGTTGCCGGCCCTGTTACGACGCGTCAGTGAGGGACGGCCCGGTCTCACGCTGGAGATTCGCGTCGCTCCCTCGCGCGAAATCCTCGAACTCTTCGATCGCAACGACATGGACGCCGCGATCGTGCTACGCCACGACAGCCGCCGCCTCGACGGCGAAATCATCCATGAGGAAAGCTTCGGATGGATGGCTGCACCCGATTTTCACCATCAACCTGGAGAGCCACTCAAACTTGCCACGCAGGCGGCGCCCTGCAGTGTGCGCAGCATGGCAATCGATGTCCTGGACGCGGCCGGGCTACCCTGGAATGAGGTATTCGTGGGTGGTGGCGTAGGGACAATCGGCGCAGCAGTGTCCGCGGGGCTGGCGACCGCCGCGCTGGGCCGCCGTGTCGCGCCTGCCGACACGATCGATGTCGGTCCTCGGTTCGCCCTGCCTGCCCTGCCTACACGTGCCGTCGTGCTGCATGCACACGTCACCGATGAAGGCGCACGCGGGGCATTGCGCGCGCTCGGCGCGGCGATTCGCGCTTCGGAGAAGGCATATCGCCTCCCTTAGGATCGGCTTCCCTATAGCGAACTCATCGCAAGACCTGACGCTCTGGTTATCCAGGCGCCGGCGCCCCACCCCAGACACACGCTAGAAATCAGGCGTGTTTCTGCGGAAATAGGCTGAGCATGCTCACGCTTCCGATTTCGCGAGCACCTTATACAGCTTCGCACGCGAGATACTGAAGGCGCTCGCTGCCGCCACCTTCCCGTCTGCTCCCAAGAGCGCGGCCTTGCTATCGGCGAGGGCCCAATCCGGTTTGCCTAACGTCAGTTGCGTTGATTAGGCGGCCCCGTCCCGACGGGCCGCTATCGGCCAGAAGCGGCCATTGCCCATCGCCGAACGAATGGCTGCTTTGGCACAGGCAGCAGTCGAGACTTGGTTCTTTGCTGGCCTGATTCCCACTAGCGCGACTCTGCAGCTTCCAAACCGCTTCTCTGCAGCAGATTACGCACAGGCTCATGTTCGTCGGCAAGAACGAGACGGATATCGTCTGGAACATAACGAAGAAGCGTGCCCTGTTCGACAAGGTCCTTCATACGTACTAGGTCGGCAAACGAACTAGCGGTCATCTTTCGCATCACCCCGCGCCGATAGATCTTTACCGTAACGATGCTCAACCCGAGGTGATCCGCAGCTTGCTTATTCAACAAGCCCCGAGTGATTAATTCCATGACGTCTTTCTCGCGGGGCGTGAGGGATAAGTACTTCCTTCGTAGTTCTTCCGATGCCCGGTTCTTCTTGTACCTATCGATGTCGATTCTTAGCGCTTGATGGACGGCTTCCAAGAGCTGCTGATCACGGAATGGTTTTTCGATAAAATCAACTGCGCCGGCCTTCATAGCCGCAACGGCCATGGGTACGTCAGCGATACCAGAGATGAAGACAATCGGCAACGGGCGTCTCGATTCCATCAACACCGACTGTAGGGCCAAACCACTGATTCCCTGCAATCGCACATCCAGCACAAGGCAAGAAGGCCCCTCCGGCGGCGAAGTCGCGAGCAATTCTTCCGCAGACGCGAAGAGCAGAACGCGCAAATCGACCGACCGGAACAACCTCGACAGCGCCATGCGAACTGCAACTTCATCATCAACAACCATTACTGTTTCTATCGGCTCAAACGAGCTGTGCATGCGGCAATCTTTTCACAATAAGGTATAGGATCGTCGAAGCCGTTTTATCCGATCGATTAGCCTGATCTTCCTCCAAAGATCCGGCTCTCATTCGGAGGATCGGCTGATACTGGAAACGGAAAATGGCGGCCTGCTCTTCGAGCGCTCCTCGATCGACAAAGGAGTGTTGAAGGATCAGTGTTCAATTGTCTGGGCTAACCGGCTGAATGCATGCGGGTGGATTGCGTGCCTGGATTACGCCTTTGCCGCAACTGGAAGCCGAAACGGGGCTCCGAGACGATTGAATGCGTTCATAGCGGCAATCGTTATCGTGAGATCAACGAGGTCCTTGGGCGAAAATGCTGCCGATGCGGCCGCATAGGCTTCGTCTGAGGCATGCGTCTCACTGACGCGCGTCACTTCCTCCGCCCAGGCCAATGCAGCCCGCTCTTGCTCGGCGAATAGGTGCGGTACTTCATCCCACACCGGAACCAGCGTGATCTTGTCGACCGACATGGTCTTTCTGAGATCGCGACTATGCATGTCAATGCAATGCGCGCATCCGTTGATCTGGGAGACGCGGAGGAACACGAGGTGTACAAGCTCCTCGGGGAGATCCGTCTTCTTCGTGACGTAGTGGTGGATACCAAAAAGCGCCTTCGCGCCGTCAGGCGCTATCTCTTGCCAGTTCAAGCGGGTCATCTCGGTCCTTTTCTGTTGGTGATGGGGTCTAGCGTCGCGGTCAGAGCGCCCGAGCCGCCTATCGACTTGGGACGCGATTCATGTCATAACGCAAAGTTACTCCGCCAGGCATTGAAGATACAGGCCCAAAAAGTGGAGAAACGACTGGCCCAAAATGACTCACCCGAACTCGCCCGCTGCGCTGTCCATCCTGGTGGACCGTGCCACTGCCATGCCGATCGGCGATCAGATCCATGCGAGCTTGCGACAGGCAATCGTCGAGGGTCGGCTTGCACCTGGACAGCGTCTTCCTTCCGGTCGAGACCTCGCTGCGCAGCTTGGTGTCGCCCGCGGCACCATTCGCGTGGTCTACGACCGTCTGATCGCCGAGAATCTGGTGTTCGGCGCAGGCTCTTCGGGCACACACGTATGCTCGCGGCTGGACGTCGGGAGAGCAGGCGGCAAAGCTTCGCTCGACGGGCCTCTGGCGGATTTCAACCGCCCATTTTCGAGCGCGCCGCTTCCGTTCCAAATGGGCGTTCCTGCCCACGACGCGTTTCCCGCCAAACTCTGGGCCCGCATGCGGACGCGCGCCGTACGCGCCGATGCTATCGCTTACACGACCTATGGCGATCCACGCGGCGAACCTGCCCTGCGGGCTCAGATCGCGAGCCACCTAGCCGTAAGCCGACAGATGCAGTGTCATCCCGACCAGATCATCGTCACCAGCGGATACCGGCAGGGCCTGATGCTTGCACTCACCGCACTGCGCGCGCATGGACGCAAGGCGTGGCTCGAGGAGCCAGGGTATCCGCTGGGAAGACGCGCGCTGGAGGTGATTGGAGCCGAGGTCGTACCCGTACCCGTTGATGCCGAGGGGTTGCGCGTAGAAGCTGGCGTTGCCAGCGCGCCAGACGCCTTGCTGGCGCTGGTCACGCCGGGCCAGCATGCACCGCTGGGCGTGACCATGTCGCCTGAACGAAGGCGCGCGCTGCTTGACTGGGCGGCGGCACGGGGTGCCTGGATCATCGAGGACGACTATCTCGGAGAAATACAGCTCGACGGACGAGCCGCACCGGCCCTTGCGGCTGGCGAAGGGGCCGAACACGTAGTTTACATCGGAGCGTTCAGCAAGACGATCAGCCCGGCGCTGGGCCTCGGGTTCGTCGTCGCCCCACGCTCAGCGACGGAGCGCCTGGTGGAGGTCTCCGCCGTGCTGGCCCCAGCGCCGAACCGGACAACCCAATTGGCGGTGACGGAGTTCCTGCGGGATGGGCACTACCTGCGGCACCTGCGCCAGATGAAGGCTCTCTACGCCGAACGCCGGCGCCTCACGCTAACGCATGTAAGCGAATTTTTGCCAGGCACGCTGATGGCGGGCCTTGGAGTAATCGCACCGCTCCCACAATCCGCCGACGACCGCGTCATCGTCGGCATCGCCCGCGCACACGGCCTCGCGCCTTCGGCCCTCTCTGCCTGGTACCTTCGCCGCAGTCAGGCGCAAGGTGGCTTGATACTCAGCGCGACAAACGTGCACCCCGACAACATCGGTGCCGTTTGCGCAAAGCTGGCGAGTATCGTTGCTTCATCGAGTTCTGGCACACATCAGTCCAACGATCGCGAACGCGGCCTCGGAACGTGGTCCCGGGAGCGGCCCTGACTGTCCACAGTAGTGACTGTCCGAATCAAGAAGACTTTCGATAGTCTCGTCCTGCTTGGACTCTCGAAGCGATGCCAGCGGACCCCAATAGACATCACCGGATCGACACTGGCACTGCGCGTTGCGCTATGACCGATCTGCCCCCAAAAACGGACAAAATAAGGGCGATGCTGGCAGGCCGGAAAGGGTCGGAAGCCGCCTCCTGCGTTGCACCGTCAAATGCAGGGGCGATACGGCCACGATAGGACCGATGTACTGCCGGTCTGCGTCGCCGGATTTCTCAACCACGACGTAGCCGCTCGCGTCGACCGCGGTATTTGCGACCGCTCGGATTCCGCAGTCTCGCGGTCCTCCTCGGTAACGGCGATACCCGCTGCGGCATTTGGCCCGGCCTACGCCGACTCTTTCGCTACACATGCCCCCAGCCAGGCACGCTGATGTAATAGCGCACCGCTTTGCCCACGCCCTCGCTCCACAGTTGGCCACCCTTGACCATTTCGCTTAAATCGCGAGTAGCCGTCGCCTTTGAGACGCCGGTCATTTTCATGTACTTCTCAGCGTTCAGACCGCCCAAGAAGCCGCCGTCACCGTCGTCCAAAAGGCGTTGCAGCACTTTGCGCTGCCGGTCGTGAAGACCACTCCCTTCATGCTTCTCCCAAAACTGCCTCTTCTCAATTGCTTGATCAATAACCTGGCTGGCTGCATGGCAAGCGGCCGTGATTTGACGAGCGAACCACTGCACCCATGCCGTAACGTCGGTTTCGCCGCGCTGCGCTGAGTTCAATGCGTCGTAGTACGCTGATCGGAAAGTAAGGAGTTGCCGCGAAAGGCTGTATAGCCGCACTGGCTGCCGCAGGTGCTGCGCCATCGCCATGTCAACGATAGCACGACCAATGCGCCCATTTCCGTCCTCGAACGGGTGGATGCTCTCGAACCACAGGTGGGCGATGGCGGCGCGAGCAAAGCCGTCATTAGGTTTTCCACCGGCGGCTGGCAACGACGAGGCCCGCGCCGGCGAGGTGTCTGCGAACCAGGTGAGGAAGCGCTTCATCTGCTCGGGGACGTCCTTCGACGGCGGCGCCTCGTAGTGGACAACCTCGCGGCCTGGTTGGCCGCTAACGATTTGCATAGGATCGGTGTGGTCCCGATAGCGACCCACTGCGATTCGCTGGATGCCTGACGTACCGCCGGGGAATAGCGCGGATTGCCAGCGGCACAGACGGTCTTCGTCCAAAGGCGTATCAGTAGCTGTGGTTGCGTCACTGATAACTTCCACAAGCCCATCGACGCTGCGGTTGATTGGGCCAGACGTGGACAATCCCAGCCGCCTCATGACGGAGGAGCGCACCGCATCCAGCGAAAGGCGCTCGCCCTCGATGGCGGCAGTAGCCAGTACTTCATCGGACAGCGCATCCAAGGCGACTTGGCTCGTCCTACCTATGCCAATAGCCGCTGCCTTGCCTTCCAAGATGCCGTGCATACGGTAGGCTTCAGCCAGATCGAGCGCGACCGCGCGGGCGTCATAGGCGAGAGACCCTTCGGGCCAATCAGGGCGCCGCCAGATCCATGGCGAGATGGAGCGTGATGTCGTCATGAGCCGCATCATACCCTATACGGCTCAAATTACGAGCCGATCTTAAACTTTTGCGGCTCGATGCATCGCATATGTACCGCTCTCTTCGCCTAGCCACACCAGGGCCGTCGCGCCCGGCGGGCGAGTCGTCGTACGGCTCCGGCTCGGGGAACTGGCTGACGGTTCTCTCGGTAAGCCGACGAATGAAGGGCGCGCTAATGCTTAACAGTACAGTCCCCATGGGCGATCCCCGCCAGCGATGCGCAAGAGCTTGCTGCAGCTATCGCGGCTGCTTTGCGAGGACATTAAGGACCATTATGACCGTTAGGGGTCGGCAATTGCCTCTCGCACAGGCAAGGCCGACGCCGGAGATCGGTTTCCCCCCAGCCTCCCCATCTCAGTCCAACGGTAGCTGTATCCCAGTCTCTGCGAAGACCTCGCGTACGACGGACAATCCGTTCAATGCCGCCGGAAATCCCGCATAGACCGCCATCTGCATCACGACTTCCACGACCTCAGCTGGTTTGCAACCGACGTGCAATGCTGCATGCACGTGCACGCGAAGCTGGGGTGATGCATTTCCAAGTGCGCATAGTGCCGCGACTGTTGCCAGCTCTCGCTCTCGCAATCCAAGCCCTTGTCGCGCGTAGATTTCGCCAAACGGAAACTCAACGATATAGCGCGCAAAGTCCGGAAACGATTTTGCCAACGTTTCGACCACTTGGAGACCAGCAACGCCATCTACGGCCGCCAGCATGCGCGAGCCACGCTCATAGCGTTCGGTGCTCATTGTCCACCGCCTTTGCGATCTCGCCGAATAATAAGCGCTAATGCAGCATGGTGAGAAAAGTTCATAAAGTTCTCCAGACGATTTGGTAAGACAACTGTAGAGCCGGTCTCGGACCTGCGGAATGACCAAATCCGTGATACCTTTTTGATATGTCCAATCGTCTCGACTCCCGATCTCTTCTGCTCTTTCTTGCCGTTGCGGATGCGCTGAGCTTTCGTCAAGCAGCGGAGACGTTGCATCTTTCTCAGCCACCACTGAGCCGGGCGATTCGAGAGCTCGAGCAGCGGCTGGGAACGCGGCTGTTCGACCGCAATACGAAGGGCGTCACGCTTACCCCTGCGGGAGCGAAGCTGCTCCCCTATGCACGCAACCTTGCGAAATTGCTTCGCGAAGCGGAAGCAGCGCTCACAACTCCGGGCTTGCCAGCCGACCTGCGGCTCGGGTTGACCAGCGCTGTAGAACCGGCCTGGTTTCGCGGGCTGGAACAACGAGTGCAAGAAACTCATCCCGGGACGGTCGTATCGATTTTCTCCGATACGTCGCCGCGACTCATACGTCAGCTTCGGGCTGGCAAGCTGGATGCTGCGTTCATCGCGCTGCCGACGGACGCATATGGGCTGGATGTCCGGGAACTCGACCGACTGCCGATGATCGTCGCGATACCCTCCTCACATGAGCTGGCGAAGCGCAGAAAGGTCGGTCTCGCCGACTTGGCGGGTGAAAGAATCTTCTGGTTCGAGCGTGCGCGACAGCCAGCGTTCTACGACTACTGCCAAACGGTTTTCTTCCGCCATGGGTTCATACCAACAAAACTAAAAGAGCCATTGGACCATCACGTTCTCCTTGGTGACGTGGCGCGTGGCCGAGGTATAGCCCTGTTGCCGAAATCGTTCAGCGCGTTAAGGCGGGCAGGCGTCGTCTACAAATCGCTGATTGAGGGCGAGGAGCTATCGGTTGGCATCGGACTCGCTTCGCCAGCCGACAGGCCAGGCGTACGGGAAATAGTGGCCGCGGCTGCAGAAGCGAACCGGCGTCTCTAGCAGCCGCGATGCCAATGACCTGTCGGTTTTCTTATCTTTCTCAGGCACGAGTCGTCATTGGCAGAACGGCGACATGTCGCACTCTCGACTATCAAAAATGCGAGGCCTATACCGTGAGATATCCGCCCGGCCTGAATTTGTCAAAGGTTGGTGAATATTCAGACTGAGGGCTGCAGCGCATACGGACGACGGTCCTTAGCGCTGGCATGACATCGACAATTCCACTGCTTGAAGTCTTCGCGCGCAGAAGTCTTTCGGCGTGGCCCTCTGGATGGCCACGATGCCCCCCTTAAGGAGGACGCTCTCGTCTACAGGCTTTGCTAGTCTGCCGTGCAAACTCACGGATCCTTGTATGAAAGATAACGAAGTCCAGTTGGACCAACTTCCGATCCCAGAACCTGCACTGCGCGATCCCACCGCCATAGAGATGTTACGAGTCTGGATTGCCGAGCGCGGCCTCCACTGCTCCCTGCATGTCGGGATGTATATGGAGCGGAAGAACGTCTCCGAGGAGGCTGCATGGGGCAAGATCCTCTCCGATGCAGCGAGACATCTAGCCGACGCATTGCACGAAGAATATGGAACTGACTTGGCAGAGTCCTTGGCCTTGATCGAGGAGAGTTTTGTCCGGAATCTGGCCAACCCAGAGTCGCCTACGCGCGGAGGATTTGTGAGAAGACATTGAGTGGAACGTGCGACATGCGTGCGTGTACCGTAGGTTCTGTAGCCCTCACTTTCGGCGACTTGCCGGGTTACGTCCAACGACCGCTATTGTCCGGCGGCCGGTGGAAATCGGCCAATTTGTGTCATTAAAGTGCGGTGTCTCAATCGACAGCTACGCTCCGCGAAACCGTCAGTCATTCATAGGACCGTGCCCTCGTCATGCACTCGGCGAACATCCAAACGTTGCGATAGTTCGTCGCATAGTTCTTTGACTCGCGAAGCCGCCTGATCAATAGGTGCGCGACAAAAGCGCTTGGATTTGTGGCACCACGCCAGCGCCTTCGCCTACTGCGGAGGCGACGCGCTTAGTCGAGCCCGAGCGAACATCGCCAATAGCGAATACGCCTTCGACGCTAGTCTGATAGGCAGACGGCAGGGTATTGGCCTGCGGAACGTCGATTCCCGTCTGGATGAATCCCTTGTTATCCAGTGCAATGCCGCAGGTTTTGAGCCAGCCGGTATTGGGCTGTGCGCCGATAAAGACGAACAGGTGATTGACCGTCATACTGCCTTCACTCCCACCCGCGCCGCGATACTGCACGCGTTCGAGGCGCGAGCCACCTTCGAGCGCAGTCAATTCGACGCGCGTATGCAGCGTGACGTTCGGCAACGCCATGATGCGCTCGATCAGGTAGTGCGACATGCTGTCCTCCAGCGACTTGCCACGGATGAACATGTGCACATGTTCCGCGTGCGAGGCAAGAAACACGACTGCCTGGCCAGCTGAGTTCCCGGCCCCGATCAGCAATACCGGCTCATCTCGGCATAACTTGACTTCTATAGGCGTGGCCCAGTAATAGACCCCGCGCCCCTCGTACCGCTCGAGGTCGCCGACGGCTGGCCTTCGATACTCCGCGCCTGTTGCAATGACCACCGTGCGCGCAGTAATGCGCAGCCCATTGGCAAGCTCCACCGCAGGGGGTTGCCGCGCGCAATGCAGCGCAATGACTTCGCAGGGGATGCCGATATGCGCGCCGAACTTCTGCGCCTGGACGAAGGCGCGGTCGGCGAGCGCGTGCCCGGTGATCCCTGTCGGGAAGCCAAAGAAATTCTCGATGCGCGCGCTGGCCCCGGCTTGGCCGCCGGGAGCGTGACAGTCGAGGACCGCGACCGACAGACCTTCTGACGCCGCATAGACGGCGGCAGCCAGTCCCGCCGGCCCAGCCCCAACGATCGCCACGTCATAGACATGGGCCGGGTCGAAGTCCGGGATCAAGCCCAGACACGATGCCAGTTGCCATTCGCCGGGGTTTCGGAGCACCGTGCCGTTTGGGCAGACGACCAGCGGCAATTCATCGGCATGCGGTGCCAGCGCCTCGAGCAAGGCGGTGGACTCGGCATCCTGGCCAGCGTCCAGCGTGACGTGCGGATAGGTATTCCGCCGCAGGAAGTTCTGCAACGCGAGCAGCCGAGGACTGTCGGGCTCGCCGACAAGCACGGCACCGTTCACGCGTTCCATCGCGACAAAGCGCCTGAGGATCAGCGCACGCATGATCTTCTCGCCCAGCTCGGCTTCACCGATCAGCAGCGGGCTCAGATCGTCGGGCCTGACCAGCAGGGCCTCGACATCCTCGGTGACGCAGGAGTCCACAAATGAAGGCTTGTTCGAAAACTGATTGACGTCAGACGTGAACTCGCCGCGCTGGGTAAATGTGTGAATGACCTGTTCTCGGCCCAGTCCATCGCGCGCAACGGCGCGAATAGTGCCTGCCAGCAGGACGAACATCCCCGGGGTGCGTTCGCCAACACGATAGAGCATGGTGCCCTTTGGGTAGCGTGACACTCTGCCGAAGCGGCGCATCCTGCTGATCTCTGCCTCCGAAAGAACGGGGAAGAGTTGCGGCAGGCGCGGATGATCTCGCACGAACGTCGCGTCCGCGGCCATTCCCGCGTCGCTATCGGACTCGGCTCGCCATTCTGTCTGCGGACTGTTTCGGAGGCCCTCCGCAGTCTGCGGACGGTCGTCAGGCGAAGGTACTTTGCTCATCGCGCACCGCTCAGCGCAATGAACGGAAGCTCGCGCGCATCTCTTCGGCGAAAGCCACCGGCTGCTCCCACGCTGCGAAATGGCCGCCCTTGGGCATCTTGTTGAAGTGGATGAGTTTGGGGTATGCCTTCTCCACCCAGCTTTGCGGCGCCGCGTATATCTCGTCGGGGAAGACGCTGACCGCCACCGGAATCGTGACGTGTTTTGGCTCGAAGAAGTTGAGCTTATTCTCCCAGTACAGCCGCGCCGAGGAGATGCCCGTGCCGGTGAGCCAGTAAAGCGTGGCGTTGTCGACAATATCTTCGCGCGTGAGGCCTTCGGTGCCGCCCGCGAACACACGCGCGATCAATGCCTGGCTGCGTGCGTCATGATCGATCATCCAAGATGCGAGGCCAATCGGCGAATCCTCGAGCGCATAGAGCGTCTGTGGGCGATTAGCCATTTCGAGCGCATAGCCAAGACCGTGTTTGTAGAAGTCGTCGAGCTGGTCGAACGCGTTCTTCTCGTCGGGCGACAGGCCAGTGGGCGCGGGCTCACCGAATTTGAGCGCGCGGGCAATGTTGTCGGGCACCGTCGCAGGCATGTTGGTATGGATGCCGAGTAGTTCGGCTGGTTTGAGCAACGCCAGTTGCTCGGTGACCGCGTTGCCCCAGTCGCCGCCCTGCGCCACGTAGCGCGTATGGCCGAGGCGTTTCATCAGCACGACCCACGCGCGCGCCACGCGCTGCGGGTCCCACCCCGTCACGGTGGGCTTGCCCGAGAAACCATAGCCAGGAAGCGACGGAATCACGAGGTCGAAGGCATCCGCGGCGGCTCCGCCATGGGCGGTGGGATTCGTCAACGGATCGATGATTTTCATCTGCTCGATGATCGAGCCCGGCCAACCGTGCGTGACGATCATCGGCAGGGCGTCCTTCTGCTTCGATTTTACGTGGATGAAGTGGATATCGAGCCCGTCGATCTCAGTCACGAACTGCGGCAGCGCGTTGAGCTTCGCTTCCATGCGGCGCCAATCGTATCCCGCGCCCCAGTAGCGCGCGACGCTTTGCATGGTCGCCAACTGCACGCCTTGGGAGGCATCCTTGACGGTCTCCCGTTCAGGCCAGCGCGTGGCCTTGACGCGCCGGCGTAGGTCCGCGAGATCGGATTCGGGCACCTTCACGCGCAACGGCCGGATCGCACTCTTGTCGCCGCCGGGCGCTTTGCCGATATCTACGATCGGTGCATCAGCCAGCGCGTAGTCACTGAGCGCGGGGGCCGCAAGCGCGGCGGCCGATGTGCCGAGAAAGCGCCGGAAGAAAGGGCGGCGTGATGGAAGCAATGACGGCAGCTGCGACGGCTTCTGTGAGTTATTGTTCATGGTCAGCTCCTGAGGGCGGGAAGGAGACTATGCACATCGGTCGAACGATCAGTCTTTGGACAGCGCCCCGTCGTTCAGGCGCCAGATGCCGGCAGGGTTCGCGCGCTTCAGAGCCTCGGGCAGCAACGCGTCCGGGAAGCCCTGATAACAGACGGGGCGCAGGAAACGCTCGATGGAGGTCATGCCGACTGACGTGAATCGGCTATCCGATGTGGCCGGAAACGGTCCGCCATGAATGGAGGCGTAAGACACTTCCTGCGGATGCGAGAAGGCATTAATCACGATGCGGCCGGTGCGGCGTTCGAGTATGGGCAGCAGCGCGCTCGCAAGCGCGTGGTCGCCGGTATCGATCTGGAGCGTCGCAGAGAGCTGACCATGAAACTGGCGGGCGAGCGCGAAGAACTGCGCTTCATCCTGGACGCGCATGACCAGCGCGGCGGGACCAAAGACCTCTTCGCAAAGCGACGCATCCTCGAGCGCGCGTGCGCCATCTACCTCGAACAACATCGCCTGGCCATCCCAGACGCCCTGCGGATCGCCTCCCGCCGCGATGCGAGCGGCACCGGCGTTGGCCAGTCGCTCAAGGTTCCGCCGATATGCTGTATTGATGCCCGGCGTCAGCATCGTCCTCGCCGGCATCGCCTGCACGCGTGTGCACATCGCCTGCTTCATTGCTTCATAACCTGGACCGTCGATGGCCAGAACGATCGCTGGCTTCAGGCACGCCTGCCCCACGGTAACCAGCATGCGCTCGGCAAAGCCATCACCGATGTCATGTCCGCGCGCGGCGAGAGCGGCAGGCAGCACGAACGTTGGATTGACGCTCGTCATCTCGGTGAACACGGGGATCGGGTCTGGACGTTGCTGCGCGCGGCGATACAGGGCCATCCCGCCGACCTCGGAGCCGGTGAATGTTACGCCCTTGATAAGCGGGTGATCGACGAGCGCTTCGCCAATCTCATTTCCGCCACCACGCACGAGCGAAAACACACCCTCATGCAGTCCGGCGTCCTCGATGGCCTGCCTGATCATCCTGCCCTGCACTTCCGACGACCCCGGATGTGCGTTGTGTGCCTTGAGGATGACGGGGCAACCTGCCGCTAGCGCGGCAGCCGTATCACCGCCTGCCACGGAATAGGAGATCGGGAAGTTGCTCGCGCCAAAGATTGCCACAGGACCGATCGCGATTTTTTGCAGCCGGTGATCCATGCGCGCGCGTGGCTGGCGATCCGGCTGGGCGGCGTCGATCGCCGCCTGGCGGAACCGGCCTTGCCGCACGACCTCGGCAAACTGACGGAATTGCGTCGCCGACTTGGCGGCTTCGCCTTCGAGCTGCGCGACCGGCAATCCGGTCTCGAGCGCTGTACGCTGCGCGAGTTCCGCTGCGATGACATCGAGGCCGCTGGCTATGCGTTCGAGGAATGCCGCGCGCTCGGCGAGGCTGGTCGCGTGGAAACTGTCGAACGCTTCGTCCGCGAGCCTCGCCGCGCGATCAACTTCCGCTGCGCCGCCGAATGCGAACGCCGGTTCGATCTCGAGATTCGTCGCAGGATTCAGGGCCTTCATCGTGCCTGCGGTCGCGGCAACATCCTCTGCGCCGATGAGGAGATGACCGTTGAGCTCCATCACAGTCTCCCGAGCGTTGCCGTGAGCTCCGCCGTGGTCAGGATCGCATGCGCGAAAGTCGGACCATTGAGTTCGTGGGCGGCGTGCATCATCTCCTTGCTGAACGCGGCCGTGGCATCGCGCACGAGCGTGACGTGATAGCCGAGTTCCATCGCGAATCGGCTCGTCGATTCGATGCAGGTATTCGCAAGCAGTCCGATCACCATTACATGCGTGACACCTTGCTGCTTAAGTTGGAAATCGAGATCGGTGTTGGCGAAGCCGCTTTGCGCCCAGTGCTCCTTGATCATGATGTCGTTGGGCTGCGGCACGAAGTCGGGGTGCCATTCGCCGCCCCATTCGCCCACGGCAAACGTATGCCGCTCCTGCACAAGCACCTGTGTTGGGTTCGGATGATCCCAGTTGTCGTAGTCGCCGGGCTGCCAGCGCCTGTGCGGCACGTAGAAGACCTGAATATTGGCGTTGCGCACGGCGGCCACAACGGCGCGCATGTTGTCGAGCAACCCGACATCCTTCGCCACCGCCTCGATCATCGGAAATACCTTGCCGCCTTCCGACAGAAAATCGTTGTAAGGATCTACCAGCAGCAGGCCGCACCGTTCGGCCCGGTACACAGGATCGGACATCGCCAGTCTCCCCAATTCACGTTGCCTGCAGACGCGACGGGTGGCGTTGCCGGCGTTGGCTAGGACAACGAAAGGCTGTCCAGATGCCGCATGAAGTCTAGGCGAGCCAACATGGAGAGAAAGGCGGAAAACTGGAAAATGCGGCGAACGCGAAATCGCGCGATCTTCTTTGCAAACCGCTCATGCGGCGTCTGACGCGTCGGCAGCGTTTGCCGCCACGCGCGCCGCGACCTTGGCGCGGCGTGACCGATAGGTTTCACCCCACTCCCTGAGGCTGATCAACACCGGCGTCAGCGTCTTGCCGAACGCCGTCAGTTCGTACTCAACCTTGGGTGGCACTTGCGGATATACATGCCGCTCGATGATGCCGTCGGCTTCCAGTTCACGCAATTGCAGCGTCAGCATGCGCTGCGTGGTGTTGGGCATCAGGCGTGTCAGTTCCATGAAGCGCAGCTTGCCGTGCATGAGGTGGAAAAGGATGACGGGCTTCCAGATTCCGCCGATCACGGATAGCGTGACTTCAACGGCGCAGCCGCTCTTGCTGTCCAGGCGCTTGGGTCGCATGGCTTATACCTACATTCTTGATAGTACCGGCGATAATTGTACGTTCTTGCGGCAATCGATGCTGGCTCTCACAATTGCGCATTCCCTCGATCACCGGAGTTGCCTCGATGAAAGCATCGATCAAAGCTATTGCCTTGCGCCACCCTGCGGGCCTCGACAATCTGCAACGCGTTGAACTCGCAGACCCAGGTGCGCCGGCCGCCGGCGAGATTCGTGTCCGTATTCATGCCAGTTCGCTCAATGCGCATGACCTCGGCGTCGTCACGGGACGTCTGCGGACCGAGGATGGTCGTATTCCAATGTCCGATGGCGCGGGTATCGTTGAAGCCGTGGGCGATGGCGTGACGGCGTTCGCTGTTGGCGATGCCGTGGTGTCGACGTTCTTTCCGTTTTGGCTAGATGGTGGTCCGACGCTCGCGGATTTTTCCACTACGCCCGGCGATGGCGTCGATGGCTATGCGCGCGAAGTCGTTGTCCGCCCCGTGCAATGGTTCACGCACGCGCCTCGCGGCTATACGCATGAAGAAGCCGCCACGCTAACGACTGCGGGATTGACGGCATGGCGCGCACTCGTCGTTGACTACGCGCTGAAGGCCGGCGATACGGTGCTCGTGCAAGGGACTGGCGGCGTATCGATCTTCGCACTGCAGTTTGCCAAGTACATGGGGGCGACAGTCATTGCTACGTCATCCTCCGACGACAAGCTCGAGCGTGCACGTTTGCTCGGGGCCGACCATCTGATCAACTACAAACGGGATGCGGACTGGGCGTCGAAGGTGCTCGAGATCACCAGTGGCGCCGGCGTGGACCACGTCGTAGAGGTCGGCGGTCCCGCCACGTTGGGACAATCGATCCGCGCGTGCCGAATAGGCGGGCATATCGCACTGATCGGTGTGCTGACGGGTATTGCGGGCGAAGTGCCCACCGCCGATCTGATGCGTCGCCAGCAAACCCTGCAGGGCCTGATCGTCGGCAGCCACAAGCATCAACGCGACATGATCCGCGCGATCGATGCGAATGGCATTAAGCCGATTATCGACAGCACGTTTGCGCTCGACGATATCGCCAATGCGTTCCGCCATCAGGCGGCAGGAAAGCATTTCGGAAAAGTCTGCCTCCGCGTTTCGGACTAGGCTAAGGCTAAGCGGCTCGGGTCTATTACCGCACCCTGGCCGATAATATGAGCATTCTTGGAGGCTCTTTGGCGGCCTTCGAGCAATGTCCGCTTGGGCTCCAGGAACAGTCGCCGCGATGTGCAAAGTGGGATGACTGCGGTAGGTCGCAAACCGCCTTGCACGTTCCCTTTTCGGGCTCTCGCCGTGTAGCCCGCGAAGGCGGCCGCAATTCAAGTTAAACGCGGTGCGCACATCGGAAGCATGTTGAGACAGCGAAGGAATCCGACATAGTTACATTATCATTCGCATGAACATTCGACTTATGGGACCCAAAACCAGCCTGCGCCATGGATCTGATGAACAGCATGACGGTATTTGTCCGCGTGGTCGGTTGCGAGAACTTCACCGTGGCTGCCGACCAACTGGGCATTTCCACCACGATGGTCAGCAACCATATTCGCGGGCTGGAATCGCGGCTCGGGGCCAAGCTGCTGCACCGGACCACGCGCAGGCAGAGCTTGACCGACATCGGGCGAGCCTATTACGAGCAGTGCGTCGATATCCTGTCGCGGATCGAGCTCGCCGAGACGAGCGTGCGCGAACAACGGGCCAGTCCCAAAGGCCTGCTCCGGATCAGTGCAGTGGTGAGTCTGAGCGCCCACACGCTCGTGCCACTGATGGCGCAATACATTGAGACCTATCCGGAAGTGGAGGTCGAACTGATCTTCAGCGACGAGGTCGTGGACCTGATCGAAGGTGGATTCGACGCGGGCATCCGCTACGGTGATTTGCCCGACAGCGGGCTCGTCGCGCGCGAACTGGGCAAGACCCGATTGGTTGCCTGTGCTTCACCAGCCTATCTCGAGCGGCATGGCGCGCCGGAATCCCTCGACGACCTGCGAGGACATACGTGCCTGGCCTTCCATAACACTGTCGCGCAATGGCATTGGAAGTTCGGCAGCGGCGAATCCACCTCCGTCACCACAAGCGGCCGGTTCAGCACCAACAATATGCCGGCCCTGCGAATGGCCACGCTCGCGGGACTCGGCATTGCCATGCTACCCCGCGATCTGGCGGACGCCGACATCCGCGAAGGGCGCCTGAGATCGTTACTGGAACCGTTTGGCTCGCCCGGCCGGCCACTGCATATCGTCTATATGCCGGACCGGCTGATGACGCGCAAGCTATCCAGCCTGATCGATTTCCTCGTCGCCCATTTCCCGAAATAGCCATGCCGGTCAGGACGCCGTCGCGCCGGTCCACAGATCGACCGGCCCGAGACGGTCCGCGCCCTGCGTATCGAGCATCCAGCCTGGGTACTCGGGCGGCAGCGCGCTGACGGCGTCGATCGCAGCGATCTCATCGCGCGACAACTCGATTCGGGTGGCTTCCAGGTTATCGATCAGCTGGTCGAGCCGTTTGGCACCGACGATGACGCTGGTCACCACGTCGCGCGAGAGCAGCCATGCCAGCGCGATACGCGCAACACTGCATTCATGGGCGTGGGCGATGGGAGCAAGCACGTCGAGCACGTCCCATGCGCGCGCCTTGTCGACGATCGGGAAATCGAAATCGGAACGGCGAGAGCCTTCCGGGTTCCGATTGTTGCGGCTGAACCGTCCCGAGAGTAGGCCGCCGGCCAGTGGACTCCACACCATCAAACCGAGCTTCTCGTGCTGCATTAGCGGAACCAGCTCCCGCTCGAGATCGCGCCCAGCCACCGAATAGTACGCCTGTACCGTCGCGAACCGTGCATGGTTTTTCGCGTTCGAGATGCCAAGCGCCGTGGCGATTCGCCACGCGGCCCAGTTCGAGACGCCGATGTACCGCACCTTGCCCTGCGTGACCAGATCGTCGAGCGCGCGCAGGGTTTCCTCGATCGGCGTGACGGTGTCGGTGGCATGAATCTGGTACAGATCGATATGGTCGGTGCCCAGGCGCCGGAGGCTCGCGTGCACCGCATCCATCAGATGTCCGCGCGACGCGCCAACATCGTTGCGCCCCGGCCCCATGCGGCTGTAACCCTTAGTAGCGAGCACGTACGCCGTGCGCGGCACACCCAGATTTTTGAACGCCCGTCCGAGGGTCGACTCGCTTTCGCCGCCGGAATAGACATCCGCCGTATCAAAGAAATTGATCCCCGCATCGAGACTCGCCTTGACGAGCGTATCGCCCAGTTCCTGGCCGACGTTGCCGATATGCTTGTAAATGCCTTGTCCGCTGCTAAAGGTCATCGTTCCCAGGCAGAGTTGGGACACGAGAAGTCCGGTATTGCCAAGCTGCTTGTATTGCATGGTTTCTCCCGCTGATTGAAGCGACCAGCGCAATGTAGTTTGCCGGGAGTAAGAGAAACAGGGCTGGCAGGTTAAAGGATATTCAAGTGTCGATTGACAATGTCACGGCCGCCCAGGTGCCCCAAAATGAGCGAGAAACGTATCACCCCTGCTCGTTCAGCTTCGCCCGGACATTTGCGCCACCCGGCCGTTACAATACGGCCCGGCGATGGCTGCAGCGTCAGGACCGGACGACGCTCCCCTCGGGACGGCGTGTCCTTGGGCACATCCGCGACTTCGCGCCAGCCGCGGTTGGGGCCTTATTGTCGAAGCCAAACGCCAGGTACACATTCGGCTGGCACTGGGGCGAGCGGCGTGGTGAATCGACGAGTTTCACTGCCGATGAGTACGATCTGCTTTCGGCCTCCAAGGCAACCTTGAACTCTATGACCGTATCGCTAGCAAAGGCGGCAGCGGCCGACGGGTTACCGTCAATGCCGTCTCTCCCGGCACGATACATAGTGCCGACCTCAATAGCCGGTTCCGTGAAATAGACGTAGATCGTGGCCTGGCAGTTAAGGATGCGCGCCGTGAGATCATCGAGCATGCAGTCGTGCCAATGCTTGCGCAGGTGCCGGTCGGCCGGGTTGGCCGACTCGACGAGATCACGGGCACCATCGCCTTTGTTGCGAGTCCACTTGCGGGATACACGACAGGCATGAGCCTGCGAGTCGACGGCGGCCTCTCGCCCGGCCTATGAACCACTCCTGATGGTTTGCCACCATACGCCCTACAGCCCACTGAACCAGTTATACCCCTGGTCCTCCCAATACCCACCGGGATTCTCGTTGGTGACAAACAACGCCGCCACGTGCTTGGGGCTCTTGAAGCCGAGCTTGGTCGGCACCCGTACCTTCAGCGGATACCCGTACCTGGGCGGCAGCGGATCGCTGCCGTAGTCCAGCGCCAGGATGGTTTGCGGATGCAGCGCCGAGGCCATGTCGAGGCTGGAGTAATATCGGTCTGCACATTTGAAGCCCACATAACGCGCCGACAGGTCGGCGCCCACGTGCTGCAGGAACGTCTTCAGTGGCACGCCTGACCATTCCCCAATGGCGCTCCAGCCCTCGATGCAGACATGGCGCGTGATCTGTCCCGCCTGCGGCAGTTTGCGCAGCATCTCCAGCGACCACGGCTGCTTGTCTCGGACGCGTCCGGAGACCTCCAGTCGATAGTCGCTGCCGTCGATGTCCGGCACGTCGTACTCGGGATAGAACGCGTTGAAAGGGAATGGATTGGTGATCTGCGCACGCGTGTAGGTGGGCGCCAGCCGCGTGCCGCTGAACAGCCATCCCTGCACGCGGTCGTTCCAGCGCGACATCGCCCACAGGACCTTGTCCACGCTGTCCCTATCCTGCAACGTGCAGCCGGACAACATCGCCACCCCACCGAGCGACAGCGACGAGCGAAGGAACATGCGGCGTTGCAAGCGGACCAGTTGCGGACCAAAATCGGCCTCGGCGATGCCTTCCGGCAAAGCGCGACGAGGCAACGGTTGTGACGGGTGATCCAACCCCTCCGGGGCTTCGCCTTCCAACCGCTTCTTGTCCCTTGGATCTTGACTCATGACTGATGCGCACTCCGGTGAGTGTCGCGACCGGTCACCATCGACACCAGGGTCCGAGGGAACATGAACACCAAGACGAAGTGCACGATGACAAAGGCCACGATGGCTGCCATCGCGACGAAATGGACCACGCGCGCCCTGTCATAGCCGCCCATCAGCGCCGAGAGCCATTGCAACTGCACCGGCTTCCAGATAGCTAGCCCGGAAAGCACCACCACGACGCCGACCAGCAGCACGCCCACATAGAGCAGTCGCTGCACCGCGTTGTACTCGCCGCTGTCATGCGACAGGCGAAAGCGCAATGCCAGCGCCCCGTCGCGCAGGATGGCGCGCGGATGCAGCGGCAAGAACCGGCGCCGCAAGTGGCCACTGGCCAGCCCGCAAGCCAGGTAGACCAGCCCGTTGGTCACCAGCAGCCACATCACCGCCAGGTGCCACGCGATGGCGCCGCCCAGCCACCCGCCTAGTGTCAGCCGCGCGGGAAACGAAAACGGGAAGATTGGCGACGCGTTGTAGATGGCCCAGCCGCTGGACGCCATGCAGACGATGGCGATCGCGTTGAGCCAATGCGTGATGCGAACAAAGCGCGGATGAATGATGACTCGCATGGTTGACAACACCTTTACATCGGCGGCACGACCCCGTTCTTTCCTGCAGAGATCGCACGAGCGGCCAGCGAGCCATCGGGCTGCTTGCTGGCAAACAGCACCACGTTCGTGCCGGCCTTCAGTTGCGAGCGGTCGCCCGGTTCCAGCTTAACGATGGGCACGTCGGTCGGCACGACGATGTTCTTCTCGCCGCCCTTGTACTTGACCGTAATCGTGCGGCCATTGCTGACCAGCACGTTGCCGACCGTGCCGTTGGTCATCGAGCTGTTGTTGCCCAGATCCCACGGGCGGTGGCCATCGCCGGTGCCCGCCATGCTCGGCGGGAACACATGGACCTCCAGCGCCTTGAGGCTACCGTCGGCCTGCGGCACGGCCGCCGTGCCAATATAGCTACCCGGCGCGATGTCCTTCGGATCTGCGTTTTCCACCACGCGCACCACCGTCTCCTTGTTCAGCTGCACGTCGACGTCCTGGCCTGCGCGGGTATGGACCTTCATCTGGTCCCCGTTGACGGCCGTGATCTTGCCGCGCAGCGCGGTGGTTGGGGCGGATTGCGCCTGCGCCGGCAGCGCGACGGCGAAGGATGCAACGATGGCGGACGATACGGCGGCGACCACGAACGAGCGTTGAAGGAATGACATGGATGGACTCCCGAGAAGAGACATTGGTAGGCCGGGATGTCGCCCATGGGGAGCGACAGAATAGCTTTCACCCGGATGAACATCGACCAGCGCCGTGATTTGAGGCGCTTGCTACAGAAAATCATCCTGCATGTAGGATCCATTGAAGTTCGGCTCTCTGACTGCATGATCGCCCCATTCCCGTTGGCGTCAGGGCTCCTGCCGATGCCCAGCGCCGGCATCCAACTTGTCCCCGAGTAATTCCTGACCGAAACATAGAACGCAGGGATCAACGGCAGCCCGAGTACGGTTGCCGCGAGCATGCCGTCGATGACGCCCATGCTGAGTTCATGGCGAGACACTGCGCCGGCACCCGTCGATAACCACGAGTGGGAACACACACCGAGGATGAACGCCATCGAGGTCTGTATACGCTGTATACAGGGTATGCAGAACTTTGGGGGAAGTCAATGTCTACTCAGGGCGCAGCGAAAACACACGGGCTCAGCGCGGCAAGCTGGAAGCGATTGCGAGCGAAAATCACGAGCGTCTACAAACACCCGCGGCATTTAGCGACTTACGGAGCGAGGCGCTGGTCGTGCCGGCACTGCGCGAAGCGATCGTGGAAGGGGTGCTGCCGCCGGGCAGTCGGCTGTCGGAGGTACAGATTGCCAAGCAGCTCAATGTGAGCCGCACGCCCATGCGCGAAGCGGTCATCCAGCTGGAGCGCGAAGTCCTCGCGACGATACTGCCGCGCGTCGGCGCGCACGTACGTACCGTCACGCGCCGGGACGTTGAGGAAATCTATACGGTGCGGGCAGCGCTGGAGTGCCTCGCGGTGCAGAAAGCCGCGGCGCGCACCACGCCTCTGTGAGCGGCTCAGCTCGATGACCCCCTGACGGCGATGCAGGCGGCATTGGATGCTGGCGATGCGACAGGCTAAGTGGACGCGCTTGATCGCTTCTACACCATCATCATGGTGATTGCAGATAACCGCGCACTGCAGGAAACCCATCTGGGCCTGATGGGACCCGTCTGACGGCTGCGCCGCATTACCATGGTTCGTGGGGGACGCATGCGCGCCCCGTTCAACCAAGTCCGTGCGCATTCGCGATGCGATCGTTCATCAGTCAGCCGACGTCCAGGAACTGATGCGCGAGCGCTACGCGGCGAGTGCGCGGTGGCGCTGGATGTATTGGAGCGAGCCGCGGATTGAAGGAGTGGCGAGACACGCGCGAGCAAACTGGCCCTCCCTTCCTCAGGAAGGAGATGATCATGGAGACGTCGAGTTCACCTGCCACGCCACGGGTCCGGTGGAACAAGGGTAAGCTCGCAGGACAAAAGATGCCTGAGTAGACTGAAATGTGACAAACCGCCCGCCGGCGAGCGGGGGCTTGCCGGCCAATTTTCGTCTTCCCGTTACATAGCGGGGTCGATCCTCGGATGTGCTCATCGCCCTCCACAGCAGTCGTTCGCCACCCTTCAGCCGGGAATGAGACGTTCTGCCTTCAGTCGCTCGAAAAGATCGAAGAACGCATCTGGCGTGCCTTGGTAGTCGAGGAAACCGGCCTTGCGGCTTTTAGTCATGTCCGTCACGACTTCCATTGGACGTCCGAGATCGGCGTCGGTGTGCCACCACGAAGCAAGCCGGTAGATGTCCGGTTCCGCCAACCCGTACTTGGCGGCAACCTCGCGCCATTGATCAGCAGCATCCTGCATCCGACCCTCGAGTGGTCGCACGATGCCGTCGAACGGCCCCGCTTCGATGCCGAAATAACCGGCCAGTTCCCCCCACATCGTTTTCCAGCGGAACACGTCGCCGTTTACTACGTTGAAATCTTCGTTTCGCGCCGCTTCGCTCGTCGACGCCCATTCAAGATGCCGTGCAAGAAGGCGGGCATCGGTCATGTCCGTGAGGCCGTTCCACTGCGCAGCGGACCCCGGAAACACGAAAGGCCGCCCGGCATGCCGACACAGCGTCGCGTAGACGGCGAGAGTCTGCCCCATGTTCATCGCGTTGCCGGGCGCAAAGCCGATGACCGTGTGCGGGCGATGCACGCTCCATGTAAAGCCGTCGCGCGCCGCCGCGTCGAAGAGCCGGTCCTCCTGCTCGTAATAGAAATTCTCGACCGGCTGACGTCCCTGCGATTCCCGAAACGGCGTATCCGGAACGGCACCAGACGCATACGTTTCGAACGGGCCAAGATAGTGCTTCAGCCCGGTCACCAGCGCGACATGTTCGAGCTTCACGCGTCGGCCCAGCGAATCGAGGACGTTGCGGACCATCGCGCCGTTGACGCGGATGTTTTCCTTCTCATTCGCCTGCCGCGCCCAGACGGTGAAAAACACGTGGTTAACGTCGACGCTCGCCGTCGCAGCCGCGACGGATTCGGCGGACGCGAGGTCGGCCACCACGGACCGGCACCCCGGCACCCCGGCATTAAGTCCGCGCGACAGTCCAAAAACGGTCCAGCCCGCCGACAGCAGACGATCCGCCAAGGCTCGCCCGACAATGCCGCTGGCGCCGACGATGAGTGCCCGATGATGCATTGGTAAGTCCTAGTTTCATTCGTGGCTCGAGCATACTTCAGATCTAAATTCTCATATGCGATAATATTTCTTCATTCGACCGAATTTAGATCATCAATTGGTTACTTTAGCGACCGAACGCCTGAAGGGCATCATCCCGTTCGTCTACGCCGCAGACGCGGGTGGCTTCACGGCTGCGGCAGAGAGGCTGAACCTGACGAGTTCGGCGGTGAGCAAGAGTGTCGCCCGGCTTGAACGGCGGCTTGGTGTCGTGCTGTTCGAACGGACGACGCGCAGTCTCGCGCTCACCGACGCGGGGCGCGCGTTTCAGGAAACCTGCACGCGCATCCTGACGGAGCTTGCAGAGGCGGAAGCGGTTCTCGCCGCGCAACGGCGCGAGCCGGTCGGCACCGTGCGCGTTGCATTGCCGGCCTCGTTCGGCCGTCTTCGCGTCGTGCCGGTTCTGTCGCGCTTTTCCGCGCAGTATCCGGACGTGCGGCCGCAGTTGTTGTTTGCGGACCGCTTCATCGACCTGGCCGAAGAAGGCGTCGATCTTGCCGTGCGCATCGGAGGGCCACCGGATGTGCCCTCGTCGCTCGGCCGGCGCTTTCTAGGCCGCGAACGGCTGGTCTTCTGCGTGGCGCCAGTCTATCTCGAGAAACACGGGATACCGCAGACGATAGACGAACTGCAAGATCATGCCTGTATCGTGTACGGGCGGCCCGACGGCACGCAGTCACCTTGGTCGTATGCCTTGGCGGACGGGCAAGTCGGGCAATGCGTCATGCGTCCACGCATCGTGGCAGGCGACGCTGAGGCACAACTCGCATTCGTACGGGCGGGACTTGGCATCGCGCAACTCGCGACGTGGCTGGTGACGGATGATCTGAAGGCCGGTCGCCTCGTCACTATCCTTGATCAAACCGCAACAGATGGCTTACCGCTCAGCCTGCTATGGCCAGTCGCGCGGCAGTTGACGCCGAAGGTCAATGTGCTGGCACAGATGCTCGAAGAGCATCTGCATATTCGATGAGCGAACTCGTCTGATCTGCCCCATCGCCCTCTCGCTCGGATACTTTCGATCACAAAAGCGTCAGCGCGCGACGCTTACAGGTCCATCACGGCTGTTGTCCATCCAGTAATAAAGGTAACGTCACATTTCTCAAGCGGCTTGCGGTCGGCCGGCTCAGGCAAATTGGCGTTAATGACTTGACATCACTACCAGTTTCCAGCAACAGCTCTTTGCGGCAGGGGCCCGGCAGTGGCTCCACCGGCAGGCACGACACGTTGGGGTATTTATCATGAGCGGACGCAAGCTTGGCCTTGTCGTTGTGGCAGTGGCGGCAGCCGCGGCACTTCTCGGAAGCGGCACGGCGGAGGCGCGCGGATTTGGACGTGGTTACGGGTACCACGGGCATGGGTACGGGCACAGGCACTTTGGCGTGGGCGTGTTTGTCGGCCCTGGCTGGGGTCCGGGATGGGGTGGTGGCTGGGGTTATCCGAATTACCCCGGCTACTATCCACCGCCAGCCGTGGTTGCCGTGCCAACGCAGCCGCCGCAGTACATCGAGCAGGGTGCCGACGGCAATCCGACCGTTGCACCAGCTGACCCGGGCCCGGGTGTTGGTTATGGGGGGCCAGCTGGCGGTGCCGGCGGCGAGCCGGTTGCTGGGAATCCGAATCAGTTCTGGTACCACTGCACGCGGCCGGAAGGCTACTACCCGTATGTGAAGACCTGCCCAGGCGCCTGGGAGCAGGTGCCCGCGCATCCTCCGGCCGGGTCCTGAGACAGGGAGGAAACGCTCATGAATACGCGTTCCATCGCTTTATTCCTAACCTCTACGCTCACGCTCGGCGCCTGCGCGGTGCTGCCGTCGGGCCCGAGCGTGATGGCACTGCCCGGGACCGGCAAGAATTTTGATCAGTTCCGAAGCGACGACTACAACTGTCGTCAGTATGCGTTCGGACAGGTGGGTGGCACCACGGCGCAGGACAACGCCAACGCCAGTGCGGTCGGCAGCGCGGCGATCGGTACCGCGCTGGGCGCCGCCGCCGGTGCGGCATTCGGTGGCGGCTCCGGTGCCGCGGTCGGTGCCGGTGTCGGCCTGCTGACGGGTGCCGCGGTCGGTGCGGGCAACTCGTACCAGTCGGGCTATGGCACGCAGCAGCGATACGACTCGGCGTACACGCAATGCATGTATGCGAGCGGCAATCGCGTGCCGGTGTACGGCACCATGGCGTCGCAGATGGCACCGCGCCGCGCGGCAGCCGTGCCACCGCAGAACTATCAGCCGTACTACCCGCCGCCTCCGCCGCCCCGCTATATGCGTTGAAATTCGGTTGGTTGGTGGGACGGTTGGTTGGCAAGCGCGCTTCGGCGCGCTTTTCTTTTGGCGTAAGCTGCCGGACCAGCGCCGGGACTTCGCGCATGTCCACGTGCAGAACCGCGCGGCTGCATCTCGGCTTTGCTGCCCTCACTCAACTCGTCGCAGTACATGCACACGAAGTTGGGGTAACGCATTTCTCAGTGCACATAGCGCTTCGACTGTGGCCAATTTCCGTTCGCGCAAGCCAAGCCCTTTTCACGTGTAGATGTCGCCGAACGGGCACTGAAGCACATAGCGCGTAAAGTCCGAAAACGATTTTGCCAATGATTCGACCACTTGAGGACCTGCCACGCCATCCACGGTAGCCAGCATCTGTGCCCCGCGCTCGCAACGTTCAGCGGTCATTGGTCACCTGCATGCGATCTCGCCGACCAATCGGGGTCGCCGCCGTTCTTGCCTTGTCCGCACTGCCCGCAGCCGGGCAAACGGCGAGCGGAACTAAGTCGCAAGGTAGCAGAAGCAAAGAAGGCTCACGACGAGGCGAAGGCAGCCGCGGCGAAAGAACGCGATGCGGCTATCTCCGCCGCACGAGCAACGGCAAACCAGAAGAAGACATAACCATCCCTACTAGCCAGCGAGCGCGCTTGCATTCAGAGCGCGTTTGACCGAAGGGGGTGAGCGAACGAGAGGATCTGGTTCCTCAAAATTCTCTCACCTGACTACTGCCCCTAGTCGGCAACGGAAGCGGCTTGTCCGGCGATACAGCCTTCTACTGGCTTCCATGTAATAGCCATCGGCTCGGTGTTGTGAAGAACACCTAGCGCCCTCTCGCAAGAGAGACACCAACGATGGATGCCGTAATGAACATGGAGGGTGAAGAACGCATGCGGCTGGGTGGGACCACCTTACAGCTCGCGGGTTAATCCGCATGCGATTTTCCTCGGGCGGAAGTCTGTCTGCGTCATCCACCCTATCGACGAGTCAGCATGTGTCATCGTCGACTACTCGCTACCGGAGTCGAGCGACTCAGCGGCAGATCAGCACGACGCAACGACACAACGACACAAGGGCTATGGCCCAATATCATGGCGGGCGCGAGGCTGACCGACTACGGCGCTCCGGTTGCCCTCGCCGACGCATTGCTCGCCGGACTACCGTCCCGTTGCGGGACCCACCGATACTGGGTCGGCGGACTCGCCCATGCGCTTTTCCCCACAGCAGCATGGCCCACGGTCCATAGGCTATCCGGTCCGCCGGTGGACCTAGTCGTGGCGGGTTACGCATAGCCCCATCCGGTCCGCGATACGCACCAGCGCGGGCAATGAATCCACCTCGAGCTTCTGCATAACATGTGCGCGATGGACCTTGATGGTCTTCTCCACCGTCCCTAGTTCATTTGCCACCTGCTTGTTCCGAATCCCGGTGACCACCCAGGTCAACACCTCGCGTTCGCGCGGCGTCAGCCGTTGCAGTTTTTGCCGGAGTGTCTGCAGTTCGCGTTCCAGCGCGAAGTTCTCGGCGGCACAGGCGCAGCCTTTCTCTACCGCCGCCAGCAACTGTGTATCCGACACAGGTTTCTCGAGGAATTCGATCGCGCCCGCCTGCATCGCCTGGACCACCCGTGCGACATTGCCATGCCCACTCAGAAAGATAACGGGCATCCTGCGCTGTAATCCCTGCTGCAGCATCAGGCCATCCATGGCGGGCATCTGCAGATCCAGCAGTACACAGGCCGGGGCGCCATCAAGATCGGCTTCATCGAGGAATGCCTGTGCCGAAGCGAACGTCGTCACTCGGTAGCCGTGGGCGATCAGCAATCGGCTCAACGCGCGCCGCACGCTGTCATCATCATCCACGACATAAACCGTAGCTCTTCCATGCATACGTCATCTCCAGCGAAACACGGCGGGATAGGAATCCACAGTGCGACCGACCGACGCCCTAGGGTGCGCTTCCGCTTCCCGGGGCAGGACGCATTCGAACGTCATGCCCTCGCCGCTGTTGCTGATGGCCTCGATATGGCCGCCGTTACGCTCCATCAGGGCACGGCAGAGCGACAGGCCAAGTCCCATGCCCTTTGGCTTCGAGGAATAGAACGGGCGGAATATCTTGTCGAGATCGTCGGGGGCGACGCCCCCGCCGTTGTCCTGCATCGCCATTCGGATCGTGTTGCCGTCGGCCCGCGCACGAACCCATATCAGACGATCGCCGCTCGGCCGACCCGCCGCGACTGCATCAAGGGCGTTGACAAGCAGATTCAACAGCACGAGCCGGATCTCCACAGGGTCGCCTACCGCGCGTGGCAACACATCCGCCAGCTCTCGGTGGATGATGACGCCGCGAGCCTTGGCATTCGGCCGCGCGAGATCCAGCGCCTGGTCCACTACGTCCGCGATGCTGAATGACACCATCCGCGGGGCTTCGCCGAGCACCAGCGCGCGCACGCCTCGCACGATATCGCTGGCTCGGGAGGCGTCATTGATCATGTCGTCGAGGATTTCGCTCAGCAGTTCCTGATTGAACGTGTTCGAGGCGAGGAACTCGCGCGCGGCCTGCGCATTGCTGGTGATTGCCGTCAGTGGCTGATTGAGTTCATGCGCGAGAGAACCTGCGAGCTCGGCGATGCCAGACTGTGGCAGGAAGTCTGCCAGCGGGCCTCTCAGCGTCATGCGTATGGGTTCATGCCTGTCGCGCCGACTCAACAGCCGCCGGGGTATGGCGAGCCCGCAGGCGATACCGATGGCAGCACCTATGCACAGCGTCCAAACTGACGATGGTCGCAGCATGAATGCCCGCCGTCAGATATCCAGCTTGCCGATTTTGGTGCCTTCGACCGACAAGTTTGCCATGAGCCCGGCATTCGTCAGAACGAAGGCAATGATCGGCGCTTGCGCTGTATTGGTGTCCAGCTGGCCATTTGCGCCAACGCCGATGACAGCCACAGAACCGTCCACGCCTGCCGTCCATCCCTTGCTCTGCTGGAAGGCACGCAGAGAATCTTCGTTCATGAACATCATGATCAGGGCCTTGGACTGCGCGCCGGCAAGCAGGCCGAACGATGCGGTAGTCGTGCGGTAATACCCGACCGGGGCGTTGTTCACCCGCAAGGCGCCTTCGCCGTACTCAGCGCCCACGATAAAGCCGCCGGCAAGTATGCGCGGGAATACCAGTATTCCGCGCGCGTCGTTCGCCAGCGATCGGGACGCGGATGCCGTGCTGTAGAGGCGGGTCAGCGCCCCGTCCACCGCAGCATCGATCTCTCGCCGTTTGGCGGCCGCATCGGCCGGCGTGGCGGGGGTCCCGGTGCACGCCTGAAGTGCCGGTATCAGGACTAAGGACGAAGAAAGCATGAACAGGCGTCGATGCATAGGGCCTCCCGTGTGCAGAGAAACTACAGTGACGGACAGGGCGAGCAAAAACGTCCGGGGGCGTTAGTTGGCTCGCAGTGCGAGGGCGCTTCATCAACCTCGTCATCGAACCTCAACAAGGCACGAAAACCACCCCTAAATAGTGACTTCGCCCATTCTTTCTGTCCGCTCTATTTTGGCGTTTGTGTCATACAAACTACGTCGACGTGTGCACCACTACAAACCTTACTTTTACCGATGAGAAAAATAAAGCCATATTTCTGAAAATATAACTGCGATATTTTGGTCAATTTCTGTACCCAAAAAAAATGATTTTATTCATTGAATAGTCCATGAATATTTTCGACAAGGAATACCGCGCCTGCGGTACCCCAGCAGAGACCTCCTCCCACAGCTGAGCCGGGTCGAAGGCTTCGAACGAAGCTGCCTGCATGCAGCATCCGGGTCATGATCGTGCCCAAGGAATCTCCCGCCGTGGCAGACGATGAAGCGTTCTATACCGCTCTCAACATAACGGACAGGAGCACAGTGAATCTGCCGAAGAGGTGCCGTTCACCCAATATGGGCAGACGCCCGCGCTTTCCCAAATTCCTGCGAAGTCAGAAACTTTTATTGAAATCCATGCCAGTCATTCGCATTTTTTCTTAGTTACGGCATACACAGATGCTGACCCACGCGGGACTCGAGCTTCACCCGGGCGAGTGGGCAGTACAGACCGCCACGACTTGGGCCTCCACCTACGACAGACAGCGCGTACGAATCGTCATCGTTGACCATCCAGACAACTCGCCATTCGGGGCTCGCTATCCAACAACCGGCGTAACGCAAAAAGAAGCCCCTCGCAAAGGAGGGGCTGACGGGAACGGGATACATCCGAAAGAGCGTGTAGCGGGGTCGCGCTACAAGGATCATCTTATGGGCGGCGCGCTGCCCGGATTCGGGCAAAAGCTCGCATATTTTGGGGTCTTTCGTCGTTAGAGAGAGCCAACTGTTCGCCCGCACAATCCAACCGGCCTCAAGACCCTCCCAGCAACGCACCCATCGCCTCTCGCATCCGCCGGAACATGAGCGTTGGGGGGCGCTGGCGCAACCCTCGCATTCCCGGGCAACCGCGCAGCTCATGGTTTCCGCCTACGCAGAAATGGGTACGCTCTCATCAAGCTCGACGTCGGCCACCACTAGGGATCGTCCAGCGTAGGCAGGGCACGTCCCCAAAATAGGCTGGAGCGTGGGCTTGCGTACTCGGGACTTTCGACCACATCTATGAGCGAGAGAAGGCTAGCGCGACCCAGAAACGCACTACAAACTTGGCGTGTTATCGCGGAAATGGGCCGAGCATGCTTACGATTTTGCGTTCGCCAACATCCGGTAGAGTTTTGCGCGCGAGATGCCGAGAGCCATGGCTGCGGCGACCTTGTTTCCACCTGCTTCCAGTAGTGCAGCCTCGATGTCGGCGATCGTCGGTTCAGGTTTCCCTATCGCTTGTTGCGTGGAGTACGTAGACAAATAGGCGTTCGCCTTGCTCGCACGGCTATGCCCGGCCGCCTCAACCACCTTGCGCATCGCTGATCTGTGCGCTTCGACGTCTATCACTCTCCCCGCTCCCTTGACGGCTGCAGACTGTCCGCTGTGGCGTTGATACATCTGCTGCAAGAACTGGTGACGTAAGCCGTGGGCTGTTACGCCAACGCCGTCTTTCGTCACCCCATGCTTCTCAAGCACTGTGTAAAACCGGCGGCGCCATTGATTCTGGGTATAGCTCGCCGGAATCAGTGTGCCCTTGCCAGGATTTGTCTTCTCAGCCAGTCGCGCCGCAGCGCCCAGCAGTTCGTACTGCCAGTCGAACTCGATCGACACCCGGCGCGGCCTCCCTCCCTTGGTTCCGTCATGCACATGCAGCATGCCGGAGGGCAAGACATCAAGGGCCGCTCGCAGGCGCCAGCTCTCCTTTGCGCGCAGGCCGAATCCCGCCTCCAGTTTCAGTTGGAGCGCGACGTGAGCATCCGTCTTCTCGATATCGGCAATCAGCGCAGCGGCATCGATGTCATTCCCATCCCACGAGCGGTCCTCTTTCGCTACGTAGCTGCGGACATAGCCCTCCGGCCGCACCACGTAGTCGTCGAGCCGTCCGACTGTGTTGGCCTTGCCCATCCAGGCCATGAACGCTCGCAGATGCGTCAGCCGTAGCTCTACCGTTCCAACATTCAGTTTCCGGTCTTCCACCCAGTAGCGGACAAGCCAGCGCAGATGCTTCTGCCGGATCGCATAGGGCGATGTCACTGCCATTCCGCCCGTGCGCCGTAGTTCCACCATCATCGCCAGCAACGCCTGCACACGCTGCCGCTGCGACATCTGCGACAGCGATCGGCCGCTCACGCGGGTGCCACTATGGGGCAGGTGAAGATGGTCCGCAGCCAGGATGCCAAACTCCAATTTGAAGCGCTCGGGTAAGTTGTACTGTTCCAGGATGGGTCGCAGGTTGATGTTCTTGCTCATGCTTGTCTCGATTGCGGGGTGTGCGTAGCCGCTGGCGGTGCAGTTCGCACATAGCCTGTCGCGGAACAGCGCCGACCCCGATTCGAATCTGTCCCATTCGGTGTGCCGGGATACCAACCCCAGCTTGCCGGCCCACCCAGCCGACCCTGCCGCTTCTCTTCCCGGTCCTTTAGCGATGCCAAACCGATCGGCCCTGAGCATGGAAGCAATGCGTCGTGACCGTCCGCTTACAGCCAACGCGCAGGGCTCTCCCCTTGCGCGCCGCTTACGCGGCCGCCCTATCCGGTGCATCTACTGACGCCAGCCTGCAGCTGGAAGGATTGCTCCTAGCGCCTGCGGCCTATGCCGTGATGGATGATTACCTGTTACGCCGTTCTGGTGCCGGTGGCGCCCCCCGGATCGATATCTGCTCAGAAGCCTGCGTTCACCGTCGCTCAGTACGCAAAGCAGCTTCCCACCCCAAAGTCGGATCATTCCCGCCGCGGTGTGTCGGGCTTCGTGATCCGCACCCAACCACGCGGCTGTAAGGGTGTTGGACATTCGCGGACATCCACAGAGCACCTGTCCGGTGTCCGGCTTCGGAAATGTCCGCACTACGATCTATTTTCACAAACAAACCGCAATCGGCTTGGTATCGCGGTGTCCGGTGTCCTCACTATCCGACACGGTCCACTTGATTAGATTGAAAAAAAAGCCGGTTCAATCTCCGGCGTGAACAGCGGGCCCCGCAAGAATCCTCATCAGGAGGAATCGGAGGCTTTTTTTGCCGCGCGACTGGCGGCAAGGTCGATGCGTTGGGGACGCGATAAGAGCCCCCCAGAATAGCCGAACGCCGCGCCGCCGCACAACGGAAACACGCTCGATTTCAAGAGGTTTCGAGGACTTGACTTTGAATATCGCTCGGTAGAGTTGAAGACGCAGGGAAGGCAGTACGGGGACCTTACGGTGAGCATCTGTCAGTTGCTCACCGATAGTCACTCCGAAACGTGAGACGAACTGCCAGATATCGGACGAAGTCCCGGCGTCTGGCAGATGAGCCGCGCGCCCCCTCGTCGTCATCAACCATCGCAACAACCACGCGGAGCGAAACCATGCAGCAACAGAACATCGAATCGAAGATCGTGAAAGCAGCCACCCTCGCAATCGACGTTGGCTATGGCAACACCAAAACAGCATTCGCTTTGGGCTCGGATATCAGGACGAGTATGTTCCCCTCGCTGGCACCGCAGGCGGCTACGTCGAGCCTCACGCCAGAAAGCGGAACGCCGTTTCAGGCGCGCAAGGTAGTCAATGTCGTGGTGGACGGCGCACGCTATGAAGTCGGGCCCGGTGTGTCGCTCAGCGGTGCCTATAACACCGGCCGGGCGCTGGCTGAGGACTATGTCACGACCCCGAACTACGCGGCACTCCTGGCGGGCGCCATCTTCTATTCCGGCGCCACCGAGATCGAACGGCTCGTGCTCGGCCTGCCGGTCCATAACACGCAGAAGTACGCCGGGCATCTGCGCGATCGCTTCGTCGGTCAGCACGATTTTGGTTGGGGTCCCATCGACGTCAAATCGGTGATGCCCCTGCCGCAGCCGCTTGGAACCCTCGTGACGTACATGCAGCAGAGCGGCAAGCAATATGACCCGAACAATTCGTACCTGGTAATCGATGTCGGGTACTTCACGACGGACTGGATCGTAGCCCGCGGCTACACGATCGACGATACGCGCAGCGGCGGGGTACCGGGTGGCGCGGCACGCGTGTATCAGCAGATCGCCGGTCTTATCGCCTCCGATCAGGGACAGCCGTTTGACGCCATCGAGCGCGTCGATCACGCTTTGCGCACGACAGGAAAGCTGCTGTTCTATAAGCAGGATCTCGAGCTGAGCCGCTATCTCCCCGAGGCAATGGCCGTCACCAATCCGTCAATCAAGGAGCTGCAATCGCGGGTAGGCCGCACCGACGACATCCGTGCCGTTATCCTGACCGGCGGAGGTGCAGCGCTGTACGCACCGACCATCCGCGCAGCATTCCCGCTGAACGACATCCACATGATGGTCTCGCCCTGCTTCGCGAACGTGCGCGGGTTCTACACCATTGGCGCCGCACGTCAGGCAACCAAGGCCGCTGCCTAACCGGGCCTCGTATGAACAAGCTGGAGATCAAGCTAACGTTGACGACTGATTCCACGCCGGAGCTGCTTCACTACCTCAGCGGTATCTCCAGCGCGCGGGACCGAGCGTTCATTCTGAAGCGGCTGGCAACGGTCGGTCTGTCGATGCTCAGCGAAGGCGCCGGCACGAATGCAATGCTTCTACCCTCTCCGTCTACCGGAGTGCATAGGGTTTCGTCGGCCAGTCCTAGCGAACCACTACATCCCATGACATCGATCACCGCTGACCTGGCAACTTTGCCTGAGCGCACGCCTGCGACGACGTTGAATGGGCCGCGGGTTGCCGTGCCGATCCCTAACGCGGTCCCGGCGGCGTTTTCGCCCATGAAGCGTCAGACGGAGCTACCAGATGCGAAGGAGCGAAGCCACGCCGCGCAACCGATGGGGTTCGAATTCCTGGACCTCGATGCGCTGAACGCCGCTACGGCCCAGTTCGACTGACCCGCTTGACTTGCGCGATCCGCGTGCAAGCTGTTACTGTTATCTAGTCAAATCGAGGAAAAACCATGTTCGATTACCTGTCCACCACTGCCGACGTGAACCGCTTCATCTTCTACGTCGCGATCGGCTTTTGCGTACTGCAGGCAGCAATCGAAGTCTACAAGGAGGTGCGCAAACGCGACTGAACGTTGCGTTGTGCTCAGCAAATAAAAAAGCCCAGCAGTTCAGATCTGCTGGGCTTTTTTCGTAAGGGATGGGCACGCTTCAATGAAGCGTGCCGTGCGCGAGGCAGAAGTCCGCCGCCGAGTCGAAGGACAAATGGCCCTCTATCAGCGTGAAATCCCCCGACTGTTCACGTCGGTAGACATGGAAGAACTGCGCTTCCGATTTGATGGCCGGCACATCGCAGATCGCGGTCCGACGCATTGCATGGATGTGCAGCTTGTTGATGATTGCGGTGAAACCTTTTTGCGGCATTGCTTTGCTCCTGAAAAAGCCTGCCACAAGGAATCCGCCCAGTGAGACGAACCCACGGGGCAGAGGTTGAAGTGTCACCGCCTCGAGGGCGGCAGGCTGATCAGGCTGCTATAGCCTGTTGAGACATCCAGCGGAGCTGATACGCCACCCGCCATTCGTCGCAGAAATCAGTGCCACGCGCCTTGGGTCGGTGCAGCACCGTCTTGAACCCCTCCTTGCGAAGTCGCTTCTGCAGCGCCAATGCATCGGCCATGCCGGGCGACTTTCCCGTGCCTGGATCAATCCTGTCGAAGTCGGCGAAGATGTGAACAGTATGGATACTCATACCCCCAGGCACCACGAACTTGGTCATCAGCACGCGATTCAGGCACGACCACGTCGGTACTTGAAACAGCATGTACGCGGCGTAGGCATTCTCGAGTCCTTCGGCAATGCCAATCTCTCCGTCGCGAGGAGACATGAGGCGAACCGCACCACCGTCTAGTGGCAGTGCCCCCGGGTAGTTGCGCTTGCTCGGCAGTACTTCGCCGTCCTCAGATAAAACCGTGGCCTTTTCCGGTCTCTGCGCATGCAGCGTTGTTCGATGAACGGTAGCGATGCGGCCGTCGGCCAGGCAAAATTCGGCAACGATCGTCGGATACCGACCGACCACACTGCCTTCGTGCCAGTAATCCTGTATGGCGAGCCGCAGACCCTGCGGCAGAGGAGCTCGCAAACCCGGTACCCGGGCAGCGAGATAGCGCATGGCATGATCGCCGACCATCACGGGCTTAGAGGTGGCGATCTGCTTCAGCACGCGGCTCATCAGTACGGCCGATGCCCGGCTATCAGGCTGACGACGTGGGGGGCGAGTAGTTGAGGCCTGCACGGATGAGGGCTCGCTGCTCTCACCAGTGAGCCGGCGGCGCAGTTCTTCGTAGGACATGCCGGTACACCGACACACCAGTTCGATGCCGTCACCAGCCTTCGGACTGCCCGCGTTGCACTTGCGGCAGATCCAATCGCCGCGGCCGCGCTTGTTGTCATACGTAAATCGGTCAATACCATCTCCGCAAATCGGGCATGGACCAGGGCGGCCTCGCCAGAAGGCGTCCGTCAGCACTTCCGCTGGTAGATACTGCGCAACCAGAGCATCCCATTGTGTTGGTGTCCAGTTCTTCACGATGTCACTCAGTTTCACTTTCATGGACTAACTCCGGCTGGAGAGGATTGGTCGATGCCTGAGAAAGGCGAGGAAACCCTTGCTCAAAGGACATCCCGGCAGGAGGCCAGAAGGTCTTTTCAGCATCGCGATTTGCTCGGGGAGCGGTGGATGTGGCGCGAGGCCAAATGGAGCGAGAACATGCCGACTGGAATCGCGGCGCAGGTTTAAGCTTGTTTCTGACGGTGGCGCTACAAGGTCCCACTGCGTTACAGCGTCAGTGATTGCCATCCGGCAAGGGAGGCGGGTTCTCGAGCGAAGAGGCCCGGTAATCGTTGAGACCCGAGGAACAGGTCGGAATCGATGCACTATGCGCGCTGGAGGTAGTTCTATTTTTCTCGCGATCACGGGCCCGCGTCGGCGCGAAAGCTTGGCAATTTCGGGGGCTTTCTCGGGAGCTCTCCGTGCCGGCGCACGCGCAGCCGCGCTGTTCGGCATCTTGCATGGAGAATCGCTACTGTTGCTGGTGATATTTGGGCCGAGTGGCTACGGACATCAACAAGGCGTCCTCATGGTGCCAGCGCGTGTCGCTCAGGCGCTGGCACCGTGGGTTTTCGGCGCGCCCATGCTGACGACCATTCGGCAATTTTGGCCGGCCAGTGGTCCAGACGGAATAAACTGGCGGCATTGTCCAATGCAAGGCCATTACTCGATCCGTCATGAGCTATTCCACGCAACCGGCTTTCATTCAGTCCCACCAGTTCACGGCGCTGCAACCAGGACCGCGGCTTCTCGTGCTGGGCGCCGTCCATGGCAATGAGACATGCGGTACGCAGGCGATCGCACAAGTACTGGACGATCTGGCATCCGGCGCGTTCGCCATCGAGCGTGGTGTCCTGACCATGGTGCCGGTTACGAATCCGCTTGCCTACCGGCAGCGTACCCGGCAGGGCGACCGCAATCTGAACCGCAATTTGCGAGTTACGGCACAACCCGCCGACTTCGAGGACCACGTCGGCAATGTGCTCTGCCCCTTGCTGGAAGCGCATAACGTACTGCTCGACCTTCATTCGTTCCATACCCCGGGCCAACCCTTCATCATGGCCGGTCCGACCAACAATGCGGGGGGATTGGAGCCCTTCCAACGCTCTGAGGAGGAGACGCGCATGGTCGCGCATCTCGGGCCACGGCGGGTCGTGGAAGGCTGGATGGATGTCTACGCGCGCGGGGTCGAGCGCCGCCAGCACGCTCAGGTCGCTCCGGCCACTCCGACCGTGGGCCTGCTGGATGCAGGCTATGGCATTGGTACGTCGGAGTACATGCGCTCTCGCGGCGGATATGGTGTGACGCTGGAATGCGGGCAGCATGACGACCCAGAAGCAGTCGGTGTAGCCTATCGCGCCATCCGCCAAGCGCTGGCCTTGCTCGGAATGGCTTCTCTCGCCCTGAAGCCGGCGGTCCCGACTTTCGAGGTATTGCGCCTCGCGGACGTGATCGACCGCGAGCATGAGAACGACCGATTCACTCAGCCCTGGAAAAGCTTTGATCCCGTCAAGGCCGGGCAGGCGATCGGACAACGGCACGATGGGCGGATAGTGACCGCCCCAGCCAATGGCTTCGTCGTCTTCCCCAACCCGAATGCACTGCCCGGCAACGAATGGTTCTATTTCGCTCAGGAGAGCGACCGCACTTTTGGCTGAGCGATAAACAAGAGTCCCGAAACGCTGAAGAGCATGAAGGAAGGTGACTTGGTGTCGGCAACGTTCGACACTGTGTATGGCAAGGCTACGGTTATGGACCTGGGAAATAACTTTATGCGATCCAGTGGTCGGGCGGTGCAGCCCGTCTGATCGCTGGAAATTATGGAGCATGTGACCATGGATCCCGATATGACCACTATGCGCACCCTCAACGGCTATCCGGGAGTGAACCACGACCTTTCGCTTTGAGTCAGAAGCCGGCATTGCACGCCGGCGCGTGCAACTGCAGATGTTGCGGCCGAGTCCGGCCACTATCAGTCTCTCAGAATAACGAGTCGAACGGCAGTTACACGTTTCATTGCCGCCGCTCCACGGCGCCTTGAGCGGCGGCTCCCCTGAGTAGCAGGGTCCCTCTAGCCTTCAGAAGGCTGCTAGCATTTCGCCTTCTTGGCCTGGCCCGGTGGGCAACCGCCATTTCCCTTGCTGCGACCGGTGTAGTACTTCTCGCCTTTGGGGCCGTTGTGCTTGCGCCATTAATCCGGATCGCGATACTCCCCGCCATCCCAGTAGTAGCCCCTGCTATCCCGACTGCCGAAGGTTATGCTCACACTAGGCGCTTGGATGGCTGCATTCCCAACGAAGACATTGACATCAGCCGCGCTCGCGGCCCAACCGCTGCATGCGAGCATGATCGCAACGACAGATTCCTTTCTCTGGCCGGCGGGCGTTAACGATGACGCTGCCAGGAAAGCTGGCGGCACAGCTTACAGTGTGCTGTGATTCTAGCGCCTGGCGAGCGCTTGCCGCGCGGGCGCGGATGGCGTCTGCACCTGATGCGGCTGCCCGGTGAGATGCCGGATGAGCCCGCCGCCCAAGCTGCGCTGCTCAATGACGCGATGGAAACGTTGATCCGCCGGTTTCCCGAACAATACCTTTGGAGCTACAACAGCTACAAGGCGCCTCCTGGCGCGCCGCCTCGGCCAACCGAATAAGCGCGCCGCCGTACTGGCGACGGACGCCGTTAAAGTCAGCCCATGTGGGCCGTGATTTTGAATGCTTCGGCAATCTGAACTGCTGGTACGGGGCGACTGAACAGATAGCCCTGCGCTTCTTGACATCCCAGGCTGCACAAACGCTCACGCTGTTCCTCAGTCTCGACCCCCTCGGCAATCGTCTCAAGGCCGAAACTGCGTGCCATATCGATAAGCGCGCGAACGATGGAAGCATCCCGTTCTGATTCGAGCATGCCTTGCACGAACGAACGGTCGATCTTGATCCGGCTCAGCGGAAATCGCTTGAGCAAGCTGAGCGAAGCGTAACCAGTCCCGAAATCATCAAAGGCAATTCCCACGCCAAGATTACGCAAGTCTTGGAGCGATTTCAGCACCAGCTCATCGCCATCGAGTACGATGTTCTCGGTCACCTCAAGCTCAAGAACCTGGGGTGGCAAGCCATGCCGCTCCAAGGCTGAAAGGACCTGCGAACAAAAGTCATTCGCGCGAACCTGTGCACTAAACAGATTGACACCGATGCGAAAATCCTTGGCGCCACCTCTGCGCCATTGCGCTGCTTGGGCGCACGCCTCGTCAAGAATCCAGGACCCGGCTATCAAGGCAAGCGTCCCCTCTTCCAAGGCCGGCAGGAAAGCCGCCGGAGATAGAAGGCCATGCTGCGGATGCAGCCAGCGGATGAGTGCCTCAGTACCCGTAATGGAACCATCGGCTAGACAGACCTGTGGTTGATAGAAAAGAACGAACTCACCGTCGCTGACGGCTCGATGCAGCTCGATATTGGAGATTCGGCGCGCAACGGCTTCATTGCGTAACGCGGTAGAGAAGACAAATGATCGGCCGGGGCCAATGCTTGCTGCCTTGAACTGAGCAAGCTCGGCATTGCCGATTAGTTCAAGCGCTTCCTGTGCATGAAGCGGGGCGATGGCCACGCCGCAACTGACCGAAAGGCGTACGTCATGCCCATCGATGGCGATGGGGTCGGCGATCTGGGCGATCACGGCGTCAGCGACATCCTTGACCTGTCCGGAATCGCCGCATTCTCGCTGCAGAATGGCGAACTCATCCCCGCCGATCCGGGCGACCGTAGCGTTCGGTCCCACGGCTCGCTCCAAGCGGCGAGCCAGGTCGCAAAGGATTCCATCGCCTACCGCGCTGCCAAGGGTGGCGTTGACATCCTTGAACTGATAAATGTCTACGATGACAACGGCTATTGGCGAGGCAAGCGTGAGCGCATCTTCCACACGCCGGTAGAAGCACGCCCGGTTTGCGAGTCCCGTGAGCATGTCAACGTCCGTAAGCCGCTTTAACGCCTGCTCTTCACGCTGTGGCGCGCTGAGATCCTGAATTTCTCCTCGCTCGTCGAACAGTACGACAGCAGTGCGCCGGCTGTGGGTTAGCGGCTCCGGGGGGATTCCACGTTCTTCCTGCGCACGAAATTCGATGCGACGTAACTCCAGCCTATCGGCTGCCATCTTGGCCAATTCGCGCAGACGGTCGCAGTCTTCCTCCGAAAAGTCGCAGTGCGGCTGCCCGTCTATCACACAGAGCGTACCCAATGCGTGGCCATCTGGAGACATCAGCGGGACGCCGGCGTAGAAGCGCAGGTTGGTTGCACCTGTGACCAGTGGATTGTCGCAAAAGCGTTCGTCGACTGTGGCGTCCGGCACCACCATGACCTCGCTCCGGGCAATCGCATGCGCGCAGAAGGAAACGTCACGGCTCATGTCGACTTGCACGCCCTCGAAACCATAGCTTGCCGCAAAAAAGACGTGGTCGCTGCCGACCATGTTCACCACGGCAACAGGCATTTTGAACATACGTGCGGCGATCTTGACCACCGGCTCCAGGCTGGGCAGAGGCCTATCGCTTCCCAGTCCGTATCCTGACAGGGCCTCCAGCCGCTCTGCCTCGGTTGCCAATACTGGGGGACACCTCATGAAAGCTCTCCAATGTTGTGCTCGCCGCGGGAATACTGAACCACCTCCAACCATTGAAGCTATCCGTGCAATATATTCTCCAAACTCATTACCGAAATTGCACGTTGGAGTCTAAGTAGTAGGTGTCTGCTCAGTGCTGGGCTTCGATTCCCTGGCTGCCCTCGGTGAATCCCCTGTCGCACTTGTAGTTGTCACGCGCGATACTAAACGCGTGGCTGCGGCAGCAGCATCCCCCAATCGTGGGGCGATTACTATCGGCACCCTTACGAAGCCGTACGTTGCCTGCCATCGGAACGCGGTGCTGCGGGGATACCCGGAATGACATGTATTGGATATCAGTTGCGGCCCGGCCGTAGTTAAGACGCCTCAAACACCCACGCGCCATAAACTCCCCGGTGAGTTTCTGTTGAATCACCTTATGGCTGCGGGCGATAGAATCGAAGAACCATATCCTGAGACTCGCCGAGTCATGGACCTACCCCGCCGGTGGTCGCTTACCGGCTACTCTCCATCATTGACATCCGGTTCGTCGAATGCCCGAAGCTACGAGACCGGCCACGAGCGAACATGTGCAGCACATGTCCATAACAGACATCCACGAGCGACATCGTGGTAACGTGGCGCCTTTCACAGCTATTAGTGAGCACGTCTTTCAAGGCGCGGCCTGAAGACACAGTAACCGTGCGGCGTTTCGGCGATGACCGGTTCGAAGTTTGTGTCACAAGAGCCAACGGCGCCCGTTAGATCTGCACTCGAGTATTTGAGTTAGGGCACTATGACAGTTGCACAAGCCATTGTTGCAAGCATCGCGGTGCTGGTCATTGTCGTTTGGATGGCACGGCGTGAAATTCGCGCGCAAAAGCGGAAGAAAGCGCAGAAGATCGATGATGCATTTTCCGGCCGCGAATCTCTCACCTCGGAGGCGTTCTATGAACGATACTTCCTCGGCCTTGGTGTTAAAACAGACGTTGTCGCAGGTATTCGCGCAATACTTGAGAAGCAGCTTGACGCTGACATGTCTCGTCTGCGCGCGGAAGACGCCTTCACGCAGAACCTCAGCTTTTTCTGGGACTTTGATTCAATGGCTAACGTCGAGATTGTCGTTGCCCTCGAAGAGCACTTTCAAATCAAGATCACTGACAGCGAGGCAGAAAAGACACGCACTGTGTCCGAGTTAGTGCAGTTGGTTTCCAGAAAAGTCGGGCACTCCTGACCGTCCGGTTTTCGAGGCTGGCAACTTCCACTTTGGGTCGCTCAGGGACTAGCGCGACCGGAAAACCCCTGGGAGATGGAGGGCGATAAAGATTCGCGTATTGTCTTAGTTCACCGATTCGGGCCTGTTTTTGTGTGTCGGTGCCAAGAGTAATACATTGTCGGCGCAGGCTGTTGAGTTGCACTGAGAACTGCCCCACCAGGCCCGGTCCGGTTTCCGTGCAAATCAACATCAGCTCGGCAAGCTGCTACGGACGCTGTTCCTTTGCGACTATTTTGGCAATCCAGAATTCCGGCGAGAGTTGCAATCGCGAAGAGTCAGTCCATCAGCTCCAGCGTGCGGTCTACACCGGCAAGGGTGCGCCGGAACGGAGCCGTCGGCGTGACAAGATGATCTCGATCTCGGGCTCACTGACCCTGCTCACCAATCTGGTAACGCAGCGCATGCAGGTGACAGTGGATAGCCGCACGAGTCGACAATCGAATGAAAATCTCAACGACTGGCTAATACTCGATAGCGGCCATTGAAGGCGATCTGATGAGGGTCGCAGAAGGGTTGTGGATTCAACCGGTCGACGCAACACACTAGACGCTGCATGAGCAGTGGAGGTGTTGCAAATGAAATAGAGGCGCCGGATCTACTACACCGAGACCCAGAAGGCACTAATGTGGGAGCGGTGGCGGAAAGGTGACACGCTTCACCAGATCGCCCGATTGTTTGATCGGTACCATTCATCTGTGCAACGGATTCTGGCGGAGTCCGGCGGCATCCAGCCAGCACCCCGACACCGCTCCAGGCTAGCCCTAACGCTCGCCGAACGAGAGGAGATATCTCGTTCCGTCGTGGTTGGGTTGTCGATCCGCTCGATTGCATTCCGGCCCGGACGCGCCCCATCTACTCTCAGCCGAGAGCTACGGCGCAATGGGGGCATCCAGGGCTATCGCGCGAATCAAGCTGATGAACTTGCCTGGGTTCGAGCGCATCGTCCGAAGACCTGTAAGCTCATCCGAAATCGCACGCTGGCACAGGTTGTGGCAGTCAAACTAACGAAGCAGTGGTCCCCGGAACAGATTGCAGGTTGGCTCAAGCATGTCTACGCGGTCAACACGGACTACCAGGTGTCACACGAGACCATCTATCGTAGCCTCTACGTGCAGGCCCGCGGCGCCTTGAAGAAGGAGCTGCTTCAACATCTGAGGCGGTGCCGGATCATGCGCCACTCGCGCAACTATTCGGCGAAGACCGACGAGCGCGGAAGAATCCGTGATGCCGTTTCAATAAGCGAGCGACCTGCGAACGCTGAAGACCGCGCGATACCTGGGCATTGGGAAGGCGACTTGCTCTTCGGCAGTGCCAATAGCCAGATCGTCACCTTGGTCGAGCGTCAGACGCGGTTCGTGATGCTCCTGAAGGTCTCCGGCAAAGACACGGAGACTGTCGTCAACGCCTTGATCCGGCATGCCGGAAAGCTGCCCCAGGAGCTTTACAAATCGTTGACGTGGGATCGCGGCAAGGAGTTGGCGGACCACCAGCGTTTTACGGTCTCGACCGACATCAAGGTTTACTTCTGTGACCCACAGAATCCCTGGCGACGCGGCTCCAACGAGAACACCAATGGCCTCCTGAGGCAGTACCTTCCCAAAGGAATTGATCTCTCTGTCTATTCACAGGCAAAGCTCAATGGCATAGCACGCCGCCTCAA
>NZ_CAJZAG010000016.1 GCF_914271485.1 Cupriavidus pampae
AGCGGCAGATAAACCATCTTGTGACTGATGCCGGTGCCCGGCAAAAATGCGGGGACTAGATTAGCTGAAGCATCGCGCCCTCCTCCAGCGAATCGCCCCTAGTTTAGTGGAGGGTCCAATTCTTCAGAGAATCTATGGTCCCGTCCGTTTTTGCAATGCTGATTCTGACTTCGTAATTAGCTTACTTGCTCCAATCTATCCGGCGTCGTTGGGACGAGTCCCCGCACCACGATGAGAGTCGCGCCTGACGGTCCAAAAAATGGAGGCGGCCTAGAGGGAACCGCTGATCAACGGGGTCGGACAGCTGGTGATGCAGGTAAGCGCGAGCTTGGTTTTCGTGATGTGAGAGAAGAAGGCCAATTCAGGGCGATATTTGCCTCGCTTCGCACCTTTGCTTGCGCGCTTTTCGCGCTCAGCATAGATTGCTCCCCTGTGAAGCCAGCAACAGCTTCCTGGCGAGTCCAGGTTCGCCAGACAAACGGGCTGAACAACTGCGCCGGTTCTTGACCAGGCCCTTATAGCGAACCTTGCGATAACCGAAGAGAGTCTTGACGACGTGGAGAGGATGCTCGACCGCGTCCGAATCTGGTCCTTGGCCCGCTCGACCGCGATCAGTAAGGGATGGTGTTCAAAACTCATGCGTCAGCGAATACGCTTGAGCAACGTTTCCAGCGACAATAGGCGTAAGAAACAAACCGACCTTGGCCTGGACCTGAGCAATCGCCGCACGCGCAAGCGCGTGTTTCTTGACGAGATGGAGCGCGCGGTACCGTGGGCGCGGACAGGTCTATCCGCAGGCGTTCCTCGCCGGCTGCGAGGGCATGCTGATGACCGACGGTTACGGCGCCTGGCGCACCCACCCACTTCGGCTGTCTGGCTCACGCCAGGAGGATGTTCGTCGATGCGCAGAAAGGGCAGAAGAAGCCCAGCGCTCGCCTGCGGACAGCGCTGGATTACTTCAAGGCCCTGTATCAGCTAGAGGCGCTCGTCAAGGGCGAGGTTCCAGAAGGCGAAACGCGCGTCGACTACACATATCGGCTGCGTCAGCAGCATAGTGCGCCGCTGCTAAGCGCCTTCAAGGCGTGGCTGGATGAACAGGCGCCGCAGGTGCTGCCGGAGGGCTTGTTGGGCAAGGCCATTACCTACGCGCGCAACCAGTGGGAATACCTGAGTCGGTATGTTATCGATGGGCGTGCGCTAATCGATAACAACCCAATCGAACGAGACAACCGACCATTCTGCACGGGAAGAAAGGCATGGCTCTTCGCCGATACAGTCGCCGGCGCGAAGGCGAGCGCGATGATCTATAGCCTGATGCTTACGTGCAGGGCCTGTGACGTCTAGCCATACGCCTACCTGCTCCACGTCCTAAAGGAACTGCCACAGCGCGCGCCGGATGCCGACATCAGCGACCTGTTGCCGTTTTACGTCGCCCAGCGACAAACCGCGCCGCCGCATCCTACTTGAATCCATCGAGCATTCTCAAGGTGTGGCAAAACTAGCGCTTACTGTTCAATTAAAAAAACCCCTCGCGTTTTCCTATAGATCGTGTTCTCCAGCATGATACATATATATGCTCACATCGAGCCGCGCCATCGCATCTTGATTATTAATTAACAATTTAACAGGCTTTATAAAGAAAAGACAACATGCATATAAGAAATCATACTTTTAGTCATCTTCAACTTGAAAAAATGATGTCTGGGGGCGATGCAAGTAAAGTATTGACGTTGTGGGATAAGATAAAGGACTTGTTTCTTTGCGATAAGAAAGCTTCGGTTGTTGACTTACTCAACAAACTTTCTGACAAAAATAATTTTCATGATGGAACCACCCACGGAGGTGAATCTGCAAATAGATTAAAAACCTTCACCGCTCTTTCACAGATGGCCAACCCAGAGGATCGCAATAAATTCTTCATATCTATTTGTTCATCTACCAGGGGCTCTCATGCAGCGTGGGATGTAACGTTAAGCGTCGATGGACACGAAGTTATAAAATTTTCTCCAGGTTCGAATTCGCTGGATTTGCTGCGTGCCACGTATGCCTATAAGACGATTTTCGATCTATCAGCTCGATGTGATGCACGTTTTCAACTGAAGGCGGACATGATGTTGAGGGACCTCATGCAAGACGACGAAGACGAGTTCGTCGAATCGGCCGGAAATGGCCTTGTCCGACTATTGACGGACGCAAAGGACCATGTTGACGGCGATCTCGGAAAGATCTTGGAATGTACGATGCCGGGACATACACCATATGAGTTCTGGCCTCAAGAGGCGGTGGCGCAAATCTCGCTTTATCGGCAAGCGTACTTTCAAGAGCATAACGGAGAGCAAGGTACCCCAATCCGGCTCGAGCGGGTTTCATGGCCCGCCCCTCCTGTGACGCAGCCCCGGCAGCGAACGCCTGACGCCAGCTATGAAGTCGCGCCGTCAGCCGCTTCTGCGGCGGGAGAGCAGCAGCGATCGCCCCAGTCCGCCTATCCGGCCGCGCCGTCGCCGTCAGCCCCTCCTGTGACGCAGGAATGGCAGCGACTGCCTCCGGCCCCCTATCAGGTCGCGCCGTCAGCCCCTCCTGTGACCCAGGAGTGGCAGCGACTGCCTCCGGCCACCTATCAGGTGGCGCCGTCAGCCCCTCCTGTGACCCAGGAGTGGCAGCGACTGCCTCCGGCCACCTATCAGGTCGCGCCGTCAGCCCCTCCTGTGACCCAGGAGTGGCAGCGACTGCCTCCGGCCACCTATCAGGTCGCGCCGTCAGCCCCTCCTGTGACCCAGGAGTGGCAGCGACTGCCTCGAGCCTATGCATGACGCAAGCGAGCAACCGGATGTAACCCAACGGTTAGCCGCATAGCTCAGCATCCCTATCAAGGATGCGAGCGTCGTGTAATCGCCGTGGAGTGACAAGAGACAGCTGGCATGGGGAGCCGGCACCGCCCCCCTGCCAGCGCATCGACCGAAGCAATTAGCGCTTCCCTGTCGCGATGGGAGTCGCGCCTGACGGTCCTAAATCCTGAAGGCCTTTGTCGATCAGCATCGCAATGTCGCGGGGTCGAGCCGATTTGCAAGGTCTTGCAGATTGCTCCGTCTGGCTTTCGGCGCCATGCTGCGCAGCTTCGCGATCCATCGCGGCGCTGCGCGCGAGCCGAACGCGATGAGTGGCTTCGGCCCAAGATCAGACGAGTCAGGAAGCCGATATGCAGGTCTACCGCGCTGACAAGGTCGGGAAGCAGACGAACCGGGAGGGCATCGAGGTGGCGCGCTGCACGGTCGAGAGGATGAGGAAGCAGCAGAGTTTGCGCCGCGCGATTTGCGGCAAGCGGGTTCGCACGACGACATCTGATGCGAGAGTAGCGCGCCCGCCGGACCTGGCCGACCGTCAGTTCAGGGCCCAGCGGCCGAACCAACTCTGGGTTTCTTCACCTACGTTTCGACGTGGCAGGGCCGACCGAGTCACCAGATCGGTGTCGGCACGTTCCGAGAACGCCCAACCCACCACTCGTCGCGAGAACAGATTCAGCACCACGGCAATTTGAAGCTGTCCCCACTGCCTTCATAGGTTCGGTGCAATGGCAGTCGACTTCCCTCGGGAGTGGCAATGACGCGCTTGAACTGCACCGCCCAATTCGCCAACCGTATCAGACTGCGCGCACGGTGGAGTCCAATCTCAAGCCTTGCCGGCGCAGTTCGCCTGACATCCGCCGGCTGCCGTAACCATGGTCGCTGTCGTCATGGATTTGTCTGACCCGATCCAACAACGCTTCTTGCTGCATGTCCGGCTTGCCTTGCCGGGCCTTCCACTAGTAGAGTACCCGATCCGGGACACGCCAAGGTTTTGCAGACCACCAGCCCTTCTTCGTCTGCTCGAGCCAACAAGCACGCCTCCGGTATCTCAAGGTTTTGATCTGTGTCAGGCGTCTGCCGCGTCTAAATAGCCGCATGCTGACGCCTGCCTCACCCCGGCGCTTGAGAGTCGGCGTTACCGGCCCAACAGCGCGCAGTTTCGGTTTTGCGCGTGGTCCGAGATGTTAAGAGTTTGATTGTGGGCCGTATAGAACCTCGTGAGCACTTTCGAGATCTTCACATCATTCGCATTGAAGAACGCGTAGGATTGCAGGGCCGCATCGAACGCGAGTTGATTCATTCCTTCGTCGCTCTTGCCGGCAACATAATCGCGCGTATCCGAAGCCGGGGAAAAATCCCTGATCAGATACAACACGAGGGGATGGGCGTGATGGAACGCCGTGTACGCATTATTGTGGTTGTACCCAATGTTGCCGAACAAGGTCTTCGGATCATAGTTACCCCCGTTCAGCCTGGCCAATAACTGCTTGTCCTGCGCGGCAAGGCCGGCATCGAACACGCGATCCAGCTCAACGGGCTCTTCTACATCGCCCCCCCGAAAAGTTTCCACGAGAAGTTGACTAACGTTGCCGGCTTTCAGGATCTTATTCCGTATGGTCATCGGGCTGATCTCGGACAAGTCCGCTCCTTCACAGGTAGCCAGACACTGCCCAACGAGCCGTGCGACGATCTGAGCCTCCGCGGGATTCGTGATTCTCGGCACATGTTTGAGGCGAAAGATGCCCGATCGCTCGGAGAGCAGCGAGCATAGCGCATCGTTTGCCGCGTCCTTGACAGCTTCGGGAAACATCGCCGGCGCGGAAAAAATGGTCGCGCACGTCCATGCAATGTCCTGCTTGCTGGCTCCGTAATCGCCCGGCCCGTGTAGCATGTCTTCCGCAATCTTGAGTGTGAGCCCCTTCAGGCTCATGGCTGGCTGGAAAGCATCCTGACCGCAATAAGAAAATTTGAGACCTATGGTGCTGTCACTGCCCTCGACCTCCAAGATTTCCACCGGCTCACCATTAACTTGAATCGAGCAAGACTGTGCATTCGGTTTCACATGTTGGATCTCCCTGATAAGTGCCTTGGAGAAGTCAGCCATGGCATCCCGCTGCTGGTTGCGATCGTAAGCCTTGTAAGCGACGAAGAGAAGTTGACCTACTACGGGAAGAAAAAAGCTGAGCGCCAGCGCGACGCCTTCTTTCGCGGAGAGAGAACTGTTCTTGATCCCATGCAGGTGGTGTTGATCATTCAAGCCGCTCGTGATCGTATTCGCCGTAAAACCGATGCTCATCTCTGTATCACCGTCATCGTCTGAAGACTTCACTATGATGACGATGACAATTTACATTGTAGAAAAATCGCCAAATATTCACCATTCGTGAAGAAAAAAACGTAAAAAGTGCATAGTTGTATGTGATGCATTGAGTCGTATAAAAATAGGCGGCAGTCAAAATATGTGGCTCCTGAGGAATTTACTAAAGTTCATCAACTTAATCGAAAGACAATTTCCAATCACGATGCAATATGCTGATACATGGGATCTCTATGTTGTTAACTACCGGGCAAGCATGAAAAGTTATTAATATACATAAATATATAATGGTTATTATATGACATTCACAACGAGCAATGCGGCAACGGCACCTCGAATCATTAGTGCATTGGAGGTGCAATCGGCAGAGGCCGCCGACGCGCGCCGTGCCAATCGAAACAACATGGTGGATTACGCTGGAATCTACCAGCGTGTGGCGAACAATGGCGTGGACATCATGGTGGGAGGCCACCAGCAGGATTTCGAAGCGGTTCGCTCGAATCCGAAGATGAATGATACCGAGAAGGGGCTCGAGATCGTCCGGCAACTGACCGAGAAGCTGATCGGCGCCGGTTCCATCGAGCGTAAAGAAGCGCTCGCCGTCAAGGTGGTGGAGGCAATCACTGCGCCGGATGTGATGGATGCCGACATCGGTGCCATCACGCGCGCGTCGAGCAGCTATGATTTTGACACACCGGCACGGCAGTCGCTCAACATCTCGACCGAGAAGGACGGCATCGTGAGCCTGCACAAGTCGTCGGAGTGGGACACGTGTCGTGCAAAGGCGGCCGACAGTGAAGGCAATCATGCGGTGTTCAATGGCAAGCCCGTGCTGAAGACCGATATGCGCTTCGAGATCTCGCCGGCTGGGGTGTCGACCCAAAATGGTCCGATGCTGCGCATGGATCTCATGCATTGGCACCACTCGGGCGATGCCACGGTGCCGGTCGCCCGTGAGTTATCGACGCCTGCACAGGAGCGGACGTTCCTGCAATGGCTAAAGGACGTTCTGTCGGATTTCTGTGGACGCGCGGGTATCCGGTTCGAGACAGGGACGCTCAAGCGGGGCCAGGCGGTAGCGCTGGCGGAAAGCCGCGGTGACGTCGGTGCATCAAAGGTGCGCGGGGGACGAGATGGCCAAGACCATTTTACGAGTGCCAACTCGGGAGCGTTCCATGCCAAGAAATTACTGCCGGGACAGCAGCTGGCGTCGATGGCGCGTCCACAGGCGTGGAAGGCCGAAGCACTGACGCAGGAGATCAACAAGATCGACCGCACGATCGCAGGACTAACAGAAAGGAAAGTTTTACTACTGAAATCACGCGACAATTTGACGCAGCAGATTCAGGAGATCCGGCGCGGGATCGCCGCTCATCCCGAAAACGCGGATGTAGTCAGCGCCATTCGCAGAGGTGAACGGGGCCAACGCACAGCGATTAATACGGCTTACGCCCAGCTGCGGCAGCGTGGCGAAATCGATTTCCGAGACGCATTACGGAATGGAAACGAAAAAATTCGCGAACTCGAAAGCGTCGTTCGCGACGGCATTGCCGACGATGACGACGAAGCACAACTCAATGACCTTCTGAATGGTCGCGAAGCTTTACAGCAAGCAGCAGACGCCCAACATGCGAGGGTTCTCGATCAGCTTCTCGGGAACGTGGCCGTCGATCAGACGGAAAATCATCTGCAGCAGGCCTATTGTGATGCGACCAAGGCGCAAGCAATAGCGAAGCAACAGCTAGAGTTGATAGAGTTTAGCGACGCGCATCTTCAATACGCGATTAAAGCAAAGGAAGGCATCTCCGAAAAACTGTCCGAGTGCGACACGGAGCTCAATTTCTTGAACTCTAATATTAAGTCGCTTATCAACTCTCGAAATAAATACTCCTTCCAGGAACCCAATACGATTTGGCCGCGCACAATTTGTGCAGAACCGACGTCGATTAAGCCGCATGAAATTGAGAAAAATCGGTTTCGTGTAGATTTGCCAAGTTTAGTCAGAGGACGGCATGAAAAATTCACATTAAAAAATATATTGGATGAAAATCTACGATATATTTGGGTCGCAAAACCCAACCCTGAAACCGGCGCGATTGATATATCGATTGGATATGAATATAAAGACGACCTGGGAAGACGCTACGGCCATCCGACATTAACGCTCGAACGTAACGATCCAACGAAAGCCGGTTCGGCATACATTGGTGGAGAAATTTACGCGAAAAATGGTGTGTGGTTTATAGATAATGATTCCGGCCGGTTCGGTCAAGGTAACATTTTGGAGCGAAATAAAATTCGCCTAGGTAAACGCCATATGTTGCAGAAAATATGCGATCAAATATCTAATTCTACAGATTTAAAATTTAATGTTGGAATAACGTATTCAAAACATTCTTTAAAAAGATCAATCCAACACATATGGTACGGAAAGTAATCTTTTATTGAAGCGTAAAATTGACGAAGAGGACGGGCGGCCTGCGATCGATGAACTGGTGTCACCCGCTCACGCAAACGTCATAGTGCAAGCCGAAGCGTATGCTGGCTTCAACGCAGTATGCACGTTGTTGCCTCCCATCACATAGCGTTGGACGGCGGCCACCAGCGGGCTGAGCAATGCCGAGCAGCCTCCGACCCAGTCGCCCAGTGTCGACTCGGGCAGATCGATCCCTTCACGCTCCCAGCGAACGCGCTGACGATACAGCGGCTGATGGGCGCGGAACTTCGAGACGAGGATGTTGGCCAGCAATCCTGGTCCGGGGATGCCGCGGTCGATAGGACGGCTGGGCGCGGGAGCCTGCACGATGCGATCGCAGGCAGTGCAGGCGAGCTTCCGCGGCGATGTCGGATGACACGTAGTTTCGCCGGCACGAGCTCGAGCTGCTCCGAGACGTCCTCACCCAAAACCTTGAAGGCGCCGCCACTTGCGCAACACGTGGTCTCTGCTGGCGCGTGAACGAGATCGTCACGCTCCAGGTGCGCCGGTAGCGGGTTGCGTACACCGTTGCCATCGACATCGCGCGCGGGAGGCGCGCTTGCCGCGGCGACGCCTTCGTGGCTCTGCAGTTCTTCGAGCTGAGTTCGAGCTGCTCGATCTTGATCGCATGAGATCGCGCAGTGCGCTGTCTCGCGCGTTGATCCATCGCCTTCAACGGGGCGATGCATCGGGAAGTGTGGCGAGGTCTGTCAGCATGCGCAGCATCGATTGCTGTGGGCGTGAGGTCGACCGCGTGAACGCCACGCGCAGTGGCTCGCCGTTGTCGCATCGGACCTCGAAACCGTCAGAACACCGCAACGGCCCGGCCCGTACCGTATTGACGAACAGCACGTTGGCGTTGGCTTGATAGGAAATACATTGCGCACCTGATGTGACAGCCTCGGCCCGACGAGGTACCGTCTTATGTCATTGATGCAGTGTGGGCAGGCTGTACCGCGCCCGCGACGCGGGTCACCCAGCCGCGTCAGCCGATGTTAGAAAGAACGCAGGTGTCCGCTGACCGGCATCCGATCGTGTTCACTACCGCAATGGGCAATGGCGAGCCGGAGGCTCCGACCCGACATAGTGTACTGCTTTCCTTGCACTTCGAGTAACAGGGCCGCGAACAAGCCGAAGCCGGGCGGCGGGTGCAAGGCGAAACGCCGCTCAATCAGGCGTTTGCGATCTGGAGAACTTCGGTTCGTTTGCATTTAAACGATTTGCGCTCATACGCGAGTGGCCTTTCGTGTTGTGACTAGAAGCTAATGGCCACCATGTCGAAACCAAGTCGCCCCCACCGGTTGAACAGAAGCGGTCCGTGGGATAGCCAAAGCATGGGCGACGACCTGTAGAGCGGAACGCCAGTTTTAGCGGAGTTGGCGCCGGCTGGGTTGGGGCTGTTGGCGATAGGGAGCCCGTACCTAGTGTGCCGCTGTAAGGAGACCGAAATGTGGGTTCGTTGAGTAGATGCGGCGTAGCAGACCAGTTATTTCTCACGACCGCTTCGCTCCCAAGGACGAGGCGGGTTGCGGGCGCCACCGGTAAAGATTCGCCCGCCAGACGTGTGATTCCGACGGTAGCGATCAGCAGGAGCCGTGATGACATCGACGCGACTCCGCTGAATTAATACAGTAAGGGGCCCTTTATCAATAAAGCAGGCAGCACGCTGATGCTAGTCTTGCATCGAAAATTCCGTGGTTAGAGCCACCATTTAGCGGCTGTCGTGCTGACGCTGTAACGGCAAAGCATTCTCTGTCGTATCTGAACAAATATCTATCAAAATACTATGACCTTTACCAATCTTGCCAGCACGGCAACCGCCCCGCGAATGCTCAACGTATTGGCGAAGACATCAGCCGAATTCATATCACAAGGCGCACGTGGCGACGATATGGTGGACTACGCATCGGTGTATGAACGAGTGGTAGAGGGCCACGTGCGCGTCTCCGTCCATGGCCGACAGGAGGACTTCGAAAGCCTTCGTTCAAATCCACACATGACAAATGCGGAGAAGGGGCTAGAAGTCGTTCGCAATCTGGCCGAGAAACTGATTCCGACGTTCGTAGAAGAATCCAACGCCGGCGGCATCGCCATGACGATTGTGAAAGCGATTATCTCGCCCGACATCATGCAGGCGGACCTTGTAGCTGCACAGAAGGCATCGCTATCCCATAGTCTCGGCTCGTCTGCCGGTCAGTCCGTCAATGTTACGTTCGATGGCAAAGGCAAGATTAGCATACATAAATCTTCCGAGTGGAGGACCTGTTACGGAAAAGTGGCGGATAGACGCGGCATTCACACACCGATCCATGGAGATCCTATCCTCAGAACAGATATCGTGTTTGAGATTTCAACGACGGCCGAACAGACCCGATACGGGCCAATGCTTGGCCTCAAGCTGAAGCATTGGCATCATTCCGGAGATGACGCATCGCCGGTGGTCCACGAACTCTCGTCAGCGTCGCAGACAAGATCGCTCCCGCAGTTGATAAAAGACCTCTTGAGCGATTTTTGCGCGCGGGCTGGCATCCGATTCGAAATCTGCAATGTCACCGGCGACCAGACCACCGCGCTTGCGAAGAGCCGCGGGGACGATGCCTGGCCAAACGCAGCAGCGAATTACTTCAGCCAACAGCATTTCAACAGTGCCTGGACTACGACGCTGTACTCGCGGCGAATTGCGCCACAGCAACACCTCGCGCCAAAGATCACGCCGGCGGCTTGGCGGGTGGCGGCGTTGACGCGGGAAATCGATTTGACGCAGCGTGCCATAGCAGGGCTTAAAACAGACAGGGCGTCGCTACTGGGAACGCACGACAACATGGCACGGCACATCAACGAGATCCGGCGCCGGATTGTCGATCATCCCAATAACAAGGAATTGGCCACGACCATTGGCAGGGCGGAGCGCATCCAACGAAAGGCGATTGATGCGGCATACGCCGAACTGCGTGGAAAGGGCGACGCCGATCTCCGAGACGCCCTCCAGAAGATGAACGAGAGAATCCGCGAGCTTGAAAGCGTCGTCCGCGATGGCATCGCCGACGACGAGGACGAAGTATTGCTCAAAGGCCTCCGGGATGGGCGTCAAGCACTGCAGCAAGCAGCAGATGGGCAACGAGCTAGGATTCTCGATCAACTGCGTACGGCCATAGCAGACGGTCCGCCAATGGATCTCCCGCGGCGGGCCTACCGCGACGCCCTCACCGCGCAAGCGCGAGCGAGGGAGCAACTCGAGTTGCTAGAACGTAACGACCGTCACCTCCAAGACGCTATGGAAGCTAGGGAGAACGTGTCCGACAAGCTCTCCGAGTGCAACCGGAGGCTGGACGCCCTCAACGACGATCTTGAAGGCCTTCGTAATGCGAAAGTGAAGAACATGCTGCTCGCGGAAGGTAAGCGCGACGAGGCAGATCACTTCATCATGAGCATTCGGGCTCCGCTGGATGCGAGCCTGATAGGACGGATCCGTGGACCACTGCCAATTGCCAATCTTGCGTTGACCATGGTTCGGAGCCGGTTGGCATCGCTGAGTATATTGCCGAATGACAATGCAACGACGCTTCGCGAGGAGATCGACGTCGAGTTGCGTGATGTTGGTTCTCAGCTCGCGAAATCCGGGATTCCCTTAGACAGCCTAGTTGTCACTTACCGAGAGTTGAATAACGTTCTTCACTCGCCAGCGGGGTCCCTCTTCATGAAAATACATGAGGAGATATCAAACGCTCACCAAGCCATTGCTTCCGCGATTCACACTCTCGACCCTGATTTCAGAGGTGACGATAGCGTCGAGGTCGGCCACGCCCTTTCGCAATCGCAGTTTAGCCGCATGTTGCTTACCTCCATGGATCATCCAGATTATCGGGCGCTATCCCCTTATAATCCTACCATTGACAACCTTCCTCCCGCAAAAATCTGCCACTATCGCGTGGATGTAGACAAGAATCTACTATACCGGGGGAAGTTGCCGCCACACGCGTCTGCAGCAGATTTTTTCCAGTCAAGACTCACACACCATTCATATGGTGATGTTACCGTATTCATCAATATTCAAATGATCGAATTTCTGAAACAACAGAAGAATTACGGTGCTAAGGTCAGCATTCTATCCACTGGTGGTTGGAATGAATTGTCTATCCGTAGCAGGATGAAGGATTTCGGCGTGACCATCGACGAATTCGACAATAAGAAAACTCTTAACACCCAAAGCACCATTACTGTAGGGCTGTTTCAAAAATTTCGCGTCATGGGAAACCAAGATTCCGAAGGCAGAACCAACATCATGATGGATGATCAATGGCATCAACGTGCGCTGTTCAAGAACTCCATCGACGCCAGAAGGTTTGGAATGGGATGATTCCGCTCCTAGGCCGCCGGTGAAAAATCTCAACATATTGGCGACAATCGACAGTTTGCTGGGCATTGGCCGATGACACTATGACCTCCTCTACCCAAAGGAGTTGACATGCATGGTGTCGGACCGCTCAAGCACTCCATTGCCATACTGAGTCCATCTTCCGAAGAACATCGTGACGCGACCGCTCTCGCAAATCCCACAACAGGTGTTTGGGGATCCGACGATGGCCCCGGCTTGCCCTATCAGTTCACGCCCATCGGCTTTGCAACGACCGAGCGGGTGCAGATGATGATCGCTCAGCGGCTAATCTCGCTCGGTCGGGACTATACCGGACTAGAGAACGGCGGTCGGCACTACACCGCTATCAGGCTAGACAATGGTGTCTGGGTCGTCGCCGACAACAACCGTGCTGAGCCACGACTGGCGATTGCCAACGGCAACTATATGTTCGTGCGCATGATGAGCGGTGAGATACGCGTCGGATGCGGAAGCGACGGACACAACTATCACGGCGAGCTATCCGGTTGTGCCGCCTATGTTGCCTATGCCGGCTATGTTACCTTTAATCAGGGCAAGGTCGTCGAGTTTTCCAATGCCTCGGGTACCTATCGTCCATCGGCGGAACTCCGCCTGCAATCGGGCTTCGATCATGACGCGCGCTTCAATGCGCAGTAACTACGACATGCAATGGCCCGCACGGTTCTGCTGCCTCGTGCTTGCGACGCTTTTGCAACTGCTTCCCCTCCAGGGGCGCGCGGACTCCCTCGACCGACCCGAGCCTTCCGAGTCGCGGGCTGCCGGCCCGCCGCTTTCTCAGCACGCCGGGATCCCGTTCGACGGCTTGCTACACATCGGCTCTGGTCCGATAGTCATGCCGTACGCGTCCCCGTATCCGGCGTTTCTCGAGTGCTACTATCACTCGTCGGTGCGTCAGGTCGGCGCGGGCACCGGCACCCTGGTGCGGTATCGCGTAAGCACACCGTGGCGATTCCTCGACGAACCGCAACGGCCTATCTCGATTGTGGATTCAACCGGTGAATGCAACAAACTAAACCTGCCTGAGCAGAAGGAGTGTTGCTATGAAGCAAAGACAGCGGATGCCGTCTGGATGTAAACCCAACCACTGCCGTGCTTAAAAAAATGCCCACCGGGATGGTGGGCATAAAGGGTCTTTGGTGTCGAACGGGAAACATCACCAAGAACGTGCAGTCTAATGCAATTAGACATTCTGACTTTCGATTTTACGGCAAAATTACAACTTTCTCGCCGCGATCTATTGGCGCGACTTTGGAGACCAGCAACTGATCGATCTTGTGATTGTCGATGTCAAGCACCTCGAACCGGAACCCTCCGATCACTATGAATTCCGACTTCTTTGGCACGCGCTTCAACGCATAGATGACAAGTCCCCCTGCGGTGTCAACGTAATCTTCACCGGCCAAAGACTCGGTACCGAGAGCCTTCTTAAGGTCACCGATCGGTGTGACGCCGTCCACAAGCCACGATGACTCATCGCGCCGCACGACCTGCTCATCGCTATGCGAATAGAGCACATCTCCCATCAAAGCGCCGACGATATCGTCGAGGGTGACCACGCCTACCATAAACCCATATTCGTTCATTACTACCGCGAAACTTTCGTGAGTTTCCCGGAAACGCGTCAAGGACTCCGACAGCGTCAACGTATCCGGAACTACAAGGACATTCTTGTCATGAAGGTGCCCGATGGCCCCCAGCGCGGCCCCCTCCTCTTCCGACACCAGGTGACGCAAGATGTCCTTGGCGTTAAGGTAGCCAAGCACCTCATCAAGGTCGCGGCCGCAGACCGGATAGTGGGCATGGGGACGATTGACTAGCTTACTTCGCACGCTCTCCCGCGTCTCTTCAAGCCCCAGATAGACGACCTGATCGCGCGGGGTCATCACCGCCGTGATGATCTTTGAGTCCAACTCGAAAACGTTTTCGATTAGATGAAGCTCTTGCTTGCGCAATACCCCCGCTTCCGCGCCGGCATCTACCATTGCCGCGATATCAGCTGTCGTTATGTCGTCGGTGGGCAAGGTCTTCAAGCCGCATAGCCGCAACATCGTGTCGGCAACCGAGTTAAATGCCCAGACGAGTGGCCTCAACAATTTTAGAATCGCGAGAAGCGGCTCGATTACCATGACTGCACACGTCTCCGGATATGCCATCGCCACGCGTTTTGGAACAAGATCCGCAAACTGGATAAATAAGAGCGTCACGATGACTAGCGCCACGATGTCCGCCGTGCGACGGGCAATGACTGCCTCCATGTAAGGTGACACGAGATCGAGTACGAGGTCGGAAAGGTACTTTTCCCCCAGCACACCCGCTAGGATGGCCACGCTATTCACCCCGATCTGTGCCGCGGTAAAGAAATGCCCAGGTTGCTCCCTGAGCAAAAGCACTTTCGCCGCACGATGGTCGCCGCAATCCGCTCGCATTTGCAGCTTAGTACGCCGCGCGGCTGTCAATGCGATCTCCGACACGGAGAAGAAAGCACTGATCAAAGTCAGTGATATGAGGATGAGAATGCCCATCGTCTTTGGATACCTTTTTTAATCTTTCGCTTAAAAAGACTACATCATAATGTCGGCTTAACCATGGTCTGCCAGATAAATTCTATAAAATTTAAGAATTACTAAACTCCAAATCTAAAACTTATGCTTTATTGTTAGATAGTTTTGTAACGTCTGGCATACCATGTTCTCTGCGTTTCATGCTTATTAACCCTCTTCGTGAGAATGTGGAAATGAAAAAAGAGTCATTGGAATTTGCCCATAACTCACACACAGTAGAAATCTCGCTCCATCGTGACGACTATCAACGTGCGGAAGCTGCGGCAAGGGCACTTGGATATGATCTCGCTAGCTTTATCAAGCTCACCGTGCACCAACAATCGGCTGCGGTTCTCTCCGGTAAGATTCGCTCATAACGAGTAGATTTCCTCGACGCTATGATTACTCCGAAATTGTTCACGCATGTTTTCGCCTCCACCATCGAAAATATTCATCGCGTCGTCGATGGGGACAATGCGACGGCGGGAGCGCTTCCGTACGAGCCCCGTGTTCCTGGAAGGGTGCAGGAATTCGATGTGCGTTGTCACGAGCAGATAGATCGCATGTGCGAGCAATTCGCTGCAGTGCTAGGCACGGCGACGCCCTCCGATGGATTACATGACATGCTAGAGCGGTCGTTTAACCGCTGCCTGCTCTCGATCACGGACACATTAGCCGTCAGCGCGATGTGCAGCCAGGCTGACCATCTTCTCCAGCTCCAATTCGAGCGTCGCAGCACCCTGCAACGGCCAATCAACGATGCGCAGTCGTTTCGACATCGCTCACTGCTGTACGGCGTGCGCGACATGCTCGAACAATCGGCCGAACTGCTTCGCACGTGGGTGCAGTTACCCGATTACATGCGTGAAGGGCTGGCGAGTTGTCAGACATCTCTTCGTGAAGTCTCGACTGGGTTGACCCAACGAGCCCTCTCGATGACCCAGTCGGGCACGGCTGAGGTCGCGATTCTCTCCCGAGACATCCAGATCACGTTCGCGATGTGGCATGCGGGGGAGATGGGGCATTCGCCCGACACACGCAGCTAGTCTCGCCAAACGTCAGGGCGTTTTATGTACGTCGTCAGGCATACGTTCCTTGACACGCAAGCGGAAGACACCCTTTTTGCTGCGTCCCAGCCCCCCGTATGTCCAGACGCAGGCCTCCCCGTGCGCACAAATCCGCTAGCAGGCGCACCATGCATCCCCCAGGCGTGCGTCCGTCACCTGCCGTAGCCAGACGTCTCGTGATCTCTGTGTCGCCGATATAGCTCCAGCCGCCGAGGGCAACCGTCAACAACGGCCCGTGTCGAGACCCTGCCTTGGCGGGCAGGAAGTCTAGCGTCAGATCGCTCTTCAATAATGATTCCGCACGGAGCCTGGTCTTAAGTGATCGATCGATGCAATGGCACTCGTCCCATTCGGAGACCTTGTGGATACGCACTCCGTCCTGCAATGCGGAGAAGGTGATCGTTTTATGCGCCGGCGTATCGAACCGGTATCGGCTTGATGCGCTTGTGAGTGCCTGCCGGTCAAGATCCAGCATATCGAATAGCGTGACCGTCTCCAGCAGGCAATCCGCCAGAGAGTTGGAATCCTGCTCGCTCGAGAACGCTCGACAGACCTTCTGCAGGAGTGTCTCCGCGAAATTCAGCCCCCTTTCGTTGCCTTCGGCACTGTCCAGCTGCGAGTCGACCTCGGGCTCATCATCGGGAAAGTCCATCACCAGTTTCGTCCCTTTCACGATGCATTGTTCGAACATCGCCGCTGCCTCGAAGATGGTCTTTTTGCTATTCGCCACTATCACGGAGTCTTCCCCGGGTAGAATCGCGGCTCTCGGTACAGAGGAAATTAGCGTACTCGTCATGCTGGTTGCGGCTCTCGAAGCGCCCGCGCGGCAGGGTAGCCGTGCCATCACGCTAACCTGGAACTATACGGCGGGCACCGATCGCCACTATCGACTTCCGACGGGACTCTTCCGATTTTTCACAATCGCCCAGCTTCGTCCCGTCGCCGGAACGTCAGACCTCGATCAATCCGAACCGCCTGGCCCAGTAGGAAACCTCTGCCGCGTTATGCGCATCGAGCTTGCGCATAACGTTCATGCGGTGTGTCTCGACAGTTTTCAGGCTCACGAACAGTTCTTCCGCGATCCTTCGGGTGCGCTTTCCCTCCGCTATCATCTTCAGTACCTGCCGTTCGCGCACGGTGATCTTTGTGGCACTGTCCGTCCCCGCTGGAGACAGACATTCTCCATCGACCTGTATTTGCTCCGCCTTCATCGCAGGATCAACGTGCCTACAGCCCCGACTTACCGCCGCCAGCGCGGAGGACAGTTCTCTTGATCCGCTTCGCTTCAGCACAAATGCGTGAGCACCGGCCTTGAAAGCCTGGGTCGCGCGGATCTCCGAGACGACGCCGGATAGAACAACGATCGAGAGCGCTTCGCGCGATCGGCGCATTTTGGCAATCGCATCGACGCCATCAAGAGAGCTGAGTTGGAGATCCATGATCACAAGATCGGGACGCAAACTCTGGCAAAGCGAAACGGCCTCAATGCCGTCGGAGGCCTCGCCTACCACGATCGTCCCGCCCAGTTCGCGGAGTATCAGTTTGAGCCCCTCACGCATGACCGCGTGAGGGTCGACAAGCAGGACGCGCTTTCGCGTGTCGGACAGCGTGGTCGCGGATACGTGATAGGCACCTGCGGCGCGTCCTGTCGTATGTCCATTGAGGTCAGCCATTTCCATCTCCTTCATTCCGTTTGCAATTCTTTGACCCTTCAGCGCACCGTTTCATGTGTCCGGAGGCTGTATGGAGAGAAGCGTACGGCTCAAGAATGAGGAGAGAATGAGACATCTACCTCATGGAGTAACTTACCCACCGAAGCGTCGATGCGAGAGCGCGACAAAAAAACTGAAGTATCGGAAGAATCACTAAAGCACCGTCTCCGCAACCTGCCAAGATACCCGCAGTAGACCTGCATCCTGTTTCAGGTGATTCCCCGAGAGCGCCTCTAACTGGCCGCGTTTACCCTCTCGGGTAGTAATCATGCACAAGCGAGAGGTGAAATCCGTCATGTTCGCAACGGAACTAGAGAATCGACTGGCCCAGGATATCGATGGGCGGTACGCCCGTTTCCTCATCGCTGAACTACACGCGATGCGACATGAGGTGCGCGCCGCATTGTGCGCTCCCCAGATCCCCGCGGAGCGAGAGCAACTCCAACGTTTGGACGGTGTATGCGACGCGGCACTGCAAGCGGTGCGCCGCATATCGCGGCGAATGACCAAAGTGCGCGTGCACGGCAATCTCGGCATAGGCCCTGATGGCGACACTTCGGGTGATCAAGATAGGGGTTTTGCCGCCCGTCCGAGCTTTCATCCTTACCTATGAGTTGTCGACAGGGACACCCATGCACCACGACTTATCCCCGCACGCGCCGGCATCCGTCGCGATCACTGACGCAAACACGGACACCGTGACGCGATATCTCGAACATCGCGGCATCGCCACGGAAATCGCCTATCTCGGCGAGACGGAATTCGAGCTCGGCCGCTCTGCAACCCTGGGCGATCTCGCGCTGATCTATCGCGTCGAGGACCATGCGCTGTTGATCTGCGAGATCCGGTCGCTCCAAACGCCCGAAAGCCTCGGCTCAGCACTCCGGCAATTCGTCAGATTTGTCCTCCAGCTTAACGGGACATTGACCGGCATTGATGTCGTCCGGGGCATCCTACCCTTTATCGCGCAAGGTGCGGGGCGCCAGCTACAAGAGCGCCTGTGCCGCGTCTACCTGCGCCGCGGGGCCCGCGCTATCCACCGATCCGATGGCGATGTCGAGATCGAGTTCGCGATTCACAGCTCGCATTGCACAGCGCTTGAAAGCGTTTGACCGCGCAAATCAGGCCGCCTCCGCGCACACCCCTTCCCCCCACCCCACTCTCCGGGCCGCTCGCTCGATCGGCCCCGTACCTACCCTTCCCTTCTTCCCTTCCCTTCCCTTCCCTTAGACACAACAGGCAAGGGCCTACAGCGCCAAGGATCAATAGACTGATTGTCGAAACAATAACACCATTAATCGGAAAACGTAAAGCCGCGAAACATATCTTTTCTTCAACTTAACTTCCGTAATTGTAGATATTCTTATCCTTAATTCAATAGCTTATTAACAACTGATCTGAGCATCGCTAACATCTACCCTCTAAGATTTCGATGCGTCTGCGCGTGCGCAAAATAGCCGATTGGTCCGGGGTCTAAACCACGTAAAGTTCAGGTGATTGCCTGATCCGCATGGGCGAATATTCGAGCGATCCTGTCGACCATGGATAGTACGAACTGAGGGCGATAATGATGGTTGCTGTGAAGATGATGGTTTTTGGCAAGCCGGGGAAGCTGGACCTCAAAGGCACCCTGCACTCTATCGACCGAGCCACCTTGGTGCTTGCCGATCCGGCATCCGAGGTTATCGATCCATCCGCTGAAGTCGCTACCTACAGCTTCGCGTCAGGCATCTTTCAGCAAATCTACAGCGAAATGGGCGTACTGACCGCCAGCTATCGCAGCGGCACGCCCTTCTGGCGCGCACCGGTAAAAGCCGTTTCGCTGCCTGCTCCAACAGTGAAGGTCCTGTTGCATCTGGCCCCTGTGGAACCACAGGCAATGCTCAGATTCGCCTATGCCTATTGCCTCAGCCAAGAACCGGAATATTTTTCCCGACTGCTTCATCATCTGGTCGACGGGAGCCGGGACTTTTTCCAGTTTGTCGAAGCAAACAGCATGTCGGCGTGGCCCACCGAGCAATACGCACGAGAACTCGGTATTACCGTCAGAAAGCTCAATATGCTTTTCTACGAGAAGTTCGGAGTATCTGCGAAGCACTGGTTACTCGAGAGGCGCCTGCAAGAAGCAAAGCGACTTCTGCTTCATACCTCTTTGAAAATCACCGATATAGCGGAGGAATGCGGTTTCAATAGCCATTCACATTTTACCGTAAGTTTCAGGCGGAGATTCGCGGCCTGCCCGCGATGGATTCGTCAGTATCCTAATGGCAGTACGTTAATCAACAAGGATTGATCATGTCAAATCAAAGCCTGCTTGGCTATCTCGACGTATCTGTGAAGGACAGTCAACTTCGCAGCGAAGCGGCTATGAAACAGGCCGCGACAACAGGGGAGACGATCGACTTCCTTGCGGCCCAGGAATCGCTAGGCGACACCCAGATCAAGACATCCATGTATTCGGGGATGCTGAAAGCGCTGCATGATATGCAGATGAAGATCGTTTCGAGCATCAACTAACATGGACGCGCTCACTCGGGACCGACGTAGATTGCTGGCGGAAATTGCCATGGCGGCAGCCGGCCAGCGGTTGCAGGACGAAGCTCGCGCGATGCAATCGTCGCTAGACCTGCTGATTGCTGATGCAGAGGCGCGCGACCTGTGCAGCTTCTGCATCTTCACCCAACTTGGCGACCGCGCTTCCGCACAGGCATCGCTCGGCCAGCACCATCATCCAGCGGCTCTTGCGCTGCTTGCCATATCGAACAGCAGTCATCCACACAGCCGTACAGCACGGCTCATTCGATAAACGTTTGCGCTGTGGCGGGGGGACCGCCTGCTTACCTCCCTCACACAGACTCTGGAGAGTCATTATGTCAACACTCGTTACCCCACCCGTCGAAAGTGTGTCGGCCGTCGCAAGCAACAGTATCGCGACAGCACCGATGCAAAGCGATATTGATTCGTTCAATGACATGTTGACGGCGAAGGCGACTAAACCCGAGCACGAGCTCGTGGCCAACGTCCTCTCTGTCGCACGAAGCACGTCACGGCCGCCGGAATTCGTCCAGCAACTCGGCGCTCCCGACATCGTCTCAACGCTGGATTTGCAAGCATCCACCCAGAGCGCGGCGCGACAGATGGTGGTGCTTGCAAAGGTGCTTGGCTCCGCTGCAACGGGCATCAACAAAATCACGTCGATGCAATGATCACTGTACGCACTCGACTATTCCTGCTTAGCGCGGTGCTGGTACTTGCTGGCTGCAAGGTGACACTCCTCGCATCGGTACCCGAGACTGAAGCTAATCAGATGATGGCGCTACTACTGCTGCGGAGCATTCCTGCGGAGAAGGTTGCCGAGAAAGGTGGCGCGGTATCGCTACGGGTGGAAAAGGGCGATTTCGTCAACGCTGTGGAGGTCTTGCGCCAAAACGGACTGCCGCAGCAAAAACGCCTCGGCATCGAAGACCTTTTCCCCTCAAACCAACTGGTGACCTCTCCCGCACAGGAGCGCGCAAAGATGGTCATGCTCAAGGAACAGCAGTTGGAAAGCATGATCTCTGCGATGGACGGCGTGATTGCGGCGCGCGTCACCATCGCTCAGAAGGTGGACGAGAACGGCAAGCTCTCCGGTACGCCATCCGCCGCGGTGTTCATCAAATATTCGCCGCAATTCAACCTTGCTAATCAGGAAGTCCAGATCCGCAGCCTCATTACCGATGGTGTCCCGGGTATCACGGCGAACCAGGTCAGCGTCGTCATGCAAGGTGCGGAGTACCGCTATAGCAACGCGACGCAGGCGAAGGCCGATGTGTGGGATTGGCGACAGATCCTGCAAAAGTACCCCGCATACGCAGCGGCCTCCGCCGCCGCCCTCTCGCTGATGCTTATCGTCACCTTCGGCGCGGGACTCCGTGCCGTCGTACGCAAACGAGGGAAGCATGAGCTCAAACAAGCAGGCTGATGTGCCGCCTTCTCGCGAAACCCGACAGATCTGCCCGGGGGTTGCGAGGCTTCACGTGCTCGGCTGGCAGCCTGGGGCGTTTCTGAGCGGCGAGTGGTGGGACGAACTCGACCTTGCCGCGTGGAGAATCGATTACCACAGCGCCGCGTCCTGCCGACGCGCCATCGATCGCCTCATCGTCAAGCGCCGCGGGTTTCCTTCCGGCCCGCTTCCGGCCGCCCTCAGCGTAAGCCAGCGGCGCTTGCTAGAGCTCGAAACGCGCCTGCCGGGGTTGCTCGCGGCAATGGGGTTCTACGCGCTAGGGCAACCACGCCTGCTGCACATGCGCAGCGTTCGCGAGGAGCTTGCCGTCGTGCTGGACGAGCAGGCGCTGAATCAGCTCGCCATCCTCACGCCGCAACGCACCGTCAGCGAGCCCTTCTCTGTGTTCTCGGGTATGTGTGGCCTTTTGCTAGGCTTGGGCACGAGTTGGATGCAGCGTGATCACGGTGCCTGCGCCGCGTGGCAGAGCCTTGCCATTCGCTTTCCGCCGCCGGCCGCCCATGCTTCGCTGCCGCCCGACACCGACGGGGCGGAGGCATTATTCCGCCTAAGCAGGTTCCTATGAACATCTTCAAGCTCCGTATTGCCACCCTCCAACTGGATGCGTCCCCTGCCGGAAAAGTAGTGGCCCGGGAAACGGTTAGCGCTCAGGTGGAGGCAGACGCCATTGTGGCGCGCGCGCGCGGCAAAGCCGCGCGCATCCTGTGTTCCGCACGCCGCGCGCGCGCCGACGCCCGGCGCCAGGCGCGCGAACGCCTGGTCGAAGCCGAAATCGCCTCTATCGCGCGGGCCAACGAGGCTGCGGTGGCGGCGGCACACGAGGCGGCGGCCGAGGCCCTACGCTGGACCGTCCACGCCGACCACATCGAGGAAACGCTGGCAAGGCGGGTGGAGCGGCAATGTCGCGACCTTGTCCGCCGCGTCGTCGTGCAATTCGCGGGCGAGGCCGACCGTGGCGCCTTGATCGCGGCACGCGTGGCAGCGGAGCTCGATCGGGTGAAGGTCCATGAATCTCTCACCATTTTTGTCTCCACCTGTGACGCGGAAGTGGTCCGCCATGCCGTGGGCGCCGCTCCGGCGAGGGGGATCGCAATCCAAATCGACGCGTCATTGCCGCCCGGCTCTGCCCGACTCGAAAGTCCGTACCTCTACATCGCACTGGATCTGGACGCGCATCTCAGGCTTTTACTCGATACCTTGAGCGCCCCGCCTGAACGATCGTAGATACACGCCCCCTGGCAACGCGAACGCGCGAATATTATGACCAATCTCGTCAATTTCAACCGGTACTCCTCAGCTCCATCGACGCCGGTAACACCGGTCGCCGACGCCACTGTGCGCGATGCGGGTTCCAGCCTGCGTCGCCCGTACCAGGTCAGTTCCGCCACTTCCGCCATGGAGATGGCCGCCAAGACGCTCGCGGCCGCAAGTATAGGGCGCCCTACGTACGCGAGCATCCACAATGCCAAGCTCAGCGCTCTGCTGAAAGGCCAACGCCGAAACGATGCGCTGCTCTCGCGCAACGTCGTCAACCATCTTTCACGCAGGATGATCCAATTGCGCGATCCGCGTATGGAGGACCTGATGCGCATGGCGCCCGAGGACGACGATGTCGACGTCGTCATGCGTTCGCTGCGCCGAAAGTCGCTGCAGCCGGCCGCGATGGCCCTGATCGTGTCGAGCTTAGCCCTGAATTGCCCGCCTGGCAGGCGCCGCATGCGGCTCGACCGTGAGCTCGACCGCATTCTGTCGGACGGATCCGACTGGGATTTCGGCCTGCTCGGCTGGCTCGAGTTCGGTACTATCGATCAAAACTACACCACGCAGATGAAGGCGTTGTATCAGCGCGCCATGACCAGCACCGGCGAGCTCGCCAAGTTTTTCGACCGTCTGCGCAAAGTGCCGCATCGCCGAAAGAAGATCGGGATCCTAATCGAGGCCCTCGGGGCGGAGCTCTCTGGGCTTGAGAACGACCCACCGGAGGGCGCGCACTTAGCCGCCGTCATCAAGGATCTGCGGAGGCTCCTCGTCTTCCTCGGCTTCGATGAAGCATGCGGGGCCATTGTCATGCACTGCGATACACCGGGGCTGACGGATGACTTCATCCTGCATCTGGTCATCCGCATGATCGATCAGTTCTCCATTTACGACGAATGGATCGAGAACCAACTGACGGAAGTTGAACTGACGAAGGAGCGAAAGATCACACTCCTGCACGAACTCATCCGCCTGTTCAAAATGTTTCCGGATACCTGCTTCCGTGACCCGGATCAGCGCAAGCAGATCGTCGATGCGATCCAAGCAGCCATCGCTGCACACGGCACGGCCCCTCCTATGGAGGACCGACCGAATGGGCTGCAGGATAGGGAACGTCATACCGAGGGGACGCATGGACCTGCGCAATCGTAGGAACATCGAGTGCCTCATGAAGTTGATGGAGGTACGCGATGTCATTGCCGCGCCTCATATCGAACTCGCCGATCGCGGCCTGAACGTCATTTTCGAACTCCATGCGGAGCGGATGTTGATTTCCACCGCCATGTCCATCGAAGCCTCGGATCGCGACTCGCATATGCGGACGATCGCCTCGCGCTGGAGACCGGAACACTCCGAGGGGTTACCGATGCGCTTCTTCTGCACGGATATGCAGCTGGTGGTCTCGGCATTCCTGCCTGCTGGCAGCAATGCCGAGGCATGGTATCGAATCGTAAAGCTTCAGCGCAGATATGTGGAAAGCCTGAGGCACACGATCGACAGTCATCCAGATTAGCCACCCGCATCGACGGCACGACATCGCGGGCCTCGCCGCACGCAAGGATTGAAATGAAGACTATAGGTACATGGCTCGGGATCGCGAGCAAACGTCAGGATGTCGTCCTGGCCATGCTGTTGCTTGTAGCGGTATTGATGCTTATATTGCCGCTTCCGACAATTCTTGTCGATGTACTGATCGCGATCAATCTAGGTATGTCGTTGCTGCTGCTCATGACGGCCATCTACGTTCGCGAGCCGCTGGACCTGTCAGCCCTGCCCTCCTTCCTGCTAATCACGACGTTGTTTCGGCTTGCGCTGTCGGTGAGTACGAGCCGTCTCATCCTTCTGCAGCACGATGCCGGCGAGATTGTCACAGCCTTCGGCAACTTCGTGGTTGGCGGGAACCTCGCGGTCGGCATCATTGTGTTCTCGATCATCACGATCGTGCAGTTCATCGTGATCACCAAGGGGGCCGAGCGCGTGGCCGAGGTCGGCGCGCGGTTCTCCCTCGACGCCATGCCCGGCAAGCAGATGAGCATCGATGGCGATCTGCGCGCGGGAACAATTGACGCTGCGGAAGCCAAGCGCCAGCGCAAGCTCGTGCAGAAAGAGAGCCAGCTCTATGGCGCGATGGATGGCGCGATGAAGTTCGTAAAAGGCGACGCTATCGCGAGCATCATTATCATTCTCGTCAACATCGTCGGCGGCATCGCGGTCGGCACGATGCAGCAGGGAATGGCCGCCGGGGCGGCGTTGAACCTTTACGCCGTGCTCTCTATCGGTGATGGTCTGATCTCCCAAATCCCCGGGCTACTCATCTCTATCGCGGCGGGAATAGTCGTGACGCGCGTTCCCGGGGAGAAAAAGGAGAATCTGGCGCATGACCTCATCTCGCAGTTTTCGCGACAGCCCAGCGCCCTGATCCTGGCTGGCGCGGTGCTGATGCTGTTTGCCGTCATGCCGGGCTTCCCCGCGTTCGTGTTCCTCCCCTTCGGCACCCTTGTGGTCATGCTTGGCGTAGTGGCACGACGCCGCGTGGCGCAGTACGACGGCGAGCCTCAGCATGCCGACGCGGCGTCGCCAAACGACGAAGATGCCGAAATGCGCTTCGGTGTGGAACCGCTCTCGTTACGCGTAGCCCCGGACGTAGGGACTGGCAAGCCGCTGACCGAGGCCATGGCGGCACTGCGGCGCGATATCTTCGACCGCCTCGGCATTGCCCTCTCGCAAATTGATGTGCGCGCCGATGCCTCGTTGCCGCTGGGTACCGTCCGGGTCCTGCTCTACAACGAGGAAGTCCTCAAATTCCAGGTCCGCACCGAAAAGCAGCTCATTGGCAAGCAGGTGCCCCGGCTGAGCTTCATCCACGACATCGACGAGGTGCCGTTCGGCGGTCTGATCCTGCACTGGGTGGACACCGATCACCTCGATACGGTTCGTCAGGGCGGGCTGCCGCTGCTCTCCGGCGTCGCAACCATCGCCTATCCGGTGACTCTCGCCGTCGAGCGCTATGCCGACAAGTTTATCGGTGTACAGGAAACACGCTTTCTGATGGATACGATCGAGCCGCGCTATCCGGAGCTAGTCAAGGAGGTCCAGCGACAGATGGCAATCGGCAAAATCTCCGAGGTGCTGCAACGACTCGTCGCCGAAGGCATCTCGATTCGTGACCTGCGTACCGTCTTCGAAGCTCTGATCGAATGGGCACCGAAGGAAAAGGACTCAGTCATGCTGGCCGAATATGTCCGCGTCGCCCTCTGCCGCCAGATTCTCAGCAGGCATACACCGGCCAGCGGACGCCCTAATGTCTGGCTAATCGGCGAGGGGATCGAGAAGGCGGTCCGCGAATCGATCCGCCAGACAGCGGCCGGGTCGTATTCGACCCTTGCCGCCGATCGCATCGATCTCATCGTCTCGCAGATCAAAGCCAATCTGGCCATGCGCGAGGACCAGGACGTGGCATTGGTAACCGCCATCGACGTACGCCGCTTTTTAAGAAAGTTCCTCGACCGGGAATTGTCACGCGTGCCTGTTCTCTCATTCCAGGAGCTGGGCGACGAAGCCCAACTGCATGTTCTGGGCAATATCGACCTGTTGGAGGAATTTGATGATGTACTCCATTGACATGGAACGTGCTGCACAGTTGACCGAGGCTCGACTCGACCACGTCTCAAGCCTGCCCTCGTTCTCCCCGGAACGCTTCGGCCGCGTCGTCGAGGTGGGTCCCACATTGCTGCGGGCGGCCATAGACGGCGTCGGGTTAGGAGAGGTTTGCTCGGTCGCCGATACTCTGGCCGAGGTCGTCTCGGTCTCCAGCGACGCGGCACTGCTGTCGCCATTTTCCGAGCCGCAAGGCATGAAATGCGGCACCCTGGTAAGACCCCATGGTGGACCACACTGTGTGCCGGTCGGCGAGTTCCTGATCGGGTCCGTGGTGGACGGCCTCGGACGGCAGCTCAGTGGCTCGCCCGCCCCCGACGGTTGCGAACAGCGCCCGCTAGAGGCCTCTGTCCCCGACCCGCTGACCCGCGCGATCATCGATACCCCGCTACCGCTCGGTGTCAAAGCGATCGATGGTGTACTGACATGCGGAGTCGGGCAGCGTGTCGGCATCTTCGCGGCAGCCGGTGGCGGCAAGAGCAGCCTACTCGGCATGATCTGCGGGGGAACCACTGCAGACGTCGTCATCCTCTGCCTAGTTGGGGAGCGAGGTCGAGAAGTTCGGGAGTTCATAGAGCATACATTGACGGAAGATGCCCGCCGCCGATCCGTCATCGTCGTCTCAACTTCGGATCGCCCAGCTATTGAACGGCTCAAGGCCGTCTATACCGCTACGACCATCGCAGAGTACTTCCGCGATCAAGGGCTCAATGTCCTGTTGATGGTCGACTCACTGACCCGATTCGCCCGCGCGGGCAGAGAGATCGGCCTCGCCGCTGGCGAGCCGCCTGCCGCGGGGAGTTTCCCCCCGAGCGTATTCGCGCGGCTACCGCGATTGCTGGAGCGGACCGGATGTGCGGCTACCGGCAGCATCACCGGTATTTATACGGTGTTGGTCGAAGCCGACAACATGAATGAGCCGATCGCCGACGAAGTCAGGTCGATACTCGACGGTCATATAGTGCTCTCCCGACGTCTGGCGGAAATGAATCACTATCCCGCCATCGACATCGAGAAGAGCAAAAGTCGAGTCATGCATCAGGTCACCGGCGAGCATCATCGCCAGCTTGCAGGACTTGCGGTCGAACTTTCCGCACGCTATCGCGAGGTGGAGTTGCTAGTCCGGGTCGGTGAATACGCGCGCGGTAACGATCCGGAAGCCGACAAGGCCGTCGATCGCCGCAGTGCGCTGAACGGCTTCCTGCGCCAGGCGCGCGGTGAGCGCTTCTCCCTCGACGAAACCATCGCCCGGCTCGCCGCCGCCGTGACCTCATGACCCTTGATCGCTTACTTAAGATCCGAACCACCCGGGAGAACGCCCTCCGCGCAAAGCAGCGGGCGCTTCGCGCCGAAATCGAGACGCGCCGGAATAATCTGGGTGAACTCAGCGGACAGATGGCCGTAAACCGCGAGGCGTGGCGCACGGCCTCGCGAGAAGAGTACCTGATCACGAGCAGTCGCCCTTTGCAAAGCCTCAAGCATGCGCTGCACCTGTTCTATCGGACCGAGCAACGCCTGCTGGCGGAAGAGCGCGCAACCCACGAGCAAATCACCGCACTGGAAACGGATCTCGCGGCACACGCCGTGTCATTGAAGGAAAACCTGCGCAGCCAAGAAAAGCTGTCGCTACTCAAAGAGGAGTTGAATGTATCCCATTAGACGCATCCCTCAGGCTGCTCACGGCGACGGCACGCGTCGGCGGGAGCCGGCGGCCAGTGACGTCAATGGCTTTTCCGATGCGTTGCAGAAGCGCCGACGTCAGCGGCCAGCGGACGATGAGCCCCGCGACGCACCGTCCGGCCGACCGCCGCAGGCCGTCTCGCCCCTGCCGATGACGGTGCAAGGCCTCGTGAATGCAGCTGCGGCCAGTGGGGTCTCCGTCGACACTCATACCGCCACAAGAGGCGCAGAACCGCCTGCAAGTACAGACGCCGCTGCAACGCTCATGGACGGCGGCCTGCCCGCTCTCATCGAGGCACATCCTCACTTCCGCGTGATTTCGGGGCCATGGGCCGGACTGGAAGTGCGCGCGGCCTACCGGGGACCCCAGGTGGTAGTGCAGCTACGCCCGAAAACGGCCAGTCAGGAAAGAGTACTCGGAAAGTCGAAGCAACTGATTCAAGACCAAATTTTCGCGGACACCGGCAGATGGGTCCGCATCGACATAGAGGAAGCAGCACATGCACGCCGATAAGCCGTCTCTTTTGGAGACCAAACTCCTGCGCATGATTGACGAAGGACAACAGCTGCGTTTCACCAGTGCCGACCCCGAAGGAGCCCAGCTCCTGCTTTCCCGCCAATCGATCGGCGGAAACGGCCTGCTCGTAGAGTTCGCGGTGGGGGGTGAGCCGGCCAGTGCATGGATCGCGGATACGGCCTGGTGCGATTGGCTGTTGCCGCGGCTCTGCATCCAAAGCTTCGCGGATACCCCACAAGATCTGTTGCCGGTCGTCGGTCAGTGGGCCTTCGGCCCATTGCATGCATGCCTGGACACGCTGAGCCTTGGTCCCGTCGAATTCATATCCGCGCGGGCCGGCAGATGCGCGCCGCGTGCCGCACCCGTGCTGGCCCTCGTCAACGGCGATCGTAGCCTGCCGCTTCGCGTCGTCGAATGGCCCGTTCATTCGATGGAATCTCTGATCGGCAGGATGACGGACGTGACATCGCTGGTAGGGGCGGCACCCACCCGGGGACGCATGACGGCGGGCTGGGTTCACCTTCGCCGCGGGGAGCTTGCGGGGCTGCGTCAGGGCGACATTCTGATATTAGACGAGGAAGCGCGGATCGAACACAACGAAGCATGGCTGATGGTCGATGAACTCGCCGTGAAGGTCCGCTGCGTCGATAATGCGGCGAGTGACATGCGAGATGCCACAGCATGGGAAATTGTCTCCATTGCGCCACGTCCCGTCACACACCCGGAGAACCCAGTCTCCGACGGTCCAGTAACAGCAGTGGCCGACCTTGGCGACGCCGTCATACTTCCGCACACCGGGCCGCTGTGTTGCGGCGAGCGCATACGCATGCAACTCACGCCTGCCGCCGTGTCGCTGCGCGGCCTAGGGGACCTTGACCTACTCGGTCAATTGGTACGGCTTGATGACGCGCTCGCGCTACGAATCGCGTGAGTGAAAGAACGACGCGCAAGGCCCTAATCATTCGAACATCCATCGCAATATCAGGTGGTCGCCCTAGAGGAAACACGAGGAGGAGACACAACAATAAAACCCTCAGCATCCGAAGCAAAGCAGAACCATGAATCTCGCCGATCAGCCGTTGCAGCTCATGCTGCTTTTGTTCGCCATGTCTGTCACGCCGTTGTTCATCGTGATGGGTACATCCTTTCTCAAGATCTCCATCGTGCTGTCTACGCTCCGCAATGCGCTCGGCATTCAGCAAATCCCGCCAAACATGGCCATCTACGGTCTTTCGATCGTCCTCACGCTTTTCATCATGGCACCTGTTGGCATGGAAATCAGCGACAACTTAAAGGCCAATCCGATCCGCATGGACGGAACCGGGTCAGTCGAGCAGATCGAAGAACGCATCATTGCCCCGTACCGCAATTTCATCGCGAAGAAGGTGGACAAAAAGCAAGTCGAGTTCTTCACCCAGATCGGCGCAAAGATGTGGCCGGAAAAGTATCGCGACCGCATTCCAGCAGATTCGCTGCTAATCATGTTGCCCGCGTTTACGGTGAGTGAGATCGTCGAGGCGTTCAAGATCGGCTTGCTGCTGTACCTGCCATTCATCGCCATCGATCTCATCATCTCGAACATCCTTCTGGCGCTAGGCATGATGATGGTGTCTCCAGTGACAATCTCGCTGCCCATCAAGCTCCTGTTATTCATCATCGTTGGTGGATGGGAGCGTCTGCTCGGCCAGCTTCTCAACTCCTACTTGTAACCGCTATGAGCAACGAGATCATTCTTCAGCTGGCCTCCAACCTGCTTTGGCTCGTACTCATGCTGTCCCTGCCCGTGGTCGTGGTCGCGTCAGTCGTGGGTGTGGCGGTGAGTCTCGTGCAGGCGTTGACGCAGGTCCAAGACCAGACCATCCAGTTTCTTCTCAAGCTGGTCGCGGTATGCGTGACGCTTGTAGCTACCTATCACTGGATGGGGACGACGATGCTGAACTACACCATCAGCATCTTCGACAAAATTTCGCTGATGGGGGCTTGAGTGGAACAGATACTCTCCCTCCTTCCATTGCTCGGCCTGTCGATGCTCCGCCCGTTCGGCATGGTAGTTATGCTTCCCATGCTGTCCGGACGAGCCTTGGGTAGCAGTCTGGCACGGAACTGCCTCGTCCTACTGCTTGCGATTCCGGTGGTGCCTTTGCAGATGATTTCGGCGGACACGTTACTCATTCTATCGGCACCGGCCGTAGTGCTGCTCGGCCTTAAGGAGATCGCCGTCGGGGTGCTGATCGGCTTCTGTATCGCCATTCCGTTTTGGGCGATCGAGACTGCCGGCACGATCATCGACACAATTCGTGGCACGTCGATGGCCTCGGCACTCAATCCACTACTGGGTGAACAATCGTCGGTGTTCGGCATCTTGTTCAGCCAGATTCTCGTCGTAACCTTCTTCGTGGGGGGCGGCTTTAACACGACTCTGGAGGCTATTTACAACTCGTACCAGACGCTTCCAACCACCGCCTCCTTTGTCCCGTCCGGGGACTTTCCTGCTTTCATCAAGCAGCAGTGGCGCGCCATGGCCGATCTTTCTGTCTCGTTCGCCATGCCAGCGATCGTCGTGATGGTGCTCGTAGATCTAGCGCTCGGCTTCGTCAATCGTTCCGCGCAGCAACTGAACGTTTTCTTCATCGCCATGCCCATCAAGAGTGCAGTCGCCCTCTTCATGCTGGCCATCTCGATGGCATATGGACTTAGCCTTTTCACCGGTCACTTCACGTCTATCGGCGATACCACTAGAGCCCTGATCCAAGCGCTCGTTCCGGCGAACTGACCATGTCTGACAAGAGCGAGAAGCCAACGCCAAAGAAAATCCGCGATGCGCGCGAGGAGGGGCAGGTTGCGAAGAGCGCGGATCTCACCACCGGCGTACAGCTCGCGATCCTGCTCGGCTATTTCCTGTGGCGCTCGCCCGAGATCTACGCCCACTTCGGCAATCTGATCAAGGCGTCGATAGAAGTCATCAACCTGCCGCTCTCCACGGCTTCGAGCAGCCTGAGCGCGGCGGCATTTGACGTGTTCATCGAAGTCATGGCACCGATTGGCGTCTTACTTCTAGTGGGCACCATCGGCAGCGTCTTCGGGCAGATTGGCATCATGGCCTCCCTAAAGGTCATCATGCCAAAATTCGAGCGCGTGAATCCATTATCAAATTTTAAAAATCTTTTTTCTCTTAAATCTGTCTTCGAGTTTGGCAAGTCTCTCCTCAAGGTCATCACACTATCCCTTGTGACCTACGTACTTATACGCCAAGACATGAACTCGTTTCAGTTTCTCTCGCTGTGCGGCGCCGAGTGCGGGATCTTTGCGACTGCCAAGATGGTGTTCTGGCTGTGGGCTACCCTGTTGCTTTGCTACGTCGTCTTCGCTGCTGCCGATCTCGCGTACCAGAAGCACCAGCTTATGAAACAGCTCATGATGAGCCGAGACGAGATCGCAAAGGAACACAAGAATTCAGAAGGCGACCCAGAGATCAAACACAAGCGCAAGGAAGTCCACCGAGAAATTCAGTCCGGCAGCCTCGAGAGCAACGTCAAGAAGGCAACCGCCCTGGTGCGTAACCCAACCCACGTTGCCGTCTGCATCTACTACTGCGCTGGGGAGACGCCGCTCCCCCAGGTCGTTGAGAAAGGCGCGGGCGAACGCGCTCTCACAATGGTTCGAATAGCAGAAGCGGCGAATGTGCCTATGGTCGAACACATCCCGCTCGCACGCGCGATGTTCGCCCGGCTGAGCGTGGGCGAATACGTTCCGCGCGACCTCTTTGAGCCCGTGGCGGAAGTACTGCAGCTTGTCTCCGAGCTTGAAGAAATTGGCGCTCTTGAAGCCGAGGACGGCGAAGATGCCGTAAATGCCGGTCGCGCCACGCCCGATTCATCTAACCCATCCTAAGATCCGCATGACCTACGTTCTAGCGACTCCCGCGGCCGCAAGTCCGCCAGCAGACCCCATTGATATGCTTACCAGATGCGAGCAGGTCACCCTGCTTGAACACACCGCAACCCAGGGAAGGCTCGAGATCAGCGGTCTGGATGCTTTCTTTGCAGTCGGGGACCTGGGACTTTGCGTTGGCATCGATCTTGATGTCGACGATTTCCCGCCATGGTGGCTGGAGCAGACGACGTTATGGCTTGCGTCGACGCTGGACGCGGCCGACGACGCCATCAGCCAGATTGAGGGGCGCTGGATGATCTGGCGCCGGTATGAGAGGAGCGTGTCTGCGTCAGATCTTGACGATTCGATCGAACGACACATTGCGTTGGCCCGTTATCTCGGGGAAACCTGCCCCGCGGCGGATCGCGAGTGAGCAAAGCGCTGCATCCTGTGGAGGAAACCCTTGGAATAAAATTCAGACCTATATATCCGGTTACTTTTCTATAATTGCGGCGAATCGTTTTGCTAGTCTAACTTACACAGGAGTCCGAACGAATGAATCAAAACGTCATGCAGCAGGCGAAAGCGGCGCTCGCCACGTTTCGCCGGAACAGAGAGTCGATGGACGATCAGCTTTTTGAAGTTCGACATGGACTCAGAAGAGATCTTGAACACCTTGACATGAACGCCGGAGCATCCGATCTCGTCGGTGTCGACGTCGTGGAGTCGGTTACTTTTCAACTCAGAAAACTTGAGGAGATTGGAAAATATTTGAAAGAAAAAGTGCAACACCTAAGTAATGAATGATTTAGCGTGTCTATAGGTCATCCCTTTGAAATTCAACAGTAACAGGATTTTGTCATGACAATCGTAAGCAAGCCCATCCTTTTCAATCCCCCGCCCCCCGCGCCCCCCACGCTCGATCCTGTGACCTCCGTGGAGACGCCGACCGATGGCAATATCGCCATCTCGGGCGCCAGCTCGAACTGGCTAAAAAACGCAGTCCAGAATGGTGCGAGCTACCAGTCCATGGTGTCGATGTTCCTTGCCATGTGCGCGGACTGGTCGGAGAAGCGCCTCGTTTCCGCCATGGACAAGGCCGCGAAAGACATGGAAACGTACAACGAGTACGAGTCGTACAAGAGCAAGCTCGACATCATCGCCTCCGAACTTGCCACGAAGGACAAGGACGCAAAGGCTACGTTGCCCCCCGAGATCACCAGTTGGCTCACGTCGCAGGGTATTTCGTTCCCCGGCAACACACTCAACATGGGTCAGCTGAAGACGCTCGTAGTCGACGTGCAGAAGGCCGGTGCGGCGTTTGGCGATCGCAACACGGCGAACAATCTCGAGGTCCAGCAAGCTATGACGGCGCTGAATGCCACCCGGGAAGAGCAGAAGGGCTTCGTTAAGAAAATGGTTGATCTTCGCGAGAGCATCTCCCGCGCCACCTACGGCTGATATGCAAGACGTTCGCCAGTACTTGTCGGCCGGCGGAAGCCTTCGGTCGCTGTTCGACCTGCAGGCATCCGACCTCGATACCCTGTATTCCGCCGCCAGCCAGAGGTACGCAGGCAAAGACTTTGAGGGCGCTCGCCAGTTGTTCTTCGCGCTCGCCGCGCTTGACTCTGGCAATCTCGATTACTGGCTGGCGGCTGGCATGTGCTACCAGAAATTGCAGCGCCACGAGGAGGCGTTGGGCTGCTTTGCACAGGCGGCTGCGGTTGGGGTCGTTGACCCTAGACCGTCCTATCTCGCCGGCATCAGTCTTCAGTTGCTTGGGAATCAGACGGCGGCGCGCGAGGCGTTCACCGTCGCAATTAAATGCAGCGGCAAGCAGAAGCAATATTCCACGATTAAAAGCAAGGCTGCCACCGCCTTGAAACTTAGCACTTCTGAGGAGACACATTGATGACCGGCTATTCTTCAGTTAGCGCATACCACAGCGCGACTCGGTACGCCTACCCACCAGATGCGGATAAGGCAGCCGCAAAGAATGACCAGCCGATCGCCGACAAGGCTCAACGGCAAATTCAGGGCATCTTCACCGGCGTCGCGGCGGTTGCGTCCTCGGTCGCGGAGGACCGCGCAGCCGCATCGTATGACGCCCTCGAACTGCCCCCTCCTGCCAAGCTTGCCGTCGTCCAGCAAGCAGCAGTCGAACAGGCATGGCAGGCGATTGCCGGCGCGTTAGCAGCGGTGCGCGGCGTGACGGCTGGCACTTCCTCCGACAAGCAAGAGGAGCAACTCAGTCTGAAGGATCTGGGGCCGGCGACGAGCTCCATTTCCGAGTTCCTGCGCCTAGCGACCTCCGTCTCAGCGATGCAGATCAGGCTGCTCACTGTCCAGAAGGAATTCTTCCTCCGTAGCGCGGGAGCAACCGAGTCGACGATGCGCGAGATTCGCGAGAACGAGTCGATTTCCCAGAAAAACCAGATCCAAAAGGAACTGGATGCAGTAGAGAAGAACCAGGAGATGCAGCGCAAGGCTCGGAAAGGCCAGATCTTCTCGCTGGTCGCAAGCTGGGTCACCGCCACGGCACAGGTAGTGAGTGGAGTGGCGAAGCTCGCCGTCGGCATGCCGCAGGGCGCCCTCGAGATTGCGTCCGGCCTGACGTCGGTTACGAACGCGATTCTCAAGACTATTGTGTTCTGCCATCCCGAGCTGAAGGAGAAACTTCAGCCCCATATCTCGCGTTTGGATAAAGCGGAACTGGCACTGTCGATCGTCGGTGCCGCAGCAGGAATGGTGGACTTCAAGAAATTGGCGTCGGCTGCCACCAAGATTGCCGGCTCTACCACTGAGGTTATTGCCGGCGGCGCAGCCAGGGCTGCGGCGAACAACGGGCTTGCCAATACGCTACTGCGCGCGTCACGCGGAACGGCACAAGAGGCCGAGATGCTATGCCGGAATATCGGTAAGGCCGTGGCCGAAGAGGTGGCCGGGGCGGTTAAGAATATCTTCACGAAGAAGGTACTGGGCTTCTCGTTCGAAAAGTCTTTCGCCAAATTCTTCTCCAAGGTCGTCGGCCCGGATGCGATCGCGGAGATCGTGTCGAAGAACATGGTTAAGGTCGGGCAGCAGATGGCAGCCGAACTGCCGAAGGAGATCGCAAAGGAGGCGGCCGCCCGCGGCGTGACGGCGCTGACGCGCGAAGCTGCCGAGGAAGTCGCTGAAGCTCTCGCCCGAAAGCTGCTCGAGGATGCGACCAAAAACCTGACGACACAGATTCAGAAGGACGTCGGCGTACGCGCGATGATGGCCTACTCCAAGCTGAACGCCAGCGTGACTGTTGCCGCCCTAGCGACCCAAGTGATGTCACAGGCCGTAGGGGGGGCCATCGGCCTTCAGCGTGCCGATCTGCAGGAGCGGCTCGACAAGGTCCTCGAGCAACTGATGTTTATGGAAATGCTTCAATCCGTGTACACGATGCTCGTCGAAAGTCAGAAGGATCAGCTCGACCGCCGCGGCGGAGAGTACAACGTACATCAGCAGAATGCATCGGCCAACCTGAGCCTAATCGGCCAGACCAATCTTAGTATCGCCGCAGCGATCGTTTGAACCTCAACTGACTATTCCATCATGACGACAATTCAGTTTTCGTCCGGCTTGTCCGCTACGCGTCAAGCAACGGGTGCCACCACCAGCGAACTGCCTGACCGGGATCAAGGCGTCGGCGCCATGCGCAACGAAACAGATCCCCGGCCCAACAGTCCAGTCCGTCTGGCCTTCTCGCAAATCTACTTCATGATGCTCAAGCTGAACCGCGAGCTGTACGAGATCATGAAGACGAGCCAGGCTCGCACGGAAGAGCTCGGTTGGTCGATCCAACTCAAACGGCTTGAGGATTTCGAGCAGGTCAACAGCGATAACCTGTCGGCAAGCCGCTGGCGCGCCGGCGCGCAGCTTCTGAGCGCAGGGTTGACCGCCCTTGCAGGCGCGTCAGGTCTTGGCTTCGGCTATCGAAACGGCAGCGCGATGAGCGGCTTTCAGGTGGCAAGTCAGTTGTCGCCGATTCTGGACAAGGCGCCCGGGGGCATCGCCGAGATGAATGCCGCAAGCATCACGAAGGCCTCGGAAGACACGCGGATGATGCTCGATGTGCTGAAAGGCCATATGGACTCGATGGAGCGCTCGGGAAGCAATCATCAACAGGACGCGGACAAGCTGATGCGAGAGGCCCAGCAGACGTTTGAAGCTGTACAACGCGTGATCATGGACGCGGAGCGCCTGACAGCGTTCAACACCTGAGGCCGCGAACGCACCTCACGACGTAGCAACTGACGGCCGGCGTACCCCACCGTATTCGAGCCTGGAGCGACCCAACATCGCTCCAGGCTTTTCCTGTTCCGGATCATGCAGTCACGACCGTTCTTCCAGCGCAAGCTTCCATCGGCGCCGCGGATCGCTCCGCTTTTCAGGTGTCTACCTGACTCGCTCCAGGTACACCGTCTGCCATCATGACAACTCGCTGCGGACACCTCAGCGACACTAGTCTTCTCAACGCCTGGAACCCTGGAGCAACAGACAATGAACGCATGGAGGAAGTCATCGCTGCGGGTGACCAAGCTTCGCGCCGCTCACCCCGGCGGCCTACATTCGCCCCCGGCATTTGAAGTCATGAGCCTTGTGCTTCTCTCGAGTCTCGTTGGGTTCCTGTTTCCGATGGAACTCCGCGCTGCGGAGTCCAACCCCATGGCAGCGGCAAGGCCAGCGACCCTCCCAACCACTTACGACGCGATCATAGAAGACGCTGCGAATCGTCATGGCGTGAGCGCCGCAATGGTGCGAGCCGTGGTGAAGGTGGAGTCCAACTTCAAGGCCGACGCTAGGTCGCCCAAGGGCGCGCTCGGCCTGATGCAATTGCTACCGAGCACCGCGCTGGAGCTGGGCGCGACCACGTTATTCGACCCTCACACCAACATCAATGCCGGTACACGTCATCTCAAACGCTTGCTCGATCGGTACTCCGGATCCGCGCAACTCGCGCTGGCGGCTTACAACGCTGGCCATGGCGCCGTCGAAAAATATGGTCGTACGATTCCACCGTACCCCGAGACGGAGGCCTACGTGAAGAAAGTGCTCGCGCATATGGGCTCGCCCTACCTGACCCACCCGCCAATGCCACAGCGTGCCGGTGTGGCATTGACTTCCCCTGAGCGCAATACATCGCCGCAGCTGCAGCGGATTGGTTCCTTTATCGGAACGATCCTAACTAGCGGCGGCTCGAAGTCCGCACGCACGGACAGCCCACCCACGCCAGCGGGCACCGCCGCACTCGGGCCCGCCAGCATAGTCGGTGGCGTTTGGACCAACATCGGCAACGTTGGCCATAAGGAATTTCCATGAAGACTAGACCGCCGCTTCCTCATCTCCGTGGTTCGATGGCCAGATTGAGAAAATTCGTGTTGGCGTCGTCACTAACATCCATTCTCGTTTCTGCCTCCATCTCGGCGATCGCCCACGCTAATGGCGTCGTCTCATCCGATTTCTCGTTCTCGTCGCGGGGCATCAAGCTCAGTGCTCTGCTTAAGGACATCGGTTCGAATTTCGGCATGCCAGCTGTGATTAGCCCCGAGATCAACGACACCTTCATCGGCACGATCGAAGGGAGGACAGCCCAACAGATCCTCGAAAGGCTTTCGCGACTATACAAGCTCTCTTGGTACTACGGCGGCAACATTCTGTATGTGTACAAGGCAGAGGAAATGCGCGCGGACGTTTTCAATCCGGCGCATCTTAGCGCGGAAGAAATTATTTCGTATATCCAGTCCGCCGGACTGACGAACGGTGGAGCGTGCAGCGCGCGGGCGGTGCAGGCCTTTAACGCTGTGGAGTTCTCGGGCGTTCCCATCTGCATGGAAAGAATGCTGAAGCTGTCAAAGGAAGTCGATCAAAGGCAGCTGCAGCAATCCCAGACCAAAGAGATCGTGCGCGTGTTCCCGCTGAAGTACGCCTCTGCGATCGATGTCTCGTACGCGTATAGAGATCAGCAAGTCAAGATCCCCGGCGTGGTGAGCGAGCTGCGTGAGATGATCAAGAGCCGTGGAATCGCTGCACCCACCAACGGGGGCCAAGTGGCGCCGGCCGCGGGCACCGAGACTACTTTTTCGGCTGACACACGAAACAATGCAGTTATCGTGCGCGATCGACAGTCGAACATGGACATCTACGCCGAACTGATCCGCCAGCTCGATCAAAAGCCGCAGCAAATCGAAGTGTCAGTCGCTATCATCGACGTCGACTCCGGAGATCTCCACGAACTGGGCGTCGACTACAGTGGCCAGGTCTCTTTTGGCGGCGCCAAGGTCGGATTCAATCGAAGCGCGACGGAGGACAACGGTGGAACTTTTTCCGCGCTGTTGAACAATTCGGCGGAGTTCTTCGTCAAGGTAACGGCCCTCGAGCGCAATTCCAAGGCGAAGATTCTATCTCGGCCGTCGATCGTGACCCTCAACAACGTGCAGGCCGTGCTTGATCGCAGTACGACCTTTTATACCAAGCTCGAAGGAGAACGCGTTGCGGATCTCGCCTCCGTCTCGACTGGTTCGCTCCTGCGCGTTACGCCGCGGATCGTCGATGGCGAGAGCCACAAGGAGGTCCTTCTTACGCTTGATATTCAAGATGGCCGCCAGGAGGGTGTCACCAACAACATTGAGCGTCTGCCGCAGGTCAAGAACTCGGGCATCGCCACACAGGCAATCCTCAAGCCAGGACAGAGCCTGCTGCTAGGCGGCTTTGTTGAGGAGAAGCATCGCGAAGGCACCACCAAGATCCCGCTGCTCGGGGATCTTCCGTTGATCGGCAGCCTTTTCCGAAGCCACGCGAAGGAATCGGCGAGCATGGTCCGACTCTTCGTCATCAGGGCAGAACCTCATGCAACCTGACATTGCCGTCGATGCAGTTCCCGCCAATGGTACCGCCCTGGAATCTGCAGGCGGCGAGCCACTCCAAGCTCCAGTCGAATGCGTAGCCTATCAACTGAAGTTCCTGTCCGGTCCCCTGCTGGGACATTCGCTTGCATTGCCGGAAGGCGACTTCCTGATGGGGCCGATGGACGCCGACGTCCACGCGGAGACCGAGGGGCGCCATAGCGCACTGTTCTCGACCTCGAGGAACGGGGTCGCGCTGATGACATCCGCCCCTTGTTGGATCGATGGCCGGCGAACGAGAAAGCTGCCTAACCCGCTGCCCTGCCAGACGCCGATCGATATCGACGGCATTACCGTCGCCCTCGCGCCCGCGCGGGACACGGTGACCCCAGACACCGTGCCCCGCCGGCGCGACGGTGTGCGCTGGCGCCGCCGCTTGCGCCGCGTGGCAACGACGACCCTGGCCCTGGCGCTATCGTACCTGACCGGAATGGGCGTGTGGCAGTATGCCAATCAAATGCCGCGCGAGATTACAAAAGACGCCGGCGCCGCCGCGACCGACAGTTGGCAGGAAGCCGCAAGCAAGCTCGGGATTAAGACCGGGCATACGGTGTCCGGTGCAGTATCTCTGTCGGGACAGTGCACGGCTTCCGAACAGCGCGACCGTGTCATTAAACTGCTGCGGAGCGCCCACATGCCTTACGTGGACAGCACGCTTTGTCAGGACGAAATCGAGCGTAACGTCAGGGCGGCGCTGCGAATGCACGGCTACGCCGACGTCAAGGTCGCGCCGGGAAACCAGTACGGCACGGTCTTTATCATGGGCCGCATCCTGTCAGACGATCGCTGGAAAGGCGCCGTAGCTACGCTATCAAAGATCAGGGGGCTTCAGACCTGGAGCGTGGAGGACGATAGCGCATCGCACGTCCGGCGCCTGATAGAGGTGCTCAGGCGGTCACACATGGGAAACAAGCTCAGCGTGGCGCGCGAAAACAATTTGGTGCTGCTAACGGGCACGCTATCGGAAGACGAGCGACAAAGGCTCGACACGACCATCGCGAAGTTCTCGGCTGAGCATCCCGACGCCAGTCGTGTGATCTACCAAAACATTCCTTCGGCGAGCGTGCAGACGTCGGTGTTCTCGTCCCCCGTCGTCAGCTTCGGGGAGCGAAACAAAGCCGCGTTCATCGATCTTGCAAACGGCACTCGTGTCACGGCAGGCAGCCGCCTTCCGTCAGGCTATCTCATCGCGCAGATGGACCGTCAGGGCATTGAACTCGAGCGGGACGGGGACGTCATCTACATGCCGCTGAATCTCTGAAACACCCTTGCAAACGGTAGCCGTCCAACGGACAGCGTTCTTAACGACGGCGTTGCCTTCAGGCGCCAGTCGAGTTTTGACGTTCTACCGCTGAGGGTGATCCGGATCCGCTCCAACGGAATATAGATACTCCGTCCCGCTTTCATCGATACTGGTAGGGCTGGCGGCTTGCTGCCAGCGAAGGCGGGACATGCACCCGTGGACTACGAACATTCCGACCCAAACGCCTGGACGTTTACCGCTTTAGCTCCGAGTCCCCGGGTGCGCTTGCGCTCGATAACGAATACTCAGGGTTCGCCGTCGCACCGGCTTACTATATTGCCTTCGCTGATCGCAAGCATGCATGTCCCTGCCAAGTAATCTATCACTTGTGGAGGTTCACATGGCAACTCTGTTGAACCAGCAATTCAAGGCCTTCGTCGGCATCGACTGGGCAGATACCAAACATGACGTTTGCCTTCAACCAGCCGGTGTGGACAGGCGGGAGTTTGACTGCATCGCCCACCAGGTTGCACGCATTGATGAACCGCCCCGGGTTTCGTGGAGGCCCCGTGGCTTGAGTCAGGCCGATATGGCCTGCTGCTCAAGTTGGCAATAATAGTTGGCTTCGTACTCCGCTGGCGGCACGTATCCCAGCGGTGCCATCAGGCGGTGATGGTTGAACCAGGATACCCATTCGAGCGTCGCCATTTCCACTGATTCCTTGGTTCTCCAGGGCGCTCAGCGGTGGATCAACTCAGCTTTGTATAGCCCATTGATCGTCTCCGCCAGCGCGTTATCGTAGGAGTCGCCTTTGCTGCCGACAGAAGGCTCAATGCCGGCCTCAGCCAAGCGCTCGCTGTACCGAATGCTGACGTATTGCGAACCGCGATCGGAATGGCAGATCAGTGCATCGTCGCGCCCGGGCCGCCTGGCGTACAGGGCTTGCTCTAGGGCATCGAGCACAAAGTCCGTTCGCATCGAACTGCTTACCCGCCAGCCAACGATGCGCCGGGCAAACACGTCGATCACAAACGCGACATACAGCCAACCCTGCCAAGTCGAAACATACGTAAAGTCCGAAACCCATAGTTGGTTTGGCCGCTGCGCGCTGAACTGCCCCTTGACCAGGTCCAGTGGGCACGGCGCTTTGGCATCGCCGACCGTGGTGCGCACCACCTTGCCTCGCATGACGCCACGCAAGCCATGGCGGCGCATCAGACGCTCCACGGTACAACGTGCCACAGGAACCTTCTCGCGCTGGAGCTGACGCCAGACCTTGTCGGCCCCATAGACCTGCATGTTGGACTGCCAAACACGTTCGATGGACGGCACCAGCTCTGCGTCACGTTTTGCCCGCGCGCTGCTCAAAGCCGGATTGCGCTTTATTGCCGCGTAGCGGCGATAGCCCGACGGGGCAACCTGCAGCACCCTGCAGATCGGCTCGACCCCGAACGTGCCGCGGTGCTCATCGATAAAATCCCTCAAGATTTGAATCGGCCGTCGAGCTCCGCCTGGGCAAAAACCGCACTGGCCAGCTTCAGGATCTCGTTGGCCTTGCGCAATTCGCGAACCTCTCGCTCAAGGTCCTTGATGCGTGTGGCTTCCGCCGTGGTTGTGCCCTCGCGCTGGCCACTGTCGCGTTCATGCTGGCGCACCCAAGTCAACAAGGTCTGCGGCGTACAGCCGATCTTCGCCGCGATCGACACCACCGCAGCCCACAGCGATTCGTGCTCGCCACGATGCTCGGACACCATACGTACTGCACGTTCGCGAACCTCGGGGGAAAACTTCACTGACTTCTTCATGGCTCCATAATGGGATGGTCCCCTCCACCCCACGAGCGAGCTACGCTGTGGGTACCATCTTTTCGGAGGTTGTCATGCAAAGCGTAACGTTGGTTGGAATAGATCTCGGTAAGCACTCGTTTCATCTTCACGGTCAAGACGGGCATGGCAAGGCTGTATTTCGTAAGAAGATGAACCGCAAGCAGCTATTCGAATTCTTCGCCACGTTCCACACCTGCTTGGTGGCTATGGAAGCATGCGCTGGCGCCCACTACATGGCGCGCAAGCTGAGCGCATTCGGGCACCGGGTTAAACTCATCTCGCCGCAGTTTGTGCGTCCATTCGTCAAGAGTAACAAGAACGACTTCGTGGATGCGGAGGCCATTTGCGAAGCCGCATCTCGTCCAGCCATGCGGTTCGTAACTCCGAAGTCCGAGTCACAACAGATACACGGGCTCCTGCTTGAATTCGGCATCAGCATACCGGTGGGCAAGGCCGCCATTACCAAGCTGCCTGCTGTACTCGCCGAGCACCCGTTGCCGCCACACTTTGTCAGAACGATCGAGCGCCTGCATAGACACTTCAAGTATCTCGGCGATGAGATCGCCGAAACCGAGAGGGAGATTGACCAGCAGCTCGCCGACGATGACCTCGGCCAGCGTCTGTTGAGCATTCCTGGAGTAGGCCCTATCACGGCTAGCGTTTTGACGTCAGAGATGGGGGACGGCAAGCAGTATGGCTGCAGCCGAGACTTCTCGGCGTCTATCGGACTGGTGCCAAGTCAGTACAGTACTGGCGGCAAGGCAAATCTGCTCGGGATCAGCAAGAGAGGCAATAAGAATATTCGGCGGCTACTGGTGCCGTGTGCCAGGTCCTACATGAAAAATCTGGACCGCCAGACCGGCTGTCTTGCGGACTGGGTGCGGACCATGCTCGCGCGCCGGCACTCCAATGTTGTTGCCTGCGCACTGGCCAACAAGCTCGGTCGAATAGCCTGGACGCTGGCGACGCGCAATACCGTATTCGATGCACGGGCGATGCCCGTGTCAGCCTAACCTATCGATCAATTTGCAGTCTACCCACCTGGCTTTGCGATCGCTGAAATGATGACGTGAACGGCACAACAGCCTGACGGAAAACCTGTTGAGAGAATTGGCCTTCGAAGCCGCCTCCATTTTTAGGACCATCAGGCGCGAATCTCATCGTGGCGCGGGGACTCGTCCCAACGACGCCGGATAGATTTGGGCAAGCCAACTACGAAGTCAGAATCGGCATTGCAAAAACGGAGGGGACCATAGATTCTCTCAAGAGTTGGAGCCTCCTCAAATCCCGGGGCGGTTCAGTCACGAAGCGATGGCAAAGACGGGTAAGACCGTGGTTGGCACAGCCCGCGCCGGGTGAGGCACCAAGAGTGCGTGTAAGCGATCGAGGTGTGGGTGGCGGACGTAAATTGCATGGTAGTCGGACTCCAATGCTCACCTGCCCTTCGCCAGGTGCAATCGGATGACTCCTGCTGGTAATGCTTCCGATTGCTCGCATGGCTCCCGTGAGCGCAAACGAATCAATGGAGAGAAGCCGGGCGCCCTCCGTCGTTCTCCTGCCTGTTCGCCGAGTGCGGTACCTAGACTTTTTCCTGGTATGCTCCTAATTTCCGCATCCACTCAATCTGGTCGACAATGAAGCGGCCGAACACCTCCTGCATCGACGCGAGCGACAGCCCGCTAAGTGATAAGGATAAATGCATCACGACCATGCCACTCGATTCGTCGAGAGACAATATGCCCTCGCGCTGCCTGAGTGCGATGAGGCTTGATGCCAGCATGCTTCGCAGCACGCTGGCATCAAGGTTCTCGGGAAGCGTCTCGGCAATCATGCCGATCATAACCAGACAGTGCCGCTCCTCGTCTTTTCGAAACGTAATTGGCCTGCTGGCATCGATGCAAAGATGACATAGACCGTCTGCGTCGAACGTGAGGTCTGTAATGCCAATCGCTGTACCGAATTCGGCCAGCAATTGATCAAATGAGTCGAGATTTTTCACTAGTACCACTGACGCCTTCCCATTGTTTTTTGAACAAAGATCGTTTCAACGCGATCGCGCACAAATTTAATTATCCGATGGTGCATCAATGCGCTGACGGGCTCCGGAACTAGCGACCAGATGGCGGATCTGTCGCTCCATGAACCGGTCCATTCGGTCCATGATCAACGGGTTTCCCGAGTACTGGGCAAGCTTGTGAAGAGCGAAGTATTTGCGGCTCAATCCTATATCCGTGAGGACCGCCTTTACCAATTTCCTCGCGAGCGTGGCCTCGGAGGACCGGCGGGCAAGCATCTCCACGGTCATGCTGACGTCCTTGTCGAGTTGGCGACTTCTGGCCATCGTGGCATCGGCGTCCGGTGCGGCCACATTCCGATTCTTGTGTGAAAGATAGCCTTGCCAGATCGCACCAGCGATCAAGGAAACAACTGCACCTCCCACTAGGAGCCAAGGGTTAGCGCCCAAAACTATGATGGCCACCAGCGTAGCGGCACCACATGAGGCCGAAACTACGCCGTACGCGATCCGGCGTTTGGCATCCTTCAATTCATTGGATTCCTTGGACTCATTGTTGAGTGCCTGCGCCAGCAATCGTCTCGAAACCTGCATAGCCTCGAAGATCCCCGAACTCACGGCAACATGTCGCTCGTAGCGGGCGGCGCGCAACGCTCCTTCGATACAGCCCGGCCCATACTGCTTACGCTCGGCTAAGACTGCCTTTACACCACCAGTTTCCTGTGATTGGGCCACGCAACGATCCAAGTTGCGGGCAACGCTCGCGATCTTGCCCAATACCTTCCCGCTTTTTTGGACGTCTGCCCTCGCCACATGATAAGACAGGCCTCCGATCACGATATTTGCGACGCCCATCCCGACGACCGCCGCCGCGCCCCCAACCGATGCCGACACCGCGTGTGTGATCAGCTTACCGGTAATGCTGGCGACGTTCCCGGCCTGCAGCACCACATCTCTCAGAAATGCGACGCGATAGCCAAGATATTTTCCTTCCACGTTATCAAGTGTTCTCGCCTCTTCACACGCGATCATGGCGGCGAAGCCGGACTCCATATCTGTGGCGACCGTAGCAACGGAATCAATAACGGCCCAATCTTCGGGGACCGGTCTAACATGCCGATGCCGAAATCTGTCAGCAAGCGCATACAGTCTATTTCTCTCGTCAATATTGCTGTTAACATGTTCGCGATTCTCAGCCATTTCACTGACAGCTTTGTAGAAATTTTTTATGCCGATCGGTATCTGGATTGCAGACATGATTAAGCCAATTCCGGCCAAGATGTCGCTGGACAATGCAACTTTGTCAACTTGGATGGGAGGCGCCCTGCCAAATAGCGCTGTAACCTTGTTCACGAAGTCGCCGGCAGTAGAAAGCGCTGCACGGGCTGCCGACACCGTTGTCCAGGCACCATAATACGCGACATAGAACCGTCCCATGGAAGCCTGTGGCTTCGGTAGGGCATCCAACGGCGATGCGCAGTAATTGATCGCACCTATCATAATAAAAGGCTCCAGTAGCATCCGAACATCAAGCGCGCGGTACCGCCGGTTCAAATGCCGCGATAATCCCTCTTTCTAACGCGAGGCGGAAGTAGAAGACCATGCTGCTTGAACAGCCGGATACAGCGCCCATCCTTCAGTTGGTCGTGCATGGCCATCGACCTACGGCGTTCACCGAGACTCACGCCGTCAACGGCTCCGGCGCCTGACGCACTAATCGCCTGCGCGGCCTGATGCAGGTTGAGTAAATCCTTCTATGTAAGCGCCTCTGCAACGATCTACGCCTTGATCTTCTCTTCGACATCCATCTCGCGCAGCCGGGCGTCCCCCGCCCCAAGCTCGCCATCAGCGCGACTCGCCCACCTCGCCATACTCTCCGCGGCCGTTATAGAACGTCGCCGTGCTAATGCCCATCTCGCGGCAAATCTACAGCATCGTCAGGCCCGACTCCGCGCGCTTGAGCGCCTCCATGATCTAGCTGCCCCCAACTTCGACTTCTTAATCCATAGACCTTCCTTTGTTGGAAAATTTTTCCTGCCAGTCCCGTTTATCCAGCGGGCTGATTACCCGCCTCCGGGCCGGGCCTTGGACTGCCCCGCCGGGAGGCTCCTACGAACCTAAATGTCGACCAATTACTCCGAGACGAGTGGCACCGGTGCAGCGACTGCCTCTGCCTCTGCCTTTGCCTTTCCCTTTCCCTCTGCCTCTGCCTTTGCCTCTGCCTTTGCCTCTGCCTTTGCCTCTGCCTCTGCCTCTGCCTCTGCCTCTGCCTCTGCCTTTGCCTTTGCCACTGCCTCTGCCTTTGCCTCTGCCCTTGCCGCTTCCGCGAGCACCGTGGCTTTTCCAGCCCGGATAACCGTATCGGCTTCCTCGCCAGTCACGCCTATCAAGCCTAGCAGCGGGCGGCTGTTATCCAGAACTTGGAAGGGGTTGGCTGCAGCGGCGATATCCGCGTCTTTAGTATTTAGCGTCAGCATCATCAACGTCGCCACCCCCGCGAGCCTATAACCTAGAGAATTTTTGCCGCTCAGTCCACCGCTTATTACTCTCAAGTTCTGATATGTGGTGAGCAGCTCGTCCCGGGAAATGCCGGCTTCCGATATTTCGCCACTGATCTTCTCAATCGCCTCTGCGATGTCGTCGGCGCCGTACCGAGTCGCCCCGCGCTCCCTATGCAATGCATCGAGGCAAGCGTCCAATCTCGTCAGCATGTAGTTGAACACAGGCAGCGATCCGCGAAGTTGCGGGACCAATGCAGAATTCCCGCACGCCTCAATGCTAAGCGTGAGCTGTTCCACCAAAAGACGGTTTCCTTCCGCGATCAGCGAATTCTTGACGCGCGCTCGATTCAGATCCCCCAGTTGCTTTTGGGACCCCGCAATCCTCTCATCGCATTCGGCGAGAGACTTCAAGACGCGCGTTTCCTTGTCCCGAGCCTGCTTCAGTTCCAAATGATCGTTTTCCACATTCGTCAGCAAGGCTCGCGCGATTTGCATATTGTCGCTCGCCTCTCGGAATACAGGTCGGTAGCGGCATTCAGAAGGACCGTCCTTCGAGCTGAGGTATGCTACCCGTTCACCACGTCGCTCCTCGGACATCTGGGCGATGATATTTCGCTGACGGAGCAATTCAGTATGGCGAGAATCTTCCCCGGCATCCGTAAGTCCATGCTCGCTAGCGACCTTCAGCTCGTCGATTTCCGCAGTCAAATTCCGCAGAACCTCGCGAAGATCACTGAACGGGCCGAATTCGCCCCTGATGAGATCTTCTGCAATCGTATACGCGTCTTGCAAGTACTTGCGGCGCTTTTCTTGTTCCGGGCTGATTCCGGTATCACTTTCCGCGAGTAGGCTATTTAACTCTCTGCTCTGCTTGCCGCCCTCGTCGACGAAGCCTCGGAGAAAAACCCTGACGTCTGCGCCCCGGATTGCCGCTTCAATGGCCTTCTCAACCGCCCGCTCGTACTTTCGGAGTTGGATGACCTGCGGCTTGACGTCCTCGCTATTGTGGATCAAACGTTTGATCTCATCGATCTCACGCTCGGTATCTACCAACTCGTTGTAGAGGACAGCCCTCTCCGTTATCAATGGACCAATGGCACGTTCGACGTACTTGACTTCCCGCGTGAGTGCATCGGCCTTCCATGCTTGTGGACGCGCCATCGACGCGAGTTGGCGTCCCGGCAAGATCGCCTTGGCGTTGAACGCTCCAGCGTTGACACTCGTGAAGTGCTCTTGCCCGTCCCGTCCCGCGCAAGCCTTCGACGGGTTGACGTCACCCCGGCTTTCCGCGAGTGCTACCGCTTGGCCTTTGTCAAGGGCTCCCGTCTCGAAGCGGATACCCGCGCGTCCACACACATCGGACAGAATGTCCTTCAGCCACTGCATGAGCGTCCGGGCTTGTGCTGGAGTCGCGAGCTCGCGCGCAACAGGCACCGAAGCGTCGCCGGAGTGATGCCACGCCATGAGGTCCATGCGCAGCATCGGACCATGTTTAGTAGATACGCCAGCCTGCGAGATCTCGAAACGCATATCCGTTCTCAGCACCGGCTTGCCATTAAACACCTTACGGTCGCCGCCGCCTGCCTTTGAGCGGCAGGTGTCCCACTCGGAGGACTTGTGAACGCTCAGGATTCCGTCCTTCTCGGTCGAGATGTTGAGCGACTGCCTTGTAGGCGCCTCGAATTCATAGCCGCTCGCCGCGCGGGTGACGGCGGTGACATCGGCCCCCATCACGTCCGACGCCGTTATTGCTTCCACGACCTTGGTCCCAAGCGCCTCTTTACGCTCGATGGAACCTGCGCCAATCAGCTTTTCTGTCAGCTGCCGGACGATCTCGAGACCCTTTTCGGTGTCGGTCATCTTCGGATTCGAGCGGACCACTTCGAAATCCTGTTGGCGACCGTTCACCATGATGTCTACGTTGCCATTGGCCACACGCTCGTAGATGCCCGCGTAATCCGTCACTTTGCTTTTATTGGCACGGCGCGCCTCGGCGGCCTCCGCCGATTGCAGCTCCAATGCACTGAGGATTCGAGGTGCTGTTGCCGCATTGGCTGTTGTAAAAGTCATAAAAGAACTCACTTCCTGATTGATAGTATTCGATGAAAATAAAACATGCGCTACGCCGATATTTAAAATCGCTTTCGACATAACTTGATTTGCACGGCAAACTAAATTGCGCGCTGCCTTTATCAGGCTAGCATCAACGAGGCGACATTCTTTCGATATCGGTTCGACATTTGAGTTATTCTTCGCAGGATGCTGCGCCGCAGGTGGCGGAAGGTCAACGTTGTGGAGGTAGTGGTTTTGCCCCCGAGCTTCCGGACACGGCATCACACCAAGATTGATGATTGCTTTACGTCTGAACTCGCGAGGCGGGCGGTACTTCAGCGCGCTATGTGGGTGGGCGTCTCTCGTTGTAATGTTCGAACGCAACCGCCAAGTTCTAGCTGGATTTGCCCCCGTACTTCCGGACACGGCATCACACCAAGGTTGATGATTCCGCTTTACGTCTGAACTCGCGAGGCGAGCGGTACTTCAGCGCGCTATGTGGGTGTTTCTCGTTGTAATGTTCGAACGCAACCGCCAGGTTGCGAACAGCGGTTGCGGCGTCCGGCTTGGGCATGAAGGCAACGTAATCGCGCTTCATCGTCTTGACGAAGCTCTCAGCCATGCCATTGCTCTGAGGACTACAAACCGGCGTCGTGAGCGGCTTGAGTCCAATGCCACTGGCAAATGCGCGGGTCTCGTGGGCAATGTATCCCGAACCGTTATCGCTTAGCCATTCAATCGATGCCGGCGCCGCGTCGACATTGCCAAACCGATGTTCCACAGCCGCAAGCATAACGTCGCGGACATCGTTCCCGGTATAGCCGCCCGTGGTCGCAACCCAGCTCATCGCCTCCCGGTCGCAGCAATCCAACGCGAAGGTCACCCGCAATGGCTCGCCGTTCTCACACCGGAACTCGAAACCATCCGAGCACCAGCGCTGGTTGCTTCGCGCCACCGCAACCCGGCCGTCATGTCGTCGCGTAATGCTGGGACGTTTCGGTCTGCGTTGCAGCAGCAAACCGTGAACGCGCATGACTCGGTAAATGCGTTTCACGTTCACCGGCTTAGTGCCAAGCGCCTCACGCTGGCTGCGAATCAAGCCCCAAACGCGCCGGTAGCCGTAGCTCGGCAAATCGGCGACGGCATGCTGGATTTCCGCCACCAACTCCGCGTCGTCTGTCTGCACGGCACTGCGCCCATCCTGCCAGTCGGACGAGCGTGCGCGCTTCACCGTAATGTTCGAGCGCGCAACACCGAGGACATCACAGACCTGCTTCACAGGTCGTCCCCCGGCAATGATGGCGAGCGCGCTATCCATTTTTTTGCCCGACCGTACTCCACTGCTTCCTTCAGGATTTCAACTTCTACGGTCTTCTTGCCAAGCAACCGCTGCAGCTCGCGAATCTGCCTGAGCGCGTCCGCTAGCTCCGAGGCCGGCACCACTTCCTCGCCTGCCGACACCGCCGACAGACTGCCGCCCTGATACAGCTTCTTCCAATGGAATAACTGGTTAGGGTTGACGCCGTGCTGGCGAGCCACCATTGATACGGTCTTGCCCGGCTCCAGGCTCTCTCGAACCATCGCCGCCTTTTCCTGCGCAGACCACCGCCGCCGACGCTCCGGCCCCGTCAATACTTCCATCACTTCCTGCTCACTATTAGGTCTAAACACAGTCGTATGAGCTCATTGCCTCCCGGTCGCAGCAATCCAGCGCGAAGGTCACCCGCAATGGCTCGCCGTTCTCACACCGGAACTCGAAGCCATCGGAGCGCCAGCGCTAGTGGCTTCGCGCTACCGCAACCCGCCCGTCGTGTCGTCGCGTAATAGGGGGGGCGTTTCGGTCTGCGTTGCAGCAGCAAACCGTGCACGGGCGACCCGGTAGACGCGCTTCACGTTCCCCGACCCGATGCCGCTCGCCTCTCGCTGGCGACGAATCAAGCACACGCGCGCTGAGCGCGCCGCCCCAACTCGGACGCAGGCACCACTCCCTGCCCTGCATTGGCCGCTGATAGGCTGCCGTCGTGGTCCAGCTTGCGTCATTGAAAAAGCTGGTTCGGATTGACGCCACTGGCACGCCCCCATCGATACCGTCTTGCCCGGCTCGCAGTTCTTGCGCACCATCCCAAGCTTCTCTTCAGGGACCACCGCCGCCAGCGCTCCGGCCCAATCCACACTTCCACTAGTCCCTTCTTCGTCTTGGTCATATACACAGTCGCATGCCTACCCGCTCTTGTATGCGGGTGACCGTGTTCGGCTGTTTAGTGGGCCGCTCCACCTGGCAGTTGCCCAGAACTCCGGCCGGCAAGCATACAGGCGCTTGGTCTGCCTGCAATCTGGTGCCGTAATAGTCCATGCGCAACCAAGCGCCGCAACACGTGCGCAGAGCCGTGTCATCTGTCAGGTAGTGCGGCCCGTTTTCGACACCTCCCGTTGGGTAAGACCGATAGTAATGCACGAAAACCACAATAAAAGATCGCGAAATATGACATTCTCTCAATGTAGATGTGAATCACGTTCGTGCCATCCAATCTTATTGGCGCATCAAAAGATACGATGTTGCGTGACGTCAAAATTTATGTGTATTTCTCGCGGGATATGAATGATATCTGAACTATATTTATTCTGGGCTATTTCTGTGCTGTTATCCGCGTGCTTCATTTTTTACGGCATGGACTTGCGACGCAAGAAAGATTCGCGCAACCTTTCCCCGGTTGTATTGCAAGTTTTGATGAGATCATGTTCACTCGGGCTTATTTTGGGCTACGTTGTGATGGCGATGAACGTAACATCAGTCGGATTTCCAGAATGGTTGGGATTGGCCCTGCTACTGTTTGGTGTGACCTTTGTCGCCATGGCGAAACGCGCGCTGGGTAGAGCTCACACATTCACAGGTCAGTGTCTCGCACGGCCTTCGTTAGTTACGAATGGCGTCTATAGCGTGACTCGCAATCCTCTTTACGTTGGGGTTTTTCACTGCGAACTGGGTGCCACCGTTGTTGCAATACATCAGCTTCCACTCCAGTTCCCTCAGTTCGCCAACTACATTTTTTTGCTATTGACACCTGTCCTCCTGTTCGTTGTTGGTTTTAACCTGGTAATGGCCCGCAAAGAAGAAAAATATCTCGAAAGCTATTTCGGGGATGAATATCGCGCATACAGGAAGCGCGTACCATTCTTGGTCCCGTCAGCCCGAATTTTTCTGCGAGGGATGCAATGACGAACGAAGCTAATAGGTACGCCTCCCAATTGCGTGGTGCCCCTGCGGCGGCCGCCGCGCGCGAGACGTGGTACGCAAACAAGCCATTCCAAAGCCACTTGCTGAACGCATATACGTTCTTAATCCCAGACGGAGAGCGGTTCATCATCCGCACGTGCAACCGTTATCTGGATCGTGCGGATCCCTCTTTGGCCGAGGAGGTGAAATGCCTTTTCCTACAGGAGGGATCGCATTCACGTGAGCATGCGAGGCTCGTCCGAGCTATGGCGGAACAGGGAATGACGGAGCCCTGGTTCCTCAAATTCGCCAACTTTTTATCTTACAAAGTCCTTGAGCCGCTTAGCACCTCTCCTCTGCGCCTGGCGACCGCAGCGGCAATTGAGCATCACAACGCGATAATTTCCATCCACTTTTTGAGCGATAGCTTGCTCCGGGATGTGAGAGACACAGAACTTCGAAGGCTTTTCCTCTGGCACTTTGCAGAAGAGATTGAGCATAAAGAAACGGTCTACAAACTACTCCATGTCGTGACGCGGTCGTGGCTCGTGCGCATGCTAGGGCTGTTGGTCAGCAGTTGTACGTTTCTCGCTTTCTTGGGGATCGGTGCTGCCATGCTAGGCATGAGATCTGGCTCAGCGCTGACGGTGGGTTACTGGACTGACCTAATAAAGAGTACGTTTGGGAAGAACTCGCTCGCGCGGAAGCTCTTCCGGGGGTCCTTGTGCTATCTGAAGCCTGGCTTCCGCCCGTCGGTCGATGAATCTTCAAAACTTATGAACGATGCCTTCGCGGAATTGTCGCGCTTGGCCGTCGAGCCGTCGAGCCAAGCGAAATCCGGGGAGGCCGGGCGGGGCGGCGCAATACCACCCAAGTTCTTGATCCGGATGAACCGGACGATGCAGCGTCTGGAGTCTATGCGGAGCCGATACGAGTTTTTCTTTGATCGTATCGACCAATACGACGGTGCATGGGTCGTGAATCAAGGCAAGCGCAAACTCAACTTTTGCACGTATTCTTATCTCGGATTGCTTAGGCACCCAAAGGTTGACCGCGCCGCCATTCGCGCAGTAAAGCGCTATGGAACGGGAACACATGGGGTGCGACTGCTTGGAGGGAACCTCGATATCCACGAACAACTCGAAGCTCACCTCGCCAAGTTCTTCCGACGCGAGTCAGCGATCTCGTTCAGCTCGGGCTTCATGACGAACCTCTCGGTCATCGGCACGCTTGCCGGTAAAGCTGATGTCGTCCTGTACGACGAGTTGTGCCATGCCAGCATCGTCGATGGTGGACGATACTCGCATGCACAGATCGTAAAGTTCCCACATAACGATATGGGTGCGCTCGAGACTCATCTACGCATGCTGCCGGCTTCCAGCCGCAAGCTCGTGGTCGTCGATGGCGTATACAGCATGGACGGCGATATCGCTCCGCTGGATCTGTTGATCGCACTGAAAAGTCGGTACCCGAATACCATGTTGATGGTCGATGAGGCGCACAGTCTCGGGGTGCTAGGTGACACCGGTCGAGGCATCGAGGAGCATTTCGACTGCATCGGTGAGATTGACGTACTGATGGGTACGATGAGTAAGACGCTCCCAGGGCAAGGTGGCTATATAGCTGGCTCGGATGACCTCGTGTCTTTTCTGCGCTTCAATGCGCGGGGGTTTATCTTTAGCGCACCTGTATCGCCAGCGACGTCGGCAGCTGTCAAGGCGGGCTTGTCGGTGATAGAGAGGGAAGGTCGGATGCGTCGCGCCCGGCTAATGACCAATGTATCGTACTTCATTCATCGGCTGAGGGACGAAGGGTTCGAGGTCGGTAACACCCAAAGTGCGATTATTCCGATTTTAATGCGCGACGAAAAACTTGCCTTTGAGGTCGCCCGTCTTTGCAATCTGCGTGGGGTCTATGCAATGCCCGCCGTGTATCCAGCAGTGCCCAAGGGGACGGAACGCCTGCGGATGAACGTAACCTATGACCACACGCGCTCCGATTTGGACTTCGCGATCGCCGCGCTTTTGCACGCCAGGGCTGCCGTCCAAGCATAGGTTGTCCGCTGACAATGGGGACTCGGGAAGCGATGAAAAACCTTCAATCAAATCTCCCGGCACCCGTAAGTGGTGACGGCGCTGTCGACTTGTGCCAGCATGTCTCCAAAGGTGAGTCGTCTCTCCTTTGACTCTTTTCGAGTAACAATCGTAAGCGGTCGTTAAACGACGCCTCTCAGGGGTGTCGGCATGGTCCACGGCAGAAGCGCGGCGTAGTCGTCGGCAGTGGTTGCCAGAGGCAGCTTCCTGAACAGCCAGACGAGGTATTGGTACGGGTCGATGCCATTGGCCTTGCAGGTCTCCACCAGTGAGTAGAGGTTTGCACTGGCATGGGCACCGGCCACCGTTGTCGCGAACAGCCACCCCTTCCTACCCAGAACAAACGGGCGGATCGCGTTCTCGCACGGATTGTTGGAGATGGGCCAGGTCCCGTCTTCAATGTAGCGCACGAGCTTGGGCCACTGGCCGTGGAGATACTGCATCGCCTTACCCAGCAGACTGCTTGGCACGACGATCGGCAGTTGCTCTCGCAGCAGCGCCTCGATGGCATGCAGCACGCGCTCGCTGTAACGTCGACGAAGCCGTTGCCGGCGCGCCGGCGTCCAGGTTGCCGAACGCGCTTCCGCGGCGAACAGCCTGCCGACGAGTTTGACGAAGCGCGTGGGCACCAACTGCGGCGTGCGTGCGGCCTTCGGCACTGCCTCCTCGGCCGTAATGAAGCCACGGCGCGCATGGGCCCAGCAACCGAGGTGGATGAGCTGGTTGTCGAGGGCCAGGCCGTTATAGAGCGCGTAGCCCTCATTGTCCACGCAGTCATTCAAATAGCTTTTTATCATTAAATTTTTTCGCGAAATAACGCAAAATAAATACTAAATATCTATTTTCGCAAAAACGTTGCGACGTGCTTTAAACTAACTTACAGTATCGAATACTTTTCACACGGGGGCTTTTGGCATGTTCTCTAGAGTTATTTTTCCGCTCGCAGTTGCACTGGCTGTGGGTCTAATTGGTTGGCACAACCTGGTCTCTGCCCACACGCAAGAGTGGTACGCCGACAACATTGAGGCGGCGAAAGAAAAGGAAGCCGAATGTCGCCGCCGACTAAAGGCCGATGAGCAACTTACCAAGGAAGAGCTCGCTGAATGTCAGCGAGCCGGCGCCGCCGTGTTTCGCCAAGGGAAATTTGTCAAGAGCCTGCCGCGCACGTGGTAACCGTTGACCTAGCCGGCAGCATCGAGAATTCCATGGGCAGTACCTTCAATCAGTCAGAAGCATCTCGCGAACTGCAACCGCTTCCATGAGTCGATCCACCGAACCGTAGAGGGTATGCGCGTTCATGTTATGGAGGTCAAGGTAGCCCAATGCCTTTCGCCATTCCGACCGTGGAAGCGTGAATTTCACAAGGACGTCCTGAGTCGAATCCCGATGCGCGAAGGCGTCGGTATGTTCGCTGATCTCGTGGCGACCATCGCTACCCTGCCTTCGAAGACAAATGGTGTACTCGGCTTGCTGAATATAATGCCGTGGGGCGGTACGGGTGTACGGTCCGAGGGAATAGATTGTCGGGTTGCCGGGCGACGTAGCCTTTCCTCTTCCCGTAGCCTCTAGATAGGCAAACACCGCAACGCGCTCATGTTTGTGCTGGAAGGCGTCGGAGTAGGCGAAGAACGCGGCGATATATGGAGAGCGCGTCCAGTCGATAAGCGGTGAGGGAAACCCGTGGTGACGCAGGTACACGAGGTAGGAGTACTCGTCCGGCCGCGCGTTGAACACGAATGGTACTGCCGCGGCTTGCTGCAAGTCTTTGTCGAATTCGTGTGGCGGCCGAATGTCCCATTTTTCGCCCGTTGATGACTCGATGACGTAACGTGGTGAGTATGCGTGCGCGTAGTATTCCTCCAACGTGGCGATACGGGGCGCGAATCGCTCGAGCGCGCTGGTGATTTTCCATCCGCTATTGGCTTGCCCACGGAAGAGCCAATTGGTCGAGCCCAAGTCGGCAGTGTCTGCGATCTCCTGATCGATAAACTTAAGCTTTTCGACCGCCCGATGGAACTGGGACCAATCCTCCAATCCCACTTCAAAGAGTTCGGCCGAGCGATCGGTGATCGTCCGCAATGTCAGCTCATCGAGCGGCACTCGCTTGAACAGGGGAATCGCCATATTGCGCACCTCGGTAAATGAGTACGCAATCTTGCCATGCCGTGGTTAGTGGGGATGCCCCACGCTGGTATGCCCGGCCCGCGCAGCCCGATCTATATGAAACAGATCAGTCAGCCCTCGAGAGACCACGCCCGGCGATGCCGACTCAAAAATGAAAGGATCTCGCGCTTCGAAGGCTGGCACGGCCAGTAATCAGGGCATGATAGGTATCAGTTCGCCCGCCACGGGACCGATACGTCGCGAGGGCACGCCGCGACAACAACATTTGCAGGCACGCCCAATGATCGGACTTTTCAATGTGCGCACTGATCGCGGGATCGATCCACGATGCCAGCCAGACTACTCGCAAGGCAAAAAGCTTTGTGCTGGTCAGAGTATGGCGCGGCCGCCGCGGGATGAATCCTGGATGGCCCGCGATGTTGAATTCGGGGATCGCCCAAATCGCATCATGATGTCCCACGCGGTTGCGCACATCCCGTACCATTCTGAGGAGCCTTACCAACTGTTCCCGAAATGCGGCGGAGGCGTAAGCCGTGCCCGTGGGCGCAAAGGGAAAGGCGCTGCGCAAGACCGCCTCCTGTAGGCCATTGGGATGCTGGCCCCTGCCAAGGCCATTGACGAGCTGCTCCCAGAAGCCAAATGAAAGCGCGGCCACGATATCGTCTTGACCGAGGGCCCGGTTCCTTTTCGCTCGTCGATCGACAATAGTCGCGATGTCCCTTTTGTCGCCTGACGACATCGCATGAGGTGTCTTCGCTTGCGGGGCACCTGCAGGGAGTGGGCCTGCAAGCGGAAGCATCCACGGCGCGGAGTCGGCGCCCATATAGAATTGGGACAGACTACGATGCAACGCATTGCGCAGCGAAACTTCGAAGTCGCCTAACAATGGGAGCAGAGCTGCGGAAAGCGCTTGGCACCATGCATAACACCCCATCAGATCGGTGCTGGAGTCACTCCGAAAGAAGCGTTGAACCGTAGCAAGCCGAGGCGCAGTAAAGTGGTTTTTCATGCTCTTGTTGTAGGGTTAGCACCGATTGCTGCCGGCTTTCGGCAGGAAAAGCTCTGTTAGCCCTGGATTCGAACCGGAAGTGTTGTACAATTGCTGATGAGACGGGGGTGGTCTGAATTTCGGACGGGCCTTCGTAATTTGAGTCGAGACCCCGCGCAAGCGGGGTTTTGGCTTTGTGGGGGTCCGCATAAATTCCTCCCACTAGGCTTGGACAGTCACGCCGTTCGCTTGAAGGGTGGTGTGTACAGCGTTCAGCAATGCCGCCTTCACCGCCGGCATGGGGGTGGGATTGAGATGCTCAGCTACCCCATTGGACTGACACAGTCCCACCCACTCTCCTTCCACGAACGAGCAACGCCAGCCCGACTCCAGCAGGAGGCCGTATTTGCCTTCGATGCGAAAGTGGCGTTTTTCGAGCTCAGGGATGGTGAAAACAAACGGGGACCCACCCCACGCGATCGACACCGCGCGAGGCAGCGTCATCCGTACCTGCAAGACGCGCGAAGAAAAACCTGCGGGCTTCTCAACAAAGCAGCGCGGGCGCAGCGAGAGCGCTGTGAGAATACTGCGGGCGAGCCCTGCCTTCGCGGCCGTGATCGCCTCCGCCGGCGCATCGCGGTGCGCGCGGTCGTAAATGAAGAAGGTGCCCTCCCACGTGCCCGCGCGCACGAGTGCGCTCACTAGGTCGCGACCGTTGTTGCGCCGCGTCTCCGCACCCGGCCCGTCCCACTTATGCGTATATGCCGAGGCCAGCCGATACGGCTCGTGCCCGGCCGCCTCCACGAACGACGGGACCGTAAACCGGCCCTCGCACGGCGTACCGTCGGCCTCCGTCAGGCGAACGTGAACGGCGTAGGTGATGGTTTCCAGATCGTGCTGCCGGGTCGGCGCGTGCACCTCGAAATCAATGACAAGCCGCTTGCCACTCAGGATCTCCCCCATAGCGACCGCAGTTTGCTCGTCAGTGAACTCAGCGTAGCGATCCACGAAGGCGGAGATAGAGAGGGGGATAGGAAAATCGCCCGAGCCGCCAGTCCAGCCGGCTCGCAGCAACTCCCACGTGAATGCGCCCGCACCACGCGCAAGCGCTTGGTCGATCTTCGCAGACAGGAAAGGCAGGATGCGCCCATTGGCAAGGCGCAGATTTTGTTTCAGGGCCGCGAACGCGGCCACGGAAGGCTCAAGTGTCAGCATGACAGACCTTATCAAATACGGTTAGTTGGCCAAAAAACTGCCTGTTCCCTTCGACTATCAACAGGGGTTGGGGCCAACCACCAGATAGGTCCGACAAACTGCACATCGGCCGCAGGGGCCGAAGACTCCGTTTTGGTTCAAAGAGTGACCTGGTGGAGCAACGCTGGCCGGAGTCTATCTGCCCTACCCGCCGCTTGCAACACCTCAGCATTTCACAAGCATTTTTGTGCACTATTGCACACATATCAGATCGATGCCAGAAATTGCAGTACATGATAATCGCTATTATCATGTACAGTAAAAATAACGTACGCGTGCGATAGCATTGACGACGACATCCCTCTTATAATGTGACCCATCGCGTGTGTACGGCGCTGGCTCTGGGCTGGCGGGCTACGCGGATTGTCCTGAACAGGATCCTCATGGCCGAAGCCACCTCCTCCGTGCTCGTCCAACGCCCGCCTCTCGCGGACATTCCGGTGCCGTTCGACGGCGATCTGCTGGAGCGCGGGGCGGTCGCGCAGCGGCTGACCGCCTATCTCCAGCGCTTGCAGGTGGGCGCCGTGGTCGCGATCGATGCGCCGTGGGGCGAAGGCAAGACCTGGTTCGGCCGGCACTGGGCCAAAAAGCTTGAGCAGGATGGTCACCGGCTCGCGTTCATCGACGCGTTCGGGCAGGACTACGCCGAGGATGCCTTCATGGTGTTGTCGGCGGCGGTGCTCAAGCTCTGCGCTGGCGACGCCACGACGACCGAGAAGGTCACGCGCGGCGCGGCCGAAGTCATGCGCGCGTTGCTGCCAGTGGCCACCAAGGCCGCAATTCACCTCGCAGCCACAGCCGTGGGCGCCGGCGGCGTGCTAAGCGCGGTCAATCAGGCGCTCGACCTGCATGTCGCAAACGACGAATTCGCTGCTGCCGCCAAGCAGGCGGGGGACAAGGCTGGCGATGTCACCAGCGCGTGGGTGAAACGACGACTCGGCCAGTGGGAAGCCGAACAGAAGAGCGTGGAAGGATTCCGCCAGATCCTGGCCGGCTTCGCGCTCGACCGCTTCAGGGCCACGGGCAAGCCGGTCGTCATCGTGGTCGACGAACTTGACCGTTGCCGTCCGGCATTTGCCGTCGCCCTGCTTGAGCGCATCAAGCATTTTTTCGACGTGCCGCATCTGGTGTTCGTGCTGCTGATGAACCGGGACCAACTGGAGAAGGCCATCCGCGGGGTCTACGGGGCGGAAACTGACGCTGCAGCCTATCTGGGCAAGTTTCTGCACTTATCACTTGGATTACCGAAGTCGCGTGATCGCAACATCACGAGCGACCATCCGACTCGCCGCTTCATCAAGTCCACTCTGTCAGGAATCGGGATTCAGGAGGGCGAGTTCGCACCATACTTCACCGTGTGCGCGACCATCTTGAACCTTTCGCTACGTGAGATCGAGCGAGGCTGCACCCTCTTTGCATTGTCGGATATGCGGCAGGGGAAATTGCGTGCTTACCTTATCGCACTCAAACTCAAACACCCTTCCACCTATCGGGACCTGCTCGATCCTCTCCGGGTTGATGGAGGTCACCGCGCGTGTGTCGCGCTCCTGGATGAGGAAGTGGCTACCCTTATCAGAGGCGAGAGCAGGCGCGCAGGAAATCCTGTAGAGCTCGAGGACATACCCCTTATTGGACCGTTTCTCGCTGGACTACTTCTGTTTCACGAGCGCTTCACGCGCCAAAAAACCACCCTCTCCGAGGTCGCCAAAGCCTTAGGCCAAAATCCGATGCATGACGTTTTCGGCCTGCCGGATCCGGACGCCTCGTTCGATCGGGCTTTGCGCGCGCTCGACTTGGACGTCCAATGATGCCTGCGTCCCAGCCGCCGGTGGTCCCAATTCAGCTTCCTCGCCGGCGTCGTGGCGTCACACGGCGCCCGCTGCACCGAGGTCATTTCGGCTTCCTCCGCGCGATCGTGCAGGGCCTGCATGCACGCGCGATGTGGGAGCGCTACCTGCTGGAAGAAGGCGAGATCGAAGCGGACGCGCAGCTGCTCGCCGACGCCGTGCCGGACAGCGACGCATCCCCGAGTATCGACCCCGCCGCGCGCGCGTTTGCGGCCCATCCAAAGGTCCGGCGCGTCACGGCCTGGCTGCGTGGTGAGCTCGCGGCGGCGGCCCTGCGCGCGAACCGGCCGGGCCTCGCGCGCCGGATCAAACTCGACCCCAAGGATTTCCGCAGGATTGGTACACCCGGTGCCGGCCTTCCCTCGCTGGAAGAATTCTCAGCCGAGTCGGGTCTGGATGGCTTCAGCGAATCCGAGCAGCTGGCCGCCTATCAGGAAAAGTACGGCGACACGCTCAAGCGCGAATCCCGTCGCGCTCGCCTCATGGCTCGCCAGCTGGAGGCGATCGACTGGCTCGAGGAGCGGTATGTGCAGCCCGTCATCGCCGCTGACGCCTGCCGCGCGTGGTTGTCCGCACCGCTCGCTGACCGCCTGGAAGAGGCCGGCATCGTTACGCTGGCTGATTTGCTGGATCGGATCAACGGTCTTGGCAGCGGATGGACCCGCAGCGTACGCGCGGTCGGCGCCGGTAAAGCACGCATGATTGAGGCGTTCCTTGATGCCCACGCGGAATCGCTAGGGAGAGCCATCGGCGGACACGTTGCGGTGCCGCGCCGGCAGCGGTACGCGCATGAACTCGCAAGCGTGGTACCGAAGTCGGACAGCGCTCTTGTGCCACTCGAGAAGCTCGTTGTACCGGCCGCGCTCGACGGCCGCGATGGCTCCTATCGCTTGCCGCAGGCGCGCTGCCTTATCAGTGCCCACAATGACTATGAGGCAGTACTCTCGTGGCTGCGCTCGAAGTCGGGCCTCGCACCGGAGGAAGTGCTCCGCTTGCGCGAGCGGCGGCGTGACGTGGGCCGATCATCGGGCCCTTATGACTGGCTGCAATACCTGTCCCACACGCAACGCGCTTACCGGAAAGAGGCCGAGCGCTTCTTGCTGTGGGCAGTGCTCGAGCGACGCAAGCCCCTGTCTTCGATGAACACCGATGACTGCATTGCATATCGCGACTTCCTAGGCGGCCCACCGGCGCACTGGTGTGCGCCGCGCTCGCGCGAACGTTGGAGCCCGCTCTGGCGCCCATTTGAAGGACCGCTCGATCCACGCGCGCAGGGATACGCGATCACGGTGCTGGCGAACCTATACCGTTACCTGAATGACAAGGGGTACCTCGCCGGCAACCCATGGGGCGGTATTCGAGCGCCCCGCTCCGCCCAACCATCGCTAGATGCTGGGCGCAGCTTCACTGCGGCGCAATGGGCGTTCATCTGCGCGCGCCTGGCCGAACTGCCGACAAGCTCGATCAATCAGCGCCTACAGGTAGCGCTGCCGCTGTTGTATGCGACGGGACTGCGTCTGTCGGAAGTCGTTGCTGCCCAAACCGACGATCTGGAGTGGCTGTCACTGGCAGGCGAGGACATTGGTACAACGGAAGACGGATGGTGGCTTACGGTTGTCGGCAAGGGCGACAAGCTGCGACGGGTGCCTGTTCCGGACGATGTAATCTCGCGTGTGGTGAGCTACCTCCAAGCACGGGGTCATTCTGATGGATTGGCCGCGCGAGGGGTTGCATTGCTGGGCCATGCAACCGATCAAGCCGAGCGCGCACTATGGGCTAAACGCGATCTAGCGGATGGTGGCGCCCCCGTCGCGGCGAGCACGCTTTATCGGCAGGTGAAGCGATTTTTTACCAGCTGTGCGGCGGATCTGCGTGAGACCAATTCCCGCGACGCCGATCGACTCGCCCTCGCGAGCACGCACTGGATGCGCCACACCCACATCTCGCATGCACTGGCTGCCGGGGTTCCCCTGCAGGTCGCTCAACAGAATGCGGGACACAACTCGCTCGACACCACCACCGTCTATGTGACGACCGAGGACGGCCGACGGATCGCCGCGATGCGCGATTTTTTTCGCTCGTAGGCGGATCCGCGCGTATCCACCGTCGTCCCTCGCCTGTAGCCAGATTCGCCTCCCATAACCCCCCGCTTGCTGACTAGGGCCGTCACGCACCCGACGCGGCTCCTCCGAAGAGATATCGAGACAAATCCAGTATATAAAGATCGATTCTGGCCAGCCCTACGCGTTAGGGCGACGCCTGCTTGCTAGCGCCCTCCCCGGCAGCCACAAGCGCGACTTCAAGATGGCGCACTTCTCCTCTGGTCGCTATCTGGTAGCTATCGGATAGCTATCCACATTGCTTTTGCTTGCGATCTCTGTGCCCACCGTGTCAACGAGCCTCGGTAGCGACGGATTCGCGATTCTCCCCTTTCGTCGCCTACCAGCTAACTATCTGGTAGCTATCCGATAGCTATCCAATAGCTATCAGTCAGCCGATCTAATTTTGACTAGTTACATGATGACGCGTTTAGCTGCTCCCCCTCAATCGGCGCCAAGCACGGCGCAGCACCACCTCACCAGAAAGCTATCCGATAGCTACCAATCAAAATTCCCCAACGTTCTGGCGCCGAACGTCAATCTATGCTTTGAGCATGCGTGGAAGTTGTCATACCCCAAAGCTACCTTCTTTGTTACCTTTTGCATACCTTTTTGGTATCTTATTGGATACCAGATAGCTACCTGTCTACGTGGGCAAAGCCAGAAATTCCGGGCATCTACCGGCCTTTAAGATAGCCATTAAGATATCTATTTGGTATCTTAGATACCATGACGGCAAGCTCATAGATACCAAACTAGTTTCAATACGGTATCGGATAGCTATCCGGGTTTCCATTGGATACCTGGTAGCTATCAGCTACAATTACTCATGGCTACCATTTTGGTATCAATCGGTGCACTTTAGCCAGTAGCTACCAGCTACCAACCAAGGACCCCCAATGCCTGTGATCGTGTTTGTCTCGCCCAAGGGCGGTGCCGGAAAAACGACCAGCAGCTTAGCGCTTGCAACGACGGTGGCAGAGAAGGGCGCGACCGTCACATTTATCGACGCCGATCCGAACCGTCCGGTGCAGACATGGGGAACGGGGGGGGCGAAGCCGGAGAAGATGACGATCATCTCTGACGTCACCGAGGAAGATATTGCTGACCAGATTGATGAAGCGGCGCGGAGTTCAGCCTTCGTCATCGTCGACCTGGAAGGGACGGCAGCGACTATCGTCGCACACGCGATCAGCGAAGCTGACTTCGTGATTGTTCCGACCCAAGGTTCTCAGTTGGACGCCGAGCAAGCGGGAAGGGCGTTCCGTCTTATCCGGGCACACGAGCGCGGCATTCAAAAACACAAGCCCGACTACCGACTGCCATATGCGGTGCTGTTCACTCGCACGTCTGTGGCTATTCAGAGTCGGGATACGTCCCATATTCGAAGGACCTTTGCCGACGCCAACATTCCGGTGTTCAAGGTCGAGCTCAACGAGCGTGCGGCATTCAAGGCAATGTTCTCGTACCGTCAGACGCTTAGCGGCCTGGGGAGGGCGGAAGTTTCTAACGTCGACAAAGCTGTCGAGAATGCGGAGGCTTTTGCAGCCGAAGTGTTGCAGATGCTCCGGGAGCACCAAGAAACTAAGAGCGAGGTTGCACAATGACACGAGCCAACCCCCTGGATCTCTCCGTCGAAGACTTCAGCCCACGCACGAGGGACGATAAGCCGCGGGTGGATCGAGAAACCATCTCGCAGGTGGCCAAAGACAACGGCTTTCACAGCCGAGACGCTGCTAAGGTCGAGGCTGCGGCAGCAGCGGGCACTCCACGCAGGCATCGTCGCTTTACCACTGGCCGAAATCAGCAGATCAACATCAAAGCAACCGCAGACACAATTGCTCGCTTCAACAAACTCGCGGACGAGCTTGGTCTGCCAGCGGGGGCTTTGCTCGAACGCGCCGTGCAGATTCTGGAAGAGAAAGCAAAGCGCTAAGCTAGCAGGTAGCTATCAGCTATCACGCCTCGACGGCAACAAGCAAGGCGAATAAGACCGCGCGCGGTGGTACCAAGGGTTATTGGTGAACTATCAATAGTCGGTCCCTGATGCCATTGGCGAACTATCAATACTTGCATGACTTCATAGCGGGGGCCACCAAGCTCCTGCGAACCATTGCCGAACTATCAAGTGACCATGCTGCGGTCATCGCTGAACTATCAATAGTCCGGCCCCCCACGCACCTTAAAAAGAAGCCTATTGATCACTATTTGGATAAGAACGAACCGGCGGTAACGCTCTCACCCCGGTAAGCTCACATTTTTCATACGTGTTTTGATAGTAGAGCAATGGTAGTGGGCGATACCAACGTGCAACCCGTTTATTTATAACGATCTCAAAGAGAGTGTGTACTTACGTCACACTGATTTGAAGCGCGATGAAATTGCGGATGCCTAGACAGCGTGCACGTCATAGGCTACCCGGAGAGGGGCCCAGTAGGCCGGATTGTGGATAACTGTACGCCGCTACGCACGGGACTTGATAGATCGGCGAACTATCAATAGCAAATCGGCGATCCACTATTAGCAACATGGCCGAACCACTATCGGTCGTATACGCGAGTCACTAATAGCAGTTCGCCAATTATCCACAGCATTTTTTCCTTTGAAATCAGCAACATAGAGTACTCCCTAATCAGTCCTTAATCGTTTACCTAATCATGATGTGCGCTCAGTACCTCCCGACCGCTGCAGGGTAGGAAAGGCTTCTTTGCAACAAAATTGAAAACCATAGGCGAACTATCAAGCATCATCGCTGAACGACCAATAGTGCTGGCTTGACACACGTATACGTCACCCCATAATGCAGCGGAGTCAAGGAGGCGATATGGATCCACGTCCACAACCAGAGGAAGAGTTCCGGCTCATGCCCGAGTCTGAGAACGAACCGACCCGAGCTGGTCGTGGCGGGCGCACATCTGCGGCCGGGAAACGGGTGTCACAAAGCCAGACTCTGATGGACGCGACAGAGAAGCTGATGGTCTCGGCCGCTACGAGGAAGGCCAAAGGGTTCTTGAACACGCCGATCCCCCTCGAATTGCCGTTCTGGACCGATTCGAAGCGCGCAGTACCGAATCCCCTGGCGCGCGGAGCACTGTTCACTGCAACCAAGGACAACAATCGCGAGTACTTCAAAGGTACGAAGGTCACGACCCTCGCCAACATCGACATCATCTACAAGGGCGAGGAGCTGCGCCAAGATGATATGAGTGTGCTGCTGACGATCTTTCACTTGGCCCGCCAGCGCCCGTTATCCGCAAATGAGCCGGTCGAGTTCACCGCCTATAGCTTCCTCAAAGAAGTCGGTTGGACGGTGAATGGGCAAGAGTACAAGCACCTGCAAGAATGCTTCGACCGACTCTCTGCCAATCAGGTGAAGGTCCTGGCCGATGGGGGAAAAGCTGGTTATGCCGGCTCCCTAGTCCGATCTTTCGAGTGGCGGGATTCGAACGGCCAGTCGTTGAGCAAGTGGAAGGTTTGGCTCGAGCCGAAGATCGCCGGCCTGTTCACTCAGGATTCGTTCACCTTGATGGAGTGGGCTGACCGCAAAAAGATTGGGCAACGCGCGCCTCTCGCACTTTGGCTGCACAGCTTTCTCTCGACCCACCGCGAACCAATACCGCTTTCCGTGCAGAAGTATCGCGAGCTCAGCGGCGCCAAAGAAAAGTCGCTCGCCGGCTTTCGAATGCGTCTTAAGGCCGCGTTCAACAAACTCAAAGACTGCGGAATTATCGAGTCGTTCGAGCTCAAGAACGACCTCGTCTACGTCACGCGAGGCCGTCCGAAGCAGATCGCCGCTTGATCTCTGAGTCGGCCCCGGCTGCCGCGACGCCTAGCGTAACAGGTGGGGGCCCTACTCAGGGCGTTTTGTTCCCCATAGGGCTTGCGTCACGCCCCTGATAGCGGTGACTTGAGCCCAGAACCCCATCAATCAAGTTAAGTCCTTGCGCAGCAGCCGCGCCCGATTTCGCTTACCTACCCATACATCGGGGCGCGCGTCGAAGAAGTGTGAAGCGAGCGCGCAGACGTACTGATTGTGCGGGGCGGATAACCAAACCATCGGACCTGGCGTAAGCGATAAGTGGCGCGGATTCGGCGATCTTTGCCTACTACCTTCGTGCATCGCGGTACTCTGCACCGACGGTCTCACTCCGCGCCGTCTCTCCGATTTCAGGCCTGTGTTGAGCGAAGCGCTATGGCTCTGATCAGGTCCGATGCCGAGCGCAGCGAGGGAGGCTGCCCGCTCAGACTTAAGGGAACCTGTTCGCCAATAGCCGCGTTGTTTGGCCAGCCACCGACCCAATTGCATCCCGTCTTCACAGACATATTCCAGCGGCGGACGCTGCCCATTGGATGCATTGATATACGCCGTGAGTCTCTGCAGAGCGTCGCTCCAGTTGCCATCGTGGCGGATCACGGCTCCATCCCATTGCACCCCGACTGATTCGAGCAGGGATGTCCGCTCCGCAGAAAGGAGATTCTTCGCGTGAAGTTTCCGCTGGCTACTCAGCCACATGCCGAGATTGAGTTCCTGTTCGGTGCCTGGCTGCCAGACCGCGCGGGCAGGCACATTGACGTGCCCATATTGCTTAGACCAAGCCTGAAGAATGCAAAATGCTGAATCCCATCGCGATGAAAACATGTTCCATTGGATGCCGAGAGCTTCTAGGCGCGCGATCCGCTCGGGGGACAGTGCGCCCTGCACCTTGTTCAAGCGCTGAGTTGTGATCCACGCTCCCAGCTATCTGTCATAACGACCGCCGCAGACGCATTGCAATCACCGTGCTCTTGGAAGTAGGCGGTTGCTGCGACGAAACCTCGTTCGAATTTCTCGTTCATCGGATCCCAACAGAATCCGGCTCTCGATAGCTTCTCCACTTTGTCAGAGGGGAGCTTCCCGCTCTTATGGCGCCGGCGCTGCTTGACTGCCCAGTCGTTCAAATCCGTGGTCGTGCCGTTGAGCTCGAACATTGCCTTAGGTGGGATAACGGGCGTCCCATGCGATTTCATGTGTGCAATTACAGCATCACAAACCGCGTGCCATCGGGCGTCATTCAGCTCCCAGATCATCCCAATGGCTTCGAGTCGTCGAATTCGCTCAGTTGTTAGCCAAGGAAGTCTCCCTGTCTTGCCATCTCTTTGCATCCGAAGCCATGCTCCAAGCCTAAATCCGCTGGGATCTTCCGGCGGCCATGTTTCGTCCAGCATCGCGTTGCAAGAGCCAAACCGCTCGGCCCGTTGACGGGCTAGCTCGTATCCTGCTTCCCATTTATCGGACAAGTCGTCTACAACCACGGGGCGAAGCACGTCGGATATTTCACGAACATTGGCAGCGCCAAAGAAAGAGACTTTGGAAAGCGGATCAATTCCGCCGCTTCCCCTGCCGGATAGAGTCGTTGCCCTGCTCAGGGTCAGAGAAGCGGCGAACGCCTCGTCATGGGCACGCAGCGCTCTCAGAACCCTCCAAACTGAACGAAAATCTGTCTTTTCGACAACTTCCTCCGGCGATTCACCTTTGCCAAGAAGGATCGGTAGAACAACCGTGCCGACAGTCTTACCTGGACTTCGTCGGAGGGCGCGCCCGAGGGCCTGTGCAATATCCACCTCGCTGGTGCGCGGGTCGACAAAGACTATGCCGTCGACGCTGGGCACGTCGATGCCTTCGGTCAAGCATCTGGCATTCGTCAAGACGTGGTGTCGATCGCTCCCACCCGATGCGAAGTTCGCAAGTATGTCGCGCCGCTGAGCGGCGCTCATGGTGCCGGCAATGAACGAGGGCGCGACCTCGGCGCATGACTCGCCTGCCGATCGCAGGGCTTGCGCAACTGCACTCAAGTCCTGTTGAAACCGCGAGGCGTTCTTCAAAGAATGATGAAAAGTGATGACTTTCCTGAGCTTGAACTTGTCTAGCGCCTTGACGACCCCAACTAGGCCTGCCTCGTGAACGCGGCTCCAATCACGCTGCCTATCGTCATCGTCAATGCAAATGGTGCGTAGCTCTTCGCTGTCGGAGAGAACCACGACAACCTGATAGTCACACAACAAGCCGAGATCGATTGCCTTGCGAAACGGTAGGGTGTGGAACCGTGGTCCAAAGACAATTTCATTGTCCATGTCCACCGCGTCTGTCTTGGTACCGCGCTTCGTGTCCAAGGCTTTCGGGGTTGCTGTGGCGAACAGTCTGCGCTGGGACCTGATTCGTTTTCCATCTAGCACGACCGCAAAGGGAGAACTGATATCGCCAGCACAACGGTGGGCCTCGTCGCAAATGGCGAGATCGAATGCTGGGACCTCCGGGCAGGCTTGGGCTGCCGCAATGACTGCGGCCGACTGGTACGTGCAGAAGACGACACGGTTACCCTTCCCACGAATGAAGCGCTCGACCTCAGGGGCATCCGTGGTTACTGCAAAGCCACTATCACGCAGAATATCCACGCCTAGTTCATCTGTTGAACTGCGAGAGAGCGACATGTCAGAGCATACGCAAAGGGTCTTCCCACGTGCGATGGAGCTGTTCTCACGCCAAGACATCGCATACTGCTGCAAAAGCGAAATGGATGGAAGAAACACCACGGTGAGCCGCACCTTCAATGCCTCGGCAATCCACAAGGCTGTAAGCGTCTTTCCAGTTCCACAAGCCATGACGAGTTGACCTCGATCGTGGGACTCGAAGCCTGCGATCACGTCTTGAATTGCGTCCCATTGATGCGGACGTGGTGAGTATTTCATTCTCGGATATATCGTTGCGGTGGATACAGAGACGCTAGCGCGCTCGTGTCGAAGTCAAGCTCTGACGGCAAGATCGCGCGATTCTTGAATCAAGCGAATCCCGCCTCGACCACGAAGCGCGAAGTCGGATGCTTCTTCGCAGTTGAAAGAATCATGTTGTGCCTAGCTCGAGTGAGCGCGACGTAGAACAGCCGGCGCTCTTCCGCTTCACTGCTCCCTTCATCCGGTATGACGGTCTCTTCTAAACGAATGAGAGCCGTATGGTCCCACTCAAGACCCTTGCTCGAATGGAACGTCGTGAGAATGACTGCATCCGCCGCCGGTTCGTTGTTCTTTCGACGCAGGAACTCGAGCCGATCTGAGAACGGGCCGTTTAACCTCGACAGGACATCGTACGTGGTTCTGATTGCACGCTTTCCTTGGTCTGTCCGCGCCCATTGCATCATCCATTCGAATACCCCATCAAGAATGAGCGAATGGAATTCTCTTACGCAAAGCGAGCGCCATTCAGTCAGTCGCTTTGAGAGATCGTGGTACTTCTCTGCCGTGTCTTCTCCGAGTCCGGCCGCAACGAGGTCCTTCTTCTTGATACGCTCTCCATCCTTCACGGACGAGGTCTTGTTATGCAATGTTCGAAGTTCAGCTGACCCAATCCCGGTGAAGCCCAGAACTGCATCAAGCCCCCCAGTCCGGGTCTGTTGCACCAGCTCGAGCAACGTCCCCATCAGAGCGGATTCCGGGCGATCCAGAATCGAGCGGCCAGCAGCTCGGTGGTACTTGATGTTGTGGGAACGACATACCGCTTCAATAGGGTCAAGAATTCTATTTGTCCGCGCGAGTACGGCTGCGCTCTTGCCGCCGCGCACCGCGGCTGACATCGATTCGACCGCGGCCACCGCTTCTTTGTACTCATCATCGTGACGGGAGAAAGAAACGGTGCCACCCGGGCCGCGATGAGAAACAAGGTCCTTGACGATCCGTTCCGAGTTGTTACGGATGACCTTATCAGCTACCGCCAAGATTTCACTCTTAGATCGGTAGTTCATTCCCAGCACTATCTGACGGGGATTGAACTCGTTTGAGAACGCTTCAATGCCGCGTAGTCCCATCGCCGAGCGGAAGCCGTACACAGACTGGTCGTCATCGCACACCAAACTCACTGCGGCACCAGCGCGGGCGTGCAACGCTGTCCATAGGGCCTGATGGGAATCTACGTCCTGATACTCATCGACCAACAACGCATCGAACTTGTACGGGGCAATGGTGCCTCGCTGCATCCCATCCACCGCATGTCTGAGTAGGTCCTGGAAGTCCACCCGATCGTTGCGCTGAAGGGATTCCTGATAGGCAGCAAACAGCTTTCCCTCAACCGTGTCGGTGGGCGGGCTACCAAAATCCGTCTTAAGGCGTTCAATCACGGCAACGGCGTCTTCGATCTTCCATTCCAAGCCGGATTGCTGAAGGATGTGAGTAAGAATCGCGGTTCGCTCGCCGTCGGTCGCGATGTCGGGCCGCTTGCCGGATAGCGCGGAGAGTTGCTTGTAGGCTAAAGAGTGAAATGTGCCGGCAATTAGCCGCTTCTTCGCACCTGGCCCCGCGAGCGCCAAGATCCGATCTCGCAGTTCGATCGCCGCATCTTTGCTGAACGTTACAGCCCCCACCGTTATATTTGGCTGGGCAAGAAGTACGGCAGCTTTGGCAGATATTGTCGCGGTCTTGCCGGCGCCGGGCACGGCCACAGCAACGCAATGACCGGCGTGCTCCACGACTTCACGTTGCGAAGGGTTCAACCTTTCGAGAGCTTCTGCGAGGGACATAGCGATCGGGAATGGAGCGAGTTGGGGCACCAAAGTGTCAGTAAGTCTCCGGACCGTAGTGCCTGCTGGTGGCAGCATCGGTGACTAAGTGGCACTTGGTCGCCCCGTCGGTGACTTACTGCGAGAGATCGACGGGGACTTATTGACTTCCTCTCCGGGCTAAACCCCGGAGATTCCTTCTGCAAGCGCCTGAAGTCCCAGGCGGGCAATATTCCGGGCGGCATTTGTGTCGCGGTCGTGTACCGCTGCGCAATCGCTGCACGTCCACTGCCTTATTCCAAGTCCGGCCCTACCTTTCGGACTGCTGGGCGGGATAGCGCCACAGCACGAGCACGTTTGGGTTGAAAACGCTTCGTTGACCTCTGCAAACACCACGCACTGCCTGATGGCCTTGTACTTGAGTTGTGTCCGGAACGTCGTCCACGCGGCATCGAGCACGGACTTCGCCATGGTCGTTTGTGCCAGCGCCTTCGCGTTCACGTTGCCGACGAAGATTGCTGCATGTTTTTTGACAAGCGCCGACGTTTCCTTGTGGATAGCGTCCTTGCGCTGATTCGCGATCTTGGCGTGGATAGCCTTCACGCGCCTCTTCTTGCGAGCACGCTGCGCAATACTCAGCGCCGCCTCCGACTCGCGATACCACTGCTTCGGCTCGAATTTTCCACCACTGCAATACGTCGCCAGCGACTTCAGGCCAAGGTCGATGCCGAGCACGGAGGCACCATCCGGCATGCGCTTTTCCTCGATCTGTACCTTGACGGCCACGTTGAGATACCAGCGCCCGCGCGAGTCCTCGTTGAAGCTGCCCGCCTTCAATTCGTACTTCGACAGGCCATATGAGTCCCAGAGCCCAATGTTAATGCCGTTGAAGCGAACCTGGCCGTTCTTGTACGTCAGCGCGCGGGCCTTGAATGGAACCCATCCCAGCGAGTATCTGGGAGACTTGCAGTCGCTCACTCGCCAGTTCAGACACTGCCGTTTGAACTGCTTGAGCCGTGTCGCGAATTCCTCGCACACCTGCTGCTGCGTGGCCGACCCGATGGAAACGCCTTCGCATTTGCTGAAGCCGTTGGTCAGTTTTTGCAGGTCGAAGCCGGACAACCAGAGCTTCGGGCGATTGCAGTACCGCTTGAGGCTGCGAAACTGGGTCTCGTTGCAAAAATTCCAGACCTGATTAACGTCGCGAGCCATCGCAAGCATCGCCTTCGCGTGCTTGTCCTTGATTCGCAGTTTCAGTGTCCTAGTGGCTTCCATTCCGGCAATTTACACTTGGTCCTAGAAAATGTTCAAGAGGCAATGATGGGGCGGCCAGCGCAAGATCGATACCGATTTACGGCACGGTCGCCATTGCGTCTCTGCGCTGCATGTTCACGTGGTATTCGTTACCAAGTATCGGCGCAACGTGTTTGCGGCAATATTTTGAGGAACAGCAAACGCCCCATTAGGACGCCTGCGGCGTCCATGCTCTTGACCCCGGACTTAACTCCGGGGTTTCCCGCACATCTGGTGAATCGGTGGTTAGACCGCCCGTACGGTCTCCATCAGCTTCAGGTGAGTCGTGAAGCTGCGCAGGCCGAGCGGCTGGAACTTCCGGAGGAAGCGGGTAACTTCCTCGTTCACGTCGGTCTGATCGCGGATGCCGTTCCACACCATGAAGTCGAACTCGTCCATCGTCTTGTCGAACTTGATGAGCACCTGCAGCGCACGCACTGCGAAGCGCGAGTACGCCTGGACCTCGAGCTCGATGGCGGGCCGTACGATCTCGGGGCGAAAGACGTAATCGCCGCGGTCGGTCATATCCTTCTCGCGTTGTTCGCGATAGGCGGTTGCTACGCGGAGCTGCTCGTCGACGTACTCCTCGATTCTCACCATTTCCGCCTCGAGGTACTTCTCGATGGTTGCCAGTTCGGCGCGCGAGAACGTGTTTTGCCCGAAGCGCTGGAGATTCAGCGACATGCGGTTCATGTACGGCCACCACTGCTCGAACAGCGGGCGCAGACGCGTGTGGTTGATCTTCAGGCCGACCACGACCACAGCGGCGCCGGAGAGCTGCCGGGTGAGAATCTGCATGCCGAGCTCGCGCCGGCGTCGCACGATCGCCTGGCGGTCCTCGGGCGACAGCTCGCGAAAGCGCTTGCGCGTGCGTTCGACCTCCGCCTTCTTCGCATCGGCGTCCGCCGTGGTGATGATCCCTTCGGCGCGCAGTGCGTCAGCCGAAGCAGCCATCTGCGTCAGTTCGGCTTCCACATCCTCGGGTGGTGTGGCCGAGGCGGCAGCGTCGTCGGGCGACGAGGTGGCATCGCCCGCGGCCAGAAGATCGTCGGCCAAGGCTTCAGCAGCTGCGTCAAACTCAGCGGTCGTGGTCATTTTGGTATCTCCGAATGATGGCCAGCAGGTGGCCGAATAGGTTGGTAATGAAATGACGCGGGTCAGCGCCCGACATGAAATGAGGAAGCGAGACGCCAGCTCAGCATGCCGACGATGGCGACGCCGGCAGTCCACCAGTACGCCGCAAGCGGCAACGGCAGAAGCAGGGCAGATGCGCCAAAGCCAAAGCACACGAGCAGGCCATGCGCCGCCACGTGGAATGTCACCGGGTTCGCGAAGCCGGCGGACGCCGCACGAATCCTGCGGGACACGGCGCCGTCGTTGAGCAGGGCGATCAACAGCACGATGCCGCCGAATGCCCAATACTGAGCCACCGAAGCGCGATAGACGCCGCGGTAGATCGTGAGCCAGAAGTTGCGCATCCAGTTGCGCCCAAACTTTGCCGCGCCGCCGTCGGAGAGCATCGTGTCGGTGTCGGAACCGGAGAACGACGCCTTGACGGCACCTGGCGCGACAAACCAGCGAACAAAGCGCTCGTTGGCGATCGCAATAGAGCGGTCAGCGCGCGCGTCGCCGAGCACACGCGCCACGGACGACTGCTCCGCTGCGCTGATCTCGAAGTCACTCCTGTCCGGCAGGAATGGGACGGCTACACAGATCATCAGCGGCGCGAAGAACAGCCACAGACGGACGTGAGAGGCAAATCGGCTGGCCATGATTACAGGAGCTTGCTCAGAATGAGGAGGGGCAGCACTGACAGCGCAGCGAGCGCTCCGATCAGGAACTGCGGCCGATGTGTGGCAATGCCGATGAGAGCGAACGCCAGCGCGCGGCCATCACCTACGAGAGCGTCCGGCGGAGAGGCGTCCGCGTGGTCGGTGTGCGTGTGCCACGCATGCATGTCGGCCGCGCGCGACGGATCGAGTTTGAGCACGCGCACAGCAACGCCGATCGCCATGCGTGAGGCAAGCCTCGCGGGATAGCCGCGTACGGTGGCAAGGCGCCGACGTGCGTCAGTGTGTAAAGTTGCCAGCGACATCGTAGCCCTCGAAGTAGCGGGTGAAGCTGTAGCCGTTGAGCACGCGCGCGGCGAGCTGAAAGGATGCGCAGCGCTGAGAGACGTGGCCCGGCACGGGCTCTTCCACTACCTGACAGATATAGCCGGACGGCTGGCGTTGCTCGAACGCGGGAATGGATTCGAGATACGGATACCAGACGTTGTAGCGATCGCCCTTGAAGGCCGCATAGCGCTTTGCGTACAGGTCGTGGGCACGGCCGAAGAGCCCCTGCATGAACGCGACATTGGCATCGCCGTGCTTGCGGGCACGCCGCCAAGCCTGAATCGCATCGTTGAGCATCTCGGCGACGAGCGGCTCGTCGCGAATGCGGAAGTTGATACCGATGTAGTCCACAACGCGCGTGCAGATGTCATCGAGATCCGGCGAGAGCGTGAAGATCGGCGTCAGCTTGGTAGACATCCGGTACTGCTTGACGATCTGCCGGAACAGGGTAGGGGAACGCATTGGCAATTAACCTTGAATGATCGGGATACGACCCTGATAGACCGAGCCACCGGAGATGCGCAGGAAGTACTGCAGGTTGGGCAGCTGCATGATGAGTTCGGGCGGAATCAATGGCGCCTTCTCCAGTTGCATAGAGCGCGACACCGAGCCGCTGAATTCACCGACGTGAGCCTCGGTACCAGTGCTCGTGCTGCTCGAGACCACGATGTTCTGAATCGCCGTGGTACCTGCCTTCTCTGCGAACCACTGCGCAGTGTCGATGTCTTCCAAGCGTAAAACGATCTGGTTGTTCAGATTGCCCAGAACACGTATGGTTTTGGTGAGCTTTCCGGGTTCGTGAGCCTGGAATCTTCAGCTACGATTTACGGAACACCGCGTTCACACGCATCGATCAGCGAAGTTGGCTACCTGCCGCTCGCTCAGTCCCTTGTTTCCCTAGCACCAGCGCTCTTGCGCCATGCCACGGCATGACGCAAGCGCGTTCACGCGCGCTGTCCACGGGATTCCTTGCTCATCAGCATCGAACCATTGCCTGACATCCGTCAGGACCATCCCCCCTGCTTTTGTTTCGGAGAGAAACCGTGGAATCCCTTGCTAATCTCTTTAAGCGCCCCCTGCAACTGCTCGTCATTTGCATGGTGGTGTATCTCGCATCGAAGTCCTTCCCCGTCGGCGTATTTGTGACGGTGGTCGGGATTTCGTATCTGTACAACAAGGCAGTCAACAGCAGCCGTAGCATCCCTGCCGCGCCGAAGGTATCGATGCCGGACTATCCGACCAAGTCGAAGCCCGAAGCGCCTCAACCGGAGGAACAGCCCGAGCGCAAGTACGAACGCTCGGCAGTTGTGACGCCGATTCGCCGAACGGGAACGGACAACCGTTCCTGATCCATTGCCGCCCACCTCCGGGCGGCCTTCTTCCACCTGTCGCGGGTATCCGATACCCGCCGGCAGGTGGGTCTTCGGACGCCCGTCCGGAGACCATCATGGAAACAACCAACGCAGGATGGCAGCTAGACTTCTTCGGAGAAGCGACTGCCATCGTTGCTCGTCGCCCGGCGGCTCGCTCCCGGCGAGACCCCATGGATGACGCGTTGCGTGAGCGACTCACAGACGCGCTCATCGAGCTGGCCTGTGGTAGCCGGCACGGCGTCAACATGCCCGAATCTCTCCTCGACTGCGCAAAGCTGTTGCGATTGCGCATCCGTAACGAGGAGGTTGATCGCAAAGAACTCTTCATGACGATCGGCTGGATCTTCGGATTCTGGGATGGCGCGATTCCCTATACCTACGTATGCGAGATCAGTGGCGTGAGCCCCGAGGTCCTGCAAGACGTGGTTCTTGGTAATGCCGGCCTGACAGTTGTCCTCAATCAGGTCAAGCATCAGTGCTACGGCGCACTTCTCTGAAAATCTCATGTCACTTCTCAACCTGCTTAAACAGGCCGCCGCGGCATTCGCCGGCGAGCGTGCCGACCCTCCCAGCAATCCTGACGCCTGCGCGGACGCGCTCCCCGTGGGTACGGGCGCTGACAACGAATTCCACATGCAGATCGACGGCATCCCGAATCTGTTCCGGGACGAAGGCGATCGCGTGGTGCACTTTGTCGCCGAGTTCGATCGGCGGATCCAACACACCACCTTCGGCAACAAGCTGCTGCCCGAGGTCGTGCCGCGTTGGAGCAAGGTGCGCACCTACGATCAGCCTGGCGTCACGCCTCAGCAAGTGGCCGAAGATGTGGTGCGCGAAGCCAGAAAGCAATCGACTGAAGCTCCCCGCAAGGTCACCAAGTCGGAGCCGAAGGCACGTGCAGCTGCGCAGACCGAGCACACCGTCGCGGAACCTCAAGCGAAACCGCGCGCTGCTGAAGCTTCTTCGTCCAACTACACCGTCGGAAAGCTGCTGGAGTGGGGCGAGATGGAGTTCCCCAATCGCAAGCCCGGTGGCAAGCCGACCTATACCTCGTTCGCCGTGAAGCTGGAAACCAGCGCGGGCGAGAAGGTACTGCAGGGTGAGGGCCTCAAGGACGTTCTGGCCAGTGCCCGTTGCGAGCTCGGCGAGCGCGTTGGCATTCGCCGCCTCCACAAAGAAAAGGTGCCTGCCTTCGATCAGAAGACCGGGCACCCCATTATCGATCGTGAGACCAACCAGCAGAAGTTCTGGGATCGCTGGGTCTGGTCAATCAATCGCATTCACTGAAGGAAATCTACAAATGGCATCCGTCAACAAAGTGATCCTCGTCGGCAACCTCGGGGCTGACCCGGAAGTTCGTTATCTGCCCAGCGGAGACGCTGTGGCCAACATCCGGCTGGCAACGACCGACCGTTACAAGGACAAGCAAAGCAACGAGTTCAAGGAAGCCACCGAGTGGCACCGCATCGCTTTCTTCGGCAAGCTCGCCGAGATCGTGGGCCAGTATCTGAAGAAGGGCTCATCGGTCTATATCGAAGGCCGTATCCGCACGCGCAAGTGGACGGATCAGTCGGGCCAAGACAAGTACAGCACCGAGATCGTCGCGGACCAGATGCAAATGCTGGGCGGCCGTGGTCAAGGTGGTGGCGGTGGCGATGACGGCGGCTACGGTGGTGGTGGCGGTGGCAACAGCCGCGAAGCAACAGGTGGCGGCCGCGGTCAAGGCGGCGGCGCTGGAGATGGCCAGCAAGGTGGCGGCCAAGCTCGCGGTCAAGGTGGGGGCCAACGCCGCCCACAAGCGCCGTCGAACGGCTTTGAAGATATGGACGACGACATCCCGTTCTGAGCGGGTTGTCACGTCGTAGTTTCAGCGTTCTGATTTTTGTACTGCTGCCGGGTTCTCCGGCAGCAGTCCTCTTCTCCTGTTCTGGCTGCATCCGCAGCGCCATCCCCTTCCAGTCCATCGCCAGCGCCATGCTGAAAAGACCTTCTGGCTCATCGCCGGGATGTCTTTTGAGCAAGCGTTCCTTCGCCTGTCTCAGGCATCGACCCACCACTCCCAACAGGAGTCATTCCATGAAACTGAAAGACCTGAGTGAGATTGTTAAGAGCTGGGCGCCTGACCAGTGGGATGCCTTCGTCGCGCAGTACCTGCCGACCGGCGTTCTGACGGATGCATTCTGGCGGGGGCGACCGTGCCCCTGTCCGATGTGTGGCGGCAGTGATCGATTTACCTATACCCGTAACCGCGGTCGCGGTGACTGGGTATGCCGCAAGTGCAATGACGGCAGTCCGGCCGGAGGCGATGGCCTCGAGCTGGTTCGCCGCTACACGGAGATGTCGTACTCCGAATTGAAGCGGGTCCTGAATGGCGGGCCGATCGATCTTCCTGCTATCACGGCGCCTCGACCGGTGGCCAGTCGGAAGGCGATCGACTCGGCGAGCAGGTTGCGCCGGATCGAGAGCCAGTGGGCAAGCGCATCGTGCTTGTCCGCCGGTGACCATGCTATGCGCTATCTCGCCGCGAGAGTTCCCGGGCTGAGAGCGCCAATGCCGCAGGCCTTGAGGCTGGCGGTTCAGGATTACTGGTACGAGAAGCAGGTAGTAGGTCGCTATCCAACGATCGTTGCGCAGTTCACGCTGCCCGACGGCCGCATGGCGACCGTGCACCGAACATCGCTCGATCCTCGCAAGCCGGAGAAGGCCACCATCATCACGCAGGACGGTGAGGTGCTTCCGGCCAAGCGCAACGATGTCACGGCGCTACCGCTTGCGGGCGGTGCCGTGAGGTTGATGGCGCCACGACGTGGCCACCTGGCCATTGCCGAAGGTCTGGAGACGGCGTATGCCGCCTACATGCAATTTGGCATTCCTACTTGGTACTGCCTGAATCGCGTGCTGCTCAGCCAGTTTGTCGTGCCCGAGGGCCTGGGAATTACGACGGTGCATGTCATTGCCGATTTTGACGCTGTTGACCCGAGTACCCAAAAGTCCCCCGGGATGGCTGATGCATTGACACTGCAGAAGCGGCTCCGCAAGGAAGGCTTCAACGTGGTGATGCACCGGCCCAAGGTGCGTGGCACTGACTTCTGCGATGAATGGCGAACCGTTTATCAGTTACGCCAGATGTCGCAACAGGCAATCGCTGCCTGATCTGCTGCCGCCCCCCGAGGCGGCTTTTTTCTAACCTCTGCCCTGTGGGTTCGTCCCACACGGGCGAATCCCATCTTCGGCAGGCTGTCTCTCAGGAGTATTGCAATGCCGCAAAAACAAAAAGGCTTCACGGCAATCGTGAACAAGCTGCACATTCACGCGATGCGTCGAACCGCGACGTCCGATGTTCATGTACCCAAGTCGGAAGCGCAGTTCTTCCACGTTTACCGCCGCGAGCAATCGCGCGATCTCACGCTGGTCAAAGGCAATCTGTCCTTTGACTCGGCCGCCGACTTCTGCCTCGCACACGGCACGCTTCACTGAAGCTTGCCCATCCCTGACGAACAAAGCCCCAGCAATTGCTGGGGCTTTTTCTATTTCTGCGCACCGCAAAGGTGTCAGTTGCGGCTGCGAACCACCTTGTAGACCTCGATGACAGCCTGCAGGACGCAGAAGCCGATCGCGACGTAGAAGACGAAGCGGTTCACGTCGGCAGTGGTGGACAGGTAATCGAACATCGTTGCTCCTCGGTTTGTGTGGTGATAGTACAAGCTTGCCAGAGAATTTTGTGTGTCAAGTGTTCAAACGAACTGCGCCGTGGCGGCGTTCAGTGCATCGAGATCCAGAAAATCGAATCCTGCCGGCTGTGCAGCGTTGTCTGGAGTTCGCTGGCTTAGTGCCTCATCTTCTGCCGGGCGGGGTGCCGGCGCAGGATGAGCCACGGGCACCGCCGCAGGGGCAGCAGGCTTCTGCTCAGCCGGGGGCGATGGCGTGGCCTGCTGTTGCTCCACAACGTCGGGCCGATTCCCAGTCGGCAATGCGGCTGCCGGAGACGGCAGAAGCATCGCGTGGGCGCCCACGCCGTCGCCCAGTATCGACAGCCCAACCGTTGCGAGCCGCTTCAGGATGAATGCCCGATCCCGGGCGCTGGAGATTCCGCTCAGATAGCGAAGCAGCTCCGGCGTGGAGTCGGACGTCAGCGTGAGCTTCATCTCCAGCTTGTCCATATGCGCCTCCTCGTTCAGGCGGCAGCCTTGGTCGCCTGACGTGCGGCGCCAATGGTGTAGAACCCTCGCACGTTGGCGAAGCACGGCGAATCCATCATGTGGATGTCGTTCAGCGGGAAGGCCGCGCGAATCGTGGGCGCGTACAGCGCCGCGCCGCCGCCGGTCAGGATGATGGCCCGGATGTCGTCGGTGCGCCCCACTCGCGATTGCAGCTCCTTGATTGCGGGATTGGTGACCGCCATTGCCTCGGTGAGATAGCGGCTCAGCTCGAGGTCCTGCTTATAGAACAGCAGCCTGCCCGTCGTGCGCAGCGCGTGGTCGACGCGCTCGATAGCGTCAAACGGCTGACCTTGCTCGGCCGCGATCAGGTTCGCGATCTGTTGGTAGACACGCGCCGCGCCCCCCGGTACGCCACCGCTGCGCGTATCGTCCATCGTGTAGCCGCGGGCCACGATCCAGTCGGTGGTGAAGTACCCCACGTCGATGACCAGATACGAGTTGTCAGGGTCGTATTGCTTGCCGCTCTGCTGCATATAGGTGACGAGCGTGCCGAGCGGCTGCGGCAGCGGCATCACAGACTTCACATTGACCTCGCCCCAGCCAAAATCGTGCTGGCCGACGAATCGGTCGCGCAGGAAGCCCGCGTACTTCTGCGTGTTATGCACCGGCAGGCCAAGCACAAGTCGGTCGATCTCGGCGGCACCCGAATAGAAGAGTGCGCCAGCAAGCAGCGCGGCATAGTTCGGCGTTGTGACGTAGTCCTCCGCCAGCGCACGGCCGGTGTTGTAGGCGCCGCTGAGCGACACACCGGGTCCAACCTCATATCGCGCCCCGTCCACCATGACATTCACCACCTTCCGCGCCTGGAAGATCGTGCCGCTCTCGGGCGTGAGGCTCGAGGTCGCCGCTTGGGGGGCGAGCGAAGGGAACATGCTCGTCTTGATCTCGGACCCGAGCGCAAATGCGGTCTTGGTGTTGCCGTAGCCCACATCGACCGCAAGGGTGGCGGTCTTCGCGATCTTCGATTCGCTGTTCTGTTGCTGCATGGATTCGCTCCGAAAGGTTTGTTGCGAGGTTGATGACGAACAGGGAAGGCTTGATTCAATCTGACAGATACGGTGACTTTCGTCCGGCATCTGACACTTGGTGTCAGATGCTTCGGTGACTTTCGGTGAGCAACTGACAGATGCTCACCGAAAGTTCCACTTAGTGCCTCCCTATGTCACCAACTCTACAGAGCGAAATTCAATGTCAAGTCGTCGAAACCTCCTGAAATCGCGCGTGTTTCGGTTGTTCGATGCCGCGGTGTTCGGCTATCCTGTGGGCTCTTACCGCGTCCCCGACGCATCGACCTCGCCGCCATTCGCGCGGCAAATCTGGCCTTCGGTTCTTCGAGAGAAGAGTCATGCGAGGCCCACTGTGCACGCCGGAAATTGATCCGGCATTTTTTTCAATCTAATCAAGCAAAAAGTGGCCGACACTGAGGAAGGCTGCACACCGCGATAACACTCGATCTCGGCGCCCAAGCGTGCGCTGTAACACATTGAGACCGATTGGGGGGCGCACAGTCGCACACCCATCATCCACGGAAGACACGTCCTCACAGCGAAAGCGCTGGGTACGGTTCAGGCGGCCCGACACACTGCGGCCAAGGTGAACTGACTTAGGGACGGGGGATTAGAAGCGATTGGGCCAACGGCTATCGCGAATCCCTTCACATGACGACCTGGTAGGCGCAGCCGGAAACAGAAATGCGCAAAAACGATTTGCCCGGAGGGCTAACGGAAACGTTGGTCTCACGCATGCGTCATGCACGCAGCAACCGAGGTATTCGCGGAGCGGAGTGGGCGCGAGCCTGATCTGTCTTTCGCGAGCAGCCGGACCGCAGTTCTTCCCTGCGTCTGGTTGATCGATGTTATCGCTAAAGGTTTGGAAGGCAGTGCCCTGTGCCGATGGGGTCAAGCAATCGGCAGCAGTTGGATGAACGGGGCTTCCAACGGCATACGACGATGCGCGACGAGCGCGCCATGGCTGGTATCGGCGCAGCTCAATACCACGTAACAGGACAGATAGGATGGGCATCAGAATCGACTATCGCGGGAAGATCCGTAGCTATGGATTTCCGAAGCGACTTGAAAGTGAGCTGATCGCATTGTTCGAGGACAACGTTGATCGGATCCACAGCCAGACACGCCGTAGCCGGAATGCACTCAGCGTAAAGACTCAGGAGTATCGACTCGTGGGCGTATGCGCTGCGATTCGCGAGCTCCGAGGCGAAGGTGGATATGCCATTGAGTCGCCGTGGTCGATTCGACACAAGCATGTGACGTGGCTCGTGACCTACTGGGTTAAGAAGGGGCAAACGGGCGGGACGATCGAAAACAAGCTGACTTACCTACGGGCGACCGCGCATTGGATGGGAAAGCCGAACCTCGTGCTAACGCTGGAGCGCTACGTGGACCGCAAGGCAGCTGGCTTGAAGCGCCACTACACGGCGCAAGAGGATCTGAGCTGGTCGGGGAAGGGAATTGATATTGATGTGGAGATTCGGCGAATCGAAGCGGAGGACGCGATCGCGGGGCTGCAGCTCCGGCTCATGTGGAAATTCGGCCTTCGCGTAGAGGAAGCATTCAAGTTCCGACCCACGCAGGATCTGCGAGACGGAGCCATCTTCGTGAGCGAAGGATCGAAAGGCGGGCGAAGCCGACCGGTTCCAATCACTCGGCCCAAAGAGCAATACGATTTACTGGTGGCCGCAGCGGGATTCAAGAATAGTAGGACAGGATCGACCATTCCTGATGCGCATAGCTACGATTCATGGTCGAACCACTTCTACGAGCTGGTGGCGAAGCACGGGGTGACGAAGGAAGGTCGCCTGGGGCGAACCCCTCACGGACTCCGTCATGAGTATATGCAAGGGCTCTATACGGACGTCACTGGCGAGCTGGCGCCCATCAAGGACGGGTCACGCCGAGTTGATCGCGAAGTGCACCGTGAAGGGCAGCGTCGGGTGGCCGAGGCCGCGGGGCACAGTCGGGTAAGCAAAGCGAACGCCTATTTGTCTACCTACGCAACGCAGGAGGTGAAGCGTCGCTTGGTGATCAGCCCAACACAGGCGGCGCAGGCGGTCACAGAGCATGGTGGGAACAAAAGCAAAGCTGCCATCGCTCTCGGAATCAGCCGGCGTGCACTTTACCGGCTGTTGGAGCGTTATGAATCGGGAGACCAATCCTGACTAGATGATTGGGTCCAAAAGTCCGAGCATGCTCGACCTATTTCCGCGATAACACGACATAAACATAGCGTGTTTCTCGGCTTTAGCGGCCTTGAATCCAAGAAAGCTTGCAATGTACATAGACAAGTTGTACTCGGACGGCGATCTCTGCCGAATGTTGGAGAAGGGCTTGACGCCTGATGCCACCGCGGACTGGCCGTGGCAAATGGTGTCTCGCCCGGGGTCCAGTCTCGTCAGAAGGCGTGGGTTGCGAAGCGCGTGGGGAACGATCCTTCTCTATACCTACGATGTTGCAGACAGGCGCGAGATCGGCATCGAGGGCCGGCTTGCGGACAATCCCTACCTGGCGCTGGGGGAGATGTGGGGGCGCGACCCAGCGATAGGCACTTACCTGAGCGATCTTGTGGCGATGCACTTCGCGCGGCTGGCGGACCCGATGCTCACGCGCGGCGGCTGGCAGCAGGAAAGCAGCAAGCTCCACGAGGCAGGCTGCATCTTCCGCATCTCTGCCGAACTGAAGCTGCCAAGTCCGGATCAGGGCAGGCGCCTCGGCAAGTCTCTCGCGGCTGCGCTCGTCCGAGCCGACGTAGAGAATCTCGGCGAATGTTGCCAAGGCCGTGCATATCTGCTTGGTCTGAAAGACTTCCTCGAAGTACCGTTGCGCCAGCGCCTGAAGGAAGATCGGCTAGGCTGAGAAACCTCGGGGAAATGGCATAGGTTTTGGCGGCGGCCGCGCGCAGTCCGCATGGTTCAATGGACTTTCAGCAAACTAATGAAAAAGTACGTGAACAAAGCAGAGACGTTGAATTGGTTTCGCCGCCTAGTTACAGGTGACCCGCCCTTGGTTCATCGCGTTGTGGTGTCCTCAGAGGGAGGAATTCAGAAGCGCATTGATGAAAATCGCGAGCTTCTCGAACTGCTGTGCGATCAGGTGCCGGAGCTCCTGGAACGACAGCCATGGGTAGTCGGGTGGCTTCGGTCTCAGGACAGGTTTCTCTGTGAAATTGCTTCAGCCGTTCCAAATCCTCATGGTGGTGTCATGAACGCGGGAGAGGTTAGGCCTTGGCCAGAGGTGTCCGCTGCGTCCGTCACGTTTCGCGATGCAGTGAAGCCGTACTGAGGGGACTGGAAATTCCGCTTGTCCGAGCCGACTTAGAGAATGCTGCCAAGGCCGTGTATATCTGCTCGGCCTGAAGACTCCTCGAAGTCCCATTGCGCCAGCGGCTATAGGAAAACAGGCCAGACTGAGAAACGTCGAAGAAATGGCACCGCTTTTGGCGGTTGCCGCGCGGGCCCCGCATGGTTGAATGGTCGTTCACCAACCTTGCGGAGAATTCAAGTGAACAAAGCAGAATTGATCGACGTGATCGCGGCGGGCGTCGATGGCGTGTCGAAGGCCAAGGCCGAGCAGGTTCTCAACGTTACGCTGAATGCGATCATCGACGCGGTTGCCAGCGGCGCGACGCTGTCGCTGGTCGGCTTCGGCTCTTTCAATCCTGGGGAGCGTGTTGCCCGTATGGCGCGCAATCCCCGCACGGGCGAGGAAATCAAGATTGCGGCGGCGAGGACGGTGAAGTTCAAGGCTGGGCAGAAGTTTAAGGAAGCCGTGAACGGAGGCAGTCGTGGCTAATGCCGCTGCTGCCAGCGTGCCAGCCTATTTGCCCGTCTCGGACGTTCTCGCCGGCGATCAGGACATCGCTGAGCGTATCGACAGCGTGACTTTCGAGTACGCGGGCGTGCGATGCCATGTCTTCGGCGTGCTCCACGGGCTCACGGGTGGCACGAATCGCCAGTACAAGGCGCTGGTCGAGAGAGCGATTCAGAGCGCCCCCGGCGAGCTGGTATTCGGTGAGACGAAGTTCGCCAAGCTCTACCGCGGCGTTCAGGTCGAGATGGACGACTGGACCGAGATACCACTGCGCGACGCGTTTCGCATGCAGTTCAAAGCGGCGTTGACGCCGGCGAGATTGTTTCGCCTTGCGTATAGCAGCTGGCGCGAGCGACGAACTGACCGAGATCGATTTGGGCGCGGTGGCCCACGACGCCTGCAGGACATTGGCGGGTCTGCTGCCTTCCACCAGATCGCGCCCGGCGAGCGCCGCCGGCTTGCGGGCTTCCCCGGCCCCTACGAATACCTGGTCGAGAATTGCTGGCGGCGCGCCGGCCTCGGTTCGATGCGTGGTCCTGTGTTTCCCGATCCGGATTGGGCATGGCTGGCGATGATCGAGCCCGAGCTCAATATCCCGTTGCGAAGTGTCTTCATGCTCGAGTTCGCGACCGAGCGCGCGCGGCGTCTGGGCGCGAAGGAAATATCGCTCTTCGTTGGGGAGATCCACAACTCCGACATGGAGTGGCTCGCGAGCTGCGATATCGACGCGATGCCGAGCAATCCCGTCCGCAGCATGGTGCCGGCGGTCAGGGAGCGTGCGCGAGCGCTGGCATATGCACCACGGCCTTCCCGGCTGCGGTTCGTTGCTGCGTCGCTTCTCGGCGCCGGCATCCCGCTCTCGTTCTATTACGGGCTGCTGGCCTTCTGGCTGTTGTGATAATAGGCCGGGCTTGGAACACAAAAGAGGCGTCCTTGGACGCCTCTTTTGCATTGTTTGGTAGGAACATGTTCCTCGCGCGATCGCGATCCCTATCTCAGGAAAGCCGCCACGCGGATGGCGAGTCCGCCGGCGCGCTGTGCAAGAGCATCTAGCGATTCCTTGTTTCCCACATCCGTGTTGCCACCGGAGACAAGCGCCGCGAATGGAACGCGCCGGGCTACCTTCTCTCCCGGATGGGGCGTCGGCGGTGGAAGGTCGATGGCAGCGGCACGCTGGCTTCGGGGAAGCGCAGGAAACGGATCCACACCGCTGAACTGCGCGAGCGCTTCGATGCTGGTGACGCTGTACGCCGGCGTCGCGTCGTTGCGAACAACATACGCGGCCGCGCCGAGACCTGGCACATAGATGGCCTTCCACAGGAACGCCGGAATGCGGACGCGATCGTTGAGCATCCGGCTGTCTCGCGTAAAGGCCGGACCTGTCACGACGTGGATCACTCCATACTGGCGCGCGAGTCGCCGCGTGGACGTTTCGATGTGGCTCCACGTGCGGCGATTCGAATCCTTGTCCTGCGGTACGACGTTGGCGAGACTGAAGCTCTCGGCCTGCGAGGCCTTGTCGGCGAAGTCTCCGCTTGGGGCGAGGTGGCCGCGGTCCATTCCAGATCGGGCGTAATCCTTTAGCTTCGCGCGATCGGCGGGCGGCACGCGATCCTCTTCGTAGAAGTCGCTATCGCGCGGCAGCGATCGTGCTGCGTCTGCGGCCGCACCCGTCAGGCGCTCGGCCGACCACAGGGCGGTCCGGGTCTCGCCCGAGTAGAGCACTGCGAAAGCACGGTAGCAGAGCAGCTGCGATGCAGGCGCCGAACGATGAACGACCGGTTGGCCAGCCTCCAGTACATGGGCACAGGGAGCGGATTCCTTGCCGCTGGCGGTTGCCGCGGTCAGGGCGAGGGCGAGGATGAGAAGCGAGCGGCGGAGCATTTGGGAGATGGGTGGCCAGAGATAAGTCCAGCCTACCGGCGGCGCGCCAATGTCAAGGCTGCCAGTGGTCTGGCACGCCATCGATGGCCTTGCCGATGAATTCGTGCAGATCGAGCAGCGGCCAGTCTTGCTCGGCCAGCGCTTCCTCGGCGATCTCGGCGCATAGCGCGGGCACCGGCTCGAAGCGAACCATCGGGGCGCCGTCCACATAGATGATCTTCGCGCGCTTGAGCAGCTTCTGGTATCGCGTCGCCTGCGAGATGACGGTCTCGGGGGGATCGACGTGCATAAACTCGTACCCTGGCTGCGCGAGCGCTGCAGCCATGGCCGACAGCTGCGGGCCATTCGTTGCCCAATCGGCCGCTGTGGTCGACGCGACTAGATTCAGGAAATATGGAATGTCGGAGGCGGTCAGCGCGCGACGCGCGGTCATGGAGATAGCTGTTGCGTCGGCCGGCCGGTGCTCCACACGGTTGTTCCAGATCGCGCTGAGCTGGGTGAATGCGGCATCTCGATTTTTCCCGTCCATGTCGATGGGTGGGGTAGAGATCCCGCATTCTTCGCAGACGATCAGTGCCTGCAGTCGCCCCGCGATGAAGAGGGGGGCGCCGTCGCAGTGGGCGCATTGGAGGAGGCCGCTGGGCATTGCGCGAATCCGGATCTTAAAACCCGGAATTATGCCTGCCCGCGGCCTCTGCCCGTCAGGCGAATGAGGCGAGTTGTTCGATAGGCGGCCGTTCGACACCCCACGAGTCGCCAGTCACGCTCAAAACATCGTGGCGTGCAGTGGTCTGGAAGCCGTGAAGCATCTCCGCGTGATCGCGCAGGGCTGCCCCGATCTGCCAGAATTCATTGAGCCAGCTTCCGGGCGGGCCCATCGGACCACCGTTGCGGCCTGTTGTGATCGCCCCGCGGATGGCAAGGACAGTTTCCGGTTCTGGATACTCGGATACCTCGTCGATCGTTGTCAATCGTCGAACTCCACCAAGCCAGTGAGCGAGCTGATCGAGGCGAACCATGCGTCCACCACCTTGTAATCGGTCCGATCGACTACGAAGACTCGGCCGTCTTTCGCACGGAGGAGGATGTCCGTGATGGTGTTTCCGCACTTGCCGATGAGGCAGACACCCTCCTTCTCGAGATCGCGATCTTCGGTTTCGCCAATGATCGCTTCCGGCGCGTAGATAGAAATCCCGTCGCCCCGCAGCCCGTTTGGGTGCGCGGCGAGGAACGTGGCGAATTGTTCGGGAACGGGTTGCCTGAAGGCAGCTTCAAACCAGTCTGCAAATGTACGGGGCATGCGTTGATCCTTATCTAGTTCGGCTGACGCCGTCGGTAAATGACAGTCTTAATTGATTCGGGCGGCCTCGGGCACGCTACGCGGCGCCACGCTCCTGCGCATGACTGGAAAGGCGTCGTGCAGTACACCATCGAGCAATCGGCCAGTTGCCTTCTTACCGGCACGGTGAACCGTGGCCCAATGATCGGCACTGGATGCGCCAGTCGGATAGTTCACGGCTTCATGTCCGCCTTCGACGACGCGTCCGTCCAATGCGACTGCGGCGGTCCGGAAGCGGCCAGCACCGAAATCGCCGGAGCCCGGCGCCCACTCGCCATGCTGCTTGTACAGGAACGGAATATCGGCGGCTGCACACTGATCGCGCAAGGCGCGCGGCCATGCGGGGTGGCTCGGACGGGCTTTGGGGCCGCTCTCGCCGCCGGCGATGATCCAGTCGATGGCGCCGGGGTTGTACTCGCTGCCTGAGGTGTGCAGCAGTTCGCCGGTGAGTGTCGAGAAGACTTCGACCTGGCCGAGCTGTGGCTCGATGGACAGGAAGCGGACCCTCGCCGGCACACGAAGTAGTTTCGGAATGTCGCGATCCGCTTCAGCCTGGTTCACGACCGTTGCCCCGAGCCAGATATCGGCGGGGGCATTCCCGGCGATCCATGTCGCCAGCCACGGCACCAGCGGATTCTCCGCACAGTCACCTCTCAGCACGAGGGTATCGAACGCTTCACGGAGCCGCTTCATGGCGTTGCCGATGCGTTTCGACAGGACGAGCTTGTCGAGGTTTGGCGTCTGCCGCCAGACGTCTAGCATGTCAATGAACCACTCGATCGGCACCTCGTTGTCGAAGACGTCGGAGAGGCTTGCACAGAAGACACGCTGCCGGCGGCCGCGTACTACGGCGAACGCAGCATGCGCGGCGTTCCAGCGGACCATCTTTCGCCAGTTCGAAGGGGACGTGCGTCGGCGTGGCGCACCCGGTCCCCAGTTCACGGCGTGACCGCCCGCGAAGCGCGCGTTGCGCGTCTCTGCGTAGCAGAGATCGCAGCCGGGGCCGACCTTCTGGCAGCCTTCCCATGGATTCCATGTGTGGTCAGTCCACTCAATGTTGCTGTTCTCGCTCATTGCATTTCATCCTCGAACAGGTCCCGCGTGCGGGTGTCTCGATCGGTGTCTCGGTTGGTGTCTTTGTTGGTGTCGCTGGGAACTGGCTGACGCGCGGCGTCACCGGATCCTTGCTCGACCACGTGTTTGGCGGCGATGAGACGTTCGCAGTGCGGGCATCGCCTGTAGCCGCGCGGGACGTCGCGAACCTCAATCCATCGACCGCGTGACCGCATACGGCGGGCGGTATCACGGGGTGAATGACCGCACAGGGATACGTCGGACTTGGGGTCGATCGTGTGGATGTAGTGGCCACCATTGGCGCGGGCGAGATAAGGGGCCGTCCGGGCATTGCGAGCGAACGACTCGACCTCGCGTCGCAGCGTGGCCACGCAGCTCCAGTGGCCACCGGTCGTCGTGTGCCAGCCCTGCGAGTAGTCGACGGCCTTGCCACACAGCCAACACGTGCCCGCGTCGCAATGCTCTTCGATGGTCTTGCCGAAATAGCGGTCGTCTGTAGGCATGGTTAGCTGGCAGCGCGTGGGCGCTCGGCCTCGTGATAGATACCAGTGCCGCAGTAGGCGCAGCCGAGATGCTCGCGCTCGGCCGCCTCTACCTCATCTGCAGGCGGCGGGCAGCGCGGATGTATGTTCGCGCGCACCAGCAGCTCCACGAGTCGGATCGAGACCAGCAAGCGATCATCGTCCGTGGCCTGGCCCAGTAGATCTGCCGCAATGAGAGCGGCGACCTGGTTCACGAGGTGCAAGGGTGGGGAGTACATCGCGTCCCGGCCGCCGCTCGGTAGCGGCTTAGGCGCATCGGCCCGTTGCGCGGCATTCAGCGTTTCGCATACCCAACGCACGATGCCGGCTTTGATGTCGTCGGCGGGATTGGTGTCGAAGCTCTCGCTGAAGATGCGCAACGTGCCGCAGGTGACGACGCCGTTGTTGCCACGCCAATGGCCAGTGAAGGGCGGTGGGGCGGACGAAGCGGATGGAGTGGCCAGCAATCGGGGAGCGGCTGAGCAGGTGGCACGAATGAGCGCCATATCGCGTCGGCAGGCCTGTGCGGTGGCGGAGTCAGCGGACACAGCTAGCAGGCCGCATGCCGGGTCCAGCAGCGCATCCATACGGTCGAGCGCATTCTGGACGTTGGACGCCCCGGCGGAGGGCGGAGGGGGCAACGGAGGAAAGGACAGGTGCATGGTGGCGGAGAAGTGTTTGACCCCTTCAGCCTATCTAGCCGTTGGTAAAGTCAAGTCGCCGTCGCGTCTATCCGCCCGTGGGCACCTTCGCGAGCCCAAACCGAACGGCCGCGTCGCGCAGCTGGGCAGCATCGACCCTGTCCGCGGCGATCGCATCGAGCACGATCTGCGCAAAGCCGTGCAGCGAGGCCAGCTCTTCGCTGATCGCGCCATGGATGTAGAGATAGAGCCCGTTGGGCATGCGGCGCACGGCGGTCGTCTCCCGCACCATGCGCTCGAGCAGCGGTTCAGCGGTCGAGGGCTCTACGCCTAGATGACGCTGCAGCAGCGCGGCGGACGCCGCACGATGCTGGTGGACCAACGCCAGCGCCTTCTGGAACAAAGCTTCTGCGTTCATTGCGTCTGGCCGCCCTTGCTCAGGTCGAGGCCATCGATGGGCGTCTCCAAGGCGTCCCATTCGATGCACGGGATCCCATGCTGACGGTAGTGCTGGCGCTTCGCGGCCATCCGCGCGTCATACTCGGGGTTGCCTGACAACCCGAGCACCTCGATGACGACTTCGGGGTTGACGTCGGTCAGCACAAAGTCAGGATGCACCGGCGCGCGGCCGATGTGGCGCAGTGGCTTGCGGAATGCCCGGCCATGGGCAACAAGGTAATCCGCCATCGCGACCTCGTGCGAGGAATCGCAGGGCAGGAACTGGCGGTTGGCCAGCATCGCAGCGATATCGACGACCGTGAGGTAGCCGGACCGGGACTTCTCGATAAGCATCACGATGATGCATCGCTGGTCGGGCTTATCGATCGCCGCCAGCGCGCCGCCAAACGATGCCTGCAGGCGCGCGTAGATGTCGGCCGACATGAAGTAGCGTTGGCTGTTCTGGCGCAGCGCAAGCTTGCCCCCGTATTGGCTCGCCCCGTGCGACTCAAGCTCGCCGATCAGAATGCCACGCGGGTTACAGGACGCGGTCGAGGTGAGCCGGGCCTGCCACGCGTCGAACGCCGCGAGGATGTCGGCCTTGCGAGCGGGCTCCCATCGTTCCATCACGTGCAGCAGATCCGTCGCTGGCTTGCCGTTGATACGACCGTCGGCCAGTTCCGAAGTCAGCTGCGACCAGCAAGCGCTCCAGCCGCGCGAGCCGGAGCCCGGCCAGACGTTGAGGCCAGCCTGTTCCCATGCGTACTCGAGGAAAGACAGCAGGCCGGCAGATCGCCGTTGCGGTTTGCTGGATTGGCCAGTGGGTGTGCGTTGCACGGTTTTCGTCGGCGTATGCGTGGACGCGACGAGCGTCACATCGAGCCGCATGTCATGACGACCGTCGCGCATACGGAAGGCATCGAGGCTGTCCGCCGTGCCACCATTGGCTTGCGCCTGCCGGTGGAAGGGGCAACTGCCGCCGTGGTGATGGGCCTGTTCTGGCCAGCGGGCGAGCAGGAAAATCTTGCGATGGCGTCGGATGACGAGCTTGGGGCGAGGCCGGGCGGTGGTACAGCCGCACTCGGCAAAGCCCTGAGTTGTCTTGGCGCGCTCGAGCTGCCGGGCATAGCGGCCCGGATCGTCCAGCACGTCGTCGAGCGGGAACTCGGACCCGCCAATGCGCACGGTGATCATATGTGTTCTCCTAAACTCCGGCGTCCCGGAACATGGTGTACAGATCGCGACGAATTTCGCTGATATCGAGCAGATGCTTCGCGCGGGATATGGCCACATACAACAGCCGCTTCTCCTCGGCGGTCATGGTCATCTTTCCGTCATCGCCGTGTTTGAATTTGAAGTCGCCTGCGAGCTGCACGCGATCCCATTCGAGGCCTTTGGCGCGGTGCACAGTCGAGACGATGTAGTCCGCTTCATTCTCGGGCGACACGCGTGTGAGGATGAGGCGCAGGTAGTCCACGCCCTCGTCGTCGATGAGTTTGACCAGCGGCTTCAGATCGCGGCCGGCGAAGGAATCGGCATATTCCTGGACCTCGTCCCACGACTCGAAGAGCGCGAGGGTGGCGGGGTAGGCCACGCGCTGGCCGTGCATCAGCTGCTCGGCGCCGTCTGCGAAGGCCTGCAGTTCATCCACTTTTGCGCGGACGGCTACGCGATCACCGCGGCCGATGCCTTGAGCGAGATGTGTGAGCACGGTCGCGTTCTTGCGACAGAGGATGGCGTCGAAGCGGTCCCGGCCCGGTACTGACTCGTGCAGGATGCGAGAGGAGACGTGTTCCTGTCCCCGCACCGGCGTATGCTCGTCCATCAGTTGCAGCATGCGGCTCGCCAGCTGTGCGATGGCGGGGCCGAAGCGGAACGATTCGGTGAGAGCGCATTCGGGGGCGCGGATGTGGTCCATGGCGTTGACGGCGCCACGCCACTCGTAGATCTGCTGGTACGGATCGCCGACGTAAATGACTTGCGCCTGCTGCGCGCGGAGTACCGAGAGCATGAGACCGTCGGCGTCTTGTGCTTCGTCAAACAGGATGAAGTCGGCGCCGATACGCGGACGGCTGCGCTCCCAAAGCTTTACATAGACCCCGTGGGAAATTGCGGAAGGGGAGGCCGGGTCGATGTACTCCTCCCACAGCTTCCGGACAGACGGCAGCAACGATTCGCGCAGGCGCTCGGCGTCCTCCTCCTTCACGATCGCGTCAACGGGGATATGCCACGCCAGCGGCTCGGCCTGTGCGGAGCCGCAGAAGCGTGCAACGCCATCCATCACCATCCGAGCGACCTTGCCTGGACTGAGTTCGAGATCTTTGCCGATCGTGGTGGGCAGGCGTAGCTTGCCGAAGCCATAGCGCAGCGCCAGCTGATGCGGGGGTTCGACCGGGTTCTTGAGCTTGCGGGTGATCTCGGGCCGTGTGGCACCGAACGCGAGCGAATGGACGGTGCGGCAGCGGGTGTTCTGCGGGAACTTGCTGGCCGCCTCCGTCGCGATATCTTTGTTGAAGGCGAGGTAGAGGCCACGCGCGCGGCCACGGGCCTCAGCAGCCATGCGCAGCGTCGAGGTCTTGCCGGCACCGGCATACGCCTTGACCTTGACGGTGTCGCCGCCGCGTACCGCCTCGACAACCTGATCCTGCTCGGCGGTCGGGGTCACCGGGGCAGCTCCAGTGGTTGCTGCGTCGGCATATTGCCGTAGCGCTGTGCCATGTACGCGCGCTGCCGTCCGGCAGCTTCCGCGACGCGGCGAGCCTGGTCGCCACTGAGCTCGTCCACCATGTAGCTGAAGTAATTGGCCGTCGTCGGTCCGGTCCATGCGCGCCACTTGCTGCGTACCTCCTGCTTCAAAGCCTCCGGCAACGAGAAGAACCGGGTACGGGCCTCTCGCCAGACGCGTGCATGGAAGGCCCGCTGAGTCGCCTCGAAGCGATCCGACTGGCGCTGACGGCGCGCGAACTCTTCGTCGGCGCCATGCTGCTCGCCGGCTACCTGGTCGGGAAAGAGCGGATAGCGTTCCCGCTCGCGCGTTTGCTTGCGCGCGAAGGCGGACTCGCGGCGGCGGCTGCGTTGGATGGGCTCGTAGCGTTCGAATCGGGTAAAGCGCATGGTGGCTGTGGTTGTGGTGGTCTGAGACCACGTTACCGGCTGGCCCGCAATGTCAAGGCGGCCGGCGAGCGTCGTTCGCCGACAACCATTTTCACGCGAGATTCATTCGGGCTTTGGGGCAAAAGCTATAGAATTTCGGGCGCCTTTCTACCTGAGAAGCACCATGTCCCACCCCCCATCAACGCGGTTCCGTGAGGTTTCGCTCGGCACACGCCCGAAGAGCGAGCCAGAGTTCATTGCGCTCGGGCAGCCGCAATACAGCGATATCGCGCGCCTGGACGCGTTCACGTTCAAGCGGTATCTCGACCGGGTGTTTTGGCACCCGCGACCGGAAGTGCTGCGCTTTGAGGTGCGAGCGATCCCCTCGGAAGAAGGGAGCGTGTACGACGTGGTGGCGCTGGTCGGGCAAGGGGAGGGCGAGGTCTGGTTCTCCGAGGCCGCGGTGCCTGAGCGCTGGGACTACGTGGCCATCAGCGAGACCTCGGATGGGCTTGCGCGGATGCAGCGAGACGAGTTGAAGTCCACGGACAAGCTGCCTGCGGACTATGTGCCCTTCGGCGGCGAAGGCCCGCAGGACTATTCGAAGCTGGAGAACCCCGAGGAGGTTGCGCGGCGACGGTGGGATGTCGTCAATCGCATGCGCGCGGCCAATCGGCTAGCGCGTCGGCCACGAAAGACAGGATCGCTATGACGCTGCAGATTACCTCGCGCTCAGCCGAGTTCCACACCGCTTTGGCTGAGAGCATGAAGCAGTGCGTGCCGACGGACCATCCGAGAGTGTTATCGGCTTACCAGTGCGCCTTGATGTCGCTGGAGCACGCTGCTGGGGCTGTCGCGCTGCTCACGATCGGGATGCCAAACGCGGCGATGGCGCTATTCCGCCCTCAATTCGAAACGTTGATCCGCGGCGTGTGGCTGCTCGAGGCGGCCGACGAGAAATGGGTACGGAAGTATCACGCGCCGCTGACCGAAGAGTCGGCTCGCGCGGGAGACAAGGCACCGGGGCTGAGGGTCATGTTCGACGAGCTTCTAGCGCTTGAGGAGCCGCGAGTCAGGGACATCGTCCGGCATCTGGATGAGTACCGGGAGCAATCGCTGCGGGCGATGAACAGCTTCACCCACGGCGGCATGCATCCCATGTCCCGTTCGGGCAAGGGATACCCGATCGGATTGATTGAGAACGTGGTGCGCTGCGCTAACGGCCTGCTGATCTACGCCGCGCAGATGGCCGCGCTTACCTCGACCGATCCACAATCGAACATGTTGTCTGTGCGCGCCCTGATGAGCGATTTCAAGGACTGCATGCCTGACGTAAAGCTCGGCAGCTGACGCCCCGGTCTTGATCGCGCGGCGCTGGCGCGATACTATCCTCTCGATTCTCCGCGCTACTGCGCATCGACATCGCCGGCGTACCGGCCATCTTGTTTTTCTCTCCCATTGGGGCTTTGTCCCTAATGGGACATGGCTCCATTTTTCTTTGGAGCCATCATGCCCGTTATCAAAACTCGTGAGACTGCCATCGCCGTTGCTGCGTTGGTTTTGATCCTGTTCGTTGCGCTGTTTTTTATCGTGACGACAGCGAGCCTCGCCTTGCTGTACTTTCAATTGACAACGCTTGCGACCACCGTTCTTGCGGTGGCCGTCGCTTGGGTGTTGTCGAAGTTCTCCCATCTCTCGGGCCAGCCGGCCTGACGTCGTTATGCCATCGCACCGCTCATCGCGGTGCGCATTCAGTTCAACCTCAGTGAGAGTCAGCCCGCTAGGGATCTGGCTCTCACATTCTCTTGGGCGTCGTCATGAATCAGCAGCAGTACGCAGCGATTAACGAAGCAAGACGGCTTGCATCCGACCGAATTGCTATTGCGGACGCACACTTTGGGGCATACAGATTTCCCGAAGGTGCACGCCTACACGACCCGGATTTGATCGAACAATGGGACTCCAGTCGGCTGGATCTCTTCAAGAGGACGGTGCGAGTCTGGCGGGATAGCAACGAATGGTGGCATCTTCCTAGCAGGATTGAGTTCAGCGTTCAGTTCCACGGCGACGGCAAGATTGAGTGCCGCGCAATGGAGGGCCAGCTCGCGTTTGGAATGCCCTGCACCCCTGCGGTAGCCAGTGGCCTTCCCGATTACATCTATACGCCCGCGCATCCCGACGAGCACATCGTTTGGGAGGGTGGCAGCGATATTGCCACCTGCAACTCTCTGGCCGATGCGAAGAGGGTTGCTCAGGCAATCCGTTGCTCCGGTTCAAAAGCATGCATCTGGATTAGCAACGGCCCAGAGTTCGACACCGTGTTCACGGAACCGAATATCTAGTTTAGCTACCTCTCTCTCAACCCCGCCGGGATACGTCCCGAAGGGGGCGTTTCCCGGTCTCAAAACCGATTGAAATGCCTCAAGTACATACGCATATTCACGGCTTCGGCACGGCCGCGTACCCATTTCTGCGTAGGTCGGCGCGATGAGTCGCGCCGCAAAACGAAGATTCGAAGGCAATGCCAGCGAGCCTCACAAGGCCTTGCTGTCGCTCTTCAAGCAGTTCGGCCACCGATACTCCGTCCACGAGGTGTTCGCAGATTTCGTGGAGATCGCAGCCCTGTCCATCAGCAATACCGTTGATCGCCACCACGCCGAGGCTCGTGAGAAACGGTACGAAGAGATCATCAAGCGGTACGAGCGCGTGGACCGCGAGCGCTTCCCCCAGATGTTTGGGGCGCTGGTCCAGACGGTCGAGGATTTGGTGCAGGGATGGGTGCCGAACGGCGACGGTCTGGCTGATGTCCTTGGCCAGACGTACATGATGCTCGAGCTCGGGAACGATAAGGCGGGGCAGTTCTTCACGCCATACAGCGTCTCACGGCTGATGGCGCGGATGAACATAGGGGATGGTGCTCCGTTCGTCCAGCGTGATGGCTTCGTGACGCTCAGCGAACCAGCCAGCGGTGCGGGCGGCATGGCGATAGCTTGTGCCGATGCGCTGCACGATGCTGGCCACAACTACCAGCAGACGATGCACGCCACGTGCATCGATATCGATCCGCGTGCACATGACGTATGTCCAGTTGGCGCTGTTGCACATCCCCGCCATCGTCATTCACGGCAACGCGCTGTCGGTGGAGACCTGGTCTACCTGGTTCACGCCGGCACATGTCGTCGGAGGCTGGGGCGAGAAGCTCAGATTTCGCCGCCTGGCCGAGGCCATGCGGGAGCTTCTCCAGAGCCCGAAGCGCGTAGAAGAGGAGGAGGGCGGTGACCGCGAACCAGACGAACGCTCAACGGCCGACGCGACCTCGCGCGCCGGAAAGACGCCGATTCCCCCAGCGGCATTGCGCGTCCTTGTGCCTGACGACCAGCTCGCGCTGTTCTAACCGCGAAACACCCCCGAAATTGGCGAGCTTTTGTCCCCAATGAGGCCATCGTCTGCCGATAAGATGATTCCTGTAGCACGACCCCGCTACAGACTCTCTCAGATGGACCCGTTCCCGACCGCCCTCCTAGTGAGGGCGTTTTTTTTTGATGAGACTCTTGGTGCGTCGCGGTCGCGGGGAGGCGACTCCCCCAAAAGGCGGGGTCTTTGAACTGGCAACTCTGCCGATAGAAAAGATGCCGCGCATTGACGATGGGCGGCGTTCAAACGATAAGGAGAAAATATGCGCAACCAGCGCAATCTGTCTTTCCCGGGGTCCCTTGCCTTGGCATTGCTGACCTCCGCCGTGCTTGCCGCCTGCGGAGGCGGTGGGGACGATGCTCCCGCAGTGCAAGCCACGACTGCAACCACCGGCACGCCCGGTACTCCGGGGGCGGGCACTCCCGGGACCCCGAACCTGCCGGCCAACCCTGTGACGCAGCCGACCAGCGTTGTCTCGCCGGCCTGCTCGGGTTGCGCCGCGGTGGACGCGAACACGTACGCAGGCAGCGGCGTCGGCGTCTGGCAGAACATCAATGCGACGACATCGGCCGTGGACATGCCGATCAGCATCTCCGGACTTACCGGTCAGGATGTGACGCTCGTCTTCACGAACCAGACGGGCACGGCGCAGACCATGCCGACGATCCCGCTGACGGCATCATACTTTCCGTCGGTGGCCGCGAGCTCGCTGCAGTGGGACGATGGCAAGGGCGCGGCCAAACGCCGCATCTCGGACTTCAACCGCGATGGCTGGGCAGCGCTTGCCGGGACCCGTGGTACTGGCGTCAACGGCTCCTCGTTCGGATCCACGCCGCCGCTCCGCGCCGCCTACGCCATCGGCGATACGCGCAACTTCTTTCACGAGGACAACAGCGTTCGCACTACGACGCTGGTGCGCTCGGATACCGCGTCCGATGGCACGGTCGTGAACTTCTGGGTGGAAAGCACCGAGAGCGATCCGACGAAGGTCAGCAACACGATCGTGAATGCGCTCTACGCCGGATTCGTCCCGACCGGGAAGATCTACGACATGCTCAAGCAGACCGGCGGCCCGGTCTGGGGCCCGCATCCGTATTCCGATCTCGTCAGCGGTTCTGTCGCACAGCCGATCGATATCGTCATCCTGAACTTTGACAACGACAATCAACCGTTTGGCCTGGTGGGGTACTTCTACGCGCGCAACGCACTGACCGCAGCAGCGAACGGATTCAGCAACGAATCGGTCTCGCTGTACCTTGACGCGGAGACGCTCTATCTGGGCGGCTCGTCGGGCATGAAGTCGATGCTCCTGACGATGGCACACGAAGGCATGCACATGCAGAACTTCTACCGCCGTGCCGTGGTGAAGGGGCCAACGTACGCCTTCGACACCTGGCTGGAAGAGGGCACCGCGATGATGATGGAGGACTTTGCGAGCCAGTCGATCGATTCGACCTACAACGCCATCCGTGACGTTCGCTTCCCGAACTATGTGGGGTACAAGGCAGGGTCGTACAACTGCAGTCTGCTCACGTGGGACCCGTTCGGCGCGAACTGCGACAGCTACTCGGTGTCCGGCTCGCTGGGTGGCTTTCTCGATCGTCAACTCGGTCTGGCCTTCTATAAGCACCTGCTAACGAACGTCACCACCACCGACTCAGTGGCAGTGCTCGATTCGTCGATCCGCGCGATTGCCCCGACCTCGAGCCTCGGTGAGCAACTGCGTCGGTTCGGCGCGACGTCGGCCTCGCTGATGAAGGCGCCGAGCCCGGGCGGATTCGGCTTCCCGGCGCGGGCAGATGGCGGCTTCACGCTACCTGTGATCGATCCGCAGACGTTGCTGTCGACCCGCACGCTGACTCAGGCGGTACCGGCGACGCTGCAGCCGTACGCCAGCTTGCCCGTTGTGCGCAAGTCCGTGTCTGGCACGTACAGCGAAACGGTCAAGGTGCCCGCGGGCTCGACGCTGTCGGTCGTGATTCAGTAAGCTGGAAGGGGCGGCGCTTGCCGCCTTGATTTCTGTTGGAGGTGTATGCAGAAGATCGTACTTTCGACGGTGGTTGCCCTGAGCCTCGCCGCCTGCGCGTCGGCCGCGACTGAGTCCCAACATCAGACCCTGGTCGGCGAGATCCACATCAAGGGAAATGATCCGTTCCCAGCGATCATGCTTGAAACCGCGGCGCACGACATGTGGGAGCTGGTCGGCATGTCGCTGGCTGATGCCCGTGCGCTGGTAGGGAAGCAAGCGACGGTGGAAGGCGCTGTTCTTCGGGCGCCTGGGCCTGGCGTGTGGTTGCCCTCGATGCGCGTGCGCAGCTCTGCTGCACCTCCCTGATATTCCCGACCGACTCGGTGCTCCCGCGAATACCACCTCGTGTTGACCGCGTTGTTGCCGAGGCTCGGCGAAGAATCGTCGTCGCCAGAGCCGATTGCGGTAAATGGTGCGTGCCACACAGGCCCTCTTAGATGGCCCGTTCGTACCCGCCCCTCCTTGTGAGGGGCGTTTTTTTTGCTCCGTCGAACTGGTGAACGACGCTATCTCTCCTATCGTCTCTCGTCTAAAGTCGGGTATTGGATACTCGCACAAAATCGATTTTTTCCTGAAATAAGAATTCTATTCTTCTCGAACGCCATTGCCGCAACCGGGTCGGATTCGGCCAAAATAATATCGCCTGGGTTGGCGCCACTATTATAGAATTCTGCACTTATGGTACTTGAATACGAAAACTGTGTTGTAGCTATTCTATATGGCGGGTTCGTCGGAATTTGGCCAAATCGCCCGCTTATGTCATTGGGAATTAATAAGCCGATAGCAGCCCACGTGGCTCCTGGCGGTAACGGCACGGCTAAGTGGCAAATTGCACCAGAAGCATTTGCGTCCCCGGTGGAATCAACAACCAGTTTTCGCGGCCCGCACGCTGGGTTAACTCCACCGGAGACGATATTTAAAAGTGGAGAAAGATCCGCCACTAAAGGCGGACGATTATTGCCGGTCACTGTCTTGTAAAGCTTGTTTAGCTCACGCACCCCATTAACGGTCGTCGGATTCGAGCTATCTAGCTTGTAATTCAAGCACCGTTTCGGATTGTTTGTCGACTGGCATTCAGTTGCACATCGGCTCAGTTCGTCCTTGACCGGTTTGCGTTCTGGCTCGGGTTTAAAGGACGCGGGTTGGCAGTTGGGGTCGCCCGTGTAGCATGCACTCAGAACCCGCCAGCTGCGTTTTTCCAAATATCGATCGTCGGTCGGAAACGGCTGCCATTGGCATCCGAGACGGACCGGGGGATCATTGCCTGTGTCAATGTCGTCGGGGCCCCCTTTGACAGTGCCTTTCGGTTTAGCGGGGATAAAAAGAGCATCCACTCTTTTCTGTGTATTTGGAACCCCTCTTTCTATACTCGTTTCGAGCGCGACGACCATGTCTCGCGACTCGTGCATATTGTATAAATACCAATCTCCATCCAGTTCTTCGGGGGTGAGATAGCCATAATCTTTGCCGCCGTTGTAAGATCCGTCGGGACCAGGATCTCGGCCGCAGTTAGGATTTGCGATTGGAATTTTTTCTGCGCAGTCAATCGCTGCAGTGCAGTGAGATACTGGTGTTGGAAACTTCCCCCCGCACGCCAGAAGGGGGAACGCCAATCCGAGGACGGTAAATTTTTTCAGCATATTTTAACCTCCAACCGGAAGGGAGCATTTGGCGTGAGCCAGCGAACGTATCCCCACTGACGGCATGTCTTACCCTCAAGCCACGATAGTAGATATACGAGAAATTGCTAGGCTCGCGCAATCTGACAGCGCTGCAGGTTTTTCTTTCGAAGCCGGATGCATGTCGAAGTCGGTCGGCTCAAGGAAAGGAGAAAAAATGCATTGGCTACTTGGGCGCCCGCGCAGCGCGAGCAGCTGTAAGTGACTTTGACGTTGATCAGAGCGACCTACTGAGTTACTATCCCGAAGCTCACCGCGTCCGAGACGCATCGACTCGCACCGTAAGGTGCCAGCTTCTGCAGTAACGTGATTCGTCCGCTCAGCGCGGCGATTCGCTCTTCCACCCCATCGGGAACCACGTTCCCGGTGCGGCAACGGGTTCCCCATTTCGCGAGAACCCACAAATGAAAAATTCCACCATTGTTGTTGGCAAGATCCGTCCTGGCCGCAATCCGCGCAAGTACTTCGATCCTGTCGAGATGTCTGAACTCACCGAGTCCGTCCGGATCGACGGTGTACTTCAATCCATCCTGATCCGCCCCGTCGAACAGGATGAGAGCGGGCATGAGTACGAGGTTGTGGCAGGTGAACGTCGATACCGCGCGGCAATGGCGGCCCACGGCGATGACTATCCCGTCCCGGTCATTATCAAGGTGATGACCGATGCCGAGGCAGATCGCCATGCGTTGATCGAGAACATCCAGCGTGCGGACATGGCTCCTTCCGAGGAGGCCGTGCAGGCATCCAAGATTGTTGGCCAGCTGCAAGGTGACCGCGATGAAGCGGCACGCCAGCTCGGCTGGTCGCGGTCAACGCTGGACAAGCGCCTGGCACTCATGAACTGCAGTGATTCCGTTCTGGAAGCGCTCAATACCCGTACGATCCAGCTCGGTCATGCCGAGCTGCTGGCGACGCTGGAGAAAGGCACGCAGGAAAAACTGCTGCCTGTCATCGTGAGCGAGAAGAAGGCCGTTGCCGAGTTGAAGAAGACCATCGAAGCCGCCGCGTGCAGCCTCGAGAAGGCCATCTTCGACAAGACGCAGTGCACGAGCTGCCAACACAACTCTTCGTTGCAGACGGAGATGTTTGGCGAGGCGATCGCCACGGGCAACTGTACCAACCGCGCGTGCTACATCGAGAAGACCGACCGCAAGCTCGAAGGCATTGCTTACGGGCTTAAGGACGAGTATCCGGTGATTCGCATCGTGCGGGCTGGCGACAACGAAACCCGCGTTCAACTGCTGGTTGAGGGTGCCACGGGCGTTGGCGAAGAACAGGCCAAGGCTTGCCACGGTTGCCAGAATTTTGGCGCCGCGGTCAGTGGCTTGCCGGGTTCGCTTGGCAAGGTCTACGGCGGCCAGTGCTTCGATACCGCCTGCAATTCGCAGAAGGTCGCAGCCCGCATCAAGGCCGAGCGTGACGCGAAAGCGGCTACGCAAGCGCCCGCGAGCAGCGGATCCACTTCCGACAAGCCTGCCGCCGCCAAGGGTGCTGGCAAGACCTCCGCACCCGCGGAGAAGCCTGCCACGTCGATCAGCGAGTCCGAGAAGCTCAAAGCCTATCGTACCGATGTATGGCGCAAAGCGCTGCGCAAGGAAGTCGCGCAGAATGCCGAGCTCGCCAACGCCTACCTGATCTCGATTGCCCTGCACGGGCTGGCGCGCACCATCACCGGCGACACGATGGGCAAGTTCTTCGAGAAGCTGACCGATCAGAAGGCGTCTTCTACCTTCCCTGGCTGTCTGACGGCTGTGCACGCGTTGGATGCTGGCAAGCGCGAGCAACTGACCGTTGCAACGACCGTGGCGGCGATCGACGGCATGGACGTGACGAGTCTTCGTGATCTGTGCCGTTATCACAAGCTCGATCTCAAACTTCACTGGAACCTGCAGAAATCGCAGCACTTCCTCGAAATGCTCACCAAGTCGGAGATGAAGGTTCTCGCCGACGAACTGGGTATTCGCAAAGCGCTTGGCGATGGCTTTGCCAAGCTGTTCAACAAATCGAAGCCTGAAGTCATCGCTGGCCTGCTGGCGGTGGACGGTTTCGACTACATCGGGAAGGTGCCCAAGGTTCTGGGCTTCTGACCGGCATTCACTCTTCACCCTGCGGATGGGCGCTCATGGCGCCCATCTGTCTTTCCATTTCCCCAAAGGATTTCCCATGTTCTCTGAATTGGTACCGCTCGTTCGCGCGAGCGACAAAGTCGTAATTACGCTCACGATGCAAGGCGACACCATGTCGGCTGTCGTGATGCCTGTGATCAAGAATGCCGCAGATGCCGCGCTGACGACGCCTGTCGTGTTGTCCGCAACGCCGGCAGAGCTGGACGCCGAGTTTGCCAACGCGCTCACGAGCGTCACGGCAGCGCATCGTTCTCTGGCGGAGCAGGCCGAAGCAACGAAGTCGATTCTCGATGCAGCGAAGACCACGCAGTCGTCCAAAGCGACGAAGGCACTGGCCAAGGCGGCGTCGGGATCGGATTCGAGCGAAGGCAACGATGACGATGACAACAATGCGGAAGAGGATGCGGAACGCGGTAGCCCTTCGAAGGGCGACACGCAGACCGAGGCCAAGACCGAACCGGGCACCACGGTGTCCTCGGGCACCGATCTCTCATCCCTGCTTTAAGGAGCTCATCATGGCACTCGAAATCGTCAAGCTGATCCGACAGTTCTCGTACAACGGCATGACGTTCATGGATCCCGGTGCAGCGTTCACGCCGGACCAGGTTCGCGATGTGTACTCCGCTCAATACCCCGAGCTGACAACCGCTGCGGTGGATGGCCCGGAGGTGAAGGACGGTGTTGCTCGATTTACCTTCGTGCGCGCTGCCGGCGCCAAGGGCTATGCGCAAAGCTGATCTGCTGAAGGTGTTGGCTACTGGCCGCTTCGCCGACAACCACATGGAGCCGCCCGAGAGGGCGGTTTTTTTTCATTCTGAGGAGACCCAACAATGCTGTTCGATCCTCGGTCGTTTGTTCCATCGGTCGATGCGGGACGACCCGGATGGGCGTCTGCGCGACAGCATGCCGCTGCCGGACATCGACCTGCCCATGATTTTCTGACGCTGCCCAAGCTCCCTGCGGGCGTGGCCGCCACGGCGCACCTGAGCTTTGGTGATGAGTCGGACGTGAAAGGCCTTGCCATTGCGCAGTTCCGTGCAGGTGTTCTCGATGCGGAGCACGTGTCCAATCCTACCGGCCCTGGCGACGCGTTCGCGCAGGCATTTCATGCATGGCTCGCGCCGCGTATGCCGCAGACGAGAGCGCTCAAGTTCGACTTCGCACTGATTGACCATCAGGCGGCGCTCACCGAGCTCTCGGAGTTCGGTTGGGATCCGAAAGACGAGTCGTCGCTGTACCTCGGTATCCGACTTGAAGAGGAGAACGTGTACACACTCGGGAGGGACCGTGCGCAGGCGTTGCGCGATCTGCACCCGTCACTGGTGTACACGCTGTTTCATCTGGTCCGGGCAGCTACCGGAAAGTCCCTGCATATCCGCACGCCAGACGACCTCCTCGACATGTTCGCGCGGTGGCACTGGGATTACGAGCCGCTGACCGACGACGAAGACGCACGAGAGTGCCTAAAGGAGCGGTTTGGCGAGGGCGATTCGGATATCGAGCGGTGTTTGCCGTCGGTTGTCCGCGCCGAGCTCGCCCCCGATGAGTCTCTGCCGCTATGGCAGCGGATGCAGCCGGCCCGGAAGCTGTCAGCACTGAGTCGCCGCAGGCTTCGGGAGTTGGCGCGGCGCAGCCCCGAGGACTGGCGCGGTCAATTGTGCAGCGCGTTGGCCGACCTGGATCTCGCATTGGAGCGCATGGGGAAGGCGTCGTTGATGATCGGTTCGCAATGGGCCGAGCCTGCCTACGCCGCGGCGACGTTCGCTTACGCGCAAAGCGACTACGTTGGCGAGCTGCTCGACGATCACTACGAGTGTGCTGACAACGGGGGCTATGCGACGTACTTTCAGTGCTTTATTCCGCTCGCTGTAAGGCCCGCGGCCATCCGCAAGCAATACGCGCTTCTCGAAGACACGCTTGGGCTGATCGCATTACTGGATCGGGTCATCGCACATTTCGTTTGAAAGGAGGGCGACATGCCCAAAATTCTGACCGCATCGCGGTCGCATGACGTGGCCCTTCAGGGGGCCATTTTGCTTTATGGGCAGGGGCCGGGGCAGTTTTCCTACGGCACGGCTCACCGCATCGAGTTGGACGCCGCAGGGCGCCCGGTGCTCGGCGCCGGCGTGCCGCTCAATCGTTCGGCCGTAATTCACGCTGTCCGTGAGGTTGCGGCGCACGCGTTGCCCAAGGGTGAGTTCCTGACACCCAACGTGCTGTCGATCAGCGCCAACGCGGTGACTTGGTGGTGCCCTGCTGCGAAGCGCCGCGTGTTCTTCAAGTGCAAGGAGCTTGGCGAGCGCACTGCCATTGTTTCGCACCCCGCGCTGGTGTTTCAGGCTTCCCAGTCCGGCTTCAGCGTCTTTGCGCTGGAGGTCGACGAACGCCCGGAGCCGGACAGCACGCTGTTCGAGCCTCCGTACTTCAACACGTGGAATCGCGGAAAGATCTGCATCGGCTCGGCTCAGGTGCCGAAGCAGATCGACGTGGCTTCGATCTCTGGCTGGGAGGAGGGCTTCTTCAACTCGGCCTTTACCCACCCCAATCACGGCGACAAACGCGTGGAGTACGAACGCGGCGTCTTTGCCTTCTGGAAGGACATGCTCGATGGTCAGTTTCCTGACTTTCCGAAGCAGGTTCTCGTCCCAATGAAACTGAAGCTGGGCGATTTGATCGCCGGCAAAATGGAGAATTAATCATGCATCCTGCCGATATGGCTTTGCAGCAGTCGTTTCCCTCCGTGATGGTGCCGCGCCACGGCGCGTTGCCGCCGCTGGAGCAGTCCGGTGAGCGTCTGCTCATTGCGGCTAACGGTGTGTTCCTCGAGATCGTGCGGCCGTGGCTGCGCGTTGTTCGCCGACTCGGCGAGTTCCAGCATCGCATTGCCATCCCGTATGGCGATGCGACGGAACTGACGGAACTGCGCTGCGGCCGCGTGCCGCCGGCGCTCATCGGTGAGTTTGCCGACATGGCGCGCGCGGCGTATCCGAATGAAACCGGGGCGTTCGTGGTCTGGAATGCTAGTACCGAACAGTTCCGCCTGATTCCGGTGCGAATCCTGACGCAGGGTACCGGCCATCTCAAGTACGACCGTCCCGAGCTCGGTGTCGATGATGTCTTGGTGGTCGACTGCCATTCTCATGGTCGCTACCCGGCATTCTTCTCGGCAACGGACGATGCGGATGACCGGCACGACGTGAAGTTCGCGTTCGTGATCGGCAACTGCAATGCGGCGGTACCATCGCTGGCCTTACGTCTATGCGCCAAGGGCATCTTCGAGAACGTCGAGCGGGTCCCGCATGGTTGGTACGACGCGGCGCGCGCGGAGGTGCTGGCATGACCTTCGTCCATCGCATTCCAGAGCACATGCTGCATCGGGCCTGGAGCGTATCCGTTGTGGGTGCCGGCGGTACCGGCAGCGCATTGCTGCCGAATCTTGCACGCCTGCATCATGCAATGCTCGAGCTGGGTCACCCCGGCGGCATCGACTGCACGGTCTACGATGACGATACCGTCAGCGAGACCAACGTCGGCCGTCAGGGCTTCTATCCGGTGGACGTGGGCCAGTACAAGGCGCCGTTGATCGTGAACCGGCTCAACAACCTGATGGGTACGCGCTGGGAAGCGCATACCCGGCGCGTCGGGTCCGGAGATCGCTTCGCGTGTGACATGGTGATTGGCTGCGTTGATAGCCGTGCCGCGCGCAAGGCGATTGTGGGTGCCATGCAGCGCGGCACCGGTGGTTACTACCTCGACTGCGGCAACAACGCAGATGACGGGCAGGTGATCCTCGGGCAGGTCGGTGGCGATGCAAAGGAGCGCCTGCCGCACGTTGGCGATCTGTACCCGCAGCTGCTGGATCCGAAAGGAGACAAGGCTGATACCGCGCCTTCGTGCTCGATGGCCGAGGCACTGCAGAAGCAGTCCTTGGTCATCAACATGGCGATCGCTGTGCAGGCGTATAACCTGCTCTGGACGTTGTTCCGTACCGGCACGCTACAGCATTGCGGCGCGTTCGTGAACCTGGCGACGGGGAGAGCGAGTCCGCTGCCTGTTGATCCCGTCGTATGGGAGCGCTTCGGCTATAAGCTTGGCGCACCCAAAGCACGAGCGAAACGCAAGCCTACTCAGTCTGTTTGACCACCCATTCCCGATTCGTCGGGAGTGGCTTTTTTCTTTTGTCGGCCCGTTGCAATCGCGCTTACCTGGCTGCTAATATGCCGCCACACCTCGCGCCTCAGGCGCATCGACTTAGTGGCCACAGCCACACATCTTTCTCATCCCGTTGGGGCACATGCCCTGGCGGAGTGCTCCACATTTTTTTGGAGCACGTCCATGAGTATCCCTGCCGTTCAATCTCAATCGTCTTCAGCCTTTCGCCAGTTCTTCGTGGCGTCTCCAAGGCTACCCAAATCGCTGGTCGCAATCGCATTCTCCAATGGGAAGCCGTGGCAACCGCTGCGCTCCCCATTGTTCACGCGGACTGAAGGTCTCCACTTATGCGAGTACGTACGCGGGCTGGCTTTCGACGAGAGCCGGAACGCGTTTGTGGAGACCGTGCAAGACGGCGTAACGTGGTTCGACGCCGTGCCGCAGGTCCTCGACGGCAAGCTCGTGCAGTTCTACGCCATCGGACCGGACTGGGGCTGGCAACTCGCCGAAGTTGACCGCGTGCCGCGTGGCGACTCGCTCTACGTGAACGTGCGGCCTGCCGCGCTGGAATGGATTCAGGCGCTGGCAGCCGACGCTGACGTGGGTCGTGCTGCGTTCTGCTCCTTCCTCATCGCTGGCTATGTCGAACAGCGCATGGAGCTTAAGCACGCGCTCGACCTCTCGCGCTTCGACGCGCTGCTCTGCATTGCCAGCAAGGCGCCGGTTGGCGCCAACGTTGTGCGTATCGCTGTGGTCGCGGAGAGCTGGATTGGCATTGTGGATGCGCTCGCGCATCTCAGTCCCGACCCCGCGTTCAATGCGCTCGCGCAACAGACCCGGCGCGAACGCATTGTTGATGCCATTCTCGACCAGCTGGCCCGCGAGATCGGCGGCGTCTGATTTTTTTCTCTAATCATTAAACCCATGCGGGGCATCGCCCGCAAGGGAGTGCTCCGCCAACCTCAGGAGCCTTGCAATGCCTCAGATTACCCTTTCCCGCACTCAAGTCGCATCCCTCGTCGCATTCTGCGACGCCGCCGGATCCAGCACGTTCTTTATCGCGAAGGATGAGGGAGCCTACGTTGGCTACAGCACGGGGGCAACACCCGATAAACAATGCATTTTTTACTTCAAGGGTTGCAATCCAGCGAAGGATGCAGATTTCTACGAGAACACTCTGCGCATGTTCGGCGGCGATGATTTCGGGGAGCATATGCAACTGTCGGACTTGCGCAAGGCGTTGGAAGATCCGGCGATGAAGACCGTTCGCATCAAGCTGACAACCACATCGATTCGCATGGAGGCTTTCTCCTGATTCGAATGGGTTGCCGTCAGGCGAGCACGCTGTTAAGATTTAAACACCTACCGCGTCTCAGACGCATCGACCTTTCCGGTTGTATAGCCGGACATCTGTTTTTCTCTCACCTACGGGCCACCACGCCCGTAGGCATGTTGGCCCTTCTTTTTTTCCAGAGGCCATCATGTTCAAGCGTATCGCTTCGCTTTTCCTTGCTTCGATCATCTTCACCGGCTGCGCAGCTCAGCAGACGTCTCCGAACAGCTATCGCAGTTCGGAAGCGCTCCGCACGGGTTCCGCGGAAGTCGTCACCGTCGTTCGTCTCCGTCAGGTCACGATCGTCGAAAGCGACGGCTACTCGTCGGCCAACAGCGGTATCCCCGGTGTTGTCGGCGCGTTGGTCGGTGGATTGCTCGGCGCGCGTGTGATTGGCGGCGGCAATGGCCGCTATGTCGCAGGCGCGATGTCCGGCACCGTCTCCGCGGTGCTGGCACAGGGCGTTGCATCGCAGCTCAACCGGCGAGCCGGCGTGGAAGTCATTGTCCGCAAGGAGAATGGCAGCCAGATCGTCGTCACGCAGGATGCGGATCAGCAGTTCGCAACCGGGCAGCAGCTGTACCTGGTGTCGTCCGGTAACGGCTACCGTCTTACGCGTTAAGCGGACTCCGGTCGGAGTTCCATCTCGTTCTCTCCCGCGCGGCTTGCCGCGCGGGCCAACCCCCTAGCAAGCCCGAGAGGGCTTGCCCAAGCCCCGAGGCTTCGGCAAGTCGCTTTCACCCGCGTCCATCGACGCATCGACCCTGTCCGGCACTGCCCGGACCAACCCAGTTGGGACACTCGTCCCGCAGGGAGGGGGTGTCCCGTTCTTACTTTGGATACCCATGAAACTCCCCAAATCTTTTACCCGTCGGCATCCGCCGACTCATTCCGCTGCATGCGAAGTCGTCCGTCAGGATGCCTGCCGCGTGCTGCGTCGTTTCGCCGGTGACATGGCGCTGCGCCCACGCGATTACACGATCCATGAACATCGCCAGCGTCGTCGCGATGTGAACGTGTTCGCATTGCACACCGATTCGTTGCTGGTCGAGATTCAACACCCTGCCGGCGCGGAGGGTGGCGTGCGCATGTCCTACCGGACGTGCCGCAGCCGGGATGATCTGACCGGTGGCCGTGACAACGCGGTCACCATGGAGTCGTTGGCCAGCGACCAAGGCTATGCCGATCTCGTCGCCACGCTTCGCGTGGTCGCCGGGCGTCGTCGTTAAGGGGAATCTATGTCTACGCTCATCAAGGTGACTTTTCTCGCCACGTCGGGGGAAGAGGTATCTGGCAAGGCGAAGATCGATCGCCCCAAAGGCCTCGTAACGTTGCCGACGCGCATCTCGGCGTCCATCGACCGCGCCAAATCGGCGGGAGAGGGGTTCGAGGTCGTGGCCCATGACAACGGGTACTTGTATCCGTTGTTGCATGTGTCGGGCAGTCAGTACCGGCTGGACGCAAGTTCCCGTCAGCGCCATGGGCTTCTGAGCCTTGCCTGGCGTGCGATCACGGCGCCCCATAAGGATCAACGCCAGCAGTATGGGCGTTTCGCCCATACGCTCTCAGCGGCCGCGCTGATCGGGTTCGTCGGCTATGTCAACTCGGTTCCGGCCTGGTCGCTTTATGCCGCGTTGCAGGCGTTCTGCCTGTTCTCGGGTGGTGTTGTATTATTCATGGCAGGAGCAGTCCTAGCCAAAGGAGATTGACATGATGGGCATCGTAGTTCTGATCTTATCGGTCGGCATTTCGGCGTTCTTGCTGTGGGCAGACCGCAACGGCCGTCGCGTCCACAAGGACTGAGGCCACAACCTTCTCAGGAGCCGATTCGTCGGCTCACCGCTTGAACGCGTCCCTCGGGGCGCGTTTTTTCTTTTCCACACCCACACGGGAGGCGTCCCGTTAGGGCGACTCCCCTCCAAAGGAGTATCCCGATGGACGCAACCACCGTCTATGGCGCCGGCCTGGCCAGCTATCCCGCTGGCGTACTGCTGCGCGCATCCGTGTATTCGACCAACCTGCGCGCCGCCATCTCGCTCGTCTGCGCCGATGACGGCATGCCGTACGGCGCGCTGTCTGTGAACCTGCCGGAGACCGAGCTTGCCGATGACGAGATTCTCGTCGCGGCGGACTGGAACCTCCCCGCCGATCTCAAGGCGGCATTGCTTGCGACTGGGAAGTTCGTCCAGACCGGGCGCTGGAGTCAGGTTGGCCACGGTCGTGGCGAGATCTGGCGCATTGCTGATGCAGAGATGCTTTCCCATATCTCAGGGGTGCGGATCGTCGCCACCCGCGGCAAGCCGATGCGTCGCGCAGCCGCTGCGGCCGCAGCCTGAGCCAACATTCCTTCCAACCCATTCGGGGCACGTCCCCGAGTGGGCGTGCTCCGTCTCTGGAGCGACCCATGTACATGATCCATATCGGCCAGCGCGCCGAGCACCGCACGACGCTCGCCGGCGTGCTCGAGTATCTGAACGCCGATCGCGACGGCCGCGCGGTACCGCGCCTCGAGGACATCGCGGTGCGGCACATTGAACGCGGAGAGATTCCCATCGAGCGCCTCAGGTCCGGCAGTTTTGCCGTTCGAGCCAAAGGCACCCGACGCGGGATCATCAGCGCCATCATCGATGAGGTGGATCGGTTCATCGTCCGACCGCATGGTGTGGTACTACGGCCGCACGAGATGAGCCGCGCATCCTGGGGCGCCGTCGTTGCAGCTGGCCGTCTCGGATACTTTCCGGAGGAGGCTATCGACATGTCGCACGATGACGCGGGCCCGCTCTTCCAGACGGCTGATCTCTTCGAAGAGAAAGGGGCGTTCGACATCGCCGCTTACGTCCACGCTGAGTTCATTCGCCGCTTTGGCTTTGGCACGAACGGACTGCAGTATGACGCCGACCAAAGCCCGAACAGCCGGCACGAGGTCCACGTTGCCTACGCGCTGGCGCGCGGGGACAAGGTGCGCGACTGCGTGATCAACACGTATCGCGAGCACCCGGACTACGGCCGCCATGATCTTTGGCTGCGCCCGTTGGTCGAAGTGCCTGCGCTGCGTGGCGCGCTATCGCTCAGCGTATTGCGGGCGCTGTGCAGCGTGATGCGTGGCGACAAGCTCGAGATCACAAGTCAAAACGTTGGCAAACTGCTCTCGGCCCTGCGCCATGTCCCCCGCGAGGGAGGGCTTGTGGACGTCGATGACGCGCTTTATGCCGCAGGCATTCTGTCCGTACGCTCGATGCCGGCTCTGCAGCCGCTCTCGGGCGAGCACGCGAGGCCGGTCACGCCTTTGGCCGCACGCATCCAAGCCGATATCTTGCAGCGCCAATATCGTGAGAGCGTCGAAGTTGCCCAGTCCGAGCGCAACGCCCGGAGCATTAGCCTGCGTGAGTTCGATCGCCGTACCCGCGCGGCTGCGGTACACCGCGACGGCCACGGCTTCGAATGGTCAAATCGCGTCGCACTGGCGGTCATGCAGCGTGACATTGCGGCCGTCTTGCAGATCTTCGATAGCCCCCGGGATTGGAACACTGACACCAAGCGCGCACTACGCGACGAGCTCGGGATCTCCGCAAAGGCCGCGACATGCGCTTCGCCGGATCATAGATTGAACGGTGCTGAGGTGGTCGTTTCAGGCGTGTGCCCCGGCTAAGTCCGGGGCTTTTTTTTGGTTGCGTTATGCAAATCCCTACGAACAATACGGTCGGACAGATCGCGATGATTTGCGAAATTGCATTGGCAATCTGCCTATTCGCACTGTTACCGGCGAGATGCCGGGAGATCCTGCAATTGTTCTGGCGGGGGAGCGGCGCAGCCGAGGAGGCTCGCTTGAGTACCGATCCGCTGGATGTAAAAATCTCCGATCTCCCGCGACAGGGGTTGGGGAACAGGGTCGATGAATGGTCTGCCGAGACACGAAGAGGTCGCACCGGCCTTGGCTTTGACGATTGGCTGGAAGGCATCGCGTTGCCCGTAGCTGCGGCCCGTGCCGGGATGCGCATCCTGCGGGATGACCTCCGCTTTGTCATTTGCCATGGCGCGCGTTACACGATCTCCGATAGCGTGCGCGGTGCACGCGTTTTCGAATGTCGGATCGACGGCCGTTTTCCCGTCGTCGCGTTCATCGACGATCAAGGACGCCGGGGGCCTTGGGTCACGATTCCCAAGCTCTTCACGATCGAAGAAATCGTTGGCATGACACCTCAGCCTTAAATAAAAAGCCCGACGAAGCCGAAGCCGAACGGCTTTTTTTGTCCTCATTCGGCAGAAACAGTATTGTTTTATGTGAGCTTACTGCGGAAATAGGTCGAGCATGCTTATACTTTTGCGGGCTCCCCTTGGGCCCCTTCGACGGTGACGCCGGGGCTCACAGGTCCTTCGTAGCCAATGCCTGCAATGCGCGAGATGGTCCCCTCAAGCGCCGCATTGGGGCCAAGCCGGATGGTGCCCGCATAGGCAATGCGCCCCTTGACCCTTCCATTGATGTGAAGGGACACGCGCGAGATGACGTCGCCCTCGACAGTGCCGTCCACGAGAATGTGATCGCCTTCGACCGTGCCGCGGATCAGGCCTTCCGCCCCGACCTGCACAAGGCCTTGCGACGATCGGAGGTCGCCGCCTACCAGTCCGAAGCAACTGATACCGTGGTCTGCTGTAACGTGGCCATGGATGCTGAGACCGGGAGCAATGAGGCTGAATTGAGCGTTGGACATGGTCAGAAGAGCTTGATCTCGTTGTTGCGACGGGGCTCGCTCGCATGCGATGGCTGCGCGGCAGGGGCTTGCGGGACAGCAGAACGGGGCGATTGCGCCGTCTGTGCCGGCGCTTTGACCGGCGCCTTTGCCAACGGGGGTACGGGAGCGACTGAGGAGGCCGCACCCTGGCTAACCGCCGGGCCAGCGGGGGCAGGGTGCGCTACTGCGGCACCCGCTACACCGGAAGCCGGCACGGCGCTCTGTGCGTCCCATTCGTTCAAGCCAGCCGTCGGCGTCGGCGCTGTCGACTTCGCGGGCCACTCGTGACCTTGCGCGCTATCGGCATTCGCCGGCGCCGATCTTGACACGTCTGCGGATGGTGCTTTGGGCGCGGCCGCGGGCGCGTCATGTTTGCCGCCAGATGCCGTCCACATGCCTATCGGGAACGCGACCGCCGCAACGACAAGCACGGCAATCACCTGACGCTGCCACTCGGCGAGTCGGCGCCAAGCGGTTGTCGCTTCCGCGCCTGGCGCTTCGACCTTGTGCTCGAGCTGGAGTCCGCCATTGCCACTGCCGGGCATGTCGATCGTAAGCGGGGGCTCGGCATACCGGGTGTGCAGGCGAGCAATTTCTTGGATGTCCATTGGTGTCCTCGGATTGAGATGATCAGCGGTCCGTCTCGATGAGCGTGCCATCGCGGGAGAATCTGTCGTTGTCGGGGATGCAAAGGCGGTGAATCGCGCGAATGTGGCGACCGGCACCGATGAGCGCGTCGTCCTTTTCTGCGGCGTCGATTTTTCCCCCCAAGTACGCCCCGAGAACATTCGCGAATAGCTGGTCGTGCTGATTCATCAGCCGGATGAGACGGCCGCCGAGCGAGTGGGTGACCACGACCTCGCGCATGTCATAGCGCAGACTGATATGGCGCGGTCGTAGCCTTCTTGCCCATGTCAGCTTTTCGTCCATCCACGCGTTCGCGTCGCGGAAGCGATTGTCCAGCGCAAGAATCTTCCCTTTCGTCGCCACGCTCATCTTGGAGGTACAGAACAGGTAGTCGCTGCGCAGAAAGTCGCGAACGAAGTCCGAGCAATAGCTGAGTAGCGCTGCGCTGTCGGTGTCGGGGACAATCCGCGACACGCGATCCTGGCTGAGTAGCCGCTGGATCGGCTTCGGCCCCGCGAGCGATGTCGGGGGCTGGGAGGGGATGCTGTTGTCTTGGAGGCTGCGGTCAGATTCAGACGACTGCGGCTGAACGTCAGACTCCGTACCCCTAAAGTGGGGATCAGATGATTCGGCCATTTTTCCATACGTGTAGAACTCTCTCGTAGGAAATTGTCCGACACAAATGCACGTCATCGAGCCCGGAAAGCTATATGAAATTGCGGAGCTTTCTGCCTTTTATTCGACTAAATATCTGCCACAATGTTTTCCATACCCCGCGTCTAAGACGCATCGACCTCGACTCCATGTGAGTCCATCTTCTTCATCAAGCCGTGCATATGCGCACGCTCCGACTGGTTGGCTACCAGTGTGGATATCTCTTGTGCTAAGTGTTTTCGCCGAACACTTCCCCTCATCAGCTCGTAATACGCGTCTTTCGCTGTGCCTCCTCGTGAGTGCACGCGGGACACCGTTCGAGCCTGGGACCATGTGGATCTCTCTCAAAGGCCCCTCCTAGGCAGAACGGCAGACGTCGAGCCGATCCGTGAACCTGCGGCCGAACCTGTGGGTTCGCGAAAAGGGTTGTTGTGCAGCGTGACCATGCTGCACGAGGACGACTTTACGTCCTCAACATAGAGCAGCGCGCATCAGCGCGCCGCTCCCTCGATGCCACGCCCCCGGAAGGGGCGTGGCATTGCTGGTGCATGACTCGACAAGCTCGCTGCCGGAGGAATCCGGAGCGAGCTTCTTTTGCTTCTGGTGAGAGACCTCGATCTTCCTAACCTCAGGAGATGCTCATGCGCCAGAACGAGATTTCCGCCGCGATCGCGGCAATGCTGGATCTGCGCCGTCCGCAGTACAAGGACATGCCGCAGGCCTGGCGCTCCCTTTGTGAGGCGTCTCATGTCGCCAGTCTCCCGGAAGCCGCGCAAGCGGACTTCCTCAATCGCGTAACGACTCAGCGCGGGGCCGACACAGCCCTGCGCCTTCGGGAGCATGCTGCGTCCATCCGTGCAAGCGTCGTCCATTTCCTGGAAAGGAGAAAACACGTATGCATGCACCCATCACCTACAGCGAGCCCGGCGAACGCCGAAGTCTCATAGAAGAGCGGCCCATGCGGCCGCCCATCATCGGCAAGATCCGCCCCGGGATCAAAGTCCTGACCCGGACCGCGCGCGAGAATGCGAAGGCGGTTGCGATCCACGACGCGCTGCTCGCGCAGGGCAAGTCGTTCGAGCATATCGGCAACGAGATCCATCGTGCGACCGGCATCAAGAACGCGCTCTACCCGAAGAACGTGCCGTGGTTCACGTGTCGTGGCTCGGATTTCGCGAACCCGGCCGTTGCCGAAGAGATCGTGCAGCGCTATGGTGAAGATCGTGGCGATGGCAACGGTCATCGACTGTGGCGCTTTCCGGTCATCTTCGCATTCGACGACTGGCTGAGCAATCTGCCCAACCAGCTCGTCGCCTGGACGGCCAGCGGCCGGCAGTACTTCTCCGAATACGGCCCGGATGGCAGGCGATACTGCAAACGCTACGCGCCGGCCGTGCGTGATGCACGCGCCAATCGACCGAAGCGCACGTGGGGCGGCCGCACTGTCATCCTCCGACAGGACGACGATATCCCCGACGGTTTGTGCGACCCGCAGTCGTGCCCCCAGTACCAAGCGGGGGCGTGCAATCTCTCTGCCTCGCTGTTCTTCGCGATTCCCTTGATTTCCGGCTTGGGCCTGATCGAGATGCCTACCACCTCGATTTACGTTCTGCAGAAGGCGTACGCCGCCATGCAGACCGTTGCGCTGGCACGTGGCCGGCTGGTGGGGGTCAAGTTCTGGGTGTCGAAGCAGGAGATCGAGATCAGCCGAATCGATGAAAGCGGCAACGCGGTGCGCCAGATGCAATGGCTCATCACGTTGGATGCCGACATCGATATCGCGGCGTTGCTCGACGGCTCCGATCGGTCCGCGCCCGCGCTTGAGCTCGCCACGCAGGCTGTTGCTGCGCTGGAGAGCAATACCACAGTACACGCGGATGCCGCAACGCCGCCGCCCGAAAGCGAGGGGGGCGAGCGTCCGCTTGAGGAGGCATCCGATAGCGATATCGAGAGCCAGTTCGAGGATCTTGTAGCGCGGTTGGCGCTTGCCAGCGAAGACGGTCGCAGCCAGCTCCGTGCCTACGCCATCGCGAAATTCGGCCGCGGCTGGTCGAAGCGGGAGCACGACGTCCACAAGCTGCTCGAGGAGATGCGCACCGCGCTGGCCAATCCATTGGCCTTCCGCGAACAAGTCGCCGCGATCGCGGCGGACGTTTCCATGTAATTGCGCCAGCCTTTGTGGCGGCATTTCTGGGGAGGCCTGAGGGCTTCCCCTTTTCATTTCCTAGCCGCAATGCCGGCACATTCTCTGGAGGTACATCATGCTCAAAGACGGCGAAAGCCTGCTCGTGGGCCATTTCTCGGACCTGCATTATTCGCCTAGCCACCTAGCCGAGGCGGACCGCTGCTTCGGCTTTGCCGTCGAGAACGCGATCGCTGCCGGTTGCCACATTGGTGTGGTGTCTGGCGATTCGACGGACCATCGGCTTGATGCGCATACCCCGGCACTGTCAGCACTTGCCCGTCGCGTTCACCAACTGACGGCGCACATGCCGGTGCTGATGCTGCAGGGCACATTCAGTCATGAGCCACCAGGTACGCTCGACCTATTCCGACTTATCGGCTCGCACCACCCGGTTTATGTCGCGGATCGGATCCATCAGGTTGCGCTCTGCGGCGGGGCCTTCGTGCCGTCCAAAGGCGCAGTCTTCGCACCTGCGGAGATCGATGCGCTCGTGATGCAGCAAGGCATACCGGAAGTCGTCTTTACCTGCGTGCCGACGGTCAACAAGGCCGTGCTGGCCGCGGCTGCCGGCGTCGCAAATGCGGCAACGGCGGTCGGGGATCACCTGGCTGACTACCTTGCTGCCGCTGGCGCGGTCAATCGACAGTGGCGGGCACGTGGTGTGCGCACCATTGGCGTCTCGCACGGGACCGTCAATGGCTGCCAGACCGAGCACGGCGTACCGATGGCGGGCTTTGATCACGAGTTCACTATCGGCGCGCTGTTCGACGCAGACTGTGATGCGTTCATGCTTGGCCACATTCATCGCGCCCAGCAATGGGCGCGTGAGGGCAGGGTGGTGGCATATCCGGGTTCCATCGGCCGCTTTCACTACGGTGAGATCGGTGCGAAGGGCTATCTGCAATGGCAGGTCGCTCCGGGACACGCTGTCGCGACGCCGGTGGAGACGCCCGCACGCGAGACCGTGTGTGTGGACTTTGACGGTCCGCCGGATATGACGAGGCTCGCCGAGTTGGCGGCCACGGCTGCCGACAAGTTCGTGCGCGTGCGCTGGACGATCAACGAGGAGCATCGCCAGCTCGTGGATCGCGATGCGATTCAGGCGCTGTTCGGCGCGAGCGCAGAGCTCAAGCTCGAAGCGCGCGTGCTGCCGGCAGTGCGTAGTCGTGCGGAAGGTATCAGTCGCGCGGCTACGTTGCCTGAGAAGCTTGCGCGCTGGTGCGAGCTGACCGCGGTCGAGGCTGAGCCGTTGATGGACAGCCTGTCGATGCTTGAGACGCTCGATGCGCAGTCGATCGCCGATCGAGTGCTTGAGGGACTGTCGGCCGCAGCGGGTAATGCCGCGACGCCAGTCGCCGCAACAGCCGCCATCGCACCGCCAGTCGTTGCGTTGCTGGCCGAGCTGACGCCAGAACCCGATGCGCCAATGTCGGAGACGAGCGCCAAGGCGCCGGCGATGAACTGGCTGACCGACGACCTTTTTGCGTAGCGATACGCCAACCCTTTGAACCTGGCAGAGCCAAGTTCCGACAGCCCGCGAGGCTGTCGAAAACTGGTTTTACCCGCGCCACCGGCGCATCGAACCGCAGTATCCATTTCTTTCTCTTACCCAGACGGGTGCCACCCGTCCCGGGCGCACTCCGTCATCTCTCAGGAGTGCAAAAATGATCTTGTATCACGCTGGGCCCGACTGGCTCTTCGTCGAGGAGACGTTTATCAACCGCTCGGACATGGCAAAGCGTCTGGCCGACCTCCATGGCTTCACGCAGTGCATGATGTATGAGCCGTTCGGTACGGGCCGCGGTGCCGTGATCGCCAAGCGCGATCACATGCTGGTGATGGCGCTCGGCGAGGCGGGTGGCAGCACCTACTTCGCCGTCGCACCGACCAAAGAACTGCAGGACCTCATCTGGTCGTTCACCAACGGCCTGGCTTCGCAGTGGAGCCAGCTGGAGCTCCGCGCCCTCACGGGGCTGGAGGACTGGAGTGCCGTGATGAAGCTGGCCGGTGCGGAGTTCGCGGCTGCGCGTCGCTCGGTCGAGCGCGCCATTGCTGGCAAGCCTGAGCGCGATGTTCCCATCGCCGCGGAAATGCCAACGTTCGACGAGAACGCGATGGAGGTGCCTCCGGATTATCTGCATTCGTTCGATTCGTTCGGCGATACGGGAGTGCCCGAATGCGCCCACTGAAACTCATATTGGCTGGGTTCCACGGCATCCGTGACGGGATGCACCGGGACAGCGTGACGGTCGATCTGACGACGCTGCCGGGTGGCCTGATTGCCCTTGTCGGCCCCAACGGGGCGGGCAAGACTACGATCATGGACAACCTGCATCCGTATCCGATCATGCCGAGCCACGCGAGCAAGATGTCGGCCGACGCGTTTTCGTACTGGGACCATCTCTGCGCCCCGCGCGCGGAGAAGGATCTGGAATGGGAGCACGGCGGCAGGATCTACCGTTCCGCGTTCGCCTTCCGCAACCCTGGCAAGAGCCGCAAGGCCGAATACTATCTTTTTGAAAAGGCCGCCGATGACAGTTGGTCGCCCGTGCAGCTCGCGGACGGCACGCTGTCGGATGGCAAGGCGGACACCTATAACCGCTGCCTCGAGGCCGTTCTCGGATCGCCCGAAGCCTTCTTTACCAGCGTCTTCTCCGCGCAGAACCGGCGGCCGCTCGCCAGCTACCAGCCGAGCGAGATCAAGAAGCTGCTCGCCGAGTTGCTCGGGATCGACCACCTGCGCGATTTGTCCGCTAAGGCGGGCGAGGTCGCCAAGTTGCTCACCCGTTCCTTGGACACGCTGCAGCGCGACGTACTGACCCTCACGGGAAAGCGCGATCGGGCGGCGGTGGTCGCCCGCGAGATCTGGCAGATGGGTGAGAGCCTGGATGCCGAGCGGGGCGCACGTGACGATGAAATGGCGAAGGGCGCGAAGCTGCTGCAGGAGCGCGCCACGTTGGCAGCGAAGCAGGCGGCCAATGCTGGTACCGAAGCGCGGTTGCGGGAACTGACCCAGCGCAAGGGTGAGTTGGACCGGCGTGCCGAATCGCTGGCCAATGATGATCAGGCTGCAGCCGGCCGTGCCGTGGCGCGCAGGCGTGATCTTGAGCGTCAGCTGTCAGGTCATCGTGCAGTGCTGACTGAGGCGTCGGTCATTGAAGCAGCTGCGGGCGAGCGCGATGTCGTGCAACTGGCCATTGGCCGGCGGCAGGACGAAATTGTCAGCCAGCGTGCGATCGTGGAGAAGCTTGACACGGTTCATGTCGAGCATGCCGCGATCAGCACCGAGCTCAAGGGCTTGCAACAGCAGGGCATTGCCGGTGCGCAGCTGGCCGAAGCGTTGAAGCTGCAAGCCGAGGTGATCGAGACGGTGCCATGCCGTGACGATCCGATGCATGCCACGTGCCCGTTGCTGGCGCAGGCGCGCAATGCCAAGGCGAAGCTCGGCCCACAGGTCGTATCGGTCAAGACGCTGCGTGAAAGCTATCGCAAGAAGCTGGATCAGGTGCAATCGATGGAGGCGTCACTGTCGGAGCGTGCTACCGCGCGCTCCGCGCTGTCCGCATTGGAGGCACATCTGGTTCGCGATCAGCAGCAGCTGCAACGCCTGACCGCACTCGCTGCCAAGAAGCCTTTGTTGACCACCGCGCGTGAAGGACTGGCGCAGGTCGAGCGTGATCTCACCACACTGAGCAACGAGGAAGCATCCCGCATGGATCGCCACAAGCGAGACATCGCGGATGTGAAATCCCAGCTCGAGGCGGTGCGTTGCGAGTTGGCGACACTGGCCACGGAAGACGTGACCGGCACGCTGGCCCAGATGGACCGTCAGATTGTGGCAGGCCGGGAGGCCATTGCTGCTATCGCCGGTCGGATTGAAGCACTGATCCGGCAGGAGAGCATGCTGGTTTCCGAACGCGCGCGCCTGGATGTCGAGCTCGCCGGTCTGCCGGCGATCGAGGCGCAGGCGCAAGCGCTGTCCGATCAGATCGCGCAATGGAAGCTGCTGGCAAAGGGCCTCGGTAACGATGGCGTGATCGCCTTGTCCATCGATGACGCGGGCCCGGCTATCACGCAAATCGTCAACGACCTGCTGTTGGCCTGCTACGGACGACGATTCACAATCGCGATCCACACGCAGACCGAGCTGGCCAGTGGCGAGAAGCGTGAAGGCTTTGCCATCAACGTGATCGACGCCGACAACGACAGCATGAAGGACTTCGCTGTCATGTCAGGTGGGCAGAAGGTCTGGATCAATGAGTGTCTGACGCGCGGCATTGCGCTCTACCGGGGGCAGGACGCGCAGCAGCCTTTTCAGACGTTGTTCACGGACGAGGCCGACGGCCCGCTTGATCCGGAGCGCAAGCGCGCCTTCATGAAGATGAAGCGCGAAGTGCTTCGGCTCGGCGGCTACGAACGGGAGTTCTTCATTTCTCAGACTCCTGACCTGGTCGATGAGGCGGACGGCGTCATCGATGTCGTCGCGCTGGCGCAATCCTGACGCGACGATCGTACTTTAACCAAGCCCGCTACCCGTAAGGGAGCGGGTTTTTTTATTGCTTCCAACACTCCGCGACTCGCTTCCACGAGCAGCGGTGGTATCGCGGATCAAGCTCCGGCACGACTGCTACCATGGTTCTCTGCTTTCACTGCGGTGGGACCTCAAGAGGAGCAAACACTTTGCCTTGGACCGAGTTGACCTCGATGGGCATGAGGGAGTGGAGTTTGTCGACGTAGTCAACCATCTCTCCAAGCCATGCGGCTAGCTCGGCGAAACGCACTTCGAACTTGTGCACTTGTAAGCGATCGATCGTCTTCAGCACCTGACCAGGATTCCTAGGATCATCCACCGGAACTTCAGGACCGGTCATGACGATCATAAACGGAAGATCCTTACTAACCTTTCCTTCAGCGAGCTCTTCTTCAATGTGCTGGATCTTGTTACGAATCTGTCCTAGCAAATCGCCATCTGAACCAAGAAAGCGAGGTTTCGCTTTCTTCGCGCAGATCACTGCTCGCTCCCGCTCCGTGAGTTCTCTCCGCTTGCGCAACTGGCGAAGCGCGCGCACCGCTAGATACATTGCAGTTATGCATGACTCTAGACGTGTAATAGCGCGGTAGAGCTCGCTCACTCGTAGCGCGTTTCCGTCCCCTTCCCAATAATTCTTCAGATGCTCCGCGGCGGATTGGTAATCCTCACGAGCAGCGAAAACACATCGCACGTAAGTGGATGCGATAGTGGTCACGAAAGGGTTATCAGAGAAGTGGCCCAAGAAGGCTTGCTTGCCCCAATAGCCAAGAAACGGATCGTTTGGCGCATGAACCGCAGGAATGGAAAGCTTGATTATCATAGTCGATCCAAGAGGTTTGGATCGGCGAGATCCGACACTATGGCTCCGCCGAGCAGAAGCTGCATCTCCTCTTTTTGCGCGCTTTCCTCAGATTAGAGCGCTGCGTCCTTCAGCTTCTTGAGCGGCCGCACTTTAACCTTCACTGAAGCTGGCTTGGCCGCAAACCATTGGTCCTGACCAGTGAAGGGATTCTTTCCGAAACGCTTCTTCGTCGCCGGCACCTGGATGGCGGAGACCTTAAACAGCCCCGGCAACGTGAATTCGCCCGCGCCTTTCTTGTGAATGGCATTGGCGATCGTGCTTTCAAGGTGAATGAGCACGGTCTGGACAGTCTTTTTGTCGAGCTCGGTCTGCTCGACGAGGTGAGCAAGCAGACTCGACTTGTTGAACGTGTCCTTGATCGGCTTTGCCACCGGCGCAGCGGTGGTCTTCTGTGTAGCCGTCGCTGCCTTCTTTGCTGGCGCTTTTTTTACTGCCGTCTTGGGCGCTACAGTCTTCTTCGTTGCCATGTGTTGGTTTTCCTGTTGAGAGCATACGGCGGCCGACGTGACCGGCGTCGCGGCAAGCATAGCTAAACGCACCCACTTTGGGCAACACGTGCGGGGGGGGGGGCGCAGGTAATAGGAGGAAATGCTCGATGGTTGCGTCACCAGCGGGGTTCCACCTCGATGCGACCAATCTTGGAGAAGGCCTTCCACCTTACGCCGTGGGAGGTATCGCTCAGAGCCGCGCCAACGGAAAACAGAAAAGCCTGCCCCGACAAGGAATAGACGTCGCCGGTTACTAAGACCGGAAATGGAAGGACGAACCTGACCTTATCGGCCGGTCGGACATCGAGCTCTCCGATCGTATGCACGGCGATCGAGGCGACGATCTGCGCGAAGGCGGATCCGATGCCGTGGCCCCGCCATTCTGGCGCAGCCCAAACTTCTTCCGGCTCAAGCTCGAAGCCAGAGACCTGGTCAGTGAGGATCGCGAAGGTGCAGTATCCGATCGGAGCCAGCTCGGCAGTAGTGGCAATGAGCCGATACTGTATGCGCTGGCTGTGGGTGCCATCTTTCCAGACTTCGCGTTCGACCCTTGTTCCACGCGATCGATCCAGACCGTCGCCGACGAGGGAACTATATCGCTCCGACAGGTCGTCTTGTTCAGCGGCTTCACGAACGTTGCCTAGCAACGACTTCAGCAGCGGCGCAATGCCCGGCGCATCGGGCGGCTCGGTAAAGACGGCGAAATTTGCAGAATCGGATCCCCGCCACGCCGGCTTCGATGTTACAAGCGAGAGCGGCTGCGCAAGTGCATCGTTGAGGTGTCGCTTGTCGAACACTAATTCGCGCTCCATCGCTTTGGGGGACCCCGGGAAAGTAACAGTGCCGGGAGCCAAAGGCAAACTCTAGGCGCCGGATTCGCTTTCTAGGCGGGATCGATAGTGAGCAACAAGCGCTCGCACGTTCGGTGGCTGGTCAAGCCCATTCTTTTCGCGACCTCTTCCATGGGCACTCCTGCAAGCAGGAGGCGGCGGCCATACGTGTTGCGAAGCACGCGCGGACTTAGGTCTTCGGCTTCGAACTTGATCGCCAGCAATGCTGACCGAACGACGTTCCCAAGCGTTGCGACAGTGACTGGGGTGCCGCGGGCGCGCATAGAAAAGAGCAGGGCACCCTCGATTTGCAATGTTGGCCGCCGTTGCTGCCACCGTGTGAGCGCCGGCAGCGCAAAGGCAGGCAGCTCGACGGTACGAGCGGGACGCGAGCCTCGGGCGGGGACATGGAGATAGGGCGGGGATGCCTCGGTATGCAGGTCGACGGAACGGGCGTCCTGGCACTCGGCCGCAGTAATACCCGTGGCCAGAAGCAGCGCAACGATTGCGCAGGCGCATAGCGCTGGCACGTCCTCGATCATCGCGGCGGCCGCCACATACTCCTGCAGGCGAACATCGGCTTCCTCGGGCAGGAAAAGGGGAGTGGGGTCTGCGTCAGGCCAGCGGCCGGCCAAGGCCATTTCACTTGCTGGATTGCTATGGCGGATGCCGGCGTACACAAGATGGCGGCACATGCGATCCAGCAGCTTCAGGTATCTCATGCGGGTCGAAATACCGTGGCCACTCGTGTCATCGGCGAGCCAGAACGACTCGATGTCGCTGGCTCCGAAGCTGGCTAACGTCTTCTTATGGCCGAGCAGATGCCGCAGAAATCGATCGAACATGGCTTGGTGCTGCACGATCGATTGACGAGCGAATGGCCGACGGTCCGCGCCTGAAGCCTCGCTGGACTGCCAGTGCGCAAATGCCCGGACGGGGTCAGTGAGCCAGAGTTGGTCCATTTGATTTATATACTGAGTTGGGATGACCCAACTAACTTATCGGCGCTCTGCGCCGACGCTGCTCGCAATCGGTGGGGCGCAGGCCGACGCGTCGCTAGGCAGTCAACGATCGTCACTTGTAGCGGCGGCGCACAAGCCGAACCATGGTAGGCAAGTGGGTGCCTCAGGGTTGGTGCCCGTGCCCAACCCGCAGCTTGGCTGACCTATACGCGCTTGGGCTTCAGGCGAGGCGACAGTCGGCCCGCTACGACTTGGGGGGGGCGGTGCGGGTCTTCTGAGGAGTTTTCTCAGCATCCCCACCTTCTCTTTTATCCGCAGCAGTTGCAAGTTGCTTGCGGAGTGCGTCCAGTTCGGCTTGTGCGGCTGCGGCCTGGGCGGTTACGGCTTCCAGTCGGTCGCGCGCCGAACGACGGGCAACGGGCGACGGGCGACGGGCGATATATAAATAACTCCGCCAATGACGGACTACCCGTAAATCAGCTTGTATGTGTCGCTGGCAAACTTAATCAATGCGATGTTGTTGTCCCGCACACAGGTGCGCATTTCATCGGGTTCGATTGCCATCACATCCACTAGGCGTCTGAGAATCTCGGGATGCTCCCAGTTTAGGGAGGATGAGCCAATTAATGCAGTGAATGCTTCCGTCCTGTCATACTGCCACGTCAACATCGCCACTGCATTCATGCAATTCGCATAGTCGTCGAACGCAAACACCTGTCCCTTTGTCGCAAGCGACCGGAGTTTGATCATCGACGACTTGGTGGCCGCGAGAGCCGCGAGCATCCGTTGTGCATGATCTCCCCCTTGCTGTCGGATGAAGGTCACTGCACCAAATACGGCCGCATCGCTCGATTCGCCACTCGCGTGGCTTGCCATCCCGATCCGCGCGATTTCCAAAAGAGTGATGGGCGTCGGAATCTCTGCGACGTAATCGTGCGTGGCTTCAATAAGCGAGTCGAGGAATTCGGCTTCCCTCTTAGCCTTATCTTGGCGGCGCCAATTTCGTAGTGCCAAGAAAGCAATGATCGCAGTTGCAACGGGGGCGACAGCCTTGATGAGCTCAAGCCATTGAATGCTGGTGAGTACGTCAAATGACCATACGAGTGCGTCACACATTGATGTCCGTGGCCATACGGCCTAGTCGCAGAGAAACCGCACTTTATCCGAACTCCATTCGCCCATCTATGCGCGAAATGCAACAGTATTTGAAGCGCACCCCACTCCCAAGCTTCGCACGGCTCGCGTTAGTTTCGTCGCCGTTCGCGGGGCCCTGTGGCGACATCCGCAATCTTTGATACCATTCGCGCTTCTAAGCGCGAGATCTGCCGCAGACGATGCCCGGGATCCCGTCGAGATATCTTTCCCTCATCTGGTAGTTGCGCCACCGTGAGTGTGCCATCGCTGAATCCGGCGCCCGCGTCGATATCAAACACATTCTCCAGATCGATGATGCGCTACATCGGGGTGTCACCAACGATCAGCGCAGACAGATCTGCCGATCGGCAGCAACTGGTAGGCCGACATACCCTTCCCGCTAAGCGGACGTCATTGCGACATCGGCATATTCTTTAGTTGTTGCTTTGTAGATCTGAGCAATTCAGTATGACGGCTTTCTCACCGATGGAACGGACATGGCAACTTACAAGGAACTACTCGCACAGCGCAACCTCTTGGACGACCAGATCGCCGCCGTTCGAGCAGAGGAAGTCGGCGGTGCCATCGCGAGAATTCAAGAACTTATGGTGCAGTATGGATTGACGACCGATGACATCATCGTTAAGCGCCGCGGTCGTAAGCCTGGAAGCAAAACTTTGAAACCCTCTGCACCAACGGCGGCCTTTCAGGATCCCAAGACGGGAAAAACGTGGTCGGGCCGAGGCCGCGCCCCATCGTGGATTGTTGGAAAAAATCGAGAGCGCTTCCGGATTGCCGTCTGATCGCAAGCCCGCAGTAGGTCGGAGAATGGTCATTCCCTTAGACGCCGCGAAAGCTATTTACAGGAGAAGCGTCATAGACGGCGACGCGGAAGGTGAAGTGTGGTGGTCAGAGGCTGGCGCGGAGATGTCGAAGGTTTGGGCAGCATCAACGCTCGATGAGGCCGCGGCACTGATTACGTGGTGGCATCACGACCGGTCCGCGATCGGAGACACAGCGCGAACTGCGGCTAAGCGCATCCGGTCCGCGGGCAATCTCCTGCGATCGTCACGATCGCGACGCACGTCGAGCAATGCCCCCTTTTGTCGCTGCGGCCCGAGCATGGTTATCTAGTAGCTACCAGATAGCTTTTCGCTCGATCGAACCGGCGAATGTGGTTCTGTGCGTTCGTAGTCGGCAACGCTTGCTTTCAAGTCGAGAAAACACCGTGGAACCGGACTGTGTCGTACCTATATCAAGGTGGGGCCTGTGGTGACACGGTGAAACGGGTCCGCTCGACGACTCGCATAATGGAGATACCGGCAAGTGCGCGTCGTGCGGCGGCGGGGTGGCGCTAGAATGGGACGGTGGGGTCACCTTTGCGATAACGAAATACGGCTCTCAAATATCGGTACGGTCGCTTACCCGTACGGGCTAGCGACATGGCAAGCCGCTGGGCTTCATTCTTGGCCCCGTAATAAGCGGCATTGTTTTCCAACGCTACGAAACACATAACGATGAGTATTCATACTACGGGCTGGCCGGCTATCGGGGCAAGCGCCACGGCCCTTATCAGCGTCATCACGAATATTTACCTTGCGCGCAAGAGTCGCAGTCAGGTTCTCGAACAGGCAGCGAATCAATTCAGGCAAGCAGCCTTATCTCTCGATGTTCAGCGCACTTCTACAGTACGCTCCGCGGCCACATTTATTGCCGAAAAACGTCAAAAATGGATCGATGAACTACGATCAGACGTTGCGACTCATCTCGCGGAGTCGCAGGAATATTTGTGGAAGTGGGATGCCGTGCGAGAACAATGGGTGACCTTGCACAATGACGCGACTATTCCGCTCGACCAGCGCACGACAGAAGCCAATAAACTTTTATCGGTATTTTCGGAAAAAAACGGGGCAATCGACCGGTCCCACCAAGAGCGTCATCACCGTTTACGTCTCCGCCTTAACCCGAGTGAACCTCTTCACATGGAATTGCGTAATATCTTGGACGAGATCCGAAAGATATTTAGAGACACGCAAGCATCGCGAAGCCGCGAGTCGGCAATCGCACTAATCAAGCGCTTGAGTGACCTTGTGACCAAAGCGGACACGTTGACCAGCACGATTCTGAAGACGGAATGGGACCGGGTGAAACAAGAGGCAGCATATCCAGCGGAAATGATCGCGAAAATTCCACCTCCGGTCTGATCTCTGCATCCGAACGAGTCGAAGCCGGTCACGTTGTGATGATAACCTCAGCGTATGCATGTCGAATGACGCGCACAGTCCCTATCCCGCGCGTGCCAAAGGACTACGAGGCTCTGCCTCCGTTCGCGCTGATTCTGCTCTCAGCCCTGCTCGTCTTTTGGTGCATGGCGCCACTCGGCGAGTTACTGCTTGCACTCGGGCAGGTTGCCTATGCCCGCCGCCAACATGCGCGCAGCCCCTTAAACGATGAAGAGGCGGAATTGCTGTGTGCTCTTGCGAAAGCTGGAGGGCAACAGATCCAAATGCACAAAGCGACGCAACAGTTCGGCTCCCTGCTAAACGATCATGCCATCGCTAGAGCGGCCACGGGGCTAAGCTCGCGTGGGCTGATTGCGCATGATCGCTTTCTGCGGGCTGAGGTGACGTTGTCTCGCAGAGGCCGCCGCGAGGGTAAGATGCTGCAGAAGCAGTTCGCTGCAGCTTTGGCCGCAGAAATGAAGGTCGGCGACAGGGTGAGCAACAACGGACTGGAAATGATTGTGGTCTCGGTGCACAGATCCATATTAGATAGCGGGGCTTACAAGTTCGGTGAACCAGTCTTGTGCGAGCACTACGGCCAAGATGGACGACCGCACCAGATGTTAGTGCCCCAACACCACCTCGATCGCCTGAACTGACAGACCGAGCGCACAGAAAGCAGCCAACACTTACGTGTCTTCGTGTCTTAGGGTTGCGGTGTACGGATTTTCTGAGGCCAGTCCCATCCCGTTCCAACGCCGGTACGTGGCCGCCGACACTTGCGCCGTAAGCCGGTCACTTCGGCTGCGGAGGCTGCGAGGCCTTCCGCCACTTTGATATCGCTACGCCGGTGCCAACCGATCCTACACAGGGTCAAATGTTGTCCAGATCGGCTGCGGGCTGCCGTCTATTTGTCGGCCATAGTGCCTGTAATGTTGGTGCTCTTTAGATGTAATTCTATGCGCGCTGACAGGTAATCGAATGATCTGAGGCCGGGAAATATTACAGGCTTCGGATAGACTCTCAACCGCATTCAAAAGGAGTGATTTGAATTGGACAAAATCGAAATCTCGGTTTGCGTCACGTACTTGCTCTAAGCGAGAAAGCTGTTTTATACAAAATGCCAATCGCGGTTGGAAAGCCAGATCGTCCACTTTCGTCGTCGAGAATCCCACGCATCTTGTTCCTAATCTCATGAAAAGATTTTGCGTGTAGGGAGGAAAGGGATCATCCGGTTCCGCCAGTGAAATTCTCGTGTAGAGTTCATCAATGTCAAATTGACGACTGTCTCCCTGCCAGACCCAAATGGCATGATCAAGTTCTTGCATGACCGATATAGCTATACTTCTGCAACTGGCTTGGCACGTCCGCCGTTCATAAAGCCAGTCAACGATTAATACGGTAAGCGCTGTGCCAATAAATCCGGTACCCAAGTTTGCGAGAATGCCGGAGGTTTCTGAAGAAATGCCCCCGAGATAGAAAAAAGAAAGCGATGCGCCGGCAAAAATTAAAAACAATAAGGCGATAACAATTCGTTCTCTCATGTGCAAATACCTTCTAATATTATCTACAGCGTAGGATATCCACGAGACAAACTCCAATCACAACCTGGCGCACCCGATGACAGGGCTAATGCTTCTCCCACGCACTAAAGTTACCATGGCGAGACGCAGCCCTGTGACTCTTTCACTAGGGGCTGCGGCACGCGTCTGGGCGTGCGTCGCTCTGCCTCTGCCGTCGATTCAACAATAAAGCCTCTCGCCCATTAATGCACCGACCGCGGCGGAAAAATAGTGCGCCCAAGGGCCAGCTTGCCAAAAAAATCGCTCCGCGCCCGGCTTGAGATCCAGCAGGTACTCGCCATCCTCCAAGCGCAAACATGACCTTATAAAGCTCCTGCGCACTAATTCGCTCAGCAGCTTTGCAAGGTGGTCATCATCGGCATCGGGCGCAGGGGTCAGAACGGTTTTCATGTGTAAGGTTACGGCCCAACGCTCGGGTTCTTGAGGCTCGAGGCATTCGCGCGTAGGACAGGGTCCGATACCGGCCAGCGGCCGAACCAACTCTGGGTTTCGGACTTCACCTACGTTTCGACGTGGCAGGGCTGGCTGTACGTGGCCTTCGTGATCGACGTGTTTGCACGGCGCATCGGTCGGCTGGCGGGTCAGTTCGTCGATGACTGCGTATTTCGGCGAACGTGACCGCCGATTTCGGGATCGTGACCGATTCGGCGGGATGGGAGTTGCGCGGTGTCGATTGTAGGGTTTCGTATCAGTCTTGGTCGAGTCCT
>NZ_CAJZAG010000017.1 GCF_914271485.1 Cupriavidus pampae
CACATGCTGCCCGGGTAGCGGGAACCACTCGCTGTTCCATTGACCCGCGGCATTGGGCCAGAACGTGGAATAGACGCGGTTGTCGAAGCCAATGACGAACAGGTCCAGGTTACCCGGTGCCCGGGAGACTGCGGCGATCCGCTGCTTCTGGTGATCGAACACGTGCCGCCCGGGTAGCGGGAACCACTCGCTGTTCCATTGACCGGCGGCATTGGGCCAGAACGTGGAATACACGCGGTTGTCGAATCCAATGACGAACAGGTCCAGATTGCCCGGTGCACGGGAGACTGCGGCGATCTGCTGCGTCTGGTGGTCGAACACATGCTGCCCGGGTAGCGGGAACCACTCGCCGTTCCAGTTGCCAGCGACGTTGGGCCAGAACGTGGAATACACGCGGTTGTCGAATCCGATGACAAACAGATCCAGGTTGCCCGGTGCCCGGGAGACCGCGGCGACGTGTTGCTTGTCGCGGTCGAAAACCGCCTGACCGGGAAGTGAAAACCAATCATTGTGCCAACGCTGACTCATGTGTGGTTTCTCCTAAATCAGTCATAGCTGTGGGTCGCACTTGCGCGGGAGGAGCGATATGAAATGACGTTAGGCATGGCAATGCCAGGAGTCAATTTCACTTAATGTAGATCTGCCATGCACAGATATTAGAAGGTCGCGACATTGAAGCATTCGGCTAGGAAAACGCGATACTGCGCTGACATCCCCGCCGCACGCCCAGTTCGACGAACGGACGCCGATTTCCCATTTTCTTCGAAGAATTTCTCTTGCCCGTCGTCGTACCGTGGATAACGATCAAAGATCGTTATGTCCATCTTCACGAGTTCAGAATTTGAGGATCTCGCATTAGACTGAGAGCAAGAAAAACGCCCAAATACTTCCATTCTTTTCGCGTAATTGGGAGTTCACCCATACCGTCCGTGAGGAACGCCCATCCAATCACGAGGATGACGAGGATCGGCTTAATGACTAGGCCGGCTGGCTCCGCTAGTCGGCGTTCAAGTCGTTGCCGATTCAAATGCTCGCTCATAACGCCGTTAATCTGTTGTTATCGCGCCCCAAACTTTCTGGCCTTCCATCCGCGGTACGGACGCGCTGTATGTCGTGCAGGTCGCGATAAAGCCGGGCGCCTCTCCACTGCCACCCGGGCTTCACGCATGCACTGACAGCAGCCGACTCAAGGCAAGACCGGCTGCGCCGTAGCCCGCGCGATGATTGCGTCCGCATCGCGTTGCAGCAGGAACCGCTGCGCCACCAGATTGTTCGCGGCCGTGGTTACCGCCGCCACGTAGCCCGCCTGATTCACGTAAAGCGATTCCAGCGATGGTCGGCCATCGCCAGCCGCGATGCGCGCCGCGTCGGTCTTGTGGAACGGGATGAACGAGCCCGTCAGGTTAGACAGGTCGATGATCCCCGGCGTGGCCACGTAGTTAAACTCGATGCTGGTCCCCACCGGTACCCGTGCGTCCACGCTGTGGATGCCCGCCAGCGGAATGCCCGTCGACGTGTCCACCTGCGGCACCAGGATCGCATAGTCCCGATTCAGGTTCGTCGGAGGCAGTATCGTGGCGATGCCCGATTCATCCTGCGGACGGTACTGCGGACCGAAGTCGAACAGTGAATAGCCGTTGTATCGCGCGAGGTACTGGAAGTCCGGAATCGCGGTACCGCCGGCAACAGGCCACGTCAGTCCCTTCATCACCGGGAACGTCACCGCGCCCGGTTGCACGAGCGAGCCATCGGCCAGCTTCGGCACCTGGCTGGCCGGTGGTGCCACACCCCGCACGACCCAATCTTCCAGATCGATAAACAGTGCGCGGAAGGTGTCGTTGTGTTGGGTCACCGTGCCGGCTGGATAGACATTGCGCGTCGGTGCGAACGCAATGCTCGACGTACCGCCTGCCCCACCGTGCTGCGTGCCCGTGTAGTAGTAGATGCGCGCGTTGTCCGGTTGCGTCAGATCCCTGGTGCCATTGGCGTCGGTCAGCACCGGCGAGCCCTGCAGTTGCCAGAACTCGGTACCTGACAGCCCGAGGAAAAACTTCGGGCAGGTATTGGTCGCCGAGCATCGCGCCATCACTCCCCCACGCTGGCCCGAGATGTCATCGACATAGTCCTTGTCGAGCCCGCGCGGCGCGGTCTGGCCGAACGCCGTATGGTCGGTACGCAGTCCACCGCCGCCTCCGGGCACCGCAAAGCGCGTATTGACGTTGGTCTGCCGCGCGGCCACGTGCGCGTAGATGCCGTCGAACACCTTGCTGCCATCGAGCGCCTGATTGAAGCCCAGATGCAGGAAGGTCTTCATCGCATTGCCCGACTGCGATGTGCCCTGCCCGATCGTATTGGTAATGCGCCCCGCTACCGGATTCGGCGCCCCAGCGCTATCCGCCGTCTTGCTGCGGAAGAAGCTGATGGTGTCCCGCAGCGCTGCAAGGCCCACGCCCATGACCTTCGGATCCTTGGCCACGTACACGAGCTCGTACAGGTATGCCGGATCGAAGCCGCCGCGCAGGCAGACGTTCGCGGGGTCTGGCGTACCGGGGAACGGATTGGTGCCCGCATCGCACGTCGCGAACTTCCAGTCGCCGGCCGGAACGGGCACGCGTGCATCGGTCTCGTTCGCGCGCCGCGTAAGCGAATAACCGGGCTGCGTGTTGTCGAGGCTGGCCGGCGCGTATGGCAGCATGGTGCCGTTGAACACGCCGCCCGGTAATGTCATGGAAGGAGTCGCCGCAGTGGGGACCAGCTCGCTGCGATACGGACCGGTGATGGACGTGCCATCGGCGTTCTTCGCCACCGGCACAGTCACGGTCAGCCGTGCCGCGCTGGACTTCGGCACGTCGCCCTGCCACGCCGAATACAGCAGCACATAGCCGCGCTCGAGATAGACCGCATCGCTCGGCGTGGCCGTCGGATTGACCATCGTCAGGATATTGCCTCGGTTCGGCGCGTCGTAGCGCATGACACCGCTCGCCTTGCTCATGTCCTTTGGCTTGAGCATGACGAAGTCGGCGGTGTACTCGACCATGCCGTTGGCGTTGACGGGTGCAAGGGCCAGATCCTGGATGATCGCGTTCTTCGGGTCCTTCGGATCGACCTCGCCGCGGAGCGTGCCGGTGAGTTGCTCGTACTGGCCGACGGTTCCGTAGCTGCCCGGAAAGTCCTGCGTCGCGGTGACCTTCAGCGTCATCGCGGGAGCACGCGTGGCCGGCGCACCGCCGCCTCCCGTGCCACCACCATTGCCCGCGTTGTTGTCATCGCTGCCACCGCATGCGCCCAGCAGCAGCGCACCGGCCATCGTGCATGCCGCGAGCGCGCACGTCTTCCCCAGGTGTGGGAACACCTTTGTCATTTGCTGTCTCCTCGTTACGGGTTTCGTTACGTGACGTCACCTCGAAACTGAGTCTAAGCGCAGCAAATTAATCTTATAAATTGATTGTTTGGATGAATTTATCGAGATTACCGATGAGATCCCCAGCGGTGCCACAGCGGGCAACGGCTCAGAACTTTGGAATCCGCAGCGTCTTGCTGATCATCAGCGAGCCCGATAGTACGAACAGCAGTGCCATCGGATGCAGTACCGCCGGGCCGATTTGCCATGCGCCGCCGTAGAGTGCGTCGGCCAGTCGGTCCTGCGATGCGCACCATGCCAGCACGCCGGTCAGCACCACGCTCGTGGGGATCGGTGTGCCCTCGAAATACTTCACCTTGTTGGCACCGGCCGATAGCGTTTCCGCGGTAACGTTGAAGCGCGCGAGGCGACTCACGCCGCAGCATACGAAGTACGCCAGCGCGATCAGATCCCATCCGCCCCGCATGCCCGCGGCAAACGCCAGCGTGGCGGGCGCCACGCCAAACGAGATCACATCCGACAGCGAATCGAGTTCGCGGCCCAGCGCGGAGTGCGCGTGCCGCCAGCGCGCGATGCGGCCATCGAGCACGTCGAATATAAATGCGGCCGGCGCAAACGCGGCGGCCACGTAGAAATGCGATATCGAAGTTTCCGCGACGTAGAACATCGCGAAGAACACGGCGCCCATGCCGCATGCCGCATTGGCCAGCGTGAAGAAGTCCGCCAGCTGCAGGTCACGCAGCATCGAAAAATGCTTGGGTCGCTCGCTCGAAGTCGTCATCGTTACTCGGGTAGCGGACCCGATCGGTTTCCCGATCAGATCACGGTGTTGACGTGATACACGTTAGGCGGCGCGGCGAACGTATCGCCCACCAGCTTGCGCCACGTCTGAAAATCGTCGGACTCGCGGAAATGCACCATATGGTCTTCCACGGTTTCCCAGCCGACCACGAGGTTGTACTGCGCAGGCTGCTCGATCGAGCGCTGCAGGTTCATGCTCAGGCAGCCGCGCGCACGCGCGAACAGCGGCTTGGCCTGCGTCACGCCTGCTTCGAACTGCGCTTCCATGCCGGGCTTGACGGTGATCTGTGCGATTTCGTGAATCATGGTCTGATGTCTCTCGTTGAATAAACGCCATGCAAGCGGCGTGCCGTGTACCTTAGCAGATCGCGCGCAGGCGCGACACGGCGCCTATGGTCGATCGCGCCACGCTTACCGGTCGATCCAGCGATCGTTTGCAAATTTTCTAGCCGCTGCCCTTCTGCCGCAGCAATCCGACCACGAGGTAGGCAACCACCACCGCATTGGCGATAGCCAGCCCCACATGCAGCCACGTCGGATGGCGCACCGCCTCGTAGAACTCCACCGGAATATAGATGCCGCCCGACCACACGCCGAGCCATTTTCCCCACGGCAAGTTGTGCCATAACCCGTAGGCCTCGGCAAAGCGCATCACCGCGTAGACCGCGGCGGAGCCGCCGATCGCCCACAGTCGGCCATCGGTAGGATGCGCCAGCAGCGAAAGGAAAATTGTCGGATAGCGACTGGCGGGATTGATATGGAGGCGCGCCACGATGGCCTCCGCCAGCGCCTGCGCATCTCGATGCAGGAATGCGACCAGGCCGATGCCGGCCAGGATCACGAGCGCACCCTTGGCGGCCTCGAACAGCGCAATGCTCTTGAGGCCCAGTTGCGATGAAGCATGTGCCATGGCGATGAGAAAAATGTCGGGAGATCGACATTGTGCTACATCGGCGACATGTAGATCATCTGAGCCATGCTTAACGCCGGGATTCGCGCTCCACGATCGGCCCGTCGGCATCGATGCCGCCGCCCGCTTCGATCGCGCCGTCGACGGTGATCGGACCATCGACCTGCAGATCTCCGTGCACCACCATCGACCCGTGAATCGTTACCGGCCCGTTGAAGTCCTTGTACAACCCGCGTGGCGGCGGACGTGGATAACCGCCGCCCGGTGTGGCGAGCCAGCCTGCGGTAATTGGACCGCTTGCATGCACGTTGCCATCCACGCTTAAGTTGCCGTGCACGGTGACGGGTCCGCGCACATGCGCGGAGCCTCCCACGGCGATCGATCCAGCCACGGTAGGCTGCGCGCTCGCCGTCTCCACGGCTGCCGGCAGCACCAGCGTTGCCGCCACAAGCAGGCGGATTGCGTACCTCATGTTGCGCCTCCCAAAACGCCACTGGCGCGATGCCTCCAGTCTAGTGCCCTGGAAGCATCGCGCCAGCGATGCGAGTGCAACGGTTGGTAACCGTCGTAACGTTAGTTCGCCGCGGTCGTCTTCACCACCGCAGGCTTCGCGCCATCATTTGACGCGACCGACTCCGGCAGCGGACCCCAGCCGCCGCCGAGGCTGCGGACCAGCGACACGGTGGCCGAAGCACGCAGCCCGGCGACCGTGTTCGAATCGCGCTGCGACTGCAGCACGGTGCGATCCGCATCGATCACGGTCAAGTAGTCGACCGCGCCCGCATCGTAACGGCTGCGCGAAATACGCTGCGCGCGCTTCGCGCCCGCGATGGCCGTGTCCAGCGCCGTATTCTGCTGGCTCAGCCAACGCACGTCCGCCAGGCTGTCCTCGACCTCGCGGAACGCGTTCAGCACGGTCTGCCGATACGTGGCTTCCGACTCTTCATGCGCAGCGCGCGCACCAGCCAGATTGGCGCTGTTGCGGCCACCGTCGAACACGGTCTGCGCCAGCGTGGAGCCGACCAGCGGACCGATAGACCACGCCCGCGACGCATGCTTGAACAGATCGGCAAAGTTCGACGACTCGAAGCCGAAGATCGCGGACAGCGAGATGCGCGGATAGAACGCGGCCTTCGCCACCCCGATACGCGCGTTGGCGGCCGCCATCTGGCGCTCCGCCTGCGCGATATCGGGACGACGTTCGAGCAGTTCCGACGGCATGCCTGCCGGCACCGACAGCGGCGTCAGTTGCAGCGGACGCGCCGACAGCGAGAACTGCGCGGGCGCCAGGCCCGTCAGCACGGCGAGCGCATGCTCCTGATTCGCGCGGCGACGCTCGGTGGCAGCCAGATCCGCGCGCGCGGTGCCCAGCTCGGCCTCGGCGCGTGCCGGATCGAGGTCGGTGGTCTCACCGGCCTCGTAGCGCTTGCGCAGGAACGACAGCGCATCCTCGCGCAGCTTGATCGTGGCCAGCAGGATCTCGCGATCGCTGTCGAGCGTGCGCAGGCCAAAGTAGGCCTGTGCCACATCGGCCTGCAGCGCCAGCTGCACCGAGCGGAACAGGTTCTCGGCCGCTTCGCCGTCAGCCCGCGCCGCATTCACGTTGCTGGCTACGCGGCCGAACAGATCGAGCTCGTAGCTGGCAATCGCGCGCGCCCGGATCAGGGTCTGGATCGGCGGCGTGGTGCCGGCACCCAGATAGCTCACCGATGCCGCCGAATACTGCGTACGGGTCGGATCCACACCGAGACTGAGCTGCGGATACAGATCGGCTTCGGTCGCGCCGGTAAACGCACGCGCCTGCTTGACGCGCGCGGCGGCGGCCGCGAGGTCCTGGTTGCTCGAGTTGGCGGCAGCGACCAGACGATTCAGGTCCTCATCGCCGAACACGGTCCACCACTCTCCGCGCGCCTGGCCATCGGCCGGGGTCGCGGTCTTCCACTGGATGCCTTCGGTCTGCGCGGCCTCGGCTTCCTTGAACGTTGCCGTGTTGGCCGTCTCGGGCACCTTGTACGTCGGTGCCAGCGAGCAGCCCGCCAGCACCAGCGCGGCGGCCAGCGTGGCCAGGCGGGGTAACTGGTTGGTCAATTGGGCAATCATGGTTCTTCTCTCGTTTGAGTTTGTTTCGCCCTCACCCGTTTGGCTCCCCCTCCGTCACGGAGAGGATCGGGGTGAGGGCAATCTCGTTACTCGGCCGAAGCGATCGCGTCCGTGCGGCCCTGACCGGCTTCTGCTTCCCGCTTCTCGCGGCGCTCGCGGCGCGTAGCCAGCAGGCGCAGCGACACGTAGAACACCGGCGTCAGGAACAGCCCGAAGAACGTCACGCCCAGCATGCCGGCGAACACCGCCACACCCATCGCATGACGCATTTCCGCGCCGGCGCCGGTGGAGATTACCAGCGGCACCACACCCATGATGAACGCGAACGACGTCATCAGAATCGGGCGCAGACGCAGGCGGCTGGCTTCGATCGCGGCCTGCACCACGGTACGGCCGTGATGCTCGAGCTCGCGGGCGAACTCCACGATCAGGATCGCGTTCTTCGCTGACAGCCCGACAAGAACGATGAAGCCGATCTGCGTGAAGATGTTGTTGTCGCCACGCGTCAGCCACACACCGGTCATGGCCGCGAGCAGGCTCATCGGCACGATCAGGATCACGGCCAGCGGCATCGTCAGGCTTTCATACTGCGCGGCCAGCACCAGGAACACGAGCAGCACGCACAGCGGGAAGATCCAGATACCCGCGTTGCCGGCCAGGATGTCCTGGTACGTCAGGTCGGTCCACTCGAACTTGATGCCCTTCGGCAGCGTTTCCGCGGCGACACGTTCCACCGCAGCCTGAGCCTGACCCGAGGAGAAGCCCGGCGCCGGACCACCGTTGATATCGGCGGCCGTGAACGCGTTGTAACGCACCACGCTATCCGGACCAAAGCCCTGCTTCACCTTGACCAGCGACGACAGCGGCACCATCTCGCCCGACTGGTTGCGCACCTTCAGCTGCAGGATGTCCTCTGCATGGGCGCGGAACTGCGCATCCGCCTGCACCTTGACCTGATACGTGCGGCCGAACTTGTTGAAGTCGTTCGCATAGGTCGAGCCCAGGTACGTCTGCAGCGTGTCGAACACGTCCGTCACCGGCACGCCCAACTGCTTCGCTTTCACGCGGTCCAGCTGAACATCCAGCTGCGGCACGTTGATCTGGTAGTTCGAGAACAGGCCAGCCAGTTCCGGCGTGGCACGGGCCTTGCCAAGGAACGCGTTGGTCGCATCGAACAGCGCGTCATAGCCAAGGGCCTGACGATCCTCGATCATCATCTTGAAACCACCGATCGTGCCAAGGCCCTGCACCGGCGGCGGCGGGAACACCGCAATGAACGCGTCCTGAATGCCGGCACCGTACTTCTGGTTCAGCGCGGCCGCGATCGCATCGCCCGACAGATCCTTGGACTTGCGCTCGTCAAACGGCTTCAGCGTCGCGAACACGATGCCCTGGCTCGGGCTGTTCACAAAGCCGTTGATCGACAGACCCGGGAAGGCCACCGCCGATTCCACGCCCGGCTGCTTGAGCGCGATCTCCGACATGCGGCGAATCACGTCTTCCGTACGGTCCAGCGTGGCACCGTCAGGCAGCTTGGCAAAGCTCACCAGGTACTGCTTGTCCTGCGCCGGCACGAAGCCCTTCGGCACCATCTGGAAAATGCCCCAGGTGGCGACCAGCAGCACCGCGTAGACGCCAAACACGGCAGTCTTGCGGCCGATCACGCCCGTCACGCCCTTGCCGTAGCTTTCGCTGCTGCGGTGGAAGAAGCGGTTGAAGCGCTTGAAGAAGCCGCCCAGCACGCGATCCATCGCACGCGTCAGCCAATCCTTCGGCGCATCGTGGCCACGCAGCAGCAGCGCGGACAGGGCCGGCGACAGCGTCAGCGAGTTGAAGGCCGAGATGATCGTCGAGATCGAGATCGTCAGCGCGAACTGCTTGTAGAACTGGCCGGTCAGGCCCGACATGAACGCCAGCGGCACGAACACGGCGCACAGCGTCAGCGCGATCGCGATGATCGGGCCGCTGACTTCGCGCATGGCCTTGTAGGTGGCTTCCTTCGGCGGTAACCCTTCCTCGATGTTCCGCTCGACGTTTTCCACCACCACGATCGCATCATCCACCACGATACCGATGGCCAGCACCAGCCCGAACAGTGACAACGCATTGATGGAGAAGCCGAACGCATGCATCAGGCCGAACGTACCGACGATCGACACCGGCACTGCCAGCAGCGGGATGATCGACGCACGCCACGTCTGCAGGAACAGGATCACCACGAGCACCACCAGCGCAATCGCCTCGAACAGCGTATGCACCACGGCCTCGATACTGTGACGCACGAATTGCGTCGGGTCATAGACGATGCTGTAGTCCACGCCATCGGGGAAGCCTTCCTTCAGCTCCTCCATGGTCTTGCGCACGTCGTTCGAGATCTGGATCGCGTTGGAACCCGGCGACTGGAAGATCGGCAGCGCCACCGCGGACTTGTTGTCCAGCAGCGAACGCAGCGCGTATTCCGACGCACCCAGTTCGATGCGCGCGATGTCCTTCAGGTACGTCACGGCGCCATCGGGCGAGCTCTTGACGACGATATCGCCAAACTCCTCGACGGTCTGCAGACGACCCTGCGCGTTCACCGACAGTTGCAGGTCGGTGCCCGGCAGCGACGGCGACTGGCCGATCACGCCGGCCGCCACCTGCACGTTCTGCTCGCGAATCGCGCGCACCACGTCCGATGCGGACAGCTGACGCTCGGCAATCTTCTCCGGGTTCAGCCACACTCGCATCGAGTAGTCACCCGAACCAAACATCTGCACCTGACCCACGCCCTGGATCCGCGCGAGGCGGTCCTTGACGTTGATCAGCGCGTAGTTACGCAGGTACGTCATGTCATAGCGGTCGTTCGGCGACACCAGGTGGACCACCATGGTGAGGTCGGGCGAGCTCTTGACAGTCGTGATACCCAGACGACGCACGTCCTCGGGCAGACGCGGCTCGGCTTGCGCGACCCGGTTCTGCACGAGCACCTGAGCCTTGTCAGGATCGGTACCGAGCTTGAACGTCACCGTCAGCGTCAGCGAACCGTCGCTGTTGGCCTGCGAGTTCATGTACAACATGTCCTCGACGCCGTTGATCTGCTCCTCCAGCGGCGTAGCCACGGTCTCGGCAATCACCTTCGGGTTGGCGCCCGGGAACTGCGCGCGCACAACGACCGACGGCGGTACCACTTCCGGGTACTCCGAGATCGGTAACTTGAACATCGAGATGGCGCCGATCAAGAAGATCAGCACCGACAGCACACCCGCAAAAATCGGGCGATCGATAAAAAATTTCGAGAGATTCATCTTGGTCTCGGCGAAAGCGCTTCCCCTGGCCGTCCGCCTGAGCGGACGCCATCAACAAACGGGAAGTTTCTGGTCTACGGGGGCTCTGGCTGGAAAGCGCTCAGCTCACCGGTTTTGCCGCGGGTTTCTCGTTGCCACCGACCACCTGCTCGGCAGCCTTGTCGGCCTGCTCTGCCTGCTTCGGGGCATTCGGATTAGCCTTCGGCTGAAGTTCGCTGCGGAAGGCCATGTCCACGACCTTCGGGGCCACGGCATCGCCGGGACGCACGCGCTGCAGGCCATTCACGACGATGTTCTCGCCGGGAGTCAGGCCCTTGCGAATCACGCGCAGCCCTTCGTACGTCGGTCCGAGATCGACTTCGCGATAACCGAGCTTGTTGTCCTTGCCCACCACCAGCACAAACTTTTTGCCCTGATCGGTGCCGATCGCGCGGTCGTTGATCAGCACGGCCGCATGCGGCGAACCGCCACCGAGCTTGACCTTGGCGTAGAGCCCCGGCAGCAGACGACCATCTTCATTGTTGAAGACGGCGCGCATGCGGATGGTGCCGCTACGCGTGTCCAGGCGGTTGTCCACCCACTGCACCTTGCCTTCGCGCGGATTGCCATCCTCGTCGGCCAGACCCAGGAACACCGGCAGATCCTTCTTGCCGCCGCCCGCGCCCGGCGCGGTGAAGCGCAGGTAGCTCTGTTCATCCACATCAAAGCTTGCGTAGATCGGCGAGACCGACACCACCGTGGTCAGTGCCGGCGACGATGCACCAGCCGCCACGAGGTTGCCCACCGTGATTTCGGCCTTCGACACGCGACCGGTCACCGGCGCGACGATGCGCGTGTAGCTGAGGTTCAGCCGCGCGGACTCGAGCGCTGCCTGCGCGCCACGCACGTCGGCGGTGGTTTCGCTGGCAGTGTTGATGCGCTCGTCGTATTCGCGCTTGGAGATCGCGTTGTCGTCCAGCAGGCGCTGAGCCCGTGCCTTCTCGGTCTGCGCGTGCGAGGCGCGGACCTGTGCGGCGGCGAGCGCGGCGTCGGCACGTGCCACTTCGGCAGCGTACGGGCGCGGGTCGATGGTAAAGAGCGGATCGCCCTTCTTCACGATCGCGCCTTCGCGGAAATGCACGGTGTCGATGGTGCCGGAGACGCGCGGACGAATCTCCACGCGATCGACGGCCTCCATGCGGCCCGAGAACTCATCCCACTCCGTGATGGTCTTGCCGACCACCGATGCTACTTCCACCGAAGGTGCCGGCGGGGTGGCGGTGTTGGCCTGCGCTTCGCCCCCATGCCACGGACGCAGGACCGAGGTTGCCACGCCAATACCGAGAACCGCCACGATGGCAACGGCAATCAGCGTGCGTCGAGACTGGTGATTCATGATTTCTTCACTCCGTGTTTCTGTCGGGTTTTCTTCAACTGAAAGCAAAAATTGGCCGAACGCGCCCCGCCGGGCCCAGGGACCCGGAAAAAAGGGGGAATACCGTGTTGACGTCCGTCTTGACGTCCGTCATGACGTCGTAAAGCCCGGCCCAAGTGATGCTCGGCCGCGCTATACCGTTACGGTGATCGCCAGCATGAAAGACTGCTGGCCTCTAAATCCGGCAGCTCTATGCGCCGGACCGGCGTTCGGGCCGGGATGAGGCGTCGTCGCCCTGCGAAAAGCAATCCCGCAGGAATCGCGCACCTTCGTTAACCCATGCCTGGCAAGCCTCATGGGACTGTTCCACCCCGTCGCCACAGGCGCCGGGCATGATCATGGTTTCGGCCGGCACCCCGGCCTTGCGCAGGCGCTCGGCGAACGCTTCGCCCTCCGCCCGCAATGCATCCAGTTCGGCCACCTGCACCAGGGCGGGGGGCAGTCCGCCCAGCCTCGACGCCATCGCCGGCGCGGCATATGGATGCACGCTGTCTGCCGGCGTAGGCAGGTAGTCTCGATAATTGCACGCTAATTGCTGCAAGGTTTCCATCGATACACGGCGAGGGCCGGCCGTGCACGATGCATGTTGCAGGCATGGGTCCGTCACCGGTCGAATCAGCCATTGGCCCGCCGGTTGCGGCAGTCCACGATCGCGCAGCATCTGCGACAGCGCGATCGCCAGATTGCCTCCGGCTTCTTCCCCAACGACTGCAAAACGCGACTTGTCTACTTTCAGGCGGCGCGCGTGCTTGAGCACCCACGCCACCGTATTCACTGCATCTTCTGGCGCGGCCGGGAACGGATTCTCCGGCGCCAGCGAATAATTCGGGGTCACCACCACCGCCGGCACGGTACTGGCCAGATCCCGCGCCAGCTCGCATGCCGCGTCGCAATCGCCCTGCACAAAGCCACCAGCATGCAGGTACACCAGCCACGGCAGCAAACCGCTGCTGGCCTGGGCGCCACCGGGGGCATATCCCGCAGGGTAGCTCACCCAGACGGTAATCGTACGGTCGCCGCTGACCACCTCATGCTGTGCCACGCGCGCCGCCACCTGCTTCACAGGGGCTTCCGGGTTACGCGAATTGGACGTCTTGGGCATTTGGCTGGTGCCGCATCGTGCGTCCACGGGCGGCGATCAAGTGTTGCGATGCAACGAATTATGGTGATTGACAGGGATGGGATAAAGCAAGAGATTGCCAACGCACTGTTTCTGAGGTGGAATAATCGATGAATCATTGTTGTGCGGACACCAATGGCGCGGCCACCTGAGTCTTACCGGCACTTCCATTGGCAAAGATGGCGGAAATGTGATTCACTGCCGTGCTTTCCAGCGACGTTATCAGTGGTTAACTGCCACGATTCGTCTGTAACCATCGTCGTCGGAAGTCGCTTTGGACCCGGTTTTGGACTCAATACCATGGATCGCTTAGTCTCAATGCAGGCATTCACGCGGGTGGTGGATGTTGGCAGTTTCGCCCGCGCGGCCGAGTCTCTCGACCTCCCCAAGGCCACACTCACCCGCCTGATCCAGAATCTGGAGACCCATCTCGGGGTCAAGCTCCTGCACCGGACCACCCGCCGCATCAGCGTGACGACCGATGGCGCCGCCTATTACGAACGCTGCGTGCGCATTCTCGCGGATGTCGAGGAGGCCGAGCAGTCGCTCACCCGGCACAATAACTCCCCGCGCGGCACCTTATGTGTAGACACGGTGGCCGGCCTCGCGCAGATGGTGCTGATCCCCAACCTGCAGGGTTTCTTTGACGCCTACCCCGAGCTCAAGCTCGAGCTGACGCTCAACGGCAAGCCGATCGACCTGCTCAAGGAAGGCGTGGACGTGGTGCTGCGCGTCGGCAATCCGCTTGACGAGACCATGGTGGCGCGGCGCGTGGGTGTGCTCAAGCTCGCGATGTACGCATCGCCGATCTATCTGCGGCGTTCCGGCACACCGACCAACCTGACCGAGCTCGCGCAGCACAAGGCGATCAACTACCTGTCCAATCGCACCGGACGGGAAATGCCATGGCCACTCGCGCGCGGTGACGAGCAAGGCGAGATCCTGCTGCCGTCCGTGATCTCGACCAACGATGCCGAGGTGTATCTCGGCTGCGCACTCGAAGGTCATGGCATCGCGCGCATCTCGCGCGCGATGGCGGAGCCTTATGTGGCCAGCGGCAGGCTGGTGGAGGTCATGCCGGACTGGCAGACCGAAGAGTTGCCGATCTCGGCGATGTATCCGCAGAATCGCCACCTCTCGGCCAAGGTGCGCGTGTTCGTCAACTGGGCCGCCGATCTGTTCTCGCGGCATCCGCACTTCGGTGCCGCGCAGCAGCCATCCACGCGCGACACGATTCGCGCGCTTGCCGCGGCGGGTTGAGATTCATGCGGTTCCGGCGCGACCCGCCCATCAGGGTAGGCGTCCGGGGAAGGCTTATGCCCGGGGTTCGGGCACGCATGCTGACATCGCACCTCGATATCGGTAGTCAGATTGACCACCGATATCGGAACGACCAGCAGGTAAGGCGAGAATTTGAGCAGCTTGGAAAGTTTCAGGAGCCATGGCAGGAATGTGAGGAGAGTATTCATATTGTTGTGAGGAACGATTTACGTCATGCCTGATGGACATGACAGCAACCATTCTTCGCTCTGCCTCGCCTCCTGTGAATCAGATATCTCCGAATGTTAGTTCGGACTCAGCTCTGTAGCGTGATCCGGTTCACCACGTCCTCCACGCCCTGGACGTACCAGGCATCGCGCTCGGCCTGCCGGCGCGTGCCTTCGTTGGTCACGTAGCCGTCCAGCGTCACCACCCTTCCCTCCGTCCGCACGCGGATACGACTCGCATCGACAAACGGATCGGTCTCCAGCACCAGTTGCAGCGCTTCCGTGACCTCGTCGTCGCGATCGGTCTCGGCGGGCGCCACGACGATCTCGTTGATGACACAACGGCAACCACCCGACCACCAGGCCAGCACACCGGCCAGCCGCATGTGCGAGAGGCTGATGACATTGCCGCGCAACGTGACCACGCCACCGCTGGCCGCCACCTCGATCCATCCGCTACGCTCGCCCACCGCTTCGCGCACAGGTTCCACATGGCCCTTCACATGCGCGCAGATGCGGCAGTTGCGAAAGTCGATCGCATTGAGCAGACGCTCGCACACGGCGTCGCGCAACGCACCGTCACCAACCGGTACCGCGCCATCGGTCACGCGCAGGTGATCGATCACGGCGCTCACGCCGTCCACGCGGCGCACGTGTGCCGCCGCACGCGTCTTGTCCACGATACTGCCCACTTCCCCCTCGAGGATGAGCGCCCCGTCCGATAGCCGAAGATGGATCGCGGGATGCAGCTGGCGGCCCTGATACGGTACTTGTGAAAGCGCGGCGCGCGCCTGCGTCAACACCGTTTCATTGCTAGGCATGATGTCCTCCTTTGGGGAAAAATTCGACGGGGAAGCATCCAATCGATTATAGAAATCGAGACAGAAGGGTCCAGCCGAGACCGTCGAATCACGTTTCAAACAACTGCTCATCGCCGCGCAACTTACAACCGAACGGGTGCCCTAAACCTCTGCCGTGCTCACTCCGAGACATCGCGACACATGCTCCCACGACCCGGAAACCCAATCCCCGTAACGGTTTCCGCATATCGGATGGAGTTCAGTGATACTAAGATCACTGCGTCAGTGAATTAAAATTAATTGAACGTTGTAAATCCTGTGGCGACGACGATGGCGCTCGATACCATCACTTCATCGGCTGTAACGGAACCCTTCGATGATGCAACGACCGTCTCGCCGCCTTTCCCTGCGCATCGCCGCGTTTGCAGCGTTGTCCGCGTTCCCGTTGTGGCTCGGCGCCGCGACCAAGACCACCACCTTCACCGTCAGGCTGACGCTGACCAACGATTGCACGATCGCCGCGAGCGACCTCGACTTCGGTAGCACCGGTGTGCTCGCGGCCAACGTCGATCAGACGTCGACGGTCTCGGTCACGTGCAGCACCGGCGCCCCGTACCAGGTGGGGCTCGATGGCGGCACCACCGCCAGCAGCACCATCGCCAACCGCCTGATGACCGGCCCCACTGCGGCCACGGTGCAGTTCCAGATCTATCGCGACGCCGCGCGCACGCAGATCTGGGGCAACACGCCCAACACGGACACCGTAGGTGGCACCGGTAACGGCACCGCGCAACCTCTCACGATGTATGGGCGCGTGCCTACGCAGACGACGCCTGGCGCGGGCGCGTACACCACCACGGTCACGGCGACGATCAACTTCTGATGCGCCGCGCCGCCACACGGCGGCGTCCGGGTTCCGCAACGCTGCCGGCACTGGCGCTGGCCGCGCTGGCAGCGGTTTGCCCGGCGCACGCCACTTCGCTTCAAATCACGCCGGTACGGATCGACCTGCCCGCTGGCGCGGGTGCGGCCGCGCTGACCCTGCGTAATCAGGGCAATACTCCTATTCACGCGCAGGTACGCGTGTACCGCTGGACGCAGGACGATGGCAACGACGCGCTTGGTGCTACGGAGGAAGTGGTAGCCAGCCCGCCGATCGTGCGCATTCAGGGCGGGGCCGATCAACTCGTGCGCATCGTGCGTCCCGCACCCGCCACGCCGTCCGACCGGCCCGGTGGCGAGGCCGCGTATCGCCTGTTGATCGACGAACTGCCAGTGCCGGACGCCGTGCCCGATGCCTCCGGCGTCAAGCTGCAACTGCGCTATTCGGTGCCGGTCTTCGCGGGCACGCCGGCCAACACCGCACCGCCGCGGCTGGTCATGCATCTCTGGCGCAACGAGGATGGCAATAGCGACGGCAATAACAAGCGCGGCTGGATCCTGTCGGTACGCAATGCGGGCCAGCGTCATGCGCGCCTCAGCGATATCGCGCTCGTCAACGCGGGGCAACGCATCAACGTCGCCAGTGGTCTGTTCGGCTACGCGTTGCCCGGCGCGATGCGCATCTGGAAGATCAATCTACCCGCGAATTTCGCGCCCGCCAGCAGCATGCGGCTCGACGGTGCGGTCAACGGCGAACCGCAAAGCCTGCCGGTCACGGCTGGCCGCCCCTAGGAACGCATGGCATGCCGCCGCGCGCTTCCGACCTGGGGGACATGGGGAATCCGGCGAGCCCGGCTGGGCTGGATGGTCTGCATGGCATTCGTGCTTGTCCCCACCGCGCACGCCGACGACGGGGCCGCCTCGCCGGTCCAGACCACATATCTCGAGGTCATGCTCAACGGTGTGACCACCGGCGCGGTCGCGCGCTTTGCAGAAAACGGTGGCGCGTTATCGACGCCGATCGAGGAACTGGGCGAGCTCGGCTTGCGCGCCGACCCCGCGCTGGCCGGTCCAAACGGCATGGTCCCGCTCGATCGCCTGCCTGGCGTGACCTATCGCTATGAGCCGGGCATGCAGCGCGTCTACCTGAACGTCGAGGACAGCCAGCGCCTGCCGGCGCAACTCGGCACGCGTGGACGGGTACGGCCACCGGTCACGCACGGCTATGGCTTCGTGCTCAACTACGAGGCCTACGCGCAGCCCGACACCGGCAACGAGCTCGGCCTGTACACCGAGCAGCGGTTCTTTCATCCCGGCGGTGTGTTCAGCAACACCGGCGTCTCGACGTTCTACAACGGCAACAACCGTTACTTACGGCTCGACACGTCGTGGAGCCACGCGGATCCCACCGGCCTGCAGTCGATCCAGATCGGCGATGCGATCACGGGCGCGTTGCCATGGAGCCGGCCGGTGCGCATCGGCGGCATCCAGATTCGGCGCAACTTCGGTCTGCGGCCGGATCTGATCACCTATCCCCTGCCCGCGCTCGGCGGCTCGGCTGCCGTGCCGGGCGCGGTCGACCTGTATATCAACAACGTGCGCCAGTACACCGGGCAGGTGCCAAGCGGCCCGTTCGTCATCAACAACGCGCCGGCACTGAGCGGCGCGGGTCAGGCGACCATCGTCGTGCGCGATGCGCTCGGCCGCGACGTCAGTACCACGGTGCCGCTGTACATCGATTCACGCTTGCTGGCCAAGGGCCTGTTCGACTATTCGTTCGAGGCCGGCTTTGCGCGCACCTCGTATGGGATCGATTCGTTCCGCTATGACACCGCGCCCGCGGCGAGCGGCTCGGTGCGTTACGGTCTGAGCGATGCCATCACGCTCGAGGGTCATGGTGAGGCCTCGCGCGGCGTGGGCATAGCGGGCGCGGGCGTGCTGTTCAAACTACCGCTGACGGGCGTGCTGAACCTGTCCACGAGCACCAGCGCATCGGGCGGTCAACAGCTTGGCCTCGGCTATCAATGGCGCACGCCCGCGTTCAGCATCGACGTACAGGGCACGCGCGCATTCGGTGACTACAAGGATCTGGCCGCGAGTACTGGCGCGCCGATGCCGAGCGCACTGTATCGCGGCACGGTGTCGGTGCCGCTCGGCCGCAGTGGCAATGTCGCCGCGAGCTACGTCAATCTGTCGGACCCGATCTATGGCGCCGCGCGCATCGGTTCGCTGGCGTGGACCGCGCAGCTCGGGCGGCGCGCCGCGTTCACGGCCAGCACGTACCGCGACTTCGCCGCGGGCTCGTCGTATGGCGTGTCGCTGTCGTTGACCTTCCTGATCGACAACGCCACCACGGCCTCCTCCACGGTCGGCCGTGAAGGCGGCAACCCGACCATGATCGGCGCGGTCAGCCACACCGTGCCCTACGAAGGCGGCTGGGGCTGGCAGGTCGGCGGCCAGCGCGGTGGCGACATGTGGCGTGGCTTTGCGCAGACCAACCTGCGCGGACGCTATGGCGAGGCCTATGCCGCCGTGCAGGACCTGCAGGGCCGCGTGACCACCGCGTTCGGCGCCAGCGGCTCGCTCGTGGCGATGGACGGCACCGTGATGGCCGGGCGCCGCATCGATCAGAGCTTCGCGCTGGTCTCCACTGGCGGCGTGCCCGACCTGCCCGTGCTGGTCGAGAACCGCCGCATCGGCACCACCGACGGCGGCGGTCACTTCCTCGTGCCGAACCTGCTGCCATACGATGCGAACCGCATCGAGATCGATGCACTGAACCTGCCGATCAACACGCGCCTGAGCTCCACGCGCCTGTCGATTGCACCCGCGCTGCAGTCAGGCGCGGTGGCAGCGTTCTCGATCCAGTCGTTCCGTGGCGGCCAGGTGGTCCTGACCGATGCTGCCGGCGCGCCACTGACAGCCGGCACCGCAGTACTGCACGTGGAAAGCGGTGATCGCACCGTGGTGGGCTACGATGGCCTCGCGTTCTTCGAATCGCTACGCGACGACAACACGTTCCGCGCCGATCCCGAGCAAGGCCCCTGCACCGCGCGCCTGCGCTATGCCGCGAGCAGCGATCCTCTGCCACGACTGGGCCCGATCGCCTGCGTCGGCAGCCCGCCATGAGCGCGCGCCTGTTCTGTCTGCTGACGATGCTGGTGGCGCTATGCGCCGGCATGTCGCAGGCGCATGCCGTGTGCACCGCCACCGCGCCCTCGGTCACGTTCGGCAGCTACAGCCCGGTGTCGGGCAATAGCGTCGATGTCAACGGCAGCATTACGATCAATTGCACTGGTATCTCGGTGTCCACACGCGTGCGTACCTGCATCAATATCGGTACCGGTGCGGGCGGCACCACCGTGTCTCCACGCATCATGCTCAGCGGCACGCGGCCGCTGCAATTCAATATCTACTCGGACAGCTACACCACGCCATGGGGTGCGCGCAGTACCGCCGGGTTCGCGCCGATCATGCTGGACTTTCCGGTGTTGCTCGGCAATGGCACGGCCACGGCGAATTATTTCGCGCGCCTGTTCGCCAACCAGTCGACCGCCATCGCTGGCAACTACACCTCCACCTTCAGCGGACTCAATGCGGAGGTCACCTACCTCGAGTACGGCCTGCTCATCCCCGCGCCCGATTGCGCAACGCTGGCGAGTCCCAGCATTCCCATCACCTTCACCGCCACCGCCACGGTCGCCAACGACTGCGTGATCACCGCCAACACGCTCGACTTCGGCACGGCCGGCGTCCTCAATGCCGCGCTCGATGCCAATGGCTCGCTCTCGGTGCGCTGCACGCTCAACGCGCCGTATTCGATCGCGCTCAACGCTGGCATCGGCACCGGCGCGACGGTCGCCGCGCGCCGCATGACGCGGGTCAGCGGCACGCAGACGGTCGGCTATCAGCTGTTTCGCAATGCCGCGCGGACAGAACTCTGGGGCGATGGCACTGCCGGCACACTCACGGTCAGCGGTACCGGCACAGGCACCGCGCAGATCATCAACCTCTATGGCCGCGTACCCGCGCAGACCACACCGCAGGCCGGTACGTATCAGGACACGGTGACCGTGACGATTACCTATTGAGGCGCGGTTGACGATCCACACCGATGCGCGGACGATAAAGCCCTGCGCCATCGCGTCTTCGGGAGAGCCATCGATGTGCACGAACTACGCACCGGTCCAGCGCCGCCTGTTGCGCGAGATCTTCGGCGTCGAGCCGCCCCCCGATCTGTTTCGCGCGGAGACCTATCCCGACTATGCGGCGCCGATTGTGCGCCAGACCACCGACGGCGCGCGCGAAAGTGTGCTGGCGACGTTTGGCATGGTGCCGCGCAAACGCACACCGCCCGGCGCGCGCCGCTACGACACCACCAACGCGCGCAGTGAAACCGTCGGGGAACGACCGACCTTCGCGCGCTACTGGCGCCAGGGGCAGCTATGCCTCGTGCCGCTGACTGCCTTCTACGAATTTGCCTATCCTGAATCCGCCACCCCTGTCACGCCGGGCAAGCCCGTGCGCTGGCGCGTATGGCTGCGCGACGCCGAGGCGTTCGCGGTGGCCGGCCTTTGGCGTGACTGGCCCGATCTGCCGGATGCGCCCGGCCAGCCTTCGTTCACGATGCTCACGGTCAATGCCGATGGGCACGGCGTGCTGGACCGCTTCCACCGCCCTGGCGACGAGAAGCGCGGCATCGTGATCGTCGCGCGCGACCAGTGGGACGACTGGCTGAGTTGTCGCAATCCTGAAATCGCGCGAACCTTTCTGCGGCTTTACCCGTCCGACCAGATGGCCGCCGAACCGGCGCCGAAGGTTCAGGGGGCACCGATTCCGCTCTCGGACTGAGCGTCCCAACTTAGCATCCAACCGAGCATCACCTCACGCTGAGCCCCGCGCGCACCTATCCCTGCGCCGGCATCTGCTGCACAATGCAGTGAGCCCTGCACATCACGTGGCGTGCGGGGCGACACATAACAAGGAGAAACATCAACGCATGGCGACGCCGAACAAACTGCCTGCCTGGACCATCGGAGCCCCCATTGCGGCATGGGTCGCCTTTGGCATTGGCCTTGCCCTGCCCCTGTCGGGCTGGATCATTACGATCATGGCGATCGCGCTGGCCGGCGCGGTCTTCTCCGCGGTCCATCATGCCGAGGTGGTCGCGCACAAGGTCGGCGAACCGTTCGGCACGCTCGTGCTCGCGATCGCCGTCACCGTGATCGAAGTGGCGCTGATCGTCTCGGTCATGCTGTCCGCCGGCCCGGAAAAGGCCGGCCTCGCGCGCGATACCGTGTTTGCCGCGGTGATGATCATCTGCAACGGCATCGTGGGCCTGTGCCTGTTCGTCGGCGCGCTGCATCATCGCGAGCAGGCTTTCCAGGCGCCCGGTGCCAATGCCGCGATGGCCGTGCTGGTGGCCCTGCTGGTGCTGACCATGGTGCTGCCGAATTTCACCAGCACGACGCCCGGCCCGGTCCTGTCGCCGTCGCAGCTCGCGTTTTCGGGCGCGATGTCACTGGTGCTGTACGGCTGCTTCGTATTCGTGCAGACCGTCCGGCATCGCGACTACTTTCTGGCCGAAGGCACCAACGACGAGAACGAACATGCGCCACCCCCGCCCGCGCGCGTGGCGGCTATGAGCGGCGGCCTGCTGATCGTCGCGTTGATTGCGGTGGTGGCACTGGCCAAGATGCTGTCGCCGTCGGTGGAAGCCGCGGTGATGAATGCTGGCGCCCCGGCCGCCGTGGTTGGCGTGGTGATCGCCGCGCTCGTGCTGTTGCCGGAAGGCCTGGCCGCGCTGCGCGCCGCGCAGACAGATCGTCTGCAGACCAGCCTGAACCTCGCGCTGGGTTCGGCGCTGGCCAGTATCGGCCTGACGATTCCGACCGTGGCCGCGGTATTCATCGCGATCGGCCGGCCACTCGAACTCGGGCTCGGCCCGAAAGAGATGGTGCTGCTGTTCCTGACCGTGATCGTTTCGTCGCTGACGCTAGGCATGGGCCGCACGACGATCCTTCAGGGCGTGGTGCACCTGGTGATCTTTGCCGCCTACCTGTTCATGACCATCGTGCCGTGATGGACCGTATTACTGACGGGCCGAATCCTTGTGTAACCGGTTCAGCAACCGGCGGCCCGCGGTAATGACTTCCTCGTCGGAGCGCATCTGATACCGCACGATCATGCCTTCGACGCACAGCATGGCCTCCGCCGCGACCTGTTGCGGGTCGGTCAGGCCCAGCTCTCCGGCTAGCTGGGTCAGGTAATCCTCGAGCGAGGCCTTGTGCGAGACCGCATGCTCGAGCAGACGCGGGGCCTCTCCCGCACCGCCACCGACTTCCGCCACCACGTTGATAAACGCGCAACCGCGATAGTCGTCGCTGGTGAACCATTCCGCCAATGCGTCGGCCAGTACATCCAGATTGCGGCGTAGCGCGAGTTGCCGCGTCACCGCGGCTTCGAACCAGCCCATCCAGAAATCGTGGCGACGTTCGAGATAGGCGGCAATCAGGTCGTTCTTGGAAGGGAAATGCCGGTACAGGGACATCTTGGCGACGCCCGATTCGGCAATGATCTTGTCCACACCGGTGGCGCGGTAGCCATCGCGGTAGAAGAGCCGCGCGGCAGTGTCGAGAATACGGTCCCGGGCCGATTGCGTAGCCATTTGCATGGAATCTTATGATTCGAATGCCTGCATTATAGAAGACAGCTCTGTCTACTGCGGGCCTCGTTTGTCATCAGACCGTAAAAATAAGACGAAGGCCGGATGCGCTTGCGCGACACCCGGCCTTCCACCAGACCCCTGGTGACCTGCTACCTGACCATCAGGCGGCCAGCTTGACGCGTGCCTGAACCAGCCTGGCATCCGCATCGCGCAGCGCGGTACGCAGCCCTTCTTCCACCACCGGGTGGTAGAACGGCATCGCCAGCATCTCCGTGATCGTCAGCCCCTGCTGATACGACCATGCCAGCAAGTGCGCGATGTTCTCCGCGCGCGGGCCGATCCATTCAGCACCGAGGAAGCGCCCCGATTCGACGTCCGCATACACATGCATCAGACCGCGATGCTTCAGCATGACGCGGCTGCGCCCCTGGTCCTCGAAGCTGACCTCGCCGGTCACATACGTGCCCTCATCGAGGTCGGCATGACGCTTGCCCACCATCGCGATCTGCGGATCGGAGAACACCACGCCCAGCGGCGCGCGGCGCGAGATCGCCTTGACCTGCGGCCACGTGGCGGCGTTCTCGCCGGCCAGCCGGCCTTCGTCCGCGGCTTCGTGCAGCAACGGCAGAATGTTGTTGGCATCGCCGGCGAGGAAGATCGGCGCCGTGCCGCACTGCAGCGTTTCGGCATCGAACACTGGCACGCCGCGCATGTCGAGCGTCACGCTCGTATTGGCCAGGCCAAGCTTCGCAACGTTCGGCGTGCGACCGGTTGCAGCCAGCACGTAGGCAAAGCGCTCGGTCAGGGTGTTGCCCGTGGCGGCATCGACGAACGAGATCACGGCTTCGTCGCCATCACGTTGCATGTCGGTGATTCTGGCATCGGTATCGAGCGAGAACTCCTGATTGAACGCCTGCTCGGCATACGCGCGGATGGCGGGATCCGTGAGCGGACCGACCGACCCGCCCTTGCCGAAAACGCGGACGCGCACGCCGAGGCGGGACAATGCCTGACCAAGCTCGAGGCCGATCACGCCGGGACCGAACACCGCTACGCTTGCCGGCAGATCGTCCCATGCGAACACATCATCGTTGACGATCAGGCGATCGCCGAACACCGAGAACGTCGGCGGCACGGCCGGGCTCGAACCGGTGGCGATGACCACACGGCCGGCGCGCACGGTGGTACCGTCATCGATCTTCAACTCGTTGTCATTGACGAACGTGGCGTAGCCGCGAATGCGATCGGCTTCGGGGATATTCTCCACGCTGCGCACCACAAAGCCTACGAAACGATCACGCTCGCCACGCACCCGGGCCATGACTTCGCGGCCATCGATGCGGATCTCGCCATCGATATGCACGCCGAATGCCGACGTATGGCGCGCCTCGTGAGCGGCCTCGGCAGCGGCGATCAGCAGCTTCGAAGGCATGCAGCCCACGCGGGCGCAGGTCGTGCCATAAGGGCCGCCTTCGATGATCACGGCGCGCTTGCCTGCCGCGACGACGGCCCGGTAAGCGGCAAGGCCCGCGGTGCCTGCGCCAATGATGGCGACATCGGTCTGGATGGTGGTCATGTTCTCGTACCTGTCCTTTTTCAGGCAAAACGGTGCCATCGGGTCCGGCAATTGCCGGACCGCGCAAGCGGTCCTTCAGGGAGTTGGAGCCGGTTTAAAGGCTGCGGGTCAGGCTGCCTTCTTCAGATACTCCTCAACGGCTTCGGCACCGCCGATCAGATTGCCGTTGATGAACACCTGCGGCGCGGTCATGTTGCCCGAGATGGCGCCCAGCACCTTGCCGCGTACCTTGTGCTCCAGCGGCACGTCGATGTACTCGTAGCCGTTGTCGCTCAGCAGCTGCTTGGCCTTGGCACAGAACGAACAGCCCACCTTCGAGAACACCACCACCTGGTCCGGCTTGGCCGCGTTCGGCGCGATATGGGCCAGCATCGTGTCGGCGTCCGACACCTTGAACGGGTCGCCCGGCTCTTCCGGCTCGATGAACATCTTGTCGACCACGCCGTTCTTCACGTACATCGAATAGCGCCAGCTACGCTTGCCGAAGCCGAGGTCGGCCTTGTCCACCAGCATGCCCATGCCGTCAGTGAACTCGCCATTGCCGTCGGGAATCATCACGATGTTCTCGGACTCCTGGTCCTTCGCCCACTCGTTCATCACGAACGTATCGTTGACCGACACGCACAGGATGGCATCCACGCCATGCTTGGCGAAGACCGGCGCGAGTTCGTTGTAACGCGGCAGGTGGGTGGACGAGCACGTCGGCGTAAAGGCGCCCGGCAGCGAGAACAGCACCACGTTCTTGCCTTCGAACAGCTCGGCAGTGGTCACGTTCTTCCATTCATTGTTCTCGCGAACACGGAAAGTCACGTTAGGTACGCGTTGGCCTTCACGGGGTTGCAGCATCGGTATGACTCCTTGGTTTCAGTCGTTGAAGCGTTGTCGGTTGGTTGGTTTCGCTTGTCGTGCAGCGATGGAGCTCATTCTGCCGAGACTCACGTGATCTGTACAATTCATCGTTTCAACCCAACCGATTGATAATTACTATTCTGACGTGATAGGCATCGACAATCGGGCCCAAAGGATCGGAGACAAAGCAAAAGGACGGCCGTAGCCGTCCCCTGATGCGCACCCCTCGGCAGGGCTTACAGACCGAGGTCGCTCAGGCTCGGATGATCGTCAGGGCGGCGTCCGAGCGGCCAGTGGAACTTGCGGTCGGACTCCTTGATCGGCATGTCGTTGATGCACGCGAAACGCCGCTGCATCAGGCCGTGTTCATTGAACTCCCAGTTCTCGTTGCCGTAGGAGCGGTACCAATGACCCGAGTCGTCATGCCACTCGTAGGCGTAGCGTACGGCGATTCGGTTACCTTCGTACGCCCACAGCTCCTTGATCAGGCGATAGTCGAGTTCCTTGTTCCACTTGCGCGTGAGGAATTCCACGATCTGGTCGCGTCCAGTCACGAATTCGGCGCGATTGCGCCATGCGCTATCGACCGTATAAGCCATCGACACTTTCTTGGCATCGCGGCTATTCCAGCCGTCTTCGGCCCCACGGACCTTGGCAATGGCGCTTTCAAGCGTAAACGGCGGCACAGGCTGGCGAACTTCCGGATTCGACATGACAGGAACTCCTTTTGGATGGGCAAAGCGTGATGGGATGTTCTACGCGGACTGCAGAAATGATACAGACCTGTCTACTATTCTAAATAGACAGATCTGTATGTCAAGAGGCCTCTTTGCTCAGCGTTTCGTCACCACGACTTCGAGGTATTCGCTCGGCACCACGAGCGAGTCCTTCCCAGCCTCGTTCAGGCTGTTCAACAGGTCGGTGAGATCGCGCGCGAGGCCGTCCGCGCGATCCGGTGGCAGCGCGCCAAAGGCCTTGTGTACCGGGCCGTACCAGTTGCGGAAGACTTCGATAAAGTGCGCCGGCGAGCGATAGCGGAAGCGGAACTTGCGCGGCGTGACGGCGATGGTCGCGCCATGGGGGTCGAACAGCGCGTGCAGGTGCTCCTCCACGCCCCATTTCGAGGGCGGGGACACGCCGGCCGGTGGCGGTACATAGCCGCCGAGCGTCTTGAACACCTGGCCGATGAAGCCTTGTGGCGTCCAGTTGGCCAGTCCGATGCGGCCGCCCGGCCGGCAAACGCGCATCATCTCGGCCGCGCAGCGCGGCTGATCCGGGGCGAACATCACGCCGAACGTCGACAGCACCGCATCGAAGCTGGCGTCGTCGAACGGCAGTGCTTCGGCATCGGCCTCCTGAAACCGCACCTCGAAGCGTTCCGCGCGTGCACGTTCAGCGCCCCGTTCGAGCAACGTGCCGACGTAGTCCGTGGAAGTTACCTTGCAGCCGCGACGCGCGGCAGCGAGCGTCGCATTGCCATTGCCCGCGGCGACATCGAGCACCCTCTCGTCGAATCTGAGGTCGCAGGCCTCGGCGAGTTGCTCGCCGACGATCTGCAGCGTGGTGCCGATCACCGCATAGTCACCGCTGGCCCAGGCCGCCTGCTGGCGACCCTTGAGCGCGGCCAAATCTACCTGCGGAGCGTCCTGGCCTGTCGTGGAAGTGTTAGTCATGGGAATCGTCCTTTCGATGTCATGGGTGGCGACCGTCGTAGCCGGCCTCGCGCGCCAATACGATGGCCTGCGAGCGGTTTTCAACTTCCAGTTTCGAGAAGATATTGGTGATGTGGTTGCGCACGGTTTTTTCGCAAAGGCCCAGATGCGCGGCAATCTGCGCGTTGTCGCGGCCCTGCGCGATCAGCACCACCACATCGCGCTCGCGCCGCGTCAGTGTCATGAAAGCCGGATCGTCGATGGCATCGGTGGCGGGCAGGAATGCGCGCACCTCATCCAGCCAGCGCTCCCATGCGGGTTCGTCCTCCAGCAGCAGATGATTGCCGCTCTCCAGCGGCACGAAGTGCGCGTGGGGAATCATGCTGGCGATCAGGCGGCCTTCGTCGAATGGCACGCGCGCGTCGCGCACCGCGTGCAAGACCAGCGTCGGGCAGCTGACCTGCGGCAGCAGTTCCACCACATCGATGTCGTTGAAGATGCGCATGAAGCGCGCCGCGTTGCTCGGCGAGGTGGAAACACGTTCGAGCTCATTGAACCAGCGGTGCTGCGCGGCGGTGCCGCCGGGAATGAACTGCGTGGTGAAGAACTGGCGGAACGCGGGATTCTCCTGTCCCCAGCCCAGTTCGGCGAGGCGCGCCATCAGTTCGGCTTCTTCGCGCATCTCGGGCGTCGGGTTGCGCTTGAGCCGGCCGCGCGCGTAGCCGCCGTGCAGGATCAGGTGCGAGACGCGCTCGGGATGCTTGACCGCATACGCCACCGCGATCGACGCCCCCTGCGAGATGCCGAGCAACGGAAAGCGATCGACGCCGGTGGCATCGACGATCGTTTCCAAGTCACGCAGCCACGCATTGAATGTGAGGTCCTCCACGTGGCGATCGGACAAGCCGCAGCCGCGCTCGTCGTAGCGCACGAACGTATGGGCCTCGGACAGCGCGCACATCATGTGGCTCCACACCGGGCTGGCCACGTCGAACTCGAGGTGGCTCATCCAGTTCGCGGCCTTGACGAGCGGCGGGCCGCTACCAGAGATGGCGTAGGCGAGCCTCACACCATCGAGGCTGGTGCATAGGCGAATCTGCTGCTTGAGCGTCGGCATTGGGCGACTTTTCGCTGGCAGGTTGCGGGAAGACGCTTGGGTGACATTTCCAGAGTAGGCAAATGCGCGCACGCGCGCGAGGACGGAAGTCTCGACAAATGCACGGTGCGCCGCCCCGGTTGCCATTTTTGGTCCGTGCGAACGACGCCGCCGCCGCGCTCGACGGCAAATTCCGATTGTCCTGTCTGCCTAACATGGGTCGCAAGCGGGACCGTCGTCCCGGGTCGGGACGCCTCAACACCATGCAAATCCCGCCGCCCGGGACACGCGCCTCATGTGCGGACACGCGCTCGCTGGAATCATTACGGCACGTCCTGCACGGACGTCTTTACACAACAGGAGTCCCGCAAATGGAAGTCGCATCGATGCCAACCGACACACAACGCTATGCCCGCTGTATCGCCGCCTCGCGGCGCATTCGCTGGGACATCGACCAGGATGTTATCCGTCAGCGCAAGTTCGATCTGGCCCACAAGTTTCTGCCCGACGGCCTCTCGCTCGTCAACGAGTTGCCGTTTCTGTCCGCTGCCGAGCAGCGCTTTCTGAGCCAGGTGCAAGGTCGTACTTACGCCAACATGTTTCGTCTGGTCGAGCGCTTTGTCGGTGCCAAGGTGCTGGATATTTCGCGCGATCACTGGTTCGGCGATCAGGTCGCGCTCGAGGCGCTGGTGCGCTTTACGGATGAAGAGCTCAAGCATCAGGAGCTGTTTCGCCGGGTTGAGCTGCTGGCCGCCGAAGGCATGCCAGAGGGCTATCAGTTCGTACCGGATGCCAACGAGGTGGCCGAGTTCGTGCTGGGCAAGGAAACCTGGGCCGTGCTGGCATTGACCTGCCATATCGAACTGGTCTCACAGGCGCATTACCGCGCCAGCATCGGTACCGCGCCGGATCTGTCGGATCTGTTCAAGGACATCTTCATGTTCCACTGGCGCGAGGAATCGCAGCACGCGATTCTCGACGAGCTCGAATGGGCGCGCGAGAACGCCAAGCTGACGAACCTGCAGCGCGATGCGGGCGTGGCCGACATGATCCAGATCGTCGGCGCGCTCGACCAGATCCTGCAGCGCCAGGCCGCTGCCGATACCGCGTACTTCATGCGCACGATCCGCGGTGCCGACCATGCGCCGCACGCGGCGGAGGTCGAACATGTCGTGCTGAAGGCGTACCGCTGGACCTACTTCGTGTCGGGCATGCTGGAGCCGCGGTTCGTCAAGCTGCTCGGGGAACTGACTACCGAAGCGCAACGCTCTTGCATCGATGCGGCCATGGCGCCGCTGCTGTACGCAATGCCGGCGGAGGGTGCTCCCGTGCCGGCGATGGCGGCCTGACGAGCCCGGCTGGCGCCCCGCTTCCGCTGCAGGCAGGCGCGGGAGCGGAGTGCCAGCCCACGGCTCGTCCGGATCAGTCCTCGCGGATACCCGCCCGTTGCGCGATCATGCGCATGCGGGGTAGTTCCTTGTCGATCATTGCCGCCACCTGTTCGGCCGGCGCGTACTTCGGCTCGAGCCCATTGGCCAGCAGCTTTTGCTTGACCTCGGGGTCGGTCATCACCTTGGCCACCGCACTTTCCAGTTTCGCCTTGACCTCGGCGGGCAAGCCGCGTGGCGCGGCGATGGCCACCCACGAGTCGGCATCAAAGCCTGGATAGCCCGCTTCCGCGACGGTAGGGACGTCGGGCAGCAACGAGGCACGCGTGGCACCCGTCACGGCGATGGCCTTGAGCTTGCCGCTGCGGATATGCGGCAACGACGCCGCCACGGTATCGACCGAAAACGGAATCTGCCCACCGATCAGATCGGCGATCGCGGGCGCGCTGCCCTTGTAGGGAATGTGCTGCATCTTCATGCCGGTGGCATTGAGCAACGTCTCTCCCGCGAAATGCCCGGTGGTACCGGTGCCGAACGATCCGTACACGTACTTGCCCGGGGCCGCACTGACCGCGCTGACCATCTGCTTCAGGTTGTCCACCGGCACCGATCGATTGGCCACGATGATCAACGGCACCCGTGTGACCAGCCCCACCGGTTCGAAACTCTTGATCGGGTCATACGGCAGGCTCGACTTGATGGCCGGATTGACCGTGAACGTCGACCCCGAGCTGATCAGCAACGTATAGCCATCCGCAGGCGCCTTCGCGACATACCCCGCACCAACGATGGTGCCCGCCCCCGCGCGATTCTCGATGACCACGGGCTGCCCGATCGTATCGCCAAGCGCCTTGCCCACGACGCGTCCGATGATATCAACAGCGCCGCCTGCGGGAAACGGCACCACCAGCACCACCGGCTTCGTTGGAAAGCTTTGAGCCTGCGCGGCGGGCGCCCACGCAAAGAGACACGAAAGCGCGGCGATGCCGCACTGGCAGAAGGTACGGCGTAGTGGGGGTTTCATGGTGTTTCCTCAGATGGACACGACAGGACACGACGACAGGACCATCGTAAGAAGAAAGCCGAGAAACGTGCTTGCGAAGAACTAGTCCTTGACCCATGGTTTGCTGTCTCAGACCGGCCTCAACCGTCGTGCAATTCTGCATGCACCACGATATACGCAACAAAATTCCATGCCGGAGTTTTGCCCGAACGTCGCCCGATGGGACTCGGCAAACCGGAGAACCAGCACCGACGCCACCTCGCGCCGAATCGCTCATTATCAATTCCGCGCCATCGCTTACGTGGTCAAAAAAACGCCGTTCAACGCCTGTCCATGACGGGGAATCGTGCACAGGCGCGGGGAAATTTCCCGCTTGTGCAAAAAAGAAAGGCTTGCAACGCGAGCATGTAAAAACGTCACGCACTCCGCGCGAAATCGCCGCAAAACGCGATGTTTTCATTGGCATGCATTCTGCGTTCCCCTGTGGTTGCTTTCCAAAACCCCACAAGTAAAGTAAAGGAGCAGCCATGTCCGACCAACCGTTCCTGACGGATATCAAGACTCTGCGAGAGCGCGCCCGCCAGCACATCGATGACGGTGCCGTCACAGCCGGCTATGACGCGGAACGCGCCACGGTGATCAACCTGCTCAACGATGCGCTCGCGACGGAGATCGTCTGCACGCTGCGCTATCGTCGCCACTACTTCATGGCCAAGGGGCCGACGTCAAAGAGCGTTGCGGCCGAGTTTCTCGCGCATTCGAATGAAGAACAGGGGCATGCCGATCAGATTGCCGAGCGAATCGTGCAGCTCGGCGGCGAGCCGAATTTTTCGCCGGAGGGTCTGCTGACGCGGAGCCACGCGGAGTACGTCGAGGGCGCGTCGCTGACCGATATGATCAAGGAGAATCTGGTAGCCGAGCGCATCGCGATCGATTCCTATCGCGAGATCGTTCAGTACCTGGCCGACAAGGATCCAACCACGCGCCGCATGCTGGAAGAAATCCTGGCGGTCGAAGAAGAGCATGCCGACGATATGTCGGATCTGCTGTCCGCCGCCAGCACGAACCACTGAAGCGGCGTACCGAAGCAGCGAGCGGTAAACGAAACAAGGGGGCATCAGCCCCCTTGTTTCGTTACTCAAACGCGCTGCGTGTCAGGCCACTGTGACCAATGCCTCGCGACGCTCGGCTTCCGCGAGGAAGCTGTGAATCTGCGCAACCACGGCCGCGCCTTCGCCTACCGCCGCGGCGACACGCTTGGTCGAACCCGAGCGCACATCGCCGATCGCAAACACGCCCGGCACGCTGGTCTCGAGCGTGTAGATGCCGCCGTCCTCGCCCATCTGGCACTTCTTGCGCGCGGCCGTGCCCGTGAGCACAAAGCCCTTTTCGTCCGTCCGCACATTGCACGCACGCAGCCATTCGGTATTGGGCGCGGCGCCGATGAACAGGAACACGTGGCGCATGGCGGCAGAGAGCGCATCCTCGCCCTTCGCCCGCTCGCGATAGCGCACCGTCTCCAGCCAGCCCTCGCCCTCCATCCCGGTGATCTGCGCATGGGTGTGCAGATGCACGTTGGACAGACCCTTGAGCCGATCGATCAGGTAGCGCGACATCGTCGCTTCGAGCCCTTCGCCGCGCACGAGGATATGCACCTCTTTCGCATGCGATGCCAGGTAGACCGCGGCCTGCCCCGCCGAATTGCCGCCACCGACGAGCATCGCATGCTCGTCCTTGCACAGCTTGGCCTCGACCGGTGAAGCCCAGTAGTAGACGCCCCGACCCTCGTATTGATCGAGCGAATCGATGTCCGCACGCCGATACTGCGCGCCGCTGGCGATGACCACCGTGCGCGCGGGCACCTTGCGGCCATCCTTGAGCTCGATCTGGATCGGACTGTCGCCGCAATGCAGCGCCTTGACCTCGAGCGGAATCGCCACGTGCGCGCCGAACTTCTGCGCCTGCACGAACGCGCGGCCGGCCAGTGCCTGGCCCGAGATGCCCGTAGGGAAACCGAGGTAGTTCTCGATCCGCGCGCTGGCCCCGGCCTGGCCGCCCGGCGAACGACAATCGATCACCGCCACCGACAAGCCTTCGGATGCCGCATACACGGCGGTGGCCAGGCCGGCCGGACCCGCGCCGACCACGATCACATCATAGACATGGTCTTCGGCGAAATTGGGCACGATGCCGAGGCATGACGCCAGTTGGCCCTCGTCCGGCGCGCGCAGCACGCTGCCATCCGGACAGATGACCATCGGAAAATCGCTTTGCGGGGCGTTGCTGACGTCGAGCAGGCCGATCGCATCGCGATCCACCTCCACGTCGACCACCTTGTGCGGATAGCCATTGCGCCGCAGAAACGCCTGTAGCGCCAGCAGCAGCGGCTCCGTGCCGCGGCCCACGAGTACCGGACCACTGCCGTTCTCGATCAGGCCCACGCGGCGCAGGATCATCGAACGCATGATGCGCTCGCCCAGATCCGCTTCCGCAACCAGTAACGCGCGCAGCCGCTCGGGCGGCACTACCAGCACGACGCTGTCTTCAAGCGCCAGCGCATCCACCAGCGTCGGACGGCCCGACAATTGCCCGACTTCGGCCAGGAACTGACCCGGACCTTCATCGATGATCGGCTTGCTGCGGCCCAGACCGTCGCGATGGATGATCTGCACCCGGCCTGACAGGATCAGATGCATGCCGCGGCCCTTCTCGCCAATGCGGAACAGCATCTCGTCCTTGCGCCACGAGTGTTCGGTGCCGAAGCGGCGCACGCGTTCGATCTCGGCCGCGCTCAGCGTGGGGAACATCTGGTGGCGGCGCGTCGTAAATACCGAGAACGGCGTTTCGAGCCCGGCAACGGGCTCCGCATCCGGCTGCAACGCTGCCGCCTGCACTACCGTGTCGCCGACATCCGTGTCGCCGACCGACTCTCGGTCGTCCTGCGTGATCTCCATGCTTCCCCCTGGCAAGGATGCGCGCGCGCCCGTCAGTGCAAGCGTCACGAAAGGTTAAAAGATGCTGCGCGCAAACCGTCGCAACCTATCGATAGTAGCCCTCCTGCGAGCGCTACGCACTCCCAGAATGTGCATATGCAGCAATCGACTATAAATGTGCGCAATACTACCCTCCAATCTGCAAGCCAACCCAAGGTGGACGGTCGCAATTCAAGGCCGTTAATTGCACCATATCGCCGTGCGATCAATGGTAAGGATTTTCCTACAGCCGAAACCGGATATCCCGATATTTGCGCCAACGCCGTCCATGTGAGAATCGCGCCTTCATCGGGCGCGATTAATTTTTATGCACGCATAAGAATCGCACGGTGCCGCAAAGTTGAATTTTTCCGTCCCCGCTTCATATAGATGTGTATTGGATATTTGTCGCATCGCTCATTCCGGATTTCCGGAATTTCCCCAGCCACCCTGCTGCCTCGGCGTTGCCACAGGCGTTGCGGTATGGTCACGGCCCCGCACGTGATCGTGCATCCGCGCAAGCGTGGGGATCGCGCACGCGCCAATTGCGGTCGACAAGGGAATAATGCTGGCGTCGACGGTTATCCCTGACTGGAAATTCCACAGCGGCTAATCACATTGATTTTTTCAATCCCAGCGATAGCTAATGAACATTGTCGGCAAAGCCGTGCGTCTGCGAAAATCCGCAAGCCATCCGCGCGGCGTTACCTGATGTGCGGAATTCCGAGATTTCGATGATCAAGATCCTTATTGCCGACGACCACGCCATCGTGCGGAGCGGGTTGCGGCAAATCATTGCCACCACGTCCGACATCGTCGTGCAGGCCGAAGCCGCCGACGGGCCGGAGGTGCTCGCGCGCCTGCGCGAGGCGGTGCCGGACGTGCTGCTGCTGGACATGTCGATGCCGGGCATCTCCGGCACGGATCTGATTCGCCGTATCCGCTCGGAACACCCGTCGCTCGGCATCCTGATTCTCACCATGCACAACGAGGGGCAGTTCGCCTCGCGCGCGCTGCGTGCCGGCGCCACCGGCTATATGACCAAGGACAGCGATCCCGGCGTGCTGCTCGCGGGTGTCCGCAAGGTGGCGACCGGCGGCAAATTCATCGATCCGTCGCTGGTCGATGCGATGATTTTCCACGTCAACGGCGAAGATGCGCCGCCGCACCGGCTGCTGTCCGATCGCGAATTCCAGGTCCTGCAGCAACTGGCTGGCGGTAGCAGCATCAACGAGATCGCCGAGGCGTATGCGCTCAGCGCCAAGACCATCAGCACGCACAAGATGCGGTTGATGAAGAAGCTCGGCATCAGCAACAACTCCGAGCTCGTGCGCTACGCGGTGAACCACGGATTGGTGCGCTAGCCGATGACCTTCCAGATGTTTGCCAATCTCTCGATGCCGCCGCTGCGCGACATGCCCCGCGCGTTTGCGCTGGCCGCCGCGTCGGTGGCCACCGCGCTCACGCTGCTGGCGGCAGTGGCCACGCGCGGCGAGCCGCCGGCAGCCTCACTGCTGCTGCTCTCGGTGCTGTTCGCCTCGTGGTACGGCGGCGCGCTGGCGGGCCTGTTCGGCCTGCTGCTGTCGGTGGTGTCGTTCGACTACTTCTATGTGGGCGAGATGCATCTGTTCGGCGCGCAACTGGCCGAACTGCCGCGGCTGGTTGCCTTTATCGCCGCCGCAACGTGCGTGATCCGCCTGTGCGCGTCGCATCATCGCGCGGTCAGCGAACTCAAGACGGCAAACGAGAACCTGATCGAGAGCAACGAGTGCCTGATGCGCGCGAACGAGGCGCTGGAGCGCAAGAGCACGCAGCGCGAGATGCTCAACGAGCGGCTGCGCTGGAGCGAGGCATTCCTGCGCGAGGCGCAGAAGATCAGCCGCACCGGCAGCTGGCGCTGGAGCCTGATCGACGGCAAGCTCACCTGGTCCGATGAAAATTTCCGGATCTTCGGCTTCTATCCGGGCTTCGAGACCCCAGCGCGCGACGCGATCTTCGAGCGCATCCATGAGGAAGACCTCGAACGGTTGCGCGACGTGGTCAGCCGCGCGGTGCAGGCGCATCGCGGGTTCGAGTGCGAATACCGCATCCGGCTGCCGAACCAGGCCATTCGCCACGTCCGGGGTGTGGGCCGGCCCATCCAGTGGGAAGCGGGACGCCCCGTCGAATATATCGGCACCACCGTGGACATCACGCGCCAGCGCCAGACCGAAGAGCTGCTGCGCAAGAGCGAGGCCGAGTTCCGCTCGCTTGCCGAGAACCTGCCCGATGGCATCATCCGCTACGACACCGACGGCCGTCGTCTCTACGTGAATCCCGCGCATGCGCGGCACAGCGGCATTCCGACCGAATCGGCAATTCGCATGCCACTCGATCACGGCTGGAGCGCGGACATTCCCGCGCCGGAATATCGCGCCATGATCCTCGACGTCATGCGCACCGGCATACCCCGGCAGATTCTCGGCCGCTGGCGCGCGCCCGACGGCAGCTCCGTGCATTTCGCAGTGCATGCGGTGCCTGAGCGCAATGCCGAGGGCGAAACCGTGGGTGCACTGGCTATCAGCCGCAATATCACCGCGCTCAAGGAAACGGAGCGCCAGCTCGAAGAGTCGCGTCAGCTGCTGCGCCGGCTGTCGGACCGCAATGAGACCGTGCGCGAGGAAGAACGCAAGCACCTGGCGCGCGAGCTCCATGACGACCTTGCACAGTACCTGCTGGCGATTCGCATGAACCTGTCCGTGCTCGGCTCCGAGTTCGGCGCGCAGGTGGACGGATTGCAGGCGCGCACGACATCGATGATCGGGTCCGTCGATACCGCCATCAAATCGGTGCGCAACGTGATCGCCTCGCTGCGGCCGGCGGTGCTCGACATGGGCGTGCTGCCCGGCCTCGAGTGGCTGGTGGCGGACTTCCTCGCGCGCACCGAATCCCCGTGCGAACTGGATATTCGCGTGCCCGACATCAAGCTCGGTGACAAGGCCGAGATGACCTTCTTCCGGGTGGCGCAGGAATCGTTGCGCAATGTGGCCCGCCATGCGCAGGCCACCGAGGTCCGGGTTGTGTTCCGCCGCGCGGAGCGTGGCGACTTTAGCGGCGACATTGTCGGCTATCTCAACGGTGACGTCAGCGCAGACCAATGCGACGCCTACGTGCTGGAGGTGGAGGACAACGGTGTCGGGTTCGATGCGTCGGTACAGCGACCCCGCTCGTTCGGGCTCATGGGCATTCAGGAACGCGTGCTGATGGTCGGTGGCACGCTCGAGATCGCCTCGACCCCAGGCGCCGGCACCACCATACGCGCGGTCATCCCGCATCCGACGCATGAATGAGGTCACCCACGCCCGCGGCAATCTGCCGCCCGATGCAACGCCGGAGGCCACCGTCGAGGCCGCCCCTGTCGCATCCCCCGTTACGCCCCCATTTGCCGCGCCCGCCAAGGCGCGTCATCTGGGCGACAGGTTCAGCCTCGAAGCCCGTCTGTTTGGCCGTTACGATCGTGCCATCGTCTATGCGGTACTGATCGGCCTTGTGCTGTCCGGCGCGCTGCTGCTGTTGCGGCTCGAAATGGAGGCACGCGAACTGCTGCTGGCCGCCGATGGCGACGCCGGCGAGCGCCTGACCTCCATCACGCGGCAGTTCCACGTCTATATCGTCGGCACGTTCCTGACCGGCCTGTTCATGCTGCACCACGTGCGCGCGCGCTTCCGGCTCGAAGACAAGCTGGTGCATCAGGCCGATCACGACCCGTTGACGGGCCTGCCCAATCGACGTTCGTTCGATGCCGCCATCCAGGCCGCGCGGCACGGCAGCTACAGCGTGGTGCTGGCGTCGATCGACCGCTTCGAACGTGTCGCGGCCGAACTCGGCCTTGCGTCCGCGGACCGCCTGATGGCGATGTGCGCGGAGCGCATTGCGCACGCCTCGCGCCTCCATCGCGGCCGCGCGTTCCGGCTCGACGGCGTCAAGCTCGGCATGCTGTTTATCGGCAAAGGCACCCACCACGACCTGACCGCGGCCATCTTCGCGGTGCAGGCGGCGATGGCGGAGCCGTTCGTGCTGAACCGCCGCGAGGTGTTCCTCAGCATGAGCCTGGGCACCGCCGAGGCACCCGCCGACGCGGGTGGTCCCGGCGAACTGCTGCGCAACGCGAGCACCGCGCTGCAGGCCGCGCAGGCCTATGGCGGCGACACGCACGTGCGCTACAGCCCGGACCTGCAGTCGATCCGCTCGGAGAAGCTGTGGATGGAAGCGGCGCTGAACCGCGCGATCGAGCGCGGCGAGATGACGCTGCACTACCAGCCGCAGCAACGGCTGCGCGACGGCAAGCTCGCGGGTTTCGAGGCCCTGCTGCGCTGGCAGCACGATGGCCGCTCGATCTCGCCGTCGGACTTCATCCCGCTCGCGGAGGAATCAGGGCAGATCATTGCGTTAGGCGACTGGGTACTGCGCGAGGCCTGCACGCAGGCGCATCTCTGGCGCCAGAAATTCCGCTGTCCGATCGTCGTGGCCATCAACATCTCCCCACGCCAGTTCCAGCATCCGGGCTTCCTTGCCGGCGTGCGCCGCATCCTCGACGAGACCGGTGTCGCCCCTACCGATATCGAACTGGAAATTACCGAAGGCATGATGCTCGAGCGCGCGGACAAGGTCATCGCGCTGCTCAACGAATTGCGCGGGCTGGGCCTGCGCATCGCGATCGACGACTTCGGCACCGGCTATTCCAGCCTGTCCTACCTGACCCGCCTGCCGATCGACCGGCTCAAGATCGATCGCGCGTTTATCCAGGGCATCGCCCACGACCCGCGCAACGCCAGCGTGGTGCAGGCCGCGATCAGCCTCGGCCATAACCTCGGGCTGACCGTGCTGGCCGAGGGCGTGGAGACCTGCGCGCAGCGCGACTGGCTCACCGCCCTGAATTGCGACGAGATGCAGGGCTTCGTCTATGGCCGACCGGTGCCCGCCGCCACGGCCGAAAGCTTCCTGCGCAACCACTGCTGATATGTCGCCGTATATGTCGCCAAACGGACCCTAAACGCCGGCCGCTCCTCGGCTCGATGGCTGCCAACCCTCTGCAGACCTGCCGCCCGCCCCCGCTGCCCCCCAGCAGGAGAGCGGGCGTTTTTGCATTTTCATACCAAGGTCTACGTTGCGGATATGAGAATCCTGACGTACTTTTAAGCAGAGGTTGTGCGACAAAGGCATAGTTGGCGCGGCTGCAGCATTGTTTTCTGTCGGCCGCACGTCGTCGAAGTTTCCGCTTCAGGAGGAAGTTCCGATGCAAAACGGGCAAGCAGACTTTCAATCGGCAACGCCGCCAGGCACGGTTTCCAGCTCGCTGGTACCCCCACAGACGTTATCCACGTTATCGGGCCAGGCGGCCTCCCCTCCCCGAGCGTCCGCTGCCAGTACCGAACCGCCTTCCGTCATCGTCGACATCCTTGCGCATGCCGACGTCCGCCTCAACGGCGACCGCCCCTGGGACATCCGCGTCGTCAATCCCCGTCTTTACCATCGCATCCTGACCAGCTGGTCGCTTGGCTTCGGCGAAGCGTTCATGGACGGTGATTGGGAGTGCGACGACCTCGACGGGCTATTCACGCGGCTGCTCACGACCAACATCGAATCGGCCGCCGTGGGCCGGGCCCGCGCGCGGCTGCTGTTCGAACATATGCGCCACCGCGTGATGAACCTGCAGTCGCGAAACCGCGCGTTTCAGGTAGGGCAGCAACATTACGACGCGGGCAACGACATCTTCGAGGCGATGCTCGACTCGCGCATGATCTACTCGTGTGCGTACTGGGCCAATGCCACCACGCTCGAGGAAGCACAGTACGCCAAGCTGGACCTGATCTGCCGCAAGCTCGAGCTCAAGCCCGGCGAGACCCTGCTCGATATCGGCTGCGGCTGGGGCGGGCTGGCCCGTTTTGCGGCCGAGCACTACGGCGCTCACGTGACCGGCGTGACCATTTCGAAGGAACAGCTCGCGCTCGCGCAGGAGCGCTGCGCGGGCCTGCCCGTGGATCTGCGCCTGCAGGACTATCGCGAGCTCGACGGCCAGTTCGACAAGATCGTGTCCGTCGGCATGTTCGAACACGTCGGCCCCAAGAACTACCCGGTGTACTTCGATACTGCCCAGCGGCTGCTCGCGCCCGAAGGCCTGTTCCTGCTGCATACGATCGGCATCGACGTGCGCAGCGCCGGCACCGATCCGTGGATCGACAAGTACGTGTTCCCGAACGGCAAGCTGCCCGCGGCCACCGAGATCGCCGATGTCGTCGAAAATCGCTTCCTGATCGAGGACTGGCACAACTTCGGCCGCGACTACGATCGCACGCTGATGGTGTGGTGGGACAACTTCGTGCGCGCGTGGCCGCAGCTGCAGCACAAGTACGGCGAGCGGTTCTTTCGCATGTGGAAGTACTACCTGCTGGTCTGTGCCGCGTTCTTCCGCTCGCGCCAGGGCCAGTTGTGGCAGGTCGTGCTGACCCACCGCGATCGCCAGGCACCCTATCGTTCGGTGCGCTAGGACGACCTGACGACGTCCGGACGTCGTCGTCAGCGCACCACGTCTTTGGTGGGCCATGGCCCGCCTCTGGCATTCCCCTCTTTTGGGTAACGCCGAAGTGGCCTATGCTGTCGCACAACGACAAACATGAAAGCCATGCGGGCGATGGTGCGCCGCAACGATCCATGGAAAAAACCGCATTTGTTTTCGCAGGCGGCGGCAGCCTCGGGGCCATCGAGGTAGGCATGCTGCGCGAGTTGGTGGGCTGGGGCGTGAAACCCGATATGGTGGTCGGCGCGTCCGCCGGCGCCATCAATGGCGCGTACTTCGCCTGCCATCCGCACGCCGAGGGCACCGCCAAGCTCGAGGGCCTGTGGCGCGGCATCCGCCGCGCCGAAGTTCTGCCGTGGTCATGGCGCAGCATGTTCGGCATGCTCGGTGGCAAGCGCGGCCATCTGGTCGAGTCGATGGGCCTGCATCGGCTGCTGTCACGCCATTTCGGCGACTCGCGCGTCGAGAATGCGTCGCTGCCCCTCCATGTGGTGGCCACGGACATGCATTCTGGCGACGAGGTGGTGCTGTCTTCGGGCAGCATCGTCGACGCCGTGCTCGCCAGTGCCGCCATCCCCGGTGTCTTCCCGCCGGTCACCGTGGACGGCCGGTCCCTGATCGACGGTGGCGTGGCCAACAACACCCCGGTTTCCACCGCGGTGCGGCTGGGCGCGACGCGCATCGTCGTGCTGCCCGCAGGCTTTGCCTGTGCGGAACGCCGGCCGCCGCGCGGTGCGGTCGAGCACGCGCTCAACGCGTTGTCGCTGCTGGTCGCGCGCCAGCTCGTGCATGACCTCGAACGCTGGCGCGACGTGGCGCACATTGCCGTGGTGCCGCCGCTGTGTCCGCTCGACGTGTCGCCCTATGATTACACCCGCTGCGGCGAGTTGATCGATCGCGCCGCCAGCGCGACGGTCGCGTGGCTGCGCGCGGATGGGCTGTCCAGCTGCCGCGTGCCGGGTGCGCTGGAGCCACACGAGCACGACGAATCGTCGCCTAGCTGCAGTGCCGATATCGGCGGGGTACCCCCGCAACCGGGCCCCACCGAGGCGCACTCGCACCCGCACACCCACGGCTGAGCCCCGCGGCGACCGTCTCGGCCGCCTGCAGTCTTTACAAGCGATGCGGCAACCTTGCACGGTTGCCGCGTACCGCTGGGCCGCGTATGTGTTCTCTACGCCCCTTAACTTTGCCCATTGCACACGATATCGCGACTCCCGGCATTCCGCCCGGCGCGGTACGGTTCTTGCCGGTATTGGTCCCTGCCGGCCGATGGCAACACGCCATCTGGCCTTCCCCCAACTTCAGGAGATCAGCAATGGGCATGCACGATACCGGTCGATATCGCCCTGGCCAGGACAGCTGGCGGGCCTACGGACAAGTTCGCGATGACCGTGACCCGCCTTGGGAGGGCACGCAGGGCGACCAGCGTGACGATTGGCGCGACAGTCGCGACGATCGCGACAACCGCGGCCAGCGCGCAGACGTCTCACGCCGTCAGGGTAGCGATCTGCGCTATGGGCTGAACGGCGGCTACGGTCAGGAAACGTGGGCCGACGACGATGCGTCGTGGTCAGACGTGGCCGACGATGACTGGGGCGAGTTGAAGCCCCATATGTTCCGCAATCGCTACCGGACCGAACCCGGCTACGGCAGCGGCGATGGCAGTCAGAACTATCGCGGCAACTACCGCGACGACGCCCGCCGAGCGTTCGAGCGCGGGGAGGATTACGAGCCCGAAAATTACGAGCCCGAAAATCGCGGCGTGCTGTACAACCTCGGTCACCGCATCGGCGAGGCGATTGGCGAGTGGTTCGGCCCGTCGACGGACGAACGCCCTGGCGCCAGACGCGCGGGCCCGCGCAACTATCAGCGCACCGACGAACGCATCCGCGACGAGATCTGCGAGCGGCTGACCTTCACCAACGGCGTCAACGTCCGTGAGGTCAGCGTCGAGGTGGAAAAGGGTGTGGTCACCCTGAGCGGCACCGTCGAACGCCGATCGCAGAAGTACGACATCGAAGACATCGCCGACAACACGTTCGGCGTGACCGAAGTCGATAATCGCATCCGCGTGCAGCGTCAATCGACCAACGACGCGGTCGACGCCGGCTTTAACGGCTGGTAATTTCTCGGCTTACCGCAACTCACCGCGACTCAGACGGACAGCGCCAGCGGGCGCTGCTCCGCCTGCCCCTCCAATCGAAACACGCTGACGGAACGCTCCATGCGCAGCGCCTGCTCATGCAGCGCCTGCGCGGCGGCGGCCGCTTCCTCGACCAGCGCGGCGTTCTGCTGCGTGACCTGATCCATCTGCGTCACCGCCTGATTGACCTGTGCAATGCCGCTGCTTTGCTCGTGCGATGCCGTGCTGATCTCATCCATCATCGCCGTCACGCGACGCACCGCCGCAACGATCTCTTGCATCGTGGCGGCGGTCTGCCCCGCTAGCGTGTTGCCCGTGGCGACGCGCTCGACCGACTGCGAGATCAGCAGACGAATTTCCTTGGCCGAGTTGGCCGCGCGTTGCGCAAGACTGCGCACCTCGCTCGCCACCACTGCAAAGCCGCGCCCATACTCGCCCGCGCGCGCGGCTTCCACGGCCGCATTGAGCGCAAGGATATTGGTCTGGAAGGCAATGCCGTCGATGACCGCGATGATCTCGACAATGCGCCGCGAATCAGCCTCGATCTCTCCCATCGTCGTGCGCATGCGCGCCACCGACTCGCCGCCGTCGCTGGCAATGCGCGAAGCCTCGCCCGCGAGCTGGCTCGCCTGCTGCGCGTTGCCCGCATTCTGCTGCACGATCGACGTCAGCTCTTCCATGCTGGCCGCGGTCTGCTCCAGCGACGACGCCTGCTCCTCGGTGCGCTGCGACAGATCGGTATTGCCCTGCGCGATCTCGTTGGCGGCCACCAATACGTTCTGCGCGCCCTCCTTGGTATCGCCGATCAGGCCACGCAGCGTCTGCACCATCGACATCAGATGTCGCTTGACCGCACTGAGCTCGTCACGACCACGCGCTTCGACACTGACAGCGAGGTCCCCGGCGTTGATCCGCGTGACCAGCTCCGTCACGTCGCGCACATCCTCGCGCATGCCCACGCTGAAACCCGCGAACAAATAGCAGGCGGCGCCCACGGTCAGCAGCGCAAGCGCGCCCAGCAGCAGCAACTGGCGCTGTTCGGCGGCCATGCGCGCATCGAGCATCTCGCGCGCCAGGGTTGCGAACTCGCGATTGAGGTCGGCTACGCCATCGATGGCCGCGGTGCCTTCGGCGAAGTACGTCTTGGCGTCGATCGTGATGCCGCTCGAGCCCAGCATGCTGACCTTCATCGTGCGATAGAAGTTGTCCATCGCCGCCAGCTTCTTCGTCACCGCCTCTATGCGCTCGCGCTCCGCCGGTGCACCACGCACGACGCGCGCCACATCGCGCCGCACGGACTCTAGCCCCTCCTGAATCTGCTCGGCCAGCGTGACCAACTCCGCCTGCTGCGTCGCGTCCGCAAAACCGCCGCGCGCAATGATGCCGGCACCCCGGCCACGCGCGAGCGCGCCCAGTTCCGCGAGCCGCGGCATCGGCGACACCATCAGGTTGATCAGGTAATAGGAGCCAGCATCGGGGTCAAGCGCCAGCGACGATCGATCGGCCACATCGCCGACGAACAACCGCGTCTGCTTGACGAGTGCCGTGTGACGATCGAACAGTGGCGGCGCAGGCGTGTTCAGGCCCGCACCGATCTTGATCTGGCGGATCTGCTGCCACGCTTCATCGAGCTTGCGCGCATCGGCCTCCACCTGGAAGTCCGGCGCATTGCCCACCTCGGTGAGTAATGCCGCGAGCAGTTCTGCCGCCTTGGCGTCGGCACGCTCGAACGTTGCCTGAAAGCTGTCGTTGCCAGACAGCACGCCATTGGCCGCGCCACGACGCACCTGCGTCTCGCGCATAAAGTCGAGCGCGCGCTCGACGATGACCAGTCCACGCAATTCGTCACGCGTGGCACCGATCGCCTGGACCGACTGCGCGAACACCGCGAACAGCGCACCGCACAGCGGAATCAGGAACAGCACCGTCAGCAATACGAGCTTGCGGTTGATCGACAGTCGCGCCATCAGGCGCACGGCGGGAGACAGAAATACGGCCACGAGATTCCTTGAATTGGCGACAACTGCGGCGATAAGCGCAGGAGCTTTCCTGCCCTGTATCGGCCGCCAATCCAAGGAATAAAGCGCATCAACGCGCTATATTTTGCACCGCACACATGCGGTGCAAAATGCCCAGTCAGGGTGCAGGTTTTCCCCGTTATCAGGCAGTAGCGCCGCCATCGAGGCCGATCGACTGCCCGCTGATATAGCGGCCCGCCGGCGACGACAGCAGCAGTGCGAGGCCGGCTACATCCTCAGCTTCGGCGATGCGACGCAGCGGAATATTGGCGGACAGCGCCTTCTCGCGCTCGGGGTCGCCCCACAGTGCTTCGCGCGAAAAGTCCGTCCGCACCGGACCCGGATTGATACTGTTCACATTGATGTTGTGCGGCCCGAGCGTCTGCGCGAAGTTGCGCATCAGCATATCGATGGTGGCCTTGGACACGCTGTACAGCGCCAGCATCGGCGAGGCGCGGCGTGCCGCGATGCTCGACATGAACGTGATGGAACCGTCGCGACGCTCGATCATCTGCGGCGCCAGCGCGTTGATCAGATCGAGGTTGCCGCGCACATTGCCCGCGATCACCTCCTCTAGCTTGTCACCGCCCTGACCCAGGATCTGGCCGGCCACCCCGCTAGCTGCGGCGTTGAGCACCAGCGCATCCACGCGCCCATAGGTCTCGAGCGCCGCCTTGGCAAACGCCTGCACACTCGCGCTGTCCGCGATGTCGCAGGGAATGCCCGTCGCCGTAACACCAGATGCCCGCAATGCTTCGGCAACCTCCTGCGACACCTCGGCGCTACGGCCGGACACGATGACCTTGGCCCCGGCTTCGCCGAGCGCGCGGGCCATGGCCAGGCCCATTCCCTTGGTGGAACCGGTGACGACGGCCACTCGGCCGGACATATCGAACAGTTTGGACACGATTTTTCTCCTTTGGCAGGTCAGGACGTTAAATGACGAACAGCATCTATTGAATAAAGTATGTTCATCATCTAATATTGCGTCAAGTTCAATTTTTTTCGAGTTCGCCATGGCACGAGCGTCCAAGGCAGTTGCCGAGCAGCACAGGATCGACATCGAGCGTTCCTCGTCGAGGCTGTTCAAGGAGTATGGACTCCACGGCGTGACTGTGTCGCAAGTCATGGCCGATGCCGGCCTCACACATGGGGGCTTCTATGGTCATTTCGCCTCGAAGGACGAACTGGCCGCCATCGCTTGTGCGCGCTCGTTCACCGAATCGGGCCAGCGCTGGGACAAGCGCATCGCCGAAGCCAACGGTGATGGCCGCGACGCGCGCCGTCGCCTGCTAGACCCCTATCTGACGCAAACCCACCGTGACGATGCCGGCAATGGCTGCACCGCGGCCGCGCTGACCGGTGACGTCGCGCGCGAGCCCGCCGACAAGCCGATTCACGCCGCCTATGTAACCGGTGTGCGCGAGATGGTCGAAGCCTGGCGCGGCACGTTGCCCAATCCCGACAGTCCCGAAGCCAACGACACCGCGCTCGCGCAAATTGCGCTGCTAATCGGTACCATCGCGATCGCGCGTGCCTCGCGCGGCGATCCGCTCTCCGATGCGTTTATCGAAGCGGCGCGCCGCCAACTGCTCGATCCGCAATTCGATCCCGACGCACCAGATCCTCGAAGTCACACCGACTGACGCCGGCCGAGCCTGAAAAGAGCCGACTGCAGCCGATTAGAACAACGCCCTCCATCGACCCTGGACACCATATGTTTGCGCACGCCCTATCCCGCCGGCTGGACCGGCACGGTATTCACTATGCGTGGCTGATCGCCATCATCACGTTCTGCGTGATGCTCACCACTTCGGCCTCGCTTGGTCTGCCCGGCGCGTTCCTCAAGCCGCTGACGGCCGAGATGGGATGGGATACCGACCAGATCTCGTCGATCCTCGCCTTCCGCTTTGCGCTGTTTGGCCTGATGGCGCCGTTCTCGGCCATCCTGATGGAGCGCTTCGGCGTCCGCAACGTGGTGTGCACCGCGCTGGCCATGATTGGCGCGGGCATGGCGCTCGCCACCGTGGCCACGGAACTGTGGCAACTGTTCTTCGCGTGGGGCCTGCTGCTGGGGATCGGCTCGGGCATGACCGCACTGGTGCTCGCCGCCGTGGTGGCCAACCGCTGGTTCCATGCGCGTCGCGGTCTCGTCATCGGCCTGCTGACTGCCAGCTCGGCCACGGGGCAACTGGCATTCCTGCCGATCGCGGCCTGGCTGATCGAACACATGGGCTGGCGCGTCGCCGTGCTGCCGGTGCTGATCGCCTGCGCGATACTGGCCTGCCTGGTGTTCGCCTTTATGCGTAATCGTCCGTCGGACATCGGCCAGCCCGCCTTTGGCGAGTCGCCCGCGGCCGCCAGCGCCGCCGCGCCTGCCGCGCCGGTGCCGTTCACGCTGCGCGGTCCGTTCGTGGCACTGGGCGAGGCCATGCGCAATCAGACTTTCTGGATTCTCGCCGGCACGTTCTTTATCTGCGGCCTGTCCACCAACGGTCTGATCCAGACGCACTTTATCTCGCTGTGCGCGGACTACGGCATGACCGCGGTACCCGCCGCGTCGGCGCTGGCCATGATGGGCGCGTTCGACTTTGTCGGCACCATCCTGTCGGGCTGGTTGTCGGACCGCTACGACAGCCGCAAGCTGCTGTTCTGGTACTACGCGCTGCGTGGCCTGTCGTTGTTCTGGCTGCCGCACTCCACCTTTACGCTCTACGGCCTGTCGCTGTTCGCGATGTTCTATGGCCTGGACTGGATCGCCACGGTGCCGCCGACCATCAAGCTCGCGGGCAGCGCCTTTGGCCGTGACCGTGCGCCGATGATCTTCGGCTGGATCTTTGCCGCCCACCAGATTGGCGCGGCAACGGCGGCCTTCGGTGCGGGTCTGTCGCGTACGCTGCTGCTGACCTATGCGCCGGCGTTGTATGTCGCCGGTGGCGCGTGCCTGATCGCGGCACTGCTGGCGCTGATGGTGCGTCGTTCGCAACCGGCGGTGCAGGCGCAACCGAGTAGTGCGTAGGCAAACCCGCTGATCAGCCCACCGAACTCAGGCCGGGACGCGCCAGCGCGCGCTCTCGGCCTCGAGCGCATCGATCAGCGCGGCCACCGACTCGCGCTTGAGCGCGGTCTGTCGCACCAGCACACCGATTTCGCGCTGGGGCGGCTGGCCCGGCATCGCCACCAGTTCCACCTGCGGGGTCTGCCGCACCGGCACCAACGCCGCCGGGATGATCGCGCAGCCAAGCCCTTCCGCCACCATCTGCAGGATCACCGCGGGCTCGTCGAGCTCCATCCCCTCGCGCACCCATAGCCGATGCCGGCGCAGATAGCGGTCCACCACCTGACCACCGGTGGAATGGCGGTTATAGCGGATGAACGGCATGGTCGGCAGCAACGTCGCCAGATCGGCTCCGGTGCCGGCAGGCGCGATCGCCACGAACGGCTCGTCGAGCAGGTGTACCCATTTGAGCTCCGGCGGAATGCCGAGCCGCGGCCGGACCAGTACCGCGATATCGAGCTCGCGCGCATCCACCTGCGTCAGTAGCTGCGTGGACATGCCCGGCACCACGTTCACATGCGTGTTCGGAAACGCCTCGCGGAAGCGCTGCATGGCCTTGGGCAGCAGCGTCGTCTGTACGGTGGAGACCGCGCCGAGGTCCAGCGGCGCCATGTCGGGCTGCGCGCCGCCGCCCTTCTGCTTCATCGCGTCATAGAGCGCCACGAAGCGCGTGGCATCGTCGAGCAGCCGCCGGCCATCCTCGCTCAATGCCACCGATTTGCCGGAACGATCGAATAGCTGGCAGCCCAATTCCTCCTCGAGCCGGCGAATCTGCATGCTGACCGCCGATTGCGTCAGCCCAAGGCGCGCGCCGGCGGCAGAGAAAGAGGCGGTCTCGGCAGCGACGAGAAAGGTCTGGAAATAGCGGATCACGGACACGGATCTATATAAAAAACCCTGATGCTCAGGGCCGAAATGATTCGTTTCATATTACGGTGTCTTCTGATTACAATCAACGCGATTCCCCACCCACAGACCACGAAGATGAGCGCCATTCCGTTGTTCCACCTTGCATTCCCCGTTCATGACCTGGCCAGCGCGCGTGCGTTCTACGGCGACCTGCTCGGTTGCCCCGAAGGCCGCAGCTCCGATGCGTGGGTCGATTTCGATTTCTACGGTCACCAGATCGTGGCGCATCTGTCGCCCGACGAGTGCGGCCATCGTGGCAACAGCGCGGTGGACGGCCATGACGTGCCGGTGCGCCACTTCGGCGCGATCCTGTCGATGGAGCAGTGGGAGACCCTCGCGGACAAGCTGCGCGCGGTCGATACCAAGTTCGTGATCGAGCCGTATGTGCGCTTCAAGGGCGAAGTTGGCGAACAGGCCACGATGTTCTTCCTCGATCCGTCGGGCAACGCGCTCGAGTTCAAGGCCTTCGGCGACCTCAGCCAGGTATTTGCGAAGTAAATCCACCCACCGACAGAGTCAAACATGACCGCCGACACCACCGAGTACGTTATCGCCCCTGCGCCGCAGGCCAGCCTTGCTGTGGCAGACAGCAAGGCGCGCTTCCCGATCCGCCGCGTCTTCTGCGTGGGCCGCAACTACGCCGCGCATGCGCGCGAGATGGGCAAGGATCCGGACCGCGAGCCGCCGTTCTTCTTTACCAAGCCGGCTGACGCCGTCGTGGCGGCCGAAGGCACCGTGCCGTACCCGCCGCTGACCGAGAACCTGCACCATGAGATCGAACTCGTGGTGGCACTCGGCAAGGGTGGCCGCAATGTGAGCCCCGCACAGGCGCTCGATCTGGTGTGGGGCTACGCGGTCGGCGTCGATCTGACGCGTCGCGACCTGCAGGACGTGGCCAAGAAGATGAGCCGTCCGTGGGACTGGTCGAAGGCGTTCGATGCGTCGGGCCCGTCCGGCCCGCTGCATCCGGTCTCCCGTATCGGTCATCCCGAGAAAGGCGCGATCTGGCTCAAGGTCAATGGTGAAGAGCGTCAGGTTGGCGATCTCGATGAACTGATCTGGCCCGTGGCCGACGTCATCGCCTATATCTCCGAAAGCGTGGAGCTGCAGGCTGGCGACGTGATCTTTACCGGCACGCCGGCCGGTGTTGGCGCGCTGCTGCCGGGCGACAAGGTGACCGCGGGCGTCGATGGCGTTGGCGAAATCGCGTTCAAGGTCGGACAGCGCGGCTAAGTTCTTAGCATCCCTGGCGGCCCCGGCACTATGCGTGCCGGGGCCATTTTTTATTGTAATTCAATGACTTACCTGTCTATTTGCCGTCGAAATAGAGTGGCGCCTCAAATTCTTTCCGAAGAAAGTCCTTGCTTATCTATCTAGTAGTAGATATTCTTCGATCCATGGACGCCGCTGCAGCAACACAGACACACACGCAACGGTCTTTTTTTTAGCGTCGTAAATCTATCTAGTAGTAGATAACATCGACGAAAAACGAGAACAGGAGCGAATCATGAATGCCAAGACCATCCTCACCGCCGCCACCTTCGCTGTTGCCGCTGCCTTCGCATCGGGTGCCGCACAAGCTCAAGGCCCGCAGGACAGCACGCATGCCGGCGACCGCTACGGCTACAACTTCCGCGTGAACGACGCCCGCGACGTGTATTCGCAAGGCGCCCGCATCAGCAACCGTGACGGTTATACCGACGGTGCGCGTATCAGCAACCGCGATGGCTACACCGACGGTGCCCGCGTGACCAACCGCGACGGCCTGGTGGCAGGTCTGGACCGCACCGGTGTCTCCGCCACGCCGAGCCGCACTGCCGACCCGTATCTGGACGGCGCACGCAACGGCCAGCGTGATGTCTACACCGATGGCGCACTGGTAGCAGGCCTGGACCGCACTGGCGTATCCGCCGAACCGTCGCGCACTCGTGACGTGTACACCGACGGTGCCCGTAACGGCCAGCGCGATGTCTACACCGACGGCGCACTAGCCTAAGTCAGAACCGGCGGGGCACTGACACCCCGCCGGCCGATCGACCCCCGATTGACCTCGATACATCGACCATCGGAGTTTCCAAATGAGTTGGCGTGACAGTGCCCTGATCGTGGGCGGATGGGTAGCGCTTTGTGTCGTGAGCGGTGCGCTGCTCTCGCTGGTTGCGCAAACGCTGTCGATTTGATCGATGGCGTAGAACAGGAGGGTCTATCCCACGATAGACAAGCGTCATGAAATCGACATCCGTACGCGAACAACTGCTGGCCCACACGCTGGTTCTCATCCAGCGCCGCGGATACAACGGCTTCAGCTACCGCGACCTGGCCGAGCTTGTGGGTGTCAAGACCTCGAGCATTCATTACTACTTCCCGACCAAGGACGATCTGGTTCTGGAAGCGATGCGGCTATACACGGCATCGGTCTCCGATCGCATCCATGCGATCGACCCGACGTTGCCGCTGGCTGAACAGGCGTGTCAGTTCGTGAAACCGTTGAACGCCACCATCGAGCTCGGCAATGCCTGCGTCGCCGGCATGTTGTCGGCCGAAGTGGTGACCATGCCGGAACAGGTGCGCTCGCTGCTGCAGGCGCACTTCCAGATGAACGAAGGATGGCTGACGCGGCTGTTGCAACGTGCAGAGGAAGAGCGCGGTTGTGCCGGCGCGGTGCCGCCCGAGGCGCTGGCCAAGGTGATTTACGGCGCGGTGCAGAACGGCATCATTACCGCGCGCATGTCCGGCTCCAATGATCGCTTCAATGCGGCGTGCGACATGCTGGTTGGCGCGGTCTCGACCGATCCGGCCGCGCATCATCAGAGCAAGCGCGTAGAACCCGAAGTTGCCGTAGTGTGAACCGGCGCCCCTCTCCCGCACGGGAGGGGGGATCGATCAAGACTTCCGCTACTTCCCTTTTTTCCCCGCTGTTTTTCTTGCTGTATCCAGCACCACCCACGTCGGCGCATGATCGCTTGCATGCGGCTCGCCGCGGACCCAGCGATCGACGCCCGCATCGCGCAGCTTCGGTGCCAGATCCGCGCTCAGCAGCAAATGATCGATGCGCAAACCCGAGTTGGTTTGCCAATGCTGACGGAAATAATCCCAGAACGTATAGATCCGCTCGTCCGGATGGCGCGCGCGCAGCGCGTCGGTCCACCCCTGCGCCAGCAGCCGCCGATAGCAATCGCGCGACTCGGGCTGAAGCAACGCATCCTTGAGCCACGAGCGCGTGTTGTAGATGTCCTCGTCGGTAGGGATCACGTTGTAGTCGCCCGCCAGCACCACCGGATGCCCGCTGTCATAGAGGCCCTGCGCATGCCGGATCAACCGTTCGAACCACGCCAGCTTGTAGTCGAACTTCGGCCCCGGTTGCGGATTGCCGTTGGGCAGGTACAGGCAGGCCACCAAGACCCCTTCCACCGCGGCCTCGAGATAGCGGCTCTGGGTGTCGTCGTCAGCACCGGGCAGGCCACGTCGCGCCTCGATCGGATCGGTGCCATGCGCCAGGATCGCCACGCCGTTCCATGACTTCTGGCCGTGCCAGATCGCGCCATAGCCGGCCGCGTGAATCTCTTCGATCGGAAAGCCGCTGTCGATCGTCTTCAGTTCCTGCAGGCACACCACATCGGGCGCTTCGCGTTCCAGCCATGCGAGCAGCGCCGGCAGTCGCGTGCGAATGCCGTTGATATTGAACGTGGCGATCTTGAGCGTCTTCTTCATGAGACCCATGGTAGACAACGAAGGTAAGCCCTGCGGAGAGGCAGCAATATTCCGCAGCAAGATTCCTTCCCGCGTGGGAATGAACACTGTATATTCATACAGTTATCCGGCCCCTACCGTCTTGCCGCCTTGCCAGATCCCTCCTCTCCGTCGCCAGCGCCGTCATCGCCACCACCGCGCTATACGGTTGCCGTGCGCGCGCTGTGCGAGTTCACGGCCAAGGCCGGCGACCTCGATCTGCGCTTTACGCCCTCGCCCACCGCGCAGGAAGGCGTGGCGGGCCACGGCGTGGTCACGCGCCGGCGAGGTGCGGCGCATGGGGCTGATTACCGCGCGGAAGTCGCCCTGAGCCTGGAGTTCGAAGGCTTGCGCGTGCGTGGCCGGGCCGACGGATACGACCGTGCCGCTAACAGACTCGAAGAGATCAAGACAGTGCGCGGCGAAGGCGCGATGGTGCCCGACAACCACCGCGCGCTGCATTGGGCACAGGCCAAAACCTACGCGTGGATGTTATGCGCGCAGGAAAATCTTGCAGAGATCGAGATCGCGCTGGTTTATTTCGACATCCTGAGCCAACAGGAACGCATCGAGTCCGCGCGCTTCGAAGCGGCCGTGTTGCAAGCGGAGTTCGAACGGCACTGCCGCTGCTTTCTGGCATGGGCCGAGCAGGAGATTGCCCACCGCATGGCGCGCGACACCGGACTCGCCGCATTGACCTTTCCGCACGATGACTTCCGGCCGGGCCAGCGTGCGCTGGCGGAATCGGTCTACAAGGCCAATGCATCGGGCCGCACGCTGCTGACGCAGGCGCCTACGGGTATCGGCAAGTCGATCGGCACGGTGTTTCCGGCGCTCAAGGCGATGCCGGGGCAGCAGATCGACAAGCTGTTCTTCCTCTCCGCGCGCTCGACCGGGCGCGCGGTCGCGCTCGAGGCTACGGCACGCTTGTATCGGGACTTACGCCGCGACGATGGCGCGGCGCTGCGCGTGATCGAGCTCGTGGCGCGTGACAAGTCTTGTGAGCACCCCGAGCTGGCCTGTCATGGCGCCTCGTGTCCGCTGGCGCGTGGGTTCTATGACCGGCTGCCGGCCGCGCGCGAACAGGCGCGACAGGCCGTGCGACTCAGCCGTGAGGCCTTGCGCGAGGTGGCACTTGCGCATGACGTGTGCCCGTATTTCCTCGCTCAGGAAATGGTGCGCTGGAGCGATGTCGTGGTGGCCGACTACAACTACTACTTCGACCGCAACGCGATGCTGTACGCGCTGACGGCCCTCAACGGCTGGCGTGTCAGCGTGCTGGTCGACGAAGCGCACAACCTCGTCGAGCGTGCGCGGGCGATGTATACGGCCGAGCTCGATCCGATTGGGTTTCGCGCGTTGCGCAAGACCGTCCCGAAAGCATTGAAACGGCCGCTGGAACGCGTCAACCGGCAGTGGCGCGAACTGGCCGCGCACAGCGATGCCGCGCACGAAGTGTTCGAGGCGGTGCCGCCGGCGTTTATCGATGCGCTGACGCAATGTTGTGCCGCCCTCCTCGAGCATATGAGTGCCGCGGGGCCCGCGCAGGGTCGGCATGAGGCCGAACTTGAGCGCTTCTACTTCGATGCGCTGCATTTCCTGCGTCTGGCCGAGCAGATGGAAGAGCAAGGCGGCAAGCATTCGGTGTTCGACGTCGCGCGCCGCGATCGCATTGGTCACCGCAGTGCGACGGCGCGTGGCGTCGAAGCGGTGCCATGCGTGCGCAATCTGCTGCCCGCGCCGTTCCTGCGCGCGCGCTTTGCCGGCGCGCATTCGACCACGCTGTTCTCGGCCACGCTGCAGCCGGTGGACTACTACACCGACATGCTCGGATTGCCGGCCCGCACCGCATGGGTCGAAGTGCCGTCGCCGTTCCGCGCCGAGCAGCTCGAGGTGCGCGTGGCCACGCGCATCTCCACGCGCTATCGCGACCGCGAACGCACGCTGCCCGCGCTCGTGCAGTTGATGGGCGTGCAATATGCCGCACGACCTGGCAACTACCTCGCGTTTTTCAGCAGCCATGACTATCTGCAACGCGCGGCGGAACTGTTTGCGCGCTGTTATCCCGACGTGCCGTACCGGCTGCAGGCGCGCGGCATGGACGAGGCCGGGCAGACGGCGTTTATCGACGGCTTTGTGGCGGGCGGATGTGGCATCGGCTTCGCGGTGCTGGGCGGGAGCTTCTCGGAAGGCGTCGATCTGCCCGGCGACCGGCTGATCGGCGCCTTTGTCGCGACGCTGGGCCTGCCGCAGGTGAATCCGGTCAACGAGCAGTTACGCGAGCACATGGAGCAGCTGTTCGGGCGCGGCTATGCGTATGCCTATCTGTATCCCGGCCTGCGCAAGGTGGTGCAGGCCGCGGGCCGCGTCATCCGCACCGACGACGATCGTGGCGTGGTGTGGCTGATCGACGACCGCTTTGCCGATGCGGAAATTCTTGCACTGCTGCCGGCATGGTGGCGTCCGTCGCAAGACTCGTTGCCGCGTACGACAAGGCTCGCCGATTCGCGGCACAATGCGCATCACGATGGACATCACGCCGAGCCGCCATCCGGACAGGATGTCGCTGGCGCGAATTTCGCATAAGCGATGGCCCAACGCGGCGCGATCAGGAGACTCCCACCGATGAGCATGACCAAGACCTTTGCTGCCACCGAACCGGCCCGTACCGAGATCGACGCACTGTCCGGCGCCACGCTGCTGGAGTTCGGCGCCCCGTGGTGCGGCTTCTGCATGCGCGCGCAACCGCTGATCGAGACCGCGTTCGCGGGGCATCCGTCGCTGCGCCACGTGAAGATCGAAGACGGCAGCGGCCGACCGCTGGGGCGCTCGTTCCGCGTCAAGCTATGGCCGACGCTGGTGTTCCTGCGCGATGGCCAGGAGGTGGCGCGGCTGGTACGGCCCACCGATGCGAACGCGATCGCCGAAGCGATGGCCAGCATCGACGCAACGCCCACCTGAACGCCCACCTGAACTGCGTCAAGGTGCCTGCTCAGGACTCACGCATCAGGTCCACCAGCGCGCGCAAGCCGGCGGGGATATTGCGGCGGCTCGGGTAATACAGGCATAGCCGGCCAAACGACGGTGTCCAGTCCTCGAGCACATGCACGAGCCGGCCCGCGGCGATATCCTCCTGGACATTCCACTCGCTGAGGTATGACAGCCCACTGCCCTCGTGCACCGCGGCAATCATCAAGGTGGTGTCGTCGAGCGTGATCGTGCCCGGCACATCCACTTCCAGCGATTCGCCATGCTTTGTGAACTCCCAGCGGTAGATCACACCGCTGGCCATACGCGCGCGAATGCAGCGATGGTGCAGCAGATCCATGGGCGAGCGCGGCACCGGGTGATTCTCGAAATATTCGGGAGTGCCCACCACCACCATGCGCTGCTGCGGCCCGAACGGAATCGCCACCATGTCCTGCGGCACCGCCTCCAGTAGCCGGATACCGGCATCGAAGCCCGCCACCACGATATCGATCAGCCGGCCCTCGGTAACGATATCGAGGTGCATCTCGGGATAGCGCCGCGCGTACTCCAGAAAAATCGGCATGGCCTGCCGCGCGGCACCCACCGAAGTATTGATACGCAACGTTCCACGGGGCGTTTCCCCATAACTGCCAGCCTGCGTCAGCGCGTCGCGAATCGAAGCCAGCGCGGGCGCGACGTTATCGACGAACTGCGCCCCCGCCTCCGACAACGCCACGCTGCGTGTGGTCCGGTTGAACAACCGCACGCCGATGCGCCCTTCCAGCGCCGCAATGCCATGCGACAACGCCGAGGTCGAGACGCCCAGCTCCACCGCCGCCGCACGGAAGCTGCGATGACGGGCGACTGCGAGAACCGCCTCGAGTTCCTGTAAACCACTGGTTTGCATTATCCCGATCTCCTCACTGATTCATCCGCGATTGTATGGCTAGACGGGCCAATGGTGCGAGCCTACATTGAATGCAACGCAACTTTCAATGGCTCTTCACCATGCACAACATCGACAAGATCTACATCGACGGCGCCTTCGTGACCCCACACGGGGAGGAATGGTTCGACCTGTTCAATCCGGCGACCGAGCAGACCATCGGCCGCGTCCGGCTGGCCGACGAGGCCGATGCCCATGCCGCCATCGCCGCCGCCAAAGCCGCGCTGCCGCGCATTGCCAGCGCCACCCGCGAAGAGCGGCTCGGCTGGCTCGCACGCATGGAAGCGGCCGTGCGTAAGCGCGAAGCGGAACTGTTCGATGCCGTGATCGAGGAATATGGCGCGCCGATCAGCCGCGCGCGCTGGATGGTCACGTACGCGGCCGACGTCATCGCCCATGCCGCCGATGTCCTCCGCGACTACCCGTTTGCGCGCCGCGCGGGCACGGCCGAAGTCACGATGACGCCGGTAGGCGTGGCGGGCCTGATCACGCCGTGGAACGCCAACGCGAGCTTTATCACCGGCAAGCTCGCCACCGCCCTCGCCGCGGGCTGCCCAGCTGTCATCAAGCCGAGCGAGATGAGCGCGCTGCAAACCCGCATCGTCACCGAGGCGCTGCATGAGGCCGATCTGCCGCGCGGCGCGTTCAATATCGTGACTGGCCGTGGCGATGTCGTGGGCGCCGCGATCACCGCGCATCGCGATGTCGCCAAGATCTCGTTCACGGGCTCGACGGCTGTGGGCAAGGCGATCGTCCGCGCCGGCGCGGACACACTCAAGCGCGTGACGCTCGAACTCGGCGGCAAGTCGCCGACGATCATCCTCGACGATGCGGACTTTGCGCAGGTGGTGCCGCTCGCATTGCTGGCTGGCTTTATGAATAGCGGCCAGGCGTGCATCGCCGGCACGCGCATTCTGGTGCCGGCGGCGCGCAAGGCCGAGTTCGAGGCCCATGTGCGCGATGCCGTCGGCCAGTTTCCGGCGGGCCTGCCTTCGAACCCCGCCACCGCGATCGGCCCGATGGTAAGCCAGCGTCAATGGGAGCGCGTACAGCGCTATATCGGCGTGGGTCTCGAGGAAGGGGCAAAGCTCGTGACCGGCGGCGTGGGACGTCCTGAAGGCCTGACCGCCGGCTGGTTCGTGCGGCCGACCGTATTCACCGATGTGCGGAATGACATGACCATCGCGCGCGAGGAAATCTTCGGGCCGGTGCTGTCGATCATCGCCTATGACAACGAAGAAGAAGCCGTGGCGATTGCCAATGACACCACGTACGGTTTGTCGGCTTACGTCATGGGCAGCGATGCGGCGCGCGCACGCCGCGTTGCCGCGCGCATCGAATCCGGGCGCGTGCTCGTGAACACGCTTGCGCACGAGCCCAAGGCGCCGTTCGGCGGCTTCAAGCAATCGGGCCTTGGCCGCGAGTATGGTACCTACGGACTGGAAGCGTTTCTCGAACCGAAGTCGACGCTCGGCGTGTTTGCCGATTGATATGCGGCGAGATCAGGTTTCGAGCGGCATCGCGCTCGTGCACTTGATCTCGTCGAGGCACACGCTCGACTTCACCCCGCTCACGCCCGGGATGCGCATCAGCGTATCGAGCAGGAAGTCCGACAGCGACTTGAGGTCACGCGCTACCACCTTGAGCACGTAGTCGATATCCCCCGTCACCGAAAAGCACTCCTGGATCTGCGCGAGTTCGGCCACCAGGCCCTTGAATTTCGACAGATCCCGGATGTGCCCGCGCTCCATCGTCACATGGATAAACGCGGTCACCCCAAATCCCAGCGCGGCACTGTCGAGCCTCGCCTCATAGCGCTTGATAACGCCAGCCTCCTCCAGGCGGCGATGCCGCCGCAGCGTCTGCGCCGGCGACAGGCTGATCGCCTCGGCCAGTTCGAGGTTGGAAGCGCGTCCGTGTTCCTGCAGCATGCCAAGCAAGCGGCGGTCGGTTCGATCCAGCTCCGGATTCTGCACGTCGATTTCTCCTGATCGTATTTCTACGAAATTTCCTCTCACAACCTAGGGTTTCCCTTGCCGCGTTATGAAATCCTATTTTGCGGGCGCGAATATACACTCGAATCGTTCGTCGCTGGCAGGGATGGCGCACCGATGTCGGGAATATCGCATCTTTTTGCCGCGCAGACGACTCAGCATTTCCACGATATCTGCAATATCCGGGCCTAATCTCGCGCCAGGCCCGAAATAAAATTTCCTCGTGACCGCCCCATGACCAATCTCGCCGAGCAAACCACCATGACGGACCTCTTTGATAACCCGATGCAGCTGATGGGATTCGAGTTCGTCGAATTCGCGTCGCCGATGCCCAACGTGCTCGAGCCGCTGTTCGAGAAGATGGGCTTTACGCTGGTGGCGCGACATCGGTCGAAGGACGTGCTGCTGTATCGTCAGGGCGACGTCAATTTCATCGTGAACCGCGAGCCGAACAGCCACGCCGCGTACTTCGCGGCCGAGCATGGTCCGAGCGCATGCGGCCTGGCATTCCGCGTCAAGGATTCGCACCGCGCCTATGCGCGCGCGCTGGAGCTCGGCGCGCAGCCGGTGGAGATCCCGACCGGTCCGATGGAGTTGCGTCTGCCCGCAATCAAGGGCATCGGCGGCGCGCCGCTCTACCTGATCGACCGCTTCGAGGACGGCAAATCGATCTATGACATCGACTTCGAGTTTCTGGAAGGCGTGGAGCGTCGTCCCGAGGGCCATGGCCTGCGCGTGATCGACCACCTGACGCACAACGTCTACCGCGGCCGCATGACGTACTGGGCGAACTTCTACGAACGTCTGTTCAACTTCCGCGAAATCCGCTATTTCGACATTCAAGGCGAGTACACGGGCCTGACCTCGAAGGCGATGACCGCGCCCGACGGCCGCATCCGCATTCCGCTCAACGAGGAGTCGTCGAAGGGCAGCGGCCAGATCGAGGAGTTCCTGATGGCCTTCAATGGCGAGGGCATCCAGCACATCGCGTTCCACACCGACAACCTGCTCGATGTCATCGACCGCCTGCAGCTGGCCGGCGTCGAGCTCATGACCGCGCCGAACGACTACTACTACGAGGCGCTCGAGACGCGTCTGCCCGGCCATGGCCAGCCTGTGGACCAGTTGAAGGCGCGCGGCATCCTGCTGGACGGCACGACGGCCGACAACAAGCCGCGGCTGCTGCTGCAGATCTTCTCCAAGAGCGCGCTGGGGCCGGTGTTCTTCGAATTCATCCAGCGCCGCGGCGACGATGGCTTTGGCGAAGGCAATTTCAAGGCGCTGTTCGAGTCGCTCGAGCGCGACCAGATCGCGCGCGGCACCTTGAAAGTCTGAACGATTTTCGGACGTTGGCACGATCGAGACGGCGAGCGTGCCGGCATTCGGAGTCAGGCGGGGCCCGCGAGACCGGGTAATTCCGGCCTCGCGGGCCGTTCTTGGCGTAAGCTAACGGTTTTTGGCGCTTTCCGGTTACCCATCCCATGTTCGAACATATCGAAGCCTTTCCGGGCGATCCCATCCTCTCGCTCAACGAAGACTTTCAGCAAGACCCGCGCACCAACAAGGTCAACCTGAGCATCGGCATCTACTTCGATGACAACGGCCGCCTGCCCGTCATGAAGTCAGTCGCCGAGGCGGAAGCCGCGCTGCTGGCGGACATGGGCCCGCGCTCGTATCTGCCGATGTCAGGCCTGGTTGCCTACCGTCAGGCTGTGCAGGCGCTGGTGTTCGGCGAGAACAGCCCCGCCCGCGTGGAAGGCCGCATCGCCACGCTGCAAACGCTCGGTGGCTCTGGCGCGCTGCGCGTGGGCGCGGACTTCCTCAAGCGCTCCTTCCCCAATACCGAACTGTGGCTCAGCGATCCCAGCTGGGAGAACCACCGCGTGGTGTTCGAGCGCGCCGGCTTTACCGTCAACAGCTATCCGTACTACGACGCGGCCACTGGCGGCCTGAAGTTCGACGAGATGCTCGCGGCGATCAAGCAGATTCCGCAGGGCGGCATCGTGCTGCTGCATGCGTGCTGCCACAACCCGACCGGCGTAGATCTGAACAAGGAACAGTGGCTGCAGGTCATCGACGTGGTCAAGCAGCGCAAGCTGCTGCCGTTTGTCGATATGGCCTACCAGGGCTTCGGCACCGACCTCGATGACGATGCGTTCGTCGTGCGCGAACTCGCGCGCCAGGGCGTGTCCGCACTGGTCGCCAATTCGTTCTCGAAGAACTTCTCGCTGTATGGCGAACGCGTCGGTGGCCTGAGCGTGATCTGCCAGAGCGCCGACGAGGCCAGCCGCGTGCTGGGCCAGTTGACCGGTGCCGTGCGCGCCAACTACAGCAACCCGCCGACGCATGGCGCGCGCGTGGTGGCTCGCGTGCTGACCTCGCCCGAACTGCGTGCCGACTGGCAAAAGGAACTGGCCTCGATGTGCGATCGCATCGCACGCATGCGTCAGGCGATTCACGATCAGCTGCGCGCGCACGTGACTGGCGAAAAGCTGTCGCGCTACATCACGCAGCGCGGCATGTTCACGTACACCGGGCTGACGGCCGATCAGGTCGATCGCCTCAAGAACGAACACGGCGTTTATCTGCTGCGCTCGGGCCGCATGTGCGTGGCGGGCCTCAACGAACGCAACGTTGGCGTGGTCGCCAATGCGATCGGGCAAGTATTGAAGGGTTGATCACCTTTAGTCACCCTATGGTCACCCTATGGCCGAGGGGAGCTTCATTCGCTGAATTTCCCCTCGCCAGCAAGTCCGTGCGGAACGGTTTACCATCTCGGCCATTCCTTTTCGCATCCGCACGGAGTTTTCATGGCATCAGACCTGGCCTCGCATCCGATTTCCGGCAAGTGGCCCGCCTCGCATCCTGACCGACTGCAGCTTTACTCGCTGCCAACGCCCAACGGCATCAAGGTGTCGCTGATGCTCGAGGAGACCGGTCTCCCGTACGAACCGCACGCGGTGCGCTTCGACAGCAACGACCAGCTCACGCCCGAGTTCATCGCGCTCAATCCCAACAACAAGATCCCGGCAATCATCGATCCCGATGGCCCCGGCGGCAAGCCGCTCGCGCTGTTTGAATCGGGCGCGATCCTGATCTATCTGGCCGAGAAGACCGGCAAGTTCATGTCGGCGGACCCCGCCACGCGCTACGAAACCATCCAGTGGGTGATGTTCCAGATGGGCGGCATCGGCCCGATGTTTGGGCAGCTCGGCTTCTTCCACAAGTTCGCGGGCAAGGACTACGAAGACAAGCGTCCGCGCGACCGCTATGCAGCGGAGTCGCGCCGACTGCTGAACGTGCTGAACGAACGCCTCAAGGGTCGCGCGTGGATCATGGGCGACGACTACACGATCGCCGATATCGCAACGTTCCCCTGGGTGCGCAATCTGTTGGGCTTCTATGAGGCTGGCGATATCGTCGGCATCAAGGACTTCCCCGAAGTCTCGCGCGTGCTGGAAGCGTTCGTGGCACGTCCAACGGTACAACGCGCAGTGAATATTCCGCGCCGCGATTGAGTCGTTTATTCAGCCACCTGCCCCGCCTCGATCCTGGCGATCTTGGTTAGAATCAAAACAAGGCCAAACCATCAACCGGCTTTCTGATCCTTTCACGCACAGCGCCGAGGGACGTTCATGACAAAAGTCAAAGTTGCCGGGTTCGGCGTCTCGTTTGATGGCTTCGGTGCGGGCACCGCTCAAAGCCTGGAGCATCCGCTTGGTGTGCGAGGCGAGGAGCTCTTTCAATGGTTTTTCCCCACGCGGACTTTTCTTCAGATGCTGGGAAAAGAGGGAGGCGAAACGGGCGTTGATGACCGTTTCGCCCGGCGCGCCATGGAAGGTTTTGGTGCCTTCATCCTCGGCCGCAACATGTTCGGGCCTATTCGCGGCGAATGGCCGGATGATCAGTGGAAAGGCTGGTGGGGTGACACGCCGCCCTATCACGCGCCAACCTTCGTACTCACACATCATCCAAGGCCATCAATCGAGATGCTAGGCGGAACGACATTTCATTTTGTTTCCGATGGCATCGAGGCCGCGCTCGAAAAGGCGCGCGAAGCGGCGAGCGGCAAGGACGTCAAGATCGGCGGCGGTGTCGAGACCGTGAAGCAATACGTTCAGGCCGGCTACGTCGATGAGATTCACCTCGCCGTTGCTCCCATTGCGCTTGGGCAAGGCGAAGCGCTCTTCAGCGGCCTGGATCTCCGCGCGCTGGGATATCGGACAGTCGAGCACGTAACGACGGATCGAGCCACGCATATTGTTCTCGCGAAATAGCATTCGCGGTCAGATAAGGAGGCATGATGTCCAACGTTTTCCGGCAAGTTTGCAAAGCAAATCTCACTGTCCTCTGCATCGCGGGCCTGCTCGCTTCCTGTGCCTCAACGAGGGTAGCGGCTCCGCCCGAATTGCAGCCCGCCGACGCGCGTGGAACGATCGCGGTGATGCACGCGTCGGGTGTACAGATTTACCAATGCAAGCGCGCGAGCGACGGTCGGTTGTTATGGACCTTCCTCGCCCCGGAAGCAACGCTCAAAGATGACTTCGGGCAAATCATCGTCAAGCACTACGCTGGGCCGACATGGGAAGCGCCCGATGGCAGCAAGGTGACCGGCAAGGTGTTGAAGCAGGCGCCGAACACACAAAACGCGCAAAACGCGCAGGAGCCGGACAGCATTCCGCTCTTGCTGCTGCAGGCAACGAGCACCGGCGGACCCGGTCTGCTTTCAAACACGCGTTACGTGCAGCGGCTGAATACCCAGGGTGGTCAGGCTCTCCCTCAGGCCTGCACACAGGAGGGACTGGAGAATCGCATGCCGTATCGGGCGGACTACGTTTTTCTGGAATAGCCATGCTTCCCGACAGCGACACTCTGCTACTCCTCGTTTCCCGCGAGATGCCATATGGCAAACATAAGGGGACATTGATCGCCGATCTTCCGGGCAACTATCTGAACTGGTTTGCCCGGGAAGGCTTTCCCCCAGGCGAGATTGGCCGCCTGCTTGCCCTCATGCACGAACTCGATCACAACGGACTTGGGCATCTGCTGACGCCGCTGCGCAAGCGGCGATAGGACATTCGCACGACTGCTGATATATTACATATCTGGTTGAACTGACTGAGGAAGTACAGCCGATATGACAACTACGATCGTCTACACCCACACCGCCTGCCTCGAGCACCGCCCCGGACCGCACCACCCAGAGTCGCCCGAACGACTGACTGCCGTCGTGGAGGCATTGCGAACGCCGGAGTTCGCTTCGCTGGAATGGCGCGATGCGCCGATGGGCACCGTCGAGCAGGTGCAGCTGATCCACGATGCGGACTATATCGACGAGATCGCACAGGGCGCGCCCACCAAGGGCTACGTAGCACTGGACGCGGGCGATACGATCATGTCGCCGGGCTCATGGGAAGCCGTCATGCGCTGCGTCGGCGCGGCTTGTGCGGGTGTCGATGCGGTGATGGACGGCCACGCGCGCAACGTGTTCTGCGCGACACGGCCATGCGGCCATCACGCGGAACCGGCGAAGGCGATGGGCTTTTGCATTTTTAACCAAGCCGCAATCGCGGCAGCCTACGCGTATGAAGTCCACAAGCTCGAGCGCGTCGCTGTGGTCGATTTCGACGTGCATCACGGCAATGGCACTCAGGAAGCGTTCTTCAACCGTCCCGAGTTGTTCTACGCCTCTAGCCACCAGTCGCCCTTCTATCCCGGTACGGGCGCGCGTTCCGAGACAGGGGTGAACCACAATATCGTCAACGTGCCGTTGCCTCGCGGCTGTGACTCGGCGCAGTTCCGTGCTGCGATTTCTGCTCAGATACTTCCCGCATTAAGGGCCTTCGCTCCGGAGATCCTTATTCTCTCCACTGGATTCGACGCGCATCGCTCGGATCCCCTCGCTGGCATGAACCTGGAGGACAGCGACTTCCAGTGGATCACCGAGGAACTGATGCAGATTGCCGACGAGACGTGCGACGGCCGCATCGTGTCGATTCTGGAGGGTGGCTATAGCCTCAACGCATTGGCCACGAGTACCGTGGCGCATGTCAGTGCGCTGATGCAGGCCGAGGGGTCGTCTCCCGCCTGACGCGACGTGCAGTGGGCCACTTACTTTTTTGGAAGTAGCGATCGCCGGCCGCGACTGCGCGGCTTGGCTTCGACGCCAATACGCGGATCGCGCTGGAGAACCAGAGCGACGGCGGCCGCGGCAGTGTCCTCGAACGCGGGGTCGTCTTGCGAGACGTATAGCCACTTGCCGAGCACAGGGTGAGGACGTAACGCGGGCAATTCCTCGACGAGACTCGCATGCTGGTCCCGCGCGGTGCATACCAACAGCCCATTCCACGGCGCGTCGCGATCCGCGGCAACCAGGGATAAGCGGCCGTCGATATACGCGGCATCGCAGCCGAACATCTGCTTTCGGATATAAGTTTGATCCTGATCGAACGCTTCGAAGAGCCAGAGGAGCGAGTTGCGAACGGTGGATGGCATCGCGCTTGAATGAATGAGCAATGCCCGCCATTCTGCTCCTTTGGCAGCAGCACCGCCCCGTCTTACGTCTCGCGCGTTAGCGCTTCTTTAAGCCTCGACGTGAGCGTTTCGTATTTCTGTTGCGAAGTATCTGCCAACGCCTCGTCGCGAGTGGACGGTGTGTCGTCATACGGCACCGGCTCCGCGAACTGGCTCACGGTCAAGTCCCATTTCTTCCCGTCGATCAGATTGTAGAAGTGCGTGCCACCTGAGGTCCGAGTAGTAAGAATCTCCCCACCGAAATGATCCTGGACCACGAGCGAGGTGATGCTGCAATGATTCTGCGCTGGATTCGATGGCGACCAAACGCCTGCCGGGCTAGACGTGTCTCCGGCCCAAACGCGTGAAATCGCTCTGTACAGGTCGAGCGGTGTCGCAAAGGTTCTCGATACAGAAGTCATCTGATTTTGCTCTTTAGGTGAGCCGACGACCGATGGGACATCCAAAAACAAAAGCCCCGTCGTCGCCGGCGGGGCTTCGAAGCGCATGTCGCTTCAATTCCTAGCGTATGCACGTCCCCAGCGGCAGTCCCGAGTGGGAATGCCAATGAAGATGAGTCGCGATGGCGAAGGACGTGTGGGCTTGCACGACAGGAAGTCTGCCTTCAACTTTACAACTCGTCAACGAGTGTCTTGTTGCGCCTGGTCGCTTCGCCTGGGCCGCTTTCGAGCAGAGCTGCTTTGCCGAACAGGGTTGATCAGTGCTGCCCGGCGCAGGTCGAGATATGGCGCCAGGTGGAAGGGGCGGTACGACGCAATACCGCATCGTCAGGAATCCAGTTGTCCGTCTCTAAGGGCTTCGTCACATGCCACACTAATGTGTTGTTCTTCCGGGTCAACATCGCGCGACCCGCCCCGCTTTCGCGTCCGCTGCGAAATTCCACCTGGGCATCGTTCTCTTGCAACAGCGGGCACGACCACGATTCTCACGGATCAAATGAATATCCGTCTGGTAAATGCTTGAACGTCTTCTTCAGATCAAACGTCATGGCGCATTCCCTTGTTCCCGCATAGAGGCGGTTGTCCGTCGTATCGTCCTCCCATTGCACCTGGTATCGCCAGTACTCTGGGACGTTGAAAGGTGGCTGGGAGGACTGATTGACGGACCTCTCGAGAGGTCGGGCTACATCTTCAAGGGTGACGCACGCGTCTTTCGGAAGGACCGATATCTGTACCCACTGAGAGGGTTGCGCGCGAGAGAGAGGACGAATCGTGAAGTTTAGAACTGGACCAGTCCCCTCAGGTCTCCTGAAGTACGATGACCTTCGCTCGCGTTGGCTTTCATCGGAGAATTCATCCAGATGAATACTGAGAGCTTGTACCAAATCTTCCCGCGAGATCGGATGGTCTTGCTTGGCAAGCTTCTCGAGCCCTTGGGCCAGCACTGCTGCGACTTTGCTTGCAGGACTACCTGCCCCTGGGATAAGCCGCTTGCTTACTGTGAATGGGTTCCCACAATTCTTTCCGTCTGCTCGAAGGTTGCTCACCATCGTGGACGTAGCAACGCGGTAGTTATTTGCCCAGTGCTCGGGAATATCAAATATCGGCCGGTAGTACCACCGCTCGAACGTTAGACCGGCATCGCTCGATAGCTGATCTAAGTCCGCGCACATAGAGGCGTTTAGCCTGATCGAGACGAATTGTTCGCTCTGAACCGGTCTGCCAAGAATAATTTCACGGACAATAGAATCTGATTTTGCGCTTCGCCGCAGGCGTAGTATTCCTGGGCGGTCCATCGACCGCGGCTTCTCCAGCTCATAGTCCGCCAGGGAGAAATGGAGTTCTCTGGCGATGTCCTCGAGGGATAGGAAGTGCTGGAGCTTCGTCAGCCGGACGGCTCCGACGCCAACCTGCTCCGTTGGCGACGGGGGCCGTTCCGCTGTGAGATTTGCCTGAGGCTTGGTGTTCGCACATCCTGCTAGACAAGCGGACAGCAACAAAGCCGGCAGCAAGCAGATCGATTTGACTTGCTTAGGCCTGCCCCGGTAACTCTGTCTAAAACCCGCCGATGGCATGTCCACTCCTTGTTACTCTGAGGTAACTGCCTTACTTCGGGAAATCTATCAGCAAAGTTCCGGGTAGATGCCTGTTTTGAAGTTGGGTGTCTAAGCCGTACGACAGAAGTACCCAGCCCTCAAGAGGTAGCGGTTTTCCAGGGTGCGTCTGCGCGGACGCCGATCGCCCGTGTGGAATGAATTCAGGTGGTCAAGAAGCGAGTGACTTCGGCCCAATTGTTGGAGGACAGGGCGACGTCTTCGAAGTCGCCTGCTTCCTCGTCGTAGCGCGAGACGCAGAAGCGCTGGGTCCTGCCGGACTCGCGGTCTGCGTAGTTGGCGTAGTCGACATACACCTTCAAGCCGCGCTCCTCGTTCTCGAACGACGGCGCTGCATCGATGTACTTCGATGTGTCGAAGTAACCTTCGGGCAGGGTCGGCAGAGTGGTGATGTCGTAGTCGGGAAATTCGCGACGCAGTCGTTCGAGGTTCATAAAGAAAGCATGTTGGGGCTAGGAGGCCCGACATTTTACGCTGTTCTGTATCGGCCGCCTATTTGCCTCAGATGCGCCAATAAGACGTATGCATGATCGCCTCAATCCTGAGGATTCTTTTCTGTTGCTCGGTCTTCGACAACAATCAGCGTGCATGTGCGGTATCCCCCGCTTAAATACCAAATAGTATTCGGATACTATGAAGTATGTTACTGTGCGTCTTTTCATTGCCGCTGTCTCCCATGTCTGTGAATCTGCATCTGCGAGCCGCCTGTTACGCGCTGGCGCTGACAGGGCTTGGCGCTTGCGCCGTCGGCCCGGACTTTGAAGCGCCCTCGATGGCACCGCCGGCGCAGTTGCTCGCAACACCCGTTGCCGCGGATATATCCGGATTCTCGAACGCACCCGTGGAGTCTGATTGGTGGGCGTTGTTCAACGATCCGTTGCTGTCGTCGCTCGAGGCGCGTGTTGCGGCCCAGAATCTCGAACTGCAAGCGGCCGAGGCACGGGTCGGACAGAGCCGTGCACGCTTGCGAGTAGTGGGCGCCGACGCTTATCCCACGTTCTCGGCCAATGGCTCCGAGTTACGTGAGCGAGCGAGTCCGAACGGCATTCTCAAATTGACCGGGACGTCTGGCGCGGTCAGCGCCACCGCCGCCAATGGCGCGGATCCGTTCGGCACAAGCGCGCTTAAGGGTGAGATGGGCTCACCGCCGTATAGCTTGTGGCAGTACGGCATTGACGCCAGCTGGGAGATCGATATCTGGGGAAAGGTCCGGCGCGCGAAGGAGTCGGCCAAGGCGACGTCTGATGCCGCGGTCTTTGACAGAGAGGCCGTGCGCGTGCTGGTTTCTGCTGAGGTTGCGCGCACATACCTCGCATTGCGCGGTGTGCAGGCAATGCTGGCGATCGCCCGAAAGAACCAGGACATCGCGCAAACCAGCCTACGGCTCGCCACCCGCCGGCAGGAACAGGGGGTGGCTACGAGCTACGACCCGGCCAGCGCGGGTGCCCAGCTCGCTACTGTTACGGCGTCCATTCCCGAACTCGAGCGCCAGCGCGCAGAGCTTATGAACGCGTTGGCCCTACTGCTCGGCGAAGCCCCGCACGCCCTCGACGACGAGCTTGGCGGAGAAGCGGGTATTCCGGCGCCACCAGCCATAGTTCCTCTAGGCCTCCCGTCGGATCTCGCACGCCGGCGTCCTGACATTCTGCGCGTCGAAGCCGAATTGCATGCGGCGACTGCGGCAATTGGCGTTGCGAAAGCAAACTTCTATCCCAGTGTGAGTCTGACCGGCAGCTTCGGCTTTCAGGCGCTCAAGTTCACCGAAGCAGGTGACTGGAGCGCGCGCCAGTTTGCGATTGGTCCCGTCCTGCACTTGCCGATCTTCGAAGGCGGTCGCCTGATGGGCACGCTCGCCTTGACTAAAGCTCGCCAGCAGGAGGCCGCGATTCGTTATCGGCAGACTGTATTGGCGTCATGGCACGAGGTGGATGACGCCATGACTGCATATCGCGCCGAACAGGCGCGCGACATGCAGCTCGGCGCCGCCGTGGAGAGCAACCGGATCGCGTTCCGAACAGCTCAGCAGCGCTATGCCCAAGGTGCAACAACATTCCTGTCGGTGTTGATCGCACAACGGGATCTACTGGCCAGCGAGAACGCTCTTGCACGCAGCCGTACTGACGTATCCATCTCGATGGTGAAGCTCTACAAGGTGTTGGGTGGTGGCTGGTCGCCCGGCGTGATCAGCGACGCTACCGAATAGAAAACCTGCGAACTCCTGCGGGATACATCGCAGCATATAAATACTATTTGGTATGCAAAATACGATAGCCGACTTTGTGCCGACCGCGGTGCAAACACCAGCGCCCGCCCCGACGGCCGCTACGCCACAACCGTTTAACGCCCGGATCTTTGTCGGTGTGCTCGGGGTATTCGTTGCGGCCATGATGTCCGGGCTGAACAATCGCATCGGGGGGCTTTCCCTTATCGACCTCAGAGGTGCCGCGGGAATCGGCGCGGACGAAGGCAGCTGGATCGTTAGCCTGTACTCGGCATTCGAGCTTGCAGCGATGCCTTTCGCTGCCTGGTTCGCTGTCACGCTGTCATTCCGGCGCTTTCATCTCGGCGTGGTCATGATATTTGCTGCGTTGGGACTGCTGACGCCATACGCAAGCGATATGACGACGTTGCTCGTACTGCGGAGTCTGCAGGGCTTTTCCGGAGGTCTGCTGATTCCTGTGTTGATGGCCGCCGCATTGCGATTCTTTCCGCTGCCATTGCGCCTCTATGGGCTTGCACTGTATGCGATGACAGCCACGTTCTCGCCGAACCTCGCCACATGGCTGTCGGCCACCTATACCGATACGCTGGGAAACTGGCATCTCGCCTACTGGCAGGTGATTCCTCTTGCCATCTTCTCAATCTGGGCCGTGGCGTGGGGCGTGCCACAAGATCCAGTCAGACTCGATCGCTTTCGGCAGATCAATCTTCCAGGCCTTGTGACGGGTGTCGCAGGGCTCGTGATGCTGGGCCTGGGCCTGACGCAGGGCGAGCGGTACGACTGGTTCCACGACACGCGAATCTGCTGGCTGTTCAGCGCTGGCATCGCGTTGACGGTTGTGTTCCTGCTGACTGAATGGTTTCACCCACTGCCGTTTATCAAGCTGCAATTGCTGAGTCGACGCAACCTGGGTCTGGGGTTTTCGGTCTTTTACGTCCTGATCGTGGTGCTTCTGTCCGGGTCACTACTGCCTTCGGCATTCCTCACTCACATCCATGGCTTTCGCACACCGTACATAGCGGTGCTCGGCTTGACCGTCGGCATTCCTCAACTCGTGTTGGGACCGTTCGTCTCGTTCCTGCTTTACAAGCGTTGGATGGATGCACGCTATATGTTTGCGGCCGGACTGCTTTGTATGGCGATGGCGTGCCTGATAGGTTCGCAAGTCACATCCGCATGGATGGCCTCGGAATTCCTTGCAGTGCAAATCCTTCAGGCGATCGGTCAGCCCATGGCGGTCATCTCCACGCTGTTCCTCGCCACGAGCGTGGTTCAGCCCATGGAAGGCCCAGTCATTTCTGGCATCGTCAATGTTCTGCGCGCATTGGGGACCGTTAGCGGCGCGGCAATCGTCGAGCGACTGATCGTCGTGCGGGAGCACGTCCACGCCAATGTCCTGCTCGATCGCGCCGTCCGCGTAGGTGCGGGTGTTGAACCGCTACACGGGGGTGCCAATGGGTCTTTGCCTCATCTCGCGGAACGCATCGTGCACCAGGCGTTTGTGCTGTCGATCGCCGATGCCTACCTTGTGCTCGGTCTGCTGGCGGTTGCTCTGGTCCCGTTCGTCCTGAATCTGCAGTACATCAAGCCGCCAGCACTAAACAAGCCTTCCAACTGAATCATCATGACTCTTCCCCGCCCCGCAAAGATCGCCGCATCCGTAGTCATCAGCTGCGCGATTGGCGCCACAGCCTATCTCTATTTCCGCGATGCGGGTCGTGCCTCGACCCAAACCACCACGGACGCATACGTACGTGCCGACACCACATTCGTTGCGCCCCGCGTCGCTGGGCAGATCGCTCAGGTGCTGGTGGAAGACAACCAAACCGTGAGGCAGGGACAACTCCTGGCCGTGATCGATGATCGAGATTTCGTCGTCGCGGTAGCGAGCGCAACGGCCGATGTAGACAACGCGCGTGCCGATATTCTCCGCCTCAAAGCTTCGCTGCAGCAACAGGGCAGCACGATCAAGCAATCCATCGCGACAATTTCTGCCGACGATGCGGCGATCAACTTCGCTGAGGCCGACGCCAAACGCTACGCCAACCTCGCGCAGGACGGCTCCGGCACTGTGCAGGAGCGGCAGCAGTCTCAGTCGCAACTGCAGGTTGCCATAGCGCGTCGCACCGAACACACCGCCGCACGCGATGCAGCGCAGCATCAAATCGGGGTACTGGAGGCGCAGGAGAAGCAGGCGGAGGCGCGTCTCGAGAAAGCCGTGGCGGCGCTCGCAGCGGCGAAGCTGAATCTGTCCTACACCAAGATCACGGCTCCAATCGACGGCACCGTTGGACAGCGAACACTGCGCGTTGGGGGCTATGTTCACATCGGCGCCCCGCTGCTCGCCGTGGTCCCACTTGGGCAGGCGTATATCGAGGCCAACTTCCGTGAAACGCAGCTCGAACGCGTGCGGCCCGGCCAAGTCGTTACAATCACCGTGGACATGCTGCCAGGGCTTGAACTCCGCGGGCATGTGGAGAGCGTGGCGCCTGCAAGCGGCATCGCGTTCTCCCCAATCGCCCCGGACAACGCCACCGGCAATTTTACGAAGGTGGTGCAGCGCTTGCCCGTAAAGATCAACATCGACAGCGGGCAGGACGCGGCTCGAAGCCTGCGCATCGGCATGTCCGTGGTTCCTACCGTGCACGTGAAGTCGTGACCGTCGGGAGAATGACGCAACACTGAGGCCCCAGGGAAAGAGACTGCATTGATGGCACGATTGACTAGACAGGAAAGCCGGGCGCTAACGCGCCAAAGGCTGATGGCCGCAGCCGGAAAGGTGTTTGCACGCGAAGGCCTTGGTGGCGCATCTATCGATCGAATCGTGGAAGAGGCGGGCTTCACCAAGGGGGCCTTCTATTCGAACTTCGCGTCGAAAGAGGACATTTTCCTGCAGTACGTTGAGGACGTCAGCTTTCGTGATGCAGCCGAACTCGAACACGTGACACTCGGTATCGAGGAGCCCGAGGCGCTGATCACCGCAATCTGTAACTGGGCTACGGCAACCTCACGCGAGCCCGGACCGCGCTCGCTCATCCTTGATCTGATTCGGCATGCCAAGCAGGATGCGGCCCTGACCAAACGTCACACCGAGATGTTCACGTATCAGTGGACCAAAGTCGGCACGGTGGTGTCGCGGATATTTCCAGAAGGGCAAGCACCGGCCACTCCGCTCGAGCTTGGCGCGCTCGTTATGGAGTTGACGTTCGGGATCGCGCTGCAATTCCACGCCGGCCCGTCCGCCGGCGACCTGATCGGCCTGTCGTTGCGAGCATTGCAGCGGGCGTCCGCGCACGGCCAGTTGGAAAAGCGGGACGCCCAGCGTCTTTAGTCGTCCATAAACGATACGAATTCGCTTAGATCGAGCTTGGCAATCGGCAGATTGTTCTCCGGAATACTGTTGTCGGCATAACCAAGCGACATGCCTGCGATGACCATTTCACCCTCCGGGATGCCAAGTTCATCGTGCAACACGGCCGACTGCAGTGACCAGATCTGTTGCGGACAGGTGTCGAGCCCTTCCGCGCGCGCGGCCAGCATGATGTTCTGCAGAAAGCAGCCGTAGCAAAGAAAGCTGGCCCACTCGAGTCGCCGGTCCATCGTGAAAATCAGTCCCACGGGCGCATCGAAGAAGCGGAACTGACGCTCCACGTCGCGCCGACGGCCCGCGATATCACTGCGGTGAACCCCCTGCGCATCGCCCAGCATGCCGCGAAACGTATTGAAGCGCGTCGAGAACGGCGCCGGCAGATCTTTTGGAAAGAACGGGTACTGCAATGGCAGGGTGTCAGGGGTGGCGCGATACGCCGCAACTGCAGCGTCAACAATCGCGTTGCGCCGATTGCCGGTGAGCACGTAGCAGCGCCACGGCTGTGTGTTGCTTGAGCTCGGCGCATGACTAGCGGCCGACAGAATGCGTTGCAATGTGGCAAGCGGAACCGGACGTGGATGAAATCCGCGCTTGCTGTGGCGGCCCCGCATGAGTGCTGCAACCAGCGCGCCCGCATCGGTTTGCATCTCGGGGACTACGTCGTGCTCCGTCCGGCTCTCCATCTCCAGTGTCTCCATGTCACCGCTCTCCGTGTGATGTTGTGTTGATGTACTCGTGAAAAATCATAGACACAACGATGCGGCTGCGGCGTTCAGATTCATGGACGAAACGTTCGCAAAAGCGGCGCGCACGGACAAAGCTGAATGACCTATCTTCTCCTTCACGATAATTGGAGACAGACAGATGGATCAGTTGACATGCCTGCCACAGGAGCATGTGGTGTGGGGCCGCGACATTCTCGCGCATGTGGCCGCTTCGCTCGGCGACTACAGCATCACGCGTCCGATCACCTTCACGGTGAGCTTCCTCGAGGGATTGCATGGAGAGTACCTCCTCCCCAACATGACCGACAGCGCTGGCATCTTTACCGACCTGCCACCGCATGTGCCGGACTTCGCGGTGCAGGCCGGACTGCGGGCCTGCCTGGCGTCGCGTGCGGAATCGATCGTGGCGCTTGGCGGAGGCTCGGTGCTCGATGCCGCGAAGGCCGTCTCCGCGCAACACTTTCGGGAGACTGGCCGCTATCTGCCGATCGCCGCCCTTCCGACCACGCTGTCTGGGTCCGAGTTCTCGCACTACTTCGGCGTCACCGAGACCAGCGGCACGCGCAAGTTCAAACGCAGCTACGCGGTGCGCGAGACGGTGCCGAAGCTCGTGGCGATCGATCCACAGCTGATCGCTGGCACTCCGCGCGAGCTGCTGCTGAGTTCGGCCATCAAAGGCATCGATCATGCCGTCGAAGGTATGCGACGCGTTGGCATCGACCATCCGCACGCGATACTCGCGGCACGTGGCGTGGAGCGCTTCCTTGACGTGCTCGAACGCTGGCCGAAGGGGCTCGAGACGCGTGCCGCCATCGAGCAGGATCTGATTTCCTTCGATGACTTGCTGCAACTCCAGCTAGCCGCCTGGCAGTGCTACTTCTATCCTGCCTCGGTGATCTACGGGCTGAGTCATCGCATCGGCCATATCCTCGGCGGTACCTTTGGCCTGCCGCATAGCATGACCTCCTGCGTCACGCTCGCACCCGTTATTCGTGCATGCGCCGGGACCTATGGCGACAAGCTTGGCATCTTCGGTAAAGATGCCGGCCATGCCAGCGCGGCGAATACGCTGGCCGACCGCATCGAGAGGGCGATCGAGGCACTGGAGCTGCCGAGCCGTCTGCGCGCCTTCGACCTGCCACGTGAGGTCTTGCCCGAGGTGGCGGCCATGTTGATGCAGCACTATCCGGACGAAGTCGCTGACCTCGGCGACGCGCCGGAACCGAAGCTCGCGGCGCTGCTGGAGGGACTGTGGTGATGGCGACTGCGATCGATCGACTGCCCGCCACCGCAAGTCTGCGCGAGTTGCGTCACGCGCTGATGACTGGAGCGCTCTCTGCTACCGCGCTCACGGAGCAGACACTGGAAGCCGCGGAAGCCAGCAAGCGTGACGTCAACGCATTCGCGGCCATCGACTGGGATCGTGCGCTCAGGGCTGCCGCCGATAGCGATCGGCGCTACGCCAATGGCACCGCGCGCGCGCTCGAGGGGTTGCCAATTGCCATCAAGGATCTGATCGACACCAGAGGCATCGATACCAGCTACGGCTCGGCCGCCTACCTTGACCATCGTCCCGACGCCGATGCCGATATCGTGCGATCGCTGGTGGAGCGTGGCGCGATCGTCATCGGCAAGACCACCACGCACGAGTTCGCGTGGGGCGTTACCACCGCAAGCGCGCGTCTGGGCGACACCCGCAATCCACGCGATTTGTCCCGCATTCCCGGCGGATCGAGCGGCGGCGCGGCCGCGGCAATTGCACATGGCGCAGTCACGGTGGGCGTGGGCACCGACACCGGCGGCTCGGTACGGATTCCGGCGGCGCTATGCGGCGTGGTCGGCTTCAAGCCCACGCGCGACACCCTGTCGACGCGCGGAGTGTTCCCGCTAGCCCCCACCTGCGACCACGTCGGCCTGCTCGGTAGGCAGGTCGATGATGTGCTGTGGCTCGCCAACGCGCTGCATATCGACGTGCCCGAAAGCGACGCCTGGCTCTCGGCACGGCTGGGCGTGGTGCGCACGATCGCTCCGGTGCCACTGGCGGCCGAGGTTGCCGCAGCCTTCGACAATGCAACGCGGCGCCTCTCGCACACGTTCGCGAGCATGGAAATCGGCGACCACGGGCTGTTCGACGATGCATTCCAGGCGTTCGCGACCATCGTGCTCGTCGAAGGCGGTATCGAACATTTCCGGCGCAATGACTGGGATCGCATCGCCACGCATTACAGCCCCGAGACCGTGGACCGCCTCGAACGTGCGCAGGGTATGGACCTCGCCAGGTATCTCGCCGCTCAAGATGCGCGCCGCCGTTTGACGGCTGGCCTCCAGGCTGTGATGGCCTCGGTCGACTACCTCGTGCTGCCCACCTGTCCGTGCACGGCGCCGCCGCTCGGTGCGGACAACGTCCGCATCGGCGACTGGACCGGCACCGTGCGCGAGGCGCTGATGACGTATACCGCGCCATTCAACCTTGCCGGCTTTCCGGCCATATCGCTGCCGCTGCCATCCAGTACTACCGATCTGCCAACCGCATTACAGATCGTGGCGCGCCCCGGCGACGACGGCGCACTACTGCAGATTTCGCAGCAGATCGAAGCCCTGCTGCACGATGGCATCGCGCGACAGGCCTGATTACGACCCCCACCCACGAGGAGACCATGATGAGCGACACCGAGCCGGGAATCACGCCCGCAGGGCATACACCTTACAGCGCGTGGATACAGACGGACGTGCTGCACACATTGCAACGCCCTGTCAGCAATCACCCCGGAGAGCACGCGTGGATCACGTCCGTGCAGGTATCCGAGCTGTACTGGATGCTGATCATTCGGGAGATCGAGACCGCGCAACGGCAGTTGCGCGCCGACGATCTGCCGCAGGCCTGTCGCACGCTGGAGCGTATCGTTGCGCATCACGTGCCGCTCAACGCCACGTGGAAGTCGATCGCATGGATGACACCGACCGACCTGTTGTCGATTCTGTCGCGCGCGGTGGAAACCTACGGCAAGGACACCGCGCTACAAGGGTGGACCTACCGCCAGATGGTCTATCTGCTGGGCATTCGGCAAGAGGAACACCTGCAGCACTTTACGCCGCAGCCCGCACGCTGGCAGCAACTGAACCAGGTGCTGAGCGAACCAAGCCTCTATGACGATGTGCTCGCGTACCTCGATCGCGCGGGCTTCGCGGTTCCCGCCGCCGTGCGCGTGCGCGATTACCGGCAGCCGTACGTACCGACCACAGCCGTTGAGCAAGTATGGCGCGATATTTACGGGAACGCCGCGCTCTCTCCCGACCTCCGCCGGCTCGGCGAGACGCTCGCCGATATCGCCGAGGGCTTTGCGGAATGGAAGCATCTGCATCTGATGGCGACTCGGCGCACATTTGGACATCGTGCCGCGTACTTCGGCACCGAGGGCATTGCCTGGCTGCGACCAACGCTGGACGAGCTACCGTTTCCGGAACTGTGGAGCGCCCGCGGAATGATCGGCGATCCGCCCGCCGCCTGTCCGCATATGCACAAACGGGAGCGCACATGAATACGAACGAGTTGAATGCACTGACCGCGCGGGCCCGCGCGGCGATGGCGGATAGCCGGCGTAGCACAGTCGTTGGTGACGACCATGCCCCGCGCTTCGAGCTGTTCCACGCGGCAAGCTCGCTGTGCTCGCAGAAAGTGCGTACGGTGCTGGCGGAGAAGGCGCTGGGATATCGCTCGAATGACATGCTCATTCTCAGTGCGATGGATGGCGACCGCATTGTGCCGGCTGAGCACTACTCGCCGTCCTATGTCAAGCTGAGGCTCTACGCGGGTCGCGAGATCGGCACCACATTCGTCGATGGCTACAGCGGGCGCACATCGGTGGAGACCGAAGGGTTCGACCCGTGCGTAGTGCCGTTGTTGATCGACTATGAAGCCGGGCGCGTTATCGCCGATTCGCTGCGCATCTGCTGCTACCTGGATTCGGTGTCATCCGAGCCGATCCGTCTGGTGCCGGAGGACGCCGATGCGCGTGCCCTAGTCATGCAACAGGCGGCCATCGTCGATCGCATTCCCAACGGCGCGTTGTTGTATGGTTTTCATCCCGATGCCGATCGGCGCCCCGAGGCGCTCAAATCCGTTATGGCTACCGTCTATGATGCCAAGATTCTCGCGCTCGAAGCGATGATCGATATCAATGCATCGGATGCGGATCTCGTGGCCGCTTATCGGGCCAAGATCTCGAAGGAGCAAGGCGGCAAGGCCGTCTGTCATGACGCGGGATTTCAGCGCAGTACGCGCCAGCATGTCATGGATCTGCTTCGCGAGCTCGAGCGCACGCTGGCTGGCCGCGCCGCACCCTGGATCACGGGCCCTTCCTTCTCGCTCGCGGATGTGATGTGGGGCGTCAATCTGACGCGACTCGCCTATCTGGGCCTGGCATCGATGTGGGATGAGCTGCCTGCGGTGAGCCGCTATATGGGCACGCTGCTGAAGCGGCCATCGCTGCGCGAAGAAGTCGTGCAGGCCACGCTCGATTCTCTGCCGCCTTCGTCGTACATGGATGCGCTGAGCGGAGGCGTGCGCTTGCACGTGGCTTGAGTCGTGGCTTGAGTCGCTTCCGGGCTCTCTCCCGCATCCGGGAGAGAGCCTTTTTTATTGCAGATCTACATTCAGGCCGCGACGGCCTCCGGGTGTCCATGCAGCGCGTGCGCGACCTGTGTCACACGACGCCCCTGGAAGCGAGCGACGGCAAGATGATCCGCATCTGGCTTCAGCGAATCCTGCCGCGACACGTGGGTGGCGCCGTAGGGCGTGCCCGCCTTGAACATCGCCGCGTCTGCATAACCCAGCGGCACAATGACCAGACCCAGATGCGCCATGGGCGCATAGATCGACAGCAGCGTTGATTCGTTACCGCCGTGCAGTGACGACGTCGAGCCGAACACCGAACCGACCTTGCCGTTGAGCTTGCCCTGGAACCACAGCCCACCGAGGCCATCGATGAACGCCTTGAGCTCAGAAGTAATCGAACCAAAGCGCGTGGGCGTACCGAACACGATGGCATCGGCCCATTCGACATCGGCTTCGGTCGGCGCCTCGTACTTCGCGTTCATGGCATTGGCGTTATCGAGCCAGCCGGGTACCTGCTGCATGACGTCGGCGCCAACGAGTTCGCGCACGCGGCGCAGTCGTACTTCCGCGCCTGCTTCGATGGCACCCTCGGCAACGGCTCTTGCCAGTTGCTCGGTGGACTGGTTGCGCGAATAGAAGGCGATCAGGACTTTAGGTTTGTTCATAGTCGTCGGGAAAGGAGTTGGACGGGTTCAGACGGAAATTGGCTCGAGACGCGAGAGCAGTTCGTCCTTGCGATCGACTAGCCAGGGCGGCAGCTGGAACTCTTCGCCGAAATGGCCGGGGTCTTCGTCGATCGCAAAGCCAATATCGGTGGTGGCGGCCTCGAAGATCACGCCGCCGGGCATCTTGAAATACATCGAGCGGAAGTAGTTACGGTTCACGGACTCCGAGGTATCGATGTAGCCGAGTCCCATGAACTTGTCCTTTAGCGTCATCTGCTGCTCGATCGTATCCACCGCGAACGCGACGTGGTGGATGGTGCCTTCGCCGTACACCGAGGAACCCTGCAGACGATCCGGCTCATGGAAGAACTCGACGACCATGCCTGGGCCGCCCGTATGCGTCTCGAAACGATGGTAGGGACCCTCGTCGCCGACGAGGCGGAAGCCAATCGCCTCGCTCATAAAGCGCACCGACTCCTCCACCTCGCGCAGCGACAGCGTGATGCTGTGCACGCCGCGCACCGCGTAAGCCTCGGGCACATTGTTCTCCACGCACGGCGGTCGCTGGTCGAGGTCTGACTCCACGAGGTCGAACTCGATGCCGCACGGATGGTAGAAGCGCTGACGCCGCTCGCCAAAGCGCGCGACGATATCGGCGTCATATCGAATGTTCATGGCATCGAAGCGCGCACGCCAGAATTCGAGCGAGCCATTCGGTACCGAGTAGTTGATCACGCGCACCTGTCCAGAGCCAGGACGTGCCACCACGCCGCGCTGCCGAAACGGGAACGACGTCACTAGCGTGCCGGGATCACCGTTCGCATTGCCGTAATAGAGATGGTAGATCGGATCCTCGCCATCGAGCAGGACGGTCTTCTTGACGAGGCTCTGGCCGAGCAGCTTCACGTAGAAATCCACGTCTTCCTGTGCGTGTCGAACGCCGGCAGTGAGGTGGTGAAATCCCTTGATCATGGACATCGTCTTCTCCAGATTGATGTGTTGTACCGGGACAGCCATTGAACTCTCCCTCGTGCAACAGCTTAAGCGCTCGATTTCGTTTGAGAAGCGTCAGAACGTGTACGCAGGGTTCGGCAAAGTCGAACGATGAGCAAGGTATTTCCCGATGCGTCACACGCCTGTCATGGAGTAACATCGATCTGGTTGTTCCCCCTAAAAGACATGGACGCCCCCACAATGCCATGCTGGATTTGAAGGATGTGTATTTCTTCGTTCAGGTTGTCGACCGCGGTGGCTTCACCTCGGCTGGCGATGCATTGCGACTGCCTAAGTCGACGCTCAGCCATCGTGTGAAGGAACTGGAAGCGGCACTGGGCGTGAGGCTGATCAATCGGACCTCGCGCCAGTTCGCGATGACCGAGGTCGGCAAGGAGTTCTATCAGTACGCCATGGCGCTGCTGCGCAGTGCGGAGGTGGCCGAGGAAGCGATGCGGCAACGGCTGGCGGAGCCAAGCGGCGTGATTCGCGTGACGACCGCCGCGGAGATCGCCCAGTTCGCTCTGCGTCATGTGCTGCCGACATTCCTGACTGACCATCCCAAGGTGAAGATCGTCGAGACTGCCACGGATCGTGTGCTCGATATCGTCGGCGACGGTTTCGACCTCGCCATCCGTGGACACAACGGTCTGCTGCAGGACTCGGATCTCGTACAGCATCCGCTGGCACGCGCCCCGTGGTACTTGTTTGCCGGCGCCGAATATCTGCAGCGCATGCCGGCGCCGCGGGAACCAGAAGAGCTGGCGGCGCATTCGATCATCGCGCTAACCGGCAAGTCGGCACAACATTGGAATCTCCAGGGGCCGGACAAGCGTGTGGTGTCGATCCCGTTGGACCCGCGCTTCCAAAGCAACAGCCTGATCTCGCTGAAGGAGGCAGCCTGCGCGAACATTGGCATCGCGGCCCTGCCCGGCTACATCTGCCAGACGGAGCTCAGGGCGGGCGAGTTGCGTCAGATCCTGCCCGATTGGATTGCGGCCGATGCACGCATTACCGCGCTGATTCCTTACCGCACCGGACTTCTCCCAGCGGTGCGGACGCTCGTGGACTACCTGGCGGTAGTCTTGCCGAAGGTCACGGCGTTCGACCGCGCCTGAAGACAGTTTCAGGGCGGTACTGGGTCGGTGTTGATTGTCGCTTTCAAATCAACTTACTGAATACGGCTGGGGTGCTACTGCCCGCCGTCTCCTCTGCCTAAGATGTGTTCCACGATCTGGCGTCACCGAGCGCGAAACGCGCGGATCCGGATCGTGCTTGTGAATCGCGCCTCCCGGCGCGGCTAACCCCCACACATTCTTAGGACTAAAAAATGAGCGCAACAACCCGCAATGTGCAGCCAGTTCTCGCAGCCTTTGGCAAGGAAGGTTCCGGCGAGCTCGTATCCTCCCGATATGGCGTGCGCATCGGTGATGTCGACGTCGTGCTGATCAGCGACGGTGTCCTGCCGCTTCCGACTTCGACGATGTCCACCAACGTGAGCGAAGCAGATCGTAACGAATGGTTCGACGGCCGCTTCCTGCAGCGCGACATGTTCGACTGGGCGCTGAACATCGCGCTCGTGCGCAGCGGCGAGCGTCTGATCCTGATCGATTCGGGCGTGGGCGACGGCTTCGAGTACTTCACGCGCGCTGGCCAGTCGATGATGCGCCTGGAAACCGCCGGCATCGATCTGAGCGCCATCACCGATATCGTGATCACGCATATGCATATGGACCACGTCGGCGGGCTCAACAACGACGGTGTCAAGGCCAAGCTGCGCCCGAACGTACGCATCCACGTAGCGGCTGCCGAAGTCGAGTTCTGGAAGAACCCGGACTTCAGCAGGACGGTGATGCCGGAATCGGTGCCTCCCGCGCTACGCAAGGCCGCGGCGACGTTCGTCGAGCTCTACAGCGAGAACATCATGCAATTCGACCAGACCGTGCAGATCGCGGCGGGCGTATCGGCACGCGTGACGGGTGGCCATACCCCAGGACACTGCGTGGTGGACGTGGACTCGCAGGGTGAGAAGTTGACGTTCGTCGGCGACGCTGTGTTTGAAGTCAATTTCGACAACCCTGATTGGCAAAACGGTTTCGAGCACGACCCCGAAGGCTGCGTTGATGTGCGTATCGCGCTGTTCGACGAAGCCGCCGCAACCGGCTCGCTGCTGGCCGCCGCACACGTTGCTTTCCCCTCCATCGGTCACGTCGCGAAGACCGACAATGGTTACCGCTTCGTCCCGGTGCAATGGGACTATTGATTGATCCTCCGCGGTCATAGAAAACATTTCGACGTAGGTCTTCTTTGGGAAGCCAACCATGCTGTACGGCAATCGCCTGCATTCAACTTTTGTCTCCTTGGCACTTCTGACCGTGATTCCAACCACGGCGTTTGCTAAGCCCTTCACTGTGAATGTTGACGACCTGGGACGGGATCGGGCGTTCATCAATGCGCAGGTCTACGACGGGTTCGGGTGCCACGGCGAGAATATCTCGCCGCGCATTTCGTGGACCCAGGTTCCGCGTGGGACGAAGAGCATCGTTGTCACGATTCACGATCCTGATGCCCCGACCGCTGGGCTTGGCTGGACACACTGGAAGGTTGTCAACATTCCTCCGTCGACATCTTCCATTCCTAAAGGGGCGTCGGGGAACCCATCTCTATTGCCCGCCGGTGCGCTAGAGACAATGACCGATTTTGGAGCATCGAAGTACGGCGGCCCTTGCCCACCACAGGGTGAGTCACATCGTTACGTCGTCACCATTTCGGCGCTCTCTGTCGCGAGTATCGATGTGAAGCCAGAATCGAGCCCCGCGCTTGTCGCATATCAGATGCACGGAAACATCATTGCGCAGGCTCGATTCGTCGCGAGATACCGCAGGACATGATCCCTCCGCCTGAGCGGCTTGGATTCTCCATTTGGGACGCCGATACCGTCACCGATAACCCAAAGGTTGGGTTCAGTTCCGCTCGGATGTTGCCGATATAGAGGTCGGCTACAGGAGCAAGAAGTGAACGTAGAAAGCATCATGTCCAAACGCCTCGCTACGGTGGGGTTCGACGATCTGCTGACGACCGTCAAGGAGATCTTCGACGAGGCGAGTTTCCACCATCTGCTGGTGGTCGAGGATGGCAAGCTGCGCGGGGTCGTGTCCGACCGGGACCTGCTGCGCGCCATGAGCCCTTTTATCGGCAGCAATGTGGAGAACGCCCGGGATCTCGCCACGCTGAACAAGCGCGTGCACCAGATCATGTCGCGTCAGCCACTGACGCTTCCACCGGAAGCCACGATTGCGGATGCCATCGCCTTGTTCCTCGCGAACAACGTCTCGTGCATTCCCATCGTCACGCCTGCGTTTGAACCGGTGGGGATCGTCAGCTGGCGCGATATCCTGCGGGCAGTGGGCGAGCGCGACGGCGCCAACGCCGACTTGTCCTAGAAGCTAGCCTGAAGCTCTTGGACCTTGGTCCAATGGCAGGCGAGCATGAATCGGACTACCGTGTCCCGAACAAATCGGGAGCACCATCATGAAGCGAGTAGCTATTCTTATCGCCGCCATTCTTGCGATGTCCGCATTGCCTGCTACCGCGCAAACGGCGAGCGGATCAAAGTCGCAACCGCCCAGCGACGAGATTGTCCAGATGCGCCAGGAAATCTCTGCGGCGCGAAAGACATACAACGCCAAGGTAGCGGAGGCAAAGAAGACTTACGACGAGGCGAAGGCCGCTGCAGCGAAAGAACGTGATGCGGCGATCTCCGCTGCGCGAGCCACTGCGAATCAGAAGAAGTCGTAACGGCTTCATGGCGCATCATGGCCAAGGCAAGCAGAGTCCGTCGTAATGAGGAAAGCCCTTCTATATCCGTTTACCTCACTGCCGACGAACACGCCGCCAATGGGCGGGCGCTGCGCGATAACGTGCCGCGCTCGTCCCAGGCCGGGTGGAAACCCGCGGACACGCGCCCGGATGCGGTGGCACTGCTGGAGAAATCGAACGCGGGACGAATGCAGGAACTCGTGCCCATTCGCTTCGGCCGAATGTCGAGTTCGCCTTTCGCTTTCTATCGAGGCGCGGCCGCCATCATGGCCGCCGATCTGGCAACCACGCCATCCAGCGGCATCCGCGTGCAGAGTTGCGGCGATGCGCATTTGATGAACTTCGGCGGATTCGCCACGCCGGAGCGCAATATCATCTTCGACATCAATGACCTCGATGAAACCCTTCCGGCTCCTTTCGAATGGGACTTGAAGCGACTCGCCGCCAGCATCGTGATCGCGGCCGATCATCTGGCACTACCCAGGAGCGATGCGGCACGCGTGGCAACCGACTGCGTGCGCGAGTACAGGGAACGGATACATAACTACGCGGGCATGCGCGCGCTAGACGTCTGGTATGACCGTATCGATCTGCAAAAGTACGAAGATCGTACCGGCGATCCGAAGGTCGTCGAGGCCGCACGCAAACGGTTGGCCGAACGCATCGAGGCGGAACGTCGCAAATCAACGCCCGACCACCTCTACCCAAAATTTATCGCTGAAGAAGGATTGCAGCCCAGAATCAAAGACGAGCCGCCGCTGATCTTCCATCCGTCTGAAGAGCTGGCTCCGGGTCTGTCCACTGGCTACAAGCATGCCATCGAACAGTACCGCGAAAGCCTGGCTGACCATACCCGCGTGCTATTCGACCGCTTCCATTTCTTTGATCTGGCCATCAAGGTTGTCGGCGTGGGCAGTGTCGGCACGATGTGCGCCGTCTGCCTGTTCATGGCGGCCGACAACGATCCGCTGTTCCTTCAGGTGAAGGAGGCCCGGGAGTCGGTGCTGGAGCCTTATGCCGGCAAGAGCGCGTACGACAACCACGGCCAGCGAGTCATTGTGGGGCAGCGGCTCATGCAGGCCGCCACCGATGTATTCCTCGGCTGGACCCGCGGCAAGAATGGCCGGCACTTCTACATCCGTCAGTTGCGGGATATGAAAATGTCGGCCGTCATAGAGGACTGGGACAGCGGCATGCTCAGGCAGTACGGCAGAATGTGCGCCCATGCCCTGGCACGCGCGCATGCACGGACGGGAGACGCCGCAATGATGGCGGGTTATATGGGCTCCGGTCAGACCTTTGACGACGCCATCTGTGAGTTCGCGACAGAATACGCGTCCCAGAACCGGAGCGACTTCCGGGCCTTCCTCGCAGCGATTCGGCAAGGGCGGATTCACGTGGAGATCGAGGCCATTTGAGAATGCGGCCCCGATGCACTAAGCAATGATATTGACACCCCCGTCGATATACAGCGTCTCCCCAGACAATCGCGTTGCATACGAACTGGCAAGAAACGCGCAGGTAAAGCCAACGTCCATGATATCGACCAGTTCGCCCAGCGGCGCGCGGTTTCCGGCGTCGTTCAGCATGAGTTCGAAGTCCTTGAGACCCGAGGCCGCGCGTGTCTTGATCGGACCCGGAGAGATCGCATGGACGCGGATGCGCTGCGGACCGAGCTCATAGGCCAGGTATCGTACCGTCGCCTCCAGTGCAGCCTTTACAGGGCCCATCACGTTGTAGTTCGGCACTACCTTGTTGGCACCGTGATAACTCATTGCGAATAGTGCGCCGCCGTCTTGCATAAGCGGCACCGCGCGCCGCGCCAACCGAATGAACGAGTGGCAGGAGATATCCATGGCCATTCCGAAGCCTTCGCCCGAACAGTTGAGCAGCCCTCCCTGCAGATCCTCCTTCGGTGCCCAGGCAATGGAATGCACAACGATATCGAGCTTTCCCCAGGTCTGCGAGATCTGGTCGAACACCGAATCCAGCTCGTCGGGCTTTGTCACGTTAAGTGGCAGGAAGAGCGATGCGCCAAGCTCGCGCGCCACCGGTTCAACATGTTGCCGAGCCTTCTCGTCGGCATAGGTGATGGCGACCTCGGCACCAAGCTCGCGGAAGGCCTTTGCGCAGCCATAGGCGATCGAGCTGTCGTTCGCGATGCCGCAGATCAGTGCTCTCTTACCCGTCAGAACGGCGGGCGGCGCATGGGTGGTCATGGTCAGTCTCCTCTCGTCCCCTATGAGGCGTCTTTGCTGCGAAAGGCGACTGCACGGGTATGTCTGGCGATCATCAGTTCTTCGTCCGTGGGGATCACCCGCACTGCGACGCGACTGGACGCGCTGCTGAGCAACGGTTCGCCACGGGCGTTGGCCTCGATATCGAGCGCCACGCCGAGCCATGCGGCCTGCTGACACACCTGCTGGCGGATGTATGCCGCGTTCTCGCCCACGCCCGCCGTAAACACCAGCGCATCGAGGCCCTGCAGCGCAGCGGCAAGACTGCCAAGTTCTCGACCGATCCGGTATGTGTAGAGCGCGACGGCCAATCGCGCCCGTGGAACATCGCTGGCCAGCAGATCGCGCATGTCGCTGGAGATTCCGGAAACACCGAGCAAGCCGGATTTCCGGTACAGCAGATCCTCTACCGCGCGTACATCGAGCTTCAGTTCATCCATGAGAAAGAGGATGACTCCCGGGTCGAGACTGCCGCTACGCGTGCCCATTGGGAGCCCGTCTACCGCGGTAAAGCCCATCGTACTCGCCACGAACAGCATGGATGTATACGAACGACACGCGGCGAGACGCAGGGGAACGAGTGCGGCGACGTGCCTCGCCTCCGTGACTTCGTGGCTCGCGCTGTGTTCGCAGCTGTTGCTTTCGCAACATGTCATCGGCATGGAATTCAGGCTCTATCATCAGCCCCATATGAATCGACGGCTGATCATCGCAGAGGGACCGATACGTGCCGGTGACGCATCCGCGTTTCTCACGTTTGCAAACAGCGCCGACAGAGACAGCGAAGGACTCGTCACCGTCATCCTGAACAGCCCCGGCGGCAAGGTCGAGGCCGCATTTCGCATGGTCGATGCCATGGACAAGGTGCGCGTATATACCGTCGTGCCCAATAGCGCGAAGTGCGCTTCCGCGTGCGCGTCGATCCTATTTGCGTCTGGCGCGCGGCGAAGCTTGCTTGGCACGGGGATGCTCGGCTTCCATAGTTGTTATCGGCGCAAGGGTAGCTTTGCTGTGGACGATTCGCTTTGCAACGAGGTCATCGCGGCTAACGCCATGCAGCGCGGGATAACCTACTCGGCCATCAACCGCTTCGTCAAGGACCATGGTGCCGATAGCCTGGCATGGATCGGCGCCCACGACGCCTGCGGATCCTTGAGCGGGCTCTGCCGGCCCGGCTTGCTCGAGATGGGGTTCGAGAACAAGGCGGCGTTGGCGCGCAGTCTAGACTGCAGCAGACTCGCATCTCCGCCATCGCGGCTCATCTGCGGAGACGTCGAGCTTTCGCGCCTCGACGCCGTGCTGGCTGGACGCTATCGGCAAGCGCTGAGTACGACCGCCAGCAAGAAGCGCCTGCAGGATTCGCAACGAGCATGGCTCCAACGTGATCGGAATCGATGTAGCGACAAGCCCTGCCTGCTGCGCGTCTATCAGGAGCGAATTGAGGTTCTGACACGCACGCGATAGGTTCGATGGGCTCAGCCAGTTGATGTCTTTAAGTCGACACGATGGATCCTACGCGCGGCGTCCTACGCCGCTGTAGGACTTTGCCGCAATGGCACACATCGTGCACGTTCCTGAGCAGGCTACTCAAGGAGAACGCAAGATGCAGAGCGACGTGCAAGAACAACGCGAGAAGATGGAGCGGATTCGTGGCAAGCGGCGCTTCGTCTGGACCCATCCGATCTTTCTCATTGCGATTGCTTTGATCATCGGGGCGTATATGGCCACGTACTGGTAAGCATGACGTGGGCGCAGTAAAAATTGCCGGCGGAGGCATATGTCACCGCCGGCAATTTTTTCTCAATGAAAATCGCGGCTACCTACCATAAGCCGGCCCAGCAGCGGACTCAGGTCCACCAACTCCTTCGCCACGAGGTGCCTCACCTCGCCCTGCCGCTGCCACGTGCCAATGACGCCGATCAGCGTCGCGCCCAATACCTCCTTGCGCTGGTTCTCCACCAATGACGGCCATATGATCACGTTGACAGGACCGGTCTCGTCCTCGATCGACATAAAGATCGTGCCGCTGGCCGTCGATGGCCGCTGCCGCACCGTGACGATGCCGCAGGCGCGCACCAGACGCCCATTGGCCATGCGGTTCAGCTGCGCCGCGCTGACGTACTTCATCGCGGCCAGCCGCTCGCGCAGCAGCGTCAGCGGATGGCACTTGAGCGAGAGGCCGAGGCTCGCGTAATCGGCGGCCACATCCTCGCCGAGGCGCGGTACCGGTAGCGCGAGCATGTCTTCTTCCGGCGGCGCCTCGTAGAGCAGGTCCCGGTGCGCGCTTTGCAAGGCGGCCCCTCTTGCCTGCCAGCGCGCCTGACGGCGATTTCCAGCCAGCCCCGCCAAGGCATCGGCGGCGGCCAGTACGTCGATATCGTGCGCATCGAGTTCGGCGCGACGCGCCAGATCCTCCACGTTCGCAAACGGCTGCGCCGCGCGTGCCGCCTCGATGCGATGCGCGGCCCCTTCGCGCATGCCCTTGACGCGATCGAGGCCGAGCCGCACATCGCGATATTGCCGGCCCGGGCGGCGAGCTTCGAGCGTGCTTTCCCAACTGCTGCATGTCACGTCGGCGGGCAATGTGATCACGCCATGCCGGCGCGCGTCCTGCACCAGCTGCGACGGCGAATAGAACCCCATCGGCTGGCTATTGAGCAGCGCGCACAGGAATGCATCGGGATGATGGCACTTGATCCACGCGCTTACGTAGACCAGCTTGGCGAAGCTGGCCGAATGACTTTCTGGAAAGCCATACTCGCCAAACCCTTCGATCTGCCGGCACAGCGCCAGCGCGAACGACTCGGGGTAACCACGCGCTACCAGCGCGTTCATCAGCGCGTCCTGATGCTTGCGCAAATTGCCATGCCGGCGCCAGGCCGCCATCGAGCGCCGCAACTGATCGGCCTGTCCCGCGGTAAAGCCCGCCGCGTCGATCGCGAGCTGCATCACCTGTTCCTGAAAGATCGGCACGCCGAGCGTGCGGCCCAGCACGCGGCGGATCACGTCGTTGAAATACGTCGGCAACTGCTGCCGCTCGCGCAATGCCTCGCGCCGCTCCAGATACGGATGCACCATGCCCCCCTGAATCGGGCCTGGCCGCACGATCGCTACCTCGACGACCAGGTCGTAGTACTGGCGGGGCTGCAAGCGCGGCAGCATCGACTGCTGCGCGCGCGATTCGATCTGGAACACGCCGATCGTATCGGCCTTGCAGATCATGTCGTACGTGGTGGGATCTTCCTCGGGCAGATCCTCCATGCGGTACGGCGCTCCCGCGCGCGCGGGATCGGGGTTGGGGATCATCGCGAGCGCGCGGCGGATTGCGGTCAGCATGCCGAGCGCGAGCACATCCACCTTGAGCAGGCCCAGCGATTCGAGGTCGTCCTTGTCCCACTGGATCACGCTGCGATCGGCCATCGCGGCGTTCTCGATCGGCACCAGCCGCGACAGCTTGTGCCGCGCGATCACAAAACCGCCGACGTGCTGCGACAGATGGCGTGGAAAACCGCGCAGTTGCTCGGTCAGGCTCGCCCATTGCTGCACGGCCGGCGCGTCGGGATCGAGGCCATAGCGCGCGAGCCGCTCCATGAATGCCTTGCCGCTGTCCCACCAGGCCTGGCTCTTGACCACCTGCTCCACCACGCTCGCGTCGATGCCGAGCGCACGCCCCACATCGCGCAGCGCACTGCGCGAACGGTACGAGATCAACGACGCCGCCAATGCCGCGCGATGGCGTCCGTATTTCTCGTAGATGTACTGGATGACTTCCTCTCGGCGCTGGTGCTCGAAATCCACGTCGATATCGGGCGGTTCATCGCGCTCGCGGGACAGAAAGCGGCCGAACAGCAGGTTGGCCTGCGCGGGGCTGACCTCGGTGATATGCAGGCAGAAGCAGACCAGCGAGTTCGCGGCCGAGCCGCGGCCCTGGCACAGGATGCTCTTGCTGCGTGCAAAGCGCACGATGTCGTGCACGGTCAGGAAAAACGGCTCGTAGTGTTTCTCCTCGATCAGCAGCAGTTCTTCCTCGAGCTGCTTCTCCCACGCTGGTTCCATGCCATAGGGAAAGCGTTCGCGCATGCCGATCTTGACCTCCGCGCGCAGATAGCTGATTGGCGTATGGTCATCGGGCACGAGCTCCTCGGGATATTCGTAGCGCAGCGTGCCGAGCGAGAAGTCGCATTGATCGGCAATCGTCAGCGTGTGGGCGAGCGCTTCGCGCGGGTAGAGTCGTGACAGCACCTGGCGCATGCGCAGATGTGCCTCCGCATTTGGCGCGAGCACGTGGCCGCAGGCATGCAGCGGCTGGCCCACGCGAATCGCGCCGAGCACGTCGGCCAACGGCTTGCGTGAACGCACGTGCATCATCACGGCGCCGGCCGCCGCCAGCGGCACGCCGGTTTCGTCGGCCACCTGCTGCAGTCGCGTACGGTGCAATGCATCCGCATGGCCTTGCAGCAGTTCCAGCGCGATCGAGACGCGTGACCCGAACGTGCGCTGGCACCACTGCACCTGTGCGCGCAATACGTCGGGATCGGGGCAATAGTCAGGCAGCAGCATCACGAGGCAATCGGGCATGCCGCGCAGGTGCGTCTGCTCCGGTTCCGGGTCGTTGAAGTCCGACGGGTACAGCAGATAGCTGCCCTTCTCCGCGCGTCGGCGGCCGAGCGTGATCATCTCGCTGAGATTGCCGAACCCTTCGCGATTGCGCGCGAACACGACCAGCCGGGGTGGTGGCATGGCGGGTTCGGTGGCGAGCATCGTGGGTTCGGTCGCGAGCGTGAAGCGGCTGCCGATGATCAGGTTGAACGCATCGGCCGCGGCTGCGCGCGCGATCAGCCAGTTGCGTTCTTCCCATGCTGCGTTGTCGCCCTCTTCCGGGTCTTCCGGGTCTTCCGGGTCTTTCTCATCGTCAGGCTCGCGCTGCGTTACGGCTTGCTGCGCCGCGCGGGCCGCCTCTCGCGCTTCCTCGCGCAAGGTCTTGAGTGCATGGTGCGCGCGCGCGGTGCCGGCCACCGAGCATTCGTCGGTCAGCGCCAGGCCGCTGTAGCCAAGCTGGAACGCGCGTTCGATCAGCTCGGCCGGATGCGACGCGCCGGTCAGGAACGTGAAATTGGAAATGCAGTGCAGCTCGACGTAGTCAGGCAGCGACGGCAGTAGCGGAAACATCGACATCAGGCAAACAATCCATGCAGGAACCAGCGGTACTCGTTGTTATCGCCACCCTTGCTGTCTTCGTCTCCATCGCGCGCGGGATGGCCCGGGCGCTCGCGATATACCCAGCAGCGCACGCCATCGGCGCGCTCGGCGATGAAATAGTCGCGCGTGGCCAGGCCACCATCCCACCAGCCGGCCTCGATGCGCTCCGCGCGCGTGAGCATGGTCAGCGGGCCCTCGTATAGCGGGCGATGGCGTTCCACGCGCAGCGGCTGCGGGGCTTCCAGCAGCCATAACGGCCGCTCAGGACGATCGCCATGGCCTGCGTTGTCTTCCGTCTGACGCGCGGTCCTGGGACTCACCGCGCGGGTGGGGGCCTCATCGATGGGACACCAGCGATTGGCGCGCTCGGGCCGATGGTCGGCCAGCGGGCGTGGCTGCAATACGTTGTCGCGGCCCAGGCGCGCCATCAGTGTGTCGAGCAGGCGTGCGAGTTCCGCGGGCTCGCCTGCCGGATCCGGAAACAGTGCCTCGCTGCGCGGCAGACAGGCGGCCATCGTTTCCACGTTGAGTGCCAGTCCGCCCACTGGCGCGTGGAAGCGCACCTTGTCGAGCTTCTCGCGCAGCAACTTCGACAGGTGCACGGGGTCGCGGCTCGGTTGCGCGAGCGCCAGAGGCACCGGCGTGCAATCGACCTCCACACCTAGCCGATAACGTTCGTGCTCAAGCACCAGTACGCAGCGCGTGACGCCGGCCTGGTGGGCGGCGAGCCAGCCTGACATCGCCAGCAGCAGGCGCTGCGCGCCGGCCAGTACGCCTTCGGCCACCTCGATGCGGCCGGGCAATTCCATGCGTTGCGAGAACGTTGGCGGGGCTTCGAACCACGCAAAGCCTTCGCGTGCATCGCCATAGGCCTGATCCAGCCGCGCCAGCAGCGCCGGGCCGAGCCGCCGCGACAAACCCGCGCGCGGCAGGCGGCGGACCTGTGCGAGCGTGCGGCAGCCGATGCCATCGAGCCACTCGGGATCGACCAGGCTGTGCAGGCACTCCACGGGCAGCCGATCGAGCAGGCGCTTCATGCGCGCGGGCTGCACCGCGCGGCGTGCTGGCCGTACGATGGCGCCACGCGCGTTGCGGCGTAGCGGCTGCCGCGCGAGCCAGGCAGCGCCATGCGCGGTGGTGCCGGTGCCGATCTGCGCGATCGTGCCCAGTTGCCGCACGCGCGCGCGCACCGCGCGGATGAGCGCGCGATGGCCGCCGAACAAGCGCAGGCTGGCGGTGACGTCGAGCATCACGGTGGCGGCTTCCGGCGTCTCGTCGACGGTCACCGCCGGCGTGAAATGCAGCAGCGTCAGCGCTACCGTGGTCATCAGCGCAGCTTCGGCCTGCACGTCGCGCTCGAGCTGCACCACTTCCGCCGAGAGCGCCTGCACCCCGCCGCGCCGCATGCCGTGGCCGACGCCGAGCGCCATGGCCGGGCCGTTGGCCAGCACCACGCGCTCATGCTCGAACACCGCTACCGGCAACGCATGGAAGGCCATGGACCCCGTGATGCCCGCCGTTGCTCCACCCGCGACCGGACTCGCCGCCGGGCTCGCCGGCTGCGCCACTGCCTCGCGCTTCGCGTGAGCTGCTGCCTCACCCGTTGCGTGGCTGGCTGCGTGGCTGGCTGCTTCAGGCCAGTTCGGTTGCAGCGCGTCCAGCGACAGGCGCGGCAGATGCACCGCGATCCAGTGTGTCGGCAGCATGGGTAAGACTCTTCTCAATGACCACATCAGGCATGGATACGGCGGGCGCAGGGCGTCCAGGCACGTGGGCCATGCCCGTGAGCGGCAGCAACAATGGCGTGTCCCGTACGGGACCCCGCCGCTTGTGAAACGCGATCGACAACACGTTGCCGGGCAGCGGCGATAGCGACAACCGCAGCACCGCGGGCGACGACTCGTGCAGCGCCTTGCGCGGCCGCAGCACCCAGACCGCCGTATCGCCCGCATGCGCCAGCACCTGCAGCCGGCGCATGGCCTCGGGCCGCGCACCTGTCAGCCACACCAGCACGGCACCGAATGCCTGGCTGCGCAGCATCTGTTCGGCGGCCCACAGCATGTCCGTGCGACGCGCGGCCTGGGTAGCGCCGACGGGGGGCCGCACCCAGAACAGCTGGCTGGCCGGCAGGCTGTCGGCCAGCCCCGGTGCATTGGGTAGATACGGCGGATTGACGAACCCCACGCGGCGCCCCGTCGCGGCAATCGCGCGCAGAGCCGGCAGCAGCAGACGCAATTCGCCGGCGCCGTCCTGCGCGAGCAGCAGTTCGGTCACGGCGGCGGCCGGCCAGCCGCCACCGGGCAACTCGGCCGAGAGCGCGTCATAGCCGGTCGGCCAGACCGGCAGGCGGCCGAGGTGACCAAGCTGACCGGCCCGCCAGAGCCCCGGATAGCGATGCTCGAGCTCGGCCACGGCGGCGCGCCGATCCGTGGACGTGGGCGTGCCTGCGACAGCAGACGCGTCAGGTCCCTCAGGCGCGGCAGACATGGCAAGCGACCCTGCGTTCGACCCAAGGGGCGCAGGTGACGCGGGCATGGACCCAAATAGCGAGGGCGGCAGATCCTCCGCCGGTGGCGGGGCTGCGTACGATTGCGCAGGCATTTTGTGCTGTAACCATCCCATTCGGGCGGGACGGCGTCTTGGTTTCTCTCAATAACTGTATATTTATACAGTATCGAAGGCCGCGCAAGCTTTCAATGCACCAGTGCCTATTAGTCAATATTTCGCGCGTGCCTGCCATGTCCGCCTTGAGGCGGCCAGCAACGGAATGTGAACAAATGTCAGGCAGGATTGGCTAACCGTCACGGGTACGGAACAATCCTTGCTATGAAACGGAATACGCGCGAATGCGTGCATCTTCTGGTTAGCGGCCTCCAGCGCGAGGGCCCGCTGCGACGCGATCAGCTTGCCGACGCAAGTGGACTGACCGCGGAGGAAACCACGCGCGCGCTCAAGGCGGCGCGGCAAATGTGCGTGGTCGATCATGTCCCGCACGAACCCGACGCGCTGGACGGCTCGATCTTCTACAACCTGACCGGACGCCCGTTGCCACCGGCCCGCCGCAGTACGCGCATCCCGCCCGCACCGGCGGACCGCTTCCAGGCGCTGCTAGAGGCCTGGAACTCGCCATCCGAGGCGTAACCGCTCCGTTCAGCCCTTTCAGTCGACTGGCAGCACATGCAGCGTCGAGCTGCCCTTGCCGTACTCGACCGCGAACAGCCGCCGATGACCGGCGTCGAACGACACGCCGCGAATCGACTGGAATCCCCGCGCGAACACGCTGACCTCGCCGGTCGCCGTGATGCGCCGGATCGCCCCATCGCGTCCGCCCGTGAACAGCTCACCATTGGCGCCCAGCGCAAACTGGTCGCTATCGGCCACCGCCAACACGCGCAACGTCTCCGCGCGCACCGGCGCCGCCGTCAGTTGCGCGAGATCGCCCGTGTAGATTTTGCGCGTGGCCTGATCGCCGATATACAGCACGTTGCCGCGCACCGCCACGCCCACCGGCTTGTCCAGACCCGTCACCAGATCCTGCTCGATACCGCGCAGCGGAGTGGTCTTGGGATCGATCGTCAGCAGACTCACGCCGCCCTGCCGTGCTGCCTCGCCTTGCCCTTCCTGCTGCACGAACCAGCTCACCACATAGGTATTGGCTCTAACCGGCCACAAGCCGATGCGCCGCCGCGTGGGCGACAGGCCCTCCACCACGTCGGTGCTGCCACGTGGATCGACGTAGGCCACGCCGCCGGTGCTTCCAAACCCGAAGCGCGGGACGAGATAACGGCCATCGGCATCGCGCACGACCTGCCCGAGGCCTGGCCCGCGTGGCGGCGTGGAAGGCAATACCGGTGTCAACGTGGCCAGCGCCTGCATGCGGCCGTCGTTGGCGCGGGACTGCAGTCGATTGCCCGTGTCGTCGGTGATGATGGCCACCTGCGTGGGCTCGCTCCACCAGACCCCATTGGCATTGCCCGCAAGGGGTTCGTGCACGGGCTGGCGATCAACGGGCGGCGCCGCGCAGGCGGCCATCAGGACAGCAGTCAGGGCGATAAGGATGCGCATACCGTTGGCGAGGGAAATTGGCATGACGCGATGATAGAAGAACTACGTGTGATTGAGCCCCGCTGGCACCATCAATCGCACGCTGACAGGCGAACTCATTGACGCCGGTATGTCGCCTGCATGATCTGCGTCCACTTGCCGTCAGCGCCCTGCACGAACGAGGTGAGTGTGCGCAGGTTGTCGTCCTGGAACGCGATGACATCGCGATATTTCGCCGTCTTGCCTTCGACGACCTTGCCTTCCGGCGAGAACGCGGGACCATCGGCACGCAGCGTCAGCGAGCGGCCATCGGACTCGAGGTCGCCTTCATAGATCCACATATGGGTCATCATCGAGGCGACGAACGTACCGACGAAGTGCTTGCGCGCGGCGTCGTAGCCGAGCGTCATCACCGTGATGCCATGCCCGCAGCCCGGCATGTCACCCTCGCCGCGGCATTGCACCCACACGTCGCCGATCGCGCTGACCTGCTCGGGCATCTTCCATTTCTCGGGCGGCGCGTCCGGGCCCATCTGCGCCTCGCCCTCCGCCATCCAATTGCCAATGAGTTTCTTGAGCCAGCGGTGTTCGGGGGTCGTTTCCGTCTGCATGGGGGATCTCCTTGATTTGTGTACAGCGTACACAACTCTAGGAAACCCAACGCCCGAAGTCCAGCAACATGACAGCATTGTCATGTCACCGCGCCAGATCTAAGGCAGGCGGATTTTCGGCACGATGTAAGTATTACCGGGCGCGCGCATGACGTCGCACTGCGCATCGCCCTTACGCGCCTCGCCCGCGGCCGTCACGAACTCGATACTGCCGACCACGCTATACGCGTCCTCGGCCACGCGGCGCGTGGTGCTGCGCGTCCAGCGGAAGCCTTCCGCATTGGGCAGCTTGGCCTTGACCGCATCTCGACACGCGATGGGCGCACCGGGCGCCTCGGGCTTGCCGCGTTGGCCGAGTTCGTAGTTGACGCCATCCACCGTCGCCTCTACGACGGCAAACGCTGTCACAGGCAGCATCATGGCGGCGAGAGCCAGCGTAGGGGCCAACTTACGGACCAGCGATGTCATGTTCAGGACTCCAATAAAAAAGGCCGGCGCACAACGCCGGCCTCGAAGATTATAGCCACATGGTCGCTATCAGACCGAGAGATCCTTCTGCTCTGGTTTCTGATCGTCGAACCAGCGATACAGCACCGGCACCATCACCAGCGTCAGCAGCGTCGACGTAATCAGACCGCCGATCACCACCACCGCGAGCGGGCGCTGCACCTCCGAACCGGGGCCGTCCGAGAACAGGAACGGTACCAGGCCCAGCAGCGCGATGGTCGCGGTCATCATCACCGGCCGGAACCGCTGCGTGGCACCGCGCACCACGCTGTTGCGCAGCGACATGCCCGACTCGCGCAGTGTGCGGATATACGACACCAGCACCACGCCGTTCAGCACCGCGATGCCCCACAGCGCGATAAAGCCCACCGACGCCGGCACCGACAGGTACTCGCCCGTGACGAACAACCCGATGATGCCGCCGATCGATGCGAACGGCAGCACCAGAATGATCAGCGTGGCGTATCGCAGCGAGTTGAACAGCAGGAACAGCAGGAAGAAAATCGCGGCAATCGTCAGCGGCACGATGATCTGCAAATGACCCATCGCGCGTTCCATGTTCTGGAACTGCCCGCCCCACTCGAAGTAATAGCCTTCGGGCAGCTTGACCTTGCTGGCCGCCGCACCCTGCAGCTCGGCCACAAAGCCGCCAAGGTCGCGATCCTTCACGTTGATCATCACCACCACGCGACGCTTAGCCATCTCGCGGCTGATCTGTGCGGGACCATCGGTCACCTCGATCTTGGCCACGCTCTGCAGCGGTACCTGCACGCCCGACGGCGCCGACACCAGCAGCTGGCGAATCGCCTGCACGTTGTCGCGGAAGTCCTCCGGCAGACGCACGGCCGCCGCAAAGCGCCGCTCGCCCTCGAAGATATCCGTGGCGCGCTTGCCGCCGATTGCGATCTCGATGATGTCGTGGATATCCGAAACGTTGAGCCCATAGCGCGCAATCGCCTGACGATCGATCTCGATCTGCAGGTACTGCTGGCCAGAGATCCGTTCCACCCGTACATCCTGCGAGCCCTTGATACCGCCGGCCACGCGCGCCACCTCGCCCGCGAGATCGCGCAGCTTGTCGAGGTCGTCCCCGAAGATCTTGACCGCCACGTCCGACCGCACCCCGCTGACCATTTCGTCCACGCGGTCCGAGATCGGCTGCGCCATCACGATCTGCACGCCCGGAATGGCCTTGAGCTTGTCGCGAATCGCGTTCTGGATGTCGTCCTGGGTCCAGCCGTCGGGCCACTCGTCACGATCCTTGAGGCTCGCGATCGGCGTCGATTCGTTCTGGCCCTGCGGATCCGCCGGGCTTTCGCCGCGGCCCACACCGGAGACGATGCCCTTTACGCCGGGCACGGACAGCACCAGCTTGTTGGCCTCCTTCTCGAGCTTGATCGACTCTTCCAGCGAGATGTTCGGCACACGGTCCAGCGCCGGCACGATCGAGCCTTCCTTCATCTCCGGAATGAACGACGTCCCGAGCATCGGCACGATCGCCACCGTCAGGAAAAACGCCACCACGGCGCCGATCACGGTCTTCTTGCTGTTGGTCAGCGACCAGTGGAGCATGCGCAGGTACCCACGCTTGAGCACCGCGATGACCTTGGTCTCATGATCCACGCCACCCTTGAGCAGGTACGACGACAGCACCGGCGACAGCGTCAGCGACAGGAACAGCGAAATGGCGAGCGCGATCGAGATCGTGAACGCGAGCGGCGCGAACATCTTGCCTTCCATGCCGGTCAGCGTCATCAGCGGCAGGAACACCAGGATGATGATGCCCACGCCAACGATCACGGGCGTGGCCACTTCCTTGACCGCACCCACCAGAATCTCGGTCTTGCTCAGGCCACTGTCCTTGGCGTGTCCCAATCGCTCGAACGAGTTCTCGACCACCACCACCGACCCGTCCACCATCAGGCCAATGGCGATCGCCAGCCCTCCTAGCGACATCAGATTCGCCGACAACCCCATCCGGTTCATCACGATGAAGGTCAGTAATGGTGTCAGCACCAATGTGGCCAGCACAATGAGCGACGAGCGCACGTCCCCGAGGAACAGGAACAGGATGATGACCACCAGCACCACGCCTTCGAGCAGCACCTTGGTTACAGTCCACAGTGCCGAGTCCACCAGTTCGCTACGATCGTAGTACGGCACGATCTGCAGCTTGCCGGGCAGCATGCCGGAGCTGTTGATCTCCGCCACGCGCTTCTTCACGCGGCTGACCACCTCCTTGGCATTGCCGCCGCGCATCATCATGACGATGCCACCGACCGCCTCGGTCTGGCCGTTCTTGATCAGCGCGCCCTGCCGGACCTCATGCCCGATCGTGACTTCCGCCACATCGCGCAGGTACACCGGCGTGCCGTTGACCTCCTTCATCACGATGGTCTGGATGTCCTCGATGCCACGCGCGAGACCCACGCCGCGAATCAGGTACTGCTCGGCATAGTGCGGCAGCACGCCGCCGCCCGAGTTCGCGTTGTTATTGGCCAGCGCCTGATACACCTGCTGCAGCGTGATCTGGTAGTGGCGCATGCGGTCCGGATTGACCAGCGCCTGGTACTGGCGCACATAGCCGCCCTGCGAGTTGATTTCCGCGATACCGGGGATCGAACGCAGCAGCGGGCGTACCACCCAGTCCTGCACGATGCGGCGCTCGGAGAGCTCTTCCTGCGACAGTTCCTTGTCGCCATCGTCGGCGCGGTCCAGCGTGTACTGGTACACCTCGCCGAGACCCGTCGACACCGGGCCGAGCACCGGCGTCACGCCCGATGGCATGCGCCCGCCCACTTCGATCAGCCGCTCCATGACGAGCTGCCGCGCAAAGTAGACATCGGTCTTCTCGGTGAACACGAGCGTGATCAGCGACAGGCCCGCCTTATTCAGCGAGCGCATCTCTTCGAGCCCGGGCAGGCCCGTCATCGCCATTTCGATCGGCACCGTGACAAAGCGCTCGACCTCTTCGGGCGAGCGTCCGGTGGCTTCGGTGGCGATCTGCACCTGCACGTTCGTGACGTCCGGGAACGCATCGACCGACAGCTTGCCGGCCGCGCGCAACCCGAAGAAGAACAGCACGACCGCGATCACGCACACCACCAGCCGCTGTTTGATGGCGGCTTCTACAAGGGAAGTCAACATGGTCGCTTATCCCTGTTCGAGGCGCTTGCGCTCGTTGTCCAGATGGAACGCGCCCTCCACCACCACGCGGTCTCCCGGCTTCACACCGCCGAGCACCACGCGCATGCCGTCGCTTTCGGCGCCGAGCTTCACTTTGGTCAGGCGGTATTGATGGTTCGGCATCTCGACGTACACGCATTCGTCGTTGCCATCGCGCACCACGGCGGACTCCGGCACCACCAGTTGCTCCACGGCCTTGCTGGCGATCAGCATGCTGGCGAGCATCGCGGGCTTGAGGCGGCCATCGCGATTGTCGAGTTCGGTCCGCACGAGCACCGTGCGCGTCTGCGGGTTCACGGTGCGGCCCACATAGATCAGCTTGCCAGTGATCGAACCATTGCCGCCGCCAAGCGATGGCACTTCGATATTGACGCTCTGGCCTTCCGCCACCTGCGCAGCCTGCTGCTCGGGCACTTCGGCCACGACCCACACGCGCGACAGGTCGGCCACGGTATAGAGCGCGTCAGCCGGCTGCACCACCTGGCCTTGCGCGACATTGCGCTCGACCACGGTGCCGCTGATGCTCGAATACACCGGCGAGTACGAATCGATGCTGCCGCTCTTGGCGAGCGTGGCAATCGCGGCCGGCGACATGCCGAGCACGCGCAGCTGGTCACGATAGGCGCGCATCTCCGCGGTCGCGATCGCGAACTCGCTCTCGCGGCGTTGCAGTTCGCCGCGGCCAATCACGTCGGCGGCAAACAGCTGGCGCGCGCGCTCGGCATTGCGGGACTGCAGGTCGCTCTGCGCTTCGGCCTTCAGGAACGACATCTGTATCGCGCCGAGTTCGCTGCTGTGCAGGCGCGCGAGCACCTGGCCCGCTTTCACTTCCTGCCCGAGGATGGCGTAGAGGTCGGTCACGCGGCCAGTCACGCTCGCGCCGATGCGCGAGACGCGTTGCTCGTCGAAGTCGACGCGGCCGGACACACGCAGGATCTCGGCGAACGGAGACGTGGCGATTGGCGCGATCTTGAGCGTGGCCAGCAGGTTCTGCTCGGGCTGGACCAGTCCCGGGGGCAGCTTGGCGGGCGCCGCTTCGGTTTCCGCCTCCTTGGAGCAGCCGCTCAGCGCGAGCACCATCACTGCGGCAGCCGTGAACGAATAAAAGAAATTGGGGCGCATGATCAATTCGGAATCTGGGACGTGGGCATCGCGGACGGCATCGGACCGGTAACGCTACCGGGCGCCGCGGACATGAGCTTTTCGATCTGGATGGCGGCAACCTGCATCTCGTACTGCGCGGTGATCAGTTCATTGCGCGCATTGCGCAGCACGCGCTGCGCGTCGATGAAGTCCAGGATGCCGCGCTCGCCGAAGCGATACGCGGCCTCCGCCACACCGAGCGCCGACTCGGCTTCGCGCACGATGCCCGATTCGAGCGCCGTGACCTGCGCCTGCGTGATCTCGTACTGACGATAGGCGGTATCGAGTTCCTGCATGAGCTCGAACTGGCGCGCCTCCAGCGCGGTCTGGGCCTGCGTGGCCTGCGCGGTGGCTTCGCCCACGGGACCATTGCGGCGGTCCCATAGCGGAATCGTCATGACCAGGCCGATCTGCGACACCTTGTTGTCAGGCTGGCGATCGGTCTGCGCGCGCACGGATACCTCGGGCCAGCGCAGCGAGCGCTGGTAATCCACGCCCAGTCGCGCGCGCTCGAGTTCCATGCGACGCTGCGTAAGTTCCGCGTTGTTGTTGAGCAGGGTGTCGTGCAGCACGCCGAGCGCGGGCACGTCAGGCGATGTCCGCAGCGTGCCCGCGACGTCGAACAACGACGGCATGCCGCCGCCCACCTGCTGGCGCAGGCCGGCCTTGGCCTGATCCACGCGCAGTTCCGCCGTCTGCATGTTCTTCTGCGTGGTGAGCAGTTCGGTCTCGGCCTTGATCAGTTCATAGCGCGGGGCCTCGCCCACTTCCACACGCAGCCGCGCGCGGGAATGGATCTGCCGCATCATCTCGAGGTCGAGCCGCGCGGAATTGAGCTCCGACTCGCGGCGCAGCACCTGATAGAACGACGTCTTGACGCGCGCCGCGAGGTCCGAACGGAACCCCTGCCGCTGCGCCTGCGATGCCTCGAGCCCGCGGCCTGCCATCTCCTGGCGCAGGCTGCGCTGCTGTGGGTAGTCGAACTTCTGCACCACCGCATAGGTGGGCGCGGCGCCGCTCGGCACATCTGACTGGCGACCCTGCAGGCGGCCATACATCAGCTCGACCTGCGGGTTCGGATAGGCGCCTGCCGAGGTAATCGCGGCGGAGGCGGCATCCACGCCGGCCTGCGCGGCGTCCACGCCCTTGTTGGTGGACTGCGCCAGCGCGAGCAGCTGCTGCAGATCGAAAGTCGAGACCGATTGGGTCGTATATGCGGGTGGTGTCCGGACCGCGGCCGGTGCGGTGGCTGCTGCTGGTTGCTGTGCCCAGGCGGACACGGTCACCAGCGACAACGACGCCGCCCAGGTCAGCGTTATCTTGTTCTTCATGTCGAAAGCAATCGAGCGAAACGGTTGCCCCACGCCCGCCAAACGGCGGATGACGTCCAGGATGCCAAGGCATCTGCACGAGAGCATGGCGCCATACAGGCGCTAAGGGCAAGGATGCGACCCGCCGTGTCCGGGCGTTACCGGACAGACGGCGGATGCCGAGAAGACGTCAGACGCGGAAGTCGGGAGGGCGGAGCAGGCTCGCGGGACGGCCGAAAGCACGGCCACCGGAGGGTGCCACGTAGGTGGCAACGGAGAATTGGACGGGTGGTACCGGCGGTAGCAGGAACAGCGCGCTCGACTCCTCGATCTCGTCGAGCATGTCGAGCGGATCGAGCAGATCCGCGGACCAGATGTTGCAGTAACCGGGCGGCGGCGCGTTATCGACGAAGACTTCGTCCACCTCGAGCGGATCGTCGCCGGGCAGGATGATCTGCTCGGCTACAGCGTCGGCGTCATCGAAGAAACCGGTGGCCATCGCCGTGTCAGCCTGCACCGCCGTCTGTGCCGAGGCGTCTATCGCAGGTGCGTCAGCGCGCACGTTCGCCGCTGCCGAGAACGACAGCGCGGACAGGCACAAGGCAGCCAGCAAGTAGACGACAAAACGCATGAATGGGGGGCGCGTGCGTTGGGGGCGAACGAATCAGTGAAGCGGAGTAGTCACAAACAGCGGCGAAAAACGGCGCCGCAGGATGAATTGCTGCGACACAGCATTGTAACCGAACGAAACATGGACCCCGCAGATTCGTCGGAGTTCCATATCCAGGTGACGATTGATGGGGTATGAAGCGAGTCGAGAGGCCGCACACGTCGGCCAAATTGATTAACCTCGCACCCAGTGCTATGATCTGAGCTTAGCAATCCCATGACAGAACTCGCATATCGCGTCTTCAAGACGCGATGGTTCACCAAGGCAGCGAGAGACGCCGGAATCTCGGACCAAGAGTTGTGCAGAGCGGCCGAGCAGCTTTTTGCAGGTCAAGCCGACGATCTGGGCGGCAACGTCTGGAAAAAGCGACTGAGCAAGAACACACACCGCTCGATTGTCGTCAACAAGGTGGGCGAGTTCTGGGTGTTCGTCTTCCTGTTCGCCAAGGCGGACATGGAAAACATCGATGCGCGTGAGCTGAAAGACTTCAAGAAGCTCGCCAAGGATTTTCGAATGCTCACGCGGGCTGAACTCGATGGGTTCGTCGAATCCAGGACGTTTATGGAGATTTTCAATGCCTAAGACAAGGTACAAGAGCGCAGCATCCGAAGCCATCCACAGTGCGGCATCGGACCTCTACGATGCCAAGGTCATCAGCAAGAAGACCATGCGCGAGTACGACGAACTGTGCATCGAGAAGGCTCCCGATTTCGATGCTAAGGCGATCGCCCGCATCCGCAAAGACGTGAAGGTTAGTCAGGCGGTATTTGCGCACTACCTGAACACTAGCCCTTCGACAGTCCAGCAATGGGAGCGCGGGGACAAGAAGCCGAGCGGCATGGCGGCTCGGCTCTTGCAGATTGTTAAGAAGCACGGGTTGGCGGTGATTGCTTAAGTTCGACGGGTACCTGGAAACTCGGCCCTGATATAGCCGCCCCGCCATCAACATTCAAATTTTCCGCCGCCTCACCATCCCTGCCGACCAGCTTGATGCGCAGCAAGATTCCGCGCTTATGCCTCGAATACCTCGCGGTTCGTCTGCACGAAGGTGCTGACGGTCTGCGGGGCCTGGCCGGTGACCTTGGCGATGACGCCATCGACGCCGGCGAAGATCCCGTTCTGATAATCCACCGCGGTCGCCAGGAAATGCTGGATCAGAAATTCCGGCAGGTTGTACGTTTCCAGATGCGCGCGGTATTGCTCCAGCGTCGAGGGCGCGTAGGTGATCTTGCGACCCAGCACCTTGCCGATCTCATCGGCAATCTCCTGCTGATTGAGCTCGACGGGGCCGAACAGCGAGTAGATGCGGCCGATATGGCCTTCCGGGTCCGTCAAGACGCTGGCGATAAAGCGTGCCTGATCGTCCGCGGCAATCGGCGCGTGGCGGCCATCGCCATACGGAAGTGTGATCTTGCCCTCGTTCACGATGGGGTCGCGTACCCACGGGAACGTGAGCCACTCCGAGAAATACGTCGGGCGAATATGCACCGTGGGAACGCCGGACCAGTCGAGCACGCGCTCGGCAATCCAGTGATCGCGCGCGGCATGGCTCTTCGAGTCCTCACGCGCCGAAATTTGCGACATCTCGATCACGACTTCCACGCCCGCGCGCTTGGCCGCATCGGCGAAGTAAGAGGTTGCCTGAATGTAGCCCGGCCGCACCGGGTAGCACAGGTATGCGCCGGACACGCCCACCATCGCCTGAATAATGTCGTCGTGCTCGAGCAGGTCGCCCACGAAGATCTCGGCACCCTGTGCGCGCAGTGCTTCGCTGCGTTCGTCTTCGCGATGCACGAATGCGCGCACCGCGTGCCCCTGCTCGAGCAGGTAGCGAATCGTATGGACGCCGGTCTTGCCCGTAGCGCCAGTGATGAGGAATTTACGTTGTGCCATGCGTGACTCCAATTCTTGAAAATGTCCGACCGGTGTGTATCGCGACCAGTGGTTCAGATCGAACCCAGGTGTCGCCTCACATCCTCCAGAAGCGTCGTTGAAGCGTCGGCATCTTCAATGACACGTGACATCGTGACGGCGCCGATCATGGCCGCTAGCGCGAACGCCGCCGCCGATCTCGCCTCACGCGGAGTTTTGTCCGTCATGCGTTTGGCCAGCGCGTCGCGCAAATCGTCGAACCCCTGCGCGGCGGCCTTGCGCGTCTGAGTGTCGGCATGCGCGAGTTCGCTGCCCATGGCCGTCAGCGGACAACCGCCGGTAGTCGTATCACGATGCGCCACCGAGACATACGCCTCGACGAGCGGCGCGATACCGCGCTTTGCGCCCTTCTTCGCCAGTGCCGCCTCTAGCTCGCCGACCACCTCGTCCATCGCCTGCGTACAGGCTTCCGCGACGAGCTGATCCTTGGACGCGAAATGCCGATAGAAGCCACCCTGAGTCAGGCCCAGCGGCGTCATCACGTCGTTCAGCCCCGTCGCCTGAATCCCTTTGAGCCGGAACTCACGCGCCGCAACCTCGACGATGCGGCGGCGTGTCTCAGCCGTTTCCGCTTTGGACTTTCTCATTTGCGCTCCATGTTTGTGGTCGCCAACCATCTTAATTAGATGGTAGTCACCCGCTAATTGGAAGTCAAGGAGGTTTTTCGCCGGCATGGCAAGGATGGATGAGTGGGGGTATGGTGAGAGGCGGCTGCAAAACAACATCCTTGAAAGGAGATTCGCATGGCGGTAGACATGACCCGGCGCGTAGATGCGCTGGAACAGCTCGTCAAGGCGCATGGGCTGATGGATGAGGAGACGGTGCCGGCGTATCAGCGCCTGCTCGATGAGGACTGGTTGCCGAACAATGGCGCAAGGCTGGTCGCGCGCGCGTGGGTCGATCCCGCTTTCAAGCAGCAGTTGCTGACCGACGGCAAGGCCGCGGCCGCGTCGATGGGCTTCGGTATGCCGGAGCATCACGGCAGTCTGGTCGCCCTGGAGAATACGGCCAATCTGCATAACGTGATCTGCTGCACCTTGTGCTCGTGCACCGCGTTCACCATCATCGGCATGGCGCCGGGCTGGTACAAGGACCTCGACTATCGCGCGCGCATCGTGCGTGAAGCGCGCACCGTGCTGCGTGAACTCGGCTTGATCCTGCCGGAGTCGGTTGATATTCGCATCTGGGATACCACCTCCGATACGCGCTATATGGTGTTGCCGTTGCGGCCGCCGCATACCGAGGGATGGACCGAGGCGCAGCTTGCGGCCCTGGTGACGCAGGACGCCATGATCGGCGTGACGCGTCTGGAAGCGCCCTACTCCACCGCGGCTGCCTCCGGCGCCAGCGGCAATTCCTGAGCGGAGGCATAGCGATGGATGGCATGCACGATCTCGGCGGCAAACAGGGTTTTGGCCCCGTCTCAGCCGAAGGCAACACCAAGTCGTTCCACGACGAGTGGGAGGTGAAGGTCAACGCGATCAGCGGCAAGCTGGTTGGCCAGCGCATCTACAACATGGATGAGTACCGGCATGCGATCGAACGCATGGATCCGCGGCACTATATCGCGGCGTCGTACTTCGAACGTGTCTTTACCTCGGCCGCGACGTTGTGCGTGGAGAAAGGTATCTTTTCGCACGAGGCGCTGAACAAGGCCGCGGGTGAGTTTGTTCCGCTGTCTCAGCCAAGCAAGCCTGGTCGCGCTGCGGCTCCCGATTTACCGGAATTGGCCATTGGCGATCTGGTAAGAGTGAAGACTGATTTTGTTGGCGGTCATATCCGCATGCCGGCTTATATTCGCGGCAAAACTGGACGTGTGGTGGGGATGTCGCCGGTGTATCCGTTTCCGGATGCCGCAGCGCATGGCATTGCCTCACCCAAGGAACGAACGTTCGACGTCCGCTTTCGCTCCGCCGATCTGTGGCCGGATGGCGCGGAGGATGCGGAGGTGCATGTTGGGGTGTTTCACAGCTACCTGGTGAAGGTCGAGTGATGAAGGTGGCGTGATGAGGGTGGAGTGACGGGGGTGGAGTGATGGGGGTGGAGTAGTCGCCCCGGGACCCGGCGATCGTCGGGTCTCCTTTTGGCGCAGCCAGCGTTGATGGCTAGGGTCTTTGCCTGATGATGACGGGCCGACAGACATGAAACGCCACCCGTTTCTCTGCGATCAGCGCCCTCTCCACTGCATCTCGCCAGTCCAGCCATGCAACGGGATCCATGGCCCTCTCCGTGCGGAGAATGTCTTTGGATGGCGAACCAAGTATCGCCTTCAGATCATCGCTTTCGGTCATCTCGTACTCGTGCTCGAGAAAATAGGCCATCGCACGGTACGCCTGTTCGATTGTTAGCATCCTGTCGTTCAATTGATCGTCTCCACTTCGTGTCCACAGGCGTGGCGATTTTGGTTGAGAATCTTTAGTACCGTGCCTGTAGCGGGTCAAATCGGCCTGCGGCCGGTTATTGATCTCCTTCCCTGAAATCCGCAACGTCAAATCGACCGGGCCAATCTCCGCCATGGGTAACCGCGTCGAGCTCGATGACGCCCTTCTCTTCCAGCCAGCACGCAAACGACCCGCCATCTTCAAGCTTGCTGTGCTTGAAGCTCCAATCCCACTCGCGTCGGCTCATGCTGTCGAGTGGTGTACGGAGTGTGATCCGCGTCAGAAACCCGACTTTCGTTTCAATCCGCTGGCTCGCGCGTAAGCCATTTATCTGCGCACGAAGCGCAACACTTGCGGCATCGTTATCGCGAAAAAGATTGGAAAGCGCGTACTGTTCTAGAGGAGTAAGTCGCATAGAGGAGTGTGTGTTGTGCTGCGTTAAAAAGACAGCCCGGTCGCACGAGGGAGCGAAGCGCTACGCCCGCCCAGAGAGCATCGCATCCACGGTGCGCCGGACCGAAACACGTCGCGGTCCATTCGCAACGGTCGGCCCGCTCTTCCACCTAGTTTTTTGTTCCGAACCGACAGGAGCAAATTTAGAGCTCCCCGTCGAAACCATCTATAGCAATCCATCGAAAAATTGTGGTTTTTTATAAGTTTTTTCACAGGTTTTTATGATTATTACGAGACAAACATTTGTTTTAATTTTCCGTTTTTTATCGGATGAATCCGAGCTACCTGTGGCAGCCAGATCGAGCTGCCACTCGGCATAGTGATAGTTTTTTTCAGACGTTTCCGATATAGAAATCGGATTGGCGGATCGAAGGCCACGCCGGAGCGAGTCAACTCGATGAGGGCGTTCCGACCGTGGTGTGGTCGAGCACATGACGCTGATTGACTTGGGGCGAGCGCGTGCTGCGCAAGTGTTTGGCGCGGATACCAACACCAGCCAGAGCTGGCCGCCCGGGCGGGCGGCCCACCTTCCTCAAGAATGTGGCTCTCGCCACTCCATTAGATGCGCTGTTGATAGCGGGCCGAGACAACCCTCTATCTGCTTCCATCGTCCAGCGCGCAACGCCCGCGAGTACAGAGCTTCCAGCAATCCTGTTGCGACGTACGCTTTGAACACCTTCTCGCTGCTGGCCATGCCGTTTTCGATAACCTGAAAAACGTGGGCGCGATCGTCGGCATCGAGTTCTTCAGTGTGGTCGGCGAGAACGCGTCCAAGTCTGCCGAACAGAACCGTAATGGGGATATCCTTCCCATACTCCTCGAACGCAAGCGTCCTAGCAGATCTAAGTACGTCACATCGGTCTAATTCGAGAAGAAATTCTTGCCACGTGATCACAGTACTCCTGGATGTCATCCGACAATGGAAAAGTCCTCGAGATCAATGTTGGTGATCTCTCCGGGAGTATGGTGCAGCCAGCATCCCTATAGATCTTCGAGCCAATCTCGGGACGAACAGGGACGTGATCCGAATGGATAAGGCCCACGCTCCCTCACGTATCTCTGCACTGCCGCCTGGTTAAGATCGACCCGATCATAATGGCCAGAACCACGATTTACCTCCACATACATCGTCTCGACAAGCAGTGAGAACGGGGGCAAACCAATCAGCATGCCGGCCAGATTTGACTTGTAAAAAAGAAGAGATCGCCCACCCACTAGCGAAGGTACGCTCGCGAGGATCGCGTACATGATCCCGTCGTTCTCTATCTTTATCCTGCATGGATGATCATAGTTCTCTGGAGAATGATCAGCCAAAAGATAAAGCCCCGCTTCTCGATCCACCAACCATCCGGATAATTCAATCCGCGATATTTCAGTGGCGGCTTTTATCCTCGATAAGAAGCCAACGTCCATAGTTTCCACCTAACATCATTGCATCTATCTTGCAAGAACGCGCCCGACATACTCGCGCTTATTCGTTGATGCCCACCGGTCCCCGTACAGCTCGGGGAGAAACACTACCTGTTGCTCACGCTGGGACCAATCGTCGCCGCCCGAAGACGTTCGGAGATACTTCCGAGGCGACGCAGCGCCGACCATGGGTTCGACACAAGCTCCTCGGGACTTACATCGAGCAAATGAGCGTACCCGTCCGCAATCTTTCCCAATGTTCCGTCAATGACCAACCAAAGGTCTTCTGGACTTCCATTGCCGTCAATAACACGTCTCAATGCGGCATAAAATCTCGAATTATAGGGAGATAGATTGATGAGCCCCACAACCATTCGTGTGCTGGTGGCTTTGATTGGAGCGCCAGCAGCCTCCTCGCGCGTCACGCGCCGTTTGCGATCTATACAAAATCGGGCCGAGGAACCGATGGCATATTCTCGTAAGCCTTGAGTAACGTTTCCACTGGACTCAGTTCCTGCGGGCAGTATTCATACACGATCTTTAGCCATGTCGCTCCCCTGATGAATTGTCCGCATCCAAGCCAAGTGTCTTGAAGCTTGGCTTCGAGCACTCGCTTCCCAGCCTCGAACAAGACAGCTCCATCAAACTGATGCATACCGGCTCTATCAAGGCAGATAGCGTAGCCAAGATGACTAGGCTGAGTGATCTTCGACGGTGAAATTTTTCGCCCGGAAAACCAGCGCTCGTACATTTCGACTCCTGCCTCCGGCCTCTCACTCTGACAGGCAAATGCCATGTAGTCGTGAATGCCCCACTTCAAAATCTCGGATCTTGGCCACGGGCGTTCTGCAAACGTCCACCTAGCTTCCTCATGATCGCGCGCGGCGCCCCACATCCCCTCGTTCCTCGCCCCACTCTCAAACCAACAGCCCAACGCATTCGCCCAATGTAATGCTGTGCGATGGGCATTACGGTCAACTCCGAACAGTTCATCGACTTCGATGGCCTTCTGGATCCAGGCCAATGCACGTGGAAGCACTGTATCAAGTACCTCATGCACGCCGACCAGCGACGCATAAATTGCCGTCTCGATCTCGGTTATTCCAATATTTCCAACCGGCGCTTTCACATCGTATCTATCAGAAATAAAGTATTTGATCATTCCTTCCGTGAATGCGTTGCTTCTTCCTCTAATTGGATCAAACACAATCGATCGTAGCCTACACAAAATTTGGACGGGAAACCAACGGCATATTTTCATATGCTCTTAGTATTGTTTCCAAAGGACTTATTTTATCTGGGGAAAATTCATAAACAATCTTGAGCCATGTCGCCCCTCGGATAAATTGCCCACCTCCAAACCACTTTTCTTGTAAATTGTCTCGCAATACTCGCTTTCCTGCTTCGTGAAGCGCCTCGTCATCAAAGCCTTGCCTCCCTACCCTCTTTAGACATATAGCATAACCTAGCTGTTTGGGTTGAATAATTTTTGAAAGAGATAGACGACCACCCTTGAACCAACGCTCGTACATTTCCACGCCGGCTTCTGGGTTCTCGCCCTGACACGCAAAAGCCAAGTAGTCTTCGACACCCGACCTCATGATCTCAGACTTTGACCACGGTCCCTTCGCAAATGTCCAACTCGCTTCCTGCTCGATACAAGCGGCATCCCAGATGGCTTCTTCGATTGCTCCATCTTTGAGCCAACGCGCCACGGCTTTCGCCCACTGCAGCCTGGCTCGATATTGGCTCTGATTGAACCCAAATGACTCATTATCATCGATGGATCGTTCAAGCCAATGCAGAGCACGCGATATACTCGACTTGAACTCACTATGCAATCCCACCAGCGAGGCGTGAATTGCCGTCGATACCTCGGAGATAGCGATGTTTCCGTACACCTGATTCGGCACATAGTTATCTCTCAAGTAGAATTTGACCATATCGGAGTCGAACGACCGCGACCTATCTACAACGGGATCAAAAAGCATAACTCTTCCCTTAACAAGGCGTTCCACCACAGAATCTAACTGCCGTCGAGTTTTTCGTCGCTCCTGCGCCAACAGTATTCGTCATAAAGTTTCCTTGCCTTAAATTGGCAATAGCCTGCTCTCGGGCTGCGCTCGACAGGTTAGATCTTCCAATTGCACTTGTTGCCTCCTCGATGGCCGCGTTCAGCGCAGCAGATCCGGGATTGAAAGTTGTCGACGTCTGGATATTGGCTGAATTGCTGCGGAACTTGCTATCCCAAAGCGTCACCTCTCCAGTAGCAGCGTTCACAGATATCACATCGGCCCCGTGCCGCCCGATGGCATCACCGTACTTCACAACAACTTGGTCGGGCAACGCGGCAACAGTATTGGCGAGCTTTAGTTCCGCTTGATATCCATTGACCTGCGAGTTCGCGACATTCGGATTCGATGAACTCAATACCGAGGGCTTATAGTCCGGCCCAGCTATCGGGTCTGGCAACCTTGGATCCAATTCCACGCCATTGAAGATGCGAGGCGTGCCAGCCGTACCGCCGCCACTCGGCAAATCGCCGGCAGTATAGCCCGGGCCTGCTGGCGTGGTTGCGCCGGGAGTGCCGCCACCAGAGGTCGGCGAATAAGGCCCAGATTCATTGGTGGCCGTGGGCAACTTGCCCGGGCTTCCCGACGTGGCGCCGCCTAACAGGCTCCCCGTCCGTCCCAGCAGCCATTCGGCAGCAGAAAGCAGATTCTTCGCGAGGCTGCCAGATGCTATCGATCCCTCGTAGCCGGCTAGCGCAGTGCCAATCTGCATGTAAACGTTGGCAAGCGATTCCCGCTGGGCCGGTGTCAGATCCAACGGCGCGCCCGAGTTTGCCGCCGCCTGCTGCATAGCCAGGCTGGCACTCATCAAGGCTCGACCGACTGACGTCATGCCTCCAGTGTCACCACTGGAACGGAACTGGTCGTAGAGTGAGGAGGCCGAATCAACCGCCGACTTCAGCTTTCCGAGAGCGGCCGCCTGTTCCTCCGCTGTCGACGCCTGATCGAGCAGCCCCTTCGCATCGGTCAGGTCCGTATAGACCTTGGTTTGCGTGCGATCAAGGTTATCGAATTTCTCGTTGATCGCCTGCCGCTCTTCAGGCGACTTGGCCGCCGCCAACGCCTTGCCTTTTTCGGTAAGCTGCTTGCCGGAGAGGGCATTGTTCAACGCCGGGTTCTGCGCCGCGAGCGCTGCTGACGTTGCGTCCGTGCCCAGCAACGCGCCTATCGAGCCGCCGATCAGCGAGGCCAAACCGACCGTGATGCCTTGCAGGATCTTGTCGTCGCTGTAGTTAACGACATTCGTCCCCGCATAAACCACATCTCGAATCAGCGGAGCAGTCAGCGCGCTGACTGCTCCACCAATCGCCCCACCCGCGCAATCCCCTCCATTCAGGCTCTGGGCCGCGCAGCCGATCAGCGCGTGCGCTGCCGCGTTGGCGATGATGCTGTCGGTCGTTGCATTCTCGGTACCGATGCCGGGCAGCTTTACCCCTGCGGCGTTTGCCGCCAGTGCCGCCGCGTCGCGAACCAGCCCGCCTGCGAATGCCTGGCCGAAGCTGCCGCCATATACCGCCGTGCTGATCCCCGCGCTGATGACCGAGCGCACCACCGTTGCCTGCGCATAGTTGCCAAGCTGGCCGGCCGCCTGAGTCCAGTCGCCCTTCGCGAGGTTGTCCCCCAGGCTGTTGATGCCCGCGTTGTTGACGTTCAGCGCCCCCATCGCGCCGTGCGTCAGCCCCGCAGTCAAACCAGATACCGCGCCCGCCTTGAGCGCAGCGCCAATGTTAAGCGTGCCGGTGGTGATGATCTGCGTCACCATGCTCGATAGCGTGCCCGCCACGAGACCGCTGAGGCCAGCAGCGATGGCAGCACCAATCGCCGATGTCGCAAACGCATTTCCCGCGACAACGGCCAGCAGCGCTGTCCCCGAACCCGCTGTCATGATCGAGATCGCGACCGCCGCCGCCATCGCTATGATCTGACCCAGGATCCCGAGCCCCTTCTTCTCCTTGATGAACTGCGTATGTATGTCGTCGGCAACCGTGCCTTCGACGTAGTTCAGTCCGAGGCTTTCCTTGAGCTGCGCCACCAGCGCCGCGCTGGCGTCCGCGTCCACCGAACCATCCGCGCGCGTAATGCGGAACGCGTCGTTGATCGCCCGGATGCTGTCGGCTTCGATGTCCATGTGCATCGCCGACAGGAACCCGCCGGGCTGCACCACCGTGCCTGTGACGACGTTCCACCCGCCCTGCGCCTTGTATGCATTGGTGCCAATCGACACCACGTTCGGGCTGAGATCGATGCTTCCGGCTTTTACCGTCAGCGTGTCATTCGCGACGACCTGGCCGGTATTGCGTAGCTGACCATCTACAGCGATCTTGATGTTGTCGCCGCTGATCGTGCCGCCCGTGGGCAGCGACAGGGCCTGTGCGTAGCCCTCCGGCAGATAGACCTGCGGCACCAGCGCGTTGACGCTCGGGCAGACGCTGCTGGCTGCGGTGCATCGGGGGTCGGGCACCGCCTGCTCGACGTACCACAGCATGGGCGCGTCGAGCGCCTTGACCTGGTCGTCGGTCAGCGCCTGACCGAGGGCAATGTGGTTGGCCTTGGCGTAGTCAGCCGCGTTGTTGTACAGCGCCAGCTTCTGCTGGTCGTTGACCGAGAGGTTGTTCTGGCTGTCCCACGCCAGTCCGTTGATAAAGCTCTGCTGACCGGTCTGGGCCAGCGCGGCCTGCTGCAGTTGCTGCGATTCGCAAGTTGAGTCCGCCGGGACGCTAGCGAAGATAAAATAGTTTTGCGGATGGCAACGGGCACGGCGAACGTGGGTGTCTAATTCCTTGACGGGAGCTTTGACTCTAATCCGCGTCTCGCGTCAGGAGCGCGTCTCAGCAGACAGATGGGTGTTTTGAACATCGGTTCGGTCAATCCACCCCCCCTAGCTTTCAATGAAGTCCTCCACATGAAAGCTGAGCGGCCAATCGCCGTTGTGAGATACCACCTCTAGCTCAAGCAGCGCTTACCGCTAGCACTGTCAACTTTATGTTCGTCGCCATAAATCCAATACTGTAATGCCGGATATCCCTTGAATACTCAAAATATTTACGCCAAGCCATAGCAGCTTCTGAATCTGGGTACTCAATCAGAGCCCCTCGCAACAATAACTCGACATCATCCTCACCGATGCCCAGCATCGATGGACCAGGAAATACTTGCGAATGAAACCAACAGACCGAGTTGAACCGCAACTCACGCACACACATGCCGACGTCACAGTCATACGCTATTGCAACTATCAGATCGGTGCCTTCGGTACGAAGCTCTACCGAGGTCTCCCCATATGGAGGAAGCCACTCGTATGGATTCATAACTTCGACACCTCGCCCGACCCAAAAGCTCATTCTCTCTTCTCCCGTCAATAGCGATTCCAAGATTCCCACTCTTCGATTGCTGGCGATCCCTTGCGCAAACTCATCCTCACTATCGGACTTCCATTACATCATGGAGCTGCCTGCTATACCTGCGCGCATCCGTTCTGCTCACGGGTCCTCATTCAGAATGAGATTTTTTTCGCGCTCGAAAATGGGATACACAGCGAGATCTCGATCGCAGAAATCAGCAAAGAACCTTGACACTTGCCAAGCTTCAGGCGCGATTATTATTACGCCATGCTCATTTACTATTGGACGCCAGTTCGATGGCACTATCGTGCTTACGATCTCAAAGCATTCAGCTTGATGTCCACCCATGCTCGGCCACCCTCCTTCTCGATCAGAAGTCACTACCCCATAACTGCGCTTTCCATCCTTTCCGATCTCGATACTCATCACATGATAGACACGTCCGAGAGTAAGCCATGGAGAGAACTCTACCTCTCGGCCAAAGACATCGAGCAAGCGGATACATTTAACCTTCATTGTTTCTTGCGCTCCGCCGATTCAACGCTGACGACATCGTCGTGAGCAATATTCCCTCGCGGAAAATATCATTACTTTTAGTTCGAACGAAACTAGCGAGAGTCCTCAGGCAAGTCCTGACTGAATCGGACCCCAGAATCCTCGGAACGGGGCTTCGGGTGCTACAACACGCCACGTCTCACCAGATTCTTTACAGCGATACCAATGCTCTTCCAGGCCAGATATCAGATCGTCGCTTGATGCGGTGACCTGTTCAATTTCAACCAACCCCGCATCGACTTGAGCCATCAACCATGAACAGAAACGTCGATACTCATCCGGTGATTCGAATCCGTGGACAATTTCCCAATTGCATGCGTTCATGGTGTTTTGAGCCATGATGGATCTACTCTGAAGTTCGGAGGAAATACAACTTGATTTCCGCCACCAATCAAGCCGCCCTGGGGAGCAGCAGTGCCAGAGAAATACGTTGTTCCGACCGAGATTTCAATCTTCACTATAGCAAGACCAATGGCGCGGGAAAGTTGGTCAGATCAACTCAAGCGCTAAGGCCAACTTCCGCCTGACCTCCCGGGAAAGTCCTTGTCGGGAATATTCTTCAACATTCAAGATTTCCATCTTCACGCTATTTTCATCGAAATCATCACATCTAATTATTTCTATTCTCGCAATTTCCGAATCACTTACCACAAACCAATATATATCTTCAGCCTGCTCCGGAATCCAACGAATGAGGAAAATTTTCTTTAACCTCGGAAAAAGACGACGTACCGCACTGCCCAGTGGACTTTGATCAATACCCGAGCACAGGTCTGTTGAAATTTTCATAAGCTGCTCGCGCAACAACATCTCGGCTTTATTGCTTCTGTTGATCATTTCAATTTCCCCGGAAAGGCGGTCAAAAGGTTCCCATACTTGTCAGTGATCACCGTCATCGTAGATGTCGGCTGATAGTTGTTGAACTTGTCCGTTCCGATAACTCTACCCGCATCCACCTCCCTAACATAGCTCACCTCGGCACCACTGGAAATTGTACGCGTTATCGGAGCAGACACTGTGTTTGGTCTCGCCAGAAGATCACGGAGATCGCTCTCACTGATTTTGAATTGACTGGCGTTAACCGAAGGATCGAGATGCCGGTCCACGATGTGGTCGATTCCCTCGTTTGTCACGTTGATTCTAGATTGAGCCCGACCTGGCACACCACTATCTGAGGCAGCATCCGGACTCTTCGGATCGCTCGCCCCATCGCCGCTTGACAGAATTGCATTCCCTGGCGCTCCAGCCGAAGCCACCGGTGGGGTCAACACACATTGCCCATTAGGGCTGCACGCCATCACTGGCGGGGTTACCACCGCGCCGCCGGTGGCTGGGGGGTTCCCTTGATTCGTCGAATCTACGAGCGGGTTCGCTTCCGTCGGGGGCGTCTGAACGGGCAACATGCCCAGAAACTCACGGCGCCAACGGTCTATGTCGCCGGGAACGTCTCCATAGGTTGTTTTCAGCCAATCACCAAGTGTCTGCGTAACGGATTTGGTGCTGGTTGCGTTGTTCAGCGCCTCATTCTGTGCTGCGCCAGCCGCACCAACTCCGTCTCGACCAATAATGCCTGCCAGCCCACCGCCCGCCAACATCGCGATCGCGGCCGTCATCGCGTTGTATGCCGGATTGTTATAGCTAGTCGTTGTCGTTATCGTGCCGTCCGCATTGAACGTAGTCGTCACGCTCTCGCCGCCGCCGTACAACCCATCGCGCACCACCGGCGCCACGATGGCCGAGGTCGCTCCGCCAATCGCCCCGCTCGCGCAATCCCCACCCATCGCACTTTGCGCCGCGCAACCCAGCGCCGCGTGACTTGCCACGTTCTCCAGAGTCAGCGCATCGGTGGCCCCACCGATCCCCTTTGCCCCGAGCGCTGCCGCCTGGGCCACCAGATTGTTGAGCAGTGCCTGACCGAAGCTGCCTCCATTGAAGGCGGTGCTGACCCCCGCATTGATCAGCCCCGTGCCGATCATGCCGACTGCTTGCTGGTAGATGGTCCCGGTCGCGCCATCTTTTGCAGCTTGCAGTACGCCGCCGGCGCTGTTGCTGCCGGCGAGGTTTGCGAGGGTGTTGGTGTTTTTCAGCGACTGGCCCCATTCGCTGACACCAAAGCTGCTGCCATCGAACGTAATGCCGTTGGTCAGGCCCGCGGTCACAGCCCCGATCAAGCCGGCTTGCGCGATCTTGCCGAAGTTAAGGCCCTGCCCCGAGACGATCTGGCTTGCCATGCTGCCAGCCATGCTCGACAGCGCGGCGACCATCATGGCCTGGCCGAGCGTCATGCTCGACAGCGCCACCCCCATCGCCGCCGCAGCAGCACCAGCCGTCACGATGGACGCCGCAACGGCTGCCACCATTGCCACGATCTGCCCGATTACCCCGAGCCCCTTCTTCTCCTTGATGAACTGCGTATGTATGTCGTCGGCAACCGTGCCTTCGACGTAGTTCAAACCAAGGCTTTCCTTGAGCTGCGCCACCAGCGCCGCGCTGGCGTCCGCGTCCACCGAACCATCCGCGCGCGTAATGCGGAACGCATCGTTGATCGCCCGGATGCTTTCGGCTTCGATGTCCATGTGCATCGCCGACAGGAACCCGCCGGGCTGCACCACCGTGCCTGTGACGACGTTCCACCCACCCTGCGCCTTGTACGCATTGGTGCCAATCGACACCACGTTCGGGCTGAGATCGATGCTCCCGGCTTTTACCGTCAGTGTGTCATTCGCGACGACCTGGCCGGTGTTGCGGAGTTGACCGTCGACAGCGATCTTGATGTTGTCGCCGCTGATCGTGCCGCCCGTGGGCAGCGACAGGGCCTGTGCGTAGCCCTCCGGCAGATAGACCTGCGGCACCAGCGCGTTGACGCTCGGGCAGACGCTGCTGGCTGCGGTGCATCGGGGGTCGGGCACCGCCTGCTCGACGTACCACAGCATGGGCGCGTCGAGCGCCTTGACCTGGTCGTCGGTCAGCGCCTGACCGAGAGCGATGTGGTTGGCCTTGGCGTAGTCAGCCGCGTTGTTGTACAGCGCCAGCTTCTGCTGGTCGTTGACCGACAGGTTGTTTTGGCTGTCCCACGCCAGTCCGTTGATAAAGCTCTGCTGACCGGTCTGGGCCAGCGCTGCCTGCTGCAGTTGCTGCGATTCGGTGTAGTGGTCGTAGTAGAACGAAACACTGTCCGGGCGCAGTTCAGGGGGCAGTTGCGCGAGCAGGCTGTCGGGGGCACCCGCGAGCACCGCACCAAGTAGATTGCCGAGGGACTGTTCCGACATCAGAAGGTCCGTCCGCACAATTCCACCTCACAGAAACGACGAACCCGGCCGTAGCCGGGTCTTGTCCATCAATTTCTCAACGCTTTTTCATTGCAGCCAGAATGGCATGCCCTCGAGCGCGTCGTATTCCGCCAACGGTTTGTTCTTGTCGCGAGCAAAGCCCGGTAGATCTGAAATTACGACCCTAACAGGCTGGTAAATATTGAAGGCCTTCTGGAAGGATTCCGCCGAGCTTCGTGCGCTTGCGAAGTGCTCAAAATATTTTCTAAACACGTCCGCCAACGTCGGTTGGTTCGGGGCCAGCCACGTTTTCTCTTCATTTCCCACCATTCTGGGTTCCCATTCGACTGCGGAACTGGGGAGGTCGGCAAATATCTGTCGCGCTTGCTCCATCAGAGCCGACGCTGCATCCAGATCCTCCAAGCGAAGGTAGCGGCGGTACAGGCGGTCCGTCAGCAAACTCCACTTCTGCTTGGGATGTTCCCGCTCTGCGTAGATATTGAGGCAATCGAAGAACAGCACCACATCCGATACAGGACCAAGCTCGTATATGGTGTGGCCACCATGGAATCCTATGTTTCTCATCTCGTTTTGAACTGTATTTCCGTCGGACTGATAACGCCGTTCGATTTCAGGACAATGCCTTGAACGATCAAGTTCTTTTGCGCCTCCGTCACTGCCTGGCCCCGTACATCGATAACCACCTGCTGTTCCATGCCAGCCGGAAGATTGCTGGCCCGCTGGATCGCCTGCTGCGCAACGTTGTTGATCAATCCGCTCGAATTCGTGGCGATATTGTAGTTCTTTACCTCGAAGCTAGCTGCCCCATCCGCGGCCACAAAGTCAGGCCGCACGCTGCCCGCTGTGCCATACGGCACCTCTCTACCATCCTTATAGCTGACCTGCGGGTTGTAGCCTGCCCCCAAGTCGCCACCAATGTCCGTTTCAGATTGCCGAGGTGTGGGCCGACTTCCGATGCTTCCTATAGCACCGATCGCAGCGTCCACTGCACCGGACGCATCAACTGGCGACAACTGCCCGAACATCTGGGCCCAGATTGACGAACCCGTCGATCCTTGCGCCGCCTGCTGGCTGATCTCCTGAGCCTTCTCATTGCTGGTGCTATTCCACCGGCTCAGTGCGCTCGCCTGCGCCGATACGTTCTGCGCCTGTAGGTTGCTCAACAGGCTCACACATGCCGCAACACCCTGGCAAGCCGCAACGTTCGCGCTGGTGTTTATCGACGGCGCACGGGCGTCGTTAGCGAGGGCGGTGCAGTTGTCCAGCTTGCAGTTCTGAGCTGCCTGTTGCTGTGTCGTGTTGATGCTCGCGTAGTATGAAGTCCACTTCGCAACGCACGCTGTGTCTCCGGAAGCGCAGGATTTGATTGAGTCAATCAACCCCATTTCCTGCTTCGCACTCAGATAGTTGTTAAGCGCTTCGTTCTGCGCGGCCGCGGCCGCCGCCGCGCTGTTCTGCCCAAGCGCTTGAGCCACACCAGCCCCGGCCAACATGGCGATGGCAGTCACTATGGCTTGATTGACCGGATTGGCACGATCTGCGTTGGTCTGCACTCCCACCGCGTCGCCCACGAGCGGCGCTACCACGGCCGAGGTCGCTCCGCCAATCGCCCCGCTCGCGCAATCCCCACCCATCGCACTTTGCGCCGCGCAACCCAGCGCCGCGTGACTTGCCACGTTCTCCAGAGTCAGCGCATCGGTGGCCCCACCGATCCCCTTCGCCCCGAGCGCTGCCGCCTGAGCCACCAGATTGTTGAGCAGTGCCTGACCAAAGCTGCCTCCATTGAAGGCGGTGCTGACCCCCGCGTTGATCAGCCCCGTGCCGATCATGCCGACCGCTTGCTGGTAGATGGTGCCGGTCGCGCCATCTTTTGCAGCTTGCAGTACGCCTCCCGCGCTGCTGCTACCGGCGAGGTTTGCGAGCGTGTTGGTGTCTTTCAGCGACTGACCCCATTCGCTGACACCAAAGCTGCTGCCATCGAACGTAATGCCGTTGGTCAGGCCCGCCGTCACAGCCCCGATCAAGCCGGCTTGCGCGATCTTGCCGAAGTTAAGGCCCTGCCCCGAGACGATCTGGCTTGCCATGCTGCCAGCCATGCTTGACAGCGCGGCGACCATCATGGCCTGACCGAGCGTCATGCTCGACAGTGCCACGCCCATCGCGGCCGCTGCCGCACCAGCCGTCACGATGGACGCCGCAACGGCTGCCACCATTGCAACGATCTGCCCGATTACCCCGAGCCCCTTCTTCTCCTTGATGAACTGCGTATGAATGTCGTCGGCAACCGTGCCTTCGACATAGTTCAGTCCGAGGCTTTCCTTCAGTTGCGCCACCAGCGCCGCGCTGGCGTCCGCGTCCACCGAACCATCCGCACGCGTAATGCGGAACGCGTCGTTGATCGCCCGGATGCTGTCGGCTTCGATGTCCATGTGCATCGCCGACAGGAACCCGCCCGGCTGCACCACCGTGCCCGTGACGACGTTCCAGCCACCCTGCGCCTTGTACGCATTGGTGCCGATCGACACCACATTCGGGCTTAGATCGATGCTCCCGGCCTTTACCGTCAGCGTGTCATTTGCGACGACCTGGCCGGTGTTGCGTAGCTGGCCGTCTACAGCGATCTTGATGTTGTCGCCGCTAATCGTGCCGCCCGTGGGCAGCGACAGGGCCTGTGCGTAGCCCTCCGGCAGATAGACCTGCGGCACCAGCGCGTTGACGCTCGGGCAGACGCTGCTGGCTGCGGTGCATCGGGGGTCGGGCACCGCCTGCTCGACGTACCACAGCATGGGCGCGTCGAGCGCCTTGACCTGGTCGTCGGTCAGCGCCTGACCGAGAGCGATGTGGTTGGCCTTGGCGTAGTCAGCCGCGTTGTTGTACAGCGCCAGCTTCTGCTGGTCGTTGACCGACAGGTTGTTTTGGCTGTCCCACGCCAGTCCGTTGATAAAGCTCTGCTGACCAGTCTGCGCCAGCGCAGCCTGCTGCAGTTGCTGCGATTCGGTGTACGGGTCGTAGTAGAACGACACATTGCCCGGGCGCAGTTCAGGGGGGAGTTGCGCGAGCAGGCTGTCGGGCGTGACACCCGCCAGCACCGCAGTCGCCGCGTTCGGGTTGACGTACTGTGCCCCGCCTCCCGGGGTGGTGATTGGCGTACCGCTCGGCTTGGCGTTGAAGTGCCAATCGACCGACGGCGCCGTGCCAGTGGTGGGCGCACTGGGCGTGGCCACAATGACTGGCGTGAACTGCCACGGTTGTGTCGGATCCGCGGCCGGTGTGGTGGCCGGCAGCGAACCTGCCGGGACCGGTGCCGGGCCGAGGGAGATCACCTGCCGTGGCGTCGCCGCCGGCGGCGTCGGCTGATCGGGGCTTGTAATGCCATTGACCAGCGATGCACCCGTCAGGTCCACGCCCGCACCGAGCAGGTTGCCGGTGTTGACGATCTGCCCACCCGCGTTCACCGTCAGCGCATTGCCGGCCTGAATGCCCGACGCGATATTGCCGATCGTCGCGCGGCCACCGGTGTCGTGCCAGCGGTCGCCGCCGCTGCGATTCTCCTGCCAGCGGCCGACCCAGTCCGCATTCAATGCGATGGCGGTGTTGTCCACCCCGCCACTCGCCTGCACATTGACGTTGCGTCCACCGGTAATCAGCGCGCCGTTGTTGCTTACCGATCCGGTCTGGATGGTGACATCGCGCGCGGCCGAGATTACCGCGGCGGGACCTGCCGCCGCATCTTCCGTGGCCGAGCACTGGCTGTTGCCATACGTACCGCCGGGGTTGCAGCCCCCCGCGTACGACGGATTCTGGCCACCGTAGCTCTTATGCAGCTTGACCGGGTCGATCGACTTGTTGACCAGCGATGCGGCCGTGATCGACACATCGCCGGAGACCGACTGGATCACCCCCGCCTGATTGGTCACCGTACCGGCGGTGGTGATACCAACAGTTCCCTGCGCCGCAAGCGTTGCGCTCAGGTTCTGCACGTTGCCGGCTTCGATGGTCAGCGTGTTGCCGGCCGCGATGGTGCTGGGCGTCTGCTTCCACGCCACCGACTGCACGGTCGGCGCGCTGTCGTCCGGGCAATCGCCGCCCGGCACGCAACCCTGTACGGTCGTGACATTGACCTCGTGCACGCCCTTGTTGGTAAAGGTACCGGGCGTGGTGATCTTGATATTGCCCGCCGCGGCGATATCGCCCGCGTTGGTCAGGTCGCCGGTACCGTTGAGCGCAAGGCTGCCGCCGGCGGTGATCTGTCCGGCCTTGCCGAGCTGATGTGTCACCGTGGTCTGCGTGGGCGCCACGACCGCGGCGCCATTGGTATTGACACCCACATTCAAGGCTGCCGCGGTCATCGGCGGCGCGCCGCAACTATCGCCCTCGCACGAGGGCGGGATGGTGCCGTACATCAGTTGGCTGTAAAGCGTCTTGACGCCGGTATGCGGATCGACCTCGCCCAGCGCCTTGAGCCGTGCGAGGAAGGCGTCGAGCTCCGACTGATTGACGGTGTCGGTGACGATATTGGCCAGCGTCGCCGAACGGCTGTTATCGAGCGTGCCGACATTGAGCGTAACGTTGCGCGCGGCGGAGACGATACCGCCCTGGTTCGACAGCGTCGCGGCCGTGATGTCAAGGTTGCCACCAGTGACGATCTGCCCGGCCACGCCGTCGACCTGCTGAACCACGGTGCGGTCCACCGTCGGCAATGTGATCGGTTGACCGCTCTCATTGCGCGGAGCGGTGCTGGTGGCGTCGATCAGATGCCATGCGGGCACATACGTGATGCCCTGCTCGCCGCCCGGCGAATACGGGTAATAGCCAACTTCGGGTGCGATCGCCGTGCCGTCGGGAG
>NZ_CAJZAG010000018.1 GCF_914271485.1 Cupriavidus pampae
CCAGCAAGGAGAAACGCACTAAGCAGACACCAATCAGTGAAGAGGCATGACCTTGGGGTGGGTCAATTTTCGATGCAACTGGTGGGTCAGTTTTAGGTGCAAATCAACACCAAGCGCATCTGGCGCCCGTATAGCAAGGCCGGACTGAGCGGGCGCCGGCGGAGGCAACGCATTGCTGCTGTCGAGCGAAGCCGCAGCCGGTTGCAACGGGCCCGACCCAAGCTGCCAGCTCATGCTCTCCTGCATCGACCAACCAACATGGCGAGACTACGGGTCCAGCACTGCCGCGGCACAGACCGCAACGCGGAGCGTGGCGCAAATAAATGATCAGTTAGGAGACTAACCGGATTGGACCCGGATACTGCCCCACGGTCGAGTCTTTGGTTAGAAGGATGATGCCTTCGACAGTCGCCTGTGCGATCAGCATCCGGTCGAACGGATCCTTGTGCAGCGGGGGGAGGCTCTCGACAGCGACGGCATGCTCGCTACCAATCGGCAGCTCGTTGTATTCGTTGTCGAGCAATCCGCGTCGCAAAACGCGCGGATCGACGCGAAAGTCGCTCCGACCGAGTCCCCGCTTGATCGCGATTTCCCAAATGCTCGCGGCGCTAAAAAACAGCTCGATTTCTCGCGATTGCATCAGTGCCATTGCCTCGGCCGGCAGCTTCTCTGGCGAACTCGCTGCCCAAATCAGCAGATGGGTATCCAGCAGAACCTTCACGCGTCACCTTCAAATAGGTTCTCGATCTCCTTCTTGCCCATCTCGTCAAAGTCATCGGGAACACTGAACTCGCCGGCGAGAAAACCGAGCCGTTTCACATCCCTGCCGGTAGGCGCGGAAAGAGGCACGACTTTGACCAACGGCTTACCCGCTTTGGCGATGACAAAGGGCTCGCCGTTTGCCGCCTGTTCTACCAGCCTCGACAGATGGGTCTTGGCCTCGTGGATGTTGATGGTTTGCATGGTTAACAAAGTAAACTAAGTCCAATTAGTCTAGTTTTAATAGCCCGTTGTCGCAAGTTGAAAAACGACCGAGAAGCCGACCAAGGCGGTTAATCCGGCCAAAAGTTATTTATTAGGCGCCTTGAAAAGCAGCGATGACAGCCGATGAGCTCGAGTTGCGTGATCGCCCTAGACAGATCGTTCCGAATCATCGCGTTCTCGACGCTGGTCGCGGCTGGCCTCGAGTTCGTGCCAGTGGACGATCGAGCTGCATCGCGTTGCCGAGGTCTTCCAGTCGGCATATTGATCAGGCATGTAAACGGCGCACAGGCGGAAGCTGGCAGCGATAGCAATCGCCTCGTCGAGAAAAAAGGCGCGGTGTTTGATATAGCCTCCGTGGGCAATAGCCCGCAGGCCCGGCAGTCCAGCCGGCCATAGATCCACCCGCCGGGGTGGGCCGCCGAGCATAGCCGGCACGAAGCTTTCGTAGTCTTGCCGTTCTGGACACTAACGTCCAGCTTCTCGGTTCGAACGTGGCTTTCTGCACTCGCCGGCCACACCTTAGGGCGTCCACCCCCGGCATGCAGAGGTGCTTAATTAGGGGCTTGAAATGGATGCTTTCCGTTGCTATTTTTATTTCCGCTCAGGCAGTCGCGACTCGCGCTGCGTGTTTCTGTTTGTTTGCCAGCGGTGAGGGCGGGTGAATGGGAGCGCGTGAAGCCCTTCACTCCTCGCTGCGCTCTACAGGAGGATACGACCATGACTGACGCATTTTTCGGAACCGACCTTCTCAATGACTTCGATCGTCTGCAAAGGCAGATGACAAGCGTATTCGGCGGATTTCCGTCCAGCATCCGCGCCGGGCGCGCCGGCGCATTTCCTGCCATCAACGTTGGGGCAACTGACGACTCGATTGAGATCGTGGCTTTTGCACCCGGACTCAAGCAGGAAGACATCGAAGTCACCATCGACCGTGGGCTGTTGACGATCAGCGGTGAACGACAACCGCCCTGGCAAGACTCCATGCCGGAGTCACGGCATTACGCTCAGGAGCGCTTTGTTGGAGCGTTCCGGAGGGTGATTGAACTGCCGGAGGGCGCAGATCCTGACAAAGTTCAGGCCCGATATGCCAACGGTTGCCTTTTGGTAAGCGTGGGTAGGCGAGAGGCGTCCAAGCCCCGAGCGATCACTGTCCAATAATGTCAAGGAGGCTGCCATGAACGACAACTCCCAACTTGCACAACGTAACGGTGGTGCTGTGGCCCAGCGCCCTGAGGAGAAGGGCGGGCGACGAGTCACCTTGGTCCCGGCTGTGGACATTGTGGAAGACACTAATGGCGTTACGTTGTGGGCTGACCTCCCAGGCGTGAGCCGCGAGAATCTTCAGGTCAGCTTCAACGACGGTGCATTGCACATCGAAGGGCAGGCGGTCGTGCCGACGCCCTCCGGTCTTCGCGTGCAGCATGCGGAAATTCGCCAACCTCACTTTGCGAGGTCGTTCTCGTTGCGACCGGACTTGGATGCCGGGCAAATCGGGGCGCTGCTGCAGGACGGCGTACTAAAACTAACTATCCCTCGACGTGAGGAAGCGAGACCGCGGCGCATTGCGATCAATTCGGCTTAGGCAATCGGCGTCTGCGAGGGGGCGCGTTCCGGGGCGTTCCAGGGCGGCCCCTCGGCGTCGGCCCCCTAGCAGACCGAGCGTATCGGTTTCGACCACGAAAACATGAATTGCTGATTGACTGCTGAGGTCGTCATGGAATTTGATACCGATTGGATGACATTAGGTACTCATCGGATACGGCTACGCTGCGTCCGTGGGTTTCCAACAGAGAAGATGCGCACTATTGCGGAGCTTGCTCGCATTGCAATCGAACACAATATGAGCGCAGCAGCCAGGCTACTGGAAGTGGTTGCGGATCGATCCAATGCATATTGGATAAAAATCGGCACGACATTTCCGAAGGATAAGGATATGGCGCCCGAACTCGAGCTGGCGCTGGCCACCATCCTCGGCCTGAAGGCGGATCAGATCAATTTGGAGGTCACAGTCGTCAGCCAAGCTGAAGTCGACCTGCACTTCGGCGCGTACGAACGTATGCTTGCTGAGAGGATTGGGATCATCCCTCCAATACAGTGATTCAGGGCAAGCCGCGGTGATGAAGCCGGCCCTATTCATGTAGAGAGCGGTTGACATTCAAACGCAATACCTGGCAGTTGCCTCTCAGCCTGGCCCTAGCGGCACGCCCGCGTGACCGGTGCCATGGCTCAACCAGCGCGCCAAGCGGCCCAGCCATGGCAAGATGCCGACATGCGCATTTCGTCCCAATCTAACGCAACGCCGCCATTCGCCGCAGCCAGTCCCGCCGAGCAACTCCGCCGGCGGGCCGAGGCTATTCTGTGGGTCCGAACCCAGATGGCGAAATTCTCCCTCACTCTCGAGGATTTGGTCGCCGCAGGGTGTTTCCCGATCGACGTCGCTTCGTCGGCATCCAAGGTGGTCGCGCGCTATCGCAGCGCCGACGGCCAAAGTTGGAACGGGGAGGGGGCCTTACCTGAATGGCTGCAGCGGGCAGTCAACGCCGGGCAGTCGATGGAACATTTTCGGGTCGGCTAGGTTGGGTTGCCACGAGGGTCGAGACGGGGCATCTTAGTCGTTCAAAACCCCATACGCGGGGTGCTGCTGACGAGCGCTCCGAAGAGGTTGCGCTCACTTATATGAAGAAACGTAGGACGGGCTCGGACTGCGCAACCTGGCGTCCTGTAGTAGCCTTTTTTGGGACTTCTACTTCCAACGCAGGCACTACCCAACGCGGTCATGGACGCACCATCAAAAGGCCTATCGCCAAGTGTTGTCAATCATGACACCACATTGCCGGGCGCTACGTGCCGAAACGAGTTGACCGAGCGCATTGCCAATCACGATTGGACCCGAAGTGTCCTCGGGACCCCGGAGAGCTGGCCTCGTACGTTGCGTACGATGGTGGCGTTGATGGAGAACTCGAAGGTGCCGATGTGGCTTGGTTGGGGGCCGTCTCTATGCATGATTTACAACGCGGCCTACATAGAGTTGCTTGGTAACAAGCATCCTGATGCAATGGGCCAGCCCATTCGCGAGGTCTGGTCAGAAATCTGGCCAGACATTAGCGAGCTCATCGCGACCACAATGTCAGGTGAGGGTATCTGCGCGGACGATATGCCGCTCTTGGTCAAGCGAAAGGACGTCGAGGAGCAAGCATACTTCTCATTCTCGTACTCCCCGGTTCGCGATGAGGGGGACCATATCCAGGGGATGGTTTGCACAGTCTGGGAGACTACGAAGAAGGTCAACTACCGTCGAGAACTGCAGGATAGTCAGGCGCGGTTTCTGGCGCTGACGAAGGCCAGCGCCAACGTCATCTATCGCGCAAGCGCCGATTGGTCAGAGCTAATCGTCGTGGAGGGGCAGGGATTACTGGCCAACGTCGGTGCCCCGAATCGATCGTGGCTTGACGGCTATGTCCCCCTTGAGGATCGGGCGCGGGTCTGGCAGGCAATTCAACGCGCGGTGGCTGACAAATCTACCTACGAGCAAGAACATCGGTTCGTTCGTGTTGATGGTTCGGTGGGCTGGACCATGTCTCGCGCGGTCCCCATGCTCGACGCGGCCGGAGAGGTCGTGGAGTGGTTTGGCACGGCGACCGATGTCACCTCGAGGCACGAAGCGGAGACTGCACTGGCAGAGGCGCAGAAAGGCAAGGATCGTTTCCTCGCCATGCTGGCGCACGAGTTGCGCAATCCTTTGGCTCCGATTCGGAATGGATTGCAGGTTTTGAACTCCCGCCTGGACTCAAGCCAGCCTGGCGGCGTGCTTGCCACGCTCAACAAACAGGTCGACCACCTGGTCCGGTTGGTCGATGACCTCATGGACGTTGCCAGAATCAATACCGGCGTGCTTCAGGTCAAGCCCAGCCGCATCGAACTGGGAAGTGCGATTCAAAGCGCGATCGCACTGAGCAGTCCTGCCATTGAGAGCGGAAAGCATGCTTTAGTTGTCCAATTGCCATCTGATCCGTTGTTCGTCAGGGGAGACGAGGTCCGATTGGCGCAGGCTTTCTCCAATCTTCTGAACAACGCGGCGAGATATACGCCCACCCCGGGGCGGATCGAGGTGTCAGTGCTCTCGGAGATTGGTCATGCAGTAGTGCATGTGGCTGACAACGGCATAGGTATCGAGCTTGAGGATCAAGCGAGATTGTTTGCGCTCTTCGACCGCTTGCACCCGAGGGTCGCATCAGGTCAGGGATTAGGGGTCGGACTTGCACTTACGAAGTTGGTTCTCGACGCGCACGGGGCCACTATTGCGGTCCGAAGCGGTGGCACGGGAAAGGGCAGTTGTTTTACCGTGTCGATTCCACTCTCCACCGAGGTCACCGTCGATGTCGCCGGCAGAACCGAGCCTGCGCCAATCCAAGGGCTCAGAGTGCTGGTCGTCGATGACAACCGCGATGCGGCGGATAGTCTCGGCCTGTTGGTCGATTTGATTGGCTGCAGGTCGACGGTCTTCAATTCCGGCTTCGCTGCTCTGGAGGCACTCGATGCTGTAGCCCCTCAAGTGGCACTGTTGGATGTTGGCATGCCGGAAATGGACGGGTGCGCTCTAGCGCGAGCTATCCGGTCCATCGATAGACACCGCGACGTGGTATTGATTGCGGTGACGGGCTGGGGCCAGCCGCAAGACAGGGCGAGGACGACTGCGGCCGGTTTTGACCACCACTTGGTCAAGCCAATCAGTATCGAGCAGCTCCAGCCAATATTGGCGGGCATAGACAAGCTAGGTGCCACAAAATCCCAACAAGAATAGCCTTAGAGAGATGTCGCCCCGGAGACCGTGGTGACCTCATTGAAGATCATTGAAGCGGTAAAGCAAGGCAGGGTTCGTTGAGAGGATGCTGTCCCGCACGGGCTGCGGGAACCAGCGAGCGAGCAGGTTCGCGAGTGCGGCGTCGTCTGGCTTGACCGACTCCGTGGCATGGGGCCAGTCGGTACCCCATACGAGCCGAGAAGCAAAGCGGTCGCCGAGGTTTGCGACGAAGTCATCAAGCCGATGCAGATCGGGGCTGCCGTGCGGCACCGCCATGTAGGCGCCGGACAGCTTTAGCCACCCGTGGCCGCTGCCGAGCAGCTTGTTGACCGCCCGGATCATTAGTGGGGCTAACGATGGTTCAGTGCAGGCTCGGGCGAAATGATCGACGACGATGTCGACACCGAGCCCCAGCAGGTGATCCACTTCCTGCAGGAAGTCATTGGGCAGCATGTGGACCTGCAGATGCCAGCCAACGTGGCGAAGCCTTGCTGCTAACGGCTTCGCCATCGTGATATCGGTCGCACCCTTTTGAACGAGGTTCAGGCGTGCGCCGACCACGCCGGCAGCCGCAAGCTGGTCCAGTTCCCGATCGGGGGTATGTGGCGTGACCACGGCCACGCCGCGCGCCGACGGACCGAAATACTGCAATGCCGCGAGCGTTACCCGATGGTCGGTGCCATACGACGACGGCTGGACGACCACGTTGCGGCGGGTGCCAAGACGCGTGCGAAGTTTCTCGTATTGCGCGGGCGTGGCGGCACCATGCGTCAGCAATGCGTTCTGCGCAAAGGGCAGCGCCGGGTCGAAGATATGCATGTGACAGTCACATGCGTTGTCAGGCATGACGAACGCCGGTGCGTCGGTACCTGCCGAGTGAGGAACGCTGTCCGTCATTGCGTGACGCTCCTGGGTCGTTGGCGTGTCAGCGTTTGGCTGCCGCCGAGGTGTTCCAGAACCGATAGGTGCGTTCCAGTTCGGATTTGGCCTCAGGAATTGAGGAGGAGTCCACCAGATCTAGCGACATGTCGCTGACCTGTTTCCGTACGTCCGGGTTGGCGAGCGTCTTGCGCAGCGCCGCGTTGAACTTGTCCGCGATCGTCGTGGGCAGGTTCTTCGGCGCGAAGAACGCATTGAAGCTGTTGAGGTTCAGGCCCGGCACACTGGCTTCGGCGAAGGTCGGGACCTCGGGCAGCAGTTGTGAACGCTTGTCGCCCGTGACCGCGAGCGGGCGCACTTTCTTCGCGCGCACCATGGTGACGGCTTCCGGAGAACCGGTCACTCCGGAGGCAAGTTGGCCGCCGATGAGTTGCGGCATCATCAGCGCGGACCCGTTGAAGGGGATGGCTTCGATCGCGACGCCTGACTTATTGCCGACGCTGCTGCCGATGAGATCCGGCATTCCGCCCATCAGCGGTACACCGTAATTGCGTTTGCTTGGGTCGTTCTTCGCAATCTCCATGAACTGCTGAAGGGTCGTAGCGGGGCTGGTGATCGGCACTGAGAGCACCCACTGGAAGCGGGCCACAGTACCGAGAGCCGTGAAGTCCCGCAGGGCGTCATACCCGGCCGTCGGTGTAATCAACGGCACGATCACAACGGAGTGGTCGAGAGCGAGCAGGTACACGGAGCCGTCGGCCGGCGCGTTCTTGACGTAAGCGGTGCCAATCTGGCCACTGGCGCCCGGGCGGTTTTCCACCACCACAGTGTGGCCCAGCTCCTTGGCGAGGCCGGGCGCGAGCAGGCGAGCGAGCGCGTCAGTGGCGCCGCCTGCTGCGAATGGTACGACGATGCGGATGGGGCCGTTGTATTCCGCGGCGTACGCGGCAGTCGATACGGTAGTGCTCAGGGCGAGCGCTACCAGCATGCGCATGAGGATGTGCATGAGTGTCTCCGGATATTTGGGAAAGGCGCTTCTGTGAGCGCTCCAGCGATGCAGGAAGACGCGCCCGTTGCGGGGCGCGTCAACATCAACGGAGGCCGAAGCGCTCCAGGGTTTCGCCGAGCTTAAGCAGTTGGACCATTGTCTGGCCTTCCTTCAGCGCGACGCGCATGGCTTCTTCCTTCGCCTCGCGCTCGATGCTCTTGTTGATGACGCTCTCCACCTCATCGGGCGAGACCACGACCAAACCGTCACGGTCACCGATGATGATGTCGCCCGCATGGATCTGGGCGCCGCCGAAGTGCACCGGCACGTTGACTCTGCCAGGCTGATTCTTGCCGGTGCCCTTGATAGATAGCCCACGGCAGAACACGGGGAAACCCATCTCGATGATGGCGTTGCCATCGCGTACCGAACCGTTCACGACTAGACCCGCGAGTCCCAGCTCAAGCGCGGCGAGGGTCAGGATGTCGCCCCAGGGTCCTGCTTCGAGAAAGCCCTTGGCGTCGACGACGAGTACGTCGCCGGGCTTCGTCTTGGTCAGGGCATAGTGGATCATCAGGTTATCGCCGGGGCGGATGTCCACGGTGACGGCCGGTCCGGCCATGCGTAGAGTCGGATCCAGGGGTTTGAGGCCCGAATCGAGCGCGCCTTTCTGGCCCTGGGCTTCATGGATGGTGGCAGTGCCCAATCCTTTGAGGCGGTTGATGTGTTGTGCGATGGCGGACATATCGTCTCCGTTTTGAGTGATTACTGTGTGTTGCTGGTGTGCGAATAGTACAAAATAAAAACAATAAAGCTCAAGAAGAAGTTAGGCGAATGCGGGTAAACGTGAGAAATTTGCCATTTGATATGAGAATGACACCCGCTTGCCGCAAGGTTTTGTACATAAAAAGTACAACACGGTGGTAAGTGCCCCTTGTTACACAGCGCAGTCGGCTGCATTTGGTAGCATTGCGACGCGGGCCGTTGCATGCGGCCCTGTGGGGAGTGACCCCGAGACTCGCGTCAGGAAAATCAGAAAAGTGATGAAAAAGGGCAGCGAACAGACCTACGAAGTGCTGAAGAAGCGAATCGTGGCGGGGCACTACACGGCTGGCACCCAGCTCAAGGAGGAGCACATCGCCGAGGACATCGGCGTGAGTCGCACGCCAGTGCGCGCCGCTCTCAAGAGACTGATCGACGACGGCCTTGCCGTGCAGGAAACCGGTCGCGGCGTGTTTGTCGCCGGTTTTACGCGCTGGGATATCGAGGACATGTTCCGTCTGCGCATTCGCCTCGAACCCTTTGCCGCGCGGCTGGCCGCGGAGCGGGCCGATGCGTCCACCATCGCGCGTCTGAAGCAGTGCAATCAGGAGATGGCTGGTGCTATCGAAGGTGCACGCGATTCCGAGAGTGGGATTGAGGCGGTGCAGGCAGCGAACAGTCGCTTCCACCGTTTGATGCTCGATGCCGCCGGGTCCCAGCGGCTGAAGACGATCCTCGAGACCATGATCGATATGCCGATCATCACACGCTCGTTCTTCCTCTACGAATATGCAGACCTGCTACGCAGCCTGCAACACCACCGCGATATCGCCATGGCGGTCGAGCTGCATGATGGCGACCTGGCCGAGCAGCTCATGTCAGTTCATCTGCTGGTCTCTAACCAGCGGTTCATGAGCCGGCGGCTGGACAGTTTCGAGTCGCGTACGGATGACGTACAAAAATAGAACAATTTAGCGTCTGCGACGCACTTCAGCCCTTCAGACTATGCAGAAATTTTCCACGTTTACCCTGAAAACCTAGATTTGTCGTTGTTCTGACTGTATTTTTTTTGTACTCTTTGGCTTCATTAGCAAGGAGGCAGTCTTGAACATCGCAATCATCGGCCTGGGCGAAGTCGGCCGCTGCTACGTCAGCGCGCTCGCCACTATTCCGGGCACCACCTTCCAGTTCTGCGACACCCATTTGTCGCAGGCAGGCCGTGAGCTCGTCGCGAGCTTTGACCTGAGTGTTCATGATCAGATCGGTCCCTGGCTTGCTGATGCCGACTGGGTGCTGTCCTGCGTGTTCGGTGCCGTGGCGCTCGACGTGGCAGGCCAATGCTTCGAGCAGATGAAGCTCGGCGCGCGCTATGCCGATCTGACGACGGCTAGCCCCGCGGACAAGCGTGTGGCGGCTGTGCGTGCGAAGGCCAAGGGCATCGGTTACGCGGATGTCGCAGTCATGGGCGCGATCTCGCTGGCGTTGTCGAAGACGCCGCTGCTGTGCGCGGGCGATGCCGCGGACGACTTTGCGGCACTGATCCAGCGTTCGGGCGGCAATGCGCGCGTCGTCGAAGGCGGTGCAGCAGGCGATGCCATCTCGTTGAAGGTTCTGCGCAGCGTGTTCACCAAGGGGATGGAGGCGCTCGCGGTGGAACTGCTGATGGCGGCGGAGAAGCAGGGCGTGCGCGCGAAGCTGTATGGCGTACTGAAGGACATCGATGACAGTCCGCTCGAGGACTTCATCAACATGCTAGTGCGCACGCACACGATTCATGCGCGGCGACGTACGCACGAAGTGGCGGAAGCACAGAAGGAATTGCAGGGGGCGGGACTGACATCACTCGTGCTACCCGGCGTGGAGGCCCGCTTCGCCAGCACCGCCGCCGCGATTGAGGCCGGCCCGGTAGGAGAGAACCCGTCGCTTGAGGACGCACTTCAGTGGCTCCTCCGCCAGGCTGCATAACGACACAAGCATCGCCACGATAAAAAATCTCGGAGACAGGACATGCGTACCCTCTATCTCGCAGCAGCGATTCTTGCAGCGACGTTTGCGCCCCCGGCAGTGTCTGCTGCAGACAAGTACCCCAATAAACCTGTGCGTATGCTGGTGGGCTTTCCGCCCGGTGGTTCAGCGGATATCAACGCCCGCATCGTCGCCCAGGGACTGGCCTCGCAGCTGTCCGGCTCGATCGTCCCGGACAACAAGCCCGGCGCCGGCGGCAATATCGCGGCCACGGAAGCCAAGCGCGCGGCGCCCGATGGTTACACGATCTTCTACAGTACCTCGGCTATCGTGCTTGCGCCGTCGCTGTACCAGAACGTCCAGTTCGATGCGTTCACGGATTTCGTGCCGATCAGCCTGACGGCCAATATTCCGCTGGTCCTCGTCACGACGCCGAACCTGCCCGTGAGCAACGTCAAGGAACTCGTTGCCAACGCGAAGGCCAATCCCGGCAAGCTGAATTACGCATCATCGGGCGCGGGGGCCCTGCTACACCTCGGTGGCGCGCTCTTCGCCAAGGAGATGGGCATCCAAGCTACGCACGTAGCGTACAAGGGCAGCGCGCCCGCCATCACGGACTTGATTGCAGGAGCGACGCAGTTCATGTTCCTTCCGCTCAACGAGGCCACGCCGCATATCAAGACCGGCAAGCTGAAGGCGCTTGCGCTTACCAGCAACAAACGAACGCCGATCCTTCCAGACGTTCCGACAATCAAGGAAGCGACTGGTCTGGACTCGCTGGTAATGGGCGCATGGCAGGGCATTTTGGTACCAAAGGGCACGCCCGATGCCATCGTGACACAGCTGCGCGATGCCACGGCACACGCGTTGCAGAACAAGGCGGTGCGCGCCAAGCTGCAGGACCAAGGCTCCGAAATTCTTGGCGGAACGCCGCAGCAGTACACGGACTACATGAAGAGCGAATCGGTGCGATGGACGCGCGTAATCAAGGAATCCGGCGCGAAGATCGAATAGCCGTACGAGCTAACGAAGCCTGCTTCGCATGCCACGTACCCGCGTACGTGGCCTTTTTACGGTATTTGTCAACGCGTTGCTCCCCGCCCGTCGCGCGTATGTAGTCGATGTCCCATCATGGCGAATCGTCAGCATTCGCAGCGCGTCGAGCACCGATCCCGGCCTAGATCATCTCTTCCTGCCGGCGCACGCGCGTTCGGCATTGCTTTGCTTGCGACTGCGGTACTTGCTGCCTGCGGTTCCGATGACAATGCCACTCCGGCCCAGTCAGCTACGCCGGGCGCCACCAAGGTTGTCGTAGACACAAGCAGGGCTGCGCCGGTAGTAGGCACCACGCAGACGCTGAAGGCGACGGTGTTTGCCGCCGATGGGAATGAGGTGAAAGGAGCAAGCTTTGCTTGGACGTCTTCCGACGAATCGGTTGCCGTGGTCACAGGGGCTTCGGACAAGTCGCCGGCAGGAATCTCGGCTTCGGTTCTGGTCAGCACCTATGCCACGGTGCAGACCCGCAATGCTGGCGTAGCCGATATCACGGCCACAGCGACGCTTGCCGATGGCGGCAGAGCCACCGCGGTTACGCATCTGGTAGTGCAGTCGGCGCCCGCAAAGTCGTACACGCTGACGCTGTCGCCCGCGACCCTGACAGTGACCGCCGGCGCGGCGGCTCAAACCGTGACCGCCGCCGTACGGCGTTCGGATGGCGTCGATGGTATCGCCGACCTGACCAACTGGTCGTGGAGCACCGGCGATATCAGTTTCCCCGTGACCGCCGCGGTGGACGGCCATTCAGCACAGATCAGCAGTCCATCATCTGCCACGCTGGGTGGCTCCGCCGTGCTCGCCGCCTGCGCGGATACACCCACAGGAGCCCGCCTGTGCGGCAACGCCGCGCTAGCCCGCCCGACGACCGTGCCGCTGCCGACTTACACGGTGGGCGGTACGGTGTCCGGTCTGGCCGCGGGGAAGAGCCTGATGCTGGCCGGGGCCAACGGCGATACGGCGGTCGTCAGCGCCGGCGGAGCGTTTTCATTCCCCACCGACTTGTCGCCGGGACGCTGTATGGCGTGACGGTGTCTGGCCAGCCTGCCGGCCAGACCTGCACTGTGCAGAACGGCAGCGGCACCATCGCCGGCACCAACGTTACCGATGTGACGATCAACTGCGTGCAGGCCCAGTTCGTGGTCGTGCCCAACAGCGTGGATTTTATGATTTCGGTCTATCGGATCGACCCGCGCAACGGAACGCTTGCCGCAGTGCCTGGCAGCCCGTTCGCCACAACGAGAAAGGTGACTGACATCGCCTTCCTGCCGTCGGGGCTGGTGGGCTACGCGATCATGCGCGACGACGACGCGGTGGAGGCATACCAGCTGGATCCAGCCACTGGCGCCCTGAGCGTTATCTCTGGCACGAGCGCGCCGACCTCCCCGATGCCGGAGATTATCTCCGTGCATCCCACGGGCAAGTGGTTAATTATTGGCGCAGGGCGCACTGTCCTCGCATTCAGCATCAACCCCATCACCAACACGGCGACGGCTACTGGACAAGGGTACTGGAGCGGTGACTTGAGCGGTCGTACATCAGGTGTCGCCGTGTCGCCGAATGGTCGGTTTATCTATTCGGTGAACACCACAACGGACGAGGTGTGGTCCATGGCCTTTGATCCGTTGCTCGGCACAGTCAATTTGCCAGACACGACGCCACCCACTGGCTCCTGCGCGCGTAGCGCTGTGGTGTCTGCCGATGGCCGGATGCTGTACTCCCTGAACATGTCCAGCAACACGATCGGCGTCGGCGCTATCGACCACGTTAGGGGTGCCGTGACCGCGATTGACGTTTTCCCGACCATGCTTTCGCCCACCGACATCGTGCTCGCCCCGTCGGGTCCGTTTGCCTATGTCCTGACTGGGGGGCAGACTGCAAATGGGATTCAGGTGGTGCGGCGCGATCTGACGACGGGTTTGTTCGATCAGAACCTGGGGAGCACGCCCACCGGCTTCAACGCGCAACGCCTGCGCGTCGATTCGAGCGGGCGCTTCCTGTCTTCGCCATCCTTCCTCGGCGAGCTCTACGGCTTCGCAATCAATTCAACCACCGGTGCGCTGACACCGGTGCCTGGCAGTCCATTCCCCACGGGCAATGGCAATCTCGGCATGGCGATTGTCGAGCCGCTGCCATAGAGAGTCGGACGCAACGGTCCGCGACAGACACCTCGCACCATCCAATGGAAAACTTCAGCGGCACCCGATGGGCTGTCGATACAAACGTAGGACGGACAGAATAGATCGGGCATGTATGGTTGCATTGGCAACTCAGAATGCCGCTACAGCATACCCCTTCGGGAGAATCCTCATGGGGACACGTGTCCGATACAGTGCGAGGCTATCTAATAGCGGGGATCCGGCGTGCGGACAATCTTTGTCCTGTTGTGCTTATGGTCTACGGCCAGCAATGCGGCGACAATCTACCAGTGTCGAGATCCTCGCGGCCAAGTAGTGTTGCAGGATCGTCCCTGCGCGGAAGGCGCACCGGAGCGTGTTGTGCGCAGTGGCCAGGATATCGCCCGTGAGCGTTACCTCGCTGCGGATGGTGACGGATCGCAAGCGTACGCCCGGGGGCTCCTTTATGGGATCTCGTGCCGTACCGCGTTCGATGGGTATAACGCGGCCCGGAGATCCCAAGACGTCGCGGCAAAAAGCGATGACCTTCGTCGATTGCGTGAGACCAACGAGGCGGTCGCTAGAGCTGGTCGGCACTTATCCGAACTGGGCTGCTAATTTCTCCTCATTGGGGGATCCGTCTCCTTCTGACAGCAGTTGGTCGCACTATTGATGCCTGGTGGGGCGGGACGCTACGTCGCGAGGGGGGAATGATCCGCGCAGCACGACGGGTGTGACCGCGATGTTGATACGCGTGGGGATCATTGTCGGCTGCGATCTCGTTCTGCTTCAGAATTTTGTTTTTTGCGTTCCCATGCTGGCGGACTGGCGTCGCCCTGAATCAACGGCGCACATGACACGCCTGCGTGCACCTCAACTTCGACGCGCGGCGCATTCCGCGTGGCAATCCAGTAGAGCATCGAGCTCAATGCGGCAGCGGCCGTGCCGACGACGGCGAGCGATGTGGACAGGCCGTTCTGCGGATCGGCCAGCCGCTCATTAATCCAACCCACCGCGAACGGACCCACTCCACCGCTGATGGCATTGGTCAGAAATACGAGCAACGCGATGGAGCGGCCGCGCATCCGGTTGGGAATGGCAATCTGCAGCGGCACCGGCGCGAGCGCCATCACGATACTGGCGGCGAACGCGCAGACCCCGTACATGGCAAGAGCAAGCATCGCCGACGGGGCCAGCGGCGCGATGCACGCGGCCGGAACGAGCGCGGTGGCCGCGCACGCGGCGATACGCAACACCTTGCGTAGGGCGCCGCGGTCGGTGACTTTTCCCACGAGCAGCGTGGCAGTAATCACGCCCGCCATCCCGCCAAGCATATACATCGGCCCGGCAAGCTTTCCCACTTCGCTCGCACTGAGTCCGAACCGTCGAATGACCATCGTGGGAAACCACGCGGCGTGCGAATAGAACAGCAGGATCAGCGCCACATACCCGAAGAAGTAGGGTAGGCAGAAGCGGTTGCGCACGAATAGTTCCCTTAGCACCTCACGTAGCGGCGGCGCATCGCCGGCACTCTCCGCATTGCGGGTGCCCTGTCGAGCGGGCTCCTTGATCGTCAGGGCCACCAGCGCGGCGAGTGCGATGCCTGGAAGTCCCACAGTGAAAAAAACCATCTCCCAGGGGTGGAGGTCATGCGCTGACAGCCACGCTGCCATTGCAGGTTGCTCCAGCCATCCAAGCAACGCTCCGCCGCCGAGTAGCGCGACGCCGCCGCCTGCATACGGGCCCAGCATGAACGCGCCGCTCGCGCGCGCAACCTTGCGAGGAGGGAAGAGGTCGCTGAAAATCGACAACGCGGCAGGACTCAGCGCTGCCTCGGCGATGGCCGTTCCCGCGCGCCAGAGCAGCAGTTCCCAGAACGTCGTGGCGGTACCGCACATCGCGGTCGAGATGGCCCAGATGGCCACGCAGACGGCACTGAGCAAGACGCGATTGGACCGGTCGACGAGCCGCGCCACGAAGACGCCCGCCGTCGCGTAGCACATCGTGAAGGTGATGCCTTGCAGCAGACCGATCTGCATATCGCTTAGCGAGAGCGACGCCTTGAGGGGCTGAACCAGAATGCTGACCACCTGGCGGTCGATGTACGAGAACGCGAAGCACAGAAAAAACATCCCGACGATGTATGCATGGGAAAACGCGCCATACGCCGTGGCCTCGGAGGAAGGGGGTTGGTTGTTCGGCATGTCGTTTGCAGGGAGATGGGTAACGTCAATGGGCAACAATCGGCTGCGAGCTATTGCCAGCGCGCATTGGCCGCCAGCAAGGCGATGCAGTCGCCCGGTTCCACGCGAGCAAACGTACGCGTGCAGACCACCATGCCATCGCCGGCGAAATGCAGTTCGCGCGGAGCCTCCCACGGCGCGTGTGGATCGAACAGCCGACCCGCCAGTTGGCCCGCCGTCACCGTCTCGCCCCGTCGGAAGCACGGCTCGAACACGCCATGCCTCGGCGCGAAGAGATAGTGACGGGCGCCGTCGACCCGGATCAGCGTGGTAGGGCGCTTCGCCGCCGCAGGCCGGTCGTGGCGCGTGAGCCCCGTTGCATGAAGGAACCGGCGCAGCCCGTCCTCGACGATTTTCACGCCATCGACGTTGCAGGCCGCGCCACCGCCAAACTCGCCACACAAAAACAGCGTGCCATGGCGCTCCGCCGCCGCTCCATAGGTGCGGTCCTCACCGAGCAGATCCATGATCATCGTGTGCGGCGCCGCGAACGCGTCCACCAGCTTGAGGTATTCCGCATGCCGTTCGGCGTTGCCGGGCAGCGCGGCGAGCAGCGTAGGCATATGGTCGAACGATGCGCCCCCTGCGTGCAGATCGAACACGATGTCCGCTCGGGGAAAGAGCTCCGTATCGACATAGTGCGCAATCATCGCCGTCAGCGATCCGTTGCGATCGCCAGGAAACATGCGATTCAGATTCCCGCGGTCGATTGGCGAGGTTCGCGAGCCATTGAGGAAGGCGGGGAAGTTCAGCGCGGGAATGACGATCAGGCGACCGTCGATGTGCATCGACGGCATGCGTTGCAGCAGCTTCATCAACGCCACCGGCCCCTCGTACTCGTCGCCGTGATTGCCGCCCGTCAGCAGGACCGTGGGGCCGTCGCCGTGCTTGAGCACGGCAATGGGCGTAGGTATATGTCCGTAGGCTGAGCGATCATGCGAATAGGGAATGCGTAACGTGCCCGTCTGAAAACCCTCGCGGTCATAGTCGATGTCCGTGGAGATCAGTGATTTCTGCGAAAGCGTAGGGGTGGAAGTGGATGACTGTCCGGGCATATTGTGTCTCCTTGAGGCGGGAACGGGTATGCACAAACTATTGACGATTTGATGAACGCGGACAATTGCCGTTGATTGCGGCTGCCGATGCCTTTCAGGCATCGCGTTCGACCTCCCGCAACTATTCCGTGCCGGAAATCATCATCGACGAAACTTCACTAGGATCGGGGGGCGCGCTGTGGCGATACTCATCGTCGTGACACCAAGGATCGAGGAGAGTGAGAGATGAAGCGTCCGACAAGAAACCTGCTGGCTGCCATGGCAATCGGCCTGATGGGGCCAGCGCTGTCAGGAATGAGCGTCGTCCATGCCGCGTGGCCGGAGAAGCCGGTCCGGTTGATCGTGCCAACCGCGCCTGGCGGGTGCCAGACATCGTCGCGAGGCTGTTCGGGGAAGCGCTTTCGCGGCGACTGGGGCAACCCGTGGTGGTCGAGAATCGGCCGGGAGCGGGCGGCAACATCGGCATTCAGGCGCTGCTGGCCGCGCCGGCCGATGGCTATACGGTGGCCTACGGTAACAACGCCACGCTGGCCACGAATCGCTTTCTGTATAGCAAGCTGCCTTACGACCCCGACAAGCTGCTGCCCATCGTCGGGCTCGTGACGACCTTCAGCATTCTCGCCGTCAATCCGTCGCTGCCAGTCAAGTCGGTTCAGGAGCTGGTGAGCTATGCGCGCGCGAATCCCGGCAAGTTGTCGATGGGATCGGCGGGCAACGGCACCACGAGCCATCTGGGCGGGGAATTGTTCAAGGTCATGACGCAGGTCGACGTCACGCATGTCCCGTACAAGGGAAGCACGCCAGCCTTGCAGGATCTCGTCGGCAACAGCGTTCAGCTGATGTTCGATAACGTGCCCTCGATCGGCCCCTATGTGTCGTCGCATCGGGTGCGTGCGCTGGCCGTGACGTCGCGCAATCGCTCGCCCCGTTATCCCGATCTTCCGACGCTGTCGGAAGCGGGGCTCAAGGGCTATGAGGTGACCGCGTGGGCCGGGTTGGTCGCGTCACCGGGCACGCCTCCGGAAGCGGTAGAGCGGCTGAACAAGGAGGTCAACACGATCCTGCGCGATCCGGAATTCCGCGCGCAGCTGGACCGGTTGTCGTTCGAGCCGCTGGGCGGAACCGCGCGCGACTTTCAGGCGCTCATCGCCGCCGAAACCGTGAAATTCGGCGAACTCGTGCGCAAGAGCGGCGCCAAAGTGGATTGAGGCACAGTATGACCATTCAATTCGACACGATCATTCGCAATGGCGACCTCATCGACGGTACGGGCGCGCCGCGGCGATCCGCCGACGTTGCAATCCGCGATGGAGAAATCGTCGCGATCGGCGACCTGCGCGATGCACGGGCTGTCACCGATATCGATGCTACCGGGCTGGCCGTAGCGCCCGGCTTCATCGATACGCACACGCACGACGACTTCCTGGTGTTCCAGTCGCCCGAGATGCTGCCGAAGGTAACGCAGGGCGTGACTACAATCATCGCGGGCAATTGCGGCATCAGCCTGTTCCCGCTCGTGACAGACACGATCCCACCGGCGCCGCTCGATATCCTGCGCGGCGGCTACCGGTTCGAATCCGTGCAGGCCTACCGGGACACGTTCGCCGCGAGTCCCGCAGCGGTCAACGTGGCGGTGCTGGTCGGGCAATCCACGCTGCGCGCGCGGCATGTCGGCCAACTAGGCGAGGCTGCGAGCGACGCGGAGATCGAACGCATGCGGGAGGATGTGGAAGCCGCGTTGCGGCAGGGCGCCATCGGCGTGTCGACGGGCACGTTCTATCCGCCATCCGCCGCCGCGCCCGAGGACGAGATCGTCCGCATGTGCGAACCGATGCGGCGGCTCGGCGGGGTACTGGTGTCGCACATGCGGGACGAGAGCGATCGTGTGCGCGAGTCGATCGACGAAACGGCGCGTATCGGCAAGGCGCTGGGCGTGTCCACGGTCATCTCGCACCACAAGCTCGTGGGCAAGCAGAACCATGGCCGTAGCCGCGAAACGCTGGCGCAGGTGAACGCGCTTGCGCAGACCATGCCGCTGTGCATGGACTGCTATCCGTACGCGGCCTCGTCGACGATGCTGCGTCCCGAGCGCGTAGACCAGTGCGACCGCATCCTGATCACCTGGTCGGCCACGCACCCCGATGTGGCCGGCCGCTATCTGGAAGAGATTGCCGAGTCATGGGGACGCACGCGCCGCGAGGTGGCGGAGTCGCTGGTGCCCGGTGGCGCGGTGTACTTCATCATGGACGAGGGCGATGTTCGCGACATTCTTGCCTATCCGGGCACGATGGTGGGCTCCGACGGCATTCCTTCGGACGAGACGCCACACCCGCGTCTGTGGGGAACGTTTCCGCGCGTGCTCGGTTTGTACTCGCGGGATCTGGGCCTGTTTCCGCTGGAGCGCGCTGTCCACAAGATGACGGGGCTCGCCGCGCTGCGCTTCGGACTGGAACGTCGCGGGGAACTGCGCGTGGGGCACGTGGCTGACATCACCGTGTTCGACCCCGCGACGATCCAGGATCGCGCCACGTTCGACGATCCGGTGCAGCCGTCCGTTGGCGTTACCCATGTGCTCGTCGCCGGCGAGGCGACGTTGCGCGATGGCGCGCCCACGGGGAATCGCCCCGGACGCTTCGTCGGATCGACGCTCGTGAAGAGCGATGCGGTCAAGGTGCCGACAACTCCTCGGAACGTTGTTCGCGCAGCCATGCAATGAATGTATGCATCGCGGGGTGGGTCAGCTTCTCTTCGAGGCAGACGAAGTAGTACGACTTCGGCGACACGTAAGCGGTGGTCGACAGGCGAATCAATCGTCCCGCGCGAATATCCTCGCCCGTCACGAAGTCGGGCAACAGCGCGACGCCCATGCCGCCCAGCGCAGCCTGCAGGCCCATGGTCAGCAGGCCGTAGCGTGGTCCGTCGCGCTCGGGTTGCCGGATGCCTTGCTGCTTCAGGTAGGATGGCCAGGCTTCGAGTGCCGCCATCTGATGCAACAGCGGCAGGCGCTTCTTCGTGGCCGTCGCCAGCGTCGCCTCGGCAGGTAGCAACTCCGGCGCGCAGACCGGAAAGAGCTCGAGCGGCATGACCTTCATCGAGTAATGATGCGGCGGCGGGGCAGAGCAGTACATGATCGCGGCATCCTGCTGGGCGTTCTCCAGATCGATGGGTCCGACCTTCGTCGTCACGTTGAGTTGGATCTGCGGCTGTTCTTTTGCGAACCGGAGCAGTCGCGGCAGCAGCCAGATGTTGCCGAGCGATACTGGCACGGAGATATCGAGCCTCCCTCCGGCGGCCCATCCCGATTGCACCTCGCGGGTAGCCTCCTCCAGCATCGCCAACGCCTTGCGCACGGTTTTCAGGTACTCCTCGCCGATTTGTGTGGCGGCCATTGCGCCCTTGCGGCGATTCAGCAATCGCGCGCCGAGGAAGTCCTCGAGCTCCGTGATCTGCTTGCTGACGGCGCCTTGCGTCAGGCAAAGCTCCTCGGACGCGCCCGTCACGCTGCCCAGGCGGGCAGTGGTCTCCAGGGCGACGAGATTGGCCAGCGCGGGCAGGTGGCGTCCAGTAGTGCTTTTCATGGGGGTCGAGTGGCGGCAGTCGCTTTGGCGGGAAGATACAACGTTTCTGCCTGCTTGCACCATGGCGTGACGGTATCATCGCCAGACGATCGCTCCGTTCGGGAACATCATGGAACTTCGGCATCTTCGTTATTTCAGCGCCGTCGCGGAACTGCGCAGCGTGCGCGCTGCATCAGAACAGCTGCACGTGACGCAGCCCGCAATCTCGCGGCAGATCCAGGATCTCGAAGAGTCGATAGGCGCTGCGCTGTTCGAGCGCACGCCGCGCGGCCTCAAGCTGACGCCGGCGGGTCAGGCGTACCTCGAGGAAACGCGAGACATCCTTGCGCGCGTCGATGCGGCCAACCGCCTCGCACGCAGGATCGCGGAAGGCGTGGAGGGCCATCTGCGTATCGGCTTCGTCGAGAACGCGGCCTGGAGCGGCATCGTTTCGGACGCGCTTCATGCCTTCGAGCAAGCGGCGCCACATATCGCCCTCGAGCTCATGCCGATGAACACGCCGGAACAGCTGGAGGCGATTTCAGCCGGACGCCTCGATGGAGGCTTCTGCTATCGCTTCGGTACGCTGCCGGAAGGCATCGCGAGCGTTCGCATCCTCGAGCAAAACGTCGTGCTGGCAGTGCCGGCGGCGTGGCCGCTCGCGAGCCTGGAGTCTGTCGCGGCAGCCGAACTGGCGGGGAAACCCTTCATCATTTTCCCGCGGCGCGTCTATCCCGCGTATTACGACCATCTGCTTTCCGCGTGCGCGGCAGCCGGCCTCACACTCGATATCCGCCAGGAAGCGTCGACGGAGACCGCGATCCTGTCACTCGTGTCGGCTGGGATGGGCGCCGCCATCGTCAATGCCGCGAATCGTGATCGTCCGCCAGCGCGCGTGCGCTTTGTGGCGTTGCGCGATCTGTCGGTGCCGTTGCCGCTCGAATTCTGCTTCGCCGCTGCAGAGACAAACGCCGCGCTGAAACGCTTCGCCGCGCAGTTTGGCTAGCCTGAAAGGCATCACCGTCCTACCTGAAAGGCATTGGTAGCGAGCGGCGTCTTGCCCGATAGTGGACGCATGTTTTTTGCTGCCGAGACGCCGCGAGCGTCCGTATGTCCATGATGACCCTTCCACATGTCCACCGAGTGGGCGCCGCAACCATTACCCGCATTGACGAGACGGTCTTTCCGCTGGCCCCTGAACGCCTGTTCCCGGCATGGACCGAGGACCACGGACGCGCGCTGGCGGAGCGCTTCGCCGCAGAAAGCCTCGACCTCACCCTTCGACGCGTACCGCTGAAAACGCACCTGTGGCTCGTCGAGCTAGATGGGCACACCATCGTTGTGGATACTGGCATCGGGAATGGCAAGTCGCGGCCTTTCAGCGCGCTATTCGACTGCTCGATAACCCGGTGCTCGAGCGCCTCGAGGCGGCGGGCTTTCATACAGAGCAGGTCGATTACGTGTTGCTGACCCATCTGCATGTCGATCATGTGGGTTGGAATACGCATCGGCGGGAGGGCAGGTGGGTGCCGCTGTTTGAGAATGCCACCTATGTCTTCGGCGAACGTGAGCGTGACTTCTTTGCGACGCCGGAAGGCGCCCCGCGCCGCATGGTGTTCGAGGACAGCGTTGCCCCGGTCATCGGAGCAGGGCAGGCGCGCACCGTGCCCGATGCGGGCGCGGAAGTTCTGGACGGCATCCGGTTCATCCCGACGTTCGGGCACAGTGCCGGGCACATGGCCATCGAGATTCGCTCACGCGGCGAAACGGCGCTGTTTTCGGGAGACGTCATGCACAGCGCGGTGCAGGTGCACCATCCTCATTGGAACTCGATGTTCTGCCAGCATCCGGAGCAGGCCCGCGCTTCTCGCCTCGCTTTGCTCGAGCGTGCGGCGGAAACGGGGGCCACGGTGTTCGCCGCGCATTTCGCGGAGACGTCGGCCGGCGTTATCACGCGAGCCGGCGACGGGTTCGAGTGGACCTACGCTCGACCTGTTCCGGCCTGAGCCGCGAGTCCCATCTTCTCCAGCGTCAACGTCTCGTCGGCGCGCCCCCAGCCGCCGTCCGCGACTTCCTCGATGAGCACCATTGAGTGAGGGCGGGCGCCTTCACCGAAGTACTCGACAAACATGGCGGTCGTGCGGTGGATGATTTCCTCCTTGCGAGCATGATCGAGGGTTCCTTCCGGGAATTTGAAGTTGGCGAATGGCATGGCAATACTCCTATGTGGTTGCATCGTTGGTGTGAGAAGTATTGACGATCCTGTCCAAGCGATAAATCTCGTACGCTGCCAACAGCTTCCGGCATACGCTAACAATCGAGGGCAGCCCGCCATAGCGCGATAAACCGCGCGGATAATCTGCCGCGGCCGTTCGCGTGCGGCATGCCTTTAGATCCGCGTGGTGAAGATACCAGCATGGCACAGCAGGAGTTGCACCACGCGCAGGTCCGCACGTGGTTGAGTAGATGCGTGGCAATGGCGTGCGCAGCGTGTCGGGCGATAGCAAGGCATGGATGCCTGCCCGTGCTATCAGAGCCCGCCCTGTGTATCGCTATCGCGGCCTCTAAAGCCTAGGGGTCAAGTATCGGGATATTGCTGTGAAGCATGGTCTGGACAAAGGATGTCTATGGCCCAGTCCATATCTCTCATCATGGCCCTTCATCGATGGTCTATCAGGATTCAACATTGACTCCTCAATCAACCCCATCGAGATCCTCATGACCCAACGAATCGACTACACCAAGGCCTCTCCCGAGGGATACAAGGCTTTCGGAAACGTGTACGTGACGCTTCAGAAAAGCGGGCTTCCGAAGCAGCTCGTCGACCTTGTCTATCTGCGGATTTCGCAGATCAATGGCTGTGCGTACTGTATCGACATGCATTCCCGCGATCTGCTGAAATCGGGACTTCATGTGGAGAAGCTGGTCCTTGTACCCGTATGGGCCGAGGCCGGCAAGGTTTTCAGCACTCGTGAACGCGCCGCGCTGGCTTGGGCGGAAAGTGTGACGCGGGTTTCGGAGACTGGCGTCCCAGACGCCGACTACCAGGCCGCAGCCGCCGAGTTCGGTGAAAAGGAGCTCGCCGATCTAACGTATGCCATTGCCTTGATGAACGCCTTCAACCGTTTTGGCGTTGCATTCCGTGCGACCCCTGCTGCCGCAGCCTGACGAGCCAAACGGTTCATGCAGGAGAAGGGTGTCCGAGCGTCGGATGTAACGGCGTAACGCACCGATCGGCGTAATACCTGTCGGTGCGGTGAGCAGGCGCCTCTTAGTTTTCAACTCACACTGGAATTACTGAAATGGCATGGATACTGCTTGGCATAGCGGGGGTGCTGGAAATCGCCTTCGCCTTCTTTATGAAGGCGTCCGAGGGCTTCTCGCGGCCGGTACCGGCTGTGCTCACCGTCCTCACTGGCGTGACGAGCGTCGTGCTTCTTTCCAGCGCCCTCCGTACCGTACCTGTCGGGACTGGATACGCGGTCTGGACCGGAATAGGTGCCGCGGGGACGGCGATCATGGGTATCGCCATACTCGGAGACTCTGCGGCACTCCCCAGAGTCGGGTGCATTGCAATGATTCTGGCCGGGGTTATCGGCCTGAAGCTCGTCTCCACGACCTAGGGTTCGCGCCGCCCCTGCGATGGCGCTGTTCTAGGCGCTACATTCATTGACAGTGCGACGTTGACACCGTCGCCAGCGGTATCGGCCAGCGCGGTCTGCAATAGTGTTGCCCCTTTCATCAAGGATGAATTAAAGCGCACTAAGCCAATTGTGGAAAGGCTTCAAATATAGGTCGATTGAAAGGGGTGGGAATGAAAAGCGGGCCTGCGTGGCCGGATAAGCGGGGCTATTGGCTGCACCTGTGTGGGCTAACAGACAGTACACGTCCCTGCATCGCCCCTAAAGTTCTTTCGTCAACTTGGCCCATCGGGCCACGGGGGAGCTATCGACGGAGTAGTCCTTGGCCCCCGGTACGCTGGAGTTTGCGGTGTGCATCATCGAACGCGTCGTGCAACGGCGATCGCTGATCACCGGTGTCACGAGCGACGCAAGCCGGCGGCGGTGTCATAGTCAGCGCGCGAGCGCATGGGCTGGACGCCGCGCACCACCCTTACAGAACTAATATAAGAAATGATAGGCGCGGACGTCGTATCCGCTCGACACGACACCCTGATCAAAACGGCCGGTTTCAGGCCCTATGACCATTATGAATAAAAGCCGAAGACGTGTCTTCGTCGCGGGTCATCGCGGTATGGTTGGCGCCGCCATTACGCGCGCGCTATCGCACCGCGCGGATGTCGATCTCGTGTGCCGCACCCGTGCAGAACTGGACCTGACCGATCAGCGGAAAGTGCGCGACTTCTTCGCCGCCGAGCGGATCGATGAGGTATATCTTGCGGCCGCGCGTGTGGGCGGGATCCATGCCAATAACAACTACCCCGCGGAATTCATCCAGCAGAACCTCGCCATCGCGGTCAATGTCATTCACGAAGGATGGCGTCATGGCGTGACCCGCTTGCTATTTCTGGGCTCGAGCTGCATCTACCCACGCCTGGCGCCGCAGCCGATACATGAGAGCGCGCTGCTGACCGGAGAACTGGAGGCAACAAACGAGCCCTACGCGATTGCCAAGATCGCTGGGATAAAACTGTGCGAGAGCTACAACCGGCAGTACGGCGTTGACTACCGCAGTGTTATGCCAACCAACCTCTATGGGCCCGGCGATAACTATCACCCGGAGAACAGCCACGTTATTCCGGCACTTATCCGCCGCTTCCACGAAGCGCGGGTGACACACGCGCCGACCGTCGCGATTTGGGGCTCGGGCACGCCGATGCGAGAGTTCCTTTTCGCAGACGACCTGGCGCGGGCATGCGTGCGTGTGATGGAATTGGCCGCCGAGGACTACCGGGCCTTTAGCGCCCCGACCGGCTTCTTCAACGTCGGTACCGGCATCGAGATCTCAATTCGCAACCTTGCAGTGTTAATCGCGAAGGTGGTCGGGTATCGCGGCGAGATTGTGTTCGACTCCACGCGCCCCGACGGAACGCCACGCAAGGTTCTCGCCTGCAGCGCCATTGCGGCCACAGGCTGGGTTCCATTGGTTGAATTCGAGGCCGGGTTGCAACTGGCCTACTGCGATGCACTGGCCACTGGCCGCTTGGCCGCCAGTCTTGATACGCCTCGGGCATTGGAAAAATCTGTCTAGCCGAATCGCTTTGCGTCTTCGCCGAGCCACGTCTCTGTATCGCGCCGTTTCAACTTGGCAAGTGCTCGATAAAATTCGCCGTGAGCTGAAGGGAGCCATGGAGTCGGCCCGGCTATTGCAGCCATGGCAGTGCAGAACCTCGCGCGAGCCTTGGTTAGCTTTCGGCAACGGGTAAAGTTGGCGCGCAGATCGAAACTTCGGCTTGGCGGAGTAGCTCGTGTGGTATCGGAAATCCGGTCGGCCTCCCGCTGGTAGGCTGCTGTGAAATTACCTATCCGCCAGCCGCCTGGCATTGGGCCGCGGGGAGAGCCTTGATAAGGCAAAAAGCAGCGGCGGCGCAACTGATTGTCAGGTGCCCGCCAGCTCGCGAAACGCCAGTTCCTGCTCGGACACAACCCCTGTACGAAACACCATCCACATCGCCGACTTCGCTCCCTTGTCGCGCAACTTGCGGTAGGCGACGCCGGTTGCCGCGACGCGTCCGAACGATGCCGGCACCAGCGCGATGCCGAGTCCCGCCGCGACGAGCCCGACGATGGTTACCGCGGTTAGCGCTTCCTGTACCACGCGCGGCGCAAAGCCCGACAAGCGACATAGCGAAAGAATTTGCACGAGCACACTGGTGCCGCTATCCCGGGGGAACATCACGAACTCCTCGTTTGCGAGCGCGCTTACGGGTAGCGGACCTTTGGCCTTTGCTAGTGGGTGTTTGGAGGGGAGCGCTACCACCAAGGCGTCCTCGAACAATCGGATCGTCCCGAGCGTGGGCGGCAGGTCGGGCGTCTCGACGCTGCGCACGAACGCCACGTCGATTCGTCTTTCAAGCATCGCCGCGAGCTGCTCCTGCGTGGTGAGCTCCGCGATGCGTACCTGCACGCCCGGACGCCGCTGCCGATACGCGAGGATCAGGCGTGGAATGACGCCGGTGAGCGCCGCCCCGCTGGTGAATCCCACACGCAATTCGCCCAGGTCTCCTCGCTGGACGCGCGCGGCGATGGCACTGGCTCGCTCTGCCTGGGCGAGCAATGCCTGGGCTTCCGGCAGCAACGCCTTGCCGGCGGGCGTCAGTTCGACGCGGCGGTTCGTGCGTTCGAACAGCTTCGCACTCAACTCCTCCTCCAGTACCTTGATCTGATGACTCAGGGGTGGCTGGGCAATATTGAGGCGTTCGGCGGCGCGGCTGAAGTGAAGCGTTTCGGCGAGGACGACAAAGTAGCGGAGGCGGCGGAGATCCATCATACGAACTATGTATCAATAGTCATCGAAACAATATTGGACGTAGATGTTACTCCGGACGGATGATCAGTCCAAGGAGGCCTCCAGAGATCATGACCCCGTCCGACACGCTTGCCGCTGCATTGCCCGTCCCCACGAACGAGCGCCGCCTGGCGATGGCCGCATTGATGTGCGCATCCATCCTGGCCTCGCTGGACACTACGATTGCCAACACTGCCTTGCCGCAGATCGCGGAGAGTCTCCGCACCAGCGAGGCTGCTGTGATCTGGGTCGCGAATGCCTATCAGATCTCGATGATCGCGATGCTGCTGCCGTTTGCCTCGCTGGGCGAGCGGGTCGGCTACAAGGCGGTCTTTGCGTGCGGCGTCGCGCTGTTCGCGCTCGCATCCGCGCTTTGTGGCGGCGCGTCAGCGTTCTGGGTGCTGATCCTCGGGCGTGCGCTACAGGGTATTGGTGCTGCAGCGATGTCGAGTGTCGCCGCAGCAGTTGTTAGGCATATCTATCCCCCGCACATGCTTGGACGAGGGCTAGGGGCGCATGCGCTGGTGGTCGCCATCGGATTCACGCTTGGACCGGTGGTTGCCTCGGCCGTGTTGTCCGTCGCCAGCTGGCACTGGTTGTTCCTGATCAACGTGCCGCTCGCTGCGCCATCCATCGCGCTGGCACTGCGCTACCTGCCGCGGGGCGTTCACGCGCCTCGGCCCTTCGAACCGACGCCGGCGGTGCTCTGCACGGCCTTACTTGGGCTGCTGACATTGGGGATATGCCTCCTCGAGAATGGCAACACGCCGAACATCGCGCTATCGCTTGTCGCTGTGGCGACAGTCTTGTTCTTCGTGCTCCTGCGGTTGCAGCGCGGCCATCCCGCGCCGATGCTGGCGATTGATCTGCTCGCCATGCGCTCGATCGGCTTTTCCTCGCTGACGTCGATCTGCGCATTTGCCACGCAGTCGCTAGCTCTGGTTTCGTTGCCTTTCCTCCTGCAGAGCACGCTGGGCATCACGGTGGTCCGCACGGGATTCGTGCTCGCGGCATGGCCGCTCGTCGTCGCGGTCATGGCAGCGGTAGTCTCGCCATTGAGTGACAACGGCCGGGTCTCGCTCGCGGTGCTGTGCAGCGCGGGACTGGCCATCCTCGCAATCGGCATGTGGGCGCTGGCGCTGATGCCCGCGCATGTCAGCGAAGCGGGCATTGCGCTCCGGCTGGCCCTGTGCGGCGTAGGGTTCGGGCTGTTCCAAGCGCCCAATATGCGCGAGATTATGAGCAGCGCGCCGGCAGGGCGCAGCGGTGGTGCCAGCGGCATCATCGCCATTTCGCGGCTCATGGGCCAGACCATGGGTGCGGCGCTCGTGGCGCAGTGCTTCCACACGTGGTCGGCGGCTGGGCCGGCCATGGCCCTGTGGATCGGTGGAGCCACCGCGCTGCTGGGCGGCTGCTTCAGCGCGCTGCGGTTGCAGCGTTTCCAGCGTGTATCTGAAGTGCCAACGGCATAGAGTTTCCGGCAGTTCCGGGCCACACCGGCCTGCTATAGGCCGCCGGGTGGCCGGATCGAATCGGTGAAGCGTCCGAGGTTAGCCTAGCTCAAGGAACTAGCTTAGCTGCGCAAATAGCTTATAGCTTGCTTCAAGCGCGAATAACATTTAGATGTGTTCATACAACCCACTTTCGTGGGGAATACGGACGCAGATTTGCGTCTTCATAGTACGGGCATCGTTAATCCCTAACGATTTCTCTATTGCCCGCATGACCTTGGGTTACGCGGGCTTTTCTTTTTCTCGCTTGCTAACCATGAGGCGAAGTCCGAAAGCGCGCGGGGCATTGGACGCTTGACCATCGCCAGGATCCACAGATGCGGGCGCTGGGAGGGCCACTGCTGTGCGCCCCCGGGATGCCTCTGCCAAAGTCAGTTCAGTCAGTGCCCAGCTCGCGAGACGCACTACTCGCCGCGCGAGGGGTCGGCATCGGGCAGGCCTACTTGCCGAGCTGGTTCTTCAATGAAGCATTGCAGACGGATACTGTGGGACCGGTCCGTTCGCCGGCATCCTCAATGAAAAAGTCAATCCAACTGATCCGGTTAGCGCGAGCGCCCTGGTCCCAGCGTCACGGCGACAGGGCCTAAGGCGTAATTAGCGACATCCACCTCATTGAATTTGGATTAGAGCATGTCCTTACACAAACGCCATGCCGGGCATCAGCTCTTGGCCGTAGGATTCGGCCCTTGTTCCACGCCGTCTTCAATCCATCTGACATTCATCGCTGCATGGGCGATGCAAGGCCATCGACCTGCGGGTCAGTCTGGATTAACCAAAAGCACGATTTCGTGGGCCGTTGACATGTCGTTGGTGTCTAAGCGAACGAGACGAGTGGCAAGAAGCTTGTGGATGCGCCACATAGGTATAACCTCGACGGCCTCCTGCGCCTGAGCGGATAGAAGTTCGCAGTAGACAGGGGATTGACTCAGGACAGAACGGACAATGCGGAGGTGAAAACCTGCTTTCAAACGACGAACAAGGCGGTGTTGTTGTCCAGACAATGACATAGGGCACGAATGACAAAGAGGGCGCCGCGTTCGCCTGTAAATTTTTTTTGTTTGCAGAGTGTCGTTCTACCTTCCTAAAAGATACCACCGCATCGTGGGGTTCCATCGCACGGCGCGATGAGTGTCGCTACATGAAGAACTGGCGGGGGCCATTCGGACGAACCTCCATGAAGGTCTTGCAAAGGCTGACGGTCAACCGGATGCCGAACGAAACTCGATTGGAAGGTGCCGTAATGTTCGCGACCAACGTAGCAGATACTAGATGTAAAAGGGATTTAAAAGTCATTTATACCTCTCGTATGGCTACCAGCGAGAGCATTAGTACGGACGCGAGAACCGCGGTGGTCAAACTCCCTCAACTTGTCCCGCTCTTTAGAGGGGGATGCTTAAGGCATCACAAAGGATGCAAAATGTCACTCGTCGTGCGTTGACCCCTGCGACTCTTCCCGTCCCCTAGGAGCCTTCTCCAGGGGCTTTTTTTTGCGCGCGCTTCCACCGCTGCGGTTCAGGGGCGGCTAGAAGGGCCTTGTGGCGTTGTTTTGGCGAGGATATCGGCTCGAACAAGGTGGCGGCCGGACACAGGAGTTGAGCGCCTCCCCGTCCACATTCGATGCATTTCGGACGGCCCGGATTGATGGGGTTTAACGTAGCATCGGGCTTCGTCGATAAAGCGCGCCAGCCGAACGACGAAAATCAGAAGTTGAACACGATTCATCCGTCCTGCGAGGCGGATTTTTTTTGTTCACCTGAAATGCGAGGGTATCGCCAGGAGGGCGTGAGTGCGTGTGCAGAGGCTAGTCGTTGGCGCTCAGACGTACGCCAGCGCCGTCGTCGGCATGCCGCTCGCAACCCGCCGACTTATCTCTCGAATGACGCAAAAGATCCGCCCCGGGGGGCGGGGCGGATAACAGGAACCTACATTCTTATTCGTCGTGGGCCCTGGCGCACCGCACGGCGAAGTAAATAGTAGAGGGGATCGCAAGACGCGAATCTGTCCAAAATAGCAGGGGTTCGGACACCAGTAGTTTCCGCTAGCGGCGAACGCGCCTGACCCATCCGCATTGCTTGCGATGTCATCACCTTCCTCCAATCGCGGTGCCTCGACCACGCGGGTGGGCAAACACACGGCAGAACTGTTTCCCGTTTCGCTACTTGCTTGCATGCTCTTCTTGTTGGAGGCGAAGCAAGCCGCGCTCGATGCCGCTACTCTCGCACTCCTCAGAAAAACCTGCGGCGAAGTCTCGCCTACGTGCTTGACGCCCTCGACTTCCCACGCATAGAAGTCGATGCCACTATTTGATTTGATGGACGCGTCATGCTGGGCGAAAGGTGGTGCTGGCAGGACAGTATCGACTTGAGTTCCACTGGTATGGCGCGAATGGCCCATCTGGCACGCGAACTCTGGGCGTCAATTATTCCGTCAGTCCTTTCGGTAGTTTGCCGCCGTTTCTTGCCAACTCCTGCATCACGCGCTTGTGTAGCCAGGTGTTCATGGCGGCGGAGTCGTTCGTGTCACCCGAGTAATTCAGTTCCTTCGCCAGCGCTTTACGATGCTCAAGGCTGCTATCAATACCGAGTGCCTTGAGTGTATCGACGATCGACGTGCGCCAGTTAAGCGTCTCCCCGGCTTCCTTCACAGCGCTGTCCATCACGCCTTCGACGTCCACTTGCGCTAGCGCGGTCGGCAAGGGCGCGCCTGAAGCTCCCGACGCTGCGCCTGTCGTTGGCTGTGCTTCGGCAGCCTTACTGCCGAGGGCAGGCTGGCCGCCTGAGGTTGTGCCGGAGAGAGGCGCGCCGGTGTCGCCAGCTGGCGCGCCCGTTGCCACTCCCGTAGTGGCTTGCGCCTGCTGGTCGCCGCGGTGCAATAGCTTATTAAGAATATCCTTGAAAATACTCATGGCCTATCTCCTTTAATTTGAAAGGCGTGTCAATCGCCGCAAGTTTCGTTCCGGTCAGCGCCCTCGAGGCACAAGCGCTGGGAGGGGCCATAGCGCCCGTGGGCCTGACGTATTCACTTGGCACAATGCAAGACCGGATATCCGAGGGTTTTGTTCTGCCTGTGTGTCAAAAGGAATCGCGCTGGCAATTGCTGCGTCTCGCACGTCTGCCCCGCGCGTCCCCTTACGACTTCACCGGGCACCGCCTGGCGTCGATTCTCGACGGCTCGACGACACTAAGCGCGCCCTGCAAGAGCCCATAAGGCTCCATTCTCAACTGGCCAAGGTAGCCTTCCGGTCGATCGGGCTAAGGTCAATGGCGCTTGAACAACTGGCAATGATTGGATGAGGCGAGAGCAAGGCCGCCGCTCAAAAATAACGACATTGGTCATTGGCCCATGCCAACCTCGCGCGCGAGCTTGTGCGCCATCCCGAGATGATGCGTGACGGTCGGTAGCGTCTTCTTTGCGAAGGCACTGATCCTGTCGTTCTTGGCATTGTCGGAAGCCTTCCGGAACATCGCAACAGCATCCTGATGCCCATCGATGCCTACATTCTGCACATAGGCCTTGTCAAACGCGGCGCCATTCAGCCGCTCCAATTGGTTGATCTCTTGCATCTTCTCGGCAGACGGCGACGCGGGGAGCTTGACACCGACCTGCTGCGCCAGAAGCATTAAATCCTTATCTGCGGCCTCGTGATCTCTAATCATTTGCGAGGCGAACGTCTTGACTGCCAAAGTGGAAGCTTTGCTCAGCGCAACCTTGCTCGCTTCGATCTCATATGCGCCCGCTTCCGCAGCCTTGCGCATGAAGATCACATCGCTGTCAGCGGGGCGCACGACTTGAGGCGAATCGGTCAGCGGCGCAGCTTGTATCGCTGGACTGAAGAAGAGGACCAGCGTCACGATCATTGAGCTCAAGCCGTGTTTTGTGGATGACATAGGCCACCTCATCGAGTTTGGTTAAACGACGTCCATATGTATACGCCATGCCGGGTATCCGGGTGCCAGTCAGCACGCAATGAAGGCGACATGTCCGGGGCTTGAGCCAGGCGAAATGGTTGACCCCAGACAGGAGACCGAGAGAACGTGAGGGCGCGTATCAATCGTCGTCTCTGCGTCGTCTATCCTGCGGCTGAGGCCTAGGATTCGGAGTGTCCGCGACCTGATCATGTGCCGTTAGGTCGCTGCCCTCGCCAAGCTTGTCCGCACGGCGGGGCCGGTCGCTTCGTCCGCGCGAAGGACCCGTTCCTCCTATATCGGGCTTCCATCCCGGCCAGGGACTGTACTCATCCTTGCGGGCGTCTGGCATGTCATTAGGCCTGCGTTTATTTGTCATAGTTGACTTCGTCATCCTGAAGCTGAGAGCGCTTCACCCTTTCGCGGCGAGCTGCCGAATAGCACCATTTTTTTGCAAGCACCACCGTAGCCGGGGGGGCGGGCGCAAAATTTACCGAGTACCACGCGTCGGACGAGCATCCTCGCAGCCCCACCCGGGTGAAGCACAGCCGATCTCATCCCAGCATTTCGTGCTCGGATGTGGCGTTCGGTGCGGGCCATGCAGCGAGCCAGGCGGATCAATAGCTGCTATCCGCCACTTGCTTGCTGGAACGAGACCGAAAACCGGAAAGTAGGTTGAATGCGCAGTTCCCTAGGCCTAGCATGGTTAGACGTGTGGCATTAGTCCGACCCCCATTGAGTCCGCCCCGGGATCTCGTTGGGAAATGATGCGACGCAATGGGCCAGCCTTCGGGCTGGCTTTTCTTTACCTACGCCGCCACAGGGGGAGTGCGACGCACGCGGAGGAGGGTGCCCACGGGGGCCGCTGCTTTCGGCATGTTGCCCGGCGCATTACGCTTCCAATCTCTCTGGTCACGAGCGGTGCTGAATTGGTGAGCCATCCCCATCGCGGCACCTGGGGAAATAGGATCGCTCGCCGGGAATGTCATCTCCAAAGAGGCATCCAAAGCGGCTTGGTAGCTGTTCCCGTCATCCGGGCATTGTTCAATTACGGCAATGGATTTGGGCATGGTTCGTCCGGAGCTTTTTGGTGGAGTGTTCGAGACAGAGTGCCATGCTTGCCCGCTGGCGTCAGTACGGCACCGGACCGAACCGGTAGGGACCGCGCGACCAACGTGTGATTCACCCAAGGTGTGGTCAGTAATTCTGGGTCCAAATATGAGGTTTTTTGGACAAACCGCGCTTGGACAATTCCACATACCATTAGGCTTCGTCGTAGGCGAAAGCCAGCCGACGTACCTGTTTATCCGTCCCTCACAGGACGGATTTTTTTGGGGTTTGGAAGCTCGCACGGACGCCTGATTGCATAGCGCCGCGCGCCTACGTGGTGTCGGTCAGGCAATTCTTCCTCTGCTGTGCACTATCGCGGAAACTGCCATGACGGATCTCCACTGCATGGCGCAGAAATCGTGAGCCTTTCCACCACGATCCACAGGTTGGCTACGCGGGCCGTCACGCTACGCAAACGCTTCTCATCCGGATCCCGCAGCATCAGTGCAAGAAGGCGAGAGCAGCCTTTCCTCTGCGCAGAGCGTCTTCACCGCGGCAGACTGTCTGTCCGAGGATGATCGCGAGATTTGGGCTCGCCCACATCCCACTCGGGTTGCAATTTGCTTGGACGAAAGCACCGGCAATTCCTTCGTGAAATTGTCGTGCGGAAGAGCGGCCCCTTTGCGTCGACAAAATGCTGACGACGCACGCATCATGAATCCCTCACGCGGTTTCCTAAGGCCCCGGGGCTACAAGAGGCATGCCTCGGCCACGTCCCCGGAGATCTGTTCCCGGGGGCACGGATATTGCGGATGACTACTCGAAGCATGTAACAAGGAGAACACCATGTTCGAATTCCTGAGAAAACTCATCGCTAACGAACCACGCAATGAGCCCAGCTATACGCGCGATGAAAAAATTCCCGACAGCGGTACACACAGAAAACTAACCGAAGACCCCGCTCAGCAGCCCGAGCAGCGAGCGACGGACGTACCGCTTCTGGATGATCCACAGGAGCGTAAGGAACGGCAGCATGCTGAGGAGCCAAGATATGGGGGTATGGGATACTTCGGAAATAGTGATAGTGGCGGTCAGTCATTCAATGGCGCGCAGCGGCTGAATCCTGGCGACCCTGGTTTTCGGGCGCATCCCACGCGGGAAGTGCATTCCCCTCGCATTGGCATGGCCGCTCGTATGCCGAAAAACTACGTACGGACCGATGAGCGCGTCTTGGGCGACGTATGCGAGAGGCTGGCAATGCATCCTGAGATCGACGTATCCGACGTGACCGTGCACATAGAGGCCGGCGTCATCAGACTCGGGGGCACAGTTGAAGATCGTTATGAGCGTCGTCTAGTCGAGGAAATTACCGAAGGTGTCATGGGCGTGCGCGATATCGAGAATGGTGTTCGCGTCCGCGACCGCTGCCAGAACGAGGGCTTCGAGGGCGTGTCGCCGGAGCGAACGCTGAATCTCAGCTGATCACGTGGAGCTGCGGAGTCTCGCCGGCACTTTCAACTTTGGCGTAGGCGACGCTACGGGTATTCGCTGAACTTGCACTATTTGCTCGGCACTCAACGCCGCGACGTTAAAGCGTCAGGCGGCCAGCGTGCCCTCCAATGATTAGCGCCGCTTTACGAGATCAAGTCAGCAGGGCTTCCGCACCCGAAGTCGTCGTCAACGATGAGGTCCGCGCGTGTGAAGGTTGGTACGTCACCGGACCGACTCGGTGTGGGCCTGTCGCACAGAGTGAGGCCACGGGAGCGTGCGAACAGTGAGTCGCACAACTCCGTCTGATGCTGAGGGGCTAGCCCACAGTTCATGGCCATAGAGGCTTGGTTTCCATTGATAAAGAGGAAGTCAGTCATGTCGAAAAAGGTGCTTACCGTAGAACAAATTCTTTCCGAGATCGTCAAGCGAATGCAGAAGGATCAACCGCCTGATGAACTGGCCGAGGCGGTCGTGCTGTCGATGCCAATAATCCACCCATTGGACGTAAAAGGACGCAATTGGGACATCGCCGAGACGAGGAAGGACACTGCTCATAACAGTCATGTCCGCCGCGTTGTGGAGGAGGCAAGGTTCGAGTTCTATCTGTCAAGGCCGCTCGCCACGAGTTGAGACCTAGTGCGCGGCGCCCATTAGCTACGCTGTCGATGGACAGCTGCACGTCATCTCTTCCCGCGTTAGCCTCGCATCTCGCAGCGCACCTTGGCTTAGGTCGAAATCCACGCTACGTGGATCAAGGTTTCCCTCTACGCTCCGTGTAGGATTCGTTCAATGCAACGATCAAGCTCAAACACCCAACCGCTCGGTTCTTTGGGTTGCCGAGCGCCAGGTGCAAACTTCGCAGCAATAGGACGGCTCACGTTCCAGTCGCGCAACGGGCGATCGATCGCCTCGGTGTGGTCATTCTGATGCGCGCATGCATTCTTATTTCAATCGGCATCATACGGACGGTGAGCAAGACACGGCCTTAGAATCGTGGCAGCAACGATACCGTCCTGTACCGCCCGCCGGCCGTCGAGGAGGCCGTGACGCAAGACGCCACGCGAGTGGCGGTCTACGATTATCGGTCCCGCATGGCCGGCGCCAGGGTCCGCCACCCTTACGGACTGCACTCGCGGCTCGTCCTGGGGAACTGGCGACAGGACGAGATCCGTCAATATCGGGATGGCGGCATTCTCGCCCTTGATCCGCCGTGGTCGTCGCATCTTACGCAACCACCTGAGCGTGAGGTCCGTTAGCACCATTAAGGCAAATAGCACCGTGAGAATGAGTTCTACAGAAGTTCCCTTCATGATTTCTACCCTTACTTTCGTTGTCCTGCCATCGGAGCGTCGCTGCCATTAGCGATCTCCTGGCGCATTGATGTGTCTGCCATCATGTTCTTCATGCGGTAGTAGTCCATGATGCCTAAGTTCCCCTTGCGAAAAGCATCGGCCATGGCGCGTGGCACATCTGCCTCTGCTTCGACCACGTGGGCACGCATTTCTTGTTCCAGAGCCACTGCCATCGCACGGCGCTCCTCGGCCTTGGCCTGCGCGATCTGCTTGTCGGCGTTAGCCTGATCGATCTGTAGCTTGGCTCCGATGTTGTCGCCCACGCCCACGTCGGCAATATCGATGGAGAGGATCTCGTAGGCGGTGCCCGCATCCAGCCCCTTGGAGAGGATGTGTTTGGAGATGTGATCGGGATTCTCGAGCACATGTTTATGGCTCACGGCCGAACCGATGGTGCTGACCATTCCTTCCCCGACGCGCGCCATGATTGTTTCCTCTCCAGCGCCCCCTACCAGCCGGTCAATATTGGTGCGAACTGTCACCCGAGATACGGCAATAAGCTGAATGCCGTCCTTTGCCACTGCTGCGATCCTCGGCGTTTCGATGACCTTAGGGATGACCGACATCTGCACCGCTTCCAATACGTCACGGCCGGCGAGATCGATCGCCGCAGCGCGCTGAAAGGGCAGAGGGATGTTCGCCTTGTCGGCCGAGATCATTGCGTTGACGACTCGCGTGACATTGCCGCCGGCGAGGTAATGCGCCTCGAGGTCGTTGACGGATAGTTCGATGCCGGCCTTCACCGCACTGATGCGCGCAATCACGATGGTGGCTGGTGGAACCCGCCGCAAGCGCATGGCGACGAGGGTAAAGAGTCCCACATAGGCCCCCGAGGCCCAGGCCGAGATCCAGAGAGAAACGGGCACGAGATAAAGAATGATGGCGAGCGCGGCGAGTACTGCGATTAGCACTCCAATACTTCCCGCGAATCCGAAGAAAAGTTGGTTCATGATCATTCCCTCTGGTGAGTATGCGGAACGCCACCCGGCATCCGCCGCACAACGATTCGATTGCCGTCGACGTGTGTCACCTCGATAGGCGTACCGGGTTCGATCAGCACTCCGTCGGAAACGACGTCGACGCGTTCGCCATCGATTTCGGCTATGCCCGCCGGGCGAAGTACCGAAGAAGCTCGGCCGTGTTTGCCCAACCAGTGCAGATCGGATGCCGGCGTGGATCCGTGCGTGGGACCAGATCCCAGATTTGCATTCAGAATCATTCGGCGAGCGAACGGCAGACGCGGCATAAATCTCATCAGAGCCACGGCACTCACCACAGCGATCAGCAAGGCAATGACAACCCGCCATGCGGTCGCAAGGACAACCGCACTGGTATCACCGGCGCCGATCATGCTTAGGACCAACGCCCCCAACATGGCCGCGGCGCCAAGCGCCCCGATCACGCCGAATCCAGGGATGACAAGAATCTCCAGCGCGAGCAGTACCACTCCGACGCCCGCCAGAAGCAACTCTTCCCACCCGGCTAGCTGCACAAGCCAGTGGCCCCAAAAGAACAGTGCGAGGCTGCCAATCCCGAAGGCACCAGCGATGCCCAATCCGGGAGTACGCAATTCGATCACAATGCCCAGCATTCCAAGGCCGATTAGCAATGAGCTCACCAATGGATTAGTCAGAAAGCGGACCAGTTGCTCTGCCCAGTGGGGCGACGCGTGGCGAACTTCTGCAGTCTGAAGTCCCAACTGAAGGAGTACGCCTTCGAGCGTTTCGGCGCGGAAATCAGCGACTTTGTGTTGGAGGGCTTCATCGGTGGTAAGGGTCAGTAGCTTGCCCTTTTCCACTATGCCGGGGACACCTATGTCACTGTCAACCATGGCCTCAGCCAGGAGTGGTGGGCGTTTTCTGGCTTCCGCGGTGGCGCGGAATTCCTTGCGGACGTATGACACTGTCTTTTCGTTCGCGGGTTGAGCTTCAGCACCCGGCGCGCCCGAAAGTACTGGCGCGGCTGCGCCGATCGTGCTGCCCGTAGCCATCACTAGCGTCTCGGCAGAGAGTCCGATCAGAGCACCGGCGGAGATGGCGCGCTTGTTGACGAATGCCACCGTTCGCACCTCGGCGTTCAATAGGGCGTCGCGTATTTGTACGCCGGCATCTACCCGTCCACCGAAGGTATCGATGTCTAAGATTACCGCTGCGGCGCCTGCCTGGGTGGCTTCCGCGAGAATGCGCTTCACGAAGGGCGCTAGCCCGAGGTCAATCACCCCCTCGATTTTCACCACATAGACAATCGGCCGTTGAGGCTCAGGCTGCGCGGCGGTGAACGGTACCAATAGTCCCAGAGCAACAAGGGAGAGGCTCGCTAACCAGATTGATATGCATCTACGCATGGCATTTCAGCAAGCTTTGACGCCCCTCTTTCCCTGCGGAAGATCGCCGAACCGCAGCAGATCCTTGACGGAAAAAAAGCGACCGCTGACGAGGCCTATGTTTGGCCGCTTTGAGCGCACATGCCGTCCGGGGCAGAGCGAGTCCCGTAGCCTTACTAGGAGGGCCAGCTCGCGGTAAGTTCTCTGCATGCGTAGATCGACACGCTGCTACGGGGCTTACCGCATGCTGGGGTATAGCCCTGGTCATGGCTGCTCCTGTGTTGATCCACGGTGTGAGGGCACGCACGCGTTCAGTAGCGTCCCCGCCGACGTCCACTAGTGAAAGATGAGCGGCGGTAGAGGGTCCGCGCGCGCAGCCCAGTTAAGCGAAGGATGACGCCAAACAACAGGAAAGTCGGTACGCTGGCCGACAACTGGTCGGAATCGACAAGAGAGCGGGAGAAAGCCGGGCAACCTGTTGGTCTCGATCCCTACCGGGCTAGCGGGAACTGAAGAAGAATCCGTACAGCGAGACCGTATCGTCGGTCGAAACGGGTGCGCAAATGGGTCCTGATCGCGAGGATCACTAGGCCGTCCAACGTCACAGTGCCAGACTGCACGCCGGGCTCTGGTTGGCCGCCGCGCAAATAAACACGGGACGCGGCGAACTAGAAGCAATATCGAGAAATTCTATAGTCTCGCCAGATTGGAAATCCTCGAATTGCCGACACTTCTCGTTGAGGAGGTGATCACCAAAGAAGCGGGCCACAGAGATAAGATTCGGCAGTGTGCCCATACGCGGTAGCAACATCGCGGCAATCGCGACGACTGTCGCTCTCAGCCAGCAAGATCACGGCTACGATCAAGACCAACACGACGAACACAACTGCGGCGACGCGGCCGCTCGATAGCAGATGGTCAATAGTCATGGCTCAGGCGTTGAGAGGTTATAGAACGCGGTGCTGTGGACGTCGAGACTGATGCATCGACTCCCGGGAGCCCGCGAGTGTGGCCGACGTTGTAATCCACGGCGGCAAGGCGTGCCGCCGCGACCATGGGCCTACCAGGCGACTACTACAAATCCACGTCCATCGGACGCGATCAAAAAAGCCCAAGAAATCCGGGGCTTTTCTCATCGTACGGCACACGCATTGATCCAGCCTTTATCGACACGCTCTTTGCATATTTCAGCGCGCCGCAACTCGTTCACATTGCGGTCGCGAATGTAGGCGACAGCGAGCAGTGCCAGCAGAATCGCGACCAAAATCGGCGCGCTAACTCGACGATAGAGGAATGCGATGAGTTTCATGGCTTAGGCCCGCATGAGTTGCACATCAATGATAGGACACGGTGCGGGTGCGGGAATCGGAGAGAAGCCCGGACGCGGAAGCATCGTTGGGAACCGGATCACCACGCCGCGGACGATGCCAAGACGCGTAACGCGTGTGCGTATTCCATTTGGCGTCCCATGTCCTCTCGCTCTATCTTGTCGAGCCGCAGAACTTGGACGCCCACCACCACTGCGCGGGCTGCTGGCCTGACTGCCAGGCACGCGCAATGGCCAGACTACGGGCAAGCGCGTCCACTGGCAGGCCGACAGCGTTATACGAAAGCTCGTCGAAGCTGGCATGCTTTCCAACCATTCTGGATCCCTAAAAAAACCCCGGTCTGCGCCGGGGTACGGGAAGAATGGCTAGGATTTCGTCCGGTTTACATCGCCGCGCGAGAGGGATGGCGGCATCAGGAACCCGCGCTAGCTAAGGTGGTCCCGCCGATGAGTATTATTTAACATAATGATCATTATCATCCCAAATGTGTGTTACGGCCAAACCAGAATGTCCGCTTTGGGGGTGCGGATAGTTTCTTGGACTGGTTCAGGTGGGTAACCTATTGTGCTTATCGATGCCCCAGCTTCCAGACGGCACTGGCCGGAGGCCTACCGCAAAGGATGCCCGACGTCTGCCGTGTCAACACTAGGCCGCCCCTTCGTCGAATTGCGAAGTCAGTTCCGGAAGTCAAAAAAACTTGACATCTACTATAATGTCAATGATTGTTGACATCGGGTTTGCTGAATCCAACCCGGTTAAGGGGGTCAAATGGACCATCGACGAGAGCTACACGAAAAAGCGGACGCAATGCGCCGCAAACTCGGGGAAGCCTTGCGCTCCGCGCGCGAGCGACAAGGTAGCAAGCAATCCGACGTTGCCCAGAAAGTGGGCGTGTCTCGCGCAACCGTCATTGCAATCGAGAGCGGCCAAAGCGTCTCGACGTTGAATCTGCTCCTGATGGCGGCTGCGGTCGGCGTAAACCTTAACCCTCAATCAGACCCGGCGATCGTCACGCCAACACGTCGCCCCCTGCTCAGGGAAATGATGCGAGCGGAGCGGGAGCGCCAGGCAATGCTCCAGGCGAAATTACCCAGCCGGCAGCGCGTGGGATCGGTGTCCTTTACCGCCCCAGTTTCCTACCCGGAAAGCAACGTAAGGCGTCGCCCCACGCTCAGGGAAATGATGCGAGCGGAGCGGGAGCGCCAGGCAATGCTCCAGACGAATCTCTTGCACAAAGTATCTCAATGAGTAGCGAACTCGAGGTTTTTGTTTCGGACTATCCTGTCGGCTTGCTCAGTGAAGACATTGAGACAGGCCTGATTGATTTCCGTTACCTTCCGGATGTCCCGGACCAAATGGCAGTCTCGCTACTGATGCCGCCGAGCGCGCCAGCAGAAGAGTATCTTGGTTACAACGGGGTGCCCCCACCCTTTCAGGTATCCCTGCCCGAAGGCATCGTGCTGGAAGCCATTAGGACCCGCTTCGCCAAGCATATCGACGTTGATAACGATATGTCACTGCTCCGTCTTGTCGGTCGTCACACCATCGGCCGCACTACGTTCGGCGGCCCGCTGGACCTAGACGCCACACTTCAACAAAACATTCTAGATGCCGCCAGAACTGAGGGTGCGGCACAGCGGCTGATCGAAATTCTGAAGACATCTCCGGAGATGTTTGGCGTGTCTGGCGTCATGCCCAAGATGTCGACATTCCAGACGGAAAAGACTCGCCCCGGGACTGTCGCCGCGCACGGCTCCATCGTTAAATTCGACTCGCCCCATTATGTTGGCGCGAGTTTGGTTGAGTATGCATGCTTGAAAGCATGCTCGGCAGCGGGACTAGACGTTCCTGCGATTGAATTAAGCCCCGATCGCACGTCGCTGACAATGAGCCGATTTGATATCGCCCCTGACGGATCACGTCGCGGATTCGAAGATGCATGTGCGCTGTCGGGCTTGTTTCGTAGTGGGAAATATAACGGATCGATTGAACACCTGTTTGAGATGATCCGCTTCTTCGTACATCCAGACGACCAGGCGACAGATCGCCTGGCCATGCTGAAACTGGTCATGATGAACGACGCACTACGCAACGGCGATGCACATCTAAAAAACTTTGGTTTGGTCTATGACGATGTCATGCGCCCGCGGCTCTCCCCCGTGTACGACGTACTCACCACCCAGGTATGGTTTCCCCAAGAGGTGCCCGCGCTGGCGATGCAAAAGACCGACCCGAGGGGTACGGAAAAATGGCTGGATCAGCTTGATCTGGAGCGCCTCGCCTCTCTCAGTCATTGCCACGATGTTGACGTCGTTCAAATGCAAGCACAGTGTCGCGAGATCGCATTGCAGAGCATGGCGACGACCTTGGATGAGTGCCCAAAATGCCCGCCGCGCAAAGCGCTTGAGCACGCCTTGAAGATCATCGAGGGGGCGCTGCCTGTGCCATCAGCATCTGCTAAAAAATAGTTGAAATATAATGGTTTAAGCGACGGTGTTGCTTCGACTCCTAGCTCAATAAAAGCGTCACTTCGACTCATCCCGTATTAAATCTAACGCTTTGCGTCACCGCAGGCCTTGCCGGAATTTCAGCGGCTTGATCAGCAAGAGTGCAGTTTCGTCGAAGGGCGCGGCTACATCGCTGATACCCGTTAGCGGCAGGGCCGCGCTCTTTCGGCAAGATCGTCGCATGCATGCCGCTATCAGTGGCCGCTCTCGGGCGGTACGTCAGGCACCAGCCGGCCACAAACAGCCAGTGTAGGAAAGGACGGCGATGGCCGTTCAGGGGGCGGAGGCGGTCGCCTGATGCGGCGCGACCGTCGACGATCGGCCACTATCCGTCGTTCACTAATAGAAGCCCAACGATCAGAATGCGCCGGACTTCAAACCGGTCAGCATCCATCGCGCCACCGACAGTTGAATTAGATAGATGTCCCGCAGAGATCAGGGATGCCAGGTCGTAGGCCGAACAGTCTGATCGCGAGAGCCAGAGATGGCATAGGACACCTCTTTGCCGGCGGACAGCATCAGATCCACGTGCATCGCCAGCTTTTCGCGCGTCAGCCGACTGATTGGGCCGGATATGCAAAGCGCGCCGGCCAATGTCCAGTTGATCCCGAAGACCGGCACGGCGAGGCTGGATACCTCGGGTTCGCGTTCGCCCATCGAGATGTAGAAGCCATCTTTGCGAATCGCCTCGTAGGGCGCGCCGGCTTCGCCTGCGAAGGCGCGTAGGACCCTTCCAGGCGCGCCGGAGAGAGACAGCCTTTCTCCCACCCGAACGTGGTGCCGCACCGCGCCCGGTCCTTCCACGCGCACGAGACACGCTCGCGTGTCTCCCTCGCGGACATAGAAGGCCGCGCTTTCGCGTGTCTCGTCGCTGACGCGCCTCAGCACGGGTTCCACCGTTTCGTTGACGCGAAACGCAGCCTGATAGCGCGCGCCGAGCCATCCCGCCGCCGCGCCGAGCCGCCATTGGCCGTCTTCACGCTGGACGAGGTACTCGCTCCGCGCGAGCGTTCGCGCCGTCCGTAACACCGTGGATTTCCCCATCCCGACCCGGCGGCTCAACTCCGACAGGGTCAGCGAGGTGTCGTCTGCAGAGAAGGCCTCGAGAATCTGCAGCGCTCGCGTGACGGCAATGATGGTGTCTTTATCCGCACGTTCAATCTCCGATGCGGCTTCCACGTTCCGTTTCATGGCACATGTTCCGTTATGGACAACGCGATTGTATAGCACGGAACGAAATTCTATAGTCCTGCCACAAATACAAGCATTTCGATTGGAGACATCCGTGAATCTCGTTTTTCGCGTTGCGACCGCGTGCGCCTTCGCCGCACTCCCTTGCCTTCCCGCCCATGCCGCGGACAGCTATCCGACCAAACCTATTCGCCTGATCGTTCCTTTCCCGCCCGGCGGTGCGCCGGATACTTTCTCGCGCGAAATCGGACAGCAACTGAGCAGGGATCTCAAGTGGACCATCATCGTCGATAACAAGCCTGGCGCGGGGGGCAACCTCGGCGCCGATGCCGGCGCCAAGGCGACGCCCGACGGCTACACGCTGGTGTTCGGACAGACCAGCAATCTTGCGATCAACCCTTCGTTGTACAAGAAACTGCCGTACGACCCGACCAAGGATCTGACGCCGATTGCATTGATCGCGTCCGCGCCGCTCGCGATCGTGGCGAACAACAATTCGCCCTACAAGAACCTGTCCGACGTGATTGCCGCGGCGAAGGCGAAGCCCGGCACGGTAACGTTCGGAACGCCAGGAAATGGGACGGTCGCACACCTTGCGATGGAGCTGCTGCAGAAGCAGGCCGGCGTCACGTTGCAGCACATTCCCTACAAGGGCGCCTCGCAGGCTCTCACCGATGTCCTGAGTGGCCAGGTGGAAATCTATATCGGCTCCGTGCCCACGGTGATGGGCCAGATCAAGACCGGCAAGTTGCGCGGTATCGCCGTGACATCCGCAAAGCGTTCGGCGCAACTGCCCAACACGCCGACCGTCGCCGAAGCGGGAGTGAAGCAATTCGAGGCAGATACCTGGTTTGGCCTGCTCGCTCCGGCTGGCACGCCCGCGCCCATCGTGGCCAAGCTCAACGCTGAATTGAATCGCGCACTACAGGCTCCGGCCGTTCGTTCGAAGATCGAAGCAGAAGGCGGACAGGTGCTGGGCGGCACCCCAGAAGCATTCGCCAGTCTCTTGCAGAAGGATCTTGCGCGCTGGCGTGTCGTGGTCAGAGATTCGGGCGCGACCATCGATTGATACCACGGCGGACGACCGTCCGCCGGATTCTCGTCTGCATTTCTTGCTATTTCAACTGAACACAGGAGCCACCATGTCGGCAACCCAGCAACTCCCCGATGTCATCCGCGATATCGATCGCGTTTCGACCGAAGTCGTCAAGCAGGCGTCCCAGTACGCGTCGTCCATCTTCGCCGATGTGGCCGGCCGGCGCGGTGGCCTCCACGGGCGGATCGCGCCGCTCAGTCAGAAGAGCAAGTTCTGCGGGCCGGCAATCACCGTGGAAGTCCGCCCTGGCGATAACCTCATGATTCACGCCGCGATGGCACTGGCGAAACCCGGCGACGTCATCATCGTCGATGGCAAAGGCGATCAAAACAGCGCGCTGATGGGCGCGATCATGGTCAATCAATGCATCGCCCTCGGTGTGGCCGCAGTCGTCCTCGACGCCGCTGCGCGCGACGCCGAAGAGATTATCGAGACCGGCTTCCCGATGTATTCGGTTGGCCTGAATCCCAATGGTCCGACCAAATTCGTGCCCGGCCGCGTGAATCATCCGATCCAATGCGGCGGCGTTACGGTCTGCCCCGGAGACCTCGTCATCGGCGATGCGGACGGCGTCGTCGTGATCGAGCGCGAGAAGGCGCCGGCGTTGATCGAAGAGGCGGGAAAGAAGGTGGCGGCAGAGCGCAAGCGCATCGAAGGCATCAAGTCAGGCGAAGCGCTCCGCCCATCGTGGCTCGATGACGCCTTGCGTGCAGCCGGTGTCCTGAAGATGGGAGAAGCGCTGTGAGCACCGCGGCAAAGCCCGTTATCGTCGTAACGGCGGCAAACATCGCGCCACAGGCGGTCGCGCTGCTATCCGATTTCGAATTGGTTTATGCAGGCAAGGCAGCGACCGAAGAAGAGACGGCGGCGCTCTGCCGACGTCACGCGCCCCTCGCCGTCATCGTTCGCACTAGCAAGGTCGGCGCCATGGTGCTCGATGCGGCGCCGTCGATTCGCGTCCTGTCGAAGCACGGAAGCGGCATCGATAATATCGACCAGGAAGCCGCGAAGGCGCGAGGTGTCAAGGTGGTGGCCGCGGCAGGGGCCAATGCCGCGGCGGTTGCCGAGCAAGCGCTGGCGCTGATGCTCGCCTGCGCCAAATCGGTGGTGACCCTGGACCAGCGCACGCGCGCCGGCCATTGGGACAAGTCGACGCACCAGAGCCTCGAACTTCAGGGGCGCACGCTGGGTCTCGTCGGGCTGGGTGCGATCGGCCGGCGCTTCGCGCGTATCGCCAGCGCGATGGACATGAAGGTCATCGGATATGACCCTTATGCGACCGATCTGCCAGCGAGCATCGAGCCAGTCAGCCTCGAGTCCGTCTGGCAAAACTCGGACGTCATCTCGTTCCACTGCCCACTAACCGCCGAGAACCGCGGACTGCTCGATGCGGAAGCGCTGGCCCAATGCAGGGACGGCGTGATTGTCGTCAATACCGCGCGCGGCGGTCTCATCGAGGAAGATGCGCTTCTGGCAGCGGTGGAAAGCGGCAAAGTGGCCGCCGCGGGCCTGGATTCGTTGCAGCAGGAGCCGCCACCCGCCGATCATCCGTTCTTCAGGAACGGCAAGTTCATCATCAGTCCGCATATCGGCGGCGTCACCAGTGATGCCTTCGTCAACATGGGTGTCGCCGCCGCGAAGAACGTGATGGCAGAACTGGCGAAGCTGCGGTAAGGAGGCCTTATGAACGAATCGAATGAAGCATCGCGGCGGTGGCAACGCAAGCCCGACGGCAGCAACTGGGGAGAGTTTGGCGCGAACGATCAACGCGGGCGCATGAACCTCGTGGATCGCGCTAAGGTACTGCAAGGCGTCGCCGAGGTGCGAGAAGGTATGACGTTCTGCCTGTCGCTTCCGCTGGACTACCCCGGTGGGCAAACCATGAACGTGCGACGTCAGCCGCCGCGTCGCTTCGCCGTTCTTCGCGATGGAAAGAGCGCCGGGCAGCAGGGTTTCTGCTGGTCGTACCGCTCAGAGGATCCCGATCTGACGGACGTGGTCAATGACGATGTCGTCCTCATGAGCCTGCAGTACTCCACGCAGTGGGACAGCCTGGCCCATGTGGGCAGCCATTTTGATGCCGATGGCGACGGCAGCGACGAGGCCGTCTTTTATAACGGCTTTCGGGCCGGCGAGGACATCAGGGCAGGCGTCGAGACCGAGGCGGCCGAGCCGTGGGCAAGATACGAGAACCCTGAAGCTGGCGCGTTGAGCATCGCGGTCCTCGCCGAGCACGGTGCGCAGGGCCGCGGTGTCATGATAGACATTGAACGCCACATTGGCCGCAAGCGGCAGGCCGTCGGCTACGACCAGCTCATGCGTATTCTCGACGCGGACAGGGTCACTGTGGAAGCCGGAGACATGGTCTGTCTCCATACCGGCTTCGCCGACACATTGCTGTCGATGAACAAGTCGCCCGATCTCAAAGTCCTTCACGAATCGGGCACCGGACTGGATGGCCATGACGCGAAGCTGCTGAACTGGATTACCGACTCGCGCTTGGCATGCCTGCTGGCGGACAACCCTGCCGTGGAGCTGGTGGTGCCGAAACCCCTGACCCCCGCTCCCATTCGCGGGCCACGCCTGCCGCTGCATGAGCATTGTCTGTTCAAGAACGGCATTCACCTTGGCGAGCTTTGGTATTTGACGCCATTGGCTCACTGGCTGCGCGAGAACGACCGTAGCCGCTTCCTGCTGACCGCGCCGCCGCTGCGCCTTCCCGGCGCGGTGGGTTCGCCGGCGACGCCGATCGCCACGGTCTAGGACAAAACTACAACTTTCTGGAGACAAGACAATGTTTAAGTCCATCACCCGCGGGCTCGCCGGGCTCGCACTACTTTGCGGTGCCACATGCGCCAGCGCCGCCTATCCGGATCGTCCCATCCGCCTCGTCGTGCCCTATCCCGCAGGCGGAGCGGCCGACACGGTCGCCCGCATCATCGCGGCGCCACTCGGTATCAAGCTGGGCCAGACCATCGTTGTCGACAACCGCCCCGGGGCGAGCGGTGTCATTGGTGCGGGCGCTGTCGCAAAGGCCGCGCCGGACGGCTATACCTTGCTGCTCGACGCTACCGCTCACTCGGTCAATCCCAGCCTGCAACCAAAGCTTCCTTACGATACGGCAAAGGACTTCGCGCCGATCTCGCTCGTGGTGCTCGTGCCGAACCTGCTGGTGGTGCCGCCGAATTCTCCGTTCAACTCGCCCAAGGATATCGTGGCGCATGCGAAGGCCACGCCCGGCAAGCTAACCTATGCGTCCGCGGGCTCGGGCACCGCACAGCACCTGGCAGCGGAACTCTTCCGTCAGCAGTCGGGCCTGAACATGCTTCACGTCCCTTACAAGGGCGGTGCGCCGGCATTGAGCGACCTGATGGGCGGCCAGGTGGATATGATGTTCAGCAATATGGCTGCTTCCTATCCGCTCGTTTCCGGCAAGAAGCTCAAGGTGCTGGCGACAACCGGCACGAAACGGTCCGCCGCGCTGCCGGATATCCCGACCATCGCCGAATCCGGGCTGCCCGGGTACCAGGTGTACGAGTGGAACGGCTTGTTTGCGCCCGCCGGCACGTCTGCGGAAATCATCGCGGCGATCAACAAGGCGACCATCGAGGTAATGAGTCAGCCTGCCGTCAAGGAACGTCTCGCGGCTATAGGAGCAGAGGCATCAGCTAACAAGCCTGAAGAGTTTCGAAAATTCCTCGACACGGAGCGCGCGAAATGGGCGACTGTTATCAAGCAGGGAAATATTCGCCCGGAATGATGTCACGCGTGAAGAACGTACTCCGCGGAAAATCGATGGCCACGACGTAAAAAATAGTCATATCAACTGGACAATCAAATACTCGCCACTTCCAATGTGATTGTTTCATACAGCGCCTCCGCAGCAGGCCGCAACGGCCTGTCTCGGCGGCGTATCAATGCAAGGACGCGGTCCACATCAGGTTTGATCAAAGGGATTGCGCAAAGCCGGGAATGATCGCGCGGCACCGCGATGCCTGGAAGCACGGCAACACCCAGACCAGCGTCAACCAGCGCCAGGACCCCGACGACGTGGTTGGCTTCGTAATGAATCGTAGGGCGTCGCTCGAGGTGGGCGATGGCGCCTTCGATCACGGCGCGATTGCCGCTTTGCTTCGACACGCTGACCATTCGTTGTCCCGCTAACTCTTCCCAAGACACGTAGTCCCGCTCGGCCCACTCATGGTCTTTCCGTAACACCAGTCGATAGGGCTCGGCGCGGATCGCTTGAAACTCGATGCTAGGCTCCAGCGCGCCCATGAAGTTGAGCCCGAAATCCGATTCTCCCGATATAACGCTTGTCAGTACGGCGTTTGCGCTTTCGTCAATCACACGCACGCGCACGCCCGGATGTCTTTCGGCAAAAGAGTTGATCGCATGAGGCAGCAGATACAGCGCGGCGGAGGGTATTGCAGCCACGGTCACGAGGCCGCGGCGAAGCGTAGTCTCGTCGCCTAGCCGAAATACCGCGTGATCGAGGATATCCAAGGCAGCTCGCGCTTCCTCGGGGAACTGGCGGCCAACATTCGTCGTCTCCACACGGCGCGTCGTCCGGTCCAGCAGCCGGGAGCCGAGCGTCTTTTCCAACTTTTCGATTCGCCGGCTGAGCGCTGGCTGTGAAATGTGAAGTGCCTCGGCGGCGATCCGGAAGCTTCCCTTTTCGGCGATCGCTACTAAGGCCTGTAGATCTTCCAGTGCGAAATTAATGTGTGACATGCATCGAATCATCAGAATATTGCAATTCACAGATTAGTCTCCGCGGAATAAGCTTGCAATGCCTGCGTGGGACCTAGCGACGTTCCGTGAGGCGCACAAAAAGACAGCATTCGGAGACAGTACCTTGAGACCTATCGTTCGCCATCTCGCACTCGCCCTTGCGCTGGGTGCGTGCGCCTTCCACGCACTGGCTGACGACTGGCCTGCAAAGCCGGTGAAATTCGTCGTACCGTTTGGCCCTGGCGGCGCCAATGATCTGGTCGCCCGTGCTGTGGCCGAGGCCGCATCGAAACAGCTCGGGCAACCCATCATAAGTCGAGAACAAGCCTGGCGCCGGCTCGGTATTGGGCGCCGACTATGTGGCCAAGTCCGCTCCGGACGGCTACACGTTCCTCGCCCCGGCGGCCGGCGTGCTCACCAACGCGATGATCAAGACCCGCCTGCCTTACAAGGAGGAGGATCTGGTCCCTGTCGCCCTGCTGGCCGTCAGCCCATCTGTCATCGTTGTGCCCGCCGACTCACCAGTCAAGGACCTCAAAGAGCCTGGTTGCGAGCGGCAAAGGCGGAAAGAGCCTGAATTTCGCCACGGCCGGCACCGGTAGCACGCCGCACTTCGTCGCGGAGATGCTGAAGCTGGCGACCGGCGTAAAACTTGAGATCATTCCCTACAAGAGCGGTTCCGAAGGCATGGTCGCCGTTGTCGGGAAACAGGTAGACGCGACGTCTGAGGCCAGCGTCGTGGTGCTGCCACAGGTCAAGGGCGGCAAGCTGCGAGCGATCGCGTCCACCTGGGATACGCGCATTGCCGCGATGCCGGACTTGCCCACCGCCAAGGAACTCGGCTATCCCGGCATATTTATCGGACACTGGTCCGGCGTCTTCGCCCCGCGCGGTACCCCTGATGCGATCCTGGAGAAGTTGAACAACGCCATCGACACTGCGCTCAAGTCACCGGAGTTGCGCGCCAGACTGATCCCGCAAGGGATCCAGCCGGTCGGCGGGACGCGGTCCGGCTTTATCAAGTTCCTGTCGGACGAGAAGGCGCGCCTCGGCCCGATCGCGCGCGCGGCCAATATGAAGGAAGACTGACGGGCGCCGGCGTGTACAGAACCACCTTGACCCATGCTGCAGAATCGAGATGAAACGAATCCTCCCGCCCCTTCCCGACCGCGCTCGCATTGCCTCCCGCATTGCCGGCACCACGATCACCGCGCTCGCACTATTACTGCCCACCCTCGGACACGCGAGCGACCTTCTTGCCGTCACGTCCGGAGGATTCGCCGAGGCGTCGAAGCAGCTTACGAGTCTTTACAACAAAGCAAACCCTTCTGCTCCCGTTACCCTCACCTTCGGGCCGTCCATGGGCAAGACTGACAATGCAATTCCGGCCCGTTTGGCACGTCAGGAACCGATTGACGTTGTCATCATGGTGGGTGGCGCGTTAGATCAGCTCATGGATAGCGGCAAGCTGGAGCCCGGCAGCAAAGTCATTCTCGCCAACTCGAAGATTGCCTGTGCTGTGCCCGCCGGCAAACCTCATCCCGACCTGCACACCGTTGCATCCGTGCGTCGGGCCTTTCTCGACGCGCCCTCCATTGCATGGTCCGATAGTGCAAGCGGTGAGTACATTCAAGGCGAGCTATTGGCTCGCCTCGGCATCGAGACGGAAGTGAAAAAGAAAGGCAAGCAGATCCCGGCAACGCCCGTCGGAGAGATACGGGCAAAAGGCGAAGCTGCATTCGGATGCCAACAGCACAGTGAGCTGCAGCCGGTACGTGGTATCGACATCGTCGCGGAACTACCGGACGAACTTCAGCGCATCACACCGTACGCAGCCGCGATTGTGAAAGGCAGCCCGCATCGCGCCGCGGCCAAGGCATTCATCCAATATTTGGCGGCGCCGCCAAATGGCAAGATTATCAAGGCAACCGGCTTGACACCACTGAGCGAAAAATGAACCACACTTTCGAGTCGTATCTCCGACGTCAGCGACATCATCCGCTGCATCGATAGGCAACCGACGGTGCGCAATCAATGCGATGAATGCCATACGTCCTAGATGACGAGTGGCCGTTTTGTAGAGCATAGCGGACAAAGTAATTCGTGAGGTCAACGACTGAGATGGGTCGGACAGCGTCCATCGGCGGCGACGGAGTCAAGCCCCGGGTAGCAAAGAAAGAAAACCGCCGCACGCCCGTGAGCGCGCACGGCGGTCGAAGTACTGCAGGGATGACGCGATCAGTATCAATCCCCGCGTCTCCGGTTTCAATTCGAATCTGACGCACCAGAATCTCACGCGCGGTGCAGCGCTCGGCGATTCCGCCTAGTCACGCCACGACGCGGGCGAAGGCCTCACACACGCTTCGGGGAGAGTCGCCGCCGGCGCAAACTTGATCTCCCTTCATTTGAACGGAGATCATCATGGACACGCCAAATTCTCAATCGAGCCAACATGTTCCCTGGAACAAGGGGAAGCTGCACCGGGCAGAAGCCGCCGCTCAAGCTTTGCGAGATCTGGGCGATTCGCACGCGACTGCAGATATCGTCAAACCTACGCGAGCTAGCGCTGTTCAATCTCGCGATCGACAGCAAACTCCGGGCGTGCGATCTCACTAGGTTGCTCGTACGTGATGTCTGCCACGGTACCCGCGTCAGTGCTCGGGCAACAGTTGTCCAACAGAAGACCCATAGACCGGTCCAGTTTGAGATCACAGAACAGACTAGGGCGAGCCTTGAAGCATGGATAGCTGCCCGAGGATTGAGCTCGTCGGATGCGTTATTCCCGAGTCGCATACAGACTTCGGCCCACCTTTCTACCCGGCAGTACGCCCGATTGGTACACAGATGGGTCGCCTCGATTGGCCTCGATGACACCGCCTATGGCACGCACACCATGCGTCGAACCAAAGCATCGTTGATCTACCGTCGAACCAAGAACCTCCGAGCCGTGCAACTACTGCTCGGCCACACGAAGCTCGAAAGTACTGTGCGCTACCTTGGCATAGAAGTCGACGATGCGCTGGAGATGGCTGAGCAGACTGAAGTCTAGTAGGTTCCATGGCCGGCGAGCGGTCACTCACCGGCCATGAACCGACTTTCGTTCGCACTGAAGATCGATAGTTCGAACGTCGGTTCGACGCTAACAATCGGACATTGAATCTGTGGCGCTTCGCTAGCGGGGAGATTTCGGGCGCCTTCGTTATCTGATGGGTTAATCCCAAAAATATCGGCATTGGGTCGCCCCGAGACTGCTGGACATGGCGGCCGGACCCAATAGGCAAAGCCCGGCGAAGGCGGTCGAGGGGCAGTTGCCCGAATCTGTCACGCGCGCTCGCCGCTTATGTCGAGCGCGCGGGTGGAGGCGTAGGTACGTGAGATAGGTGACGCGCGGTCGCGCTGCTCAAATCAGGGGCACCGTCGGCGGGGCCCCTACCGCGACTTGCGCTGTCGCCTAAGCGGAACCATCAGGTCCTCAGCAAGACTGGCAGTGTCAAAGCGCAGAGCGGCCCGTGGGCGGTCAACTGTGACCGGAGACCTTTCCTCGCCGTTGCCAAAACCCATGGTTCCGGAGTTAGGGCTTGCGTCGTCCTCGGCCTGAGTCCGCCATCCCAAATGCTCGCTTGCATCGATGCGCGCGGCCAGCGAGACGTGGGTCAGCTTTTGGGTCGGGTCAATTAGTTCTAAAGCCCAATCGGCGTAGGTAATGCCTGCCGTCAATTGCCGCAAGACGATTTCCTCAATCAATGCGAAGCTGGCGCTGAAGCCACCGTGATTATGCGGACCGGGGCGTTCGAGCGACAAGCGCAGCACCAACGCGCCTTGCTCATTAAGCTGAATCCTGGCACCGCCGTCCTGTTCGAGATAGAGGGCCGCGCCTTCGATGTCCGAATTCATGCCCTTGCTGCTGTCGAACAGCCTGGGGTCGCCGAACAACGCGCGCTGGTGCAGATCGGTGAGCAGTTTCGGATGTTCCAGTGCGGCAGGCCGCAAGATGCGCTGAAGGGGGCCACCCACGATCGCCAGGTCCAGCATTGGCGACTGGGTCGAATGACCGTTTCGGCTGCGGGGCAGCACGCTAATCGCGGACTGCGTGAGCATATTTACATCAAGCGGAGCGGTGGCATGCGCGAGCTGATAGTCGTGAATTGCCCGCGTCACCAAATCCTTTAGCTCTTCTGGCGTCTTGAAGCCGCCCCGGAAATAGCCCTGCTGCCAGCCCTGTACGTCGGACACAAACTTGGCCTGTTGCGTGTCGCGCGTCACTCCCTCCTGAACGAAAGCCAGGATCGGTTTGGTGTCACGTGCTTCCAGGAATTCTTCGTGGGTCGGCGAAACGCCGGACGTCCCCTGCACGTAGCCGTACTGCTCGCCGAGAACCAGCACCACGAGGTCCGCCGAGCGCAGACCCTGCATGCAGGCGATTTGCGGTGAGCTCGGCTGCGCGCCGAAATCTTCCGCCATGACGGGCTCGTGCCGAAGTGTTGTGACAGCGGAGCGGGCGGCCTCGCGGAATGGCTCGAACCCGCGGATCAGGGAACTGACAAAAACCTTCATCTTGTCTCTCACGTCGCTGGGAATCAATCGTGCAGCAAGGATATAGCATGGTTGCGACCCAAGACCCAAAAGGAGCGCCGAGCCTCCCAGCCCTGTGACTGCGTCCGAGATCCGGTAGATTCACGCAGACGATCTTGAGAGGTCTTCCACCGGAGCCCCGTCAATGCCTTAGTCCTCGAAGTCGCTGTCGGTGAACGCCGGATAGAGCAGGCTGTCGCGGCTCGGGTTGTAGCGCGCGCCATCGCGTGCGCCATTCCCTAGCGACTGGCGCTCCCAGCCTTGTGCGACAAGGTGGTCGATCAAACCAGGCGTCAGATCTTCCGCGCCGTCCTGCCCGAAGATCGTGTTTGCCCTCTTGTCAAACGACTGCGCCTTGTCGATGGCTTGGCGCAACTCGTGAATCGGGTAGCCGAGGATGGCGCGCGTTCCGATCAATGGATGTTCGGTATCTACCAGGAATGCGTCGCCGTCGAGCGCAAAGCGCCCCTCCCATTCGATCTCGATATTCCTTCCGGCGTCCTTGATGTTGCGTGGCAACACCTCGCCGTGCCAGATCAGGCAGATTGCTAGCTCCTCGTCGACATCCAGCATCCATGCGTCGCCCTGGCTCGTGAACAGCACGAGCGGCACCATCATCGTTTCCGGGCCGGTGATGACGATCCTTGTTTCGCCCGCCTGGGCGGAACTGACGATGAGGTCCAGCTCAGCGTTGAGTTTGCCGAAGCCCGCCCGGTCCTCGAATTCTTTGAGGCAGAGCGTGACGTGGTGCCAATGGTCGTACCCTGCATTGCGCGCGACACGGTTCAGCAGGTCGGCGTGTTTTCCGCCGCCTTTGCGTTGGAGCTTCTTGGCTTGCTTCTTGAGGTCGTCAACCTTCGCGGCGGACGTGGGGATGTAGCGCATGACAGATTCCTTGTCTGTGATGCGAATCGACGGTGCCCACTGCCGGGATTCGCCACAGGTTGGGAATCGGCCATAATTAGTTTCTTCGTCATCCCGTGAGGGTCTGCAATTGTGGACAGCAGGCGATGACGGATCGCCTGCGTGCATTCTACAGTACCCGGGTTCTGTCGGGAATCCACTCTTCGTTTCGCCAGGTGCCGCGCCGAGTCTCCTGGCTCATTGCGCGGAGTTCGGCCAAACGGAAACTGCAACATCTCTGAGGATCGGCCGAGCGGCTGATGTCGTAGATTGTGCGTCCTCACCAAGTCAGGCCGATCAGCCGCCAGGGGTCGGGGACAGCCAATTAGGTCGATCCGAGTCGTCGGTCACCGGCCAGCTCCGTCACTAATCGGCCGGTCATCAGCAAGCCTCGCGGAGAATCGCACTGCATCCAAGCGAATCAACGGCCGTCCGGTTTCTGATGGGCGGGTCCGACGCAGAAATCCATGTAAAAAGGAGGGCAGGTAGACTGTCAACTCCCGGCTCGGCGAACATCTAACATAGTCCCCCCCCAAATTGAGGGAATCCCTGAGTATCCAAACCGCCTACAGTAGGCTGATCGTTACGATTTCCTACCAACATGCTCATCGCACTCATTGCCGCAATTGGATCGGCAAGCGTAGCGGCCGATACGCTCGTCGATGGACCTGCCATGCACTATCAGCAGCCTGCCTTACTCCGTCCAACTTTTGCGGATACCGGCGATTTGATTCACTCCACGAAAGCCAATATCGATGATGATCAAACCGGGAGACCTGGAGTTAGATCGAAAGACTTTACAGACACAGTGAATGGAATTGACCGTGATGAGGATGGCGTTCGCGATGACATTCAACAGTACATCATCGCAAACTACACGAACAGCCGAGAGGCCAAAGGACTGTTGCAACATGCCCGCGCAGCCCAACGCTACTATTTGAACTCACCTGACATCGCGGAGGTCCAGCTCAACTGGACCAACTTCGATCGATCCGCCCAATGCCTGCGCGATCTCTTTGGACCGGGCCACTGGACGAGGCATGCCCAAGAGATACGCGTCCAGATGTTGAATACCGCGCTGCGTGTTAAGACATACATTGCAATGAGCAAGATCGCTGCCGGACACATCTATCCAATTGATTTTTCTCCGGGCGCATGTGAGTAGCAAAATCAGCGCACGCTGTCTCGTTTCGACAATGAAAGATCAACTTCTCCGAGCTCGCGGGTTCGGAAAACGCGAAAAACCGCCCAGGGTCCGGTGACAGTTGCCTGACTCAGTACGGGCCGGCAGTGATCGGCCAGAACCGGTCATCGCGTCACCCATGGTGCGCTTTCATTTCAGCGAGGTTGAAGCCACGCTGCTTCAGTAAAGCTTCACAACGTCAATTCGCACTAGCCCGGTGCTGATGTCAGTTGTGGTAGTAGTCGTAAGCTCCTTACACCCAACTGTGAGATGGATGTACCGGCTTCCGTACCAAAAAGCCACTCCGTATGGGCCACATACTCAGAGGCTGCTTCAATCCAGTGCGCCAGCCCATACCTTCGGCAACTGTCCACGCCAAGGGTAGGCCGCTTCCAGTTGCCCGGCCAGACGAAACAGCAAATCTTCACGTCCGAAGCCGGCCATGAAGTGCGAACCGATCGGCAGGCCGGCTTGCGGATCGATCGACAGCGGCACGGACATGGCTGGCGTGCCGGAGACATTCGACAATGCTGTGAACGGCGACTGGCTGAACACGTGGGCAATCCAGCCGAGTCCATCGACCGATGTCTCCACACGGTTGTATTCGCCGATACGCGGCGGGAGTGCTGGCAACGTTGGCGTCAGGAGCAGATCGTATCCGGCAAAGAAACGGCCGAGCGCGCGTGTGACGGTGTTGCGCACCTGTAGCGCAGATAACAACTCGACCGCACCGAGCTCGCGGCCATACCGATAGACGGCAAGCGTCGCGGGTTCGAGATACTCCACATCGGCAGCACGGCCGGTGGTCGCCACAATTGCATCTACGCGCATCGCGGCGTTGGCCGCCCAGATGCGCGCATTGCATAGTACGAAGGCGTCCCAGCTTGCACCGAGATTTGGTGCCGCCTCGTCTACGTGATGCCCGAGCGCCAACAGCCGCTTTGCCACATCGTCGAGCGCGTCAGCCACCGCCGGGGCCGTGCAAGTGTCATTGAATGGATGCGGCATGTAGGCGATCTTCAGCGTGTGCGGTGCGTGCCGAGTCTCCGCCAGATAGCTGGCGCGGGGCGGTGCGATTTCGTACGGCTCGCCGATGGCACCACCATTGACGGCATCGAGCAAGGCAGCGCTATCGCGCACCGACCGGCTGATGGCAAAATGCGTGCCCAGGCCATTCCATACCTCGTCTACAAACGGGGCGTTGGACACGCGGCCACGGCTCGGCTTCAGACCGAACAGCCCCGTGCATGACGCCGGCACGCGGATTGAACCACCTCCGTCCGTGGCATGGGCGATCGGCACGATGCCCGCCGCCACGGCCGCCGCCGCCCCGCCGCTCGACCCACCCGCGCCATGCTCGAGGTGCCACGGATTGCGCGTGGGGCCATGCATGCGGGACTCCGTTGTGGTGCTAACCGCAAACTCCGGAGTGGTCGTGCGGCCGAGCGTGACCAGCCCAGCCTCGCGAAAGCGCGTCATCAAGAACGAGTCCTCACTGGCCGTGGACCCCGTCGCGAGACGGCTACACATCTCGGTCTTGCGTCCGCGCATGGCAATGCCAAGATCCTTGAGCAGGAAAGGCACACCAGCGAGCGGACGTTGTGCGACATGCGCGGCGCGCGCCGTGTCCGCTGCCAGCGCCTGGGCAATGGCTTCGTCGGGCCAGTCCTCGAGCACGGCATTGATGCGCGGATTGACGGCATCGATCGCGGCCAACGCGGCTTGCGCGACTTCGACGGCGGTCACTTCGCCGGCTGCAATCAGGGCATGCAGGCCCATGCCATCCAAAACGGTATATTCGGCGAGCTTCATAAGACGCGATCTATTTGGCCGCCCCGGTGCCCGCAGCCTGCGCTGGGCCGTGGCGCGGGGGCATTGGCGCGCCAGATTGCAGACGGATCAGCAGGAAGATGACGCCGCACAAGAGCAATGCCGCCGCCATCAGCATGAAGCCCGGATAGATGCTGCCGGTAGCAGTCTTCGACCAGCCGATGATGCTGGGGCCAAAGAAGCCGCCCGACAGGCCAATGGTATTGATTAGAGCGATAGCGCCGGCACGTGCATCACCTTTGATGTATTCGGCGGGCACGGCCCAAAACACGATGTTGGCCATCCACATCATGCCGGTGGCTATCGTGATGCTCACGAGCATCGGCACCAGATGGCCATCGGACAGATACCAGCCGACGAAACCCAGAAAGCCGATGAAAGCAGGCACCGCGATATGGTAGCGACGCTCACGGCGGCGGTCGGAACTGCGACCACCGAAGTAGATAGCGAGTGCGGCGGCGACCGACGGAATGGCCGCGTACCACCCGAGCATTTGCGTGCTGGTGACGCCGGCCGATTTGATGATAGTTGGCAACCAGAAGCTCAGTGCGTAGGCCGGCGCGATGATGCATAGGTACGCCACGGCCAGGATATAGACCTTGGGGTCGCGCAGGACCGTGAAAAACGATTCGTGCCGCGCGTCGCCGATGCCCGCGGTTTCCGCAGCCAGCAATCGCTTTTCGGCGTCGCTGAGCCATGCCGCGCGAGCGGGGCCGTCATCGAGCGCGAAAAAGACCACAATGCCAAGAAGCACGGTGGGCACGCCTTCGATCAGGAACATCCATTGCCACCCTGCGAGATGGCCGGTGCCGGAGAAGACCGTCATGATCCATGTGGACAGCGGCGCGCCGATGATACCGCTGACGGGACCGGCGAGCCAGACAAGCGAGATGGCACCGGCGATACGCGTGGGACCGTACCAGCGCGACAAATAAAACAGCACGCCCGGCGCGAAGCCCGCCTCGAATGCACCCAGCAGAAAGCGCAACGCATAGAAGGCCGGCACGCTATTGACGAACAGCATGCACATCGATGTGATGCCCCACAGCACCATGATGCGGCTGAAGGTCAGGCGCGCGCCGACCTTCGGCAGCAGCAGGTTGCTCGGCAGCTCGAATAACACGTATCCCACGAAAAAAATGCCGGCCCCCACACCGTATGCGGCATCGGAGAAGCCAAGATCGCTCTGCATCTGCAGCTTGGCGAAGCCCACGTTGACGCGGTCCAGATACGCGAACATGAAGCCGACGAAAAGCAGCGGCAACAGGCGCAGATTGACCTTGCGATACAGGGAGGCGATCGCAGTACCCCTTTCCGACATCTGTTCTCTCCGAGACACGACACTCTCCTTTGATGTCCTTAGCTGCTGTGGCGATGTTCTGCGACGTGATGAGACGTTGTGCGTCGCTATTCGAATGTTTTTTTGGTCGCCTGCTACGCAGACATGATGGCCAGCATGGCGTCACACAATACTTGCGCGCCTGCCGCGACATCGACGGGCCGTGCGCTCTCGGCCTCGTTGTGGCTGATGCCCTTCTCGCACGGCACAAAGACCATGCCGGTAGGCACATGTTGCGCGGTGTATTTGGCGTCATGGGTCGCTCCGGAGACGATGTCGCGGAACTTCATGCCGCGCGCATTCGCGGCATCGCGCACCGCCCCGACCACGCGCGCGTCAAACGACACCGGTGTCGAGCGCAGCAGTACCTTTGCTGAAATCGGGCAGCCTTCAATCTCGCCCTGGCAAAGTTGGAGAATCTTGTCGCCGGCACCGAGCAAATGCGCCGCATCGGGATGACGCAGGTCGATGTTGAACGTGACCTTGCCTGGCACGGTGTTGGGCGAGCCCGGATAGACCTCGAACCTGCCAACGGTGAAGCGCAGCACGTCCAGCGGATCGACGATTGCCGCGCGGATGCGTGCAATCAGCGCGGTGGCTGCGACCAGTGCATCCTTGCGATGCCGTAACGGCGTGGTGCCCGCATGCGCCTCCGCGCCGATCAGTTGGATCTCGTATGCGTGCAAGCCCTGAATACCGGTCACGATGCCCACATCGCAAGTCTCGTTCTCGAGCACCGGCCCTTGTTCGATATGGGCTTCGATGTAGGCGTGCGCGTCAATGCCGAGTTCGCGCTGACCCAGCGGAGGCAGCGCCACGATCTGGGCCTGCAATGCACTGGCGACGTCGGCCCCCTTGACGTCCCGAATCGCCAGCGCTTCCGCCAGGGGCAGCGCGCCAGCCGCGACTGCCGAGCCCATCGTGGGTGGCGGGAAGCGCGAGCCCTCCTCGTTCATCCACACCACGAGTTCCATCGGCCGTTCGGTCGTCACGCCGTAATCGTCGAGGGTTTCAAAAACCTCGAGCCCTGCCAACACGCCATAAACCCCATCGAACTTGCCGCCGGTGGGTTGCGAATCCAGATGCGAGCCGGTCATCACCGGGCTCAGGGCCGGGTTACGGCCCGCGCGACGGATGAACAGATTGCCAATCGGATCGATCGAGGCCTGATAGCCACGCGCGGTGGCCCACTCGAGCAACAGCATCCTGCCGCGCGTGTCTTCGTTGGTCAGGGCCTGACGGTTGACGCCGCCCTTGGCCGTTGCGCCGATCTCCGCCATCGCGCAGAGGCGCTCCCACAGGCGCTGGCCGCTGATGCGGGCGTCGACGGGAGCAAGATCGGAGGATTGGTTCGGTGCGTTCATCTTGGCTGTACCGGTGGTTGCAAGGCGAGCCAGTGTGACAAGTTGATTCCTCATAGTCAAGTTACTTGACTAAAAAGAATCAAACTGTCTTTAATCGTTCATTTTGTGCTTTATGGTTATCTTTTTAGGCGAGGCGCATGATTGGCGCTATACTCCGCGTTTTGGCTAGGCGGACCACAATCGCTGCGCAATTCATGGAAGAAGCCGGACAAAATCGCGAAATCATCATTGGCGGCCGGCTCAAGCACGCGAGGCTGAACCGCAGGCTGAGCCTGCGCCAGTTGGCCGAGAAAGTCGGCTGTACCGAGAGCTTCCTGTCCAAAGTCGAGAACAACAAGGTCAGGCCCTCGCTACCGATGATTCACAAGATTGCCGTGAATCTGGGCATTAGCGTCGCGAGCCTGTTCTCCGAGGAACCTGACTCCGCTGGTGCCGTGACCGTGATGACCGCGGGCAAGCGGCAGATCCTACGGACCGAGCACAGCCGTGCCGGCAGCGGCGTCGCGCTGGAGACGCTGGTACCGAATCATCTGTGCACGCTGCTGGAAGCGAATATCCACCACATTCCGGTAGGCACGTCATCGCAGGGCTTTCTCGAACATCAGGGCGAGGAGATGGGCTACGTGCTGGAAGGCGAGCTCGAGTTGAACGTCGACGGCCAATTGACCATCGTGAAGGCCGGCGACTCGTTCTTCTTCCTCTCTCATCTGGCGCACGGCTACAAAAACATTGGCACCGTGGAAGCCCGCGTGCTGTGGGTCAATACACCGCAGAGCTTTTAGCGTTCGCCCGCACTACAGGAGAGACGGAGCATGAAATAGACGCTCATGCTCGCTCTCCGGAATACATTGCATGCTTTTTCCGTCCAGCCTAGTCCGCTATCTTTCTCGCGCGCGGAAGCGTGTGCCTGGAGGCGACGTTGGCTGCCTCTCCAGGCGCGGCGACTAGCCACCGGACGCTGGCCCTAGCGGAGTGTTCGCCTCTGCGATCGGGCGAGTATGCGAGCCACACTGCAGTGGTGGCGCGACATCAGTCAATGTCCGGTCGTCACGCAATGTCCACAGCCGTGTCTCGACCGACATCAAGGTTTACTTCTGTGACCCACAGAATCCCTGGCAACGCGGCTCCAACGAGAACACCAATGGCCTCCTGAGGCAGTACCTTCCCAAAGGAATTGATCTCTCTGTCTATTCACAGGCAAAGCTCAATGGCATAGCACGCCGCCTCAACGAACGTCCGCGTTAAAACACTAAACTTTGATACACCCGCTGAACGATTCCATCAAACCGTTGCATCGACCCGTTGAATCCACAGTCGTTTTGCGACGGTCGCGACGGGCAACGCCGACGCCCGAGTTTCCGGGCCAGGATCTGGGGGTGGTCCGCTCGCCCTCAAAGGCGGTGCTGCGGAGTCAATCGGCGTGCGCCCCACCCTGCCCATAGACTTGGCCGCGGCCGACCAGCACACCGCCCCACAGAGCCTTCACAGCGAGCCTCAACCCCGCACAAACCGCACGACCGTGCCGACATCTGAATTTAACGCGCGCCCCGACATTTGAGATCGCCCTAGACAAGCGATTGTCAGGGCCAAGTTAGGATGTCCGCTTTGGGGGTGTAGATGTTTTCTTGGATAGTTTTAGGTTGCGATGCCAAGATGGCGTCGGTATTCGACCGGGCTCATAGCACGCAGCGACAACTTGATGCGCCGCTCGTTGTACCGCTGGGTGTAAGCATCCAGCTCGAGCATGAATCCTTCTACCGTGGTACCGGCCCAGTTGCGACAGTAGTACCTCATTCTTCAGGCGGCCAAAGAAGCTTTCGCAGGCAGCGTTGTCGGGTGTGCAGCCTTTCCGTGACCTAGAACGGACAAGACCCGCCGTCTCCATACGTTGTAGCCATCCCGGCTAACGATAGTGCGAACCCCTATCACTGTGTACTACGGGACTGTCGCCACCGGTGAGCGCGGTGATGGCACCATCGAGCATGCTATTGACGCAGTTGTGCGTCGGGCCTCGTGCCGATAGACCAGCTCACGACCTTGCCGTCAAAGCAGTCGATCATGGCGATAGAAGGCATGCGCCGGGAACTCGCGCACGATCACACGACTTCGTAGTTCAGATGGAAATGCGCGAGGATGGCTTGCACCCACTGCGGCGGGTTATTGCTGAATCTATAGATGACTTGCTTGCCAGACTGCGCGTAATCCGAGGCCTGCGATCTGAACTGCTCCTTGACCAGTTGTGGCGGGTTGTAGCTGGTTTGCATTGCCTTGGTTTCTACGTAGATATTTCCGTTGAGTTCAATATCAGCCCGACGATTGCTGCCACTGACGCCCTGATAAGGCATTTCCACGCCAACGATCCCGGGGCCGTTCGGGTTTCCGTGCTCGCTCGCGATTTCTCCCATCTGGAACTTATACCCCTGCAGAAATTGCCACGAGTCCGGCCTTCCATATCGAACGTCTGACACGTCCTGCTCGAAGCGGTCCATGCCTGGAATGTCACCATAGTCTTCTTGTGTCACCTCAGAATGGAACAATATTTCCGATTTCATCAACGATTGATCGACCATCTCCTGATAGCCGGTATGCGCCAAGACCGTATTTGCCGTCTGCTGTAGTCCATTACTGATGAGCCAACCACCGAGGTCGGTCGGATTGACGTTGTCACTCATCGTTTGGTTGAAACGCTGCCTGACCACACCGCCGATCGAAGCATTCGCCCAACCTAGTGCAGCATCCTTCTGTGCCCAGTTGAGTTGCATTCCCTGGTGCGTAAAATAGCCTTGAATCACACCGGGCCCGAGTGACTGCAGGCGCTGGCGCTGCGCGACCATGCGGGGGCTGTCGGCGATCCATGCCGTGGGGCCGGTCGAGTGCTCTTTCGGAGCGCCACCTGCTTGCGTGTTCGACGCAGGAGCATGCTGCGCCAGAGTTCGCGACTTGTATGTCTTCATGATCCCTCGCGTCGCATTTCCAGATAAAAGCCCTTCTGGGCTACCGCCTCGAAGCCGAGCCGCCGATACCACGTGAGCGCCCTGTTGCTCGCTTCGACATGCAACCCCACGCCTTTCCCGCTTGCCTTCCCCGCCGCGATGACCGCACGCATCAGCGCCGTGCCGACCCCTCCCTCGCGCGCGGCAGGCAGCAGGCTGATGTCGACCACGTGCAATCGATCCGCCAGCGTTTGCACATAGAGGCGTCCGATCGGTTCGCCGTCGCGGCGCACCATCAGGAACACGGCATCGGGATACGCTAGGTACGCGTGCTGCTGCGCGGCGAACTGTGATTGCAGGAAGATCGACTGCTGCGCGTCGTCCCATCCCGTCATGCGCATCTCCGCCTCGCGCGTTGAGGCGTACAGCCGCGCGAGGAACGGGCGATCAGCATCGCTGATCGCCCGCAGCGTGATGCCCGGCATCGTGACAGGTAAAACGAGAGATGACGCGGGCGCAGTCACGATAATCGTACCCATTAGCTCCGGGGCGGGAAGTTACCCGTTAGCGCGATGCAAAAGCGCAATGCGAGGTTCGGCTGCCGATTTTCGTGCGACTGCGTGCCACCGGTCGGCGCGATCATCTGCGGCGACAGCGTCGTCATCACCGGGGCTGGCGATGACGCCGTGGGCAGGTACGCCTGGTTGTTGCGCACCTGAAAGCGCGCCGGCAAACGCCCAGCAGGTTCCGGCGTGGAAGGTCGAACGTTATCCGTGTTGGCTGCGTGCGTGTGCACCGGAATCTCGTTGGCCAGCAGCGTCACAGTATCGGCACCGCGCGGGGCATTGAGCTCGTTAGCGACCGGCCCGGAGACCGCGCAGCCGCGCAGGTCCGGCAGCGCGAAGGTCGTGCGGCCGTCACCACCATACGTCGTCCCCAGCAGCGAGAACAGCACCGTGTTCTGCGCGATCGGCATCAATTGCCCATTGCATTCGGCCCAGCCCGCAGGCGGATACGTGCAGGAGAAGATGCGGATTTCCCCATAGTATTGATCGGACATGTCTGTGTCTCCAGCAGGTCAGCTTTGCGAGGGGAAGATCCCGACCGTAGCGATGATGTAGTTCAGCGACACGGTAGGCATTCGATTTTCATGAGGCAGCGATCCGCCCGCCCTGCCGATCGTCACCGGCGCCAGCGCGCCGATGCTCGCCTCCACGGGCTGGCCGTTGTCATAGAACGGAGCCGCCGATGGCGTGGTGGCGAGCATCTGTCCCGCCGCCGGCGTCGGCGACGCGGCAGTCTGCGTAGTCGCGTAGAGCGCGTGGGAGTGCACCGGCAATTGCTGCGGGGTGATTGTGACCGTATCGGTCCCGATCGGCTGCCCCATGATGCGATTGGTCAGCACGGGATTCTGGCCCTGCCCCTGCCCGATCGGCAGCCTGCCGCGCAGGTCCGGCAGCTTGAACGTGGTGATGCCATCGCCGCCATACGTCGTGCCGACTAGCATGAAAAGGGCTTCGTTCTGCGCAATGCTCATGACGCTGCCGTCACAGAGCGCCCAGCCCATGGGCGCGTAGTTGGCGGCGAACAAGCGCAGTTCACCCAGGAATGGTTCTGCCATGTCGTGCTCCTTAGCCGCGCGAGGGATAGATGCCGTTGAGGGCGATGATGTAATTCATCACCAGCGACGACTGCATGTTTTCGTGAGGTTGGCTACCGCCACTCTTCCCGCATGCTTGCTCGTGCAGCGCGAAGATGGTGTTGGCCGCCGTGTTCGCGTACAGCGGCTGGCCGGGGCTCGCACTGCCCGGGTTTGCGGCGTCATAGACGGTGCTCGCCGCCAGCAGCATGTTCTGGTCGGCACCGGCACTCTGCGTCGTAGCTGGGGTGGTCGAAACATTGAACGTATGCGTATGCGCGGGCATCTGCTCCACGGTCAGAGTGACGGACTCAACGCCGCCTTTCGAGCCCTGCACGTACGTTTGGCTGTAATGCACCGGTGTGCGGCCGCGCAGGTCCGGCAGCGCGAACGTCGTACGCCCGTCGCCGCCGTACTGCACGCCCAGCAGTGCGAACAGCGCCTGATTCTGGCTGATGGCTAGTATCGCCCCATTGCAAAACGCCCACCCTCTTGGTGGAAACGGGAAAGAGCAGAGCCTGATTTCCCCCAGGTATGGATCCACAGTCAACCTCCTTTGCTTGTTTCCGACAAAAAGCGCGTCCGCACCGACGGTTCGCGCGTCAACAGATTTTTTTATGATGCACATGAGTTGTATGCCGTTTTTGGCATTTACGGCAAATAGACTGTCGGCTAAACCCCACGGTTTGCATTCCTTTGCCATGCTTTGGTGGGGTAATACCGCGATCGGGCGTGCCTGTGCAGCGTTTTTCGTCTATGTTTGCGACTTGTATGCGGACACAAACAATGCCGCCGCTGCCGCCGAGCAGACGTTTTCAAAAAAATCAGATATGTAATTTTTTTAAATCTGCCCACGAGCAGATTGTCGGGAGAATCGGGTTGGTCACGTCAGTCGCATACGCGAACCGGACGCATAACGTCCGTCGCTTGATGATGGACGCGCTGTGGACGCGCGCAGGGTTCTGGTTCCAGCAGCGCATCGCGCTCGGCATGCTTGCAGTCGTGCTCGCGCTGTTCGCACCGCAAGCCTTCGCCAAGCCATGTACAGTCAATGTCAGCGCACAGGCGTCTCCCACCAAAACGATCTACGAATTCAATTCGTCCGATAACTCCACCTGCGACAACGGGCTCGGGTACGGCAACTACTGGGGGATCGCGGATAGCTCGGCGGGCTTTGCGAACGATGGCGGCGAAGACACCTTCGTCTCTACCGTGCAGGGTGGCCGCCTGTACATCTTCAGTGGCCTGATTCCGGGCAGTTCCAACCCAGGCATCTTGCAGTCAGGCTTCATCTACTACCCGCCTGCCGGCTTCACCGGCACCGATAGCGGCACGTTCTACACGCAAAATACCGCAGGCGGACCGTGGATCCCGAATGGCACCGTCAATTTCCTCGTGCCCGCTGGCGCGAACCAGCCCACGGTGACTGGCGTCTCGCCCAACAACGGCACCACCGGCGGCGGCACGCCGATCACCATCACCGGCACCAACTTCACCGGTGCCAGTGCCGTGACGGTTGGCGGCAACAACGCGAGCGCGGTCACGATTGTCAGCGGCACTACCATTACGGCGTTGACCCCGTCCGGAGTGGCCGGGAGTCAAGACGTGCGCGTCACGACATCGAACGGCACGAGCCCTGTCAACGCGGCCGCCAAGTTCACCTACATCGCGCCAAGTCCACCGATCGCAGCGCCGTCGAACGCCAACATTGCCTATGGCAGCGGCGCCACCGCTATTCCACTCGCGCTTTCCGGTGGCACGGCCACCCAAATCAATCTGATCAGTGCGGCGAGCCATGGAACGGTCATCGTCTCGGGCACGAGTGTCACGTATCAACCAAACACCGGCTACGCCGGCCCTGATTCATTCATCTACAGCGCGCAGAACAGTTCCGGCACGTCCAGCCCTGCCTCCGTGACGATCGATGTTGCCGCGCCGACTGTCGTGTATGTGCCAGGAAATCCGAGCATGGCCACGGCTGGCGTTGCGTACAGCGCCAGCGTCGCCAGCGCAACTGGCGGCACCGGGCCCTATACCTATACCGTTGCTTCGGGTGCAATGCCGCTGGGGCTGACGTTGAGCACCAACGGCACGATCTCCGGTACGCCGCGCGCGGTTGGCAGTTTCACGTTTTCGGTGCGCGTTGCAGATGCAAGCACCGGTTCCGGTCCGTTCTCGGCGATCAGCAGCCAGCTGACGCTCAACGTCGCCGCGCCGACGTTGTCGATGTCGCCAGCCCCCGGGCCACTTTCCGGGTCAGTCAGCGTCGCGTTCAGCCAGTCGTTCACGGCATCTGGGGGCACCTCGCCCTACGCGTACGGATTGAACGTAACCGGTGGCGCGCTGCCATCCGGCCTGACGTTCAATGCCGGGACTGGTGTGCTGTCCGGCACGCCCACATCGGCTGGCACAGTAGCCTTCAATGTATCGGCCACCGACAGCACGAACGGGGGCACTTTCTCGATTACCAACAGCTATTCGCTCACCGTCAGCGCACCGACGGTCACCCTCAATCCCGCGTCGCTGCCGAATCCGACCGCTGGCGCGCTCTACAGCCAGAGCGTCACCGCCAGCGGCGCCACGATGCCTTACACATATGCAGTGGTTGCCGGCTCGTTGCCGGCGGGCCTGTCGCTCAATCCCACGACCGGCCTCGTGTCGGGCACGCCAACCGCGGCTGGCGTCTTCAATCTGACCATCCAGGCGACGGACAACAATGGGTTTAGCGGATCGCGGCCCTACGCGCTGACCGTCGGTGCGCCGACGCTGACGCTGTCGCCAACGACGCTCGGCAACGCTGTAGCAGGCACCGCCTTCAACCAGACCTTCACCACGTCAGGCGGCACCGCGCCTTACACGTACGCGATTACCGGATCGCTGCCAACCGGCTTGACGATGAGCACCGCTGGCGTCTTGTCCGGCACGCCGACCGCTACCGGCTCGTTCCCGATCTCGATCATCTCGACCGATTCCACGAGCGGTATCGGCCCGTTCCAGACCACGCGCAACTACACGCTGATCGCCGTGGCCGGCGGCGTGGTCGTCGCCCCCGGCTCGCTGCCAGCGCCCGTACTGGGCACGGCGTACAGTCAGGCGGTGACGGCATCGGGAGGCATCTCGCCCTACACGTACTCGGTCTCGACGGGTAGCCTGCCCGCCGGCCTCGTGCTTGGCCCTACCGGTGTACTCTCCGGCACGCCGACCGTGGCAGGCACGTTCAACTTTACGGTCCGCGCGGCGGATAGCACGACGGGCAGCGGTCCGGCCATAGGCACGCAGGTCTATACCTTCACCATCGCAGCACCGGCGATCACGCTGACTCCAGCCACGCTGCCCGTGCCGACAATCGGTGCGCCTTACACCCAGTCGGTCTCGGCCAGCGGCGGTGTCGGGCCGTACACGTACTCGGTGTCGGCTGGCAACCTACCGATCGGGCTGGTGCTCAGCCCAGCAGGGATTCTGTCCGGGACCACCACGGCGGCCGGCACGTTCAACTTCACAGTGCGAGCGACAGACAGCAGCGGTGGACCGTACAGCGGCACGCAGGCCTATACCTTCACGATCGGCGCGCCGACGATCACGCTGAATCCGGCCAACCTGCCCGATCCGGCGGTGGGCATCGCCTATAGCCAGACAATGATCGCCACCGGCGGCATCGCACCCTACACGTACTCGATCTCGGCGGGCACGCTACCCGCTGGCCTGGCGCTCAATGCGACCAACGGCGTGCTCAGCGGCACGCCCACCGCCATGGGTGCGAGCAGCTTCACGATTGCCGCGACCGACAGCAGCACCGGCACGGGTGCGCCCTTCCGGGCAACGCGCACGTTCAACGTGAACACGACGCAGACCGTGCCGACTGCACCGCCGGTATCGGCTACGACAGGCTCCAACGCGCCCGTCACAATCAACGCGGCCGCCAATGCGACCAATGGTCCGTTCACGGGCCTGTCGGTCGTGACCCCACCCGCTTCGGGCACGGCGCGCGTCGAAGGCCTGAACATTATCTATACGCCCGCCGCGACGAGCGCGGGCGTGGTGACGTTCGCGTACGCACTGCAGAACTCGGCCGGCGCATCGGCCCCGGTGCAGGTGAGCATCACGGTCACGCCCGTACCAATTCCAGTTGCACAGAAGCAGGCCGTCACGGCCGCGGGCAAAGAAGTGGTAATCGACATCACCGACGGCGCTACCGGCGGCCCGTTTACGGGCGCGGCGATCATTTCGGTGTCGCCGTCCAACGCGGGTTCGGCCGTACTGGCGGCCGCCGCACCGAAACAGACTGCCTCTGCGCAGGGCTCGGCGAAGCAGTCAGCGGCTGGCCAGACCTACACCGTGACCTTTGCTCCCGCCGCGGCATTCGCGGGCACGGCCGTCATCACTTATACGATCAGCAATGCCTTGGCGACTTCCGCGCCGGCCGCGCTGCAGATCTCGGTCACTCCACGCCGCGATCCCTCGACCGATCCGGATGTATCGGGCCTGATCAACGCGCAGATCCAGGCGGCACGCCGTTTTGCCACCGCGCAGATCTCGAACTACAACCAGCGACTGGAGCGGCTACATGCGAACGGCCGAGCGGCTTTCTCGAACAACCTGACGGTAGTGATGCCTTCGGCCGCAGGAAGTCCGCAGCAATGCCAGGACATGCAGAGCCTGTCCGCGCGCGACATGTGCCAGCGCGGCGTGGCGACGCAGACCAGCCGCAACAGCCCGCGCGGCGGTGGCGGCTTCGGCGCCAACGGACCGGTCGCAAGTAACATGGGTAGCGCGACGGCGACCGGTGTCGGCAACGCGCAAGGCAACAATGCTTCCGGCAGCAATGCCGCGCCCGGAGGCGTGCTTGGCGAGCTGGCCGCCGGCACGCTGCTGGCCGCACTGCCCGGGTCGTCCGATGGGTTCGGTACCGGCATACCGGGGGCTCCGGACCTGCCCGGCGCTGATGCGGCAGGCGCCGATACCAGCGATTCGCGCCTCGCGTTCTGGACTGCAGGCAGTGTGGACTTCGGCTTTGCCAATGTCGGCACGCAACGCTCGGGCTTCAGATTCACCACCGGGGGCGTAACGGTGGGCGCTGATTACCGCGTGTCCGACCACTTAACGGTCGGGGCAGGCTTCGGTTACGGGCGCGATGGCACCGATATCGGTTCGTCGGGCACGCATAGCAGCGCCGATGCGTACAGCATCGCGCTGTACGGCAGCTACCGCCCAACCCCGTCATACTTCATCGATGGCGTGGCGGGCGCGGGCCTGCTGCGCTTCGACTCACGCCGCTGGGTGACCGACGAAGCCGCGTTTGCCAACGGCCAACGCGACGGACATCAATTGTTCGCCTCGCTGTCGGCGGGCTACGAGCATCGCAGCGACCGGTGGCTGTTTTCGCCGTACGCGCGCATGCTGGTCGCGGAAAGTAAGCTCAACCCGTTCTCGGAGTCCAGCACGGGCCTCGGCGCGCTAACCTACTTCGGCCAGACGGTGACCACGGTGTCCGGTGCGCTCGGGATGCGGACGGAGTTTGCCAAGGAGACTCGTTACGGCATGTTCATGCCGTTCGCGCGCGTCGAGTACCAGCACGACTTCGAAGGCCAGAGCGCCGCCAATCTCGCCTATGCAGACTTGGCGAGCGCCGGTCCTGCGTACACGGTATATGGCACGCCGTTCGGGCGCGACCGTATCCAAGTGGGTCTGGGCGCGAAGCTGCGCACCAAAACGCTGACCTTCGGCCTCGACTACAACGTGCTGTTCGGTATGAGTGGCCTGCAGCAAGGCGTGCGGCTAACATTCACCGCACCGTTCTGACTGACATCTTGCTGCATCTGCGGACTACTCGCCCCTAGCCGTGCGCGATAAACTGGCGCAGGGCATTGAACAGGTGCGAGTAGTCCGCAGCGGCGCCCTGCAGCGAGTCCAGATAGAAGATGCGGATCGCTCCAGTATGGTCGCGCTCGAGGCGCACCGTGATCCAGTGGTAGCCGTGCGCCAATAGTTGATGCGCGTCGGTGTTGACAATCATGTTTAGCGTCTGTCGCGTGCCGCTCAGGAATGCACTCATCGCAGCGATTTCCTGAAGCTGGGCGCCCTGCACGCCAAACGCCTGCATCACCTGCGCGGTGATCGGAACGCTGAAGAATTGCTGGAGGTGGTTTGCAGCGTTGTAGCGCTGCACGAATCCCCGGAGCTGGTTGATGTAGCTGATCACAGGGATGCCCTGCCGGCCGGCCGCCACGACCATCTCACGAATGCGGTCCTCGTCGATGTTCTGTTCGAAGTCACCATGCGCGCGTAGCGCGGCCTCATCGCCGATATGCTGGTTCAGGTTCTGGAATGGAGTGGCCTCCGCCTCGGAAATCTCGAGCGCGATGGCGTTATGCACAGCCATCTGCCCGCACTCCGACAAGTACTGCTCCAGCGCCGCGAGCCGCTGGCCGGTTGCGGCCATGACATTTCCACCTACGCCGGTCAGATTGCGACGCAGCGAAGGTTCGAGGTAATGGAACCAGTCGCCCAGCAGATCGTAGAGACGACCGATCTCGCCGCCAGTATGGACATTGGTGAGATCCAGCGACAGAGCGTAGGCGCGAAAGTTCTGGAGTGTGACGTGGTCCGCGGCGGTCGGGCCAGCGTGTGGCAAGGTGACAATCAGTTGATCCAGGTGGCGCACGAGTCCATCGACAGATATCTTAAGCTTCGGAATAGGGTGTTTGGGCGGCGGAACGCCGTGCACCGGCGTGGTCGTGATGGTTGATGAGACTTGCGTGCTCGGCGTGCTCGGCATGCCTGTAATGCTCGCCTGCAATGCGCGCAACGTCTGCTCATCTGCGCGCGATTCCCGCGTGCGAAACAGCGAATAGGTATCGCCCTTCGCGGCATCCTTGGCGGTCCGCTCCGAAACGGTCCACTCCGACCCCTTGTGCGGGACATTCGATCCATAGGCGGTGTCCACCGCGGTCTGCATCTCGTCCTCTTCCAGATATTGCGGGAAGTAGGCCGGTGTCTGCGGCACCTCCTCCGTCGCGGGAATATCGTCCTCATCGTCAGATGCATAGAACGTAGGTTCCGCATACGGCGCGGTGGTCTCCGCGCGCATGTACTCGCCGTAACTTACCTTCGGCTTACCGACTTTTGCCGCGTACGCTTCGCGCGCCTTGCGGTAGTCCACCTGGCCGTCGTTCCGCAACCGAACATTCACGTCCAGCGAATTGTCAGGCTTAAATAGCGTGGCCTCGGTAAAGGTCGGGATCGGATTACCCGAATACGTGGTATCCGGTGTCGCGTCGTAGAAGTTGTTCCAGACGTACGGCGTGGTTTCCGGCTCCAGCGCGGGGTTTTTCATCTGCTCCCCGACCGTACGGTTCTCGGGCACCATGATGCGCGGCTGCTGGTCCGAATTGAAGCCATGCTTATCCTTTGCCGTGCTCATGTTCTTCACGGCCTGGCTGTGGCCGATCGTGAAGGTCACCCCGGTACGGCTGTTCTTAAACGGATTGACAGACCCGACGCCAGCGTAGGTGCGCCTGCTGCGAAAGCCGCCGCGCGCATCGTCATATAAGGTCTTGCCGGCCGCACCGCTGCGGCTATATCCCGCACTCGATCTCGGATCCGTGCGCGTGGTGATGACGCGGCTGCCCTGCAGGTAGCCATAGTTCATCCGGTCCTTGTCCTTGGGATCGAGATACTCGAGCAGTTCTTCGTTGGGAATCGCCGGCTGCGTCTTGATGCGGAAGCGCTCGTAGCGATCCAAGCGTTCGTTGCGCCGCCAATAGTGACCCGGGTCCAGGCGATATAGCTGCTCCCTGGGAATCTTGTCGAACGCGTCGTGCGTAGCCAGCGTATCCTCGCGCACGGTCTTCCGATGGAACCGCAGCCGATTTCGCCAGCGCCGGGCATCCTCGAGCTGGGTTTGGGGGATAGCCGTCTGCACCGGCGCGTTGTTGGGGAAGCCGTGCAGGTGGCCGAGCAACTGTGCATCGGAGACAAAGGCGTAGGTGTTCTGGCGATCGTCGGCCATCACGCGCAATGCCTGCTGGCGCGCGGCATCGTTTAGCACCACGAGCCATACGTCCAGATTGGCGCCGATCAGTACCTGGTTGTTGATCGACACGACGCGTTGCGCGACTGAGGTGCCGATCGGTATGTCCGCAGGTTTGCGCTGCACTGTGCCGCCCGCGTCTGGCACATACCCCAACGCGCGCGAGCCCATGACGTCGGCCTCGTGTTCCAGCGCATGATCGATATTGACGGGGACGCCATTGACCTCGGTGTCGGGCCGCACGCGCCCGCGCGCCTGCTGGACGACGTGCCACGCCTCATGCGGCAAATGCCGCTCCTGCCCCGGCGCGAGGTGGATGTCGTGACCTTGCGTATAGGCGTGTGCCTGCAGTTGTGCCGGCCTTGGCGAACTTCGATGCACACGTACATGATCGAGCGACATACCGGAGAGCGACTCGATACCGGCTTTCAGCGCGTCCGGCAAGCCGGTTAGATTTGGGGCAGCGCGCCCCTCATCTTCATCGCCCCCACCACCGCGCAAGGCTTGCAGCCGTTGTCGCTGCGCCACCATGCGCGGGCTGTTCGCGAGCCGCGCTTGCGCGTCGTCGCCGGCGCGCGCAACGTCTCGGCGCCGAGCGTCGCTGTCGGTAGCGGCATCGCGTGATGTATCCGGACGTCTGGACCGTGGCGCTTTCATCGCACCTCTCCAAAACAGTGGCAATTTAGGATTTCTTAATTCTCGATTGAATAAAAAGAAACGCAAAACCCTAAATCACTAAATCATTAGAAATCACGAGAATGAAATCGGCATGTATAGTGGTGCGCGGCGGCAGATCACATGCGGAAAGCGTCGACCACAGACGCACCGGGCTTGCCACATAAGATTGCGGTTGTCCACGCCAGAGGCCATCAGGCGGCGTCGGGGTCGGCCGGTGCAGTGTTTTCTCGGGGCTATCAGATCATGAACGGGACCAGTTATGCGATGCCATCGCCGTCGGTGTGCGCTCGCGCATCCAGTGGCGTGCCACGCTGTCGCGCGCGCGACATGCAGGCGGTACAGGATGAATGCGCGGTGCTCGCGCAGGCGCTCCATGACGACCTCGCGCAATTGCTGTCGTTCGCGCTGATTCAGCTCGACATCGCGCAAGCCGCGTCGACAGAGCCTGGTGACTATCGAGACGCCGCGCTTCGCCATGGCCGCGATTTGATCAAGGACGCATTGCGCACCACCCGCGATGTCATCGGCAGCTTGCTCGATGCGGCGCAGCCCACCGCACCGACCTTCGACGCGCAGTGCTTGCTGCTGGCCGGCGAGATCGGCCGCATCACGCGGCAGACCATCGACGTCGATTGCGCCCCTATCACCGCCGCGCCGCCGCCGGCGGTCGCCACGGTCCTGCTGCGGGCGATCCGCGAACTGCTGGCCAACGCGGGCAAGCACGCGCCGGGCGCGCGCGTGCGGCTCTCGCTGCGGCAGGACACGCAGCACGCGGGCGGGATTGTGCTCGCCGTCAGCGACAATGGGCCGGGCTTCGATCCGCAATGCGCGCGGCCGACCGCGCGCGGCCACTGCGGGCTGCATCGCCTGCCGGCCGCGCTGCGCAAGGTCGGGGCTCAATTCACGCTCCATGCCAGGCCGGGACTCGGCGTGCGCGCGCATATCCGATGGTCGCCCCGTCTGGGTACGGCGTCCATCATGGCGTCCATGCCGGCGGTGATCAAGGCCACGTCATCATGACGATTCGCGTGGTAGTGGCCGACGATCACGCGATGATTCGCGAAGGCCTGATCTCTCTGCTCCAGCGCGAAGCCGACATCGAGGTCCTGGCGCAGGCCCGCGATGGCATTGAGCTCTACAACGTTGTGCATACGGTGCGGCCGGACATCGCTATTCTCGACATCGGCATGCCGACGCTCAACGGCATCGAGGTGATTCGACGTCTGCGCGCCGACGAAATACCCTGCAAGCTGCTGTGCCTGTCTGTGAACAACCAGCGAGAGGATGTGATTGCCGCGCTCGACGCTGGCGCATCGGGATACGTGCTCAAGGAGAACTCCTATGAGGAGCTCTCGCGCGCGATCCGGCGCGTGATGGTCGATCAGATTTACCTGAGCGGAGAACTGCTCGGCGGCGTGCTCGATGCGCGGCGCAAGGTGACACGCGCCGACGATGCTGCGCGGCTGCCGGTGCTGACGCAGCGCGAACGGCAGATTGCGCAACTGTTTGCCGAAGGGCATAGCACCAAGACCATCGCCCGCATGCTGTTCCTCAGCGACAAGACCATTGCCAGCCATCGCGAGAATACCTTCCGCAAGCTGGGCCTGCGCAATATTGCCGAACTGACGCGCTACGCGATTCGCGAAGGGCTTACGCCATAGCATATTACCGGTCATGGTTTTTGTACGCGCGGTTTGAGCAGCGGGATCAGCATCGTGATAATCACGGCCGCGAGGACGAGGAACAGCAATCGGTTGCTCAAGTCGGCTGAGGCGAGGTCGGGGTCGCAGCGCAGCAGCAGCCCGCCGATCACCAACGGCACGAGACCGGCCACGAGCAGATACAGCTGATACGGGCGGCCAAGGGCGCGCACCCGGCACGAGACCACATATAGCGCGAGCGAGATCGTCGCGATGGCGAGTAGCAACCAGAACGCCGCGCGCAAGACCCATCGGCCATCGCAAACCACGTTGCAGAGCGCGCCCTCTCGGGTCTCTCCCGCAAGCATGGTGCTGCGGACCGCGGATTCGACGAGCTGGCTCGTCGCCGCATCGGCGGCCGGTTGCGGCCACAGGGCGACGCCGCCGAAGTTGTCGTTGAAGTACGCCATGTCGTCGCGCATCTGGCGGGCGTCGGCACTGCCGATCGATACCAGCGGCAAGACGCGTCGCACGACAATCGCGCGATTGGTGCCGGCAAGGTCGGCGGTGTTCTCGACGGCATCGCGCAGCACCTTCTTGCTCTGCGTCGTGGGTTCGGGTAACGCCACCACGTAGCGCAGCGTCACGTTGGTGCGGCTGCGATACCCTTCGGCGCCCACCACGATGCGGCCATCCTGATACGGTGGGTCCTCGGCTTGCACGAGGTAGTCGAACAGACGGTTGAAGGTCCACACCGCGCTGCCGGGGTCGGAGTTGGCTGCGGCAGGTGCGGCAGGCGCGGAGGCCGGTGCTCCGCCCTTGCGCTGGGTGGCCGCGGCTGCGGATACGGGCAGCAGCCGCACACGTTCGTCGGGCTTGCGCAGCGTCGGCACGAGGTCGCTGGCCGGGAACATCAGGTTCAGCGTGTAATGCCGCTTGCTGCGACGCATCTCGGCGATCAGCGTCTGGATCAGACGGTGGCGAAAGTCGTCGAACGCGGCATAGCGTGGATCGCCGGGTCGTGGCGCTTGGTCGAGGAACAACGTAATGCCATCGCCAACGTGGCTGTCGCTTGCCACGGCGGGGAGACGGTCTTCCCATCGCGTCTCGTACTGACGCAGCGGCACGTCGATCATCCGCATGGCCTGGCGAGCGACCTGTTCGGCCACGCGGCGGCGCTGGTCTTCCGGCATGTGCAGCAGGAACTGCCAGTCCTTGCGATAGATCGTGACGTCGAGTTTGCTGCCGTAGCGATGGACGGCGCGCAGGAAGTCCAATTGGGCGGCGTCTGGCTGGAGCGGCGTGACGTTGCCGTCGTCGTCGAATGGCTGCGCGAAGCCCATGAGCCGCTCGTACAGGCTGAAATCGAGCTTGGGGCCCTGTTTGCTATCGCTCCAGTTCGGCACGAAACCGTAGACCGCGCCGCTGGTCGCGGCGATGAGGCAATTGCAACCCGTGCCAGACCATGGCGGTGGCGAGCCGATGGTGGCGTCGTGGGGTTGAATGGCCTGATCGACCAGCCAGGCGCGGACGCGGGGCGGCATCAGCGTGGCGGGCAGGTCTTGCCATTTGACAGGCGCTTCCGACAGTTGGGGTGGGGATTTCGGAGGCGGCCCTTGCCATGCGGTGGCGCAGCGCTGCTGCCATTGGTCCGCGGTGGGTGCGTTCTGGCTCGTTTCCAGCGCCACTCGGCTGGTCAGCGCGGCGGCGTAGGCGCAGACGCGGGTGTCGAGGGCGGCGGTGAACAATGCGCGCGTTGGGTAGTCGACGTTGAGCAATGGCTTGATCAACGTGACCAGTTGCGCGGCGCCGGCGTCGCTGAGCTCGTCGAGGCCGTCCCCATCGGTGGCGGAGGCCTGTGTGGAATCAGCGGAGGACACCGCCGTAGCGCCGGTGCCGGAAGTGGCGACGGCCACGGCTGTCGCACCCGCTACGGGCGCAGGTGCGGCGGCGGTGGTCTCGCCTCCCACCTCGGCTGCGGGCTCAGACGCGGCTTCGGGCGGTGGCGGCGGCACGATTTTCTCGAGCAGGGCGTCGGTGATGCGCCACGTGTCAATCTGCGTGCGGCTGCGCAGCGGCGTCTGCGTGGCCGCGATGGGCACGTTCTGGATGACCGGCACGATAGTGGGCGCGAGCTTGGGTGCCGAACGCGACGATCGCGGGCCAGTCACGTTGATCGCGAACTGCTGCCGCACGCCCTGCCCCCAGCGATCGCGCAGCTCTACCGTGAACGTCCGCCGCCCCGGCTGCGCCGCGATGCCGCGCACATTGCCGTTGGCGTCAAGCGTCAGGCCGTCGGGAAGACCGGTGCCGACTTCGCTGAACACGTACGGCGGCTCACCGCCGGTACCTAGGAAGCGATAGGTGTACGCGACGTCGACGCGGGCTGCCGGCAGGTTGGTGATGGCGGTCTTCTCGAACGCCAGGGGGTCGGGGTCGGGCAGGCAGAAGTTGGTGACGTGGTCCGGTGATACCGGGCAAGCGCCGCTCGCGGTCGCTGGCGCTGGCATCGGCGTCGTGCCCGCTGATGCGGCCGAGGGCACGGTCACGGACGGAGGCGTGGCGGTTGTCGCATTGCCTGCCGACACACCCGCTGGAGCAGGGCCCGCCTGCGCGGCCGAGGCTGCGGCGGTTGTCACGGTCGGTGCGGCGCCCGACGCCCCACTGGGCGTGGCCACCGGTGCGGCGCCCGTGGCTGGCCATAGCAGCCCTAGCCCCGTCAGCATTATCGCCGCCGCCATGCCACGCTGTGCGCGCCTCATGCGGTTCTCCCTTCCTTGCGCAGCTCGCGCGCCATGCCATGTCGGAGATGATCCGCAGTGAAATGCGGCAACCCTTCGCGGCTGGCTTGCAGCGCGGCAAAGCGCAACACATTCACCATGGCACCGCCGGACAATTCGTGCTGCGCGGCCAGTGCGGGCAGGTCTACGTCGGGGCCTGCGCGTTCCGGCTGGCGAATCAGGCTGCGCCAGAGCCGCAGACGTTCGGTCGCATCGGGTATCGGGAAATAGATCATCGATTGAAAGCGGCGCGAGAACGCCTCATCGATATTGCTGCGCAGATTGCTGGCCAGGATCACCGTCCCCGGGAAATCCTCCACGCGCTGCAGCAGGTAAGCCACCTCCTGGTTGGCGTGACGATCGTTGCTGCTCTGCGTGGCCGAGCGCTTGCCGAACAGCGCATCCGCTTCATCGAAGAACAGAATCCACTGGCGGCTCTGCGCCTGGTCGAACACGCGCGCGAGGTTCTTCTCGGTCTCGCCGATGTACTTCGATACGATCATCGAGAGGTCGATCCGGTAGACATCCACCCCTGCGCTCTGCCCAAGCAGTGTGGCGGTGAGGGTCTTGCCCGTGCCCGGCGGGCCATAAAAGAGGCAGCGATAGCCGGGCTTGACCGACTTTCCGAGCCCCCATGCGTCCATCAGCGCGGGCCCTTCGCGCAGCCATGTCTGCACGACTGCGATCTGCTCCATCACGTCGGGGGCGAGGATCAGGTCGTCCCATCCGAGCGCGGTGGTGATGCGGCGCGCAGGGAATTGTGCGTTGTAGTCGGGCTTGTGCGAAACACCCGTCTGCGCCCACTGGAGTATCTCGGCGCCCGGCAGCAGCGCGCCGCTCAATTGCGGTTCGGCGCCGACGTCGTCGTGCAGGCGGACAATGCCGGCGCGCGTCATGGGATGCTCGGGATCGAACAGGGCCGCCGTGGCAATTCTCGCGGCAATGTCGTCGCCGGCAATCAGGAATGCCGCCGTTTCGCCTGTCGGCAGGAAGCCGGAATGGTGCTGGGCACGGTAACCGCCGAATTCGGTGAAACCACGGTCGAGGTTGCGGTTCTTGACGAAGAACAGGTCGAGCGCGCCGGGGCGCAGATGGGGGGCCAGAGCGAGGGCCAGTACAAGACGTTCCCTCGCGTCGAGATTGTGGCGCTGAACGATATCGCGCAATGCGCTGCCTGGCGGCAGCACGGGGGCGTCCGGCGCCGATGGCATGACATCCGCTGCGTCGGCGGGTGCGGCGCTGCCGCTGTTGCCGAAATGCTGTTGGAAGCGTTGGTCGAGAACGGCTTCCAGCCAGTCCAATTCCCGGCGGAGGGCTTCCGCGTGCAGTGCGATGGGAGATTCAACGCCAGTCGACATGCAGCACCTCTTTCATCCATGGGAGCTTGATCGTCGAGAACGACCATGGGAGCCGGTCCAGCAGCATGTCGAACTGGCCGGGGCGTACCACGAGGCGCCAGCGCGTGCCGGCCTCTCCGGTTTCGTGCGTGAGACGGCCTTCGCGTTGCAGGAAGGTTTGGCGCAAGCCTTGCGCGCTGGTATTGCCGATGGCTTTCCAATTCGCGATCACTGCGCCCAGCAGGCTGTCGAGCAACTGGTGCGTGTCGTCGTCGAGGGTCGGATCGCCCGAGAGCGGCGTGCGCAGCGGCATGCCGCAGAGCAGTTTGGCGAGCAGGCATTCGGGTTCGCTGACGTCCTGGCCGTGGGTGAGCCACGTCAGGCAGCGGACGGCGCGGGAGATGGCTTCCGGGTCGCGGAATTCGCCGGTTTCCAGCAGGGTCAGGCGGTCGAACAGGCGTTGGGTGTAGACAGCCAGCAGCACCATGCCGGCATCGCCGACGTAGAACGTTTCGCCGTTGTCGAGGTGGTCGAGGTTGGAGGGATCGGGCAATTCGATGTCGTTGACGGTTGCGGTGTCCGGTGCGGGCCGGGTGTGGCTCGCGCGGTGGATGTCAGGCTTGGTGGCCATGGCGCGCTCGACTGGGGTCGGTTGGCGATCGAGTCTACGCAGGATGGATTGCAGCCAGTTGGCTGGGCGTTGTCGGGAGGTGTTGGATGGTGCTGGCGATTCTAAGCCGGCGGCCGCGGGCAGCGATGGTGCAATCGGGTCCACGGATTGGTGGCTTGCGTTTCTGCCTGGGCGGTGGCTGTCGGTTAGACCGCCGCTCTTGCGCGCGATGACGCGGGTGGCGGTGGCAAGCCAGCGGTTCAGCATCGGGCCCTGATGGCCTTGATCGGCGCCTATGCGCAGGATTTGTTCGCGGACCAGGCTTGCGGTTGTTGGGGGCTTGCTGGCAGTGATGATGCGTTCGATGAAGAATCGCCAGTGCGCGGCTTCACGTGCCGACGGCGACTGCATCGGGGTGAGGGCTGCGCGGGTGGCGTATAGCGCGGTACTGGTGCGGCGTAGCGCGGTGACTTGGCGCGGGAACAGGGTCGCGAGCAGTGCCCAGCGCTGCGATGGACGCGTGGCGGCGAGCCAGTCGGCGCATAGGGATGGCGCTGCTAGCCAGTGGGCGATATGCCGCCGGGTGAGCCAGTCGCGTGTGGGGGCTGCGCGCGATGGCAACGCGAGAATATGAACCAACCGCTCGGCGCGCGATTCCACGCGGTGGAGCGCGTGCCAACGTGATGGGATTGCTGTGGGTGTCGGGCGGCGCTTGTGGATGTTCGTCGCGTCGGCAAGGTGCCGATTGGGGGCTGCTGGCGCGGCATTGCGGGTTGGGTCGCCTGCAGCTTGACTGACCGTATCGCGCATAGGGTGGGCTGGCGCGGGCTTCGAAGCCGCGCGCCGGCGTGGGTGTAAGCGTAGGCGCTGAATCAAGGCGTTGCCGACGCCGACGCGGCTCGTTGCTGTGCCCATCCCTGCGCCATTGTCTGCACCATTGCTCTCGCGCTTGGCATGACCCGTACCTTCGCCGATGCCCGTGCTCGCCGCACTGTCGGCGCGTTCCCTGATACTCGCGCCCGCAGCATCGCCCGCGCGCTTGGCATGGCCCGTACCTTCGCCGATGCCCGTGCTCGCCGCGCTGTCGGCGCGTGCCCTGATGCTCCCGCCCGCAGCGTCGCCCGCGCGCTTGACATGGCCCGCACCTTCGCCGATGCCCGTGCTCGCTGCATTGTCCGCGCGTGTGCTGATGCCCGCATCCGGCGCAACGCCCGCGCCTGCACCGATGGCCACGCTTGCAGCCCTGCCTGCGTCGGCGCCGATGTCGGCGCTCGGGTTGCCGCCGACGTCGGCACTCGCGCCAGGGGCGATGCCTCTGCCCTCATTCGACGCTGTCTCCATGCCCGCGCCGTTTGCTGCGTCCATGCTCGCGCTTGCGCCTGGGCTTACGCCTGCGGCCGTTGTGCTCAGCGCCGGCGCTATTCTTTCCAGTGAGGCGCGCCGTGGCGCGACCATGCGTTGCGTGCACAAAGCGCGCGTCGGCACCCCGCCCTGCTGCCAGTGCAGCAGCGCCTGTTGCCACAACCGATGCCATCCTTGCTGGCTTTGCGGGGGGCGCTCTCCTGACGCGAGCTGATGCAAGCTGAAGTCTGCAAGCCATGCCTGCAGCGCGGACACGCTGCCGCCTCGGGTCTTCGGTGCACCGCCTGCGCCGCGCGACAGCGCCGCGAGTGAGAACTGGCGCAGTGACTCCACCCAATGCGCGTCGTGGCGAACTGCGGGGGCTCCGGAGCGTGGTGGCGTGATGGCTTGCAGTACGTGCGTGGTCACCGTGCCGCCGTGATCTGTCAGCCAGTGGCCCGCTTGCCCGTGCTGGAGCACGTGGGCGCGCAGATGCGTGCGCAGCGCACCGGGCGCGCGCCGTTGCAGGTCCTGCAATAGCAGTTCCAGTGGAGTTGCATCGAGCGGCGCGCCGCGATCGAGCGCGGTTGTGAGGCGGCGCAGCGCGGCGTCAAGCGGGCTTCGGCCGGCCGCCACTGCATCGAGTGGGCGGGTGCCAGCGGTCTCGGTGCCAAAGGGTCTGCCGGCGGGCGCCGCTTCGGGCAGGCGTCTGTCTGCCGTCGCGGCGTCACGCGGGCCTCTGCCGGCAGGCATAACGTCAAGTGGGCGTCTGCCGGTCTCGAGCGGCACTCCGCGAGCGGGTGCGCCCTTTGGCGGCAGGCCGGTACGCGGGTGGGCTTCCGGTGCGGCCCCGGGTGTCTCGGTCGCGTCGTCCGTCTGCAGGCGCGCAGTCTCTGAGGCGCGCGCGACATCCAGCTCTGTCGGCCACACGACGGCGATCACGCCGGTTAGCAAGTGCGACGTCAGGCTCGAATCGTGGTCGTCGCCGCGGGCGCTATCGGAAGATTGTGGGCGCGCCTCGTGCTCTGGCCGGCCACGTCTGGGACGCCATGCCCGGCCGGCGCCCCGTCCTAGCTGCCGGGCCAATGCATTGCCCAACTCCCGTTGCAAGCGCTGGACATCGTCCGCGCTCAAATGCGCCCCGTGCTGGTCCCATAGCGTGCGGAATGCCGCCACGCGCCATGCCTGCTGGATCTGCTGCACCTGATACGCACTGAGGCGGCCGCCCGCCTGAGAGGGGACCAGCAACTGAGCATCGAGCGCGTCGAGGCTGTTTGCCAGACTGCGGTGGCGTACGCCGATCAGCGCCTGCAAGCCCTGATATGGCGTGATCTGGCTCAACCTTGCGAGCACGTAGCTTGCGGGACGCAGATCGCGCAGCAGCGACCACAGGCGCGGGCCGGTGCGGCGCGCAAGTGTGGCGAGCCATGACGAGAGTTTGCGTCCGGCGATGGTGCTGCGTGACCATGGCAGGTGGCCGCGTTGCAGGTAGAACAGGAAATGCTCCAGGCTCTGATAGTCGGAGGGCCTGCGGTTGTCGCGAGAGGTGTCTCGACCTGACTCTAGAGGCGGCTCATGAGCCGGCGCGCTTGAGAAGCGCCGGGCCGATTCCGGCGACGTGTCCTTAACCCAATGCCGAGGCGTGTCGCGAGCCGAATCCCGCGGGTGGCTTCGGGCGCCTTCCTCGGCCCTGCGCTCGGGCGCGGCGTGGCCCTCGTTCCGTGGCTCGCGTGCGAGTTGTCGCGTGTCGCCCCAGTGCGGGTGTCGGGCGCGCAGCAGTGCGTCCACCAGTTGGCCTTCGAGGATGTCGGCCCATTGCAGGAAGCTGTCGTCGGGCCGCAGTGGCCCGGTGTCCAGTTCGAGGCGGTCGAGTCGCCAGACCTCGCCCGGGACCGACATCTGCGAGAACACGCGCGAGACGGTGACGAGCCCTGGGCCGTTCAGGAATGCGCTAAGCCGCGCCTGGTGGGCATAGGCGGCGTCGCGGTCATCGCGGATCACGGACTCCCATGTCAGCGTTTCGATGGCATGCGCGTCGCCGCGCCTTGCTGCGTGTCGCGTGTTGCTCATCGCGCCGCTCCCGGTGACGCCAATGCCTGCAAACGGCGCCGCAGTGCCGCCGCGCAGGTATCGACGCGCGCCGCGACGGCTGCATTGCCGTCCACGCTTGCCGCGTTCTCGTTCCCTGCCTCGCGGGCCAGTGCCACCCGCGCGTCGAGCCACGCTTCGAACTCCTGCTCGAAGGCAGTCAGTGCCGCGTGATCGAGCCAATGAACATTGGGTTGGATATGCGCGGGGCAGGCCTGTGCGATGATCCCCGTGGCGAGGTCGCGGAAGCTTTGGTCAGCGCCGCGCGCGGTCCATCCTGGCAGGAACAGGCTCACGCGGTTTGCATAGAACGTCTCGGATATGTCCCCGTCGGCATTGCCGAGCGGCCGTAGCAATACGTGCTCCACGAGGTGCAGCCCCTCGGCTTCGCGCTGCACGCGGCATGCGAGTTCGTGGAGGTACAACGCGGGCGCTACCACGCCGGTTTGCCCTGCTCGGACGGCCAGTCGCCACCACTGGCCGTTTTCGTCCGGCCCCAGCCAAAGCTCCGACCCTGTCGTTGCCTCGGCGCGATGATAGCGCCCGGCATGCGCCGCGCATCGCAGCAATGCTGCCGGCATCGCGCGCGAATCGAGGTCTGAGAAGTGGAATGACAACCGCTCATGCACGGCTCGCAGCGCGACGTCCTCATCGAAATGCGCGACGATGCGTGACCGTAATGGCGGCCACATCATCAATGGTTCCGCGTGTTTAGGCGCTGCGTGAGCAGGACCCTGACGCGCTTCCTGGGGGAGCCCCTGTTCCGCGCTACGATGCGCACGCTCGTCGATCGCCATGCCATGCATGGCCAGCGTGCCTGTCAATCGACGGCTATGTGCCTGAGAGAACCCTAGCAACAACCCGATTCTCTCCTGCAACGGCGCAGTATTGCCCCGCCGGCCCAGCGACGGCCGGCTATAGTCGAACGCGCCCGCACGATCGCGTGTGTGTCGGACGATTCGTCGTAGAAACTGTCGCTTGCACGCGTAAAGATGCTGCTGCCACACAGCCTGGTCGTAATACACGCCGAATCGCTGGATCGCATGCTGGTCGCAGCTTTCCCCATGAAGCGACAGCAACAGATCGAGCACGCGCCCGCGTCGATCGATCGCGTCATCGTCCGCCGCCAGCAACGCACGCGTGGCATCGGCCGTGCGCGCATTGACGCCAGCCAGCCCCGGAATATCGCTGCCATCGAGCGGCGCCCACCAATAACTCTCTCGCGGTTCCGCCTTGATGCTGTACATCTGCCGCACTTGCTGCATCTGCGCATTGCCATGCGCCTGCCATTGCTCGATTAGCGCCAGATACGCGCCAAACTGCGCCTGCCGCTCGGCATCCGCGCGCGGGGCGAGGTGATATTCGCGATAGAGCGGCGGCAGATGATGCCAGATCGACAGATACGGGGCATCCGGCAAATACCGGCCACTCGGACGCGCGAACAACCTGCCGGTAAACGGCGCGGTCCGCGGCGAACTACTGGCCACGCGCTGGGCCTGGCGTGCATCGGCGAACTTCGCCAGCAACGCGCGCGTATCGAGATGAACCCGGCTGCCACGCTGCGATACTTGCCAGTTGTCGAGCATCGCCGGCACATCGGGCCAACGCAGCTGGAGCGCCCAGTCTTCGCCATGCCACGGCAAACTGGTGCCGGCAGGATCGTCCTCGGCGTCCGATACTTCCGAAACGTCCGATGCTTCCGCCACACTCGAACCGCCAGCCATCGTAGCCAAGGGCACCAGCCTCAGCGCGCTGATCGCGGTCACCCCATCGATTTCCCGCAACGCCCGCGCCAGATCGCTGAAATGCAGCCGATTCGCGGAATCGTCGCGCAGGGCCTCGTCCGCGATCCAGCCGCACCGCAGCACCGGCCCATCGAACAACTCGGCCGTCCCCGCCGGCTGGCCTAGCGCATCGCGTTGCCCGAGACGCGCCTGCAACGGCTGCCGTGGCGGCGCCGCACTGACGATATCGGCGCATCGGCGCACGAGTTCGACCAGCACGTCGCCCGGATCGCGCGGCCCCTCCACGCTCAGGCTGATCTCGAGCGCGCACCAGCGCTGCTTCAGCACCTTTGGCGTGTCGCGCAGATCCTCGCACAGGTTGCGCGCGGCATGATAGGCACGCGTGAGGTGCCGCGCAGCCGCTGCGCCATCCTCGTCACTGACGCGCAATGCCATTTGCCAGAGCCCATCCGCGTCCATTTGCAGCCGCAACTGCCGCACGGCCGGCACGCGGTCGAGCAGGTAGCGCAGCAGATCAAGCTCGGTAGTCGGCCGGCACGGCAGCGCATCCTCCGCGCCATGCAGCGCATGCTGCCGGTAATGAATGCGCCCATCGGCAGCCGTCAGCAGATCGGCGATATCGGCCTGCGCGCCAAATACCCCTTCGGTCAGCGCGTAACACAGCGACTCCAGCAGCGTGACCCCGGGATCGTGCAGGTTGTAGTCGGTCCACAACTGACCGCTTGCCGCCTGCGTCAGCGCGATGCCACGCGCGCGCAGGTCCCCATAACTGAATGACGCATCGCCGTGCAGCCGCGCGATGGCTGCGATGTCATGCTGCATCGGCGTCGACGGCGCAGGCACGGCGGCCGCATCGGAAGCCGGCGTGCCGGAGACGCGCAGCGGCGCATCACGCTTGAGGATCGCACTCATGACTGGCCCCCGCTCATATGCGCATCCGACCAAAGCTGAGTCAGTTGCGCCTGCAGCACGGCATCCGGGCCGAAGTCGCAGCCGGTGCGGATCTGTAGCCGGTACCGCGCATTGCGGCCGCTGGTCCCGAACCAGCGCAGCTCAAGCCGATCGCAGCCGCGGCTGTAATACCCGTGGGTACAGCGGATGCCGCGCTTGCGATTGAGAAAGTTGAACAGCCCCAGCGTCGGGTTGTAGGTGTTGACGGCAATCGCATGCACCAGGCCGAATCTTCCCTTGCCGCGCAGGCCCGCGCCGGCCACCACCTCGAACGCCTGACAGCCTTCGAGATCGTCGGTCAGGTCCTGCCACGTGCCATCGGCGCGCAGCACGACCGGATGCTCGCGCGTATACGCGCCTTCACGCCCGCTGCTGCGTACGGTGCCGGCCACGTCGAGCCGGGTCTGCGGCCGCTCCGTGCCGATGCCCACACGCTGGTCTTGATCGAGGCACAGCAGCGCGGGCGCCTGCCCGCCGCCATTGCCGTTGCCATTGCCGTTCGGCGCGGTGTCCGCATCCTCGGGCACGTCGCGCCCATGCACGAGCAGCGCGTCGCGCGCACCGCCGAGTTCGATGCGCCACGCGGGCCGTTCCGGGTCCTGATCGCGGAAGAAACTGAGGAGCGCGTCGTGACCGAGCGGCGAGTAAACCTCGAAGCCGTGCTCGACAGTCTTGCGGAAGCCCTCGTCGCTCATATTGAGCATCGAGTCGATCAGATCGGCAAAATGATCCTCGTCGGGCAGCGCGCCTTCACGGAAGTAGCGCTTGAGCGATTCGCGATTGCGGCTCGTCATGGCGCCGACCCCTCTCCGTCAGCCCCTGCCGCGCGGCCCGAAGCTGTCGCCTGAGCTGAACGCCCTACGATGAAGGTGCCACCGACCGCCAGCCGCCGAATGCCCGTCGGCTGTGGCACCAGCGGCCCGAGCTGGTCGCGCAGCTCGATTAAATGCGTGCGCGTAGGCAGCAACAGGCTCCACGGCTGCGCGGGCCGCAGCGTGCGAGCCTCGCCGTGGATCACGTGCGTGGCCGTGTCATGCAGCGCGTTGAACTGCCGATCGTTCCGCACGATATGCAGCATAGACACGCGTCCAACCTCCTCCACGCCGGGCTGCGCGCGCAGTAACGCCTCCATATCTTCGGCCCGCACACTCCAGTCGAACTCGGCACCTAGCCCATTGGCATGCCACGGCGACAGATGCTCGATGATGGCTTGATTCAACTGCCGCAGCGCGGCGCCGGGATGCCGATCGCGCGCAAGCCGCACGCTGCAGCGCACCTGGGCACGCTCGTAAGCGGCATTGCGCACGCAGATCGTGGCACCGGGCGGCGCGCAGGCGCGCAGATGACGCTCCATCGCATCGAGCGTGGCGGCATCGAGCCGCGACGCTTCCGTACTGCTGAACAGATCGCCTGGATGCGGATAGGGCACGACCACGACGAGCACATGTCCCGGCCGGTTGGCCAGATGCCGATGGCGCGGCCCCGCTGCGGTATCGCGTGCATCGAGCGAGGCCGGCTCATGGTGCGGAAAACATTTCGCCTTCCAGACCACTGGAAATGCATCGAGCAACAGCCGCTCGTAATCCCACCGCGTCACCGCGCGCGCCTTGTGCCGCAACCGCTCGGCCGCACGCATGCGCAGCGCTTCCGGCGGATCCGCGGCACGCCAGCCGTCGGAGGCGCCCACCTGCAGCACGGTACCGAGTCCGGCAAGACTGCGCGCCGCCCGATCGATGCTGCCGGGCGGCAATTCCACCTGTTCCAATACCCCGTCGGCGCCATCGGGCGCCACGCGCGTGGCGCGCACCGCATGACAATGCACGCCGTATAGCCCGGCCATGCGCAGAAATCCCCAATCCGCGCTGAGGCGCAGCCAGTACTGCGGAGTCGCGCCCGGCATGCATAGCGGCGCCATGCCGCCCGGCAGGTTCAACCGTACGATGCCGGAGCGCAGCATGCCCTGCGTGCCATCGCTGACCACCGCATGAGCAGGCAACGGCTGCCAGCCCCCTTCGTGCCACGTCGCCCAGTCGAAGACTGGCGTCTCGTCGGACCAGCGCCCGCTTGCGACTTCCTTGCGCAAATGGAAGAACAGGTTTAGCCCGCCCTGCGGATCGCTGCCGTCCAGGCCGATGTAGAGATTGCCGTCGCTGGGATAGCGCGGCAGCAGACTCGGCGCCTTGTCCCTCGCCTGCGTGCCCGATCGCAGGATCGGCGAGATGCCAAACGGCAGCACGTGGTACGCGCCCTGCAGCAACCCGGGCGCCACCTCCGACGACGCGCTCGTCAGCGCAATCTCCTGACTCGACTGATAGCCAAGCGAGATCGACTCCAGCACCGGCGTATAGGGTCCACGCGGCACCGGGCCGCCGTGCTTGCGGCGCGCATTCTGCGTGAGCGCGTCCGCGAGCAACGTGGGATAGAGCGCATGGCCGAACGCACCCGGCGGCTCGGCGAGCTCGAGTCGGAAGAAGCCGCTGCGCGTACCGAGGCCGTAGGCAAACGGCTCTGCGGCCGGACGCGGCGCGGCCGCGCGATGCAGGCGACGTAATGTCGCCGCGGGAAACACGAGCCGATGGGCCGATGCCAGTCGCTCGCGCCCATTTATCGTCGTGAACAGCGGCATCGACGCCTCGTCGCCATGGCGCCAGTTGCCATCGGCCAGCACGCGTGCCGCGCAACGGAAACCGCTCGCCGGCCAGTCACCGGGATAGCGCTCGTAGTGTTCGGGAAAGCCGCCCGTCAACAACGGCAGCCCGCTCCATGTGAGGTCTAGATGCAGCGCCTGCAACGGCTTGCACGCGAGCTCGGGGCTGCTGAATGCCAGATAGCTACCGACGGCAGGCGTTGGGCCGAATGGCAAAAACGGCTTCGACGGATCGAGCCGGCCCAGCTGGTTGTACAGCACTACGCTGCGCAGCGCATGCACGCTGACGCTCAGGCGAATATCCTGCAGCGTGTATTGCTGCAGCATGCCGTACGCATACATGCGGCTGTGCGTGCGCAGCACGAACTGGATCGCGGCTTGCTCGGGCCACTGTTCCCCATGGATCGCGGGCTGGCACGGCACGATCGGCGGCGTGTCGGGGCCGAGTTGCAGCACGAGTTCGACGGCCCCGCCCATCGGCATGCCGCCGTTCTGCGCCACATCGTCCGCGCGTGGACGCCGGCGCGTGAATACCCCGTGGAACGTGAGCCAGCCCGTAGGCACGCTCAGCTCGGCCTGCCAGATGCCGGCGAAGACCCGTTCGAAGATCAGCGTTCGGTCGGGAAGCTCCGTGACCTCCGCCGTATGACCACCGTGACGTGGCGGGTGGATCAGGATCAGCGGATCGTCGATCTCGACACGGCGATCCTTGCGCTCGGGAGCGAGTTTGGCGGCATGGGCGCGCAGCGCCATGAGGTCGACGGTACGCAGGTCTTCATCGCCGGCCACGAGCCACGCAGCGAACAGCCGACCCAGCCGTTCGGCGAATCGATCGGCATCGTCACAGGCGAGGCACACCGCGAGTAGGAAGCTCAGATGCGCGTCGCCGTGCTCGAAGCAATTGCTTCGGGCCCACGCATCGCGCGCCAGCGCGGCCGCATCGAGCGTCTTGAGCGGCGCGGGCGGACGCGGACGTCCCGGGAAATGCTGCGCTTCGAATTCGGCATAGGCTTGATAGACGGCGGTCAGCCAATCTGCATCGCGCTTGTCGCGTGGCACGCGCAAAGCGCGTAGCAACGCTGCGTTGTCGGCGGCCGGATGCGACAGTTGCAGCCGCACGCGCAGTTCGCGTTGCCCCTCTTGCAACCGCAGCAGTGGCGACGCAAGCGCAAAGCCGAGACGCGCGTCCTGTGCTTGCGAAGCGGTATTGCGCACCGCGCCGCCCAGCAGTGGCCACCACCGGGCGCGCTCGCCATAGGCATTGGCCGGGGCTAGCAACGGCAGGTACTCCATCTTGATGCGCGTCGGATAATCGAACTCGCGCTGCGGCGAGATCGTCGAATCGCGCTCCATCCGCAGGCTGCACAGCGTGGCCACGCGCGTGTCGGTGATCGACATGGCTGCGTCCGCCGCGAACTCGAGCGCCCTGCCCTGGCTATCCTTGCCGCCAGCGAAGCGCATGCCGGCGGGGATCTCGACCGTGCCCGCATAGCGCGCCGCACGCGCCAGCAGCAGATGCACCGACTCGGGCACGGCCGGCCGCGGTGTCAGGCGCAGCACGTCGCCGTAATAGAAGTCGATCAGCCGGTCCGGAAAGCGGTTGAGTGGCGCGCGCGTGTACTGGAACAGCTGCAATGCCGTGAGCAGCAGCCCCATCGACGGTTCGTGCCGGCCAGTGGCGAGACTCTGCTCGAATTGCGCGCGCGCGAGCGGCCGCAGCTTGGCGATGGAGAGCTGTAAGGCAAGCCAGCTGCGGCGCAGCCACTGCCGACGTCCGGTGCGATCGTCGGCTGGCAGCACGGCGGCCAGCGGCGTGCCCGCTTCGGCTGCATGATCGACCCATGCCGGATGCAGCCTGCCGCCGCCATGGCCGAACATGGCGATGCCGCTGCCGAGCATCTCACCGAGGCCTTGCTCGAGTTGCGCCAGTAAGGCTTCGCCGAGCGCGTCATCGATCCGCTCGGTCTCGGTGGTGTCGGTGCCGCCGGTATGGCGCAGAGCCGAGCCGATCCGCGCCACGCTCATCTGCTGCCCGCCAAGCCGCCAGCACCAACCGTCATAGCTGCGCACCACCCCCCACAGACGGGCCCACAAGGCGGCCTCGCTTTCCCGTTCGAGCGCTGCGACGAAGCCGGCCTCGAGCCGTTCGAGCGGAAAGCTCGCGAGCTCGGCCAGCAGCACGGTATCGTCGCGGCGCAGTGCGGCATCCCAGAAGCCACCATCGGGTCGCGCGCCAAAGCGCAGGTCACCGGCCTGCGCGAGACTCAGGCGGATGCGATCGGCCAGCCCAAACTCGTCGGGCAGCACGCCGCCGGACCGCAGCGTGTCCGCGAGCCTATCGTTCTGCCGGGTACCGTTTCCCATGCCTGTTCCGCCTCGTCAGTAGCTTTTCACGGGTTCGGTAGCCTGATCCAGGTATAGCGGATAGACGAGGTTGTGCCGCGTGTTGGTGGTGCGCACGACGTACTCGAGCTTCAGATCGACGCGGCCCGCCATCGGTTCCGCTTCGGTCTCGATGTGTTCGAGCAGGATGCGCGGCTCGAAGAACAGGATGGCGCGCCGGATCAGCTCGCGCAGTTCGGTCAGCGTGCTTTCGTTGATCGACTCGAACACCGCGCGCCGCACGCTGCAGCCGTACGTGGGCTGCATCACGCGCTCCCCGGGCCACGTGCCGAACAGGATGCGCAGACTTTCCTCGATATCCTCGACGCCCGCCACCATGCCCACTGCCTGATTGCGGGGATCGAAGCCGAGTGGGAACTGCCACCCGCGCCCGAGAAACGGACTGAGATGCCGACCGTCGTGGCTGCTCATGGTCAGCCTCCGATCAGCACGGTGGGCAGGCCCAGCACCACCACGCCGCCATGCGCGGTGGTATCGCCCACGCGCACCGCGGGACGCCCGCCGACCATGACCGTGGTGGAGCCCTGCACGATTACGTCGGGCGGCCCCACGCACACGGCGTTGTCTCCCACCACCGACTGCGGCAGCCCGCCCGTGAGCACGGTGGGCACGCCTGGCCCGATCACCGGACCGCCCACATGCGGAATCGGCGGCAGGCCGGGCGTCTGCATCGGGCAGGTATGCAAGTCGGTGATACGGGCGGCGGGTGGCATGGCGTGCGGGTTCCTGAAACGGTTCGGTGAATTCAATTGATCATCACGAGCGCGCCCTTGACCGTGGTCTGGCCCGAGGCGGATAACTCGGCAGTGGCCGCGCCCTTGCCGGTAAAGCCGACCTGGGCCTCGCACTGGACGTTGAGGCCCGAGGCCTTGAAGTCGGCCTGCGCGGTCATCTCGATCGCCATGCTCGCGGTCATCTTGATATTGCCCTTGGCGTCGAGCGTGATGTCGTACGGACTCTCGCAGGCGATGCCCGACTGCGACATCTTGATGCTGTTGTTGTGCTGGTCCTGAATCAGGATCGACTGATCGGTGTCGTCGAACACGATCTTATTCTTGCCCGGCGTGGTCACCGTGATGATCTTGTTCTCTTCGTCGAACGAGACCACATGCTTCGCGCGCGTGACGATGGCCTTGGTGTTGTTGGGCGCTTCCAGCGTATAGGGCGGCACGTGCTTGCCGCTGTAGACCGAGCCGAGCACCACCGGATGACTGGGATCGTCATTCAGGTAGCCGACGATGACCTCGTCGCCGGGCTCGGGCAAAAAGAACATGCCGAAGCCGTTCGACGCGTAGCCCTGCAACAGCCGCGCCCACACGCCCTCGGTTTCCGCCTGCATCACTGGCAGCGAGATCTGGATGCGTTGTGCGCCGGCAGGATCGCTGTCGAGCTTCTGTACGACCCCGATCTGCAGACCGCTCACCGCGGGCATCAATCCCGCCGCGGCAGGGCCTTCCACGTCCTGATGCGGCGCCTTCCAGTCCTGCGCGAAGCCGAACTCGACATCGGTGAACCAGCTCCCGCCCACGAGGGCATGCTCGACGGCGGTGACGTAAACGGCACCAGAGAAACGCTTGCCCACGCCGCTTACCTGCACCTGCACGCCCGGTTTCGCCAGCGCGGTGCCGGTGCAGCGCAGATGGCCGCGCAGGCGTCCCAGCGCCGCGCGCGTCTGCACCGCCTTGGCCCAGCCAGTCAGCGTGGTCTGCTCCTGCGTGGTCGCGGTTTGCAGTTGCCACGTCTGCAAGCCGATCACCTTTGCCAGCGTCGAGCCGTCGATATCGCCCTGCGCGTTGAGCGGAGACGGCTTGGCGGCCTCGCCCTGCACGATCGCCTGCTGGGCCGGATCCCACGCGGTGGCCCGCACCGATTCGTATTGCAGCCGCGCGTCCATTTCGGCGTCGAACTCATACAGGTCGGTCCCCCACGTCAGGCCGAAGACCGGCTTGACGCTGGCGTCGGGCGCCAGCACATTGACGGTGCCATTCTCGACGTCAACGAGCATGCCGTTGAATTCGGCGCGCGCGATCAGGTAGTCCCAGTCGGAACTGTAGAACTGCACGAGTTCGCCGAAGCTGCCGGTGGTCGAGGTAACGTTGGCTGTGAGCCCATGCGCGCCGATCAACCCGGTGAGCACGTCGCTATCGGTCTGGTCGACGTAGTTCGCGTTGCGCCGACCGATGGTCATCTTGACGGCTAGGTCACGGCACTCCACCACCAGCCGCGAATCGTTATCGCCGTCGATCTTGATGCCATGGCGTATCACCACGCCACTGAAGATCTGTGTCTCGTCGTCGCCATAGCCGGCGTTGATGGTGACGGTCGCGCCCGGCGCAAACATGTCCGCGTCGCTGTATTCGAAGTCCCCGGTCGGCATGTCGCCATCCCGGATCACAAGCTCAGCCCACGGAATGCGGTTGAAGGCTCGGCGCACGGATACCGCCATCAGTGCGAGATTGGGCAACGGCTTGCCGTTGCTCGCCACGGTGATGCGCAGCACGCCATCCTGATCGATAGACGGATACGTGGGCATGACTACTCCAGCGGAGGGAAATGCAAGGACATGCCCGGGGTCAGGGAACGGAACTGGCGCAGTCCATTAAAGCGCGCCACGGCCATGTAGTAGCGGCTGTCGCCGTAGATGCGTTCGCACAGCAACGGCAGCGTGTCGCCATCGACCACACGCACGAGGTGGCTCAGGTCGGGCGAGCTGGCGTCCGCCTCGAGCCGCGCCTGCTTGCTGCTCGTGTACGAGTCGAACGCCAATGCCGCGGTGGCGCGCAGCGGCACGCCGCTCGGCCGGAACAGCGTGTAGTCGGTGGTGAACGTGGTCAGGCGTCCGGTGAACAGCAGCTGTCCCCACAACACCTGCACGATGCCGGGCTGATGCTGCGCGCCCTTGTACTCGTAGATCACGCGGCTCAGCGCGCGCAGTTGGTCTTCCACCTCGGTCGGGATAGTCGAGCCCGGTGGGCGTGGAATCACGCCGGTGCCGTCAAAGATCGCCGAGAACGACAGCTTGCCAGGCTGCATATGGCTGAACGGGCGGCCCGATCCGGTATCGCCCATCGGCTTTTCCTTCGCGAAGCACGTGTTGCGCTCGTGATGGAGCTGCGACGGGTTGATCAGCAGCGCAACCGACTTGCCGGCGCCAGATTGGGGCGTGACCACGCCGTCATTGTCCTGGCACGCCGTGATCCTGAGCGGCGTGAGTTCGGCGGAAGGCACTGGCATTTAGCGCTCTCCGAGCCGGGCGAGCTGCGCGCGCAACTGTCGCAGCTGAGCGCGCTGCTCGCGATGGCGATTGCTCGCGGCCTCGTCCTCGCCGCAGCAGTTCTCGGGGTCCTTCGGCTCGCCGGACTGGGCCGGCGCCTGGCGACGCTGGTCGCCGGCCAGCTCCGAGCGGATGACCATCTGGCGGACTTCGATCGTCATGATTCAGAGTTCCCGGATGCAGTTGAGGTAAGCGAGTTCCATCGTCTCGATCACCATGCTGTTCTTCGTGGAGTTGAACTCGTCCACACCCCATTGAATCGGATACGCTGCGCTGAACGTCCAGCCGCGGATCTTGTCGCCCACCTCGTCGAGCAGATAGACGCTGACGTCCATCGGCGTGATCGGCTGGGCCAGACCGCCGCCCAGCGTGGACTTGCACCAGCGCATCAGCGGCGAACGCATGTCCGCGGTGCCCCGCTTGAGCACGAGCTTGCCCTGACGGATGCCCTTGGGCAGCTTGTAGACGAAGCGGTTCTCGCCGCCGGACTGGACGTCCTCGACGTCCATGGTCTGCTCGATGCCCGACACCTCCTGAAACGAGCAGTCCACGCCGGACGCGATATTATTGAAGCCCACCGAGAACGAGAACGACACCGGCATGAAGTCGGTGCCGAAGCGTGCCGATTTCTGCATGGACACGCCCCGCGTCAGCTATTGGCGATGGTCAGGCCCTCGTGCGCGATCTCGATGGTCTCCACCGCGACTTCGTTGCCCTGCGCCTTGAGGTCAGTACCCGTGATCTTGGCGGGCCACGCGTTGTTCAGCGTCCAGACCATGGTGGGCTTGCCGGCTTCATCGAGCAGGCTGATGATCACCGGCACGCGCTTGATGGTGTTCATCTTGATCTGGTTGAACCAGTCCCAGAACTTGTTGTCGGCCTTGAACACGCCCTTCTTCATGGTCACGTTGCCGTACTTCTTGAGTCCGGGCATCTTGACCGTCGAGAACACCGGGCTATCGCCCTGGCGGTACTCGATCTGCTGTGCTTCCACATCGAGCCCCGAGACTTCCTCGAAGGACATCACCGTGGAGTCCCACTTCACCTGGAAGTAGAACTTCGGAATGGGCCATACATTGGTCGATTGTGCCGAGCCGTCGTCTGCCATGACAGTTCTCCGTAGATAGGGTTGCCGTTATGCCGGGTCAGGATTTCTGCATCTGCTGCTGGAACGTGATCTCGATGAACTCCGCCGGACGCACCATCGCCACCAGCACGGTCACGCGCAGGATGCCTTCGAGGATGTCGTCGGGCGTCATGGTCTCGCCGAGGCCCACGTGCACGCTGAACGCGTCGTCCGGGGTGGCGCCGGCGAGCCCGCCGCGCTTCCAGATGCTGGTCAGGAAGTTCTGGATCATGCTGCGGATGGTCACCCACGTATTGGCGACGTTGGGCTCGAAAACCAGCGCCTTGGCCGCCAGCCGGCACGATTCCTCGAGCATGATCATCGTGCGTCGCACGTTGATATAGCGCCAGTCGAGGCTGTTGCCGTCGAGCGTGCGCGCGCCCCACACCAGCACGCCTTCGCCGATGAAGCTGCGGATCGCATTGATCGACTTGCCCTGCGTGGTGACGTTGAGCTCTTCCTGATCGACCGACGAGATCGACACCGACGGCGAGATCACGCCGGCCAGGCTCACGTTAGCGGGTGCCTTCCATACGCCGCGCGTGTTGTCGACCATCGTGTAGATGCCCGCCATGGCCGCGCTCGGCGGCATCAGGTTAAGCTGGTGCTTCACTTCGTCGAGCACAGTATTGAACAGGCTACTGACCGACGTCAGCGTCTTGTTAAGCAGCGCTTTGTTGGCGAGGATCGCTTCCGCGCTGAGCGGCGGCGTGACGGCGGTCCAGTCCTTGGAGATATCACTGATCGCGCCGGCCAGCTCGCGCGTCTTGGGCGGCGCGTCATCGGGTACCGTATCGGGCAAGCCGAGGTCCGAGCGCAGCAGTTGCTGCAGAATGTCAGGGTTGGCGATGTTCTCGTAGCTGATGTCCTTGTCGCCGATCACCGTGGTGTTGAGCCATGGATAGTAGGCCGAGGCGAAATCGAGGAAGTTGATGCCCAGCGCGTTGCGAAACTGCGCCACGGGATCGCCATTCGGATCGGTGCGCGGCTTGTCGCCGCCCCAAATATCGAGAATGGCCACTCGGTTGCGCATCTTGTCGCCGCAATGCGCGAGCATGCTCTGCTGCAAATCGATGCAGTCGGCCTGCTTGAAGCGCACCGCTTCCGGAATCACGACCATCGTCGGCTCCTGCTCCTTGAGCAGCTCGTCGATGCCGGCCTTGAACTTGTCGAGGTCGAGGTCCTGCGTGTAGTCGCCCACGGACACGATATAGCAGGGGCCGCCGCCGTTCTGGAAGAAGTGCCGCAGCGCGCGGTACAGCATGTACCCGCCGCTGTCCTTGCCTTCCGGCATCTGCAGCACGTAGTCCTTGCCGGCAACGCGGAACGCCGCGATTGCCGAGGCATCGGTCATCTCCGCGATATTGAAGCGCGGGAACGGTGCGTAGCCGAAGTACTGGTGGTACTCGGCCATCGAACTGATTCGCCATGGCTTCATGCTCAGCGGCTTGTTGCGGTTATCGGCGATCTGCGTATGGCCGATGAATGCGGGAACCGCCGTCGCCACCTCCACCACGGAGTTTGGAAAGGCGTTCTTTTCGACGATATAGACGCCAGGCGTCTTCATTGCACCCATTTCACACTCTCCCGGTAAAACAGTTAGCGATTGACAAAGATTTCGGACACGTCGCACAGAGCGCCATTGACGAACTCCCTGCGCAGCGCGGCCGGGCTCGCCAATGGCAGGCGCGGCACCAATACGCGCCGGTCTCCCGACGGCCCCTTCATGAGCTGGAATCGATAATTCGGCCGCTCCTCCAGCGCGAGCGCTACCGCTGAACGCACCACGGTGACCACGGTGCCATCCGGCAACGTCTCGGCGACTGCGGGACCGAACCCGACGACCTCCGCGGCATCGGCAACAGTCAGCGGCTGGTCCCAGTTGCCCACCATAAGGTATTTCCAGATCGTCCGGCGCACGGGCAGCTCCAGCGCGGCGTCAACAGGCGCGGCGGCGAGCCAGTCCGCCAGACTCGCGCAGTCGCGCGGCGCCAGCGCGAACGCGAGCCGAAACGTGCCGTTGCTGACCATCGCGCGTACGTCGGTGTAGTAGGCCCAGAGCGGGTCGAGCGAGTGGGCGGCAAACGAGAGGCCTGCCTCCGGCCATTCTCTGCGCATGCTCCACAACCCACTGAGGGCGTGTTCGTCGGCCATGACCACATAGCCGCGCGCATCGCCGCGTAGCAGCAGGTCGAAGCGCCGCATCAGCGCGGCAGTATCCGCGTCGGCCTGCAGGCGCAGTCCTACCGGGCAGCCGCTGGCAAAATAGGGATGGCGGACTCGCAGTCCGCTGATCGCCCGGTAGCCTGGCATCGCACCGGCCGTCATGGACGCACCCCGGGGCGCACGGCCACATCGGGCTGGCCGACCAACGGCTCGCGACCCTGCGTGGCACCCGCGTCAAGGCAGACGAGCCGCGCGCGATACATCACTGACGGCAGGTATCGCCCGCCGTGGATGCTCCACAGGCTGTGCATCTCGGACGCCGACAGATTTTCGATATGGACCATGATCCGGTCGATCCGCGCATCGAGGTCCGGCGCATTCTGATGATTAAAGACGGGATTGGCCTGAAAAAACGCCATAGCATCCGACAGGAATTTAAGCGCCTCCGGATAGTTCTGGCCGCCGAATGTGGCCGCGCAGAGGATCAGCAGATTGAGATAGAGCGGTTCCGGGCCGACGACCTGGCTGCGGTGCTCCCCGGTAGCGCTGGGGCGCAGCCGGTGGGCAGAGGTATCGCGCTCGATGCCGGCCACGAACAGGACCAGCTTGTTGGCGACGAGGGGTACGGCGCTGCCGTCGAGCTCCTGCAGATTGGACACCACGACCAGATCCTCCGCTAGCACCACGTGGCGGCGGAACATCTGGTTCAACTGCAGGGCGAGGATACCTAGCGCGCTTTCGATCATGATGGGAAGCTCGGTGACGCATGGATCATGCGACGCCATCTGCGTCTTCCGCCATCGGCGCATTGCTGAGATTGAACTCGGATACTCCGGGGCTCAGACTCCGATCTCGGCATCTTTCCTAGGTATCTTTCTGAGAAGCCAGCGCCGGCGCGCATAGGCAGATCGCAGGATGGTCGATCATGCACGTACGCAAGACAAAGCGCTTCGTCCGCCCCTCCCTGGTGCGAGCTTGTGCCGATCGACGTTAGCGACCATGCTTGTTCGAGAACTGCACGCGCTGGGAGCAACGTTGATCGATTAAGGCCAGCTAGGCACGGCAACACAGAAAGTCGTCCCTGTTGCACATTTAGTTTGAGCTCGCCGTGGTGGTACACGCGCCGTTCGGCTGGCTCGAGGACCGAATGTTGACAGCGCGACAGCTGAGACTCACAGAAAAAAGAGCCCGTACACGAGGTGTGTGCGGGCTCGAGGGATATCGTTGTAGGGGTCAAAGCTACAACCGGCCCGATTGTGCGGCCCTTCGATTCCGCCCGCAACCTGCTGACCGCAAGCATCAGACGGATATGGGGGCGGCTCCATGATCGTGAAGGGCTATTGTCGGGGACGGCACCGGGATAGGTTGCCACCGATCTGATCGGTAACGTGGCCACGGTGGTCGTGGCCAAGTGGACCGGTGAATTCAGCGCGCCTTCCCCATGAAGCGGTCATTGTCGAGAATCAACGCCGACCCGGGCACCGAGGCATCCCCCACCGCCGACAACGTTGCCTCGAGCACGATGAAGTCACTGCCGGTTACCCAGCAGCGGTAGATGTAGGAGAGCGTCGGACATCGGCCTCGATGCGCATGCCTCAGACTCAGGCAAGGCCTTCCTAGGTATGTCATGGCTCTTCTTGCTTCAACAGGTGATCTTCCCCTCCCCCCGCACAACGACAACGACATTTTTCGCAATCTCGTTGACAGTATCTCCGACTACGCCATTTTTACTCTCGACAGAGGTGGTCACATCACGAGTTGGAACAAGGGTGCGGAAGCTATCAAAGGGTACACCGCAGACGAAGTAATTGGCCGGCACCTATCCACTTTCTACACGGCGGAGGCTGTCGCCCGACAATGGCCGCAGCGTGAGCTTGAGATCGCCGCGCGCAACGGCCGCCTCGAGGATGAAGGATGGCGGGTACGCAAAGATGGATCCCAGTTCTGGGCCAATGTCATCATCACGGCCTTGCATGACACTGATGGAAACGTCATCGGATTCGGCAAAGTTACGCGTGACATGACCGAGAAGAAACTGCATCTCGAGCAGTTGCGCGAAAGTGAGCGGATGTTCCGCCTACTCGTTCAGAGTGTTTCGGATTACGCCATATTCATGCTGGACGCGGGAGGGCATGTCATCAGTTGGAACACCGGCGCGGCGAAGATCAAGGGATACAGCAATGAGGAAATTCTGGGTCGGCACTTCTCTCAGTTCTATCCGCCCGAAGCGCTCGCGGACGATAAGCCCGGCACGGAGTTGCGAGAAGCTAAGCTAAACGGCAGTGTCCAGGACTGTGGGTGGCGGGTACGCAAAGATGGATCACTCTTTTGGGCGCATGTAACGATCACTGCGGTCTATGACGAGCAGGGGAAGCTACGGGGATACGCCAAGGTTACGCGAGACATGAGCGATCAGAGGCGGCTGGAGGATATCGAAGCAAGTGCCAGACGCATGAACGAGTTCCTGGCTATTCTGGGTCACGAATTGCGCAATCCGCTCTCCCCGATTAGCACCGCGACTTCCGCAATGGAGCTACTGCCGGAGGACAGTGGGCTCGTAAAGAAAAACCTCTCGATCGTGCGCCGACAGCTCACGCACGTAACGAGACTTGTGGACGATCTGCTTGACGTTGGCAGACTGTCGGCGGGGAAGCTAGAGCTAAGACGCGCCTCCGTTCCCGTTCACCGTTTTCTCTATGACGGGATCGATGCCGCGTTACCCACGATTCATGCCAAATCTCAGCATCTGACGGTCGGCGAGCTTGCCGAGCCCATGATTGTCAATGTGGATGTAACCCGCCTCGCTCAGGTCCTTCAGAACGTCCTGCTGAACGCTTCCAAGTTTTCCCCAGTTGGAAGCACCATCGAACTCTACACACGAGCTCCGTCGGGCTTCCTTGAAGTTGAGGTGCGCGATCAGGGGCGTGGCATCGCGCCTGGTTTGCTGGAAGACATCTTCAATCTCTTCGTGCAGGAAGGTCGCCCCGGATCGACCGCCAGTGCCGGGCTCGGCATCGGCCTCTCGTTGGCGAGGGCAATCGTGGAAATGCACGGCGGCTCGATCTCAGCCATGAGCGCCGGCGCAGGCAAAGGCAGCCAGTTCACCTTCCGAATTCCGCGCGGCACGCCTGCCGACCAAGACAAAGATAACTTGCCGCTTCCTGCAGCCGTGGAAACTGCCCTCCATATACTAGTGGTCGATGATAATCAGGATGCGGCGGATAGCATGGGCGCGCTGCTCCAGATGCTTGGGCATGAGGTCAGCATTGCATACAATGGGGCGATGGCAATCTTGATGGCAACCAAGTGCCCACCCAACGTGGCACTGATCGACCTGGCAATGCCGGATATGGACGGATTTGAGTTACTCGGCGCGTTAAAGAAGATTGCCGCCTTGTCTGCGACCCGCTTCCTAGCGCTCACCGGTTTCGGCCACTCGAGCGCAAGAGCAGAGACTTCGCTTGCAGGTTTCCATGCGCACCTCGTAAAGCCCGTTGACATTCATGTGCTTTTGAAGAGTATTGCCACATAGTCCACGTTTCCCGGCCGGCGGGGATTGCACCCGCTGGAGACTGGATTAAGGGCCGCGGCAAGACCTGTCTCGAGTGGACCAGCTCTCACCAGCAAATGACGGCACCTTCTGTGGGGGCATGTAATTGCTGCCGAATGGTGCAGTTCTGCCGATCGCGATCGACACGCAGAGCGCAGTCCGAACAAGTCCCCTCCCCTATGTAGGAGAATGGCCGATCATGGCCCACGTGGCTTGTTTCGTGCGTGTCTTTCTGGTCCGACGTGCAATGGCAACCGTATCGATGTACACGGCCATAGCAGTCGCCTAATCCACGGAGATGCAATGATGACTCAGACCCCCCAACCTCGCGAAGAAAAGAACATTCCCGAGCTGCCGCCAGCGGAGAAGCGTACCGATAAAGATCAGCAAGATGCGCCGATGTATGACGAAGGGTTAGGTACGCCGCCGCGCCAGCCCGGGCAAATCGACATCAAACAGCCGCGTTAGGAATCTGCGTCGAAACTCCGCGCCGACCTGGCCGGCAAGACGACCGATTGTCATGGGAGCGCATGGGAGTCGAATGAGTATGCCGGTCGAGGTATCCGGCACTTCTTAGATCTTTTGATTACGCAGGTCGTGCCCGAAAGTGTTGCGCGTTTGAATATGCCCGTCCAGGCCATGCACAAGAAGCTCGACACGCTCGCGCTGTGCGCGTTCTGTGCCGGCGACAATGGCTTCGTCTTGCGTCGCGAAGACGGTGCGGAGGCCTCCTCCCTCAACTTGGACGGCCCACATATCCCCGGCCGGTGTGATATGGATGTTGGCATTCATGTTCGACCTCCTATCCGGGATCATAGTTGTGTGAAGCGGCGGCCAACACTAGTGCAGCGGTGCCGCCGGTGAACCGGCCTATACCCAACGGAAGTTCGGCATAAGATCTTTATGCTCGTCAATGCTTACGCCGCCGAGATCGTGGATGATTCGTTTAGTGACTTCTTTGGATGCGGAGTCGCAGCTGGTAATCATGAGTATTTCGTTCGGCGGCACGTCGGTTTGCTTCCTGGACAAGCTGAGTCGAGCGATTCGTCCACCCAGTAAACCGCCGAGCCACCAGAAGATCATTGCACCGAAGGTACTGGCGCCCAGGTACGACATGAAACTGTTGACCGAGTCCGCTGATGCGCCGAACCGATAGACTGTCACCGCGCCGATGACCGAGCCGACGAGGATCCCCGAAACCGCGAGTTCCTCTCGATAGGACGTATGGGCTTTGTCCACCGTGGGAAGTCCCTCCACGGGCTGGTCGCCGTTTTGTGAAAACCAGGGGCCACCGATCAGGTTGGATGTCCCGGAGATGTCTTGGAGTGAAGCTTTTGCCTGTCGCGCCATCGCGACATCTCTGATACGAAAATAAAGTAGCGTGCGCATGATGTGCCCCAATTGATAAGGGTGACTTCCACAGGGATAACTTGGAAGGGGCGGCGATAGAAGATTTGAGACTCGCGACCTACCGAAACGTTATCTTTATTACGCCTGCGAGTCTGTCCGGTGTCGTACGCGAAAGATATTCTCCGCGAAAAACGGCCCCTAATTGTCCGCCACCGTACGGAAATTTCGTCGCCAACATGGCAGCATGGATTTGCGTCTGAAAGAAACTCATTTCTTTCTTGCTTTTTCAATTATGAGGTGCCCCATGGATACATCACCCAACTCGCTTACCGATTTCACTATGCTACTGGAGCAGTACAAGCTCCCGGGCGTCGACATGGCGCTCATCATCGATGCGCGCAGAAAGGATATCGAGGCCCTTACTCAGGCAAACAGGATTGCTTATGAAGGAATGCAGAAGCTGGTTCAGAAGCAATTGGAGATCTTCAGCAAGACTATTCAACAGATCCAGGTCGACGCCCCCAACGCTTTAGCAGGCACCGATGGCGCGCGGACGGTGACGCAGCAAAGTGAAATCGTGCAGCAACGTCTGCATACCGCGTTCAAGAACATGCGAGAGATGGCCGAGATGGCGCAAAAATCGCAGTCCGAAGCGTTGACTGTCATGACGAGGCGCGCAGATCAGAACATCGACGCCGCGAAAAATCTCATGAAAGGAGCGGGCAAGCTGGGCAGATGAGTCGCCGCCTCACTTGGCGGCAGGTATGCGACCATCACGGCAAGCTGTGATGGGCATGCCCGGCACGGCAAGCTTGTGAGGAGACAATATGGCATTGAACTTTCCGAACCCCAGCAGAAGCTACGATGCTTCGCGTCATTGTGTTCGCTTTTGGGGATACGACGAGTCGCGCGAGGTGTCCTTCCGAGTTTCTGGCGTGTTCCTGGCGCAGTTAGCCCGCGATCATGCCCTCGATGAAGAACATCAGTTGGCACTTTTCGATCAATACCGAGAGCAGATATACGTGCTTGCGCATGATATCTATACCGATGATCCGCGCCATACTTACGTCATCGAGTAAATCGTTTTCAGATAGCGAGGAACGTCGGACGTGTCTTAGCTTGCGGGCAGGAGCCGTTCGAATTCCCGCTTCACCACGGCGTAGCATTCGCAGACGCGCTCTTCCAGTCCCGCACGGTCAAGGATGACAATATGGCCATGACTGTAGCGGATCAAGCCCGAGGCCTGTAGCTTCAACGCTGCCTCAGTCACTCCCGATCGGCGCACGCCCAGCATGTTCGCGATGAGCTCCTGCGTCATCGTGAGATCGTTTGTCGGCAATCGGTCCACGCTCAAAAGCAGCCATCGGCAGAGTTGCTGGTCGATGGAGTGATGGCGGTTGCAAACCGCCGTCTGCGCCATCTGCGTGATGAGTGCCTGCGTGTACCGCAGCAGCAGTTGCTGCATAGGGCCACCCCGCTGGAACTCTTGCCTCAACACGGCGGGGTTCATGCGATATGCATGTCCCGCACTCTGCACGACCGCGCGACTTGGCGTCGTTTCTCCGCCCATGAAGATTGCAATCCCAACGATCCCTTCGTTGCCAACGATTGCGATTTCGGCAGACGCCCCATCCTCCATTACGTACAACAGCGAAATGATGGAATCGACCGGAAAGTACACCGATCGCAGCTGGTCCCCCGATTCATATACGACGTGACCCAATGGGAGCTCCACCAACTCCAGATGTGGGCAAAGGCGTCCCCTATCAGCCGGCGGGATCATGGCGAGCAAGCGATTGGATGTCGGCGTGATCGCCATAGGTGTCTCTTCGAGGGAGGAATCGGGTCGACGCGACCCTTCAGAGGAAGAATCTTTGAAACCACCATTCAACTATAGGCGGTTGTCTCCTCGCGACAAGTGCCCACAAAGCTACCACAACCAGTGCTTGACTAAGAGATGAACGGCTTCTATAACATCCATATGGATGGTTGGTGGATGCTTATCGGATGGTTAGTGGATGGTTTGATGGATGTGCGTGACTATATGTGGATTAAACGCTACCTAATTCGAATCCGAAAGTCAGGTAAATTATAAATGACCAATAAAGCACATTTATCTGTGGTCAAGCCTAAAGGTGGCGACACAGAGAAAATCACTATCAACCTTGGTCCGGTGGACTTAGGGAAGATCGATCTACTGGTGGCCGAGGGCTTCTACTCCAACAGAACCGACCTTATCCGTACCGCCATTCGTAATCAGTTGGTCGTCCACGCGCAGGCCATACAGGAAACGGTGGTACGGCGCGAGCTGGTTCTGGGGCTGCATCATTTCTCGAAACAAGATCTCGAGGCGATCTTGAAAGCTAAGGAGCAACTCGCTATCCAGGTGCTTGGCTTGGCCAGCATTGCATCGGACGTGAGTCCTGACCTGGCGGCTGCAACTGTCGCTTCGGTCGAAGTGTTGGGCGTCTTTCACGCCTCACCGGCGGTTAAAGCGGCGCTGGCGGGACGCATACGGTAGTGCGCGGCAATTACGCCGCACCTGGTTCGCCAGTTCGGAGAGCATCACAATGAAAATGGACGACGGCTTCCTCGCCTCAATGCGTGAGGCTATGCACCTGCTACAAACGGCAGGCCCGATGGAGGCGACGACGGCGATCCAGCGCGCGCTCGGTCACCACTCAACGGATGTCGGCCTAGGCAGGCAAAGCGCACCGATGCCTGCGCAAATCGTGGAGTCGCTGTTGACTGACGAGAGGCCGCAGTTGTCAAGGCAGAACCCGTGACGACCGTCGTTGAACCGAGCGTCCCTCCACACGCGGTCGCTACTGGGCATTTTTCCCAACACACCTTTGCCAACCAGGCCGGGCAGCGCTCATACAAGGTGTACGTGCCGGCGGCCGACGCTCGGGCGGAGCCAATGCCGCTCGTCGTTATGCTCCATGGATGTACACAGGACGCCAACGACTTTGCCGCCGGTACCCGTATGAACAACCTTGCGGACGATCTTGGCTTTGTGGTGGTGTATCCGATTCAATCTCCCGCCGCCAATACCTCGAAATGCTGGAACTGGTTTCGCCCAGGTGATCAATGCGTATTTCGGCCGAACGTGACCGGCCGTTTCGGGATCGTGACCGGTGATTTCGGCAACGTGACCGAGCGAACCGGAAGGCAGGATTGGCGTTGCGCATGACATCAAC
>NZ_CAJZAG010000019.1 GCF_914271485.1 Cupriavidus pampae
CAACTTTGCGCCGATGATAGTGCGGATTACCCGTGTGAAAGTAGGTCATCGCCAGGCTCTTATGCTCAGAACCCCTCAGCGCACTCCGCTGAGGGGTTTTGTTTTTTATGCGTCGCTTCGATGTCCAATCGATGCGACAAGCGATGAGACCGTCACGCTCCATCGACGACTCAAAGGCCCCCGCAGCAGGCCGGTGAGCGTCCCCTATAGGGTAGGAGCGTGATGTTTATCGCGCCGATTGTGGTTCGCTTCCGAGGCGTTTCTTGCCGCGGTAGCAGGCTGACAAGGCCGCCGCAAAGCCTTTCCTCGTAAGGGGATAGTGCTTGACAGCCTTGGCCAGCTTCGCCATAATCGCTAGTTCGCTGCGGAGAGGTGCCCGAGTGGCTAAAGGGGGCAGACTGTAAATCTGTTGGCTTACGCCTACGCTGGTTCGAATCCAGCCCTCTCCACCAGAATGCAAGACAGCAATCCGGCCTAGCCGGTGTGAAGCAGGAAGTACGCAGGAAAGTAACCCGGGCGGGTGTAGCTCAATGGTAGAGCAGAAGCCTTCCAAGCTTACGACGAGGGTTCGATTCCCTTCACCCGCTCCAGCGTCGCGGTTGCTGTCAAAGAAGTAGTTCAAGTTTCGCCCATGTGGCTCAGTGGTAGAGCACTCCCTTGGTAAGGGAGAGGTCGGCAGTTCGATCCTGCCCATGGGCACCAAATACCCGCACTGGCAGTTGCTACCGAGACAGGAGTCGCGAAATGGCAAAGGAAAAGTTCGAACGGACCAAGCCGCACGTGAACGTAGGCACGATTGGTCACGTTGACCATGGCAAGACGACGCTGACGGCGGCAATCGCCACGGTGCTGGCTGCGAAGTTCGGTGGTTCGGCCAAGAAGTACGACGAAATCGACGCGGCGCCGGAAGAGAAGGCACGTGGTATCACGATCAACACGGCGCACGTTGAGTACGAGACGGCAAACCGCCACTACGCACACGTTGACTGCCCGGGCCACGCTGACTATGTGAAGAACATGATCACGGGCGCGGCACAGATGGACGGCGCGATCCTGGTGTGCTCGGCCGCTGACGGCCCGATGCCGCAGACGCGCGAGCACATCCTGCTGGCCCGTCAGGTTGGCGTGCCTTACATCATCGTGTTCCTGAACAAGTGCGACATGGTGGACGACGCCGAGCTGCTCGAGCTGGTGGAAATGGAAGTGCGCGAGCTGCTGTCGAAGTACGACTTCCCGGGCGACGACACGCCGATCATCAAGGGTTCGGCCAAGCTGGCGCTGGAAGGCGACAAGGGCGAGCTGGGCGAAGTGGCGATCATGAACCTGGCCGACGCGCTGGACACGTACATCCCGACGCCGGAGCGCGCGGTTGACGGTACGTTCCTGATGCCGGTGGAAGACGTGTTCTCGATCTCGGGTCGTGGCACGGTGGTGACCGGTCGTATCGAGCGTGGCGTGGTGAAGGTCGGCGAAGAAATCGAAATCGTGGGTATCCGCCCGACGGTGAAGACGACTTGCACGGGCGTGGAAATGTTCCGCAAGCTGCTGGATCAGGGCCAGGCTGGTGACAACGTGGGTCTGCTGCTGCGCGGCACGAAGCGCGAAGACGTGGAGCGTGGTCAAGTCCTGTGCAAGCCGGGCTCGATCAAGCCGCACACGCACTTCACGGGTGAGGTGTACATCCTGTCGAAGGACGAAGGTGGTCGTCACACGCCGTTCTTCAACAACTACCGCCCGCAGTTCTATTTCCGTACGACCGACGTGACGGGCTCGATCGAGCTGCCGGCGGACAAGGAAATGGTTATGCCGGGTGACAACGTGTCGATCACGGTCAAGCTGATTGCCCCGATCGCCATGGAAGAAGGTCTGCGTTTCGCCATCCGTGAAGGCGGTCGTACCGTCGGCGCCGGTGTCGTGGCCAAGATCCTCGACTAAGCAGTATTACTGGCGAACGCGACAACAACCGGTCGCGTTCGTTTGCCAGCGGGGTTGGCCTTGTGCCGACCCCAAAGTTGTTTTAGGGGTATAGCTCAACTGGCAGAGCGTCGGTCTCCAAAACCGAAGGTTGGGGGTTCGATTCCCTCTGCCCCTGCCAATTCAATCAGCCGCGTCGCGAGAGCAATCGCGACGCGGCTTAGTCTCGTTTGCGAAACATGGCCAATCCCAATGTCGAAACCGTAGGTGCCTCGAGCGGCAAGTGGCTGCTCGCGGTGGCGGTGCTGCTGGTGGTTGCCGGAGTCATCGGTTTCTACGTGCTTGCGCAGCAGCCCGGGTACGTACGCGGTGCCGCGCTGTTCGTCGGGCTTGCGCTCGGCGTCGTGGTGGCACTGGTATCCGCGCCCGGCAAGGACTTCGTGGGGTTCGCCAAGGAATCGTACCGGGAAGTTCGCAAGGTCGTATGGCCGACGCGCAAGGAAGCGGGTCAGATGACGGGCCTCGTGTTCGTCTTCGTCGTGATCATGGCGCTGTTCCTGTGGTCGGCTGACAAGCTGATCGAGTGGGTGATTTTCTCGCTCGTTCTTGGCTGGAAATAAGAGGTAGCACATGACGGATAACGCCCAGCAGGAAACCACCGCCGCGGAATCGCCTTCGTCGAAGAAGCGTTGGTATGTCGTGCATGCTTATTCCGGCATGGAAAAGAGCGTGCAACGCGCGCTGCAGGAGCGCATCGACCGCGCAGAGATGCAGGACAAGTTTGGCCGCATCCTGGTGCCGTCGGAAGAAGTTGTCGAGATCAAGGGTGGTCACAAGTCGGTGACCGAGCGTCGTTTCTTCCCGGGCTACGTGCTTGTGGAAATGGAAATGACCGACGAGACGTGGCACCTCGTGAAGAACACGAGCAAGGTGACCGGTTTCGTGGGCGGGGCGCGTAATCGCCCGAGCCCGATTTCCCAGCGGGAAGTCGACAAGATCATGACCCAGATGCAGGAAGGGGTCGAGAAGCCGCGTCCCAAGACGCTGTTCGAAGTGGGTGAAATGGTGCGCGTCAAGGACGGCCCGTTCACGGACTTCAACGGCAATGTCGAGGAAGTGAATTACGAGAAGTCGCGTCTGCGCGTCTCGGTCACGATCTTCGGACGTGCAACGCCGGTCGAGCTCGAGTTCGGTCAGGTCGAGAAGGTGTAAAGGGCTTTGCCCGGCGCACTCGCAAGAGTGGCGACGGGTTGATCCGGCAGATGCCGGATCCAAAGAGGAGCGTGAGGTCACGCCAGGCGTGGCGACAGCGCGTTATGACTCAACTGGATCATCCCGTTAGCGGATGATCCGTATGGAGTAAAGATGGCCAAGAAGATCATTGGCTTTATCAAGCTGCAAATTCCGGCTGGTAAGGCAAATCCCTCCCCGCCCGTTGGTCCCGCACTGGGTCAGCGTGGTCTGAACATCATGGAGTTCTGCAAGGCGTTCAACGCCCAGACCCAGGGTATGGAACCCGGTCTGCCGGTGCCGGTGGTGATTACCGCCTTCGCCGACAAGAGCTTCACGTTCGTGATGAAGTCGCCTCCCGCGACCGTGCTGATCAAGAAGGCAGCCGGCGTGGCCAAGGGCTCGCCGAAGCCGCATACCGACAAGGTTGGCAAGATCACCCGCGCCCAGGCTGAAGAAATCGCCAAGGCCAAGAACGCCGACCTGACCGCTGCCGATCTGGACGCGGCCGTGCGTACGATCGCCGGTTCGGCACGTTCGATGGGCATCACCGTGGAGGGTCTGTAAATGGCTAAGGTTTCGAAGCGCGTCGCCGCCAACAAGGCGAAGGTCGAGCGTACCAAGTTCTACGCGATCGACGAGGCCCTGGGCCTGGTGAAGGGTGCTGCCTCGGCAAAGTTTGACGAATCGATCGACGTGGCCGTGCAACTCGGCATCGATGCGAAGAAGTCGGACCAGGTGGTTCGCGGTTCCGTGGTGCTGCCGGCTGGTACCGGCAAGTCGGTGCGCGTGGCAGTGTTCGCGCAAGGCGACAAGGCCCAGGCCGCCAAGGACGCTGGCGCCGATATCGTCGGCATGGAAGACCTGGCCGAGCAAGTCAAGGCCGGTAACCTGAACTTCGACGTCGTGATCGCTTCGCCGGACACGATGCGTATCGTCGGTACGCTGGGCCAGATCCTCGGCCCGCGCGGCCTGATGCCGAACCCGAAGGTCGGCACGGTGACGCCGGACGTAGCCCAGGCCGTGAAGAACGCCAAGGCTGGTCAGGTGCAATACCGTGTGGACAAGGCCGGTATCATCCACGCGACCATTGGTCGTCGCTCGTTCGAAGACGCCGCGCTGAAGAGCAACCTCGCCGCACTGCTGGACGCGCTGGTGAAGTCGAAGCCGGCCACGAGCAAGGGCGTGTACCTGCGCAAGATCGCCGTGTCGTCCACGATGGGCGTTGGCGTGCGCGTTGACCAGGCTTCGCTGGCAGCCTGAACGCTGCCGCAGTCGCTGACCGGAACCCGATAACGCCGGTTGGACAAGAATGAAAGATCTCGCCTTGTGCGAGATCGGCTCCGGACCCGAAAGGAATGGAGCAAGGCTTTGGGCAGTGGAGTGGCCGCGGCGCGCAAGCGCAAAGGCCGCCCCGCTGGTTATCAAAGACCGCTGGTGTTCATGGGCGCAGTCTGGCTACGTGGACTTAATCGGAAGGCGACGAGCCGACCCGCCAGCGCAGATGGCGAACCCGAGGGATTGAAGCATCCGGGCAACCGGGTGATTCGGGCCAATCGGACGCCGTTCGTTTGGACTGATGCGTGTCGTTGGACCATGGGTCCGATAGCGCATCGTTTTGGAGCTTAACCGTGCCACTCAATATTGAAGATAAGAAGGCCGTCGTTGCTGAGGTTTCGGCGCAAGTCGCCGCTGCCCAGACCATCGTCGTCGCCGAATATCGCGGCATTAAGGTTAGCGATCTGACCAAGCTGCGCGCTACCGCTCGCACGCAAGGCGTCTACCTGCGCGTTCTGAAGAACACGCTGGCTCGCCGCGCTGTGGAAGGTACGCCGTTTGCAGGCCTCGCAGAGCAACTCACCGGTCCGCTGATCTACGGTATTTCCGCAGATGCAGTGTCGCCGGCGAAGGTGCTGAACGATTTTGCCAAGACCAACGACAAGCTGGTTCTTCGTGCAGGCTCGTTCGATGGCAAGGTTCTCGATGCTGCCGCCGTGAAGGCGCTGGCTTCGATTCCGAGCCGCGATGAACTGCTGGCTCAGCTGCTGGGCGTTATGCAGGCACCGGTGTCGGGCTTCGCCCGTCTGCTGGCTGCGCTGTCCGCCAAGAAGGCAGAAGGCGAACCCGCTGCGGCAGAAGCCGCTCCCGCGGAATCGGCCTGAGCCCTGCGTGGTCTCGCTTAGATAGATCGCAATACCCAATACCGAATCACATCTAGTAGGAGTAATTCCAAATGGCAATCAGCAAAGACGACATCCTTGAAGCCGTAGGCGCGATGTCCGTGATGGAACTGAACGACCTGGTGAAGGCGTTCGAAGAAAAGTTTGGCGTATCCGCCGCTGCGATGGCTGTTGCCGCCGCTCCGGGCGCTGGTGGCGCTGCTGCCGCTGAAGAAAAGACCGAGTTCAACGTTGTTCTGGCCGAAGTGGGCGCAAACAAGGTTGGCGTGATCAAGGCCGTTCGCGAAATCACCGGTCTGGGCCTGAAGGAAGCCAAGGATCTGGTCGATGGCGCACCGAAGCCCGTGAAGGAAGGCGTGGACAAGGCTGCTGCCGACGAAGCCAAGAAGAAGCTGGAAGACGCTGGCGCGAAGGTCGAAATCAAGTAAGTGGTATGCGCGTGCCCTCCGGCACGCGGTCAGGGCTGGCAAAGGGAATTCCCGGCGCCAGCCTTTTTGCGCTTCTGCGGGTGTGTTTGATGCGGCACCTGGATGACCTGCCAAATCAAGCGAGCAGGGCAGAATGCGCGAGAATGTGATGTAACAGAGGCTGCGCCGGCGAAGATTCGATGTTGCCGCAGCAGAACACAAACATCAGTGGCACACTAAGTGGTTGCTGATGTTTGTCTTCTGAACCGACTGCAGAAGACAAGTTTGGTCGGGTGTCCCCCGGGCGAGTACAGGCATTGCGCCAATGCAATGACCACACCGCCCGCAGCGTGCGGACACCGTCAGCCAGAGGTTGGTAGCGGCCAACCGCCAAATCCCCTCCCAGTCGCTGAACACCTCAGGGTAGGACAGGTCCACCTGCCCTGCGATGATTCGGAGATCCCATGGCGTACAGCTTCACCGAAAAGAAGCGCATTCGCAAATCGTTTGCGAAGCGCGCGACGGTTCATCAGGTTCCATTCCTGCTTGCCACTCAGATTGAATCCTACACCCAGTTCCTGCAAGCGGATACGCCTGCCGTGCGCCGGAAAACCGAGGGGTTGCAGGCCGCTTTTAACGCGATCTTCCCCATTTCGTCCCATAACGGGCTTGCCCGTATGGAGTTCGTCTCGTATCACCTGTCCAACCCGCCGTTCGACGTCAAGGAATGCCAGCAGCGTGGCCTGACGTTCCACTCGGCGCTTCGTGCCAAGGTTCGCCTGATCATCAACGATCGCGAAAACCCGGGCAAGGTGAAGGAAGTGAAGGAGCAGGAAGTGTACATGGGCGAAATTCCGCTCATGACCTCGACCGGCTCGTTCGTGATCAATGGCACCGAGCGTGTCATCGTGTCCCAGCTGCACCGTTCGCCGGGCGTGTTCTTCGAGCACGACAAGGGCAAGACGCACAGCTCGGGCAAGCTGCTGTTCTCGGCGCGGATCATCCCGTACCGCGGCTCGTGGCTCGACTTCGAATTCGACCCGAAGGACATCCTGTACTTCCGCGTCGACCGCCGCCGGAAGATGCCGGTGACGATCCTGCTGAAGTCGATCGGTCTGACGCCCGAGCAGATCCTTGCGCATTTCTTCGTGTTCGACAACTTCACGCTGCAATCGGAAGGCGCGCAGCTGGAGTTCGTGCCCGAGCGTCTGCGCGGTGAAGTCGCCCGCTTCGACATCGCCGACAAGAACGGTCGCGTGGTCGTCGAGAAGGACAAGCGTATCAACGCGAAGCACATTCGCGACCTCGACTCGGCCGGTACCAAGCTGATCAGCGTGCCGGAAGACTATCTGCTCGGCCGCGTGCTGGCGAAGAACATCATCGACCCGGACACGGGTGAGGTGATTGCCAACGCCAACGACGAGCTGACCGAGACGTTGCTCGAGAACCTGCGTGAAGCCGGCGTCAAGGAAATCCAGACGCTGTACACGAACGACCTCGACCAGGGTCCGTACATGTCGCAGACGCTGCGCGTGGACGAGACTGCGGACCAGACCGCTGCGCGTATCGCGATCTATCGCATGATGCGCCCGGGCGAGCCGCCGACCGAGGAAGCCGTGGAAGCGCTGTTCCAGCGTCTGTTCTACAGCGAGGAATCGTACGATCTGTCGCGCGTTGGCCGCATGAAGGTCAACAGCCGTCTGTCGCGCCCGAGCGGCGAGGGCAGCATGGTGCTGCAGGACGAGGACATCCTCGAGACGATCAAGATCCTGGTCAACCTGCGTAACGGCAAGGGCGAGGTCGATGACATCGATCACCTGGGTAACCGTCGCGTGCGTTGCGTGGGCGAACTGGCCGAAAACCAGTTCCGCGCTGGTCTGTCGCGTGTGGAGCGTGCGGTCAAGGAACGTCTGGGCCAGGCCGAGACCGAAAACCTGATGCCGCATGACCTGATCAACTCGAAGCCGATCTCGTCGGCGATTCGCGAGTTCTTCGGTTCGTCGCAGCTGTCGCAGTTTATGGACCAGACCAACCCGCTGTCGGAAATCACGCACAAGCGTCGTGTTTCCGCACTGGGCCCGGGCGGTCTGACGCGCGAGCGCGCGGGCTTTGAAGTCCGCGACGTGCACCCGACCCACTATGGCCGCGTGTGCCCGATCGAAACGCCGGAAGGTCCGAACATTGGTCTGATCAACTCGCTCGCACTGTATGCGCGCCTGAACGAGTACGGCTTCCTCGAGACGCCGTACCGCAAGGTCGTGGACAGCAAGCTGACCGACCAAGTGGACTACCTGTCGGCTATCGAGGAAGGCAAGTACGTGGTGGCGCAGGCCAACGCGACGCTCGACGGCGAAGGCAACCTGATCGACGAACTGGTTTCCGCGCGTGAAGGTTCCGAGCGTGAAACCCGTATGGTCACGCCGGACCGCGTGCAGTACATCGACGTGGCGCCGTCGCAGATCGTGTCGGCGGCAGCTTCGCTGGTGCCGTTCCTCGAGCACGACGATGCAAACCGTGCACTGATGGGCGCGAACATGCAGCGTCAGGCCGTGCCTTGCCTGCGTCCGGACAAGCCGCTGGTGGGTACCGGTATTGAGCGTACGGTGGCTGTTGACTCGGGCACCGCCGTGCAGGCGACGCGTGGTGGCGTGGTCGACTACGTCGATGCGATGCGTATCGTGATCCGTGTGAACGACGATGAAGCCGTGGCCGGTGAAGTCGGCGTGGACATCTACAACCTGATCAAGTACACGCGCTCGAACCAGAACACGAACATCAACCAGCGTCCGATGGTCAAGGTGGGCGACATCGTGGCCCGCGGCGACGTGGTGGCCGATGGTGCGTCGACCGACCTCGGCGAACTGGCGCTTGGCCAGAACATGCTCGTGGCGTTCATGCCGTGGAACGGCTACAACTTCGAAGATTCGATCCTGATCTCCGAACGCGTGGTGGCCGAAGACCGCTACACCTCGATCCACATCGAGGAACTGTCGGTCGTGGCCCGTGACACGAAGCTGGGACCCGAGGAAATCACGCGCGACATCTCGAACCTCGCCGAAGCGCAACTCGCGCGTCTGGACGAGTCGGGCATCACGTATATCGGCGCCGAAGTGGAAGCCGGTGACGTGCTGGTCGGCAAGGTGACGCCGAAGGGCGAAACCCAGCTGACGCCGGAAGAGAAGCTGCTGCGCGCGATCTTCGGCGAGAAGGCATCGGACGTGAAGGACACCTCGCTGCGCGTGCCGTCGGGCATGAGCGGCATCGTGATCGACGTCCAGGTCTTCACGCGTGAAGGCGTGACCCGCGACAAGCGTGCCCAGTCGATCATCGACGACGAACTGAAGCGCTATCGCCTGGACCTGAACGACCAGCTGCGTATCGTGGAAGGCGATGCGTTCCAGCGTCTGGAGCGTCTGCTGCTCGACAAGACCGTGAACGGCGGTCCGAAGAAGCTGGCCAAGGGCGCCAAGCTGACGCGCGAGTACCTGGCCGATCTGGACAAGTACCACTGGTTCGACATCCGTCCGGCCGACGAAGAAGTGGCTGCCCAGCTGGAAGCCGTCAAGGAAGCCATCGAGCAGAAGCGTCACGAGTTCGACCTCGCGTTCGAAGAGAAGCGCAAGAAGCTCACGCAGGGCGACGAACTGCCGCCGGGCGTGATCAAGATGGTCAAGGTGTACCTGGCCGTCAAGCGCCGTCTGCAGCCTGGCGACAAGATGGCAGGCCGTCACGGTAACAAGGGTGTGGTGTCGAAGATCGTGCCGATCGAAGACATGCCGTACATGGCGGACGGTACCCCGGCCGACATCGTGCTGAACCCGCTGGGTGTGCCGTCGCGGATGAACGTGGGCCAGATTCTGGAAACCCACCTGGGCTGGGCCGCACGCGGTCTGGGCGAGCGTATCGGCAACATGCTGAAGGCACAGGTGAAGGCCCAGGAACTGCGCAAGTTGCTGGCTCAGATCTACAACGAGAGCGGCAAGCCGGAAGATCTGGACAGCCTGTCCGATGCGGAAGTGCTCGAGCTCGCCACGAACCTGAAGAAGGGCGTGCCGTTTGCGACCCCGGTGTTCGACGGTGCGCACGAGGACGAAATCCGTCGCATGCTGGATCTGGCCTACCCGAGCGACATCGCCAGCGAGAAGGGTCTGACTGCTTCCAAGCAGCAGGTCACGCTGCACGATGGCCGTACCGGCGAAGCGTTCGAGCGTCCGGTCACGCTGGGTGTGATGCACATGCTGAAGCTGCACCACTTGGTCGATGACAAGATGCACGCGCGTTCGACGGGTCCGTACTCGCTGGTGACGCAGCAACCGCTGGGCGGCAAGGCGCAGTTCGGTGGCCAGCGTTTCGGTGAGATGGAAGTGTGGGCACTGGAAGCCTACGGCGCATCGTACGTGCTGCAGGAAATGCTGACGGTCAAGTCCGATGACGTGAACGGGCGTACCAAGGTGTACGAAAACATCGTCAAGGGCGAGCACTCGATCGACGCTGGCATGCCGGAGTCGTTCAACGTGCTGGTGAAGGAAATCCGCTCGCTGGGTATCGACATCGATCTCGATCGCTACTGATCGCGGCACCCCGGTTAAGCAGGATTTCTCACAGAATGAATGCCGCCCCTTCGGACAATGTCCGGGTGGGCGGCGAAACAAGGAGTTGCAATGAAAGCATTGCTCGATCTCTTTAAGCAGGTTCAGCAGGAAGAGCAGTTCGACGCGATCAAGATCGGCCTCGCCTCGCCCGAGAAGATCCGTTCGTGGTCGTACGGTGAAGTGAAGAAGCCGGAAACGATCAACTACCGCACGTTCAAGCCGGAGCGCGATGGTCTGTTCTGCGCCAAGATCTTTGGCCCGATCAAGGACTACGAGTGCCTGTGCGGCAAGTACAAGCGCCTGAAGCACCGTGGCGTGATCTGCGAGAAGTGCGGCGTGGAAGTGACGCTCGCCAAGGTTCGCCGTGAGCGCATGGGCCACATCGAACTGGCTGCGCCGACCGCGCACATCTGGTTCCTGAAGTCGCTGCCGTCGCGTCTGGGCATGGTCCTGGACATGACGCTGCGCGACATCGAGCGCGTGCTGTACTTCGAAGCGTTCGTGGTGCTCGAGCCTGGCATGACCCCGCTCAAGAAGAGCCAGATCATGTCCGAGGACGACTACCTCGCGAAGTGCGACGAGTACGGTGAGGGTGAATTCGTGGCGATGATGGGTGCCGAGGGCATCCGTGAACTGCTGCGCGGCATCGACATCGAAAAGCAGATCGAACAGATCCGCGCCGAGCTGCAGGCCACGGGCTCGGAAGCCAAGATCAAGAAGTTTGCCAAGCGCCTGAAGGTGCTCGAGGCCTTCCAGCGTTCGGGCATCAAGCCCGAGTGGATGATCCTCGAAGTGCTGCCGGTGCTGCCGCCCGAGCTGCGCCCGCTGGTGCCGCTGGATGGTGGCCGCTTCGCGACCTCGGACCTGAACGACCTGTATCGCCGCGTGATCAACCGTAACAACCGGTTGAAGCGCCTGCTCGAGCTGAAGGCTCCTGAGATCATCGTGCGCAACGAAAAGCGCATGCTGCAGGAAGCCGTGGACTCGCTGCTGGACAACGGCCGTCGCGGCAAGGCGATGACTGGCGCCAACAAGCGTCCGCTGAAGTCGCTCGCCGAAATGATCAAGGGTAAGGGCGGTCGTTTCCGTCAGAACCTGCTGGGCAAGCGCGTCGACTACTCGGGCCGTTCGGTCATCGTGGTGGGCCCGACGCTCAAGCTGCATCAGTGCGGCCTGCCCAAGCTGATGGCGCTCGAGCTGTTCAAGCCTTTCATCTTCCACAAGCTGGAAACGATGGGCATCGCCACCACGATCAAGGCGGCGAAGAAGGAAGTGGAAAGCCAGACCGCTGTGGTGTGGGACATCCTCGAAGAGGTGATCCGCGAGCACCCGGTGATGCTGAACCGCGCGCCGACGCTGCACCGTCTGGGTATCCAGGCGTTCGAGCCGGTGCTGATCGAAGGCAAGGCCATTCAGCTGCACCCGCTGGTCTGCGCGGCGTTCAACGCCGACTTCGACGGTGACCAGATGGCCGTTCACGTGCCGCTGTCGCTGGAAGCGCAGATGGAAGCCCGCACGCTGATGCTGGCGTCGAACAACGTCCTGTTCCCGGCCAACGGAGATCCGTCGATCGTGCCGTCGCAAGACGTGGTGCTGGGTCTGTACTACACGACCCGCGACAAGATCAACGGCAAGGGCGAGGGCATGACCTTTGCCGACGTCAGCGAAGTGCTGCGTGCGTACGAGAACAAGGAAGTCGAGCTGGCTTCCCGCGTGAACGTGCGTATCGTCGAGTACGACATGGTGGACAAGGACGCGCAGGGCGACGCTCGCTTTGCGCCGAAGATCACGCTGCAGGCCACCACGGTCGGCCGCGCGATCCTGTCCGAAATCCTGCCGAGGGGTCTGCCGTTCTCGGTGCTGAACAAGCCGCTGAAGAAGAAGGAAATCTCGCGTCTGATCAACACCGCATTCCGCAAGTGCGGCCTGCGCGAGACCGTGATCTTCGCCGACAAGCTGCTGCAGTCGGGCTTCCGCCTGGCAACGCGCGCCGGTATCTCGATCGCGATCGACGACATGCTGGTGCCGCCGCAGAAGGAGAAGATCATCTCCGAAGCGGCTGCCAAGGTGAAGGAATACGACAAGCAGTACATGTCGGGTCTGGTGACGGACCAGGAGCGTTACAACAACGTCGTGGATATCTGGGGCGCCGCCGGCGACCAGGTGGGCAAGGCGATGATGGAGCAGCTCCAGCACGAAGACGTGGTGGACCGCGAAGGCAAGACCGTCAAGCAGGATTCGTTCAACTCGATCTACATGATGGCCGACTCGGGTGCGCGTGGCTCCGCCGCGCAGATCCGTCAGCTGGCCGGCATGCGGGGCCTGATGGCCAAGCCGGATGGCTCGATCATCGAGACGCCGATTACGGCGAACTTCCGCGAAGGCCTGAACGTTCTGCAGTACTTTATCTCGACCCACGGTGCGCGTAAGGGTCTGGCCGATACCGCACTGAAGACCGCGAACTCGGGTTACCTGACCCGTCGTCTGGTCGACGTGACGCAGGATCTGGTCGTGGTTGAGGACGATTGCGGTACGTCCAACGGCGTGGCCATGAAGGCGCTGGTTGAAGGTGGTGAAGTCATCGAAGCCCTGCGCGACCGTATCCTCGGCCGTGTGACCGTGGCTGACGTGGTGAACCCGGAAACGCAGGAAACGGCGATCGAAACGGGCACGCTGCTCGACGAAGATCTGGTCGACCTGATCGACAGCCTCGGCGTGGACGAAGTGAAGGTGCGTACGCCGCTGGCGTGCGACACGCGCTACGGTCTGTGCGCGATGTGCTACGGCCGCGATCTGGGCCGCGGCGTGCTGGTGAACTCGGGCGAAGCAGTGGGCGTGATTGCTGCGCAGTCGATCGGTGAGCCGGGCACGCAGCTGACCATGCGTACGTTCCACATCGGTGGTGCGGCATCGCGTGCGGCTGTGGCCTCAAGCGTGGAAGCCAAGGCGACCGGTACCATCCGCTTCACGGCGACGATGCGCTACGTGACCAACGCCAAGGGCGAACTGATCGTGATCTCGCGTTCGGGCGAGACGCTGATCACGGACGACCATGGCCGCGAGCGCGAGCGTCACAAGATCCCGTACGGCGCGACGCTGCTGGTGCAGGACGGTCAGCCCATCAAGGCTGGTACGCAGCTGGCGACGTGGGATGCACTGACGCGACCGATCGTCTCGGAGTACTCGGGCACCATCAAGTTCGAGAACGTCGAAGAAGGCGTGACCGTTGCGAAGCAGATGGACGAAGTGACGGGTCTGTCGACGCTGGTCGTCATCGATGCCAAGCGCCGTACCGCCGCGACGAAGGGTCTGCGCCCGCAGGTGAAGCTGATGGACGCCAACAACCAGGAAGTGAAGATTCCGGGTACGGATCACTCCGTGACCATTGGCTTCCAGGTTGGCGCGCTGATTACGGTGAAGGACGGTCAGCAGGTGCACGTGGGTGAAGTGCTCGCGCGTATCCCGACCGAGTCGCAGAAGACTCGCGACATTACCGGTGGTCTGCCGCGTGTGGCCGAGCTGTTCGAAGCGCGTTCGCCGAAGGATGCCGCCGTGCTGGCGGAAGTCACCGGTACCACGTCGTTCGGTAAGGACACCAAGGGCAAGCAGCGTCTGGTCATCACGGACCTCGATGGCAATGCGCACGAGTTCCTGATCGCGAAGGAAAAGCAGGTGCTGGTGCACGATGGCCAGGTGGTGAACAAGGGCGAAATGATTGTCGAGGGTCCGGCGGATCCGCACGACATCCTGCGCCTGAAGGGCATCGAGGAACTCGCGCACTACATCGTCGACGAAGTGCAGGACGTGTACCGTCTGCAGGGCGTGAAGATCAACGACAAGCACATCGAAGTGATCGTGCGTCAGATGCTGCGCCGCGTGCAAATCGTGGACGTGGGCGACACCAAGTTCATCCCGGGTGAACAGGTGGAGCGTTCGGAACTGCTTGACGAAAACGATCGCGTGATCGCCGATGCCAAGCGTCCGGCCACGTACGAAAACCTGCTGCTCGGTATCACCAAGGCGTCGCTGTCCACGGACAGCTTCATCTCGGCGGCATCGTTCCAGGAAACGACGCGCGTGCTGACGGAAGCCGCGATCATGGGCAAGACCGATGACCTGCGTGGTCTGAAGGAAAACGTGATCGTGGGTCGTCTGATCCCCGCCGGTACCGGCCTGGCCTACCACCGTGCCCGCAAGGCGCGCGAGGCGGCCGAGCGCGAACGTGCACAGGCCATCTCGGACGAAGAGCAATCGCTCTTCATCGAGCCGCCTGTGGTGCAGGCGACCGAAGGCGACGGCGACGCTGTCTGATCCTTCAAGTTGCCATCCTCGTGATGGCGGCAAGTAAAGCCCGGCCTCTGGCCGGGCTTTTTTTTGCCCAAGCCGTCGTGGCACCGCGCTTGTTGCACTGATTTCGCGGGGATGTGATTCACCGCGTTTGGGTTCATGTGGATGCTATGCGTGTCGACCACACGCGAGGAGGCGTCCGTGACCGTTGCTCCGCTGTTTCTGTGCCAGATGCCGATGGCGGTGGCCGCGCTGTGCACCATGGCGTTTCCAGACGGTGCGAGGTCGCAGGCCGCGTCGCGACTCTCCCCCGGAGCTTCGATGACGCAGGCAGCGCCGCAGGTGTGGCTCAATCTCACACCCGGTGCCGCGATGCTGAACCTCAATGATCCCCACACGCGCGATCGCATCGCGCGGGATTGCGCGAGCGGGCGGCCCACCTCGCCCGACGATTGCGCGCAGCTCGAGGCGCTGCGGCGGTACGAAGCGTCGCAGCAGCCCGGCGCTCCGGACAGAGGGGGCGTGGCACCACCGCCGGGGCTGCGGTGGCCCACCGACACGGGCTTCCCACCGGCGGGTGGGAGGCCGGATGCGATGCCATTCCCTTGCGCTCCGGCGAACCCATGTCAGCGTTGATTGCCTATATGCGGGGTTCAGGCACGGAGCTTAGTGGTAAGGTTACGGCTTTTCCGGCTTCGCCTATTTCGTTGTCTATGTCGCGCGCGCTGGCGATTCTCAAAGATGTCTTTGGCTATCACGCCTTCCGCGGCCGGCAGGCGGAGATCATCGATCATGTAGCGGACGGTGGTGACAGCCTCGTGCTGATGCCCACCGGCGGCGGCAAGTCGTTGTGCTACCAGATTCCGGCACTGCTGCGGCAACGCGCGGGCCAGGGGACGGGCATCGTCGTGTCCCCGCTGATCGCGCTGATGCAGGATCAGGTCGCGGCGCTCACGGAAGCCGGCGTGCATGCCGCTGTCCTCAACTCCACGCTGACGAGCGCCGAGGCTTCCGCGGTGGAGCGCGACCTGCTCGCGGGCCGGATCGAAATCCTTTATGTGGCGCCGGAACGGCTGATGACGCCGCGCTTTCTCGACCTGCTCGAGCGCGCGCGCGTCGGTCTGTTCGCGATCGATGAGGCGCACTGCGTATCGCAGTGGGGCCACGACTTCCGGCCGGAATACATCCAGTTGTCGGTGCTGCACGAGCGCTTTCCGAGCGTGCCGCGCATCGCGCTGACCGCCACCGCCGATGCCGTCACGCGCGACGAGATCATCGAGCGTCTGGCGCTCGACGAAGCGCAGGTGTTCATCTCCAGCTTCGATCGACCCAATATCCGCTACCGCATCGTGGAGAAGGACAATGCGCGTCAGCAACTGCTGGCGTTCATCAAGGCCGAGCACATGGGCACAGGCGGCTCGCACGATAGTGGCATCGTGTACTGCCTGTCGCGCAAGAAAGTGGAGGAGACCGCGAGCTGGCTCGCGAGTCATGGCATCCGGGCGCTGGGCTATCACGCCGGCATGGACGCACAGGTGCGCCAGCACCATCAGGCCCGCTTCCGCGAGGAAGAGGGGATCGTGATGGTGGCGACCATTGCGTTCGGCATGGGCATCGACAAGCCCGATGTCCGGTTTGTCGCGCACCTCGACCTGCCCAAGAGCATGGAAGGCTATTACCAGGAGACCGGCCGTGCCGGTCGCGACGGGCTGCCCGCCAATGCGTGGATGGCCTATGGCCTTGGTGACGTCGTGCAGCAGAAGCGCATGATCGATGAGTCGGAAGCTGACGATGCGCACAAGCGTGTGTCGTCATCGAAGCTCGATGCGCTGCTGGGTTTGTGCGAGACGCCGGGCTGCCGGCGCGTGCGCATCCTCGCGTATTTCGAGGAATCGGCCGAGCCTTGCGGCAACTGCGATACCTGCCTGGAGCCGCCGGCAACCTGGGACGGCACGCGCGAAGCGCAGATGGCGTTGTCCTGCGTCTACCGGACCGCGCAGGCAAGCCGCGTGCATTTCGGTGCCACGCACCTGATCGACGTGCTGCGTGGCAACGCGTCGGAGAAGGTGCGGCAATGGGGCCACGACAAGGTTTCCACGTTCGGCATCGGCGCCGATCGCTCGGTATCCGACTGGCATGCCATCTTCCGCCAGCTGATCGCCCACGGACTGCTCGTGATCGATCACGGCGGCCATGGCGCGCTGCTGCTTGGCGACTCAGCGCGTGCCGTACTCAAGGGCGAGCAATCGATCACGCTGCGGCGTCAGGTCAGCAAGCCCGCACGCGGCGGTGATCGCGCCGCGCGCGGCAGCCGGACGGACCATACCGCGGACATGGACATCGATACGCTGGCCAACTGGGAGGCGTTGCGACGCTGGCGCACGGAGGCCGCGCGCGAGCACGGTGTGCCGGCCTACGTCATCTTCCACGACGCGACGCTGGCCGAGCTCGCGCGCAGCGCGCCCGATACGCTGGGCGCGCTGGCGGAAGTGCCGGGCATTGGTGCATCCAAGCTCGAGCGCTACGGCGACGACATCCTCGAGACGCTGCGCGCGGTGTCGTGACGGTCCGCGTCGTTTACGTACCGCGCGTACCGCGGTATACGTTCGAGACGCTTGACCGTTGCCGAGCAGCCCGCTATAGTGCCAGATTCGAGTTTTTGGCTTCGGATTTCGCTCGCCCGTGGAATATGTGAACGTCTGTTCGCTACGGGTGGAGTCGGTGGGATCCAGGCGAGCTCGCGCTCTTTGGCAAGTCTGTCATTTCACAGCCCTTCCTTTCGAGCGTTCGCTCAATCCTCTCGCCCAAAATTCGTAGTGCCCCTCTGGCCGACTGATCCGGTAGAGGGGTGTTTTTGTAAAACCAAGCTGGATTGAACAATGCCAACTATCAACCAACTGGTTCGCAAGCCGCGTGTCTCTGAAGTCGTCAAGAGCAAGAGCCCCGCGCTTGAGAACTGCCCGCAGCGTCGCGGCGTGTGCACCCGCGTGTACACCACGACGCCGAAGAAGCCGAACTCGGCACTGCGTAAGGTCGCCAAGGTGCGCCTGACCAACGGTTTCGAGGTCATCTCGTACATCGGCGGTGAAGGCCACAACCTGCAGGAACACTCGGTCGTGCTGATCCGCGGCGGTCGTGTGAAGGATTTGCCGGGTGTGCGTTACCACATCGTCCGTGGCTCGCTCGACTTGCAAGGCGTGAAGGATCGCCGTCAGGCTCGTTCGAAGTACGGCGCGAAGCGTCCGAAGGCTGCCTAACTGGCAACCAGGGCATAACGCCCAAAGCAATAAGCGATGGTCTGTGGCGCATGCGTCATGGGGCTGTCACCAGGCGGCGGTACAACGGAGCGTTTTGGCGCCGTGCCGTCGAGTAAGTGGTCACCCGGCGAATTTGCTGAACGCAAGCTAGTTGGTGGCCGGAGAGCGGGATTTGAACCGCGCTCTCAACTGAATCTAGAGGAAAGAAGATGCCACGTCGTCGTGAAGTCCCCAAGCGGGAAATTCTGCCTGATCCGAAGTTCGGTAACGTTGAAGTTGCCAAGTTCATGAACGTGCTGATGCTGGACGGCAAGAAGTCGGTTGCCGAACGTATCGTGTACGGCGCGTTTGATCAGATCGAAAAGAAGGCAGGCAAGGCCCCGATCGAAGTGTTCTCCGTTGCGATCAACAACGTGAAGCCGGTGGTCGAAGTGAAGAGCCGCCGCGTTGGCGGTGCTAACTATCAGGTTCCGGTCGAAGTTCGTCCGTCGCGTCGTCTGGCATTGGCGATGCGTTGGTTGCGCGAGGCCGCGAAGAAACGCAGCGAGAAGTCGATGGCGCTGCGCCTGGCGGGTGAGCTGCTCGAGGCAGCAGAAGGTCGTGGCGGCGCGATGAAGAAGCGCGATGAAGTGCACCGCATGGCCGAAGCCAACAAGGCGTTCTCGCACTTCCGCTTCTAAAGCGCGCGAGTTACGCGGTTGGTTGCCGGGCGGGCTGTGTCGTTACACATCTCGCCCGTTTGTGTTAAAGGCGCAGGTCATGAGATTTCTGCGCCTCATGGACGAATAGAGGATTAAAGTGGCTCGTAAGACTCCTATTGAGCGCTACCGTAACATCGGTATCTCGGCTCACATTGACGCGGGTAAAACCACCACGACCGAGCGGATCCTGTTCTACACCGGTGTGAACCACAAGATCGGTGAAGTGCATGATGGCGCGGCCACCATGGACTGGATGGAGCAGGAGCAGGAGCGTGGCATCACGATCACGTCCGCTGCGACCACCGCCTTCTGGAAGGGCATGGCCGGCAACTACCCTGAGCACCGCTTCAACATCATCGACACCCCGGGGCACGTGGACTTCACCATCGAGGTGGAGCGTTCCATGCGCGTGCTGGATGGCGCTTGCATGGTGTACTGCGCAGTGGGTGGCGTGCAGCCGCAGTCGGAAACCGTCTGGCGTCAGGCCAACAAGTATGGCGTGCCGCGTCTGGCGTTCGTCAACAAGATGGACCGCACCGGCGCGAACTTCTTCAAGGTCTACGACCAACTGAAGAACCGCCTGAAGGCCAACCCGGTGCCCGTCGTGGTGCCGATCGGCGCTGAAGACGGCTTCCAGGGCGTCGTCGATCTGCTGGAAATGAAGGCGATCATTTGGGACGAAGCCAGCCAGGGCGTGAAGTTCGAATACCAGGACATCCCGGCCGAGCTGCAAGCTACCGCTGACGAATGGCGCGAGAAGATGGTCGAGTCCGCCGCCGAAGCCAGTGAAGAGCTGATGGAAAAGTACCTGGGCGGCGAAGAGCTGACCCGCGACGAGATCGTCAAGGCGCTGCGTGACCGTACCATCGCCTGCGAAATCCAGCCGATGCTGTGCGGCACCGCGTTCAAGAACAAGGGCGTGCAGCGTATGCTCGACGCCGTGATCGACTTCCTGCCGTCGCCGGTCGATATTCCGCCGGTCAAGGGCGTGGACGAAAACGACGACGAGAAGAAGCTCGAGCGCAAGGCTGACGACAGCGAGAAGTTCTCGGCGCTGGCGTTCAAGATCATGACCGACCCGTTCGTTGGTCAGCTGATCTTCTTCCGCGTGTATTCGGGCAAGATCAATTCGGGCGACACCGTGTACAACCCGGTGAAGCAGAAGAAGGAGCGTCTGGGCCGTATTCTGCAGATGCACGCCAACCAGCGCGAAGAAATCAAGGAAGTGCTGGCCGGCGACATCGCCGCCGCGGTGGGCCTGAAGGATGCCACCACGGGCGATACGCTGTGCGATCCGGCTGCACCGATCGTGCTCGAGCGCATGATCTTCCCGGAGCCGGTGATCTCGCAGGCTGTCGAACCGAAGACCAAGGCTGACCAGGAAAAGATGGGCATCGCTCTGAACCGCCTGGCCGCTGAAGATCCTTCGTTCCGCGTGCGTACCGACGAAGAATCGGGTCAGACCATCATTTCGGGTATGGGCGAGCTCCACCTGGAAATTTTGGTTGACCGGATGAAGCGCGAATTCGGCGTGGAAGCCAACATCGGCGCACCGCAGGTTGCCTACCGCGAAACCATTCGCAAGACGGCCGAAGGCGTTGAAGGCAAGTTCGTCAAGCAGTCGGGCGGCCGCGGCCAGTACGGTCACGCCGTGATCACGCTGGAACCGCAAGAGCAGGGCAAGGGCTTCGAGTTCATCGACGCCATCAAGGGTGGTGTGATTCCTCGCGAATACATCCCCGCAGTGGAAAAGGGTATCGTCGATACCCTGCCGGCCGGTATTCTGGCGGGCTTCCCGGTGGTGGACGTGAAGGTGACGCTGACGTTCGGTTCGTACCACGATGTGGACTCGAACGAAAACGCGTTCCGCATGGCCGGCTCGATGGCTTTCAAGGAAGCCATGCGTAAGGCCAGCCCGGTTCTGCTCGAGCCGATGATGGCCGTGGAAGTGGAAACGCCGGAAGACTACACGGGTACCGTGATGGGCGACTTGTCGTCCCGCCGCGGCATCGTGCAGGGCATGGACGACATGGTTGGCGGCGGCAAGATCATCAAGGCCGAAGTCCCGCTGTCGGAAATGTTCGGCTATTCCACGTCGCTGCGCTCGGCCACGCAAGGCCGCGCCACGTACACCATGGAATTCAAGCATTACTCTGAAGCACCGAAGAATATCGCCGAGGCCGTGATGTCGGCCAAGGGCAAGTAAGACTAGCTTCGTCGCCATGCGCAACCCGCATGGCGGCGCAAATGAATCGACAAGACTGAATTCCATTAGGAGCTGAAAAATGGCAAAGGAAAAGTTCGAACGGACCAAGCCGCACGTGAACGTAGGCACGATTGGTCACGTTGACCATGGCAAGACGACGCTGACGGCGGCAATCGCCACGGTGCTGGCTGCGAAGTTCGGTGGTTCGGCCAAGAAGTACGACGAAATCGACGCGGCGCCGGAAGAGAAGGCACGTGGTATCACGATCAACACGGCGCACGTTGAGTACGAGACGGCAAACCGCCACTACGCACACGTTGACTGCCCGGGCCACGCTGACTATGTGAAGAACATGATCACGGGCGCGGCACAGATGGACGGCGCGATCCTGGTGTGCTCGGCCGCTGACGGCCCGATGCCGCAGACGCGCGAGCACATCCTGCTGGCCCGTCAGGTTGGCGTGCCTTACATCATCGTGTTCCTGAACAAGTGCGACATGGTGGACGACGCCGAGCTGCTCGAGCTGGTGGAAATGGAAGTGCGCGAGCTGCTGTCGAAGTACGACTTCCCGGGCGACGACACGCCGATCATCAAGGGTTCGGCCAAGCTGGCGCTGGAAGGCGACAAGGGCGAGCTGGGCGAAGTGGCGATCATGAACCTGGCCGACGCGCTGGACACGTACATCCCGACGCCGGAGCGCGCGGTTGACGGTACGTTCCTGATGCCGGTGGAAGACGTGTTCTCGATCTCGGGTCGTGGCACGGTGGTGACCGGTCGTATCGAGCGTGGCGTGGTGAAGGTCGGCGAAGAAATCGAAATCGTGGGTATCCGCCCGACGGTGAAGACGACTTGCACGGGCGTGGAAATGTTCCGCAAGCTGCTGGATCAGGGCCAGGCTGGTGACAACGTGGGTCTGCTGCTGCGCGGCACGAAGCGCGAAGACGTGGAGCGTGGTCAAGTCCTGTGCAAGCCGGGCTCGATCAAGCCGCACACGCACTTCACGGGTGAGGTGTACATCCTGTCGAAGGACGAAGGTGGTCGTCACACGCCGTTCTTCAACAACTACCGCCCGCAGTTCTATTTCCGTACGACCGACGTGACGGGCTCGATCGAGCTGCCGGCGGACAAGGAAATGGTTATGCCGGGTGACAACGTGTCGATCACGGTCAAGCTGATTGCCCCGATCGCCATGGAAGAAGGTCTGCGTTTCGCCATCCGTGAAGGCGGTCGTACCGTCGGCGCCGGTGTCGTGGCCAAGATCCTCGACTAAGCATCCTGCCGGGGCATGCCTTCGGGCATGACCCCTTTATCCCGGGCCACGCGCCCATCGCTCTTTAAGGAACAATCATGCAGAACCAGAAGATCCGTATCCGCCTGAAGGCATTCGACTATCGCCTGATCGACCAGTCGGCAGCCGAAATCGTGGATACCGCCAAGCGCACCGGCGCGATCGTCAAGGGTCCCGTGCCCCTGCCGACCCGCATCCAACGCTTCGACATCCTGCGTTCGCCGCACGTCAACAAGACCAGCCGCGATCAGTTCGAAATCCGTACGCACCAGCGTCTGATGGATATCGTTGATCCGACCGACAAGACCGTGGACGCGCTGATGAAGCTCGACCTGCCGGCCGGCGTGGACGTCGAAATCAAGGTGTAAGCATCGATTGGGGCGACGTCAGTCGCTCGATATCGACTCGGAACGGCGAACCCAGGTTCGCCGTTTTGCATGAAACAGTGGCTAACGCCGCCGTAAAGTATTCCCTGCGCCGCAATGGCGTGGTCCGGTCGCACGATCGTAGAGAAAGTTAGTCCCTCACTGTTGTTCTTTCCAAAGTACTGAGATATAGTGTACGGCTACCCGTTTCTTCGGGTACTGGGTGGCCATTTGGCCGAGCGCAATCTTCTTCGCGCAGCCCGCTCACATAGTTTTCGTGTTGTATCAATCAGCCCCGGCCAATCGCAGCTGGGAATGGAGCAAACCATGAGCCTTGGCCTTGTAGGTCGCAAGGTTGGCATGACCCGTATTTTCACGGATGACGGTGATTCGATTCCCGTTACCGTGGTCGAGGTCGGCGACAACCGCGTGACGCAAATCAAGACGGACGAGACCGACGGTTATACCGCCGTTCAAGTCACCTTCGGCAGCCGCCGCGCAAGCCGCGTTACGAAGCCGCTGGCGGGTCACCTCGCCAAAGCCGGCGTCGAAGCCGGCGAAGTCATCAAAGAGTTCCGTATCGATGCCGCAAAGGCTGCCGAGCTGCAAGCCGGCGCCGCGCTGTCGGTCGACCTCTTTGAAGTCGGTCAGAAGATCGACGTTCAAGGCGTGAGCATTGGTAAGGGCTACGCCGGTACCATCAAGCGCTATCACTTTGCATCGGGTCGTGCCTCCCACGGTAACTCGCGTTCGCACAACGTGCCGGGTTCCATTGGTATGGCGCAGGATCCGGGCCGTGTGTTCCCCGGCAAGCGCATGACGGGCCATCTGGGCGACGTCACCCGCACCGTTCAAAACCTCGAGATCGCCAAGATCGACGCAGAGCGCAAGCTGCTGCTGGTCAAGGGTGCCATCCCGGGTTCGAAGGGCGGCAAGGTCATCGTTACCCCGGCCGTCAAGGCCAAAGCCAAAGCTTAAGGAGCGGATCAATGGAACTCAAGCTCCTCCAGGACAATGGCCAAATCGGCGCGAGCGTTGACGCTTCGCCCGAAGTATTCGGCCGTGACTACAACGAAGCCCTCGTTCACCAGATCGTAGTTGCTTACCAGGCCAACGCGCGTAGCGGTAACCGTAAGCAGAAGGATCGTGAAGAGGTCAAGCACACGACCAAGAAGCCTTGGCGTCAGAAGGGTACGGGCCGCGCTCGTGCCGGTATGTCTTCCTCGCCGCTGTGGCGCGGGGGCGGCCGTATCTTCCCGAATTCGCCGGAAGAGAACTTCACGCAGAAGGTCAACAAGAAGATGTTCCGTGCCGGTATGCGCTCGATTTACTCGCAGCTGGCCCGTGAAGGTCGTATCAACGTCGTGGACGGTTTCACTGTCGACGCGCCCAAGACCAAGCTCTTGGCCGACAAGTTCAAGGCCATGGGCCTGGACTCGGTGCTGATCATCACCGACAGCCTCGACGAAAACCTCTACCTGGCTTCGCGCAACCTGCCGCACGTGGCAGTTGTCGAGCCGCGCCAGGCAGATCCGCTCTCGCTCGTGCACTACAAGAAGGTGCTCGTGACGAAGGCGGCTGTCGCGCAGATCGAGGAGTTGCTCAAATGACGCAAGTAGCCAAGAACGATCATCGTTTGATGCAGGTGCTGCTCGCGCCGGTGGTTTCCGAAAAGGCAACCCTGGTCGCCGACAAGAATGAACAAGTGGTGTTCGAAGTGGCCCGCGATGCTAACAAGCTCGAGGTAAAGGCCGCCGTAGAACTGCTGTTCAAGGTCGAGGTGCAGTCCGTTCAGATCCTGAACCAGAAGGGTAAGCAAAAGCGTTTCGGTCGCTTCATGGGTCGTCGTAACCATGTGAAGAAGGCCTACGTTTCGCTGAAGCCGGGTCAGGAAATCAATTTTGAAGCGGAGGCCAAGTAATCATGGCACTCGTCAAGACCAAGCCGACCTCGCCGGGTCGTCGCTCGATGGTGAAGGTCGTCAACAAGGACCTTCACAAGGGCGCCCCGCACGCTCCGCTGCTGGAAAAGCAATTCCAGAAGTCGGGTCGTAACAACAACGGTCATATCACCACCCGTCACAAGGGCGGTGGTCATAAGCACCACTACCGTGTGGTCGACTTCAAGCGCAACGACAAGGACGGCATCCCCGCCAAGGTCGAGCGTCTGGAATACGATCCGAACCGCAGCGCGAACATCGCGCTCGTGCTGTTCGCCGACGGTGAGCGCCGTTACATCATCGCCACCAAGGGCATGACTGCCGGTCAGCCGCTGCTGAACGGTTCGGAAGCGCCGATCAAGGCTGGTAACAACCTGCCGATCCGCAACATTCCGGTCGGTACCACGATCAACAACGTGGAAATGCTGCCGGGCAAGGGTGCGCAAATCGCGCGCGCTGCTGGTGGTTCCGCCGTGTTGCTGGCTCGCGAAGGCGTGTACGCCCAGGTGCGTCTGCGCTCCGGTGAAGTGCGTCGCATTCATATCGAATGCCGCGCCACCATCGGTGAAGTAGGCAACGAAGAGCACAGCCTGCGTGTTATCGGCAAGGCCGGTGCAACGCGTTGGCGCGGTATTCGCCCGACCGTCCGCGGTGTGGTGATGAACCCGGTCGACCACCCGCACGGTGGTGGTGAGGGCCGTACCGCTGCTGGTCGCGATCCGGTTTCGCCGTGGGGTACCCCGGCTAAGGGTTACCGCACCCGCAGCAACAAGCGCACTGCCAGCATGATCGTGCAGAAGCGCCACAAGCGTTAATCGGTAGGTAGGAGCTAAAGATATGACTCGTTCCGCAAAAAAGGGTCCGTTCTGCGACGCCCACCTGCTGAAGAAGGTGGAAACCGCAGTTAGCGGCAAGGACAAGAAGCCCATTAAGACGTGGTCGCGCCGCTCGACCATCATGCCGGACTTCATCGGTCTGACGATCGCCGTGCACAACGGCCGTCAACACGTGCCGGTGTATGTGACGGAAAACATGGTTGGCCACAAGCTCGGCGAATTTGCGCTCACGCGTACGTTCAAGGGCCACGCGGCTGACAAGAAAGCGAAGAGGTAAGGGGCCCATCATGGAAGTGAAAGCGATTCATCGCGGTGCCCGCATCTCCGCCCAGAAGACGCGTCTGGTTGCTGACCAGATCCGTGGTCTGCCGATCGAGCGCGCGCTCAACGTCCTGACGTTCAGCCCGAAGAAGGCCGCCGGGATTGTGAAGAAGGTGGTCGAATCGGCCATCGCCAACGCTGAGCACAACGAAGGTGCCGACATCGACGAACTGAAGGTCAAATCGATCTTCATCGACAAGGCAACCTCGCTCAAGCGCTTCACGGCACGGGCAAAGGGCCGCGGCAACCGCATCGAGAAACAAACCTGTCACATCACTGTGACGCTCGGCAACTAAGGAGTCACGATGGGACAGAAGATTCATCCGACTGGCTTCCGTCTGGCCGTCAGCCGTAACTGGGCTTCGCGTTGGTACGCCAACAACACGAAGTTCGCCGGCATGCTGAAAGAAGACATCGAAGTTCGTGAGTTTCTGAAGAAGAAGCTCAAGAACGCTTCGGTTGGCCGCGTCGTGATCGAGCGCCCTGCCCGCAATGCACGTCTCACCATCTATAGCTCGCGTCCGGGCGTGGTGATCGGCAAGAAGGGTGAGGACATCGAACTGCTCAAGGCCGAGCTGCAACGTCGCATGGGTGTGCCCGTGCACGTGAACATCGAGGAAATCCGCAAGCCGGAAACCGATGCGCAGCTGATCGCCGACTCGATCACCCAGCAGCTCGAGCGCCGTATCATGTTCCGCCGCGCAATGAAACGCGCGATGCAGAACGCGATGCGCCTCGGTGCCCAGGGCATCAAGATCATGAGCTCGGGTCGTCTGAACGGCATCGAAATCGCACGTACCGAGTGGTACCGCGAGGGCCGTGTGCCCCTGCACACCCTGCGTGCGGACATCGACTACGGCTTCTCCGAAGCAGAAACCACCTACGGCATCATCGGTGTCAAGGTGTGGGTCTACAAGGGAGACCACCTGGGTCGCAACGATGCGCCCGTGGTGGAAGAGCCGCAAGACGAGCGCCGTCGTCGTCCGGCACGTCCGGAAGGCCGTCGCCGTGATGGCGATCGTCCGGCGGGCAACCGCCGCGGTGGCCCCGGTGCTGGTCGCCGCGCTGCGCCTGGCGCAGATGCGAAGAGTGGAGAATAACAATGCTGCAACCCAAGCGCAGAAAGTATCGCAAGGAGCAGAAAGGCCGCAACACGGGTAAAGCTACCCGTGGCAACGCCGTGTCTTTCGGCGAATTCGGCCTGAAGGCCATGGGCCGCGGTCGTCTGACCGCGCGCCAGATCGAATCGGCCCGTCGTGCGATGACCCGTCACATCAAGCGTGGCGGTCGCATCTGGATCCGGATTTTCCCGGACAAGCCGATTTCGAAGAAGCCCGCTGAAGTCCGTATGGGTAACGGTAAGGGCAATCCGGAGTACTACGTGGCTGAGATTCAGCCGGGCAAGATGCTGTACGAAATGGATGGTGTGAGCGAAGAGCTGGCACGTGAGGCGTTCCGCCTGGCTGCCGCCAAGCTGCCGATCGCCACCAATTTCGTTGTGCGTCAGGTCGGGACGTAAGGAGAGCAGGGATGAAAGCATCCGAACTTCGCGGCAAGGACGCCGCCGGGCTGAACCAGGAGCTCTCCGAGCTGCTGAAGGCCCAATTTAGCCTGCGCATGCAAAAGGCCACCCAACAGCTGCAGAACACCAGCCAGCTGAAGAAGGTGCGCAAGGACATCGCGCGGGTGCAAACCGTGCTGAATGAGAAGGCAAGCTCGAAATGACTGAAACTGCAAAAACGGAATCGTCGCTTCGCCGCACGCTGGTTGGCCGGGTTGTGAGCGACAAGATGGACAAGACCGTAACGGTCCTGATCGAAAACCGCGTCAAGCACCCGCTGTATGGCAAGTACGTGCTGCGTTCGAAGAAGTACCACGCACACGACGAAGCCAACCAGTACAAGGAAGGCGACAAGGTCGAAATCCAGGAAACGCGTCCGCTCTCGCGGACCAAGTCCTGGGTGGTTTCCCGGCTGGTAGAAGCGGCGCGCGTCATCTAAGAACAACGTTCTCAGATTGACTTGCAAGGTCCAGGGTTATGTTGCTATAATCCTGGACTTCCGCTTTATTGCGCCCGCCCAAGCAGTACCAACCAGGTGGGCCTGTAAAGCGAAACCCGCCCAGATGATGTTGCCGTAGCTGTTCAGCGGATCGCGTCGTCTGGTGACTACCGACTTCAAAGTTGATCAACCCAAGCGGTTCTGGCGCAAAGCCTTGGACCGACGGGACCAAGACTGACCGACGGGCTCGCCTGACGGATTAAGTTGGGAAGATAACACCATGATTCAGACAGAAAGCCGGCTCGAAGTGGCCGATAACACTGGTGCGCGCGAAGTACTGTGCATCAAAGTGCTGGGTGGGTCCAAGCGCCGCTATGCGAGCGTGGGCGACATCATCAAGGTGACCGTGAAGGACGCAGCGCCGCGCGGTCGCGTAAAGAAGGGCGATATTTACAACGCCGTTGTCGTGCGCACCGCCAAGGGCGTGCGTCGCGCTGACGGTTCGCTCGTCAAGTTCGACGGCAATGCCGCCGTCCTGCTGAACACCAAGCTCGAGCCGATCGGCACCCGCATCTTCGGGCCGGTGACTCGTGAACTCCGTACCGAGCGCTTCATGAAGATCGTGTCGCTCGCTCCGGAAGTGCTGTAAGGAGCCGACATGAACAAGATTCGCAAAGGCGATGAGGTCATCGTGCTGACCGGCAAGGACAAGGGCAAGCGCGGTACCGTGCAAGCTATCCTCGGCGAGAAGCTCGCAGTGGAAGGCGTGAACGTCGCGAAGAAGCACGCTCGCCCGAACCCGATGCTGGGCACTACTGGTGGTGTGGTCGATAAGGTCATGCCGCTGCATATTTCCAACGTTGCGCTCGTGGATGCCAATGGCAAGCCGTCGCGCGTCGGCATCAAGGTGGAAGACGGTAAGCGCGTGCGCTTCCTGAAGACCACTGGCGCCGTCGTCGCTGCTTGATTCTGGGCACGCATAGGAGTTGAGCATGGCAGCACGTCTGCAAGAGTTTTACAAAGAGAAGGTTGTACCGAAGCTGATCGAGCAATTCGGCTACAAGTCGGTCATGGAAGTGCCGCGCATCACCAAGATCACCCTGAACATGGGTCTTGGCGAAGCCATCAATGACAAGAAGGTCATTGAGCTGGCCGTGGGCGACCTGACGAAGATCGCTGGTCAAAAACCCGTGGTGACGAAGGCCAAGAAGGCAATCGCCGGCTTCAAGATTCGCCAGGGCTATCCGATCGGTGCGATGGTGACCCTGCGCGGTGAGCGCATGTTCGAATTTCTCGATCGTTTCGTGACCGTGGCACTGCCGCGCGTTCGTGACTTCCGTGGTGTGTCGGGCCGTTCGTTCGATGGTCGTGGCAACTACAACATCGGTGTGAAAGAGCAGATCATTTTCCCCGAAATCGAGTACGACAAGATCGACGCACTGCGTGGTCTGAACATCAGCATCACGACGACGGCGAAGAACGACGAAGAAGCCAAGGCGCTTCTCGGTGCGTTCAAGTTCCCGTTCCGTAATTAAGGGGTAACCGTGGCTAAACTGGCTCTGATTGAACGTGAGAAGAAGCGCGCAAAGCTCGTGGCGAAGTTCGCCCCGAAGCGCGCTGCCCTCAAGGCCATCATCGACGACCAAGAAAAGTCGGAAGAAGAGCGTTATCTGGCGCGTCTCGAGCTGCAACAGCTCCCGCGCAACGCGAATCCGACCCGTCAGCGCAACCGTTGCGCGATCACCGGTCGTCCCCGCGGCACCTTCCGCAAGTTTGGCCTGGCGCGTAACAAGATCCGCGAGATCGCCTTCAAGGGCGAAATTCCGGGTCTGACGAAAGCCAGCTGGTAATTACGCACAGGCTACAGGAGAAACAGTATGAGCATGAGCGATCCGATCGCCGATATGCTGACGCGCATCCGCAACGCTCAAGGCGTGCAGAAGGCGTCCGTTGTCATGCCCTCGTCGAAGCTGAAAGCAGCGATCGCCAAGGTCCTGAAGGACGAAGGCTATATCGATGACTTCGCTGTCCAGGAAGATGGCGGCAAGGCACAACTGACTATCGGTCTCAAGTACTACGCCGGCCGTCCGGTCATCGAGCGCATTGAACGCGTGTCGAAGCCCGGTCTGCGCGTGTACAAGGGCCGTACCGACATTCCCCAGGTGATGAACGGCCTCGGCGTAGCGATCATCTCGACCCCCCAGGGTCTGATGACCGACCGCAAGGCACGTGCCACCGGCGTGGGCGGCGAAGTTCTTTGCTACGTCGCTTAAGGAGGAACCATGTCCCGTGTAGGTAAGGCTCCCATCGCGCTGCCGAAAGGCGCGGAAGTGAATGTGGCAGGCGGCGTGCTCTCCGTAAAGGGCCCGCTTGGTACGCTGTCGCAAGAGATTCACGGTCTGGTGAAGGCTAATGTCGAAAACGACACGCTGACCTTCGCACCGGCCGACGAGTCGCGTGAAGCAAACGCCCTGCAAGGCACCATGCGCGCCCTGGCGGCAAACATGGTCAAGGGCGTGACCACCGGTTTCGAGCGCAAGCTCACCCTGGTCGGCGTGGGCTATCGTGCCCAGCTGCAGGGTAGCGCGCTGAAGCTCCAGCTTGGTTTCTCGCACGACGTGATCCATGAGATGCCGGCCGGCGTAAAGGCGGAAACGCCGACGCAGACCGAGATCATCATCAAGGGTGCGGACAAGCAGAAAGTCGGTCAGGTTGCCGCGGAAGTTCGCGCGTACCGTCCGCCTGAGCCCTATAAGGGCAAGGGTGTTCGTTACGCCGACGAGCGTGTCCTCCTGAAGGAAACCAAGAAGAAGTAAGGGGTGCAATGATGAACAAGAAAGACGCTCGTTTGCGCCGTGCACGTCAGACCCGCGCCAAAATCGCGGAGTTGAAGGTCAACCGTCTGACCGTGTTCCGTACGAATTCGCATATCTACGCTCAGGTCTACTCGCCGTGCGGCACCCAAGTGGTGGCGTCGGCTTCGACGGCCGAAGCAGAAGTGCGCAAGGAACTGACCGGCAACGGTGCTACCGTCGCCGCCGCCACCGTGGTTGGCAAGCGCGTCGCCGAGAAGGCGAAGGCAGCTGGCGTGGAAGTTGTTGCGTTCGATCGCGGCGGTTTCCGTTTCCACGGCCGCGTGAAGGCCCTGGCCGACGCTGCGCGCGAAGCCGGCCTGAAGTTCTAAGCGAGAGAGAGATACGTCATGGCAAAGATGCAAGCAAAAGTCCAGCAGGACGAACGCGACGACGGCCTCCGCGAGAAGATGATCTCGGTCAACCGCGTCACCAAGGTGGTGAAGGGCGGCCGGATTCTCGGTTTCGCCGCGCTGACCGTGGTTGGTGATGGCGATGGCCGCATCGGCATGGGCAAGGGCAAGGCGAAGGAAGTGCCCGTGGCCGTGCAGAAGGCGATGGACGAAGCCCGTCGCAAGATGGTCAAGGTCTCGCTGAAGAACGGTACGCTGCAACACGAAGTGGTTGGCAAGCACGGCGCCGCCAAGGTGCTGATGATGCCCGCGAAGGAAGGTACCGGCGTGATCGCTGGTGGCCCGATGCGCGCCATTTTCGAAGTGATGGGCGTGACGAACGTGGTCACCAAGTCGCACGGCTCGACGAACCCGTACAACATGGTTCGCGCAACTCTCGACGGTCTGCAGAAGATGAGCACGCCGAGCGAGATCGCTGCGAAGCGCGGCAAGTCGGTCGAAGACATCCTCGGTTAAGGTGAACGAAATGTCGCAGAAAACCGTAAAAGTGCAACTCGTGCGCAGCCTGATCGGCACGCGCGAAGATCATCGCGCAACCGTCCGTGGCCTGGGCCTGCGCCGAATCAATTCGGTGTCGGAACTGCAGGACACGCCCGCCGTGCGCGGCATGATCAACAAGGTCTCGTACCTGGTCAAGGTTCTGGCCTGATACCGGGAACTCGGAGAGCAACATGCAACTGAACAACCTGAAACCGGCCGCCGGTTCGAAGCACGCCAAGCGTCGCGTCGGCCGCGGTATCGGCTCCGGCCTGGGCAAGACCGCCGGTCGTGGTCACAAGGGTCAGAAGTCGCGCTCGGGCGGCTTCCACAAGGTCGGCTTCGAAGGCGGTCAAATGCCGCTGTATCGTCGTCTGCCGAAGCGTGGTTTTACCTCGCTGACCAAGGCGTTCAACGCCGAGGTGACCCTGCGCGACATCGAGCGTCTGGAAGCTGCTGAAGTGGACCTTCTGGTCCTGAAGCAGGCCGGCCTCGTGGGCGAGCTGGTCAAGAACGCGAAGGTGATCAAGGCTGGCGAGCTGACCCGCAAGGTCACGATCAAGGGTCTGGGCGCCACTGCTGGTGCCAAGGCCGCGATCGAAGCCGCTGGCGGCCAGATCGCCGAGTAATTAGCAGCAGCCATCGCAGCAGGACGCGAGTCATAGTCGGAGCATCGTTTGGCCACGGCGAAACCTAACGCAAGCACGCAAGCCAGGAACACCGCAAAGTACGGCGATCTCAAGCGCCGTCTGATGTTTCTGGTGCTGGCCCTGATCGTCTACCGCATCGGTGCGCATATTCCGGTGCCGGGAATCGATCCGGATCAGCTCGCGAAGCTTTTCCAGAGTCAGTCGGGTGGCATCCTTGGGATGTTCAACCTGTTCTCGGGCGGTGCGCTGTCGCGCTTCACCGTCTTCGCGCTCGGCATCATGCCGTACATCTCGGCGTCGATCATCATGCAGTTGCTGACGATCGTGCTGCCGCAGCTGGAGACGTTGAAGAAGGAAGGGCAGGCGGGCCAGAGGAAGATCACGCAGTACACGCGCTACGGGACGGTGCTTCTGGCGCTGTTCCAGGCGCTGTCGATTGCAGTGGCATTGGAGTCGCAACCGGGTCTGGTTATCGATCCGGGCCTGATGTTCCGGGCGACGGCGGTGATCACGCTGGTGACCGGCACGATGTTCCTGATGTGGCTCGGTGAGCAGATCACCGAACGCGGTCTGGGCAACGGGATTTCGATCATCATCTTCGGTGGTATCGCGGCGGGCTTGCCCAACGCGATCGGCGGACTGTTTGAACTGGTCCGTACGGGTTCCATGAGCATCATTGCGGCGATCGTGATCGTTGCGATCATTGCAGGTGTGACCTTCGCCGTGGTGTTCGTCGAACGCGGTCAGCGCAAGATCCTCGTGAACTATGCCAAGCGTCAGGTCGGCAACAAGGTGTACGGCGGTCAGTCGTCGCACCTGCCGCTGAAGCTGAACATGGCCGGGGTGATTCCGCCGATCTTCGCGTCGTCGATCATTCTGTTCCCGGCGACGATCGCGGGGTGGTTCACGTCTGACTCGACGGGGTCGGTTGGCCGGTTCATCAAGGACCTCGCCGCCACGCTGTCGCCGGGTCAGCCGGTGTACATCCTGCTGTATGCGGCTGCGATTATTTTCTTCTGCTTCTTCTATACGGCCCTGGTGTACAACAGCCGTGAAGTTGCAGACAACCTGAAGAAAAGCGGTGCCTTCATTCCGGGTATTCGTCCGGGCGAGCAGACGACGCGCTACATCGACAAGATTCTGGTGCGATTGACGCTGGCTGGCGCGATGTACATCACGCTGGTCTGCCTGCTGCCTGAATTCCTGGTGCTGCGCTGGAACGTTCCGTTCTATTTCGGCGGAACCTCATTGCTGATCATCGTGGTCGTTACGATGGACTTCATGGCACAAGTACAGTCGTACGTCATGTCGCAACAGTATGAGTCCCTGCTGAAGAAGGCGAATTTCAAGGGTAACCTGACCTTGCGATGAAGTAGGGTCAGACCAGGCTCTAGGTATGGCAAAAGACGACGTCATCCAGATGCAAGGGGAGGTCCTGGAAAATCTCCCCAACGCGACGTTCCGCGTCAAGCTCGAAAATGGCCATGTAGTGCTGGGCCACATCTCCGGCAAGATGCGAATGAACTACATCCGGATTCTTCCGGGTGACAAGGTGACCGTCGAATTGACGCCGTATGATCTGTCACGCGCGCGCATCGTCTTCCGGACGAAGTGAAGCGAACAGGAATTGAAGGAAGAGGAAAATCATGAAAGTGCTGGCTTCTGTGAAGCGCATTTGCCGCAACTGCAAAATTATCAAGCGCAACGGTGTAGTGCGCGTGATCTGCTCGTCGGATCCTCGCCACAAGCAACGCCAAGGCTAATCGAAGAGGATTGACGAATGGCACGTATCGCAGGGGTTAACATCCCCAACCACAAGCACACCGAAATCGGCCTGACGGCTATTTACGGTGTCGGTCGCTCGCGCGCTCGCAAGATTTGCGAGGCCACCGGTGTTCCGTTTGACAAGAAGGTCAAGGATCTGACCGACGGCGACCTGGAAAAGCTTCGTGACGAAGTGGGCAAGGTAACGGTTGAGGGTGACCTGCGCCGCGAAAACACGATGAACATCAAGCGTCTGATGGACCTTGGTTGCTATCGTGGCGTTCGTCACCGCAAGGGTCTGCCGCTCCGCGGCCAGCGTACCCGCACCAACGCCCGCACCCGCAAGGGTCCGCGTAAGGCCGGCGTGGCTCTGAAGAAGTAAAGCCGAAGGCATAGGAACAGACACATGGCAAAAGGTCCGAACAACGCCGCCCAGCGCGCGCGTAAGAAGGTCAAGAAGAACGTTGCCGACGGCATTGCGCACGTTCACGCTTCGTTCAACAACACCATCATCACGATCACCGACCGTCAGGGCAACGCCCTGTCGTGGGCGACCGCCGGTGGCCAGGGCTTCAAGGGTTCGCGCAAGTCGACGCCCTTCGCTGCTCAGGTTGCTGCCGAGAACGCCGGCCGCGTGGCGCAAGACCAGGGTATCAAGAACCTGGAAGTGCGCATCAAGGGCCCCGGTCCTGGCCGTGAATCGGCTGTCCGTGCGCTGAACGCGCTGGGCATCAAGATCGCCGTGATCGAAGACGTGACGCCGGTGCCGCACAACGGCTGCCGTCCGCCGAAGCGTCGTCGTATCTAAGCATCGACACTGAACGCCGATATCGAGCCCGTGCAAATTGGCTCGATGCCGGTGTTTCGCCGATGTGGTAGTATCGCGCGTTGACCTGCTGCAACCTGTTGCGGCAGGTTTTCGTTTTGTGTTTCATGCTTTTGCGTTACTTCGCGGTGTTTCGGCGCCGCGAATGCCAATAAGCCCACCGTCCGTCAGATTTGCTGACGGACTCGCGGCGTGCCCGGTTTCCAGATGAAACCCGAGGCGGCGCAGCGATCGATCAAAGGAAGATAAAGTGGCACGTTATACCGGCCCGAAGGCCAAACTTTCCCGCCGCGAAGGCACCGATCTGTTCCTGAAGAGCGCACGCCGCTCGCTGGCCGACAAGTGCAAGCTGGATAGCAAGCCTGGTCAACACGGTCGCACCTCGGGTGCCCGTACCTCCGACTACGGCAACCAGCTGCGCGAAAAGCAGAAGGTCAAGCGTATTTACGGCGTGCTCGAGCGTCAATTCCGCCGTTACTTCGCGGAAGCCGACCGTCGCAAGGGCAACACCGGCGAAAACCTGCTGCAACTGCTGGAATCGCGTCTGGACAACGTCGTCTATCGCATGGGCTTTGGCTCGACGCGCGCTGAAGCGCGTCAGCTGGTGTCGCACAAGGCGATCATGGTGAACGGCATTGCACTGAACGTGCCGTCGGCCCAGATCAAGTCGGGCGACGTTGTGACCGTGCGCGAACTGTCGCGCAAGCAGGTCCGCATCGCTGAAGCGCTGTCGCTGGCCGAGCAGTCGGGTTTCCCGACCTGGGTGGCTGTCGATGCCAAGAAGTTCGAAGGCACCTTCAAGCAAGCCCCGGATCGCACCGATATCTCTGGCGACATCAACGAGAGCCTGATCGTCGAATTGTATTCGCGTTAATCGACTCGATCGATTCGCGAACGGTTCCGCGGTTGCGCCTCCCGCAACGCCTCGTTATCAGCCCGACGCGCGTCATGCGCGGTCGGGCTTATTGCCCATCATGCGATGGGCTTTTCAGGTTCCAAACGTCAGCCTTATCGGTGTAACGAGCCGAGGGTATTGAAAAGGACAACCTAATGCAAACAGCACTCCTCAAGCCTAAAATTATCGCCGTAGAACCGCTTGGCGACCATCACGCCAAAGTCGTGATGGAGCCGTTCGAGCGCGGCTACGGCCATACGCTCGGTAACGCGCTGCGTCGCGTGCTGCTGTCGTCGATGGTTGGCTACGCGCCGACCGAGGTCACGATCGCTGGAGTGGTGCACGAGTATTCCACCATCGACGGTGTGCAGGAAGACGTGGTCAACCTGCTTCTGAACCTCAAGGGTGTCGTGTTCAAGCTGCACAATCGTGACGAAGTCACGGTGTCGCTGCGCAAGGATGGTGAAGGCGTGGTTACGGCTGCCGATATCGAGCTGCCGCACGACGTTGAGATCATCAACCCGAATCACGTGATCGCCCATCTGTCCGCCGGCGGCAAGCTGGACATGCAGATCAAGGTCGAGCAAGGCCGCGGCTATGTGCCGGGCAACGTGCGCAAGTTCGGTGACGAAGCGGGCAAGGTTATCGGCCGCATCGTGCTGGACGCGTCGTTCTCGCCGGTGCGCCGTGTGTCGTACGCCGTTGAATCCGCTCGCGTGGAACAACGTACCGACCTCGACAAGCTGGTGATGAACATCGAAACCGACGGCGTGATTTCGCCCGAGGAAGCGATCCGCCAGTCGGCTCGCATCCTGGTGGATCAGCTGTCCGTGTTCGCCGCGCTGGAAGGCACCGAGTCCGCCGCCGAGGCCGCTTCGAGCCGTACGCCGCAGATCGATCCGATCCTGCTGCGCCCGGTCGACGACCTGGAGCTGACGGTGCGCTCGGCCAACTGCCTGAAGGCCGAAAACATCTACTACATCGGCGACCTGATCCAGCGTACCGAGAACGAACTGCTCAAGACCCCGAACCTGGGTCGCAAGTCGCTCAACGAGATCAAGGAAGTCCTCGCCTCCCGTGGCCTGACGCTCGGCATGAAGCTCGAGAACTGGCCGCCTGCTGGCCTGGAGAAGTAATTGACATAGCCGGGCTGCGGCAACGCGGCCCGGCTTGTCGAAACGCCGTCGGCATGGTGCCGACAAGAAGGGTGGCAACACCCGGAAGCACTACCGGCCCGCGCCCATGCCTGCCAGTTATCTGGTGGCATAGCGATAGAAGAGCTGGTCAAACACTGTTATCGAAAAGGAATCATCATGCGTCACCGTCATGGTTTGCGGAAGCTGAACCGCACCTCGTCGCACCGTCTCGCGATGCTGCGCAACATGTCCAACTCGCTGTTCCAACACGAGCTGATCAAGACCACCCTGCCGAAGGCCAAGGAACTGCGCAAGGTTGTCGAGCCCCTCATCACGCTGGCCAAGAAGGACACCGTGGCGAACCGTCGCCTGGCGTTCGCTCGCCTGCGCGATCGCGACATCGTGACCAAGCTGTTCACGGAACTGGGCCCGCGTTACAACGCGCGTCCGGGCGGCTACACCCGCGTGCTGAAGTTCGGTTTCCGTCAGGGCGACAATGCGCCGATGGCGCTGGTCGAGCTGGTCGACCGTCCGGAGATCACCGAAGCCCCGGCTGAAGAAGCTGCGGAATAAGGTATCGGACCTGCGGCAGCCTGTCTCACGACGGGTCTGCACGTAGCGCTTACAATCGAGCCAGGCTTTTGCCTGGCTCTTTTGTTTTTGGGCCCAACACAGAACAGGGAAGCGACGGGTATGCAGGTGCAGTCCGGGATCAGATCGGCCGCCATGATTTGGCGGGTTGACGCGCGGCGTGTGCTGCGGTGGATAGCCGCTGCCTGGCTGCTCGTGCTGCTGTGCCTGCTCGGGTGGCAGGGTACCGCGCGTGCCGCCACCGAGGACGACTTCCTGCCGCCGGAACAGGCGTTTCGATTTGCGGCGCGGCAGCTCGACGATCGGACGGTCGAGATTCGCTTTGACGTTGCCGATGGGTACTACCTGTATCGGGAGCGTTTCGCGTTTGCGGCGCAGCCTGCGTTGGTGAAGCTCGGTGCGCCGGAATTTCCGCACGGCAAGGTCAAGTTCGACGAGACCTTCAACAAGGATATGGAGACCTACCGCGGCAGCGTGACGATTCGCGTGCCCGTGGAGGCTGGGCCGGCCGATGGCAAATGGGCGCTGACCGTGACCTCGCAGGGGTGCGCGGACAAGGGGCTGTGCTATCCGCCGCAGGAACACGTGTTCCGCGTGGGCGGGGCGCCGCTGGCGAATCTGTTTGGCGATCGCGCGCCCGCCGCGACGACGTCGAGCGTTGCTGCGGCGGGTGCTTCCGCGTTGCCCGCACCGACACCGTCGGCCACCGTTGTGGCCGCGGATGACGGCGACCGTATCGCACGGGCGCTGGCCAGCCGCAATCTCGGCGTCATCGTCGCACTGTTCTTCGGTCTGGGCCTGCTGCTGACCTTCACCCCGTGCGTGCTGCCGATGGTGCCGATCCTGTCTTCGATCGTGGTCGGCGAGCATGTCACGCGTGGCCGGGCGCTGACGGTGTCGCTGGCCTATGTGCTCGGCATGGCCGTGGTGTACACGGCGATCGGCGTGGCGGCGGGACTGATCGGTGAAGGTTTGGCAGCTGCGCTGCAGACGCCCTGGGTGCTCGGCGCCTTTGCGGTGTTGATGGTGGCGCTGGCGCTGTCGATGTTCGGACTTTATGAATTGCAGCTGCCGCAGGGCTGGCAGACGCGGCTGACGGAGTCATCAAATCGCCGTCAGGGCGGGCAGATCGCGGGGGCAGCGCTGATGGGCGCGATCTCGGCGCTGATCGTCGGACCGTGCGTGACGGCGCCGCTCGCGGGTGCGTTGGCTTATATCGCGCAGACTGGCGATGCCATGATTGGCGGCAGCGCGTTGTTCGCGATGGCGATCGGCATGGGGGTGCCGCTTGTGTTGGTGGGCGTGGGCGCAGGCAATCTGCTGCCGCGCGCGGGCCGCTGGATGGAGGCGACCAAGCGCTTCTTCGGCTTCGTGTTGCTGGGCGTGGCGATCTGGATGATCACGCCGGTGCTGCCCGCGTGGACCGTGATGATTGCGTGGGCGGCGTTGCTGCTTGTGGGCGCGGTCTACCTTGGCGCATTCGATGCGCTGGGCGCCGACGCGCGCGGTCTGGCGCGTCTGGGCAAGGGGCTGGGCATCCTCGCCGCGTTGGCCGGCGCGATCGTGCTGGTGGGGCTTGCCTCCGGTGGTCGCGATCCGTTGCAGCCGTTGTCGCATTTCAGCGTGAGCGGCAACGAGGGCGGAGCGGGTGGGGCGCGCGAGCAGTCATCGGTGCGTTTCGAGCGCATTCGCAGCGTGGCGGAACTCGACGCACGCGTGGCGGCTGCCGCGGCGGCGGGCCGCCCGGTGATGCTCGATTTCTATGCGGACTGGTGCGTGAGCTGCAAGGAGATGGAGAAGTTCACGTTCTCCGATGCGAAGGTGGGCGCGCGCATGGCGCAGCTGACGCTGCTGCAGGCGGACGTGACCGCGAACAATGCCGACGATCGTGCGCTGCTCAAGCGCTTCAACCTGTTCGGGCCGCCCGGGATCATCCTGTTCGGTGCCGATGGCCAGGAGCGCCCCGTGCGCGTGATCGGTTATCAATCGGCTGATCGTTTCCTCGATAGCCTCGAGCGCGCGTTCGGCGCCTCCAGCGTCGCCGCGCGTTGATCCGATCGGGCGCTAGCGGTCCAGCCAGCGTCCTAGCGCCCACAGTGCGCCGATGCCGGCGACCACGGCACCCATCAGGCCGATCGACCACCAGAAGCCCTGCGGCGCATGGAGCCACGGCATGCGCTCGAAGTTCATGCCGAAGATCCCGGTGATCAGCGTCAGCGGCATGAACAACGCGGTGATGACCGTCAGCGTGCGCATGGTGCGATTGGTGCGATGCGCGACCGCCGAGAAGTGGATCTGCACGGCCGACTCGATCGAGTCCTCCAGCCGCCGCGCATGCGCGAGCACGCGCTGAATATGCTCCATGAGATCGGTAAGCCGGACCAGCAGTACCTCGTCGCGGCTGGCCGCCGCTGGCAGCGGCGCACCGTCTTGCTCGCTGCTATAGCGATTGTCGAGCAGACTGTCGCGAAACTCCTGCAGCGCGTCGCGTTGCTCCTCGCTCAGATGCTCGAGCCGTCGCAACTGGATGCGCGCATCGAGCAGCCCTTCCCAACTCGAAAAACTGCGGCGCGCGCTGAGCAATGCGCGCTGCCAGCGGTCGAGCTGGCGCGTGAGCGGCGAGCGTAGTTCGAGGTAGCGATCCACCATCGCGTTGAGCAACCGCAGCATCAGGTCCTCGGGCCGCGTGGGCGGACGTACCCCATGCACCAGCGCGGCCTGTCCGTTGGTGCCGGGGGCGCCGGCCGGTCGCGGTGCCTGACAGAGGTCGAGCAGGCGCTGGCGTACCTGATCCAGCGTGCGGGATGGACCCTGGCGCACGGTGACGAGTACCGTGTCGAACACGAAGAACGTGACCGGCTGGGTGTCGATACGTGCAAGCGCGGGCAAGAAGCCGGGCGGATACTTGCGCGCGGGTTTTTGCGCTGAGATGGGTACGGTCGAAGGTGTCGCCGCAGGCAGTGGCGTGGCCGGGGGCACGGACGCAGGCGCCGAGGCCGCATGCGCGGCGTCAGCCTCAGCGAACAGGCGGCTGGTCTCGAACGTGAGCTTGCGGAAGATCACCATGTCATACGCATTGGTCGTGTCGAAGAACGACGGATGCGATGGATTGGTGGCGTCCATCAGATGCAGGTCGAGCACGGGCGCGCCGGTCAGCGGCGTCAGGCGGTCACGCCACGCGGCGGGCGCGGGCGCGACTTCCTCGGTGTCGAAGTCCGCCCACACAAAGCGCGCTGCCGCGTTGCCAGCAAGAAACTCGCGCGCCGCCTCGAGGGTGGCGAGCGGGTGGACCTGACTGGCCGAGAAGCCAAGCAGTTGCATCGGCGGTGATCAGGCCCGCAGCAGACGCGCGGCGTCGCGCGCGAAGTACGTGAGGATGCCGTCGGCACCGGCGCGGCGGAACGCGAGCAGCGATTCCATCATCACCTTGTCGTGGTCGAGCCAGCCATTCTGCGCGGCGGCCTTGAGCATCGCGTATTCGCCGCTCACCTGGTACACGTAGGTCGGGTAGCGGAACTCGTCCTTCACGCGGCGCAGGATATCGAGGTACGGCATGCCGGGCTTGACCATGACCATGTCCGCGCCCTCCATGATGTCCTGTGCGACTTCGCGCAGGGCCTCATCGGTATTGGACGGGTCCATCTGGTACGTCATCTTGTTGCTCTTGCCCAGGTTCGCGGCCGAGCCCACGGCATCGCGGAACGGGCCGTAGAACGCGGACGCGTACTTGGCCGAGTACGCCATGATGCGCGTGTGGATGTGGCCGTGCTCTTCGAGCGCGGCGCGGACCGCGCCGATGCGGCCATCCATCATGTCGGACGGCGCGACGATATCGACGCCGGCCTCGGCCTGCGCGAGCGCCTGCTTGACCAGGATCTCCACCGTGATGTCGTTGATCACGTAGCCGTTGTCATCGAGCACGCCATCCTGGCCGTGACTCGTGTACGGGTCCAGTGCCACATCGGTCAGGATGCCGAGTTCAGGGAAGCGGTCCTTCAGTGCGCGCACGGCGCGCGGCACAAGGCCTTCCGCGCGCGTGGCCTCGATGCCATCGGGCGTCTTCAGCGACGGGTCGATCACCGGGAACAGCGCGATCACGGGAATGCCAAGCTTCACGCAGTCTTCTGCGATGGGCAGCAACAGGTCTACCGAGACGCGCTCCACACCAGGCATCGACGCTACGGTCTGACGCTGGTTCTGGCCTTCGAGGATGAAGACCGGGTAGATCAGGTTGTCGGGAGAGAGGCGAGTCTCGCGCATCATGCGGCGCGAGAAATCGTCGCGGCGCATGCGGCGGGGACGATATTCGGGAAACGTGGACATGTGCAGTTCCGGGGGAGTCGGCGCGATCACGCCGAAAGAAAAACTAAACTTTTAAGTGTGCCCGCTATCATACTCGCGGACACCTTGTGTTGCTTCGTGCGGCACGGTGTCCCCCGCTACTCCTCCCTGAGCGGGTACCCGCCCCAACCGGCGGGACGTTGGACCCCGTTGCCATGCAACGGGGCTTTTTTTGGGCACTTGAATCTAGGACTTGGACTTGCTGCGTTGCGTGACCTTCGGTCGCAGCGCTTTCGGTACCCGGTGCTTGGTCTTCTTGACCGGGGCCTTGGCAGCAGCGACCTTCCGGGTTTTTGCCACAGGCGCAGCAACAGCACCACCCGCCCCAAGGACAGCGGCATCCGCGCCCTCGGCGACTTCCGCCACCTCATCCGCAGCGCTGCCTTCATCGCTGCTCTCATCGCTGCTTTCGGTCGCTTCGACGCCATTCGCCTCAGGCGCCAAGGCTTCAGGCAATGAGAGCCAGCCGGCGATGACACGTTGTGCTTCCTCGATGCCACGGCGCTTGATGCTGGAAAACAACTGTGCGGTCATCGGCACCGGCGTCTCGAGCTGGTCCGCATAGCCGGCCAGCACCTTGCGCGTCTGGCGCAGCGCCAATGCGTTCTCGCTGTTGGTCAGCTTGTCCGCCTTGGTCAGCAGCACGTGGATCGGCCGGCCCGTGGGCAGGAACCACTCCACCATCTGGCAATCGAGGTCCGTGAATGGACGACGCGCGTCCATCATCAATACCAGCCCCGACAACTGCGTGCGGGTCTGCACGTAGTCGCTGAGCAGCCCCTGCCAGTGATACTTGGCCGTGCCCGAGACCTCCGCATAGCCGTAGCCGGGCAGATCGACGAGGAAGGCGAGCGGGTCCGGTGCCTTGACCGGCGCCACCGAGAAAAAGTTGATGTGCTGCGTGCGGCCGGGAGTACGCGACGAGAACGCGAGGCGCTTCTGGTTGCACAGGATGTTGATGGCCGTCGATTTGCCGGCATTGGAGCGGCCGGCAAACGCCACCTCCGGGACTGCCGTGGCGGGCAGATCGCGCAGGTGATTGACGGTAATGAAGAAGCGGGCCTGATGAAGAAGGGACATGCGAGAGAGTGGAGGACGGGACGCCGGTCGGGGGGCACGCGAGGCCAACTTGTGGCATCTCGTCACAGTGGCGTGCAGCCGTCAATCCGGAAAGCGATTTATTGTACAATACGCCGGTTTACGGTCTCCTGAGCGGGTGACGTGTGACATCCATTTTGTCGCACAGAGGTCTTGCACAGGACGCATGTCGCGGCAGTGGTGTTATCACCGAGGCTGCGACGGCCCGTCGCCGAAGGCGTTCCCACCGCCAGAGCTCCGGGTCGGCCGGCCTTGCATCCAGTATTCATAACAATTCTGACAAGGTGTGCGAATGAACCGCATTGCGAAGTTTCTGGCTGTCGTGGCGCTCGCTGTCCCGGCGTTGACCATGACGGGTTTGGCTACTGCCGCAGAGCAGGCCGCCGCTAAAGCCGATCCGGCCAAGGGCGAAACGCTCTATTCGCAAGGTGCGCCCGACCGCAATGTTCCCGCCTGCCTGAGCTGCCACGGCGCGGCTGGCAATAGCGGTGCGGCGGCAAATCCCAAGCTCGCCGGCCAGCAGGCCGAGTACGTGCACAAGCAACTCGAAGACTTCAAGGCCAAGACGCGTAACAACGCGATCATGACGCCGTACGCCTCGGTGCTGACCGACCAGGAAATGCGTGACATCGGCGCATACCTGGCCAAGCAGCAGCTGAAGCCGGCCACGGCCAAGAACAAGGATACGATCGAAGCCGGGCAGAAGATCTATCGCGCCGGTATCGCGGCCAAGGGTGTGCCGGCGTGCGCGGGCTGCCATGGTCCGACAGGGGCCGGTATCCCGGCGCAGTACCCACGCATCGGCGGCCAGTACTCCGAATACACGGAGGCACAGCTGATCGCATTCCGTCAGGGTACCCGCAAGAACAACTCGGTGATGAGCACGGTCGCCGCGCGCATGTCGGATGCCGAGATCAAGGCCGTCGCCGACTACGTGGCCGGCGTGCGCTGACATCTCGCCGTGCCGGACGCTGGTCGATGAAACCCTGCGTCCTGCCAACAATCGAAGAGGGTGGCGTGCTTGCAAAGCATGTCCACCCTCTTTCCTTTTTCACCACACGCAACAGCTGATTTGCCTCGGCGTTACCGTCCATGTCGACCGCTTCCACTTCGGGCCTGCACCTGAAGACCTCCCACCGCCTGCTGCGCGACATCGTCGAGTTGATGTCCTCGATGCGCTTTGCGATCACGCTGCTGACGGTGATCGCCATTGCCAGCGTGATCGGCACCGTGCTCAAGCAGAACGAGCCGTATCCGAACTACGTGAACCAGTTCGGCCCATTCTGGGCGGACCTGTTCCATGCGCTGTCGCTGCAGAAGGTCTATGGCTCGTGGTGGTTCCTGCTGATCCTGGCCTTCCTGGTGACGTCCACATCGTTGTGCATTGCACGAAACGGCCCGCGCATGATCGCCGACATGCGGTCGTGGAAGGATCATGTGCGCGAGCGCAGCCTGCGCGCGTTCCATCACCGCGGCGAGTTCGAGGGCGGCATGGCCCGCGCCGATGCGGTGGCGCGTCTGAATGCGCTGCTGCGCAACCGGGGTTACCGCATCAAGCCGGTGGAGCATGAAGGCGCCACGCTGCTGGCGGCGAAGGCGGGCGCGGCCAACAAGCTCGGGTACATCCTCGCGCATACGGCGATCGTGGTGATCTGCATCGGCGGTCTGCTGGACGGCGACATGCTGATTCGCGCGCAGATGTGGTTCGGCGGCAAGACTCCGATCAGCGGTAACGCCGTGATTACCGATGTGCCGCCGCAACATCGGTTGTCGGCGACCAATCCGGGCTTCCGCGGCAATGCATTTGTGCCCGAGGGCGCGACCGTCTCGACCGCGATTCTCAATGTGGCGGACGGCGCGCTGGTGCAGGACCTGCCGTTCACATTGACACTCAAGAAGTTCACGGTCGATTTCTATTCGACCGGCATGCCCAAGCTGTTCGCGTCGGATGTCGTGGTGACCGACCGCGCCACCGGCAAGCAGACCGAGGCGACGATCAAGGTGAACGAGCCGCTGATCGTCGATGGCATCGCGATCTATCAGTCGAGCTTCGAGGATGGCGGTTCGCGCCTGAAGTTCGTCGGCTATCCGATGGGCGGCACGACGGGCTCGACCTTTGCGCTGTCAGGGGCGGTGGGTGGCAGCGCCACGTTGACCGGTACCGGGACCGGGGCGGACGATGACAACCTGACCGTGGAGTTCAGCGACTTCCGCCTGATGAACGTCGAGAACGTGACCGACGCGTCGGGCAAGCCTGATGCGCGCGGCGTGGCGCGCAAGTCGATGGGTGCCGCGCTGGAGCAGCACCTCGGCGCGGCGGCCAATGCGGAGCGGCAGAAGGAGTTCCGCAACGTCGGCCCGTCGGTGCAATACAAGCTGCGCGACCGCAACGGCCAGGCGCGCGAATTCAACAACTATATGGTGCCCGTGGAGCTCGACGGACAGCTCGTGTTTCTGGCGGGCATGCGTGAAGCGCCGGACGAGCCGTTCCGATATCTGCGCATCCCGGCCGACGAGGAACGTTCCGTGGCGGACTGGATGCGTCTGCGCGCGGCGCTGCAGGATCGCGCCATGCGCGGTGAGGCCGCGCGGCGCTTTGCCGCGATCTCGATGCCGGGGGAGGGCAAGGAGACGCTGCGCCAGCAACTGGCCGAGAGCGCGCTGCGGGCGATGGATCTGTTTGCGGGCGCGGCACGCGCGCAACCCGACGCGCCGCCCGGTGGCTTTACGGCGATTGCCGCGTTCCTCGAGAAGACCGTGCCGCCGGCCGAGCAGCAGAAGGCCGCCGATGTGCTGCTGCGTATCCTCAACGGCAGCATGTGGGAGTTGTGGCAGATTGCGCGCGAGAAGGACAAGGCACCGGCAGTGGCCAATGACGCCAAGAGCAGTGCGTTCCTGCAACAAGCGGTCAACTCGCTGTCGGATAGTTTTTTCTACGCCGCACCGGTTTTTCTGCAACTGGATGATTTCGAGCAAGTGCGTGCAAGCGTGTTCCAGATGACGCGTGCGCCCGGTAAAAACATCGTGTATCTTGGGTGCTTGCTGCTCGTACTTGGCGTTTTTGCGATGTTCTACATTCGCGAACGCCGTGTATGGATCTGGGTCAAGGATAAACACGAAGGTCAGGGCAGCGAGGTGCTGATGGCGATGTCCACACAGCGCCGAACCCTCGATTTTGAGCGGGAGTTCGCGGCATTGCGCGACGATGTGGGTCGTGCGGCCGGCGCCAACCCGACGGAGGGATAACGGCCTCGTACGTCGCATACGGGGTGACACGAACCACAAGAGCAGGAATGCCATGTCTTCCAATGTGAATCCCGTCACGTCCGGGATGCATCCGACCTCCAAGCAGGCGATGCCATCCCAGACGCAGCCTCCGGCCGCGCACGCCGCCGAGGCTTATCTTGAACCGTCGTTCCTGCGCCGCCTCTCGTGGGTGGATTGGGTCTACGCGCTGTTGCTGGTCGTGGGAGCGGGTTTTGCGCTCACTCAGTACGGCGAGTGGATGAATGTCTACGACAAGGCCGTGTTGATCGGCGCCGTGCCGACCTTTGCGCTGCTCGGATGGCACTGGAAGGCGGTGCGGCCGCTGATGGCCGGGCTCGCGGTGCTGGCGATCGGGGCGATCCAGCTCTATCACGGCGATCTCGCGCGCGCCGAGCAAGCTTTCTTCCTCAAGTACTTCCTGTCGAGCCAGTCCGCGATTCTGTGGATGAGCGCGCTCGTGTTCCTGTCCACGCTGTTCTACTGGGTTGGGCTGGCCACGCGCTCCGACACCGGCTATAGCATCGGCAGCAAGCTCTGCTGGGCTGCGGTGGTGCTGGGCTTCACGGGCCTGTTCGTGCGCTGGTACGAGTCGTACCTGATCGGCACCGACGTGGGTCATATTCCCATCTCGAACCTGTACGAAGTGTTCGTGCTGTTCACGCTGATCACGTCGCTGTTCTACCTGTACTACGAGCGTCGCTATGCGACGCGCGCGCTGGGACCGTTCGTGATGCTGGTGGTGTCGGCGGCGGTCGGATTCCTGCTCTGGTACACGGTCAGCCGCAACGCGCAGGAGATCCAGCCGCTGGTTCCGGCGCTGCAGAGCTGGTGGATGAAGATCCACGTGCCCGCAAACTTCATTGGCTACGGCACCTTCTCGCTGGCGGCAATGGTCGCGGTGGCCTATCTGCTGAAGGAGCGCGGCATTCTCGCGGAGCGCCTGCCGTCGCTCGAGCTGCTTGACGACGTCATGTACAAGGCGATCGCGGTGGGCTTTGCGTTCTTCACGATCGCGACGATTCTTGGCGCACTCTGGGCTGCGGAGGCCTGGGGCGGCTACTGGAGCTGGGATCCGAAGGAGACCTGGGCGCTGATCGTGTGGCTCAACTATGCGGCGTGGCTGCATATGCGGCTGATGAAGGGCCTGCGTGGCACGATGGCGGCCTGGTGGTCGCTGGTGGGCCTGCTGGTTACCACGTTCGCGTTCTTGGGTGTGAACATGTTCCTGTCGGGCCTGCATAGCTACGGTGAGCTTTGATCCAGTTGCCTCCCCAGAAAATGAAGAGCCCGTCGCTTTTAGCGGCGGGTTTTTTGTTTGCGGCGAAAAAAGTCGCACTTCGCCGGAATAAACGCGTCACATCCAGTGTTTACTGAGAGAAGCGGACGCCGGCGGTCGGCGTCCAAAAACGAGAAGGAGAATTCACCATGGCATTGAACTCGCTGTTCCGTCCGGCCGGCATCGCGCTGGCATCCGCCTCGATCCTGCTCGGCGCCTGCGCTGGCTACGGTGGCGCGGGCGGCAACCTGCCACCGACCGTCAAGGTGACCGATGGCGTGCTGACCGATCCGCAAGGGCTGACGCTGTACACGTTCGACCGCGACACCGCCGGCAGCGGCAAGAGCGTCTGCAATGCCACGTGCGCGACCAACTGGCCGCCGCTGCTGGCCAGCCCGGGCACCAGCGCGAGCGGCAGCTACACGATCATCACGCGTGACGATGGCACGCGTCAGTGGGCCTTCAAGGGCAGCCCGCTGTATCGCTTTGCCAAGGACGCCAAGCCTGGCGACCGCGCTGGCGATAACCTGAACAACGTCTGGCACGTGGCCAAGCCGTAATCTTTCCCACTGGCGCCGAGCATGGCAGACCCCGGTCTGGCCATGCTCGGCCGCGTCCTGCATCGCACCCGAGCGGCACTTCGTCCACCGCGACACAGTGGCATACAAAATTGTTGTCAGGATTGCCCGCACCAACCGACAAAGCGGAAAGTCCAACGCTGCAATGGGTACGTTTTTTTTGGCCGGACGTACCGGTGCGTACCTAAGGCCGAACTCGAGGTGCTTCTGAAATGCTGATTCCTTCCCCCAAATGGCTGCGTGGCGATGACATCGCCGCGTCGGAGATCACGCCGCGTCATGTGTTCGAATCGCGCCGCCGGCTAATGATGATGGCTGCGGCAGGCGCCGCGGGTGCCACGCTGTCGCCGTGGTTCATGCGACGCGCACACGCTGCGCAGGCGCATGGTGCCAAGCTGGCCGCGAAGCTGAATCAGGCGTATGCCATCAGCGAGAAGCCCACGCCGTACGACGACGTGACCACGTACAACAATTTCTACGAGTTCGGTACGGACAAGTCCGACCCCGCGCGTTACGCAGGCACGTTGCGGACGCGTCCATGGCAGGTGTCGGTGGAAGGCCTCGTCAAGCAGCCGAAGGTGTATGACATCGACGAGTTGCTCAAGCTTGCGCCGCTCGAGGAGCGCGTCTACCGCATGCGTTGCGTAGAGGGCTGGTCGATGGTGATCCCGTGGATCGGCTATTCGCTGTCGGAGTTGATCAAGCGCGTGGAGCCGCAGCCCGGTGCGAAGTTCGTGCAGTTCATCACGCTGGCGGACAAGAAGCAGATGCCCGGTATCGGCAGTCCCGTGCTGGACTGGCCCTATAGCGAGGGCCTGCGCATGGACGAGGCGATGCATCCGCTGGCGTTGCTGACGTTTGGTCTCTACGGTGAAGTGCTGCCGAATCAGAACGGTGCGCCGGTACGCATGGTGTTGCCGTGGAAGTACGGCTTCAAGAGCGCGAAGTCTATCGTGAAGATCCGCTTTGTCGACAAGCAGCCGCCGACGAGCTGGAACCTCGCCGCAGCCAACGAGTACGGGTTCTACTCGAACGTGAACCCCGATGTCGATCATCCGCGCTGGAGTCAGGCGACCGAGCGACGCATCGGCGAGGACAAGGGGTCTGGCGGCTTTGCCGCGCTGTTCGCGCCCAAGCGCAAGACGTTGCCGTTCAATGGCTACGGCCAGCAGGTGGCATCGTTGTACGCGGGCATGGACCTCAAGAAAAACTTCTGATGGCGCGGGAGCGTGACATGAGCACCAATCCGTCTGCCGCACCGACCGGCACAAGGGCAGGAGCTCGGGTCGCGGGTGCCGCCGCACCGAGCGCCGGCACGCTTGCGATGCTATCCCCCGCGCGACTGCGGGCGGTAAAGGTGGCGGTGTGGCTGCTCGCCTTGCTGCCGTTCGCGCGCCTGATGTACCTCGGCGCCACGTCGCAATTCGGCGCCAATCCACTCGAGTTCGTGACACGTTCGACCGGTACGTGGACGCTGGTTCTGCTGTGCGTCACGCTGGCCGTGACGCCGCTGCGACGCCTGACTGGATGGAACTGGGTAGTGCGGCTACGCCGGCTGCTCGGGCTATTTGCGTTCTTCTACGGCCTGCAGCATTTCCTGCTGTGGCTGGCCGTCGATCGCGGCTTCGATGTGGCCTACATGATTGAAGATGTGGCCAAGCGGCCGTTCATCACGGTGGGGTTTGCGGCGTTCGTGCTGATGTTTGCGCTGGCCCTCACGTCACCCCATGTGGTCGTGCGGCGGCTCGGGGGCAAGCGCTGGCAGGTTCTGCACAAGGCGATCTATGCGATCGCGGTGCTGGCGATCCTGCATTTCTGGTGGCACAAGGCTGGGAAGAACGACTTCAGTGAAGTGTCGAACTACGCGGCGGTGGTGTTCGTGCTCCTGGGGATTCGTGCGTGGTGGGCGGTGCGGAAGCGGGCTGGGTAAGCATGATTACCCCAGGCTTCATTACCCCTCTGCCAGACGGAGAGGGGCACGGAGTCTGATCAGTCCTTGAGCAGGCGCTCGTTGCGGAACAGGTCTTCCGCGCGCTCGCGTTCGCGCACCAGATGCACCTGGTCGCCATCCACGAGCACTTCGGCCGCGCGGCCGCGCGTGTTGTAGTTCGAGCTCATCACGAAGCCATACGCACCTGCCGACATCACGGCGAGCAGGTCGCCGGGCTGCACCGCCAGTGCGCGGTCGCGGCCGAGCCAGTCGCCCGATTCGCACACCGGACCCACGATGTCATACGTCACTGCGGCGTCGCTGCGTGGCGATACGGCTTCGATGCGGTGGTACGCCTCGTACATGGCCGGACGTGCAAGGTCGTTCATCGCGGCATCGACGATGCAGAAATTCTTGGCCGCGCCCGGCTTCAGAAACTCTACCGTGGTCAGCAGCGCGCCGGCGTTGCCGACGAGCGAGCGGCCCGGCTCGAACAGCACTTCGCGGTGGCCATGGCCGCGCGCTGCCACGCGTTCCAGCAGCGTCGTGGCGAAGCCCGTGATGTCTGGCGGCGTTTCGTCGTCGTAGGTAATGCCGAGGCCGCCGCCGACATCGATATGCTCGAGGTCGATGCCTTCGCGCGCGAGGGCTTCCACCACGTCGAGCACCTTGTCGAGCGCCTCGAGATACGGCGCGACTTCGGTGATCTGCGAGCCAATATGGCAGTCGATGCCGGTCACCTCGAGGTGCGGCAGCGCGGCGGCCGTGCGGTACGTCTGCATGACGTCTTCGAACGCGACACCGAACTTGTTGCCCTTGAGGCCTGTAGAGATATACGGGTGCGTCTTGGCATCGACGTCCGGGTTGATGCGCAGCGAGACGCGCGCGCGCTTGCCGACGCGACCGGCCACGGCGTTCAGGCGATCGAGCTCGGGCACCGATTCCACGTTGAAGCCGCGCACGTCGTGCGAGAGCGCGAGGGCCATCTCCGCTTCGGTTTTGCCGACGCCCGAGAACACCACCTTGCGGGGGTCACCGCCCGCGGCCAGCACGCGCAGCAGTTCGCCGCCCGACACGATGTCGAAGCCGGCGCCGAGCTTCGCGAACACCTGCAGCACGGCGAGGTTCGAGTTGGCTTTCATCGCGTACTGCACGCGGGCACGGCGGCCCTTGCAGGCGGCGGCGTAGGCCTCGTAGGTGCTGGTCAGCGCGGCGCGCGAGTAGACGTAGGTCGGCGTACCAAATTCGGCGGCGATGCGTGCGAGCGGCACTTGCTCGACGGCGAGCGCGCCATTCTGGCGATGGAAGAATGCGGTCATGTTCAACGGGCGTTGGGGGCGGACGCCGGGGTTTCGGGCGTTTGGCCAGGCATCGGCGTATTCGGATTGCCGAGGCCGGTGTCGGGGACGGTCGGCGCGGTGGGCGCGGGTGGCACCCGGGGCATGTACAGCGGGCCGCGAATGCCGCAACCGGCGAGGGTCATCGCGAGGCCGGCTGCAAACGCCGATACAATCGCACGGCGCGGCATCGGAATCTGGCGCAGCATCGGAATGTCCTTCATGGTCTGGAATGGCTAGGGGGAGGATGACCGGCAGAACTGGCAATACAGAACCGGCAAAAACCGGCGAGATTCCGATCGTCACACCTTGAAATCAACAGCGCCGGGCGCGTGCGTCCGGCGGCCTTGGAGTTTAGCATGCCCCCCCTGAGTGAAACCGAGTTCCTGACGCTGGCCACGGCGGAGCTGGACCGCCTCGAGGCCGCGATCGAAGCCGCCGCGGATGCCGTCGATGCGGATGTCGAGATCAACCGTACCGGTAACGTGATGGAGCTTGAGTTCGAGGATGGCTCCAAGATCATCGTCAACAGCCAGGCGCCGATGCAGGAACTGTGGGTGGCCGCGCGGGCGGGTGGGTTCCATTTCCGCCATGACGGGGCGAAGTGGATGGATACGCGCGGTGGGGGAGAGTTTTATGCGGCGCTGTCGGCGTATATGAGCCAGCAGGCTGGGGCGGAGATTGCTTTGGTCGGTTGAGGCGTGGTGTGCCCTCTCCCCCGGCCCCTCTCCCCGAGGGAGAGGGGAGAAAACAATTGGTTGATTAACCTTTCACCCTCTCCCCCGGCCCCTCTCCCTCAAGGGAGAGGGGAGAAAACCGTTGGCATGCTGGGCGCATGCGCTGCGTTGAGGCTGGGGGGGCAGGCTTGGCGCGCTGCGCGCTGCCGCTCTCTCTCTTGAGGGAGAGGGGGAGAAAGCCATTGGCACGCTGAGCGAGCAGTAACTCAGGCGCCGCCGAACATTTCGAGGATCTTGCGTTTCTCGGTTTCGGGTTCGGGTGAGGGGGCGTGCTGGCCGTCGTCGGGTTTGCCGGGCCACGGGTCGCCCAGACCCACTGACGCGACACCGGCGCCGCCCGCGTTTTCTTCGAAGGTCCAGTCGCCCGCGACCATCACCACGCCCTCGGGGGCCTGGCGGTCGGGGGATTCGGGGACGCCCTTGAGGACCTTGGTCATGTAGCTGGTCCAGATCGGCAGGGCGAGGCCGCCGCCGGTTTCGCGCGCGCCGAGGCTCTTGGGCTGGTCGTAGCCCATCCATGCAATCCCCACCAGCTTCGGTGTATAGCCGGCAAACCAGGCATCGACCGAGTCGTTGGTGGTACCGGTCTTGCCCGCGAGGTCGTTGCGGCCCAGTTTCTGCTTGGCCGGATTGGCCGTACCCGAACGCACCACTTCGCGCAGCATGCTGTCGGCGATGAACGCGGTGCGCGCATCGAGCACGCGCACGGCATCCTGCCCCGCGCGCTGCGGCTGCGTTTCGGACAACACCTTGCCGCGCGAGTCGACCACACGCTGGATCAGGTACGGATTGACGCGGTAGCCGCCGTTGGCAAACACCGAGTAAGCGCCGGCCATCTGCAGCGGCGTCACGTTGCCGGCGCCGAGCGCCATCGGCAGGTAAGCCGGGTGCTTGTCGGCCTCGAAGCCAAAGCGCGTGATGTAGTCCTGCGCGTACTGCGTGCCGATCGCGCGCAGGATGCGCACCGAGACCAGGTTCTTGGACTTGGCGAGCGCGCGGCGCATCGTCATCGGCCCCTCGAACTTGCCGTCGTAGTTCTTCGGCTCCCACACCTGGCCACCGGTGTCGGGGCCGATCGTGAGCGGCGCGTCATTGATCACCGTCGCCGGCGAGAAACCCTTCTCCAGCGCGGCCGAGTAGATGAACGGCTTGAAGCTCGAGCCCGGCTGGCGCCACGCCTGCGTGACGTGGTTGAACTTGTTGCGGTTGAAGTCGAAGCCACCGACCATCGCGCGGATCTGGCCATCCTCGGGGCTCATCGACACGAACGCGGCCGAGACCTCGGGCAGTTGCGTGACCGACCACGACTTGTCCTTCTCGTCCTGCGTGACGCGAATGATCGCGCCCGGGCGGATGCGGACCTTGGGCTGCGCATTGTTCGCGAGGGACGGTGCGATGAACCGCAGCGCCTGGCCTTCGATCGTTGCCACTTCGCCCGACAGCAGCGTGGCTTCCACGCGCTTGGCCGTGACGCTCGTCACCACCGCGGAGCGCAGATCGTCGCTGCCCGGATGCTCGACCAGCGCATCGTCGATAGCCTGCTCGCGTTCGGCGGCGCCGCCCGGCAGATCGATGAACGCCTCGGGGCCGCGATAGCCGTGACGGCGCTCGTACGCCATGATGTTCGCGCGCACGGCATCGTACGCGGCGTCCTGATCGGGCTTGGCGAGCGTGGTGTAGACGGTCAGGCCGCGTGTGTAGGTTTCCTCGCGATACTGCGCGTACATCAGCTGGCGCACGATCTCCGCCACATACTCGGCGTGCGTCGAGAACTCATTGCCCTCGTTGCGCACTTTGAGGTCCTCGCGCACCGCCACGTCGTATTGTTCGGGCGTGATGTAGCGCAGGTCGCGCATGCGCTGCAGGATGTATTCCTGACGCACCTTGGCGCGGCGCGGGTTCACCACCGGGTTGTACGCCGACGGCGCCTTCGGCAGGCCGGCCAGCATCGCGGCCTCGGCCGGCGTCACGTCCTTGATCGACTTGCCGAAGTACACGCGCGCGGCGCTGGCAAAGCCGTAGGCGCGCTGGCCCAGATAGATCTGGTTCATATACACCTCGAGGATCTGATCCTTCGTGAGGTTGGCCTCGATCTTGTACGCGAGCAGCATCTCGTAGATCTTGCGCGTGTACGTCTTCTCGCTCGACAGGAAGAAGTTGCGCGCCACCTGCATGGTGATGGTCGACGCGCCTTGCGACAGACCGCCGCGCAGGTTTGCCAGACCCGCCCGCAGCACGCCCACGAAGTCCACGCCGCCGTGCTCGTAGAAGCGGTCGTCCTCGATCGCGAGCACAGCCTTCTTCATGACCTCGGGAATCTCACCGATCGGCACGAAGTTACGACGCTCTTCGCCAAATTCGCCGATCAGCACGTTGTCGGACGTGTAGATGCGCAGCGGGATCTTGGGGCGGTAGTCGGTGATCGTGTCGAGCGAAGGCAGGTTCGGCTCGGCAACCAGCAGCGCATAGCCGACCAGCAGCGCGACCGTGACGATTCCCGCGACGAACAGTCCGACCAACCAGAACATCGCGCGCACCCAGAGCGGGCGGCGAACGGGAAGGGACGGTTTCTGTTGTGCTGTGGCCATGGAGGGTCTGCGTGATCTGAGTGCCCGGATTATATCGTTGCGAAAGCCCGCAATCCGGCCCGCGGTGCGGCAAAAGGCGCTATCCCGCTGTTACAAGATGTAATGCCGTTGAGATCTGCATGTAACGCGATTGATGTCGGGGCGCGTATTGCCTCACCTCATGCGTCACGTCATCGGAAGAGGTAGTGCCGTGGCACTGCTGGCAAGAGGGGTAAAACGAGGAACGTCGGATTTTGGCAACGCTTTCTCAGGCGCGCTCACAAAAAGAAAGCGTGTTGAAACAGCCACATTGCCACGGCCCCGGCTTTTTGTGAGAATCCGCAACATAAACAGAAACGTTTCATCCAAGAAACAGAATCGCACTATTAGAGCAGTCATGCCGGGTGCGAGTTCAATGTCAGGGGGTCACCTTGCGACGGGGCATCTTGTCGGGTCTTCTGCGCCGGACTACGGTCGGCGTGGATATTGGGTCGTCTAGCGTCAAGGTTGTCGAGCTGTCCGTTGGTGCGGGCAGAGGCGATTACCGGCTGGAGAAATGCGCCAGCGAACTGCTGGATCGCAATGCCGTTGCCGATGGCAACGTCATCAACATCGAGGCTGTCGGCATCGCGCTCAAGCGCGCGCTCGGCAAGGCCGGCATTCGCACCAAGGACGTGGTCCTCGGTGTGCCGTCCATGCTGACCGAATCGCAGACAGTCAGTCTTCCGGACAACCTGTCCGAGGACGAACTCTATTCGCAGGTCGAATCGGAGGCGCATCGCCTTTATCCGCCTTCGCAGGCGGTCAATTTCGACTTCGCGGTCATCGGTCCCAACGAGACCGAGGGTGGCATCGGCGTCCGTGTGACGGCGGCCAACAGCGACCGCGTGCAGGAGCGTGTGACGGCAGCCGAAATGGCCGGGCTGAAGCCGCAGGTCATGGACGTCGAGGAGTACGCGGTTCAGCGCTCCATCGTGCAGATGCTCGGCGTGTCCGAGACGCTGGCCGAAGCCGATGCCAAGGACCTGCCGGTGGTCGCCGTGGTCCACCTCGGTGGCAGCCGCTCCAAAGCGATCTTCTATCAGGGTTGGAAAGAGCTGTACGAGCAGCCGCTCAACAGCTACGGCGATCAGCTTACGCAGAGCGCGGCACGCATGTTCACGCTCGACGCGCTGAAGGCCGAGATCAAGAAGCGCAAGAACACGCTGCCGGATGCCTGGCGCGCCCAGTTGCTCAAGCCCTCTCTCGAGGCGCTGGCAATGGAGGTGCAGGGCGCCATCGGCAACTTCATCGCGAGTTCGAGTCTCGGCCGGGTCGATGAGATCCTGCTCTCGGGCGGCCACGCGTCGCTGTTCGGCGTGCAAGCCGCCATTCAGCAGCAGACGCAGATCACGACCACGCTGGCCAATCCTTTCGCCAACATGACGACCGCGGGCAAGGTCAACGAGCGCTATCTCCAGCGCGACTTGCCTGCCTACATCGTCAGTGCGGGACTGGCATTGCGCGGGCTGCAATAACCCAACCGGGGGGATGAGCATGTCCACGAACACGATCCCGTCGGTCAACCTGCTGCCGTATCACGAGGCGCGCAAGGCGGCCCGGCGCAAGAAGGTCTACACGATGCTGGGCGGCGCGGCGGGTGCCGGCGCACTCGTCGTGTTGCTCGGCGGTTTGTATATCGACCATCGCATCAGCTCCGAAGTTGCGCTCAACGAGCAACTGAAGGCGGCCAACGCGAAGATGGATACCCAGATCAGCGAGGTCAACTCGCTGAAGAAGGATATCGAGTCGCTGCTGGACCGCCAGCGCGCGATCGAGAGCCTGCAGGCGCAGCGCAATCTGCCCGTGCAGCTGCTCGAGGAACTCGTGCGTCAGGTGCCCGAGGGCGTCTACCTGTCGTCGCTCAAGCAGACTGGCGACAACTTTGTCATCAACGGCATTGCGCAGTCGAACGAACGCATCTCCGAGCTGCTGCGCAACCTGAGTCAGGTCGGCTGGCTCGACCGCGCCGAGCTCGGCGAGTCGAAGGCCGTGTCGATGACGAACAACCTGCGCGAGCAGCGCCGGCTGTTCGATTTCTCGATGCGCTTCTCCTATCGCGCGCCGGAAGAGCCGGCCGACAAGAAGAAGGTCGGCGCTGGTGGTGCGGGTAGCGCCGGTAGTGCTACGGGGGCCGGCAAGGCGAAGGGCGGGAAGGTCTGATCATGGCGCTCAATACGAATATCTCGCTGACGGACCTCACCACGCAGTTCCGGGGCCTCAATCTCAACGAGCCGGAAACCTGGCCGGCCGCGCCACGCATCGTCTTCTCGATTCTCGCGGCGGTGCTCGTGCTGGCGCTCGGCTGGCAGTTCTACTGGAGTGACAAGTCCGACGAGCTCGAGCGCAAGCAGATGGAGCAGCAGCAGCTGCGCCAGTCCTACAAGACCAAGGTGGCGCAGGTGGCGAACCTTGCCGCATTGCGCGAGCAGAAGATCGAGGTGGAGAAGCGCGTGGCACTGGCCGAGCGTCAGTTGCCGAACAAGACCGAGATGGATGCGCTGCTGGCCGACGTGAACCATGCGGGCGTGGCGCGCGGACTGCAGTTCGAACTGTTCAAGCCGCAGCCGGCAACGGTGAAGCCGTACTACGCCGAGATTCCGGTCAACCTCAAGGTTACGGGCCGCTATCACGACATCGCGCAGTTCAACGCCGACGTGGCGGCACTGTCGCGGATCGTCTCGATGCGCAGCCTCGGCCTGTCGATGGGCAAGGACGGCGTGCTCTCGATGGAAGCGGCCGCCATGGCGTACCGCGCGCTGGATCCGGATGAGCAGGCCGCGCAACGGCGCGCTGCCGCGGATGCGGCAGCCAAGAAGAACGGCGGCAAGGCCGGAGGTGCCAAATGAGCGGGGCGATCGATCGCATGGCGTGCCAGCAGGATATCGGGCACGCGGGTCAGGGTGCGCGTCGGGTGCTCGCGCTGGCGGTGCTTGCTGTGATGACTGCAAGCACGTTGGGAGGCTGCGGGGGCAGCCAGAATGAGGATCTTCAGCAGTGGATGGCCACGACGCGCGCGGCCAAGGTGCCACCGCCCGAGCCTCTGCCCGATGTCACGCCGTACGTGCCGCGCGAGTATGGCGGCCGCAGTGCGCCAGAGCCCTTTGCACAGACCAAGATCGGCGAGCTGAACAAGTCGATGTCTGAGTCGCCGGAGGCCGGCCGGCGACACGAGCCGCTTGAAGACTATCCGCTGGAGAACTTCAAGATGCTCGGCATGATGAAGAAAAACGGCGAGACCTACGGTGTCGTACGCGTAGATAACAAGATCCATCACGTCAAGGTGGGTCAGTATCTCGGCCAGAGCTATGGCCGGGTGGTCCGCATCAGCGATCAAGAGATCGTGTTGCGCGAATTGGTTCGGGAAGGGGTCTCAGATTGGAAAGAGAAAATGACCAGCCTGAAGCTGGAGGGGTCCGCATGAACACGACACGTTGGTATCGCGCGCTCGCGGGCGCGGCGGCGATGGTGCTCGTGCTGGCCACCCCGGCTGCATGGGCTCAGACAAATCAGATCAAGCAGGTCGACGCCAACGTGATTGGCGAACAGACCGTGTTCACGATGGATCTGCAGGCGCCACCGCGCGAGAAACCTGCGGATTTCACGACGCAGAATCCCGCGCGCATCGCGATCGACCTGATGGACACCGGCTTTGCGCCGGGGCGCGCGCAGTATGACTATGCGGGCAAGGTGCTGAAGGGCGCCAACGTGATGCAGATTGGAACCCGTACCCGCGTGGTACTGGATCTCGTCCGCAGCGCGCCTTACCGCACCGAGATCCGCGGCAACCAGTTGCTGGTGGTGATCGAGAACTCGTCGCAGGCTACCAAGCCGGTCGCGCCGACGTTCGCGCCGAGCGCCACCGCGGCGGCAGCGGCAGCGGCAACGCGGCCCAGCGTGCGCAACATCGACTTCCGTCGCGGCACCGACAACGCCGGCCGCGTGGTGGTGGATCTGTCGTCGCGCGATTCGGGCATCAACATCCAGCAGCAGGGCCAGAACCTCGTGGTGGACTTTATCGGCACCACGCTGCCCACGGATCTGCGCCGCCGCTTCGACGTGAGCGACTTCGGCTCGCCCGTGCAGGCCATGCGTGCCACCGATACGACCGGCAATGCGCGTCTGACGATCGAGCCGCGCGGCAACTGGGAGTACAGCTCGTACCAGACCGACACGCAGTTCGTGGTCGAAGTGCGCCCGGTCAAGGAAGATCCGAACAAGCTGATCGCGGGGCAGGGCTTCCGTGGTGAGCGCATGTCGCTGAACTTCCAGAACATCGACATCCGTTCGCTGCTGCAGGTTTTTGCCGACTTCACGGGCCTCAACATCATCACGAGCGAATCGGTGCAGGGCAACCTGACGCTGCGCCTCAAGGATGTGCCGTGGGATCAGGCGCTGCAGATCGTGCTCGATGCCAAGGGTCTGGCTTCGCGCCGCAACGGCAACGTGCTGTGGGTCGCGCCGAAGAACGAGCTGGCCGAGAAGGAAAAGGCCGAGCTCGAGGCACGCGCGCAGATCGTGGAACTGGAGCCGATTCGCAGCCAGGTGTTCCAGCTGAACTACCAGCGTGCCGACGACGTGCGCCGCATGTTGCTGGGTATCGCGCCGACCGGTGGCGCGGGTGGCGGCGCGGCGCCGGCAGTGGGTGGCGTGGGCGGTGCGGCGGCCAACCGTATCCTGTCCAAGCGTGGCTCGCTGACCGCGGATCCGCGTACGAACCAGCTGTTCGTGTCGGACATCGGCAGCAAGCTCGAGGAAGTGCAGCAGTTCCTGACGAAGATCGACATTCCGGTACGCCAGGTCATCATCGAGGCACGGATCGTCGAGGCGTCGGATACCTTCAGCCGCAACCTCGGCGTGAAGCTCGGCTTTGCCTCGCCGCGCAGCGGCGCGGGCTACGGCAACACGTACACCAACGTCGTCAGCCCGGTGACGCAGGACGGACAGTGGGATAACGGTCCCGCGCTGAGCCTGCCGGCCGCCGCGATCAACACGATCAATCCGGCGTCGGTGGCGGTGAGCCTGTTCAACGCGGGTGCCGGACGGTTCCTCGCGCTGGAACTCTCGGCACTGGAAGCGGATGGCAAGGGCAAGATCATCTCGAGCCCGCGTGTGGTGACCGCCAACAACGTGAAGGCGCTGATCGAGCAAGGTACCGAGTTCCCGTACCAGCAATCGACCTCCAGCGGCGCGACCGCGGTGAGCTTCAAGAAGGCCAACCTGAAGCTCGAGGTGACGCCGCAGATCACGCCCGAAGGCAACGTGATGCTCGAGGTGGACGTGAACAAGGACAGCCCGGGTATTCAGACGCCGGTTGGCTTTGCGATCGACACCAAGCACGTGCAGACGCAGGTGCTGGTCGAGAACGGCGGTACCGTGGTGATCGGGGGTATCTATCAGCAGACGCTGAAGAACAACTCGAACAAGGTGCCGTTCCTGGGCGACATTCCGGTGCTCGGTTATCTGTTCCGCGACAACTCGAAGCAGGACGACCGCACCGAACTGCTGGTGTTCCTGACGCCGCGTATTCTGAATGACAATGTGTCGCTGAAATGATGCCGCGGGTGCGTCGCACCCGTTGGATGCATTAAACTGGCAGGCCGCGTCACATCGACGCGGCCTTTTTTCTATGTGAGGCGAAGACGACTTCGGCTCTTCAACGACAGTGACAGCAGCTCCGAACCTCTATTTTGTCGGTCTGATGGGCGCCGGCAAGACGACCGTCGGCCGCACCGTGGCACGGCGCCTCGATTACCCGTTCTTCGATTCGGACCACGAACTCGAAGCGCGCTGTGGCGTGAAGATTCCGGTTATTTTCGAGTGCGAGGGAGAGGTGGGCTTCCGCGATCGCGAGGAACAGACGATCGCCGAGCTCACGAGCCGGCAGGGCATCGTGCTGGCGACGGGCGGTGGCGCGGTGCTTCGCCCGGCCAACCGGGACGCGCTCAAGGCCAATGGCACCGTCGTGTATCTGCGCGCGAGCCCGCACGACCTGTGGCTGCGCACGCGCCACGACCGTAACCGGCCGCTGCTGCAAACCGAGAATCCCAAGGCGCGGCTGGAGGCGTTGTTTGCCGAGCGCGACCCGCTCTACCGCGAGGTGGCGGACTTCATTATCGAAACCGGCAAGCCGTCCGTGGCGCAGCTTGCTAATATGGTTCTCATGCAACTTGAAATGGCCGGCTATGTATTTCCGCCCGCGGCGATGACCGAGGGCGCAGAGAACGAACCGGTGCAGGGTTCCCACACATGATCACGCTTGAAGTCGACCTCGGGGCGCGCAGTTACCCGATCCATATTGGCGGCGGGCTGCTGGGCCGCGCCGACCTGCTGCAGCCGCACGTCCGCGGCCAGCACGCGGTTATCGTCACCAACGAGACCGTGGGTCCGCTCTATGCGGCGCGCGTGGAAGCCGCGCTGACGTCGCTCGGCAAGACCGTGCGCGTGGTGACGCTGCCGGATGGCGAGCGCTTCAAACAGTGGGAAACGCTGAACCTGATCTTCGACGCGCTGCTGCGCGCGGGGGCGGATCGCAAGACCACGCTGATCGCGCTCGGTGGCGGCGTGGTGGGCGACATGACCGGGTTTGCCGCGGCCTGCTACATGCGCGGCGTACCGTTCGTGCAGATGCCGACCACGTTGCTGGCGCAGGTGGATTCGTCGGTGGGCGGCAAGACCGGCATCAACCATCCGCTCGGCAAGAACATGATTGGCGCGTTCCACCAGCCCAACGCGGTGATCGCCGATATCGAGGCCCTGAAGACCCTGCCGGCGCGCGAACTGGCCGCAGGCCTGGCCGAAGTGATCAAGCACGGCGCGATTGCCGATGCCGATTACTTCGAGTGGATCGCCGAACATATCGACGCGCTCAACGCCTGCGATACGACGCGCATGGCCGAAGCGGTGCGCCGCTCGTGCGAGATCAAGGCGTCCGTGGTGGCGCAGGACGAGCGCGAGGGTGGGCTACGCGCAATCCTGAACTTCGGCCACACGTTCGGTCATGCGATCGAAGCGGGCATGGGCTATGGCGAATGGCTGCACGGCGAAGCCGTCGGCTGCGGCATGGTCATGGCCGCCGATCTGTCGCATCGCCTGGGCTTTATCGACGTGCAGACGCTCGCGCGCATCCGCACGCTGACGCAGAAGGCGATGCTGCCCGTGGTCGCACCGGACCTCGGCGTGGACCGCTATATCGAGCTGATGAAGGTGGACAAGAAGGCCGAGGCCGGTAGCGTCAAGTTCATCCTGTTGCGCAAGCTGGGCGAGGCGTTCATCACCACCGTGCCGGATCCGGACCTGCGCGACACGCTGCGTCACGCGGTGTTGAAACCCCCAACCGAGGCGCCGGTCGCCTGACCGATCGGCCATGCCTCGCAACCCTAACGCCGACCCCATGTTGGACTCACGGATTGCCGCATGACCGATCTCGAATCCCATCTCGCCCCATACGCCGCCCGCTCCGCGCAATCGCGCGGCCGCGTGCATGCGGAAGCCGCATCGTCGTCGCGCAGTGAATTCCAGCGCGATCGCGATCGCGTCATCCACAGCACGGCGTTCCGGCGGCTCGAATACAAGACGCAGGTCTTCGTCAATCACGAGGGCGACCTGTTTCGCACGCGCCTGACGCACAGCCTGGAAGTCGCGCAGATCGCGCGCTCGATCGCGCGTAACCTGCGGCTCAACGAGGACCTCGTCGAGGCCATTTCGCTGGCGCACGACCTCGGCCACACGCCGTTCGGCCATGCGGGACAGGATGCGCTCAACACCTGCATGAAGAACCACGGCGGGTTCGAGCACAACCTGCAGAGCCTGCTCGTCGTCGATGAACTCGAGGAGCGCTACGGCGGCTTCAACGGCCTCAACCTTACGTTCGAGACGCGCGAAGGCATTCTCAAGCATTGTTCGCGCGTCAATGCCGCGGCGCTTGGCGAGCTGGGCCGGCGCTTTCTCGAGGGCGCGCAGCCGCCGCTGGAAGCGCAGCTGGCTAATCTGGCGGACGAGATCGCGTACAACAACCACGATATCGACGATGGCCTGCGTTCGGGGCTGCTGACGCTCGATCAGCTCGACGAAGTCCCGATGTGGGCGCGCCATCGCGCCGAGGTGACGCAGGCATTTCCGGGCATCAACGGCCGCCGCGCGATCAACGAGACGGTCCGACGCATGATCAACACGCTGATCGTCGATCTGATCGAGACCACGACGCAGAACATCGTGGCTGCCAACGTGAAGTCGATCGACGCGGTACGCGCCGCCGGCACGCTGGTAGCGTTCAGTCCGAAGGTGCACGAGGAAGCGGCCGCGCTCAAGCGCTTCCTGTTCCGGCACCTGTACCGGCACTACCTGGTCATGCGCATGTCCGCGAAAGCACAGCGCATCGTCTCCGACCTGTTCGGCGCATTCATGACCGATGCGCGCCTGCTGCCGCCGCAGTATCAGGCGGGCCACGGTGGCGACCAGCCGCGCCTGATCGCGCATTACATCGCCGGCATGACGGATCGCTACGCGATTCGCGAGCATCGGCGCATCTTCGCGGTCAGCGAGAGCGAATAAAAGGCGGCGTGCCGCCGCCCATCAAAAAAATGGGGACGGATAAGACGGGCGCTCGGGCTATGATGGCGCCATTGCTGACCCGATTCGTTGATGCCCCCTGCCGCTGCTAGCGCCACCGCTAGTGCCCGACGGGTGGCTGCGATGCCCGATGGCCCGTCTTCCCCGCTTTTCTCCCTCCGGTTTGCCTGCACACGTGTTGCAGCGTGGCAACAATCGCCAGCCTATCTTCCAGGGGCCTGACGATTACGCCGAGTACCTCGACAGCCTGCGCATGGCCGCGCGCGAGTATGACCTCGCGGTCCACGCCTATGCGCTGCGGCCCAACCACGTGCATCTGGTGGCCACCCCGAAGGGCCCGGACGCGCTGAGCCTGGTGATGCAGGCGGTCGGTCGTCGCTATGCGCGCTACTTCAATCGAGTGGCAGCGCGGACCGGAACGTTGTGGGAAGGGCGCTTCCGCTCCGCGGTGCTCGAGCCCGAGGGCTGGTTACTGCCCGCGATGCTCTATGCCGAAGGCAATGCGGTGCGCGCGGGCGAGGTGGCGTCGCCCGAGCTCGACCGCTGGAGCAGCTATCACCATCACGCGGGCATCGAATCGAGTCCGCTTGTGAGCGATCACTCTTTGTACTGGGCATTAGGTAACACGCCTTTCGAGCGCCAATCGAACTACCGCGCGCTCACGGCGGAGGGGTTGTCGGGCAAGACCCTTGCGGCTTTGCAGCAGCATGCCCATAGCGGCTGGCCGCTGGGTGGGGAGGCATTTCTGACTCAATTGGGCCGCCACGCGGTGCGGCGGGTACAGCCGCTGCCCAAGGGACGACCGAAACGAGAAAATGCGCGTGTGGAGGAACAAGACGGTGCGGAAGTGGATATAACTTAATGTGTCCCCATTAAAATGACCGCAAAAAATGGTGCAGATTTAAATCTGTTCTGACCCCATTTAAAAACTTTTGCGAGTCATTCCGGATTCTCATATAGTTGCTCCACCCACATTCATTGTGCGGCGCGTCACGCTCGTGTACGCCGCAGCGGTTCGCTGTCCACGGCATCGTCAATCGAGACCTGAGAGTCCCGGGCGAAGCCGGCAGCCGAACCCTCGGTCCCCCCTTGCCTAAACGCGCAGCCTTCACCGGATAACTGCCCGTGGATCACTCGCAACACTCTTCCGATGCCGCACAGAGCGGCCTGCCACAGGCGCAAGGTCTCTATGACCCGACCAATGAAAAGGACGCCTGCGGCGTCGGCATGGTCGCGCATATCAAGGGCAAGAAGACTCACGAAATCGTCAGCCAGGGCCTGAAGATCCTCGAGAACCTCGATCACCGGGGCGCCGTCGGCGCGGACCCGCTGATGGGCGACGGCGCGGGCATCCTGATCCAGATTCCGGACCAGTTCTACCGTGAAGAGATGGCCAAGCAGGGCGTGACGCTGCCGCCCAACGGCGAATACGGCGTGGGCATGATCTTCCTGCCGAAGGAACACGCTTCCCGCCTGGCCTGCGAGCAGGAGCTCGAGCGCACGGTGCGTCTGGAAGGCCAGGTCGTACTCGGCTGGCGCGACGTGCCCGTCGATTGCAACATGCCGATGTCGCCGACGGTCCGTACGACCGAGCCGGTCATCCGCCAGATCTTTATTGGTCGCGGCCGCGACATCATGACCACGGACGCGCTGGAACGTAAGCTGTACGTGATCCGCAAGACCGCGAGCCACGCCATTCAGGCGCTCAAGCTCAAGCACGGCAAGGAATACTTCGTGCCGTCGATGTCGGCGCGCACGGTGGTCTACAAGGGCCTGCTGCTGGCGAACCAGGTTGGCGAGTACTACCTGGACCTGCAGGACTCGCGCACGGTGTCGGCGCTGGCGCTGGTGCACCAGCGTTTCTCGACCAACACGTTCCCCGCATGGGAACTGGCTCACCCGTATCGCATGGTCGCCCACAACGGCGAAATCAACACGGTCAAGGGCAACGTCAACTGGATCAACGCGCGTACCGGCGCGATCTCCTCGCCGGTGCTCGGCGACGACCTGCCGAAGCTGTGGCCGCTGATCTATCCGGGACAGTCCGATACGGCATCGTTCGACAACTGCCTCGAACTGCTGACGATGGCGGGCTATCCGCTGGTCCACGCGATGATGATGATGATTCCGGAAGCGTGGGAACAGCACACGATGATGGACGACAACCGTCGCGCGTTCTACGAGTACCACGCCGCCATGATGGAGCCGTGGGACGGCCCCGCCGCGATCTGCTTTACCGACGGCCGCCAGATTGGCGCGACGCTCGACCGTAATGGCCTGCGTCCGGCGCGTTTCTACGTGACCGAGGACGATATCGTGGTGCTGGCTTCGGAAGCCGGCGTGCTGCCGTTCCCCGAGTCGCGCGTGGTGCAGAAGTGGCGCCTGCAGCCGGGCAAGATGTTCCTGATCGATATGGAACAGGGCCGCATCATCGACGACAAGGAACTGAAGGACAACCTCGCCAACGCCAAGCCGTACAAGAGCTGGATCGACGCCGTGCGCATCAAGCTCGACGAGCTCGACGCGAAGGCCGAGGACGTGGCCGCCGAGAAGAAGCCGGTGGCGCGTCTGCTCGACCGCCAGCAGGCCTTCGGCTACACGCAGGAAGACGTCAAGTTCCTGATGGCGCCGATGGCGATCGCCGGCGAGGAAGCCACGGGCTCGATGGGCAACGACTCGCCGCTGGCCGTGCTGTCCTCGAAGAACAAGACGCTGTACCACTACTTCAAGCAGCTGTTCGCCCAGGTGACCAACCCGCCGATCGACCCGATCCGCGAGAACATGGTCATGTCGCTGGTGTCGTTCATCGGTCCGAAGCCGAACCTGCTGGAGCTGAACAACATCAACCCGCCGATGCGCCTCGAAGTGTCCCAGCCTGTGCTGGACTTCAAGGACATCGCCAAGATCCGCAACATCGAGCACTACACTGGCGGCAAGTTCCGCTCGTACGAGCTCAACATCTGCTATCCGGTCCAATGGGGCAAGGAAGGCATCGAGGCGCGCCTCGCGTCGCTGTGCGCGGAAGCTGTGGATGCCGTGCGTTCGGGCTACAACATCCTGATCATCACCGACCGCCGCGTCGACGATACCCAGGTGGCAATCCCCGCGCTGCTGGCCACTTCGGCCGTGCACCATCACCTGGTGGAGAAGGGCCTGCGCACGTCGACGGGTCTGGTGGTGGAAACCGGTTCGGCGCGTGAAGTGCATCACTTCGCGCTGCTGGCCGGCTACGGCGCCGAAGCCGTGCACCCGTACCTCGCGATGGAAACGCTGGCCGACATGGCGTCGGGCCTGTCGGGCGACCTGTCCTCGGACAAGGCCGTGAAGAACTTCGTCAAGGCGATCGGCAAGGGCCTGTACAAGGTGATGTCGAAGATGGGCATCTCGACGTACATGTCGTACACGGGCGCGCAGATCTTCGAAGCCATCGGCCTGTCGCGCGAGCTGGTGCAGAAGTATTTCCACGGCACGCCGTCGAATGTCGAGGGCATCGGCATCTTCGAGGTGGCCGAGGAAGCGCTGCGTCTGCATGGCGATGCATTCGGTAGCAACCCCGTGCTCGAGACCATGCTCGACTCCGGTGGTGAGTACGCCTACCGCGTCCGCGGCGAAGAGCATATGTGGACGCCGGATTCGGTGGCCAAGCTCCAGCACTCGGTGCGTGCCGACGATGGCAAGGGCGCATACCAGACGTACAAGGAATACGCGAACATCATCAACGACCAGAGCCGCCGTCACATGACGCTGCGCGGCCTGTTCGAGTTCAAGGTGGACCCCGCGCGCGCGATTCCGCTCGAGGAAGTGGAACCGGCCAAGGAAATCGTGCGGCGCTTTGCCACCGGCGCGATGTCGCTCGGCTCGATCTCGACCGAAGCCCACACCACGCTGGCCGTGGCGATGAACCGCATCGGCGGCAAGTCGAACACGGGCGAAGGCGGCGAGGACGAGAAGCGCTATCGCAACGAACTGCGCGGCATTCCGATCAAGCAGGGCGAGACGCTCAAGGGTCTGCTCGGCGACAACGTGATCGAGCGCGACCTGCAACTGCAGGCCGGCGATTCGCTGCGTTCGAAGATCAAGCAGGTGGCATCGGGCCGTTTCGGTGTGACCGCCGAATACCTGGCCTCGGCCGACCAGATCCAGATCAAGATGGCGCAGGGTGCCAAGCCGGGCGAAGGCGGCCAGCTGCCGGGCCACAAGGTGTCTGACTACATCGGCAAGCTGCGTTGCTCGGTGCCGGGCGTCGGCCTGATTTCGCCGCCCCCGCACCACGACATCTATTCGATCGAGGATCTGGCACAGCTGATCCACGACCTGAAGAACGTCAACCCGGTGTCGGACATCTCGGTCAAGCTGGTGTCCGAAGTGGGCGTTGGCACGATTGCCGCGGGCGTGGCCAAGGCCAAGGCCGACCACGTCGTGATCGCCGGCCATGACGGCGGCACCGGCGCGTCGCCGTGGTCGTCGATCAAGCACGCGGGCACCCCGTGGGAACTGGGCCTGGCCGAGACGCAGCAGACGCTGATGCTCAACGGCCTGCGCAACCGCATTCGCCTGCAGGCCGACGGTCAGATGAAGACCGGCCGCGACATCGTGATCGGTGCGCTGCTGGGCGCGGACGAGTTCGGCTTTGCCACGGCACCGCTGGTTGCCGAGGGCTGCATCATGATGCGCAAGTGCCATCTGAACACCTGCCCGGTGGGCGTGGCCACGCAGGATCCGGCGCTGCGCAAGAAATTCCAGGGCAAGCCCGAGCACGTCGTGAACTTCTTCTTCTTCGTTGCGGAAGAAGCGCGCGAGATCATGGCGCAATTGGGCATTCGCACGTTCGACGAGCTGATCGGCCGCGCCGACCTGCTCGACACGCGTGCCGGCATCGAGCACTGGAAGGCGCGCGGCCTCGACTTCGGCCGCATCTTCTACCAGGCACCGATCCCCGCCGACGTGCCGCGTTTCCACACGGACGTGCAGGATCACGGCCTGTCGGTGGAAGCCGGCAAGGCGCTGGACCACGTGCTGATCGCCAAGGCGCGTCCGGCCATCGACAAGGGCGAACGTGTGTCGTTCATCCAGCCGGTGAAGAACGTCAACCGTACCGTCGGCGCGATGCTGTCGGGCGTGGTGGCCAAGCAGTACGGCCACGAAGGCCTGCCTGATGACACCATCCACATCCAGCTGCAGGGCACAGCGGGCCAGTCGTTCGGCGCGTTCCTCGCGCACGGCATCACGCTGGACCTGGTTGGCGACGGCAACGACTACGTCGGCAAGGGCCTGTCGGGCGGCCGCGTGATCGTGCGCACGCCGCACGAGTTCCGCGGCGATCCGACGCGCAACATCATCGTGGGCAACACGGTGCTGTACGGCGCGATCGCGGGCGAAGCGTTCTTCAACGGCGTGGCCGGCGAGCGTTTCGCGGTACGTAACTCGGGCGCGGTGGCTGTGGTGGAAGGCACCGGCGACCATGGTTGCGAATACATGACCGGCGGCACGATCGTCGTGCTGGGCGGCACCGGCCGCAACTTCGCGGCGGGCATGTCGGGTGGCGTGGCGTACGTCTATGACGAGGACGGCCTGTTCGACAAGCGCTGCAACACCGCGATGGTCGCGCTGGAGCCTGTGCTGGCCGGGGCGGATCAGGAGAAAACTCAGCCGCAGTCGCAGTGGCACAAGGTCGACGGCAATCGCGTGCTGGACGATCAGATCCTGAAGAACCTGATCGAGCAACATTTCCGCTACACCGGTTCGGAGCGCGCCAAGGCGCTGTTGTCGGACTGGGCCACGGCACGCCGCAAGTTCATCAAGGTCTTCCCGACCGAGTACAAGCGCGCGCTGGGCGAAATGTTCGAGAAGGAACAGGCCACGCGCGACGCCGACCGCGAGCCGGTGGCTGCCTGACGCTCCATCACAAGCCACACCAGGAACGCGCCGCTCCGCGGCGCATACAAGATGACCTCACAGCGAGGCCGCGCTCCACGCCGGCCTCGCCCAGCAAGACCAAGGACGCAACATGGGTAAGGCGACTGGCTTTCTCGAATTTCCGCGCCAGAACGAAGGCTACGAGACCGTAGTCAAGCGCGTGAAGCACTACAAGGAATTCGTGTTCGCGCTGTCCGACAGCGAAGCGAAGATTCAGGGTGCGCGCTGCATGGACTGCGGCATTCCGTTCTGCAACAACGGCTGCCCGGTCAACAACATCATTCCGGACTTCAACGATCTGGTGTATCGCCAGGACTGGAAGTCCGCGATCGAGGTGCTGCACCAGACCAACAACTTCCCCGAGTTCACGGGCCGCATCTGCCCGGCACCGTGCGAGGCTGCCTGCACGCTGGGCATCAACGAGCTGCCGGTGGGCATCAAGTCGATCGAGCACGCGATCATCGACAAGGCATGGGAAGAAGGCTGGGTCGCGCCGCAGGTGCCGAAGCACAAGACCGGCAAGACCGTCGCCGTGGTGGGCTCGGGCCCCGCGGGCATGGCTGCCGCGCAGCAGCTGGCACGCGCGGGTCATGACGTGACCGTGTTCGAGAAGAACGATCGCGTCGGTGGTCTGCTGCGCTACGGCATTCCCGACTTCAAGATGGAGAAGACGCTGATCGACCGCCGCATCGAGCAGATGCAGTCGGAAGGCGTGACGTTCCGCGCGGGCGTGATGGTGACCGACGGCGCGCTGCCGGCCGGCATCAAGAACTACGCACGCGAGACGATCAGCGCGCAGGCGCTGATGGATCAGTTCGATGCCGTGGTGCTGGCCGGTGGCGCCGAAGTACCGCGCGATCTGCCGGTGCCGGGTCGCGAACTCGCTGGCGTGCATTACGCGCTCGAGTTCCTGATTCCGCAGAACAAGGAAGTGGCGGGCGATGGCCTCAACGACATCCGCGCCGACGGCAAGCATGTGATCGTGATCGGTGGCGGCGATACCGGTTCCGACTGCGTGGGCACCTCGAATCGCCATGGCGCCGCGTCGGTGACGCAGTTCGAACTGCTGCCGCAACCGCCGGAAGAAGAGAACAAGCCCCTGGTGTGGCCGTACTGGCCGATCAAGCTGCGCACGTCGTCGTCCCACGACGAAGGTTGCTCGCGCGACTGGTCCGTGGCGACCAAGGAATTCATCGGCGAGAACGGCAAGATCACCGCACTGAAGGCATGCCGCGTGGAATGGAAGGATGGCCGCATGCAGGAAGTGCCGGGCAGCGAGTTCATCCTGCCGGCGGACCTCGTGCTGCTGGCGATGGGCTTCACCAACCCGGTGGGCTCGATGCTCGAGGCATTCGGCGTGGATACCGACGCGCGCAAGAACGCCAAGGCTTCGACCGAAGGCGAACGCGCGTATCACACCAATGTGCCGAAGGTGTTCGCGGCCGGCGACGTGCGCCGTGGCCAGTCGCTCGTGGTGTGGGCGATTCGCGAAGGCCGCCAGGCCGCGCGCTCGGTGGACGCGTTCCTGATGGGCCATACCGAACTGCCGCGTTAAGACACGTTCAGACGCGTGGCCGGGCCTCTCCATTGCGGAGAGGCCCGTTGCGTTTACCGCAGCCGTTTTTCCATCAATACCGCCGTCTCGCCGTAGGTGGCCAGCTTGGTTGCATGCGTGGCCGCCGCTGCCGACGGCGCGTACCCAAGCCTGCGCCACCATGGCGCCGCCGACTGCACGGCGATCAGGCGTGACATCTCCAATCCTTGTTCGATCGCCGCTGCGCGTGCCGCCTCGTAAAGGCGCAAAGCAATGCCGGTGCCCCGGCCCGCGGGTGCCACCGCCATGTCGTGGACAAACCAGACCAGCGGCGTGTGCGCGGGCCAGTCGCTTGAGAGCAACCCGTCCCACGGCGGTAACGAATCGGCTGGCCATGGGTGCGTAAGCAGGTAACCGAGCCACATGCCATCGGCGCGTGTCGCCGCCCAGCAGGTGTGCGGCGAGAGCGCGATGCGGCTCGCGAGGGCCGCGTCGGATTCGAGCAGCGCGTCGCCATAGCATTGCGCCTGCACGGCGCTCACGCCGGGAAGGTCGGCGCCAGTCAGGCGCCGCAGTACGAGTTCGGACATGCGGCGATTATAGGGAGTGGGGCATTGGGGTCCACCCGGCTATGGTTTACGTGCTCTGTGCCCGCGCCGATCGAGTTCGTACAATTTTCCCGTAGGACTCACTTCCAGTAAGAGTGAACGCTTAACACTCAACGCGAACCCACCTCGCACTCCTTTCAGCCGACAAGTTGCCGTGGCTCAGCCATGGTGCGGAGGAAATTGATGTCCGAAGTGCGCACGTTGACGCGGCTTTGGCGAGGTCGAACGAAATTACCCGCAGCCATGATGTTGGTGGCAGGCCTCGTGACCGGTCTGGTGACCGGCCTGCCGACTTCCGCCCGCGCGCAGCCGGCGGAGACCGCCGCGTCCCGTCCGATGACATATCCCGCGCGATCGATGCGATTGATCGTGCCATTTCCGGCCGGTGGCGTCGCCGATGCGGTTGCGCGCATGCTCGCCGAGCGCCTGTCCGCGCGGCTCGGGGTGGCAGTGGAGGTGGACAATCGCCCCGGTGCCGCCGGCACCACCGCTGGCGATGTGGTGGCCAAGGCCAGTTCCGACGGTCATACGTTGCTGTTCCACCAGACCAATATGCTGATCCAGCCCGGTCTCGAGCCGGTGCCCTATGACGTCGTGCGCGATTTCACGCCAGTGGCACGCGTTGCCACGATGCCGCTGTTTCTCGTGATCGACGGCCGGCTGCCGATGCAGACCGCGCAGCAGTGGACGACCGCAGTGCGCTCGAACCCATCCTCTTACAGTTATGGCTATGGCCAGCCGGGCAGCCCTGCGCACCTGTATGCCGAGTACGCCGTGCGTGGCCTGTCCAATGCCGTGCCGCTGGTAGCCGCCAAGGGCGAGGCCGCAGTGGTACAGGAGCTGCTCGCGGGCCGCATTAGTGCGTGTTTCTGCTCGTTCAGCGCGGTGCAGACGCATTTGCGCAATGGCGGACTGCGGCTGCTGGCGGTGACCGGCATGACGCGTTCGCCGCTTGCGCCACAGGTGCCGACGCTGCAGGAGCAGGGTCTCGATGGCTACGCGGCGGCCGCGTGGTACGGCGTGATGGCGCCGGCCAAGACGCCGCGCGCCATCGTGGCGCGGCTGGCTTCCGAGCTCGATAGCGTCACTGGCGAGCGGGAAGTGCGGGCAAGGCTGATGGCGGCGGGCCTGACGCCCGTGCGCGACTCGCCGGAAGCGTTTGCCACCGCGATCCGCTCGGAATCGATCCAATGGCAGGTTATTCTGCGTCAGGCCTCCCACGGCGGTGAACCGTGAAAGTTGCCTGCAACTTGCGGCAAATTCGCCGAGCAAGGCGGCAATCTCTTCAAATGTAACGGCCCCCACACTGCGGTCGGCACGTCTAGGTGGTAGCCCTTATAATGGCCGCCTGTCCAATCCGGTGCCAATGTGACCGCAACCACTCCCGACCTTTCCGTCCCGTCTGGCCTTGCGCCTGCGACCAGCGGGCGCGCCCAGGCAGCAGAAGACATCGTCGTGCTCGACGATGTGGACTTCGCGTATGCGGATGGCGACAAGCCGATTCTCGCGGGCCTGACCATGCGCTTTCCGCGCGGCAAGGTGGTTGCCGTGATGGGCGGCTCCGGCTGTGGCAAGACCACGGTTCTACGTCTGATCGGCGGGCAAGTGCGGCCGCGGCGTGGGCAGGTGACGGTCGCGGGCGCCAATATCGACGCGCTCGACGAGCGTGGCCTGTACGCAGTGCGACGACAAATGGGGATGCTGTTCCAGTTTGGCGCCCTGTTCACTGATCTGTCTGTATTCGACAACGTCGCCTTTCCGCTGCGCGAGCACACGGACTTGCCCGAGTCGATGATCCGCGACCTCGTGTTGATGAAGCTCAACGCGGTAGGCCTGCGCGGCGCGCGCGACCTGATGCCGGCGCAGATCTCGGGCGGCATGGCGCGGCGCGTGGCCCTGGCGCGCGCCATTGCGCTGGACCCGTCGGTGCTCATGTACGACGAGCCGTTTGCGGGGCTCGACCCGATCTCGCTGGGTTTGACCGCGCGCCTGATCCGCAACCTCAACGATGCGCTCGGCGCGACCACGATCATCGTCTCGCACGATGTGCAGGAGACCTTCCAGATCGCGGATTACGTCTATTTCATCGCCAACGGCCGCATCGCCGCCGAAGGTGAGCCCGAGGCGCTGCGTGCTTCGACCGACCCCTTTGTGCATCAGTTCGTGCACGCGGAGGCCGATGGCCCGGTGCCGTTCCATTACAGCGGGCCGACCCTGGCCGACGACTTCCTCGCCGGAGGTGGACGATGAACGCGGTGGTGTCGTTCTTCAGCTCGATCGGTGCATTCGTCCGCATCGGCATCAGCGGCATCGGCAACGGCGCGCGGATGTTCGCCGCGATGCTGGCGCTGTCGCCCGCGCTGCTGCGCCGGCCGCGGCTCATTACTGATCAGGTCTTCTTTGTCGGCAACCTGTCGCTGGTCATCATTGCGGTGTCCGGCCTGTTCGTCGGCTTCGTGCTGGGGCTGCAGGGTTATTACACGCTCAATCGCTATGGCTCCGAGCAGGCGCTCGGTCTGCTGGTGGCGCTGTCGCTGGTGCGTGAGCTGGGTCCGGTGGTTTCCGCGCTGCTGTTCGCGGGCCGCGCGGGCACCTCGCTGACCGCCGAGATCGGCCTGATGAAGGCGGGCGAGCAGCTGACCGCGATGGAGATGATGGCCGTGAACCCGCTGCAGCGCGTGATTGCGCCGCGTTTCTGGGCCGGCGTGATCGCGATGCCGATTCTGGCCGCGATCTTCAGCGCGGTGGGCATCCTCGGCGGCTACCTCGTTGGCGTGCAGCTGATCGGCGTGGACTCCGGCGCGTTCTGGTCGCAGATGCAGGGCGGCGTCGATGTGCGTGCCGACGTGCTCAATGGCGTGATTAAAAGCTTCATTTTTGGCGTGGCGGTGACGTTTATCGCCTTGTACCAGGGTTTCGAGGCGCGTCCGACGCCGGAGGGCGTGTCGCGCGCCACCACGCGTACTGTCGTGATCGCCTCGCTGGCCGTGCTCGGGCTGGACTTCCTGCTGACCGCGCTGATGTTCAGCTGAGGCGGCACCAACAGAATGGAAAAGACAAGCGAATGAAAAAGAATTCCCTCGATTTCTGGGTGGGGCTGCTGGTGGTGGCGGGGTTTGCCGCGTTGTTGTTCCTCGCGCTGAAGGCCGGCAACCTGAGCTCGTTCTCGTTCGAGCAGACTTATCGCGTGCGGGCCGACTTCGACAATATCGGCGGCCTCAAGGCGCGCGCGCCGGTCAAGAGCGCAGGCGTGGTGGTGGGCCGTGTGGCCGAGATCCGCTTCGACGACCAGAGCTACCTCGCGACGGTGGAACTGAACATCGACAAGCGCTATCAGTTTCCGAAGGATTCGTCCGCCAAGATCCTGACTTCGGGTCTGCTGGGCGAGCAGTACATCGGCCTGGAAGCGGGCGGCGACACCAAGATGCTCGCCGATAACAGCAAGATCACGATGACGCAGTCGGCGGTGGTGCTCGAGAACCTGATCGGCCAGTTCCTGTACAACAAGGCGGCCGACTCGGGCGCCGGTGGTGGCAATGCTGGCGGCGCGGCACCGGCTTCCGCTCCCGCTTCGGGCGGCGCGACACTGCCGGCGGCACCGGGTACGGACGGAGGCGCGAAATGAAACGCACCTCTCGCTCCACCCGCCTGCACCGTCCGCGAGGTCGCGTATTGCTTGCAACGGCGACGATCGCGGCGGCGGCGGCCCTGTCTGGCTGCGCCACGGGCCCTGATGCCAATCCGAAGGACCCGCTCGAGCCGTTCAATCGCGGCGTTTCGCGCGTCAACGACGAAGTCGACAAATACGCGCTGAAGCCGGTGGCACAGGTCTATGCGGACTATATGCCGTCGCCGATCCGCACTGCGGTTGGCAACGTGTTCTCGAATGTCAGCGATGTCTATTCGGCGGTGAACAACCTGCTGCAGGGCAAGCCGTCGCGCGCCGCCGAAGACACGATGCGTGTGGCCATCAACACGATTTTCGGCCTCGGTGGCCTGATCGATATCGCCACGCCGGGCGGACTGCCGAAGTACAAGGAAGACTTCGGCCAGACGCTGGGCGTGTGGGGCGTGCCGCCGGGCCCGTACCTCGTGCTGCCGCTGTTTGGCCCCAGCACCGTGCGTGACACCGGCGGCATGCTGGTGGATCGGCTGATGGATCCCACCTCGTATATCTATCCGGTCTGGGCACGCTATGCGGTCTCGGGCGTGCGCATTGTCGACGGTCGCTCGCAATTGCTGGCCGCGACCAGCCTGATCGACGCCGCCGCGCTGGATCGTTACGCATTCCTGCGGGACTCGTATCTGCAACGCCGTCAGTACCTTATCTATGATGGCAACCCGCCGGGCGGCGACGACGACGAACCCGGTACACCGGCCGATGGCGACCAGCAGGCATTGCCGGTCTCGCCGGCACAGCGTCTGGTGCCGGGTAGCCCGGGCTTCCGCTTCCGCTGAAGCTGCTGAAGCTGGCGCGAAGAAAGTATTTGCAGCGCGGCACGCCCGCCACGGGGCTGGACCTGTGAAGGTGATGTCAGCGCTGAAACAAAGTGTATAGAAGTGGCGTCCAAGCCCTGAATGGCCCCGATGTGGCAACGCAGAGCGTGGATGCTTGTGTTTCAATGCGTGCGTTGACCGGTCATCTTCACGGACTGGCAACGGCCGGCACCTGCCGTCGGTGCCGGTGGTATCGCACAAGATTAGAAAGGAATACGCTCATGCTGAAGCGACTGTTGGCCCCCTTCCTCACTGTCATTGCACTGACCGGCGTTGCATTCACCGCGCCGGCCCAAGCCCAGGTGGGCGCCGATCTCGCCGCCACGCCGGATGGGCTCGTCAAGGCCGTCGTGTCCGACGTCATGAACACGGTCAAGAGCGACAAGGACATGCAGGCCGGCAATATCGGCAAGATCACGCAGCTGGTCGAGCAGAAGATCCTGCCGCACGCCAATTTCGAGAAGACCACGCAGATCGCGATGGGCCGCAACTGGTCGAAGGCCTCGCCCGAACAGCAAAAGATCATTACCGATCAGTTCAAGACGTTGCTGATTCGTACGTATGCCGGCGCGATCGCGCAGATTCGCGACCAGGCCGTGCAATATCGTCCGTATCGTGGCACTGCCGACGACACCGATGCGACCATCCGCACGCAGGTGATCAACAAGGGCGAGCCGATCCAGATGGATTACCGCCTGGAGAAGACGCCTGAGGGGTGGAAGGTCTATGACATCAACGTGCTGGGCGCGTGGCTGACGGAAGCCTACAAGGGCAGCTTCAACACGATCGTGACGCAACAGGGTATCGACGGCGTCATCAAGACCCTGCAGGACCGTAACAAGCAGCTCGCCAACGCCAAGTAAGACCGGCTTCGCGTACAATGGGCCTTCGTGCCTCGAAACGCCTGTGGCTCGCCACAGGCGTTTTCGTTTGCGCCTCAGTTTCGGCCTCAGTTTCCGCCTTAGCCTTCAACCTATCCTGATTCGATGCCTTCGCTCGGAACCTCGCTCACCAACCAGAACGCCGCCACCGTGCTGCGTGACGGGCTGGCGCGCGTGTCGCAGGGCGATGTAGCGGTCGATTGCGCGGGTCTGACGCAGGTTGACTCATCGGCCGTTGCCGTGCTGCTCGGTTGGCAGCGCGCTGCCGCGGGCCGTGGTCAGTCGCTGTCGATCGTCAACGTGCCGCCGCAGCTTGGCGAGCTGGCCGCTCTCTATGGCGTCGCGGGCCTGCTGGGCCTGTCTTCGGTCCTGCCGTCCGACGCTACACACCCGCAAGGCCACCACCGACATTGAACCGGCATCCTTGGCTGCGCAACATGCTGCGTCGGCCGATGCGATGCCGCGGCGGTGGGTCCGCAGCGGGACCTATCCCGCATCCCCTATAATTCCGGGTTATTCGCCCCCACATGCCCCAGACACCATTCCCCCAGGTGCTGCGCGGCAGACCCGGGGGCTCCAGACTCCAAGCCAGGCCGGTCCCGAAAGCGGACCCGTCACAAGACATTCGGCCATGAAAGCCATCGAAATCACCGACGTTCGCAAGCGCTACCGCAATCTGCAAGCGCTCAAGGGCGTCAGTTTTACCGTCGAGCGCGGTGAGTTTTTCGGACTGCTCGGCCCCAACGGCGCAGGCAAGACCACGTTGATCTCGATTCTCGCGGGCCTGAACCGCGCGGACTCCGGGCGCGTTCAGGTGCTCGGGCACGATGTGGTGGAGGACTACCGCATGGCGCGCCGCATGCTTGGCGTGGTGCCGCAGGAACTGGTATTCGATCCGTTCTTCACGGTGCGCGAGACCCTGCGTCTGCAGTCCGGTTACTTCGGCATGCGCAACAACGACGACTGGATCGACGAGATCATGGCCAATCTCGATCTCACGAACAAGGCCGACAGCAACATGCGCCAGCTCTCGGGCGGCATGAAGCGCCGCGTGCTGGTGGCGCAGGCGCTGGTGCACCGCCCGCCCGTGATCGTGCTCGACGAGCCGACCGCCGGCGTCGATGTGGAACTGCGCCAGACGCTGTGGAAATTCATTTCGCGGCTGAATCGCGAAGGCCACACCATCATCCTGACCACGCATTACCTCGAAGAAGCCGAAGCGCTGTGCGATCGCATCGCGATGCTCAAGTTCGGCGAGGTGGTCGCGCTCGATCGCACGAGCAGTCTGCTCAATCAGTTCGCCGGACTGCAGTTGGTACTCACCCTCTCGCGCGGCGTTCTGCCGCCTGCGCTCGAGGCATTGCGCATGCCCGCCAATCCGGGCGAGCGCGCGCATCGGCTACGCCTGTCGGGCTATGAAGCCGTGGAGCCGATCCTCGCCGCGTTGCGCGAGGCCGGCTGCGAAATCGAGGACATGGAAGTGAGCAAGGCCGATCTCGAGGACGTGTTCGTCCAGATCATGCGTCGCGAGGGGCATATGCCCGGGTCCACGCCGGCCACGGCGATGGAGGCCGCAGCATGAAGACGCCGGTGGAGATTGAACTGGCCGAGAATGCGCGCCTGTCGGCCATGTCCGTCGGCGGGTTCGTGGGCTTTCGCACGCTGCTCTACAAGGAGGTGTTGCGCTTCTGGAAGGTTGCCTTCCAGACTGTGGCGGCACCGGTGATGACCGCGGTGCTGTACCTGCTGATCTTCGGCCATGTGCTGGAAGGCCGCGTGGAGGTGTACCAGGGCGTCAACTACACCTCGTTCCTGGTGCCGGGACTGGTGATGATGAGCGTGTTGCAGAACGCGTTCGCCAACAGTTCGTCATCGCTGATCCAGTCGAAGATCACGGGCAACCTCGTGTTCATCATGCTGCCGCCGCTGTCGCACTGGGAGATGTTTGGCGCGTACGTCACCGCCTCGATCATCCGTGGGATTTCCGTGGGGCTTGGCGTGCTGCTGGTGACGGGGCTGCTCGTGCCGCTGCATGTGGCCAATATCGGCTGGGTGTTTCTGTTCGCGCTGCTCGGTGCCGGCATCCTCGGCACGCTGGGGTTGATTGCCGGGATCTGGGCCGAGAAATTCGACCAGCTCGCGGCGTTTCAGAACTTTTTGATCATGCCGGCCACGTTTCTGGCGGGCGTGTTCTATTCGATTCATACACTGCCGCCATTCTGGCAGGCGGTGTCGCATGCCAACCCGTTCTTCTACATGATCGACGGGTTCCGCTTTGGCTTCTTCGGCGTTTCGGATGTGTCGCCGATGTTCAGCCTGACGGTGGTCGGCATTGCCTTCGTGGTACTCGCGGCGCTGGCGCTGCGGATGCTGCGGACCGGATACAAACTGCGTCATTGAGGGCGTTTAGCCTCTCGTGTCGCACAAATGAATGAAGTTTTAATAGAGACAGACATGCTGCCCACACCGGAACAAGTCAGGGACTACATTGCCCAAGGATTGCCCTGCGACCATCTGGAGGTCGAAGGCGACGGCCAGCACTTCTTCGCGACGATCGTCAGCGCTGAGTTCGACGGCAAGCGGCTGATCCAGCGACACCAGCGCGTGTACGCGGCGCTGGGCGACCGCATGCGCGCGGAGATTCATGCGCTGTCGATGAAGACGCTCACCCCGGCCGAATGGCAAGCCGGCGCCGCCTCGAAGTAACCAGACATTAATAGACGGAACATGGACAAATTCCAGATTCAGGGCAATGGCCCGCTGTCCGGAGAGATCCGGGTCTCGGGCGCGAAGAACGCCGCACTGCCGATTCTCTGCGCGGGTCTGCTTAGCGCCGATGATGTGATCATCGACAACGTGCCGAATCTGCAGGACGTGCGCACGATGCTCAAGCTGCTGCGCGAGATGGGCATGCGCGCGGAGCTCGATGGCGCGCGCGCCACGCTCAACGGCGCCGATGTGAACCTGCCGGAGGCCTCGTACGAACTGGTCAAGACCATGCGCGCGTCGATCCTCGTGCTCGGTCCGCTGGTCGCGCGCTTCGGCGAGGCTCGCGTATCGCTGCCCGGTGGCTGCGGCATTGGCGCGCGTCCAGTCGATCAGCACATCAAGGGCCTGCAGGCGATGGGCGCCGAGATCTCGATCGAGCATGGTTTTATCCATGCCCGCGCGTCGCGCCTGAAGGGCACGCGCGTGGTGACCGACATGATCACCGTCACCGGCACCGAGAATCTGCTGATGGCCGCGACGCTGGCCGACGGCGAGACCGTGCTCGAGAACGCGGCGCGCGAACCCGAAGTGACCGACCTCGCGAACCTGCTCGTGAAGATGGGCGCGCGCATCGAGGGCATCGGCACGGACCGCCTGGTGATTCAGGGCGTGGAGCGCCTGCATGGCGCCACGCACTCGGTGGTGGCCGATCGCATCGAAGCCGGCACGTTCCTGTGCGCGGCCGCCGCGACGCTCGGCAACGTGGTGCTGCGCGATGTGCCGCCGCTGATCCTCGATGCCGTGCTCGCCAAGCTGCGCGAGACCGGCGCGCAGATCGAGACCGGCGATGACTGGATCAAACTGGCGATGCCGCGCCGCGCGCAGGCCGTGAGCTTCCGCACGTCCGAATACCCGGCATTCCCCACCGACATGCAGGCCCAGTTCATGGCGCTCAATGCGGTGGCCGAAGGCACGGCGCGCATTACCGAGACCATCTTCGAAAACCGCTTCATGCACGTGCAGGAGCTCAACCGGCTCGGCGCCAACATCACGGCCGAGGGCAATACCGCGGTGGTGACCGGTGTGCCGCGCCTGTCGGGTGCCACCGTCATGGCCACCGATCTGCGCGCCTCGGCGAGTCTCGTGATCGCGGGTCTGGTGGCCGATGGCGATACCGTCATCGACCGCATCTACCATCTCGACCGTGGCTACGATCGCATGGAAGACAAGCTGTCCGCGGTGGGCGCGAAGATCCGCCGCATTTCCTGACGCGCCCTCCAAGAACAAGATTGAGAAGAATTCGATGAGTCCCGCTGCCTTTTCCTCGCTCAATGCCACCTCCGGTCAGCTCACGCTGGCGCTGTCCAAGGGCCGTATCTTCACGGAGACGCTGCCGCTGCTCGAAGCCGCCGGCATCCGCGTGACCGAAGATCCTGAGACCTCGCGCAAGCTGATCCTGCCGACGTCCGACCCGGCCGTGCGCGTGATCATCGTGCGCGCCTCGGACGTACCGACGTACGTGCAGTACGGCGCCGCCGACTTCGGCGTGGCGGGCAAGGACGTGCTGCTCGAGCATGGCATGACGGGCCTGTATGCGCCGATCGATCTCAACATCGCACGCTGCCGCATGTCGGTGGCGGTGCCGGCGGGCTTCGACTATGTCAACGCGGTGCGCCAGGGTGCGCGCCTCGCGGTGGCCACCAAATACGTGCAGACCGCGCGCGAGCACTTCGCCAAGAAGGGCGTGCACGTGGATCTGATCAAACTGTATGGATCGATGGAACTGGGCCCGCTGGTGGGCCTGTCCGACGCGATCGTCGACCTCGTGAGCACCGGCGGCACGCTGCGCGCGAACAACCTGGTCGAGGTCGAGGAGATCATGCAGATCTCGTCGCGGCTGGTGGTGAACCAGGCCGCGCTGAAACTCAAGCGCGAACGCCTCGCACCGATTCTCGAAGCGTTTGAAGCGGCCTCGGCTGCGATGGCTTGAGAGTGCGAGGAAGGTAGCGAGGAAGGAAGTCATGAACGATACCGATATGGACAACCTGTCGATCCGCCGGCTCGACTCGACCGAACCCGGCTTTGCCACGGCATTGCGGCAGGTGCTGGCGTTCGAGGCGGGCGAGGACGAAGCCATCGATCGCGCGGCCGCGCAGATCCTGGCGGACGTGCGCACGCGCGGTGATGAAGCGGTGCTCGAATACACGCGCCGCTACGACCGCGTGGAAGCGGCATCGCTGGGCGCGCTGGAACTGTCGCAGGCCGAACTCGAAGCTGCGCTCGAAGAGCTCGAACCCAAGCGCCGTGCGGCGCTGGAAGCCGCGGCAGCACGCGTGCGCGCCTATCACGAGAAGCAGAAGATCGAATGCGGCAGCCATAGCTGGGAATACACCGAGGCCGACGGCACGATGCTGGGCCAGAAGGTGACGCCGCTGGACCGTGTGGGCATCTACGTGCCCGGTGGCAAGGCTGCGTATCCGTCATCGGTGCTGATGAACGCGATTCCCGCGCGCGTGGCTGGCGTGAAGGAAGTGATCATGGTCGTGCCGACGCCGGGTGGCGTGCGCAACGAACTGGTGCTGGCCGCCGCGCAGATCGCGGGCGTGGACCGCGTGTTCACGATCGGTGGCGCACAGGCCGTGGGCGCGCTCGCGTTCGGCACGGCGACGATTCCGCAGGTCGACAAGATCGTCGGCCCGGGCAACGCGTATGTGGCCGCCGCCAAGCGCCGCGTGTTCGGCACCGTCGGCATCGACATGATCGCTGGCCCTTCCGAGATCCTGGTGATCTGCGACGGCAGCACCGATCCCGACTGGGTGGCGATGGACCTGTTCTCGCAGGCCGAGCACGACGAACTCGCGCAATCGATCCTGCTGTGCCCCGATGCTGCTTATCTCGACCGCGTCGAGGCCAGCATCCAGCGCCAGCTTGGCACGATGCCGCGCCGTCAGGTGATTGCCGCCTCGCTGTCCGGCCGTGGCGCGCTGATCAAGGTACGCGATATGGAAGAGGCCTGCGAGATCGCCAACGCGATCGCGCCCGAGCACTTGGAGATTTCGGCCGAGAATCCGCGCCAATGGAGCGAGAAGATTCGCCACGCCGGTGCCATCTTCCTGGGTCGCTATACGAGCGAGTCGCTTGGCGACTACTGCGCCGGTCCGAACCACGTACTGCCCACCTCGCGCACCGCGCGCTTCTCGTCGCCGCTGGGCGTGTACGATTTCCAGAAGCGTTCGAGCCTGATCGAGGTGAGCGAGACCGGCGCGCAGATGCTGGGCGAAATTGCCGCGGAACTCGCGTATGGCGAAGGGCTGCAGGCGCATGCGCGCAGTGCCGAATACCGTTTCAAGCGGTCGTAAGTTTTACTACCGTTCGTTTTCCCCACTCAATGACGCAAGCAGAGGACTCCATGTCAGCCGTACAGCCTTCCCTGATCGACCGCATCATCCGTGACGACGTGCGCGCCATGGGCGCTTACCACGTGCCGGATTCGCACGGTCTGGTGAAGCTCGACGCGATGGAGAACCCGTACCAGCTGCCGCCGGCACTGCGCGAGCAGCTCGGCAAGCGGCTGTCGGAGGTGGCGCTCAATCGCTATCCGGTACCGACCAGCGAAGCGCTGCGCGCCAAGCTCAAGTCCGTGATGCAGGTGCCGGCCGGCATGGAAATTCTGCTCGGCAATGGCTCGGACGAACTCATCAGCATGCTCGCGATGGCCGCGGCCAAGCCGGGCGCGAAGGTGCTGGCGCCGGTGCCGGGCTTCGTGATGTACGCGATCTCCGCGCAGTTCGCGGGCCTCGAGTTCATCGGCGTGCCGCTGCGCGCGGACTTCACGCTCGATCGCGGGAAGATGCTGCGGAAGATGGCCGAGGAGCAACCGGCGATCATCTATCTGGCGTATCCGAACAACCCGACTGGGAACCTGTTCGACGCCGAGGACATGGACATGATCGTGCGCGCCGCCAATGGCGACGTGTGCAACAGCCTCGTGGTCGTGGACGAGGCCTATCAGCCGTTCGCGCAGAACAGCTGGATGCCGCGTCTGGCGGACTTCAGCAATCTGCTGGTCATGCGCACGGTGTCCAAGCTCGGCCTGGCCGGCATCCGCCTGGGTTATATGGCGGGTTCGCCGGCGTGGATCGAGCAGCTCGACAAGGTGCGCCCGCCGTACAACATCAACGTGCTGACCGAAGCCACCGCGTTGTTCGCGCTCGAACACGTGGATGTGCTCGACGAACAGGCCGCGCAGCTGCGCGAACAGCGTTCGTTGTTGTCTGCTCAGCTGGCCGCTTTGCCCGGCGTGACGGTGTTCCCGAGCGATGCCAACTTTCTGCTGATTCGCGTGGCGAATGCGGCACAGACGTTCGAACGCCTCGTTTCACGCAAGGTACTGATCAAGAACGTGAGTAAAATGCACGAATTGCTGGCCAACTGTCTGCGCGTGACGGTCAGCACGCCCGAAGAAAACGCGCAGTTTATGGAAGCGTTCGTCGCTTCGTTGCAGGATTAACCCCACCATGCGTGTTGCAGAGGTCACCCGCAATACCTCCGAAACGCAAATCCGCGTTTCACTGAATCTCGACGGCACCGGTCGCCAGAAGCTGGCGTCGGGTGTGCCGTTCCTCGACCACATGCTGGATCAGATCGCCCGCCATGGCATGTTCGACCTCGAAGTCGAAGCCACTGGCGACGTCCATATCGACGACCATCACACGGTCGAAGATGTCGGCATCACGCTCGGCCAGGCCGTTGCGCGCGCGATCGGGGACAAGAAGGGCATTACGCGTTATGGCCACAGCTACGTGCCGCTGGACGAATGCCTGTCGCGCGTGGTCATCGACTTCTCGGGCCGCCCAGGGCTGGAGTTCCACGTGCCGTTCACGCGTGCGCGCGTGGGCAGCTTCGATGTGGACCTGACCATCGAGTTCTTCCGTGGCTTTGTCAATCATGCGGGCGTGACGCTCCATATCGACAACCTGCGCGGCATCAATGCGCACCATCAATGCGAAACGGTGTTCAAAGCGTTCGGCCGGGCACTGCGCATGGCGGTGGAGCTGGACCCGCGTTCGGCAAACACGATTCCGTCGACCAAAGGCACGCTCTGAGGAATACGTTTCCGGGACATTAGTCTGGCGAGCCGGCTGTTGCGGCGCTGCCGATCGTTCGCGACCGACCGCAACCCATGGACACGCTCAAGTCATTCATCTCGCTGCTGGCGCTGATCAATCCGATCGGGGCGATCCCGTTCTTTATCAGCCTGACGAGCCAGCAGACCGAGGCCGAGAAGATGCGGACGATCAAGATCGCATCGATCTCGGTGGCGATTGTCATGGGCGTGTCGGCGTTGCTGGGGCAGCAGATCATCGAGTTCTTCAATATCTCGGTGGCGTCGCTGCAGGTGGGGGGTGGACTGATCATGATCATGATGGCGATGAACATGATCAACGCGCAGTCGAGCCGCACGCGCGCCACGCCAGAGGAAGAGGACGAGGCGGAAGCCAAGTCGAGCATCGCGGTGGTGCCGCTGGCGCTGCCGCTGCTGACCGGCCCGGGGTCGATCAGCACGGTGATCGTCTATGCAGGCAAGACCCAGCATTGGTATCAGCTGCTGATTCTGGTCGGCATCGGCATCGTGCTTGGCGGCGTGGTGTACATGACGTTCCGCGCGGCCGATCCGATCGCGCGGGTGATTGGCCGTACCGGCATCAATATCGGCACGCGCCTGATGGGACTGATCCTGTCGGCGCTGGCCGTGGAATTCATCGTGGACGGGCTGAAGACCCTGTTGCCTGTTTTGAAATCATGACTACCATAGCTATTGTGGATTACGGCATGGGCAACCTGCGCTCGGTGGCGCAGGCGTTGCGCGCCGCGGCACCGGAAGCGAATGTCCAGGTGGTGGATCGCCCCGAAGCGATTCGCGCGGCGGACCGCGTGGTGCTGCCGGGGCAGGGCGCCATGCCGGATTGCATGGGGGCGCTCGGCGCATCGGGCCTGCAGGAGGCGGTGATCGAAGCGGCCGCCAACAAGCCGATGTTCGGTGTGTGCGTTGGCGAACAGATGCTATTCGACCGCAGCACCGAAAGTCGTCCTGGAGAAGCAGCCACGCCGTGCCTCGGATTGATGCCCGGAGAGGTCATCCGGTTCGAGCTGGAAGGGCAGATTCAACCGGACGGCTCGCGCTTCAAGGTGCCGCAGATGGGCTGGAACCGCGTACGTCAGACCCGGGCACACCCGATCTGGCAGGGCGTTCCGGACGATAGCTGGTTTTATTTCGTGCATAGTTACTACGTGCACGCGCAGGACCCGGTGCATACCGCCGGCGAAACCGAATACGGCGTCGTGTTTACCAGCGCGGTAGCACGCGATAATATTTTTGCCACGCAGTTCCACCCCGAGAAGAGCGCAGCGATGGGTTTGCAGCTATACCGGAACTTCGTGCATTGGAATCCCTGAAGTAACCCCTGATCGACGGCCGTCATTGCGGCGGCCCGCTTTCATTTTTTCCTTTTTACACAACCTCGCTCGTCACGCATATGTTGCTCATTCCGGCCATCGACCTGAAGGACGGTCAGTGTGTACGCCTTAAACAAGGCGACATGGACCAGGCCACCGTCTTTTCCGAAGATCCTGCCGCCATGGCACGTCATTGGGTGGACCAGGGCGCGCGCCGTCTCCACCTCGTCGACCTCAATGGTGCATTCGTGGGCAAGCCCCGTAACGAAGCCGCGATCAAGGCGATCATCGCCGAAGTCGGCGGTGAAATTCCGGTGCAGCTCGGTGGTGGCATCCGCGACCTCAACACCATCGAGCGCTGGCTCGACGATGGCTTGTCCTACGTGATCATCGGCACCGCCGCGGTCAAGAACCCCGGTTTCCTCAAGGATGCGTGCTCCGCGTTCGGCGGCCACATCATCGTCGGCCTCGATGCCAAGGACGGCAAAGTGGCGACGGACGGCTGGAGCAAGTTGACCGGCCACGAAGTGGCGGACCTCGCGCGCAAGTACGAGGACTACGGCGTGGAAGCGATCATCTACACCGACATCGGCCGCGACGGCATGCTGCAAGGCATCAACATCGACGCGACGGTCAAGCTCGCGCAGTCGATGACGATTCCGGTCATTGCCAGCGGTGGCCTGTCGAACCTGACCGATATCGAACGCCTGTGCGAGGTGGAGCGCGAAGGGGTGGAAGGCGTGATCTGCGGTCGCGCGATCTACTCCGGCGACCTCAACTTTGCCGACGCGCAGGCGCGCGCCGATACCCTGGGCGCCGAGTAATTTTTATACGCACGCACCCGTAGCACCCTCGCCGTAAGCTTGTGACTATGGCAGCGGCGGGCGGTGCGCAAGGAACCTCATGCTAGCCAAACGTATCATCCCCTGCCTGGATGTGACCAATGGGCGGGTGGTCAAGGGCGTCAACTTCGTCGAGTTGCGCGACGCGGGCGACCCGGTCGAGATCGCGCGCCGCTACGACGATCAGGGCGCCGATGAAATCACTTTCCTCGACATCACCGCGACCAGCGATGGCCGCGACCTGATTCTGCACATCATCGAGGCGGTGGCTTCGCAGGTGTTTATTCCGCTGACGGTGGGCGGTGGGGTACGCGCGGTGGAAGACGTACGTCGCCTGCTTAACGCGGGCGCGGACAAGATCAGCGTCAACTCGTCGGCGATCGCCAATCCGCAGTTGGTATCGGATGCCGCCGGCAAGTACGGTTCGCAGTGCATCGTGGTGGCGATCGATGCCAAGCGCAGCTCCGCGCCGGGCGAGCCCGCGCGCTGGGAAGTGTTCACGCATGGCGGCCGCAAGGCCACCGGGCTCGACGTGGTGGAGTGGGCGCGCCAGATGGCCGCGCGCGGCGCCGGCGAGTTGCTGCTCACGAGCATGGATCGCGACGGCACCAAGAGCGGCTTTGACCTCGAACTCACGCGCGCTGTCAGCGACGCGGTGTCGATTCCCGTTATTGCATCGGGGGGTGTTGGCGGCCTGCAGGATCTGGCCGACGGCATTACCGTTGGCCGTGCCGACGCAGTTCTGGCCGCGAGCATTTTTCACTACGGCCAGCACACCGTCGGTGAGGCAAAAGACTTCATGGCCCGGCAGGGCATCCCGATGCGGACGTGACTATGGCAAAGAAGTGGCTCAACAAGGTGAAGTGGGACGATAACGGTCTGGTACCGGTGATCGTCCAGGAAGTCGGCTCGAATGACGTGCTGATGTTCGCGTTCATGAATCGCGACGCGTTGCAGCGCACCGTCGAACTCGGCGAGGCCGTGTTCTGGTCGCGCTCGCGCAAGCGCCTGTGGCACAAGGGCGAGGAGTCCGGCCACGTGCAGAAGGTGCACGAGATGCGTCTGGACTGCGATGAGGACGTGGTGCTGCTGAAGGTGACGCAGGTGGACAACATCGCCTGCCATACCGGCCGCCACTCGTGCTTCTTCCAGAAGTTCGAAGGCGACGTCGAGACCGGCGACTGGCAGACCGTGGAGCCGGTGCTCAAGGATCCGTCCACCATCTACGCCAAGCCATGAGTGCCTCCCAATCGAATACGCCCGGCTTGAACGCCGCGGACGTTCTGGCACGCGTGGCCGCCACGCTGGAGTCGCGCAAGCCCGAAAACGGCGGCGACCCCGACAAGTCGTACGCCGCCAAGCTATTCCACAAGGGCGACGACGCCATTCTCAAGAAGATCGGCGAGGAAGCCACGGAAACCGTGATGGCCGCCAAGGACGCGCGCGCCGCGGGCCTGACGGCCGAGGCCACCGGCAAGGTGGTCTACGAAGTGGCGGACCTGTGGTTCCACAGCATGGTGCTGCTGGCGAAGTTCGGCCTGACGCCGGCCGACGTCATCAACGAACTGGCGCGCCGCGAAGGCATGTCCGGGCTCGAGGAGAAGGCCAGCCGCAAGGAGTGAGGCAGCGGGTGGAGTAAGGTAGAGGCTAACGAGGCAACTAGGCAAAAAGCCAGGGAAGGTGCAACGATGGCAAACGACTTTACCGGGCAGGTAACCACCACCGCCGACACTGGCCAGCTGGACAGCCTGCGCAAGCTCACCCATATCCTCTACGCGCTGTACGCGATCTTCTGGATCACGGGCGGCGTGACGGCGCTGATCGCGATCGTGATCAATTACGTGAAGCGCGACGATACGGAGGGCACGCTCTACGCCACGCACTTCGCATGGCAGATCCGTACGTTCTGGTGGTATCTGGGCTGGATGGCGCTCAGCGGGGTCTTTGCGATTACGGTTTTGCTGTTTCCCGTGGCCATTGCCATGTGGAGCGTATTGTCCTTGTGGATGCTTTACCGTATCGTGAAGGGTTGGTTGTATCTGAACGATAACAAGCCGATGTATCGGGGATAACTGCGGCGGTAACAGCGCCCGTCGGTAACAGAATCGTAATGTTTCGGTATGCGGTCGGTAAGCGTTAGACGGCTACATTGAACGCAACGGGACATGCTGGTGTAATGTTCCGCCAAGCCGCAACGAAATTTTCATGGAACCGCAGGATAATTGCGTTTTCCACATTCACGCCGGGAACCGTCGTCCGGCGCGAATTTTGAAGGACGGTAATTCAGGGGCAGAACGGCGTGAGTCGCCGTTCCAGGCTTCATCAGGAGCAAGAAATGGGTTCGTTTAGCATTTGGCACTGGCTGATCGTGCTGGTGATCGTCATGCTCGTGTTCGGTACCAAGAAGCTGCGCAATATCGGCACGGATCTGGGCGGCGCGGTCAAAGGCTTCAAGGACGGCATGAAGGACGGCGAGAAGGACGCGCAAGCGGACGCGCCGGCCAAGGAACTGCGCGACGCGACGACGATCGACGTAGAGGCCAAGGAAAAGTCGCGCCAGCAGTAAGCGGCCGACATTCTTCCTTGCAACGCGCCTTGCATCCCGTCTCCCCGGCGGCCACGTTCAGCGTGGCCCGCTTTTCTTGTGTCTCAGGTTCGACGTCCGCATGATCGATCTCGGCATTTCCAAGCTGGCACTGATCGGCGCAGTTGCGCTGATCGTGATCGGTCCCGAGCGCCTGCCGAAGGTAGCGCGCACGGTCGGCGCACTGGTCGGTCGCGCCCAGCGCTATATCAGTGACGTCAAGGCGGAAGTCAGCCGCGAGGTGGAACTCGACGAACTGCGCAAGATGCGTACGGAGTTCGAGACCGCCGCGCGCGACGTCGAGCAGACGATCCACAAGGAAGTGAATGACCTCAACCAAGAGGTCAAGGACCAGGCGCAGGCCGTCAACGACGCGCTCTCGGGCAATGCGTCCGGAGACGGTTTTGACAGCAGCAGTCCTTTCGGCAACAGCGATGGCGGTTTCGTGCCGTCGTGGGACGCCGCGCACAAATCGCACAATGGCCGCAAGAGCTGGCGCGTCAAGCAGGGCGCGCGGCCAGTCTGGTTCAAGCGTCAGCAGGGCACGCGCACGTGGGTGCAGTCTGGCGCCGCGCGCGTCAAGCGTCATCGTCCCGCGCGTGGCGCGGCACGATCCTTCTTCGAATAGGCATGCAGGTCGCCGACCGAATTCAAGTATCCAGCCCTCGTGGCTGAGCGGTTTCAAGCCATGAGCGACACGCAATCCCCAGATCCCCAGCGTCCACCGGACGAAGCGCAGGAAACCTTCATCTCCCATCTGATCGAGCTGCGCGAGCGTCTTGTGAAGGCGGTGGCGGGAGTCATCCTCGTATTCGTCAGCCTGGTCTATTGGGCGCCGCTGATCTTCAACCTGTTCGCGCGGCCGCTGATGGAGTCGCTGCCCAAGGGCGGCAAGATGATCGTCACGGACGTCACCGGCTCATTCTTCGTGCCGATGAAGGTCACGCTGCTGGTCGCCTTTCTGATTGCGCTGCCCTGGGTCCTGTACCAGATCTGGCAATTCGTTGCGCCGGGTCTGTACCAGCATGAGAAGAAGCTGATCATGCCGCTGGTCTCGAGCACTTACCTGCTGTTCCTGTGCGGCGTCGCGTTTGCGTACTTCTTAGTGTTCCCGACCGTGTTCCACTTCATGGCGCACTACAACGCGCCGCTCGGGGCCGAGATGTCGACAGATATCGACAAGTACCTGAGTTTCGCGATGACGACCTTTTTAGCGTTCGGCATCACGTTCGAGGTGCCGGTCGTGGTGGTCGTGCTCGTGCGCTTTGGCGTGGTGGAGCTGGCCAAGCTCAAGCAGATCCGTCCTTACGTGATCGTGGGCGCGTTCATCATCGCTGCGGTGGTCACACCGCCGGACGTGCTGTCGCAACTGCTGCTGGCAGTGCCGCTGATCGCACTTTACGAACTCGGCCTGATCCTCGCGCGCTTTGTCTCCGCTCCGCGAGCCGCAGAGGACGCCGCAGGCGAGACCACCGAAACCACCGCCGACTGATCCCGGCCGATCGTCTGTCTCCGCAGCAAGCCGCTGCGGCAGATTTCCCAATCATTGCATTCCGAAAGTCTGCTGATTCTCGCTAAGTCATTGATTTAGCGAGATTTCTGCGGCGCGTCATTTTCTGGGCTGCTCATCTCGCCCGGCGCCGGTGCGCTTGCCGACCTCGCGCAAAGGGCCGCAAAGACGAACACCGTACGCTCGGCCGCGTTGTTGTTTCATGACAACATAACTCGTTCGCATTCGATGTTTACGGCCGAAAAGTCTTCTGTCGAGCGCGACCCCTGTCACATAATACGACGCAGACGTGAACGTTAATGCGTCGCCCAAGCACTTGGGCAACCAAGATTTCCCAATCAGTTGACAAGGAAAGTGTCGATATGAAGATGAAACTGTTTGCAGCTGCCGTTGCCGCTCTGGCCGCCGGCGGTGCGTATGCCCAGTCGAGCGTGACCCTGTACGGTGTGGTTGACGCCGGTATCGAATACCAAAACCACCAAGTTAATCCTGCTGGCGTGACCGGCAGCCACGACGTGGTTCGCCTGAGCTCGGGCAACATGTCCGGCAGCCGTTGGGGCCTGCGTGGTGTTGAAGACCTGGGCGGTGGCCTGAAGGGCGTCTTCGTGCTGGAAAGCGGTTTCAACGTTGACACCGGTACGTCGGGCCAAGGTGGCCGTCTGTTCGGTCGTCAGGCATTCGTCGGTGTGCAAAGCCAATACGGCACGCTGACGTTGGGCCGTCACCAGACCCCGTTCTATGACTTCGGTCTGGCCTTCGACCCGATGGCCATTTCGACGAACTACTCGATCACCTCGCAAGGTACCGAGTTCCAGTCGCGTGCTGACAACTCCGTCAAGTACATCGGCACGTTCGGCGGCCTGACCACCCAGTTGCTGTACTCGACCGGTAGCAACACCGGCGCGACCGCAGCTTCGGCTTACCAAGGCATCAACGGTGAAGTCCCGGGTAACTACCACACCGGCCGTGAGTACAGCGCCAGCGTGGTTTACAACGGTGGCCCGTTCTCGCTGGGCGTGATCTATGACGAAACCAACGTCGGTATCCTGGGCACGCCTGATGCCAAGATCCGTCGCGCTTCGGCAGCTGGTACGTACTCCTTCGGCCCGGCCAAGGTGTTCGCTGGCTACCGTTACGCCAAGGCTTCGGACGGCGCACGTCTGCCGGGCGGCACGCTGGCTAACGGCGTAGTTGCTGCTGATCGTTCGAACCTGTACTGGGCTGGCGTGGGTTACCAGCTGACCCCGGCCCTGTCGCTGACGGGCGCGGCTTACTACCAAGACTTCCGCAACACCGGTGCTGATCCGTGGAGCTTCGTCGTTTCGACGGACTACGCGTTCTCGAAGCGTACCGACGCCTACCTGAACGTGGCTTACGCCAAGAACAAGGATGGCTCGACGCTGGGTCTGTCGGGTTCGGGCGCAGCAGGTTCGGGCTTCGGCGCGACCAGCGGCTCGGCCAACCAGTTCGGCGCTGTGGTTGGTGTTCGCCACAAGTTCTAATTTGACGCAGGCGTAAGCCTGCATCGAATTGGGCTGGATCAAAACCCCGGCATCCTTGCGGATGCCGGGGTTTTGTTTTGTGCGGCCGCGTGATGTGTGATCACGGTTTGTTCTTGGCCTCCTCGAGGCTGAGGCTGTGGGGGAGGAGGGTAGCGCCGCATACCGGTGCCGCTGGCCGACTCACCGGCGCTGGCGCTGGCGCTGGTACTGGCACTGGTACTGGTACTGGTACCAGCGCCAGCACCGGGGCATCGCGCCACCCGTACCCAAGTCAGCGAGTGAGCGTTAGCAAGGCAGCACGAACGCAGCACGCGAACCGCACGCGCAATAAAAAAGCCAGGACCTTGGTCCTGGCTTTTTTACGATCCGACGTAGAAGAAGATCAGTCGTTCTCGTCCAGCGGCAGCGCGCGCCGCGGTGGCGGGGGACGCTTGCCAATGGTCACTGCCACATCCACCGGCTTGCTACGTCGCATCACCTTCATCTTCACCTCAGCGCCCGGCTTCAGCTGCGCTATCGAATTCAGCAGCGCGGTGGTATCGCTAATCGACTGGTTATCGACCGACACCAACACATCGCCAGGTCTGACCCCGGCCTTGTCAGCCGGCCCACCCTGAACAACCGCCGCGATCAGCGCGCCTTCCTTGGCATCGAGGCCGAATGACTCGGCGATCTCGGGTGTCATGTCCTGCGGTTCCACACCGATCCAGCCGCGCGTGACGCTGCCGGTGGAGATGATCGACTCCATCACCTGCTTGGCCGTGGACACCGGAATCGCAAAGCCAATCCCCAGCGAGCCACCCGAGCGCGAATAGATCGCGGTGTTGATGCCGAGCAGATTGCCGCGCGCATCGACGAGCGCGCCACCCGAGTTGCCCGGGTTGATCGCCGCATCGGTCTGAATGAAGTTCTCGAACGTGTTGATACCGAGGTGGCTGCGACCTAAAGCGGAGACAATACCCATCGTCACGGTCTGCCCGACGCCGAACGGATTGCCGATTGCCAGCACCACGTCACCGACCTGTACGTTCTCGAGACGGCCGAGCGTAATTGCCGGCAGGTCCTTGAGTGTGACCTTGAGCACCGCGAGATCGGTTTCCGGATCCGAGCCCACCACCTTCGCATTGGCCTTGCGGCCATCGGTCAGCGCGATCTCGATTTCATCGGCGCCATCCACGACGTGGTGGTTGGTTAGAATGTAGCCTTCCGAGCTGACGATCACGCCAGAACCAAGGCTTGCCACCGGCTCCTGCCGTTGCTCCGGTAAGCGATCGCCAAAGAAGAAGCGGAACCACGGATCTTCCGACTGCGGGTTCGGCGAACGCTTCGAGCCGTTCTTGCTGGTGAAAATATTGACGACGGCCGGCATCGCCAGCTTGGCCGCATCACTATAAGAGCCTTCGGCAGGGCCGCCGGCAACATTGGGCACGACTTCCTTCAGTGCCACGATCGGCGAGCCGGACTGCACGGCGACGCGCCCGCGCTGCAGCCACTCGGGTTTTAGTGTGGCGACGACGAACCACACAGCCAGCACGACGGTGACAGCCTGCGCGAAGAACAGCCAGAAGCGGCGCAACATATCGAAGATTGGACCAGGAATGGAAACAAAAGAGCTTGAATTGTACTTGAACGACCTACTGGAAGTTCCCCGTTTCAAGGACTATTGCCCGAACGGACTGCAAGTGCAAGGTCGACCTGAAGTCACCCATATCGTCACGGGCGTGACGGCCAGCCTGGCGCTGCTCGATGCGGCGATCGATGTCGGTGCCGATGCGATCCTCGTTCATCATGGCTACTTCTGGAAAAACGAAGATGCGCGCGTGATCGGGCAGAAGCATGCGCGGCTGAAACGTTTGCTGGCCGCGGATGTGAACCTGATGGCGTATCACCTGCCGCTGGACAACCACGTCGAGCTCGGCAACAACGCGCAGCTGGCCGCACAGCTAGGGCTGACGCCGACCGGCAGGTTTTCTGACGATCAGCTCGGCTGGACCGGCACGTTGCCGTGGCCGATGTCGCTGCGCGAATTTGCCGCACATGTGGCGGGCGTGCTGCAGCGCGAGCCGCTTGCGCTCGGCGATCCGGAGAAGGTCGTGCGCAATGTGGGGTGGTGTACCGGCGGCGCGCAGGGCTACTTCGATGCCGCGGTGGCCGCGGGCGTCGATGTCTATGTGAGCGGCGAAGTGTCGGAGCAGACCACGCACCTCGCGCGTGAGAGCGGCGTGGCGTACCTGGCGGCAGGGCACCACGCCACCGAGCGCTACGGCATTCGCGCGCTAGGGGAGCATCTGGCGCAGCGCTTCGAGCTGCGCCATACCTTTATCGATATCCCAAATCCCGTTTAAACAACGCGCTTACGGGCGCGCCTTCAGGCTATCGCGAATCTCGCGCAGCAGCACGATATCTTCCGCCGGCGCGGCCGGTGCCGGCGCTTCTTCATCCTTGGCGCGCATCTTGTTGAAGGCGCGAACCATCATGAAGATGATGAAAGCCAAAATAATAAAGTTGACCGCGATGGTCAGGAAATTGCCATAAGCGAACACAGGCACGCCCGCTTTTTTCAAAGCATCGAGGGTGTTGGGCGTGTTGGGCGGAGGGTCCGCGAGCACCACGAACATGTTCGAGAAGTCCAGCTTGCCGACGATCCGGCCGACCACAGGCATGATCAGATCATTGACCACGGAATCGACAATCTTGCCGAAAGCCGCGCCAATAATGACACCTACGGCGAGATCGATGACGTTGCCGCGCATCGCGAAGGTTTTGAACTCTTGCATCATTCCCATGCGTTTTCTCCTTCTTTGTAGCTGGTGATTTGACGTTCCGAAGAGGCCTCCGAAGGCTTCAAGACTGCCGGAGGACTTTCGCGGACGCAAGTACAGTTCCACCTATCGCACGGCCATGACCGATAATCGACCAACAACCTATAGGTAGTTCGCCTATCGCCGTAAGATGTGCCTCAGGTATAATTTTTGGTTGACGCAAGATCAAATTGACTTCCCCTGGGGTTTGGAATGAGTGACCAGCAGAACGTGAATAACGTGGACAAAGGTCGCCGCAATTGGTTGATCGCAACTTCGGTTGCGGGCGGCGTAGGAGGCGTGGCAGTAGCAGTTCCTTTCGTCAGTACCTTTGCACCCTCGGAGAAAGCCAAAGCCGCCGGTGCACCGGTGGAGGCTGACATCGGCGGACTCAAGCCCGGCGAGATGATGACCGTGGAGTGGCGAGGCAAACCGGTCTGGATTCTTCGCCGTACCCCGGAGATGCTGGCATCGCTCAAGAAGACCGATGCGGAAGTCGCCGATCCCAATTCAGACGTTCCGTTCACGATGCCGACGCCGGCATATTGCAAGAACGAAACGCGCTCCCGCGACGACCACAAGGATGTGTTGGTCGTCGTCGGGATCTGCTCGCACCTCGGGTGCTCGCCTTCCGGTCCGTTCGCGGCCGGATCCAACCCCCAGCTGGGCGCCGACCCGGGCTTCCTGTGCCCGTGCCACGGCTCCACCTTCGACCTCGCAGGCCGCGTGTTCAAGAACAAGCCGGCACCGCAGAATCTTGACGTACCCCCGTACCAGTTCCTGACCGATACGAAGATCGTGATCGGCAAGGACGAGAAAGGAGAAGCTTGATCATGGCGGCCGAGAAAGTAGTCAAAACAACTGGCCTGCTGGGCTGGATCGACGCCCGCTTCCCCGCGACGCAACTCTGGGAAGATCATCTCTCCAAGTACTACGCGCCGAAGAACTTCAACTTCTGGTACTTCTTCGGTTCGCTCGCGCTGCTGGTGCTGGTCATTCAGATCGTGACCGGCATCTTCCTGGTGATGAACTACAAGCCGGATGCCACGCTGAACGCCGCGGGCATTCCGGTGGCGTTTGCCAGCGTGGAGTTCATCATGCGCGAGGTGCCATCGGGCTGGCTCATCCGCTATATGCACTCGACGGGCGCGTCCGCGTTCTTCGTCGTGGTCTATCTGCACATGTTCCGCGGGCTGCTGTACGGTTCGTATCGCAAGCCGCGTGAACTGGTCTGGATCTTCGGCTGCCTGATCTTCCTGTGCCTGATGGCGGAAGCGTTCATGGGCTATCTGCTGCCGTGGGGGCAGATGTCGTACTGGGGCGCGCAGGTGATCGTGAACCTGTTCTCCGCGATTCCCGTGATCGGCCAGGATCTGTCGCTGTTTATCCGCGGTGACTACGTGGTGAGCGATGCCACGCTGAACCGGTTCTTCTCGTTCCACGTGATTGCGGTGCCGCTGGTGCTGCTGGGCCTGGTGGTGGCGCACATCATCGCGCTGCACGAAGTGGGCTCGAACAACCCGGACGGCGTGGAGATCAAGGCGAAGAAGGACGAGAACGGTATCCCGCTCGACGGCATTCCGTTCCATCCGTACTACTCGGTGCACGACCTGATGGGCGTGACCGGCTTCCTGATCTTCTTCTCGGCGGTGATCTTCTTCTTCCCCGACATGGGCGGCTACTTCCTGGAAGCGAACAACTTCTTCCCGGCGGATCCGCTCAAGACGCCGCCGCACATCGCGCCGGTGTGGTACTTCACGCCGTTCTACTCGATGCTGCGTGCCACGACCTCGAACTTCCTGCCGATTCTGTGGCTGTTCTTCGCGGTGGTGCTCGGCATGGTGATCCTGCGCAGCAAGGACACGCGCGTGAAGATCGGCTCGATCCTGGTCCTCGTGATCCTGGCGCTGGGCTTCTGGAAGATCGACGCGAAGTTCTGGGGCGTGCTGGTGATGGGCGGCTCGGTGATCGTGCTGGTGTTCATGCCGTGGCTCGACTGCTCGCCGGTCAAGTCGATCCGCTATCGTCCTTCGTTCCACAAGTCGATTCTGACGGTCTTTGTGGTGGTGTTCCTGGTCCTTGGGTACCTCGGCGTGCAACCGCCGTCGCCGGTCGGAGAAAAGATTTCGCAGCTCGGTACGCTGCTGTACTTCGCTTTCTTCCTGACCATGCCGCTGTGGAGCCGCGCCGGTACGTTCAAGCCGGTGCCGGATCGCGTGACTTTTCACGCCCACTGAGCGTCGCGCGAATTCCCGACAAGAGGACAAGGACACAAGATGAAAAAGCTTCTTTCGATTCTCGCACTGGTCGGCGTGTGCTTTGCCACCGTGCCCGCCATGGCATCCGAGGGAGGGTACCCCCTCGAGCCGGCGCCGCTCGACACGAGCGATATGTCGTCGCTCCAGCGTGGCGCCAAGCTGTTCGTCAACTACTGCCTGAACTGCCATAGCGCCTCGATGATGCGCTACAACCGTCTGCGCGATCTCGGTCTGACCGACGAGCAGATTCAGCAGAACCTGTTGTTCTCCGCGGACAAGGTGGGCGAGCTGATGACGATCTCGATGCCGCCGAAGGATGCGAAGGCGTTCTTCGGGGCGCAGCCGCCGGACCTCTCGGTCATCGCGCGCGCCCGCGGCAACGACTGGCTCTATACGTACCTGCGCACGTTCTACCGTGACGACTCGCGCGCCACGGGCTGGAACAACCTGGTGTTCCCGGCCGTCGGCATGCCGCACGTCCTGTACGAACTGCAGGGCCAGCGCGCGGCGAAGTTTGCCGAAGTGGAAGAGCACGGCGAGAAGGTGCACAAGTTCGCCGGCTTCGAGCAAATCACCCCGGGCAAGCTGAGCACGCAGGACTACGATCAGGCCACGGCGGACCTCGTCAACTACCTGAACTGGATGGCGGAGCCGGCGCAGAGCCATCGCAAACGCCTGGGCGTCTGGGTCCTGCTGTTCCTGGGCGTGCTGACCGTATTCGCATGGCGCCTGAACGCTGCGTACTGGAAAGACATCAAGTAATTTGTAACAAAAAAGCCCGATCATGACGGGGGCCGACGTCGAAGTTGCTACTGGCAACAACGCGCCGGCCCTTATGCTGTGCGGCTTGCGGGCAGATTGGTGCCCCCTGCGGCACGCCGGCTATTTGTAACTTATTTGCTTTTCGATAGACCGTTCTGACAAAATGCTTGCCCTGTCTGAACTAGCGCTGCCCGGTTCGTCCCTATGACGAAAAGCTTCTCGTTAGGGAAGCTTTTTTCAGTGGTCCGAACCCCCACCCAAGGAATCCAACCATGATGGTGTTGTATTCGGGAACGACTTGCCCGTTTTCCCAACGTTGCCGCCTTGTCCTGTTTGAAAAGGGCATGGACTTCGAAATCCGCGACGTGGATCTGTTCAACAAGCCCGAAGACATCTCGGTGATGAACCCGTACGGTCAGGTTCCCATCCTGGTCGAACGCGATCTGATCCTGTACGAGTCGAACATCATCAACGAGTACATCGACGAGCGCTTCCCGCACCCGCAGCTGATGCCGGCTGATCCGGTGCAGCGCGCGCGCGCCCGCCTGTTCCTCTTCAACTTCGAGAAGGAACTGTTCACCCACGTGTACGTGCTGGAGAACGAAAAGGGCAAGGCTGCCGAGAAGAATCACGAGCGCGCCCGCGCCGCGATTCGCGACCGCCTGACGCAACTTGCGCCGATCTTCGTCAAGAACAAGTACATGCTCGGCGAAGAGTTCTCGATGCTGGACGTGGCCATCGCGCCGCTGCTCTGGCGTCTGGACCACTACGGCATCGAACTGTCGAAGAACGCCGCACCGCTGCTGAAGTACGCCGAACGGATCTTCAGCCGCCCGGCCTACATCGAAGCACTGACCCCGTCCGAGAAGGTGATGCGTCGTTAAGACGCGCATACGCTGCAAAGGATGGACGCCACCAAACGAATCAATGTCTGAAACTTCCACCAAGCCCTATCTGATCCGCGCCATCTACGAGTGGTGCACCGATAACGGCTTTACGCCGTATATCGCCGTCTTTGTCGACGCCAATACGAGCGTTCCGCGCGAGTTCGTGAAGAACAACGAAATCGTGCTGAACGTGAGCTTCGACGCGACCAGCGGCCTGGACATGGGCAACGAGTGGATAGCGTTCAGCGCGCGCTTCGGTGGCGTATCGCGCAAGATCGATGTGCCAGTGGAGAACGTACTGGCCATCTACGCGCGCGAGAACGGGCAGGGGATGGCTTTCCCGGTAGAGCGCAGCGTGCCAGAGACGCAGGCTTTGACCGAACGGGAAAGCAATCCGCCGCCGAAGCTGGCGTCTGTTGAGTCGTCTGATACAGCTGCGCCGGTGACTGCTTCGGAAGGTTCGTCGTCGGATCCGGAAGACGATCCGACACCGCCGCCGGTGCCCCGCATCGGGGGCAAGAAGCCTTCGCTGAAGGTGGTCAAATAAGGCTTCGATTTTTGGGACCGCATGCGATAGAATCGCGGTCTCCACACATGCCGGCTTAGCTCATCAGGTAGAGCAGTTGATTTGTAATCATCAGGTGGCGGGTTCGAGTCCTGCAGCCGGCACCAAGTTTTGAAGGAAAGGCCACGCGAATGCGTGGCCTTTTTGTTTGGTGCGGCCACACGGGGGCCATCAATGGTTCGGGCAACGGCCCGCCGCTCGCGCAGTGACGTTTTCAAGAAATGCTGATAGCGGCCCCCGCGGCCCAACGATATGTTTGTCGCCTGAAGCAACCACAAATAGGTTGCCGTATGGGGTCAAACAGAATGAATCCACTCTCCTCTCAGAACAGGGAGTCCGAGCTTAGTTATGCTTACTTGCACGCTGTCGCTTCGTCAGTCGGTGTCGCATGCGAAGTCGCCGGCCGACATGCCGATAATGCCGGGGTCGACGCACGCTTAGTAGGTTGGGGGCCCTTTACCGATAGGGGACTTCGGCGGGAGGTCGATGTGAAAGTTCAGCTGAAGGCAACGGTAAAAATCCCCTCGGAGGTCGACGGAGCACTCTCGTATAGCCTTGCTGGAGTCTCGCGATACGACCACTTGCGGACCGACGCAAGGTCGACGCCTCGCATACTGGTCGTCCTGTTCTTGCCACCCGCGGCCGATGAGTGGATCACCCAATCCGATAGTGCACTCTCGCTACACAATTGCGCTTACTGGGTTAGTCTTCTTGGTGCGAGGGCTTCAACAAACAAGTTTTCGCAGACCGTCTATCTGCCAAAGTGCCAACGGTTTGATGGTCCAGGCCTGCTGTCTCTCATGAGCAGCCTTTCTCGGGGTGAAATTCCACGTTATCGGGAGGTGGAAGCGTGACTTGCGACAAGGCAGTAGCACCGACGGACCTGCGCGACTATCTGCGATCCCAAGGTTGGGCGCTGTTGGAAGAAGCTCTCGCCGATCGCCTGTACATGGTCGAGAACGCCAACTTCCCGATGCGCCAGCTCACATTTCCAATGGATGCGACGGCAGACGACTATTCGGAGTCGGTCGATATCGTCATCGCGAAGCTCGCCGACATGATGGGGCAGACGTCGTCCTCGATCCTCTCCAAGGTTCGCGCACTAAAAGATGATGTGGTTCGTCTTCGAGTGTTTTCAGACGGAAATGACAGTACCTTGCCATTGAGCTTTGCATCGACGTTAATTGGCAGCACTGAGAAGTTGCTTCGCGCGGCAGCATGCACTGTTCTGCGACCGCGGACTTACCACGGTCGGCTCAATCTTGGAGAGGCGGCGCAGTTCGTGGACGCCGCGCGCTTTGGTCAAACTGAAGAGGGAAGCTTTGTACTGAAGGTCGCCTGTCCGATCCATGCTATGCAGGTTCAGGGCGACCTCGAGCCAAGTGACAGTGAAGAGCCCTTCGTGCGGCAGGTAACACTGTCGTTGCATAGAGCGCTTTCGCAGTTGACTTCCGCAATTGAGCGAGATGAGTTGGATCGCCTAGTCGACGATCTGAAGAGATCACCTAAGCCTCTTGTGTCGTCGAACCTTTGTGAAGCCCTGTCGGCGATGCACGAGGAGAGAGCAGACAACTCCTTGGATATCGCCGTCGACTGGTCATCGCTCCGAATGGTCAATGATCGCGCCGCCGGTCGCACCATTCGCATACAGCGCGACTACTTCTCTCGCATCGAAGAGGTGCGCCGAGAACTGAGGCCTGTGGAGCTCCATGAAGAGGACACGTTCATCGGCACGGTTGAGCGCCTTGAAGGAGAGATGGGTCAAGATGGGCGCAGAGCCGGCGACGTAGTCCTTTCGCTGCTATTGCCAGATGAGGGAGAGACCGTTCGCGCGAGGGTGACGCTTTCCGCGGATGACTACGAGCGCGCCGATCGGGCGCATATGCGCAACGGCGCTTACGTGCTCGTCATGGGGCGACTTGGACCTGGACGTCAGCCTCGGCAACTGACCCACGTGCTGCGGTTCGAAGTGCTTGCCGCGAGATAGAAAACTCGACCGTGCCTGCGCAGAGGATCGAGCCGTATTGCGCGGTATTGTATGTGGCGACGCTGACGTGCCATGGCGCTATTGCGCCAGCGCTTGACCTTGCTCAAAAATGGGGGTGCTCCCTCGAACCGCTAGCGCCTGTTTACGCCGCCAAATGCTTACGGAAATGGTCGGCTGTATCCGGATCAGCAAAGTACACGTAGCAGCCCTTCATTCCACGCGATAAAAGCACTCGATAGGTATTTTTCACCAACCGAACAAAATCGTCCTTAGATCGTTTGACCGTCGTATCGTGCGTATTTCGGCGAACGTGACCGCCGATTTCGGGATCGTGACCGATTCGGCGGGATGGGAGTTGCGCGGTGTCGATTGTAGGGTTTCGTATCAGTCTTGGTCGAGTCCT
>NZ_CAJZAG010000020.1 GCF_914271485.1 Cupriavidus pampae
TGGTTGATGTCATGCGCAACGCCAATCCTGCCTTCCGGTTCGCTCGGTCACGTTGCCGAAATCACCGGTCACGATCCCGAAACGGCCGGTCACGTTCGGCCGAAATACGCAGTATCGAAGGACTTCGTCTTGTCGCCCACCCACAGTCCGGTGGATGGATCGTTTCGGAGGTCCTCGCCAAAAATAACGCCGACGTAGTCGAACTCGAACCCTTGCGCTGTGTAGACGCAGCCCACCTGATTGATCCCCGTTGGGTGATAGGCCCAGAGGGAGGATTTGGGTATGCCCGCCGCGAGCCTTCCTGCGTCCGGTTTGGCATTCCACGGCCTCTGGAAAGTACCGAGGGTAACGTCATTCACTAGCGTTCCGTCGTTGTTTGGGGATGACCAAGGCCAACAAAAGCCAGCCACAAGCCGCCCGGTGTGGTCCTCGTCGACCCTAGCTTTGATTAGCGCCTCGAGATCCTCCGGCGAGGGGACAATGCGGAAATCGAAGCCATGCACCTCAGCTAGTTCAAATGGCTCGCTTGCCTCTTCTATGCCAAGTAGCGCGTTCGTCCAGCGGACAAATGCGTCAGAGCCATTGCAGCGGAACTGCGCTTCAAGTTCGAGCTCATGGATGACGCAGCCGTAGAGCTGTGCGTATTCCTTAATATAAGACGCGGCGCCAATCTCGCCAGGGCGGACCACCTGATGGTCGTCGATCATGAACACCGACACGCGCGCAGCGCGAATCAGTTCCTCAACCTGCTTCAGACCAGACTTCTTGTCTGCAGGCGTGAATCGATTGCTGCTGACGTCGCGGATGCGGTGCGCCTCATCGGTGACGAGCACATCGACAGAGTCTGGTTCCACTGCTACGTAACCGTTGGTGTACGTGAATAGATCTTGCCCTCGTGGGCCGATAACCTTGCGCAGGGTTTCGGTGAAGGCTTTGGACCCGGTCACATAGTGCGTTGAATAGTGCCTGGCAAGTAAGCTCCCCACCAGATTAATGGCAAGCACCGACTTGCCCGTACCGGGCCCGCCCTTGACGATGACTACATGCTTGCGTCGGTCGTGAACACCGCCCTTAGCCGCAGTCATGACGGCGTCGAACGCGACAAGCTGCTCGTCTAGAAGCGTGTACTCTGGCCTGTCCTTAATGACTGACGCCACGTGCTCCATGAGCTTCTTGCTCGCACGATAACGGTTCTCCTCAAGGCGGCTGAGTACTTCTAGGCCGTCCCCCTGGCCGACGTGTTTCGTAACAAACGCAACGAACGCATCAATGTCGTCAGCCGTGAATAGCGGGGCGTCTTCCCGCGCGTCAGCAAACTTGGGGGCCAATAATGGATCGTTCTGTTTAGCGAAGTAGTTATGAAGATAGGCGCATGCCTTGACCTTGATGGGGTTGGAGTCGACATGACATGCTTCATGATTGTCCCGAAGGAATTCGGCGTACCTACCGACTTGAACGGAAGGGTGAAGGACATCTCGGACACAGCCGCCCACAAAAGTCGCAACTTCGTGATCGCCAGCGGAGTCCTCGCACGTTTCCCATTGCTTGAGCTCGATTGCAATGGCGGTCGGGACGCCTTCGGACCCATACCCACTCAGAAGACAATCCACGCGTTTTGACGTCAATGGGAGTTGAAACTCCAGCATGACACCTTGATTCGTTAAGCTTGCCCTTGAAAAAACCATGGCCAAGGTTCGCAGCGAATTTCGCCAGGATTGAACCTCGGCTGGGCTCGGCGAGTAGCCAAATGCTTCACAGAATCCTTGACGGAGCTTCTCGGAGATCTGGTTGCGTTCGCAGTCTTCGATGAACGTCTTGCAGTGGTTTGCGTATAGCCGCATTTTCTTTTTGTGTGGTCGATGCTCTGGTGACGCCAAACGGGGATGGCGGTGGGCTCATTCAGACGGTCTCCGTCGTGGCTGCCCGTCGGGTATCTCACGCTGGCTGGAGTCACTCGTTTGCAGCGCACTCAACCTGTAGGCTGAGCGAGGGGGCGCAAGGGAGTTCGCTTGCAAATGGTGAATCGCTATTCTCGAAACTCTCGCACAATCCCGGCACCCCTCTCGGGGAGGGTGAAAGATTCGAGTTTGGCAGGTCGCTGTTAGGTTGGAGCCCATACCTCCTATTGAAGAGAGCTCTTTTTTCGATTGTCCGTCTCCAATCTCCACGCACAATGCCGATATCAAATTGCATCGCGACTGAGTAACCCAGTGAGGCACAATGGATATCGATACATTCGCGAAGTTGGCTATCCCGCTCTTTACCGCCGCAACGGCCGTCATTTTTCAGCTGCCGGGAATTCGAAAAGCTTGGGATGAGGTGAAGCATCTACGTAAGGACAGGCGAAAGAAGGAGGCAGAATTTGCGGCCAAGTTCTTCGAACATTGTGGTGATCCTCACGTAAAGCGATACGCGGAGCATCTTGGCTACGCCGCCTTGGTAGGTGATAACACCCTCAATCATGACGAGAGGCGCTTCTTGCTGTCGACAGTTGACCCTCAGCGAGCGATTGAGCTGTACTTGCGCGCATTCCCGTGGATTCGAATCGATCTGGACGAAGGACGGATAGGTTGGAAGCGGCGGCGCCACGAATCAGGCTTCTACCGCATCATCGCCAGCGTTGGGTACTTGCTTGCATATGTAGCGTGGGCGTTCTTTGCGGGCGCTCCTGTGATTTTTCGAGACGACTACGATCCTCAGCATAAGCTCGGCTTCGTGGTGATCACCATACTCGCAGCCTACTGTATGACCATCGGCTTGCCGCTCTCGCTTATTGGTCTGCGCCGGTTCTTCCATCTGCAAAGTGCAAGAGAGCTTGTGCAAGGTTGCGATTACCCGGCCCGCGCCCAGCCACAAGCACTCCACCCTCTGACCGATGAACAAATGTCGGACGACGCTCGCGCCCAGACTCTCGTTCGCTCCGCTAAGTGTTAGCTGATTTGCTCGGGTTTTATCGCAGCATGTTTGAGAACCGTTAGCGCCGCTCTGCGTCTGCACTGACATTCGCTGCGCCGTCGCGAATCCTCTCGCTTCAACCTTGCTTCGCCGCCGCGTGGTCGAGGATTAGCGCGAAGCGTTCGAAGGTGAACGCGACTTCGGCGAATCGCAAGGCTATAACGTAAAAGAGTCCCGCGATGGCTGCAGCAGTGCACCACCATAGATACGTCGTGCCGCCTTTATTAAAATTAGCCAAGGCAAATGCTGTTGTGCCTACTAGAGGGATAGCGCCGACCTTGTCGAACGCCCCGATGATGAACGCAAGCCTTCCACGCAGTTGGGATGCGACCTCCGACACGTATCGTTTGGCGAACGACAACTGGTCTTGCGTGTAAGTCCTCCGAATATGCAGAATGGCGGTATGCCAGCGAGCTAGATTTTTTCCCACCGCGGCAATTGTGTCCGCTTCGAGCGTTCTCCATTCGCGGATTGATCGAATCGCGGACGGCGCTCCGAGGATGACGGTCGACACCACTCCGCATACGAGGATTAAGAGCGCCCAGGGCGCCAGTTGGGGGGAGTAGCCTAGCGAAGTCAGCACGGTCGCTAGCCAGCCTGCTATGAGTGTGATGACACTGAGCCGGTGGAAGAGCCCGGCTCTCTTTGTGGATTCGAGTGACTCGGCTTGAGCTTCGATCACTACGCGATGTAGCTCGGCGAGGAGGCCATCGATGGGGGGCGACCCTTGATCGGATATGTGGTCGCGAAGGTGAGGCGCGGCAAGAGACGTGTGCGCGTTTAACATGGGACCTCTGTTCTACGACTGTTCGAAGCCGTGGCGATCGCGATGCAGCGCCATGTACCTTCGATTCTCAGCCGTGATGTGCCGTAGCTTTGTGTACTTATCCAGCGCGAGCAGTTCGCAGTCTCCCTGTTTAAGCGTTGGACTAATCAGCAGTTGGCCGTCATCGTCGAACGAAATCAGTCCTCGATCAAATAATCGATCGATGTGAGGCGCGAGCAGCAGCCCATTGTCCGGATCGATCCGCTGGTCGTTGTCGCTTAACGTCCAAGCATGGATATGCGAAGCGATGAGAAGGTCAGTGTTTGATAGGCCCGTAAGGGAGCATTTGCGATTCCACCTACGGAGTAGATCCGCCCGGAAGGGGCCTTGGCCGATGCGGGCCCTAACTATCGTCTCTTTAGTTGTCTTACTCAGCTTTCTTTTGGCGACAACTCGATCCACAAAATCCGCTTCGAACTGCTTCATAAGATCGGCGAGCTCAAGCAAGTACACCCCTGCTTCCTTTGGCAGCATAGACATATAGATCTGCGTGATAGTGGCGTCGCGCGTGAAGATACTGGGTTTGCACTGCTGATCGTAGAGGGATACGAACCCAGCGGCTATGTCATCTCGGTGTATTGGAGTCTCCAGCTTATGGAGTTCCACGTCGACGCGGTTGCCGGTCTTTTCCCATTCAGAAAAGGATCGCGTTGCAGGGCGTTCTTTCGAATACGCGTTGTGGGTCGCTTGTGCGATGTGACTGATTACTTGGTCATGGCAACAGAAGATGATATCGCCAGATCTCACTGTTGCGACGTTATCCCAATGTTCCAGACGCCTCGGCTTGCCGGATTTTGTCCTGGACTCTTTTGGCGCCCAGAGGAAGCTGCCCTTCAGTACCTCCTTGATCGTCTTTCCGACATTGACCCAATAAAAGGCTATCGCTCCGTCGCGTTCCAGCTCTTGTCCCATACCCGTTGTCCTTAGCTTGTTCTTATTTGGCCCAGATTGCCGTTCAACAGCGAGCCGAACTCGGAAAACTCCGATCTTAGCCTAAGACAAATCCCACCCTTTGTGACTCCCCTCTGTCACATTGATGTAGCCCTTCAATCACGCCCCTGTCACAACCCCTCCCTAAACTCCACCCCGCCTTACATGTCCCTCCCATAAAACATCCCAACACGATTGACCTGATCAATCGCCCGACACCATGTTTGTCCGTCTCTCTCTCAAGACATTGCTCGCCTCACTGTTCGTGACGGCGGTGCTCGCCGCCTGTGGCGGTGATGACAGCGCGCCGACCGCTCCGGCGGCGCCTAACCAGCCCAATCAGCCTGCCCAGCCGGCAGCCACCAAGAGCTGCGCGCCCGACTGATCGGAAAACAGGCCGGGTCGCGCCCGAGATCGCGTACCCATCCCTGCGCTGCACCCCATCCCCGCAATCCCTCGCACGAAAGACGAGCAATGAATTCACGTCGCAATTTTCTGAAGACGGCAGCTGGTGGCGGTATCGCCGCGGCTACGCTGGCTGCGTTCCCGCCGGCCATTCGCAAGGCGCTGGCCATTCCCGCTAACAACGCCACGGGCACCATCAAGGATGTCGAGCACGTCGTTATCCTGATGCAGGAGAATCGTTCGTTCGATCAATACTTCGGCACGCTGCCAGGCGTCCGGGGCTTTGGCGATCGGATGACGATTCCGATGGTCAATGGTCGCAAGGTGTGGCAGCAGGCGCGCGCCAACGGCACGCTGATTACGCCGTATCACCTCGACAGCACGGCCAATAACGCGCAGCGCGTTGCCGGCACGCCGCACTCGTGGGCCGATAGCCAGAATGCGTGGGACTCCGGTCGGATGAGCAACTGGGCGCAGTTCAAGAACGACGCCTCCATGGGGTACTTCAAGGAGAAGGAAGTCCCGTTCCATTTCGCGCTCGCCAATGCGTTCACGCTGTGCGACTCGTATCACTGCTCGATGCACACGGGCACCGACGCGAACCGTACGTTCCATCTGACTGGCACCAACGGCCCGACCGCGCAGAACGTTTCGTATGTGGTCAACGAATGGGACGCCATCGATGGTCTGCCTGCTTCGGCCAATACGGGCTACACGTGGAAGACTTACGCCGAGCGTCTGGAAGAAGCCGGTGTGAACTGGATCTGCTACCAGAACATGCCGGACGAGTGGGGCGACAACATGCTCGGCGCGTTCCAGCAATTCCGTAAGGCCAATCTGGCTTCCGGTTTCCCGGTTTCGAGCGGCGGTTCGCCGAACACGCCTTACGCCAACACGGGCCAGGCGCTGCCGTACAAGGCGTACAACGCGGCTACCGACAATCCGGGCAATCCGCTGTACAAGGGCGTTGCCAATACGCTGCCGGGCACTACGCCGGACACGTACCTCGACGCGTTCAAGGCCGATATCGCGGCGGGCAAGCTGCCGCAGGTGAGCTGGATCAGCGCGCCGTCGATCTACTGCGAGCATCCGGGGCCGTCGAGCCCGGTGCAGGGTGGCTGGTTTATCCAGCAGATCCTCGAAGCGCTGACGGCGAACCCTGAGGTCTGGAGCAAGACCGTGCTGCTCGTCAATTACGACGAGAACGACGGCTACTTCGATCACGTGCCGTCGCCGTCGCCAGCGTCGCGCAATCCTGATGGCTCGCTTGCAGGCAAGTCGACGCTGTCCGACGACGACATGAAGTACGAGTACTACAACTTCGAACCGCCGGTTGGCAGCACGAATCAGCCGAAGCGCGATGGCAAGGTGTTTGGGCCGGGTCCGCGTGTGCCGATGTTCGTGATTTCGCCTTGGAGCCGTGGTGGTTGGGTGAACTCGCAGGTGTTCGATCACACGTCGGTGCTGCGTTTCCTCGAGGCTCGCTTTGGTGTGAAGGAGCCGAACATCAGCCCGTTCCGTCGCACGGTTTGCGGCGATCTGACGAGCGCGTTCAACTTCGCGACACCGAATGCCGAGGCGCTCACGGGGCTGGGTGGCAGTATCAACCGTTCTACGGCTGACACGCTACGGAATGCGCAGGCTGCATTGCCGGCCGTGCCGGTGCCGGTAGAGGTGCGGCTGCCGGTGCAGCCCACCGGTACGCGTCCTTCGCGGGCGTTGCCGTATGAGCTGCACACGACCGCGCATGCCAGCGCCCTGGGGACGGTCGAGCTGGTGTTTGCCAACTCGGGCAAGCAGGGTGCCGTGTTCCACGTCTACGATCGTCTGAACCTCTCGCGTTTGCCGCGTCGTTATGTGGTGGAAGCGGGCAAGACGTTGGCGGATACGTGGAATGCGCGTGCTGACAACCTTGGGATGTATGACCTGTGGGTGTTGGGGCCGAATGGTTACCACCGTCACTTCAAGGGCGATCTGAACCGCCTCGTGGGCAACGTCGCGCCTGAGGTTCGGGTTTGCTACGACACGAATGGTGATGTGTATGTCGACCTGAAGAACGCTGGTAAGGCGGGTTGCACTTATACGGTTACGCCGTTGGCGTATCGCAGCGAAGGTCCGGTGCAGGTGGCTGTGGCGGCTGGGGCGGTGGTGACGCGCCAGTGGTCGCTGGCGGACAGCGGGCACTGGTATGACTTTGGTGTGACGTGCGATAGCGACCCGGCGTTTTATCGTCGTTTTGCTGGCCGTGTTGAGAATGGTCAGCACACGGTGAGTGATCCGGCGATGGGGATTGTGCAGGGTTGATTGAGGCGGGGGTGGGCCCTCACCCCCGGCCCCTCTCCCCGAGGGAGAGGGGAGAAAACACTAGAGTGAGATCGATACCCCTCTCCCCCGGCCCCTCTCCCCAAGGGGAGAGGGGAGAAAACAGTAGGTAGGTTGATCTCACCCTCTCCCCCGGCCCCTCTCCCTCTAGGGAGAGGGGAGCAGACCGTTTGTGTGCTGGCCCTCAACGCATACGAGTAATCGTTGGCAGCTCGCTTGGCCTTAACCCAGCTCCAACGCTCGGCACAATGCCGTCAGATCGGACACGATCAGGTGCGGTGCTGGCGTGTTGCGTTCCCATTTCGCTGGTGTTGCGGTAGCGCCTGCTTCCGCGCGCACGACCCATGCGGCGTGCATGCCTGCGCTTATTGCTCCCACTACATCTAAATCGGCATCGTCGCCGACGTGCAGGATTCGCTCGGGCGCTACGCCTACCGCTTCCGCGGCTGCATGGAAGATTGCCGCTTCGGGTTTGCCGCTGCCGAAGGTCTGCGCGCTGAATGCCGCTTTGAAATACTCATGACCGCCCGTCACCTGCAGGTTGGCATTGCCATTGGAAATCGCCACCAGCGGATAACGTTCGCTCAGCCATTGCAACGCCGGTAACGCGTCCTCGTAGAACGCCACGCGTTGGCGTGCGGCGAAGAATACGTCGTACGCGGCTTCGGCCAGGGCGATGTCTTCTTCGGCGTGTTCGAGTGCCCAGCGGATCGAGCCGAGGCGCAATGCGCGCATATCGTGCCCAAGATCTGGTCGCTCTTCCTGAAACCTGATGCGCAGCTCGCGCAGGGTTTGCGGCGTGGTCAGCGTGCGGGAGGTGCCCGGCGCGTTCGTCAGCAACCAGTCGTGGAGCGCCTGCTCGGCACCTAGCACTGCGGGCAGAAATGGCCACAGCGTGTCGTCGAGGTCGAGGGAAATGGCGGCGATGTGTTTCAGAGGCATGCGGTGACGATACTGAGTCGGCGCCGAGGGCAGGCACCGTTGCAGGAAGCGGAAAAGCATCGACAGTGTAAACGTTTAAGGATTGCCCGATGGATTGCCTCTGGCGTGCTCCCTAGAGTGGAAGCATTTTTTCCAGAGGGCGGCCATCAGCAGTGCCGTTACATCAATGTTCGGCAAGCTTCCGCTGTTGTTTCTGATCGCTTCGGCGTCTTTCGTGGCCACTTCGGCCTTTAGCAAGGATTACTGGAAGTATCTGCTGCGTGCGATGGCGTCGTATCGCCTGTCATGCGCGTGGGCGCGTTTCGTTGTTGGGGACGCGCGCATGCGCGAGATTGCCCGGCATGAACCGTCGCTGATGTTTCGGTTGCAGCGCCCGTATCTGCGGGCCGGGCTGACCAAGACGCAGAAGCTTCGTTGTCTGACCGAGCACTATCGATGGCTGCTCGACGCGTGGCCGCAGACCTTGCTGACCGCGTTGTTGCATAAGGGGCGTGTCACGCTGGCGCGGATTCAGTGCGAGTCCGATTACCGCTATCGCATCGATTTGATGCCGGCGGGTCGCTATGGCAAAGAGGGCGAGCTCACAATGGCGTTGATGATCGACGACGAGCCGCTGATGCTCGCCGCGTTTGCGGTGCATCGCCTCGGACTTGGCCAGGCCCTGAATATCGGATGCCTGCAGGGCATTCGGCATGACGAGGCGCGTGCACTGCAGAGGCAGGCTACGCGCGATATGCATGGGTTGCGGCCGAAGCAGGCATTGCTTGTCGCGCTGTATGCGTTTGCTGAGCACCACGACATTCGCCAGATTCTCGGTGTGCCCAATGATGCGCATATCTATCAGGGCAACGCGCGCACGTGCGACCGGGTCCGCGCGGACTTCGATGACTTCTGGATCGAGATGGGGGCGTTTCGGGAAGGCTTTCACTTCCATCTGCCACCGACCCTGCCGCGCAAGCCGATCGAGGCCGTGCCTTCCCATAAGCGCGCGCAATATCGGCGCCGTTACGCGCTCGAGCAGTCGATGCAGGTGTCGATTCAGGAAAGCCTCGCGGCCGCGGCGATGGGCGTCGAGTGGACGCATGCTGTTGGATTATTGCCTCACCGCGCAGCCGCTTAAGTTCGCTGCCGCACCTTCCGTAAGACTCCCAATACATAATCGATCCCCAAATACCGGCGACCCATCCCGCGATCCCTGCGGACGACAGGATGGGCATTCACTATTCGGGGTTGTTATCGAAGGGGCGTTATGTTTGGCAAATTGGCAGGCCAGGCCTTGGTGTGCCTGGCGGGCGCGTGCGTCAGCACTGCGCTGACCGCCTGTGGCGGTGGCGGGGATGATTCCGGCGGCTCGACGGTGCGCGTCAGCGATACGTCAGGGGCGAATTCGGGTGCGACCTCCGGTGCCTCGAATGGCAGCGGAAATACCGGCAACACCGGTAACGGGACCAATTCCGGTAACGCCGGCAATACCGGCAACTCGGGTAACACCGGAAACCAGCCGACCACCTCGCGCTGGGCACCGCAGCTTGGCGATACGTGGCAACTGCAATTGCAGGGCACGGTCAATATCGCCTACAACGCGGCTGTGTACGACGTGGATATGTATGACACCCCGCAGGCCACGATCAACGCGATGAAGTCGCAGGGCAAGCGCGTGGTCTGTTATTTCTCGGCAGGCAGCAGCGAGAACTGGCGGGCGGACTTCAGCCAGTTTCAGCCGAGCGATATGGGCAACGGTCTTTCGGGTTGGCCCGGCGAGCGCTGGCTCGATACGCGTTCCGCCAATGTGCGCGCGATCATGGCCGCGCGGATGGACATGGCCAAGGCCAAGGGGTGCGATGGCATCGATACTGACAACGTTGATGGCTACACCAACAACACTGGCCTGCCGCTGACTGCGGCCACGCAACTCGACTACAACCGCTATCTGGCCGCGCAGGCGCATGCGCGCGGCATGGCCATCGGGCTCAAGAACGACGTGGATCAGGTGGCGCAACTGGCGTCGGACTTCGACTTTGCGGTCAACGAGCAGTGCTTTCAGTACAACGAGTGCGGCGTCTACTCGGCGTTCACGACGCAGGGCAAGCCTGTGTTCCAGGTGGAGTACGACACCAAGTACAAGGTCGATGCCACGCGTGCACCGTTGTGTTCGTCGGCCCGCGCGCAGAACCTGCGCACGCTGGTGCTGCCGCTGAGCCTCAACGACGCTTATCGCTACAGCTGCGATTAAGCCGTCGTATCTGAGCCCTTGCTCTGCGTGCTCTCGAGTTCGCGCCATGCCAGATACAGGCGGGTGTCGAACTCGAGCTGATGGTAGTGCGGCTCCATATGTTCGCAGAGCCGGTAGAACGCCTTGTTGTGATCGCTCTCTTTCAGGTGAGCGAGTTCATGCACGACGATCATGCGCAGGAACTCCGGCGGCGCGTCCTTGAATAGCGACGCTACGCGAATCTCCTTCTTGGCCTTGAGCTTGCCACCCTGCACACGCGAGATCGCGGTATGCAGGCCGAGCGCATGCTGCGCGGTATCGAGCCGCGCGTCGTACCCCACCTTGTGCAGCGGCGGCGCGCTGCGCAGGAATTCCTGCTTGAGCTCGGTGGTGTAGTCGTAGAGCGCACGATCCGTCTGTACGGTGTGCCGCTGCGGATAGCGCCGCGCGATATGCGCACCGAGCTTGTCGGCAGCCACCATCGCGCGAACCTGGTCGAGCACGTCCGCCGGATATCCCCCGAGAAAACGCATCGGATCTTTCGCGGTGGCGCGCCAGGGTTCAGTTACACCCGCGGTCACGGTCGGCTGCTGCTTAGTGGTGGTGATGGTGGTGGTGCATCCAGCTGTTGTCGAACGAGTTCACGAACGACTCCACAGCGTCCTTGTCACCGGTGGCATGACGCATCAGCTCGCCACACTTGCAGATGCCCTGATAGGGCGTGATATGCGAGCAGGCGGAGGTCTTTTGCAGATACAGCGTGACGGGCTTCGTGCACTTCTTGCACTTGAACTTAAGGGTCAGGGCGGGCTTCATTGAGTGTGTCGTGTGATGCAGATCAAAAATTCAACGGATCGTATTGTAATGGGGGCGGGCGATCGTTGACGCAAGGGCGCTAGGTCACCTAGGCTCTCTGAGCGATGCATTGGGCATCTTTCATGTGGAGGGACATTGATGTGCTTTGATCTGCGACCTCCGGGCTGGTGATCGGCCCGCGAGCCGCTGCACCACAGCGGCTCGGCATATGACCTGCCTTCACGATCCAACGAGTCGGGCGAACTTGCGCATATCTGCCCTCCGTAGGGATGCCAGATCGGGGTCCTTCAGTGCTGTAGCACAGATGCTAGGCAACTTCTCCAGCGACCTTTCCAGAAAACGAAAGCCATCGGCAATGTTCCCATTCGCCGCGTGATAGCAGCCTAGGTTGTAAAGGATATAGGGGTCCTGCTCATTGAGTTCGAGCGCCTTCATCAGATGAATGATTGCCAGCTCGATCTTGCCCTGCCGCTTTGCACACCAGCCAAGCGTGAGATAAATCCGGGATTTCGCCAAATGGCGTATCGGAGCATTGTCCGTCGAGTCATATTTCCCCTGTGGACCGCCGAGCGACGCTAGCACTTGCTCGCTCACACTATCGACGAGCGTTAGTGCTGTCTCCAGATGCTCGACTGCACCGTTCATCAGTGCGGCCATATCGCCGATGAGAGTGGCCTTCTCGATTTCAAGCTTCGCCAGCGCTTCGTTCCGCCTGATCGTTATGCAATGGGTTGACCAGAGCATCTCGCGACATCGGCGGTGTGAACAGGAGACGATTCTCAAAATGCGCTCTGCGGCTCGCCTGCTACACTTCGGCCATTGCAATTCCACCCAATACCGCTGCCATGGCTCAGTACGTTTTCACCATGAATCGCGTGGGCAAGATCGTTCCGCCCAAGCGTCACATTCTCAAGGACATTTCGTTGTCGTTTTTCCCGGGTGCCAAGATTGGCGTGCTGGGTCTCAACGGCTCCGGTAAGTCCACGCTGCTGAAGATCATGGCGGGCATCGATCAGGAGATCGAGGGCGAAGCGACGCCGATGCCTAACCTGAACATCGGCTATCTGTCGCAGGAGCCCGAGCTCGATCCCGAGCAGACCGTGCGTGAGTCCGTGGAAGCGGCGCTGGGCGGTGTGTTCGAGGCGCGCAAGAAGCTCGACGAGATCTATGCCGCGTATGCCGAGCCCGATGCGGACTTCGACGCGCTGGCGGCTGAACAGGCCAAGTACGAGGCGATCCTCTCCGCCAGCGATGGCAACAACGCCGAACTGCAACTCGATATCGCCGCCGACGCGCTGCGTCTGCCGCCGTGGGAAGCCAAGGTCGGCAACCTCTCCGGTGGCGAGAAGCGCCGCGTGGCGCTGTGCCGCCTGCTGCTGTCGCGCCCCGACATGCTGCTGCTCGACGAACCGACCAACCACCTGGACGCGGAATCCGTCGATTGGCTCGAGCAGTTCCTCACGCGCTTCCCTGGCACCGTGGTCGCGGTGACCCACGATCGCTACTTCCTCGACAACGCGGCCGAGTGGATTCTCGAACTCGACCGTGGCCATGGCATTCCCTGGAAGGGCAACTACAGCTCGTGGCTGGACCAGAAGGAGAATCGTCTCAAGCAGGAAGAGTCGAGCGAGTCCGCGCGTCAGAAGGCCCTGCAGAAGGAACTGGAGTGGGTGCGCCAGAACCCGAAGGGGCGTCAGGCCAAGTCGAAGGCGCGTCTGGCGCGCTTTGACGAGCTGAACAGCCAGGAATACCAGAAGCGCAACGAGACCTCGGAAATCTTTATCCCGGTCGGCGAGCGTCTGGGTAACGAAGTCATCGAGTTCGATGGCGTGAGCAAGGCGTATGGCGATCGGCTGCTGATCGACAACCTGAGCTTCAAGGTGCCGCCTGGCGCGATCGTCGGCATCATCGGGCCGAACGGCGCCGGTAAGTCGACGTTCTTCCGCATGATCACGGGCAAGGAAACGCCGGACAGCGGCGAGATCAAGATCGGGCCGACCGTGAAGCTCGCATACGTGGATCAGAGCCGCGATGCGCTGGTGGGCGACAAGACCGTGTTCGAGGAAATCTCGGGCGGTGCGGACGTGCTGACGGTGGGCCGTTACGAAACGCCTTCGCGCGCGTACATTGGCCGCTTCAACTTCAAGGGCGGAGATCAGCAGAAGCAGGTGGGCACGCTGTCGGGCGGTGAACGCGGCCGTCTGCATATGGCCAAGACGCTGATCGCCGGCGGCAACGTACTGCTGCTCGATGAACCGTCGAACGATCTCGACGTGGAAACGCTGCGCGCGCTGGAAGATGCGTTGCTGGAGTTCGCGGGCTGCGTGATGGTGATCTCGCACGATCGCTGGTTCCTCGATCGTATCGCCACGCACATCCTCGCGTTCGAAGGCGATTCGCACGTCGAGTTCTTCCCGGGCAACTATCAGGAGTACGAGGCCGACAAGAAGCGCCGCCTCGGCGAGGAAGCTGCCAAGCCGAAGCGTATCCGCTACAAGCCCATCACGCGCTGACCAGCCGCACCTTTGTGATCTCCGACGGGGCACCGAAACGTTTCGGTGGCCCCCAGTAGCCGGTACCCCGGCTCACGTAGATCCACATCCGTTCGTGCCGTTTGAGGCCGTGCACATACGGCTGCTGCATCGGCACAAACAGGTTCCATGGCCAGAACTGGCCGCCATGCGTGTGGCCCGACAGCTGGAGGTCGAAGCCCGCGGCCGCCGCTGCCGGCGCGCTGCGCGGTTGATGAGCCAGCAGCACGCGTACCGCCGCGGAAGCCGGCGCGCCCGCCAATGCCTGGACCGGATCGCTGCGATGACTCGCGATGAACTGTCCGGCCGTGAAGTCCGTTACCCCACCCAGCACCAGCGACGCCCCGTCGCGCTCCACCACCACGTGTTCATTGAGCAGGACGCGCAGGCCCATGCGCCGCAGCTCCTCGATCCACGCTTCCGCGCCCGCGTAATACTCATGATTGCCCGTCACGACGAACGTGCCGTGGCGCGATGCCAGTCGTCCGAGCGGCGCGGTATGCGGCGACAGGTCGCGCACGCTGCCGTCGACGAGGTCTCCGGTAATCGCCACCGCATCGGCTTTCAGGCTGTTCACGCGATCGACGATGCGATCGATATAAGGCCCCTTGATGGTCGGCCCCACGTGAATATCGCTGATCTGCGCGATGGTGAAGCCGTGCAGTGCCTGCGGCAGGCCGGCGACGGGCACATCTACCTCGACCACTTTCGCCACACCGCGCGCGTTGAAGAAGCCAATCAGGCTGACCACCAGCGCCAGCACGGGTGGCACCACCGCGCTGTTCGCGAGCAGCGTCGGCGTGTGCCAGCCGGCGAGCAGCGTCACCAGCAGGAAGATGTCACGCAGGAATGTGAGCACCAGCAGCGATGAGAACAATCCCATCGTCAGCATGCCGATCCAGCTGATGCGGTCCGCCCAGGGCGGCTCGTAACGGCGCGCGCGCATGCCCAAGGGCACGAGCAGCGCGGAGATCGCGAGCCAGATCGCAAATGCGATCTTGAGCCACAGCGGTCCGGGGAGATCGGGCACGAGCCGGAAGCCGATATAGGAGTGCAACAAAATCGGGGTCAGCGCGGAGAACAGAATCGCGCGGCGCGGACGCATGGAGCTCATGGTGCTTCCACGAGAGGAGACATTCTGCGTAGATGAGGCCGCGTATGGGTGGCTTCAAGGGGATACCCGAATTTGTCTGAGGCGAGGGACCGTGTCGCTGGCCCCGCACCCCTGGCCGCACCGGTTTGGCGCCGATTGAAACAAGCGCGTGGCGATCTGTCGGTTTTTGGGCAGGGTCTGAAGTTTTTTATGCCTCATTGTTCCGAAATGCACGCTAATTTAGATTGAGCGGGCGACATATCTTGTGTCGCGGCACTGTCTATGGGAGCGCCATTTCGTATGTCTCGTTTCTATCGCCAACCTCCCGTCTATGCGTGCCTGATGGCTGCACTGCTCTGGCTGACGCCGCCGTTCGCCACAGCCGCACCGACCGCAAAACCAAGCGCCACAGCGGCGCGCGCGTCGTTGCAATGGCCACGCCAGTTCGATGCCGCGGGCCAGCATATCGAGGTCTATCAGCCGCAGATCGAACGCTGGGAAGGCAACCGCCTTGGTGGCCGGGCTGCGGTGGCTGTGGGCCCGAAGGACGGTGCGCCCACCTATGGCGTGGTTCAATTCTCGGCCACAGCCGATATCGACAAACCTACCGGGCTGGTGCAACTGTCACAGCTCCGTATCGATAGCGTGGAGGTGCCCACGCGGCCCGATGCGGCCGACATGGTGCGCCAGGCGTTGAATGCGCAGTTGCCGCCCCAGGGGCTGACGGTGCCGCTCGAGCAGTTGCAGGCCAGCTATGCGGTAGCGCAGCAGATTGCGCAAAGCCAGCGCGTACCGGTGCGCAACGAGGTGCCGCAGATCCTGTTTGCGACCACGCCGACGGTGCTGGTGCTCGTCGATGGCGATCCGGCGTGGCGCAAGGTGGCCGGTACCGATTTCGAACGCGCGATCAACAGCCGCGCGTTGCTGATGCGCGATGCGGGCGGCGAGTTGTTCCTGCAGGCCGCGGGCTATTGGTATCGCTCCGAATCCGCGGGCGGCGCGTGGGAGGTGTTGCAGACGCCAGCGGCGTCGCTGATATCGGCAGCGAGCAAAGCTGCGGGCGGCACCCCGAAGCCCGATCCTATGCTGCCCGCCAACGGTCGCAAGCCCGCCACCGCGCCGGCGGTGCTGCTAGCCACGCGGCCGGCCGAGCTGATCGTCACCAACGGCGCGCCGCAGATGATGCCGGTGGATGGCGTGGGGCTGCTGACCGTGGCCAACTCCGATCACGCGGTGTTCGTCGATCCCAGCTCGAACCTGTCCTATGTGTTGCTGTCGGGCCGCTGGTTTCGCGCGCCGATGCTGACGGGGCCGTGGGAGTACGTGCCCGGCGAACAGTTGCCGGCCGCGTTCGCCAGGATTTCGCCGAGCGATCCGAAGGCCAATGTGCTGGTGTCAGTGCCGGGCACTCCGCAGGCGCGCGAAGCGGAGATCGCCGCCAATATTCCGCAGACTGCCTCGGTGTCGCGCGCGAAGGCCTCGCTGACCATCGCCTATGACGGTGCGCCGCGGTTCGAGGCGATCGACGGCACTTCGCTCAAGTTCGCGGCCAATACCGGCACGCCCGTGATCGATGCCGGCGGTCGCTACTTCGCGGTGGCCAATGGCATCTGGTTTGTCGCGCCGACGCCATCAGGTCCGTGGAGCGTGGCCACCGAAGTCCCATCGGCGATCTATACGATTCCGCCGAGCTCGCCGCTGTATTACGTGACCTACGTGCGCATCTACTCGTTCACGCCCGAGACCGTGGTGGTGGGTTATACGCCGGGCTATATGGGTGTAGTGGTCGGGCCGGGCGGCACCGTGGTCTACGGCACTGGCTATGTATATCCGCCCTACGTGGGCGCCGTGTATTACGGCTATCCCGTGACGTACGGTTATGGCGCCGGGTTTGGCATCGGCATGGCGGAAGGGTTTGCGTTCGGCTTTGCGGCGGGCGCGATCTGGGGTTCGGCGTCGCCTTACTGGGGACCGTACTGGGGTGGCGCGTATGGTGGCAATTTCGTCAACGTGAATCAGACCAATGTGTATGGCCGCTGGGGGCAGGGCACCGTTACGCATGCACAGGGTTACAACGCGTGGACCGGCACGCAATGGCGCGGCTCGGCCGCATCGGGCTACAACCCCGCAACGGGCGCGCAGTTTCAGGGCAGCCGTGGCGCCGCGTTCAATCCGTACTCGGGCAACTATGCGGCGGGGCGGCAGGGTTCGTTCTCGAATCCGTCCACCGGCAGCGCGGGCGCGGGGCGTGGTGGCGTGGTGGGCAATGCGGCCACCGGCGACTATGCGGCCGGACGACAGGTGGCGGGCTACAACGCGCAGACCGGGCGCGTCGGTGCCGCGGAAGCGGGCGTCACCGGCAACACGCAGACCGGCGTGCAGAGCGCGGGCAGCCGCGGCGTGGTGGCCAATCCGGGCAAGGACAACGCGGTGGCCTGGAACAACGGCAACGTCTATGCGGGGCACGATGGCAATGTCTATCAGCACACCGATGACGGCTGGCAGAAACACACGTCGAGCGGTTGGGAACCGGTGCAGCCGAATAGCGAAGTCAATCGCGAAACCACCAGCGGGCTGAACGCGCAGCAGCAGGCGCGCGACCTCGGAAGCCAACGCACCGCGGGCGCATCGCAGGGATGGCAAGGGCGGTTCGGCGGCGGTGAGGGTGGACGATTTGGAGGCGGCGGTGGCGGAAGATTTGGCGGCGGCGGCTTCCACGGCCGGCGTTAATGCGACCCCCGCAGCGTCGAAACAATTTAACTCGATACCGAAAGTTTTGAATGGTGGCACGGGCGGCGCGGACGTAACCTCGACAGGTGCGAGCGCGGGCTCGGCGTTACCCAATTGCCGCGCCGAATAACGAGGGAGCGGTCAATGAAGCGGCAAGTCCGATCGGCGCCGGTAGCACAGGCAATGCGCGCTGGCGTGGCTTTGCGTCTGCGCCTGCGTCTGTGCATGCTCGGTTGCGTGGCATTGTGCATCAGCGCTTGTGGCAAGCAGGAGCCGCCTGCGGCCGCCGCGCAGGCGGTACCGGTCCAGGTGTTCCAGACCCGCGCGCAGGACATGCCGGTGACCTTCGAGTTTGTCGGTCAGACACAGAGCGATCAGGCCGTCGATGTGCGCGCCCGCGTGGCCGGTTTTCTGATCAAGCGCAATTATGTGGAAGGCGCGATGGTCAAGGAAAACCAGGTCCTGTTCGAGATCGACCACAAGCCGTTCCAGGCGCAGCTCGACGCCGCGCAGGCGCAATTGTCACAGCAGAAGGCGCGGCTCGACGTGGCACGTTCGAACCTCGCGCGCGTGAAGCCGCTGGCTCAACAGAATGCGCTGTCGCAGAAAGATCTCGACGATGCCACCGGGCAGTTCCACTCGGCCGCCGCCGGGGTAGAGCAGGCCACGGCCGAGGTGGAAACGCAGAAACTGAACCTGTCATATACGTACGTGCGCGCGCCGGTCGATGGCGTATCGAGTTTTGGCGTATTGCCGGTAGGCGCCTATGTCAGCACGACCAATAGCCTGCTGACCACGGTCTCGACGCTGACGCCGATGCGCATCAACTTCAGCATCTCCGAGCCGCAGACGCTCGAGTTCCGCGCGCAGCAGCAGAACAAGTCGCTGACGGTGCCGCCGGACCGCCACTACGCGGTATCGATCGTGCTGGCCGATGGCACCGAGTATCCGCACAAGGGTCGCATCACGTTCGCCGATGCCACTTACAGCCCGCAGACCGGCACCTTCCTCGTGCGTGCGGAGATGCCGAATCCGAACAAGGAGTTGCAGCCGGGTCAGTTTGTGCGCGTGCTGGTGGGCGGCGCCACGCGACCCAATGCGATCGTGGTGCCGCAGCGTGCGGTCATGCATGGCCCCAAGGGTGACCTTGTGTTTATCGTCGACAAGGAAGGCAAGGCACAGCCGCGGCCAGTGACGGTGGGCGAGCTGTCAGGACCGATGTGGCGCATCGCGCAGGGACTGAATGCGGACGAGACCGTGGTTGTCGACGGCGCGGGCAAGCTGACTGCGGGCGCGCCCGTGAAGGTCACGGGCGAAGCGCCGCTCGCGGCGGTGGGGGCGGGCAGCACACCGGTGGGGACACCGGCGGCGGCGTCCGGTCCTGCCGCGGCACCGCCTGCCTCCGCACCCGCCTCGACTCCCCAACCCGCGCCAACGCGCTAGGCCCAAGCCACCATGATCTCCGCCTTCTGCGTCCGGCGCCCGATCTTCGCGATGGTGCTGTCGCTGATCATCGTCATTGGCGGTGGTGTGGCGATGTTCGCGTTGCCCATCGCGCAATATCCCGACATCACGCCGCCTCAGGTCACAGTCACCGCCACCTACGCGGGCGCCGATTCCGAGACGGTGGCCCAGACCGTGGCCGCGCCGATCGAGACGCAGGTCAACGGCGCCGACAACATGATCTACATGCAGTCGACCTCGTCGCCGACCGGTTCGATGACGCTCAATGTGTTCTTCGATATCGGCACCGACCCCGATACCGCGCAGGTGCAGGTGCAGAACCGCGTGAACCTCGCGCTGCCCCAGTTGCCGGATACCGTGCAGAAGACCGGCATCAACGTACAGAAGCGGTCGTCGAGCTTTCTGCTGCTGATTGCGGTGCATTCGCCCGATGGTCGCTTTGACCAGCAGTACATCAACAACTACTCGAACCTGTACGTGCTCGATGCGATCAAGCGCATCAACGGCGCCAACCAGGCGCAGATCATGGGCTCGGCCGACCTTGCCATGCGTATCTGGCTCAAGCCCGATCGCATGGCCGCGCTGAGCATCACCGCGCAGGATGTGCAGCGCGCGGTGCAGAGCCAGAACGAGCAGTTTGGCGCGGGCAGCGTCGGCCAGGCACCGAATGCGCGCCCGGTGGAGCTGTCGTTCCCGCTCGTCACGCCGGGGCGGCTGACCACGCCCGAGCAGTTCGACAACATCATCCTGCGCGCGGACAACACCGGCGCGGCGATCGTGCGGCTGCGCGATGTGGGCCACGCCGAGGTGGGGCAGCAACTCTATACGTTGCGCTCTTCGCTGAATGGGGCGCCCGCGACGATCATCGCGGTCTATCAGCAGCCTGGCTCGAATGCGATTCAGGTGGCCAAGGATGTGCGGCGCGCGCTCGACGATATGTCGAAGACGTTCCCGCCTGGCATCGCGTACAAGGTATCGCTCGATACCACCGAGTTTGTCAGCGCATCGATCGAGGAGGTCGTGCACACGCTGGCCGAGGCAGTGATCCTCGTGGTGCTGGTGGTGTTCATCTTCCTGCAGAACGTGCGCGCGACGGTGATCCCCGTGCTTGCGGTGTTCGTGTCGATCATCGGCACCTTTGCCGGGCTGCTCGCGCTTGGCTTCTCGATCAATCTGCTGACGCTATTCGCATTGGTGCTGGCGATCGGAATCGTCGTCGACGATGCGATCGTGGTGGTGGAGAACGTCGAGCGCAATATGGCCGAGTTCCATCTGTCGCCGCGTGACGCGACGTTGCGCGCGATGGAGGAAGTGACCGGTCCCGTGATCGCCATCGTGCTGGTGCTGTCGGCCGTGTTTATTCCGGTGGCGTTCGTATCGGGCACCACGGGTCAGTTGTATCGGCAGTTCGCGCTGACGATCGTGGTGTCGGTGGTGATCTCGGGCTTCTGCGCGCTGACGCTATCGCCGGCGCTGGCGGCGATGATCCTCAAGCCCGGACATCACACACCATGGCGCGGCTTCGTCTGGTTCAACAAGAAGTTTGACCGGCTGGTGCAGCATTACGGCAACTGGGTACGCGCGTTTATGCGGCGCGCGGTGGTGGCGCTGCTGGTGTTCGTGATCATGCTGCTGGCGGTGTGGCAGTTGTTCGCGCGCATTCCCACGGCGTTCGTGCCGCCGGAGGATCAGGGCTACCTGCTGGTCGCCGTGATGATGCCGGACTCGGCCAGCCTCGATCGCACTGACAAGGTCACGCAGCAGGTGGCGGCGTTGTTCCGCGAGCATCCCGCGGTGGAGGACGCGTCGGCGCTGTCGGGCTACAGCTTTATCGACAGCCAGTACAAGACCAACGCGGGCACGGTGTTCGTCGGGCTCAAGAGTTTCAAGCAGCGCGGCACTCGCGATCTGTCGGTGCGCGCGGTGATCGGGTCGTTGATCGGCAAGCTACGCGCGATTCCGGAGGCGGTGATCATTCCGGTCAATCCGCCATCGATCCCGGGGCTCGGGTCGCAGGGCGGCTTCGAGTTCTGGATCCAGAATCGCGGCACCGGCAATTCGGCTGAGCTGGAAGGCGTGACGCGTAACTTCATCAAAGCGGCGGCGGAGCATCCCGAGCTCGGGCGACTGACTAGCACGATTCAAGCTGCATCGCGGCAGATGCGCGTCGAAGTCGACAAGGAAAAAGCCGAGACCATGGGCGTGCCGATTGCCGATGTCTACGGCACGCTGCAGACGCAGTTCGGCTCGCTCTATGTGAGCCAGTTCTCGCAGTACAGCCGCGTGTGGCAAGTGATTCTTCAGGCGGAGCCGCAATATCGCGCGAATCCAGATGATCTACAGTTCCTGTATGTGCGACAGGCCAGCGGCAAGATGGTGCCGGTGACGGGCCTGCTGAAGACGCGTTATGCGAGCGGCCCCGATCTGCTGTCGCGGTTCAACAATTTCCCGGCGGCCAAGATCACCGGCGATGCGGCGGCGGGCTACAGCTCGGGGCAAGCCCTGGCCGCGATGGAAGCGGTGGCGCGCGAAACACTTCCCGCGAGCTACAGCTTTGCGTGGAGTGGGGAGGCGTTCGAACAGAAGAAATCCGGCAACACGACGACGATCGTGTTTGTGTTTGGCATCGTGATGGTGTTTCTGATTCTGGCCGCGCAGTACGAGTCATGGTCGCTGCCGGTATCAATCCTGAGCGCGGTGCCGTTCGGCATTTTTGGCGCGTTGCTGGCAATCCTGCTGCGCGGACTGTCGAACGACGTGTACTTCCAGATTGGCATGGTCACGCTGATCGGGCTTGCGGCGAAGAACGCGATTCTGATCGTCGAGTTTGCCGTGCTCAAGCAGAAGGAAGGCATGTCACATGCGGACGCCGCGGTGGAAGCGGCCAAGCTGCGCCTGCGACCGATCGTGATGACGTCGCTGGCGTTTATTCTCGGGGCGGTGCCGCTGTTTATCGCGGCGGGCGCGGGTGCGAATTCGCGGCATTCGATCGGCACCGGCATCATCGGCGGCATGCTTGCCGCCACGACGCTGGCGTTGCTGTTCGTGCCGCTGTTCTCGTGGCTGATCGGCACCGGAGTGGACAAATGGAGTGCGCGGGCCGGCAAGACTGCGGCTGCGTCACCGGTGGTGCCACCGACGGGAGAAACATCATGAACGATCATCATCACCATCATGCGCTGCAGGTGGCGGTTGTCGCCACCGTGCTGGGGGGCTGTGCGATCGGTCCCGATTACCAGCGGCCCGAGGTGGCCTCGCCGCCTTACTATCGGCTCGATACCGGCGCGCTGACGATCGAGGCGGACAACGCATGGTGGAACTCGTTCGACGACCCGGTGCTGACCAGGCTCGTCGATACCGCGCTGCGCAACAGCTATGACGTGCGCATTGCCACCGCGCGCATCGACGAATTTCGCGGGCAGTTGATGGTCGCGCGTTCGGCGTTCTTCCCGCAGATCAACGCCACGGCATCGGCCGCGCGCCAGCGTACCGGTGCTTTCAACACGCTCGGCGGAACGCCCTTCTCGGCCTTCAGCGGTCCGCACAATAACTACCAGATGCTGGCCAACGCAAGCTGGGAGATCGACGTGTGGGGCCGCATCCGCCGTCAGGCCGAGGGCGCGGAAGCCGATCTATGGAACGCGGAGTACACGCGGCGCGGCACCGTGCTCGCGCTGGCGGCATCGGTGATGCAGGGCTATGCCACGCTGCGCGGACTCGATGCGCAGCTCGACATCGCGCGGCAGACGCTGGAGGTGCGCGCCAAGGCGACCGATATCTTCCGGCAGCGCTACGAGGGTGGCGTGGTGTCGCAGGTGGAACTGGTGCAGGCAGAGAACGATTACTACGCGGCCGAGGCGTCGATCCCGCCGATTCGGACTTCGATCTCGCAGACCGAGAATGCGTTGTCGGTGCTGCTCGGCGTGGAGCCGGGGCCGATCGAGCGCGGCAAGCCTTACGATGCGCTGCTGGCGCCGGCTGTCGGCCCCGATATGCCGGCGATGCTGCTCTCGCGCCGGCCCGATGTGCTGGAGGCCGAGCAGGCCGCGGTGGCCGCCAACGCGCGGCTGGGCGCGGCGGAGGCGCTCTATCTGCCGGCCGTCGACCTGTCCGCGATGTTCGGCGCGATTGCCGCCACGCCTGCGGGGTTGTGGCAGAGCGCGTCGCGCGTATGGGGTGTGGGTGCGGGGCTCACGCAGCCGATTTTTCAGGGCGGCGCGATTCGTGGCCAGGTGCAGAGCGCGGGTGCCGTGCGCACGCAGGCGATGCTCGCATATCAAGCCAGCGTGCTCAATGCGCTGGCGGATGTGAACAACGCGCTCGTGGCCAATATGGAAGCGCGCATTCGCGTAGCAAGCCTGAGGCGGCAGGAGCAGGCGCTCGAGATCTACGCGGATCAGGCCAACGCCCGTTACGAAGGTGGCTACACCAGCTATCTGGAGGTCACCGATGCGCGCGAGAAGCTGTTCAATGCGCAACTTGCCGCGGTGCAGGGGCAGGTCGATGTGCTGACGGGTGTGGCCGCGTTGTACAAGTCGCTCGGTGGCGGTTGGCCCGCGGTGCCGGCCGAGGTGCGGGATGGGGGCATGGTCGGCGATGCGCGGCAGTTGCCGGCGTCATCGCAGGCGACAAAACCCCCAACGCAGCCAACCACGCAGCCAACCACGCAGCCCACGCTGCAGACTAGTCCGCAGGCCGCAACACTGACCACGCGCGAACGCCAGGCGTCGCGCTGAGGTTATTCGTCGTCGGTGGTAAATGCGGCGGCCACTGCGGCGGTGTCATTGAACCGTTCCAACTCATGCCGAAACACCTTGGCGCCCGGTCCCGGCACGATCTCGACGTCGCCGAGCGTGATCTCGCTGCCATCGCGTCGCAGCAGCCGCGGCGGCGCGATTTCGCTGCCGTCCTGACCGTCGATCAAGATGGTCAGTGGCCCGTGCTCGGTGGCGCGCCAGCGATCGGCCCATCCCTTCAGCGAAACGAACACCGGAAAGAACTCGCGACCGGACTCGGTCAGTTGATAGACATGCCGCGCGCCGCCGCCGGGCGTGTGGGTCCGGTCGAGCAGGCCATGCTCGACCAGCGCCTTGAGGCGGTTGCTCAGAATATTCGGCGCGATGCCAAGCCGGCGCTCGAATTCGTCGAAGCGCGTGCTGCCGTAGAACGCTTCGCGCAGGATCAGCATGGCCCAGCGTTCACCCAGCACGCTCAACGCGCGGGCAATCGGGCAGGGCATGGCTGAAAAATCGGTGGATGCCATGACATCATCACTTTTTAATGCAAGTCAGAGTCATATTAACTTGCGTCATGAAAGTCTGCTGATGCTGTTTTTTCGTTGCCGCATGAACTAGGGCGAAATCGACCGATGACGGCGCGATATGTCGGGCGCGCGGCATGCGCGCGTATAGTGGCAGGGGCCTGTCCGACACGCGTTGCCACCTCATGACCGAACCGACCGAACCGACCGATGCACCTTCATCCGAATCTGCTGCAGCCGCCGAGGCGCGCGGCATACGTCACCGCGCGCGACATGTCATGGCAAAGAAGTCCCGCCAGGCCGGCCGTATCTCGCGGACCACGATGCGCTATGCGGTGTTCATGTGCGGGGCCGCGGGCGTGGCGCTGTTCTCGCTCGTATTCGCGTGGATCGCGGAACTGGCGCTGCGCTGGAACGCCAAGCTCACCACCGCCACACCATGGCTCGCGTTTATCCTGCTGCCATTCGGGCTGGCCGCGCTGCGCTGGGTGACCCTTCGCTTTGCCGCGCAGGCACGTGGCAGCGGCATCCCGCAGGTGCTGGCATCCATCGCACTGCCGCCGGACAGCCCCGCGCAAAACGTGCTGGTGTCGTTCCGGCAGCAGATGTGGAAGGTGGTGCTGACCACGGGCGCGTTGCTGGCGGGTGCATCGGTCGGGCGCGAAGGGCCGTCGGTGCAGGTTGGCGCCGCGGCGATGCTGTCATGGGGACGCTGGTGCGAGCGCAAGCTGCGCTTCCGCACCGGCTTTCATCCGAACGCGTTGATCGTCGCCGGTGCCGCGGGTGGTCTGGCCTCGGCCTTCAATACGCCGCTGGCGGGCGTGGTATTCGCGATCGAGGAGCTGGGTCGCGGTGCCGCCGTGCGCTGGGACCGGCTGGTGCTGTCGGGCGTGCTGACCGCGGGCTTTCTCACGCTCTCGCTGCTCGGCAACAATCCGTACTTCAGCATCAAGGTACCGATCCTCGCGCTGCATGACGCATGGGGGCCGGTGCTGCTCTGCGCGGCCGTCAACGGCGTGCTCGGCGGTTTGTTTGCCAAGCTGCTGATCGCGGGTGTGCCGGGCCTGCTGCCGGGACGCTCGCGCAAATGGTCGGAGCGGCATCCGATCTGGGTGGCCTTCGGCTGCGGCCTGATCGTTGCCGCGATTGGCTGGGGCACCGCGGGTGCGACCTTTGGCACCGGCTACGAGCAGGCCTCGGCACTGATCAACGGTCATGGCGAAAGCACCGCGTGGTTTGGCGTGGGCAAGTTCTTCGCGACCGTGCTGTCGTACTTCGCGGGGATTCCGGGCGGCATCTTCACGCCCGCACTGGCGATCGGCGCAGGCATCGGCGACAACGTCGCGCACTTTCTCGGCTTTCTGCCAGAGCCGCGCATGCTCGCGCTGATCTCGATGGCCGCGTTCCTCGCGGCCGCCACGCAGGCGCCGATTACCGCAAGCGTGATCGTGATGGAAATGACGCGCACGCAGGACCTGACGGTGTTCCTGCTGGCTGCTTCGCTGTTCGCTTCGTTCCTTGCGCGGCAGTTTTGCCCGCACCCGTTCTATCACCATATGGGTCACGCATTCCGCCGTGAAGCCGTCGCAGCCACGCGTTCCACCACAGGGCGCCCATCGTCGGCGGAGTGAGTGCTCAGGGCTTTTAGTGCGTCATTCGAAACGTGCGGAAGCGCATGGATTTCCGTAAGACTTTGCCCTACCATGTGCCGCGCACGTACCCGTGGCAACAGATCCGGGACGCGCGTGTGTTCCGGCGGCACACCCTTCGCGCCGGCATGCCTTTCGAAGCACTCGGGGGAGCGCAAGATGGCCACGCAACGACCAGGCGGCAGGGGACAGCCGCAACCGCAATCACCAAAGCAATCGCAACCGCAATCGCAACCTCAGCGACAGCCGGCGCAATCCAGCCGACAACCCGAGGTCGATCCGCTTAGCGCCGACAGCATGTGGCACACGCGCGGGCTGCAGAGCAACACACGCATGCGCGCTCCACTCGCGCGCCGCACGCCGCCGCGCCAGCTACCGCCGAGCCGCCTGCCTCGCCTGCTGTTGTGGGCTGTACTGCTCGCGGTGGCCGGCATGCTCGGGAACGCCGCGATGCATATGCTGCGCTAGCCGCCTTGCGGGCATATACGGCACATACGCCACTTACGGTCGCATACAAACGGGCACGGAACATCCGGCTTCAGGCAAACTCCAACCCGAGCCATTTCCTGGAGTTCCGTTTTGAAATTCTCAGTTGCCGCGCTCGCGGCCGCCGGCCTGATTGCGGCTGGCACCTCTGTGGGCGCCAACGCGCAGGCCCCTGGCCAAGGCGATGCGCTCTCGGCCATGTTGTCCACGTTCGAGATCGGCAGCCCGCTGCCTGACCTTCCCGATTGTGCGGATCACCGCACGCCCAACGGCCGTGACGTTACCGCGCTATGCGTGGAGTTGCGTGGCGACGGCACCCAGCGCCAGATTGGCCTGCCGCGCGACAAGCGTCCCGTGTTCATGGATGGTCCGCACCTGCTCGCGTTCGTCGATGGCAATGCGCTGGTCGGCGTGATCATTCCGACTGACGGCATCCGCTCGCAGGACGCGGCGTTTCAGAGCCTGAGCGCGCGCTACGGCAAGCCGTTCCGTCAGGAGCAGGAAGACCTGCGCGACAAGTCCGGTAAGGCGGTCAAGGCCACGCACGCGGGCTGGATCAAGAAGCCGCTGACCATCGAGTTGTATGCGATTCCCGATGATCCGTCCGAAGGCACGATCGAGTTGCTGCTGCCACGTGCGCGCGCGCTGATGGCGATGCAGGATGCCGAGGTGGCGAAGTCGCTGAATCCGGCGTCGGCGCCGGGTGCCAAGGGTAAGGGCGATGCAGCGAAGGCGGATGCCAAGCCCGCGGAGAAGGCCAGCGACAAGCCGGCCGACAAGAAGGCACCCGCCAAGCCCGTTGATCCGGGCAAATGGTGACGAAATGCGGGTAATGCCGCGCTAGTCCGCCGCGCGCCGGCGATCGATCTTGCGCGCCAGCACGATCGACGTCGTCGTGTGATTGACCCCATCGAGCATGCCGATCTCGTCGAGCAGCTTGTCGAGTCGCGCATGCGTGTCGCAGCGGATCACGGCCATATAGTCCACTGGCCCGCTGACCGAATTCAGCTCTTCCACTTCCGGTAGCCGCTGCAGCGCCCGCACCACCGTTGGCGCGGCCTTCGGCTGTACCGACAGTCCGCAGAACGCGAGGATCGCGCTGTCCTCCATCTGCCGGCCCAGCCGTACACCATAGCCGGCCACCACCCCCGTTTTTTCGAGTCGCGCGATGCGGGCCACCACCGTCGTGCGCGCGATACCAAGCGCGCGCGCAAGGTTGGCGGCGGACTCGCGCGCATTGCCCTGCAGCAATGATAGCAGGTGCCGGTCGATTTGGTCGAGTTCCGTCATTTCGTCAGGAATGGTCGTCGTATCGGCAAATTATGCGGGGCATTCGTCAATCTTGTCTCTACATTTCGTTTGCGGCGTTGTCCATACTTGAGCATGAAACGACGCATACGAACCGGAGCCGCTCATGCAACCCTCGACCCTTGCCCGCCCCTCCCATGACCTGTCGCATCGCCCAGTTCCAGTCGTCGTGCTCGGCGCCGGCAATATCGGCCGCATTATCGCGGCGATGCTGCACGACAGTGGCGACTATCGCGTGACCCTCGTCGATCGCGACGCGCACCGGCTCACTGGATTGCCCGACGGCATTGCCGTGCGCACCGCCGATCCGACCGAGCCTGCCACCTGCGCCGCGTTACTGGCCGGCGCCGATGCGGTGCTCAACGCGCTGCCGTTTCATGCTGCCATCGGCGTCGCCACCGTGGCCGCGCAACTCGGCGTGCATTACTTCGACCTGACTGAAGATGTCGCTGCCACGCACGCCATCGGCATCCTCGCGCATGGCGCGCGCGCGGTGCTGATGCCGCAGTGTGGCCTGGCGCCAGGCTTTATCGGCGTGGTGGGCAACGACCTCGCGCGGCGCTTTCTCGATGGTGGCGAACTGCTCGACCTGCGCATGCGCGTGGGGGCGCTGCCGCGCTATCCAGACAACGCGCTCAAGTACAACCTCACGTGGAGCACGGAGGGATTGATCAACGAGTACTGCAACCCGTGCGAGGCTATCGTCGATGGCCGGCGCGTCGAACTCCCCGCGCTCGAAGGGCTCGAGAGCTTTGCGGTGGACGGCGTCGAATACGAGGCGTTTAATACGTCAGGAGGCCTCGGCACGCTGCCAGAAACGCTGGCCGGCCGCGCACGCCATGTCGATTACAAGTCGATCCGCTATCCCGGACATTGCGCTCAGATGAAGCTGCTGCTCAACGACCTGCGCCTGCGCGAACGGCGCGACTGGCTGCGCGAGATTTTCGAGCGCGCGATTCCGGTCACGGAGCAGGACGTGGTGATCGTGTTCGCCAGTGCGACCGGATATCCCGCGGTGGATAGCGAAGGCCGGCGGGGGCCGCTCACGCAGGCGTCGTTCTCCACCAGCATCGGCGGCATGGATGCACCGGGCGGCGGGCACGTCAACGCGATCCAGCTGACCACTGCCGCCGGCATCTGCACCGCGCTCGACCTCGTCGTCTCGGGCGAGCTGCCGCAGTCCGGCTTCGTGCGGCAGGAGGCCATGCCGCTCGATCGCTTTCTCGCCAATCGTTTTGGCCAGCACTACGCGCACCATCCACTACGGGAAACCATTGCATGAACGCCCCTGCCATGAAAGCTCAAGACATCGCGGCCTGCTGGCAGGCTATGGCATTGCCACCTGCGTGGGAGGTGAGCGCCGATGCCAGCCAGCACGGCGGCCGCCGCCCGGGCATGCTGCCGTTGCGTTCGCCGGTCGATGGCGAAGTGTTTGGCCATCTGCCTGAATGCACGATCGAGGAAGCCGACGTGCGCATCGCGCGCGCGCACGCGGCGCTGAGCACATGGGCCCTTGCGCCCGCGCCGGCGCGCGGCGAACTCGTGCGTCGTTTCGGCGAAACGCTGCGCCGCTACAAGGAACCGCTGGGCCGGCTCGTCTCGCTCGAGTCAGGAAAGATCTTGCAGGAAGGCCTTGGCGAAGTGCAGGAGATGATCGATATCTGCGACTTCGCGGTGGGGTTGTCGCGACAGTTGCATGGGCTGACCATCGCGTCCGAACGTCCGCGCCATGCGATGCGCGAGACGTGGCATCCGTACGGCCTCTGCGGCGTGATCTCCGCATTCAATTTCCCGGTGGCGGTATGGGCGTGGAATGCCGCGCTTGCTTTGGTCTGTGGCAATGGCGTGGTATGGAAGCCGTCGGAAAAGACGCCGCTGTGCGCGCTGGCCGCGCAGGGCTTGCTCGAGCGCGTGGTGCAGGCGGAGGCGTCGCAGTACGCGGGCATTGCCACGGTGCTGCCCGGTGGGCGCGCGCTGGGCCACCACCTCGTACAGCATCCGGCGGTGCGGCTGATCAGCGCGACTGGGTCCACGCGCATGGGGCGCGAGGTCGGCGCCGTGTGCGCGGGGCTGTTCAAGCGCACGATTCTGGAACTCGGTGGCAACAATGCGGCGATCGTCGCGCCGTCGGCTGACCTCGAACTGGCCATCCGCGCGATGACCTTCTCCGCTGCCGGCACCGCCGGGCAGCGCTGCACCACGCTGCGCCGCGCGTTCGTGCATGTGGATCTCGTCGAAACTGTGGTCGAGCGACTGCGCCAGGTCTATGCACGGTTGCCGGTAGGCGATCCGTTGCAGGACGGCACGCTGGTTGGGCCGCTGATCGACGCCGCGGCCGGCGATGCGATGGCCAACGCGCTGGCGAGTTGTCGCGCGCAGGGCAATATCGTCCATGGCGGCGAGCGGCTGCTCGGCGATCGTTTGCCGCATGCATGCTACGTCCGGCCCGCACTGGTGCTGACGGATACGCAGCACGACACCATGCTGACCGAAACCTTCGCGCCGATTCTCTACGTCATGCCATACACATCGCTCGATGAAGCGATCGCGCTCAACAACGCGTCGGCGCACGGGTTGTCGTCGTGCATCTTCACGGAGTCTCTGCGCGAGGCGGAATACTTTCTGTCGTCGGCCGGCAGCGACTGCGGCATTGCCAACGTCAACATCGGTACCAGCGGCGCGGAGATTGGCGGTGCGTTCGGCGGGGAGAAAGCGACTGGCGGCGGCCGCGAATCGGGCTCCGATGCATGGAAGGGCTATATGCGCCGCGCCACCAATACGATCAACTATGGCGATGCGTTGCCGCTTGCGCAGGGCATTCGCTTTGACGTTTAGCTACGTAGGATGTAGCGGATGGTAACAATGGTTACAGCGCCTTGACGCTGTATTACCAAGTGCACCCGTATAACGTTCTTGAAGGCGAGGGCTTCACAAACGCCCGCCTGCCCCCAAGGACGAAAAGATGAAAACAATACTGACTGGCATGGTCGTTACCGGTGCCGCGCTGCTGATGAGTGGATGCGCGGTCTATCCCACGCCTGGTGGACCGGTGGTTGCGCCGGCGCCAGTGTATGTGGGCCCGCCCGCGGTCGTGGTGACACCACGGCCGTACTACTACGGTGGCTATGGTTACGGTGGTGGTTATTACGGCCGCCGCTATTACCGCGGTTGGTAACCTCAGGCGTCGTTTGAAGTCGTCGGGTTGAGCCCGCCCCAGCCCGGCGTCAGCTTTTCACCAACGTGCGGAAGGTCGACCAGATCGAGCACGCGGCCCACGGTGTGGTCGACCATCTCATCGAGCGTGCACGGTTTCTGATAGAAGCCCGGCACCGGCGGAAACACAATGCCGCCCATTTCGGTGACCGCCGTCATATTGCGCAGATGGGCAAGATTGAGCGGCGTTTCGCGAACCATCAACACGAGCTTGCGCCGCTCCTTGAGCGTGACATCGGCAGCGCGCGTGATCAGGTTATCGGAGAGGCCATGCGCTACCGCGGCAAGCGTGCGCATCGAGCAGGGCGCGACAACCATCGCATGCGCGCGGAACGATCCGCTGGCGATGGTCGCGCCAACATCGCGCACGTTGTGCACGACGTCGGCCAGCGCTTCCACTTCCGCGCGGCCGATTTCGAGTTCGTGCTGCAGATTCATGACGCCGGCAGGGGAGATCAGCAGATGCGTCTCCACCTCCGGAACCTCGCGCAGAACCTGCAGCAGCCGGACGCCGTAGATGGCGCCGGTGGCGCCCGTGATGGCGACGATCAATCGTTGCGGCACGGGCATGGATGCATCAACCCTTGAGCAGGGTTTGCATTTCGCCGTTCTGGTACATCTCCATCATGATGTCCGAGCCGCCGACGAATTCGCCATTCACGTAGAGCTGCGGAATGGTGGGCCAGTTGGAGTAGGTCTTGATGCCCTGGCGGATACCGTCGTCCTCGAGCACGTTCACCGTGGTCGGGGCGTCCACGCCGCAGGCCTTCAGGATCTGGATGGCGCGGCCCGAGAAACCGCACATCGGAAACTGCGCGGTGCCCTTCATGAACAGCACGACGGGGCTGCCCTTGACGATCTGGTCGATCTGTTGCTGTACGTCACTCATGATTTTGCGATGTTGCGGTAGCCGATGTTGGGGACACTGGCCGACCTGGGGGTATGGAACGGCATTGGAAAACCGCGATGGACGGATTTTACCGGAATCACGGTTTTACTTCAGACGCTGCGCAGATGGCGGCTGGGAGTCCCAACTTCAAGCTGAAACTTCAAGCACCCAGGCGGCCGCCGGTGCAGCGTTCGTGGCCGCCGAGGTCGCGTGCGCTGAAGACCTCAGCGAAGCCCGACTGTTCTAGCAGCGCGCGCGTGGCCTCGGCCTGATCGTAGCCGTGCTCCAGCAGCAGCCAGCCGCCCCGTCGCAGCCGCGCCGCGGCGCCTGCGATGATGGCCGCCAGGTCGGTCAGGCCATCGCCGTGGTCGGTCAGCGCGTCGATCGGCTCGAAACGCAGGTCGCCCTCGCCCAGATGCGGATCGCCGGCTGCGATATACGGCGGGTTGCTGACAATCAGGTCGAACTGCAAATCCGCCGGTAGCGCCGCGTACCAGTCCGAGATCAGAAAGTGCATGTTGCCCGCGCCGAGCAGCCGGGCATTTCCCTGCGCGACTGCCAGCGCGCCCTCGGAGATATCGGTCGCCCAGACGTCGGCGTCGGTGCGCTCGCAGGCGATCGTCACGGCCAGCGCGCCCGAGCCGGTGCCGAGGTCGAGTACACGCGGCGCGCGCACGGACGCCAGACGTGCCAGCACCGCTTCCACGGCAACCTCGGTATCGGGACGCGGGATCAGCACGTCGGGCGTCACATGGAACGGGCGTCCGAAAAATTCGCGCTCGCCCAGCAGGTAGGCCATCGGCTCGCCGGCCAGCCGTCGCGCCAGCAGCGTGGCGAGAGTATCGCGCTGCGCGGGCGTCAGATGCTCGCCATCGCGCGTAATCAGCTGCGTGCGCGACAGGCCGGTGACGTGGGTCAGGAGCATGCGCGCCTCCAGCGTGGGCAGCCCGGCCATGGCGGCGAGGGTCTGCGCTTCGCGCACGGTGGGCGGGCTGTCGGGAGAAGGCGTCATATCGGACGGCGAGGGCATTGCGGGGTGTTCGTGGAGCAGAGGTGGGGAAGGATAACGCTTAACTGAGCTCGGGCGTTCGGAACGGAACCGAGCGCTCTAACTAGTTGGCAGGCTATGCGAAACGCCGCCGAAAAACAAAGCGCCCCGCCGGGCTGAGCCGGGCGGGGCGCTTCTCGGGTGATCGGACGTTACTTGTTGACGGCGTCCTTGGCCTTGTCGGCGGTGGTGTTCACCGCATCGCGCGCGGCATCCTTGGCGTTGGCCATGGCGTTGCCGGCATCGACCTTGGCGCGCTCGGCTGCGGCGGACACATCCGATGCCACGCCGCTGGCCGCGGACTTGGCCGCATCGGCGGCGTTGGCGGCTGCTGCCGCAGCATCGCTGGCGGCGGCCTTCGCGGATTCCGCGGCGCTTTGCATAGCAGCGTCCGCGTTCGTGGCGGGCGCTTCGTCTTTCTTGCCGCAGGCGGCGAGCGCAGTGGTGATCATCAGCAGCGCGAGGAGTTTCTTCATGATTTCATCCTTGTGTCTGTTTTCGGGAGTCGACATCCGCCGGGCCATGCGTACATCCCTGCCGAACACTGTTATCTGACTATGCAGACGAAGTGACGAGGGAGGCGGCCCGATCGAAATCGATTATAGACACCGGCTTTTTGACAGCTAGTGCTGTTTCAAGCATTTACAACAGATACAAAGATGTGAAGGCAGGGCGAAACGGGTCTGGTTATGCATCCTCGCCGAGCGCTGCCAGTTGGTCGGCCTGATGCTCCGAGGACAGCGCGGACAGCAGTTCTTCCATATCGCCGTCCATGATCATGTCGATCTTGTAGAGCGTCAGGTTGATGCGATGGTCGGTCACGCGGCCCTGCGGAAAGTTGTACGTGCGAATGCGGTCGCTACGGTCGCCGGAGCCGATCAGGTTGCGGCGCGTGTTCGCTTCCTTGGCCTGCGCGGCACGCAGCTGCATGTCCTTGATGCGCGCGGCCAGTACCTTCATCGCCTTGTCCTTGTTGCGATGCTGGCTGCGGTCGTCCTGGCACTCGACCACGATGCCGGTGGGCAGGTGGGTCAGGCGCACGGCCGAATCGGTCTTGTTGATGTGCTGGCCCCCGGCGCCCGACGCGCGGAACGTATCGACGCGCAGATCGGCTGGATTGATCTCGACCTCGCCGACTTCATCGGCTTCCGGCATTACCGCAACCGTGCACGCCGAGGTATGGATGCGACCCTGAGTCTCGGTGGCTGGCACACGCTGCACGCGATGACCACCGGACTCGAACTTGAGCCGCGAGAACGCCGCCGTGCCCGCAATGCGCACGATCACTTCCCGGTAGCCGCCGAGGTCCGACGGCGACTCGCTCATGACCTCGACCTGCCAGCGCTGGCGCTCCGCGAAGCGCGTGTACATGCGTAGCAGATCGGCCGCGAACAGCGCGCTTTCCTCGCCGCCGGTGCCGGCCCGGATTTCCAGCAGCAGATTGCGGTCGTCGTTGGGATCCTTCGGCAGCAGCAGCGTCTGCAGCGCTTTCTCGAGCGCTTCCAGCCGGTCGCGCGCGGCGGCGATTTCGTCGGCCGCGAAGTCCTTCATCTCGGGGTCGGACAGCAGCGCCTGCGCGGTGTCCAGGTCTTCCTGCGCCTGCCGGTACTGCCCGTATTGCTCGGCCACCGGCGACAGCTCGGCATGCTCGCGCGAGAGCTTGCGGTACTGGTCGATATTGGCGGTGGCATCCTCGCGCGCAAGCAGCGCGTTGACTTCGTCGAGCCGCTCGGCCAATTGGTCGAGCTTGTTGAGCATGCTGGCTTTCATGGCAGTCCGGGGGTGACATCGCTAAGTGGCGTGGCCAGGTAGCGGTGCGATGTATCTGGGGGTGTTGGCCGGGTGTGGCCTGTTTTGGACGGATATCGCCGGGTGCGGCTTGATGCGTCTGGGTACGGCTTGGGGCAGCTGCCGGGCGGCAGCGATCGAGGCGCCGTGAGCGGGGCTAGCGCTCGGAGTGGCTGCTGTGGCGGAACAGACCGGGCACGAGGCGCAGCAGCGCTTCGCGGTCGTCGCCTTGCGTGTGATTGAGCGCGTGCGTCGGGCCGTGCAGGAACTTGCGCGTGAGCGCGCCGGACAACGCTTCGAGCACGGCATCGGGATCGTCACCGCGCGCGAGCATGCGGCGTGCGCGCTCGAGTTCGGCCTGGCGCATCGACTCGCCCTGCACCTGCAGGTCGCGAATCACGGGCACCACGCTGCGTGTTTCCAGCCAGTGCATGAAGTTCTGCACGCGCGTCTCGATGATCGCCTCGGCTTGCGCCACAGCGGCCTGACGCATCGCGTTGCCTTCACGCACGATCGCGCCGAGGTCATCGACGGTGTACAGGAACACGTCGTTGAGGCGGGCCACTTCCGGTTCCACGTCGCGCGGCACGGCCAGATCGACCATCATGATCGGGCGATGCTTGCGGCGCTTGACCGCGCGCTCCACGGCACCCAGGCCGATGATCGGCAGCGAGCTTGCGGTGCAGGACACGACGATATCGAACTCGTGCAGGCGATCGCCCAATTCCGACAGCCGAATCGCTTCCGTGGTCAGACCCTGGCCGGCGAGTTGCTCGGCCAGTCGTTCGCCGCGCTCGACGGTTCGGTTGGCCACGACGATCTGGCGCGGCTGCTGCGCGGCAAAGTGCGTCGCGCACAATTCGATCATCTCGCCCGCGCCGATAAACAGCACGCGTTGCGTCGACACCGATTCAAAAATCCGCTGCGCGAGGCGCACGGCCGCGGCTGCCATCGACACCGAATGCGCGCCGATCTCGGTCTGGCCACGGACTTCCTTGGCCACCGCGAACGTGCGCTGGAATAGCTGATTCAGGTACGTACCGAGCGCACCGGCTTCTCCCGCCGTGCGCACCGCATCCTTGAGCTGGCCAAGGATCTGCGTCTCGCCGAGCACCATCGAGTCCAGCCCGCTGGCCACGCGGAACGCGTGACGTACGGCTTCCGACTGCGGCAGCGAATACAGGTGCGGGGCCAGATCGCTGGCCGGCACGCTATGGTGCTGGGCCAGCCAGTGCAGCGTGTGCTCGAAACCTTCGACGCCGGGCTTGAGGATATCCGTGGCGCAGTAGATCTCGGTGCGGTTGCAGGTGGAGAGGATGGCGGCTTCGGTGCCACTGCGGCCTGCCAGGTGCGCGCGCAGCGCACCAAGAGCGGGTTTGATCTGCTCGAGCGGAAACGCCACCCGTTCGCGTAGCGAGACGGGCGCCGTGGTGTGATTGATTCCGATCGCGAGCAGTTGCATTTGTGGGGGAATGTCGTGCTTGATCCGGGACGTAGCCGGAGCGGTGGTCATTATACCGCCCGGTGTCATTCTTGCAGGGCTGAGCTGCAATCCGCGATATATGCAGTATCGTATGGGCGCGACACCTGTTGTGGTGTTTTAGACACAAATCGAGACGAAACTGAGGCGGGAGAGGCGATGTTGGGCTTGTTGGTGGTCGGTGCGCTGGTGGGGTTTGCGGCTCGGATCTTCCATCCGTCGGGGCGGGTCGTCAGCCTGCCGGCGGCGCCAGTGCTGGGGGCGGCCGGGGCGCTGCTCGCGTTCTACAGTGGCCGCGCCCTGCATCTGTTCACCGACGGCCAACTGATGGGCTGGAGCGCCGCAATCCTCGGGGCGGCGTTGCTGGTCGCGCTCTGGGGCCTGATCCGCCCGCGACGTTAAGTGGCTTGCAGGCCTCTTTCCAGCGTGGCCTTGGCGGCCTCGAGCCAACCGGCGGCCGCTGGCGTGGCGGAGGTCAGCGCAAGGTGCATTTCGCCGTCGAGCGTGGCGACGCCGAGCATATGGTCACCCTTGTCGCCGGTCTGCACGAACGGTCCCCATAGCGCTGTCATGCGGTAGGTGCCGATGCGCGTACCAAAGCGCAGCGGGCCGAGATTCGACACGATGAAATCGCGTGCCTGCCCGATGCGGCGCGCCTTGGCCACACCCGTGGCGTCGAGTCCGTCGTTGAGCTGGCCGCGCAGGTCGCGCGTCTCGAAGCGCACGGCGGCGCGCGTACCGGCGACGTCGGTCTCTCGCAGGACCCGGCGCGCCATCTCCCAGAAGCTCAGTGTTTCGCCGGCCTCGATCAGCGCGCGGCCGACGGTCACGTACACGCCGCAATCTTCTTCCATGCCCAGTTGGCGCCGCAGATCGATCGGCGTGACCAGCTTGATTGCCGCGCCTTGCCAGTCCTGCAGATACTGACGTCCGCTCAGCAGCATCGCGGCGGACAACGCGCCGTGCACCGTGGTGTTGGCCGCGCGGGCGCGGATACGCAGCGCGCCGGTCAACGTGCGCGACAGCCGCAGGCGGTGTACGACCGGGGCGCCGGCATCGGGCGAAGGTGATGCCGCCAGCGAGACCGCGTGTGAGGGCGCACGGGCGGCGGCGACATTGACGATCTGGTTGAGCGAGGGCGGCATCGGCAGCGGCTCCAGCGTTTCACCCGCCAGGGCATGCAGCACGTCGCGGATGCATCCGGCGAGTCCGATGCCGTCGCAGATCGCATGACTGGCAGCCACGATCAGCAGCGAACGATTGCTGGCCCCTTCGTCCCCGCCATCGCTGGCGACGATGGCGCGCATCAGCGGCGCGTGGTTGGGATCGATCGGTTCCGCAAGTTCACGTGTCAGTTCGCGATCGAGCCAGTCTGGGTCGATGCCATCGTGAGTCCAGCGCGCCGCGTTCGTGAAGTGCACGGGAATCGGCCGATCTTCGCTCGCTTCGAAGTACGGAAAGCCGTTCGGCGTGGCCGGAATGCCTACCCGCAGCAGCGGATGACGGCGCCGCAGCGCGTCGAACGCCGCGCGCCACGCCTGTGGCGGGGCGGTGCCGTCGATCTCTACGGCGTAGATGATGTGGTTGCTCGTCCCGTGGCCGAGCAGCCAGAAACAGTGTTCGAGGGATCCAAGTGGTCGAAGCATGGCCGGCACATCCATCGTGACAGATGGCATCGTGATTGATGACGGCCAGCGTGCCATCGCGTCCGACTTCGACTGTTCACGAAGACATGGTCTTGTTCCAAATACCGAAGGCGATACAAAGCGATACATCTGTGTCGTCGTGGACCGGCAACACATTCTCACTGCGCCTTAAGAAAGGCGCGTGTGTTTCGTTTTTGCCGTTATGGCTTCGCGAGTTGCCGCGCGCGCAAAAACCGTTCGAGTACGCCTGCGGAGTAATGACTGGCCACGTCCTTGAGGAACGATGCGAAGTCGATATGCGCGCTGTCGTCCGCGCGATCCGAAATCGTGCGCATGACTGCGTACGGCACGCCGAACTCGTGGCAGACCTGCGCGAGCGCTGCGCCTTCCATCTCCACGGCCTCCAGCGCGGGCAGTCGCGCGCGTAGTTCGCCCACCGCGGCCGGGGCATTGATGAACTGGTCGCCGCTGGCGATCATGCCAACGTGCAGACGCGGCTCGCTGACGCCGAAGCGCGCGCGCACTTCTGTTGGTACGGCGGTCGGTAGGTCGTCGCGCAGGAAGTCTTCCACCGCGCGGCAGAGTTGCGCGGTCAGTTCGGCATCGGCGGGGAATTCGGCGCGGTCCAGTAGCGGCACCTCGTGGCGCGCAAAGAACGGGCGGGCATCGAGGTCGTGCTGGATGGTGCGATCGGCCACGACCACATCGCCGACGCGGGTCTGCGGACCCACGCCGCCGGCGAGGCCGGTGAAGACGATCTCGTCCACCTTGAACTCGCGGATCAGCGTGACCGTTGTGGCGGCGGCCGCTACCTTGCCCATGCGCGCGAGGACGAGCACCACGGGGTGGCCGTGCAGATGGCCGACGTGATAGTCGCGCATGCCGATCGTATGCACGGTCGCGCGCGCGTCTTCGTGGCGCATGGCGGCGATCAGGTCGTCAACTTCGTCGTGGATGGCGGCAAGAATTCCAAGGGTCATGGTGGTGTTCGTAGCGGGGGATCAACTGCCGCGAGCATACCCGCGCGGCGGCATCTGGCCCAACGATTTTGACCTATCCGCACGGCCTGCTACATTGCGATCCATACCGATACACGGGGGGATCGCAGGTTGGAAACGATTTCACATCGCACCTTTGCTCGACGAACCTTTGCCCAACGCAGCTTCGCTACCGGTCGCGTCATTCGGCAGGCATTGGCCGACTGGCGCGCGCAGGGGCGTCTGGCATCGCAGGAGGTTGAGGCGGTCTGGCAGGCCTCGCTGCCCACGCGTGCGGACTGGCATGACTGGCTCGACCGTGCCTTGCTGATCCTCGGGGCCGCGCTGATCTGCGCGGGCGTCATTGTCTTCTTTGCGTTCAACTGGGCCGCGCTGCACAAGTTTGCGCGGTTCGGCCTGCTGGCTGGCGCGCTGACCCTGCTGGCGGCGTTTGCGATGTGGCGGCCGACTGGCGATCTGTCTGGTCGCGCGGCGCTGGCTGGCGCGCAGGTGCTGTCCGGCGTGCTGATGGCGGTGATCGGCCAGACCTACCAGACCGGTGCCGATGCCTGGCAATTGTTCGCGTGGTGGGCGGTGCTGGCGGTGCCCTGGGCGCTGGCCGCGCGCGCCGCGCCGCATTGGTGGATCGTGCTGGTGGTGGGCAACGTGGCGTTGCTGCGCTATTTCAGCGTGAATCTTGGCGTGGGTGGCATGTTCGAACTGCTGTTCTCGGCGGATCGCGCGGGTGGCACGATGCGAATCCTGCTGGCTGCGACGGTGGTGCAACTGGCGCTCTGGTATCTGCTGGCCGCGAGTGCGGCTAGCTTAGGCTTTCGCGGTATGACGGGTCCCCGGTTGCTCGGCTTGCTGATCTGCGGTTATGCGGGATGGATCGGCTTGCTCGCGTTGATCGGCACACGGCTCGACGAACTCGAACCGCTGATGAACCTGCTGCTCGCCGGCGTCGCGCTGGCGGCATTGATCGCATGGTTCCGCTGGCGCGACTTCGACATCGTGGTCCTGAGCTTCGCGTGCCTGTCGGCAATCGGCGTGATCGTGACGGCGGTAGGCCGCTGGCTGATGGCGGTGACCAACGATATCGGTGGCTTCCTGCTGCTGACCGTGATCGTCGTGGGTTTGGCTGCGGCTGCTGGCAGCTGGCTCATGCGCGCGTGGCGCAGCCATGTCTCGGGTTCGGGTGAAGCGCTGGAGGGTGCCGTATGAACGCCGACCACATTGAACGCACCGAACGCGAACTCTGGGCCGAGCTCGCGGCACGCGACGCGGTGCAGGGCGAGTACGCGCCGACCATCCGCACGCCTTGGCCGATCCGACTGCTGATGGGTGCCGCGGGCTGGCTCGGCGCGATCTTCTGCCAGTTGTTCGTCTACGGCTTCGTGTTCGCGTTCACGCGCAGCAATGGCGCGGCGATGTTCGTCGTCGGTCTCGTCATGGTCGCGCTGGCAGCCGCGTTCTATCGTTCGTCGCGCGCCCGCACGGGCATCGCCGCCGGGCAATTCGCGCTCGCGCTGAGCCTGAGCGGGCAGGGCATGATGTTCGCGGGCCTGAGCCTGGTCATGGGCAGCGGCATCGCCATCCGCGACAGTGGCTTCTGGCTGATTCTCGCCGCCATGCAGGCGGTGCTCTATTGGGTCGTGCCCAATCGGCTGCACCGCTTCCTCGCCGCGCTCGGCACATGGAGCGCGCTGACGGTGGCGCTGTCGCTGCTGCTCGGCCATCTGATCGGCCAGCGCTGGATGATGTTGCCGGTGTCGGTGGGCGTACCCGCCGCTGCGGCACTGGCGGTCGTGGCGGTGTTCGTCGGCAAGGAGTCGCGACTAGCCGCCGCCGCACGACACGGTATGTGGGTGCCTGCAGTCGATGCCTCACTGCTGTTCGGCCTGGGCGCCGCGTTGTTCGTGACGGGAGCGGCCCATCCCGCCGCGCTGCTGTTCGGCACCGGCGCGCCGTGGCCGGTGCCGGGCGCATGGGCGTGCGGCGCACTGCTGGGCCTCGTGCTGGTCGCGTTCGCAGCTACCGAATGCCAACGGTTGACGGTCTCTGCGCGCATGCAAGCCGGTGTGCTCGGCGTGATCACCGTGTTCAGCATCCTGATGATCTTCGCCCCGGCCGTAACCTCCGGCGTCCTCGGCCTCGCGCTGGCCCTGCGACGCGGCGCGCTGCCGTGGCTCGGCCTGTCGATCGCAACGATCTTGATGGGCTTCATCTGGTACTACAGCACGCTGCAATGGACACTGCTGGCCAAGTCGATCACGCTGGTCGCGGCCGGCGTGCTGCTGCTGATCGCACGGCAAGCACTGGCACGCAGCGTCGGCAGCGTCGGCAGCGTGAAAGGGGAAGGGAGGGCCACGCCATGAAGATCGCGCAAACGAAAATCTGGATCGCACTGGCGTGGCTGCTGACGCTGACCATAGCGACAGTAGGCGTTGCCGCCAACGAACGCGTCATCCGCGATGGCGATTTGGTGTACCTGCGCCTGGCCCCGGTGGATCCGCGCTCTCTGATGCAGGGCGACTACATGGCCCTCAACTTCTCCGTCGCCATCGAAATCACCGCCGCGCAGGGCAACCGCAAACAAGCCAACCTCCAACGCGATGCCACCGTCGTCATCCGCCGCGACACGAACCACATCGGCCAATTCGTCCGCCTGCACGACGGTACTCCGCTAGCCGAAGGCGAACACCTGCTGCGCGTACAAAACGTCCCCACCCGCTGGGGCGGCAACGGCGTCCAGGTCTCCACGGACGCGTGGTTCTTCGAAGAAGGCCAGGCCAAACGCTACGAACGCGCCCAATACGGCGAATTCCGCGTAGACCCCAACGGGCACGCGTTGCTGGTGGGGATGAAGGGGGAAGGGTTGGGGGAGCTTTGATTGAGACGAAAAAAAGCCCGGCGAGTAGCCGGGCTTTTTGCATCTTGCTGCGCAGTCGTCAGACGTTGAACAGGAAGTTCATCACGTCGCCGTCGTGCACCACGTATTCCTTGCCTTCAGCGCGCATCTTGCCGTTTTCCTTCGCGCCTTGCTCGCCCTTGAACGCGATGTAGTCGTCGTAGGCGATCGTTTGCGCGCGGATGAAGCCGCGTTCGAAGTCGGTGTGGATCACGCCTGCCGCCTTCGGGGCGGTGTCGCCGACGTGGATGGTCCACGCGCGCACTTCCTTCACGCCTGCGGTGAAGTACGTCTGCAGGCCCAGCAGCTTGAAGCCTGCGCGGATCACGCGGTCGAGGCCCGGTTCTTCCATGCCGAGGTCGGCCAGGAATTCGGCCTTGTCGGCGTCGTCGAGGTCGGCGATCTCGGCTTCGATGGCGGCGCACACGGCCACCACCGGCGAGCCCGTGGTCTTGGCGTATTCGCGCACCGCGTCGAGGTGCGGGTTGTTCTCGAAGCCGTCTTCACGCACGTTGGCCACGTACATCGTCGGCTTGGCGGTGATCAGGCAGAACGGGCGCAGCGCTTCCCATTCTTCCGGCGACAGGTCCAGCGTGCGCACGGCCTTGGCCTGATCGAGCACGGCCTGGGCCTTCTCGAGCACGGCCACCAGGCGAATCGCTTCCTTGTCGCCGGCGCGGGCCGGCTTGACGTAGCGGGCGTGCGCCTTCTCGACGGTCGCCAGATCGGCCAGCGCGAGTTCGGTGTTGATGACTTCGATGTCCGACAGCGGATCGACGCGGCCAGCCACGTGGATCACGTTTTCGTCCTCGAAGCAGCGCACCACGTGCGTGATCGCGTCCGTTTCACGGATATTGGCGAGGAACTGGTTGCCCAGGCCTTCGCCCTTGGAGGCACCAGCCACCAGGCCGGCGATATCGACGAACTCGACCGTCGCCGGCAGCACGCGCTCGGGCTTGACGATCTCGGCCAGCTTCGCGAGCCTCGCATCCGGCACTTCCACCACGCCCACATTGGGCTCGATGGTGCAGAACGGATAGTTTTCGGCGGCGATGCCGGCCTTGGTCAGGGCATTGAACAGCGTGGACTTGCCGACGTTGGGCAGGCCGACGATGCCGCATTTGAGGCTCATGGGTGTCAGGCGGTAAATAGCAAAGGCTGTATTCTAGCGGATGGCCGCCTTCCGGCCGTCAGTCCGGTCGCCCAACAGTGCGCGGGCCACGCGCAGGGCACGTCGCTATAATCCCCCTCATGATCAGTCCGGCCTTGCCGGTGTGCCGCGCGCACCTGTCCGCGCGTGTACCCGCTGGCCCTCACTCCATGTCATCGACGTCCTCTTCTCGTTTCCAGATTGCCGTGGTCGGTGGCGGTATCGTCGGCAAGGCCTGCGCCTTGCTGCTCGCGCAACAGGGCATGCAGGTGGCGCTGATCGCGCCGCGGCCGGCCGGCGACACCGCGCGGACCAGCGAGGATGAATGGGACAGCCGCATCTACGCGTTCTCGTCCAGCTCCCAGGCGTTGCTCGAACGCCTGCGCGTGTGGGAAGCGCTGGACCCCGCCCGCATGCAGCCCGTACGCGACATGCGCGTGTTCGGCGATCAAAGCGCCTGCGAGTCCGATCCCACGCCGCATGGCGACCTCCATTTCTCGTCATATGCCGCCGCCGTGCCGCAACTGGCCTGGATCATCGAGTCCAGCCACGTGGAACGGACGCTGGACACCGCGCTGCGTTTTCAGCATCAGGTGCAATGGTTCGACGACACCGGCGAGGGGTTCGAACGTGATTGCGATGGCGTGACGCTCACGCTGGCCAGCGGCGCGCGCGTGCGGGCCGCCTGTGTAGTCGGTGCTGACGGCGCGCGCTCATGGGTGCGCCAGCAAGCCCATATCTGTACGACCACGCGCCGCTATCGTCAGCTCGGCGTGGTCGCCAACTTCCGCTGCGAACTGCCGCATCAGGACACCGCCTGGCAGTGGTTCCTCGGCTGCCCGCAGAAGCTCATGGCCGACGAGGAAGCCGAAAACGGCGAGATCCTCGCGCTGCTGCCGCTGCCCGGCAACCGCGTGTCGATGGTCTGGTCCGCCGAGGAAGGCCACGCGCGAGAACTGGTCGGACTGTCGCCCGAGGCACTGGCCGCCACCGTCATGCAGGCGGCCTCAGGCGCTGTGGGCGCTCGCTTCGGCACGTTGCGCTGCATCACCCCGGCGCAAGGTTTCCCGCTGGTGCTGCAACGCGCGGAGCAGTTCGTGCAGCCGCACGTGGCGCTGGTCGGAGATGCCGCCCACGTCATTCACCCGCTGGCCGGCCAGGGCATGAACCTCGGGTTACGTGACGTTACGGAACTTGGGCGCGTGATGGCCGACAAAGAAGCGTTTCGTGCCGAAGGCGATCTGCGCCTGCTGCGTCGATACGAGCGCGCCCGCGCGACGGACCTGCTTTCCCTCACCGCGGCGACGGACGGCCTGCATCGCCTGTTCTCGCTGCCCGGCAGCCCGGCACGCGTCATGCGCAATCTGGGCATCCGCGCGGTGGGCAGGCAGTCGACGCTCAAACAGTTTCTGATCGGTCGCGCATTGGGCTAGGGCGCCCCGCAAGGGCGCCTCAAAACACGCGAACGGCAAACGGATATCCCATCAATATCAATCGGACGGGCCAGCAGGCCCGCCGACCTCTGGAGTCACCATGTTGCAAATGTTCCGCCGCAAATCGCTCCGCGCGACCGCGGCCGTCACCCTGGTGGGCGGACTCGCCGCCGCCGGCTATGCGCTGCACGCACTGGCCGCGGACGAGCCGAGCACCGCGAGCATCAAGGCGACCATCGAGAAAATGGTGGGCGGCCGCGCCGAAGTGCGCAGCGTGACCAAGACCCCGGTGCCGGGTCTGTATGAAGTGAGCCTCGGCAACCAGGTGGTGTACACCGACGCCACCGGCCGCTACATCCTCAACGGCGAGCTGATCGACACCAAGACCAGCACGAATCTGACCGAGGAGCGTGTGGCGGAACTGAATCGCATCAAATGGTCGGACCTGCCGCTGTCGCGCGCCGTGAAATGGTCGAAGGGCGATGGCAGCCGCACGATCGCCGTATTCTCGGATCCGAACTGCCCGTATTGCAAGCGCATCGAACAGACCTTCCAGCAGATGGACAACATCACGGTGTACACCTTCCTGTACCCGGTGCTGTCGCCGGACTCCACGCAGAAGTCCAAGCAGATCTGGTGCGCGAGCGACCGTTCCAAGGCCTGGCGCGACTGGATGCTGAACCATGTGGCGGTGACCGGAAAATCGGACTGCAAGAACCCGATCGACGATAACCTCAAGCTCGGCCAGGGCATGAACGTCACCGGCACGCCGGCGATCTTCTTCACCGACGGCTCGCGCATTCCGGGCGCCGCGGACGTGGCCACGCTGGAGCGCAAGTTCGCCAGTCTGAAGAAGTAAGCAGCACTCACAAGAGGAGACACCATGACGTTCAACGCGCTGCTGCTGACGCAGGCCGATGGCAAGACGCAGGCCGCGGTTACCGCGCTCGACGAGAGCCAGTTGCCTGAGGATGGCGACGTTGTCGTCGCGGTCGATTACTCAACCATCAATTACAAAGATGGGCTCGCGATCACGGGCCGCGCGCCGGTCGTGCGCAAGTGGCCGATGGTCGCTGGCATCGACGGCGCGGGCACGGTGGTGTCGTCGAGCCATCCCAAGTGGAAAACCGGCGACAAGGTCGTACTGAACGGCTTTGGCGTCGGCGAGACTCACTGGGGCTGCCTCGCACAACGCGCGAAGCTCAAGGGCGACTGGCTGGTAAAACTGCCTGACGCGTTCACCGCGCGCCAGGCCATGGCAATTGGCACGGCCGGTTACACGGCGATGCTGTCGGTGCTCGCGCTCGAACGTGGCGGCGTCAATGGCCCGGTGCGGCCCGGCGATGGCGACATTCTCGTGACGGGTGCGTCGGGCGGAGTTGGCTCGGTGGCGATCGCGGTGCTGTCGAAGCTTGGCTATCGCGTCACCGCGTCCACCGGCAAGACCGCCGAAGCGGACTTCCTGCGCGCGCTGGGCGCGACCGACGTGATCGATCGCACCGAACTTGGCGCACCCAACAAGCCATTGCAGAAGGAACGCTGGGCTGCGGTGATCGATTCCGTGGGCTCGCACACGCTCGTCAACGCGTGCGCGCAGGTACGCTACGGCGGCGTCGTCACCGCATGCGGCCTCGCGCAGGGCATGGATTTCCCGGCGTCGGTGGCGCCGTTCATCCTGCGCGGCGTCACGCTCGCCGGCATCGACAGCGTGATGGCCGCGATGCCGCTGCGCGAACGCGCATGGCAGCGGCTCGCGCAGGATCTGGCACCAGACCGGCTGCAGGCGATCACGCATGAGGTCAAGCTCGCCGACGCCGTCGAGGCCGGCCATAAGATCGTCGATGGTGGCATGCGTGGCCGCGTGGTCGTCAACGTGAATGGCTGAGCAGCCGCGCGCCTGAGTCCGTCCGGGCGGGTTGTCCGGGCAGTGCGGACGGGCGTGACGCTACAATCGTGGCCATGACGCCGATCCGCTACGCCATCGCCCCCCTCCATCCGGAAGCGCATCTGTTCGCCGTGACCGTCACGGTGGACGCGCCGGATCCCGAAGGCCAGACCTTCTCGCTGCCTGCCTGGATTCCGGGTAGCTACATGATTCGCGAGTTCGCGCGCAATATCGTCCGCATCCGTGCCGACGATGCGCGCGGCAAAGTCGCGCTGACGAAGGTCGACAAGCAGACCTGGCAAGCCGCGCCCTGCGAAGGTCCGCTTGCGCTGCGCTACGAGGTCTACGCCTGGGACCTGTCGGTTCGCAGCGCGCACCTCGACACCACGCATGGTTTCTTCAACGGCAGCTCGGTGTTTCTGCGCGTCGATGGCCAGGATGACCAACCTTGTATCGTCGAGATCACGGCGCCGGCCGGCGAGGCCTATGCGAACTGGCGCGTCGCCACCGCGATGCCCGAGGCACGCGGCCGCGACGGGGCCAAGCGTTATGGCTTTGGTCGCTATCAGGTAGCCAACTACGACGAGCTGGTCGATCATCCCGTGGAAATGGGCGAGTTCGCGCTGGCGAGCTTCAAGGCCTGCGGCGCCCAGCACGACGTGGTGTTCACGGGCCGCGTACCCGGCCTCGACCTGCAGCGCATCAGCCGCGACCTGAAGCAGATCTGCGAGGCACAGATCCGCTTGTTCGAGCCGCGCTCGGCGCGCGCGCCGTTCCTCGACAGCAACCGCCGCTATGTGTTCATGACGATGGTCACGACCGATGGCTACGGCGGCCTCGAGCATCGCGCGAGTACCGCGCTGATGTGCGCGCGCGGCGATCTGCCGGTGCGCGGCAACAGCGAGACCAGCGAGGGCTACCGGACCTTCCTCGGCTTATGCAGCCACGAGTACTTCCATACTTGGAACGTCAAGCGCATCAAGCCGGCGGCGTTCGTACCGTATCGGCTCGATCAGGAAAGTTACACGCCGTTGCTGTGGCTGTTCGAAGGGTTCACGAGCTACTACGACGATCTGATTCTCGCGCGCACTGGCCTGATCGACGACAAGCAATACGTCGAGATGATCACCAAGACGTGGAATGGCGTGCTGCGCGGCAACGGTCGCACCAAGCAGAGCGTGGCCGCGAGTTCGTTCGACGCATGGACCAAGTACTACCGGCAGGACGAGAACGCACCCAACGCGATCGTCAGCTATTACACCAAGGGCTCGCTGGTCGCACTCGCGCTGGATCTGACGATTCGCGAGAAGACCGCCGGCCGCCGCTCGCTCGATGACATCATGCGCGCGCTGTGGCAACGCTACGGGCGCGAGTTCTATGCGCCGGGCGCGGTCCAGCGTGGCGTGACCGAAGCCGAGGTCTATGCGCTGTTCGATGAAATCTCCGGCCTGCGGCTCGGCGCGCTGCTGCGCGCGCTGACTGAAGGCACCGGCGAGATCGGACTGGTGCCGCTGCTGCGTGCGTTCGGCATCAAGGCCGAGGCGCAGAAGGCCCCGGCCGCGATGACGGCGGCCGCGCTCGGTATCAAGACGCGCGTGGAAGATGGTTGGGTGCGGGTGACGCAGGTGCTCGACGATAGCGCGGGCCAGGCCGCCGGCGTGTCGGCTGGCGATCTGCTGGTGGCGTTCGATGGCCTGCGCGTAACGGGCGGCCAGCTCGACAAGCTGCTGGCGCGCTACCGTGCCGGCGACCAGGCCGAGCTGCATGTGTTCCGTCGCGACGAACTACACGTAATGCAACTGAAGCTGGGCCGTGAACCGGCCACGCAGTATCGCGTCACGGTCGAGGAAGGCCGTCACGCGTTGCGCGCGCGCTGGCTCGGACAATAAACCCCCGGGCGGCCTGCTCCATGAGCGTAGCCGCCTGAATGCCCCACGCCATGGAATACGCGCACGATCCTCGCACGTTCCTGTTTTCGCACTATATCTACCGTGGCCTGCGTTCGGCCACGGGCGTCATCGGCATTACGCTGCTCGCGATGCAGGTCATGGATCTGCCGAGCGCGATGGTGGTGTCGATCGGTGCGCTCTGCACGAGCCTGATGGACCTGCCGAGCCCGCTGAACCACAAGTTCAACGAGATGCTGGCCAGCGTGCTGCTATGTACCGCGGTGGCGCTGATCGTTGCGCTGGCGGTGCCGTTCCCGCGCGTGATGCCGTTCGTGCTGGTGGCGGTGACATTCTTCGCCGGCATGCTCACCGTCTATGGCAACAAGACGATGTCGCTGCAGTTTTCGGCGCTGTTCGTCATGACGCTGACCGTCAACGAGGAATTCGTGGTGCGCAAGGCGCTCGAGCACGCGGGTTTGTTCGGCGCGGGCGCGTTGGCGTACATGATCTACGCGATGGTGGTCAGCTGGATCACCGAGCAGCGCACGCGGCAGCAGATCCTCGCCGAGGCGCTCTATGAAATCGCGGGCTATCTCGAGATCAAGTCCGCGTTCTACGATGCCGGCAATGACTTCGACGAGCAGTTCAATCAGCTCGTGCGTCAGCAGATCGTGGTGGCGGAGCGGCAGCAGGCCGCGCGCGACCTCGTCCTGCGCGGCAACAAGACCATGCACGACGGGTTGCTCATGCAGGTGCACCTGCGCATGCTCGACCTCTATGAGTACGTGCTGTCGACGAACACCGACTATCAGATGCTGCGGCAGACCTTTGGCGGCACACCGGTGCTCGACCAATTGCGCGATCTGGTGCGCATGATGTCGCAGGATGTGGAGGAGGTTGCGTTCGACGTGACGCGGGGGCGGCCGTCGTACGCCACCGTCGATTACGCGCCGACGATCAAGCGCGTGGAGCACGAGATCGCGCAGCTGCGCCATCACCATGTTCCCGCGGCCGCGATGACGGCACTGGCCGACACGCTCGAGATGATCAAGGGTGCGATCACGCTGATCGGGCAGATTCACGAGGCTTCGCGCACGCCGGTGGAGCCGGCCAAGCTGCTGCCCGGCCTGGACATGACGCCGTTTCTGACGCGCCAGAAGTACGAGTTTGGCGTGATCCGCGACAACCTGCACTGGCGTTCGCCAGCGTTCCGCTTCTCGCTGCGGATTACGATGGCAGTCGCTGTCGGACTCTGGATTGGCGATCATTTACCGTACGCGTCGCACGGCTACTGGATTCTGCTGACGATCGTGGTGATCCTCAAGCCGAATTTCAGCATGACCAAGCAGCGCTACAACGATCGTCTGATCGGTACGTTGATCGGCTGCATCATCAGCGTGGTGATCCTGCGCTTTATTCACGATCCGCTGCTGCTGCTTGGGGTGCTGTTTCTCGCGCTGGTGGCGAGCGCGACGTTTGTCACCATCAAGTACCGCTACACGGCCATCGCGGCGTGCGTGCAGGTGCTGATTCAGATCAACCTGCTGGCGCCGGGCAGCCAGACCGTGGTGGGCGAGCGGCTGATCGACACCGTGATCGGTGGCGTGGTGGCGTCGATTTTCAGCTTCGTGTTGCCAAGCTGGGAGTACCGCGCGATTCCCAAGCTGGTCGAGAGCGTATTGCAGGCCAATCGACGCTATATCGCGGCCACGCGCGATCTGCTGTTGCGCAAGAGCACCGACGATTATGCGTATCGCGTGCAGCGCAAGCAGTTCATGGACAGCCTGTCCGCACTGATCTCGTCGTTCCAGCGCATGCTCGATGAACCGCGTAGCCGGCATCGCGCGGTGGACAACCTCAACCGCTTTATCCTGCAGAACTACCTCGTGGCCGCGCATATCGCCGCCGCGCGCATTCAGGTACGACAGCACTACGGCGAGCTGGATCTGCCCGCGGCGGAAGCGGCGGTGTCGCAAGCGACCGAAGCCGCAACACGCAGTCTTGAGCTCGCGAGCGAGCGGCTGGCGGGTGAGGAGTTGCATGGCCAGCGCGGTGTGGGTTTTATTCGTACGCCCGCGGAAGTCGCGGTAGCCGGCCTGGCCGCTACCGAGGCGGGGGTGGCCGATGTGTTGATGCCGAGCGCGGAAGCTCAGGTGGCACAGACTGAAGCGAGGGAGGCGGAAGCACAGGCGGCGCAGGTCGCGCAGGCCGAGAGCGAAGCGCGCCAGGCGGAGGCCGAAGCCGACGCCGCCAGCGAACGCCGCGCCCGCCTCGCCGACTCGGCGGACCGCCGCAAGGCGGAGGTATTGGTGCAGGCCGCCACCTCGGGCGAACTCGGCGCGAACGAGATCTCGCACTTTGCGCCCGACGGCGGCTCCACCGCCAGCTCAACCGGCCGCGCCGCTAATGCTCTGCTAGAACGCCGCCTGCGCGCGCTGCGCGAGGACACCGCCAAGATCGCGTTACGCACGGGCGCGATCGGCCGCGCGATGCGGAAGGAGGATTGACGCTGTTGGTCTATGCGGCGTCGTCGCCCGGCAGCGTCAACATCCCACTGTTGTACTGGTACGCATAAATCTCCCCATACCGCCCCCAGGCAATCGCTACCGTCAGCAGCCGCTCGGCTTCCTCGGGCTTCAGAAACGCCTCGAGTTCGCGCAGCACCTGTTCTTCACCGATCTCGCCATCATCGGCAGCTTCGAGCTCGCGACGAATATGGGCGGCCAGCGCCACGTGCAACAGTAACTGTCGGCCAAACAGCACCTTGCGATCACCCGCCTCAGCCTCGTAATACGCGCGACCCAGCGCAGTCGCCGTGATATCCCCGCGTTCGAGCGTCGCCAGTTGCAGCAACTGCAATGCCTCGCACGCCGGCAGCAGTTCATCGTCAGTCAGGCCCGCCTCGCCCGCGAGATGCGGCAGGTCGGCGCGGCCGAGGAATGGCGCCTCGAGCAGCAGATCGAGAATCGCCTCCATCTGGCTGATATCGGCATTGGGCAACCGGAACCCGATCTCCTGCGCCGCCAGCGCGGCAACACGCGGACCCATCGCCGCAGGCGAGGTCATCAGCGCATACACCTCGTCGATCAGCGCGCGCACATGCGCATCGTCGCGATTGCGCGGCCGCGGAAATGACACCTGAACCTCCGCCCGCACGCGGCCAGGATCGCTCGAAAGAATCACGATCCGATCCGCCATCATCACCGCTTCCTCGATGTTGTGCGACACGATCAGGATGCTGCGAATATTCGCGCGGCCCGACTCCCACAGCTCGATCATCTCGTCGCGCAACGTCTCGCCGGTCAGCACATCGAGCGCGGAGAACGCTTCATCCATCAGCAGCAGATCGGGCTCGGTCACCAGCGCACGGGCAATGCCCACGCGCTGCCGCATGCCACCGGACAACTCGCGCGGCAACGCGCTGTTGAAGCCGGACAGCCCGATCATATCGATCGCCGCCTCCGCGCGCCGCGCGCGCTCGGCCTTGAGCACACCCTGCGCCTCGAGCCCAAGCTCCACGTTCTGCTGTACGGACAACCACGGAAACAGCGCGAACGACTGGAACACCATCGCAATACCCTCAGCCGCCCCCTGCAGCGGCTGCGCGCGAAACTGCACCTCGCCGTGATCGCTCGCCACCAGCCCCGCCATGATCCGCAGCAAGGTGGACTTCCCCGACCCCGAGCGCCCGAGCATCGCCACAATCTCGCCCTCGCGCAGCGTCAGGTTCACACCCTCGAGCACCGCACGGTCGGTATGGTCGGCGGTGCGAAACACCTTGCCGACATTGCGCAGTTCGATCACGGGCACCGTGGCCAGCTTGTCGTGTTCAGCCATCATGTCTTCCTCGATGAGGCTCAGAGTCGATTGCGCGATTGCGCAATGTCATACAGCCGGTTCCACAGCAGCCGGTTGAAGCCGACCACGAACAGCGCCATCACGCCAATGCCAAGCGCGATGCGCGGAAAATCGCCACGCGCGGTCATCTCGGCAATATAGCTGCCGAGCCCGGTCGCCACGAGCGTGCGATCGCCCCACGTCACGTACTCGGACACGATGCTGGCATTCCATGACCCGCCCGCGGCCGTGACCAACCCCGTCAGCAAACTGGGAAACACGGCCGGCAGCAGGAAGCGCCGCCATACCAGCCAGCCACGCAGCCCAAAGTTGCGCGCGGCCAGCCGCAGCTCGGTCGGAATGCCTGATGCGCCGGCCACCACGTTGAACAGGATGTACCACTGTGTGCCAAAGATCATCAGCGGGCTGAGCCAGATCTCGGGATTGAGACCGAACTTCACGATCGCCATCACCGCGATCGGAAACATCAGGTTCGCCGGGAACGCGGCGAGGAACTGCGCGATCGGCTGGGCAATGCGCGCCGCCGCGGGATTGAGGCCGATACGAATGCCGATCGGCACCCAGATCACGGCGGCGATCGCAATCAGCACGACCACGCGCACCATCGTCAGCACGCCGAGCCACAACACATGCGCGGCCTCGGCCCAGCCCACCTCGCCGTGGACGAACCACAGGATGCGGCCGAGCGCGGCCAGCGCCACCAGCGCGATGATCGTGTCGCGTAGCCGATCGTGCCACGGCGTCCGTGCTCGTACCGGCGCGCTCCGCGCGGCACGGCGATGGCGCGCGCTCCACGCCAGCGAGCGGCCGGCCAGCGCGGCGCTGGCCTTCAGCAATGCATGCACCCACGAGGAACGCCGTAGCAGGTTCAGCACCCACGACTGCGGTGCGTCGTCCTGCGCGAGCGTCTCGAAGCGAAAACGATCGGCCCACGCGACCAGCGGCCGGAACAGCAACTGGTCGTACACCACGATGCCGACCAGCATCGCCACGATCGCCCAGCCGATCGCTGCAAGGTTCTGCTGCTGAATCGCGAGCGCAATATACGAGCCGATGCCCGGCAGCCGAATGTCGTGACCGGAGACCGAGATCGCCTCCGAGGCCACCACAAAGAACCAGCCGCCCGACATCGACATCATCATGTTCCACAGCAGTCCGGGCATCGCGTAGGGCACCTCGAGGCGCCAGAAGCGCTGCCACGCGGACAGCCGCAACATGGTCGCGGCCTCGATCAGATCGCCCGGAATCGTGCGGAACGACTGATGCAGGCTGAAGGCCATATTCCACGCCTGCGACGTGAAGATCGCGAAGATCGCCGCGCATTCCACGCCCACCAGACTGCCGGGGAACAGCGCGATAAAGCCCGTGACGGTAATCGACAGAAAGCCGAGCACCGGGATCGATTGCAGGATATCGAGCGCCGGCACGAGGATTTTCTCGGCCGTGCGGTTCTTCGAGGCCAGCGCGGCGAAGGCGAACGAGAACAGCAGCGACGCACCAAGCGCGGCCAGCATGCGGATGCTCGTGCGCATCAGGTAGTAGGGCAGCTCGGCTACGTCGAGCCGCACGTCCAGCGCCTGGCCGGGCTGGTACGGCACGTTCATCTGCTGCGCGGCATACGCGACGATGACAATCACCGCGAGGATGATCGGCAGCAACGCGAAGTCGAAGCGATTCGGCGGCGCGGTCAGCAGTTGCCCGTCGTAGCCGGGCGCAGCGGTACGGTTTTGATTCGTTGGCATGGGAGGCACCGCTGGCGGTGTAAAGAAGCCGAAAGTCGCGCAAAGCGGCGTCCGGCGCACGCAAGTTGCGCGATGTCATTCCCATAACGCGTGAACAGGCTAGGTAGTTTACCTAGGCAGATGGCGTATGCTGCCGATCATCCCCACTCGCGCTGACATCCCGATGACACAAGAGATCTGGCATCTGACCGCCCATGGCGTCGTGCAGGGCGTGGGCTACCGCGCTGCCTGCCTGGATCGCGCCACGGCGCTGGGCCTGACCGGCTGGGTCCGCAACCGGACCGACGGCACGGTCGAGGTCATGGCCGCCGGACCGATCGACCGGCTCGAAGCATTGCGGCAATGGATGCAGGAAGGACCGCCCGCCGCGCGAGTTTCGCGTGTAGACGCCATGGCAGGCGAGGGCAGCTTCGATCGGTTCGACTGGCGACCGACCGCCTGAAGATTGACGTGGCCTAGCTGGCCACCCAGTCGATTCCCGGCCGCGCGTGCCGCGCGAGAAAGTCGTTGGCCGCGCGGAAATGCCCGCAGCCGAGAAAGCCGCGATGCGCGGACAGCGGCGAGGGGTGCGGGGCCTCCAGCACGCAATGGCCATTGCCATCGAGCAGCGCGCGCTTGGCCTGCGCATGGCTGCCCCACAGCATAAAGACGAGATTGGGGCGCGCGGCGGCCAACGCGTGAATCAGGCAATCGGTCACCGCTTCCCAGCCTCGCTTTGCATGGCTGGCAGCCTGACCCTGCTCGACCGTCAACACGGTGTTCAGCAGCAACACACCCTGACGCGCCCAGCCTTCGAGGTTGCCCGAGCCGCGGACCGCTTCCACGCCGTATTCCGCGCCGATTTCCTTGAAGATATTGCGCAGGCTCGGCGGTACCTTGACGCCCGCGGGGACCGAGAACGCCAGCCCGTGCGCCTGCGGCACCTCGGCGCCACCGACCGTGCCGGTGCCGTGGTACGGATCCTGACCGAGAATTACCACCTGCACCGCATCGGGCGGCGTCAGATGCAGCGCGTGAAACACCGCATGCGGAAACACCGGCTTGCCGGCCGCGCGTTCGCCATCGACAAAGCGGCACAGGTCGTCCCATGCGCTGCCCGTCAGGCACGGCGCCAGCAAGGCGCGCCATGCGGCGGGCAGGGCATCGACCTGCGCTTGCAGGCCATCGATGCGGGTCGGTGTGGACGTGGATGTGGGCGTGGATGGGGGCGCGGCGAACAAATCAGCTTGCATGCGGAAGGGGAGAAGAGGGGAAGGTCAGTCGGGCGTCGTCAGACGATAGCCGCGCGCGGCCTTGCTGAGATCGGACGGCGTCAGCGGGGCCACCGCACGCAACCGTTCGCCCAGCGCGCGCAACGCCGTCTCGGCGTTTGCTTCGTCGCCGGACAGCCATTCGAGCTCGAGCTCCTGAATCGGGTCGATGGCCGCCACACCCGCCGCGCTGATCGTGCCCGTATCGAGAGCGGCCTCGATGCGCTCGCCATCCTGCTCGACGATCCACGTCCGGCGCACGAAATCGGTCCGAAACGCCGGCGCAAGCTGCGCCATCAGCGGCGCCAGCACCTTGCGCGCATCGTCCGGAAAGCGATGCAGCTCGATTGCCTCGTCAGCCACCGGCGTCTCCCATTCGTTGCGCGCGCTCATGCCGCCCGAGCTATGCCCAACAGTCTTCAGCGTCTGCAGCCACTGTGTGTCTTTTCGTCGCAGCCGTAGCGCGGCACGCGCCCGCGCCAGATCGCGCGCGGGCGTGTCGAGGTACACGTTGAGCATGGTCACCTCGCCCTGCGCTTCGCCATGCTGGTCCAGCCAGCTGGCGACGACGGTCAGCGCGTCATCAGGCACCGCCAGCTTCAGTTCGATCTCTCGACCCATTGCGTGCATTGCGTGCGGCTCGACTTACGCGAACAGACGCGCGAGTTCCACGCCCGGATCGGGCGCGCGCATAAACGCCTCGCCCACGAGGAACGCGTGGACATCGGACTCGCGCATGCGCTTGACGTCGTCGGGTCCGAGAATGCCGGACTCGGTAACGACCAGCCGTTCCGCAGGCATGCGCGGCAGCAGGTCGAGCGTGTTGTCGAGCGACACTTCGAACGTGCGCAGATTGCGGTTGTTCACGCCCAGCAACGGCGTCTTGAGCCGCAGCGCGCGATCGAGTTCTTCGGGGCCATGCACTTCCACCAGCACGTCCATGCCGAGTTCGTGCGCGCATGCCTCAAGCTCGGCCATCAGGCCCGGGTCCAGCGCGGCGACGATCAGCAGAATGCAGTCGGCGCCCCAGCTACGCGCTTCATAGACCTGATACAGATCGATCATGAAGTCCTTGCGCAACGCCGGCAGATCGCACGCGCCACGCGCGCGCTTGAGGAAGTCCGCATGGCCCTGGAAGAAGTTCACGTCGGTCAGTACCGACAGGCACGCCGCGCCATGCGTGGCATAGCTCTCGGCAATGGCCTCGGGCACGAAATTCTCGCGCAGCACACCCTTGGAGGGCGATGCCTTCTTGACCTCGGCGATCACGCCCGCATGGCCTGCCGCGATCTTCTCGCGGATCGCGCGCTCGAAGCCGCGCGGCGCGAAGCCTGCCTCGTTGCGCAGGCTCTCGGCCTCCGCGCGCAGGCTCGGCAGATCGCGCACCTTGCGCGCGGCATTCACTTCGTCGGCCTTCACGGCCAGGATTTTCTGCAGGATGTCTGACATGGCAATACTCTTCGATGTGGACCCGACCGGGTTGGTGGGTCCACGGGGCGACGTGGTTCCCGCCGAGGTTACCAAATTAGGTTACGGCAGCGACCGGTCTTATCGGAACTGCTGGGTGGCGCGCACGAACTGGTCGAGCTTCTCGCGCGCGGCGCCGCTTGCGATGGCTTCGCGCGCACGGCGAATGCCGTCTTCGATCGAAGACGCCACGTTGGCCGCATACAGCGCGGTGCCCGCATTCAGCGTCACAATCTCGCGCGGCGTGCCGGCCACGTTGGTCAGCGCTTCCAGCACCATCTCCTTGGACTCGGTCGCGTCCGCCACCTTGAGGCCTCGGTTCGAGATCATCGACAGGCCGAAGTCCTCGGGATGGATCTCGTACTCGCGTACCTCGCCGTCCTTGAGCTCGCCGACCATCGTGGCCGCGCCCAGCGACACCTCGTCCATGCCGTCCTTGCCGTAGACCACGATCGCGTGCTTCGCGCCCAGGCGCTCCATCACACGCACCTGAATGCCGACGAGGTCCGAATGAAACACGCCCATCAGGATATTTGGCGCATCGGCCGGATTGGTCAGCGGGCCGAGGATATTGAAGATCGTGCGCACGCCCATCTCCTTGCGGATCGGCGCCACGTTCTTCATGGCCGGATGATGGGTCGGCGCGAACATAAAGCCGATGCCAGTCTGCGTGATGCACTCGCCCACCTGCTCCGGCGTCAGCATGATGTTCACGCCCAGCGCTTCCAGCACGTCCGCGCTGCCCGACTTCGAGCTCACGCCGCGGTTGCCGTGCTTGGCGATCTTCGCGCCGGCCGCGGCCGCGACGAACATCGACGCCGTGGAGATATTGAACGTATGCGAACCGTCGCCACCAGTCCCGACGATGTCGATGAAGTTGTCGCGATCGGCCACCGGCACCTTGTTGGCGAACTCGCGCATCACCTGCGCCGCCGCCGAGATCTCGCCGATGGTTTCCTTCTTCACGCGCAGACCGGTCAGGATGGCTGCGGCCATCACGGGCGAGATCTGGCCCTGCATGATCTGCCGCATCAGATGCAGCATCTCGTCATGAAAGATCTCGCGGTGTTCGATGCAGCGCGTGAGCGCTTCCTGCGGCGTGATGGACATGGCGGTGTTCTGGTGGCTGTGATCGGTGGCAGTGAGTCCGGGCGTGTCGAGCCGTCTCATGGTTTCTTGCCAGAGACTGGCTTCTTCAGGAAGTTCGCCAGCAGCGCATGGCCGTGCTCCGAGAGGATCGACTCCGGATGGAACTGCACGCCCTCGACCGCCAGCGTCTTGTGCCGTACGCCCATGATCTCGCCGTCCGGTGTCCATGCGGTGACCTCGAGGCAATCCGGCAGCGTCTCGCGTTCGATGGCCAGCGAATGATAGCGCGTCACGTCGAAGTGCTTCGGCAGATTGGCGAACACGCCGTCCTGCGTGGTCTCGATCGTGCTGACCTTGCCGTGCATCACCTGCTTGGCGCGGATCACCTTGCCGCCGAACGCATCGCCGATGGCCTGATGGCCCAGGCACACGCCCAGCAGCGGTACCTTGCCCGCGAAATGTTTCAGCACGTCGATCGAGATACCGGCCTCGCGCGGGCTGCACGGCCCAGGCGACACGACGATATGGTCGGGCTTCAGCGCCTCGATCTCCTCGATCGTGATCTCGTCGTTGCGATAGGTGCGTACGTCCTCGCCGAGTTCGCCGAAGTACTGCACCAGGTTGTAGGTGAACGAATCGTAGTTGTCGATCATCAGCAGCATGGCAATTCTCCTGTCCGGGTTCAGAGGTCGGCGTCCAGGCCGTCCTGGACCTGTTCGGCAGCACGGATCACGGCGCGCGCCTTCGCCTCGGTCTCTTTCCATTCCGATTCGGGGTCCGAATCGGCAACGATGCCGGCAGCCGCCTGCACGTAGAGATTGCCGTCCTTGATGATGCCCGTGCGAATCGCGATCGCCAGATCCATCTCACCGCCGAACGACAGATAACCCACCGCGCCGCCGTAGATGCCGCGCTTGCGCGGCTCCAGTTCGTCGATGATCTCCATCGCGCGCACCTTGGGCGCGCCGGACAGCGTGCCGGCCGGGAACGTCGCGCGCAGCACGTCGAGGTTGGTCGTGCCGTCGCGCAGCGTGCCTTCCACCGAGCTCACGATGTGCTGCACGTGCGAGTACTTCTCGATGACCATCTTGTCGGTCACCTTGACCGAGCCGATCTCCGCGATGCGGCCGATATCGTTGCGCGCCAGGTCGATCAGCATCACGTGCTCGGCAATCTCCTTCGGATCGTTGAGCAGTTCCTTGGCCAACTGCTCGTCGCGCTCGGGCGTGTTGCCGCGCGGCCGGGTGCCGGCCAGCGGGCGAATCGTCACCACGCGCGACGTTTCGCTCTCGTTGCCGCCCGCACCGTTAGCGACCTTGCGCGTTTCCTGACGCACCAGGATCTCCGGCGAGGCGCCCACCACCTGAAAGTCGCCGAAGTTGTAGAAGTACATATAGGGCGACGGATTCAGCGAGCGCAGCGCGCGGTACAGCGACAGCGGCGCGTCGCGGTACGGCTTCATCAGCCGCTGGCCGATCTGCACCTGCATCATGTCGCCCGCCATGATGTATTCCTTGGCCTTGTGTACCGCCGACAGATAGTCGGCCTTGTCGAACTCGCGGTACACCTCGGTCTGCACGGACGGGCTGGTGACCGGCACATCTACCGGCTGGCGCAGCTTCATGCGCAGCTCGCGCAGACGCTGGCGTGCGCGCGGATAGGCTTCGGGCGTGGTCGGGTCGGCGTAGACGATCAGATAGAGCTTGCCCGACAGGTTGTCGATGACCGCCAGTTCCTCGCACAGCAGCAGCTGGATATCCGGCAGATTCAGATCGTCGGGCTTCTGCGCGCCGGCGAGCGATTTCTCGATATAGCGCACCGCGTCGTAGCCGAAGTAACCGGCCAGGCCACCGCAGAAGCGCGGCAGGCCGGGGCGCAGCGCCACCTTGAAGCGGCTTTCGAACGTGGCGATGAAGTCGAGCGCGTTGCCCTGATGGGTTTCAACGACCTTGCCATCCGTCACCACTTCCACGCGCTCGCCGTAGGCGCGCAGCAGCGTGCGGGCATGCAGGCCGATGAACGAATAGCGGCCGAAGCGCTCGCCGCCTACCACCGACTCCAGCAGAAACGTGTTGACGCCGCGCGTCTGCGACTGGGCCAGCTTGAGGTAGAGCGAGAGCGGGGTTTCCAGATCGGCCAGCGCTTCGGCGATCAGCGGAATACGGTTGTAGCCCTGGTCGGCCAGCGATTTGAATTCGAGTTCGGTCATGTCGATCCTCTACTTGCGGCGCCCGTCACGGACAGGTGGGAGACGCGGCACCGCGATGTCGGCAAGAGGCGGAGGCACAGGAAAACGCGCGGATCCGCCCCGGTTCGGACCGTGGTGCGATGGGCTTGCGGACAAGAACGCACACGGCCGGGGGTGGCGTGCAGCACGTTCGTGGAGCTAACCGTAGCACAGGAGAACCTGCATTACGGTGCGGCAAGAGGGGATCAGCTTGAGCGGGCGGGATCCGTGGGGACTGGAGCGATGACCAGAGTGCCGCTACGGAAACGCCGTCGAGGAAACCGTCAGGAGACTCGCGAACGCACCTTACGCCTGGATGGAGGCGTGCCAGCGACGCCAGGGCCAAGCCTGCCGATCACTGCCAGAAGAGATGCGTTTGCGGTTGACGAACATTGATGTTCTTGGGAGCTTGATTAACGCCGTGCCGCCAGGATGGCTGCGACGCGCGCAATGTCGGCGACTATACCATCGGCGTCGACGGCTTGTACAGGGTTGCCATGGTTGTAGCCATATGGCATCAACAGCACACCGATACCGGCGGCGCGGGCCGCGCGCGCATCGTTCTCCGAGTCGCCGATGGCCAGCATGGCCGACGGTTGCAGCCGGAACGCCTGTGCCACCTGCAGCAGCGGGTACGGATCGGGCTTGCGCAGTGCGAACGCGTCGCCGCCGTAGACCAGCTCGAAATACTGGTCGAGGCCGGTGCGGGCCAGCAGCGGCGTGGTGAAGTTCTCCGGCTTGTTGGTCACGCAGGCCAGCCGCAGTCCGGCCGCCTTGAGCGCCGTCAGGCCCTCGCGCACGTTCGGGTAGACCGACGAGAACTGGCCGTTGATCCGCACGTACTCGCGGTCGTACAGGTCGTAGGCCGCGTCGAACAGCGTCGTGGCCTGCTGTGGGAAACGTACCCCGAGCACCTGACGGATCAGGTTTTCCGAGCCCTTGCCAACAAAGTTGACCACTTCCTGAGCGCTCATCGGTGCCACCGGGCCCAGCTCCGGACGCGCGTGAACCAGCGCCAGCAGCATCGCGTTGATGGCGGCGTGGAAGTCACCGGCGGTATCGACCATGGTGCCGTCGAGATCGACGATCACGCCTTGAATGCCGCTCCAGTCGGTGCGGCGCAGGATCTCGGTCGTCATTACTGGCCAACCTTGGCAAGTTGGTCACGCAGCGAGCCGATGATGCCCTTGTAGCCGCCATCGGCGTCGGGCTTGCCGAACACCGCGGAGCCCGCGACGAAGGTATCGGCACCGGCCGCGGCGATCTCGGCGATGTTGTCCACCTTTACGCCACCGTCCACCTCCAGCAGGATCTGGCGGCCCGTGCGCGCCGTATAGGCGTCGATGCGAGCCCGTACCGCGCGCAGCTTGACGAGCGTCTCCGGAATAAACGACTGGCCGCCAAAGCCGGGGTTGACCGACATCAGCAGGATCACGTCCAGGCGATCCATCACGTGATCGAGGTGATGCAGCGGCGTGGCCGGGTTGAACACGAGGCCGGCCTGGCAGCCATTGTCGCGAATCAGCGCGAGCGAGCGATCCACGTGATCGCTGGCTTCGGGGTGAAACGTGATGATATTGGCGCCGGCCTTGGCAAAGTCCGGAATGATCCGATCGACGGGCCGCACCATCAGGTGCACGTCGATGGGCGCGGTCACGTGCGGGCGGATGGCTTCGCAGACCAGCGGGCCCACGGTCAGGTTGGGCACGTAATGGTTGTCCATCACGTCGAAGTGGATCCAGTCGGCGCCAGCTTCGGTCACACGACGGACTTCCTCGCCCAGACGGGCAAAATCGGCGGACAGGATGGACGGGGCGATGCGAAATGTGGTCATGACTGTGGGGGGCGGACGGCGCGACTGGAACGAGGCGCATATTCTACGCTGGTCAGGCCGCTTGCCGCTGCCCGGGCCTTGCAGCACAATGCGGACAACTTCGAGCACCCAGGCTGTCGATAATGAGCGAGTACGCATTCTCCGTGACGGTACGTACCCAGTACCTGTCCGACCAGTCGGATCCCGAGCGCGGGCGCTATGCGTTCGCCTACACCATCAATATCCGCAATACCGGTGAAGTCGCCGCGCAACTGATCTCGCGCCACTGGGTGATCATGGACAGCGACAATGCGTCGCAGGAAGTCTCCGGTCTGGGCGTGGTGGGTCACCAGCCGCTGCTCAAGCCGGGTGAGCACTTCGAATACACGAGCTGGGCCACGATCTCGACGCCGATCGGCTCGATGAAGGGCGACTACTTCTGCGTGGCCGAGGACGGCCACCGTTTCGAGGTGCCGATTCCCGAGTTCGCGCTGGTGCTCCCGCGCATGCTGCACTGACCCAAGGGTCAGCGTTCTCGCGAGGTGGCCTCGGTCTGCTCCGGCGCTGGCTTCGCACCACCGTTGCGGGACGGGTGATCGTCCGGCGCGCGGGTGGGCCGCGGGTTCTTCCTGGCGGTGCCCATGGTCCAGACCACGATGAACACCAGCAGGAACAGTGCCGCGCCGGCCTCCAGCGCGAACACGAGCATCGGATGGTCTGACAGAAATTGGCTCATCGGGAACCCATGCGGGAGTTAGTCGTCAGTTATGGGCGATTGTATGAGATACGGCTTCGATCACAGATGACAAATCAGGTAACGACGAACTGGCGCCGGCTCGGCTGGGCCGCGCTGGCAGGCGTGGCGATCTGGCTCGCGGGCTGCTCGAGCGGCCCCCCGCCGCGCGTGCAAGGCCCCGGCGGCACCACGGCCACCACGCCGGGCACCGGCACACCGCCGCCCTCGACCTCGGCGACGGCCGGACGTCTCCAGGCCGTGAGCTGGACCGAAGTCGGCGGCTGGAGCCAGGACGACGTGCGCGCCGCCTGGCCGGCGCTGCTGGCCAGCTGCCAGGCGCTCAAGAAGCGCCCGGAGTGGAATCGCGTCTGCTCGGTCGGCATCATGGTCGATGCGGGCGACCTGCCCGCGATGCGCGAATACTTCGAAACCAACTTCCAGCCGTACCGGGTGGTCAATGGCGACGGGACCGACAGCGGCCTGATCACCGGCTACTACGAACCGATCCTGCATGGGTCGCGCACGCGCCAGGGCACCTATCAGGTGCCGCTGTACCGGCGCTCGCCCGCGCTGGGCAAGGGCCCGCTGCCGGCGCGCGGCGAGCTGATGCAGAACCCGGCCATGCGCGGCAGCGAGCTGGTATGGGTCGATGACGCGGTGGAAGCGGCGTTCCTGCAGATCCAGGGCTCGGGTCGCATTCGGCTGCAGGACGGTACCGTGATGCGCGTCGGGTTCGGCGGCACCAACGATCAGCCGTTCCGCTCGATCGGCAAATGGCTGCTGGACCGCGGCGAGATTACGCCCGTGCAGGCGACGATGCAGGGCATCAAGGCTTGGGCGCGCGCCAATCCGGGCCGCGTCGAAGAGATGCTCAACGTCAATCCACGCTTCGTGTTCTTCCGCGAACTGCCGGCGAACAACGAAGGCCCGGTTGGCGCGCTCGGCGTGCCGCTGACAGCCGAGCGTTCGATCGCGGTGGATCCGGCCACGATTCCGCTCGGCGTGCCCGTGTTCCTCTCGACCACGCGGCCGCTCTCCACGGAGCCGATCCAACGCCTGATGTTCGCGCAGGACACCGGCTCGGCGATTCGCGGCGGTGTGCGCGCGGACTTCTTCTGGGGCGCGGGCGATGCCGCCGGTGAAACCGCAGGCCGCATGAAGCAGGGCGGCCGCATGTGGGTCCTGATGCCGCGCAGCTGAAGCGGCTGGCTAGCGCGGGCGCTGGTCGACGATACGCCGGGCCTTGCCGACCGAGCGCTCGATGCCGCCGGCCGGCAGCACGTCGATCTCCGCGCTCACCCCGATATAAGCCTTGATATCGCGCGCCAGCGTGACGCGTGCCTCGGTCGCGTCGGCAGGCCCAGCCCCATGCGCGCACTCGATGCGCACGGTCAACGTATCGAGCGGCCCGTCCTTGCCAAGCACGCACTGATAGTGCGGCGCAAGCTCGGCATGCCGCAGGATCAGTTCCTCGATCTGCGACGGAAACACATTGACCCCACGCACGATCATCATGTCGTCGGCCCGGCCGGTCACCTTCTCCATGCGACGAAACGCCGGCCGCGCGGTACCCGGCAGCAGCCGCGTCAGATCGCGCGTGCGATAGCGGACCACCGGCATCGCCTCCTTGGTCAGCGACGTGAACACGAGCTCGCCGAATTCGCCATCGGGCAGCACCGCGCCGGTATCGGGATCAATGATCTCGGGATAGAAATGGTCTTCCCAGATCGTCGGCCCATCCTTGGTTTCCGCGCACTCGTTGGCCACGCCGGGCCCCATGACCTCCGACAACCCATAGATATCCACAGCCGAAATGCCGAGCCGCTTCTCGATCGCAAGCCGCATCTCCGGTGTCCACGGCTCGGCGCCGAAAATGCCGATGCGCAGCGAGGTGGAAGCTGGATCCACGCCCTGACGCTCGAGTTCGTCAGCAATCGCGAGCATATAGCTCGGCGTCACCATGATGATCTCGGGTTTGAAGTCGAGGATCAGCTGCACCTGCCGCTCGGTCTGCCCTCCGCCGAACGGAATCGCCGTCAGGCCGCAGCGCTCCACGCCGTAATGGGCGCCGAGCCCGCCGGTGAACAGGCCGTAGCCGTAGCTCACATGCACCTTGTCGCCGTGGCGTGCGCCCGACGCGCGAATCGAACGCGCCATCACCGTCGCCCACGTGTCGATATCGCGTAGCGTGTAGCCGACCACGGTCGGCTTGCCGGTAGTGCCCGACGAGGCGTGAATGCGCGCGACGCGGTCCTGCGGCACCGCAAACATCCCGAACGGATAGTGATCGCGCAGGTCCTGCTTGGTCGTGAACGGGAAACGGGCGAGGTCCGCCAGCGAGCGCAGCTGGTCGGGATGCACGCCGGCCTCGTCGAACTTGCGACGGTAGACCGGCGAGTTGTCATAGGCGTGGCGCAGCGACCATCGCAGCCGCTCCAGTTGCAGGTCCTGCAAGGTCTGGAGACTGGCGGTCTCGATCGGCTCCAGCGGCAGATCGGTCAGGGCGGGGCGCATGGCTTCTCCTGTCGGTCCTGTCGGTCGTCTCAACGGTCGGCGGGTGGCGGCTGCGGTGACATCACCACATGGCCCCGAATCTGCGCGGACTTGCCGCGAAACATCGCCACGGGCTCGCCGGCCGCATTGGTCACGCGCACGTCGTAGATACCGTGCCGCCCCGACAGAACCTGCTCGACCGCTTCCGCAGTCAGCGTCTCGCCCGCATGCACGGGGCGCAGGAACTCGACGCTGCAGCCGGCCGCGACGGTGTTCACGTTGTGGCTGTTACACGCGAATGCGAACGCCGAATCGGCGAGCGTGAACATCAGCCCGCCATGGCATGTGCCGTGGCCATTGAGGAACTCCGGCCGGATCGGCATCGAGAGCCGCGCATAACCGGGGCGCACCGCCTCCACCACGATGCCGAGCCAGCGGCTGCAGGCATCGGCTTCGTACATGGCGGCCGCTGCGGCCTCGGCCAGCGCCTGCGCGTCGCCGCTCACGGGTTCACTCACCGTTTCATTCACCTGAGAAGCGCGGCGCGCGCTTCTCGAGGAACGCGTTCACGCCCTCGGTGTAATCGTGTGAGCGGCCGAGATCGCGTTGCAGATCCCGCTCGAGGTCGAGCTGCGTGTCCAGGGTATTGGTCAGGCTGGCGCGCATCGACTGCTTGATCGCCGCTAGCGCCCGTGTGGGCTGCATCGCCAGATGCGTGGCCAGTGCCAGCGCCTGTTCCTGCAGCAGCGGATCGTCGAGCGTCTCCCAGATCAGCCCCCATTTCTCGGCCTCCTCGGCCGACAGCTTGTTGCCGGTCATCGCCAGACCCAGCGCGCGCGCCATCCCCACACGCTGGGGCAGGAACCACGTGCCGCCGGAGTCCGGCACGAGCCCGATCTTCACGAAGGCCTGAATAAAGCTAGCCGAGCGCGCGGCAATCACGATGTCGCACGCGAGCGCGAGGTTCGCGCCGGCACCAGCCGCCGTGCCATTGACCGCGGCGATCACCGGCAGCGGCATGGCCTGCAGCCGCCGTACCAGCGGATTGAAGTGGTCGTCGATCAGCGTGCCAAGGTCGGTGGCATGGCCCGGCGTGAAGTCGAGATCGGCCAGATCCTGCCCCGCGCAGAAGCCCCGACCCGCGCCGGTCAGCAACAGCGCCCGCGCGCCGCCGGCCTCCACGTGATCCAGAGCGCCGCGCAGCGCCTCGTGCATCGCGCGCGTGAAACTGTTGAGCTTGTCAGGCCGATTCAGCGTGACCACGGCCACGTCGCCGTGCCACTGCAGCAGAATCGGACCGGTATCGAGCGACGAACGCATAGGGTCTCCCAAGGCATTGTGTGGGAAATTAACCGACCACGTGGTCGGGAAATATTGGCACTATCCCTGATGCCCCGCGCTCAGGCGAAGCGGTCGTGCATGACTTCCGCAACCAGCTCGCGGCTGCGCCAGTACATATGGTGGATGCGCGCGGCAAACTTATGGAGCGTCTCGGCATCGACGTGGTCATAGGTCAGCACCACGGACGGACGCGAGCCGTCGCCCTCGAGGCGCTCCAGAATGTTGGAATCAGGCAGGCCGTACTTGCGGAGAAACGCGTGAACGTCGTCATCGGACGCATCGGGATCGATGTTCGTCAGCATCAGGCGTGACATGATGTGCTCCTCGATGTGCGCACGGCTGAGTCTAGGCTTTGGGGCCACAGAATGACAGGCAGCACTCGTTACACTACAGAGCGAACATAACAAGGAGCAGACATGTCGTACGAAAACATCCTCGTGGAGACGCGTGGCCGCGTCGGTATCGTGACGCTGAATCGCCCGAAGGCGCTCAACGCCCTCAACGACGCGCTGATGGACGACCTGGGCGCCGCACTGACCGCGTTCGACCAGGACGAGGCGATCGGCTGCATCGTCATCACCGGCAGCGAACGCGCGTTTGCCGCGGGCGCCGACATCGGCATGATGGCCAAGTACTCGTTCATGGATGTCTACAAAGGGGACTACATCACGCGTAACTGGGAAACCATCCGCCGCATCCGCAAGCCCGTGATCGCCGCAGTGGGCGGCTACGCGCTGGGCGGTGGCTGCGAACTCGCGATGATGTGCGACATCATCATTGCGGCGGACACGGCCAAATTCGGTCAGCCCGAGGTCAAGCTCGGCACCATGCCGGGGGCAGGGGGCACGCAGCGCCTGCCGCGCGCGGTGTCCAAGGCCAAGGCAATGGACCTGTGCCTGACCGCCCGCATGATGGACGCGGCCGAGGCCGAACGCGCGGGCCTGGTGTCGCGCGTGGTCGCCGCGGACAAGCTGCTCGACGAAGCCGTGGGCGCGGCGGAGACGATCGCCGGCTATTCGCTGCCGGTGGTCATGATGATCAAGGAGTCGGTCAACGCGGCCTATGAGACGTCGCTGGCCGAGGGCGTCCACTTCGAGCGGCGCCTGTTCCATGCGACGTTTGCCAGCGAAGACCAGAAGGAAGGCATGGCCGCGTTCGTCGAGAAACGCGCCCCCGACTTCAAGCATCGCTAGTCTGATAGATCAGGGAATACCCGAGGGTGGCGTAGGGTTTTTACGAACATGTTGCACAACGATGAAAACCGACTTAATATTCGCCCCCTCGCAACACAAACCGAAAGACAGCAGCAGCGGAAACGCAGCGCTGGCGCGGGTTGCGGGGAGATTGGTAGGACGTCAGCGAGTTGGTCGATGTAGAAATTAAATCGACAAACCAGTTGACGAGAAGCAAGAAACGCTACATACTCTCGCTTCTTCGCTGCAACAAAACAGCGACGCAGTAAAGCAAGCAGCAAAACGCAAACGGCAAAGCCGGTGGCGCAAGTT
>NZ_CAJZAG010000021.1 GCF_914271485.1 Cupriavidus pampae
CGATCACTCCGAACTCCTGCGCGTTGCCGAGCAGGACAGTGTTCTATACGTGGGTCAACATTCGATGCAAATTACAGGCCCTAGTGGGTCAGGATCGGGTGCAACTCAACACCAAGCTATCCCAACGAACGACGGGAGCGCCTTTATAAGCGGAGGTTCATCGACCAAGATTCGCCCGGGATTCGGATGCGCGACCATAAGAAAAGCCTCCCGAAGGAGGCTTGTCAGCTAGTGGCGCGGTACTATTCAGCGACCGAGTACAGGTCGGATAGTGCAACGCGCAGCTTGCCACTGTAGGCACTGCGTACGGTCGTGCGCGCTTTCGCACTGTCGGACTTTGCAACTCGCGACAGCAACACTTGCACGCCACGCTTCTGCATGGTCACGACGTCCGTCCGCAGCCGCTTGCTGGGCTTGCGCGCGGTCGTCAGACCGACAACTGTCGACTTACCTGCGTTCAAAGCCATAGAAACCTCCTGTGTCTGCATTCGGGCGCGTTACGCATTCAAACTGGGGGCCATATGCACCAGCCTCGAAGCGCCGTCCAAGCCTATTGTAAAGCAGATCGAGTTGGCTCGACTGCGTCATATAGAAATACTGGGGGATGTCGGGGAAATGCTGAGCGTGGATTGAAAGTGCTCTAGCTAGCACTTCACAGAACTGCCAAATCAGCCGCGGATGGGGAAGTGGCCAAGCCTCCGGATCGAACATCGTGTCCGCATCCGCTTCCGCCCGAATGAACTTGACCAAGCGCGCGGTTTGGGCTGGCCGGAATCCGCTTGCCCATTCGTCCGCAGTCTCTTCCACCCATTGGGGGTCGCCCTGCGCATAGACGAGAACATCTGCAAAGAATACGACGAAACGCAGGCCTGCGAATGAAATCCCAATCACCTCAATGCCCTCGTCCAATGCTAGTGGTTCGGAAATTTCGATAGCATCGGGCTGAAGGCCTGCCGGCGGCTGGCCCGCAAACAGATCCTCAAGGACGTCCGGGGTAATGTAGTGGTACATGCTTAATCGGCGGTGGGAATGTGCGTATTGTATCGGCCGGCGATGAATGTCAAGCCACCTAACAGTCGTCTAGGAAAAACCTCCCCGACTGCGCCGAATCGCCCCCAACAATCGGCGCTCCTTTGCGGCACGGGCCGCAAAGATGGAAACGCTCACTGACGAAGAGTGGTCGCCGCCAGGGTGGAGCCGCCCTCCCCTCGCTGGCACCCTCCCGCGTATCGCATCGGGGCACGGGCTCCGTCAACTTTCCCAAACGGCTGCCGACCGATGGCATCCGAAGCTTTCTTAATATGGCGCATTTTTTACGGTTCTTGATAATCTTTCTTATCCAGAACCGGAAGATCCGTCGGCGGCCTTTGCGCAGGGGCCAACAAGCAGACTCCAATCGGTTTGTTATCGCGCGCCCCGCGCCTGGCGATAGGCGTCCGCCGATGTCGTCGCCCGCTTAAGTTCCTCCTCCAGAAAACCCACCCGCCCCGCCAGCGCATCGCGCTCGGCCTGGTAGGCCTGCCGCACGTTGTCGGTCTCGAGTGCGCGCCGGCGATCGGCCGCGGCCTGACGCTCGCCCATGCGTGCGAGCTCCTCGGTCGCAGCCTTCAACGCGGCGAGCAGACTGGTCTCCTTGTCGGCCAGCCGCGCACGCTCCGTTGCTAGTGCGGTCAGCGCCGCCTTCGCCTCCGCCTGCGCGCCACGCGCGGCGGTCTCCGCAGTGGCCGCCCGTTCGCGCAGTTGCCGGTTCTCCTCCTCGAGCATGCTCATCCGCTGCGTGAGCAGCGCGGCCAGCCCGGTCCCCTCCCCTGCCTCCGGGGCTGGCGCTGGCACGCGCGGTGGCACCGCGACCGCTGGCGTTGGGCCGCGCCGCCCGGCCGCGCCGGTCTCGTCCAGCGCGACGCGGATTTCCTTGTGCAGGAACGCCCGCAGGCCGTCGTCGAGCAGCCCTCGGCGCTCGGCGTCCGCCGCCTCGGTCGGCGCCTTCTTGCGCTCGGCGATCACGGTGGCCACGGTCTGGCCGCTGGGCACGCGCGCGACGCCGGCGGCAGCCAACAAGCGCCGGTAGACCGCGGCGCCGAAGGTGCGGCCGGTGATCCGGTCGATCGCGTCGAAGGCGCGGCGCAGGAAGGCGCGGTTGTCGGCGTGCGCGACGTCGAGTTGCTGCAGGGCGCGCGTGATCGCGAGCAGTTCGGCGTCGGCGAAGGCGGTGGGGGTGCGGGGCATCGGCGAACTATCAAATGGACGTCGGTGAGGATGCGAATAGTCTACCCTTTTTCGATACTATTATCAGTATCCATTAACAGTACGATTTGTCATTAGCCCAATAATGACAATTGGTTTCAGGTGGCCACTGTCTCGATACTCAGCACGCTGACTAGCAGCTACACTCGCTCGCAGCCAGACTTACACATCACCTCAGAATGGCGGCCGTTCATGGGCGTCTTGCCACCGCAGTCGATCGCTTATGCGCTCGGCGTGATCGGCGCACTCTTCCGTCGGCTGATCTCACAGCATTATGTCTTGGCGAATCCTTTCGCCGGCCTGAAGGTGCGTGGTGCGCATCGCGCCGCTGACCTCGACGCATCGCGTGCCTTTACCGAAGGGGAATGGGCGCTCGTGCGCACGCTGGCTGACGGGCTTGAATGGTCGCAAGGCTGGAAGCCGGATGCGGCCACGCGGCTGCGGTTTCTGCTGGATTTTGGATATGCGACAGGATTGCGTGCGGCCGAGCTGGTCGGTGTGACGCTGGGCGGTATCGAGGTGGGTTCGCGCGGGGAACGCTGGCTGCATCTGATCGGCAAGGGCGAGCGCCGTGGCAAGGTGGTGCTGCCCTCGATGGCCAATCAGGCGTTGGAACAATACCTGCTCGTGCGCGGGCTGCCGGTGACGCCTGCGCTATGGGACCGACGCACGCCTATTCTCGCCAATCTGGAGGATGGGTCGCCCATCACGACGCCGCGACTTCGCGCGGTGCTGCGGCGCTTTCTGACCTATGCGGCGAAAGCATCGAGCGCGATCATCCGCAGCTTGCAGACAAGCTGCGGCGCGCCACGCCGCACTGGCTGCGGCATACCCACGCTACCCATGCGCTGGCCAACGGCGCATCGTTGACCGCCGTCCGCGACAACCTGCGCCACGCGTCCATCACGACCACGTCGCGCTATCTGCATGATGATGATCTGCAGCGTAGCGACCAGCTCGAGCGGGTGTTTGGCCGCTCGTGAGCGGTTCGCCGCGCGGCCTCCTTCAAACAAGCGCAACCAACGAGCGCAGCCAGATCAATAGATGACCGATCTTGCGCAGCGAACGTGCTCCGTCGCACCCTTCGTCGGCGCAAGCGCACGCGCTGGATTGTCTGCGTATTGGTTTCGCGGATCTCGGCTTCGCGCTCGAGGTGCGTGCGTGCGGCGCAGTACGTCTTCGACCTCCGCCACCGGCACCGCGATCACGCGTCGATACCGGAAGGGTGGATCCGGCAAATAGACGTTCTTAACTTCGGATGATCGACACGTCGAGTTCGACTTTCTAGCGCCACAGTCGAGGCTGATTTTGAGAGACCTAGCCTGGGAAATCAGGAGACCAACCGAATTGGCCCCGGATACTGGCCCACAGTCGAGTCTTTCGTCAGCAGCGTGATGCCCTCGACCGTGGCCTGTGCGATAAGCAAACGATCGAACGGATCTCTATGCAACGGAGGCAGGCTTTCGACACCAACGGCGTGCTCGCTACCGATCGGCAACTCGTGGTACTCGTTGTCCAGCAGTCCGCGCCGCAAAACGCGCGGATCGACTCGGAAGTCGTCTCGGCCCAGCCCTCTCTTGATCGCAATTTCCCAAATGCTCGCGGCGCTGAAAAATAATTCGGTTTCTTCCGATTGCATCAGTGTCACGAGCTCAGCCGGCAGCTTGTCGGGTGCGCTGGCCGCCCATATCAACAGATGAGTATCAAGTAGAACTTTCACGCGCCACCTTCGAAAAGCTGCTCGATCTCTTTCTTACCCATCTCGTCAAAGTCATCCGGGACACTGAACTGCCCTTCGAGAAAACCGAGACGCTTCACTTTTGCGCCGGTAGGTGCCGAAAGAGGCACCACCTTGACCAAAGGCTTCCCTGCTTTTGCGATGACGAACGGCTCACCGTTCGCGGCCTGTTCTACCAGCCTCGAGAGGTGGGTCTTGGCCTCGTGAATGTTGACGGTTTGCATGGCACGACAGAATAAACTAAGTTCTGTTAGTCTAGTTTACTTGCGGTGTGACTGCAAGACCCCGCAGAGTTGTTGTTCGCGGTGACCGTCAACGCCAACGGCGGCTTCGACCTAACAGATAGCAACGGCTCAGCGCGCGCGTTCGGCTTCAAGGGGGTGGATGGACAACTGTCGATGGTGATCGTCCATGGCGGCGGCTTCATGGTCGCCAAGCGCCCGGTCGCACGCACGCTGCCTGCGGTGGGCTTCGTCAATGCGTTCTGGTAACTGGCCTCAGGGCGCACGCGCTACGGCCTGCCAGCCGCCGCCCAAGGCCCGGAACGCGGCTATGGCCGCGCGGGCTGACTGCGCCTCGGCCTGCGCCTTCGCATCAGACGTTTTCAGCAGATTCTCGTCGGCAAGCAACACTTCGATCAGGCGGACAACGCCTTTCTCGTACGCTGCAAACGACGAGTTCCGCGCCTGCCGGAGCGCCAGTTCGCCGCGCTCGAGAGTCTTGGTCTGTTCCTCGCGCTTGATCAACGCCGTGAAGGCATTCTCGACATCTTCCGACGCACGCAGCACGGCCAGTTTATAACCCGCCAGCGCTTCGGCCTCCTGGCCCTTCGCCTGATCAATCTGCGCGCCGATGCGACCGAAATCGAACAATCGCCAGCGCAGCCCGGCCACGCCGGCAGCCTGGCTGGCGCCAGCGGAGAACAGATTGCCGCTGGCCACAGTTGTTGCGCTGCCCAGCAAGCCACTGAGCGAGACCTTCGGGTAGTACTCTGCAATGGCAGCACCAATGCGGGCATTCGACGCCGCCAGCCGTCGTTCCGCCACGATCAGGTCAGGCCGCCGGCGCAGCAGGTCTGACGGCGTGCCAGTGGCTTCGATCCGCGGCGCCGCAGGGATTGCCTTGGTCTCAGCGAGCTCGGCTCGATAAGTCCCCGGGGGGCTTCCAAGCAGCACGTCCATCGCGTTCTGCGCAGCTTCCAGTCCAGATTCGAGTTCCGGAATAGTGGCCTCCACCTGCGCGAGCGCGCCTTCCGCCTGCTGCACCTCCAGCGCGGCAGCAAGTCCCTTGCCGTAGAGCAGCCTGACGGTCGAAACCAGCTTCTGCTGGGTGTCCACCTGCTGCCGCGCGATCGACAGCCGAACCTGCAGCCCGCGGATGGTCACGTAGGTGTCGGCCACCTGAGCCACCGCCTCCACACGGGTGGCAGCCAGCCCAGCCTCCGAGGCTTGATATTCCGCCTGCGAGGCCTCGCGCTCGCGCCGCAAGCCGCCGAAGACATCGATCTCCCAGCTGGCGGTGAGGTCGGCCTCGTACAGGCTGCCATGCCGGTCGTAGTTTGGCGTCGCGTTGAGCACGCGGCCGAGAGGCGTTTCCACGGACTGGTATTGTTTCGCGACTTGAGCGCTGACGCCGCCTGAGGGCAGCAGTGCGGCCGTGGCTGAGCGGAGCCCTGCCCTCGCCTGCGCGACTCGTGCGGAGGCTGCCGCCAGATCGAGGTTCTGATCAAGCGCCAACCGTACAAACCGCGTCAGTTGCGGATCAGCGAATCCTTCCCACCATACTTCGATATCCGCTCTGGTCGCGGCCCGGCGCTGCTCCACGGCGCGTTGCCCGAGGAAGCGATCGGCGTTGGGAACGTCGGGCTCACGATAATCGGGGCCGACGGCACATCCGGCGAGCGCCGCCAAGGCGGTCAAGGCGACAGCAAGGCTGGACAAGGGAATAACGGAACGGGGACGAAAACGTTTGGGTTGCATGGGCTGCCGGGCTAACATAATTCAGAATATTTCAGTGACGTGTGACCATAATACAAACTAGTCACCCTTTGTCAATGACGATTCAGCGTGTAAGCTCACGACATGACCGATACCCAACCCACAACCACCGCCCCAGCGCGAGGCCCCGTGGACCACAGCGTGCGCAACCAGATCGTGGATGCGGCCACAGAGCACTTCAGTCTTTATGGATACGAGAAGACGACCGTGTCCGACCTTGCCAAGGCCATCGGATTCTCCAAGGCCTACATCTACAAGTTCTTCGACTCCAAGCAGGCGATCGGCGAGGTCATCTGCTGCAACTGCCTCGACCAGATGCGGCTCGCCGTGGACGAAGCGGTAGCCGGCGCGGAATCGGCTTCCGAGCAGCTGCGGCGGCTTTTCGGCACGCTGGCCGAGGCTGGCACGCGGCTTTTCTTCCAGGATCGGAAGCTGTACGCCATTGCCGTGGTGGCCTGCGAGGAAAAATGGCCCTCCGCCCGCGCCTACGAAACCCATATGCAGCAACTGGTCCTGAAGATCGTGCGCGATGGGCGCGAGTCGGGTGAGTTCGAGCGCAAGACGCCACTCGACGAGACCGCTCACGCCATCTATCTCGTCATGAAACCCTACCTCGACCCCCTGCAACTTCAGCATAACCTGGACTTCGTCCAAGTGGCGCCAGCGCAGCTCAGCAATCTGATTCTGCGTAGTCTGGCTCCCTGACCCTCTCTGCGGAGAATAGCGCTGGCGCAAAAATACCATTGTGACCATTGACTAAATTGGTCACTGTTACTAAAGTGAGGCCACCTGTACGGAGGCCTTCATGCTTCAGCGCCGATTTTTCGCACCCACTGTCACCCACACCGCCACCAGCGGTTCCACGTTTGCTGCCTTACTCCTGCTGCCACTCGCACTGGCGGCGTGCGGCGGCAAGCCACAGCCCGATCCTCGCGTGCAAGCGCCGCTGGTGAGGGTGGAAAACGTTCAGGACACCTCGGCCGCCCGACGTGCCTTTACCGGCATCGTTGCCGCACGGGTGCAGAGCGATCTGGGCTTCCGCGTACCAGGCAAGGTGCTGGAGCGCCTCGTCGACACGGGACAGTCGGTGAAGCGCGGCCAGCCCCTGATGCGGCTGGACCCCGTCGATCTGAAGCTGGCGGCACGTGCCCGGGTTGAAGCTGTGGCCGCCGCCAAGGCACGAGCCACCCAACTCGCAGCTGACGAAGAGCGCTACCGCGACCTCGTGGCGGCCGGAGCAGTATCGGCGTCGGCTTACGACCAGATCAAAGCCTCCGCCGACTCGGCGCGGGCGCAGCTCAGGGCGGAAGAGGCCCAGTCCGACGTGGCGCGCAATGCATCGGACTACGCGGTGTTGCTGGCCGATGCCGATGGCGTGGTGGTCGAGACCGTCGTCGAGCCGGGGCAAGTCGTGAGTGCCGGCCAGGTGGTGGTGCGGCTGGCCCGCGCCGGACAGCGCGAAGCTATCATCCAGCTGCCCGAAACGCTGCGCCCGCCGGTAGGCTCCACGGCTCGCGCGACGCTATACGGCAAGGACGGTGAGGCCATCACCGCGACGCTGCGCCAGCTTTCCGACGCCGCGGACCGACAAACCCGCACCTATGAAGCGCGATACGTGCTTGGCGGTGCATTGACCGACGCGCCGCTGGGCGCCACCGTCACGCTGCAGGTTGCCGATCCGCACGAAGCGTCGAAAACCGGCCTGCAGGTTCCCATCGGCGCGCTCCACGACCCGGGCAATGGTCCAGGCGTCTGGGTGCTTAGCGGCACCCCGGCGCACGTGACGTGGCGACCAGTCACCGTGCGCTCCATCAGCGACGATGCCGCGCGGATCGAAGGCCAAATCCGGCCCGGCGACCGCGTGGTGGCACTCGGGGCCCACCTGTTGCACGAAGGACAGCAGGTCAGAGTGACGTCGGACGTGAAGGTGGCCGAAGCCATCGCCGACAGCAAGGGCAACAGCACGGTCGGCCGCCAGCGGGGGCAGCAATGAGCGGCTTCAATATATCGGCACTGGCCGTACGCGAGCGTGCCGTCACCCTATTCCTGATCATCCTTGTCTCGATCGCCGGCATCGTCGCGTTCTTCCAGCTCGGCCGCGCGGAAGACCCGCCCTTCACAGTCAAGTCGATGATCTTCATCACGGCATGGCCCGGCGCAACGGCGCAGGAAATGCAGGACCAGGTCGCGGAAAAGCTGGAAAAGCGCATGCAGGAACTGCGCTACTACGATCGCACGGAAACTTATACGCGGCCTGGCCTGGCGTTCACCACCGTCACGCTGCTTGACAGCACGCCGCCGGCAGAAGTCCCAGAGGAGTTCTACCAGGCCCGCAAAAAGCTGGGCGACGAAGCGCGTACCCTGCCGGCAGGCGTCGTCGGCCCTATCATCAACGACGAATACTCCGATGTGACCTTCGGCCTGTTCGCGCTGAAAGCCCGGGGCGAGCCGCAGCGGCTGCTGGTGCGCGAGGCAGAGACCATCCGCCAGCGACTGCTGCATGTGGCTGGCGTGAAGAAGGTCAACATCATTGGCGAGCAGGCAGAGCGCATCTACGTGTCGTTCTCGCACGACCGGCTGGCCACGCTCGGCGTGGCGCCCCAGGACATCTTCGCCGCGCTCAACAGCCAGAACGTGCTTACCCCCGCGGGTTCGATCGACACCGACGGACCGCAAGTCTTCGTGCGCCTGGACGGCGCGTTCGACAAGCTGGAACGCATTCGCGACACCCCAGTCGTGGCCCATGGCCGCACGCTGAAACTGTCTGACATCGCAACCGTCGAACGCGGCTATCAGGATCCGGCCTCCTTCGTCGTGCGCAACAAGGGCGAACCTGCCCTACTGCTTGGCATTGTGATGCGCGACGGCTGGAACGGCCTCGACCTCGGCAAGTCGCTCGATGCGGAAGTCGCAAAGGTCAACGCCGCGCTGCCGCTGGGCATGGAACTGAGCAAGGTCACCGATCAGGCCGTCAACATCAAGTCAGCCGTGGACGAATTCATGGTCAAGTTCTTCGCCGCGCTGATCGTGGTGCTGGTGGTGAGCTTCCTCAGCATGGGCTGGCGAGTAGGAATCGTGGTCGCTGCGGCCGTGCCGCTGACGCTGGCAGCGGTGTTCGTGGTCATGGCCGCCACCGGAAAGAATTTTGATCGCATCACGCTGGGCTCTCTGATACTGGCCCTCGGCCTGCTGGTGGACGACGCCATCATCGCCATCGAAATGATGGTGGTGAAGATGGAGGAAGGATATGGAAGGATCGCGGCGTCGGCCTATGCGTGGAGCCATACCGCCGCGCCGATGCTGTCCGGCACGCTCGTCACCGCCGTCGGCTTCATGCCAAATGGTTTTGCGAAGTCTTCCGCGGGCGAGTACACCGGCAACCAGTTCTGGATCGTGGGAATCGCGCTGATCGCGTCGTGGATCGTAGCGGTCGCCTTTACGCCTTATCTCGGCGTGAAGTTGCTGCCCGAGATGAAGAAAGTGGAAGGTGGCCATGGCGCCATCTATGCCACCCCGAACTACCAGCGCTTTCGCGAGATATTGAGGCGCGTGATCGGGCGCAAATGGCTGGTCGCAGCAGTCGTCGTTGGTCTGTTCGCTGCGAGCGTGATTGGCATGGGCGCCGTCCGCAAGCAGTTCTTCCCGACCTCCGATCGTCCCGAGGTGTTGGTGGAGGTGCAGATGCCCTACGGGACGTCCATCGAGCAGACCAGTGCCGCGACGGAAAAAGTGGAAGCCTGGCTCGACAAGCAGCCCGAAGCGAAGATCGTAACGTCCTATATCGGCCAGGGGGCACCGCGCTTCTACTTGGCGATGTCGCCGGAATTGCCCGACCCCTCCTTCGCCAAGATCGTGGTACGCACCGACAACCAGGAAGAACGCGACGAGCTCAAGGGCCGGCTCCGCCAGGCCATCGCCGAAGGCCTCGCGCCAGGTGCGCGCGTCCGCGTGACGCAGCTGGTGTTTGGCCCCTATTCACCCTTCCCTGTTGCGTTCCGCGTCATGGGCTCGGATCCTGACAAGCTGCGGGCCATCGCGGATCAAGTCGGCGGTGTGATGAAGGCCAGTCCGCTGATGCGCACCGTCAACACCGACTGGGGGCCACGCGTGCCGGGGCTGCACTTCACGCTCCAGCAGGACCGGCTGCAGGCAGTCGGCCTGACCTCACACGATGTAGCGCAGCAGCTTGAGTTCCTTCTGACCGGCGTGCCAGTAACGGAGGTGCGCGAGGACATCCGATCCGTGCAGGTGGTGGCGCGCGCAGCAGGTGATGTCCGCCTCGACCCGCAGCGCATCGCTGACTTCACTCTGATCAGCGCCAACGGCGGGCGTATTCCCCTCTCGCAAGTCGGCACGGTTGACGTGCGGATGGAGGATCCCATCCTGCGTCGTCGCGACCGCACGCCGACCATCACAGTGCGGGGCGACATTGCCGACGGTCAGCAACCACCCGATGTATCGCAGGCCATCCGGACTCAACTGCAGCCGATCATCGAGCAGTTGCCGGCTGGCTACCGCATCGAGATGGCCGGCTCTATCGAAGAGGCGGGCAAAGCGAACAAGGCGCTGGCACCACTGTTTCCGATCATGCTGGCCATCACGCTGCTGATCATCATGTTCCAGGTACGGTCGATGGCGGGCATGGTCATGGTCATCCTGACCAGTCCGCTCGGTCTGATCGGCGTGGTCCCGACGCTACTGCTCTTCCACCAGCCTTTCGGCATCAACGCCCTGGTGGGGCTGGTAGCACTGTCCGGCATTCTCATGCGGAACACGCTGATCCTGATCGGGCAGATACAAGGCAACCTGAAGGAGGGACTATCACCGTACGACGCGGTGGTGGAGGCCACAGTGCAACGGGCACGTCCGGTGCTCCTGACAGCAGCAGCGGCGGTTTTCGCGTTCATCCCGCTCACCCATTCGGTGTTCTGGGGGACTCTGGCCTATACGCTGATCGGTGGCACACTCGCTGGCACGCTGCTGACGCTGGCGTTCTTGCCGGCAATGTATGCGATCTGGTTCCGGATTCGCCCGCCGGCTCCTGTGGTTGTGCAGGAGGCGTCTTTGGGACAAGCGGCGCAGGTGTCATAAGCAGCCTCCATAACAACGGGATCTCGTTAGAATCGCGGCAAGGCGATACGAGCAAGCTCGGCGAAGTACCTTGCCCCAGTCGTAAGTACTTCGTCGTTGAAGTCGTAGCGATTGTTATGCAGAGGTACGCCACCGGCTGTTCCTGACTCGCCGTTTCCGATGAATACAAATGCGCCAGGCACGGCCTGCAAGAACGCACCAAAATCTTCGGAAATCATCATCGGGGCGACAGCATCGTTCACACTCTCCGCGCCGACCGTGTTCCGCGCCGCTTCCACTGCCACGGGGACGCACCGTTCCCAGTTCACAGTCGGTGCGAACTCGTGCGTGTACTCGAACGTGCAGGTCGCACCGTGCATGCGGCAGATGCCCTCGGAGATTTCCCTCATGCGAGTCTCAAGTAGTGCCTGGACTGCTGGGGCGTAGCTACGTGTATCGCCTTTGATGGTGACGTTCGTCGGGATGGCGTTCCGAATTCCGTCGGTGATGAACTCCGTGCAAGAAATCACTGCCGACAGACTAGGGTCGACATTGCGCGAGACGATTGTTTGCAGCGCAAGAACGATTTCCGAACCAATCACGATGGGGTCGATACCCATGTGAGGCCTGGCAGCATGCGTGCCCTGTCCCTTCACATGAATCACGAAGTTGTCCTCGCTCGCCATGATGCCGCCCACGCGCGTTGCAATGTTCCCCGTCGGCAGGCCAGGCATGTTGTGCGCACCGTAGATGGCGTCAACTGGGAAGCGCTCAAACAGGCCGTCCTGCATCATCGCCTTCGCACCACGACCGTGTTCCTCAGCGGGCTGAAAGATGAAGCGAACCGTTCCATTGAAATCACGACGCTCGCTCAGCAGCTTGGCTGCACCGAGAATCATAGCCATATGACCATCGTGGCCGCATGCATGCATCTTGCCTTCGGTCTTAGACGCATGCTCACGCTCCGGCGCGTTCTCGTGAATGGCGAGCGCGTCCATATCAGCGCGCAGGCCGATGACACCGCTACCATCGCCAACCTTCAGGTCCGCGACAAGGCCGGTGCCGCCGATACCGCGGTGGACATCCATTCCCATGCCGCCAAGCAATATGGCGACGAAATCTGATGTTCTCAGTTCCTCGAAGCCCGTCTCCGGATGTCGATGAAGCTCATGCCGCCAGGACTTGAGTAGGTCGGAAAGGTCTTTATCAGCTTGCATGGAGGTGTTCTCAAAGTCGGAGGTCCACGAGCATCTTACGAGGGCACCCCCGCAAAAATTCACCGTTCTCGCCGAACGAAATGAAACGTTGTTGCGTTGCGATTCGTTCTTTCTCTGTAATCGTGACTAATATTCGGTAGAAAATTGCGCCATGGCTGATTTGCAATGAAGGAACAAATGGCACAGCAACTAGATTCATATGACCGCAAGCTCCTGCAACTGCTGCAGACCAACAACAGGATGTCTCAGCGCGAGCTTGCTGACGCGGTCAACCTTTCTCCCTCCGCGGTGAATCGTCGCATTGCGGTACTTGAAGCTGATGGAGTCATCACGGCGAACACTTCCGTGGTTGACCCGGCGAAGGTCGGGAAGCCCATTACGGTGCTCGTGCAGGTGAAGCTTGAGAGCGAGCGTCTGGACCTGCTCGACGAAGTTAAGAAACGCTTCGTCGACTGTCCGCAGGTCCAGCAGGTCTACTACGTCACGGGAGAGTTCGATTTCCTTTTGGTTCTCGCCGTCGCTGACATGACAGAGTACGAGCGGCTCACTCGCGAGCTCTTCTTTGTGGCCAGCAACGTGAAGAGCTTCCAGACGCATGTGGCAATGCAACGCGCCAAGGTAAGTCTCCAGGTGGCCATCGACAGCTAAACGAAGTCGCGCAATCCGCAGGCGCTGCTACGCACACAAAGTCACTGATAGGCGCGCACCGCGGCGATGAGGTCTTCCACATCGTCAGGGAGACGTGCGTCCGTAAAAAATGGAGACAGCTGCGACTTCCGGAGAAGCGCAGGATGTGGCCGATTGCCCTGATGCTCACCGGCGCGGTTCCACCGACTCAGAGCGCGAGCCAGGCAGATTGGCGGGCAAGCACTGATTCATGCGATTCGCCTACCAGTTGCTGATAGACGGAAGGCGCCGTGGCACCTTCGGTGTTGATGACTAGGACGCGTGAGGTTGCGTCAAGCCCTGAATCTTCAGAAAGCGATGCATTCGCACGGAGCACTGCGAGACCGGCAAGGCCCGCTGCGCCGGATTCACCGGCAACGACCGGCAGATCGCCGGTCTGCTTCCCCGCGAGTTGATGCATCGCCGTGACGGCATCGTCGTCCGAAATCGTCATGAAAACGTCCACGCTGTCCTCGAGGAAGCGCCAGGCGAGTGGCGATGTCTCACCGCAAGCCAGCCCGGCCATTACCGAGTCAACTGAGCCCGTGGCATTGGCCGGCCTCCCTAGCAATGCGCTTTGGTACAGGCAATCCGCCTGCACGGGCTCAACAACGATGAACTTCGGGCGATTCGCGCCGAAACACTCCCAGAAATAGCTGACAATGCCTGCCGCGAGACCACCCACACCGCCTTGCAGGAACACATGCGTGTACGGGCACGGCTCGCCTTGGGCGACATTCGCCTGCATCATGATTTCCGCTGCGATGGCGCCGTAACCCTGCATCACATCGCGCGGAATGTCCTGATAGCCTTCGTAGGAGGTGTCCGATACAACGGTCCAGTGATTGGCAGCCGCGAGACGGGCGGCCTCTACAACGGACTCATCGTAGTTGCCTGCAATGCGGACGATGGTTGCACCGTAGGCTGCAATGGCAGCTTCGCGCTCCTGGCTGACGTTGGCGTGCAGCACAATCACGCACTGGCAGCCAAACGACCTCGCTGCGGACGCCAGTGCACGACCGTGGTTACCGTCAGTTGCGCTGATGACGGTGAAGTCCTTCAGAAGATCCAGATACTTCCCCTCAATCAGAGCCAGGGGGTCGAAGTTCCGCTCCGGATAGCTGCGCAGAATCAGCCGAACCAAGGCAATCGGCGCCCCCAATGCCTTGAAACTACCCAGCGGCGATCGAACGGATTCATCCTTCACGCTCAGTTGCGTCACCCCGAGGCTCGCGGCAAGCTTTGGAAGGTCACGTAGCGGCGTGGGCCCCGGGTTCAGTTGGTCCCAGTGAGAGAGCCAGCCACGGCTGCGCTCGGCTTGCTCGACACTCATGATGTCCTTCAGCTCTATGGGATAGGCCGCCAGGCGTGCGCGGGTATTCTTGGTCAGCATAAGGACTCCGATGGCAGATGTTCGGATCTGAGACAGGGCTGGATGCCCGAATGTCTGCAATGTTAGAGCCGCGGTGTTGCAACAGCGTCCCCATTTGGTGAGCCCGGATGCAACAACTTTGCGTAGTGAGGGAGCAAATCGCAATGCTTCCTTGGTGCCGAGGCCGAGCCCGCTTCCTGTATCCCTAGAGCTCGTCGGCATTTGCTCCGACCCTCCAGCACGAATCTTGAATGTCAGGAATTTCCCTTAGATAGCACGCCCCAAGCTAGGGATAACCCGATCATTCTTCTCCTAACTATGCCGCTTTTTGCACCAGTGTCGCGTTTTGTGCGGTTGTTATGGGCGGATATTGGGCACTGTGAATTCCAGTCATAACCCCGTGAGATTTTGACAGTATCGAGTCGCCTCTCTGGATCGTAAATTCTCAGTGCCTCGCACAAATCCAAGAAGGAACCTCATCATGACTGCCGCCCCTTCAATGCCCCCAGAGATTGCTCGGAAGATAAGCTGGCGCTTGGGACCGCTGATGATTCTGATGTACATGGCGAATCAGCTGGACCGCGCAAACATCGGCTACGCTGCGCTAACGATGAATCAGGAGCTGGGCTTGACTGCAGCCCAATACGGGCTCGCCGCGAGCTTATTCTTCATCGGATACGTTCTTTTTGAGTTGCCCAGCAACCTCTGCATGTATCGATTCGGCGCCCGCCTTTGGATGACACGCATCATGGTGACTTGGGGCATCGTCTCCTCGCTCACTTGCCTCGTGCCGAGCGCACAATGGCTGTATGTTGCCCGCTTCGTCCTGGGCGTCTTTGAGGCCGGCTTGTTCCCTGGCATGGTGTTCTATCTCACGCTCTGGCTGCCCGCCAAGGACCGCGTGTGGATGATGTCCCTGTTTGTGACGGCTATCCCCCTGACCGGCGTGTTCGGCGCACCGATTTCCACCTGGCTGATGGAGCACGCTTCTTTTTTTGGTCTTACGGGGTGGCGCGCTATGATTTTCTTGGAGGGGTTGCCCTCCATTGCTCTCGGGATTTTCGTCTTCTTCTACCTTCCCGACGGCCCATCAAAAGCGCGCTGGTTGAGCGCAGCGGAGAAGACCACGGTTGCATCCGTATTGGCTCAGGAGCAGAAGCAGACGGACGCGCGTAACACTCAAGGTCGCGACAGTGTGTGGACGGTCATATCGAACCCTCGGGTCTGGGCGCTAGGCGCGGTGTATTTCGGCGTGAACGCCGGCATCGTGTCCTTGCTCTTCTTCCTGCCGCAGGTCGTTGCATCGTTTGAGAAGACCTTGGGAGTGAAGTACACCATCACGCAAATTGGCACGATTACGGCCATCCCGTTCGCGTTCGCCGCCGTTAGCATGCTTGTGTGGGGTCGCGTGGTGCAACAACGCCAGCTTACCAGCAAGCATGTCGCCGGGCCGCTGCTGGTCTGTGCGATTGCACTGACAGTGGCCATGTGGATGAAGTCGCCATACGCAGCAATTGCGGCGTTTGCAGTCGGAGCGGCGGGCTGCTTCTGCACCATGACTACGTTCTGGCAGTTGCCGACCAAGTTTCTCGCCGAGCGTGGCGCAGCAGCCGGCATTGCAATGATTACTAGTCTTGGAGTTTGCGCCGGCTTCGTATTGCCGTACTTCATCGGCTGGTCAAAGGACGTGACGGGACATTTCGCTGTGGCGTTCTACGGCGTCTCCGCTCTTATGGTTGTCTCAGCGATTATCGTGACGGTGCTGGAAGCGTCGCGACGAAAAGCACCGTCTGGGCTTACCACCCCTGCGTAACCGGGAAGTACAGTGTTGACGTGTCGGGGCAGCCCTGCGGCTGCACGATGCCGCTAGGGCCACATCGGTGATTGCCCTTGTAAGAAGGTCGTTGATAAGGGAGTAGGAATGCGACGCGGAGTACCTAGCCTTGGTTTGTTGCAAGCGTTCGAGGCGTCAGCCCGGCACGAGAGCTTTTCCAAGGCAGCAGAAGAACTCTCGCAGACTCATGGCGCGATCTGCAAGAAGGTCAACGAACTCGAGGAAGACCTGGGAGTTGCGTTGTTTGACCGCGTGCGACAACGCCTCGTTCTCACTCCCGCGGGCGCAGAATATGCGCGACGCATTCGCGTGAATCTGGACCAGATTCGGCGGGACACGCTTGAGCTCGTTCGGTCGGAGAGCGCCGTGAACCTCGACGTGGCCGTTGGGGTGTCGTTTGCCACCCAATGGCTCGTCCCTAGGCTGCAGGATTTTTATGAACGACACTCCGAAATCCGCGTGCACATACTTGGTCGAGACCAGCCCAACTTCTTCGACGACTCAAACTTCGACGCGACCGTCTACTTCGGGTTGCACCTATGGGAAGGCATGGCAGGGTCAACATTGATAAATGACGACCAACTTCTGTTAGTCGGTTCGCCGAAATGGTGTGCGGCAGGCGAGGAGCTGAGTCTGGAGCGGATTGCGGCCGCGCCATGGATATACACGAGAGATTTGCCGACCGCGTGGACGGAATGGGGACAGTCACTCCTAGGCCATCCAATGAAGCACAACGCGAGTACTCCTCGCTACGACATGTTCGTCATGTCGATAAATGCCGCAACCTCTGGCCAAGGCCTTGCACTTCTACCCCGAACGCTCATAGACCGAGAACTAGCCAGTGGTCAGTTGGTCGTGGCGCATCGGCACTCGATAAAGAACCCCAGCACCGTATTTTTCGCGTATCCCGAGCAACGCCGAAACTGGGAGCCGCTGAAGCTTTTCGAGGAATGGCTGCTTTCAACGGCTGCAAGCTACACCGCATCCTTGACGCAGCCCCAATAAGCGCAGGGCTTCCGGTGCAGCACCATCCTGTGAGATTTCGTCCCTATCGCTGACGGGGCCTCACCATCAGAATGATTCTGGTAGACAGGAAAGAATCCCATGAACGATATCGCAAACATCAACCTGCAGATTCCCACACCAATCGGCGGTCCGCTTCCGACGCCGGCGATACACGACTCCTTCGAGTCTGAGCGGCGAGACCGGAAACTTCGGCTTGTCGCAGCGTTCCGGATGTTCGCTCGCTTTGGACTGGCAGAGGGTATTGCAGGACACATCACTGTCCGTGACCCCGAATTCAGCGACCGTTTCTGGGTCAACGCTTACGCCCAGCACTTCTCCTGCATCAGCCCGCAAGACCTCATCTGCATCGATGAACACGGGAATGTCCATAGCGGAAGCGGTGGGCCAGTCAATGCCGCCGCCGTGGCGATTCACTGCGGCATCCACGCATCAAACCATCGCGTCACGGCAGCTGCCCATACTCACTCGGTGTATGGCCGCGCCTTCTCTGCCAGGAAACGAACACTTCTTCCGATCAATCAGGAAGCCTGTCTCTTCTTTGAAGACCAGGTCGCGTTCCAGGGTGACGTTCTCGTGCTCGACAGGGATGAAGGCCGTCGCATTGCCTCCGCGATGGGAGATCGACGCGCAGCAGTTCTGGTCAATCACGGCTTATTGACGGTGGGAACCTCCGTTGACGCAACTGCTTACCGGTTCCTCGCCATGGAGCGTTGCTGCCAGATTCAAATGCTCGCCGAGTCCGCAGGCGATTTCATCGTCATGAGCGACGAAGAGGCAAGGTCGGTTCGACGCCAGATTGGTTCGGACTATGTGGCATGGCTGGCCTTCCAAGGACTTTTTGAACAGCTTCTCAAGGATAGCCCGGACCTTCGGGAGTATCAGAAGAGCATCCGCTCAGCGTGAGCACTTCACAGTCTCTTCAGCACTAGGCCCTCAAGCCTTCGGAGCCAGCCGCATAGGCTCGCTCCGACTTGTTCCTTTAACGTACTGATACGATTGCCGCCTTCGTGGACAATGACTCGGGCTATCGCGCTGGCGTGGCTACGCGCGTAGGCTTGGCCGCCCCCTCCGAGCGCTTCGTAACCTAACGGTTAATAAGGCCGCTGCCGCGAATAGGAGGCATCGAGCCGATGCGACGCAGGCCCCTTAGATCCGATGATCCACCAACGCCGGAGTTTCAACGATGATTCTCCGCAAGAAATCCATGACCGTCCGTATTTGAGGCGAACGGCGCAAGTCTTGATGAATGGCCATCCAGATATCTCGGGAAAACGGCTCGCCATCGTGCGTGACGCGCTGCAGCTTTCCATCGATCTCCGCCAAGAAATCCGGTAGCCCGGCCACGCCAGCGCCGGCTCGTGCCGCTTCCAGGTGGCCATTGATGTCGCTGATTTCGCAGGCGACGGGTCTGTCCCCTGCAACGCCCATCAACCACTCCCGCTGCGAAACGCCTACGAATCCGGGGTCATAGGCGATGAATTCCCATGCGGATGGATCGTGCAGATGCGGATACTCCTTACTGGCATACAGACCAAACGATATGCGCCCCAGCTTGCGTACGACGCTTGTCGTTTCCTCCGGTCGCGTTAATCTCAAGACAACGTCTGCTTCCCTGCGACTCAGAGAAACCTGCCGTGCGTCGCTGCACACGGACAGTTGTATGCCGGGATGCGCACGGCGAAAGCTTGCGAGATGCCTCACCAGAAAATTCGCCACAAGTATGGGCGGTGCGCTTAGCGTGACCTTGCCGCACGGCGGCGAACGGTTGGCGTCGAGGAATCGTTCGATTGTGTGGGCGCCCTCTTCCATCTCCAGCGCCAGTTCGAACACACGCTGCCCTAACGGGGTCAGTCTGCATGTCCTGGGTTGGCGTTCGATCAAGCGCGCATTGATTTCCGTCTCCAGCGCACTCAAGCGTCGACTGATCGTGGCGTGATCGACCTTGAGACTACGCGCTGCGCCCGACAATGTTCCGGTGCGGGCGACGGCAAGGAAGTATCGAATGCTTTCCCAATCGATCATGTGTGCATATTTGCAGGGAGGGATTGCAGATATGAGGAATATTCAAACGATTCAAGAACCCCTATGATCGGCCTTCCTCCGGCCGTTAAGGACATTTCTGATGGGGCATCGTCATATTATTTTTCACTACCTGCAAGGAGAAGCATGATGCTCCGTCTCAATACCGCTGAAATGTCCCAAACCACAGGCCCCACCTCCGACTTGTTCGGCGCTGTTGGGGCCACTTTCTACATGGTGCGGAATCTGATGTGTCGTGTGAAGCAGCCCGCCATGCAAGCATTGCTATTCGCTAGCGTCGGCGCTTCACATGCGCTTGCATCCTCCGTGCCCGATGACTATTTCCATACTGGAGCCGGCGCCAGATACCTGCGCCGTGCCGACGAAGCCATCGTCGTAAAGCCTGTGCGCGAGAACGTGACCGTACTAATGGGCTCTGGTGGCAACATCACCGTGCTGTCGGGCAAGGACGGCAAATTTCTGGTTGACGCTGGCATCAGCAAAAGACATGAGAAGGTGCAGGCGGCACTCGATCGGATTGGACCTGCACCGCTACGATATGTCGTCAACACGCACTGGCATTGGGACCATACCGACGGCAATGCGTGGATGCATGCGGCAGGCGCCACCATCGTGGCGCAGGAGAACACTGCTCGTCATTTAACCGAGACGACACACGTGAATGCATGGAACTGGACGTTCGATCCAGTCCCCGAGGCTGCACGCCCGACGCTGCTGATACGCGACGAGAAGGTGTTCGACTTTGCAGGAAATAAAGTTGAAGTCGAGAACTTCGGGCATGGCCACACCGACGGCGACCTGTGGGTCTATTTCAGGGACGCGGATGTGCTGGCGCTCGGCGACACCTTCTGGAACGGCTTCTATCCGTATATCGACAACGAGGATGGTGGGAGCATCGATGGCGCCATCAAATGGGCCAATCAGGCTGTGGCCCGGACGACGGACCACACCATCGTTGTGCCCGGTCACGGCCCTGTTGGCACAAGAGCTCAGCTGATCGAATTCCGCGACATGCTGACCACAGTGCGCGCCAACGTGGCGGCACTGATGCAACAAGGAAAGTCACTCGACGAGATCGTTGCCGCCAGACCGTCCGCGGCCTTCGATGACAACTGGGGACACTTCGTTTTCAACGGGGAGCAATTCACCAGGATGGTGTATGCGGGCCTGTTGGCCACGCACCCGAAGCCATCTGGGTCTTGAAACGAGGCGCGCGCGACAGCTCTAAGGGCTCTTGTGCATGGAGGTTTCCCCCGAGCATCGTCGCCGCACGAGTACAGGATCCACTCTGGCCCCCACTCGACGCCGTCCCATTCAGTAGCTGGCATTGTCTCCTATGGCTCACCGAAGGCCAACTCCGGCCAGAAGCGGCCTATCGCCCCATTGTCATTAGCGTCCGCTTCGCGCTTACCTTCAGGCACTCGACGCATCCGCTGCCAACCATGCTCAGCCGTCAGCTCGACAGCCGCGTGCTGCGCAGCGGGCTAAACCACGCTGCATGCGGCATCCCTGCTTTTTAGAATCCTTTATATCCACCGCGAAAGCCGCGCGATAGAACATCACCTGCGGCATGGCCGCCAAGCCAAGGTCGATGACTTCCGAGCGTCGGGCTGCCCACGGATGAAAGGCACAATCCCTAACGACCGTGAACATTGGCTAACTCATACAAGTTATGGGGTGGCGGGCCACGTTGCGTCAAAATTCGAGACAACGTACCGACACTCTCTCGAACAAGGCTTCGCCCCCCATGTCTTTGTCCAGTCTGCAGCGGCGTGTCCTTCGACAGTTGGAGGAGGGCTCTCACCTCCGCATCGTTCGCTCTGCCTTAACTCGTTCTCCCGTGTATTGCGAACTCATATGTCACCAGTCGACGTGCCAAGGCTGAGGTTATCCCGATGTGGCGCATCTACAAGCTGCTAGCTACGGATCGGGTTCGGCCCGATACCGGCGAGTTGGCCACAGCGAACGAGATCGTGATGTCCATGTGCCAACAGGCGGGTCGCGTGTAAAGCGAAACGATTGAGCGGCCCCATGATGGCCACCCGGCGTGATTGGACGCCAGTCGGAACGCATCTAGCAGCGTGTAAAGTATGTGCTCGAGCAGTCGTAACCTTACGCTGTCACGGTCGCGCAGTTAAAACAAAGCTGATGAACGAGCGTTCTCACCGAGTGGCGACGCTGGTTGACTAGACTGCCGTCGAGACAACGCGTCGTGCTGCAGAAGCTTTACGCGCATTTCCTCCAGCTTTGCACGTAGCTCCTTCGGCGTGGAGTCGTCCACCTCTCGCATAGCCTCCTCCAGACAGGAGGCAAGCCGTCCAAAGACGATCTTAAAATCGGACACTGCGATCACCGCTTCGAGGACCGCAACACGGGCATGAAGCGGCAGCGCTTGATCGACGGGCGAGGCTTGGGGTGATTCCGAGTCCATGAATTTGGAAGCACAGGTGAGATCCATCTTGCACGAGAAGGGAGGCAGCAATTTCTGCTTCAACGAGCGAATCGCATAAGACAGTCACACAATAAAACCCGAGGCTTACCGCATTCTTACAGCCAGTCCGCCGCTTCGGGGTCATTGATTGCACTGGCTTGTCTGGGGGAGGGATCTAAGTCTGCGATCCCCATGGCGATTGACGACCGGGCCTGGTCGCTCGCATGCGATGACTGTAACCGCCTCACGATGTTCCCGTCGTACGTGAGTCTCCTAGGAAGAGCCGGAATCGGATCCTCCCCGCTCGATCGTGAATCACCATGCTCACCCGCTCCCTTACTGCGACTGTCGCGCCATTTTCCATGGCTGCTTGTTGGGTCACATAACGGATCCGAAGATCTCCATCAGACGTCTGAACTACCCATCTTTTTCCAGACCGAACCACATGAATGGTCTTGACCATTCACGACTCCTCCGCAATTGAATTGATTGTTCAACGCCCCTGGTCTGCAGGGACCGAAATATTATTCTGGCACCTTCGCGCAGATGCCATCCCTCGGAAAAGGGGGGCCATCATGCGCGCCACGGGCAGAGCATTGGCGTAGGGGGCCCAGCGAAAGAAGGAAAACTTTTTTAGAACAGAGCATGTCCTGCATCTCGCTACCGACCTGCGGATTGGAGGCACCACTTGCCGCTGGAACTCACATCGCGCCGAGCGGCGGAGAAGTTGCGGAGCAGCAATTCCCCATAAATAGCGCCTTATAAATCACTTATTTACTTTCATACGTGAAAGTGAAGATGCTTCCACGGAATATTTTTCTTAAGCGCCAGCTACCGATTGCAATTCCGTCGTCTACACTAACCACTGTATATTTATACAGTATCACGAGACGACATGCTCCCAGAACCCGCGAACTGCCCGATATGTGGCGCATCAGCTGAAAGACTTCGGGATCCTCAGCTACGAGGTTTTAGATACACCTGCCCGGCCTGCGGCGCGTTTGGCATCGAATCCGCCGCCTTAGCGGGATGGAACGCACCCCCCACAACTCGGCAGGACCTCGCACGGCTTCGATCCTATGGACATCTGCCGCTCATTCAGCGCGACAAGCATGGGATTCGCGTCGGGCCCGGCCGGACCTAGGCGGTGAGGCATACAAGAAGCGACAGGAGCGATTGAGGAGCGTCATGGGAAACAACCGTGCAGCTAGATGCCATCTGCCAGGAGAGCGACGCATGCGCGAACTGCAGACGCCTGGGGCGGATGGCATCCTCGGACATATCGAAAGCAGACACATTGCGAAGGCTGTGGCACTGCTTCCGGCCGCGGCGACCGCGACGCAGGAGCATCTGGACGTCGAGGTCGATACAGAGGCGTACGGCAAGGTGCGCTTCTTCGCAGAGAGAACAACTATCAGGCACCGTCGTCGGTCGCACTTCTTCTGGTCGGTTTACAGAGCTGAACCGATTCGGAGCAATGACGCGCTCTAACCCTGTTACGGCTTTGGTCTCCTACAACGACTCCTTGTGCTCCCGTTGTGGAGCGCTAAGTGTGACTGCAAAAGTATCGGCGCAACGTGTTCAAGAAGAGCACCTGGACGCCGTGCAGTTGATACTGGCAAGTGTCTGCCGGGACTTCAAAGCCGAGTTGGTGGAGTTCAACGGCGAGCACGACCACGTACACCTTCTGTACGCGAGATAGCCCGCTATCGTTACCGATGACCGGCTAATTTTTTACTTTGACCAGCGTGTCCCGGTCGGTATGGTCAAACCGCTTTCCATAGACTAACAAGTGCGTCGTGTATTCGTATTTCAGAGTGTCGCCGGACACCGTTAGAGAAATCTCGACAGAATTGGTGGAATCGTTATGGACCATATATTGGGCCTGGGCGACTCCTTGGCTCTTGGTGGTCATCCTCATGGTTTTCCCAGGCCGGCCTTCCGCCACGAAACACACTGAGCGAGGAATGCAAGAGGTATCGTAGACGAGGTTGTTCGTCTTATCGTAGGTCAGATAGCCGATCTGATCATGGAACCAATGGTGATTGCTGGTCCTGTATATCGACTGATGATAGATCACGGAAATTAGAGATTCGGCGCTATTGTTGGTATCAGGAATATTGGGCGTGATTTTTATGATTTCATAGAAAGGAGAAACTGCTTTCCCGCCCGTTCCGACAGCGGAGCCGGTCTGACCCGGAGCGACGTCTACCCCGGTCGCGCTTGCACTTTTCCAGGCGCCAATCAGCGGGGCAAGTGGTCCGTAGTCTTGCACCTTCCCATTAATGGAGATACTTTGCGTAGGGCTTTCGGCAAAGGCCAAGGTGCCGGTCGCCACGAGAGACGCGACGAGCGTCGAAGCGACGGCGATGACTCTTTTCATGGGTTTCACGACAGCCTCTACTCCCTGAGAGTTTGCGAGGTTATGAGGCGCTCGGGTCAAATTAGGACTTACGCGGCCACTAGGCCTAGGCACCTCCACTTGTCACAACGGAGGCAGAATCCTTGGGACTTGAGTGCATAGTGTTGTGTGTTGCTGCCGTCTACGCGATGACGCGATCATTACAGTATCGTCATGCAGTCAATCGGGGGCGTGTGTTGGCTCGGGTGGAAGTTCGGCGAATCCGCACTTTGGGCCTTCCTTTAAGCCGCGTGATTGCTCGCGTCGGGATGGCTTGCGTTCGCAGTGCGAAAGTGCCGTCTATTGATTGCACCGAAAACTGACCCACCGCGGACAAGCGTCCACAACAAGCCCCGGTGGCGCACTTTGCGCCAGCGCGCTGGCCCCATTGACGCGTGCATCGATCACCAAGAGTTGCTTGCTCGCGGGGTGCGCCGCAAGCGTATCAGGTGCATCAGGCGCATGATTGCCCGGCGCTGCACCATCCGGCTGCGGTTGTTGTGTCTGCTGCTGATGCTCAACGGCAACGCCGGCCGCAGCGTCATACAGTAGCCGAGGCTCGAGCGCTAGGGCATGACTGGCAGGCAGAAAGTTGGCAGTCTGGCGCATATCCGGTGTCCTGCCCGATGAGACGAGGCCCGTTCAACCCGACAACACTTACCCGGCACGTCCAGATAGACAAGAAGCGCCATAGATCAATACGACGGGCTGACCACGACATACTGCGGCCCCTGCGGCATATATCACGTGCTGCCGCATTGCTAATAAACCATGCCGCCAGCGGAGCGCGCACCACGCCGCCTCGTGGTCGTATCAGGTCTCCCCTTCCCGGCCGCGCTTCAGGGACGTGCCGTCCGACCTCCGGGGCGCGTCGGCCACATCTCAGTTGAGGCTGCCCGGATCTCGCGCCACCTGTTGTCGCTTCGCTTTGGCCGCAAAGTACGCGCCGATTTGCTTTTGCGAGATGCCCCCTGTCTTCTTGGTGTCGATCTTGTCGTAGTTTTTATAGACCTCCGGCATGGCACTTTCAGCTTCTTCTCGACTCAATTTTCCATCGTGGTTGATATCGGCATCATTGAGCTTCTGCGTGAATTCCGCCTTGGCCTCCTGAGCATTCGCTGGTTTCTGCCGCGCAAAGGCATTCATTGAAACGAGCGCAATCATCATGCCGACACTTCCGGCAGCGACGAAGTAAGATCTCATCAAAAGCTCCCTAGTATTTTTGACTGCAGCAATTTGGAGAAAACCAATGAACTCTATCGCAGCACTTATCGACATCGAAGTGACGATTTCAGTCTCAGTCATGAAATTTTTTATTGGATTCGCTTTCGGTCTTGCCGACGGCAAATTGAAATTGCTGCTCTCCCCGTGAGTACTGCGGGCCTAGGAGCGCAGACGCGCGATCGCTGACGCCGCCATCGGCGGTGCGCGGTGATTACGACTTCGAGTGATGCCGTGAAATTTGGAAAGATGAGCGATTGCCTCGGACGCGACTTTCCACATCTTCTACATATCGGACAAGCTCTTGCCGCTGAGTTAGCGCCATGCGCTACCAACCTGAATGTAGAAGGCGTTCTGTCCCCGGCTATGGGCTACATCGATTCCCATTGACAATCCCAGCTTGCGTGCAAGCATGTAGCGAAATCCGGCGCCGACACTTACCACTGTTGTGGCATCAGAAAAGTCATGCCAGCGGCCATATGCCTTTCGATAGATTTATCGACAAGAACGAACGCCAGCTGCGGCTACTCGAGGCGCGCCTGAAGCAGCCCTCTGGCGCGCGACGTGCGGAAGAACATCATCCCGAGGTAGTTAAACTCAGGCAGGCAGGCAGGCAATCTATACGCTGCGGGTGCGCCGCGCAGAACTGGCCGATCAACTAGCGCGGCGGGCAATTCTGGCCGGACAACCAACCACCACTTCTCAACATCGCACGCGATTCGAGCGCGAATCAAGCGGACACTAAATCGACGCGACCTGCGCATCATCTCGGCTTGGACCCCTAATTCCAAGTGAGATTAATTCAGCAGGCTGGGCTGTCGAACCGGTCAGTGAGCGGAAACTTACTTCTCACGGACTCTGCCGACGGGTTTAGCATGCAAACCTAGACCGGTCCCTCGTCAGCCCTACCGGCGCCGTTGCATAGGTTTGGATTTCGGACAGCGGCACCGAGACGCTCCGCCCTAAACGGGGCACCCTCCGTTTTTCCGCGCAGCCATAGTCTGCTCACGTCTTGCCACCCGGGTCGCAATCCCTGAGATGAAGCCGAAACCTAATCTTTCCTTCGCGATCATGGACCACCATATCGATCCGGCTTTTATAGCCGCCTTCATGGCCGTCGGGGCCGCACTTTGCTTTGCACCCATCGAGCCGGCCCGCATGCTGGTATGGAATGCGGTGCTGAGCGGAGTGGCCGCTGCACTGGCGATGAACGTGCTTCAACTTATGTCGCGGCGGCCCAAGGTCATGGGAGGATTCTCACCACCCGTTCAAATACACCGTCTCGCTTGGTGCGAGACAACGGTGATGTGGTTCACGTTGTTCGTGCTTGGTCTGACAGCAATCGTTTGCTGACTTTCGTCTCAGTGGTCCCCTCCCGCTTGTAGGACGAGAAACGAATACATGACGCCAGGCACGGGCGACGCTCTCGCCGTGCACTGTATCAATGACTCGGGACAAGGCCGCACAGCGAAAGCTTAACCCAGGCTGGCTGGCTTCAATGCACACATCGAGAAATCCGTGGATATAGCTGCCCTCGAAAGACTGCTTCGCAAGGAGGCGACAATCCTTCGCCAGGGGCTCGGCTTCGATGAATGAGTCGGGAAGCCGAGCCCGCGAAGCTGCTATGCTGATGATCGGTGTTCTCTTGATCTCGGGCGATGGGCACTCTTCCTGTAGCTTCACAAGCATTAATACCGACTGACGACATCGCTGCGGTGGGGCGAATTGCGGCGGTCCCCACGATTTTGCAGGTGGTTTGTGAGGTGACGGGAATGGGGTTCTCGGCCGTCGCACGAGTCACTGACGAATCGTGGACTGCCTGTGCGGTTCACGATCGTGTGTCGTTCGGCCTGGATGCCGGCGGGCAGCTGGATCTACGCACGACACTATGCTTTGAGTCGCGTGCCGCGCGACAACCCATTGTTGTGGATGATTTCGAAATGCATCCGCTCTATCGAAATCATCACACTCCCCGCCTCTACGGCTTGAGGAGTTATATTTCTGTTCCAATTGTATTGCCGGACGGCTCCTATTTTGGGAACCTCTGCGCGATCGATTCGCAGCCGGCGTCCGTTGCCAACTCCCGTACGCTGGCAATTTTTGAAAGCTTTGCGAGTCTGATCGCCGCCCAGTTGGCAAATGACCGAGCTACACAAGGCGTGTATGCGGCCTTGTCCCAAGAGCGCGAAGTAGCCAAATTGCGTGAGCAGTTTATAGCGGTACTTGGCCACGACCTGCGAAATCCCCTTTCTGCAATCAGTTACGCAGCTCAGAGCTTGATCGCGCAATCGAGCGAACCGCTAAGTATGAAAGCGGGGCAGCGAATTCAATCCGCGGTGCAGCGCATGTCGCGACTTATAGAGGATGTGATGGATTTCGCTCGGGGACGTCTCGGCGCCGGCATGTCAGTTTCCATGCGCGAAGAAGCCGACCTCACGAGCCCGCTACGGGCTGTGATCGCCGAGCTTGCCGAAACACATCGCCCCCGGGAAGTCCTCGAGGAGATTCACATCGCTGGACCGATTCGGTGCGACGTAATCCGCCTGCAGCAGTTGGTTTCGAACTTACTCGGTAACGCGATTGCATATGGGGACGTCGATACGCCGATCGTCGTACGAGCGCACAGCAGTCACGGACAGCTGATGATTACCGTGACCAACGGCGGCACGCCGATCGCGCCGGAAAATCTCAAGCGGATCTTTGAACCTTACTGGCGCCCAGCCCAGCGGAGCTCTGTGGGCGGGCTGGGACTTGGCCTTTACATCTGTCATGAGATCGTCAAGGCGCATGGCGGCACACTCGAGGTCCGATCCACGAACGAAGCCGGGACATGCTTCACTGCCCGCCTGCCCTTGCGCTGACCGAGCCGTAGCCATAAGCCTAGCCAATTAAGCATGATTTATTTTGCTTTACCGGGCTTGACCGCCACCGTCGGCGAGTGAACATCGAACGAAACGCTTTTTTCGACTCGTGTGAGCTGCCACAGATTTGTAGAGCTTCACCGCTACGCCCGACTTCGTCAGACGTAGCTTGAAGCTGCGGCCCCACTTCGAAACGTTCAGCCCGCTCCCGTCGCCGTGTGCCCCGCCTCACGAGCGGACAAAGAAACCGTTCGCCGTCAGGCCAGCCGGTTCGACACGTGCGGCACAGCGGCTACGGGCGCGGTGGCACTCACTGCGTCTTCGTGGTCGTCATCACCGCCAGCCTGTCCGAGATCCATCCCCGAGGTTTCGGGCAGCAGTGCCGCTGACACCATTACTACGGCATAGCCTACCCCGGCGGCCATGGCGATGGCCAATGCCAATGACGTGCGTCCGCTGTTGAGCCAGCCCACCGCCAGCGGAAAGAAAGAACCAATCACACGCCCAAGGTTGTAGGCCACGCCATAGCCCGTGGCGCGCACGCTGCTGGGGTACGACTCCGATATCGTCGCGCCGATACCCGAGAACACACCCTGCATCAGCACGCCCAAAGGAAAGCCCAGAAACAGCATTGAGGTGTTGGACACCGGGATCACCATGTAGATCATGGCCATCACGAATGCACCGGCTGCGAACGCAATATAAGTCAGCCGACGCCCCCAACGATCGGTGGCATAAGCGCCCGCGACATAGCCGACCAGCGATCCGAGAATGGTGACGGCCAAATACGAACTGGTGCCGAACACCGACAGGCCTCGCTCAGTCTTCAAGAAAGTGGGCAGCCACGTGGCGATAGCATAGTAGGCGCCGAGCATGCCGCCTGACAGCAGGCTACACAGCACGGTCTTGCGCAGCAGTGGACGTCGGAAGACGCGCGCGAGATCGGATGCCGCTGAGACATTGCCGCGTTCAGCGCGACTCTTCAGGAAGACTTCGGGCTCCTGCAGGTTGCGCCGTAGATACACGACCACCAGCGCGGGCAGGATGCCTAGGAAAAAGCAGACTCGCCACGCTGTCTCCGGTTCGAAAATGTTGAACGTGATCGCATACGCAATGGCAGCGCCTCCCCAGCCGAACGAATAGCTGCTCGCTGTAAAGCCCGAGTACTTACCGCGATGTGCGGGATTGCGGATCAATTCCGTCACCAGCACCATGCACAGCGATGACTCGCCGCCGAACCCGAGACCTTGAAGCATACGGAACACCATGAGCTGTTCCGGCGAATTTGCAATGCCGCACAGGAAGCATGACACCGCGAATACGAGGATTGTCCACCGCAGGACTCTCACGCGGCCGAACCTGTCAGCCAGCAAACCTGCGCCAATGGCGCCCACCAAAGAAGACACCAGAGTCCACGTGACGATGGCTCCCGCCATGGACTTACTCATCCCCCACTGCGCTAGAAGCGTGGAGATCAGAAACGAATAGATCATGAAGTCGAACACGTCGACAGCGTGACCCAGAAACGCTCCATAGAATCCCTTGCGCTCGGCGCGCGACAACTCCCTGAACCAGTCAAGCATGATCGATTCCTCCCGTTTTTTTAATCAGATAGACGTCGCCGCGACGAGCGCGCGGGGCGGCTGAAATGAATAGCCTGCGCCTTCCAGCAGTTGGGCAAAACGCAGCGACGTCAGGTCACCAAAGCGGCGCGCGACGATCTGCACGCCTACCGGTAGGCCGTCGCGCGCGGGGCCGATGGGCGCCACGGTTGAAGGCAGCCCACACAGTCCCGAATGGCCGGCCCAGAACAACTGCGACGTCAGCGGCCAGGGTTGCCCGTTCACCATGATCGATCGCTGCCATGGCTCGCCGATCTCGTCGATGGGAAACGCGGTGGTCGATGCGGCCGGGCACAGAAGCACGTCGAAATCGCTGAAGACATCGCCCCAGGCGCGTGCAAACTGCTCACGCGCTCGCTGCAGCAGCAGCCAGTGGCGATGGCTGAGCGCCGAGCCAGTAAATTGCAGTGTCGCGTAATTGTCGTCGCCATCGTCCGGATGACCAGCTCGATGGAGCGCGTTGGCAAACGCCGCTTCATCAATATGCAGCGACGTAGTCGCGCGTAGGAGCATCACGTAAGTTCGCCAGAGGGCGGATGCATCAAAGTCGGGACGGACGCGCCATTCGACCTGCGCGCCCTGCTCGGTCAGCCAATGTCCGAGCTTCGAAATGGCATCGCTAACCGCTGAATCGGCTTCCGCCAGCGGATGCGATGGCAATACAGCAACGCGGAAATCGGCAAGGCGCGTGTGATCACACAGCGGTAGCGTAAGGTGCCATGCCGGTGCATGGGCGGCATCCGGGCCGATGATGGCGCGAAGCACGAGTTCCAGGTCGTGCGCGCTTCGCGCGACCGGCCCGGCCACGTTGATGTCCTGTTCAGCGAACCCTGCATCGGCATTGCCGTGCCCGCGCAGCGGCACGATACCGTGACTGCTCTTGTGCGAAAAAACGCCGCAGTAATGCGCCGGATTGCGCAGCGACGAGCCGATGTCCGAGCCGATGTCGAAATAGCTCATCCCAGCACAGACTGATGCAGCACTGCCGCCCGATGACCCACCTGGTGTGCGAGACAGGTCGTGCGGGTTGCGCGTAGTGCCGTAGATGGCGTTATAGCTCTGCCAGTCGCGCAGCCCTAGCGGGACATTGGTCTTGCCGAGCAGGATCGCTCCTTGCGCGCGCAGCCGCTCTACCACCACCGCGTCGGAGTGGGCGCGATGGTTCGCACGCGCGGGCGCTCCGCACGTGGTTGGCCAACCAGCCACGTCGAATGATTCCTTGATCGAGAATGGAATGCCATCGAGGGGGCCGCGCGGGCATCCCGCCTGGCGTCTTGCGTCGCTTTGCGTGGCGGCTTTTCGTGCGGCTTCGAAATCAGCCAGCACCATCGCATTGACGCTGCCATTCCACTCCGACCATGCGGCCTGACAAGTCTCCACCAGCGCCAGAGCGGTGGTCTCACCTCGCGCCAGATGTTCTGCTGCCACGTACGCGGGCAGAAATGGATCGGGCCCACCAGAAGAATCAACTGGCATCACGTCCTGCATTGTCACGGTGGCTCCGTCGTTGTTATAAGACCACCGCGACCTGAGTGTCGTCTGGTGGCACCTCCTCCGATTTGGTATACTATATCCACAGTTTTCCAAATAACAAGGAGAGCTGAAGAACCACGTCGAGATGCACCGCAACAAGGATTCCAAGGCGTCTCCGCCGACTGCACTTCACCATACGCAATCCGATTGCACCAAACCCGAAGCAATTTTGTATACCGTTTGGTGCAAAGAATGGGGTCTTTCGAGAAGGCGTAGCGCGTCAGTGGCGGCGCTGAGTCGCAGTAGGCGGGCACGCACGCAGACACCGACAGCAATGCCCCGCTGGGAACGCGTCTTAACACTACGTACCGGGAAAGTGGTGTGAGGCATAAAACTGACGGCGCCGACTCATCCGAAGCCTAGAGCTTGCTCGCCTCGCCAGAATGGCACTCGAACGTTTTCAGCCGCTTCGTGGATCGGATGACTCATGCCTCGCCTAGGCTGCGGGGTCGCGGCAACAACAACGCCAGCCTGGAGCTCGAGAAGAACGTGCGGGCACAGCACTGGCGCCCCTTCTATCGTCGCTCGTCGATTTCTCTTTGTATGTCATTGTCCGGCCAGCAACAGCGCCTTGTCCGACTTCTAAAGCAGGGTTCTCAGCTCCGGATCGTACGTTCCGCCCTGAATCAATCACCCGTTTACTGCGAGCTCGTCGCGGCTGAAGCGGCGACAGAAGTCGAAGTCATCGCGATGTGGCGCATCCATAAACTGCTTGCCACTGGCGTTGTACATCTGGACACCGGCCAGATTTCAACCGCGAGAGCGATCGTGGTTTCCGTCCGTCCATCAAAAGATGACTTTGTATAGCGGCCCCTACTGCTCGCGGCGCCGACAGCTTCGTTGGCCGTCTCGGAGGCTGCTCCATTATGAAGAAGCTAAGCTCCACGGACCTTCCTCTAACGAGAGACACGCCTGGGCGCTGCGCGTCGCATGCGGATGTTTTCGCATTCCAGGCCGAGTTGTCAGAATCCGGGCACAGGATGGCATCGCGTGGCGGGTGGCAACGACAGTCATCAGCGGGGTACTAGTACATGCGGGAGTAGCTCATTTACATGATCGGCGTAAGGTTTGCACACTCATTACCCTCAGACCCGGTGGCGGCTGTAAATCTTCGGGGGAATCGTTGCCCGTGCGAAATGCGTGCTATCGGCCACAGCGCAACCGGTACACACAGCGAATCGCTCCCCTCGATGAAGCGTTCGGCTGATCTGATAAATCGCCGACGATCGGCGCGGCTTCTTCACTCAGCCGGGACAGTAATACACTAAGCCGCCGCGGCAACGCGCGGTCGCACGAGCACTCGACGTTGGGCTCATCACTCCAAGCAATGGAAACGGCGACAACCTGTAGCCGTGCTGCCGTGTAGGGTGAAAACCCCCTGCGCGGATGTATGCGTCGGCGGTAAGGCCGAAGTTCGCGCTGTGGATGTGCCGATGATCGCGTCTGCGTTGGTGATGACCGTCAAGTGCGTAGCTACGGAAGATGGGGGGCCCAAATCGTCGACCGTGAGGAGCCCGCAGCCGGCGTCGGCGCCTTCGTGGAATTTGGGCAATTAACCAAAGGGGGCCACTCGGCGGTCGACATCGGTGAACGCGAGCCAGCGGGCGCGGGCTACGAGCAAGTATTCCGGGCAAACGAAGCTCAAAACCTCTCGTTACCTCGTCCCCAACCTCGTCGGGAACAGAGTTTGCAGTCCACTGCGGTTGTCTTGCTACAGGAGATCGCAATGGATGCTACCCATTCATCATGCTTCTGCTCAAGCCAAGCCTTCCCAGAGGCTTCGGAAACCCACCCTCTTGCCGTGGTGACAAGCGCTTCGTCGGGTATCGGCTACCACTTGGCGGAACGTTGCACGAGGGCGGGAATGGATCTGATGATCGTGGCTAACGATGCCAGGATCAACACAGTAGCAACATCGCTTTCGAGAGAAGGCACAAGCGTGGAAGTGTTGCAGGCTGACCTTTCAAGGCGAAGTGGCGTAGACAAGCTGGTGGCCGCTTTGCGCGGGCGACCTGTTTCGGTGCTCTGTGCAAATGTTGGCCGCGGCTTGGATCGTGCATTTCTCGACCAGCCGTTCCACCTCATCACACACGTGGTTGAAGCCAATATTACCGGGACCCTCTATCTGCTTCACCATGTCGGGCGGATCATGCGGGCGCAAGGCGCGGGGCGAATCTTGATCACCGCGTCGATGGCCAGCTCGACACCGGGGAGGCACCAGGCCGTCTACAACGCGTCGAAGGCCTTTCTTGACATGTTCTCATTAGCGCTACGTCACGAGGTGTGCGACTTCGGTGTATCAGTAACATGTCTCATACTGAACGGCTCAGAGAGTGAGCTCCTCGAACCCGACGATACCTACCATCGCCGCGTCGCCAAGAGCGGCAAAGACTACCTCGCTGAAGTAGCTCGGATGGGCTTCGGTGCCATGATGCGGGGCGACAGTGAGGTGGACACAGGTTGGCAGGGCAAGCTGCGTGCGGCCATTGCTAACATCACACCGGGCGACACTTTGCGAGAACTACATCTTCGAACGGCAGAGCCACAAGCGGAAAGCTCCGGTTTTTAGCGGAGAAGAACGATGGCCCCGTATTTATGCTTCGAGGATTTGCGTCAACGAGCGTAGGACCGAGACCGATAGCGGTGGCCCTAAGTTTGATCGAAGCTCCGACTATCGACACATTGGAGACGATCATGGCCAACAAGGACATCCATGTGGTTCCCGCCGGCGACCAAGGTTGGGCGGTCGAAGCGGTCGGCGGTGGTAAGCGAACTGTTTTCGCTAGTCAAGAAGAAGCGATCGAAGCTGGTACCGAACGCGCCAAAGAAGATAAGGTTGAGTTACTAATTCATGGCCGGGATGGACAAATTCGCAAGAGAAACTCTTTCGGCCACGACCCACGCAACATCAAAGGCTAAGCGGAAAAATGTCTGCGCGGCAATCGTTACAACCCCGCAGAGGATTGTGTGACCTATTCCAAAGGGCCACTAACGAGCCATTCTGCCCATGCTGAATAGTCCGGATCGACGGGACATCCGATCCGCTTGCATTCAGCCGAAGAGCCTTGAGTCGAACGTGAACGGTGCTATCTCAACCACCTGGACGCTAGCCATATCTGGGTGCAATGGATTCAGCAGCAGGTTGAAGTCAGCGGGGCAGACAACCGATGGGACTTTCAACGCTAGATGCGTGCCCTCCTCGATCCAATTCTTGCCAATATCCATGGTGGATTGTGGATCGCGTCCGGGCGCATCCCAATCGACCGGCACTTGCGGAACGAGAGAATCCGCGAAACACCTATCCGAGATCTCAATGGTCACTAAGAAATGCTGCGCTGCCGGCATGAGGCCGCCTAAGTGGACAAGGGTCTCGAGCACGGTCGTAGAGGGATTGCAGCATGTATAGACGACCCGCATGCCGCGGGGATTCCAGCGACCGCCTGCTAGAGCGGCCCCATTCCCGCTTAAATCATCTGCCTTGTAACGCCCTGGCTTTTCCTTTGCGAGGCGATAAACCTTCATACGGGGATGCCGAACGCCGCGCGCATCAGAATGTCCTTTACTCGATCGTATCCGGGCTGGGAGTCCAGCACTTCCAGGGGCTTCATTCCGTCCAATTCGAAGAGGGGCTTCTGCATCCATTGGGCAGCGAGCTTTGCATCCTCCAGAACGTCCGTGGCGAGCTCGAGAACATATAGAACGCGCGCGACCCGGTCAGACTCCGTTCCGGATAGACGCTCGTGCTTCGAAATCTTGCGAAGCACGGTCGAGCTGGGAAGCCCGATCCCGTTCAGAAGGGTCTGAACCGGAATGCGAAGCAACTCCTTGGCCACGCGTTCTACGATGGTCGCATCCATCCCCTCGCGGATAGCCTTTCGTTGCTCCAGCGCACCCATCCGGCGCAGAAACAGATCGAAGTCATCCGGCTGGGCTCCGAGACCACCCGTGCTAGCTGCGATTGCCGAGGCCATGTTGAGTTCTCTCATTTGGTCAACTGATTACTCTCATTTTAGACCCTCTCGAATGGTTGTCAACATATTCCCATTTGAGAAGACGAGTGATCGCATGCGAGGGGCGAAAGAGTCTCCCAGAATCCTTGCAAGCCTGACGTGCCCACGACGTAGAAGTGTCCCAAGGCCCACGACTCGCCAAATACACATATCCCCTTCATGCCCGGCGTCCTCCACACGTGAGATTTGTCGCCAACTTTCACATGTGAAAGTTAGCATTCATTTTTTAGAACTCTCTACGCTCATCCAATGGGCACACCGCTTGCTCCTAGGTTTGGTAGCGACGCCATGCGCCGCTCGCTAAAGGAGAACCGGATGGCAAAGCAATCAACGGGACGCCCCTCGCAAGCGTCCGAAAAACTCAACCCGGGAGTGCGCACAGACCGCGAACAGGTCCAAAGTCGAAGTGCGGACCCGGGCCAGAGCAGCTACGGCGGCTTCAAGGACCAAGACCCTCGCATTCAGCATCAATCGGAGGCGAAAAAAGACGGCAAGCGGAAGCCTAAGTAAATCCGCAAAAGAGCAAAAGCCGGCCTGATAAAGCGTCGCCCGCTCAGCAGCTCGATTCGGTAAGAACTACCGGCATCGGAATACTTCGAAGAGGCTTCGACATGAGTTCCATTAGTGACGTTGCACAGTTCCTCATTCGTCATCGAGTGATACTCGCAACAGCCGAATCATGTACGGCTGGCCTGATTGCTTCTCGAGTGGCCGAAATTCCTGGCACCGGTGACGTTTTGAAGTGCGCGATCGTGGCGTATGCGCCCGCCATCAAGACCTCGCTGCTGCACGTACCACGTAGCCTCATTGAAAAGGAAGGCTTGACTAGCGAAGCTGTCTCCTTCGCCATGGCTGTCGGGATCATGCGCCTCTGCGATGTGGACCTCGCGATCGCCAATACTGGGGTGGCCGATGGCGGAGCAGACGATGAAACGAAGAGCGGAACGCAATGCTTTGCTTGGATATGGCGCCGCAGGGATCGGTGTGCAGGCTTTACGGAGACGCGACGGTTCATTGGTGAACGAAACATCGTACGGAACGCGGCAGCCGAATTTGCCCTGACTCGTGTGCCGTCCCTTTACGAGCGATTCCAAAGAGGTGAAGGAACTGCTGTTGTGATCCCTGTGTCCCGCGCCTGGTGAGTGCGCGATTGTTTTGTAGCGCGCGAACTTTCTTTCAGTATATAAATATAGATGTCGCACCCCACGCGCCGCGCTTTGTCACTCAGACATTGTTTGCTCGGCTACCCGGCCGTTTTCGCTCATTGCCAAGCGACGGTCGGGTGACAAATAAAGGTAACGGTCTGCTACTAGCCGTTGCTCGAGCGTTACGACTGACCTGCCTGGGCGTCCGGCGTGGGCATACTTATTGTGGGCATACTTGCACAGCACTAGACTCGGGCCACCGATAACGTCACGCTCCGCCCCAACGCACGGTTTTCGATAGTTGCCATACTCAACGATGTCGATATAAACAAAAACAACTGCTGCAGCAGCTCCGTGAAGGATCTACCTTGCGCGTCGTGCGGTCTGTGCTAACCGGGCGTCTTCCTTCCCCACACTCCAATTGCGGTTGAGATAGTGGCGTGGTGGAGAATCGAGCGACTTCTTGCAATAAGCGCCCTCTGCCCCGACACGGGGAGTGTCGACACAGCAACTTGGCTGAAACTCTCGGCTCCTAAGCCGTGACCTTCTGAACAGCGTCATGACTCTCTCGGGTCACTCCGACCGGCGCGTATCCCGCTCTGCCGCGCCCGCTGTCCAGAATCCATGCTTTGCCGACTGGCAGCCTTAGCACCCGCGGCCCCTTCTACTCCCTACCATGCAACTGCGGTCGCGAATTTCACGATCGCAGTTTGGAATGGAATGGCCTAACCGGAGGAACCGCCATCATGACGACACAATGTTACTTCGGTCATCAAGCACGAGGCTTCGCCCGCCCCATTGCGGACGGCGTCTTCCAGGCGACAGGGGCAGTTGAGCAGGATGGGGACACGCTCGCGACATCCGATTCGCTCGGCGTATTTCATACGCGCGAACGTGCCGTTGCACAAGGGCTCGCGTGGGCGAAGGTGTGGATAAGCGAGCGTCGGCCACCAACCGCCTCCGTGAATCCTCTTTCACTCAAGGACGCCAGGCCGTGACCCAAGCACCGACGCAACACCTCGTCGAAGAAATGAAACGAGAGCGGCTGGATCTTTACATCGCCGAAGGCAGGAATCTCATTCGTCAGCAGATCGCCTCCCTACGGCAGGCGCGGTCAGACGGATTGCAGATAACCACAAACGAATCGCTCTTACCCGCGCTGGTCGTCACGGTATCCGCCCTGCGTCGTCAGCGTCGTCACTGCATTGAGACTACTGCCGCTGCAGACGGGCGACAACAGCCAGCAGCGCATTCAAAGTAATCGGTTTGGAAAGGTGCGCATCGAAGCCGGCGCGCACATCAGCGTCAATGTCATCCTGACGTCTGAAGCCACTCAGGGCGATTGCATGGATATCGGCAAATTCGGGCCGGCCGCGAATGGCACGAAGCAATTCGTAACCATCCATGCCAGACATGTCCAGATCGAATAACAGTAGATGTGGCCGCGCGCTTTCCACCTGCGCCAGCGCACTCTCGCCACTCGCTGCAATTCCAACCGTCGCGCCTTCCGACTCGAGAAGCAGCTTGAAGGTTTCGACGGTTGGCGCATCATCATCCACTATCAGCACCTGCATACCCTGCAGGGTCGAGGCGGGTACTGCGAAAGCATCGTCAACAATTTCGTGGGTAGGAGCGCACGGCAATTCCACGGTGAAAGTCGCGCCCTGATCTAGCCCCGCCGACTCCGCGCGTACGGTCCCCCCTTGCAACGTAACGAGTTCCTTCACTAGCGACAGCCCAACGCCAAGTCCGCCGCGACGACCCGGTGAGAAACCCTGACGGAACAAGTCAAAAATATAAGGCAACGTCTGCGCGTCAATGCCCGTACCTGAATTGCGGACAACCAAGCGAATCTGCGCGCCATTCCGCGAGAGCGCGACGCCGATGCAGCCGCCCTCTTCCGTGAACTTGACCGCATTGCTCAGCAGGTTCCAGACGACCTGTTCCGTACGTGTCAGATCCGCATGCGCCCACATCGGTTCATCGGCAAGCTCGCAGGCTAGCGCCAGCCCCCGAGCGCGCGCATCGGGCAACACGGCATCACATGCGCGTCGTACGACAGTCCGAAGGTCAAGCTTCTCGCGTACAACCGACAACTTACCGGTACGAATGCGCGACATGTCCAGCAAATCGTCAATGAGTTGCGCCTGACCCGCGATTGATCGGCGAATCGTATTAGTAGCGCGCTCGATGGTGGGATTCTCCCGGCTCTCGGGCAAACGCGCGATTAACTCATTGCTGACACTGATCAGATTGAGAGGATGCTTGAGCTCATGCGAGACATTGGCCAGAAACTCATCCCGACGGAATTGCTCATGCTGCCATTTGCCCCCATCCGCTCGCGGTGCGCTCGCCGGTAGCACTTCGTCGAGGTCGCGCGCGATCTTTGCAAAGCCAATCACGCCACTTGTATCCAGGCGGGATAGGACACCACTCGAACGAAAACGCTTGCCGTCCTTGCGGAGCTGCCAACGATCCTCCTCCACGCGCCCATACTTGCGCGCTTGGGCGATCTCCTCTTCGGGTACACCGCGCTCCCGATCCTCCGGTGTAAAGAGGATGTCCGCCAGATTACCCAGCATCTCGCTCTCGGCATATCCAAAGATTCGCTCGGCGCCCCGGTTCCAGCTCGTCACGCGACCTTCATCGTCGAGCGTAATGATCGCGTAGTCCCGTGTGCTCTCGGCCACGATGTTCATTCGGCGCTTGCCCTCGCGCACCTGCTCTTCCGCCGCCCGACGCGAGGTAATCTCGATAAACGACAGAACCGCGCCGTCGATCCTGTCCTCGGTCGTGCGGTAAGGCAGGAAACGCGCAAGGTACCATCGGCCATCGATACTGCGTAGCTCTCGCTCAATCAACCTGAGCGAGTCAAACGCATCGGCGGCATCCGCAGCGAGCTTGTCGTACTCTAGCCGGTGCGTGATATCGAGCAATGAGCGGCCAATATCCGAAGGGATGATGTTGAACACCTCCGTCGCCCGAGGCGTGTACCTCTTGATACGGATGTTCCGGTCAACGAAGATCGTACCAATGTCGTTTGCGGCGATCAGGTTTTGCAGATCATCGTTGATCTTGCTAGTCTCCTCAACCGTGGACTTCAGTTCTGCATTGACTGTGGTCAATTCCTCATTGATAGACTGAAGCTCTTCCTTGCTCGTTTCCAACTCTTCGCTTGCCGATCGCAGTTCCTCGTTGATGGCTTGCAATTCCTCGTTCGATGCCTTCGACTCCTCCGTGGATGTCTCGGACTGCTCGATGGTCGCCTGCAGTTGCTCCTTCGTGCGTTGCAACTCCCGCTCGAGCTGATTCACGATGGGATCCCGCGACACCGCCTCGGAAATACCGCTGCCGGCGCTCGTCCTGTCTTCGACTTCATCAAACAACACCAGCACGAAATCGGTGTCGGAGTCGGCATCGTGCACAGGCCGGGCGATCATGTTGACGAAGTACTGGCGCCCGTCCCGCGTAAGTTCCACACGGCGAACCTCCACACTGTTATTAGTCTGAAGGGCCTGAAAAATGGCAGTCCGTAGCTCCAACCGCAATTCGGGCCTGACCGCGGCAATAATGTTGTGCGATGGGACGCCTCCCGCATACTGAAGAAAGCGTCCTGCCCGATCCGAAAGATGAACAATGTTGGAGTCACGATTTAACAGGACACTCGGCGGGGCGTATTGCTCCACGAGTCGCTGATGCAGATCGCCAAACGAGAACTTACGCTTGTCTGCAGGCTGCTGCACGGTCATATGCATGTGCGTCTTGGACTGGCCAAGGTGCGAAACCGGCGTGGCGGAGTCTATCCCCATGGCGATGTTGGCACGATAAATTCGCGCCTTCTTGTCGACCATGGTGAACAGATCTCCGACAGCATCTGCGGTTTCCGAGCCGCCAAGGAAAAGAAACCCTCCTGGGCGCAGCGCGAAATGAAACGTGCGCAAGATATCAATCTGCGCATCTCGATCCAGATAGATCAGCAGGTTGCGACAACACACCATGTCAAGCCGGGAGAAAGGTGGGTCGCTCAGGACATTGTGGATCGCGAACAGGATGTGTTCGCGCAGCTCGGTCTGGATGCGATAGTGTGTGGCATCTTGCGTCAGAAACCGACGGGCTCGAACGTTATCCACGTCTGCGAGAATGGAGTCAGGGTACAGACCCAACCGTGCGGTTGCGACCGCGCGTTCATCGATATCCGTGGCAAAAACCTGGAATTGCACGTTGTCTCCAGCTCGCTCTGCGGCTTCCTGAAGCACCATGGCGATGGAATAGGCTTCCTCGCCCGTCGCGCATCCCGCCGACCAGACTCGGATTGGTGCATCGACCAGCCGATTCTGCAGCAATTGCGGAATTACCACTGCCTGCAGCGTCTCGAAGGCGTCACGATCACGGAAAAAGTTCGTCACGCTGATTAGCATGTCCTGCAGGAGCTGAGGGGTTTCCTCCGGATGCTCGTGCAGATAGTCCCGATACTCACGCAGATCCGTCAATCCGTTCACCTGGAGACGGCGTTCGATCCGTCGCAGGAGAGTCGCTCGCTTGTATGGACGGAAGTCGTGCGAAGTGCGAGTGCGAAGAATCATCAGGATATCGCGCAACACTCGCTCCGTTCTCTCCGCGACCCCTCCATGGCTCTCGTCTGGTTCAGATGTATCGGGGAGCTGAATACGACTTGCGTTGATCCAAAGATCCATTAATCGCTGAGGCATTTCTGGCGCAGACAACACCAGATCGACCATGCCCGTGTTGATGGCTGCTCGCGGCATGCTGGGGAACTCTGCTTCATCTGGTTGCTGTGCGATGGTGATGCCACCGAGCTCCTTGACGCGTGTCAGACCGACGGACCCGTCGGAGCCCGCGCCAGACATCACAATGGAAATTGCGCGCTCGTGATGCGCTTCGGCCAAGGAGCGGAAGAAGAGGTCAATCGCCGCGCGCCTATCGTCGTGCGATTGTGCGGGCTGGACGCGCAGATACCCGTCCACCATGGTCAAAACCATAGATGGCGATATCACATAAACGTGGTTGGCTTCGACAGGGTTGGTATCGTTGACCTGAACTACGGGCATCTCGGTCACGTGACGCAACAGATCGGGAAGCACGCTGGCGTGATCGGGCGCGAGGTGCAGTACGATCACGTAAGCGGCGCCGGAGCCCGCCGGCAATGCTTCAAAGAACGCCTTCAGTACCTCAATACCGCCAGCCGATGCGCCTATCCCAACCACCGGAAAGTTGAGGTGGCTCGTTATAGGCGCTGCGGGAGTTCGGACCATGGCTCGAGTATTAGGTGGGCGGGTGGGCGGGTGGGCGGACTTCAGCGCCATGATACGCCGAGCGCCCCACCCTTTCGCGTCGATTGCCGGCTGGCGTCCGCTAGCAGGCGGTAAATTCTGCAGACTTGAGAAAGTATGAGCAGGAATCACCCGAAGCGCCTGGGACACTCGGGACGCAAATGACGTCGAACGTGAGCTTGACCGCCCGCGTCGAGGCCGGGTGTCACACCTGTGATAAGTCGGACGCCCAAGCCAGTCTAGGTCTGCGGACTGGGGCCGAGCTACCTCCAATCAACTCCGTCGACGGCCGTTTCGCCAGCACGTTTGCTTTCTTGCTGCGCTTGACGATAGGGGGACCGACCTGTATAAACAACCAAGCAGGATCTCAAGTCACAGCCTCGATGTACCTGACGCCTAACGTCACTTTCCTTGTTGCTCTCCTTGATCGTCGTGCCTTGCTGGCGTGTTCGCCGGCGGAGAACTTTTTAAGGATTTCACAATGGAAACCGGTACTGTAAAGTGGTTCAACGATTCGAAGGGCTTCGGTTTCATTACGCCGGATGGCGGCGGAAATGATCTGTTCGCTCACTTCTCCGAGGTCCAAGGAAGTGGTTTCAAGTCGCTGCAAGAGGGCCAAAAGGTCCGTTATGTTGCTGGCGTGGGACAGAAGGGCCCCGCAGCTACGAAGATCGAAGCAATCTAATACTCATTGCTTAGAAGAAAAAAGCTCCGCGATGCGGAGCTTTTTTCTTTGTGGGCCTACACAATGACGATCCACGCCCCTGCATGACCTACCTGGCATTCAGTGCAATCGTTGCCATACGATTGATCCCCGGCTACATCCAATGCCGGACTTGTTTGCAGCTGAACAGGATCGTCGCCACAAAATCTCGGCGTCGGACGGTTGTGGAGATCATTGCCATTTCTCGTTCTCGATACACTGGTCTGCGCCAGCACGGGTCGGCGCGTTTCGCATCGCTTAGCATTCAGGCGTGCGTGCGTTGGAAAACCGTAACGCGCCAGACCACCGCGGGCAGTTCTAAGCCAGCCACACTGTGGCGCCTCGCAAATGAGCAAAGATTTTGAATAGGGCTTCGAACTCCGACTGCGTTCCTGTGAGGACCCTCAGGGCATACGCGCCCCGCATTGGGCCTCGAGCGCGAGGTCTCAATTCCTCAAGCTTATCGGTACCAACGTCGGTCACTTCCGAGCACCTGTAAGAATTGCACCTGGAAAGATGCTGACCTACGATTCGGTAGAATGCCGTGCCCTTTCGGCGGGATCCTTCTCAATTCGTCGCCTTTCAAATCTGCAGATCCCTTTTATCGCAATAGCGTGCAGGCTGATCTCGGGTTCCGGAAAGACAATCGCAGCTTCCTCGCCGCTATGCGGCGCTGCTTGGCAAGCCCTGTTACGTTTGGACCGAACTGACTGGCATACCCTGTTCTTTGAGTTCCGACCTCGATCGTCTTCACTGAGTTAGGTCATGACCGAATGTGAGCACGCTAGACCTAGACGGCGTGGCGAGTCAGTTTTTAACGCATGCCTTTAGCCGGAAATGCTTTCGGCGCGTGGGCGGACGGTGCCGAATGAACGGCGTTGGGCAATAGATGCCAGCCGAATATCGCCAAATTCCGATGCCGTTTGCTTGCAAAAGGGTTTCGGCCGAAGCAACATAAGAATCCATCATGGACCAATAGAACTATGCCTACTTATAAGCAGCTACTCGAGCAACGTACGCAGCTGGACCAACAGATTGCAGAGGCCCGGGCCCAAGAGGTAGGTGCCGCCATTGCACGTATCCAAGAGTTGATGACTCAGTTCCAATTGACGACGGAAGATATCCTCGTGAAACGGCGAGGAAGGAAGCCAGGGAGCAAGAACACGAAGCAGAAAGAATCGGTCGCCCTCTTTCAGGACCCGAAGACTGGAAAGACATGGTCTGGCCGCGGACGTGCTCCTGCATGGATCGGAAAGAATCGCGAACGCTTTCGCATTGCTGCTTAAATAGTCTTAGTCGTCGCCGCGCCCAAGTTCGCTGCCATGGGAGCGCAGGACGCGGCGAGAGCAGCTGTGCTCTGGTTGCACAGAGCTCTAGGGTCGCGCCTCGTCGTCGCCCCGAATCACTTCCACCATCACGTTGTTCCTGCTCCATGGAAAAACGCCGCGCTCTCCTGCCTTTGCTCTCCCTCCCCTGCTGACTTTTGCCTCAAGCGCCGCTAGGCACCAAAAATAATTTACATTACTTTTGTCAGCGCAAATTCGCCTGTCTCGGCGCACATTGAACTATTTTCTGTTTATTATCAGGCACTTAACTCCCGCTTCTTAAGGCATGCATTGCGCTTCCTAAAACGGAAATCCCGGCGCCGACAAGAATCGTTGGCCCTACGATCTACCCGCCGGGTCCGGTGAGAATCGGCACCCAATCCTCTTCACCCTCGGCTGTCCGAGCTTCCCTCAGGAGCTTTCATTGTTGAAGATCGAAGTCCCTCGCACAGCGAGGTCGGCTAGAGACTGGCACGCTCTCTACATATCTCGTGGCCGACGCCCTTCACTTGAATCATCACGTCCGTCCCGCCACAACACAGGATGACGTGTTCAAAGGCGCGGGTATCAGGCCACTCACTTCGGCGCGGTTACACCTCGCGCATGACCGAGGTCAGCATGTCCGTCCCTCGCCCAAGGGCGGCACTTCTCACAATTCCTCACGCCGTCGCGGCGTTAGCGAAAGCTCCAGCCTCCGGTTTAGATCGCACTTAGTTTGAGATGAACGGTACGCATCAGGCATCTGAGAAACGGCCCCACTGATCGCTAGACTCGCCAGTCAAAAATTAAATGACTGATATTTTCTATAACGTGTTCTTGTGTTTCGGGATTGGGCGACGATAGGTTAGTGACCGGGGGGGCGGTATGTTCAGAGCCGAGCATCGATTGGATCTGGAGCATCCGGATTCCGCGTGCGTCAGATGTAAAACCAGATCTAGTTCGTGGTGAACGTCATTTTTGGGGAGAATGAGTTCAACGCTTCCGCGTTGCGCTGATCCGCGCCTCCATCACTTTCACGTGTGAAAGTCTGCCTCGTCGCGTTGCCAAGTTGCTCCGTTAGCTTTGCCCGGCGCTATCACCAATTTATCGGCACACCGGGCATCCGCACCCCGCAGGGTTCGATCGCTCCGCGGCACCTCACCGCGCACTTTCACATGTGAAAGTAGTCCCGCACAGCCTTTCCCTGACAAGAGCTCTACTTTCATGTCGCCTACGCGCACACGCTGAGGATGTGAGGGGAAACAGGGGAGCATTCAGCTAGCGCAATTCAGGTGCCGGCAACGATCTTGAACAGGCATCATGGTTCACACGTGAAAATGGTACGTACCCACGGCGCGAGGAGACAAAGATTCAAAGATAAGCTCTTTGGCCATGGGCACTTTCACATGTGAAAGTGCCCCAGTCATTGGCTCAGCTGCGGCAAGGGAGTCGCTATAAACGCCGGCGATAGAAAGCATTTTGCCGGCAATAGCCTCTGCTAAGGCTCTCAGTAAGCTAGGCATCAATTAACGACCGCTTCCGCTTTAACAGAACAGTAGGACTCGCGAGGGTACCCGCACATGAGCAACGCGTCCGTCAGAGACGCCCATCCAATGCGCCAGGTGCCCTGAGCTTGGTGAATGACCATCCTCACTTTCACGTGTGAAAGTGGTCCGCCCTGCGATAGCGCTCCGAGGCGCAGCGTGTCGCGACCGGTCGTCGTTAGGCGCAGCGGCTGCAACTAATAGATCGCCGACATACCCCCTCTATGCCCGACAGCCTCCACTTTCACACGTGAAAGTTGGCATCGCTTCGAGCCATCTCGCTAGCGACACGTCTTAGCGAAAGAGGGCATCAGACTTTCACATGTGAAAGTCACCGTCTGCGGCGCATCTAGTTCAATGCAGATCCCCGCGATACCGAAACCCGGCTGGCAACTTTCACGCGTGAAAGTCGGTTGGTTCCGAACTACACCCCTGCCGATGTACATCATCGAGACCAGAGGAATCTATGGGGGCTGCAAGTCCCTAATTGCGACCCACATATCGCGTGTGGCAGCACAACAACGAGATGCGAAAAATTCTGCATCAATCCCGTCGATGTTCTATCAATGAACATTCAACGTAACAATATCCATTCATTTTATGGTATTTTTAATAAAATTTTGGAGAATTACATGGCTGCACGCATCGTTACGGTGTTCAATCAGAAGGGCGGTTGTGGAAAAACAATGACGTGCATGCAGCTAGCTGCGGCGTTCGCGCTTCGTGGCCATCGCACGCTGTTGGTTGATATGGACAAGCAAGGCACCAGCACCATTTGGGCAGGGCAGGCCGGCGCCGATAAGCCCTTCCCAGCCACGGTTATCAGCCTTGCTCCGCTTCGAGAAAAGATGCTTGGCGAGATCGAGAAGCATGCGGCGAACTACGACTTCATCTTCATCGATTGCCCACCCGCCATCGAGTCCTCCATTCCTTGGGCAGCGCTTAACGTTTCCGATATCGGCCTTATCCCGGTTATCCCGCTGATGGATAACGTTTGGGCGAGTAGAGAAGCAAAGGAGCTGGCGCGCCGCGCTAAGCAGGAGAACGCGTCGTTGCAGACCTACTGCATTCCATCCATGTCCCGTCGCGGCAACGTCTTCAAGGCATGCACTGAGATTCTGCAGGACGACCAGGAGATCCCGCTTCTCGATACCGGCTTGCAACAGCGCAACGCATACGGCGAATCGCAGATGTTCGGTCTGAGCGTTCATGCCGTTGCTGGAGCCGGTGCAGCCGTGAAGGAAGTTGAAGCACTCGCGGATGTCGTGCTGGAAAAACTTGGATTGCCCGTCGGTAAGAAATCAGGCAAGACAAAAGCGACTAAGCAGAATGTGGAGGTGGTCTGATGACGAAGAAGCTTGACCTTATGCGGCAGCAAGCAAATCGAGCGCTATCCGTGGCGCCTCCTGCGGATCGATTTGCGCGTGCACAGGCACTCGTAGAGCGCCAGCCTAATGGCTTCGCGGCAAAGGCTCCTGAGGACGGTCCTGCGGCCCGATTGCCAGGATCAGACATCAGCGATTCGCAACGGCCAATCGAACGCACGGCGGCACGAGCAACGAACGATGAAGTCGCGGGGGAGCCTTTCTACGAGGAAACGGATATCTCGCTTGTGGACGAGAATCCGTTCAATGCCAGGCGTCTGTATCGTCCTGAGCGAGTGCATGAACTAGCCGCGAGCATTCGGGCTGACGGTCAGCTTGTCCCCGGCATCGCGACGGTCAGAAATGGTCGCCGAGTTCTTGCTGGCGGCCACTATCGGCTGCGGGCGCTAAAGGTTGCTGGTAAGACAAAGATCAAGCTGCTCATTCATCCTGGTCTCACGGACCAGCAACTCTATCAGCTCTCGTACAAAGAGAACGCAGAGCGCGAGCAACAGACGCCGCTGGACAATGCGATCGCCTGGGATGCCTTGATCAAGGATGGGATCTATCCCAGTGAATCAGCAATCGCCGAAGTCACGGGTATGTCGCTGCCTAACGTCAACAAGACGCTTTCCGTCCTGAAGTTGAGCAGTGGCGTTCTGGATCTGGTCAGGGAGCGCCCCGAGTCGTTTGCGTTGACCACCTTGTACCAACTGAGGCTTCTCGAGGGCGCTGCCGGCAGCAGCGTCGCCTCAGAGATGGCCGTGAAGGTGCGAGACGAAGCGGCCGTTGCCAAGGACGTAGAGCTACTGCGGGCCCGCTATGAGAACAAGCCCGCGCGAAAGACCAAGGAAACCTCGCGGCAGCATAAGTTGCTGGGTCCCGACGGCGCCCACGTTGGCTTGCTGAAGGATTGGGATTCCGGCAAGGTCACCTTTGAGATCACCCTGAAAGATCCTTCGAAGCGCCAAGAGCTGATCGAAGAACTGAAAGCAAGATTCTCTTCCCCAACGGAATGACCCTAACCGCCAACGAAATTGTTGCGAAGACGCCGCTTCAAGCGGCGTTTTTCGTCGTATGCAGTCAAGAAGGGCGGGTTGATCATGTCCTGAAAAGCACATCTGCGTTTAAGTGATTTAGTAAACACTGTAAACCCTTTAGGTAAACATTTAGGCTCTGTAAGTGACTGATATCAATGGTGTTTTAGCGCTATAGGTGAACACTGTTGGGTCTTAGGTGCACTGCAATGGGGAGAAGGGGTTGTGGATTTGGGGATGAGGTGCACGCCATTGGGGGGAAAGGGGTGGGGATTTGGGGACTAGGTGAAAAGATTTGAGAAATGCCCTTGGCAGACCTTGGGTGAAATGATTTGGGGATCTCCTAGGTGAAGCTATTTGGGGCTTCCTCATCCGTGGCTGAGAGATTCTCGAATGCAGGTGAACGACTTTGGGGATCCTAGAGGTGAACATTTTTGGGGTGCCCGTGATGGCGTTTGAATACCCAATGCCCTTCACCCTCATGCTCCTATAAGCGACTCCTCTCCATTTAGAGGGCGGCCTAACAACAGCGACTACTCACTTACATTTTCGGATCCGCTGAAGGTGAAATCTTTTGGGGTCTCTCGCAAGGTGAAGTCTTTTGGGGCATTCCGCGGAGTGGATCCTAACTTAGCCATCTCGCAAGCCTCAGGTGAACAGGTTTGGGGAGGCAAGGGTGAACATTGTTGGGGTAAAGCGGACGCGCCGAGTATTCAGGCCGGAAAGCTCACCAAAAACCTTCACCTTTTGCAGCGAGAAGAAGCCCCTACCAGTTCGTCCCGGAGAAAGGTGTACAGATTTGGGTAGCTTTCGAGACTCCCAGGTGAACGGATTTGAGGTAGGTCACGCCCACGAGCGGGTCTTGGTAAGTCTCCGGAATCAAAGCCTTTTCCACTGTTGCTTGCCCGCCGCGTCGATTCTTTCTCCGCACTTGATAGGTGAACACTTAGGGGCTAAGATTTCACCATTAACGACTTGCGGACGCATTGGGATGGCAAAGGGAAAGCCGAGTCAGAAGGCGGGCCAGATCGCGCTGTTTCAGCAGCCAGAGGTGCCGGAGCCGTTCAAGAAGGCGGTTCAAGCCATTCACGTCTCCCCTGTGAACGGGGCGCTGACGCTGCAACAGCGTCGCCTGTTCAATGCGCTGATCAAGAACGCCATCGAGCTGCGGATTGGGCAAAATGGTTCAGCTGACACGTTCCACATCTCGATCCCCGAGATGATGTCCAATCTGGCGCTCACTACCAAGGACACGGGATACATCAAGGAGACAGCCAAGTCCTTGATGCGCACCGTCGTCGATTGGGATCAGCTCAACAGCGATGGTACGGCCACCTGGACCGGCTCGACGCTCCTCGCTGGGGCGAAGATCACAGGCTCGCAACTCTCGTATTCCTTTGCGCCTCAGATCCGTGAAGAACTGCTGAACCCTGAGCGGTACGCCATGATTGACATGCGGATCGCCCGGTTATTCCGACGCGCGCACTCGTTAGCGCTTTGGGAGAACACGGTGCGGTACGAACGCGTGGGTATGACCGCGAGGATTCCGCTTAACGTATTTCGAAATCTGATTCTCGGTCGCGAGGAAGGCGAGACGAAGTACAAGGAATACAAGATCTTCAAGCGCGCGGTCCTGAACCCCTGCATTGCAGAGATTTGCGAGGTGTCCGACCACAACATCGAACTGATCGAACATAAGATCGGTCGCTCTGTCTCGGAACTCCAGTTCAAGATTACCCGCAAGGAATCCGGCGCACCCGAGGATGATGGGCTGGGAGAGTTGATCCAGGCAATGGTCAAGCTCGGGATGCCATCAAGCGAGGCGCGCAAGCTGGCGAAGACACATGGCGTGGAGCCCGTGCGAGAGGCGCTCGCGTACCTGAAAGCTCGTCAGACCAAGAAGAACGCTCCCCCGATCGACAACGTGCCTGCGTATTTTCGTAAAGCACTGGCCGAAGCATGGGGCAAGGGGATGCCGAAGCAGGAAGACGCAAAAGAAGAAAAGCCCCAGGCGCAACCCCCGCAAGCAAAGTCTCCAGCGGAGGCGATGGAGAAGCTCGTGGCTGCGCGACTGCCGCAAGCGCAAGAGTACTTCCTGGAGTTGTCCGCGGAGGAGCAGGCACAACTCATTGAGAGCTACAACGGTCAATGCGCCGCAGCCGATCTTCGTTTGAACGCGGCCAAGCGGCCCACTAAGCTGGCCCAGACGAGTTTCTACCGGTGGCTTGCCGATCAGACTTGGGGGCAGCCGTCCTCCGATGATGTGCTTAATTTCATCCTGACTGGGAAGACAGGCATCTAGTGCGCTGGTAAGTGGGCTAGGGCCACTCCGAATTGGGGCGCATGTCATGACGCACAAGGAGTACGACAAATGGAAACCTTGAACTTCGATGCGAGCGATGTCCGTGAAATGACCTGGCATCTCTCGGCGCTCATGACGAAGGTGCCGCTGCATGCCATCGCTAACGAGCGTCAATACGATATCGCCGTCAGCGTGCTTAACGGTCTGCTGGATGCTGGCGGAGCTGATGAAAACCACGCCCTCGCGCCACTCGTCGATATCATCGGTGGTCTTATCGGTGATTACGAAGACGCCAACCATGACCTGCCGGGCGCCACTCCAGCCGCGGTACTGCGTGAACTAATGAACCAGAGCGAGCTTCGCCAAGGTGATCTTGCGGATATCATTGGAAGCCAAGGCGTAGTATCGGAGATTCTGAGTGGAAAGCGCGAACTGAACGCCAGACAGATCGCGCTACTCTCCAAGCGCTTCCACGTAAGCCCCGCAGTTTTCTTTGCCGAAGTTGCCGAAGCAGTCTGACCGGCAGGCACCGACGCCAAATGCAAGTCGCCTTGGTGAACTGACCCCCTAAAGTTGGACGATCGGTAACGCTAGGCACCAGGGGGTGACTTCTGTATCGCACAGTCTTGATGTCGCGGCGCAACGCATCCAACAGCTGAGCAACACTGCCGACCTGCCAAGGGTGAAGCATTCAGACTTGAGTGTTCTGAAGAAGCTCAACGCCGATGCGATGACGCAAGCGGACTGATACCCACCCGCTAGCAAGCATGCGCAAAAGGAATTCCCGGGGTTTAGGCCGGAGAGGAAGTCAAGCCATGCCCGACTCCACAATGAAGCGCGAGGTCGGGTGCTTCTTCGCGGTAGACAGGAGCATGGAGCGGCGAGCACGCGTGAGACCGACGTAGAAGAGCCTGCGTTCCTCAGCTTCGGGACTGTCATCGTCTGGGATGACGGTCTCCTCCAATCGAATGAGAGCGGTATGGTCCCATTCCAGCCCTTTACTGGAGTGGAACGTTGTGAGAACGACGGCGTCATCGGCCGGCTCGTTGTTCCTTTGGCGCAGAAACGCAACGCGATCGGAGAACAGTCCGTTCAATCTCGATAGGACGTCGTACGTGGTGGTGATAGAGCGCTTCGCTTGATCTGATCTCGCCCGCGTGGTCATCCACTCCATAACTCCGTCAAGGATGAGCGCGTAGAACTGCCGCACGAAAAGAGATCGCCACTCCGCGAGCTTCTTCGTCAGTTCAAGATACTTGTCTGCGGCTTCTTCACCAAGCCCCGCTGCGACGAGGTCTTTTTTCTTGATACGCTCCGCGTCCTTTGCCGACGAGAAGTTTCTGTGCAGTAGTTGAAGGTCAGCAGCGCCAATGCCGGAATATCCCAGTAGGGCATCCAGCCCGCCTGACTTCGACTGCTCGATCAGCTCGAGCAAGTTGCCCATCAATGCCGACTCTGGACGATCCAGGATTGAGCGGCCAGCAGCGCGGTGGTATTTCACCCCATGCGATCGGCAGACTGCCTCAACCGGGTCGAGGATCCGATTCGTACGGGCTAGGATCGCCGCAGTGCCTCCTGCGCGTACCGCGGCCGACATCGCTTCCATTGCCGAGACCGCTTCCTTGTACTCGTCATCGTGGCGCGAGAACGCGACGCTGCCTCCCGGACCACGGTGAGAAACGAGATCCTTCACCACTCTCTCACGGTTGTGGCGGATGACCTTGTCGGCGATGGACAGGATTTCGTCATGCGAGCGGTAGTTCGTATCGAGCACGATCTGACGGGCATTGAACTCATTTGAGAAGGCCTCGATCCCTCGCAGACCTAAAGCAGAGCGGAAGCCATAGATTGACTGATCGTCGTCGCACACGACTGAAACTGCGGTGCCAGCCCGAGCATGTAGGGCGGTCCAGAGCGCCTGATGCGAATCTACGTCCTGATACTCATCAACTAGCAAGACATCCACTTTGTAGGGCTGGATGGAGCCATTCTGCATTCCCTCAACTGCATACCGCATCAAGTCCTGAAAATCCACGCGGCCATTTCTCAGCAACGCCTCTTGATAGGCAGCAAACAACTGCCCCTCAACCGTATCAAGGGCGGGCGCGTCCAGGCCCGTTTTAAGGCGTTCGATCGCGGCGATGGCATCTTCCAACTTCCAGTCAATGCCGGTCTCCTGTAGCAACTGAATAAGGATCGCGGCACGCTCTCCATCGGATGCAATATCCGGGCGCTTTCCAGTCTTGGATGCGAGTTGCTTATAGGCGAGCGAATGGAAGGTGCCAGCGAGAAGTCGCTTCTTTGCCTCCGGTCCGGTCAGCGCCAAGATCCTGTCACGTAACTCGACGGCTGCATCTTTGCTGAATGTCACGGCGCCAACCGTCACGTACGGCCGCGCGAGCAATACAGCAGCCTTTGCAGCAATTGTTGCCGTCTTACCAGCCCCGGGTACGGCGACTGCCACACAGTGGCCGACATGGTCGACGACCTCGCGTTGAGAAGGGTTCAATCGTGCGAGCACAACGTCGAGAGACATAGCGGTTCTAGAAATCGCAAATCGCGCAATGAGATACGTAACACCCGCGGGAAGAATCGTTGACCATGTGCCTCAAACGGGAAGAGCGATGAAGCAACTGACAGACGATGGAGCTAGCTTGCCGGGGAGAACGTGGCACCTTCTGTCAGATTGGTGACCATTTGGGGATCAACAGGCCGAAGGTGCCACTTCGTGGCAGCCGAGCTTCTAGACGGCTCGTACCGTCTCCATCAACTTCAGATGCGTGGTGAAGCTGCGCAGGCCCAGTGGCTGGAACTTGCGCAGGAAGCGCGTCACCTCCTCGTTCACGTCGGTCTGGTCGCGAATGCCGTTCCACACCATGAAGTCGAACTCGTCCATCGTCTTGTCGAACTTGATAAGTACCTGCAGAGCGCGGACAGCGAAGCGGGAATACGCTTGCACTTCGAGCTGGATTGCTGGGCGGACAATCTCGGGACGGAAGATAAAGTCGCCCTTATCCAGCATGTCTTTCTCGCGCTGCTCGCGGTAGGCCGTTGCCACGCGGAGCTGCTCATCGACATACTCCTCGAGCTTCGCCATCTCGGATTCGAGATACGTCTCGACCGTAGCCAGTTCGGTGCGCGAGAACGTGGGCTGACCGAAGCGCTGAAGATTCAGCGACATGCGGTTCATGTACGGCCACCACTGTTCGAACAGTGGGCGCAGACGGGTATGGTTGATCTTCAGGCCAACCACCACGACTGCCGCACCAGAGAGCTGACGGGTGAGAATCTGCATGCCGAGTTCGCGCCGACGGCGCACGATCGCCTGGCGGTCCTCCGGCGAGAGTTCGCGGAAGCGCTTGCGCGTGCGCTCGACTTCCGCCTTCTTCTGCTCGGCATCCGCGGAGGTGATGATCCCTTCCTCGCGCAGGGCGTCGGCCGAAGCGGCCATCTGCGTCAGTTCAGTCTCAACATCCTCGGGGGCCGTAACCGAAGCGCCGCCGCCATCGATAGCAGCAGTGGCGTCGCCTTCGGGCAGGAGAGCCTCAGCCAGGTCTTCGGCGTGAGCGCCGATCTCAGCAGTCGGGGTCATGGTGGTATCTCCGAAAGTAGGCCAATGTCTGGCCGATATGGTCGTGATTGGTTAAGGCGGGTTAGCGCCCAACATGGAAAGCAGAAGCCAGTCGCCAGCTCAGCATGCCGACGACGGCAACACCGACGGTCCACCAGTAGGCCGCAAACGGCAGTGGAAGCAGCAGGGCCGATGCACCAAAGCCGAAGCACACGAGGAGTCCGTGGGCTGCGACGTGGAATGTCACAGGGTTCGCGAAGCCGGCCGACGCCGCGCGGATCCTGCGCGACACCGCGCCATCGTTGAGCAGCGCGCACAGCAGCACAAAGCCGCCGAACGCCCAGTACTGCGCGACTGACGCGCGGTAGACACCGCGGTAGATCGTGAGCCAGAAGTTGCGCATCCAGTTGCGCCCAAGCTTCGCGGTGCCACCGTCGGACAGTATGGTGTCGGCGTCCGAGCCGGAGAACGAAGCTTTGACGGCACCGGTTGTGACGAACCAGCGCACAAACCGCTCGTTAGCGAGCGCGATCGCGTGGTCAGCGCGCGCGTTCCCAAGGACGCGCGTAACTGAGGTCTGCTCGGATTCACTGATTTCGAAGTCACTCTTGTCCGGCAGGAAGGGGACGGTCACACAGATCATGAGTGGCGCGAAGAACAGCCACAGGCGGACGTGAGAGGCAAATCGACTGGCCATGATCAGATGAACTTGCTGAGGATGAGAAGTGGCAGTGCCGCGAGCGCTGCCAGAGCGCCAACAAGGAACAGAGGCCTGTGTGCCGCGATGCCGATGAGAGCAAAAGCCGGAGCACAACCCTCTGCAACGAAGTTTGGCGGTGGCGACAAATCACGGTGGCTGGCATCGGTATACCAGGCGTGCATCGCCGCGGCCTGTGTCCGTTCGGCCTTCAGCGCATGCACAGCGACGCCGATCGCAGCGCGCGCAGCAAATCTTGCGGGGTAGCCTTGCGCGGCGATTAGCCGCCGGCGCGCTTCAGTGTGCAAAGTTGCCAGCGACATCGTAGGCCTCGAAGTAGCGAGTGAAGCTGTAGCCGTTGAGCACGCGTGCAGCGAGCTGGAAGGCGGCGCAGCGCTGGGAGACGTGGCCCGGCGTGGGTTCATCGACCACCTGACAGACATAACCTGACGGCTGGCGCTGCTCGAATGCCGGGATGGACTCGAGGTAGGGGTACCAGACGTTGTAGCGCTCGCCTTTGAACGCCGCGTAGCGTTTGACGTACAGGTCGTGGGCGCGGCCGAACAACCCGCGCATGAACGCAACGTTGGCGTCGCCGTGTTTGCGGGCGAGCCTCCACGCCTGAATGGCGTCATTGAGCATCTCTGCTACCAGCGGCTCATCCCGAACTCGGAAGTTGATGCCGATGTAATCGACAACGCGCGTGCAGACTTCATCGAGATCGGGCGAGAGCGTGATGATCGGCGTGAGCTTGGTCGACATCCTGTGCTCTTTGACGACCTGCCGGAACAGAGTAGGGGAACGCATTGGCAATTAACCTTGAATAATTGGGATACGACCCTGGTAGACCGAGCCGCCAGAGATGCGCAGGAAGTACTGCAGGTTCGGCAGTTGCATAATTAACTCGGGCGGGATCAGCGGCGCTTTCTCAAGTTGCGTCGAGCGCGAGACCGAACCACTGAACTCCCCGACGTGAGCTTCCGTCCCAGTGCTCGTGCTGCTCGAAACGACAATGTTCTGAATCGCAGTGTTGCCGGCCTTTTCAGCAAACCACTGGGCGGTGTCGATATCTTCCAAGCGTAAAACGATCTGGTTGTTCAGATTGCCCAGCACACGTATGTTTTTGGTGAGCTTTCGGGTCCGCCGCAGGCGGATCGTTCGGCTACGATCTACGCAACACCGCGTTCGCACGCATCGATCAGCAAAGTTGGGCCACACGATCGGCTCGATTGCGCCCACCCCCCCTTTCAATAGCCAGCGTGTTTGCGCCATGCCGCGGCATGACGCAAGCGCGTTCACGCGCGCTGTCCACGGGTTTCCTTGCTCGTTGAGCATCGAACCATCGCCTGGCATCCGCCAGGACCATCCCCTTGCAATGTTTTGGAGAGAAACCGTGGAATCCCTTGCTTATCTCGTCAAGCGCCCCCTGCAACTGCTCGTGCTCTGCATGGTGCTGTATCTCGCCTCCCAGTCGTTTCCCGTCGGTCTTTTCGTGACGGTTGTCGGGGTCTCGTATCTGTACAACAAAGCTATCTCCAGCAGCCGAAGCGTGCCTGCGGCGCCGAAGGTCTCGATGCCGGACTATCCGTCCACGCTGAAGTCCGAAGCGCCTCAACCGGAAGAGCAACCCGAGCAGCTGTACCAACGCTCGGCGGTTGTAACACCGATTCGTCGAACGGGAACGAACAACCGTTCCTGATCTGTTGCCGGCCAGCCTTTGGCCGGCCCCTTCCACCTGTCGCGGGTACTCGATACCCGCCGACAGGTGGGTCTTCGGGCGTCCGTCCGGAGACCATCATGGAAACAACCACCGCAGGATGGCAACTGGACTTCTTCGGAGAAGCGGCCGCCATCATTGCTCCTCCCCCGGCGATCGAATCTGATGCCGCCGAAGACACTGTCGTCGATGAATCGCTCCGTGAGCGCCTCGCTGACGCGCTAATTGACCTGGCTTGTGGCAGCCGCCACGGCGTCAACATGCCCGAATCACTGTTGGACTGCGCAAAGCTGTTGCGACAGCGCATCCGCAATGAGTCCGTCGATCTCAAGGAGCTCTCCATGACGATCGGCTGGATCTTTGGATTCTGGGACGGCGCCATTCCCTATACCTACGTCTGCGAGATCAGTGGTGTGAGCCCTGAGGTGCTCCAGGACGTGATTCTCGGCAACGCCCGCCTGATGGCCGTCCTCGATGACGTCAAGCGTCAGCGCTATGGCTCTCTTCTCTGAAACCCTATGTCACTGTTCAACCTGATCAAGCAGGCCGCAGCCGCGTTAGCTGGCGAGCGTGCCGAAACCCAATGCGACCCTGACTCACAAGTGGACGCGATCCCTGTGGGCACCGGCGCAGATAACGAGTTTCACATGCAGATCGACGGCATCCCGAATCTGTTTCGGGACGAAGGGGCCCGCGTGGTGCACTTCGTGGCCGAGTTCGATCGCCGGATCCAACACACCACCTTCGGCAACAAGCTATTGCCCGAGGTCGTGCCACGCTGGAGCAAGGTCCGGACGTACGACACGCCGGGCGTGACCCCTCAAAGCGTGGCCGAAGAGGTGGTGCGCAATGCCAGACAGGAATCGGCCAATGCCCAACGCAAGGACGCCAGGCCCGACCGGAAGCCGCATGAAGGTGCGGAGACCGGGCGCAACGTCGCGGAGCCGCCGCCTAAGCCTCGCGTCGCGGAAGCGTCCTCGTCCAACTACACCGTGGGCAAGCTGCTCGAGTGGGGGGAGATGGAGTTCCCCAATCGCAAGCAGGGCGGCAATCCGACCTACACCTCTTTCGCCGTGAAGCTGGAAACCAGCACCGGCGAGAAAATTCTGCAGGGCGAGGGTCTCAAGGACGTTCTGGCCAACGCCAGATGTGTACTTGGTGAACGTGTCGGGATCAAACGCCTTCACAAAGAGAAAGTGCCCGCCTTCGATCAGAAGTCAGGGCGTCCCATCCTAGACCAAGCCGGCAAACAGAAACTCTGGGATCGCTGGGTCTGGTCGATCAACCGCATTCATTGAAAGGAGTCGTCAACATGGCGTCTGTCAACAAAGTCATTCTCGTCGGCAACCTCGGGGCCGACCCTGAAGTCCGTTATCTTCCGAGCGGCGATGCTGTGGCCAACATTCGGCTTGCAACGACCGATCGTTACAAGGACAAGCAGAGCGGCGATTTCAAGGAGGCCGCCGAATGGCACCGCGTTGCGTTCTTCGGCAAGCTCGCCGAGATCGTCGGACAGTATCTGAAGAAGGGCTCGTCAATCTACATCGAGGGCCGCATCCGTACGCGCAAGTGGCAAGATCAAGCGGGGCAAGAGAAGTACAGTACCGAGATCGTTGCCGACCAGATGCAGATGCTTGGCGGTCGTCCGCAAGGCGGCGATGAGGGGGGCAACTTGAGTCGCGAGTCCGAGGGCGCCGGCGGAGGTCGATACGATGGTGGACGTCGCCAGGATGGTGGCGGTCAGACTCGAGATCAACGTCGTCAGGCGGCTCCGTCGAACGGCTTTGAAGACATGGATGACGATATCCCGTTCTGAGGTTTTGTAATCAAAAACTGTCAAGATCAGCCCCGCCAAAAGCGGGGTTTTTTTTTTTGATCAGTACTGCGTATTTCGGCCGAACGTGACCGGCCGTTTCGGGATCGTGACCGGTGATTTCGGCAACGTGACCGAGCGAACCGGAAGGCAGGATTGGCGTTGCGCATGACATCAA
>NZ_CAJZAG010000022.1 GCF_914271485.1 Cupriavidus pampae
GGGGTCGCTTGAGAAAACGGAAAATATTGCACGCTAAGCCATGGAAGCTCCCGGCCGAGCGCCGATTACCGAGCGGCGAAGGCTAGATTCATCTGGCGTGCCCGCTTGACCTCGTCGCTTTGCAGATAGATCGAGGTCGTGGCCACCGACGCGTGACGAAGGTTGTCGCGCACGCTGGTCAATTCCGCGCCGCGGGCCAGCGCGTGTGTGGCGTGGGTATGCCGCGTCCAGTGCGGGCTAGCCCGGCGCAGCTTTTCGGCCACTGATGGGTTGTCGGCGCCAATTACATCGGCGGCCTGGACAAAGAAGCGCCGCATCACGTGCCAGAGTCGGGTTCCGGTAATGCTGGCCTCGCTATCCTGTTCCAGGCTGGAGAGGAGCGGCGTCTTGGGATCCCAGTGGGCCGGCGTCACAGGAAGCCCCCGTTGCACGAGGTACTGGTCGAGCGCCGATCGCGCAAGAGGCGGAAGCGCCACTTTCCCGGGGCGACTGCCTTTGCCGATCAAGTGCAGCCAGTGGTCGTGGTGTGCATCGACGTGAATGTCGCCCAGGGTTGCAGCGACCAGCTCGCTGGCACGCAAGCCGGTCGCATAGGCGAAATCCAGGATGAATCGCAGGCGCTGGGCGGCCGAGGTATCCCAGTCATAGGACCATTCCAGGCCGTCCGCGATGGTACGCACCAGCAGCCATTCGCCCTCGGTAAATCCTCTGGACGTATCGAGGGCGGCAACGCGGGTGCGCCCACGTACCTTGATCCCGGCAAACGGATTGGCCAACACGTAGCGTTGCTCGATCAGCCAGCGGAACAGCGCACCTAGCACGGATAGCGCGTACGCCGTGGAGCGGGCTGACAGGCCGCCCGCGAAGGGGCGCCAGTCGGGCGCGTTACGGGCTCGCGGCGGCCCGACCCACCGCTCGCGCGGCGTCGGTCGCTTCAAGAAGGCGCGATAGGCGATCGCGTCTTCAGTCGTCAGGGATGACAGCGCACGACCGCGTTCGACAATTGCCCAAAGGATGAGCCGCTCGGCCTCCTTCCGGTAGGCGCGCAGCGTTGTGGGGGCCTCGTGCAAGGCGAGCCACGCCTGTACTGCCTCGTAGTCGTTGGAGGCGTCGAGCGTGCAGGCCTGCCGCGGAGCCCGGAAGCTCCCTCGCGAGCCGTCCACCTCGTGCGGCAGCCGCAGCCGCTCCCACGGAACCACTTCGCCCGGGCCAACCGAAGCTGCGACGACCAGCGCGCGCGCCCGCTCAGTCAGTTGCGGATGCGCGCCAAAGAAGCCCTCGATCTGCCGGGCGCTGGCCAGCCCTAATCCTGCGATCGCGCTCCACCAGCGACGCCGGCGCGGCACCCGTACGGTCAGGTCAGCCAGGGTCTGGATGCCGTGGGCGCGCAGCGCACGCGCGGCCCGGGGTGACAGCCAAAGCCCGATATCGTCCGTGACTTGGGGTTGCGGGACCGGAAGGGAGCGCAGGATTTCGATCGCGTGTCCCACGGCGCTCGCCTGCTGTTGCCGTTCGCTCATGGGATGCCGAAGCAGGTCAGCGAGGTCGGCGCGTTGGCGGTGCTGCGCGAACGCGATCAGTTGCCGACGGATTTGGCCCAGGATCCCGCGTGCCGACTGGCCGGGCGCCTTCGCATGGGCCAGATAGCGCTCCACCGCGGCGCGGGACGACAGGCCTGCGTACCACGCGCGCAGCGCGGCAAGCGCAGCCTCATCTGGAAAGCCGGGAGATATGCCGTCGACGGGATGCGGGGTCTGGCGCGTTTTCATGCCGGCCAGTTTACGCCGAAAATCCATCCATTACGATAAGAAGGATTATCGTAATAGAACGTATTAGACTGCTGATTTTTTTCCCGAAACTACCCTCGGAAGCCGGTGTCGTGCCCCCCAGAACCGCGGATTCCGAGCTATCGTGAACCACTGGCATGCCACGCCGCACCGTACTTTCCACCACCGAGCGGGAAAGCCTGCTCGCATTTCCCGACAGCAAAGACGAACTCATCCGTCACTACACGTTCAACGAGTCGGATCTTGCGCTGATCCGGCAGCGCCGGGGCGCCGCCAACCGGCTGGGGTTCGCGGTCCAGCTCTGCTGCATGCGCTATCCCGGCATCATGCTGGCAGCGGGCGAGGAGCCGCCGCAGGCATTGCTGCAGGTGGTGGCGCAGCAGTTGCGTATTGCGCCCTCGCATTGGCCAGACTATGGGCGGCGTGACCAGACCCGCAGAGAGCACCAGGCAGAACTGCAGGTGGTTCTGCAGGTGCGGCCGTTCACGATGGCGGACTACCGCACTGCCGTCGAGTCCCTGTCGGAGTTGGCCCAGCAAACCGACAAGGGCATTGTCCTCGCCACGGCATTGATTGAATACCTGCGCCAGCAATCGCTGCTACTGCCGAATTCGAATGTGATCGAGCGCATGTGCGCGGAAGCCATCACCCTCGCCACCCGTCGCATTTACCAGGTGTTGACCGAACCGCTCTCGGAGCACCACCGACAACAGCTCGACATGCTGCTGCAGCGTCGGCCAGACGGGCGTCTGACCTGGCTGGCCTGGCTGCGGCTCCCGCCGGGCAAGGCCAGTTCGCGCCAGATGCTGCAGCACATCGATCGCCTGAAGATGCTGCGCGCCATCGGACTGCCTGAGGGCATTGATCGTCTGGTCCACCAGAACCGGCTGCTCAAGATCGCCCGAGAGGGCGCCCAGATGACGCCGAACGACCTCGCCAAATTCGAACCGCGGCGCCGGCACGCGACGCTGACCGCCGTCGTGATCGAGGCCTGCGCGACGGTCACCGATGAAATCGTCGACTTGCATGACCGGATTCTGGGGCGACTGTTCAACTTTGCCAAGAAGAAGCACCGGGAGCAATTTCACCTGGCCGGCAAGTCGATCAATGACAAGATCCGGCAGTACTCGAAAATCGGTCGGGCCCTGCTGCAGGCGAAGGAATGCGGCGGCGACCCGTTCGAGGCCATCGAAGCGGTGATGCCGTGGCAGGTATTCACCAGGAGTGTCACCGAAGCCGAGCAACTGGCCCAGCCCGAGGCGTTCGACTTCCTTCACCTGGTCGGCGACCATTTCTCGACACTGCGCCGCTACGTGCCGGAATTCCTCGATATCCTGAAGCTGCGTGCCGCGCCGGCGGCCAAGGACGTGCTGGCAGCCATCGACACGATCCGGGTAATGAACCTTAACGATGCGCGCAAGGTGCCGGCCGACGCGCCAACCTCATTCATCAAGAAGCGCTGGGAACCCCTGGTGCTGGCCAAGAATGGCATCGATCGCCGGTACTATGAGTTGTGTGCGCTGTCCGAACTCCGGAACCGCCTGCGCTCCGGCGACATCTGGGTTCAGGGCTCGCGGCAGTTCAAGGATTTCGATGAGTATCTGTTGCCCGCCGAAAAGTTCGTCGCGCTCAGAGAAAGCCGTCTTTTGCCACTGCCCATCGCCACGGATTGCGAGCGCTACCTGAATGAGCGGCGCCGGTTGCTGGAACTGAAGCTGGCCACCGTCAACCGCTTGGCCGCCGCCAACAAGCTGCCAGATGCGATCATCACCGAATCCGGCCTGAAGATCTCGCCACTTGACGCCGCCGTCCCGATGGAAGCACAGACCCTGATCGACCAGACCGCGCTCATGCTGCCGCGCGTCAAGATCACGGAGCTGCTGATGGAGGTCGACGAGTGGACCGGCTTCACCCGCCATTTCACACACCTGAAGACAGGAGAGTCCGCCGGGGACAAGACCTTGTTGCTGACGACCATTCTCGCTGACGCCATCAACCTTGGGCTGACCAAGATGGCGGAATCCTGCCCGGGCACGACCTATGCCAAATTGTCCTGGCTGCAGGCTTGGCATATCCGCGACGAGACCTATTCGCAGGGGCTGGCGGACCTGGTCAACGCCCAGTCCGCCCATGCCTTTGCTTCCCATTGGGGCGATGGCACGACATCATCGTCGGACGGCCAGCGCTTCAAGGCAGGCGGCCGCGCGGAAAGCACCGGCCACATCAACCCCAAGTACGGCTCCGAGCCCGGCCGGATGATCTACACGCACATCTCGGACCAGTACGCGCCCTATCATTCCAAGCTGGTGAACGTCGGCGTCCGTGATTCGACCTACGTGCTCGACGGCCTGCTGTACCACGAGTCGGATCTGCGCATCCAGGAACACTATACGGATACCAACGGCTTCACCGACCACGTCTTTGCCTTGATGCATCTGCTCGGGTTCCGCTTCTCCCCACGCATTCGCGATCTCGCGGACTCGAAGCTGTACGTCCCCGACAATCCTGACGACTATCCGGCATTGGCGCCGATGATCGGTGGCGCGTACAAAGAGAAACTGATTCGCACGCACTGGGACGAGGTGCTGCGCCTCGCGACATCCATCCGCCAAGGTACGGTCACTGCGTCGCTGATGCTGCGTAAGCTCGGCAGCTACCCGCGACAGAATGGTCTGGCGGTCGCGCTTCGCGAACTCGGCCGCATCGAGCGGACGCTGTTCACGCTGGATTGGCTGCAGGACCTGGAACTGCGGCGCCGATCCCACGCTGGACTCAACAAGGGCGAGGCGCGCAATGCGCTCGCGCGATCGGTCTTCTTCTACCGGCTCGGCGAGATCCGCGATCGCAGCTTCGAGCAGCAGCGTTACCGCGCCAGCGGTCTGAACCTGGTCACCGCGGCCATCGTCCTGTGGAATACCGTCTATCTCGAGCGCGCAGTGCAGGCGCTGAAGGACCGCGACATGTCGGTCGATCCTGTCCTCTATTCGTACCTGTCACCGCTGGGCTGGGAGCACATCAACCTGACCGGCGATTATGTGTGGCGCAAGAGTCATAAATTGCAGCATGGGAAATTTCGGCCCCTACGACCGTTGGCAGAGCGCTAGCCAATTCTGTCGGCAGGCGATTGCACGCGCGATGGCGGCTCGTCAATACCCTGGAGGCCCAGCGTTGCGCCTCCGTCATGGCTTAGCGTGCAATATTTTCGGTCTTCTGAAACGACCCCCAACGTCTCCCCACTGGCCCGATCATGAGCGCCAGCGTACGTGGCAAGCAGTTTGTACAAACACGAGGCCCGCCCAAAAAAAGGTGCCACTTTGGCACCATGGTGCTAAACTGCCGCGCCTGCATGCCGTGGCGTGCGCGCGACGTGGTGGAAAGTACGTGCCCTCTGATGAGCGCATTGTCAATCCGTCACGGAAAATGGGGGACTCGCGTATTGCTCTAAAGGAAGAACACATGGCAAAGCCTGCTCGCACCGATGACGCATCCGGGCGTGGTCGCATCACGGCCCGCTTAAGTGCGGAAAAACAAGAGATCTTGAGGTTGGCTGCTGATCTTTCAGACAGCACCCTTAACCAGTTCGTCGTGCAATCGGCGCTCAGTGCAGCCCAACAGGTGATTGAGAAGGCAGAGTTCATCCACGCTATCAAGCTGTCGATCGACGAGTCAAAGAAACTTTTTGCGCTGTTGGGCGAGCCAGCAACGCCCAGTGAATCCCAGAAACCGACAATCAAACGTGTGAGAACTTCAGAAAATTGATAAAGGTTCGGCCCTTAACCTCCCAGGACGATCGCAGCGCGTTTGACTGCAGTGTTGGCCCGATGAACGATTGGCTGCGTCAAACTGCGACGCAGCACGCGCAACAGAACCTCACCCGCACGTACGTTGCCGTCGATGACGGTGAGCCGGCGCGCCTCTTAGGGTACTACGCGCTTGCGGCGACGAGACTGCTGTTCGCGGGGATTTCCGAAAGACGTGCGGGCCAGGATGTGTCAGCCGTGCTCCTGACACGGCTTGCGGTCGATCGGCACGTCGTCCGTCAAGGCCTCGGCGGATACCTCCTAAGGCACGCCCTCCACGTAGTTCGCGATGCTTCACTGCGGACCGACGTGCAGTGTGTGCTGGCCAATGCTACCAGCTCGTCTGCGGCTGATTTCTATCAACACTTTGGATTCGAAGCGCTGGCAACGGATCGGCGACGTTTGATTCTGCCGATGAGGAGCATGGATGCGGTCTGCCAGCATGTTCGCGGATTCGAACCGATCTGATGTAACCACATCGGCTACCACTTCCGCCCGGGCTTTCAGTCGCCCACTTTCAAGTTCCAGTTGGACGAACGAAAGACTAGGCACAACGTACGGTACACAACAACAAGATTTCACATGGAAAAGAAAAAGGTTGCAGTTGTGATTGGCACCCGGCCTGAGGCCATCAAGATGGCTCCGGTCGTCAAAGCTCTGGCCAAATCGAGTCATCTGGCACCAGTGGTGATCGCCACCGCCCAGCACCGCGAAATGCTGGATCAAGTGCTGGAAATATTCGCGATCAAGCCAGACTTCGATCTGAACGTGATGCAGCCAAATCAAAGCTTGTCGGACCTTACCGCTCGCCTCATCAATGGCCTCGAACGAGTTGTCCGCGAATGCAAACCGGCTGCGCTGCTTGTACAAGGCGATACGACCAGCGTTCTCGCCGCATCGCTTGTTTCCTTTTATAACCGCATCCCGGTGGGGCACGTCGAAGCCGGCTTGCGCACCCGTGACATGCATAACCCGTTCCCGGAGGAAATGAATCGCGTTGTGACTGGACGGCTGACGCGGTGGCACTTTGCTCCCACCGAATCATCGCGCTCAAACCTGCTGGACGAAGGGTGTCTCCCCGATACCGTGTTCATGACGGGCAATACGGTCATCGACGCTCTCCTCGACGCCCGCAAGCATCCAAGTAAGGTGCCTCTTCGTCGCCCGCCTGGGCGCAAGATGATGCTGGTCACCACACATCGGCGCGAAAATTTCGGGGAGCCGCTTCAGCGTATCTGCGCGGCACTTCTGCGTTTGCTCGAACAGCACCCCACGCTGGATATCCTGTTCCCCGTACACCGCAACCCGAATGTCTCAGCGCCTGTGCGGGCACTACTTGGGCAGCACCCGCGAGTTACGCTCTGCGATCCGTTGGACTACCTCGCCTTCATTCCGGCGATGGAAGCGGCCGACCTCATTCTCAGCGACTCCGGCGGCGTCCAGGAAGAAGCGCCGGCGCTGGGCAAGCCGGTACTGGTTCTTCGCGAGGAAACCGAGCGGCCGGAAGCCGTCGCGTTTGGTGTGGCTGCGTTGGTCGGCTCCGGTACGGATCTCATCGTCGATCGGGTCACGGAGTTGCTGACTGACCAGGCCGCCTATCGCAGCATGGCCCGGGGCGCGTCGCCCTATGGCGACGGGCACGCTTCAGCCCGCATTGTCAACATTCTGGAAAAAGCGTTTCAGGCAGCAAACGCCACGACTGCTTCCGAGATTGCGGGTTGATGGCCTCATGAACCAGGTCCTCAACACTGTAAGCGCCGGCACAATGAGCGGCGCAGGGAAAAGGCTTGTCTACTTCTCGTCGGTTCCGTACCACAGTTACGCGCAGCGACCCCACTTCATGGTGACGGCTTTCGCCAATGCCGGCTACAGCGCTGTACTCTGGATAGACCCCTATCCGACACGTCTGCCGAAGCTGTCCGACCTGAAGCGGCTGCGCAACGCGAAGTCCGTTGTCGCGCATTCGGATGAACGGATCGAACTGCATCGCCCCGCGGCCCTGCCCGTTGAGCCGCTGCCACTCGGCAGCCTCCTCAACCAAATGCTGTGCTGGCGGCCGGTGCGACAACGTCTGCGCGAATTTGCCGCTGGCGGGCATTGCGTCATCGGGATTGGCCGACCCAGTGCGCTCGCGCTATGGGCTCTGAAAAACCTGCCGCACGAGCGCTCATTTGCCGACGTGCTCGACAACTTTCCAGCGTTCTATCGTGGCGTTTCCCGCCTGTCCATGAAGCGACGGCTCAAGGATGTTTGCAGGACCGTTACGGATGTCTTCTGTTCCTCCAATCAACTCGCGCTGGACATCCAGGCTGTCCGGCATGACGCGATCACTGTCCTGAACGGCTATCCAACCGATCACTTGCCACAGCCGTCGATCATGGCAACCCGAAAGTACGTCGGGTATCTCGGGACAATCGGCGAATGGTTCGACTGGCCCCTGGTCTGTGAAATTGCCCGGGCGCTGCCGGAAATCCCCGTGCGCCTGGTCGGTCCGGAGTTCGTGCCGCGTCCTGCAGATCTCCCCCCGAATATCGAGTTTCTCGGGGAACGTCCGTTCAACGAAATGGCCGATTTTGTTCGTGACTTTGCGGTTGGCCTGATTCCTTTCAAGCGCAACGAGCTAACCGACAGCGTTGATCCCATCAAGTTCTATGAATATCGCAGCCTAGGCGTGCCAGTCTGGTCGACAGACTTTGGCGAGATGCGGCTGCGCGACGCCAACGATGGGGTCAACAAAATACAGCGTGGCCAAGATTGGCGTGCGCTGTGGGACGAAGCCCGCGTGACTGTGGTTGAACCACACGCCATCGCCAGCTTCAAGGAAGCGGTCTCCTGGGCGAAACGTTTCGAACCCGTCCTGGAACGGGCTGCTTGGCCAAGCCCGGCGCACAAAGGCATGCCCGTCAGCTCTGACGGAGCTGCCCATGTTGTCCGAAAGCGCACCTCTGCCTGACAACGCTTCCTGCCGCGATTCTCACCGGCATATAACCTCTAGCAGAATCTCATGAAAGATAACGTCAACCCACATGAATCTCCCCCACTGCGCCCGCGCGCGATCCTGCGATCGTTGCGGGAGCAACGACGCCTGATCCTTGACCTGGCTAAACGGGAGGTCGCGGGCCGGTATCGCGGCTCGGCTCTGGGGCTGCTCTGGTCTTTCTTCAATCCACTCCTGATGCTGGCGGTCTATACCTTCGTGTTTTCGGTGGTTTTCAAGGCGCGCTGGACCAGCGGATCGGATTCAAAGACCGAATTCGCGCTGGTACTCTTTGCCGGCCTGATGGTCTTCAATCTGTTCGCCGAATGTGTTAACCGCGCGCCCGGTCTGGTATTGGGAAATGCGAACTACGTCAAGAAGGTAGTCTTCCCTCTCGAAATCCTGCCCTTCGTGGCTCTCGCTTCCGCCGCATTTCACATGCTGATCAGTCTCGGCGTGTGGCTCCTGTTTTATCTGATCTTCTTTGGCGTGCCACCGCTGACGGTAGTGCTGCTTCCTCTGGTGCTGCTGCCCCTTGCGCTGCTGACGCTCGGGGTGAGCTGGCTACTCGCCTCGCTCGGGGTTTATTTGCGCGATGTTACGCAAATCATAACCGTGATTACTGCTGTTTTGATGTTTCTTTCTCCAATTTTCTATTCCGTCTCATCGCTTCCCGCAGCCTATCGTCCTTTTCTTCAAGTGAACCCGTTGACGCTGACGATCGAACAGGCGCGCGACGTGATGATCTGGGGTAAAGCTCCGGACTGGGTGGTCTGGATCGGCTACCTCTTCATAACTTCGATGATTGCTTGGTTGGGCTTTGCGTGGTTCCAGAAAACGCGCAAGGGGTTCGCTGATGTCCTCTGAGATCGCGATCAAAATTGACCGACTTGCCAAGTGCTATCACATCTACGACAAGCCTCGAGACAGGCTGGTGCAGATGCTTTCGCGAGGCAAAAAGCAGTTCTACAAGGAATTCTGGGCGCTCCAGGATGTTTCCTTCGAGATCAAAAAAGGGGAGACGGTTGGCATCGTCGGGCGAAATGGCAGCGGGAAATCCACGTTGCTGCAGATGATCTGCGGCACCGTCACGCCTACCTCCGGGGAGGTCCGGACGAGTGGACGCGTGGCGGCCTTGCTTGAACTCGGCGCCGGATTCAATAGCGAATTCACGGGCCGCGAGAATGTGATGCTCAATGCCTCAATCCTCGGGTTTCCACGAGAGGAAATGGCGGCCCGGATGGAGCAGGTGCTAGCGTTCTCGGAACTGGGAGAGTTTCTCGACCAGCCGGTGAAGACCTATTCCAGCGGTATGTATTCCCGGTTGGCCTTCTCGATTGCGATTCACGTGGACCCGGATATCCTCATTGTCGATGAGGCGCTGGCAGTGGGTGATGCGCGCTTTGTTGCCAAATGCATGCGGCGCATCAAGGACATTCAGGAAAAGGGAGCCACCATCCTCTTCGTCAGCCACGACGTCGGATCCGTTCGCACGCTATGCGAAAGAGCGATATGGCTCGACAAGGGGCGCTTACTCGAACATGGCGACGTGTTCCCCGTCACCGGCCGGTATATGGAGTTCATGTTCAAGGACGAAGAGACCGCAGACGAAGCATTGCGGGCGGACATCACATCGCAGCGGGACTCGGGTGCCCTGGGAAATACGAGCGCCGATATTCGGAACGCCGGGTGCGCGGCAACCGAAGCTGGCACGCAATCTGAGATGGTCGCATCACCGCCAGTCGTGCCGGAATGCGTGCTCGATGCCCGCCCCGTCACCCACTGGGGGTCGCACAAGGGCACCATTCAAAGTGCCTCGGTGCGCGATGGCTATGGCAACCGCAAGGATGTCCTGCCCTGGGGCGACCGGTTGGAGATCGTGATCGACCTGCATGTACCAAAGACGATCTCGCGCGAGCACCTGAGCGTCGCCTTCTCTATCAAGGATCTGAAAGGCACTGACCTCATTGTGTCAACGACACATGATTTCGGCGGCAATGCCTTGCCTGATGACGAGCATTTCAGTGTCTCGTTCCAACTGACGAACCCGCTCGTGACGGGCAAGTATCTCTTGGTTGCGGCGGTGGAAAACCGCCAGCATCGCGACATCCACTACTACGAATATGTGGAGGGTGCGCACTACTTTTCGTCCCTCTCTGATCAACGGCTTTTTGGCATCTTTCAGCCAGCCATCGAGCAGAAAATACTGGTGAAATAAGTGAACACGCCCAAAATCATCAATTCCAACTCCTATTGGGACACCCGTTTCTCAGGGAACTGGGAGGACTTTGAAGGACCAAGGCAATCACGCTTTTTCGCGCGGATTGCCATTGAAGGCCTTCCGCAATGGCTGATGGATCAAATCAAGCGGCAGGGGCTCACGCTCGCCGACTGGGGCTGCGCCCAAGGCGATGGCACCGATGTCTGGGCCAGCTTTGTCCCTGCGGAGCAGGTTGCTGGCGTCGATTTCTCGTCCGTGGCCATCAGGCAAGCCGCCCAGCGCTACCCGACCGTTCGTTTTATCAACGCGGACTGGCTCGCAGGTTCCGATGCGCAGCACGAAACGTTTGATGTGATTTTCTCTTCCAATACGCTCGAACATTTTCACAGGCCGTATGATGTGTTAAAAACCATCTCCGGTCGCGCACGAAAGGCGATCGTGCTCGCGTTGCCGTACCGGGAATTCGATCGTATCGAAGAGCATTTCTTTTCGTTTTTCCCCGAAAACATTCCCTCGCAACTGGCCAACGGGTTCCGGCTAACCTGGTCAAAAGTTGTGGATTGCAGGTCCATGCAGGACACGCTTTGGGCGGGACATCAGATCATTCTGGTCTATGCAAACTCGGAATGGACAAGTGAACTCGCGCTTACGCTGAACGACTGTCACGTCGAGAAAGACGATGTCGCGACGCAGGTAAATATCCTCAAAAGTGAGGCAGCCGCGCGTAACGGGGAGATCGCTGACCTTGCGCGCACCCTTGAGCGGCGCGTCGACCAAATCGCTGATCTTACGCAGACCGTTGGGGAGCGACATGGGCAAATCGCTGATCTTACGCAGACCCTTGGGGAGCGACGCGGACAGATTGCTGATCTCACGCAGGCTCTTGAGAAGCAGCACGAGGAAATCGCGAGCCTCATGCAGGCCGTGGACGAGCGTAACAGCCAGATCACTCGCCTGACACAGGAGGTAAGCGAGCGCGATGCCCACCTTCACTCGGCGGACGCCTACAGGTACGACAAAGAAATCTACATTGCTCAGCTATTACAGGACATCAAGATGAGGAATAGCGGTCTGCTGGGTGTGGCCTGGAATACCAAACAAAGGCTAAAGCGCATCCCGCATTACGTGAATCGATCGCATCAACTGGTGGCTACCGGAGGCGCCCCGGCACTCATTCGGGCGGTCAAGGCAAAACTCCAGCGCAAGTGGTCCTCGCGGCTGGCTGCCCCCGGCTCTGTCTACTCCCCTTTGAATAATGGGATGCCGGTTGCGTCAGCTGATCACCGTCATTTCGCTCCCCTGCTGCAGGATGAGCTTGTTGTGATTACCGGCGTACCGTTTGACGATGTTGGCGGCGGACAGCGGGCGGCACAACTGTCTCGCTGCGCCTTGAAGACCGGTCGAAAGGTCATCTACATCTATATTTACCCGAAGTACGATTTCGCGACGGGCCAGCACAGCGAGTCCGACTTGGATGTTCCTGGCCTGACACACCTCTCCATAGACAGGATTGATCCCGCCAGCCTGCTTGATCGCATTTCGGAGCACGCCACCATCCTGCTGGAACTGCCGCATCCCAAAATCCTGCCGTTTCTCGAGGCCTGCAATGTCCGAGGGTTGCGCAGCGTGTTTGAGCTCATCGATGATTGGGAGACGAGTCTCGGTGGCGACTGGTTCAGCATGGAGACCTATCGCCAGTTCGTCGAAAAGGCGCCTGTGGTGGTCGGAACCGCCAAGCTGCTGGTGAAGCGATTGGTGGACCTGGGTCGCAAGGATGCCCTGTACCTCCCCAATGCGTCGAACGAGTACATTTTCGACAAATACAAGTCCTACGAACGTCCAGCGGACCTCCCGAAGCGAGGCAAGAAGACCGCGCTCTATTTTGGCTCGCTGTATGGCGAGTGGTTTGCGTGGGACTGGGTGATCGCTGCTGCCAATGCAAATCCGCATCTGGACGTCGTGCTGATCGGGGATAGCCCAGGGAAGGAGGGGCTACCGAAGAACATCCATTTCCTGGGATCAAAGAAAATCGATGAACTGCCAGGCTACCTGCAGCACTCGGACATGGCTCTGTTGCCTTTTGTCCCTGGCAAGATCTCAGACGCCGTGTCACCGATCAAGGTTTTCGAATATTTATTCATTGGCAAACCGGTGGTTTCCACTCGCCTTCCCGAAATCGTCGACTATCCGGGCGTCCATATTGCCGACACCCCCGAAGATTTTGCACGTCTCTGCAACAGATCGTATGACTCCGAGGCACTTGCACACGAAAATGACCGGTTTGTTTCCAAGAACAGCTGGTTTGGTCGCCTTGATCAGCTGGCCGGGGAGGAGACGAGCAAACGGTTTGCCTCGTCAGTCAGCGCGGTCATCCTGATCCATAACAATCGCAACATTATCGGGCGCTGCCTCGAGTCGCTACAGACTCATGGAAAATGCCTCCTGCGGGAAATTATCGTTGTTGACAACGCGAGTACGGATGGCGGTGCAGACTTTATCACTGAGAACTTCCCGGACGTCCGGGTAGTAGTTAACCCCGTCAACGGCTGTGCCTCCGGGAGAAATCTCGGTGCAAGTCTGGCGACAGGTAGGTATCTGGCGTTCTTCGATTCAGATCAGTGGTTTACCAGCTCGTCGTTCTTGGTCGAGGCACTGCAGATCCTCTCTCGAGACGCAAGCGTTGGCGTCGTAGGATGGGCGGCTGGGTGGTTCGATCGCACGCGTACCGATCTGGGCGGCATGATTGCCGACTATTGCCAAAATCGCGCGATGAACCAAGAGGCGTTGCTCAATGGCTATCGCGCCGACATCGGCTATCTGGGCACTGGCGGGTTTTTTGTTCCGAGATCTGTTTTCAATGCAACTGGTGGATTCGACGATTTTTACGATCCGACCTGTTTCGAAGACACCGACATGAGCTTCCAGATCAAAAGGCTCGGATTGAAGGTCTGCTATAGAGACCTGACAGGTATCCGGCATCAGCCGCATCAGACTACCAACGCCAACTCACAGGGTCGGAGCTACACCAAACTCTTTCTCAGAAACGGCGAGTATTTCAAGAAGAAGTGGGAGGCTCATCCCGAGTTCTTCCTTGACTATCCTGGGCACTAATGTGACGTCCTGTGAGCCCAGCGCACGTTTCTTGCGAAAGACGATGCACCAACGGGACGCCGCCTCAAGGTTGGGCGCCGCCTTCGTGAGCAGCATGACGGTTGTGGGTCTGAGCGAGTTGGGTCAATCCGGCTCAACTCGCGTAGAACGTACCTCTCACCGCTCGGCTGGGAGTACATCGACCTGACTGGCGACTAAATGTGTCGCAAAAAGCCACTGTCTGCAGGAAGGGAGATTCCGGCCGTTGCGGCCGCTTCCGGAAATGCGTTAGCGATGAGCCATGGGCCTGAGCCGGATTTTCAGACCATTCGGCTCCATGGCATTTCTGAAGCCCAAGCAACGGCGGGCGCCTCCGTCGAGGGGCTTAGCGTGCAATATTCTCCGTTTTCTGAAGCGACCCCTAGGGATTCAGGGTGTCTGGTCTTCGCGCTCGATCCACTCGGCCTCGATGACGCTTGGGTAGTAGCGCATGGGCTCCTGATCGCCCTCGTGCACGACGAGCACGCGGCCGGTAGAGCCGCTGTGGTGCGGCTTCTCCATGCCTTTGACGATCACGGTGCGGCCATCGTGCAGGGTGACGGTGTCGTCGATGCGCACAGGTTCTTGGGTCTGTCGGTACACGAGTCGCACGTGGCGCTCCTTCCGTCTAGTCGGGTTCAGGTGCCGAAGTGGCCGTCCAGCGCCAGTCTGGCGCCTTCCGGCCGGATGGCCAGTCCCCAGTCGGTGATCCGGTAGGTGGCATCGTCCTTGCGAATCGTCACCCCCGCCTGTGTGCCGGCCTGCCCGATCAGCAGCGTGACGGTTTTGTTGTCGAGCCCCGTAGCTGGGGTTCTACGCCGGAACCCCAGAAAATTCCGTCATTCCACATTGTGAACGTCAATCGGTTTGTTGCCTGACGTGCCGAGCGAGTAACTCAGTCGGTAAATGCCTGCCCGAACTGCCGTGCCCGCTTTACATCGTCGGTATGCAAGTAAATCGACGTGGTCGAAATCGACGCGTGACGCAGGTTATCTCGTACGGCGCTCAGCTCAACCCCTCTGGCGATCGCGTGGGTCGCATGGGTGTGCCGCATCCAGTGCGGAGAGGCCCGATGCAGCTTTTCAGCCAGCACCGGATGGTCGTTCTTGATAATCTGCGCGACGAGCCGAAAAAACCGGCGCATGACTTCCCACAGCCGCAAGGGCTTGATGCCGGCATCGGCGTCGTCAAGGCTGCCAATCAGGGACGTGGTCGGATTCCAGTGAGCACGGCTGACAGGAAGCCCCCGCTCCTGCAGATATCGGTCCAGCGCTGTGCGCGCTAGGGGTGTCAGGGTAACGCGGGCTGGCTTGCCGCCCTTGCCGACCACGTGCAGCCAGTGATCACCGGCTGCGTCGACTTCGATGCTGCGCAGTGTGGCGTCAGCCAGTTCGCTGATCCGCAGTCCCGTTGCGTAGCCGAAATCCAGCATGAACCGCAACCGTTGCGCAGCGGGCGCCTGCCAGCCGTACGACCACTCGAGCCCGTTGGCGATGGTGCGCGTCAGCATCCATTCTCCTTCGGTGAAAGCGTGCGAGGTTTCAAGAGCCATGGCGCGCTTGCTGCCGCGTACCTTGATGCCGGAGAATGGGTTGGCCACGACGTAGCGCTGCTCGACCAGCCAGCGGAACATGGCGCTGAGCACGGCAAGCGCATGCGCAATCGAACGGGCCGAGAGGTTGTCGACAAACGGGCGCCAGTCCGTTGATGTGCGCGGCCGCGGTGGCCCGACCCAGCGTTCTCGCGGTGTAGGTCTGCGCAGAAACGCCCTGTAGTCGGTGGCATCCCGGGTGGTCAGCGAAGACAGCGCCTTGCCGCGAGCAACGATGCCCCAGAGAATCAGCCGTTCGGCTTCCTTGCGGTAGGCCCGCTGCGTGGCCGGGGATTCGTGCAACGCGAGCCATGCCTGGATAGCGTCGTAATCGTTGTCGACGCCGAGGATGCAGGCCGACACCGGTGCGCGGAAGGCGCCGGCGGATCCGTCGATCTCGTGCGGTAGCCGTAGTTGCTCCCAAGGCGTCACGACTGACTGCCGATCCGCGATGATCAGTGCGCGGGCCCGCTCCGTGAGCGCCGGGTACGCGGCAAAGAAGGCCTCGATCCTTCTTGCACTGGCCGGCCCGAGACCCGGAATGACGGTCCACCACTGCCGGCGACGCGGAATCCGTACCGTGAGATCGGCCAGGGTCCGGATGCCGGCCGCGTGCAGGGTGCGGGCAGCGCGATTCGGCAGCCAGTGCGCAATGTCGTCGCCGATCTGCGGAGCTGGCGCAGGCATGATGCGCAGTAGCTCGACAGCCTGCGTGGTGGCGCGCGCATGATGCATACGCTTTTGGGCCGGGCATTCGAACAGCGTGGCCAGATCTGCCCGCTGTCGGTTACGGGCATAAAGTGCCAGTTGCCGGCGGATCTGGCCGATGACGCCGCGGGCTGACTGGCTGTGGCTGAGCCGATCTTGCATGTACCGGTGTGCCGCCTCACGCGAGGATGCGCCCTCGTACCAGGCACGCAGCGCTGCCAGTGCATCAGCATCAGGAAAGTCGGTCGGGATGTCGGCGGCGGACGGGCTCGTGGGGCGCGTTTTCATGTCATCGAGTTTAATATGGAAACAATGCCACAGAGATAATAAAGCTTATCTCTGTAGAATGCGGGAGTTCAATATTTCTGTCGTACCCCATGTCGTGATATCACAAAATTGAAGGATCTGACGTTGCGTGGAGAGGATGGTCGATGATCAACAAGAATAAGCTGCTCAGCGTCTTTTCCGACGCCGAACAGGAAGCCCTGTATGGCCTGCCTGATTTCGACGATGCGCAGCGGCTGGAATACCTGGCATTGACCGAATCCGAACTGGCGCTCGCCAGTAGCCGGCCCTCCATACCCGCGCAGGTCTATTGCATCTTGCAGATTGGCTACTTCAAGTCCAAGCACGCCTTCTTCCGCTTCGATTGGGACGAGGTTGAGGACGATTACGATTTCGTGTTGAGCCGCTATTTCCACGGCGAGCCGTTCGAACGCAAGCCGATCACCCGGCACGAGTACTACGCCCAGCGCGAACAGATCGCTGAACTGTACGGCTATCGACCGTGGGTGGCCGCCTTCCTGCCGCAACTCATGCAGCAGGCCGCGCAGATCGTACGTCGCGACGTGACACCGGGATTCGTCGCCGCCGAGCTCATCGTGTGGCTCAATGAGCACAAGATGATCCGGCCCGGCTACACGACCTTGCAAGAGCTAGTCAGCGAAGCCCTGTCCGTCGAACGTCGGCGGCTGGGCGACCTGCTCACCGGCGTATTGGACGAATTGACCCAAACCGCGCTAGACCAACTTCTGGTGCGCGATGATACTCTGTCGAAACTGGCGGCGCTGAAACAGGATGCCAAGAATTTCGGCTGGCGTCAGATGGTCCGCGAACGCGAAAAGCGCGGCACGCTGCAGCCGTTGCACGAAATCGCCAGGACGCTGCTGCCCCGGCTGGATATCTCGCAGCAGAACGTGCTGTACTACGCAAGCCTGGCGAACTTCTATACCGTCCACGACCTGCGCAACCTGAAGGCGGATCAGGCGCAGCTCTACCTGCTGTGTTACGCCTGGGTGCGCTTCCGACAGCTCACCGACAACCTGGTCGATGCGATGGCCTTCCACATGAAGCAGCTCGAGGAAGAAAGCAGCGCGGGCGCGAAACAGTCACTCATCGCCGAGCAAGTAAAACGCCATCGGGAAACGCCGCAGATCGGCCGCCTGTTGTCGCTCTATGTGGACGACAGCGTAGCCGATCCGACGCCGTTCGGCGAGGTGCGTCAGCGCGCCTATAAAATCATGGCCAAAGATGTGCTACAAAACACGGCGCAACGCATGACGGTCAAGCCGCTGAGTCAACTGGCACTACACTGGTTGGCGGTGGACGGCCTAGCCAAACGTATTCGCCGTCACCTGCGCCCCTTGTACGTCGAGCTCGACTTCGTCGGCACCTCCCCAGACAACCCGTGGCTCGCGGCGCTGGCTTGGGTCAAGGGGGCCTTCGCCAAACAGCAGCGCCTGTCACAACGACCGCTCGCCGAATGTCCCGCGGCCACGCTGCCGAAGCGCCTGCGACCGTACCTGCTGATCTTCGGCGCTGATGGTCAGCCGACCGGTTTGCACGCCGATCGCTACGAATTCTGGTTGTACCGCCAGATCCGGAAGCGCTTCCAGTCGGGAGAGATCTATCTCGACGACAGTCTGCAACATCGTCACTTCTCCGACGAGCTTGTTTCGATGAACGAGAAGGCCGACGCGCTGGCGCAGATGGAGATCCCGTTCCTGCAGCAGCCAATCGATGCCCAACTCGATGCGTTAGCGGCCGAGTTGCATGCACAATGGCTGGCCTTCAACCGAGAGCTGAAACAGGGCAAGCTTACGCACCTGGAATACGACAAGGATACGCAGAAGCTGATTTGGCGCAAACCGAAAACCGAGAACCAGAAGGTGCGTGAGCAGGCATTCTACGAGCAACTGCCATTCTGCGATGTTGCCGACGTGTTCCGCTTCGTCAACGGCCAGTGCCAGTTCCTGTCGGCGCTGACGCCATTGCAGCCGCGCTACGCGAAGAAGGTAGCGGACGCCGATAGCCTGATGGCGGTTATCATCGCTCAGGCAATGAACCATGGCAACCATGTCATGGCGCGCACCAGCGACATTCCGTACCACGTTCTGGATAGCACCTACCAGCAGTATCTGCGTCAGGCGACGCTGCATGCGGCCAACGACTGCATCAGCAACGCCATCGCCGCGCTGCCGATCTTCCCGTACTACTCGTTCGATCTCGATGCGCTGTACAGCGCCGTCGATGGGCAGAAATTCGGCGTCGAGCGACCGACCGTGAAGGCGCGTTACTCGCGCAAATACTTCGGACGAGGCAAAGGCGTCGTCGCCTACACGCTGCTGTGCAATCATGTCCCGTTGAACGGCTACCTAATCGGCGCGCACGAGTACGAGGCGCATCACGTGTTCGACATCTGGTATCGCAACACGTCGGATATAGTGCCGACTGCGATCACCGGCGACATGCACAGCATCAACAAAGCCAACTTCGCTATCCTGTATTGGTTCGGGTTGCGCTTCGAGCCTCGCTTCACAAACCTCGATGACCAGTTGCAGGAATTGTATTGTATCGACGACCCGGCGCTGTACGAGAAATGCCTGATTCAGCCGATCGGACAAATCGATCGGCAGCTCATCACCAGTGAGAAGACAAATATCGATCAGATCGTCGCCACGCTGGGCCTCAAAGAGATCACGCAGGGCTCGCTGATCCGCAAACTATGTACGTACTCGCAGGAAAACCCGACACGTCGCGCGATTTTTGAGTTCGATAAGCTCATTCGTACCATCTACACGTTGCGTTACCTGCGCGACCCGCAGCTCGAGCGAAACGTGCATCGCTCCCAAAACCGCCTCGAGTCTTACCATCAGCTTCGTTCGACCATCGCCCAGGTCGGCGGCAAGAAGGAATTGACCGGCCGCACCGACATCGAAATCGAGATCAGCAACCAGTGCGCCCGGCTGATCGCCAACGTCATCATTTTTTACAACTCGGCGATTCTGTCGCATCTACTGACGAAATGGGAGGCCAGTGGCAACGCCAAGGCGCTGGCGCGGCTTACGCAGATATCACCGGCAGCCTGGCGGCATATCCTTTTGAACGGGCACTACACTTTTCAAAGCGACAACAAAATCGACCTGGACGCGCTCATTGCAGGGCTCGAATTGGAGTGATCGAATTTTCGGCGGTTCTGGCTTGGAATCCCTTATTCCTGTTACGGTGGAATACGATGCCACAACCAGGTAATCCTTTACCCCCAGCCGTGGTCAACACCTGGCGACTGAGCGTCGGCACGTCGCTGTTCGTGATCGATATCCTGGCCGACGGCAGCTGGCGACCGGCGTATATTGCGCCAAAGCGGCTGGGTGGCTGGACGATGGATGTGTTGCCGAACATGCCGCCGACGTTAGTCGATATCGCTCCCTCGGTACGCACCTGGGCGCGACAGTACGGCGCGAATGTAACGAACCGGCGCACGCCGGCGCGCCGGTTTCCCGCGCAAACCGCTTCTTCGAACAGGACGCCAGAATGAACATGCTGAAACGTCGTCTCGATGCGACAGACGAAAAGCTGCAGGAGCTGAAAACAGCCCGCAAAGCGGCAGCTAAGGCGCAGCGCCAGCAGGTCAAGCAAACGCGCGCGGATCGCGAGCGAAAGATCATGCTGGCCGGCGAGGCGTTGCTGCGGCGTGTCGATCGCGGCGAGTGGGATGAAGCCGATTTCCGCGCGATGATGGACGATTATCTGTCGCGGCCCGCCGATCGCGCGCTGTTCGAGCTCGACGATGTATAGCCTTTGATGTTCGACGTCGACGCACCGCACAGCCAGGTCGGCAAATGTTGATTTGATTCACGATGAAGGATGCCCGATGCTGCCAACGCTCCGCATGAACCGGAATTTTGTCGAGGCCTTGCTGGCCGAGCGCGCGCCCTGCTTTGCGATGGGACTCGTGGCCGAGGGCCAGACGCACTATGCTTGCCTGGCACTGCGGCCGGTGGATGACATTCCGAACGACGTAACACGCAGCGGTTTCAACTTTGGCCACTCGATACGCGGCACCGACGACTTCGAGGTCGTACACTTCGGCTTAGAGTTTTACGGCTACCGCATCTTCAATGCGCTGATCAATCCGAGCAACTTCATCGCCAGGACAATCCTGTCGCACATGGTCGACACGAAGGCGTTTTTCTTCTTCGCGGTCAACCCGTCAGGCGGTGTGACGGTGTTCAAGTCCGGCATCGGTGAATGCAGCCTGGACAGCATCGAGTCTAATCTCGAGCGGATACTGCGCTCGAGCACGTCCGATGCTCAGTACGACGCGGCGCTGACAACGTTCAGCGACCATCCAGATCCGGTCGGGCCGATGCTGCACTGGGTTTGCCGGGACTGCGAAGATTGTCTCGACCTGTCCCACAATGTAATCGAACTGGGCCCCGCGTAACGGTCCTGATGGTCCGTGTGACCGAGACCGTCATGTCACTCACCGGACGTCGCTCCAACATTCTTCGGCTGGAATAAGCCGATTAATGTTCACAATGTGGAACGACGGAATTTTCTGGGGTTCCGGCGTAGATCCCCATCCTTTTGATGCGGAATCTGGCGCTTTCATCCCGCCGCGTCCGTGAGGCCCAGACGCATCCGATAGTCCCCGAGCAACTGCTGCTCGTCGAACTGCGCTGTGAGCTTCGTCAGATCGGCGGTCAGCGATTCACGTGCTTCGCGCAGCCGCGTCAGTTCAGTCGCCTCAGTCCTCGCGGTGTTAGCAGCGCATCGTGCTCGGCCTTGGTGCGTGCGTGGTCGGCGAGCGACTGGTTCAACGTATTCTGTAACTACTTGCTGTGCGCTTGCAGCTCGCGTAGATGCCTTGTCGCGACGCCGGCTTCGGCGACGAGCCGCGCGCTTTCTCTGTTCAACTGGGTTATTTCATTTTGCTTGACGATCAGCGTTTGGTTCACCTGGCGCAGTTCAGCCTGCAGTTACTGAACCCCCAGCATCCTTGGCAGCGCGGGTCGAATGAAAATGCGAACGGGCTATCGAGACATCCCCAACGGCACCTACATTTCGGTGTACCAATTGGCTACTCAATACCGTGGCGAGGCGGCTGGATGGGCGACCGAGGAAAACCCTGAACCACGGAACGCCCGCCGAACGATTTCAGCAAACTGTTGCATCCACCGGTTGAATCCGCACGAGCAAGCGGTCATTCAAATGACAGTAATGTAGATCGTGTCGTCGACATTGCAATCAAGCGCTCTTTTTTCAACGTTGGCTGCACCGGCCCGTCGTCTGCTCACGTGCTTAATAGCATCATCAGCAAGGCGGTCGACACCGGTACGAACTTCCCAAATTAGATGATCTGCAGTTACGTCCGGTCCAGAAAACACGTCACGTCGTTGCGCACCGCCTTGCCTTAATCGCGCGACAACCTTCCCGCGTCGCCACACGCCATCTCACGCTGCGCAAGATCACGCTTCCCCTCCCGCAACCCGAGGTGAGCGCTTCCGTCTCACCTCGAATAGATCGCGACGCCACTCCTTATATAGCTCGAGACGTAACGCGCAGCGCGCTCGACCTCTCTGACTGGCGTCCGAGGATCCGCCTCATGGCGGACACGAGGTCGCCTGCCGCATCGGCCGGCAAGGACGTCGCCCGATAGGCGACGTGGAAATCCGGCCGCACCAGGATGGCGCCGGTGTCGATGATCTCGGAAATTCTCGCGAAGTCGCCGTAATGATCCTCGTAGGCCTGGCCAGGCCCAATGATGCGCACCGTCACTGCCACCCCGAGTTGCCGGCTCACGGCCGCCGCGGCATCCTGCCAGGCTGCGCCGCCAATCCCGGTAAAGAGAGTGAAGTTGCCCTTCCCGCAGAGATCCTTTGTTGAGATACGGTGTCCATCACCACTCGCATAGACCCAGACATGCGGCATGGGCGCTCCAGGCCGCGTCGACGCCTGGTGATAGAGCTCGACGTCGCGGAAGACTTCGTCCGGCGAATTGTCTGCCACGATCGCGGGACTGTCGTAACGCTGATTCATTTCGACGCCGTGGGCGTTGTAAACGTAATTGGTCCCGGCGATGGCCTCGCGTAACCGCGTGCGCTGCGCTTGCGCCTCGGGCCCAGGTTCCTTGCGGCGAGCCATGTTGCTCTTCATCTCGTCGGCGCTCTTGGCCTGCGGCAACCCCAGAGCCATCGCGATCGGCGGGAAATCCTCAAGCGACTTGTTCGCCCTGCAGACCACCTGCTTCGCGATCGGCGCCCGCTCGATCGTGTAGGTGTCCAGCAGGCTCTCGTCGGCCGTGCCGTTCAGCACCATGGCGATCTTCCAGGCGAGATTGAAGCTGTCCTGGATGGAGGTGTTTGAGCCGAGTCCGTTGGTCGGCGGATGCCGGTGGACCGCGTCGCCGGCGCAGAAGACCCGTCCTTGCTGCAACCGGGTCGCGTACATGTCGTTGACCGTCCAGGTCGAGATGCCCTCAATTTTCAGCGGCACGCTGTCATCGCCGATCAGATTGTGGACGATGCGGCGGGCGAAGGATTCCGAGATCTCCGGCGGGCCCTGCTCGACGTCGTACCCCCAGATCGCCAGCCATTTGTTCCACGGCCGGACCATGCGCACCACGCCGATGCCGAGACCGCCGATATCGGAGCCGGGCTGGATGACCCAGTAAAGGACCGATGGACGATGCGCGACGTAGCGGTCGAGATCAGCCTCGAACAGCAAGTTGATGGAACCGGACTTGCCCATGGTACCTTCGAGCGGCAGGTCCAGGTCTGACACGACGCGGCTGTTGGCGCCGTCGGCGCCGATCAGATATTTCGACCGGACGGTAAACTCTTCGCCATTCAGACGATCGCGCAAGCGCGACGACACGCCGTCAGCATCCTGTTCGTGTCCAAGATACTCTGTGTCGAAGCGCACCTTGCAGCCGTCGAGTGCGGCCGACTTGACGAGAATCGGCTCGAGATAGTTCTGTGGCAGGTCGCACATGGAGGTCGGCGAACATTCGTCGTAATCGGCGCGCCGGCGAACATCCGTCCCCCAGGTGCGAATCCGACCGAACTCCTCGCCGGCCAACGAGGCGCAGATGGTGTTCTCGCCCATTAGGTCATTCGGCGCGGCGTAGAGGCGGGCTTCAGCTTCGAGACCGAGATCACGCAGGATCTCCATTGTGCGTTGGTTGGTGATGTGGGCACGCGGCGTCGGAGCCGTCCAGTTGTACTTGTTAATGAGCATCGTCCTGACACCGTATCGCGCAAGCAGTGCCCCCGCCGAAGCGCCCGCCGGCCCGGTGCCAACGACCAGCACGTCGGTTTCGATCGTCAATGCCATGTCTTCCTCCGTCAATTGTTATGTCTCTCTCTTTGTGAGAAGAAACAGGGATTGTTCATCTCGCGTTCGGCCAAGTCGATTTTTTAAACTTCACCGTCTTTAACGCGCGATGAATAGTAAGGCTGAAGAGCCTTTGTTGCGCGCAAAGTAAAAATGAGCCACTTCGCGCAAAGAAAATCCGAGCCACCTCCAGTACAGTCGGCCTTTTTCGCGCGAAGGCTGGCGATGCTCCACAAGGAACAGTGGATGCAAATTCATGTGCTTCGCTTTAGCTTGAAGACCCGATGTCGACTTTGGAACGGGCTCTTCACCGCTACCGTACTAAACGCGGAGTGCAGGTCACATTATTTGAAATCCGGTCTTCGCCCACGAAACGCATTGACTAACAATGTTTCCAATGCGTCCGATTCCAGCGGACGCGGATTCGGATATTGGTCCCTTAGCGCGAGGTCGCGTACCCTCGGAATATCTTCAGGCCGCATACCGATTTCGGCGAGACTGAGTGGTGCTCCAGCATTTCTGGCGAGATCATATAGCGCGCTCGGGACGTCACTACTGCCGGCGACTTCCTGAAGCAGTCGCTCAGCTGGCGCGGCGTACGGCAGATTGTATGCCAGTGCGTGTGGTAGTACGATTGCATGTGTCTCCGCGTGGGGAAGATTAAGGGTTCCCCCAAGCGTGTGGCAGAGTTTGTGATGTAGCCCCATGCCCAAGTGGCACAGTGCAGTGCCACACATCCATGCCCCAAAAAGGGCATCCGTACGCGCTTCGGCGTCAGTCGGCTTTGCCACCAGGCGCGGGATTGCATCGAACAAGGCGCATATGCCCTGCTTACACATGGTCTCGAGAACGGGATTGAGGTCGGCCGAGTACAGACCTTCTGCGGCGTGAGCGATCGCATTCAAGGCGCTCGTCACCGAGATAGCAAGCGGCAAATCGACCGTGAGCAATGGATCATAAATCACGGTCTTCGGTAGCACCTTGGGGTCGCGGCCGGTCCTCTTCATTCCGCCTTCCGTGACACCCCAAATGGTAGTCATTTCACTACCGGCATAGGTCGTTGGTATAACCAGACTTGGGACGTCAAGGTTCATCGAAAGGATTTTTGCGAGTCCGGTGGTCGATCCTCCCCCGATCGCGATGATTGAGTCGGCGTCAGTATCGTTAAAAGCCCGCTCGGCTTTCTGGATGACGTCGACGGGAACATGCATCGTCGCGCCATCGAAATATCCAGCTACCCTGTCACCTATCGGACGGACGATATCCTTCGCTAACTCGCGTTGTTCCGGGCTGCTTAATACCAAGGGCCGGCGTGCGCCAAGGCGTCCTATTTCATCTGGCAATGCAGAAGCAGTGCCCGCCCCGAAGACGACCCTCGGGCTCAGGTAGTCAAGCGTGAACTTCTTCATGAAGGGTCCTTCAACATTGCAAGCAGTTCGAGCGTCCGAGCATTGGCCACAGTTGTCGCCGCCTGATCGAAATTTGGGCTGGATGACCGTGCAAATGAATGCCCCACTGGATACCAGTGCAGACTCAGATTTTTGTTTCGACCGAAATGCTCTTCGAGAATGCTACGGGCCTCTTCTGTGACATAGTGATCTTTGGTACCCATGTGGAACATCGCCGGTCGTGTAATAGCTGGCACCAGTGAGACCTTTTTTTCAAGTCCCACGCCGTAATAGCCGATTGAGCAATCGGCCAATGATCGCGCCGCCACATCAAACGCCAGCGCACCTCCCAGGCAGTACCCGACTACAGCGACACGACCGTTCGAGAAAGGGAGCGCACGAGCGTATTCAATGGCGCATGAAAGGTCATTGACTCCTGCCTCCATGTCAAAGTCGCGAAACAACGCAAGCGCCTGTTCCCGTTCCGATGGTACGTTTGCATCAAGCTCGATATTCGGCGCCTGTCTCCAGTACAGATCCGGACACACGCAACCAAAGCCCGCACCAACGAGCCATTCCACGGTTTCTCTTATGAAAGGCGTGATCCCGAAAATCTCCTGCGCGATCACGACGATGGGTGCGGAGTCCGTCGTCGGCTTTCCGAGGTAGGCACCAAAGCGACCACCCGAGCGCGACGTGATCTCAACGCCGTCTGATAACATATTTAGTCTCCAGTTACACATGCGCAGTTGCATTCGAGGCGATCCACAGCCGCGGCCTGCGCTGCGCGTTTTGCCTAGCTGACGCGTGCGTATTGGCGCACCTTGTCCTCGTCAAGCGTCATGCCGTGACCTACGCCAGTGGGAACCTGCAGTTCGTAATCCCGGATCTCGAGTGGCTCGTGGCTCAGCGTGTCTGCCAACACGAAGGGACCGATCAGTTCGCAACCGAACGGAAGCGATGGAACCGTAGAATAGAGCTGAAGTGCAACCGATGTGCCGATCGTCGAGTCAAGCATTGTTCCGCCATACGATGCAATCCCGCTTGCTTCCGCGACCGCTGCTATCTTTTGCGTCGCCGAGACCCCTCCCATGTTGCAAAGCTTCAGCGAAAAGACATCCACACTTCGGTCGCGCGCGAGATCGAATGCCGAGGCCAACGTACTCAGGCTCTCATCGGCCATGATGGCCACGCGGTTGTTGTCGGAGAGCCGCCTCAACGCTTGCGTATTTTCGCGGCCGACCGGCTGTTCGATGAGTTCCACGCCAAGCGCCTCCAGTTCAGGAATGTAGACGGACGCCACTTGCTCGTCCCAAGCCTGATTCACGTCAACGCGAAGGTAGGCCTTCGATCCGAGACTATTTGACAAAGCCTCCATATGGATGAGATCGTCTTGGGGCGACCGGAAGCCAAGCTTGACTTTGAAGCGATTGTGTCGTCGTCTTTCAATCATCTCGACGGCAGAATCGAGATCGCGTTTCGTATCTCCGCTCGCCAATGTCCAGGCAATCGGAATCGCACTGCGCAACGGCCCGCCAAGTAACTCGGCGATCGATACGCCTAACGCTCGAGCTTTGAGATCCAGTAACGCCATCTCGACCGCAGCCTTTGCAGAGGCGTTTCCGGTGACGGCACGCGCCATGGTTTGCAGTGCACCTGAAACGTTGAACGCATCAGTTCCGAGGAGGTGGGGCG
>NZ_CAJZAG010000023.1 GCF_914271485.1 Cupriavidus pampae
AGCGGCAGATAAACCATCTTGTGACTGATGCCGGTGCCCGGCAAAAATGCGGGGACTAGATTAGCTGAAGCATCGCGCCCTCCTCCAGCGAATCGCCCCTAGTTTAGTGGAAGGTCCAATTCTTGAGCTTACTTGCTCCAATCTATCCGGCGTCGTTGGGGCGAGTTCCCGCACCACGATGAGAGTCGCGCCTGACGGTCCTAAAAATGGAGGCGGCCTAGGGAACCGCTGATCAACGGGGTCGGACAGCTGGTGATGCAGGTAAGCACGAGCTTGGTTTTCGTAATGTGAGAGAAGAAGGCCAATTCAGGGCGATTTTGCCCCGCTTCGCACCTTTGCTTGCGCGCCTTCGCGCTCAGCAAGGATTGCTCCCTGTGAAGCCAGCAACAGCTTCCTGCCCAGTGCCAGGTTCGCCAGACCATGATTCGCACCCAATCCGCAAGACAGGCAGTCTGGCGATCTAGGTGTTTCATGTAGGACCTTGCTAATCCACGATCCGCAGTGAGCTTGTCGGAGACGGTACCCCTACGACGTGCTAGCCCAAAACGGACAACGCGGCCACCGCCGTACGATATTTTTCGTAACCCGCCTACGATAACTTTTCAGGATCACAGGGGCGTCGCTTCCAACCGGATACGTCATCCAAGTGATTCACCATCCACAAGATTGCGCTCATTCTACCCTCATTCTACGAACGTACTATTTCCATCGTCCTCACATCGTCCGTGGGGTTCAAACAAAAAGGGGAAATTATGATGCTTAGGATGATACTCAACTTTTTTCGAAAACGATGCAGCAATTCGGAGATGAGCTATGAAAAAATACAATGGCTCAATGAGTCGACAGATCATGCGGATCTTGAGCGGAGAATGCGCCTATTAGAACGTCCGGATATTCGTCCGGATTATCCAATCAGTCAGAGAATCGAGAGTTAACATCGAAGTCAAAGTTAATGTGATGATGCGGACGAGATAGCCGGCCACGACACGCGCGGCAGGCTATCTCGGGAATACACCCTGGTCGAGATGCCCAGATCAGGTGGTGTTGCCCCCGTGCTTCCGGACACGGCATCACAACAACGTTGATGATTCCGCTTTACGTCTGAACTCGCGTTGCGAGCGGTACTTCAGCGCGCTATGTGGGTGTCTCTCGTTGTAATGTTCGAACGCAACCGCCAGGTTGCGAACAGCGGTTGCGGCGTCCGGCTTGGGCATGAAGGCAACATAATCGCGCTTCATCGTCTTGACGAAGCTCTCAGCCATGCCATTGCTCTGAGGACTACAAACCGGCGTCGTGAGCGGCTTGAGTCCAATGCCACTGGCAAATGCGCTTGCAGATCGGCGATCCCACGCCGACGCCTGCGATACCGGATATACAGATCGAAGTGCGACGCGGTGCAGCGACGATCAGTATTCGTTGGCCAGGATCGGCCGCAGCAGACTGTGGCGAATGGCTTCAGGGGTGGTTGCGTTGATCCGCATCGAGGCAATCTGGTTAGCTACCGAGCCGCTGGACATGCGAGCGGGAACAGATACGGTCTTGGCTCGGGTGGTGAAGGTATTCGGAGCCGCCCGACCGCATCACGCTTATCTCTTCACGAACAAGCGCGCGACGCGTATCAAGGTGCTGGTGTACGACGGCATTGGTATCTGGTTAGCGGCGCGGCGACTCAATAAGGGCCGCTTCGTCTGGACCGACGGTATGACGGCCATCGCGACGCCGCTGTGCCGAGAGCAACTGGATGCGCTGGTGCTGGGCCTGCCTTGGCAACGCCTGGGCCGCGATAGGCGATCACCGAGCTTTAGTCGTGGCTTGGCAAGGGCCGAGCGTCCATTGGGGGCTGTGCCAATAGTTGGGGGTCACGGGGAGCTGGCAAGATTCGGAACATGAATCCCGCCGAGAACCTGAACGATCTGAGCCCACAGCAACCGCGCGAGCTGGCTGCGACGCTGCGGGCACAGATCCAGGAGCAGGACGCCGTCATTGCGCGTCACGCGCAAGAGCTGCGCTACCGGGCCGGCGCGTGCGTAGATGCGTTCTTGCCGGTACAGAGGCAGATGGTCGCCGAACTTGGACACCAGCGTATGCGCCAGCAGGCCGGCGGTGGGGATGCCCTTGTCGATGACGTGCGGGGGAACGGGTACCTGGGTGAGAGTCTCACATTGACCGCATACCCACTTGCCCCGGATATGATGTTCGACCGTGAACACGCCAGGGGTGTAGTCCAGCTTCTCGCTAACTGGAACGGCCCCCTGAATAGCCGGACACGGTTTCTACCTTAAAATTGCGGGTAGGGTGCGACACGAAGCATGAGGCCCGGTATCTCGGGCGCAGTGCATGCTCGTTTCATCATTGTCCGACCGTTGGCTACATCTCGACGGTAGCGGACCCGCCGTGCGACCGGCGGTAGCCTAGGAGCGCGTGCGTCGCCGGTAACGGCGACGTGCGAAGCCGCTCTGAAAATGCAGTCCGAAAGCGTGCGACATCGTGAGATTACGCACGGAGGCTCTGAGCAGCGATGGGGCTGAGACGCTGGCTGGCTGATAAGGGCAACACATGTGAATCGCTGATAAACGTCGTTACAATTGAAATGCCAAAGCTGCTGTTAGGCATTGCCCAAAATGGGATGTGGCTGGATCTCGTGTTCCTACCTCGCGAGACGTCGTCGATGTGCCACCGGCGAAGAGGCGGGCCCTAACTCAGTCTTGTGATGATGCGGGAACGTGGTAAGCCCGTATGGTTGCCGTCAGGCAGGCTGACCGTAAGGAAAGCTGTTGACCGTGCGGGTATGAGAAGGCGGAGAAAGCGAATGCCCCGTTGTAATGGCGGGGATAGGGGCTGCAACATTGCCCTACACGAAAGTGAGCCGACTTCCGCCCGGTCCTCGGGCGCAGAGGATTGGTCTGGGTTCGATGAGGGAGAGCATGGAAGAACACCAGTATTGGGGTCTGCCCCCTCTGGCGCTCGCGCTGAATGACGACCTTTAATCGATGCGCAGGCTTGATACAAGCCGGCTGTTTAGTGATAGGCAGCTTCTCCAGGGCTTGAGCCGTATGCGGGGAAACTCGCACGTACGGTTCTTAGGGGAGGATGCGCCGGCAACGGCGCGTCCTTACCCGCTCATACGACTGTGTTTAGACCTAATAGTAAGCAGGAAGTGATGGAAGTATTGACGGGGCCGGAGCGTCGGCGGCGGTGGTCTGCGCAGGAAAAGGCGGCGATGGTTCGAGAGAGCCTGGAGCCGGGCAAGACCGTATCAATGGTGGCTCGCCAGCACGGCGTCAACCCTAACCAGTTATTCCATTGGAAGAAGCTGTATCAGGGCGGCAGTCTGTCGGCGGTGTCGGCAGGCGAGGAAGTGGTGCCGGCCTCGGAGCTAGCGGACGCGCTCAGGCAGATTCGCGAGCTGCAGCGGTTGCTTGGCAAGAAGACCGTAGAAGTTGAAATCCTGAAGGAAGCGATCCCGAGACGGAAATCCACCGCATTGCGGTGAAGGTAGACCCGCACGTCGGCGTCGAGCCGTAGCATCAACGCGCTCCCAACGCTTCGATCATCGCCTTCACAAGCGCAATGTCCTGGCCACCGCATTCTAGTTCGACCGTCGCGCCGTTGGGCAGCCGTGCCGTGAGTCGCGCAGGCGCCAAAGACAGGCGCTGCGAGGGTGGCTTGCGAGATGGCGCCTGCACGATTGGCGACCCCGTGACGCGCGCAACGCCGCTCACCTCAACCACGGGTACAAACTCCGGCAACGCAGATTGCGCGGCCGCAGCGGCTTCGATGGCCACTTGGTGGACCCGAATCCATTTGCGCAGCTGGTTGGTATTGATGCCGACCTTGAGCGCCATCCCGGCGACAGATACCCCGGGTTGCAGACACGCCTCGACCAGTTGGCGCTTATCCTCCCGGTCGAAGTCCCGCTTTCCGTTCGAGCGGATCCGGATCACCCTCAGCGGTAGAACGTCAAACTCAGTCTGCGTCATGATTGCGTCCGCAATAGTGGTAGCGGACGCAAGCCTGCCTAGACCCAGCCGAGAACGCTAGGTGGGGTGAATTTCGCGCTTACAGTACTTCGAGCTCGGCTTCGATTGCCTCGAGGTCTGCATCGAGGGCTTCCTCCAGCAAGCTTGCCTGGGCAGATGTCAGTTGCTCGCTGCGTTTGCCGAAGCTAGCTCGTGAGTGAGCTGATCGCATCCGCCCCGCGCAATTGCACTACAGCCGTCTGTACGAGGCACTACGCCGCACGCTGCTGTCGCAGCCGCTGATCCCCATGCCGATGAGACGACGGTGCGTGCTCAAGGAGGAAGGCAAGGCGGCGCAGAGCTGATCCCGCAATCGACGCTGGGCGCGTGGGTCGGCATCTGCGGCGGGCGACTGCAACCGCTGGTGGATGCACTGCAGGCGGAGGTGTTGACCCAGAGCGTACTGCATGCCGACGAGATACCAGTGCAGATGCTCTCGCCAGGCGACGGCAAGACGCATCGCGCCTACCTGTGGGCCTACGCACCAAGCCAGCTCTCGTCGTTACGTGCGGTAATCTATCAGTTTGCCCCCCGACGGAGCGGCGAACATGCCCGTGCATTCTTGCAGGGATGGCAGGGCAAGTTGGTATGTGACGACTTCTCAGGCTACAAGGCCAGCTTCGGCGGCGGCATCGTCGAGATTGGGACAATCTAAGACCATTCAGAATATGTATATGTCATTACTGTCCCATCCGAGCTCCATGGCTTGACGGTTCAACTGGGTCACTAGATCTCCAGACGGGAGTCGGTATCCGCTGTTAAGCGGGTGAGTTGGCAGGACCAGTGAACGCAGTCTTGTTCCGCTCACCAAAGCTGGCGATGGGAAAGAGAACACGGAAGCCTGGACACTCGCGGATGGAATGTTCCGATATATGACACGACTGGTGCTGGGATGCCGCGCAGAAGCTCGGCCACGCTGGTGTCACAACTCCTCTACACTCATCGTCGGAGAGTGTCCCAATCAAGAGTACCGGACTGTATTCGGGTGCCACGCCCGGAATTGCGGGCATCAGTATGTCTCTCAGCTTTCTGACATGCACGCCATCGTCTCCACACTCAGCTCTACCGCTCCTTTATGGCGACATGGCAACGGCCACGCCGCAGCGCGTACCGAAGTTCCTGCCTTCTCGCCTGCGGATCGGCCGACACGCTGCCGCCTGAGTGATAGGGCGGAGGGCCAAAAATCACAATCGTCGCAAAAAAAGTGAATTCCACAACAGTAGGGCTGCTACATTACCTCGGTATGACGGGCCTTTAGCTCATGCCGGTTAGAGCAGCGGGCTCATAACCCGTTGGTGCCACGTTCAACTCGTGGAAGGCCCACCAGCCCGGATGGCGTAATTGGCAAACGCAGTGAGCTTAAAACTCGCGGCCGCTTGGCAATGTCGGTTCGAATCCGGCTCCGGGCACCATTTCCTTGCCAGCCGCCCTTAGCTCAGTGGGATAGAGCACTCGCCTTCTAAGCGAGCGGTCACACGTTCGAGTCGTGTAGGGTGGGCCAAATTTTTCGCTTGCCATCGCTGCACCCCGGTGAGCGCGAAGCACCAGCGCTGGTGCTCCGATGGCTTTGAGTTCCGGTGTGAGAACGGCGAGCCATTGCGGCTGGCCTTCGCGCTGGATTGCTGCGACCGGGAGGCGATGAGCTGGGTTGCGACCACGGGCGGCTATACCGGGAACGATGTCCGCGACGTTATGCTTGCGGCTGTGGAACATCGGTTTGGCAATGTCGACGCGGCGCCGGCATCGATTGAATGGCTAAGCGATAACGGCACGGCTCGGGATACATTGCCCACGAGACGCGTGCCTTTGCCAATGGCATTGGACTCAAGCCGCTAACGACGCCGGTATGCGGTCCATAGACCGTATCCGGAAGCGCACGAGGGCAAGACCACCTGCGGTTACACGACACCATTTTCGATCTCCTATTACGAGCAAGGAGACGTATCCGTGCTTCCCCGATGACAGCCGATTGGCACCAATAGACCATTCAGACAAAGCGGAGAAAACCATGAGACGCGAAGGCGTGACCTACGAAATTCACCACATTGGCATTCCGACGAGCGAGATTCGACCCGGAGAACGATACGCCGCATCTTTCGATATGTATACGAGTGACGATCTCACTGGGCCGCTGCCTATCCAGTGGCACCGATTTGGACCGAACTGCACGCTGGCAGAGCCAATGCGAAGCCAGCCCCACATCGCTTACAGAGTGGACAATCTCGAGGCGGCAATTAGGGGACATGTGGTCATTTTAGGGCCTTACGAACCGTTGGATGATTTTCGCGTTGCGGTCATCGACAACAACGGTATGCCGATAGAACTAGTCGAAACAAATCTGACGAACGGAGAAATCTGGGGCCGTGCACATGATGGCGCACAGTCAGAGCTTTATCGGTAATTCTATCCAGTGTCGACTCGGGCAGATCGATCCCTTCACGTTCCCAACGAACGCGCTGACGATACAGCGGCTGGTGGTCGCAGAACTTTGAGACCAGCACGTCGGCCAGCAAGCCCGGGCCAGGGATGCCCGCGGTCGATGGGGCGGGTGGGCGCGGGCGCCTGCACGATGCGATCGCAGCCAGTGCAGGCCAGCTTCACGCGGCGATGTCGGATGACACGTAGTCGCGCCGGCACGAGCTCGAGCTGCTCCGAGACGTCCTCACCCAAGTCCTTGAAGGCGTCGCCACATGCGGAACACGTGGTCTCTGCTGGCGCGTGAACGACGTCATCACGCTCCAGGTGCGCCGGTAGCGGGTTGCGCCCACCGTTGCCATGGACAGTGCGCGCGCGAGGCGCGCTTGCCGCGGAGACGCTGCATCCGTCTGCAGTTCTTCAAGCTTGAGTTCGAACTCCTCAGATCAGCCGCTCTCTCAGCCCTATGGCCGTACTGCTGGCGCTTGAGCTTGGCAATTAGCCGCTCGAGATGTCGGGGAACGCCTTTAGGCCTGTAGAGGCGTTTGCTGCGCGCCCACTCATACTTTTTTACGAAACCATCTACAATCTAAAGAAATACATTATTTTCTGGAGAATCCAGTTCCGACGGCCTTATTATCCGTGGTGACTCTCGTCCAGTATTCCACTGAGCGCTAATGGTTGCCTCCGCAGGCCAAACCAGAGCTCCGAGGCATTAAACGATCGACGAAACGAGTCAACCTATTCGGCTGAACCTCACGTCCAGATGCGAATGTAATATATCCGTGGCGTTATAAATTCACAGTAGAAATAATTCTGCATTCTTATGACAATTAATTCTGTCTGCAACACATCGCTGTGGCCGCTAGATCTCTCGGAAAAGCGCGAAAAAATTTTACGTAAATGTGAATACACGCACATAGAAAGCGTGGAATCGGCGCGGAATTTTGAAAAAGAATTCACCCGAATGGGATTTTTTGATCACCTACTAGATTTTTTTTACGGTGGCTATAAGAAAAATACCCTGGAAGCGCTCGCCATCGCGCATATCGCGTCGTTTGCGAATGGGCAGCAGTACTTGATAGCACGGGGCGAGGAACATAAGATCGCAGACGCCAGCTTGTACCTCCTTGATTGTCTGAAATTGGAGGCTCGATCCGCTATGCTCAATGCGCCTGTTCTGCTAAAAACCGGTGAGATTGGACTGATATTTCCGGCCGTTGATGGAGGAAATCTTCCAGCTATCTCGTTACCGTTACCTCCGTCGTGTTTCGGAAGTGCGAATGGGGCTCTCAGCACGGCTGAGACTGCGATTCTCCACGAACGACTCTCGAATAAATATCCGGGCGGGATCTTAGGCCATCAACACAAGTTAAGTGATCCCATTCGCCAAGGCAAAAATGCGAGCCAGGAGATCGAGGAAGAGGGGAATCGGCGTCGGCAGCAGCTCCGCGCTCTACGTTGCAACGCCGAGCGGTATGATCAGGTGGAAAATGGTAAATCGATTGCTAATTGGCTGGCGACGCAGCGCGCTATTCTAGAAGACCAGATGAAAAACCCCGGTGCAGCGGCAACGCGGATGGAGGAGTTGAGCGCGCAAATGCAGGAGCGCCAGCATACGTTGGACCAGGCCAATAAGGCGAACAACGATCTTGGCGATCAGGTGAGAGCGCTTGAGAATGAAGTTCATCGGCTGAAGTTCACGGTCAATGAAAAGACTGAAGAGCTGAAGCGGCAAGCCGCTAACGCGTTGCCATCAGCTGAAGTCGAGAATTATGTCAAGACGATTCATCAGATGCGAGAGCAACTGGACGGCGAGATAAAAAAACGCGATGAATACGTCAACCTTAATCAGGAAGTTGCGAACCTCCGGCAGAAATTGATCGATAATGAAAAAAAGTTGTCTGTGTTGCAGAAACAACTTTTAGAGTCGCAGCGACTGCAAACACCAAGCCACCATCAGTCAACGGCTCAGGAGAAAAATGGAGCCCAAGCAGCGAAACCCGCCAATCCCCCCCACGACCGGCTCAATGAGCCAAGTGGGGACTGCGTCAAGGGACAAGGTACGCAAGTAGTAACCGAGCACGCAATTGCAGTACGCCGCCATGGGCGGCAGCCTGCCCGATTGCTGGCTCCACCGACCGCCCACGCTGCCAAACGCACGGATGTCCCGTATCTCAGCCAAAAACGAGATGAAAAAATAAATTTAAATTGTAAAACTAACTTCATTGGTGACCCAGATGAATTAATTGAGTGCCGGCATCTGTCTCTCGCTTGGGTGGATAATTTTCTAAGCAAACAGGGAAAGGTCGACTACAAATTATTTTCGACACCCAAAATTCTAGCCGATAACGTAAGTATCGATTATGAAAATATTTTTTTGAGAACGATAGAAAGGTCAAAAGTTTCGCTCGTTTCATTTTCTGAATGGGGACGTGAAATACACAATAAATTTGAGCAGATGGAATTAAATAAAAAGACGTTTGACACAATTCTTCTTAATAGTCTCAACCACGTAATGGCTCTGGGCTTGAGAATAAAGCAGAAAGAAGGTGGTTTGAGAGCATATGTGGTAATGTTTTACGACCCAAATTCGACAGTCGCACACAAGCGACTTGAGGCGATTGATCGTGACTCCCTGAGGGGATACACCGCACAAGATTTTTTGCCAAAAAAGGACTTGGACTTTTACGAAATGGATTGCACTGCGTTTCTCGACGCACCCGTGAACGACGAACCTCGACTTGCCGCACTGCCGCAAAGTATTTCGGCTGCGATTATTCAGCAGTTGTTGACTTACGGCTTGGCTGACGGTCTGCGCCATCTGCGTGATTTATTAAAAGCGACTCCTGCAGCCGACAGGCTTTCCTTGCTCACAGGGGAGAATCGGGCCGGCGTTCCGAGTATTCTAATTGCCCTTCAGCACGGCTATGCTGAGGCGATTCGCGCCTTTGGCGAATTGGTAAAGGCAGCCGAGCTACAGCAGCAGCAGTTGTTTGAACTACTGGCGGCAAAGCGGTCCTCGGACGGTGCGCCGGGCCTGCACATGGCCCTTTCGGCCGGCCACGCTGAGGCTATTCACGCCTTTGGCGAACTGATCAAGGCGGCTGGGTTGCCGCCAGCGCATCTTGGTGAACTGCTGGCAGCGAAGAGAGATGACGGCATTCCTGGCTTGTGCTTTAGCCTTCAGGGCGGCCACGCTGAGGCTATTCGCGCCTTTGGCGTATTGGTAAAGGCAGCGAAGCTGCCGCAGCAGCAGTTAGTTGAACTGCTGGCTGCAAAGCGGTCCTCCGACGGTGTGCCGGGTCTGCACATGGCCCTTTCGGCCGGCCACGCTGAGGCTATTCACGCCTTTGGCGAACTGATAGAGGCGGCTGGTCTGCCGCCGGCGCAACTGGGCGAACTGCTGGCAGCAAAGAGAGATGACGGCATTCCCGGCTTGCGCTTTAGCCTTCAGAACGGCCACGCTGACGCTATTCGCGCCTTTGGCGTATTGGTAAAGGCAGCAAAGCTGCCACCGCAGCAGTCAGTTGAACTGCTCGCGGCAAAGAACGTTCGCGGCACGCCGGGCTTGAGCCTAGCCCTGCAGAGCGGCCACGCTGAGGCGATTCGCGCCTTTGGCGACTCAGTAAAGGCAGTCGGGCTGCCGCATGCGCAGCTGGTTGAACTGCTCGCAGCAAAGCGGGACTCGGACGGCGTGTCGGGCCTGCAAATAGCACGCGCGTGTCACCAGAAAGCAGCAGTTATCGCTTATTCAAGACTGCTTCATGAACTGATGGCGGCGCGCCTCATACAGGAGGGCGATGTGCAGACGCTGCTAGGCGTATGACTGAGAGTCAATATGCAATAGGCTCGATATCGCTGGCTAGCCCGTCAGTGGCGGAAATTTCGCAACACAGCGATTAGAAATTCCCAGTCAAATGCAGCGTGGTAGTCTTCTTCGCTGGCGCTTCTGGGTCTTTTGCAGCGGGGGTGGTGCTAGCCGGAGGCCGGGCGGGTCAACCGGGTTGCGGCGGGGGCGGTTGCTAGGCACTCGGCGGTGTTCGATTAACGTACGCGAGGCCTATGAGATTCACGAGGGGCATCGCACCACGCCGTTTCTCCGATACAAAGCTCTCGAGCGCTACGAAAGCAGTGCGAGTGGTCGTCGCTTGCCCATGGAGGCGCCACCGACCATCGTTCCGTTGTTCTAGCCCCTCAACCGGCCAATTGCGCTATCCACTTGCATTAGATTTTACATAATTATCATTATACAAAAAAGTGATGTTAGCGCTAAATAGTAATGTCGCATCTGGGGGTGCGGATAGTTTCTTGGACTGGTTCAGGTTGCGATGCCATGGTGGCGCCGGTATTCAACCGGGCTCATAGCCTGCAGCGACAACTTAATGCGCCGCTGTACCACTGAATGTAGTCGTTCAGCTCGTGCATGAATCCTTCTACTGTCGTGCCGGCCCAGTTGGCTGCGCCACTTAGGGACGCTTTGCGTGCGTAGCTCTCGGCTGCCTCACCGTGGATTTCGCCGTAGTCCTCAAGCAACCCGTCGAGCGCCTCCTCCCCAAGGTCAAGGAACGCCGCGCGAATACCATCTACAGCCCCGCAAAGATTCTCGTGAGCTCGGAATACTTGCTTGGGCCGCTCGAACGCCCGCCCCAGCCACGGTAGCGACGCTTACCACGTTTCCGCATGTAGCCGCTGCGATAACTCTCCATAACCCATCAACGGCTCCTCGGAGGAATTGACGGCACGCCGGCGGCGCTACGAGGATTCAGTGTGGGGCGACGAGTTGGCCCGGCAGCGCACCGGGGAGGCAAAGCGGCGGCGCGCGGCGCTAGGTGTCGAAGGCATGGAGCAGAGTCGGCGCTTGGCGAGCGCGTGCTGGAAAAGTCGCCGGATTTACCCTTGGCGCTCTACCGACCGCATCCCCCCGGGGCTCCACGCGAGATCGGTGGGTCTGAGTCGGTCGAATCGTATCCGCAGTCGGCGCAATGAAAATCGGCCAGCCCGACCAATTCGTATCGCTGATGTGCGCCGCAGGTCGGACAAGCAACAGAGGTGTGCCATTCCAAATCCCAAGCGTCGAGCGGTGCAATCGCAGTCAAAGTCGCTGTCTCACGGTAGGCCATCATCTTCTGTGCGCATGATGCGGCTCCTGCGCAACGGCGCACAACATGCTCAAAATGACCGCCAAGATAGCTGGTAGCTACTAGATACCTATAAGACGATCCGGACATAGACGCCACACATCGCTCTATCGCTTGGTCATAATCAATCGACATAGGCCGCCAGCTCTTCGTTCGTGAGGCTGAGGCCACGGGTCTTGAACGCGCGCTCACGCGGCCGGGAGATTATCTGTCGACCAAGTCCGGCATATTGAACCACTTCCGGCTAGTAATCTGCGCTCGGCCGGGATTCATTAAAAATCAGCCACTTTCGGCCTAAGTTGCTGATGCTTGGCTATTCACCCGTGCCGAAGCCTTCACGAAAAGGTGCTCACGCCGGACACTCGACACCGCGGCCTTCGCTGCCGGATAGCTGCGCAGTTGATCGGGCGACCTTTCGTGGCACCGGGTACAAACGCAGTATCTTCATGAAGAAGGGCTTGGCTGCCGCCATATATTTGCACGAACAAAGCCCTCACGCTTCTCTCTGTCCCCTTCTACACCCTCCTCCACACCCCCGCGTACATCCACTTCCTTAGCGAAATGCACCTGTCTGTCTTCCTTTCGTATTGTGGACTTACCGCTGCCTATCTGCTCCTCTAATTTGGCGGTGGAATGTCTTACGGATGTGGATGTATCCCTTTCGAGGTCAAGTTCGCGGCCTCTTTTATAGTTCAATTGACCTTCTCGCAACCCAAATCCGTCATCTCTAAGCGGCACGCTATAGTCCCACTCACTATCCGGGGACTGATGGGCAATACTATCATTAGGATTCCAGTTATATCTTTCAGCTTGTCTATTCACGCGGTTGTATTCGAGTGATACGATTTCGACCTCTCGCTCTGAGCCCTCTCCCTCTCGCGTAGTCCGCGAGTTTAAGGATGTCCTGAGTAATTCACCATCCACCGCTGAAGCCCTTGTGACGGCATTTGCTTCGCTAACTGCGAGGATCTCGTTCGAATCGAGGCCGTGATATTCTGGCGGGAGACTAAGGTCCCCGGCCCGCTTCTTAGTAAGAGGATAAAATTCCGGCAGTTTTATACCTTTGTCTGAATTACTCTGAGGATTAGTATTACTTTCGGCCGCACTAATCTCCCTGCGGAGCGCAAGTGTGGCCAAGTACGTACGTGTCACCTTCTCCGTGAGTGGGACCTCAAAGGCTTTTGCTTCAGACGCGAGCGCGTTATAAGCAATCGATTTTATGGGTGGAATCAGTTTTCCCAGCATTTCCTTGACAGCACCTCTTGGCAAGGACGAATGCGAAATGGCATCTGCCAACACGCGTTTCTCTTCGGTCGACCACGAATTTTTGACGTCATCCATCAACTTTTCACGCTGACTATCCGACATGTGAAAATGCGAGACAAGGTGGATAAATTCAGTAAGCGGTGTCGGGCCATGACTGACACCAGCCTGCATCGATTCCTGTATGGCCGCATTGAGATTGTCAGAGGTCAGCGTCTTTTTGATGAGCGCAGAAAGCGAATTGAATACCTCGTTGCGGAAGCCCACGAACTCATCTTTCTGGAATTTGGAATGCGCTCCCGATGGCGTGCGAAAGTCTTTAAATGCTGACAGCATTGGACCGAAACCAAGCAGAGACGCCGTAACTGCTGCCGCAGCCGTCACTCCCGCCCAGCCTGCGGGCGCCATGGGTCCGAGAAAGATTGCGCTGGCCACGCAACCTGCCGCCCAGACGATCCCCAACAGAACCTTCCCTACTATCCTCCGGACATCTGGTTTCTGCGCGTCCGCATGCTGTTCTGCAGTCTCCGCAAGCGCCTTGAACTGGTCCTGTAGATCTGCATGCTTATGCAGGACAGAGACTAGGTCGGAATAGTGAGATGACCGCTTCAGCATGAAGATAGCGGTGCGCAGCTGCTGGACCGAGTCCTTCAGTTCGCTGTGCGCTTTCTGAAAATCGGCTTTGAACTCCCCATCCGGAAGGGAAACGATGTCGGTTTCCAGGGTCGCCATTTTTTCCCGGAAAGTCGCGAAGGAGGAGGTAGAAGCCTGCCTTGCCTTATCTGGCCTTTCGCCATGCAGAATCGTCTCGATCTCGGCATCGATTTGCGTCTCGTCGCCAACAGGAAGGTGGTCATGCGTATCCGGCGAGGAAACGGGTTGAGGATGATACGTTGGCGCAGCGGGCGACAGCAGGTATGGGAATTGGGGCATGTAAGGCGGGTGTATGGGTGTAGGTGTATGGGTGTATGAGTATGAGTATGGCAGTCGGATGGTTATGGTTGCATTTGGAATTGGTGGCGTCTTTTCGATTTTAGCCTTGATATCCGAGGCCGGCGAGGTCCGGGCACCGTACTGCCTCGTCAGGCTGGCCCGATCTCCCGTCGGTAGATACCGGCTCCCGCGAACGCATGGCCTTCAAACGATGCCAGGGCTGGAGTGGTCCCATGACTGGACGGGACGGGCCGCAGAGCGTCTGCGCTTCCTCCTCGACTTCGGGTATGCCACCGGCCTGCGGGCTGCGGAACTGGTGAGCGTGAACCTCGGCGGCATCGAAATGGGCGCGGGCGACGAACGATGGCTGCACCTGGTAGGCAAGGGCGCCACGCCGGGCAAAGTTGTGCTTCCCCTCCCTGGCTAGCCAAGCACTGGATAAATACCTCGTGCAACGCGGGATGCCGGTGAACGCCCGCGCACTGGAAGCCGGAAACGCCGCTGCTCGCCAATCTGGACGGCGTCACGGCCATCACCACGCCGCGTCTGCGGGACGTGTTCCGCCGCTACTGTATGTTGGCCGTCGACGTCATCCAGGGAGATCACCCATCGCTGGCCAGCAAGCTGCAGCGCGCCACACCTAACTGGGTGCGCCACACGCACGCCTCTCACGCCCTTGCTCAGGGCGCAACGCTGACCACGGTGCGTGATAATCTGCAGCACGCTTGGGCACATCGCTCAGTCCCGACTGCAGAAATATCAGATCGCGCATGCCGAGGCAGCGGAAGATCTGTTCGGCCAGTTCCGAGACGTTTTGCTGTCCGGGTTCGACTCCAAGATTGACGATCCGCGCAAGCGCTTCATCAGCACGTTGTTTTGCTATGGTTGCAACCTCGGGCCCAGCCGGATCGCGCCTCCGTCAAGAGCCTGAGCCGCAAGCAGGTGGCCTGGCTGAACCTGCATCACATCACGGAAGAGCGGCTCGACAAGGCGATCGTGAAGGTCATCAACGCGTACAACCAGTTTGCGCTGCCGAAATACTGGGGCAGCGGCAAGCGCGTGTCCGCGGACGGGACCCAGTGGAGCCTGTACGAACAGAACCTGCTGTCGGAGTACCACATCCGCTACGGCGGGTATGGCGGCATTGGCTACTACCATGTCTCCGACATGTACATCGCGATCTTCAGGGCATTTGATTCCGTGCGGTGTGCATGAAGGCATGTACATTCTGGACGGGTTGATCAGGCGGCAGAGACGAGGCGCAAGTTGCAGACAACCGCGAGATCCGACACCGCGGATAGACTACCGCCCTGATACAGCTTCTTCCAATGGAACAAGCGGTTAGGGCTGCGCCGATGCACCGGTTCCACACCAGGAGTCTGGAGATCCAACCGACCCCGTTAGAAGGAACGTGTACGAGTTGACGTTCTTAGCGCCGAGCTGGGAATGCCCGGCCGCGGAGAAGTCATCGGTCGACTCTACGGATGCCGAGAGCGTCTGTTTGGAAGCGTTACCCTCTTACGTGGAGGCATCCTCGCTCCCGCCGCGCGCTACCATCGCCAAACATAGAAAAGACGCTAAGGAAAGACTGATTCAATCAGCGCGGCAGTCATCGTTGAGTGGCGTGTAAGCGTTGTCATGTGCATGCCCACGATATGAGTCGGAGATGAAGCGACAGATCAGGCTTGCGGAAGCGGAAAGCCACGGCAAAAAGCGGGTGACGCGACGCGAGCGCTTCCTGACGGAGATGGAGAGTTTGGTGCCGTGGTCCCGCCTGATTGCGGCGGTCGAACCGTATTACCCCAAGGGCGAACGTGGACGGCCGCCGATCGGTCTGGAGCGGATGCTGCGCATCTACTTTCTGCAGCAGTGGTACGGGCTGTCGGACGAAGCGTTGGAAGACGCGCTGTACGACAGCATGGCGATGCGGGCATTTGCCGGGATCGACCTGGCAGTCGAAGCGGTGCCAGACGCGACCACGCTGCTGAAGTTTCGCCGCCTGCTCGTCGAGCATGAACTGACGCGAAAGCTGTTCGACGAGATCGGCATCATGTTGTGCGAGCGGGGGCTGATGATGAAGGAAGGCACGATGGTGGATGCCACTATCATCGAGGCGCCACCTTCGGCCAAGAACAAAGAGAAGACCCGCGACCCGGAGATGCACCAGGCCAAGAAAGGCAATGCGTGGCACGTCGGGATGAAAGCCCATGTCGGCGTTGATGCGGCTTCGGGCCTGGTGCACAGCGTGGTGGGCACGGCGGCCAACGAATCGGATGTTTCGCAGGCGCACGCCTTGCTGCATGGCCACGAGGAGCACGCGTTTGGCGACGCGGGCTACACGGGCGTGGACAAGCGCGAAGAGATGCAAGGCAAGTCCGTGAAGTGGCAGGTGGCCGTCAAGCGCCGCAAGATCACGGCGATGCGTGACGGTGTGGTCAAGGACCTGCTGATCGCCGTGGAGCGGGCCAAGGCCCAGATTCGGGCGCGGGTCGAGCATCCGTTCCACGTTCATCAAGAATCTGTTTGGTCATCGCAAGGTTCGCTACAAGGGCCTGCTCAAGAACACGGCGCAATTGTTCAGCCTGTTTGGTCTGGCAAATCTGGGGCTCGCCAGGAAGCTGTTGTTGGCCTCATAGGGAGCAATCCGTCCTGAGCGCGCAACGCCAGGAAAGGTGCAAAACGAGAAAGAAAGCGGCTTGAATCGGCCCATCTCTCCCGCGTTGCGAAATCCGAAGTCCTTGGCTTGTGCAGCTTCAAGCGCGAACCTCATTGATCAGCGATTCCCTAAGGAGGTGCTGATCAATGAGGTTTGCTCTTGATGTCGCACAGGCTAATGACCGCGGTTGTCGCAATGCGAGAGAGATAGGCCGATTCAAGCCGGTTTTTCTCGCGTTTCGCGCCTATCCTGGCGCTCCTCGTGCGCTCAGGACGGACTGCTCCCCCGCAGCGCAAACAGTTGCTTTTTGGCCAGTGCCAGATTCGCCAGACCAAACAGGCTGAACAACTGCGCCGTGTTCTTGACCAGGCCTTTGTAGCGAACTTTGCGATGACCGAAGAGATTCTTGATGACGTGGAATGGATGCTCGACCCTCGCCCGAATCTGGGCCTTGGTCCGCTCGACCGCGATCAGCAAGTCCTTGAGAGCACCATCACGCATCGCCTTGATCTTGCCGCGCTTGATGGCTACCTGCCATTTCACGGACTTGCCTTGCATCTCGTCGCGCTTCTCTACGCCCGTGTAGCCAGCGTCGCCAAACGCATGGTCTTCGTGGCCATGCAGCAAGGCGTGCGCTTGCGATACATCCGACTGGTTGGCCGCGGTGCCCACCACGCTATGCACCAGGCCCGAAGCCGCATCAACGCCGACATGGGCTTTCATGCCAAAGCTCCACTCGTTGCCCTTCTTCGTCTGGTGCATTTCCGGGTCGCGGCTCTTCTGCTTGTTCTTGGTCGACGGCGGCGCCTCGATAATGGTGGCGTCGACAATCGTGCCTTCCTTCATCATCAGCCCACGCTCGCATAGCATGACGCCGATCTCGTCGAACAGCTTTCGCGTCAGCTCATGTTCGACAAGCATGCGGCGAAACTTGAGCAGCGTCGTCGCGTCCGGCACTGCTTCGACCGCCAGGTCGATTCCGGCAAACGCGCGCATTGCCATGCTGTCATACAGCGCGTCTTCCAGCGCTTCGTCAGACAGTCCATACCACTGCTGCAGGAAATAGATGCACAGCATCCGCTCCAGTCCGATCGGCGGCCGCCCGCGTTTGCCCTTGGGGTAGTACGGCTCGACGGCCGCTATCAGCCGCGACCACGGCACCACGCTTTCCATTTCCGCCAGAAAGCGCTGACGGCGTGTCACCCGCTTCTTGCCGTGGCTTTCCGCTTCCGCAAAACTGATCTGTCGCTTCATCTCCGACTCATATCTTTGGCATGCATATGACAACGCTTACACGCCACTCAACGATGACTGCCGCGCTGATTAAATCAGTGTTTCCCTAAAGCAAATTTCAAATTATTCATACTTTAGTTGATGGGAAAATTTTCTACTTCATGAGGATTGGATGAACTGCGACGGTCTCCAAGCTTATCGAAGCAGTGCTTATCCAGACTTGCGGGTTCATCAATCGTCGATTCGCCCTTTGCAACGACCGCCGTCGCAATTGCGTTGCCAAGCACATTGGTAAAAGTTCGACCCATATCCAAAATGTGATCGATGCCCAAGACTAGCAATATGCCCGCCTCAGGAAGTCCAAACATGGGAAGGACTGCGGCCACCACTACCAGCGACGCGCGTGGTACGCCAGCTATGCCTTTGCTTGTCACTAGCAACGTTAAGAGCATCATGATCTGCTCATTAAGAGAGAGCTCGATACCGTACACCTGCGCCACGAACAAGGCGGCAAATGAAGTGTACATGATCGAACCGTCCAGGTTGAATGAGTAGCCCAACGGCAAGACGAAATTCGTAATACGGCTGGGGATGCCGAATCGAGTTAGCGCGTCGACTACCTTGGGATAGGCCGCTTCGCTGGAGGCCGTGGCGAAGCCAATCGTCAGAGGCTCGCGCAATTTTGATATGAGCTTGAAAACGTCGGACCCAATAAACGAATATCCTCCGGCAATTAGCGCGACCCATAACAGCGCGAGCGAGGCATAAACGCTTCCAAGCAACTTCGCATAGACCAAAATAACGCCGAGTCCCTGTGAAGTTATGACGGCCGCTATGGCCCCGAAAACGCCAAGCGGCGCGAATGCCATTACAAAATCTGTCACCTTAAGCATGACTTCACCGAGGCCTTCGATGCTTGCAAGCACCGGCTTTCCCGCCCCGTCCTTCAGCGAGCCCAAGGCAAATCCAAAGAACACCGAGAACACCACGATTTGCAAGACCTCGTTTGTCGCCATCGCCTCAACAAAGCTTTTGGGAATAACGTGCGCAATGAAGCCTCGTAGGGTGAGCGCCCCTGTATGCAGGCTCGACGTTGCGCCAGCAACAGGCAGCGATAGATTTGTGCCGTGCCCCGGCTCCGTGAGATTTGCCATTGCCAAGCCTATCGCCAACGACAGGAGAGATGCGGCCATGAACCACGCCATAGCCTTGAATCCGACGCGACCGACCGCCTTACCGTCGCTCATGCTAGCGATGCCGGGCACTAAGGTCGCGAACACAAGCGGTCCGATGATCATCTTGACCATCCGCAAGAAAACGTCGCTTAGTATCGAGAATTTATCCGCGAGGAATGCCGAGGTGGCAGCATCAGTTGCAAGATAGTGCGAGGCTGAGCCAGCGACCACGCCAAGCAGCATGCCGGCAAGGATCAGGGTAGGTAGTTTCCGTTTCATAGTAGAGACGCTTTTCCACAGGGACGCCTCCCCGCGAACTTGAAGGTAAGAATTTCTGTAATCAGCGCCCGTGTCCCCTGCCCTTACCCACGCCCTCCCGTCATACGAGCGGAGGTACGGGAGCGAGATTTCTTGACGCCGAGGCCATTGTTTAGGGCCATGGTAAGCGCTTCACCTCGACGTCATAGAAAAAAAAAAGCCGCTCAGGAGCGGCGGATAACTACTACGAACAACGGGAACATCGCCCAGTCGGAAATGTAGGACAAGCAGCATAAGAAAACTTCAACCATCCTTCATTTACTGTCAGTTTTCATCAATCGGCTTCGTGACTTGCTTGCGGAATTCGGGTTCACGATATCTCGGCGAATTGAACCGCCCCGGGAACCGTGGAGGCTGGTTGGTTTAAGTTAAGAGCGGTTCGGTAGCAGGCATTTGAAGCTGCCGATAGTAGCTTGCCTCAGCTTCGGTGGGCGGGATATAGCCGAGCGGTTCCATCAGGCGGTGGTGATTGAACCAGGCCACCCATTCCAGCGTGGCCAGCTCAACAGATTCACGCGTCTTCCAGGCGGTGCGGCGATGGATCAGTTCAGCCTTGTACAGGCCGTTGATCGTCTCAGCCAAGGCGTTGTCATAACTATCGCCCCCGGCTGCCAACCGACGGTTCGATCGCCGCCTCGGCCAAGCGCTAGCTATAGCGAATGCTGACGTACTGCGACCCCCTATCGGAGTGGTGGATGAGAGAACCATCACCGCCAGGCTGGCGAGCGTAAAGCGCCTGCTCAAGTGCATCCAGAACGAAGTCCGTAGTCATTGCGTATTTCGGCCGAACGTGACCGGCCGTTTCGGGATCGTGACCGGTGATTTCGGCAACGTGACCGAGCGAACCGGAAGGCAGGATTGGCGTTGCGCATGACATCAACC
>NZ_CAJZAG010000024.1 GCF_914271485.1 Cupriavidus pampae
TAAAACTCGGCTGCTCTCTCGTCTGCTGGAACATCTTCAGGCGCGCTGAGCCGTCTTTTTGAAACAGTCTCTTAGAAAAGGAGCAAAAAAGTGAGCGTCGTCGCAAATCCCCTTCATCCTCTTTTCGCCGCAGGGGTCGAAGACATCGACCTTCGAGAGGCCTTGGGTTCGACCGAGGTCCGAGAGATCGAACGGCTAATGGACGAGAAGTCGGTGCTGGTGTTCCGGGGGCAGCCCCTGAGTCAGGATCAGCAGATCGCCTTCGCGCGCAATTTCGGGCCACTCGAAGGCGGTTTCATCAAGGTCAATCAAAGACCTTCGAGATTCAAGTACGCGGAGTTGGCGGACATCTCGAACGTCAGTCTCGACGGCAAGGTCGCGCAACGCGATGCGCGCGAGGTGGTCGGGAACTTCGCGAACCAGCTCTGGCACAGCGACAGCTCCTTTCAGCAACCTGCTGCCCGCTACTCGATGCTCTCCGCGGTGGTGGTTCCGCCGTCGGGCGGCGACACCGAGTTCTGCGACATGCGTGCGGCATACGACGCGCTGCCTCGGGACCTCCAATCCGAGTTGGAAGGGCTGCGTGCCGAGCACTACGCACTGAACTCCCGCTTCCTGCTCGGCGACACCGACTATTCGGAAGCGCAACGCAATGCCATGCCGCCGGTCAACTGGCCGCTGGTTCGAACCCACGCCGGCTCCGGGCGCAAGTTTCTCTTCATCGGCGCGCACGCGAGCCACGTCGAAGGCCTTCCGGTGGCCGAAGGCCGGATGCTGCTTGCGGAGCTTCTCGAGCACGCGACACAGCGGGAATTCGTGTACCGGCATCGCTGGAACGTGGGAGATCTGGTGATGTGGGACAACCGCTGCGTTCTTCACCGCGGACGCAGGTACGACATCTCGGCCAGGCGTGAGCTGCGCCGGGCGACCACCCTGGACGATGCCGTCGTCTAGCGCACGCCATGGCGCACGCCCTTTTCGCGAAGGCCCCACAAGATGTACGCAACCCTGATCAGCGGCAGCCGTAGCCTGGACGGCGACACCTTGGCGCAGCGCGTCCTTCGAGCGGCGGGCGGCCTGGCGGCATGGGGATTGAGGCCCGGTGATGTCGTCGCCATCCTCATGCGCAATGACTTTCCGGTGCTCGAAATGACGCTGGCCGCGAACCGCGCCGGCATCGTTGCGGTGCCTTTGAACTGGCATGCGAACCGGGACGAGATCGCCTTCATCCTCGAGGACTGCAAAGCGCGTGTGCTCGTCGCGCACACCGATCTGCTCAAGGGCGTTGCATCCGCGGTGCCCGAGGCCTGCAAGGTGCTGGAAGCCGCGTCGCCGCCCGAGATCCGGCAGGCCTATCGGCTGTCCGATGCGTCGTGCACGGCGAACCCGGGCACGGTCGACTATGAAGGCTGGCTCCAGGCATCGGAGCCTTCGACGGCCTTGCCGGTCGCGGCGCCGGCCAGTCTGCTCTATACCTCCGGCACGACGGGCCGCCCGAAGGGCGTGCAGCGCGCCAACGGCACGCCCGAGCTCGCGGCGAAGTTCGGCCTGAGGGTTCGTCTGGCGCACGGGCAAGAGATTCGGCCGATCCGGGCCGTGCTGACGGGGCCGCTCTACCACTCGGCACCCTATGTCTATGCGCTCAACAGCTTGCGCTTCGGCGAAGTCCTGGTGCTTCAGCCGCGCTTCGACGCGGATGATCTTCTCGACCTGGTCGAGCGCCATCGCCTGAGCCACATGCATGTGGTGCCCACGATGTTCAGCCGGCTGCTCGACCTCCCGCCGGCGCGCAGAGCCGCTTTCGATACGTCGACGCTGAGCGCCGTGACGCATGGGGCGGCCATGTGCCCGCGCGATGTCAAGCAGGCCATGATCGACTGGTGGGGCCCGGTCATCATCGAGTACTACGCCGGCACCGAGATCGGCGTGATCGCGACCTGCACGTCCGAGGAATGGCTGTCGCACCCAGGCACCGTCGGCAAGGCGCCCGAGGGCGTCCGCATCGCCATCGTCGATGACGAAGGACATCCGGTGCCCATCGGCGACAAGGGCGAGATCCTCGTTCACGCCGACGTTGCCGATCTGGTGACCTACCACAATCGGCCCGAGGCATTGACGGAGCTTCGACGCGGCGAGTGGATCACGCTCGGCGACGTCGGGCATCTGGATGCGGACGGCTTCCTGTGGATCAGCGATCGCAAGAAGGACATGGTGATCTCCGGCGGCGTGAACATACTTCCGGCGGAACTCGAAGAGGAAGCGATGAAGTTGCCGGAGGTGCGCGATTGCGTCGCTTTCGGCATCGCCGACCGGGACCTCGGCGAAGTCCTGGTCCTCGTGGTCGAGCCGCACGCCGGCGCGCGCGTCGACCTCGAAACGATGCGGGCCACGCTCAAGAACAGACTGGGAGGCCTGCGTTGCCCCAGGTTCTTGCTGAGCATGCCGGTGCTGCCGCGCGAAGACAGCGGCAAGATTGCGCGCCGCAAGCTCAAGCAGCAGTACATCGACAGCATCGCGCCATCGTCGGCGGCAGCGTAGGCCGGATGGCGGCATCCGACATCGTCATCGGCGGCTATGCCGAAACACCCGTTGTCTTCGGGTCGGGTCGAAGTGCCTACGACCTGGCGGCGGACGTCCTGGACGAGCTCGCACGCAAGTACGGCATCGCGCCCGCCGATATCGACGGGCTGGCGGTCACGGCCGCGCTGAGCGAGGGCAGCAATCCCTTCCATGCGGCCTTCATGTCGGACGCGCTGGGACTGGCGCTCGACTGGCTGGCGACCGGCACCACGGGCGGCTGCGCGATGTTGTCCGCCGTGGCCGCAACGGCTTCGGCGCTGCGCGACGGGCACTGCAAGGTGGCGCTCGTGCTGGGCGCCGACGCTCCCAGCACCCACTTTGCCGCCGAGTTCCGCGGCTACCACGACGAGTTCATCGCGCCGACCGGCATGACGCGCCCGCCCGGCTTCTTTGCGCTGCTGCACAACGCCTATGAACAGCGCTACGGTGCGCTCGATGCCGCGCTGGGGAAGATCGTGCTCACACAGCGCGGGCACGCGTTGGAGAACGAGCGCGCATGCGAAAAGCTGCGAAGACCGCTTGCCCTCGACGACTACCTGAAGTCGCGCAAGGTCTCCGATCCGCTGCGCCTGCTCGACAGCGTGATGTTCTGCGACGGCGCGAACGGCGTCCTGATGATGCGGGCCGAGACGGCGTCCGCGATGGGATTGTCCAAATGCGCGCGGCTGGCCGGCTACGCCGAACGCACGAACCACGATGTGCAGGAACAGCCGCCCGACCTGCTCGCGTCGGGCTTCGTCCAGGCCGGTCCGCGCGCGCTGCGCCAGGCCGGCCTGACCGTGCAGGAGATCGACATGCTGCAGCTGTACGACGACTTCACCATCGCCGTCCTGATGCAGCTGGAGCACATGGGGTTTTGCGGCCGGGGCGAGGGCGCCGCCTTCATCGAGAAGACCGATCTAAGATTCAGCGGCGGCTTGCCGCTGAACACGGGCGGGGGCCAACTCTCCGCGGGTCAACCAGGCTTGGCTGCCGGCGGACTGGGCCTGGTGGAGGCGGTGCGCCAGCTCTTCGGCGAAGGCGGCGCAACCCAGGTCGAAGATCCGCGCAATGCGCTGGTCACGGGCATCGGCGGCCTCGCCTATGGCCGGGCCTGGATGATGAGCAGCGCGCTCGTGCTGGACCGATGAGCGGTCTTCGAACTTCGACTGTGGCCATCGGCCACTACATGGACACCGCGGCGTTCTGGGCGGCCACGCGCGAGCGCCGGCTGCTGGTCCAGTTCTGCACGCAAACAGGACGGTGGCAGGCCTATCCGCGGCCTGGCAGCGTCTACACCGGGCGCCGTCGTCTGGCGTGGCGCGAGGTCAGCGGCGACGGGGTGTTGGCAAGCTGGACCGTCGATCGCATGAACACCCCTGCGGCGGCCGACGCCCCCCGCATGCACGCATGGATCGACCTGGTCGAAGGCGCGCGAATCCTCAGCTGGCTGGTCGACTGCGATCCCGCGCGATTGCGCGTGGGCCTGGCCGTTCGGGTCGCCTGGATCTCGCTCCCCGACGGATGGCAGTGGCCCGCCTTCACCATCGCCGCGCATTCAGGCGGGCCCAACGGAAAGGCACCCTAGCCTTGCAACACGCCTGGGGCCTTGATTTCTGGCGCACTCCGTTCCGCCATCGCCAGCCGCTGAAGCCAACGGCGTGCGGCGAGCGGCGCGTGATCCACCGCGATATCCATCATTCCGCCGCTGCTGGACGGCTCGATCCTGCGAATGACTTCCACGCCGTCGAGTGCCCAGTTTCTCTGCTGGTTCTCCATGAGCACCTTGTCTTCCATCACGGTCTTGCGGAACTGCTCGAACATGCCGACGGTCAGCGCCTCGTTGTCCGGCAGGAAGTCGCGATAGAGCGCGGAGAACTTGAAATGCGTGGTCGATGTGGAGGGGGTACAGGGCCCCGGCACCCGAAGCCGCTTGATCTGCGTCGGGTCGTTGTTGCCGACCGGTTCGACCTCGATCTCCAGCAGCATGTTGGCGCCGGGCCAGAAGCTGATGCGTTGGCTGTTCTTGACGAAGTCCCATCCGAACAGGTTCTTGAACGAGGGTCCGGTGGACGCCTTGTCCCAGTTGCGTGTCACCTGGACCTTGGCTTCGCTGACGTCGACGGTCGGGCGCGTGAGCGCCACTTCGGGCGTGCCGACGGTCTCTGGATGGGCGTAGGTCACATGCGACAGGTCCAGCACGTTCTCGATGTTGAACAAAAAGGGCGCCTCGACGAGCAGGGCTTCGGCGGGCCGCCCGACGTAGCGTCCGGAGCTGCAGATCTCCGCGTAGTCGGGCACCAGCGTTTCGTTTGCGAGCGCCGGATCGCCCGGCCAGATCCAGACGAATCCGTCGCGCTCGACCACCGGATAGGAGCGCACGCAGGCGCTCGGTGGGACGCGAGACTGACCGGGAATGCTCGTGCACGAACCGTCGCCGGCAAAGGTCAACCCGTGATAGCCGCACTGGACTTCGTCGCCGATCAGGCGCCCCAGGGAAAGCGAGACGCGACGGTGGCTGCAACGATCGGCCAGCGCGGCGACACTGCCGTCATTGCGACGGAAGAAGACGACGGGCTGTTCCAGCAGGGTTCTCGCCAGCAGCTGCCGCCCCACCTCGTGCTTCATCGCCCCGACGTACCAGAAATTCTTGGGATACATGGTCTAGTTCTCCTTCGTTTGCGGACCGTGCGCTGAGCGTAGGGCGAGCACCTTCCAGTGGCATCATGAATGTGATGACGAAGCGCGAAGAAACCCTTGATTCATCGCCCAAGCCGGTCAAGTCGGCATTCCGGGCGATCGAGATCCTCGAGTACTTCGCCGCGAGGCAGAAGGGCGCCACCATCACCGAGATTGCGGCGGCGCTGGACTATCCCCAATCCAGCACCTCGATGCTGGTTGGCAGCCTGGAGACGATGGGCTACCTCACGTTCTCCGAGAAAGACCACCTCTTCCGTCCCACGCTGCGCGTCATGCTGCTGGGCGCCTGGCAGCACGAGGCGTTCTTCGCGAAGAACAGTTTCGTGACCGACATGAAGGCCCTCGCGATGCGCACGAAGGCCGGCGTCATGGTCGGACTGCGCCAAGGCATTCACGTGCGCTTCATCCTGTCGCTGTTGCCGAGCTTGAAGACCAACGCGCTGTGGTTTCCGCCAGGCGTCCTGCGTCCAGTCTGCAGGTCGGCGGCCGGCAAGGTCTTGCTGGCGAACGAACGCGACGAGGACATCGAACGGATCGCCTCTGCCGCGAACGCGGAGGCGGCTGACGGTGTTCAAGTCAATATTCCGGCGCTGATTCGCGAAGCGCGCGAGTGCCGCCAACGCGGATGGGCTCAGAGTCTGGACTACCCGAGGCCCGGCTGGGCGAACCTTGCGATGGGGCTGCCCCGGATGGAAGGACAGCCGGAGATGGCGGTCACGCTGGGCGTTCGAAAGGAATCGGTCGAGCTGCGGCGCGACGATCTGATCGCCGAACTCAGGCGCGCGATGGAACGCTTGAAACGCTAGGCCGCCCCGAGGATGCGTGGCGGACCCTCTCACTCGCCCCTATCGACAGCGCGCCGCCCCCGCCTTATATTCAATTCAATGAGGCACGATTCAAACAATTCATCCGCCGCCGGGCCCCGCGCCGACGCCTCCCCGCTCGTCCTGCCACGCAAGCGCGGGCGCAAGAAAGTCGACGGCCTGGTCGAGGCGCGGCGGCAGCAGATCCTCACGGCCGCGCTCGAGCTGTTCGGCACCAAGGGATTCCACCGCACGACGACGCAGGACCTGGCCGACAGCGCCGACGTGAGCGTCGGCCTCATCTACCAGTACTTCAAGGACAAGGAAGACCTGCTCGCGGCGGCCATCGGCCAGATCTTCGATGCCTACCTGAGCGAGATCCCGCTCGCCGTCGAGGCCGCCGCCGATCCGCTGTCGCGCTTTCGGGCCGCGGTGCATGCCTACTGCCGCGTCATCGACGAACACCGCGAGGCCGCCCTGCTCGGCTATCGCGAGACACGTTCGCTGTCCAAGGCGGCAACCAAGGGCCTGATGGCGAAGGAAACGCAGTCGACGGCGCTGATCGCCGAGCGCGTGACCGAATGCATCGAGGCGCGCGTCTTCCGCTCGGTCGACGTCGCGATGCTGACCTACCACATCGTCGTCTTCGTCCATTCCTGGGCGCTCAATTCGTGGCGCCTGAAGGGCCAGTTCAAGCGCGAGGACTACGTGGACGTGGGCGTCGACATGCTGCTGGGCCCGATCGTGCAGACCCCGGCGCCTGCGCGCAAACCCGCCAAGGCCGCCAAGACAACCAAGACCGCGAAACCCGCACCCCGAAGGAATCCCCATGCCGGCCGCCGCACTGTCTGACAAGGTCGCGATCATCACCGGCGCCGCGTCGGGCATCGGCGCCGCCACGGCCGAGCGCTTCATCGCCGAAGGCGCGCAGGTGATGCTGGCCGACATCGACGGCGCCGCGGCCGAAGCGGTGGCCGCGCGCCTCGGCCCGCGCGCCGCCGCCGCGCACGGCAACCATTGCCTGCCCGCGGACAACGCGCGCGTGGTCGCCGAGACGCTGGCGCGCTTCGGCCACGTCGACATCCTCTACAACAACGCCGGCGTGCTGTCGCGCGGCGCGCTCGACACGATCGAGGGCGACGAGCTGCGCGCCGTGCTCGATGCCAACCTGGTCGGCCCGGCCTTGATGAGCCGCGCCTGCCTGGCCGCGCTGCGCGAGTCGGCACGGCTGGGGCGCGCGCCGTGCATCCTTTTCACGGGCTCGATCCAGTCGCTGATGGTGCGCCCGGGCTTCGCCGCCTACGGGTCGTCCAAGCACGGCGTCGCCGGACTCGCTTCGACGCTGGCGCTGGAACTCGCGCCCGAGGGCATCCGCGTCAACGCGCTCTGCCCGGGCCCGGTCGATACGCCGCTGTTCCGCAAGAGCGCGGCGCCGGCCGGCGCGGTCGGGCCGTCGATCGAGCAACTGGCTGCCGGCATCCCGATCGGCCGCCTGATCCGCGTCGAGGAAGTCGCCAGCGCCGCCCTCTTCCTGTGCAGCGATCAGGCCAGCGCGATCAGCGGCGTGCTGCTGCCGGTGGACGGCGCCATCACGGCCCGCTGAGCGTCCGGCCGGCCAGCGGGTCCCTACCCTTGACAGGGCCATGCCGGTGCGCAAGAATAAATTTGAGTGAAGCTTCACTCAAATAAGAGAATCGAGATCGAGCACCGCCGCCGGCTGCACATGGCAAGGGCGCGGGCAACCACCAGAACAGGAGACAACGCCGTGAAAATTCAACGTTTCGCTCGCGCCTTCCGGTCCCGCCTCGCCGCCCTGGCGATCGGGGTCGCGACCGCTTCCCTATCGCTGCTGGCTGCCGGCCCCGCGGCCGCGCAGGACAAGCCCATCAAGATCGGCCTGACCACCGACCTCACCGGCATCGCGGCCGCCTACGCGCGCTCGCAGGTCAACGGCGTGCAGCTCGCGGTCGACCAGATCAACGCCAGCGGCGGCCTGCTGGGCCGCAAGCTCGAGGTGCTGGTGCGCGACTCGCAGCTCAAGCCCGACCTCGGCACTTCGCACACGCGCGACCTCATCACGCGCGAGAACGTCGACTTCCTGATCGGCCCCGACGGCAGCGCGGTCGGCATGACGGTCTCGGCGGTCGCCAAGCAATACAAGAAGGTGGTCATGATGACCATCCCGAACTCGCCGCGCATCACGACCGAGACCTTCCATCCCTACGTCTTCACGGTCGTGCCCTCCGGCGTCATGGAAGCGCGCGCCATGGCCGCCGCCATCGGTCCCGGCAACAAGCGCATCGCCTTCATCGGCGGCGACTACGAGGCCGCGCACCAGGGGCTGAAGTACTTCAAGGACTGGCTGGCGAAGGTCAATCCCTCGGCCGAGATCGTCTCCGAGGCCTGGCCGAAGCTCGGCGAGCCCGACTACAGCAGCTACATCACGAGCCTGATGTCGTCCAAGCCCGACGTCATCTTCTCGTACCTCTGGGGCGCCGACCTGATCGGCTTCGTCAAGCAGGGCAAGCCCTACGGCGTGTTCACCAAGACCAAGGTCGCCAGCCTGGTGTTCCTCGACGACCTGAAAGCGCTCGGCGACGAGATGCCCGATGGCGTGATCGCCCAGATGCGCGCGCCCTTCTTCGCGCTTACGGGTGACCGCATGACCAAGTTCACCGAGCAGTTCCGCGCCAAGTACAACGACTACCCGGCCGACTGGGCGATCATGGGCTACGAGGGCATGCAGATCCTCGCGCAGGCGATCAAGAGCGCCAACTCGCTCGAATCGGACGCCATCGTCAAAGCGGTCGAGCAGGTCAAGTACGACGGTCTGCGCGGTCCGATCAGCTTCCGGGCGCTCGATCACCAGGGCACGGTCGGCTCCTACATCGGCACCGTCGCCAAGAGCGACAAGTACCCGTTCAAGATCCTGACCAACGTCAAGACCATCAGCGCCGAATCGATCTGGCCCAGCGAGGCCGAGATCACGGCCGCGCGCGCGGCCGTCAAGTAGGAGCCGCGGCGCGCATGTTCCAGAGCATCCTGGTCCAGGCCCTGAGCGGCGTCAGCAGCGGCATGGTGCTGTTCCTGGTCGCTTCGGGCATGACGCTGATCTTCGGCACGCTGCGCGTCGCCAATTTCGCGCACGGCTCCTTCTACATGATCGCGGCCTACCTGAGCTTCACGCTCACGCGCTGGGTCGGCCACGGAACCTGGGGCTTCGTCGTCTCGCTGGTCGTGGCGCCGCTCATCGTCGCACTGCTCGGGCTGGTGGTCGAGCGCTTCCTGCTGCGCCGCATCGCCACGCGCGCCCACCAGTACCAGCTGATCCTGACCTATGCGCTGACGCTGATCCTGGCGGATGCCGTGAAGATGATCTGGGGCCGCGACAACTTCACGGTGCCGCGCCCCGGCGCGCTCGACGGCGCCTTCGACATCTTCGGCACGCCCTTCCCGAGCTACTACGCGCTCTTGATCGTGGTCGGCGCCGTCATCGCCGTCGCGCTGCACCTGCTGCTGACGCGCACGCGCTTCGGCAAGGTGCTGCGCGCCTCGGTCGCCGACGGCCAGATGGTGGGCGCGCTCGGCATCGACGTGCCGCGCCTGTACACCGGCGTGTTCGCGCTCGGCGCCTGGCTGGCCGGCCTGGGCGGTGCCCTGGCGGCGCCGGTGGGCTCGATCTCGCTGGGCATCGACAGCTCGATCATCATCGAATGCTTCGCGGTCGTGATCATCGGCGGCGTCGGCAGCGTCGGCGGCGCCCTGCTCGGCGCGCTGATCATCGGCGTGACCAAGTCGGTCGGCATCCTGTTCGCGCCCAAGCTGGCGATCGCCTTCATCTTCATTGCGCTGTGCGCGGTGCTGGTGCTGCGGCCGCAGGGCCTGCTGGGCCGCAGCACGGCCTGATGGGACGAGCACGCGCATGAGAACCGCCCTGCCCGCCGCCATCGACCGGCCCGAACGCATGTCGCGCAGCACGATCGGCTGGTGCGTGGCCGCGCTCGTGTTCGCGCTGCTGCCGCTCGCGATCGGCGAGAGCTACGCCTTCCTGACGGTCGACTTCTTCATCATGTCGCTGTTCGCGATGAGCTACAACCTGCTGCTCGGGCAGGCCGGCATGCTGTCCTTCGGCCACGCGACCTACTACGGCCTGGGCGCCTATGCGGTCGCCATCCTGCAGAACAAGTACGGCGTACCGCCCTGGCTCGGGCTGGTGGCCGCGCCCATCGTGGCGGCGCTCGGCGCTTTCGCGATCGGCTGGCTTTCGGTGCGCGTCACCGGCATGTACTTCGCGATGCTCACGCTGGCCTTCGGCCAACTGGTGTTCACCCTGGTGCTCGGCTGGTACACCTTCACCGGCGGCGACGACGGCCTGCCGGTGGCGCTGCCGGACTGGATGCTGTCGGCGCGCAACTACTACTACTTCAGCCTCGTGATCGTCGCGCTGTGCATCTGGCTGATCTACCGGGTCACGAAGTCGCCCTTCGGCGTCGCTCTCGGCGCGATCCGCGACAACCGCCAGCGTGCGGCCTACATCGGGCTCTCGGTGCGCCGGCTGGAACTGCAGGCCTTCGTCGTCGCGGCGGCCTTCGCCGGTGTCGCGGGCGGGCTGCGCGCACCGCTGCAGCAGATGGCCTTTCCCGGCCTGCTCAACTGGAGCCAGTCGGCCGACCCGGTGCTGATGGCCCTGGCCGGCGGCATCAACAGCTTCGTCGGGCCGATCGTCGGCGCCGCGTTGTTCGTGTTCACCAATTTCGCGGTCACCAGCCGCTTTGAGTACCCGCTGCTGGTCTTCGGCACGCTGGTGCTGCTGATCGTGCTGTTCCTGCCGGACGGGATCGTCGGCACGTTGCGGCGGCGGCGCAATGTGGGGGCGCAGAAATGAGCGCAGCGCCCGTCATCCTTTCGATCGAAGGCATCGGCAAGAACTTCGGCGGCTTCCACGCGCTGAGCCAGGTCGACCTGCAGGTGGCCGACCGCAGCGTGCACGCGCTGATCGGCCCGAACGGTGCCGGCAAGAGCACGCTGCTGAACGTGGTCTCGGGCCATCTCGCGCCGAGCGCCGGCCAGGTGCTGTTCCGCGGCCGACCGATCTGCGGCCGGCCGCCGCACGAAACCGCGCGCCGCGGCGTCGCGCGCTCGTTCCAGATCACCAGCATCTTCAGCGGCTTCACGGTGTTCGAGAACGTGCAGATGGCGCTGCTCGCGCAGCACGGCCTGTGCACGCGCATGTTCCGCAGCGCCGCGCCGATGAAGCGCGACGAGGCCTTCGCGCTGCTGCAGCTGGTGCGGCTCGACGGCGCGGCCGACCGCATCGCCGGCCAGCTCGCCGCGGGTGACCGCAAGCGGCTGGAATTCGCGATCGCGATGGCCGGCACGCCGGCCGTGATGCTGCTCGACGAACCGACCGCCGGCATGAGCCCCGACGAGCGCGCCATCGTCATCGGCCTGATCCGCAAGATCAACCAGGAGCGCGGCGTGGCGGTGCTGTTCACCGAGCACGACATCGAGATGGTGTTCGCCATTGCCGACCGCATCACCGTGCTGCACCAGGGCAGCTGCATTGCCGACGGTGCGCCCGAGGCGGGGTCTCCTCGTTTTCAGTGCAATAAGTGACGGTACGCAAAGCTAGCACTGGCGCGGGGGTGGTCTGGGTAGACCGTTGATTTCATTGACTTTCCTGTTCGCTTTGTAAACGGGTATGGTGGCCTCCCACTTTTGAGGTTCACGATGCAGGGTTGGCACACAACGTTTTTGGGGATGCGTGGGCTCCCCCGCGATATCAGCGACTTCGAGATGAAGGCATTTTTCACCTTCGATGGTGCCGAGCGCGACGCAATCAATGCACGCCGAGGTGATTCCCACAAGCTTGGTCTGGCGCTCCATATTGGTTTCCTGCGCATGAGTGGGCGTTTGCTCGGTGCCTTTCGGGTAATTCCAGTAGCCTTGTGGCGCCACCTTGGCAACGAGCTTGGCATTGCAGCACCAGAAGTCGCCTCGCTGAGAGCCATGTATGAACGCGGGCGCACGCTATTCGATCACCAACAAGTAGCCTGCACGGTCCTTGGATTCCAGTGGATGAGCGAGCACCAGCGCCGCTCACTGGTACGTGAACTGCGCGACGAAGTGGCGCGCTGCGCCGACCGCGATCAGCTACTCGTGCGGGCGCGTCAATGGCTGTACAAGAACAAGCTGGTGATCGTGCACGAGCGGGCAATTCGGACACTGATTGCGGCGGCACTTGCCCAGCTTGAAGTTGAAACAGGCACCGCCATCGCCGCCAGCGTTGATCCAGCAACACTTGATCGCTGGCGAGCCTCAGTTTCAGAGCTGCGCCCAGATGGACAAACCCAGCAGAGTTGGCTATGGGCTGCACCGGCGAAACACTCAACCCGCCAAATCAGCGAGGTACTGGAGCGCATCGACCTGCTTTACACGCTGGACGTTCATAAGCACCTGGCAGACATCCCCGATCTCATCTTGCGCCGCTACGCGCGCCGACTTGTCTCCAGGCCGCCCTCAGCCGGAGCCAAGATCAAAGAGCCAGCGCGCACCGTGGAGGTCGCATGCTTTCTTCGGTATTGCCTGTTCACCACCACAGACCAGTTGATCCTTATGG
>NZ_CAJZAG010000025.1 GCF_914271485.1 Cupriavidus pampae
TCCTACCAATCTCCCCGCAACCCGCGCCAGCGCTGCGTTTCCGCTGCTGCTGTCTTTCGGTTTGTGTTGCGAGGGGGCGAATATTAAGCCGGCCTTCCGACCTTGGCAAGGGGTTCTGCGAAAAAAATTTTCCTTCCATTAGAATCGCCGCATGCCGACGCCTCACGATGCCTATACCTATCTGCCGGAACGCCTGTCTTCACGCGATGCCGGAACCCTCGACGCCCACGCGTTGGCCGCCGCGCTGGCGCGGCCGATTGTGTTCGTCGACCTCGAGACCACGGGCGCCAACGCGCAGAACGATCGCATCACGGAGATCGGTGTGGTCGAAGTCGGGCCCGACGGCATCTCCGAATGGGACACACTGGTCGATCCGCGCACTTCGATTCCGCCGTTCATTCAGAACATGACCGGCATCACCGACGCGGTGGTGCGCGGCCAGCCGACCTTCGAGAGCCTGGCGGAGGCGCTGGCCGAGCGCCTGCAGGGGCGTCTGTTCGTCGCGCATAACGCGCGCTTCGACTACGGCTTTCTGAAGAACGAGTTTCGCCGGGCCGGCATTACGTTCCGTGCGGACGTGCTGTGCACGGTGCGCCTGTCGCGCGCACTCTATCCATCGGTGGAGCGTCACGGGCTGGACGCGCTGATCGCGCGCTTCGGGCTAACGCCGAAGGGACGCCATCGCGCCCTGGCCGATGCGGAGCTGTTGTGGCAGTTCTGGCAACGCATTCACGCACAGTACTCGGTCGATCTGGTCGAGTCGGCGGTGAAGTCCCTGGTCAAGCAGGCGAGCCTGCCCGCCGGACTCGAGGAGACCGCGCTCGACAAGGTGCCCGATCGCGCCGGTGTGTACCTGTTCCATGGCGACGACGATGCGCCGCTCTACGTCGGCAAGAGCATTCATCTGCGTCAGCGCATCCGCGCGCATTTCTCGGGCGATCACACCAACGAGAAGGAGATGCGCCTGGCGCGCGCGGTGCGGCGCGTCGAATGGCGCGAGACGGGTGGCGAGATTGGCGCGTTGCTGCTGGAAGCGCAACTCGTAAAGACGTTGCAGCCATTGCACAACCAGTTGCTGCGCCAGACCAGCGAGCTGTTTTCGTGGGAGCTGCCGCCGGGACTCACCGCGCCGCGGCTCCGCTCGAACCGTCATGTCGACTTCAGTCGCCACGCGCATCTGCATGGTGCCTATGCGAGCAAGGCATCGGCTGTCGCGCATCTGCGCGCGCTGGCCGACGAACACCAGTTGTGCCTGACCACGCTCGGCATCGAAACCCGTGCCAGGCATGGCAATCCCTGTTTTGCGCGGCAGGTGCATCGCTGCGCCGGCGTGTGCGTGGGAGACGAACCGATGGCGAGCCATCGCGAGCGTCTTGCCGCGGCGCTGGCCGTGGCGGCGCTGCGAGCCTGGCCATTTGCCGGTGCGATCGCATGGCGCGAAGGACCCGCGCCACAGCCGTGGCATGTGGTGGAAGACTGGTGTTACCTCGGCTCGGCCCCCGATCTCGACGCGGCCGCGGCACTGGTGACCAATGCCGGTGCAGCATCCGCATCGTCAAACCCGGTGCGCTTCGATGTCGATACGTATCAGATCCTGCTGCCGCACCTGGCCACGCTGATGACCGACGCAGTGCCACTGGAAGCGACTCGTCCGTTCGCACTCACGCCGCTGCCGTTGTTGCTCCCGGCACCCGCCTTGCCTAGCGCACCGCGTAGCACCAAGCCTCGCACCACCAGCACCAGCACCAGCACCAGCGCGCTGCAGCAGCCACTGTTCGCTTGACCGTGCAACGGATGCGATTCCGTGCGCCGTCACACATATCCACGTTGCCATCCCTGATACCGCTCGGCTAGTCTGCGGCTCAGGGCCCCTAAACTCGCTGGAGCCGCCATGCCCGCGTTGCCCCTTCGCTTCGTTCCGTGCGCGCTTGTCGCGATGTGTGCCCTGCCCCTGCTTGCCGCGTGCGGTAGCTTTGAAGGCAACGCGATGCAACGCGTGTTCGACTCCTGGAAGTCGGCACCGATCGAAGAAGCGAAGGCCCAGTGGGGTCCACCGCGTTCGGTGCAGTCGGTGCCCGGCGGCACCGCGTATGTATGGATCGACGAGATTCCGGCCGCGCATGCGCCCGGTAACGGCGCGCGCGATGCAGGGCTCGAACTGCCCCCCGCCACTGGCCAATGTCAGCGCAAGCTCGTGGCCGGACCCGATGGCAAGGTGACCGGCGGCGACTGGAGCGGCACGGCCTGCTGTATCCAGACGTTGATGGGTCGCTGCGCGGCGTTGCTCAATCGCACCAAGACGACTGGCTGACGTCTCCCATCCCTGTTAGCTCTGATCTTCAGGCAAGTCACTGGCTTCCCGCACCGTCTCGCTGATGGCTTGCCGCAATGCGTCGGCAGAGATCGGCTTGTGCAGCACGCGATAGCCGCTGGCATGCAGCGCGCGCAGGCGATCGGGCGCGGTGTCGCCGGTGACGATCAACCCCGGAATTGGTGCGTCGAGATACTCGCGCAGCCAGCCGATGGCCTGGTCGCCCGTGACCTGGTTGGCCAGTCGGAAGTCGGCCAGCACGAGGTGCACTGGTGCCGGCCCTTGTTCGCGCGCGCGTTGATGCGCGGCACAGGCTTCCTCCACGGTCGCTCCCGCATAGACGAGATGTCCCCAGAATGTCAGCAGGTCGCTCAACGCGGCGAGGATCTGCGGATCGTCATCGACCAGCATCACACCGTAGCATTCGATCTTCTGCGAGGCCTGCGAGAATGCGGATAGCGGCGCATCGGTGGCGGACGGCGCGTTGGCATTGCGCGCGAGCGGCACCGTCACCGAGAAGTTGCTGCCCTTCCCCGGAGCCGAGCGCAACGAGATCGGGTGATCGAGCAAGTTGGCGAGCCTGCGCACGATGGCGAGTCCGAGCCCGAGCCCCTGCTCCGCCGGCGCATCGGGCAGTTGCGCGAATTCCTCGAACACGAGGGCCTGCTGTTCGGGCGCGATGCCGGGGCCAGTGTCGATGACCTGAATCTCCATCGCCCCCGGCCGACGCCGCGCACCAACCAGGATGCGCGCCATTGGCGCATAGCGGATGGCATTGCTCAGCAGGTTGTCCAGAATACGGCGCAACAGTTCGGGATCGCTGTCGATCCACGCCTCGGTGACCACCACCTCGAGCCGGCAACCTTGCCGGCGTGCCTGTTCAACATATTCGTCGCGGATATCGTCGAGCAGCGTCGCGAGCGGTAGCGGGCGGCGCCGAATCGTGACAAGCCCCGCATCGAGGCGCGACACGTCGAGCAGTCCATCGAGCAACCCACCCATGCGCTCGAGCGTGGTATCGAGCCGCCGGCCGAGCTGTCGCGCGCCGTCGGCACCGACATCGCCGCGCTCGGCGACCGCTGATAACGAGGCCGACAACAGTCCCAGCGCGTGCAGCGGCTGGCGCAAATCGTGACTGGCGGCGGCAAGGAAGCGTGTCTTGGCGAGGTTGGCCGCGTTGGCGCGATCGCGCTCGCGTTCGAGCTGCCCGATGAGCGCGACATTCTCGAAGCGCAGTTCCACGCCCGAGCGCAGGGTGCGATGCGTGACGCGGCCGAAGTACACATTGACCACGTACAGCGCGAGCGCGAACATCAGGAACACGCGATAGATCGATTCTTCACGGACCATGCAGGTGAGCACGAACGGCAACACCATGATTGTCATAAAGCCGATGTACACACCGAGCCGCGCCGACAGACCGGGCATCGCACCGCACGCCATACCGGCCAGCACGATGCATGCGAAGGCCACCCATTCGGGGTCGGGCGGCAGCAGCCACATCGTCCCGAGAAAACCCCATAACGCGGCCGACAGCCAAGAGAAGATCGCGAAGCGCGTGACCCACTGGCGCGGGGCGGTTGCACCCGATTCGCCGTGCCGAAAGAACATCAGCGACAGGCCGATGCGGCAAAACGTGAGTACATAGATGGCCCCCATCCATGCGAGCAGCAAATGGAATGAGGTGGTTTCGCGTAATGCGTAGACGACCGCCGCCGGAATCACGAAATTGGCAAACAGGATGCCAAGCGATTGACGATACAGCAGCCGCACCATGGCGGCCTCGATGTCGTCACCGTTGTGTGTCATGAGCAGCGGCAAGAAGGCGGTTCAAGAGGGTTACAGTGGGGCAGCGCCAGATATATAGCACCGAAGCAAAACGCCCGATACCCCCCATGCAGCGCGGCCATAGCGCGTATGAATTCGGGCGGGAGTTGCTTTTTGGTGGCGGCGCCACCGCCTAGAATCGCGCATCGCCTTTTATCCATTGCAATCATGGCCATGCTCTTCCTTGTCCGGCACGGACAGGCGTCGTTCGGCGCCGAGAATTATGACTGCCTGTCTGATGTCGGCCGGCAACAGGCACGCTGGCTCGGCGAATACTTTCGGGACCGCGGCGTGACCTTTCGCCGGGTGGTGGCGGGCTCACTGATACGTCAGCAGGACACCGCAAGCGAGATTCTGGCGGGCATGGGTGTGGTGGCGCCCACGCTCGACACCCATGCCGGGCTCAACGAGTACGACGGCGAGGCGCTTTATCGCTGTTTTACGGATGGCGCCGATCACCGCGCGCATCAGAACGGCGATTATCGCGACTACTGGCGCACGTTCCGTGCGGCGTTCCAGGCCTGGACCGAGGACCGGCTGGCGGATATGCCCGAGAGCTGGGCCGATTTCGGCGGTCGCATGCGCGCAGCGCTCGCGCATGCGACTGCGGATGCCGCGCGCGAGGATGCCCTGCTCGTGGTCAGCTCGGGCGGTGCGATCGGGCGCGCCGTGGCGGATCTGCTTGGCGCACCCACCAGCACGGCGATCGAGCTGAATCTACAGTTTCGCAACACCGCGTTCTGCGAAATCATCGTCGGGCGCGACACGCAGCGGCTGCTGAGCTTCAACAACGTGCCGCACCTCGACCTGCCCGAACGCCGGGCCCTGCTCACCTTTGCCTGATCAGACCACGCCGCCGTTGACGCGGATGGTCTGACCGTTGACCCACGAACCGTCGGGACCCGCCAGCATCGCCACGACCGAGGCGACTTCCTCGGGCTTGCCCAGACGTTCGAGCGGGGGCGCCTTGGCGTAGCGCGCGATGACTTCGTCGGTCTTGCCCTCGAAGAACAGTTGGGTGGCAATTGGGCCGGGTGCAACCGTGTTCACGGTAATGTCACGGCCGCGCAGCTCCTTGGTCAGGACGTGCGTCATGGCTTCCACCCCAGCCTTGGTCGCGGCGTATGCGGCGTACATCGGCTGATACAGGCCCACCACGCTCGACGACACATTGACGATACGGCCGCCGTTGCGCAGCCGGCGCGCCGCCTCGCGCAGCGTATTGAAGGTGCCCTTGAGGTTGATCGCCACCTGCTGGTCGAAGATCTCGTCGGTGGTCTCCGCCAGCGTGACCACTTTCATGATGCCCGCGCTGTTGACCAGCACATCGACGCCGCCGAACGCGGTCTCGGCCGTATCGAACATGCGGGTAACGGCCGCCGGGTCGCTGACATCGGCCTGCGCCGCCACCGCGCGACCACCTGCCTTGACGATACGGGCGACCAGGGCCTCGGCTTCGGACGCGCGTCCCGCGAAGTTGACGATGACGGCGAAACCGTCGCTGGCGAGGCGTTCGGCGATCGCGGCGCCGATGCCGCGCGAGCCGCCGGTGACAAGGGCGACCTTGCGGTCTTCGTTATGGGTGCCAGTGGCTTGGGTCTGGGCTGCTGCATTCATGATCGTTCTCCTGGTTCGGTGCTCGCCGGCGATGTCCGACGCGCTTGACCTCACTATGGACGACCGAATGCAGAAGATAATCGGACGAAAATCGCGAACACTGTCCGATATTGACGAACAATTCTTATGCCAGCGCGGACTCGCGATAGCGCTCGATCGCTGCGGCACGTATCGCGTCAGCCTTGGCGGCGAGGCGCAGCGCGATATCGGCGCCACGCTGTTCGGCAACCCGCGTGATGAACGCGTCGCGCAGCGGGGGGCAGAGCGTGGCCACGTGAGAGGCTTCGCAGAGCAACTGCCACGCATGGGGCTGACCGGCATAGTCGTGGCGCCGGCTGAGCAATGCGGCGTCAATCGCCGCGGCAATATCGGCAGCCATCTGGGCGTCGGTCTCGCGCGGAGCGGCGAATGCGTGCGCGTGGTAGCCGCTGCGTGCGGCGGCGCGGTTGGCTTCAAAGGCTGCGGCTTGTTGCATGGTGTCTCCCCTTTTCCCCTGGGTCAGTGCAAGCTGGGTGCAATCGCTCTGACCAGTCGTTCTGCAAAGCGCATGCCAGTTCGGGCTCGGAGGCGGCCATGCTGCGCGGCGGCGTCGTGCGGCAGGACGGAACACCGCGTGCGCTGGAGGTTCCGGACTTCGCCACCCTACGTGCGTCGGGGGATAAGAACAGGCCTGCGGAAGGGACACCGTGGAACGCCGCACGTTACGGGTTACGTAACGACGCGTGACACAGGACACGGCGGAAGGTACCAAGCGTCCCACGATGCGCTACAGTGACGCGCATGCCGATTGTCCATCCCTCGCCCATGAAACAGCCGCCGCGCCGCCTGCGCTCGACATTGGCGCGCGTCATGCTGATCTGGCTGACTCTGACGATGTGGCTGGCCACGCCCGCTTTCGCGGCGGTCAGTCCGCTGGTGGCGGCGGCGCAGAAGCTCGAGGCCGCCGCGTCGACGCCGGCGGCCAGCGAACCGCTCGCCCAGTCGCTCGACCAGATCATCGGCACGTTGCAGAACGACAAGCAGCGCGACACGCTGGTAGAGCAACTCAAGGCGCTGCGCAGCGGGATTGGCGCGTCGGGCGTGGCGGCGGGCCCGGCCAGCGCGGTGCAGCCCGGCCTGATCGGCGTGGTCTCCAAGGCGCTCGATCAGGTGGACAGCAGCCTGGACAAACAGCACGGCGCGCTGCAGTACTGGAACTGGCGGATACGTTTTGCTGGCGAGGAGTGGCACGCGGCGCTGACCATGCACGACACGCGGCCCAAGGTCGTGTCGATCCGGGAATTCGGGACCGTGTTGATCGCCTGGGGCATGGCCGGATGGCTGCTCTGGGAGCTCGCGCGCCGCTTCCATCAACGGCGACTGCAGGCGGCCCGGCCGGCGCATCTGCCGACCGTGCCATCGTGGATCGATGTGGGGATCTATTTCACGCGGCGCATCGGCCCGTGGATCGTTGCCTTTGCGCTGACGCTGGTGCTCACCTATCAGGTCTTTGGCCGCACGCCGGCGAGCATGGCGGCGGTGCTGGTGGCGCTGTCGATGCTCTGCGGCGCGTTGCTGAGCGCGTTCTGCCAGGTCATCTTCGCGGTGTTCTCGTCGGCGCATCGCGCGGCGGCCGTGCGCGATCTGCTGTACCACTCGCCGTGGCTATTGTTCGCCACCGGCGCACTCGCGGCGCTCGGCGAAGCCACAACCGACACACGCGTGATCGCCGCGCTTGGCGCGAGCCTGTCGGCGCTGATCGGCACCTTTGCCAACATTCTCGCGGCGATCCTGATCGCGGCGTTTGCGATTCGCTTCCGCAGGCAGATCGGTCAGTTGATCTCGTTCCGGCCGCTCGCCACGCGCCAGTCCTATCCCGCATGGATGGATGTGCTGCGGCTGGCAGGCCAGTCCTGGCATCTGCCGGTGCTGGCGGTGGTAATGGCCTCGGTGCTCGGGACGCTGATGGCCAGCGGCCGTGCCGACGAGATCCTGCGCCGCGCCGTGGTGTCGGTCACGCTGTTCGTGGCCGCGACGCTGCTGAACCTCGTGGTCGGTCGCTCGCCCAAGTCCACCACGCGCCCGCCGCGGCTACGCGATCGCCGGCGTTCGGCCTACGTCGCGCGCTTTGGCCGCTTTGCGGTGGCACTGGTACGCGTGGCCATCTGGTTTGCATTCCTGGAGGTCACGGCGCGGATCTGGGATACCTCGCTGATGCAGCTCGGGGAGTCGACGCTGTTCGGACGGCATGTGGTGCAGGCTACCGTAAGCGTGATCGCGATCGTGCTGCTGTCGTGGCTGGTCTGGCTGCTGATCGACACCGCCATTACGCAGACGCTGTCCCCCACGCATGGCCGCGCCGGCCAGCAGCCGAGCCTGCGCGCGAAGACGATTCTGCCGCTGGTGCGCAACGCATCGTTCGTGGCATTGCTGGTCATCGCGCTGATCGCGGTGCTGGCCAACCTTGGCGTCAACGTTACGCCGCTGCTCGCCGGTGCCGGCGTGGTCGGCCTGGCCATCGGTTTCGGCGCGCAGAGCCTTGTGCAGGATCTGATCACGGGGCTGTTTATCGTGATCGAGGACTCGATCGCGATTGGCGATTCGATCGAGCTGCCCGACCACGTCGGCGTGGTTGAAGGTATGACGATCCGCACCGTACGCATCCGCGACGGCAAGGGTGCCTTGCACACGCTGCCGTATAGCCAGATCAAGGCCGTCAAGAACCTGTCGCGCGGCTATGCATACGCGGTCTTCAATATTTCCGTGGCCTATGACAGCGACTTCGACCGCGTGCTCGAGATCATCCGCAGTACCGGCACGGAAGTCTCGCGCGACCACCGTTATGCGCGTAACCTGCTGTCGAGCCTCGATATTCTCGGCCTCGACCGTTTCGATCCCAACGGGATTGTGGTGCTCGCGCAATACAAGACGCGTCCGCTGATGCAATCCGAGATCGCGCGTGCGTTCAACGTGAGGCTTAAACGCAATTTCGACAAGGCTGGAATTCGCCTGGCGGCCCCGCGCGTGACGGTGCAGGTGGACGGAGGGGCGGCGCGCGCGGATGACGAAGCCAAGGCGGCGCAGGTGGCCAGTGTGGATATCGCTAAAGCTGCGGGCGCCGCAAGCGTCACATCCACCGCGACCGATTCCGCCTAGCGGTTTCGCATTTCTTGCAATTTTCGCGAAATGGGACGCCTATGGCATATGGCTGTCGCTTTTGCGCAAATCCTTTTCTAATCAAACGCTTGAACGGTTGCAATCGTACGGTCGGCGAGTAACCATTGCGCCAGCCATTAGTGGTCGGACCGGTTGCGCGCCAGCTTGGGCGGCGCCGCCTGAATTCCACGACAACGTGATTGCCAACTTTCCCGCAAACGATGTCGTGGCGCGCCTCGGAGCGGATTGCGCGCCAAAGCGCAAGATGCAGTCAGTCCCCTCCAAGGCGGGATTCTCCCGCACCGGGGTTATGGCTGATCATTTGCCGCATACGATTGGCACTCATACGAAGCGGGGGCACTACATGACCACTCCGCTCACCAGATAGTCGTGGAAAAGAGAAGCGTCGCTGCCGGCTCCAGACCGGGGGACGACGATGGTCAGCATACATATAAGGACCACGCCTCGCCGCAGTGGTCTGAGGAAACAAGGCGTTTGCCACCGGGGGGAAATCATTATGGGCGAACACCCGTCTTCGGACGATCAATTCCATCGCCTCGTCGACTGCATTTACGAGTCTGCGATGGACGTGGCTGCCATGCCGGCCGCGCTCGACTTATTTTCCCGCTACACGTGCACGACGAGCCCGCGCTATCTGATCTGGGACAAGCTCGCGGGTGAGACGCGTCTCGGTGTGACGCCGCATGGCTGCTTTACCAATGCGGCCGCGATGCCGGAGAGCATGCGCATATTGCCGGCCTATGTCGATGACGCGGCGCGCCGCTGCGAGTACGAACGCCTGCACGGCGCGATGCAGTCCGACGCGCGTGGCGCGGGCGAGGCTATCGGCACGCTGACCACGATGGCCAGCCCGCTGATCGCGCTGGCCCCCCAAGCGGTCACGCACCACGGCACATACGATTGTCATGGCCTCGAACAGGGCATTCGCTTGTTCGACACCAGCGATGTGTGCGTGCTGATGAGTGCGATGGCCGATGGCTCGCATCTGGCCGGCGAGTTGTCGAGCGATCATCGCGAGCGCAGGCTGGCGCATGTGATGCCGCACTGGGCGCGTGCCGCGCGCATGCAGCATCGCAACTTCGAATTGAGCGGCCTGGCCTCGATGGGCCTGGCTGGACTCGATACGCTGGACTTCGGCGTAATGGTGCTGCAGGCGGACCTGCGCGTGCGCTATGCCAATAGCTGGGCCGAGTCGTTGGTGCAGGCCGATACGCATCTGTCGCTCGAGCATGGTGTGCTGCGCGCGCGGACCGAGCCCCTGCAGGGCGTGCTGACGAAGATGCTGCAGTCTGCCGCGCTGGGAGGCCGCAACGGGGCCGCCGCGGCGGGTTCGTGGATGCATATCACGTCGGGCGGTCAGCCAGTGCCGCTGATCGTGATGCCGCTGGTATCGCGGCAGCCCGTGGAGGGGCCATGGCAACTGCCTGCGGCCATGCTACTGATGGGCAATTCGGAGTCGCGCTCGGTACTCGACGCCGCCGTGCTGACATCGCTGTTCGGTCTGTCGCGTAAGGAAAGCATCATTGCGATCCGGCTCGCTGCTGGCGAGACGCTCAACGAGATTGCCGAACGCGAATTCCTCTCGCCGCATACGGTGCGCGTGCACATTCGCGATACCTTGCGCAAGACCGGCACGCATCGGCAATCGGAACTCGTGCGGTTGCTGCATCTGTTGCCCGGCGTGGATCTCGGGCGGGCTGGGGCGGCGACAGCGGCCTCCGCCGCGACGGAGGCACGGCCGGTGCGGCAGACGGCACGGGCACGCTGACGCATTGGGTACTAAGCAAAGGAGGCGCTGCGGCGCCTCTTTTGCATTTGGGACGGGGGCAGGAACTTTGCCCGGCGGGGATGGGTCAGTTGTGCGACCATCCCCCACTCTCCCCGACGCGAGACCTCCTCCATGCCGTCCGTTCGCCCTGTCTGTCCTTCTTTCCTGAAAACCTCCCTGTTGCGCTCGGCCGTGGCCGCGCTGTGCGCTTGCACGCTGGTGGCGCCCATGGTGGCCAATGCTGCCGACGACGGTCCTGCTTATGGACCCGAGCTGGAAGGCTTCGACTATCCCGCGCCGGTGCAGCGGTTCTCGTTCACGTCGCAGGAGGAGCCGATGCAAATGGCTTACCTCGACGTGCAGCCCACGGGCAATCCGAATGGGCGCACGGCGGTGCTGCTGCATGGCAAGAATTTTTGCGCGGCGACCTGGCAGGAAACCATCAAGCAGTTGAGCGGTGCCGGATATCGCGTGATTGCGCCGGATCAGATCGGGTTTTGCAAATCCACCAAGCCGCAGCGGTATCAGTACACGTTTCAGCAACTGGCGCGCAATACGCACGCGCTGCTGACCTCGCTTGGGGTTGCGCAGGCGACGATCATTGGCCATTCGACTGGCGGCATGCTGGCGATGCGCTATGCGCTGATGTATCCGAACGAGACGCGGCAGCTTGTGCTAGTGAATCCGATCGGGCTTGAGGACTGGAAGGCCAAGGGTGTGCCGTCGTTGTCGGTGGATCAGTGGTATCAGCGCGAGCTGAATACGTCTGCCGACCGGATTCGCAAGTACGAGCAGAACACGTACTACGACGGACAGTGGAAGCCGGAATATGAACCCTGGGTGCAGATGCTGGCCGGGATGTATCGCGGGCCGGGCAAGCATGTCGTGGCCTGGAATTCGGCGCTGCTGTACGACATGATTTATACGCAGCCGGTGGTGTATGAGCTTGGCGCGATCAAGACGCCGACGTTGCTGTTGATTGGCGACAAGGACAACACGGCGATTGGCAAGGACGCGGCGCCGGCGGAGATTCAGCCTACGTTGGGGCGGTATCCGGAGTTGGCGAAGGCTACGGTGAAGGCGTTGCCGAATGCTACGTTGGTGGAGTTTCCTGCGCTGGGACACGCGCCGCAGATGCAGGATCCGCAGGCGTTTCATAAGGCGTTGTTGCAGGGCTTAAAGTGAGGGGGGCCCTCTCCCCCGGCCCCTCTCCCCGAGGGAGAGGGGAGAAGGTCTGTTGGGGGGCTGCGCCCCCCAACG
>NZ_CAJZAG010000026.1 GCF_914271485.1 Cupriavidus pampae
TCACTCCTGGTGGCTGGCTCCGGCTGCCGGAGAGCCATACCGATCCCGTATCGCTCGCGCTGATGGAAGGTATTAGACCATATGGCCCGGCATTTCTAGACTACCGCCATGCTCACAGAAAAAGCCATTGCCGACAGCCCCAACGGCGGCGACGCCGATCGCAAGGCGGCGCAGATCGAAGCGATCGAAACGGTGATCGTCGATCTGCCGCTGCGCCGCATCCAGCAGTTCGCCCGCCTGGGCGCCAAGCATCAGAGCAGCGTGCTCATCCGTCTCCATACGAAGGGCGGCATCGTCGGGATCGGTGAGTCCATCACGCCCTGCGGTCCCTGGTGGAGCGGCGACAGCGTCGAAGCCATTCAAGCCACGATCAACCACTACCTGGCGCCTCTCGTCGTCGGCGAACCGGCGCTCGATGCGTCGCGCATCATGGCGAAGCTCCATGGCCGCGTGGCCGGCAATGCCTTCGCCAAGGCCGGCATCGAGATGGCACTGCTGGACGCGGTCGGCAAGATCGTCGATGCCCCGATCCACGTCTTGCTGGGAGGACGCTTTCGCGACCGGCTCAGCGTCGCATGGCCGCTCGCCACGGGCGACGTGAACCAGGAGGTCGACGAGGCGTTCCGCATGCTGGAGGCAGGCAAGGCCGGGGCCTTCAAACTGAAGATGGGCGCGCTGCCGCTGGCGCAAGACCTGCGGCGTGCATTGGCGATCGCGAAGGAACTCGAGGGCAAGGCGAGCCTGCGCGTCGATCCCAACGAAGCGTGGGACGAGCCGACCACGATGCGGGCACTGGCGCCCCTGGAGGCGGCCGGCGTGGAAATCATCGAGCAGCCCGTCGCCCGCTGGAATCTCGATGCGATGGCCCGCATCCACCGGCAAGCGCGAAGCATGCTGCTGATCGACGAGGGTGTGCAATCCCTGCACGACGCGAGCGAGGTCGTGAAGCGGGCCGCGGCCGGTCTGGTATCGCTGAAGATCATGAAGACCGGCGGGATGCGCCCTGCACGCGCGATGGCCGACATCGCCAATGCCGGAGGCATGCACGTGTACATGGGCACCTTTCTGGAGACCTCGATAGGCACGGCCGCCAACATGCAACTGGCTGCATCGATCGAGTCGCTGCCCTACGGGGGCGAAGTCATCGGGCCCTTGCTGATCGAGGAGGACCTGTGCGAAGTCCCCGCGGTCTACAAGGAACATGCCCTGTGGCTCCCCGAAGGCCCGGGCCTCGGAATCCGACTCGACGAGAACCAGGTGCGGCGCTTCGCGCGTGCTTCGTCCCAGCGCATCGATCGTCACAGCGCCTGACGCGCCACATCCACCCGATTCATCTTTTTTGAAGAGAAAGCACCATGACAAATCCCCGCGTCCATGAGATCGCCACCGCCATGCTCGATGCCGTGCGCAAGGTCCTGGTCCAGCAAGAAGTGACCGAAGCAGAGTATCGAGCGGGGGTGATGTACATGATGCAGGTCGCCGAGGCCAAGGAAATGGGCCTGCTCTGCGATGTCTTCCTCAACAGCACGATCGTCGAGATCAAGGCCGCCGCCACGCGCGGATCGGCGCCCGCCATCCAGGGGCCGTACTTCAAGGAGGAAGCGCCCTTCGTCGACGGCAAGCTCAAGACCTACGACAGCGACGACCACAAGCCGCTGCTTCTGCATGGAAGCGTGAAGGACGAAGCCGGGCGCGTCGTGACCGATGCGGTCATCGACATCTGGCACTCGACGCCGGACGGCCGCTACAGCGGATTCGGCGGCTACCACGGCGACATGCCGGTCGACTACTACCGGGGCAAGGTCCGCACGGACGCGCAAGGCCGGTGGCGCGTGCAGACCACGTTGCCGGCGCCCTATCAGATCCCGAACAAGGGGCCGACCGGCGCCCTGCTCACCATGATGGGAAGCCACACCTGGCGCCCTGCGCACGTTCACTTCAAGGTCCGCAAGGACGGCTTCGAGGCACTGACGACGCAGTACTACTTCGAAGGCGGCGAGTGGGTCGACAGCGACTGCTGCAACGGCGTCAAGCCCGAACTCGTGATGCCGGCAGCCATGGAGCAAGGCATGCAGGCGATGGCACTGGACTTCGTCATCGAGAAGTCCCGCGCCTGAGACGGCGAAGGCCAGCCACCCATGTGCCACGACACCGCCCCCGCGTTGTTCCCGCGGACCGCATCCACGGGGAGCATCGACGGTGCAATCTGCGCCTTGTGCTACGCCGGCGCGACAAGGGGACCGCGCCTTCTCGTGCTGCCGGACATCTATGGCTGCAATGCCTTCTACCGTGGCTATGCCGCGTACCTGGCAGAGCAAGGCGCCGGCGAGGTGCTCCTGGTCGATCCCTTTGCGGCGTTCGGCGAATTGGCCACAGTGACGCGGGAAGCGGCCTTCCAGCGACGTCACCGACTGGCGGATCGTGCCTACGTCGAGGAATTGATCGACTTCATTGACGGCCAGCGCATCGAGGGCGTGGTCGGCTTCTGTCTCGGTGGCCTCTTCGTGTTCGAACTGGCGCGACAGCAGGTCGTGTCGCGGCTCGTCGCTTATTACCCGTTTCCGCAGGGGCTCGAGAACCGCGACCCGCTGGACGTTCCGTTCGACTATCTGCCGGCGCTTCGTTCGCGGCATACGGTCATCGTGGGAGACGACGATGCGCTGCTGGGTACACAGAACCTGCAGCGGTTGCAAGCACAAGCCCGCGCCAACGATGCGATCGACCTGCACATCATGAACGGTGCCGGCCACGGCTTCCTGGCAGATCTCGAATCGCCGGACACGGCGCGCGCGGCCGTGGCGAAGCGCGGACTGCGCATCGGTACGACGACCTTGTTGGGGGGCTGAAGTGACCGGCGATCTGAATGAATTCGTTGCGCACTTCTGGCCGGTCAGGGTCGTCTTCGGCGCTGGATCGACCGAACGGATCCCCGCGGAGGTCAAGCGCCTGGGTGCACGACGCGCACTGGTGCTCTGCACGCCGGACCAGCGCGATCTGGCGCAGCGGGTGCTCGGCGATCTCGGCGACCTGGGCGCGGGCTTCCATGACGGCGCCGTCATGCACGTGCCCGAGGCGTCGGTCACGCGCGCCGCGCAAGCGGCCCGGGACGCCGACGCGGACCTGCTCGTGGCGGTCGGCGGCGGCTCGACCATCGGACTGGCCAAGGCGCTCGCGCTTCATCACGGAATGCGCTTCGTCGCCTTGCCGACGACCTATGCGGGTTCGGAGATGACGCCCATCTGGGGCTTGACCGCCGATGGCGCGAAGCGCACGGGCCGGGATCCTCGCGTGCTGCCCAGCACCGTCCTCTACGACCCGCATCACCTGACCTCCTTGCCGCCGGAGGTCACCGGCCCGAGCGGCATGAACGCGATCGCGCACGCCGTGGAGTCGATGTACGCCCCGGACCGCAACCCGATCACCATGCTGCTGGCCGAAGAAAGCATTCGCGCGATGGCGCAGGGACTGCCCGTCGCCGTCGACTCGCCCGGCGATCTCGATGCGCGCACGCGCACGCTCTATGCCGCCTGGCTCGCGGGAACGGTACTGGGCATGGTCTCGATGGGCCTGCACCACAAGCTCTGCCATGTGCTCGGGGGGCGATTCAACCTGCCGCATGCGCCGATGCACGCCGTGTTGTTGCCTCACGTGGCGGCCTTCAACGAGGTGGCTGCGCCCGCGGAACTCGGACGCGTCGCGGCCGCACTCGGCGCGCCGGGGCCCGGCGGCGCCGGCGCGGCCTTGCATGCATTGCTGCGATTCACTTGCACGGAAAGATCGCTGGCGGCCATCGGCATGCCGGCGCAAGGCATCTACGACGCCGCGGAACACGCGCTCGCCGATGCCTATGCGAATCCACGCCAGGCGAGCCGCGAAGACATCGCTCGCCTGCTGCGAGCCGCTTTCACCGGAGAAATGCCGGCGTGAACCGGACATCCCATGGACCTCTCGCGTCGACGATGCGAGCGACCCGACCTATCGATAAGGAGACTTCATGAACGAAAAAGCCAACACCGTCGAAACCGACGTTCTCGTCGTCGGCACCGGTCCCGCCGGGGCGGCGTCGACCCTGCTTCTCGCGACCTACGGGGTGAAGACGCTGTGCGTCAGCAAATACGCGACCACGTCGCGCACCCCGCGCTCGCACATCACCAACCAGCGAACGATGGAGGTGATGCGCGACCTCGGCATCGAGGCGGAGTGCGAGGCCATGGCCTCGCCGGCCGAGCTGATGGGCGAGAACGTCTATTGCACGAGCCTCGTCGGCGACGAACTGGGCCGCGTGCTGACCTGGGGCACGCATCCGCAGCGCCGGGCCGACTACGACCTCGCTTCGCCCACGCACATGTGCGACCTGCCGCAGAACCTGCTCGAACCGATCCTCGTCAACAACGCGGCGCGGCGCGGTGCCGACGTGCGCTTTCACACCGAGTTCATCTCGTTGAACCAGGACGATGCGGGCGTCACGGCGACCGTGCACGACCACCTGCTGGATCGCCAGTACGACATCCGGGCCAAATACCTCATCGGCGCGGATGGCGCGAATTCCCGGATCGTGGACCAGGTCGGCCTGCCGGTGGAAGGGAAGATGGGCGTCTCCGGCTCCATCAACGTCGTGTTCGAGGCGGACCTCACGAAGTACGTGGGCCATCGGCCGAGCGTGCTGTATTGGGTCATCCAGCCCGGCTCCAATGTCGGCGGCCTCGGCATCGGCGTCATTCGCATGGTGCGGCCGTGGAACAAGTGGCTTTGCATCTGGGGCTACGACATCGCCGATGGCACCCCGGCCGTCGACGAAGCGCATGCGCGCCAGATCGTCCATTCGCTGTTGGGCGACGCGACGATCCCGGTCAAGATCGAATCGACCTCGACCTGGACGGTGAACGACATGTACGCCACGCGGCTGTTCGACAAGCGGGTGTTCTGCATGGGCGACGCGGTCCATCGGCACCCGCCGACCAACGGCCTGGGCTCGAACACGTCGATCCAGGACGCCTTCAACCTCTGCTGGAAACTCTCGCACGTGCTTCGAGGAAAGGCCGGCCCGGAACTGCTCGCCACCTACGACGAGGAGCGTGCGCCGGTCGCCAGGCAGGTGGTGCAACGCGCGAACAAGAGCCTCGGGGACTTCCCGCCGATCCTCGCCGCGCTGGGCCTGTTCGACACGAAGGACCCCGAACAGATGCAGCGCAACATCTCCCGCCTGAAGGAACAGAGCGTGGAGGCGCAGGAACAGCGCGCCGCATTGCGCGCTGCCATCGACAACACGCAGTACGTCTACAACGCCCACGGCGTCGAGATGAACCAGCGCTATCGGTCGGCGGCGATCGTTCCGGACGAGACACCGGACCCGGGATTCCGCCGCGACGCGGAGCTCTACCACGACCACAGCAGCCGACCCGGCGCGCCCCTGCCGCACGTCTGGCTCACGCGCCACGGCCGCCGCGTATCGACGCTCGATCTTTGCGGCAAGGGCCGGTTCACCCTGCTCTCGGGCATCACCGGATCGCCCTGGCTCGAGGCCGCGAGCCATGCCGCGGAGTCGCTCGGCATCGGCCTGGACGTGCACATCATCGGCCCCGGCCAGGAACTCGAGGACCTGTACGGCGATTTCGCCCGTGTTCGCGAGATCGAGGAGAGCGGCGCATTGCTCGTGCGCCCCGACAACATCATCTGCTGGCGAGCGATGCAGTGGGAAAAGAGCGCGAGCGACCCGCTTCGCGCGGCGCTCGCACGGGCGCTCTGCGCGCACTGACTCCAGAAAAACCCGATCGGCAAGCGTGGCCAGGCGGCGGCACGCCGGCACGTGCACGCCCGCAAAACGCCGATCACCATCGCCCGAAGGAGACATATGAACACCACCATCGACATCACCGACGTCATCGAGAAGCAGTCGCCGAACCGCACGGTCGGCACGCTGCTCGTCCTGTCGTTCCTGATCATGCTGTGCGACGGCTACGATCTGCAGGCGATCGCGTTCGCGTCGCCCACGATCATTGCCAGCTGGGGCATCGAGAAAGCGTCCTTCGGCTTCATCTTCAGCGCCGGACTGCTGGGCGTGATGCTCGGCGGCTTCCTGTTCGGGTATCTGGCGGACCGGATCGGCCGTCGTCCCGCGCTTCTGCTCGGCACTTTCATCTTCAGCGCGTTCACGCTGGCTGCGGTGCTGGCGACCAACGTCACCGAGCTGGCCGCACTCCGCTTCTTTGCGGGACTGGGCATCGGCGGCATCACCCCGATATGCTTCGCGCTCAACGTCGAGTACGTGCCCAAGCGCTTCCACGCCAGCGTCGTCGGCGTCGTGATGATCGGCTACGTCATCGGGATCAGCGTCGGTGGTCTCTTCGCGGCCTGGCTCGTGCCTGTCTTCGGCTGGCAGGTCCTGTTCTACATCGGTGGATTGGCGCCGCTGGTGCTGCTGCCGATTCTGGCCATCGCGCTGCCGGAGTCCATCAAGTACCTGGTGCTTGCGGGCCGAGGCGGCGACACGATCGCGCGGATCGTCAATGCCATCGACCCTTCCGCGCAGGCGAACGCCCAGACCCGGTTCGTTCTCGAGGCCGAAGAAGCCCGAGCCAAGGTGGGCGGGTGGAAAGAGTCGGTGAAAGCGCTCTTTCGCGGCCGCCTGTCCAGGATCACGCCGGTCCTCTGGCTTGCGTTTATCGCCAACTCCGTCACGGTCTTTTTCCTGGCGAGTTGGATACCGGTCCTCACGGTCGGAACCGGCAGGCCCGCCACCCTGGCCGCGATCGGCCTGACGCTCTTCTCGGCGGGCGGCGCATTCGGCGGCCTGTTCGCCAGCCGGCTCATCGACAGGTTCGGGGTCGGTGCGATGGGCGCGGTTCCGCTGGTCGCGGCGGTCTTCGTCGTCGCGGTCGGATCGATGGCGTTCTCCGACACGGGTTTTCTGTCGATGCTCTTCATCGTCGGCTTCTTCGTACTCGGCGGCCATGTCGGCCTGATGGGGTCCATGGGCCTGTTCTACGCCAATGCCAATCGGGCCAACGGCGTGGGCTGGGCGATATCCATCGGCAAGCTCGGATCGATCATCGGCCCGGCCATCGCCGGCATCCTGATCGCGGCCAACGCCTCGATCGGCACGCTCTTCATGGCTGCCGCCGCGCCGCTGCTGATTGCCGGTGCCGGTGTCGTTCTGCTCGGCCGGCTTCAGAAGGCTTCGGACCTCGCGCACGCGACCACCGCAGGGCATGTTGCCGATCCCCTTGTCAGTTAGAGACTGTTTCAAAAAGACGGCTCAGCGCGCCTGAAGATGTTCCAGCAGACGAGAGAGCAGCCGAGTTTTAGGAACGCTTCGTGAATGTCGGCTCGACGTTCGAAGCGAATGCGAAGACGACGAAAGTTGTGAAGCCACGCGTGAGTACGTTCGACAACCCAGCGGAATTTGCCCAAGCCACTGCCGTGTTCTGTCCGGCGCTTGGCGAGCACCGGTTTGATGCCGCGCTCGCGAAGCCGCTGACGATGCGGCTCGGAGTCGTAGCCACGGTCTGCGTAGATGACTTTGGGCTTTTGAAGCGGGCGACCGCGCACGCCGCGAATTGGCGGGATCGCGTCGACGAGCGGCAGCAGTTGGGTGACGTCGTTGCGGTTCGCCCCGGTCAGGATTGCGCTGATGGGGACGCCATTTGCGTCGACGAGGATGTGATGCTTGGAACCTGGTCGCGAGCGATCCGTGGGGTTCGGACCAGTTTTTCGCCCGCCCCAACGGCTCGCACAGACGATGAATCGACGGCTGCTCGGGAGAAGTCGAGTTCGCCGGCCTCGCGTAACTTCGCCAGCAGTAGCTCGTGCAATCGCTTCCAAACGCCGGCCTTCTGCCAATCGCGCAAGCGCCTCCAGCAGGTCGGCCCCGACCCGAATCCCAACTTGGTCGACAGGTCGCACCAGCGTATGCCAGTCTTGAACACGAACAGGATGCCGTTCAGTGCAGCCCGGTTCGAAACCGGGAGCCGCCCTGGATATTTCTTGCGTCGCGGTTTCGGCGGCGGCAGCAAAGGTTCGATCAGTGCCCACAGTTCATCATCAATGATCGGCGCGCTCATCCCCTCGGTTCCAGTTGTTCAGATGGCCAAGGTTAACAGCTTGCCGAAAAGGTTAACAGCCCCCCGGGGCTCTTTTTGAAACGGTCTCTAAAACTCGGCTGCTCTCTCGTCTGCTGGAACATCTTCAGGCGCGCTGAGCCGTCTTTTTGAAACAGTCTCTTAGAAAAGGAGCAAAAAAGTGAGCGTCGTCGCAAATCCC
>NZ_CAJZAG010000027.1 GCF_914271485.1 Cupriavidus pampae
CGCTGTAGACCTCGCGGGCAGATATCGATTTCTCCGTCGCGTCGTGGCAGCTCAAGCGCCATCGTACGTGCTCCGATCAGTTCGCCGCCGCCCGGCCCGTCGATGTGATGCCCTCACGCATGGGGGTACGACGCGGAGTGGCTACGGTCTAAGCTCCGCCGCCGGCGTTGAAGTCGGGCATGAAAAGCCGGCTCGCCTCCGCGAGAGTACTGCAATTCCCTTTCACCGTGCCTGTCGGAATATACCGTGTAAACACGTATCGAGCCGCGCGTCCGCGACAACAGAGGCAATCATTTTTGGGTGTTCGCAAGCATTTTTCCAAAATGACGAATATTTTATGAAGAAAGAATCTTGGGTAGGTCATATACTCACGTAATCGTGCATGTGTATGATGCTAGATATAATAAAAAATTACCGGAATTATTACATGAAATTTACTGTCAGTGGCGCTTCAACGGCACCTAGAATCATCCAAGCATTGGAGGTGCAGTTGAAGGAGGCCGCCGCCGCGGGCCGTCGCAATCAAAACGGCATTGTGGATTACGCTGGCATCTATCAGCGCGTGGCGAACAGCGACGTGGACATCATGTTAGGCGGTCGCCATCAGGATTTTGACGCAGTTCGCTCAAATTCCACGATGACCGATATGGAGAAGGGGCTGGAGATTGTCAGGCAACTGACCGAGCATTTGATTGCCGCGTATCAAGACGAGCGCAATGGTGAGGCAATTGCGGCGAAGGTTGTGGAGGTAATTTCAGCGGCGGATGTGATGGATGCCGACGTCGGCGCCGTCAGGCACGCGTCACAAGGCTACGAATTTGATGCGCCGGTTCGACAGTCACTCAACATCTCCATCGAGAAGATGGGCATTGTGGGCGTGCACAAGTCGTCGGAGTGGGTCACGTGTCGCACGAAGGTGGGTGAGGATGGCCACCGGGGCGTATTGAATGGCAAGCCAGTGTTGAAGACAGATATGCGTTTCGAGATTTCACCGGCTGGTGTATCGACCAAAAACGGTCCCATGCTGCGCATGGACCTTACCGCCTGGCATCACTCCGGCGATTCCACGGTACCCGTGGCCCGTGAGCTTTCGACGCCGGCACTGCGACGGACGTTCCTGCAGTTGGTGAAGGATGTCCTGGCCGATTTCTGCGGACGCGCTGGCATCCGCTTCTCAACAAGGGCGCTTGATTGTGGCCAGGCCGTCACGCTTGCACAAAGCCGTGGCGAAGTGGATGGGTCGAAGGGGCGTAATGGACGAGATGGTTATGACCATTTCACGAGTACCAACGCTGGCGCATTCAAAGCCAAAAATATCCTTCCGGGGCAGCAACTGGCGTCCCTGGCGCGTCCGCAGGCGTGGAAGGCGGATGCCGTGGCAGTGGAGATCAATAAAATTGATCGCGCAGCGGGCAAGGTGCTCGCCAAGAGGAGGTCGCTAGATGAGGCGCGATGCAATACGGAACGGCAGATGAGGGAAATAGTAGGGTTCATCCAGACTGACGAGGCAAACAGCCCGCTTATCAAGGATATCGGCAAGGCTAAGCGTGCGGTGAACGAGGCAATTGAATCTTTTTATCAATCCGTAAGCGTCGAGGACTATCTTCGAGATTTGGAACAGAAACTCGACCAAGCAACTGATGTTTTGCAAGCGCGGAACGATACGACCGGTCTGAGCGAAGCTGATGAACGACGTCTTCATATGATGTTGGATCAATACGTGATCGTTGGGGCACTCCGCGCGGGAAGCTTCGGCGCATTCACGGATCTCCGCGAGGTGCTATCTCGTATAAACGCGAGACTCGAAAGGTCGCGAGAAGCCGGCAACGCCGGCACCGGTACGGACGCAGACAGCACACTGCTCGGTCTCCATCGAGACATCAACGCGTTGGTCGAAGTGCAGCATACAGATTTTGTCCACTACCTCAGCGTACCAGCCGGTCCGGATATATGCCGGTTTCGCGCTGCCTATCAAGAGGCTTCGCAGTCGTTGCGCGCCGCGGAAGACAGATTGAAAGACGTCACGGAAAACCATCCGAAGCTACGGCAGGCTAGGGAGACCCATACACACTTGCTTGCTTCGCTCAGGGCGTGCGATCAAGAACTGGCGGCATTCGAACTGCAGGCGGCGGGCTTGTATCGATCGCACATCAGGAATGCGCTGGTGGCGGAAGGAAGCCGTACTCTCGCAGATCAGTTCGCGTTAAGCATTCAGGCATGCGCCAATGAAGCTTTGGTTGGCCAGCTTCGCGGAGCCGTTCCGATAGCGAATTATGTCTTCAGCAAAGTAAACTCGGCGGAAACGGCGTGTGGAGGCGCCCCTGCCGACGGTACGACGAAAATTGCTTCGGATGAAGCCTCGCACGCGCTTGAGGAACTGGCCGAGCATCTCACTGTCTCCGGAATTCCTCGTGAAGAGTTCCTTGCTGCATATGAGCAAGTGTATTCGCTCGACGCCACCGTGCAGCTGACTAGCAGGCTTGATGTCGCTCTAGCCCGTGGCAACGTTCCGTTGAAAGTATCGAATGCCTGTCATGTGCTGGAATCCGTAGTGAAGATGATGTATCCGGAACGCTCCGGGCGCGCGCATGAGACTCAACCCGCTACAGACGAGCTCGCTTCCCAGGCCGCCAGTCGCGCTACGGTCCAGAAGTATAGGCGTGCAATGTTGGGCATCTTGGGTGGGAACTGGGCGAACGCGGAGAACATCTTGAAACATGGTGGCGTATGGGAGCTGGTCCAACGCATTGCGCTGCTAAATTCCGATAACCCATTCAAAGCGAGAATGGAGAGTTGCATTTCCGATATTCTTAAGTTACCGCTTGAGCTTCGAGGCCGTCTTGTCAGCCTCGCGAATGCGAGTGTGGAGGCCATCTTCGCGAACTCACTGGAGCAACTGCAAGTCGCGATCGATGCATCCCGCCCCAAGCGCTTCGATCCTTCAAGGGGAAAAGATATGAGGCACCGCGATCTCTCAGATGTGGATTTCAGCGGGATGGATCTAAGGGGAGTCGACTTCACCCGTGCCACGCTGAACGGCGCGAACTTCCAAGGCGCGAATATCAGGGGTGTGAAGTTCGTAGGCGCCAGCCTGGTCGGCGCAAATATGATGGGCGTCGTGTTCTTGCCGCCGGGTTTAAAAGTGGATCTGGCCGTCACGGTCTTGGACTCACCCCTCTTCGCTGGTGCCAAACTGCAAGGCCTCCTTCATACAGATCGTACATCGATGGGAAGAGGGAAAATTGATGAGCCTTCGACGAGCGAAGACGCTGCCGCGCTTATCTTCACGATTGAATCACGCCTTCGCGGCATCTTCACGGATAAGCATGTGGCCATGACAAAGTCCGTACACCCTATCTAATCCTCTTTACTTCAGTAGCACGGTGATCCCCCGCTGGATAAACGGGTCGGCAAGTAGAATATTCCAGCAAAGGGAGTTTCACGAATGAAAAGTCGAAGTTTGCAGGCACCCAGGTCATGGGAGGCGCTCAAGCGCGCGGAGTCGGGCCGCGCGGTGCCGGAGATCTGTCGCGAGATGGGCATCAGGCGGCGACGTTCTATACTGGCGCGGGAGGTACGGTGTAAGCGCCCGGTGAACCCGTCTTGAAGGGAAGGAGGAGAGCAAGGAGCATCGTGTCCATCTAAATTCTTGGTGGACACGTGAACACTATCGAAGAGAGCGCACCAGCGCGACGCCGACGTCGGCACAGCGCCGAGTTCAAGGCTAAAGCCGTCCAGGATTGCCTGCATCGGGGTGTTTCGATTGCTGCGGTAGCGCTGCACCATCGCGTGAGCGCGAATCTGCGTAAGCGCCCGGTGAGCACCGTCTAGACGCTGAAGCATCGATAAGCACAATAGGTCCCCACCTATCGATAAGTGGGGACCTATGTCAGAGGCTGCTAAGGATCAGGAAGGTGGTTATCGCCGGGAGCCAAGGCGCCGCTTCTCGGCGGAGTACAAATGCCAGATAGTGCAGGCGCTGCTGTCGTCGTCGATGTCACTGGCGCGCTTCGCGCGCGAGCACGGCCTTAACCACAATCAACTGGCCAGATGGCGGCGCGAGTACGAACAAGGCACGTATGGACCGATGGCCCAGGCGGCCGTGGAGTTCGTTCCGATGTGCATCGCGCCGACAGCCACTTCCCCCTCGCAACGAGCGTCGTCTGGAACGATAACGAGCGTTGAGCTTCATCTGCCCAGGGGCAGGATTGTGTTGCACGATGTCGGTGTGGCCTATCTGTGCGAGCTCATCGAGGCGCTACGATGATTGGCTTGCCTGCGGGAACGCGCGTGTGGGTCGCCGCAGGCATCACCGACATGCGCTGCGGCTTCAACGGATTGGTGGCCAAGGCGCAGGCCACGCTGGCTGAGGACCCATACAGCGGTCACGTCTTTGTCTTTCGCGGCCGGCGCGGGGACCTCATCAAGGTCTTGTGGTGGAGCGGTGACGGTCTCTGTCTGCTGGCCAAGCGCCTGGAGCGCGGGCGCTTCGTTTGGCCGCAGGCCGACAGTGGCAAGGTGCATCTGACCCCGGCCCAACTCTCGATGCTGCTCGAAGGCATTGACTGGCGCAAGCCAGAGCGCACCTGGCGTCCGCACTTGCCTTGTAAACTGATGCGCCGCTTCCTACACTGCTGGGCATGCAGACAGATCCCGCGACGCTTCCCGATGACATCGCCACATTGAAGGCGATGATCATCGCGCGTGACAGCGCACTGCGCGATCATGCGATCGAGATCGAACACCTCAAGCTGCTGATTGCCAAGCTCAGGCGCCAACAGTACGGTCACCGGTCTGAGAAGCTGGACCGGCAGATCGAACAACTCGAACTCAAGCTCGAAGAACTGCAGACCGACGAAGGCGTCGCCGCGGCAAGCGCGCCTCGCGCGCGCACTGTCCATGGCAACGTTGGGCGCAACCCGCTACCGGCGCACCTGGAGCGTGATGACGTCGTTCACGCGCCAGCAGAGACCACGTGTTGCGCATGTGGCGGCGCCTTCAAGGTCTTGGGTGAGGACGTCTCGGAGCAGCTCGAGCTCGTGCCGGCGCGACTACGTGTCATCCGACATCGCCGCGTGAAGCTCGCCTGCACTGGCTGCGATCGCATCGTGCAGGCGCCCGCGCCCAGCCGTCCTATCGACCGCGGCATCCCCGGACCAGGATTGCTGGCCAACATTCTCGTCTCGAAGTTCTGCGACCATCAGCCGCTGTATCGTCAGCGCGTTCGCTGGGAGCGTGAAGGGATCGACCTGCCCGAGTCGACATTGGGCGACTGGGTCGGAGGCTGCTCGGCATTGCTCAGCCCGCTTGTGGCCGCCGTCCAACGCTATGTGATGGGAGGCAACAAGGTGCACGGCGACGATACGCCGATCCCCGTACTGGCGCCGGGCAATGGCAAGACGAAGACGGCACGGCTGTGGACCTATGTGCGTGATGACCGGCCATCGGCCGATGCCGCGCCACCCGCAGTGTGGTTAGCCTACTCGCCCGACCGTAAGGGCGAACATCCACAACACCATCTCCGATACTTCGCCGGGACCTTGCAAGCCGATGCGTACGCTGGCTTCAACGCGGTCTATGAAACGGGGCGAGTGCAGGAAGCCGCTTGCTGGGCGCACGCCAGACGCAAGTTCCACGAGTTGCATGCAGTGCGTCCCAATGCTGTCACCGAGCAGGCGTTGGCGCGAATCGGCGAACTCTATGACATCGAGCGCGAGATCCGAGGGCAGCCACCAGACCTGCGCCGGGAGATCCGGCAACGCGAGGCTGTACCGCGACTCGCGACGCTCAAGACCTGGCTGGAGGAGACGGCGGGCAAGCTCTCGCGCAAGTCAGATACCACGGCGGCAATCCTCTACACGCTCAAGCGTTGGGAGGCGTTCACGCGCTACGCCGCCGATGGGCGACTGGAGATCGACAACAACAGTGCGGAACGCGCGTTGCGCGCCGTCGCCTTGGGACGCAAAAACTTTTTATTCGCGGGCGCTGATAGCGGTGGCGAACGTGCCGCCGCGATGTACACCCTCATCGGCACTGCGAAGCTCAATGGCCTCAACCCCGAGGCATACCTGCGTCACGTGCTGAGCCACATCGCCGATCATCCGATCAACCGTATCGATGAACTGCTGCCTTGGGCCGTCGCTGCTGAACTGCAGCCCATCGACGTCGCCCACGTCTGACCGTCCCAGCCTCACATGTATCGCTTCACCCGTCAAGGACGGTACTCATCGGACCGTTACGAATCTGCTGCCAATCGATGCCGGCGCCGCGTCGACATTGCCAAACCGATGTTCCACAGCCGCAAGCATAACGTCGCGGACATCGTTCCCGGTATAGCCGCCCGTGGTCGCAACCCAGCTCA
>NZ_CAJZAG010000028.1 GCF_914271485.1 Cupriavidus pampae
GTCTCGGTGGAAAGCCACCTCGGCATGACGTCATGGTTGTGGCGATGAGCCGGCAACACGCGTACCCCGCTCGCCGCCGCGCGGCGGTTGCATGCTGGCTGATGGCGATGGCCGCGCCTGCCATGGCACAGGTGCCGTCGGCAGGCCCGATCCCGCCCGAAGATCCAGCCCAGCGACTGCTGCGCGAGCAGCGGCAGCGCGAGTTGCAGCGCGAGGCTACGCAACCGCCGGCGCAAATCGAAAGCCGGGTACCCGACGCGCCGGACATGCGCGTGGAGGACGTCGTAGAGACCGCCACCACGTTCGAGATCCATCGCATCGAGGTCGAGGGCAACACCGTGTTGTCGGAGGCGGAGATCGCCGCCATCACGACGCCGTTTGTCGGGCATCAGCTCGGCGCGAATCGCATCAATCTTCTGCTGCGTCGCTTTACGGAAGCGTTCGTGGCGCGCGGCTACATCACCACGCGCGCATACCTGGGCCAGCAGAACCTCGCCAGCGGGGTGTTGCGCGTGACTGTGGTGCCGGGCCGCGTGGAAGCGTTTCAACTGAATGGCAGGACGCTGCGCCCCGGATCGCAATGGTGGTTCGATGCATCGGGCGGCGGTTGGGTGACCGATGCGGGAACCGTATGGCAGTTTCCGGCACCTGGCGACACGCTGCGGCTGGCGGACCTCGAGCAGGGCGTCGATCAGATCAACCGGCTACGTCGCAATCGTGCCGAGATGCAGATCCTGCCCGGACAGACTCCCGGTGGCTCGATTGTCGCGCTGGCCAATGAGCCCGGCGATCGCTTCCGCTTCAATGCGGGCGTCGACAACTACGGCAGTCGCGTGACCGGTATCTCGCGTACGCGGCTCGGCATCGATGCGGACAACGCGCTTGGCCTGCAGGAGTCGTTCGGCGTGAGCTACGTCGGCACGCTCGATACCAACGCGGCAGTGGCATCGGCTGCGGTGCCGTTTGGCTACGACACGTTCAGCTACACCGCGTCGCTGTCCGAATACCAGAACACGATTGGTGACACCGCGCTGCTCTATGGCCGCAGCGTCGGCCATACGTTCGGCTGGAATCGCGTGATCTCGCGCAACCAGACCGGCCGTCAGGCGCTGGACCTCACGTTGACCTGGCGCAAGAGCGAGCGCGAGATCAACAACCTGCAGCTCGATCCGCAGCGGCTGACCGTGTTGCGTGCGGCCTGGAGCGGCCTCTGGCGCTTTGCGGCCAGCGGTCAGCAAGGCTATGTCACCGCCGAAGCGGGGTACTCGCGCGGTCTGTCGGCGTTTCACGCGACGCAGGACCCCGGCGATATCCATCGCGACGAGGCCCACGCGCAGTTCAACAAGCTCGATGCCAGCACCACGATGCAGCTGCCGCTACCGCTGCTGGCCAAGCGCGTGCAACTGGCGTGGCGGGCGCAGCTCGTCGGGCAGTGGACCAATGTCGCGCTGTTCGGTTCGGAGCAGATCTTCGCCGGCGGCATGAGCACCGTGCGCGGGTTCAGGGAAGGCGTGATCTCGGGCGACCGTGGTGCGTATCTGCGCAATGAACTCGCATGGGCCAATGCGCCCGCCATCGGCGGGGTTCGCATGGAGCCGTATCTGTTTCTCGACGGAGGCGAGGCGCAATACGTCGCCACGCGGCAATGGCAGGCGGTGGTCGGCACCGGTGCCGGCATTCGGTTGTCCGCGCAATGGGCCGGACAGAGCTTTACCAGCGAACTACTGGTGGGCGCGCCGCTGGCGCAGCCCGCCGCCCTTGGGCCAAAGCGCGGCGTCGTGCTGGCCACCCTGAACTGGATCTATTAGGAGTGCACTCGATGCTTGCCAACTTCAATCGCATGGCCCTTGGCGTTGCCGCCGCCCTGACACTGCAACTGGCGCACGGCGCCACCGTCAACGGCGTGGCGATTCCCGAGGCCGCAATCACTGACACCCTCCGTGCAGCGCAATTGCCCGATACCCCGCCGGCTCGCGAAGCCATCAAGCAGCAGCTGATCGCACGCGAGCTGTTCCGGCAGCAGGCGGCGAAGGACAAGGCATTGGAACAGCGTCCCGATGTGCAGGCATTGCTCAATGAAGCAAGAAATCAAGTGCTGACGCAAGCTTGGCTCAAGGACCATATCAAGCCCGCGCCAGTCAGCGATGCTGAGGTAAGAGCACGCTACGACGCCATCGTCGCGTCGCTTGGTGACAAGGAATACAAGGCGCGCGTGATCGAAGTCGCCGACGATGCCGCGGCGAGCGCCGCGCTCGCCCGTATCAAGGCGGGCGAGGACTTTGGCGCGGTGGCGCAGCAAGTCAGTCTGGCGCCGTCGAAGACCGCGGGTGGCGCGATGGACTGGGTCAGTTTCAAGGTGCCGGCGCAGGAAGGCAAGACGCAGAACCTGCCGATGCCGATCGCGCAGGCCATCGCGTCGTTGCCTGAAGGAGCCATCACACCCGCGCCGGTGGCGCTGGGCGAACGCCGCTACCTGATCAAGGTGGATGCGGTGCGTCCCACGCAGAACCCGCCATTCGATACCGCCGCGCCCGGCATTCGTCAGGCCCTGCAGGCGCAGGCACTGGAACGCGCCACGCTCGCGCTTGTTACCGGCCTGTTGAGCAAGGCCAAGATTACTCAGTAGTTGCCTCAGTAGTTGCGTCAGTAATTGCCACGTGTGTGAACGCTGGGGTGCCTTCGTTGTCGCCCATCCCGCTGCCGCCCATCCCATACCCGCTGTACGAACCACCTGCCCGCAATGACCCAGCAACGCGACCACCAGGCCACGCTGCCCGCGCAACTGCCTTCGACCGAATTGCCTGCCACGCCCATCGACGCCCCGGACCTGTCGCTCGCCGACCGTGGCCGCCGCAGCGTGCTGACGCGTGCCGTGTCGGCGCTCGTCGCCATCACCATGTGGATCGGGCCGATGTCGATCACGCTGCAGCAATCGCGGCAGGCGGCTGGCGTGATCGGCGCGGGCGCGATGCCAACGGATGCGATTGCAGTGCATGGCGGCGCAGTCCGGCAGCGAATTCTGGATTGGGCATTCGCACAGTTGCCGGTGGTGTTGCGCTTCGGGCCGGCGGAGGCAGTGGCCGCGCCCATCACCGATCCCACCGCACCGATCCGATTTACGCCGACGATTTCGGCCACCACGGGACCTGCCGCACCAGCAGGTGGCGTACCGGTAGTCGGTATCACCACGCCTAATGCTCAAGGCATCTCGCTGAACCAGTACCGGTCGTTTGTCGTCGATCCGATTGGCCTGATCCTCAACAACAGCACGACCGGTGGTGGTACGTTCCTCGGCGGTCAGGTGGGCGTCAACGCAAATCTCGCGGCCACGGGGCCGGCGCGGTTGATCGTCAATCAGGTCACCACGAGTGCGCCGGCGCAGATCAATGGCACGGTCGAGGTGTTTGGTGCGACGGCTGGTGTCGTGATTGCCGCGCCGGGCGGCGTCTACACCAACGGCGCGGGCTTTACCAACACGTCGCAGGTCACGTTGACTACGGGTACGCCGCAATGGCTGTCCGCCAGCGGCGCGCCGACGAGTTTCGATGCCGCCGCCACGGCGGGTTACCTCGTGGAAGGCGGTCGCGTGCAGATCGGCAATCCGACGCCTGGGTCGGCCAGCACGGGCATTGAAGGCTCCGTCGGCAACATCAACCTGATTGCGGAATCGATTGGTGTCGACGCGGCGATCAATGCGGGTCGGCAAATCAACCTGATCGCTGGCCGGCAGCTCGTCAAGCCGGAAGGCGACGGCTTCACGACCACGCCCGTTGGCGTCAACAACGCGCCCAGCAATGGTCTGGCCATCGACGCCACGGCATTCGGCGCGATGAATGCGGGTCAGATCCGCATTGTCAGTACCGCAGCCGGCGTGGGTGTACGCGCGGACGGCAATCTTGCCGCCTCCGCGGGCAACCTCACGATCGATGCCGCTGGCAACGTCAGGGTTGGCAGTACATATGCGAAGCAGAACGCGACGCTGAACGCGGCGGGCACGCTCGAGGCGTCGGGCAATGGGCAGGCCGAAACCGGATATACGGTCACCGCGACCGGCGATGTCAAGCTTGGCGGCACGCTCGAGTCGGGCCGTGCGATTGCTGTCACGTCAGGCGGTGCGATTCAAGGCGCGGGTGGCGTCAAGGCGCAGGAGGCGGTCAAGCTCGACGCCGCGACCAATGTCGATGTTGGTGGCGCGGTAAGCGGAGCCTCCATCGTCGTGAAGGCCGCGGGGCAGGACGGCAAGGGAGACATCCGCCTCGGTGGCAACGTGACCTCGCCCGGCACGATTCAGTTGCAAGCGGCGCGCGACACCGTCATCGATGGCAGCGCGGTTTCGGCTGGCGATCTCACTCTCGCGTCGCAGCGCAACCTGACCATTCGCGGCGCGGCGGGCAGTACCAATGGCAATGTCTCGCTGACCGGTGTGGACGGCAGCGTGACGACCACCGGCAACGTGGTCTCGCCCGGCACGCTGAGCGTGTCGGCAGGGACCGACGCCGTTCTCGGCGGACAGTTGATCTCGACGGGACGCCTCGACGTGACCGCGCGCACCGGCAACATCTCCACCACCGGCCAGATCGGCAGCAACGCCGGTGTGGCGCTGACCGCCGCGCAGGACGTGACGGTGGGTGGCAAGGTACAGAGCGCCGCGGACACGTCGATCGTTGCTACCAGTGGGAACGTCAGCGTAAACGGCGCGGTGACTTCCGATCGCGACACGACCGTCGCTGCGGGACGGAATGCTACGGTGTCGGGCAGCCTGTCGAGCGGGGGCAAGTCGAGCGTGACCGCCACCACTGGCTCTGCCACCATCAGCGGCGCGTTGACCAGCATCGGCAACGCCAGTGTCTCCGCCGGGCAGGATACCAAGCTCACCGGCACCACGATGGTCGGTGGCAATCTCGATGCGACGGCAGGCAACACGCTGAACGTCGCGGACCTGACATGGGTGGGCGGCAACGCGACACTGCGCGGCGGCGATATTGCCGTCGGCGCGGCGCCGGGCAAGCAGAACGCCGTCAGCGGTACGCTCGATGCCGCAGCCACGCGTAGTCTGACGCTGACTGGCGATACCACCGCGAACAATGTCAGCCTTGCCGCTGCAAGCATGACGAATCAGGGCGGCACGGTCGCCGTGCGGCAACTCACGGTGGCTGGGGGCACCGTCACCAATACCGGCACGCTGGCAGGCAATGCAGTCACGCTGAGCCTCGCCAATCTCACCAATCGCGGGGTGATCGGTGGACAGGCCGTCAATGGCACTGTTGGCAACGCGTTCGACAACGCCGGCGGATTGTTGTCTGGCGCGCAGGCGCTGACCCTGTCGGTTGGCGCGCTCACCGCAAACCAGGGCGGCACGCTGTTCGCGGGTGACCTCAGTGGCACCAATCCGCTCGCCGGCAATCTCGGCCTCACGGTGTTGGGTGCCAACGGCAGTTTCAACAACGCCGGTGGCCAGATTCTGGCGGGGAACAACCTCACGCTCAGCGCGCCGAACCAGATCTTCGATCCATCGGCCGCCACTACTGGTAGCCTCGATGCCAACGGCACGCTGACGCTCGGAGCGCTTGCTATCAACAACACGGGTACGTGGACGGTGCCCGGCCGCAATGTCGTGCTCAATGCGAGCCAGGGCATCAGCAACAGCGGCACGATCCAGAAAGCAGGCGACCTGTCGCTGGCAACCGGTGGCACGCTAACCAATACGGGACAGATCGTCGGCGGCGCCAATGTATCGCTGGCGGCGGGCAATCTCTCGAACACTGGCACTGTCCACGCCAATGGGGATCTGGCGCTCGACGGCAACGTCACCAATCGCGGTGTGGCCGAGGCGCTGGGCAATCTCGCGATCACGGGCAGCAACTACGACAACACCGGGGCGCGGACGCAAGCCAACGGCACGCTCAAGATCGATATCAGTGGCACGGTCAGCAATGTGGCCGGCGTGATTGGCTCGAACGGCGACATGCATATCGCCGCCGCGACTATCGTCAACGATCGCACGGGACCGGTTGATGGAGGCACTACGTCGGGTAAGGTCACCAACGATGCGTTGCTCGGTACCACGATCATCGGCAATGTTGCGCCATGGGATTACTCGCAGAGCGGCTGCGAATCATGCTCAGGACAGCCGAAACCGGGCACGCCGGTCAATGTCACGTTGGGCGAGATTCGTCATACTCCCGACGGCACGGCGATCGCACCCGAAGTTGGCTATTACCCGTATTCGCCGGGCGGCGAGCAGGGCATCACGTATGTGCCCGCATGGCATCTGATCGACGCCACCAGCA
>NZ_CAJZAG010000029.1 GCF_914271485.1 Cupriavidus pampae
GAAATACACGTTTCTCGTCACGATCCTACTGATGGGTGCCTCGACCTCGCTCGTTGGGGTGCTGCCGGCGTACGCCTCGATAGGTATCACAGCCCCCGCCGTGCTTGTCATTCTACGGCTCGTCCAGGGCTTGGCCCTTGGTGGCGAATACGGTGGTGCAGCTACTTATGTGGCTGAACATTCGCCACCGGCAAAGCGTGGTGCGTTTACATCCTGGATTCAGACCACCGCCACGCTCGGCTTCTTCCTCTCCCTTCTGGTGGTGCTCGGAGTACGACTCTCGGTTGGTGAGGCGAAGTTTGCCGACTGGGGATGGCGCGTTCCATTCATTTTCTCCATCGTGCTGGTCACGATGTCCGTCTGGATTAGATTGAGCCTCCACGAATCTCCGGTATTTATTAAGATGAAAGCGGAGAATGCGACTTCGAAGGCGCCGATCAAGGAAGCATTCGGGCAATGGAAACATGTGCGGCTTGTACTGGTTGCGCTGTTCGGTCTGGTAGCTGGACAGTCTGTCATTTGGTATGCGGGTCAGTTCTATGCACTATTTTTCCTGACCCAAACGCTGAAGGTCGAGGCGGTGACAGCAAATCTGCTTGTGGCCGGCGCGCTCGTCATCGGGACGCCTATGATCGTATTCTTCGGCTCTCTCTCAGATCACATCGGACGCAAGCCGATCATGCTTGCGGGGTTCTTGCTGGCTGCTCTCCACTTTTTTCCGCTCTTTCACGGGCTCACAAAGTACGCGAATCCTGCTCTGGCTGCAGCCCAGGCACGGGCGCCGGTAACCGTCGTGGCCGATCCAAGAACTTGCTCATTCCAGTTCAACCCCGTAGGAACGTCGGAATTTGTGAACTCCTGTGACATTGCTAAATCGTTCCTCGCGAAGGCTTCGGTCAACTACAGAAATGTGGATGCACCCGCTGGGACTGTAGCGGCGGTCCACGTGGGTGATCGGGTCATCGAAAGCTTTGAAGGTGCCACGCTAAGTTCGGCTGAACGCAAGGCAAAAGTCAAAGAATTCTATGCCGCGCTCGCCAAGCAAATCAACGCGGTCGGCTATCCAGGTTGTGCCGACCCAATTACCTGATGGTAATGCTGATGCTCACTGGTCTGGTGCTTTTCGTCGCGATGGTGTACGGACCAATTGCGGCGACATTGGTCGAGCTGTTCCCGACCCGCATTCGATATACCGCGATGTCACTTCCGTATCACATTGGAAACGGATGGTTCGGCGGATTTCTCCCAACGACCGCGTTCGCTCTCGTGGCTGCTACAGGGAACATTTACGCCGGCGTCTGGTATCCGGTGGTTATAGCAGCAGCGTCTTTCGTCGTTGGTCTGATCTTCCTTCCGGAGACCCGAACACGAAATATTGAGACGTAGTCGAGAAGGCGTGGTGACAGCACCGGTTTCTGCTGCTCCCCATTGCAATCGCTGCGGGGAGCACGCTTGCGTTGTGAAGAAGGCGTTCGGTGCTAGACGAAGAAAGAATGGATCGTGAAGCTTGGTCCGCACACGGCGTCTAGCGTATAGCGCCTATTAATTGGTCGGGTGACCTTAGCGTCTGCTCATCCCTTTAGTAAGGGAGGCAACGACCTGTAACGCTGAGTCAACTATGGGGCCCCTACGGTCTGTGCGGAACACGCAGCTGACCGGAACTGAGAGCTTCTGTGGCTCAAGCTCAAGGAATGTCACGCCTGGCCATCGAACATGTGCGACGGAAGCTGGCACCAATGTAGCGCCTATTCCGGCGGCAGTCAGTGCAAGGGCTGTAGTGACATCTTCGACCTCGGCTGCGATTTTTGGCTCCACTCCTTCCGTTCTAAATATGGAAACTACCTTGTCGGCGAAACTTGGTCGGTCGCCGCGTGGATAAAGAATGAGGGGCACATCGAGTAGGTCTACAACTGCACGGGCACGGGAAACGCGTGTGTCCCACGGATCGGCAGCGGCGACGTGAAGCGTCTCCGTCCCAATGTTCCAACTCGACACGCCTTCGGTCACCGGATAGAAGCGCCCGAATCCGATGTCCACCACCCCTGAAAGAAGAGACTCGAGCTGAGCTTCCTTGGTCATGTGAGACACGGCGACGGTGGCGTCGGGATACGTTGCGAGGAACGTTCTGACGAACGCCGGAACCGTCTCAAAGACAGGAGTCCCAAAGTAGACGAGCTTCAGCTCACCCGATTCGCCTCTAGCGGCAGCTTGCGATCGCCGCGAAGACCGCTGCACAAGCGCGAGCAACTGACGCGCGTCATCAAGAAACACCTTTCCGGCGGCGGTGAGTTCGACGCCCCGTGCCGTCCGCTCGAAAAGCTTTGCCCCAATATCGCGTTCCAAGGCCTGGATCTGACGAGTAAGCGGTGGCTGCGATATGTGCATCCTCTGTGCCGCTGTTCCGAAACCTCCCGCCTCCGCGACCGCGACGAAGTATTTCAACTGTCTTATTTCCATGTTCCGTCCCGTTGCGCTGCCTGTTACAAGGCGATTGTGAGCAAGCACCTGCGGTCTCGCAACTAGGGAAAGACATACCGAAACCGTATGGTCTAGGCGGAGAAAAGGTATTGGACGGTATGGGATTGCCGTCTCTATTATGACTGTGCGGGGCAATTGTCGCCCACGTGTTCATGTTTTCATGACGGAGGCAAAGTGAACAAAAGAGTCAAGGATGTTGTCGATGCGATCGTCGCGGCGGTACAGCGGGTGCTCGACCAGAAGGAGGTTACTGAGGCGGAATACCGAACTGCGGTTCATTACCTCATGCAAGTAGCCGAACAGCGTGAAACCGCTCTTCTTTGCGATGTTTTTTTCAATAGCACCGTGGCTGCGACGAAGGCTCGTATTAGCGAAGGTTCAACGCCTGCTATCGAGGGACCCTACTATCGCGACGACGCCCCTCTGGTCGATGACCGGCTCAAGACTTACGACACGGACGACCACAAGCCTTTGCTTATCCAGGGAACGGTCAAAGCGGTCGACGGGAGCGTTGTCGAGGACGTGACGATTGATGTCTGGCATTCGACGCCCGATGGGAAGTACAGCGGTTTCCATGACGACATCCCGACTGATTTTTATCGAGGGAAGCTCAGGGTGGGCACCGATGGCAGCTTCCGCGTGCGCACAACGATGCCGGTGCCGTATCAGATCCCGGATCAGGGTCCCACGGGCGCATTGCTCGAAACCATGGGTGGTCACTCGTGGCGTCCCGCTCATGTACATTTCAAGGTGAAGGCGCCGGGATATGAAACGTTGACCACGCAGTACTACTTCGAAGGTGGAGATTGGATCACGGACGACTGTTGCAACGGCGTCCAGTCTAGTCTGATTACTCCCGATATTGTGGAAGAGGGTGTCCGCCTGATGAACATCAACTTCGTTATCGAGCCCGCGCGTGCGCAGGCGGGGGCAAACCCGTGAAGATTGACGCGATTGAAGCAGTGATCGTGGATGTGCCGACCAAGCGGCCGATCCAGATGTCGATCACTACCGTGCACCAGCAGAGCTACGTTATCGTCCGGGTGTATTCGGAGGGGCTCGTTGGTGTCGGCGAGGGTGGAAGCGTTGGTGGTCCCGTCTGGAGCGCAGAGTGTGCGGAGACGATCAAGATCATCGTGGAACGGTATCTCG
>NZ_CAJZAG010000030.1 GCF_914271485.1 Cupriavidus pampae
CGCGACGAATCTGGGTGTAGTAAAGGTAGGTTGTGCTGTATGTGGCCTGGCACATTGGCGGAACGCTATACACCGGGCAAGACACACCGGTTATAGGATCAAGCCTTACGGGCAATTAGTACTGGTTAGCTTAACGCATTACTGCGCTTCCACACCCAGCCTATCAACGTCCTGGTCTCGAACGACCCTTCAAGGAGGTCAAGCCTCCAGGGAATCCTCATCTTCAGGCGAGTTTCCCGCTTAGATGCTTTCAGCGGTTATCTCTTCCGTACATAGCTACCCTGCGATGCCTCTGGCGAGACAACAGGTACACCAGCGGTACGTCCACTCCGGTCCTCTCGTACTAGGAGCAGCCCCCGTCAAGATTCCAACGCCCACGGCAGATAGGGACCAAACTGTCTCACGACGTTTTAAACCCAGCTCACGTACCTCTTTAAATGGCGAACAGCCATACCCTTGGGACCGGCTACAGCCCCAGGATGAGATGAGCCGACATCGAGGTGCCAAACACCGCCGTCGATATGAACTCTTGGGCGGTATCAGCCTGTTATCCCCAGAGTACCTTTTATCCGTTGAGCGATGGCCCTTCCATTCAGAACCACCGGATCACTATGTCCTGCTTTCGCACCTGCTCGACTTGTCGGTCTCGCAGTTAAGCACGCTTTTGCCATTGCACTTTAGGTACGATGTCCGACCGTACCAAGCGTACCTTCGAACTCCTCCGTTACACTTTGGGAGGAGACCGCCCCAGTCAAACTGCCTACCATGCACTGTCCCCGACCCGGATTCACGGGTCAAGGTTAGAACCTCAAACAAACCAGGGTGGTATTTCAAGGACGGCTCCACGTGAACTAGCGTCCACGCTTCAAAGCCTCCCACCTATCCTACACAGACCGGTTCAAAGTCCAATGCAAAGCTACAGTAAAGGTTCATGGGGTCTTTCCGTCTAGCCGCGGGGAGATTGCATCATCACAAACACTTCAACTTCGCTGAGTCTCGGGAGGAGACAGTGTGGCCATCGTTACGCCATTCGTGCAGGTCGGAACTTACCCGACAAGGAATTTCGCTACCTTAGGACCGTTATAGTTACGGCCGCCGTTTACCGGGACTTCAATCAAGAGCTTGCACCCCATCATTTAATCTTCCGGCACCGGGCAGGCGTCACACCCTATACGTCCACTTTCGTGTTTGCAGAGTGCTGTGTTTTTATTAAACAGTCGCAGCCACCATTTTATTGCAACCCCTTCACCCTTCTGGCGCAGGCCAGTCAAGCTACCAGGGCGTACCTTATCCCGAAGTTACGGTACCAATTTGCCGAGTTCCTTCTCCCGAGTTCTCTCAAGCGCCTTAGAATACTCATCTCGCCCACCTGTGTCGGTTTGCGGTACGGTCTCGTATGACTGAAGCTTAGAGGCTTTTCTTGGAACCACTTCCGATTGCTTCGCAGCACAAGGCCGCTCGCCCCACACTCTTGAATCCCGCGCCCGGATTTGCCTGAGCGCCTTCTCCAATGCAGGGACCGGGACTTCCAACACCCGGACAACCTTCCGCGATCCGTCCCCCCATCGCATCATACGACGGTGCAGGAATATTAACCTGCTTCCCATCAGCTACGCATCTCTGCCTCGCCTTAGGGGCCGACTCACCCTACGCCGATGAACGTTGCGTAGGAAACCTTGGGCTTACGGCGAGGGGGCCTTTCACCCCCTTTATCGCTACTCATGTCAGCATTCGCACTTCTGATACCTCCAGCATCCTTTACAAGACACCTTCACAGGCTTACAGAACGCTCTCCTACCACACGTACCAAAAGGTACGTATCCGCAGCTTCGGTGACTGGCTTAGCCCCGTTACATCTTCCGCGCAGGACGACTCGATCAGTGAGCTATTACGCTTTCTTTAAAGGGTGGCTGCTTCTAAGCCAACCTCCTGACTGTTTTAGCCTTCCCACTTCGTTTCCCACTTAGCCAATCTTGGGGACCTTAGCTGGCGGTCTGGGTTGTTTCCCTCTTGACACCGGACGTTAGCACCCGATGTCTGTCTCCCGTGATTGCACTCTTCGGTATTCGGAGTTTGCTATGGCGGGGTAATCAGCAATAGACCCCCCAACCATGACAGTGCTCTACCCCCGAAGGTGACACACGAGGCACTACCTAAATAGTTTTCGGAGAGAACCAGCTATTTCCAGATTTGTTTAGCCTTTCACCCCTATCCACAGCTCATCCCCTAATTTTTCAACATTAGTGGGTTCGGTCCTCCAGTACGTGTTACCGCACCTTCAACCTGGCCATGGATAGATCATCTGGTTTCGGGTCTACACCCAGCGACTCAACGCCCTGTTCGGACTCGCTTTCGCTACGCCTTCCCTAATCGGTTAAGCTTGCCACTGAATGTAAGTCGCTGACCCATTATACAAAAGGTACGCCGTCACCCGTTTCCAGGCTCCGACTGTTTGTATGCATGCGGTTTCAGGATCTATTTCACTCCCCTCCCGGGGTTCTTTTCGCCTTTCCCTCACGGTACTGGTTCACTATCGGTCGATCACGAGTATTTAGCCTTGGAGGATGGTCCCCCCATCTTCAGACAGGATTTCACGTGTCCCGCCCTACTTGTCGTACACCTAGTTCCACAATCGTGTTTTCGCATACAGGGCTATCACCTGCTATGGCCGGGCTTTCCATCCCGTTCTGCTAACACCACTGCTAAAGAGTACAAGGCTCTTCCCATTTCGTTCGCCACTACT
>NZ_CAJZAG010000031.1 GCF_914271485.1 Cupriavidus pampae
TGCGTATTTCGGCGAACGTGACCGCCGATTTCGGGATCGTGACCGATTCGGCGGGATGGGAGTTGCGCGGTGTCGATTGTAGGGTTTCGTATCAGTCTTGGTCGAGTCCTGGTTCCAGGATGGTAGGTTTTGGGGATGCTTTTCTGAGCGACTCGCCGGTGAGCGTGATCCGGTGATGACGCTGCATGAGACGGTCGAGCATCGCATCAGCGATGGTCTCGTCGCCGATCCAACTGTGCCAATGCTCAATCGGCAACTGGCTAGTGACGATGGTCGCCTTGCCCGCCGCACGATCATCAATCATCTCGAGCAGATCGTTTCGAACCATTGCGTCGAGGGGAGCCATGCCCCAATCGTCCAGTAGCAAGACGTCAACGCGGGCGACCTGCAGCAGCCATTTGGTGAAGCCGCCGTTGCCGTGAAGTACGCGCAGTTCCTCGGCAAGTCGTGGCACGCGCAGATACAAGGCGGAGTGCCCGCGCCGGCAGGCATATTGCGCCAGGGCGCAGGCGAGCCATGATTTACCAGCGCCCGTTGGGCCGCTGATGAGCAGGCTGTAGCCACTTTCAACCCAGTCGCCAAGGGCCAAGCTCGTGAGGGAGCGCGGGTCCACGCCTCGACCGGAACGGGTGTCGAGGTCCTCGATGGCGGCCTGCGGATACTTGAGACGCGCCTGCTTGAGCAGTCGGGTTCGGCGCCGGTCATCACGCCAACTGGCTTCCCGGTCGACCAGCAGGGACAGTCGTTCCTCGAAGCTCAGGCTGGCCGCGCCGGGCTGCGTCAACTGTTCTTCGAGGCCATCAACGAAGCCGTCCAGCTTCAGGGTGCGCAACTGTGTCAGGGTCTGGTGCATCATCATGGTGGAGTCTCTTTATTGGTAATAACTGGAGCCGCGTACATGCGCGTGGCTCGGGCTGATCCAGTCGGCAGGCGTTGCCGCCGCAGAGCGGTCGCGGTTGTTGATCAGGATGTCGCGCACATGGCGGTAACGGTGCACGCCCAGTTCCAGCGCCAGCGCGGACGCGGCTTCGAGACGGTCACGGCCATAGCGCCGAGACAGGGAGAGCAATCCGAGGCACGCGCGATAGCCGTGTTCAGGATGGCGTTGCTCCTGCAGCAGTCGCGTGACGAGCGCACCAGTTGCCGCGCCGATCTGCTGGCCCCAGTGAATCAACCGCTGCGGCGTCCATTCGAGATGGGCGCGGTGCGCCGCGGGCATGTGCTCGACGACGGTGGTGTAGCCACCCAAGCGCTCATTGCGGGCGTGGCTGGCAACGCGGCGGCCGCGATGTAACAGTTCGACAGCCCCTGCCGTGATGCGCGCATCGAGCTTGAGGCCGACCAGGGCGTGCGGGACGCTGTAACGGTGTTTGTTGATCTCGACGTGATAGTCGATGTGAACCGTCACAGTCTTGAAGTGCGCCAGCTCATAGGGCTGTGCCGGCAACGGTTGCAGAGCCGGCGCATCTAGTTCGGTGAACGCGCTGGCGCGGCATCCCGGCAACTTCTGGAACGGGCGCTCGTTTAGGTTCTTCAGCAGCGGCCGGATCGCGTCATCGACCGACTGAACCGACGCAAACTGATGATGACGCAGGCGCGCCATGATCCAACGCTCGACCACCTGGACTGCAACTTCTACCTTCGGCTTGTCCTGCGGACGATACACACGTGCCGGCAAGAATGAGGTGCCGTAATGACGCGCGAAGTCCAGGACGGTATCGCCGGCGCGCGGCTCGTAGCGGTCCGGATCGGCAATCATGGCGCGTGGGTTGTCCGGGACGACCAACTGCGGCACGCCGCCATAGAAGGTCAGCGCCCGTGCGATGCCGCCCAGCCAGTCCTCCATCCTTTCGGCCGGCGTCGCGCACGCGAACGTATAGCTCGAGGCGCCCATGGCGGCCACGAAGATGTGTGCGCGGCGTCCGGTCGTCAGCGGCAACGTGGGGCCGGCGAAGTCGACGAACAGCTTCTCGCCGGCGCGGTGGATCTGACGCATTGAGCGCTTCAGGCGTTTGGTGAATGCCTTGTAGTGCTCGCAGAACTGCGTATAGCGATAGGTCTGCCGATCCGCAAACTCCGCCTGATATTCCTCCCACAGCAGGGTGAGCGTCATACCTTTGCGGCGCAGCTCCTGGTGAATTCGCCCGTAGTCGGGCTGGGCGTACGCTGCTGGTCCCGTGGGCTTGCCGAGTAGCCGTCGCTCGAGTTCGGCTTCGTCCATATCGCAGGCGCTCGCCCAGTCCAGTCCAGCAGCGCCGGCCAGGCCGACGTACTTTGTGACCACGCCCTTGGAAATGCCCAGCGATGCGGCGATCCGATCATGCGAGAAGCCGCCGTCGAATTTAAGTCGTAAAACGTCCTTGATCATGCGCATGTTCATCCGGTGCGCGGGCATGCTTCCTCCGGCCAAAGCCGGCGAGCATAGCCCGCGTGGTTGATGTCATGCGCAACGCCAATCCTGCCTTCCGGTTCGCTCGGTCACGTTGCCGAAATCACCGGTCACGATCCCGAAACGGCCGGTCACGTTCGGCCGAAATACGCA
>NZ_CAJZAG010000032.1 GCF_914271485.1 Cupriavidus pampae
TGTTGAGTTGCACCCGATCCTGACCCACTAGGGCCTGTAATTTGCATCGAATGTTGACCCACGTATAGAACACTGTCCTGCTCGGCAACGCGCAGGAGTTCGGAGTGATCGACGTGGCCATCTTGAGCATCATTCGACGCTGGCACCTGCGCGACCAGATCCCGCTTCGCGAGATCGCCAGGCGTCTGGGTATCTCCCGCAACACCGTACGGCGCTATCTGCGCGCCGATGTCACGGTTCCCGCCTATCCACCTCGGCACAGCCCGAGCAAGCTAGATGGCCATGCCGCCAAGCTCGCTGCGTGGCTCAAGACCGAGGCCAACAAGCCTCGCAAGCAGCGACGCACGCTTAAGCAGATCCACGCCGACCTGTGCGCGCTCGGCTTCACCGGTTCCTACGATCGTGTGGCGGCCTTCGCACGACGATGGCGGCAAGAGCAGCAACAACAATCGAGGGCTGCAAGCAAGGGCACATTCATTCCACTGCGCTTTGCCGAAGGCGAAGCGTTCCAGTTTGACTGGAGTGAGGACTGGGCCGTGCTTGGTGGCGAGCGCACCAAGCTACAGGTCGCGCAGTTCAAGCTCAGCCACAGCCGAGCGTTCTTCCTGCGGGCGTATCCGCTGCAGACGCACGAGATGTTGTTCGATGCTCACTATCACGCTTTCACGGCGTGGGGCGGCATCCCGCGGCGCGGGATCTACGACAACATGAAGACCGCTGTAGATCGCGTGGGGCGAGGCAAGCTGCGCGACGTCAACCTGCGCTTCAGCACCATGGTCAGCCACTACCTGTTCGATGCCGAGTTCTGTAACCCGGCGTCTGGCTGGGAGAAGGGCCAGATAGAGAAGAACGTGCAGGATAGCCGCCACCGGATCTGGCAGCGGGTTCCACCATTTGGCTCCCTCGATGCGCTCAACGACTGGTTGGCGGACCAATGCGTGCTGTTGTGGCAGCAGACACGACACCCCGAGCTCGATATGACCATCTGGGAAGCGTGGTCCGAGGAGCGCCCGCATTTAATGCCGGTAGGCCAAGCCTTCGATGGCTTCGTGGAGCATACCAAGCGTGTCTCGCCGACGTGCCTGGTGCACTTCGAGCGCAACCGTTACAGCGTGCCAGCGTCGTTCGCCAATCGTCCCATCAGCCTGCGCGTCTACGCTTCACGCCTCGTGTTCGTGGCCGAGAGCCATGTCATTGCTGAGCACGTGCGGCACATCGATCGCAGCCATGGGATCGGTCGAACCATCTATGACTGGCGGCACTATCTCGCCGTGCTACAGCGCAAGCCCGGCGCGTTGCGCAACGGCGCGCCATTCACGCAGTTGCCGGAGGGCTTCAAACGATTGCAGCGAGCCTTACTCAAGCGGCCGGGCGGCGATCGCGAGATGGTGGAGGTGCTCGCACTGGTCCTCCTTCACGACGAGCAGGCGGTGCTGGCGGCCGTCGAACTCGCGTTAGAGGCCGGCGCCCCATCCAAGCAGACGATCCTCAACATCCTGAGCCGGCTGATACAGGGGGAGCCGATCTCTCCCATCACAGCGCCTCAGGCGCTGACGTTGCGGATCGAGCCTGAAGCCAATGTCGGACGCTATGACTCACTGCGGAGGATCAATCATGCAGCATGACATCATGGTGGAGATGCTGAAGGCGCTTAAGCTGCACGGCATGGCGCAGGCGCTGGGTGATCTGGCCGAGCAGGATTCGCCCGCATATCAAGCAGCGGTATCGATCCTCTCTCGCCTGCTCAAGGCGGAGCTCACTGAGCGCGAGGTGCGCTCGCTGGCCTACCAGATGAAGGTTGCCAGGTTTCCGGCGTATCGAGACCTCATGGGCTTCGACTTCGCATGCAGCGAAGTCAACGAAGCACTGGTTCGCCAGCTCCACCGATGTGAATTCCTCGAGTCTGCCCACAACGTCGTGCTGGTTGGCGGACCCGGGACCGGCAAGACCCACATCGGCACAGCGATCGGCGTGCAGGCGGTAGAGCATCATCATCGGCGCGTGCGGTTCTATTCAACCATCGAACTCGTCAATACGCTGGAACTGGAGAAGGCAGCCGGCAAGCCCGGGCATCTGGCGACGCGAATGATGTACGCCGATCTGGTGATCCTCGACGAACTGGGCTATCTACCATTTAGCCAGGCCGGCGGCGCCATGCTGTTTCACCTGATCAGCAAGCTCTACGAGCGCACCAGCCTCATCATCACGACAAACCTGAGCTTCGGTGAGTGGTCGGCTGTCTTCGGCGACGCCAAGATGACCACCGCACTGCTGGATCGTCTGACCCATCACTGCCACATCGTTGAAACGGGTAACGACAGCTACCGATTCAAGAACAGCAGCATCCAGCCCAGCAAGGAGAAACGCACTAAGCAGACACCAATCAGTGAAGAGGCATGACCTTGGGGTGGGTCAATTTTCGATGCAACTGGTGGGTCAGTTTTAGGTGCAAATCAACACC
>NZ_CAJZAG010000033.1 GCF_914271485.1 Cupriavidus pampae
GCATCACATCGACGGGCCGGGCGGCGGCGAACTGATCGGAGCACGTACGATGGCGCTTGAGCTGCCACGACGCGACGGAGAAATCGATATCTGCCCGCGAGGTCTACAGCGACAGCGCCTCGGGGGCGAAGAACCCGTCGCGTCCAGCGTCCAAAAGCTTTAGGGCCTGATATCCGTTAATTTCGTCTGCTTAAGAACCGGGATTACGTTGGTGACGTCACGCAGTTTTCCACCTTATTTGGTATCCATGGCGCTCGCTGAATAGATCGTTCGAGCCGTACGACTCGGCTATGCTACAGGATCGCGTGTCGGGCCGACGCGCTGTCAGATGACAGTTCACGCCGCGATCTATCGCGAAAGACGGTACCGCCCGCGCCGAGGGCGCCATCCGAGTGAAGTGCGCTGACGAGGGCGGCAGGGCGCCGTACAGTCGCGCTAAGCGTAGGGGAAGATCGCGAACGCGAACGGTCTGACTGAGCTGTTGTCACGCGCCGCCCACGGCGACGTGGCGCGCGGCACGGAACTGTTTGTGTTTTGGCATCCCGTCGACGACAGAGATGCCATCGGCGCAACGGCACTGCGGCATGGAGCACGCCAAATGAGATGGGCGCTTCGGCCGCAGCTTACGAGCTATTGCACCTCATATGAGGCCGACGGAATACATTCATTTTTTCTAAAAAATCTTAAAATTATCAAAAGAAAAATTCCTTGCTGATACTAATATGAATGAAAATATGTGTGAAATGTGTACTATTTTTGACAAAACAAAAAACGGCGACAAATCATGATATCCCGCGCCGAGCCAATATAGCTACTGCGGAGGTCAGCACGTGTATGTAACGAGATGCGCAAAGTACGCCTGAGGCTGCTTAGTCCGTGAAGTTAATAAATCATACTGGAGACCTTCATGGTTGGGGCAGTTAGAAACAACGGACTGTCATTGAATCCACAACGACCGCCGCCTGCCTCGAGCGGACGATTCTACGTTGGATTCTATGGCGCCTGGGCAAGCGTGACCGGGATGCGTGTCGGGCACTCTACCGTCGACGACTTCGGGAACAGAATGGCGGCGCTCTTCGACAAAGCACCGTTGCTCCCACGCACCGAGGTCGAGCTGTCCGGCGACATTTTGACGGGGCTTGGAGCGATCATGTCGGCGACAGAGATAGCGCTCGCCATCAAGGATTTCTACAGGGCTGTGAAGCGGATGCTGGATAGTCGTCAACGAGTTGTTAACAACATAGAAGAAAGGAACAGATTGTATGAATATGCCGATTCATTTCGACGTCGTCATGGCAGGCATGCGGCGCAAAGTTCGGCAAACACTGACCTAATAGCCCCTAAGCTGAGGGACATGAAGTCAAGTTACGACGCTATGATTGCGTGTGAGGAAGCCCGCACACTTGATAGTGCTGATGGTTCATTCGCAGTCAAACAGGCTACATTTCTACGAGATGGAGTAGTGCAGACCGGGGGTGTCGTTAGTACTATTGCGCATCTGGCCACTCAATCAGCGTCGGCATCCGTTGCCGGAGCAGCGCTAGGACTCGGCATGGGCGTGGGACATTTCGTCGAGGGGGTTTTATCATATCGTGAGGCCAAGTCCGAAGGTGAGAAAAGCAAGAAAGTGCTGGACAAGATCGCGAACGTATCCGCCTACGTCGATCGTGCAGCGGGATCTACACAAGAGGCCTCTAGCCTCAAGGCAGTGCTGGTCGAACGTAAGCAATTTACGCCTGGTAGCTTCGAAGGTATCATACGCGCCGCAAGATATGCAAGTCATGCTGCGGCGAGTACCAACACTTCCGAGTCCGTTCAGGTCGCATTAAGATTGCTATCGCAGGCACATAGGAACGAATCCCAACAAACCGGTAAGCTAGCGCACGCAGCACGTCGTATTGCCTATGGCGCCCTCCGAATCGCCTGTGGTACGGCAACGTTAGTCGCGATCACCGTCTTAGGTACGAATCCATGGGTGTTGGTTGGCGCCGCTATTATCTCGATGGTTTCCGTTACGATCTGGTTGGCCTACATTTCCTACAAGAAGCGTGCAAGCCCAAAGCATGATACGGATACTGAGCAAGCGCGAAATCAACGCCTGAGCAAGGACATAAGCATGGCCGTGACGATGCTAGTCGATCGAACCCGGGAGTCCACCCTAGCGCGAAAAATGGTTAAAGCTGTGCTCACAGATATCGGCTTGGACCGCAAATATTTCCTTCTTCACAAGATAGCTCATTTCACCGGAAATCCGACGATCATCCTTCAAATGGATAGATTTATGGAGCGGCAGATAAACCATCTTGTGACTGATGCCGGTGCCCGGCAAAAATGCGGGGACTAGATTAGCTGAAGCATCGCGCCCTCCTCCAGCGAATCGCCCCTAGTTTAGTGGA
>NZ_CAJZAG010000035.1 GCF_914271485.1 Cupriavidus pampae
GATGTCCGGCCCGTCGAGCACGGTGAGGTTGCAGACCTCCTCCGTCATCTGGCTGAGCTGCTGCAGAAAGGGCGTGGCGCGGTTCACCACGTCGCTCGACGCCAGGTAATGGTAGGTGAAGTCGAGCAGCCGCGGCGAGAGCTCGTACTTGCGGCTTTCCGATTCCTTGTTGAGGTAGCCGAGCGCCGTGAGCGTGAAAGTGAAGCGCTGCCCGGCGCTCAGGTCGAGCTGCGTGAGCGTGCAGATCTCGGACAGCGAAAGCTGGCGCTTGGAGCCGTCGAAGGCCATCAGCACCTTCATCGCCTTCTCGACCGATTGCACGTACAGCGTCGATTCGCTGGCGGGTTTGGCCGCGGCCGGGCCCGATGTCTTCTTGCGTGCCGCCTGGGTTCGATCTTGGGTGGCCATGTGCCGTGCTGAGGGGAGCGGGGTTGCATTCGCCTTCGAGGAGGCCCGTTGCGGGCGCCACGCGGCGGGTGATCTATCTCGATGGTAGTCGTCTTCGCGCTGGCGCCTGACGGCGGCGATGGATGGTCGAGTTGCTTGACGGAGTTCGCGTTCGAACACGAAATCGTACACGTAGCCAGCCGCGCTATTTCTGTCCTTTCCCGCGTCTTGCGACATCGAGAAATGCGCGAAGCACGGGTACGCGAGAGTCGGTCAGGTAAGTCAGGCTGACCGGCACCTTGGCGCTCGCATCGGCCATCTCCATCGTCCGGACGAAGGGCCGCCGAATCGCGGCCACCGAGGCCGGGACCAGCGTGACGCCGGCGCCGGCCGCGACGAGCCCGAGGGCCGCGTTGACATCTTCGACAATCGCCGTCACGCGCGGCTCGACCCCGGCCCGGCGCATCAAGGCGATCACTTCGTCAGCGAAACTCGGCCTCCCCTCCTTGGGGAAAAGAACGAGGGACTCGCTCTTGAGCCGCAGCAGCGTCGGATCCTGTCTCAGCTGGCGCGCAATGCTCGAACCCGCTGCGATATACAGCCGTTCGTAGTGCAGGTGCTCCACCGTGATTCCAGGCTCCTGGGGGTAGAAGCGGCCGACACCGAGATGGATGGTGCCGGCACGCAGGGCCTCGATCTGCCGCACCTTGGGCATCAGGGCCAGAGACAGCGTCGCCCCCGGGACCGCCTGCGTGAACGCATGGAGCAATGCCGGGACGGTCTGGTAGATCGCCGTGCCGAGGTAGCCGATATCGAGTTGGCCGATCTCGCCCCGGCTGGCGGCGCGGGACCGGTCCACGGAAGTCCGACCCAGTTCGAGCATGCGCCGTGCATCTTCGAGAAACGCGGCCCCGGCGGGCGTGAGCTGCACGCCGCGCGCGCTGCGCTCGAACAACAACACGCCCAGATGCTGTTCGAGCGCGTGAATCTGTCGCGTGACCGGGGGCTGGGAAATATGCAGCCGCCGCGCGGCGGCACCGACGTTGCCCTCCTCCGCGGCAGCAACGAAATAGCGAAGCTGTCGAAACTCCATTCTTCACTCCTGGTGGCTGGCTCCGGCTGCCGGAGAGCCATACCGATCCCGTATCGCTCGCGCTGATGGAAGGTATTAGACCATATGGCCCGGCATTTCTAGACTACCGCCATG
>NZ_CAJZAG010000036.1 GCF_914271485.1 Cupriavidus pampae
TCAGGCAGGGTAGAGGCGGCGCGAGACGTGCTGATCGCCATGAAGGACGTCTCGCTGCGCGATGCCGCGCTCAGAGCATCAACTGGTGCCATTCGCATCGATGCACGCGGAGCATTGACGCAACAGGATTCAGATGTGCTGGCAGCATCCGACATCGAGGTGCATGCCGCATCCGTAAGTCTGGCCTCGCAGGCGCGCCAGTCGACGCTGGTGGCGAACGGCGGTGGCGTATTGCTCGAGGTGGATGGAGACCTGACGAACCTCGGCGCGCTGGTTCAGGGGCAACATCGCATCGCGGCGTCGCCATCCTCTGTGGGCGCCGTGACGGTGCGCACAGGCGGTTCACTGCTCAATGATTCGACACCACAGTATCTCGGCATCCTGTTCGGCGCGGACGACGATGTGGTGGTGCGCGCGGGCGGCGATATCGTCAATCGCCATGCGCGCATGCTGTCCAACGCCGGCCTCGATCTTGCAGCGAAGGGCGATCTGATCAACGAGATCACCAAGCCGGCGGGCGATGTAGCCGCGAGCGTCGTCTCGGCCTCGGATCGCCGCTGGCTGGTGCTCTCCAAACGCGGCAGCACCTTTGACATCGACTATGGCGCCGTCGATCGGCCGGGTCAGAGCGCCTATCTTCTCTCCGAAACCGGCACCACACTGAGCGGCCGCAATGTCATCAACCTCGGCGGCGAGATCTACGCCAACAATGGCTCGATCACGATCCATGCCGTCGATACGTTCCGCACGGAGGGCGTGACCACCGGCTCCGCGCACTTCACGCGCACGTGCATGATCGTCTGCCGGACCTCGGCGTCATCCGACACGTCGGTGGTCGGGGGGCTGCTCTCGGCGAGCGGCAGCATCGACATCACCGCTGGCACGGCCGCGATGAACATCGGTGGCCGTGTGCTCGCCGTCGGCGACCTCACCGTCAAAGCGCCGGTGACGTACGCCACTGGCGTCGCCGGCTACACGGCAATCGCACGCGACCGGGGCTTCAAGGCGTTCTTCGGCGATAGCTGGGCGCGCCTGTATGCAATGGATGTGGGCGGCAGCTGGATGGCTACGGGCCGCACGCGCATCAGCGGCGATGCGATCGTGACCGGCGGCAGCTTTGATGGCGACGTCGCGGTGGCCGGCACCACCACTGTGGTGCGTCCGCGCCAGATCGAGCCAGTCTCGGTGGAAAGCCACCTCGGCATGACGTCATGGTTGTGGCGATGAGCCGGCAACACGCGTACCCCGCTCGCCGCCGCGCGGCGGTTGCATGCTGGCTGATGGCGATGG
>NZ_CAJZAG010000037.1 GCF_914271485.1 Cupriavidus pampae
GTCTTCGTGCAGCGCATCGTGAGCCGCAACGTGCTGCATCCCAACGTGATCGTCGGTACCCGCCTGCCGGCCTACTGCACCGCGCCGGGGCTGGCGCTGCTGTCGACGCTGCCCGAGGCCGAAGTCGATGCGCTGCTCGACGCCAGCACGCTGGTCAGGCACACGCCCAGGACCATCGTCGACCGCCGCAAGATCAAGGAGCGCGTGGCCGTCGCGCACGCGCGCGGCTTCGTGCGCACCGAGGACGAGTACTTTCTCTCCGACATCTCCACGGCCGCGCCGATCACCGATGCGCGCGGGCGCGGCATCGGCGCGATCAACGTCGCGGTGTCGCGTGCACGCTGGGAACCGGCGCGCGACGAGCAGCGCTTCGCCGACCTGGTGCGCAGCACGGCCTTCGCCGTGTCGGCGCCTCGGCGGCACGTCGCCTAGCAGCGAGGCCCGGGCGGGGCCTGCGATTCAGCGGCCCTTGAAATGCGGCGTGCGCTTCTCTGCGAAGGCCGCGCGTGCTTCGCGGAAGTCCTCGCTGTCGTCGGCCCGCGCCACCATGGCGTCGAGCTCGGCCCGCCGTTGCGCGACCTGGCCGGCGAGCACCGCATTCAACTGCGCCTTCGAACCGGCGATCGACAAGGGCGCGGCGGCGGTCATCGGTGCGCCGAAGCGCAAGGCCGCCTCGACGACATCGCCCTCGGCCACCGCGTCGGCGAAGCCGGTGCGGCCGATCTCGTCGATGCCGAACATCTGGCCGCTGTAGAGCCAGCGCCGCGCGTTGGAAGCGCCGATCAGCCAGGCCAGGCGCTGCAGCTGGATGGTCGGATAGACCAGGCCCAGCTTCGCGACCGGCACGCCGACGCGCGCCGTCGCGTCGGCCACGCGGAAGTCGCAGCACATGGCCAGGCTGCAGCCGCCGCCGGCACAGACGCCGCTGATGGCCGCGATCACCGGCAGCGGGGCGCTCTGTACCGCGGCATAGGCCTCCTGGATGCGCTGGCGGTAGACCTCGGCGTGCGCGGGATCGGCCTTGGCCGCCGCGAAGGCGACGATGTCGTCGCCGGCGCAGAAGTGGCCGCCGCTGCCGGTGAGCACCACGAGCCGGACCGAGCGGTCCTGCGCGAAGCGCTCGAAGGCGGCCTTCAGGTCGGTCCAGGCGTCGAAGTCGCAGGCATTGCGCCGCTGCGGGCGGTCGATGGTGACGATCGCGGTGCCGTCGCCGCGCTGATCGATGAG
>NZ_CAJZAG010000038.1 GCF_914271485.1 Cupriavidus pampae
GTCCGCGCGAGCCAGCCTCGACGGTCCAGCCGCGCTGCTGCGCGAGGGGCACGAAGCGGTTGGTGGTGCCGATGGTCTGGTTGAGGTCCGAGAAGTCGGGCACGTCGGCGCTGCGCGTGATGTCGATAAACGCCTGCACATCCTTGACGGGTTCCCACAGCACGCCGAACTTTGGATTGACGCCGCTATAGGTGGTCGCGGCCGCGCGCGCGTTGGGATTCGCCGGCAGGCCGCCGAAGTCCGTGTAATCGCGCCGGCTGCGATAGGCCTTGGCCCCGGCCATCAGCGCCACGGTCGGCACCACGTAGAGCCGGTCCTCGAGGTAGGCCTCGTAGTTGTAGGCATCCTGCCGTGAGTTGAGCGTCTGCGCGCCGCGGTCGCCATTGACGTTGACGTACTGGCGCGCGTCGTTGCTGCCGCCGAAGAAGCGCGCGCCCGCGATGATGCGGTTGCGCATGCCGCCCACGGTCAGGTCCGCGGTGTAGCGCGGTGCGAAGCCGTAGGTCCAGTAATCCTGATCGATGACCTGGAAGATCGGGTGGTACAGGCTCTTGTGGACCACCCATGTGGAGAAGTCCAGCTGACCGTTGTCGAGTTTGACGGTCGTCACGTTGGCGAGGCGTTCGGTGCGCGTGTTGCGCGCCTGATCGCCGGCCAGCGCGCTGGCGGAGGCCATGCGCGGGTTGTGCA
>NZ_CAJZAG010000039.1 GCF_914271485.1 Cupriavidus pampae
TCCGCGTGCATCGATGCGAATGGCACCAGTTGATGCTCTGAGCGCGGCATCGCGCAGCGAGACGTCCTTCATGGCGATCAGCACGTCTCGCGCCGCCTCTACCCTGCCTGAGGCGAGTTCGAGATTGCCATTTCCCTGGATCACGAAATCGCCCGCCGTGGCGTAGGCCGCGCCGGCATGGCGCACGCCCGCGCCCTGATCCGTGACGATCAATTCCACACGCCCACCGATCAGACTGCCCGCCGCGGTGATATCGAGCGCGATAGGCCGTGTGCCCGTGCTGCTGCCCGCGCTGTAAGAAATCCACGGCGTCAGGTTGTCATTGGGCGAGACGCTTGCATCGATCTCCGCACGACTGTCGCCGAGCACCGCGCGCACTCGCGAAGCGGGATCCTGAAAGGTGTTCTCGACCTTGCCGGCCACGCGCAACTGCTTGGCGATCAGTTCGAGGTTCAGTAGCGTGCCGGACAATCCGCCCGCACCGATGTCGATCGCGCCCTGGCTCGTGTTCAACACGAGGTTGCGGTGCAGCTGGCCATTGGCCGTGAAGTCGTTGAACGACACCTGCCCCGTGGTCAGCGCAAGATTCCCGACGTTGCGGACGACCATGCCGTCAACGCTGATGCCGTTCGGGTTGGCGATCACCACGTTCGCGCGCGGCCCCAGTACGCTGAGAGGACCTTCCAG
>NZ_CAJZAG010000040.1 GCF_914271485.1 Cupriavidus pampae
CCATCGCCATCAGCCAGCATGCAACCGCCGCGCGGCGGCGAGCGGGGTACGCGTGTTGCCGGCTCATCGCCACAACCATGACGTCATGCCGAGGTGGCTTTCCACCGAGACCGGCTCGATCTGGCGCGGGCGCAACACAGTGGTGGTGCCGGCCACCGCGACGTCGCCATCGAAGCTACCGCCGGTCACGATCGCATCGCCGCCGATACGCGTGCGACCTGTAGCCATCCAGCTGCCGCCTACATCCATTGCATACAGGCGCGCCCAGCTATCGCCGAAGAACGCCTTGAAGCCCCGGTCGCGTGCGATTGCGGTGTAGCCGGCGACCCCGGTGGCGTAGGTCACCGGCGCGTTGACGGTGAGGTCGCCGACGGCGAGCACGCGGCCACCGATGTTTATCGCAGCCATGCCAGCGGTGATGTCGATGTTGCCGCTCGCCGAGAGCAGGCCCCCGACCACCGACGTGTCGGATGACGCCGAGGTCCGGCAGACGATCATGCACGTGCGCGTGAAGTGCGCGGAGCCGGTGGTCACGCCCTCCGTGCGGAACGTATCGACG